>NZ_CP109437.1:4800000-8854640 GCF_036227145.1 Kribbella sp. NBC_01484
GTGCGTCATCCGGATCCTGCCCGGGTGCGGGCCGTGATCGATCGTGCGGTGGTGTGGACGACCGGGATGCAGTCGCGCGACGGCGGGTGGGGTGCGTTCGACGCCGACAACACCCACACACTGGCGAACGCGTTGCCCTTCTGCGATTTCGGCGCCGTCATCGATCCACCGTCGGCCGACGTCACCGCCCATGTGGTCGAGATGCTCGCGGCCGAAGGTCGTACGGATGAGGAGCCGTGCCGTCGCGGCGTACGGTGGCTGCTCGACGCGCAGGAGGCCGACGGCTCGTGGTTCGGCCGCTGGGGCGCCAATCATGTCTACGGCACGGGTGCTGTCGTCCCGGCCCTGATCGCCGCGGGCATGTCCGACGGCGCGCCCGCCGTCCGAGCGGCGTTCCGCTGGCTGGAGGATCACCAGAACGACGACGGCGGCTGGGGCGAGGACCTCCGCTCGTACGACGATCCCGCCTGGATCGGCCGGGGTGAGTCGACCGCTTCGCAGACGGCATGGGCGCTGCTCGCGCTACTTGCCGCGGGCGAGCATTCGGCCGCGGTCGACGGAGGCGTCGAGTATCTCGTCCGTACCCAGCGCGCGGACGGCGGCTGGGACGAGGACCTCTACACCGGCACTGGCTTCCCCGGCGACTTCTACATCAACTACGAGATCTACCGGCTGGTCTTCCCGATCTGGGCGCTCGGCCGCTACGTCGCGCGGAGCACCCGATGACCGGAATCGTCAGTACGCCGTTGTGGTCCGAGTGGCTCGCACTCCACGACCGGCTCACGGCCGACGTCGTACGCACCGGACGTTCGTCCAGCGGCGGTCTGACCGATGGGCAGCCAGTCCTGGTCGCCGGCGTGGCCGGTGCTCTCGGCAACGAACTCCGGCCGGGCGACCTGGTCGTCGCGGACGAGATCCGGGGCGACGCCGAACCCCTGCCCAGTCACGTGTCCCCGCTGCTCGTGGGTGCGTTGCGGCGGGCCGGTGTCCGGGTCCACCACGGGCCGATCGTGACGACCCGGCGAATCGTCGACGCGCCGGATGCTCGCCGTACACTCGCAGCAACCGGAGCCTTGGCGGCCGACACCGAATCCGCACTGGTCGCCGCGGCCGCACCGCCAGGACAGGCGGCGGTGGTCCGTGCCGTCGTCGACACGCCGGACCATCGCCTGCTCCGTCCGGGGACGCTCGTGCGGGGGCCGAAGGCCTTGTGGGCCCTGCGTCGCGCCGCTCCCGTCATCGACGCCTGGGCGGCCGCGACCGGCGATCGCGAGGTCCTGCTCGCCGGCCCGAGATCCGTCTGCGCGGGCGTCGAGCGCGCCATCGAGATCGTGGAACGTGCGCTGGTGAAGTACGGCCCGCCGGTGTACGTCCGCCGGCAGATCGTGCACAACAGCCACGTCGTGCGTGAACTGGAGCGACGCGGCGCGGTCTTCGTCGAGGAGGTCGCCGAGGTTCCCGAGGGCAGCGTCACGGTGCTCGCCGCCCACGGCGTCGCCCCGCAGGTCCGGACCGACGCCGCGGCCCGCAACCTCCGGGTGATCGACGCCACCTGCCCGCTGGTCGCGAAGGTGCACAGCGAGGTACGCCGCTTTGTTGCTCGGGGCAACACGGTGTTCCTGATCGGGCACCGTGATCACGAGGAGGTCGTCGGCACCCAGGGTGAGGCGCCCGGCCAGGTGGTCGTGGTGGCCGATCCGGACGAGGCCGGGCGGGTGCGCGTCGCCGATCCGCGGCGGGTCTCCTACGTCATGCAGACCACCCTCGCCGTCGACGAGGCCGAGCAGACGGCGGCCGTTCTCCGGGATCGCTTCCCCGCGCTCGGCGGCCCGCGCAGCGACGACATCTGCTACGCCACCACGAACCGGCAGCAGGCCGTCCGAGCCGTCGCCCGGGAGGCCGACCTCGTGCTCGTCCTCGGATCGGCGAACTCCTCCAACTCCCACCGGCTCGCGGAGGTCGCGGCGGCCGATGGGGTCCCGGCGTACCTCGTCGACGATGCGAGCGCCGTCGACCTGCGCTGGTTGCGCGGCGTCCGCCGGATCGGCGTCACCGCGGGAGCATCCGCACCACCTCAGCTTGTCGACGATCTGGTCCGCTGCCTGTCCGGTCTCGGCCGGGTCGCGGTCACCGAGATCAGCGTCGCCGACGAGGACATCCGATTCACCCTGCCCAGGGAGGTGAGCTGACCGTGGCCATGCCACTGCGTCAGTCGATCCGCCTCGGTGGTTATCTGCTCAGGCAGAAGCTGCTGCGACGGGAGAAGTTCGCACTGCTGGTCGAGCTCGAGCCGTTGTTCGCCTGCAATCTGGCCTGCGCCGGCTGCGGCAAGATCCAGCATCCCGCCTCGGTCCTCAAGCAGCGGATGCCGGTCGAGCAGGCGGTCGCCGCGATCGAGGAGAGCGGCGCACCGATGGTGTCGATCGCCGGCGGCGAGCCGTTGATGCACAAGCAGATCGACGAGATCGTCCGGCAACTGCTGGCCCGCCGGAAGATCGTCTTCCTGTGTACGAACGCCTTGCTGCTGCCCAAGCACCTGCACAAGTTCACGCCGCACCGCAACTTCGCCTGGATGGTCCACATCGACGGGCTGCGTGAGCGCCACGACGCGTCGGTCTGCAAGGACGGCGTGTTCGACGAGGCGGTCGCCGCGATCAAGCAGGCCCAGGCGGCCGGGTTCCGGGTGATGACCAACACCACGTTCTTCGACACGGACACGCCGCAGGACGTGATCGACGTACTGGACTATCTGAACGACGAGCTCGGCGTCGACAACATGCAGATCTCGCCCGGGTTCGCGTACGAGAAGGCGCCGGACCAGGAGCACTGGCTCGGTCCCGAGGAGACCCGGCAGCTGTTCGCGAAGGCGTTCGCCGGTGGCCGCCGGAAGAAGTGGCGGCTGAACCACTCGCCGCTGTTCCTGGACTTCCTCGAGGGCAAGGCCGACTTCGCCTGTACGGCGTGGGCGATCCCGTCGTACTCGCTGAAGGGCTGGCAGCGGCCGTGCTACCTGATGGAGGACGGGTACGTCGGGACGTACAAGGAACTGCTCGAGGACACGGACTGGTCGGCGTACGGCCGGGGCAAGGATCCGCGGTGTGCGAACTGCATGGCGCACTGCGGCTACGAGCCGACCGCGGTGGTCGCGACCATGGGGTCGCTGCGGGAGACCATCCGTGCCGCGGTCGGATCATGAGCGCGCCGGGTGTCGACGAGCGGCCACGCCCCAGCACTCGGCTCCTGGACACGCTGACTTCACCGGCGGATCTCCGGCGGTTACCTGCGACTGAGCTCCGTGGACTTGCCGACGAGATCCGGGCCGAGCTCGTCCGCCTCGTCACCCGGACCGGAGGTCACCTCGGCCCGAACCTCGGTGTCGTCGAGCTGACGATCGCGCTGCACCGGGTCTTCACATCGCCGCAGGACGTCATCGTCTGGGACACCGGTCATCAGTCGTACGTGCACAAGATGCTCACCGGCCGGCTCGGTCGCTTCGACACCCTGCGCCAGGCGGGAGGGCTGTCGGGCTACCCGAGCCGGACCGAGAGCGAGCACGACGTCATCGAGAACTCACACGCCTCGACCGCGCTCTCGTACGCCGACGGCCTGGCGAAGGGGTTCCAGCTCACCGGCTCGCTCGAACGGCGGGTCGTCGCGGTCGTGGGTGATGGTGCGTTGACCGGTGGGATGTGTTGGGAGGCGCTCAACAACATCGCGGCCGCGCCGGACCGGCCGGTCGTGATCGTCCTCAACGACAACGGGCGATCGTACGAACCCACCGCCGGATCGCTGGCCGTCCAGTTGCGCGCGTTGAGTACGGGCACCGCCCGGGGCAACGTCTTCGAGCAGCTTGGTCTGGCCTACCTCGGTCCGGTCGACGGTCACGACACCTTGGCCGTCGAGGCGGCGTTGCGGACCGCCGCCGTCCTCCAGCATCCGGTCGTGGTGCATTGCCTCACCCGCAAGGGCGCCGGCCATGCTGCCGCCGAACTCGACGAGGCCGACCACCATCACACGGTCAACCCGGCGGCTGCCACCAGCCAGGTCCACGGACCCGCCTGGACAGATGTGTTCGGGAAGGAACTGGTGGCGATCGCGGACGAGCGTCCGGACGTGGTCGCCGTGACAGCCGCGATGATGCGGCCTACCGGACTGTTTCCGATGGCGTGCCGGTATCCCTCGCGGGTGTTCGACGTCGGGATCGCCGAGCAGCACGCGGTGACGTCGGCGGTCGGGCTGGCGACCGCTGGGCTGCATCCCGTGGTCGCGATCTACTCGACCTTCCTCAACCGCGCCTTCGACCAGGTCCTGATGGATGCGGCGCTGCACCGGGCGCCGATCACCTTCGTCCTCGACCGCTCCGGCATCACGGGTCCGGACGGTCCGTCGCACCACGGGATGTGGGATCTGGCGCTGTGTGGACTGGTGCCCGGCATGCGGATCGCGGCGCCCAGGGACACCCAGCAGCTGCGGCTCCTCCTGCGGGCTTGCGTCGATCACGAGGCTGGTCCCACCATGCTTCGGTTCCCGCGCGGACGGGGCGGAGCTGTCCTGCGCGCCACCGGCACCATCGGTGCGGCCGAACTGCTGACCGACAATCGGCCGGAGGTCCGCGAGGTGCTGCTGGTGCCTGTTGGTCCGCTGGCGGCGGCAGCAGTGGAGGCGTCGCGCCGGCTGCGGCAGCTGGGCATCCACGCGACCGTCGCCGATCCCCGGTGGATCATCCCGGTCGATCCCGAACTCGTCCGGTTCGCCGGCGAGCACCGCGTGGTGGTGACGATCGAGGACAACACCGTGACCGGTGGTTTCGGGGAAGCGCTCGGACGGGCCTTCCGGCGTACGGCGGCACGACCTGAGCTCATCACGCTCGGGTTACCGGGTGAGTTCGTCGCCGCGGGGGAGCGTGCGGACCTGCTGCACGCGCACGGCCTCGACGCCGACGGCATCACGCACGCGGTCACCCGCCATCTGAGCTAGCGCTGCCCCACCACTGGCGGCTGCGAGACATGGGGGTGTGCATCTAGGGAGGATTTTGTGCCGTTCCGGGGGTAAAACCCTCCCCGGTCCCATGGCCGGACGGTCGCCTTACCGTTCGTCCGGCAGAGTGAGGTGTCCGCGGGCCGCTCCCACCGCGACCCAGGGAACGGCGGACAGGGTGCCGATGCCGAGGATGAGCAACGCCGGCCGTAGCCCGATGGCGGCGCCGAGCAGGCCTCCGAAGAGACCGCCGAGCGGGCCCGGACCCCATTCGACGAGCCGGATCACGGAGCCGACGCGGCCGAGCAGGTGCGGCTCGACGGTGTGTTGCAGCATGGTCGACCGGACGATGATCAGGTAGACGACACCCAGCCCGAGCAGTAGTTGCCCCAGGCCGATGGTCGCGATCACGACGATGGTCGGCCCACCTGCGAGCGGGATCAGCAGATCGCCGCCGAGGAGGACCGCGGCGACGACCGAGGTCCAGGTGGTTCCGAACCGGCGGCTGACCGGAGTCGTGATCACGCCGGCCAGGAGTGGGCCGAGGGAGCCGATCGCGGCGATCACCCCGATCTCGGCCGGCGACAGTCCGAGCTCGCGGACGGCGTACAAGATGTAGAGGGCAAGGACTCCCCAGTGGAAGAAGTCGAGACTGCCCTTGCCGACTGTGATGGCGACGATCCCGGACTGGCGGCGGAACGCTGCGAACCCGGCCCGAACGGACAGACCGAACCGGCTCTTCTCGGCCGTCGGCAGCGGGTCGGGTCCTCGCCCGCAGGCCTGGAGGAAGGCGGCGACGAAGAAGGAGGCACTGTCGACGGCGATCGCGACGGGAGCCGTGAGCAGTTGGACCAGCACGCCGCCGAGCCCCGGCCCGGCGACCGACGTGATCGAGTCGGTCAACGCGATGCTGCTGTTCGCCGCCGTCAACTGCCGCCGATCCTTGACCAGCGCTGGGATGTAGGCCGTGTGGGCGAGGCCGTAAACGAGGGCCAGAGAGCCGACAGCGAAGGTCACGATGTAGAGCTGGGCCATGGTCAGCAGGTCGAAGGCGGCAGCCAACGGAACCGTGCCCATCAGCACGCCCTGCCCGACGTTGCACCAGAACAGCATTCGGCCCCGACGGATGCGGTCGACGAAGACGCCGAGAAGCAACCCGAGCAGCAGACTCGGCAGCGCCTCGAGCGCCGTCAGGATCCCCATCGCGGTCGGTCCGGCGGACAACGTGAGGACGGCGATCAACGGGATCGCGAGCTCGCTGACCTGCGACCCGGCGTTGGAGAGCAGCTGGGCGAACCAGAAGAACGCGAACGGCCGGTTCCGCCGCAGCGGAACCCTGGGGTTGTCGACTGCCACGGACCGCTTCTCACTCCAGACTCAATCGCCTGATCCCGGTCAGCCTCCCACTTTCCGCGTGACGCGGCCACGTGTTTTCAGCCGGCCGACAAGGGCCACGGCGCCCAATGCTGTCGGTACGGCGATCGCGACGGGGAGCGCTCCGCCGGTGTCGAGTGTCTGGCGGGGCGTCACCGTGATCCGGACCGGTGGCCCGGCGACCAGGGGTCCGTTCTTCGGGATCAGTACGACGTACACCGCGAAGTGGCCCGGGTTCACGGCCTGGAACTCCCAGTCCAGTTGGGTGTCCGAGCCGGCGGCCACCGGCTGGGTGACGTCCTGGCTCCAATCCTCCAGGTCGACGTACACCCCGTCGAGGCTCACGACGTTGAGATGGGCGATCGCCGGGCCGGACTCGTTGACGACCGACTCGACAGTCAGGGTCTGACCGATGACGGCGGTGAGCTGGTCGGTGTTCATGGTGATGGTCGGGTCGGCAAGCCCGACCGTGGCGAGCAGGTTCAGCAGCATCATCGCGACCCCGCGGTCAGTCGGACGAGTCGTGGGCCGGCGACGATCACCACGCCGGCGACGACCAGGGCCACCACGATCGGAGAGGCCAGGTAGCTGAGGTCGTGGGTCCAGGTGCGCCGATTCACCAGGATCTGCGAGATGTAGTGCAAGGCTGAGCCGATCGGGTTGATCCGGGTGATCACCTCGCCGAAGCCGGTCTTCGGGAGCGCCGGGAGCTGGGTCGGGGCGAACAGCACGAGCAGCAGAAGCAGTCCGGCGGCCAGGCTCGTCTTGTTGGAGTTGGTGACCGCGCTGATGAGCAGACCGATCCCGGCGAGCCCGGTCGCGACCAAGGTGCCGACGATCAGGGCGAGCAGTGCTGCCTGACCGGCTCCGGCGACGCCTCGCCCGAGGACCCACAGATAGGGCAGCGTCACGACGAGGCAGGCCAGCCACATGGTCGTAGCTGCCGCCAGCTTGCCGACGACGATCCCGCGCCGCGACACCGGAGCGAGCAGGAGCGCCTCGAAGGTCCCGCGTTCACGATCGCCGCTGATCGCGTCGGAGCTGGTGACCATCGTGAGCAGGACACCGACCGCCAGGCCGACCTGGACGGTGAGGTTGACCGCTTCGCGTTGCTCGAGGAAGTTCATCGCCCGGTTGGTCGCGGCCAGGTAGGTCATCGTGCTGAGCAGAACACTGAACCCGAACACGAGCACCGGCCCGCGCCCGAGGATCCACAGATCCCGGATCTCCTGCTCGGCGACCACGGTCCACCTAGTCATGGCCGACCCTCGGTGAGGCGGAGGAAGGCATCGCTGAGACTGCCCGCGCCGGCGACGACGTCGTCAACCGGCCCGGCGGCCCGCAGGACACCGTCGTCGAGGATGAGCACACTGCCGCACACCTGCTCGACCTCGGTCAAGGTGTGCGTCGACAGCACCACCGTGGCGCCGCGCCGGCCGGCGATGTCCGCGATCGTCGTGAGGATCTCGCGCTGGCCGGCCGGATCCAGGCCGAGCGCCGGTTCGTCGAGGAACACGACCGCGGGATCGTTGATCAGAGCCCGGGCGATCCCGAGGCGTTGCTTCATACCCCGGCTGTACGTCGAGATCCGGGTTCCCGCGCGATCGGCGAGGCCGACGTCGGCGAGCAGCCGCTCAGCGGCCGTGCGGGCGTCGCGGCGGTTCCGGCCGAACAGCCGTGCGGTGTAGCGAAGGTATTCGGCGCCGGTCTGCCGCAACGGGTAGCCGGCGCTCTCCGGCAGGACGCCGATCCGTTGCCGGATCCGGTGCGGCTGGTCGCCGGGTACGCCGGCCACCGTGAAGGTGCCGCCGGTCGGTTCGAGGATGGTCGTGAGCAGCCGGATGGTGGTCGTCTTGCCGGCGCCGTTGGGACCGAGCAGGCCGATCACGTCGCCCGCGTCCGCGGCGAAGGTGAGTCCGTCGAGGGCGTTGCGCGCGCCGTACCGCTTGCTCAGGCCGATCGCCTCGATGGTCGCCATGGACCGACGGTAGGGCGGTAGGGCTGAATCCCAGCTGAACGGTGCTTTCAGCGGGGATTCAGCCAGAATGGAGGAGGATCGGCCGGAGGTGCGTGATGCGGGCGCTGGTGGTGGAGGACGAGTTGCGGCTGGCCGCGGGCCTGCGCAACGGTCTGGAAGCCGAGGGGTACGCCGTCGACGTCGCGCTGACCGGGACGGACGGCCTGTGGTTCGCCCGCGAGTACGGGTACGACGTCCTGGTGCTGGATCTGATGCTGCCGGAGATCGACGGCTTCGAGATCTGCGCGACGTTGCGGGCCGAACGCGTCTGGACCCCGATCCTGATGCTGACGGCCAGGGATGCCGACACCGACCAGGTCCGGGCCCTCGACACCGGAGCGGACGACTACCTGACCAAACCGTTCTCGTACGCCGTTCTGATCGCCCGGTTGCGAGCACTGGTCCGGCGAGGTGGTGTCGAGCGACCGACGGTGCTCGAGGCCGGTGCACTCCGGATGGATCCGGCGGCGCGGCGGGCCTGGCGCGGTGAGGCCGAACTGGTGCTGACGGCGCGGGAGCTGTCGTTGCTGGAGTTCTTCATCCGGCGGCAGGGCGAGGTCGTGTCCAAGCGGATGATCCTGGATCACGTCTGGGACTACGACTTCGAAGGCGACCCGAACATCGTCGAGGTCTATGTCCGGCGGCTGCGGACCAAGCTGGGCGACGAGTCCATCGTCACATTGCGGGGCGCCGGCTACCGGCTGGCCGAGCGATGAGGGAGGCGCCGTGCGACTCAAGGTGACTCTGCTGGCGGTGCTGGTGGTCGGCATCGCCCTGGTGGTCGGTGGGTCGGTGCTGGTCGCGCTGCTCGGTTCGGCCCTGACCGATCAGGTCTGTCAGGACGCGCGCGCCCGGGCCGCGCAGCTCGCCGCGTCGCCGTCGGCCGCCGGCAGGCCGGTCTCGACCAGTCGCGAATTGGTGCAGCTGATCGACCGCTCAGGTCACGTGATCAGTGCGGATCCAAAACTTGCCTCGCCCGGAAGCGAGTGCGTCAGGGTCGAGCCGCCTGGCTACGGGGAGGACTTCGTCTTCGCGGCCGCTTCGATCACGTCCGGGGGCGAGGTCGTCGTGGGCAAGCCGTTGGTGGATGTCCTGGACTCGACCCAGTTCGTCCGCCGCATCCTGGCGGCCGGACTGCCGTTGATGCTGTTGATCGTCGCCGGCGTGACCTGGGTGGTGACCGGCCGGATGCTGGCGCCGGTGACCGCGATCAGGCGCGAGGTCGACGAGATCACCGCAACGGAGTTGCATCGCCGGGTCCCGGCCGCGCGGCCCGACGAGATCGGCCGGCTGGCGCGGACGATGAACCGGATGCTCGACCGCCTGCAGCGATCGCATGAGGCGCAGCAACGCTTCGTCTCCGACGCCTCCCACGAACTGCGCTCGCCGATCGCGGCGATCCGGCAGCACACCGAGGTCGCCCAGGCGCATTCCGGGCGTACGACCGTCGACGAGTTGGCCACGACCGTCCTCGCCGAAGACCTGCGCATGCAGTGCCTGGTCGACGACCTCCTCCTGCTGGCACGTTCCGACGAGGCCGGGTCCGAACTTCGGTGTACGCCGGTCGACCTCGACGACCTGGTCTTCGCCGAGGCACGCCGGCTGCGTTCGGCGACCAGCCTGACGATCGACACCACCGCGGTGTCCGCGGGCCAGATCCACGGTGACGAGGCGGCGCTGGCGCGGATGATTCACAACCTCGCCGACAATGCCGCCCGGCACGCCCGGTCGGGGATCGGCTTCGGCCTCTGTGAGTCCGACGGCGCCGTCGTACTCACGGTCTCCGACGACGGGCCCGGGATCCCGCCGGGCGACCGGGCCCGCGTGTTCGACCGCTTCGTCCGGCTCAGCACCGCGCGTTCCCGCGACACCGGCGGCACCGGGCTCGGCCTGGCCATCGTCGCCGACGTGGTCCGGCGTCATCACGGCACCATCCGGATCACCGGCCCCGCCACCTTCGAAACCCGGCTCCCGAGACCTGGCTGAGGTCAGCGGCGGTGTGCAAGGTCGACAGGAGGTGTTCGCCTGGCTGCGGCCGAGCCGGCCGGAGCCACGCGTGAATGCCTGAACCGACCAGTCCCCTGGACCGATACTTCCTGTCGAGCTTGCACACCGGCCCCGCTCACCTCGCCCACACCGCTGGGGGCGGAGCATGCCTTCGCAGCCACCGCCGAACCAACACTGGCACGACCTATCGTGTCTGGACGGGGCATCGCTCGACTGACGTAGGCAGGCTCGTTCAGGCGGAGGATGCCTGGCCTGTGGCGGGCCGGGAGCCTGGTGACATGAGTGAGCCGATGGTCACAGCGCTGGGTCATGCCGGGTTGCGGATCGACGGGCCTGGCGTCCGAGTCCTGGCCGACCCCTGGTTGTCGCCCGGCGGTGCCTTCCTCGGGTCGTGGTTCCCGTTTCCGGACAACGCGCATCTGCTGACGCCGGCGGTGCTCGACGTGGATCTCGTGGTCGTGTCGCACGAGCACCTGGATCACCTGGACCTCGACCTGATCGCGAGCCTGCCCGAGACCGTTCCGGTGGTGGTGCCGCGGTATCCGTCGACCATCATGGAGCGCCGGCTCCGCGCGATCGGCCGGACCCGGATCGTGGTTCTCGACGCCTGGCAGCGGTACGCGCTCAACGACCACGACTGGCTCACCGTGATCCCCGAGCAGTGCCCGATGGCCCACGATTCCGCCGTACTGTTCATGATCTCCGGCCACAGCGTGATGCACACCAACGACGCCCGGATCTCGCTCGCCCAGGCTCGCCGGGCGATGACCGAGGTCGGTGGCGAGCTGGACGTGATGGGTGTGCAGATGTCCGGCGCGAGCTGGCATCCGGTTCGCTACGAGTACGACGAGGTCGAGCGGGAGCGGATCTCCACGATCAAGCGCGTCGGCAAGTTCAAGGCCGTCACGCGTCTGGTCCGTCAGGTCCAGCCCCGGCTGGTGATGCCGTACGCCGGGCCGCCGTGCTTCCTCGACGACGACCTCTTCGAGCTGAACAGCGGCCTGCATCCGGGCGGGATCTTCCCGGACCAGGGTGAGGCGCTCGCCTGGCTCGCCGACCGGTTGCCCACGCAGCCGGGAGCCTGCCTGCTGCCGGGGGATCGGATCGCGCTCGACCGGCTCGAGGTCATTCGCGATCCGCACTGGGACGGCTTCTCACTCGACTCCGGCCCCGACGAGCGGCGGCGTTATCTGGCGGACTACGCCGCCCGTCGGCGGCCGGCCATCGAGGCCGCCTGGGCCGCGAATCCCCAGGCGCGGCCCGGGCTGGCCGATCGGTTCAAGACCCACCTGGAATCGCTCGGGACCCTGTCGGAGTACTTCCTGGCCCGGATCGGCATGACACTGCGCTTCGACGTCACCGGTCCGTACGGCGGAGTCTGGGACGCCCACATCGGTCCAGGCCGGGTGGTCGTCGATCTCGACGGCGGGAACGGGCACGCCGACTACCGGCTGACGCTCGACGGACGGTGGCTGGACGGTGTCGTGACCGGGCGGACCCGGTGGGAGGAACTCCTGCTGTCGTTGCGGTTCGTCGCCCGCCGGCAACCGGATCGCTACAACGACTACCTGGTCGGGCTGCTGAAGCACGCCGATCGGGCCGCGTTGCGGGCGGTCGAGCGGTTCGAGGCCGCGCGTGATCCGGAGGAGACCACCGAGATCACCGTCGAGGGTAAGCAGGTCCAGGTGAGTCGCTACTGCCCGCACGCGGGCGAGGATCTCGCCGAGACCGGCGTCGTGGTGAACGGCGTACTGCGCTGCCTCGGACACAACTTCGAGTTCGACCTCAGCAGCGGGAGTTGCCTCAACGCCCGCTGCGACCCGATCGTGGTCAAGCCGGCCGAGGAAGACTACGAAGAGGCCGTCTGACCGGTCACCGGCCGCTGGACATCTGCGAGCCCGAACACGAACAACGCGGTCACGACGAGGTAGTGCAACGTACGGCGCACCGTCGGCCGCTTCAGGTACTCCTGATCGGCCGCGACGCGCAGTGGCACGAGCACGTCCAGATACCACCGCTCGACATCCGTCCAACCCTCCGGCGGTACGGCGGACCGCTCGCGGTACTGCAGTTGCGCCGGACCGGTGAGACCTGGCCGGGCGAGCAGCACCGATCGGCAGCTCTCGGGATACCTGTCGGCCAGCGTGGCACTCTCCGGCCGTGGGCCGACCAGCGTCATCTGTGCTCGCAGCACGTGCCAGAGCTGGGGCAGCTCGTCGATCGCCGTCCGGCGCAGGAAGGCGCCCAGGCGGGTGATCCGGGCATCACTTGCCGCCGTGACTTCTGGGCCCGAGGCAACCATCCGCATGGTGCGCAGCTTGTACAGGACGAACGGACGGCCGTTCTCGCCGATCCGCGGCTGCCGGAACAGGACCGGCCGGCCGCTGGTCACCAGGATCGAGAGCGCGATGATCGCGAGCAGTGGTGACACGACCAGCAGCAGGAGTGCCGCGACGAGCACGTCCAGCAGCCGGCGCGCCGGTCCGATGGCCCGGCGATGAGTACTCGATGACATCTGTCCCCTCCTGGGTTAACCGGTGCCTGCGGCAACGAAGATGGCGGTGAACGCGGTTGCGGCGAGATCGCACTCGCGGTTGTAGCCGGCCGAGTCGCTGGGCATCGTCGACGGCGTCATGTGCGTGATGAGCTGGACCCCACTGCGGTGCCGCTGCACGAGCGACGACCAGAGCGGATTGGCGGACAGGTCCGGTGCGAGTAGGCTGACGGTCCGGCCCTGGTACGGCTGGCGCCAGGTCCAGATGTCGACCGCCTTGGCGCCGGCGCCGACCGGTACGTCGATGTAGGTGGCCGCATCGTCACCGGCCTGACCCGCGGACCCCTGATAGCCGTCGGCATCGGCGAGCGCCTTGCGCGACTGCAGGATCGTCAGCGACTCCCATCCCTGGGCGCGGACGCGGTTCCACGCGTCGGTCTGCGCTTCACGTCGCGTCAGCCCCCACTTGGCGTAGGTGCTGTCCTCCAGCAGTCCGGTGCTGAGGTCCAACCGGTCGATCAGGCCGGCCCGCAGGTAGCTCTCGACCGCCGCGGCGGTCGCGGCCGGATACTTCGAGCGGACCCGCTGGGCGCACCCTTCCTGGTTCCCCCCGCGCCACGGCAGGCAGCCGAGCTCCGGTACGACGGCGTCCACGAGGATCTGTTTGCCCGGGGCAACCTCTGCCAGTGCGTCCCGGGCCTGGCGGAGGAAGTCCGTGGCCTGCGGGACCGATCCGAGGCCGTCGCCGTACCCGATCTCGTCGGAGATCTTGAAGCCGGCCGTCCCAGGCACCTTGGCCAGTTCGCCGAGGCGGGTGATGGCCTGACGGAACGCGGCGTCTCCCTCGAGCCAACGCGCTACCAGATCGGTCTCCCACCAGACGGCAACGCCGCGGTGATGCAGTGCGTCGGCGAGTGCGACGTACTTGTCGTCCGCCGGGTTGGGTGCCGGACTCACCACCTGCGTCGTACCGGGAGTCGGACGAGGTGGTTGGGACGGGCCGGCCGTATTGGCGAGGCCGGGGGACGCCGAGGGGCCGGGGCCTGCCTGGTTGCCGGAACATCCGGCAATCGACAGCACGAGGCAGATCATCAGCGCGGCGGTTTTCACGGCGTTCCTCCGGAGGTCGCGGCGACAGCCGCTCGGTGCCGGGAGGACGAGGGCTTGCTGAGTCGCAGCAACAAGCCGATCAGGAGTGCGTCCGTCGCCAGGTACGCCGTGGTCGACGCGATGGCGGCACCGAGTGCACCGAAGTGCGGGATGAGGAGTAGATCGAGCGCCACAGTGATGACCAGGCCGACGCCCAGGACCAACGAGTTCAGGCCGGGAGTGCCACGCCCGTAGAGATAGGCGCTCGCGATCCCGGAGCCGCCGGCCAGCACCATCCCGGCGACCAGGACGCGGGCCGGTGTCACGGCGGGGCCGAACGATGCGCCGTACAGGATGCGCATCACCGGCGCGGCCAGCAGCGCGACCGGGACGGCCGCGATCAGCACGCCGATCAGGGCCGGCCGGACCATCCGCCGTGCCACGGTCGCGGCCTCACTCGGTTCGAGTTTGGCCAGCCGTGGATAGAAGACCCAGGTCAACGCGGTCCCGGGAAGTCTGAGTAGTTCGGCGTACTTGGACGCGACCGCATAGGCACCGAGGACGGCCGGTCCGGCCATCGCGCCGAGGACTGCGAAGTCGAGCCGGAGGTTGAGCAGCGTGATCAGTCCGCCGACCTGTCCGCGGAGTCCGTAGGAGGCGACCTGCCGGCCGAGGGCCCGGTCCGGCCGGCCCCACCAGCCTCGCCCGCCGCCGGCGAGGCCGAGGCGCTTCCATCCGAGCCGGCGGCTGACGCGTCGCCAGCCGTCGACCGCGACGGCGACGTCCGCCAGGCCGAGTCCGATGATGATGGCGGCGAGGCCGTGCACGCCGGCGATCAGCGGCAGGACATAGCAGGGGAGGAAGGCGAGTTCCTCGGCCGCGATCACGACGTCGCCGCCATGCCGGTCCTCCAACCCCTGCAGGGATGTCTTGGCCAGCGTCAGCAGCAGTTGGGTCGGCACGGTGGCACCGGCGGCCGCGATCAACCAGACCGGTTCGCTCGGGAAGAAGACCCTGGTGAGCAGCGGCGCCGCGGCCAGCCAGGCGATGGTTCCCAGCAGGGCTCCGGCGGCACCGATCGCCATCAGGGTCGGCCACAGCCGCGGCAGTTCACGCCGCGGTTCGGCGAGGAAGTACGCCAGTGCGCCGGGCAGTCCGAGGACGCACAGCACGCCGACCAGACCAGGGATCATCCGGAGCAGCGCATACTCGCCCACCGCGGAAGGTCCACCGATCCGGGCGACGAGGACCGTGGCGAGAGTCAGTCCGAGCATCGCCAGGAGCCGCGCGGAACAGTTCGCTATCACTGTTCGGATCAGCTCGCCGGAGCGCAGTCGCGGCCGGATCATGACGCCTTCCTCTGCTCGTCCTGCATGGCCAGCACGAGCGCCGCGACCAGTCCGAGCCAGGTCCACAGATGCCGGAAATGAAGCACCTCGTAGAAGCCGGCCGCCGTGGCCATCACCGGCCCGATGATGGCCAGCAGCCAGGGTCTGGGCACCAGTTCGGCATAGGCCTTCGGCAACGTGCCCACGACCAGCCGGATGCACCGCACCAGGACGGCGACTCCCAGCAGGAGCAGCCCGATCGCACCGATCAGTCCACGCTCGAGCAGCGTCGCCAGGTAGTCGTTGTGGGCCTCCTTCACGTACGGCGCCTGGGTCGCGGCCAGTGTGGCTTTCGTCCTGGCCGGCCCGAAGCCGGCGGCGTCGCCCGCGAGGAACAGGTTCGTTCCTTCGCGCACGATCGTGGCGCGTTCGCTGCTGGAGTTCGCGCTGCGGCCGAACGAGTCACGCAGCAATGGGACACTGCCAGCGGCCTGCTCACGGATCTGGCCGAGGTCGACCCGGGGCATCACGAAGGCGATCATCAGGCCGGCGAGCAACGCGGTGGCGGCGAGCGTGGCCAGGCCCGCCACCGGGCCCTGCCGGCGATACCTGGTCACCGTGAAGGCGAGCACCAGACCGACCAGGAGGGTGAGCATCGCGCCGTTCGAACCGGTGAACCCGATCGCGGTGAGCACCACCAGATAGCTGAGCCGCCGGACTCCCGGCGACCGTGGATGCTGACACGCCGCCATCACGAACAGCGACATGACCAGATAGTTGCCGGCCAGGTTCGGGTCGCCGAACGTGTACGACGCCCGGACGCCGTCCTTCGCCGAGACGCCGGTGAGCGCGTTGATGCCGACCAGATAGGCAACCGACATGACGGCCGAGTACACGACGGCTGTCCGGCACCAGGCCAGCGTCACCGCTCCCACGATCGCGAGATTGTGTCGGCCGAGCGCCAGCGACACCGCCCAGGCGAGCAGCAGCAGATCCTGGATCACCACCAGGGCGGCGCCGACCGGTGCGTCGGTGACGAACGCGGCGAACGCCCCGCCGAGAACGAGGCCGGTGACGCCCGCGATATAGGGCAGCTTGATCGGCAGTTGCTCACGCACCGCCCAGAGCACGGCCAGCACGATGCAGAGCATGATGCCGAGGTCGGCCGGCGCGGTGTTGCCGGGCCCCGCGGGCACGAGGAACGGGAGCAGGCAGGTGGTCAGTCCCATCATCGCCGCGAGCAGATCGCCGCGGGGGCGCGCCGGGATGCCGATCCCGTCGGTGCGGTCCGCAGTCTCAGTCGTCGTCATCGCGTGGGACCCCCCAGATCGTTCGACAGCGGCCAGTACGGCAGGTCCGCCAGCAGATCGAGATGCGACCCGGCGAACTCGTCGTCGTTGGCGGTTGCTGCGATCTCACCGAGTCCGGCGAGGGCAGCGCCGTACCAGAGAGCCGACGGCAGGCCGACGGCGTCGACGCCGGTCCGTAGGTAGAGGCGCACGAGGTCCGGCAGCCACCCCTCTTCCAGCAGGCCGTACTTGATGCCCGCGCCGAATCCCGTTCGCCTGAGCCCCCGATGCCCGCGCACCGGGTTTCCGGGGCGGGTGTGGCGGTCGATGTAGAGGCAGTAGCTGAGTGCGAACCGGACGAGGTCGCGCAGCGGACAACCTGCCGGGCTGCCGCTCTCCCAGTCGACCACGCCGGTGACCGCGCCGTCGCTGACGAGCAGATTCCCGAACCAGTAGTCGCCGTGGACCATCGTGCGGGCGACGCGGTAGCTCTTCAGTTGGCGATCCGCCGCCCCGAGGCGCACCTGAGCGGCCTCGAGCCGGGGATGCCCGGACCAGCGCTCGCGCACCGCCCCGGACATCTCGGCCGCCCAGGTGATGCGGGCTCGCTCGCCCGCTGTCGCGGCCTGGAAGTGCCGCAACCAGCCACCGGCCAGTGCGAAGTCCTCGGCGACCAGCCGCGGCCGGGTGGTGTGCCGCCACCGGTGATACGCGACGCTCATCGGGGTTCCATGCACGACCGTCGACACGAGAGCGGGCAGGCCATCGCTGTCCAGCGTCTCGAGGTAGCGGGGGACTGTGGGCTCGAGGCCGGCCAGCTCCGCGTCCCGGAGCGCGACCAGCATCCGCGTCTCCCGCGTGATCGCCGAGGCCGCCGCCATGGTGACCGGGATCTTGATGGCGACCGGGCCGGCCGGGCCGTCCACGTAGGTCCCGGCCGGCGGCGTCACGACGAAGGTGCGCTTGGCGTCCGGATCGCGTGAGGTGGCGAGCAGGACGCCCCGGCTGCCCGGCGCGAACAGCAACTCGTGCACCGATCGCGGATGCGGACTGAACGGCCTGGGCAGCTCGGTCATGGTCGCCTCCCGATGACGACACGAGCGGGCGCGCCGGCTCCGGTCCAGCGCCACGGCGCGATCCTGGCCACGCCGAGCAGTGCGGACGCGGGCAGCGCGGTGAGCGCCAGCCCGGGTGGGACGGTGGCGACCGCGGTCCAGAAGTGCCGGACCGCCTCCTCGACATCGTCGATGACGACCATCGGCCGGCCAAGGCTCGGGAGTACGACGAACTCGCGCTCCACCACGACACCGAGTCCGCGCGCCAGTCGCCGGAGGCGGCGCCGGCTGAACGGATGCTGATCCATCAGGACCACCGGCAGCTCAGGGTGTAAGAGCTCTGCCGTCACCGGGCCGGTCCGGATGTCGATCTCGACCGTGCCAGGTGGACACAGCTGCAACCAGGGCGACAGCACCGCCCTGACCTGGTCAGTCGCCGGGGCGCTGCTCACGAGGCCACCAGCTCCGCCCGGCGATGACCGGAGTACACCTGGTCGAGAACCTCGGCCAGCCCTTCCGCGTCAAACGTGCTTCCCGCCGAGATCCGGCCGCGACCCGCCAGCCGGTCGGCCTTGGCCGGGTCGTCCAACAGATCGTCGATCGCATCCGCGAGGAGTTCCGGACGCCCAGGCGGAACCAGTACGCCGCTCTCGCCCGGCACCACGAGATCCGGTACGGAGTTCACCGCCGTCGCGACGACGGGAACGCCGCAGCGCATCGCCTCGACGACCGCGCAGGGCAGCCCCTCGTAGCGGCTCGCCATCGCGAACACATCGAAGGCGGGCAGCAGGCGCGCAACGTCGGATCGCTCGCCGGCGAAGACGAAGCGAGTCGACAGACCCGCGCGGCGAACGAGCTCGGCGGCCTCCCGATCGCCGGGACCGGAACCGATCCAGACGGCCATGGCCTCGGTGTGCCGAAGCGCGGCCATCGCGGCGATCAAGTGCTCCGGCGCCTTCTGATAGTCGATCCGTCCGACGGTGCCGACCAGCGGCGTGTCCGGCCCGATGCCGAGCTCGGCGCGTGCTGCCGCCCGCGATGCCGCAGTCTTCGGCACGGTGACCGCCTCCACGACGGGAGCGATCGTCCTGAGCTTCGACGGCGTGGCAAGTCCCCGTCGCAGGGCCTCGGTCGCGACTCCGCTGCCGATCGCCAGCACGGTGTCGGTGATCCGCGCCAGCCGGCGCTCGATCGCGACGTACGCCCCACGGCGCAACGGATTCTGGAACTCATGGAACGGAAAGCCGTGGTAGGTGTGGACGATCTGGCCGACCGATGCCCGGTGGGCCGCGAGCCGGCCGAGTGCACCGGCCTTCGCGCTGTGCGTGTGGACGACGTCGTACTTGCCACTCACGCACAGTTCGGTCAGGCGGCGCAGCGCTCGGCGGTCGTCGCGAGGTGAGAGCGGAGACACCAGGGACGGTTCGATCAGGACCCGCAGGCCCGCGGCCTCGGCGCGATCCGTCAGTGGACCGCCTTGCCCGGTGATGATGGTTATGTGGTAGCGGTCAGGGTCGAGCGGCAGGACGCCGCGTAGGGCGACACCGCCCGCACCCGCGATGAACCGGGTGACGATCTGAGCCACCTCGATGCGTTCAGAGCCGGCCATCAGCGCACCCCACCTGTCCGGACACTCGCCAGTGGACGCTTCAGCAGTTCGGCCAGTCCGGGGCCAGGCTCACGCCCGAGCTGCAGTTCGATGCACGGCAGGCGCTCGGCGAGCGACATGGCGATCTGCTCGACGGGCGGATGCACCGGCCCGCATCCCGTGGCCGACCCGACGACGGCGGCCAGCGACCAGAACCGCCGCAGCTCCCCAGCGGAATAGGTGCCGGCCACGATTCCGCGCGCAGCTTGCTGGGCGGTGAGGGGCCGGATCTGAGGTGTCTCCTCAGTTCCCCTCCTGAGTACGACGATCAGCTCGGGCGGGAGTGATCGGACCCGGCGGGTCCACGTCTGCTCGCGTCGTCCGTGGAACGCGCGCCGGCCGTCACCGGTCAGCAGTCGTAGCGGCTCGGCCACGCCGTACGCCGTGGTTCCGTCGCACACCGCGAGGTTGTCGCAGGTTGCGCGGGCGCCGTCGGCCAGCGCCCGCGAGACGAGCGTCGACTTCCCGACGCCGCCCGGGCCGGCCAGCAGGACGACGACGCCTCCGACCTCGACGATCGAAACGTGCAAGGGCGCGAACCCCCGCAGCATTGCGAACCACAACGCCGGGTAGTGCAGCAGCACCTGGCCGCGCAGCGCGTGCTGGCGGGCGGGCAGGAGCCGGGCCGCCCCGAGTTCGCGGTACGACGGCCGCCAGCGACTGGTGACTCGCAACCCGTCGACGTCGACGCACCACCGCTGGTCGAAGCCCGACCCACCGACACTCTCGAGAACGACCTCGCCGCTGTCGTTCGCCCAGGCGCCGCGGGTGACCGGCTCGAACCCACTGATCCGGAACGGCTCGCGGCTGTCCTCGACCGACAGCACCAAGGCGGCCCGGTCGGCGCTCGCGAGCCTCGCCCTCTCGTGCCCACCCGCTGCGGCGACGATCGAGCGTACGACCTCGTTCGAGCCATGCACTTCGACCCGCTGACCCGCGGTGTCCAGCAGTTCGGAACTCATGACAGCCAGCCGAACCGCCGCCTGGCCGGACCGTGGACGAGGCCCAGCACCGGCCAGCGCACCGCCTTCAGTACGTCGTCGAGATCGTCGAGCCGCCGCAGCAGAACCGTGCCGCTCGACACCACGACGACGCCGGCCGTCATCTCGTCCTGCGGAGTCACCGCCGACAGGCCGGTGAAGCGGACGTCGGAGAAGGGCGCGCCGCCCGCCTCGTCCAACTCGAACAGATGGCTGTTCTCGTCGGGACCGGGTGGTGTGTTCGACGGGCTCTTCAGCTTTCGCGGTGCCAGCGGGGCATGGCCGGACAGTTCGAACAGCAGGTGGCTGACGGTGTCTTCGTCCGGATCGTCCGCGGGCATCAGGACGACCGCGTCGACGCCTTGCCGGCGGGCGGCGAGCGCCATCGTGTTGCGGAGGGAGGCGAGGTCCTCGGTCGCCTTGCCGAGCACCGGCGCCTCCAACATCCTGGCCAGCGCCCGGATGCCGTTCACGCGCGGCCGCATCGTCTCGAGAACGGTCGCCACGGTCAGGCCGAGGACCAGGCCGAACAGCAGCGCGAGGGCGAGCTGCGGCAGGATCGATGTCTGGACCTGACGGATGTCCGGCTTGTTCCCGACCAGGACGACCCGGTCCCGGTTCGCGTTGTCGACCGCCAGCGTGGCGCGCTGGGCGGTGAGCTGGGAAAGCAACTGGTTCGCCGACTGGATCTGTGCCCCGAGGTCGGCGCGCGCCGTCACGTCCGCGATACCGCGCAACTGTCCGACCAGTTTGTCGCGCTGCGCCGTCGCGGCCGCGATCTGGTCGTCGAGCTTGGCGGTCGAGTCCTGGAAGGAGGATCGGTCGCCGTCGTTCATGAACAGCGCCACCCGGGTGGCCAGCGCCGACACGATCTTCCCGGCGGCGATCGGGTCGTCGTCGGTGACGCTGAGCTCGACGATCGACGACTCACCGAGCCGCTGCGCCGCCACATGCGTGGCGGCGAACTCGTTGACGTCGCGCTGCCCGTCGGCTGCCATCAGCGCCGTCTGCAGCAGGCTGGGCGTGGTCGCGAGGGCCAGCACCCTGCTGCTCATGCCCTCGGCCTCGGTCGCCGACTTCGGCGCGCCCGAGATCACCTGCAGGCGCAGCGAGGCGACGGATGGGTCCGGTCGCTGCGCGGCCAGTATCGCTGCCACCGCGACCGGCAGGAGCATGCACACCAGGATGATCCCCAGGTGGGCCCGCACGATGCGGCGGAACATCTCTTCGATCGTCATCGTCGTACCCTTCGTCCGTTGCCGTGGTGCGTCACTACGTGACCTTCACCTTCTTGGTCGCTGAACTGGACAGACCCACGGTGTCGGTGACGGTCACCTGGACCGTGTACATCCCGGTGGCGCTGTAGGTGCAGGTGGTCGTCGCAGTGGTCTGCGGCGGCTTCGCGGCACCGACGCCGCAGTTGAACTGGTAGGTGGCGATCGGGGACTTGTCGACACTGGTGGAGCCGGACGCGTCCGCAGTGATCGGCGCCCCCCGGCTGACGGTCGTCTTCGACAGCGTCAGGTCCGCCGTCGGTGCCACGTCGGCGAGGATCTTGACCTTGGTCGTGGCCCGGCTGGTGACAGCATCGGTGTCCCGCACCGTCACCGCGGTGGTGTAGGTGCCGGCGTTCTGGTAGGTGCAGGTCGTGGTCGCCGTCGTCAGCGCCCCGGTCGTCTGACCGTTGCCACAGTCGAAGGTGTAGCTGACCAGCGGCCTGCCGTCGGCGTCGGACGACGTGGACGCATCCAGCACCACTTGCTGGGGCCGGTAGGCCTGGCTCGGAGTGGCGGTGATCCGCGCGGTGGGCAGACCGTTCGCCTTCACGACGATCGGCGCGCCGGTCCAGGTGTCGCTGACGCCGGCCGAGTCCGTCACCGTGACCGTCGGTGTGAAGGTTCCGGCCGCCGCGTAGTGGCACACCCCGCTGGGCTGCGTCAGTACGGTCCCGTTGCCGCAGACGATCTGGTACGACGTGATCGGAGCACCGAGTCCCGCGCTGGCCGACGCGTCCACCGTGACGTCCAACGGTGCGAACCCGGTCGTGGGAGTCACCGTGGCCACAGCGGCCGGGCCGGCGAACTCGTAGGCACCGAGGTCGGCGTAGGTGATCGGGCCGACGCCCGTGTTCGCCACGGCCGGATGGTCGGACGGCGCCTTGCCGTCCTTGTCCGGGGAGGTCCAGCCCACGGTCGCCGTGTCGGCGGTGTCGATCGCCGGCGACGTGCTGCCGAGGTGGAGGTTCCGGGCGGTCAGGTCCTTGAAGCCCGGGTTCGCCGCCCGGCCCGCGGCTTCCTGCCCACTGACCGTCTGGAAGCCGGCCAGCGTCGTATACGGCTGTGACGCCCACTCGAACAGCGGTCCGCCCGAGGTCTGGAAGACGAGATCCCGGTTCAGCGTGGTTCCCGCGCTGGACGACTCGTCGACCCGGATCTCGCCGATCGTGCGGGTGCTTCCGACCGCGTTGTCCATCGCCACGTTGTCGCGGCTGACGGCGCCGCTCGACCCGCCCTCGAAGTTGATCCCGGCGGTCGCGTTGCGGACCACCGTGTTGGAGATGACGATCGAGCCCGGCGCGTTCGAGTTGTCGATGCCGTGGTCGTTGTTGTCGTAGACGACGTTGCGGCGGATCGTCGTACCGGTGGAGCCGGTGTAGGCCTCGATGCCGGAGTCGTCGTTGCCGTAGGCAAGGTTGTTCTCGACGAGCACCTGCTGGGACGCCGAGCTGACGTCGATACCGGTGGCGACCCGGGCGCCGAGGCGCTTGTTCGCGTAGCTGGTGACACCGGCCACGGTGACCCGGGTGCTGCCCTGCACGCTGACGCCGTGGAAGTTGTTGTCGTGCGTGATCGAGGAGCGCAGTGCGGAGTCGGTCGAGCTGAAGAACCTGACCCCGATCGAGACGTTCGTCGCGGCCTGGATCCCGTCCGCGGTGACGTTGCTCGAGGCATCGACCGTGACGCCCTGGGCGCCGGACTGGGCCACGTCGAGCGTGCTCAGCGCGGTGCGCTGGACCCGGTCCAGATAGACGCCGGTCAGGTTGGTCTGCCGGACCGTGAAGCCGGTGACGCTGACGTCGGTGACCTGGCGGAGCAGAATCCCGAAGCTGCGGGCGCCGGCCGAGATCGTGTGGCCGGCCGCAGGGTTGGTTCCACCGGTGTCGACGTACAAGGTCGCCGTCGGCGTGTCGTAGAACCAGCTGCCGGAGGTTGTCGTGGTCGCGCTTGCTGCCTTGGCCAGCGGTTGCCCGTCCAGGAACACCTGGGCCGGAACCGGGGTGAAGGCGTGCTTCCACGCGGTCGTCGTGGTCGTGGTCCAGCCCGCGGCGTCGGACACGTCGTTGGTGCCGACGATCACCGCGGACGGCGTGGTCGCGCGCAGCGTGATCGGCGCGCCTGCTTCACCGCTCGACGTGATCTGGACCTGTTCGCGGTACTGACCCGGACCGACCAGGGCGGTGTCTCCGGCGAGCAGTTTGCGAGTGGCCGCACCGATCGTGCAGAACGGTGTCCCCGTGGTGCCGGGACCGGTGTCGCTGCAGGCCGGGTTGGTCTGCTCGACCGAGTAGGTCTGCAGAGTCCTGGTGCTCACGACCTCCTGTCCCGTGGCGGTGTCGGTCAAACCGGCGCCGTCCTTGACGGTGACGGTGACGGCGTACGTGCCTGGAGCGGAGTAGGCGTGGACGGCCGTCGCGCCGGCCTGTGGGCCCACGACGGTGCCGTCACCGAAGTCGAAGGTGTACGACGCGATGCCGATGGTGTCGGCGTCACTGGAGCCACTCGCGTCGGCGGTGACCGGGGTTGCCGGCGGCGTGGTCACGGCGGCCGGATCGACCACCACAGTCGCGTGCGGTGCGTAGTCCGTCGTGCCGGCGACGGGCTGGAACTCCAGGGCTCCGCGGTCGGCGTACGCCGGGCTGCCACTGCCCGTGTCGGGCACGATCGGGTCGTCGGCGAGCGCGTTGCCGGCGGGGTCGGTCGCGGCGAAGCCGGTCGCCGCGGAGTTGGCGGCGTCGACCGCGGCCGAGCCGCCGGTGAGCCGGAAGTCGGCGGACCCTGCGTCGGCGAAGTCGGGATCCACGGACTGGCCGTGGCTCTCCTGGCCGGTCGCGGTGGCGAACGCGGCCAGCGTCTTGTAGATCGTCCCGTTCACCTTGGTGGACGGCGCGATGCCATGGTTGAACGCGGTGTCGTAGTCGGCGGCGAAGCCGGCGAACGAGCCGGCGTCGACGTAGAGGTCGTACTCGGTCGCGGTCGTGCCGTTGTCGACCAGCAGGTTGTTGGTCACGGTCGCGCCGGTCGAGTTGCCCTCGACGGAGATGCCGTCCCGCCGGTTCCCGTACGACGTGTTGTTGACGTACCGGACCCCGGTCGACGTCAGCGTGTCGAAGCCGTGGTCGCCGTTCCCGTACGAGATGTTGCGGACCACCAGCGCCCGGTGCGAGGAGCTGTACACCTGGATCCCGCTGTCCTGGTTCTGGTAGGTGACGTTCCCGCTGATGGTGTTGTCCGGCGAGCTGGTGTTGACGTCGATCCCGACCGCGGTGGCGTTCGGGTTCACCGAGGTGTTCGCGTACGTCGTGTTGCCCGTGATCAGGTTGTTCGTCGACGTGGACAGACCGATGCCGTGCAGGCCGTTGTGGTGGCTGCTGGATCCGGTCACGGTGACGCCGCTCGAGGCGGACAGCCGGATACCGGTCGACAGCGAGTTGTCCACGGCGGCCGCGCGGATGGTGATGGAGCTGTTCGGGCAGGTGTCGACCAGGATGCCGTTGCTCGCCGACTGCGACGCGGTCACGTGGTCGACGGTGATCGCCGACGACGACAGCAACCGGACGCCGGCCAGGTTCGGCCGGTTCAGCGAGAGGTTGCTGATGACAACGTTCTGCCGGCTGCTCGTGGTGACGCCGAAGGACTGCGCGCCGGCCTCGATCAGGTGACCGTCACCGGGGTTGGCGCCGCCGGTGTCGACGTACAGGACCTTCGCGGTGGCGTCGTAGAACCAGCTGTTCGGCGTGGTCGTGGTGGCCGAGGTCGCGGCCGCCAGTCGCTGGTCGTCGAGGAACACCTGGCGCGGCACCGACGGCGGCGCGTACGGCGTGCTCCACGCGCTGGAGCTGGTCGCGGTCCACAGCGCCGCGCCGCCGAGGGCCCGGGTGCCGAGGACGACGACACCCGGCCCGTCACCGGTGACGGTGATCGGGTCGGTGGCCGTGCCGGAGGCGTTGACCGTGACCTGCTCGCGATAGGTGCCGGGGGCAACGTGGACGGTGTCGCCGGCCACGATCGCCTTCTTCGTCCCGGCCGAGATCGTGCAGAACGGGACGGCCTGGGTGCCGGTGCCGGTGTCGCTGCAGTTGGCCGCCGTGTTGTTCACGTAGTACCCGGTGCCTGCCGCCACAGCGGAGGTGGTGGTGACCGCCACCAGGCTGGACCCGGCGAGAACCATCGCCACCCCGGCCGCCAGCGTCTTGAGCCGCTCGTTCATGATCTCTCCCGCTCTTGCAACCGTCAGTGGAGTACCGCGATAGGCCGCATCCGGGCGACTGGCTTGACCAGGCCGTTGCGGACGAGAACGTCGAGGGCGGCGTCCACGCCGCGGTCGTCGAAGTGCCAGGCGTCGGTGGGAGCACCGTCGTCATACCGGAAGCGACGCGTCCGGCGATGGAGTGGGTCGGTGCCCGAGATGCCCCGGGTCACCAGGTCGGACACGACGGTGCCCGCGCCGTGACAGGCGGAGTACAGGCTGGTGGCCGCCTGGTCGCCGGCCACCGCGAGGTAGCTCGACGTGCGGTGCGTACCCGGCAGCAGGACCGCCTGGCCGGTATCCGCGAAGGTGGTTCCGGGCGTCATCAGCTCCGCGGGGAAGGCCCGGCAGGAGTTGTGGCGGTGGACGACGCCCGTACGGGCACCGACCGGCTCCTCGTAGATGCTGTTGTGGGGTGAATCCACGACAAGCCGGCCGGTGGCGCCACCGAAGGATTCCGCCGCGATGCGCCGGAGGGCGGCGTACGTCGCCGTCCGGAAGGCGAATCCGTAGTTCATCGCGGCGGCGGTGGCGAGCATCAGCCGCTGGCCTTCGTCACTGGCCAGGGCCAATGGCGTGCAGCCATCGGTGAAGTAGAGGCTGAGCCGTGCCTTGAGTTGCTGGAACGACCGGGCGGACCGCAGGTGGAACCAGGGCTTCAGCGCCGCGTTGACGGCCTTGATCTGGCGCGGGTAGTCCTTGCGCCGGAAGAACAGCCGCCCGATCTCGCCGGTGAAGACCCCGCCGCCACCGTGGTACTGGATGGTCAGCTGGCCCTCGGTGACGCCGAGCTTGGCGGCCCGGTCCGGGTCCAGGATCTCCTCGACCCGCTGCAGTTCGACGAAGTGGTTGGACGGACCAACGGTGCCGAAGCGGTACCGGGCCAGTTGGAGGGCGACGCCGGGGAGTTCGGACCGCAGCCGGTCGATCCCGCCGTACCGCTCGAGGTCGATCCGGCCGCCCTCCTCGATCCGTTCGAGGTCGTCGGCCGGGGCGTCCCAGCGGTCGACGCTGAACTCGGAGCCGTCCCGGACCGCCTTGACCACCTCCTGCCCGGTGAGCTCGCGGGTGCCGCGGGTCGGGTACGGGTAGCGCTGCCGGACCGCGCGCATGAACACGTCGACGGCCTTGTCGTCGGGGACCTCGGTGTCGACCGCGATCAGGGCCATGCCGCAGTTCACCGACGAGCTGGTCAGGTCCGGGCGGATGGTTCCGCTGGTCGCGACGGCGACGCTGGACGGCAGTTCCATCTTCGACTTGTGGTGGAAGTCGGGCAGGACGACGGGTGGAGCGGCCAGGTCCGCGCCCTCGACCCGATGGCCGAGCGCGGTGATCGTCGCTCGGTCAGCCGGTAACAAGCGGCTGTCATCGAAGACCGTCGGGGGCTGGGTGACGGTGCCGTCGAGGACGCGGACGTCCAGTGGTGGCCTGGCCTCAGTGGTCATGCTGTGCTCGCAGTCGTCGTCGGAACGTGTCGGTCAGAAGTCGTCCGGGTACGGCGACCCGGCCGAGACGAGCCCGGGGGACGGGCTGTACTCGGGCACGAGCCGGCGCAGGTGCCGGAACACCTCGTCGGCGCGGTTGTGGGCGGCCGCGTCGTACAGCTCGTGCAGGCCGGCCCGGAAGCCGGCGGCGGCCTGCGGCGGCCGCGTCATCGAGATCCGCGGGTGGTCGGTCGGCAGCGCCTCCTCACCGGCGCCGAACAGCTCCTCGGTGAGCTTCTCGCCGGGCCGCAACCCGGTGTACTTGAAGGCCACGTCGCGCACGTTCAGCAGGCTGGCGAAGTTCTGCACCAGGTCGACGATCCGGACCGGCTCACCCATGTCGAGCACGTACGTCGCCGAGCCGTCGGACATCCGGACCGCCTCGAGCACCAAGCCGACGGCCTCTTCGATGGTCATGAAGAACCGGCTCACGTCGGGGTGTGTGACCGTCACCGGCGAGCCGCTGGCGAGCTGGTCCCGGACGACGTGCAGGAGCGAACCGCGACTCCCGAGCACGTTGCCGAACCGTACCGCCGTCAGCACCGTCGACGATGGCTGCTGCGCGTCCAGGACGAGCTCGGCCAGCCGTTTGGTTGCCCCGAGCACCGAGGTCGGATTGGCCGCCTTGTCGGTCGAGATCAGCACGAACCGCTCGACGTCGTGGGCCATGGCCGCCTCGACCAGGTTCTCGGTGCCGCGCACGTTCGACTTCACGCCTTCGCAGGGATGCCGCTCGAGCACCGGCAGATGTTTGAGCGCGGCGGCATGGAAGACGATCTGTGGCCGGTGGTCGCGGAACAGCTGGAACAACCGCTCGGAGTCGCGGATGTCGGCGACGACCGTGTTCTCGGTGTCCAGCAGCGCCTCGCCCCACAGCTCGAGCTGGGTCCGGTGCAGGTTCGACTCGTCGTGGTCGAGCATGATCAGTTCGGCCGGGCCGAACCCGTGCACCTGCCGGCAGAGCTCACTGCCGATCGAGCCGCCCGCGCCGGTGACCAGGACCCGCTTGCCGGCGATCGCCTCGGCCGCGTGGCGGCTGACGACATGCATCTCCGGACGGCCGATCAGCGGGCCTACCTGCAGGGCGCGCATGTCGGTGCCGGCGATCTGTCGCTGCAGAGCGGACAAGAAGGGCGGGAGATGCAACACGGTCACGCCCTGGGCGGCGGCCCGCAGTCCGAGCTGCCTCACCTCGTGTGAGGGCATCGACGGAATGGCGACGACGACCACGTCCACCCGGTAGCGCTCGAGCACCTGCTCGAGGTCGGCCAGGGTGCCGAGGACCCGGCGGCCTCCGTACCGCCGGCCTTGTTTGGCGCTGTCGTCGTCGAGGAACCCCACCGGCTGCAGCCCGAACGAGCTGACCCGGTGCAGGTCGCGGGACAGCGCGAGGCCGGCCTCGCCGGCCCCGAGCACGATGGCCCGCAGCAGGTTCGCCTGGCGCGGGTGTAGCAGCAGAGGCTGACTCATTCCGTTCCCTTTCCGGAGATTCCCTGGTGGGCGATGTCGGCGATCGCGGTGCAGACAGCGTCGACCTGGTCGTCTGTCAGCCGGGGATAGATCGGGAGGGACAGCAGTTGGCCGAACAGCACGTCCGCCCCGGACAGTCCGGCGGGCGGGACCAGGGCGGCCTGGCTGAAGTACGCCAGTTGGTGGACCGGGATGAAATGCACGGAGGTTCCGATCGCGCGCTCGGAGAGCCCGGCGATCACCTCGTCGCGATCGATGCCGCCCTTGAGCTGCACCCGGATCGGGTACAGATGCCAGGCGTGGGTACCGTGCTCAGGATCCGGACGGTGCGGCAGCCGGATGCCGGGAAGTCCGGCCAGCTGCTCGTCGTATCGGGCCGCGATCTGCGTACGGCGGCGTTGCCAGGACGCGAGGTGGGTGAGTTGCGCCCGTCCCATCGCTGCCTGGATGTCGGTCATGTTGGCCTTCAGGCCCGCATCGGCGACGTTGTAACGCCAGCTCCCGCCCGGGAGATACCGTCGCCAGGCGTCGGCCGTCATGCCGTGCAGGCGAGCTTTGCGCAACCACTCCGCACGGGCCGGGTCGTCGGTGGTGACCATGCCGCCTTCGCCCAGTGGCAGGTTCTTGGTGGCGTAGAAGCTGAAGCAGGTGGCGCCGCAACCGCTGCCGATCGGCGTGCGGCCGGCGTACGTGCCGAGTCCGTGCGCCGCGTCGACAACCACCCGGTCGAGCGGCAGCCCGGCGGCCTCGGCCAGTGCCGGCACATCGGCGAGGTCACCCGCCCAGTGGACGACGGTCAGCGCGGCAGGCCGGCCGAACGCCCGTACGGCGTTGCGCACGGTCGCCGGAGTCGGCATCCCGGTCCTCGGGTCGACGTCGACCAGAACGGGCTGATGTCCCGCGTGGATGATCGCCTGGACGGCGCCGCAGAACGTCATCGTCGAGCTCAGCACCAGTGAGCCGCTCGGCAGTCCGAGCGACCGCAGCGCGAGCTCGATCCCTTGTGTGCAAGAGGAAACGCCGACGGCGAACTCCGCGCCGACAGCGGTCGCGAACTCCGTCTCGAACGCGGCCACCTCACGGCCGGTGGTCACCCACCCGGACTGCAGGACGCGCAGCGCGGCGGCCTGCGCCTCCGCGGTGATGTAACAGTCCGCGAACGGTACGGCGACCTCGTCGGCCGGTACGGCGCGCGGCACAGCATTGATTCGGGTTGTCATCCCGATGCCCCCTCAGTGCCCCCTCAGGGCCCCCTGATTTCCCTCGACGCTACGGGCTGTGACTGTGGCCCGCGCCCGACGACGAGACGAGAACGCCTACGTCAAGAGGGTGATCCGGGGCGCACTGCGATGACGGACGCTTCCGTCTCGTCGATTCCCTTCACGCCGTGTGAGCGCGCGAAGGCGACGAGTGCGAGCGCCGAGTGCTGCCCTGAGCGGCGCAGCAGACTCTGGATGTGGGTCCGCACGGTGTTCGTGGAAACGAACAAATGCTGGGCGACCTCGGATCGGGTCATCCCGGACACCAGGCAGCGCAGGACGTCCAGCTCCCGGGGCGTCAACTGGTCGACGAAAGCGGCCGCGGCTCGTTGCCTGTGCACGTCGGCCAGCAGGTGGGTGAGCACCGGTTGCAGCGTCGCCGGGGCGAGATACATGTGACCGTCGAGGACCTGCCACAGTGCGGCGATCAAGGCGTTCAGCCGGGTGGTCTTGGTCAGCCAACCGCGGGCGCCGGCCTCGAGAGCCTGCACGATCAACCGCGGCTCGGTGCTGCCGGAGAGCACGATCGCGGCCGGCGGATCGGGCGGTCCCGCAAGATCCGCGAGCAGGGTGTATCCGGACTCGTCGGCCAGGGCCAGATCGAGCAGGACCAGGTCGGGCGGATCGGTGCGCAGCTGCCCTCGCGCCCCGTCGAGTGTCGAGGCCAGATTGACGCGGCTGATCCCCGGCTCGGCGGCAAGCACTCCGGCCAGCGCTTCGGCGAACACCCGATGGTCGTCGACCAGCAGGACCACCACATCGTCCTGGCCGGTCACCGGTGCCGGCCCTCGGCCAGCTCACTGACGTCGACCAGCCCGGCGGTGGCGGCCGCACGGGCCACCTTCCCGCGGCCGTGGACGCCGAGTTTTCGGAGGACCTGCTGAACGTGCGTGCGAATCGTGTGCCGGCTGACGGCGAGCTCGTCGGCCATCTGCTGGGTGGAGTAGCCACGCACCACGAGGCGCACGACCTCCAGCTCCCGGGCCGTCAGGGCGTCGACGACCACTGGTTGCCGCCGCCGATCCGCGGTCAGCCAGCCTTCGGACACCCGGCCACCGCCGGCAACGGCGTCGATCGCCTGGACCAGGCTCTGCAGGCCGGAGGCTTTGCTGACCAGCCCGTCCGCGAAGCCACGGTCGTAGGCATCCCGGGCGCCGTCGTCGCGCGAGTCGGCCAGCAGGACGACGTACGGCGCCGGGGTCAGTTCGTGCAAGCACTCGCCGAGGTCGGCCGTCGTCGGCGGTCCGGGAACGTCGATCACGCAGAGATCGACCCGCAACGGCCCAGCCGAGTCGAGGAGTTCGGCCGGATCGTCTGTCGTGAGGACGACCTCATGGCCCAGCCGGTCGAGTGCGCTCGCGAGGACCGATGCGAACAGCCATTGCTCGTCGCAGATCGCCAGTCTCATGCCGACCTCACCGAGCGCGGTCCGGCGGGCATGCAGAGACGAACCGTCGTACCGGCACCCGGTGCGCTGTGGAGCTCGAGGCGACCCGCACACGCGCGCACCGCCTGGGCAACGACGTTCAGGCCATGACCGGTCCCGGAGGCGACGTCACCGAAGCCAGGACCGTCATCGGACACCTCGACGAAAGCTTCGCCGTCGGCAGCTCCGACGTGGACCTGAACCGTGCCCGCGCCGCCGGCCGCCCGGCACGCGTTGTCGAGCAGGTTTCCGATCGCACGGCGGAGCAGGACCTGGTCGCCGGCGGCCACGACGAGTGTGGAGCGCTCGCAGATCACCGAGACCCGGTGGGTCAGCCGGACGACGTCGGCGCACTCACCCGCGAGTTGCGTCAGATTGACGCCGCCGATCTGATGACCGGCGTCCGGCTCGACGTCCAGCAGTTCCGCGATCGCGGTGAACTGTTGATGGATCAGACTCATCCTGCCCAGCACCGCGCCGTCGTCGATCGCCGCGGACGACGTCTCCGACAGCAGCAGACCGGCCGCGACGTACTGCCGCAGGTCGTGGCAGAGCTGACTCAGATCTTCGGCAGATGACCCACTCATCGGCCGTGAAACGTTGACGACCCCCATCGGTGACCCCCCTCAGGTCCCGACCGAGCTGGCTGCCCCCGCAGCTCCGCGTTCCAAGTCCTCGACGACCACGGACGGTCACCACCGTCCCGGCCTGCCTGCTCGAGCCCCCAAGGCACGCGTCTCGGTCTAGACCTCCAGTACAGGACTTCACCGGTCAGAAGGTGGAGGCTTTCGCCCATACGTCATGATTCGGTCATCTTCACGTCATCTTCTGTTCAGCTTGTTCAAACGACGTCTTGATCACAGAGCGCGATCAGGGCTGGTATTCGTACGCACCGAGGTCGTCGTAGGTTCGCGGCCCCTCGGCGAAGGCGTTGCTCGTCGCCGGGTCGTCGACGCGTGGGAGGCCTTCGATATCGCTGGACTGAGCGCCGGAGACGCCCGAGTCGCCACGGTCGATCGCGGCCGAGCCGGCCTGCAGGCGCAGATTCCACGCCGCCGGCGAGACGAACCTGGGGTCGGCCTGCACGCCGTGCGCCTCCTGATGAGTCGCCGCCTGCATGGCGGCCAGCGAGGTGAAGGTCGTGCCGAACGCGTACATCTTCCCGCTCGTGGTCAGCCAGACCAGGTTGTGGTCGACCGTCGTACTCGACGGCGCCGAGTCCCAGATCCCGATGTTGCCGGCGCGCCGCGCACAGGAGATGCCGTTGTAGGCGGGGTACACCCCGTTGTCGACCGCGACGTTGTCGATGACCTGGTAGTTGCCCGACGTGCCCTCGACGTTGATCCCCGTCGTGCAGTTGCGGTAGACCGTGTTGCCGATCAGCCGTCCGCCGGTGACGTTGAGGTCGTCGATGCCGTGGTCGCCGTTGTTGTAGGTGACGTTCAGCGCGGCCAGGTTGTTGTCGCCGCCGGTGTAGAACTGGATGCCCGAGTCCTCGTTGTCGTGCGTGACGTTGCGCAGCACGGTGTTGCCCGGGCTGATCACGTTGATTCCATTGGCGTTCCGGCGGTACCCCTCGGCGTTGAAGCTGGCGGAGTTCCCGGTCACCAGGATGCCGGTGGACCCGGCGGTGACCAGGATGCCGGTGCCGTTGTTGTGGTGCACGTTGTTGCTGCTGACAACGGAATCGGACGAGCCGCGGATGCTGATCCCGGGGACGGTCTTACCCGACACCGGCTGCCCCGCACCGGTCACCGTGTTGCCGGTCACCGTGATGTTGTTGCTGCCCGTCACGTAGACGCCGTCGTACTTGGTGCCGCTGAAGGTCAACCCTGACACGGTGACGAAGCTGCGCGACGAGATGTTCGCACCGAAGCTGGCCGGACTCAGGACCGGATTGCGGCCCGGCCATGCGGTGATGACGATCGGGGCCGACGCTGTCCCGGAGACGGCGGGCTTGATCGTCTCGGCGTAGGTCCCGTCCCCGATGTTCAGCGTGAAGCCGGCCGCGAGCTTGCTGACTCCCTTGACCACGGTGCAGTACGGCGTGGTCGCCGTACCCGGGCCGGAGTCGGAGCAGTTGGGCATGGACTTGTCGACGAACAGATCCGTCGTCGCGCCGCGCGCGATCAACGGATTCGCCAGCATCAGGCCGCTCAGCACGACGGCCGCCGAAGTTCTCCCCACGAGCGTCATACGTCCAGCGTGGACCGGCCGGGTTCCGGTCGCATCGCGCAATCGACGTATGACGGTGTGCTGCCGGGATGAGAAGGGCTGCGTACGCCGGGCCGGGCAGGTCCTGTGCCGGCCACGACGAGGGGGGGTGTCGATAGCCGGGACCGACCCGGCGCCCGGAGCCTGTGGGGGTGCATCCGAGACTGTCGACGCACGCAGCGTGTTCCCCCTCAGCAGGTTGCGCCGCATTCCGGCCGAAGACAAGAAAGATGACGTCGCTGTCATCGAGCGGTCAGATGGGCGACCTGCCATTGGCCGGGACGGCCAGCTCGAACTCGGCGCCACCGCCGGCGCCGTTGCGGGCCGACATCGTGCCGCCGTGAGCGGCGACCGCGGCCCGCGCCATCGACAGCCCCAGTCCCGTTCCCATCGGACCGAACGGCGGCATCCGGTGCCAGAACCGGTCGAACACATGCGGCAGGTCCTCCGCCGGGATCCCCGGACCCGAATCGGAGATCACGACCCGGCATTTGCCGCCCGAGCGCCGGCAGCGGACGCTGATCCTGGCGCCCTCCGCGGTGAAATGAACCGCGTTCTCGACGAGTGCGTCCAGCGCCATCGTGATCCACTCCGGATCCGCCGTGATCACACAGCTGGCCGCCCCCTCGACCCGCCAGTCCCGGTCGAAAGATGTGGACCAGTTGGCGACGAGCTCGCGGACCAGTTCGCCCAGGTCGACCGACTGCTTCTGGAGGGCGTCGCCGGAGTCGAGCCGGGCCAGCGCGAGCAGGCGATTGGACAGTGCCGTAATCCGCGTGATCTGCCGCAGTGCGACCTCCAGATCCGCTCGGACCTCGCAGTCGAGATCCGCGGCAGCTATCAGTTCCAGGTGCCCACGCGCGATGGTCACCGGCGTCCGGATCGCGTGCGAGGCGTCGGTGAAGAACTCGCGCTCGCGGTCGACCGCCTCGAGTTGCCGCGCGGCCATCCGCTCCACCTGCTTGACGGCCGCGACCCGGCGACGGGCGTGCCACACCATGACCAGGAGCACCAGCGGCATCAGCGGGATCTCGGCGAGTTCGGGCCGGGCCAGCACGCCTTCCGACGCGTGGGTGATCATCAGCCAGCCGCTCAGCGCGGTGATCACGACGATCGCGGCGACGGTGGGGACGACCGGCCAGATCCGGTACCCGTACGCGAGCGCGAGCGCGAGGAACATGATGTGGTACGGCCCGGCCTCGTGGCTGGGCAGGGCAAACATGAGTCCCATCATCGCCACGACGAGCAGTGCGGCGGCCACGTCGATGACCATTCCGACCCGCGGGCGCGAGCGGAAGACCGCGATCTGCGCCCGGCGGTCAGGCGCTTTGGAGCTGATAGCCGACATTGCGCACCGTCACGATGAGATCGGGGCGGACCTTCGACCGCAGGCGTCCGACACAGACGTCGACGACATTGGTCGCCGGATCGAAGTCGTATCCCCAGACCTCCGACAGCAACTCCTGCCGGGAGCAGACGACGTCGGCATTGCGCATGAGGTGGCGCAACAGCAGGAACTCCCGCTTGGACAGCACGGTCGGCCGGCCGTCGACCAGGAGCTGGCGGGCCTCCAGGTCGAGCACGATGTCCCCGACCCGCAGCCGGTTCTTCTGCCGATGGGCGGTGTCCTCGCCGAGCCGGCCCCGGACCCGGGCGACCAGCTCCCGGACCGCGAACGGTTTGGCCAGGAAGTCGACCGCACCCTGCTCGAGGCAGCCGATCCGGAGCTGGACATCCGCCGTGGCCGACAGGACGAGAACCCGGAACGCCGAATCCTGTGCCATCAGGGCCGAGAGCACCGCCTCGCCGTGCATGCCCGGCATCACCAGATCGAGCACGATCAGGGCCGGCTGCTGATCCAGCGCGAGCCGGATGCCGTCCAGCCCGTTGGTCGACGTCAGCACCTGGTAGCCCTCGGCCTCGAGCGCGCGACGGACGAACCGAACCAGATCCGGCTCGTCGTCGATCACCAGAATCTTGGTCATCCTCGCCCCCCTCAGGTGATGACCAGGCGTTAGCTTCCGCAGGTCATTCTCACTGTCCGCAGCGGCCATGGGAAGGCTTGTGACCCAATCGTTCCGCCTTCAATCGCTTGTGTCACAGCGGTTGGCTCGGGGCAGGAGCAGGTACGGTCGCCCAGAGTCGGCGAAACTGCACGAGGAGGCAGCTGTGAAGGTGTTCTTGTCGACAGATATGGAAGGAACCGCCGGCGTTGTCGACTGGAGTCAGTGTCGCGGTCCCAGTCAGGAGTACGAGTACTACCGAGGGCAGTTGCAGGCGGAGGTCAACGCCGCGATCGACGGGGCGCTTGCCGCCGGGGCAACCGAGTTCCTGGTCAACGACTCACACTCGACGATGCAGAATCTCCGGCCGGACGAGTTGCACGGCCGTGCGAGTTATCTGTCCGGACGGCACAAACCGCTGTACATGATGGAGGGTCTGGACGAGACCTTCGACGCGGCCTTCTTGGTCTCGTACCACGGGTCGGCGGGCTCCACGTCGTCGGTGCTTCACCACACTTACAACCCCCGGGCCATCGCCGAAGTGCGTCTGAATGGTGTGATCACGGGCGAGGCCGGAGTCAATGCGCTGGTTGCGCTCGCTTACGGCGTACCGGTGGTGCTCATCTCAGGTGACCGGGTGACGATCGATGAGGCCAAGCCGTTCTTCCCCGACATCGAGGCGGTCGTCGTCAAGGAGTCGATCTCGCACAACGCAGCCCTGTCCCTGCATCCGGACACTGCCCGTGGGCTGATCCGGGACGGTGCGCAACGCGCGCTGGAACGGCTGCCCGACTTCCGGCCGCCGGCCATCACGCGGCCGGCCGAGCTGACCGTCCGCTACCACAACCGCGCACTCGCCGAACTGGCCTGCGCGCTTCGCGGCGTCGAACAACAAGACGAGCAGGTCGTTGCCATCCGCAACGACGACCCTCTGCAACTCTTCCGCACCTTCATCGCCGCCGTCCTACTGAGCAGAGGAGTCAGCGAATAGCCCGCAGCCTCGCGGGTCCGGGTGGTCAGACGCCGGCGGCGGTGACGATGGCGTCTGTGGCGAAGCCGAGGAGGAGGCCGAGGAGGATCATCCAGGTGGTGAGCTCCTTGAGGCCGGAGCGGCGGGCGACGGCGAGGAGTTCGATCACGACGTACAGGATCGAGCCGGCGGCCAAGCCGAGGAAGGCCACCGACAGGGTGTCGTTGACCACCCGTTCGCCGATCAAGGTCCCGATGAAGGTGGGGCCACCGCCGATCAGGCCGAGCAGGCCGAGCATCGCCCACGACGGGCGGGTGCCATCAGCGGCCAGCGGCGCGACGATGCCGAAGCCTTCGGTGGCGTTGTGCAGGCCGAAACCGATGATGAGCAGCACCGCGAGGGAGATCTCGCCGGACGCGGCAGAGTTGCCGATCGCGAGGCCTTCGGCGAAGTTGTGCAGTCCGATGCCGACGGCGATCATCAGGGCGAGCTGGGTGGCGGCCGACCGCGTGGTGCGAGTCAGTTCGGTGGCGGCGGCTGCCCCTGGACCTTCCGACTTCGGTGGCGCGGAGGGCGCGTTGCGGCGGGCCATCCAGCGGTCGTACCGAACCAGGCCGACCAGGCCGATGGCCAAGCCGACCGCGAGGACCAGGCCGGAGACAGCCGCCTTGCCCCACTCCTTGTCGGTCAACGCGACATCGGTCGGCTCCCACGCCTGTCCGAGGACGTCCCAGAGCAGGAACAGCAGGATCCCGATCGCCACCGCGTTCAAGGAGGCTTTCAGGCGCGGCGCCGGATTGCGCAGGCGTCCCACCGGGAGGCCCAGGAAGATGGTGAGCCCCGCGATGGCTCCGAGTAGGGCGATCTGCGAACTGGACATGACTTGTGCTCCAAGGACGAACCACTGAACCGGCGAGCCGACTGTAGAGCAGGCGAGGCTTACCTAACAAGTCCTCAAGCGTTCAAGCATCGATCACCCCGCCGACGTACGCCGTAGCCGGCAGCCGGGCCCGGCTAGAGCGAGATCCCCCAGGCGGCGAAGGTCGCGGGTGCGGGCTCGTCGAAGTGGCCGGCGTTCTGGTAGAGCCAGCGGACGTTGGCCGCGCTGATCGGAGTGTCGAACAGGCACAGGTCGTCGACGTCCGCGACCGACGAATCCGGGATGTCGCCGCCCACGTGCAACCCGCCCGGCTGCAGCAGTCCCCCGACGCCGTACGGCTCGACCGTGAAAACGGCCCCGTTGAGGAAGAGCTGGATCGCCCGCTGATCGCAGGACGCTGCCACGTGCGTCCAGGTCTCGGCCGGGATCGACGCACGCGACGAGCTGACGATGCCGGTCGTGCCGCCGGTGCCGAACAGCCGGATCCAGAACAACTCGTCCAGCCGGCCCGCGTGCGCGACCTCGACCTGGCCGTTCCGCAGGACCAGGAACCGGGCGCCACTGCTGCTGGAGCGGCACTTGACCCACGCCGAGAACGCCCAGCCCAGCGGCGTTGCCGGCCAGGCGAGGGAGGTCCTCGACGCCCCGGGGCCGGTCCCGTTGGCGCCGAGCGCCGACCCCTCGATGCCGGACACCCACGAACCGGCCGCCGTCAACGTGAGGTCGTTCGCTGACGGCGACCTGTCGTCGACGACTGTCCCGCTGCCTTCGTTGAAGTGGTACACGCCGCGCGCCACGTTGACCGGCCGGTACGGGGTGACGACCGGCGCGCCGCTCCAGTAACCCGAGGTCACCTCGGCGAGGAAGTTCTTCGTGAAGGTCAGGTAGTCGTACGAGATCTGGCCGCCGCTACTCGCGTCACCGCCGATGTGCAGCCGGTGCAGGCCGTCGATGGCCGGCGTCACGTGCGGCACACCGTCCCCGATGCTCTGGGTCGCTTGATCGCTCTCCAGCCGGACCTGCACGTACGTCGGGTTGATCGCGAACTGGAATCGCGTCCACTGACCGACCGTGAGTGCCGCCGTGCTGGTCACCGAGACCGTTCCGTCGTCGATGGTGGTCCAGGTCGCGGTGACGGTCCGGTCGGTATTCACCACTACGCGGACCCGCGCGTTGTTCGAGCTGTCGTCGATCGCGAGGATCGGGGCGGCCGAACCGACGGGCGCGCTGTCGAGCCGGAGCCAGCCGCAGATGGCGAGCCGATCACAGTTCGGGAAGCCGACCACGCCGCTCGCGCCGGCTGCCGCCGCACCGGAAACCAGGGCACGCCCGTACAAGCCGTCGGTGAAGCTCGCCGACGGAGCGACCGTGAGGGCGTGCCCGTAGCTGCCGAAGTCCTCGGCGCTGTCGTGGTCGAAGGGGTAAATGGCCAACTGGTGGTCGATCTGCTCGGCAGCGACCAGATCCGGCCAGTACGCCGCCTCGACCGGGTCGTTCCACCAGCGCAGGTCGTCGACGATCCCGTTGAGCGCCTCGGAGCCGGTGAGGGTGTTCCGCCCGGCCTCGACGGTGACCTCTGTGCCGGAGTAGGCGAGTGCGGTGCCGGCGTTGACCGACAACACCTCGACACCGTCGACGGCGATCTTCACTGTGTCGGTCGACGGGGTGGCGTCGTACACGACGAGGACGTGGTGCTGCTCCCCGTCGCGGATGCTCGTGGTCGTGCTGTACGTCGTCCCGGCGATCTTCGCCTCCACGTTGCCGCTCGCGTTCGAGGCGTAGACGGCCCAGTTCAGGACGCCGCCGCTGCTCGCGGACGCGATGCAACGGGCTGCCGCGGTGTTGTCGCCGAGCTCGACCCACGCGGCGATCGACAGGCCGCCGTCGGTGTTGAGTGGGTAGAAGGAGTCGCCGGCCTTCGGCGGTCGTACGACGATGTGCAGCGCGCCACCTGTGCAGTTGAGGCCGTCGCCGTACCTGCCTGGGACCAGGGTCGCGGATCCGACGATGGTGCCGTGCAGGAAGTAGCCCGCAACGTCCCGAACCGTCGTACCGCTGACTGTGTTCGCATTGAACGTGTAGCCCGCCGATTGCGCCACAGCCGCCCCTAATTGGCCCGGCGGACCCGGACCGTCACCGTCAGCTCGGCGCCGGCGCCGGCGGTTGCCGATCCGACCTGGTCGACATCGACGGTGAGGTAGTCACCGGCCGCCAGTGCGGTCACGGCCGGATTGTTGCCGGTGGCACTATTCGTGCCTACCGCGATACTCGGCCGGTTCGCCTGATCGGTGTAGATGCTGGCGCCGTTCTTGTTCACGTCCACGACGAGCGCGGCCCCGGCCGGAGCGGTGTGGACCGCGGCTCGCACGGTCTCGACGACGTAGTCGTGTTCCAGGTAGATCCGCGACTTCCCGGTCGCGACCGCGATCGTCCCGGTCACCGCGAACGTGTACGCCTCGACCGGCACGACCAAGACGCCGTCGATCGTCAGACTGCCCTGAATCTGCATCGGTAGTTCCCCCCACCCGGATAGCGGTCGAGCGTATCAAAGGGGGTGGTGTGTGACTCCGTATCTGTGAGCCCGCAGCTTGGGTGGAACCGTTCTGCCCGACGGTTGCGGCGAAGAAGGTATGGGGGATGGACGGTACGCGCGTGGCCTCGGGGGCCCGCTGGTTCGTCGGGGGTCTGGCGGGGGCTCTCGTGCTTGTCTTCGCGTCGACCGCGGCCGCGCCTGCCCGCGCGGCGAGTGACGCGACGGCGACGCTCTGGCTCGATCGGTCCGCCGGGCCGCCGGGCACCAAGGTGATCGCCACCGCCTGGGGGTACGCCGGATGCCATGCGCCGGCCACGACGACTCCCTCGCCTGCCGACGGCGCAACGGCCGGAGGCGGCGTGGTCAAGATCTTCTGGGAGGGCTTCGACGAGGCAGTCGGGTCGGCCGTGGTTCCCACCAGTGGGGTGGTCGAGGTGCCGTTCTCCGTTCCCGCGGAGGCGACGGCGCAGCGGTACTCGATCGTGGCTCGGTGTATGACCGATTCGAAGCTGACGGACGACGACTTGTTCGTGGTGACGCGCTCGGAGGCACCGCTCGTCGTACCGCCGAAGACAGTCCCGCCGCCGTCAGTCCCGTCGCCGTCAGTCAGCCCGTCGACGGCTGTCCCGTCGACGGCTGTCCCGTCGGCAACATTGACGCCGCGGACGGTCCGCGTTCCCAGGGTGGTCGGAATGAAGGTTGCCGACGCCAAGGCCACGCTGTCCCCCCTCGGGTTGGTGCTGCGGGTGACGTCCGGTGAGGGAGATGTCGTCGCCAGTCAGTCCCCGACGGTCGGATCGATGGTCGGCGTCGGCCACGCCGTACGCGTCACCATCAAGCCCGCCGTCGTGGCTCCTCAGCTGGTCCCGGTTCCCAACCTGATCGGCGAGCAGGCAGCCGCGGCTCGCTCGGCCCTGTCGGCCGTCGGGCTGCGCCTCGGCGGTACGGCGGAAGCCGACCGCGACATCGCCGGCCAGCAACCGGCTCCCGGGACACTCGTCGCCGCCGGGACCACGATCACCGTGACGTTCGCCGATCCGTTCCCGTGGTCGAAGGCGGCTCTCCTGGCGCTCGTCGTACTGGCGTTCGGCGCTGTCACGTACGGCGTTGCGCGGCGGTGGCTGGATCGGCGCTGGGTTCGCAACAAACTCCGGATTGTCGTGCCGGCGGCTCCCGCGGTTGTTCCACGGCTCACGGAGTCCGACTCGGAGCCGCCGATGCCGGTCGTGCGGCTCGAGCCGCACGCTGACGCGGGCGTCCACATTCTCAAGGGGGACTGACAGATGACCAGTACGACGCTTGCCGCCGATCGACCTGTGGACACGCCGCTGACGGCCGGCGAGCTCCTGTTCGGAGCCGGCTCGCAGCCGGCCGAGGCGCTGGGGCAGGCGATCAGTGAGCGCCACGCCACCCGCACCGCCCTGCGGAGGGTCCGTCGGTTGTCGAGTTCGGCGGCCGGCCTGGTCGACCGCGAGATCGCCACCGTGACGGACGGTCTGCTGGAGATGGATCTCGGCGATGTCCTGATCGCCGCCTGGCAGCGGCATGCGAAGCTGACCGAGGCCGCCCGCCGCACGCTCGCCATCAGCGGCAGCGAAGAGATCGTCAGCCTGGCGTCGCACAGCATCCAGTCGAAGTATGCGCCGCACGTCGACCTGGTGGTGAACGGCGTGCTGGTCCACTGCTTCAAGTTCGTGCTCGAGATCGTCGTCGAGGTGGCCGCGCTGGACGCCGTCGTCCGGGCCGGCACGTTGGCGATGCTGCGCAGTGGCGAATGCGTGATGACGGCGAGTCTGACCCTCGACGGCGTACGACTGGCCGAAGCTCGTCGGACCGCCGACCTGGAACTCGTCGTCCGCCTGGACCCACCACGCCCACTGATCACCAGCTCAGTGGCCGCTGCCTAGTGGGTTGTGACGCGGTGGCCGTGGAGGAGGGTGATCGAGCGTGGGCGGACGGTGACGTGCTTGCCTGCGGCAAGGTCCGTGGCGGGGTCGCCGTCGGGGGCGTAGGTGTCGACCTCCAGGTCCCAGGTCTCACCTGGCTCGGTGGACGGGATGACGAAGTCCAGCGGTTCCCACCAGCCGTTGACCAGGAGGAGGAAGTCGTCGTCGAGTAGCGGCGTACCGTCCGCGGCTCGATCCGGGTCGTCGGCGCCGTCCAGGTAGAGCGCGAGGCTCCGGGCACCGGGGAAGTTCCAGTCCGCCGCGGTCATCTCGGCGCCGCCGGGGGTGAACCAGCGGAGCTCGGCGGCCTCGACGCCGGTCAGGTAACGCCGGCGCCGGAAGACCGGATGCGCACGTCGCAACGCGATCAACTTCTTCGTGAACGCCGTCAGCTCCGGGTCGGTCGCGGACCAGTCGAACCAGCTGATCTCGTTGTCCTGGCAGTACGCGTTGTTGTTCCCGCGCTGCGTGCGGCCGAGCTCGTCGCCGCCGAGGAGCATCGGTACGCCGAAGGACAGCAGCAAGGTGGTGAGCATCGCCCGGCTCTGCCGAGCACGCAGGGACACGATGTCCGGGTCGGTCGTCGGTCCTTCCACGCCACAGTTCCAGGAGCGGTTGTCGTCGTTGCCGTCCCGGTTGTCCTCGCCATTGGCTTCGTTGTGCTTGTCGTCGTACGAGACGAGGTCGGCGAGGGTGAAGCCGTCGTGGACCGTGATCAGGTTGATCGACGCCGTCGGACGCCGCCCGCCCCAGCGGTACAGGTCCGGCGATCCGCACAGCCGGCTCGCGAACTCGCCGATCAGTCCGTCCGTGCCGCGCCAGAAGTCCCGCATCACGTCGCGGTACCGTCCGTTCCACTCGTTCCACAGCGCCGGGAACTGCCCGAGGTCGTAGCTGTCGCCCTGCCCGACGTCCCACGGCTCGGCGATCAGCTTGGCCGTGGAGACGACCGGATCCTGCGCGACGAGGTCGAAGAACGCCGCCATCCGGTCGAAGCCGCCGTCCTCACGGGCCAGGGTCGGCGCCAGGTCGAAGCGGAACCCGTCGACCCGCATCTCGGTCAGCCAGTATCGCAGCGAGTCCATGATGAGGCGGAGGCTGAACGGGTTGTCGGCGTTGAGCGAGTTGCCGGTGCCGGTCGTGTCCACGTAGTAGCGCTGGTCGTCGGGCTGGAGCCGGTAGTACGCCGGGTTGTGCAGCCCGCGATGACACAGTGTCGGTCCGAGCTGGTTGCCTTCGGCGGTGTGGTTGAACACCACGTCCAGGATGACCTCGAGACCGGCGCCGTGCAGCGTGTCGACCATGGCCTGGAACTCCGCGACCTGCCCGCCCGGCCGCCCGGCGCGGACCGCGGCGGAGTAGGCGGCGTGCGGCGCGAAGAATCCGATCGTGTTGTAGCCCCAGTAGTTCGTCAGCCCGCGAGCGACCAGGGCCGCCTCGGGCACGGAGTGATGGACCGGAAGCAGTTCGACCGTCGTCACACCGAGGTCGACGAGATGGCTGACCGCCGCTTCATGGGCCAGGCCGGCGTACGTGCCGCGGAGCCTCGGGGGTATGTCGGGATGGGCCGCGGTGAAGCCCTTCACGTGGACCTCGTACACGATCGTGTCGGCAACGGAGTGTCTCGGCCTGGGCTGATCGGTCCAGCTGAAAGCGGTGTCGGTCACCAGGCTCCGCGGCACGTGTCCGGCCGAGTCGAGCTCACTGGGGACCTCGGGATCGTCGGCGGCGTAACCGAGCACTTCCGGTCCGGGCTGCACCTCGCCGTGGATGGCCCCGGCGTAGGGGTCGAGCAGCAGTTTCGCCGGATTGCAGCGCAGGCCCCGGCGGGGATCGTACGGCCCGGTGGCACGGTAGCCGTACGCCTGGCCAGGCCCGACGTCGGGAACGAACCCGTGCCACACCTCACCGTCGCGCTCCGGCAGCGGGATCCGGGTCTCGTTGCCGTCAGCATCGAACAGGCACAGCAGTACGCCGTCGGCCGCCGAGGCCACCGCGAAGTTCGTGCCGTCGGGTCCGGGCGTCGCGCCGAGGGGAAACGGACTGCCGGGCAGTGCCGTTCTCATGGCTTCCGCTCGATCACTGATAGGAGCACCTCGCCGAGCGGCCGAACCATGCCGTGCCGGCGCCTGATGATGTCTGCCACGATCCCAGTCCAGCCGGTCTGGTGCGCCGCGCCCAGACCGGCGGCGTTATCGCCATGGAAATACTCGTTGAACATCAGGTTGCTGTTCCAGTTCGGGTCCCGCTGCAGGGTTTCGACTCCGCCGAAGCACGGTCGCCGGCCGTCGAGACCGGTGAGGAAGATCGACACCAACCGCGCCCGCAGGTCGTCGGCGACGGTGTCGAGGGTCTGGTGGACGCCGGAGCCGGTGGGGTACTCGATCCGCAGGTCGTCACCGAAGAAGCGGTGGTAACGGTCCAGCGCCTCGGCCGCGAGGTAGTTCAGCGGGAACCAGATCGGGCCACGCCAGTTCGAGTTCCCGCCGAACATGGCCGTGGTCGACTCGGCCGGTTCGTAGTCCACGCCGGCGGTGACGCCCTCGATCTCGATCGTGTACGGATGGTCGCGGTGGAACGCGGACAGCGAACGTAGGCCGTACGGCGACAGGAACTCGCCGGGGTCGAACAGCCGGTCGAACAACCGCAGCAACTGCTCGACACCGACGGCGCCGAGCAGCAGGCGCCGCTGTCCGGGGTCGCCGCGCAGGGCGCCCGTCTTCACCAGGTCCTCGGCGTCGCGCACTCCCTCGCGGTGCAGGAAACGGGCGAATTGTTTGCCTGGGGCAACGGAGCGCTGGAGTTGTTGCTCGTCGATCACCGCGACCGCGAGCAGGGGGATGATGCCGACCATGGAGTGCACCCGAACCGGCACCACACCGCCGCCCGGCACCGAGATCCGGTCGTAGAACAGGCCGTCGGACTCGTCCCACATCCCCTGCGCGATCATCGCGGTGCGGATCTCGGCGAAGTGCTCGAGGAACTTGTGCACCAGATCGCGGGCCGGCCGGTACCCGGTCCGGTCGAGGACCGCCGCGATCGTGGTCATCGCCAGCGCGTACCCTGCCATCCACCCGGTGGCGTCGGACTGCTCCAGCACCCCACCGACGGGCAGATGCGAGCGGTCGAGCGGCCCGATGTTGTCGAGGCCGAGGAAGCCACCCTCGAACAGGTTCGACCCGTCGGCGTCCTCGCGGTTGACCCACCAGGTGAAGTTCACCAGCAGCTTGTCGAAGACGCGGCTCAGGAAGTCGAGGTCACGCCCGCCGTCGATCGCGAAGACCTCGAGCGCCGCGAAGGCCTGGACCGGCGGGTTCACATCGCCGAAGTCCCACTCGTACGCCGGGAGCGCGCCGTTCGGGTGCTGGAACCACTCGCGGCAGATCAGCAGCAGCTGGTCCTTCGCGAAGGCCGGGTCCACGTGCGCCAGCGCGATGCAGTGGAAGGCGAGATCCCAGGAGGCGAACCACGGATACTCCCACTTGTCCGGCATGGACATGATGTCGAAGGAGTCGAACGTCCGCCAGCGGGAGTTGCGGCCGGTCTGCCGCGAGGCGGGCGGTGTCGGCTGGCCGGGATCACCGTCGAGCCAGCGCGCCACGTCGTAGTAGTAGAGCTGCTTGCTCCACAGCATCCCGGCGAAGGCCTGCCGCATCACCATCGCCTCGTCCGGTGAGGCGGCCGGGGGAGTGAGGCCGGCGTAGAACTCGTCGGCTTCGCCCCGGCGGGTGGCGACGACAGCGTCGAAATCCTGACCCAGTGCGGTCGCCGGATCCGGGCCGTTGCCGGCCGGCCGCAGCCGCAACCGCAGCTCGACCGTGGTCTTCGGTGCGACGTCGATTCGGTACCAGGCAGCGGCCTTCGTCCCCTGGCGATCGGGGTTGACGGTCGCGGCGCCGGTCACGACGTGGTCGTTGATCCCGTCCTTCGGGTACGGCGTCGTCGCGGCGACGTCGTACAGGAGCTGGGTGTTGGTCTCGTTCTCGCAGAACAGGAGACTCGGCGAGTCGCCTGCTGGACCTGGGCCGGCCAGCAGCTCGAGTTCTCCGAGCGACGGGTGAGAGATCCGCATCGACGTGTCACCGGTCGCGGCGAGCTCGGGCCGCGGACTGCCCGGGTCCCAGGACCAGGTGTTGCGGAACCACGCGGTCGGCAGGACGTGGATCGTGGCCGGGTCGGGTCCGGCGTTGGTGACCTGCACGGACATCAGGAGGTCGGTCGGAGTCGCCTTCGCGTAATGGACCTCGACGATCCAGTACCGGTCGTCGTCGAACACGCCGGTGTCCAGGAGTTCGTACTCGGGGTCGTGTTTGCCGCGTCTGCCGTTCTCCGCGCGCAGGTCGTCGTACGGGAAGGTGGCCTGTGGATAGTGGTAGCGCCAGCGGTTCCACGCGTGGTTCGGGGTGGCGTCGAGATACCACCAGTAGTCCTTGACGTCCTCGCCGTGGTTGGCCTCCGCGCCGGTCAGGCCGAACGGCCGCTCCTTGAGCATGCGGTCGCGCCCGTTCCACAGCGCGAGGCCGAGGCACAGGCGCTGCTCGCGGTCGCTGAAACCGGCCAGCCCCTCCTCGCCCCAGCGGTACGCCCGGGAGCGGGCCTGGTCGTGCGGAAGGTAGCTCCAGGCCTCGCCGTCGGCGCTGTAGTCCTCCCGGACGGTGCCCCACTGGCGCTCGCTCAGGTACGGACCCCACAGGTACCACTCGTCAGATAGCTCGGACATGATTCTTCCCCCTCGACTTCACGCGGTCTGGGACCTTGCGCGCATCGCGCCTACGATCGTTCCACGAGTGGCTGTCCAGTGGGATGGGTCGATGAGCGTCGACGTCGTTTTCTGGAGCGTGGTGACGGCACGCTTCGTGTTGCCCCTGTTCATCCCGAAGTATCCGCTGCCCGCGATCATCGGCTGCCTGGTGCTGGACGCGGCCGACCAGTCGATCTTTCAGGCGTTCGGTTTCAATCCGCCGTTCTACCAGAGCTACGACAAGGCGATGGACGTGTTCTACCTGTCCGTGGCGTACACGGCGAGCCTGCGGAACTGGACGAGTCATCCCGCGTTCCGGATCAACCGGTTCCTGTTCTTCTACCGCCAGATCGGTGTCGTGGCGTTCGAGCTGACCGGCCTGCGCTGGCTGCTGCTGGTGTTCCCGAACACGTTCGAGTACTTCTTCATCGCCTACGAGACGGTGCGTACCCGGTGGAACCCGTTGCGGTGGGGATTCAAGTTCTGGGCGATCGTCGCCGGCGCGATCTGGGTGTTCATCAAGTTGCCGCAGGAGTACTGGGTACACATCGCGCAGCTCGACGTCACCGACACGATCAGAGACGTGCCCTGGTTCGGTCCGGCGCTCGCCGCCGGCATCCTCTTGCTGATCGCGGTCTTGTGGTTCGTCGTCCGCCCGCGGCTGCCGCAGACCGACTGGTCCCTGCGGCTCGCGGCCGACCCGTTGCCGGCCGGGATCGACGAGGCGCGCGAGCGGGCCGCGTTCCAGGCCGAGCACCGGAAGGTCTTCGACGAGGCGGCGCTGGAGAAGATCTTCCTGATCGGACTGATCAGCGTGATCTACGGCCGGGTCCTGCCCGGGGTCGAGGCGTCCAGCCTGCAGATCTTCCTCGCGGTCGCCTTCTACGCGATCGTCAACGCCGGGCTCGGACTGTGGGCGGCGAAGCGCGGCCACTCGTGGGAGTCGGCCGGGGTGTCGTTCGCGGTCGTCTTCGCGACGAACGTCGTCCTGGTCGCGGTCGCCGACCTGCTGCTGACGCGAGGTGAGGGCCGCCTGCAGTTGACGGACACGCTGTTCTTCGTCTTCCTGTTCAGCATCCTGACGACCCTCTACGACCGCTACCGCCCGATCCACGACTACCGCGTCGAGATGGCGAAGACCGAAACCACCACCTGACTTACGCCGTGATGTGTGCACGCAGGGCCTTGAGCGCGTCGAGGTAGATCTCGGAGAAGGTCGGGAACGGCTGGATGGTGTCGAGCAGGACGTCGAGTGGGATGCGCGCCCGGATGGCGAGGGTCGCCTGCTGCAGCCATTCGCCGGCCTCGGGGCCGAGCGCGTAGGCGCCGGTGAGCCGTTCGCCGTCGCTCAGGAGCGTCAGGAATCCGTTGCTCTCGGCGTACTTGTGGGTGTACGTCGCGGTCTTCGCGACATCGCGCAGTGCGACGGTCGCGCTGTGGCGGCTGTCGGTGGTGCCGACGGCGGCGGCCTGTGGGTCGGTGAAGACGACCCGCGGTACGGCGTCGTAGTTGGCCGACCTGGATTCGCCGAGGATGTTGGCCGCCACGACCCGGCCCTGGTACTTGCCGACGTGGGTGAACTGCCAGAGTCCTGTCACGTCGCCGACGGCCCAGACGCCTGGGACGACCTGGAGTCGAGCGTCGACCGGTACGCCGTGGGCGCCTGCCTTGACGTCGATCGTCTCGAGTCCGATCCCGTCGACTCGCGGTCGGCGGCCGGTGGCGACCAGCAGCCGGTCGCCCCGGAGTTCGCGTCCGTCGTCCAGGACGAGCACGTAGTCGTCGCCGTCGCGCCGGGCCTCGCTCGCCTTGACCCCCAGGACGAGCTCGATCCCGTCACCGCGCAGCACCTCGACGAGTGCCTCACCGAGTGGTGCGGCCTCGCGCGGCAGCAGATGCTCCGCGGCCTCGACGACCACGACCTCGCCGCCGAGACGGCGGACCGCCTGGGCCATCTCGACGCCGACCGGACCGCCGCCGAGGACCAGCAGCCGGCGCGGGACCGCCTTCATGCCCGTCACCTCGCGGTTCGTCCAGAGGCCGTCGAGCTCACGCAGGCCCGGGACGGGCGGCACGATGGGTTCGGCGCCGTTCGCGAGCACGATGTGATCCGCGGTGTAGCGGCGGCCGTCGACATCGACGACACCCGGGCCGGCCAGGCGTCCGCGGCCGCGGATCAGGTCGATGCCGTTGTCCGCGAGCCACTTCTCCTGGCCGGCATCGGAGTAGTCCGACACCATGAAGTCGCGCCAGGCGAGCGCCGCCTCGACGTCGACAGTCGCGGGAGCGGCCGCGTCGTTCGCGGCGTGCGCGGCCTCGCCCGGACGCAGCAGGGTCTTGGACGGGATGCACGCCCAGTACGAGCATTCGCCGCCGACGAGCTCACGCTCGACGATTGCCACCCGCAGGCCGCCCCCGGCGAGGGCTCCGGCGGTGTGTTCGCCGGGGGAGCCGCCGCCGATGACGATGACGTCGTAGTCGGTCATTGCGGGAGTTCCTGGCCCGACTGCTCGGCGACCATGTAGGTGGCGTACCACTCGGGCCACTGCTCGTCGAACTGGCCGCCGTTGCGCTTCTCGTGCTCGCCGTGGGCTGCCGCCGCCCGCTGCAGAGCCTGCTGCAGGTCGCTGACCGAGGAGTACGACGTCTCACCCGAGTCGATGCGGCCGGGGAGTCGCGTCGTGATTTCCTGCAGGAGCCAGGTGTTGCCATCCGGGTCGCTGAACGTCGCGAACGAGCTGTAGCTGGCGCGTTCGTCGGCCGGTCCGGCGATCCGGTCGCTGGTGTCGGGCTGGAACTGGGCCCCTGGCGTCTTGGGGTGGAACGCCGCGCTGACCTCGATGCCGTGAGCGGCGAGTTCGTTCCGTGCGGCCTCGATGTCGGAGACGACCAGGTACAGACCCCGGGCCGAGCCCGGCGCGGCCGAGGTGATGTTCGAGCCGAACTGGACCGACGCCGGCGAGCCCGGCGGCGTGAACTGGACCACCCGGAAGCCGTTGTCGAACGCGAAGTCGGCGTCGAGCCGCCACTCGAGCTGCTCGTAGAACGCCTTCGCCTTGTCGACGTCGCTGACGGGGATGACGACGGCCTCGAGCTTGAGATCGGTGCTCACTATGTCCTCCTGGTGTGTGTGGGCTTTCCCTGACGACTATGCCGCTCCGCCGGCGGCTTCGCGCCAGTGATCCTCACTGGTCCCGGGCCTGGCCGAAGGTGGTCAAACGCTGGACAGGCTTGGCTGGGGGGTGGACCCGTGGTTTCCACTGGGGTGATGGCGGAACGGTCGCCGCAGATTGGTGGTAGCGGTACCCCTTCGAGAAACGGAAAGACCGATGACCACCATTCACTTCACCGAGATCACCACCGCGACGCCCGAGCAGTTCATCGCCGGGCTCACCGACTTCGGGCCCGGCCGCTCGAAGCTCTTCCCCAACAGCCACGACGACTATCTGAAGGTGCACGACCAGGGACCCGGGTACGCCGATGTCACCGAGGGCTCGGGCGGCGTCTGGGAACGCCTGCACTACAACTGGTCCGACCCGAACCACGTCGTCCTGACGACCGTGGACTCCAACCTCTGGGGCGGCGCCTCAGGTCACACCTACACGTTCAAGCGGCACGCGGACGGCGCGACCGAGATCGATGTCGTGATCGTGCGCGAAGGCAAGAACCTCAAGGGCCACCTGCTCGCGTTCGTGTTCGCCTTCGGCGGCAAGCGCGTGCTGGCCAAGGCCTTCGACGAGACGGTCCGGGCCATCGAGGCACGCAACATCCCGGCCGCCCCGGCGAACCGGGCCGAGGTGTGACGATCGGCCATCGTCCTACCTGAAAGCCGGCCGGAGCCTCGTGCTCCGGCCGGCTTTCGTGGTCAGGTGGGCTCGGACACGAAGAGCTCGATGGCGATGTTGTCGGGATCCTTCAGGTTGAGGTGCAGCCCGAACGGACTGACCTCGATCTCCGAGCAGGCGACACCTGCCGCGGCGAGGTTGGTGTGCCAGGCTTCCAGGTCGGCGCGGGACGGCACCTGGAACGCGACGTGGTCGAGCCCGATCCGGCTCGGGTCGAAGCCCTGATCCGTCATCCCCGGATGGTCGCGCAGGGCGATCATCAGCCCCTGACGGGCGACCACCACCAGGCTGAAGGGGCCGCCGCTCGACGAGAACAGGGTCTCGGTACCGAGCACCCGGTTGTAGAAGTCGGCACTACGCCCTGGGTCGGTCACGGTCAGCGAAAGGTGTGAAACAGCATCGAGTGCGGGCATCGCCACCTCCTGGCCACAGTAAGCGGCACGAGCCCGCAGAACTCAACTCCCCACCAGCAGCCACCGGTTGCCGTCGGGATCGTCGAACTCCACGTAAGGGACGCCGGTCGGCCACCGGGAGGCGGGCCGCAGCGTCGCGCCACGAGCCTGGAGCTCGGCACAGGCCGCCTCGAGATCATCCACCCGCAACAGGCCGCAGGACGAACCCGGCGTGGCCGAGCAGATGCCCGTGCCGATGAGAATCGAGCACGATGAGCCCGGCGGAGTCAGTGCAACGACCCGCACACCCCCGGCTGCATCGTCGCGATCCAGCCGGAACCCCAGGGCACGGTAGAAATGCCGGCTCCGGTCCACATCGGATACCGGAACGACGATTGCCTCGAGTTTGCTGTCCACGAGGCCCATGGTCGGCTCCGCCGTACGGCGTCGCGTCCGTGGAAACCACTGGTGTTCGTCAGCCGATCCGGGCCAGTGCACCTTTGAGCTGCCGGCGAGAGGTGATCCCCAGCTTGGAGAACGTCTTCCGGAGATGCCACTCCACGGTGCGGGGGCTGATGAACAGCTGGGCCGCGATCTCGGGATTGGTCATGCCGTCGCGGGCGAGCCCGGCGATCTGCGCTTCCTGCGCGGTCAGGTCGTTGAGTGTGTCCGGTCGGCGCTTGCGGACCGTCTCGCCGGTGGCGAGCAGTTCGTGGCGGGCCCGCTCGGCGAAGGCCCCGAGTCCCATCTCGGTCAGTTGTTCATGGGCGGTGCGCAGCTGTTCCCGGGCGTCCAGGCGACGTCCCTCGCGCCGTAGCCATTCGCCGTACAAGAGGTGGGCTCGGGCGATCTCGACGCGGAGTGGTGTTCTGCCGAGGTGCTCGATCGAGTCGCGGTAGGCGGTCTCGTCCGAGGCCAGGAGCGCACGGGCGCGCGCCTCGATTCCCCGTCCCCAGTCTGTCGGGGTGGCCGTGGTGCGCTCGGTCAGCCAGGCGAGTGCTGTCTCGACGAGTTTGGTGTCGCCCGTCCTGGATGCCGCCTCGGCGAGTTCGCCGACGACCAGTACGCCGTACCCGAGGACATCCTGCTCGAACACCTGCAGCGCGGCGTCGCGGGCGGCGTCGTACCGGCCGAGGCCGTTGTGCAGGACGGAGTTCGCGTACGTCGCGAAGGCTGCCATCCGGCCCTGGCTGCGTGCGGTGGCCTCCCGGGCGGTGGCGTCGATCAGCGCGGTCGCTGTCGTCTCGTCGCCTCGGTAGGCCTCGAGCAGAAGCCTGGCGTATCCGACCACGGGGTTGCCGGTCGCCGAGGCGAGGTCGCGGTCCTCCTCGACCAGGTAGCCGACTGCCTGCAGATCGCCGGTCAGACACAACAGGTTGGCACGGAAGTTGAGTGCGAACTGCAGCTGCACGAGCGCGCCGGTCTCGCGGGCCATCCGGTCCTGTCTGAGCGCGAGTTCGTGGGCGGCGTCGAAGTCCCAGACCTCGACCGCGATGATGCCACTGGCGCGGTTGCCGGCGAGCCAGAGCCAGTCCCCGATGTTCTCGGCGTCGATCTGGGCTTCGCGTGCCTGGTCGAGGGCCTTGGTGAGGTGCGGCGCGGCTGCCGGGTAGCCGCGGGTGAAGCGGAGCGCGAGTGCCTGGAGCAGAACGTCGGCCGGTGGCTCCGAGGCCAGTGGGGGAGGAGCCTCGGCTGCCGCGAACGCGAGAATGCCCGGCGCATCGGGACCGCTGGCCCAGATAGCGGCCGACATCGCCTCGAGGTAGGCCACGCGCGCCCGGCCGGGATCGTGCCGGTCGAGTTGCTTGGCGGCGTTGAGCAGGGTCCGGGCGGCTTCACGGGCGCGTCCCTGGTCGAAGGCGATCGATCCGCGCAGCCGTTCGACTTCCGCCACCCGCAGCGCGTCCGGTGGCCCGGCGGTCACGGCTCCGAGCAGGCTCAGCGCCGCGTCGAGGGCGCCGGCACTGCGTTTCGCCACTGCCGCATCAAGTGCTCGCTGAGCCCTGCGGGCGGGCTCGGGGGTCAACTCCGCGGAGCGCTCGAGGAAGGTGCCGGCGGCGAAGAAGCCGCCGCGGGCCTGCGCTCTGCGCGCCGACTGTTCGAGCTCGGCCGCGACCTGCTCGTCCGGTCGCGCGGATGCCTGGGCCCAGTGCCACGCGCGCCGATCCGGATCGAGGTCGGGATCGGTCACCTCGGCGAGCGCCTGATGCACTGCCTGCCGATCCCGGGCGGTGGCCATCCGGTACGCCGCCGAGCGCACCAACGGGTGCCGGAAGGCGATGTGCTGGCCGAAGCTGATCAGTCCCGACTCGATGGCTCCTGCTGCCGGGTCGGCGCCCAGGCCGAGTCGTTCGGCCGCTTGCCAGAGCAGGGGTGCGTCACCGAGTGGCTCGGCCGCGGCGGTCAGGAGCAGGAGCCGGGTGTCCGGCGGGAGGGCTTCGAGCCGCCGTACGAAGCTCTCCTCGATCCGGCCGGCCAGCGTGCCCGCACTCAGGCCGTCCGCCAGTTCTGCCGCGGTCCAGGCCTGGGGCAGTTCGAGCAGGGCCAGCGGGTTGCCGCGCGTCTCGGCCACGATCCGGTCGCGGACGCGCGGGTCGACCGGCCCCGGCAGCACCGAATCCAGCAGTGCCCGCGCGTCGGCGTCGTCGAGCCCCCGGATTTCGAGCTCCGCGAGTCCGGACAGCTCGTGGTCCTCTCCGTCGCGGACGGCGAAGACCATGACCACGGATTCCGCCTCCAGCCGCCGGGCCACGAACGCGAGGATCCGCGCCGACATCAGGTCGAGCCACTGGGCGTCATCGACGACGCACAGCACCGGCTGGTGGGCGGCCGCGTCGGACAGCAGGTTCAGTACGGCGAGGCCGACCAGGAATCGATCCGGCGCCGTCCCGCTCAGCAGGCCGAACGCCGTACCGAGGGCCTCGTGCTGCGGCCGCGCCAGCCGCTCCATCCCGTCGAGAAAGGGGCGGCAGAGCTGATGGAGACCGGCGTACGCGAGCTCCATCTCGGACTCGATCCCGACGGTGCGCGCGACCTGGCAGCCGTTGACGCGTGCCACCAGGGCGTCCAGGAGCGCCGACTTCCCGACTCCCGCCTCACCGCGCAGAACCAGGGCCTCGCTCCGACCCTGCCGCGCCGCGTCGATCATCCGGTCCAGTACGGCGCGCTCCCGCAACCGGCCCCTCAGTTCACGATCCGCCATCGCCACGCCTCAGGCTTGCACCCGAGATCCACCCAACGCAACGCCGACGGATCAGCCCTTGGTGTTTCGGGCTTCGATGGCCTTGACCGTGTTCGCGAAGGCTTTGGCCAGGAGGCGCTTGCCGACGATGCCGACGACGACTCCGAGCGCGCGTCCTTTGAGGTTCTTGCCCTCGCGCACGACCGTGACGTCGATCGCCGTCGTTCCGTCGGGCTGCGGCGTGAGGTCATACGTGTGGCCGGACCTTCCGCCCCACATGTTGGAGTCGGTGGTGGTCAGGACGACGTGGTTCGGGTCGGACCAGTCGTAGTGCAGCCGTTCCCAGATTCCGGCGGACCCTTCGGTGACGTCGGCGTCGTGATCGCCGCGGCTGTGGACCACGAGATACTCGTCGGTGCTGTTCCCGAAGAGTTCCGCACGCCCCGGCCCGAAGTCCGTCAGCCCGTTGACGAACTGCTCAGGCGTCGAGGTCGTGGTCGCATGCAGCCGAATCGTGGGCATGTGTGCTCCTTCTCGGTGTGGTCAGTCCCGCACTGACCACACACTCCCGCACCCAGACCACGCATCGCACCAGTAGCTCCCACGGGCCCGCGTTCGGCTTCGTGCAGAGCTTGCGCCTCGCCAAGAACCATTGAGGCCGTTACCGCACTGGGCGTCCCAGCCACGCGGGTCAATTTGAGGGGAGAACCTCGCAGATGCACCCTTCTACCCACCGCATGCCGGGGGTGAAGGGGCCAGATGAGGGGAGAACCCCGCATCTGGCCGCCGGGGGGCGGCTTCGGGGCGATGGTCACGCCGGATTACCTCGCCAAGCTTGCTTGCCGCGGCACTAGCCGAGTGGGGCGGGGGATTCGGCGTGGGGGATGAGGAGGTGTGGGGTGCCCGTGCCGTCGGCTGGGACGGTCCAGATGTCGGCGTCGGCGGGGGCTCGGGGGATGGCGTAGGCGATGGTGTCGGGGTCCAGCCAGGAGGGTTGGTCGTCTACGGTGCGGGTTTCGGCCAGGGGGTCCGTGCGCCTGAAGCCAGGTCGAGGACGGAGAGGCGCCAGCCGTTGGCTGGGTCTCCGTTGATCGCTGATTTGAAGGCGATGCGTTTGCCGTCGGGGGACAGGGACGGGCATTCGACGTTCTGGGTGATGGTGCGGATGGTCTTGGCGGCGATGTCTCCCTGCACCAGGTAGCGGTGTCCGGCGGTGGACATCGTGGCGTAGAAGTGGTTGTCGTCGCCGCGGGCGAACGTGATGCCCCAGAAGTTGAGATCGGCGGCGGTGTAGGGGTGGCCGTCCAGAGTCACCGAGAGAAACTCGAGTGAGTCGACGGTGTCCTCGTTCTCGAGGTCGATCAGTCCCGCGCGGGTGGAGAACCGTCCGTGGTTGTACGAGTCCCCGGCAACGAACACCGTCCAGGCCACCATGCGTCCATCCGCGGATACCCGGGTGCGGTTCGGGACGCCGACGAGCGGAATGGCTCTCTCCACTTGGAGGTTCTTGTCGAGGATGGCGACCTGGAACGTGCTGAGCGCGCCGTCTTGGCGTAGACAAGCGCCGGTGCCGCCGGCGGCGTACACGCGCAGGCAGCTCAGCGTGGACACCGAGCGCGGCCCGTCCGGATGGTTCTTCGCCACCAGCGCCAGATGACCCATGCTGTCCGGCGCAGTACTGCGGAACAGGATCCGCGGCCCGCCCGTGAGGCTCAGCCCGTTGGTCGCCGCGGCCACCGGCGTGTCATCACGGGTCATCGTGAATGCGCCGTACCCGACTGCGACCGCGGTCAGCAGCAGCGCCCCGAGGAGGGCGACCAGCAACCGGCGCGTCACGCCTGCTTCTCCGTGGCCCGGATGCCGCGGAGCAGCAGGGCGATTGCGAGCACCGCCACGGCGACCAGTGCCGCGGCGATCCTGGTCGCGCTCGCAGGTCCCCACACGGTCCACGCGAGTCCGAAGAGCACCGAGGAGACCAAGTAGGACAACGCCTGTCCAGTCTGGATCAGCGCGATTCCCGTCGTACGCAGAGCCACCGGCAGCACCGGTCCCGCCAGTGCCATCAGCACTCCGTCCGTGGAGGCGTAGAAGAGTCCGTACAGCGCGAGCACCATCACGAGCAGCGGCCAACCGCCGACCGGTCCGAACAGCAGCAGGTACACCAGCACGAGTGCGGTGTAGCCGCCGAGCACCACCTTCAGCCGGCCGATCTTGTCGGCCAGTACGCCCAGCGGTGTGGCCGGCAGCAGGTAGGACAAGTTGGTGCCCACGGCAAGCAACGGGAACCAGCCGATGCCCAGCTCTTCCCGCCGCTGCAGTAGCAAGTAGACGAATCCGTCGCCGATGGTCACCAGACCGGCCAGGCCCGCGGCGACCACCAACCGCCGCACCGGAGCCATCCGCAGCAGGCCACCTAGCGCGGACAGCGCCACCGTGCCCTTGGGTGGCTGTTCGTCGCGGCGGTCCCGGACGAACAGCACGAGCACCAGCACCCAACGCGGCGATACAGAAGCTGGCCATGAACACTGCGTCGCGCGGCGCCGTACGCAGGCCCTTGCCGGTACGGTCGATCGCGATCACCGCACCGATCACGCCGACAGCGTTGCCCGCGGCAAACAGTCCCAGTTTGGCCACCGCCGACAGCCCGTAGCCGAGGCCGGCGATGAACTTACGGCGGCTCGCCCGGTCGGCGACGTACCCGCCGACAAGCCGCAGCAGGCCGGTCGCACCGGTGTACGTGCCGTCGACAACGCCGTACACGGTCGGGCTCAAGTGCAGGCCGAGCACCAGGTAGACCGGCAGAACCGCGGTCACCATCTCCGAGGAGATGTCGGTGATCAGGCTGACCGCGCCGAGCGCGAACACGTTGCCGCTCACCAGGAACAGCGCGCGCCGCGGACCTTTGTTCGCGGCGCGCGACTGGTCGATCGTGGAGAGGTACACGGTGGCTGTCAGTTCCACACGTTGATGATTTCCGGAGCCGAGTTCAGATGCGAGAGGCCGTAGGCGCTCTCGATCGTGCTCAGCACGTTGTAGTGGTTGATCTGGTTGGAGAACGAGCCGACCTGGGTGTGGGCGCCGACGAACGTGGTGAGGATGTGGTTCGACGATCCGCCGTTGTCCTCGTCGAAGGTGACGATCAGCAGGCTGTTGTGCGTTTTCGCCCACTGCGCGTACGCGTCCAGGTTGTTCTTGAGCCAGGTGTCACCCGTGCTGACCGAGCAGTCGTGCATGTCGTTGCACATGTTCGGGGTGACGTAGGAGACGGTCGGGAGGCTGGCGTAGTTCGCCGAGCTCGGGAAGGCCGTGAACCTGAGGTTGCTGGCGGCGGGCACGGTGGTGAAGTTGACCCAGCCGTTGTGCTTGCGCTTGTACTGGCCGCTCGAGCAGCCGGTGTATCCGTCGGAGGGCATGCTCTCGGAGTAGCCCTTGAAGGTCTTGCCCGCCGTGATCAGCTGCTTGCCGAGGTTGTTGCCGCTGTAGGTGTGCGGGCAGCTGTCGTCGGTGACGCCCTGGGTCGACCCGGAGAAGATCGCCAGGTAGTTGGGCTCGCTGGGGTGGGTGACGCCGTACGACTGGGTGAACTTCGCGCCCTGGCCGGCCAGGCTGTTGAAGTACGGGGCACTGGAGCTGCCGTTGAGCTGCGAGTACGCGTGGTTCTCGAACATCACCAGCACGAGGTGATCGAACACCGGCACGCTCGCCGCCGCTTGCGCGGTGGGCGAGGTGGCGGTGGTGATCGCCGTCGCCGAGGCGATGAGAGCCGCCGCGACCGCGACCGCGGCCGCAATGCGCTTCCGTATCACGAATCCTCCTCACAAGGATGGGCGGACCCTGATCGGACGGTCAGGGTCGCGGCCAATCCTGAGAGCCGACGGCCGCTCCAGGCCGAATGCTGCGAGCACCTCAGATGTGCGCGAGGTGAACAGCGCGCGATCGCTCAGACGATCCGCCTGCTCGCACAGCGTGAGGCGGCCGCTCAGCGAGAGCGGCGTACGCGGTGGTCGGCGGCGGTCATCAGGGTGGCCATGGCGGTCTCAGCCGCGTCCGGGTCGCCCTGCTGGATCGCGGTGAAGACGGCCTGATGCTCGGCCAGCGTGGCCTCGATGGTCCCCGGGACCCGCAGCGTCCGATCGAACCAGTCGGCCAGCAGCGACTGGATGCTGGTGAGCAGACTGTGCAGTACGACGTTCTGCGCGATGGTGGCGATCTCGAGATGGAAGGCGATGTCTGCCGCCACGAATGCCTCGACGTCGTCGCCCGCGTCACGCATCCGGTCGACGTGCTCGCGGAGACGCTCGAGCTGGGCCTCGTCGGCCCGCCCGGTGGCGAGCCGGGCCGCGAGCAGCTCCAGTTGTTCGCGCACCTCCACCAGGTCGCCGATCTCGGGCTCGCCCAGCGCCAGGCTCCACTCGAGAGCCTGTGCCAGCAGCTGTGTGCTGTCCGCTCGCAGATACGAGCCGGAGCCCGGGCGGATGTCGACCAGGCCGAGCAACTCCAGCGCGGCGATCGCCTCGCGCAGCGTCGATCGGCCCACTCCGAGCATCTGCGCGAGATCCCGCTCGGACGGCAGCCTGGCCCCGACCGGGATGTGCTCGGCGCCGAGCTGCTCGATCAGCTGGCGGGCAACCAGACTCGCGGTGGACAGGCGCTGGACCGGCCGGAACCGCGTTCGGATGAACGGCGTGCCTTGCCCCTCGCTCACATCGCCCGCCCCCTCAGCGCGGCGTCGCCGCCGCCGGCTCCCGGCACACCCTCACCGGGTCGACGGCTCGAGACGAAGCATTCTGGTGATCACCCGATCGAGCTCGCCGTCGTCGAAGATGCGCTTCCAGTCATCCTTGATGATCGTCTCGCGGCCGTAGGCTATCGCGATCTCACAGGCCTCGGAGAACGAGTGCGATCCGCGCAGGGCGTTCGTGAGGGCGATCTGGACATGCCCGTACAGCATCGCCCGGGCCGCCGGTTCGGGCACGCCGACGGTGTGCACGGTCTCGGCCAGCGCCTCCTTGAGCAGCGTGCCGACCATGCAGGCGACGGTCTCGACGAGAGTGGGCTCCAGTACGGCGAGCTGCTTCACCGTGACCCAGTGGACGTCGAGGACCGGGCCGTAGATGACCCGGATGACCTCCTCGACCCGACCCTGGCTTGCAGCGTCTTCGACGGCTGCGACGACATCCTGAGGTGCGCTGACCCCTCCGAACGTGTCGGCCCACTGCTCGGCGCTGGTCCACTCGAGGAACACCGACGGGTGACACGGGTGTGCGACGGCCTGGGTCACGCCGTCCCGGGTTGCGAGCAGGCCGGCGTAGGCAGCCGCGGGGTCGAGGGTGAGGAGGACTGTCCCGTCCCTCATCAGCGGAACGACGTCGTGCGAGACCTGACCGAGCACGGTGTCCGGGGTCGCGAGTACGACGACATCCGCCTGGGGCACGGCTGTGGCGGCGGCGGTGACGGTCCGCCCCGCCGCGTTCACCCGCTCGATGCCGGTTGCCGACGTCTCGCAGTACAAGGCCTGGTACGGGCTGGTTGCGAGATTCGCCGAGACCCGTTGGCCCATCCTGCCGCCCGCTCCGATGACGACGACTGTCTCCTGCTGCGTGCTCATGACACCCGAATGTAGGTCCCTGGGAAAGATCGGTCAACTGGTTGACCAATTTGTCTGAAACGTGTCAATCTGAGCCCCGTGTCCGACTACGTGACGGCTGTTTACGAGATCGAGAGCGCGGTCCCGCTGGACCGAGCTGCCGAGGTGATCGCGGCTGAGCAGTCCTGCGGCACGTTCGTCCGCGTCGCCCGCGAGAGCGACGAACTGCGGGCCCGCCATGCCGCGCAGGTCGTGGCCGTCGACGAACTGCCGCCCAGCGGACGTCCGCCACTTCCGGGGATGACCGGCGACCCTCACGACGTACGCCGAGGCCGCGTGACGGTCCGGTTTCCGCTGGCGAACTTCGGGCCCTCGATACCGAACCTTCTGGCCGCCGTGGCCGGCAACCTGTTCGAGTTGCGCGACGTCGGGGCGCTGCGGCTGGTCGATCTCGAGCTGCCCGCAGCCTTCGCCGAGCGGTACCCGGGGCCGCGCTTCGGGGTCGTGGGGACGCGACGCCTGCTCGATCGGCCGGACGGCCCGATGATCGGCACGATCGTGAAGCCCAGCATCGGTCTCAGCGGTGCACAGCTCGCCCAGCTCGTCATCGAGCTCGGCGATGCCGGAATCGACTTCATCAAGGACGACGAGCTCCAGGGCAATCCGCCCGGCCTGCCCCTGCGGGAGCGGGTGCGGGTGGTGACGGACGCCCTGAAGGAAGTTGCCGATCGCAACGGCCGGCAGCCGATGTACGCCTTCAACATCACCGACGACATCGACCGGCTCGAGCCGAACCACGACCTGGTGCTCGCCGCCGGCGGGACCTGCGTCATGGTCTGCGTGAACCTGGTCGGGCTCGCTGGACTGGAGTACCTGAGCCGGCGTACGCAGCTGCCCATCCATGGGCATCGGGCGATGTACGGCGCGTACGCCCGTTCGCCGCAGCTGGGCATCGACTTCCGGGTCTGGCAGAAACTCGCCCGGATCGCCGGCGCGGATCACCTGCACACCAACGGGTTCGCGAACAAGTTCTACGAGACCGACGACGAGGTGCTGGCCTCGATCGCAGCGGTGCGCGCGCCGCTGCTCGGTGGGTACGAGGCGCTGCCCGTCCTGTCCTCGGCGCAGACCCCGGGGCTCGCCCATACGACGTACGCGCGGACGCGGAGCACTGACCTGCTCGTTCTCTCCGGGGGTGGAATCCACGGTCACCCACAGGGATCGGCCGCCGGAGTGCTCGCGATGCGGGAGGCCTGGGAGGCGGCGACATCCGGTGAGCCGCTGGACCAGCGCGCCGCCGCGGTCCCCGCCTTGGCCGCCGCGCTGAACACGTTCGGGAGAGCGTGATGGCCGTTGCCGCCTTCTACGGTGACGACCTCACCGGTTCGGTCGACGCGCTCCTGCAGTTCCGTCGCGCCGGACTGTCGGGCGTCCTCGTGACCCGGCCCGACGTCGAGGTCGACGTCAATGCGACGGACGTCGTCGGTATCGCCGGCACAGCGCGGTCCCTGCCGACCGGCGAGATGGGTGCCGAGGTCGTTCCCGCCCTGCGCCGGCTCCGCGGGCTCGGCACCAGAGTCGTTCAGTACAAGGCGTGTTCGACCGCAGACTCAGCACCGCAGACGGGAAGCATCGGTCGCGTGCTCGAGCTGGCGGTCGAGCTGTTCCCTTCGGCCCCGGTGCCTATTGTGTTCGCCCAGCCCGATGCCGGCCGGTACACCTTCTTCAGTCACCACTTCGCGCGCGATCACGACGTTGTCTTCCGCCTTGACCGGCAGCCGACCATGAGCTCGCATCCAGTGACGCCGGTGCGCGAGTCCGACCTGCGACTGCACCTCGGCGCGCAGACTGAGCTGGCGATCGGCGGTGCGCACTGGCCGTTGTACGGCGCTCCCGTGCAACTGAGACGCCTGCTCGACGAGGCGGACGAGTCCGGCGTCGTCTGTGATGCGATCAGTGACGAGGAGCTGGACCGGCTGGCTGCCGCGATCCTCACCGGCCGAACGGGACAGCGGTTCGTCATCGGCTCAGGTGGGATCAGCGGCGCGCTCGGACGGCACTTGCAAGTCAGCGATCGGTTGCCACCGCTCCCGACGGACGTCGAGCCGGCGACCGGCCCCACCCTGGTCCTGAACGGTAGTCGCTCCCGGCTCACCCGAGTGCAGGTCGACGCGGCGACCGCGGCCGGATGGCCCGTACTGGACCTGTTCGCGGAGGACACGGCGCGACTTGTCCTGGCCGCACTCCGAGCAGGTGCGAGTGTGCTCGTGGATTCGTCGATGACCGATCGGTCCGTTCCCAGCGCCGAAGTCGAACACAGGTTGGCCGCGATCGCCGACAGCAGCCTGCGCCGGCAGCAGAACACCCGTCTGGTGCTCTCCGGGGGCGACACGTCCGGCAACGTGCTGCGCCGCCTCGGGGTCGAACGGCTCGGGATCGCGGCCCGTCCGTGGGGCAACGTCGTGCTCTGCCACGCGAGCGGTCCCGCCGCGCACCTGCAAAAGGTCGAGCTCGTCCTCAAGGGCGGGCAGATGGGGCACACCTCGCTCTTCGACGACATCCGCCATGGTCGCTCCCTGAAGGAGGCTGCATGCTCACCGACACCGGTGCCAGCGCTCACGCTCGACTGACCTCGGTGGCCGCGGTGTCACTCGCGGGCGACGGACCCTTGGCAGCGCTGCGCCACCGTGCCCTGGAGAAGACCATTCCGTCGATGGGCGCGATCATGTTCGATCCGGCCACCGCGCATGCCGGCGAGAACTTCCGGGTTGCCGCTGGTGACGTACCGGGCGAGCACAACGGGCCGCCGTTCATGGACGGCGATCTCTACAAGTGGCTCGAGGCGGCGACCGTCGCGGCGGCCGAGACGGAGGATCCGGAGCTGCGGTCGGCCGTCGCCGAGGCGGCCAAGGTCATCGCCCGGGCGCAGCGCGAGGACGGGTACCTGCACACCAAGACCCAGATCGCCCGGCGCCACGGCGGCGACGTCGAACCACTTGCCATCGGCACCGATTTCGAGACCTATAACTTCGGGCACCTGATGACGCTCGCCTGCGTTCATCACCGCGTCACCGGCGACGACACCCTCGTGGCTGTCGCGATCCGGGTCGCCGACTTCCTCGCCGTACAGAAGCCGGAGCGGCTGGCCGAGTGCAACGTCTGCCCGTCGCACTACATGGGTGTCGTCGAGCTTTACCGGATCACCGGTGACCGCCGGCATCTCGAACTGGCGGCGATGCTGCTCGACCTGCACGGCGGCAAGGGCGGCGCGGGCACAGACGACAACCAGGACGTACTGCCGGTACGAGGCCAGCGCCGGGCCGTGGGTCACTCGGTCCGCGCCAACTACCTCTATGCCGGGATGGCGGACTACGCGGTGGAGACCGGAGACACAGCGGTCGTCGCGGCGCTGGACAGCATCTGGGACGACCTGGTGTCGAGCAAGCTGTACGTCACCGGCGGCTGCGGCGCGCTGTACGACGGAGCCTCGCCCGACGCCGGCCAGGACTACTACTCGGTGACCAAGGTGCACCAGTCGTACGGCCGGCCCTATCAGTTGCCGCACACAACGGCCTACAACGAGTCCTGTGCGTCGCTCGGTCTGGTGTTCTGGGCCTGGCGGATGCTGATCCGCACGGGGGACGCGAAGTACGCCGACGAGATCGAGCGAGTGCTGTTCAACGCGCTGCCGGCGATGGTCGGGTACGAGGGGTCGACGTACTTCTACGTCAACCCACTCCGGCAGGTTCGCGGCCTCACCTACCCGTTGCGCAGGCCGGGCGATCCCAAGGACGTCGCCCCACCGCCGTCGGACCGACGGGAACGCCAGGAGTACATGCAGGCCTGCTTCTGCTGCCCGCCGAACATCGCGCGGGTCATGGCGGAGTTGCCGTACTACGTCTACGGGCAAGGCCGTGACGAGTTGTGGGTCCATCAGTTCGTGAGCGGCGAGGTCCGCACGAGCTTCGGCGGCGTGCCCGTGACGGTGCGGCAACGGACGGACTTCCCGGTCTCCGGTGACATCGAGCTGGCCGTCGAGGCGGAGCGTCCGGTTCGCGGGCAACTACGCATCCGTGTGCCGGGTTGGGCCGACCGCGTTGAGATCGACGGCTCTCCGATCGAGCCGGCCGCGATGGACCGCGGCTATGTCGTCCTCGACCGCGAGTGGCATCGCGATGCGGTCACCGTTCGGATTCCGCTGCGGCCGCGCCTGCTGACCGCTCACCATTTCGTCGAGGAGGCGACCAACCAGGTGTGCGTCGTCCGTGGCCCGGTCGTCTACTGCCTGGAAAGCGCCGACCTGCCCGAAGGAACCGGCATCGAGGACGTGGCCATCCCGCAGGACGCGAACATCACGGTCACGCCGGGCGGCGGGATGTTCGCGGGTCACGCGCTGCTGCACGTCGCCGCCGCCGTCCTCCCCAGCTCGCAAAGTCCTCTGTACGCCGAGCTCGACCGCACACCGGCACGTGCCATCGACCTGCAGTTCGTCCCGTACGCCCTGTGGGCCAACCGCGGACACGGCGGGATGACCGTCTGGTTGCCCCTGATCCGCACCCTCGAGAGGAGCGCCGTATGAAGCGCATCGCCTTCCTGCACACGGGGGCTGTCGTCATCCCCGCGTTCGCCAGTCTCGCCGCCGAACTGCTCCCGGACGTCGAGGTGCAGAACCTGCTCGACGACAAGATCGTCGGCGATCTCGGCCACGGCGTGGCGCCCGAGCAGATCGAGCAGCGACTGGCCGACCTCGGTCACGCCGCGGTCGCCGCCGGTGCCGACGCCGTGCTGTTCACCTGCTCGTCCATCTCGCAGTACGCCGGGCCACTCGCCGATCGTCTCGGGGTCCCGGTCTACCGGGTCGACGAGGCGATGGCGGACGAAGCCGTGCAGGCGGGGGACCGGGTGAGTGTCGTCGCCACACTGCGGACGACTGTGCGGCCGACGGCCGCGCTCCTGCGTGAGCGGGCTGAGTTGCTCGGTCGCGACGTAAGGATCGAGGAGACCGTCGTACCGGACGCGTTCGAGGCGGCGGTCAATGGGGATCGCGCTCGTCACGACGCCTTGGTGGCGGCGGCCATCGAGGACCGGGCGGCAGCGAGTGACGTCGTGGTCCTGGCCCAGGCATCGATGGCGTCGGCGGCCGCGGGTCTCCAGGTGCCCGTGCCGGTCCTGACCAGTCCGGAGCGCGGCGTACGCCGCCTGGCCGCTCACCTCGCCGAGCGGACCGCGTGAACGCGGCCTGCAGGCGTACTCGCGCGGTGCTGTGATGGGGTGAAGCCATGAAGATCGAGGAGATCGACCTGGTGATGTTGCCGGCCGCCGACGACTGGCCGGCGCTGGTGGCAGTGGTCAGGACCGACGACGGTTTGACCGGTCTCGGCGAGGTGGGGATGCGTGGTCGCGAACGGGCCGCGGCGGGGCTGGTCGAGGACCTGCGACCACTGCTCGTCGGGGTCGACGCGACCAGGATCGAACACATCTGGCAGCTGGGCTTCCGGTCGGTCTTCTTCCCCTCGGATCGCCATCACGCCTCGGTGCTGGCCGGGATCGACATCGCGCTGTGGGACATCCGCGGGCAGTCACTGGGTGTCCCCGTGCACGAGCTGCTCGGCGGCCGGTCGCGCGACTACGTCCCGGCGTACGCACATGTGCGTGGTGGGTCGATGGACGACGTGCTCAACCATGCCTCCGAGCTGGCCGGTCAGGGATGGCGGCACCTGCGGCTGACGGCTTGGGATCCGCAGGAGCCGGAGTACGAGGCGCGTCGTGCGGTCCGATGGTCGGTCGAACTGATGCGGGAGCTGCGGGCCGGACTCGGCGACGAGATCGAGTTGCTGATCGACGTCCACACCCGGCTCGACCTGGCGGAGGCGGTGCAGCTGTGTCGCGAGCTGGAGCCGATGCGGCCGTTCTTCGTCGAGGACCCGTTGCGCAGTGAGCACCTCTCGGCGTACAAGTCGCTCCGGGGGCGGGTCGGCGTACCGATCGCGGCGGGGGAGCAGCTCTGCACGAAGTGGGAGTTCCTGCAGTTGGTCGAGGACGAGTTGATCGACCACGCCCGGATCGATCTCGGTCACACCGGGATTACCGAGGGGCGCAAGATCGCGGCGTTGTGCGAGACGCACCACGTGCAGTTGGCGCTACACAACTCGATCGGTGCGCTCTGTACGGCGGCGTCCACCCAGTTCAACACCGCCCTGCCGAACGTGAGCGTGCAGGAACAGGCCCACCGCGCCACCGCCCCGCTGGGTGCCTTCACCTCGACGATCATCGCCGAGCCAGGCCGCTTGACCGCATCCGATGCGCCAGGCCTCGGCATCACCGCCGATCTGTCGCAGGCCGTGCCCCCCGCAACGACCGCCATTCCCCGCCTCCACCGCCCAGACGGATCCGTCACGAACTGGTGAGACGGGGCAGGGGTAGGAGGGCGCCGATGAAGAAGCAGAGGGCGCCGAGCGCGGTGCACCAGTTCGCGGCGGCAAGGTGGAGTATCGAACCGGTGGACGGCACGATGAACGAGGCGATGGCCGAGATCCCGAACAGGATGCATCCGAGCAGGTTCACTGCGACCGTCGTCCACGTCCGGTCCACACGCCGCGGGCGGAGCCCCGGTCCGGCCGTCATACGGTAGGCCAGCGCGCCGGACACGAGGAAGCACGCCGAGCCGAACACATCGGGCGCCCAGATCAGCCGGTTCTCCTGCTGGGTCGACAGGCTTTCCTGCATCGCGGAGAACGTGCTGACGTTGAACAGCAGTGTGCCGGCGAACTGGACCGCGGCACTCCACCAGGACGGATCACGGCCCCACCGGTGGCCGCGCCGTACGGTCCCCTCCCGCAGTTCCATGGCAGCGGCGAGGGTGAAGAAGATGGAGCCGACGAAGAAGACCACGCCGTCCGTCGCGGAACCCACGAGCTGGACGAACCCGGGGAACGGCCCGATGAAGAAACACGCCGACCCGATCGCGAACCCTGCGGCGATCGCGACGTCCCAGCCCCGCCGGGTGGCCGGCCTCGGAACAGAAACCAGCGCATGACCGATCACGTGCGCACCACCCCCCAACCCGCAGACCGTAAGGCAGTCCCGTTGCCAGGCGCTTCCCCCGGCGCGGATGAGCCCACCCCGACTCGGCCGCGCCCAGCGCCATCACCGTGAATGAGAACCAGGTGGTCAGGAGGGCGCCGTGTCACCGCGCGTCGGTGTGACGACTTCGGTCGTGAAGGTGCGGCGATAGTTGTCAGGGGTGGTGTCGAGGAGCCGGCGAAACTGCCGTCGGAAAGCAGTTGCGGTTCCGAATCCACAGTGCGAGGCGATGTGTTCGATGGGCAGGCCAGTGGTCTCGAGGAGTTGCTGAGCCCGGCGTACGCGTTGGCTGTTGAGCCAGTCGAGGGGGTTGGTGCCCGCGTGGGAATTGAAGTGCCGATGGAGGGTGCGGACGCTCACGCGGCCATGCCTGGCGAGCTGTTCGACCGTGATCGGTTCGCCCAGGTGCGTGATCGCCCAGTCCATGACGTTTCCGAGTGTGTCGTGGGTGGCACGCGGTTGGGTCGGGTCGATGTATTGGCTCTGGTCACCTTCGCGATGGGGAGGTGTCACGAGTCGACGGGCGACCTGATTGGCCACGTCAGCTCCGTAGTCGCATCTGACGATGTGCAGGCACAGGTCCATGCCTGCGGACTTGCCGGCGGAGGTGAGCACGCGTCCCTCGTCGACGTAGAGTGCGGCGGGGTCGACCTCGATGTGGGGATAGCGGTCGGCCAGGGTTGCTGCGTGCAACCAGTGTGTGGTGGCGCGACGCCCGTCCAGAAGCCCGGCGGCGGCAAGGACGAACGCACCCGTGCAAAGGGAGACGACGCGTGCTCCGCGTTCGGCGGCACTCCGTACCGCGTCGACGAGGTCCAGGGGCGGGTCGAGTGCCTCGTCGTGGCACGCCGGCACGATCACGGTGTCGGCCGCGATGAGGTCGTCGTACCTATAGGGCGTTGTCGTGGTGAACCACGCGTCGACGCGGGCGTTCGCGGGGCTGCAGACCCGCAGGTCGTACCAGTCCGTGGTTGTCAGCTCTGACCGGTTCGTGCCGAAAATGGCGGCGGGCGCAGCCAGTTCGAAGATGGGTACGCCGTCGCTGAGCGCGAGGGCGATGACGTGAGCCATGTCCGAAATCGTATCTCAGACGTCTGATCGGACACTGTTTGCGGCGTACGGCGACCGTAATGCTGGTATCCATGACCGGCAGAGATCCCGCGCTTGTAGCTGACCGTTCGACAACTGCTGCCCGCGACTGGGTGTGGCCAGGAGTCGCGATCGCGGCGATCGGGTGGGGTGCGAACCAGTTCTCCCCATTGATCGTGCTGTATCAGCAGCACGGGGTCTCGGCCTCGGCAACGGGTCTGCTCTTCGCGCTGTACGCCGTCAGTCTCGTCCCGGCACTGGTGACCGGCGGGCGGTGGTCCGACCGCATCGGGCGACGCAAGGTCGTGCAAGCAGCCGTGCTGCTCTCGCTGGCAGGGAGCCTGACCCTGATTCTGGGAGCAGTTCATCTGTGGTGCCTGTACCCAGGTCGGCTGCTGGCCGGGGCCAGTAGCGGCTTGGGCTTCGGCGCGGGCGCAGCCTGGATCCGTGAGTTGTCCGTCACCGAAGGAGCCGCGAGCGCGGGACCGAGGAGGACAACTGTCGCGATGTCCGCTGGATTTGGGATCGGGCCGCTGGTCGCGGGAGTCGTCGCGCAGTGGGCTCCGATACCCGAAGTCAGTGCCTATCTACCTCATCTGGTACTCGCGGCTTCGGCGCTGCTCCTCCTGCGTCGAGCACGCGCTGTCGTTACGGACAGCCGGCCGGCCGATTCGCCCCCTGCGCCGCGCCGGACCTTGCCTGCCCGGTACCTGTTGTTCGTGCTGCTGCCATTCGCACCATGGGTATTCGGCACCGCGGCGATCGCTCTGGCCTTCCTCCCGGGTCTGGTGGCGTCCGGCGCCGGGGCCTCGCCAGTGGCGTTCGCCGCAGTTGCGACTGCGGTGCCGGCGTTTGCCGCCGTCGTCGTACAGCCCGCCGCCGCCCGCGTGGCGGGACGACGCCTGCTCCTCGTCGCAATGGCAAGTGTCGTGGTCGCGCTCGCGGTGGCAGTGTGGGCCGCCGCGACTGCAACCGTCCTGCCAGTGCTGATCGCGTGCATCGCACTCGGTGCGGCATACGGCATCACCCAGTTCGCCGGTCTCTCCGACGTCCAGCGCGTGGCTCATCCGGCACGACTCGGATCAGCGACCGCTGCGTACCAGGCGCTGTGCTATCTCGGATTCGCAGTGCCGTACCTGCTGACGATCTCCCACACACGCTTCGACTGGACGGCCCTACACGCTCTCACCATCACCCTCGTCGTCGCGACAGTGGCGGCCTTGTGGCTGGCCGGATCCATGGCAGGGTGGAGGGATGGAGTCGACTGACGCGGCGTCGACGTTCGACCCGAGGCCGTTCACGATCTCGGTGAGCGAAGAGGTCTTGGGCGACCTGGCGGCCCGGATCCGGAGCACACGATGGCCGCCTGACTCGCCGGACGCACCGTGGCGGCAGGGCACGGATCTCGCCTACTTGCGAGGGTTGCTGACGTACTGGGCGGACGGCTTCGATTGGCATGCTCAGGAACGCTGGCTGAACAGCTTCGCTCACTTCGTGGCCGATGTGGACGGTGTCCGGATTCATTTCGTGCACGAGAGGGCCCGGACCGGCCGCGGCATCCCGCTGGTCTTGACGAACGGGTGGCCAAGCTGCTTCGTCGAGTTCCTGCCCCTTGTGCCGTGGCTGACCGACCCAGCCGCTCACGGCCTCGACGGGCCCGGCTTTGATGTCGTGATCCCCTCACTTCCCGGATACGGCTTCTCCGAGCGACCCGCCCGCACCGGTGTGACCAGCCGATACGTAGCGGCGCAGTGGCATCGGCTGATGCGCGGGCTCGGCTACTCGCAGTACGGCGCGCACGGCACCGACTGGGGTTCGGCGGTCACAACGTTCATGGCGCTGGACGAACCCGCGCCCATGCTCGGCATCCATCTCGGCAATCTTGACCTGCCTCCGTACACCGGCCCGGGATCGCGGCCGTTGTCCGAGGCCGAACGCAACTACCTGGCTCAGTACCGGCGGTGGCGAGACGACGACCGTGGCTACGGTGCCATTCAGTCGACCCGACCGCAGACCGTCGGCTACGGGCTCAACGATTCACCCGCCGGCTTGGCGGCGTGGATACTCGAGAAGTGGCGAGGTTGGGCCGACTCCGCGGGCGACCTGGACGCCACCTTCTCCCGCGACCTGCTGCTGTCGATCGTCACCATTTACTGGGCGACGCAGACAATCACCACGTCGATGCGAGATTACGTCGACAACCGCGATCTGGCTGCCCAGCTCCGGTCAATCGATGTCGTCACCGTCCCCACTGCGGTCGCATTGTTCGCCAACCAGTTCATCGATGACGGCAGCCCGCCGCGCGAGTGGGCGGAGCGCCTGTACAACATCCGCCGCTGGACACCAATGCCTCGAGGCGGGCACTTCCCGGCTGCCGAACAGCCCGAGTCGCTCAGCCGCGACATCGCAGCATTCTTCGATGAAATCGGCACGCGCTAGTGCACCGCGTCGTGAGGGCCGCACCGGGGTTCCTGGTCGTCTGAGCGACGCGCCGGCCCTCCGCTGTCCATGACCGTTGCTCCGGACAACTACTGAGGCGTGATCGTGAGCGGTCCGTGCGTTCGGCGGCCGGGGGCCGGTGGTTCCGCGGCGCGGCGGCCGCCGAACGCTCGGGTCAGGGGTGGCTACATGCCGGAGCGGTAGGTGTCGTCGTAGTAGCCGCTGAGCCGGGTCCGGTAGTCGTCGTCGACGCCGGCGTCGGAGTTGTACTCAGGGGCGTCCTTGATCTGGTCCTTGGTCCGGTCGACATAGACCTTCTTGTCGTCATGGTCGACCTTCTCGACCACGCCGGCCGGCAGCAGCACCTTACGCCCGAAGATCCACGGTCCGGTGTCGACCACCAAGCTGGAGGTGCCGGTCTGGTCATTGGCTTCGTCGACCTTGCCGATATCACCGTCAAGGGCGGCGATCTTGTACCCGGTCAGGTCGGTGCCCTGGGTGTAGCCGGCCGTCGTTCGGTAGTTCCAAGGGTCGAATGCATTCATCGACATGGCGGTTCGCCTTTCGTACAGGTGGGCGTTGGCCCAGCAAGGGAACCCGTGACACGCGCGCGCCAGCCCGAGACCGGCACCCGGTGTCTCGAGCATGGTGCGAGCCCGGTACCCACCACCCGCGCGATCAAGCAGGACACCGCGAGTTCAAGTCCGCGTCGGTTGGCGGATTGTCAGGCGCGGCGCGTGGCCTGGGTGCTCGGATCGCTCAGGTCCACGGGCTGTCCGGTGGTGATCGAGTCCTCGATCGCGCAGATGATCTGCGTGACCAGTACGCCGTGGTCGATGCCCGGACCGAGCTCGCCGCCGTCCACGAGACCCGCCGCGAAGTCTTGGACCATCCACACGGCAGGACCGACCTGTGATCGCCCGATCCGGCCGGAGACCGGCCACGCCGACCGGTACTTGTCGCTCACCACGGTGAGGCCCTGATGGGACAGATCCGCGGTCACCGACCCTTCGGTGCCGATCACCTGGAACCGGAAGTCGACTATGCCGTCACCGGCATCCGGCAGTGTCCACGCCGATGAGAGCGTCGCCGTCGATCCGTCGTCGAAGGTGACCAACGCATGCACCACGTCCCAGGTGTCGATGCCGCGCTTCGCGAGGACACCACGAGACCCCACCGCGCTCACCGACACGGGCAACCTGGCGGTGAGCCACAGGACAAGGTCGACGGTGTGCGGCATCAGAAACCAGGCCGGCGACGACTGGGCCGCCCACGACAGCATGGTGCTCGGCACGAAGAAGGAGTTGCTCAGGGTGGCTGATGCCGTGATCGGCTCGCCGAGACTCCCGGACTCCATCGCCGCTTTGGCTTGCACCACGTGCGGGTTCCAACGGTTCTCGAAGCCGACGAGGCATCGAACGCCCGAGCGGTGAACCGCCTCGGCAATCGCATCGGCGTCGTCCAGGTTGGTGGCGACCGGCTTCTCGATCAGCAGATGCTTACCGGCCTCGGCCACGTCGACGGCAATCTGGCGGTGGGCGAAGTCAGGGGTCGCCACAATCACAGCGTCCGGATCGAATGCCTCGAGCAACTCGGTGTGCGACGCGGTGACGGGCAGGCCCGTGGCGTCCCTCGCCTCCTCGGCCACCTTGGCCGAGGGCTCCGCGAGACCGACGACCGTGACGTCCGGCTGCGCCTGGAGAGCCTCGGCAAACAGCCTCCCGCGCAGTCCGGCGCCGACGATGCCAATGGTGACCATGAAAGACCTTTCAGGAGATGGGAAGCCGGCCTCAGAACAGGGTGAAGCCGCCGTCGACCTTGACGATCGAGCCGGTCATGAAGCTGGACGCCTCGCTGGCCAGGAAGATCGCCACCGGCCCCAGCTCCGGCGGCAACCCATAGCGCTTCATGGCAGCGGGATCGACGCACCACTCCTTGAACTCCGGCTGGTCGACCGGCGACATCTCGGTGAGGAAGTATCCCGGCGCCATCGCGTTCACGCGGATCCCGTGCGGCGCCCACTCAGCCGCCAGCGCCTTGGTCAATTGATGGACCGCGGCCTTGGACGAGAGGTACGACGCCTGCCACCGGGGCTGGTTGACGATCTCGGCCGACATGGAACCGACGTTGACGATCGTGCCGCCACCCCGCTCCGCCATCCGGCGTCCGACCGCACGACTGCAGTACCAGACGCCGTCGACGTTGACGGAGAACACCTCATGCCATGCTTCGTCGGGCGTCTCGAAGGCCCGGCCCGCGACGCCGATGCCGGCGTTGTTGAGCAGCACATCGATCTCACCGAACTCGGTGCTCACCTGCTCGACCGCACGTTCGACGTCCTCGACATCGGACACCTCGAGCTGTACGCCGTACGCGCGAATGCCGAGCGCACTCAGCTCCTCGGCGGCCGCTTGGGCCGAAGCCAGCGTTCGCGCGGTGACCGCTACCGCAGCACCCGCATCGCCGAGCGCTTCGGCCATCGCACGTCCAAGACCCCGGCTCCCACCGGTCACGAGAGCAACCTTGCCCTCGAGCGAGAACTTCTGCAGAGCGTTCATGCTGTCCTTTCGGGGTGACGTCAGCCCGCTGGAGCGCGTCGAGTCAGAGTCCTCACGCGCCATGCCAGCAGCCTGCCGTACCCGGCCCAGACGCGCCATCCACCGTCTCAAGCGGCGCCTACGTCGCCAGGTCACGCTGCGTGCAGTCGCGCTGAGACGGGTTTCAGCCGACGTGCAACACTGCCTTGCCACCGATCGTGCGCTTCAGGAGAGCCTCGACAGCGATCTCCGGTTCGCGCCAGGAGCCTTCGTATTCGGCCTTCCCGTCGAGGCGCCCATCGGCGACCAGGGCACAAAGGCGAGCGAGGTCGTTGGCAGCGCCGCCCTGCGCGGCGCTTTCGTCCCACTGATTCAGGGTGTAGATCTTGGCGCCTGGGGACCGATCGAACCGGCCTGCGCGGAAGGACACCGTCTGGTCCGGACTCTGAGTGGCGATATTGACCAGAATGCCGCGCTGCGCAAGGTGCTCCGCGGCCTGCCCGAAGACGGCGCCCCCGACGCAGTCGATGACCAGGTCGAAGTCTCCCTCGAGCCGCTCGATGACCTCGCGAGCACCCAGTTCGTGAAGCAATGGAGCAGACACAGTTGCGTTGCGCACCAGAGCAGTCACGTGCGCACCTGCCGCGCGGGCCAGCTGCACGGCGATCCGCCCCACGCCACCCGTCGCGCCGCTGATGAGAACCCGCTTCGCGAGCACCAGCCCGCCGAGTTCCAAGCTCCGCAATGCCGTCACACCGGCCGTGGGTAGCGTGGCGGCCTGCACGTCAGCGACATTGTCGGGAACCGGCGACAGCATGGTGGTGGGGACCGACACCAACTCCGCCCATGCTCCAGCCCGCACCAATCCGACCACTCGTGTCCCGCTGGGCGGCCCTGCCCCATTCGCGGCGGCCCGCTCGACGACACCGGCCACGTCCCAACCCGGGACTGACCCTTCAGGTAATCCCGGAAGATCCAAAACCTCGCCGCGGTTGAGCGAGAACGCCCGGACCCGAACCAGAGCCTCGTTCCGCGACGGGACCGGATCCGCCACGGTGGTCAGCACGACGTGCGGCGCGGTTGCCGTGGTGGTCAAAGCGAGCACACCTTGACCCTAGTCGCACCGGGACGATCGGGACGCCGTCCCCAATCGAACCAAGGTCCGCACGAGGCTCGCGACGTACGACAAACGCAGCCGGTTTGTCGCGGACGGCTCTCCACCTGCCCGGTCTTGCTTGAGAGTTGATCCACGTGGCGTCGTCATCGCCTGGTAGTGGTCGACTGCGCTAACGCCTTCGCAGGTTCGGCGTCTGATCGGCGATTCGATGCCTAAGGCATTGTGTTGAGCGTCTGTGGACCTTCGAGGTCAGTCGGCTGACGCCCGTGGCGGTATCTGCCGGGGGTGACGCCGTACTCCCGCTTGAAGGCGAGGGCGAAGGCAACGTCGGAGCCGTAGCCGACTTGGCGGGCGACGGTCGCCAGCGGTTGGTTCGATTCACGCAGCAGGCGGGCTCCGGTGGTCAGGCGCCACCAGGTCAGGTATTTCATCGGTGGGCATCCGACCAGCGTCGCGAATCGCCCGGCGAAGGCAGCGCGCGACAGGCCGGCGGTTGCGGCGAGGTCAGCGACAGTCCAACCGCGCTCTGGCGCGTCGTGAATGGCCTGCAGCGCACCGCTGACAGCGGGATCTTGGAGTGCGAGTGCCCATCCTGCTGGGGGTACCTCTTGCGCCTGCTCTTCGAACCAAGTGCGGAGGATGTAGAGAAGCAGCGTATCGATGAAGGCTGCGATGACGCCCGTCGATCCGGGGCGAGGAGTCGACAGTTCATCGCCGAGCATGCCGACGGCAGTCCGGAGCGAGTCGCGCTGCCCGAGTCTGGCGGGCAGGTGAATCATCGGCGGCACGGCTGTCAGCAGCGGATGTGGCCGCGCTGCATCCAGTACGTAGGCGCCGCAGAGGAGGATCGTCGCCGTGCCGTCGCCGGCCGGGAGCCCGTCCTGGCGGGTTGGATCGAATGGGCGGGTCGGGGTGTCAGGGTGGTCCGCCAGGCCGTGAGGAGCGCCGTTCTGCAGGAAGACGACGTCGCCCGGACCCAGTTGGACCGGTGCGGCATCGCCCGGCGGCAGCAACCAGCACGAGCCCTGCAGTACGACGTGGAAGGCGGCACCGTAGTCGTCGCGGAAGTGCATTCCCCAGGGAGAGGTGAGGACGTGACGCTTCGAATGTGGACGACCCGCGCGCATCGCGGTGATCGCGTCGGTCAGGACATCCATGGCCGAAAGTGTAGACGATGAATTGGTCATCATGGACGGATACCAATTGAGCATCTACCTGACGGCTGCATAGCCTCCTCCTGAAGCCCGGTCGACCGATCGGCACATCAGGAGGACGAGATGGCGAGAGTGGTGCGGTTCGATCGGCTCGGGGGTCCGGAGGTGCTTCGGATCGAGGAGGTCGCGGTCGGCGATCCCGGGCCGGGAGAGGTACGGCTCAGGGTGGACGCCATCGGTGTCAACCGGGCGGAGGCCAACTTCCGGAACGGGACCTACGTCTACCAGCCGGCGCTGCCCGGATCGGGACTCGGGTACGAGGCGGCCGGGGTGGTCGAGGCAGTCGGTGAAGGCGTGCACGACTTCGTGCCCGGTGATGCGGTCAGCGCGTTGCCGACCTTCCTGATGACCGAGTTCGCGACGTACGCCGAGACCGCGATCCTGCCGGCCCGGGCACTTGTGCGGCATCCCGGAAACGTCGACGCCGTGCACGCCGCCGCCACCTGGATGGCCTACTCGACCGGCTACGGGATGCTGCTGGAGTTCGGCGGACTCGTACCCGCGATGCCAGTTCTCATCACTGGCGCGTCGAGCAGTGTCGGGATCGCAGCGATTCAGATCGCCAACAGCATCGGTGCGGTTCCGATCGTGACGACCCGCACCGATGCGAAGCGGCAGCGACTCCTCGACGCCGGTGCCGCCCATGTCGTCGTGACCGAGACCCAGGATGTCGTCAAGGAGGTTCTCTCCGTCACGAATGGCGATGGTGTGGCGCTGGCGATCGACGCGATCGGTGGCGCCGGCCTGAACACGCTGATCCAGACTGTCGCTCCTGGTGGGTCCCTGGTCGTCTACGGCTGGCTGGATCCGGCGCCGATGCCGTTGCCGGTGCATCCGGACTTCCGGGCCCGCAACGTTCGTACCTATGCCTTCACCGAAGTCACGATGGATGACGATGCGCGGCTCGAGCGGGCGAAACGATTCGTCACCGCGGGCCTTCGTTCGGGTGCCTTGGCGCCCGTGGTCGACCGCGCCTTCGACCTGACCGAGGTCGTCGAGGCCCATCGCTATCTGGAAGCCAACACCCAACTGGGCAAGGTCGTCCTGGCGGTGAATCGCTAGCCGTCAGGTGGCCCGAGGCAACCGATACTCGCAGACCGGCGGTCGGCGCCTGATCATCGAATGCTGGGCAGGTGGAGGCGGCCGTCGATGACCTCGGTGATCTGGTCGGCGGCGGTGAGGTGGGTGCGGTCGTGGGTGACCAGGACGGTCGCGGTGAAGTGGTCGTGGGTGAGGCGGGTGATCAGGTCGATGACGGCGGCGCCGCGTTCGTGATCCAGAGCACTCGTGGGCTCGTCGACGAGGAGGAGCCTTGGGTCGTTCATGAGGGCGCGGGCGATGTTGACCCGCTGGCGTTGGCCACCGGACAACTGGTGGGGCCGTTTGTCGGCGTGGTCGGACAGGCCGACTGCGGCGAGCAGTTCCGCGGCCTTGCGGACGGCGGTGCGAGGCTTGCGACCGTCGATCTGTGCCATGACCTGGAGCTGTTCGGAGGCTGTCAGGGACGGCAGCAGGTTTGGCTGCTGGAACACCATGCCGATCTTGCGGCGGCGGAGGTCGGCGAGTTGGCCGCGGGTGAGCCCGGTGGTCGTAGTGCCGTCGATGGTGACGGTGCCCGCGTCAGGGGCGATGAGGGTCGCGGCGACCGCGAGCAGGCTGGACTTGCCGGAGCCGGAGGGGCCGACGACGGCGGTGAGGCTCCCCGGCGGTACGTCGAGTGTGACGCGGTCCAGCGCTGTCAGGCGGGAGTCGCCGTCGGGGTAGGTGAGGGTGATGTCGGTCAGGTGCAGGCTCATCGGGTGCTCCCCAGCGCGGTCAGCGGGTCGACGGAGGTGATGCGGCGGATGGACAGGGCAGCGCCGAGCGCTCCGAGGGCGATCATTACGGTGGCCGGCAGGAGCACCACGGTGGGTGTGAGAACGAAGGGAATCGCCGAACCGCCGACGACGGCTCCCAGGCCCGCGGCGACTGCGGTGCCGATCAGGGTCCCGCCGGCGAGCAGGACGAGGGCCTGACCGAGCGCGTCCTTGAGCAGGTTGGCGGTCGAGGCGCCCAGAGCCTTGAGTACGGCGATGTCGCCGCTTCGCTGGATCGTCCACACAGTGAAGAACGCGCCGATGACCAAGGCCGAGATCGCGAACAGGAAGCCGCGCATCAGCTGCAGTGATCCGTTCTCGGAACGGTAGGAGCCGATGGCCGGCAGCGAGTCGGCCTTGGAGACAGACAGGGTGCCCGCAACCTCGTCCGCGGCTCCGAGATCGGCGTCGGACGTGGCGTTCACGGCGATGACGGTGGCGGTGAGTTCGTCCCGCCCGCCGGTCGGAGGTGTGGTCTGCTGCCAGGTGTTCAGGCTGGTCCAGATGACAGGTGTGTGGCTGAACGAAGCGTCACCGCTGACCGCCGCGACGACCATCTCCTGTCCGGCCATGGTCACGGCGTCGCCCTTGATCACACCGAGGTCATCCGCCGCGGTGGACGACAGTACCACTGCCCGGCCGTCGATCTTCCAGCTGTCCGGGGCGAGGGGCGAGCCGGGCCGAACGCCGAACGCGGATACGCCGATGCTCTTGGTTCCGGCGCTCGCCTTCGTCAGTGTGATGCCGAGCGGCTCGGCGCTGCTGACGCCCGGCGCCTCGGCCCATCGCTCCCATTGCTGCTCGGTGACCGTCGAGTTCGAGTACGACGGCTCTTGCCGGTCGCCGGGCGCGTCGAACGCGATCCTGTTCACCGGGAGACCTGTGATCGCGGAGATGTTCTGCCGGCCGAGTCCGGCGGTCAGGCCCGAGAGCAACCCGACCAGCAGCGTGATCAGCACGATGACGGTCCCCATCAGGGCGAAGCGCCCCTTGGCGAATCTCAGGTCTCTCCAGGCGACGAACACGCGGTAACCCTGCGCTTTCATGAGGTGGAAGTGGGATATCTCCAGGGTTACAACCGGACCGCGGCCGGGCATCTGGCCTAGGACGGCACTTGGGGCGCCGAAAGCCGGTGCGCAGGTTCCAACTTTCGACAGACGTCTGGCGATCGGACTGCCCCTAGCCTGGAAGCACTGTGAATGCTGTTGTCCTGACCCCGACCACTCGAGTACTGGCGTGGTGTCTGCATCTGCTGGTCTTCGCCTTACTGGCCCTGACGGCCGTCCGAGCCGTGGCCGACGACAGCCCGCGGGCGGGACTGGTCGTCGCCGCAGCCGCGATCTGCGCCGTGGTCTATGCCGCCGGCCCGGTGTTGCCCGGCGTACGGCGTTCGCGTCGCAACGCCCTCGTGTGGCTGAGCGTCCTGGTTGCTGCGTGGGTGGTCGTCCTGGTGCTCTCCGCCGACGCAGTGTGGCTGGCGTTTCCGCTGTACTTTGTCGAACTGCATCTGGCGCCTCGCCGTGCCGGTCTGGTTGCGGTCGTGGCGACAGCGGTGGCGGCGATCATCGGCTTCTCCGCGCATCAGGGCACCTTCAGCATCGCGATTGCTATCGGGCCGGCCCTCGGCGCCGCCGTGGCCGTGGCCGTCGTGTGGGGTTATCAGGCCTTGTATCGCGAGAGCGAGCAACGCCGACGCCTGATCGAGGAACTGACCGCGACCCGCGCCGACCTGGCAACCGCTGAGCACGCGGCGGGCGTGGCGGCCGAACGTGAACGCCTGGCCCGCGAGATCCACGACACGCTCGCCCAGGGGTTGTCCAGCATTCAGCTGTTGCTGCACGCCGCCGGCCGCTCCCTTCCGGACAGCCCGCAGAACACCGCCGAGTATGTCGAGCAGGCCCGCCAGAGCGCTGCCGACAACCTCGCCGAGGCACGGCGATTCGTCGCGGCCCTGGCACCGCCCTCCCTGGAGGGCGCCACCCTGGCGGGTGCGTTGGAACGGTTGTGCGCCACTACCGGCGCCCGGCACCAGCTCGACGCACGGTTCCGTCTGACAGGCAGCGTCGTGCCGTTGCCGACGGCACTGGAGGTTGCGCTGCTGCGCGTCGTCCAGTCTGCCCTCGCGAACGTCGTCCGCCACGCCGAGGCGACCTCGGCGGAGATCACCCTCTGCTACTCCGGGGACCGTGTCGTCGTGACCATCGTCGACGACGGACGTGGCTTCGACCCGAATCAACTGCCGGACCGGACGCCGGACGGCGGTGGGTTCGGGCTCCCCGCCATGCGGTCCCGCCTGCAGGAGCTCGGCGGCACCCTGACGGTCAGATCCGTCCCCGGCCATGGCGCCACCGTGGCCGCCGAACTGCCCCTCGACCGCACAACCGAGGCTCGCCCGTGACCGATACGCCGATCCGTGTGCTGCTGGCCGACGACCATCCGGTCGTCCGCGCCGGGCTGCGGGCCGTGCTGGGGACTGAAGCCGACATCGAGGTGGTCGCCGAGACAGCAACCGCGGAGGACGCCGTCGCCCGCGCCGCACAGGGCGACATCGACGTCGTGCTCATGGACATCCAGTTCGGCAAGGGCATGAACGGCGCTGAGGCTACGGCTGCCATCGCCGGCCATACCCCCGCTCCCCGGGTGCTGATCGTCACCACGTACGACAGCGATGCCGACATCCTGCCCGCCATCGAAGCCGGCGCCACCGGCTACCTGCTCAAGGACGCACCACCAGAGGATCTGGCCGCCGCCGTGCGCACTGCCGCCGCAGGCCGCACCACGCTGGCGTCCAGTGTCGCGGATCGCCTGATGGCCCGCCTCCGCACACCGGGCACCGCCCTGACCCGGCGCGAGACCGAGGTCCTCGCGCTCGTGGCCGAGGGACTGTCCAATCAGGCCATCGGTCAGCGTCTGCATCTGACCGAGGGGACCGTGAAGTCTCATCTGGCCCGCATCTACACCAAACTCGGAGTCGACTCCCGCACCGCCGCCGTCGCCACCGCCACCGACCTCGGCCTCATCCGGCGCTAGGCGCGACGGCAGAATGGATGCGGACGGGCGCATGTCACTGCAGCGGGAAGGGGGGCTGCCACCACCACGGCTGGGTGTCGACGACTACGCGGTCGAGCCATTTGACCCACCAGAAGCCCCGGCGACCCTGCGCGACGAGGCGTGCGGGCGCACCGTGGCCGATCGATAGGGGCTGGTCGGCGACATGTGTCGCGACGAGCAGGTGTGGTAAGTCCCGCAACGGCAGGCGTCGCGCGTACCCGGTGAAGGAGATCGCGACGACGCTGCGTGCGTCTGGCGGGAGCGATGCCGGCAGGAGCCGGTCGAGCCGCACCCCGCGCCAGTGCTGGTCGGCATACCAACCGCCCGTGCAGTCGAGCACTACCTCCATCTCGTCGGTGGCCATCGCCACCAGCGCGTCAGCGTCGAGCTCGGCCACCTGCAGACCCGCCACCTCGACACGCAGCCGCCACGTGGCGAGATCGATCTCCGGCACAGTGTCCAGGGCCCACTGAGTGACCGGCATCGCCTGCGGGCGATTCGAGCCGACCTCGTGTGAGCCGGTCGCCCTGCGGTCTTGTCCCGGTAAGGAGAGCCCACGGGCGACACCGTCCACGGCGAGGTAGGCGGCAGCCGCACCACCTCCCAGACCGAGCGCGCGGAGCAGTGTGCGCCTGGACAGGTCCGTACGCCGCGGCCGTTGCGGGTGCCGGAACACATGCACGACGGCAAACGGCACCGCGAGCACCGCGGCGCCGACGTGCACCTGTATCGGGGTGAGACCTGCGTAGGTCCGGAAGCCGCCGAGGACGTGTACGACGCCCGCGAAGAGCGATACGGCGACGAGAATCCCGAGGGCGACGCCGTCAGCCGCACGCCAGGAAGCCGACCGGAACGCCCTGCTCCGCCGCACGATCAGCGACTTCCACGGGACAAGCAACACCAGCGCGAGGCCCGCTGCGCCGTGCAGCACGGTGACGATCCGCTCGGGCGTCGTGGTGCCCGTGCCGAACGTGACCCAGCCGGTGCCGAACGCGAGAACGAGCAGCATCAGCAGGGCGACGTTGGTACGGCGCCCGGCACGTCGGCGGACCCCACCCTCCCGGCCCATATCTCAAGTGTGCCCCGTCAACTCCGAAGGTTCTCGCCCGCGAGGGATGAACCGGCTTTCTCGCAGAACGATCACCATGGGACTCAGGACGGGCATATCCGTCGGATTCTGGAGGTCCGAGATGCGCCGCTCAGGGTGGCTTCTCATCGGGGTCGGAGTACTGCTGATCGTCAGTGCGGCCCTGCTCAGGTTCGTCGTCGCGCCGAGCGTGACGAGACTGCCGGCTGACACCGACATCACTACGGCGTACAGCGGCAAGGGCACTGTGCTGAACGCCGCGGCACTGCAGTCGGGCGACGTGGCCAACGCGCTCGCGCGAGACATCCCGGTCACTCTCGACCGGCACGTCTACGTCAGCGACGCGAACAGCGACACGGCGATCGTGCACGACGACCTCACACTGAAGGCCGGAACGACGTCCTCGAAGGACAACCACACGTACGCTGTCGACCGGAAGGACCTCACCGAAACCGCCTCCATCAACGGTGTCGAGGTCGAGAAGCACCAGGGGCTGACGGTCAGCCTGCCGGTCGACCCGGAACCGAAGTCCGGCGTCTACACGTATTGGGACACCCCGACGCGGACCGCCGTACCAGTGACGTACGTCGGCACCGAGACGCGTGCAGGTCGCGACACTTACCACTATCGGGCCACCGCGTCCGGCGCATTGGCCAATCCCGCGTTGCTGCAGCAGTTGCCCGCCTCGCTTCCGAGGACGCTCGCGCCGAAACTGCTCGCTCTGCTGCCCGCCGAGACTCAGCAGAGGTTGCTCCCGCTCGTGTCGGTGCTGCCGGACCAGGTGCCGCTCAGCTACACGGCCACCAGCACCTACGACGTCTGGGCAGACGCCGCGTTGGGTGTTCCCCTGGATACGAAGATCAACCGCTCGGTGGTCGCCAACGTGGGGACGGCGGCGGCATCGATTCCGCTGCTCCCGGTACTGACGATCGACGTCGCCGAAGACCAGGCGTCGGTGCAGGATGCGGCGGACAGGGTGGCGAACTCCGACCGGTTGCTCAGCTGGATCGAGGTGTGGGGTCCGATCGTGCTGCTGGTCCTCGGCCTGGTTCTGGTGGCGCTCGGACTGTGGCTGGGCAGGCGCAGGCCCGCACAGCCCGGCCCAGAAAACACTCCGACAGGCGTGGACTCGCCCGCACCAAGCTGACGCGGCGAACAGGTTGACGGCCCGGCGGTGAATCGCACTTCGGGGGTGACGGAGTGTGACGCCGGGCGTACCATCCACTCGAGGGGACCGGTGGGCGATCCAGGGGTGGGCGCGGTGGCCGGCGTGGGGGAGTCATGGATCAGCTGAACGACGTCCAGGACGCGCCGGAGGAGATCCGCTTCGCCGTCGTGCTCAACGGTGGAGTGAGTCTCGCGGTCTGGATGGGCGGTGTGGTGCGCGAGATCGATCGCGTCACCCGCGGCAAGGGCCCGTACGGGCCCTTGCTGCAGTTGCTCGACGTCAAGGCCCGGGCCGATGTCATCGCCGGGACGTCGGCGGGCGGGATCAACGGCGCGGCACTCGCGCTGAGCCAGGCGAACGCGCATGCGGACCCGAAGCGATGAAGCAACTGTGCGCCGGGTGGACACCCACCTCGCTGTCGGCCCATCCGATTGAGCTGATCATCACCACGACCCTGCTGCACGGAGCGAGGATCGTCACGGTCGCCGCGCTCGGTCAGCAGTTGCCGCAGATGCTGCACGAGGGCACCTTCACCTTCCGGCGCGCCGAGGCCGACGGCGTGCTGACGCCGGTGATTCCACTGGTCGCGTTCGCGGTCGAGGGGTGGCGCAGTGGAGACAGCACCGGGCGGAACCACGCGCTGGCTGTCGCCGGCACGATCGTCGCGCTCGCGCTCGCGTTGATGCTGCTGGGGAGTCTGCCGTCCCAGGTCCGGAGTCCGGTCTCGACCCTGTATCGCGCGCTGGACAGACTGGCGCAGAGATTTCTCGGTGTCGCGGTTTCGGAGCTCCAGACGCCACAGCGGATCCTCTTGCGGCTGCTGGTCGCCGTCGCCTGGATCGTGCTCGTCGCGCTGGCGGTTGCCGCGGCGGCCGTCTACGGTATGGTCCGCCTGGTCGAATGGATCGACGCCAACGCCGTGCAGTGGAAGAACGAAGTCAGCGGCGTCACTCACTCCAGCGGCGTCGCGGCCACCTGGTCGGTGATCTACGGAGCCTGCTACGTCATAGTTGCCGTTGGCATCATCTGGTGGTGGCCGGTCCAGCCCAGCTGGGTCTGGCGATCGGCGCTCGCTACCGCTGTGGTGTTCAGCCTGCTCCTGCTGTACGTCGTACCTTTCGCAGTCCTGCTGGGATCGGTCCGGGCCATCCGGCGGCGACTCGTCGCAGACGCTCGCTGTGCGGTGATCGCGTGGCCGGCGAACACCGCGAACGAGTCCGAGGTCGTCGACCTGCTGTGGAGGCTGGACATGCGATTCCGCTGTCTGCTCGCGCTGTCGGGAGGCACACTCGGTCTGACCGGCCGAGGACAGGCGTTGCGGCGCCAGGTCGACAGTCTGCTCGCCGAGCGATGACCAACACGATGCACTGGGGGAGCAATGCGAGGTAGAAGCGGTACGGCGGGATCCCTGCGAGTTCACGCGATCGCCGGCACGCACGTCGTACTGCTGGGAGTCGATCTGCCGAAGGCACGCACCAAAGGGCTTCTCGGTTTCGCCATCGAGCGGTGGGATCCGACTGAGCAGGAGCGCTACTGGCTGCGCGGCATGAAGGTGTTCAAAGAGACGTCGACGGGGATTCCACCAGGCACCTCCGTCAGTCTGCGCGAGCACCCGGTGCAGTCGTTCCTCTGGGGTGACTACACCGCGAAGCCCGGCCGGCAGTACGAGTACCGGGTGGTCGGGCTCTACGGCAAGCCGAAGAACCTCGTGATCCGCCATGACGTGACCGTGGCCGTCACGACCGAGCGAGTCGACGAAGGCACGCACGCCGTACATTTCAACCGCGGTGTCGCAGGCAGCCAGGCGTACGCCCAGCGGTTCGGTCGCGCGCCGCGACCCGGCGATCGGAGTGATTCGGTCTACGACTGGCTGTCGAGAGGGCTGGAGGAGGCCCTGATCGCGTTCATCGAGTCGGCCACGGGGCCCGGATTCGCGTTGCGCGGCGCGGTGTACGAGTTCGCGTATCCGCGGGTGCTGGAGGCCCTCGCGAAGGCCGCGGCGCGTGGAGTCGACCTGCGGATCGTGTACGACCGGCGTGGTAAGGCGAGTACCGATCCGGACAGCCCGCGGGTCTGGCAGCAGAGCGAACCGCAGATCACGGCCGCCGGGCTCACGCCGTACATGATCCCGCGGACGACGAACAGCGCGATCGCGCACAACAAGTTCTTCGTCCTGCTGCACGACGACGTGCCCCAGCGGGTGTGGACCGGATCCACCAACATCACCTGGGGCGGACTCTTCGGTCAGTCGAACGTCGGTCATCTGGTCCGCGACCCTGCGGTAGCCACGCAGTACTTCGACTACTGGCAACGGCTCGCGGTCGATCCGGCATACAACCGGCTCCGGCCGGCCGACACCGACGCGACTCCCACGCCGGCCACCCCACCGCCCGCCGGGATCGCCCCGATCTTCAGCCCGCGGACCAATCTGGATCTGATCGACTGGTACGCAGGGGAGGCTGCCAAGGCCAAGAAGTCGTTCTTCATGACGGCGGCCTTCGGTCTGCACGACAAGATCGCCGGGGCGATCGCGCCCGAGTCCGATGTCATGCGGTATCTCGTGCTCGAACGCGCACCCGGCGACGACGAGGTGACCTTCGAGACCGACCATGACGTCAAGGTCGCGGTCGGCTCGTTCCTCCGGACCGCGATCCTGGACCGCTGGGTCCGGGAGCAACTCACGGGCCTCAACCCGCGGGTCCGGTACAGCCACACCAAATTCATGCTGATCGATCCGCTCGGCGACACCCCGCTCGTCATCAGCGGATCGGGGAACTTCAGCAACCCGTCGGTGAACGAGAACGACGAGAACATGCTGGTGATCCAGGGCGACCAGCGGGTGGCCGACATCTACCTCGGCGAGTTCATGCGGATCTTCAACCACTACTACTTCCGGTACCTCGTGCAGAAGCTGCGAGGGGCGGACGACGCGGCAGCGACGGCGTACCTGACGCCGGACGACAGCTGGGTCGACCGGTACTTCGACAAGACCACTCCCAGCTACCGCCAGCGACTGCTGTTCCGGTGATCGACGTCGAGGGACGCCGGGCGCAGTACGGTCGGTGGAAGGAACTCACGAGAGGACACTGAGATGAGCATCGACCGGGGACTGCTGGCGACGTTGGAGGCCAAGCCGGGCAAGGAGGAGGAACTGCGCGCGTTCCTCGAGGCGGGGCGCGAGCTCGCGGCCGCCGAGGAGGGGACGGTCACCTGGTACGCGTTCCGCCTCGGGCCGGCGACGTCGGGATCTTCGACACGTTCGCCGACGAGGACGGCCGGCAGGCCCACCTCAACGGCGAGATCCCGGCCGCCCTCGGCCAGGTCGGCCCCGACCTGCTGGCCGCCGACCCGGACATCCGGACAATCGACGTCATCGCGGTCAAGTAACGCAGACCAATCACCTGACGACAGAGCGCGCCCGATCGCCCGCTGGATGGATCGCCTGGGCCGGCTGAAGTTGGGTGGTGGACCCCATGGAGGAGGGGTGGTTGCACAGCAAGACTGATGTCCTGGATGGCCGTCCGGTTGTGGGCGGTCAGGGAGGTCAGGGTGAGCAGTGTCGAGGCGGTCGGTCAGGTCGGTCAAGGCGAAGCGATGCGGGCGCGCGACATAGCTGTCGGCCTGCCCACGGTGACGGTGCTGGATCCGGTGGTGAAGGCCGTCCGCTTGATGGCGGTGGGCAGGATGCCGGGTCTGGTGGTCGTCGATCCGCGCGGCCGGCCGTTGGCGGTGTTGCCGGGCTCTCAGGTTCTCAGGCTGAGCATCCCGGCGGCGTACCGGGACGACCCGATGCTGGCCCGCACTGTCGACGAGTCGTCGGCGGACCTGTTCTGGCGGCAGCTCGGGGAGCTGACCGTCGGTGATTGCCTACCGCAACCGTTGTCGCGACCGGCCGCAGTGACGGAGGAGGCGACCCTGCTGGAGATCGCGGCGTTGATGGCGCGGGCGCGGAGTCCGCTGGTCGCCGTGACCGGTGCCAACGGTGAGTTGACCGGTGCGATCACGTTGGAGCGGTTGCTCACCAGCCTCGCGGTCACCGGGCTCGGCGACCCATCCTCGGGCTGAGTCGTGCGGCCGCTCGTCGCGCTGGGGATCTTCGGCTTGGCGTTCTTCTACATCGCGACCGAGAAGGCCAACAAGGTCAAGGTGGTCCTGATCGGTGCCGCCGGCATGTTGTTGCTCGGCCTTGCACCGGGAACGGAGGTGTTCTTCTCCGAGCACGAGGGCATCGACTGGAACGTCATCTTCTTGTTGCTCGGGATGATGATCGTGATCGGGATCATCAAGCAGACCGGGGTGTTCGACTACCTCGGGATCTGGGCGGCGAAACGGTCCCGCGGCGAGCCGTACCGGCTGATGGTGATGCTGATGATCATCACCGCGATCGCCTCGCCGTTCCTGGACAACGTCACCACGATCATGCTGGTGGCGCCGGTGACCATCGTGGTGTGCGAGCCCTTGCCCGGCTCCGGGCATCGGCGCAGGCGCTGGACGCCGTGACGTTCGAGTTGGTCTTCCTCCTCGGTCCGGCACTGGTATCAGCGATCGTCTCGTTCGCTCCACCCGGAGCAGCCTTGGTCTTCGTCGCCTTCGTCACGGGTGCAGGAAGCCTGCTCGTCGCTGTCAGTCCCCTGCTGAGTTCGCGCACCACACGTTCGAGCCAGAGGACTCATCCGCTAGGCCCGTTGCGGCTCCCCGGATTCGTCCCACTGGTCGCGACATCCGGCGCCCTCGGTATCACGTTTGGTGCCGTCACAGTGGCAGTCACCGCGTTCGCCGACCGAGTCTCAGCCAACTCGGAGACTGCGGGCTTCCTGCTGGCTCTCTGGGGCCTGGGCTCGATCATCGGAGGCGGCTTGTACGCACGGCGCCCACCGAGGCGTGCGCTCCAGACCGTGCTCGCGGTTCTGCTCTCTCTGATCGCCGTCTCGACGTTGTTGCTGGCCGCAACGTCAGGACCGATACCGATGGGCGTGGTCCTTGGACTCGGGGGACTCGCGGTCGCACCCGCCGTCGCTGCCTACACCACACTGGCCAACTCAGCCGTTCCCGCCGACGTCCGCGGTGAGGCGAACACCTGGCTGGTCGCGATTCCCGCGGCTGCGCAGGCGGTGGGTTCATGGATCGCCGGTGTCCTGGTCGCCCGCTTTCACAGCTCGCAGGTGGCTTTCCTTGTTGCTGGTGCGGTCACGGCGACTTCGTTGGTCTGGCTCCGCTGGGTCGACCGCATCCGCTAACACCACGTGGCTGTTTGCGGCTGCGCGGTCCCGGTCAGCGCATTGGCTCTTCGGGGATATCGGTTCGTCGGTTGTGGTGGTCCGACAGCTTGGACAGCAGCTCGATCAGCCGCCGGCGCTCCTCGGGTGACAGCGGAGCCAGCAGTTCGTCCTGGGACTCGGCCAGCCGCTTGTCCAGCCGCCGTAGCTGTCGCTTGCCGGCGGCGGTCAGCGAGATGATGTTGCGCCGCCCATCGAAGGGGTCCGGGGCGCGCTCGACCAGTCCGCGATCGGCGAGCTCGTTGATCGTCGCGACCATGTCGCTCAGGTGGATGCCACTACGGCGGCCCAGTGCGGCCTGGCTGGCCGGGCCGAAATCCTCCAGCGTCGCCAGCAGGCGGTAGTGGTAGCCGCGGGCGCCGACGGACGAGAACCCATCGCCCACCAGACGGTGCGCGTGCTGGGCGGTCTGGCCGAGCAGCCAGCTGGGCAGGCCCTCCCAGCGGGTGGGCGTCTCCTCGTCGGATGGGTTCTCCATGTGACCAGTCTAACGAATCGTTAGACGGACCAACGATGATGGTATCGTTTGGGCGATAAACGTTAGTCGCCCGAACATTTGGGCGCCGAATGAATCCGCCGGAGTTGACACCATGATCAAGCCGTTCCGCATCGACATCCCCCAGGCCGACCTCGACGACCTGACCGACCGCCTCTCCCGCACCCGTTGGCCCAACGAGGTCGCCGACGCCGGATGGGACTACGGGTTCCCGCTGGCGCGGCTCAGGCAGCTGGCCGAATACTGGCGCACCGGTTACGACTGGCGCGAGCACGAGGCCAGGCTCAACGAGCTTCCGCACTTCACCACCGAGATCGACGGGCAGAATATCCATTTCGTCCATGTCCGGTCCTCGAAACCGGACGCACTCGCGCTGATCCTCACCCACGGCTGGCCAGGTTCGTTCCTGGAGTTCCTCGACGTGATCGAGCCGCTGTCGCGCGACTTCCACCTGGTGATTCCGTCCATCCCCGGCTTCGGGTTCTCCGGGCCGACCCACGAGCGCGGCTGGGACGCCGTCCGGGTCGCCCGGGCCTGGGCCGAGTTGATGCGCCGCCTGGGGTACGAGCGCTATGGCGCGCAGGGCGGCGACTTCGGCGCAGGCATCTCGATCGCGCTCGGCGCGGTGGCGCCCGAGCAGGTCGTCGGAGTGCACGTCAACTACCTGCCGACCCGGCCGGTCCCCGACGTCGAGGTGTCCGAGGCGGATGAGGCCAGGCTGGACAAGGTCAGGCAGCTGATGGCGAACCGTCCGCCTTTCCAGGCCTTACTGGCGCTCACCCCGCAGACCATCGGCTACGCGCTGACCGACTCGCCGGTCGGCCAGCTGGTCTGGATCGCCGAGCGCTTCGCACAGTGGACCGACCCCGCCACGCCGGTCAGCGACGATCAGATGCTCACCGACATCTCGCTGTACTGGCTGACCGGCACCGCGGCGTCCTCGGGCCGGTTCCATCACGACGCCCCGCGGGGGAGCCAGCTGTCGTGCCGGGTGCCGCTCGGCGTGGCGGTGTTCGCCCATGACATCACCCAGTCGGTACGACCGCTGGCCGAGCGGCTGTACGACATCAGGCACTGGTCGGAGTTCGAGCGCGGCGGCCACTTCGCCGCGATGGAGGTGCCGGACCTGCTCGCCGAGGACGTCCGGGACTTCTTCCTCATGGCATCGGAACACGACTGGACGGGCTCAGGTTCCGCCCGGCAGGCTGCTGGGCGATGACAAGCGGCGAAACTCGCCTGTGCCTTCGACTCAGCGAGCGTTGTCGGTCAGGATGGCGAAGAGGTCGTCCGGGGCTTCGTCGTACACGGCATGAGCCACCGCCAGTTCGTGGACCTCCCACCCGGGGGCGGTGCGTAGCCGCTCGTACTGTTCGTGGAATGGGGTTGCTGCCCACCCGGATGCGTAGATGAACGTTCGTCGCGCGACTCGATCGATGCCGTCTCCGAGGCGAAGCCGCTGGAGGAACGAGGCGACAGGATGCGGTCGCCTCCTCGGGTCCTTCCCGGCTCCGGGAGCCACCGTACGGCCGTCCGCCCTTACCCCGGCGATGGCCCGGTTCCGGTAGTGGTCGTTGACCCGGTCCCACCAGGAGTCGCCGTCAGCCGGCACGATCGCGTCGCAGAACACCAGCCGATCGATGGGGCGAGTGGATCGGTCCGCAGCACCGCCAACCACCAGCCCCGCATAGCTATGGGCGCACAGCGTGATCGGCCCCGGGCCACAGGCGTCCAACACGGTGAGCACTCGATCGATGTGGGTATCGAGGTTCGCCCCAGCACTGGCCGGCGACGGGTCCGGCTCGAGGCCGTCCAGCGTGACGGCAACGGCCTGATGGCCGGCTTCTCGAAGCCTGGCCACGATGCCGTCCCACGCCCACGCCCCATGCCAAGCTCCAGGCACTAGGACAAAAGTTCTCAGCTGATCTTCTGCGCTCATAGGACAAGCCTTCGCTCGCCCATCGGTGGCCGTCCACCGCTGGACAGCCACGTTGTGCCTGTTCGACGCCAACCTCTCACTCGCCAACCGGGGGCCTTGCCGACGGGCGTTCGAGGGGGATCGTGTGCATCAGCGTGCCGTCCATCCGCCGTCGACGACCAGCGATGCGCCGGTCATGTAGCTTGATGCCGCGGACGCGAGGAACTGGACCGCGGTAGCGACCTCGTTCGGTGTGCCGAAGCGTCGCAGGGGAATGTTCGACAGCAGGCGTTCCGCTGCATTGTCACTGTGCCGTAGATCGTGCGTCATATCGGTGACGAGATATCCGGGCGCCACGGCGTTCACCCGAATCTGATCGCGCGCCCAATCCAGGGCGAGAGTCTTCGTGAACATCTCCAGACCGCCCTTGCTGGCGGCATATCCGGCGGTCCTCGCCATGGCTGCTCGACCGTGGATCGACGACACGTTGACCACGCTGGCGTCGGCGGACTGCGTGAGCAGCTCATATGCAGCCGTCGAACACCTGAAGGGCCCGACCAGGTTGACGTCGAGGATCTCCGTCACGGTCCCGATGTCGAGATGCTCGACCCGTTCGAAGCTGGGGCTGATGCCGGCGTTGTTGACAAGGATGTCCAGCCGGCCCCACCGCTGGTCAGCCTGTCGGACCGCCGCGGCGACGCTTGCTTCGTCGGTGACCGAGCCGGCCAACGCGTAGGCGAACCCGCCCCTTGCCCGGACCTCGGCGACGACCTCAGCGAGAGCGTCGGCGTCGCGAGCAGTGAGAAGGAGCTCGGCTCCGGCGGCGGCCAAGCGCAGAGCGATCTCTCTACCGAGTCCACGGCTGGCGCCGGTGATCCAGGCAGCGCGACCGGTCAGCGAGAACGGGTCTGACCAAGAGGCCTCGTCGGCCACGCTCAATCAATCCAGCCGACGTGCCCGTACCGGCGGAGGTCGATCTCGAGTTCCAGATCGACCACAGGGGGTGCCGCGTTGTGCCACAGCAGGCCGTAGGACGGTGAGTGCCGGCGAGTCGCCAGTAGGTCGGAGACCATGTGGGTCAGATCGTGCGCCGAATAGAGGTTGACGGTGTCGGAGGGCGCCCACTGCAGGCCGAGGGTCTCGAGGTGCCGTTCGAGAACGTCGACAATCAGGCTCGCCTTCTCGTGCAGCGCGTCCGGAGTGGTCTCACCGGTTCGGAGTACCTCCTGCGGATACGAACCACCAGACGGCAGTTCCGCAATCCCCGAGATCACGTACGTCGGTTGCCTGGCCGGTCGCTCGCTGACGTAGGAGATGGCGGCGAGCGTCGGCTCCGATGGGGCTTCGTGTACTGGCGAGACGTTGGTTCTCGTCAAGGGTGACACCCCGTGCCGAAGGAGTCCCCAGGTGTCCAACTGGCCCATGTAGACGTCGTTGAAGCTGACGAAGTCGCTGAGGGAGAGCGTCGCTGGAAGGCGCACTTCGAGGCCGCACAGGGACCCGAGCGGAATGCCTGCGGCGTCGAAGTGCCGCTCCAGGGCGATGCAGCCCTCCTTGAAGGGGAGCGGCTCGCGAAGGATGGCTTGGTCGATGACCCGGTCCGGCAGGGAGACGACTCCGTTGCCGGCGAACCGCAGGCCCGGATCGTAGGCGTAGCCGCCGAGGTCATGCCGGATGGGCGTCATGGAAAAGCTCCTCCTGAGGTCGTGACGGCGCCACCAGATTATTCCCAAAAAATCGATCTGTACAGCAAGTATCGATGCAGGGTACGTTGAAGACGACCGGAGAGGACCGACCCCCCAGGACTGGACGGCGAGAGCGATGATCATGCGTGGAGTGGGGATTGTCTCGGCAAGATTCGGCAGAATCGGGGCGGGCGTGGCTGCGGCGGCCCTCCTGTTCTCGGCCTGTAGCGCCGGCGACAGCGAGACCCCGGCCGAGGGGTCGCTGGTCATCGGGGCGCTGATCAACATCAGTGGCCCGACCACGACCGGCGAGGAGAATGCTCCGGATGTCCTCAAGGGCTGGGCGAAGAACATCAACAAGTCCGGCGGCCTGAACGGTCGCCAGGTGGCGTTCGACATCGTTGACACCAAGGGAGACGCGCCGAAGGCAACCGCCGCGGTGAGCCGATGGTCGAGCGACAAGTCGATCGTGGCCGTCGTGCTGTACGACGCGAGCACCGAGGGTGCGGTCGCTGAGGCAGTGACCGCCGCGGGTCTGCCGGTGATCGGCGGGATCGGGTACAACCCCACCGCCTGGGGCAAGCTCCCCAACTGGCTCCCCATCGCAACCACGTTCCCCGCAGTCATCAACATGGGCATGCGGATCGGAAAGGAAGGCGGCGCGACCAAGACCGTCTTCCCGGTCTGTGCTGAGAACTCCTCCTGCGCCGCAGCAGGCCCGCTGGCCGAATCGGCAAGCAGGGCGCTCGGGATGACGTTCGACGGTGTCCTTCCAGTCTCTGTCTCTGCGCCGGACTACACCGCTGAATGCTTGAAGATCAAGAACGATGGCGTCGACTTCGTCATGCTCGGCCTGACCACGGCCGCGTCGCTGCGGCTGGTCCAGACCTGCAAGACGCAGGGATATGCGGGCCAGTGGGGACTCTTCGACGGTTCTGTCTGGCCGAAGGTGATGAAACAGAACGATCCTGGCGTGAAGATCGGGATCGCGCTCAGTGCCTTCCCCTGGTATGTGGACGACAAGCCGGTTGTGGACTACCGCAACCAGATGGACCAGGCCGGCGTTCCTGCGGACAGCTGGGCTTCTCCGCAAGGGACCGCGGCCTACGCGACGATGGAGCTGTTCAAGAAGGCCGTCACGGCCAGCGGCCTGCCCGACAAGGCCACTCGCGCGGATGTGGTCAAGGCCTATGGCTCGGTCCGGGGCGAGACTCTCGGCGGACTTCTCCCGCAACCCATCACCTTCAAGCCCGGACAGCCGCAGGCACTGGTCAACTGCTTCTGGCTCGCCAGCTACGAGCGCGGCGAGTTCTCTGGAACCGAGCTGAGCAAGCCGACCTGCGACAACATCAAGCCATAGCAGCTGTGCAGTGTCAGTCCGGCCCGGGGGAGGACCTTCTCGGCCGGCGGGGGCGTCCAGAAAGGAGAGAGGGTGTTCGCAGCGCCGACCACGGACCAGATCCACGCTCTAGCGCGACATTTAGGCCTCACGCTCAGTCCAGAGGACATACTCGTCTACCGTCGGGCCCTGACCGAGCAGTTGGGTGCCATGGAGGCGTTCCTCAACGAGCGCCTCGACGAGTCGCCCCCTGAGCTGCGGTACCCCGTGCGCGGCCCGGGGGAGCGCCCGAGCGAGGAGAGCGACCCCTACAACGCCTGGGTCTGGCGCTGCGACATCGGGGGATCCACCGAGGGCCTGCTCGCGGGCAAGACCGTGAGCTTCAAGGACCACATCGAGGTGGCCGGGTTGCCCGTTTCCTGGGGCAGCAAGGTGCTCGACGACGTCATCGCATCCGTTGACGCAAGTGTCGTGGAGCGTGTATTGGCCGAAGGTGGTCGAGTGGTCGGGAAGAACACTCACCACGGCTTTTCCGGCCTGCGCTCCATCGGGGGTGGATTGGGGGACTACTGGGACGCCGTCAATCCACGCAACCCGGTCCGCCAGGCCGGCGGATCGTCATCAGGTCCGGCGGCGGCCGTTGCCGCCGGCGATGTCGACATCGCGATCGGCGGGGACCAAGGTGGCTCGATACGGCAGCCGGCCGCGCACTGCGGGATCCTGGGGCTGAAACCGACGTTCGGACTCGTCTCCCATGCCGGGGCCTTCTACGGTGGCGAGCCGAGCATCGACCATCTCGGGCCGATGGCCAGGACTGTCGAAGACATCGCGCTCGCCCTGCAAGCTGTCGCCGGCTACGACGGGCGCGACTCGCGTCAGGGCAGGGACATTCCGGATTCGATCGATGTCCTTAGCCCTTTGCACACAGGCGTCCGCGGACTGCGGGTCGGGCTGCTCGACGAGGGGTTCTCCGCGCCCCATGACGAGCGCATTACGCAAGCAGTCGTCGAGACTGTCGAGGCACTTCGCGACGCCGGTGCCATCGTCTCGACGGTGTCGGTTCCCGAGCATCACAGCGTCCTGGCCCCCGCTGGGGCTTTGCAGCTCGCCGGATTCCGGGCTGTGCGCGGCGCCGGGCCCTTTGTTCTCGAACGAGATGACCATGTGCCGCTTGCGCTCGTTGCGGCGATGAATCGCGCATGGACCGACCACGCCGACCAGATGGCGGCCTACCTGAAGCTGAGCTGGATGCTCGGTGAGTTCGCGCATCGGACGTTCCGGGGGACCGTGTACGCCAAAGCGCACAACGTTCGCCGTAGCTTCGTCCGGGCCTATGACCGAGCCCTGCGAGAGGTCGACGTACTGGCCATGCCCACCTGTCTGGCCCTGGCGCCTGTGGTCGACGGACCAGGCGAGTTCCGGCAGGCCTGGCGGCGAGAAATCGATGTCCTCGCCGAGGTGTTTCCGCACTATCGCAATGTCCAGCCGTTCAACTACACCGGCCATCCGGCGCTCGCCGTGCCGTGCGGCGAGGTGGACGGTACGCCGATCTCGGTCCAGCTCGTCGGCAAGGCCCTGGACGAGGCCACCTTGTTGCGCGTCGCCAAGGCGATCACCTCGACGTCAAGCGCGTCACCATCACACCTGACGAAGGAACGACATGACTGAAGAACTGTCCAAGCCTCGCCTGGGGATCATCGTCGGCAGCGTCCGGCCCGGACGGGTTGCCTCGCCGGTGAGCGAGTGGATCGAAAACGTCGCCAGGTCCGAGGGCGACTTCGACGTGCAGGTCGTGGACCTGGCGGAGATCAGGCTGCCGTTCCTGGACGAGGCGTTCCATCCCAGCCGGCAGCAGTACGCTCACCAGCACACTCGCGACTGGAGCGCCCTGATCGAAAGCTTGGACGCGTTCGTGGTGGTGAGTCCGGAGTACAACTACGGGTTCAGCGCTCCCTTGAAGAACGCACTCGACTACCTCTTCTTCGAGTGGAACTACAAGCCGATCGGAATCGTGAGCTACGGCGGTGTCTCGGCCGGCACGCGCTCGGCCCAGATGCTCAAGCTCGTCCTGGACGGCCTTCGGCTCAGCCCGGTTGCCGACAACGTCCACATTCCGTTCGTCAGCGAACTTGTCGTCGATGGCCGGCTGGAGCCCACCGAGCTGATGGATCAAGCTGCAGTCAGGATGCTGAAGGAGCTGGCGCGAGTCGAGTCATCGCTGCGACCGCTGCGCCTCGAACGGCAAGCAGCGTCCAGCTGAGGCACCGATGAAGGGAAGATCCGACATGACCGCACCTCGAATTGTCCGGAGGGGCGACGGTGACGTCGTCCCGGGGGAGCACTGGCTGTTCAAGGCAGTGGCGAGCAACACGGGCGGGCTGTTCGACTTCATGGTCGGCCCGGTGGAGCGCTTCACCGGGCCGCCTCTGCATGTGCACGCCGAGCAGTCCGACACCTTCCTCGTGCTGGAAGGACATCTGACGATCCAGATCGTCGATGAGATGCACGAGCTCGGGCCTGGAGACTTCGCGACGGTCCCGCCCGGCGTTCCGCACACCTTCGACAACGTTCAGGACGGTGGCGAACAAGTGCTCGCAGTCAACGTCATGGTGCCGGGCGGACTGCATGCCTTCTTCGAGAAGCGTGCCGAGGTGGGTGACGGCGCTTCCCGTGAGGAGCTGCGCGGCCTCGCCGAGACGTTCGGTATGACGGTCGTCGGTCCTCCACTCCGTACGACGCTGGGAGTCGGCTGATGTTTCTGCCACCTGCTGCCGACGATGTTCGGCGTACAGCTGCCGCTCTCGGCTTCACCCTCGATGAGGAGGACGCGCAGAAATTCTGCGAGCTCCTGGTCGACCAGCTGGCAGCTCTCGACGCGTTCGACCAGGCCAGGATCGAGGAGCACAAGCCTCCTCTGCTGTTTCCCGAGCGCGCCCCGGGCCACCGGCCGGACGCGCAGGAGGATCCGCACAACGCCTGGTTGTGGAAGTCGTCGATCGGTGGTGCGGATACCGGACTGCTGGCCGGCCGAACCGTCAGCTTCAAGGACCACATCGCGGTGGCGGGCATCCCGATGACTTCGATGTCGCGAACGATGGACGGGTTCGTTCCGGACTTCGACGCGACCGTTGTCACCCGGGTACTCGCCGCAGGTGGGACCGTCACCGGGAAGAACACGCTGATCGGTGTGGGGTACCTGCACGACTACTGGCAGGCCATCAACCCGCACGACGCTGAGCGTATGACCGGCGGATCGTCGTCCGGTTCGGCGGTCGCCGTTGCCGCGGGCGAGGTGGACATCGCCTTCGGTGGTGATCAGCACGGCTCGGTTCGCATTCCTGCTGCGTACTGCGGTGTGGTCGGCCTGAAGCCGACGTACGGTCTCGTCTCCGCGATGGGGACCACGATGAGCATCGCCAGCGGCTCCGATCCGAGCATCGACCATGTCGGTCCGTTGGCCGGCAACGTCAACGACGTCGCCGTCGCCTTGCAGGCGGTGGCGGGCTACGACGACTACGATCCGCGTCAGAGCCGATACGTCCCAGAACGGGTGGACGTCCTCACGGGGCTGGAAGACGGGGTCGATGGTTTGACCATCGGCTTGCTGCGCCAAGGATTCGACGAACCCGTCGAGCCGGCGGTCAAGGAGCGGACACAACAGGCCGTCGGCAAACTGACCGCGCTCGGCGCGAAGGTTGTCGAGATCTCGATTCCCGAGCACCGGCGTGTGCACCAGGCTTCGTTCGCCCTGGACGGGGACGGGTTCCGTTCTCTTCGCGGGTCGACAGCGTTCGGCTCGGGCGATCGCACCTTCCTACCGGCGAACCTGCTCGCCGCCATCGACAAGGTCTGGCTGCACGAGGCCGATGCGCTCGCGACGTACACGAAGTCGCTGCTGTTGCTCGGCGAGTACTCGCGTCGCAACTTTCACGGTCGTGTCTATGCGAAGGCACACAACGTGCGCCCGACCTTCACGCGCGCCTACGACGACGCGCTGAGCAGGGTCGACGTCCTTGCCATGCCGACCTGCCTGGGGGTGGCTCCCGCAGTGTTCGAGAGTGTCCCGTATGCCGAGGGCTGGGCACGTGCCGTCGGCGTACTGCGCCAAGGATTCGACGCGATGACCCGCAACACCGCGCCCTTCAACTACACCGGTCACCCCGCGGTCGCGGTACCGTGCGGCGACGTCGACGGACTGCCGATCAGCGTTCAACTCGTGGGCCGATTCTTCGATGAGGCGCGACTGCTACGGGTGGCGAAGGCGGTCGAGGACAGTCTGGCCAGTCATGGCTGAGGCGCCTCGCAGCGCGGCGGCTCTGGTCGGAGCATGGACCCTGGTGTCCTACGTGGTGGAGAACCGGGCCGGGCAGGTCATCGGCGTACCTTTCGGTGACCATCCGCTCGGAACGCTCGTCTATACGCCCGATGGAAGAGTCCTGGTCCACGCGATGGCGGCTGGGCGCCCCCTGTGTGGGAGCGAACGACTGGTCACCTGCCCGGACACGGCCAAGATCGCTGCCTTCGACACCTATTTCGGGTACGCCGGCCGTTACGTGGTGGACGCGGCAGGTGTCCACCACCAGGTCGATGTGAGCAGCTTCCCGGACTGGTCCGGCAGCACATTGCACCGCACCGCGAGCCTCGAGGGAGACCTCCTCGTGCTCGCCGGTCCTCGAGATGCCGACCGCGTCCCGGTACTGGCATGGACTCGAGAGGAGCGGGCCGAATGATCGGACATGCCGCCGAGATCCCCGAATCCCGAGCAGCGAGCGATCCGGGCGGCCGCTGCATCTCCGGCGCTTCCGCCAGTTGGACGAACGCCGAGTTCGCCGATCAGGTTCGGCTCGCGAGCGGTCGGCTGGCCACGCTCGGCATCGGTGCCGGCGACGTTGTCGCCGCGATCCTGCCCAACGGCACCGAACTCGTGATTCTGATGTTCGCGGTCTGGAGCCGCCGGGCGATCCTGACACCCGTCAATCCCGTCCTCACGCCCGACGAGGTCGGCTATCAACTCAGCGACTCAGCGGCCAAGATCGTCGTCACGGACGAGGTCTCGGCCGGCAAGGTGCTGCAATTGTCGATCACGTCATTGACGACGGCGATGTTCCAGTCAGTCGCTCCCCACCGCACGACGACCGATACGGGCGAGCTTCACGACCTGGCGTTGCTCGTCTACACCAGCGGCACCACGGCAAGACCCAAAGGCGTTCAACTGTCCCACGCGAACATCTCCGCAATGGCGAACGTGTGGATGGACTGGTTGGAGATCACCCCGGCTGATCGCTGTCTGCTCGTCCTGCCGTTGTTCCATGTCAACGGGATCATGGTCAGTGTCGTCGGCCCGCTGTGGGCCGGGGCCTCAGTTGCGATCGAACCAAGGTTCGACGTGAACACGTTCTGGGACGTCGTGGCACGGGAACGTCCGACTTATTTCTCGGCGGTGCCCGCCATTCTGTCGGCCTTGACCGCGCTTCCCGCGGACACTGGTGCGGACGCTTCGTCGCTCCGCTTCGCCGGTTGTGGCGCAGCCCCGGCGTCGGCCGAGCTGCTCGCCTCCTTCGAAGGACGGTACGGCGTTCCTGTCGTCGAGGGCTACGGACTCACCGAGTGCACCGTCGCGGCAACGATTATGCCCCTGCACGGACCAGCCAAGCCGGGGACTGTCGGCGTACCGCTCCCGGGGATCGACGTAGCCCTCGTCGACGAGGACGGCAACTTCATCGACGGGCCGGCGGGCGAGTTGGTGATCCGCGGAGAGACGGTGATGCGCGGCTACCTCGGCCGGCCCGACGAGACTGCGAAGGTACTGCGCGATGGCTGGCTGCACACAGGCGACATCGGCTACTTCGATCCGGACGGGTATCTGGTGATCTCGGATCGCCTCAAAGACATGGTGATCTGGGGCGGTGAGAACATCTCGTCCACCGAGGTGGAGCGGGCGCTGACCGCTCACCCCCGGGTGCTGAGTGCCGGCGTGGTCGGCCGGCCGAACGAGCGCTTCGGTGAGGAACCGGTCGCGTTCGTGGTCGTGTCGCCCGGCCCGCCGGTGAGTCCGTCGGAACTCATCGAGTTCTGCGAGTCGCGGATCGCTCGATTCAAGGCTCCGCGCGACGTCTGGATCGTGGAGGCGCTTCCACAGAACTCGGTGGGCAAGACCCTGAAGAGTTCACTACGGGCCCGGGTTCTGAAGGAATAAGATCGATTTTCTATAGACGAATCGATTTACCCGTTCTATCGTCGGATGATCAGACGTGGAGCAGCGCGAAGGCACCCAGCCGGAAGGCCGTCCCTGGTCGCGGACAGTAGGAGGTCACTGTGCGAGCAACCGGAAGTAGAGCTCTGGGGTTCATGGTCGCGGCTGCGGCGCTGGCAATGAGCGGGTGCGCCTCCACAGCCCAGCCTGAGGCGGAGGGTGGTTCTGGTGCGTCACCACTGAAGGTCGCACTCTTCGTCAACGCGACAGGCCCGCTTCCGAGTGGCGAAGAGAATGCCGGCCCGGTCGTGCAGGCCTGGGCCAAATCGGTGAACGCCACCGGCGGGGTAGCAGGACATCCCGTGGAGATCGTCGTCGCCGACACGAAGGGGGATGCGCCGACCGCGACCACAGCCGTACGCCGGATCGTTCGTGACGACTCGGTTGTGGCGGCGGTCATGTTCGATGCCGCGACCGAAGGGCTGGTCGCCGAGGACATCACGAAGGCCGGGCTGCCGGTTGTGGGCGGAATGGGCTACGCGCCGAACGTCTGGGGAGCGATGCCGAACTGGCTCCCCCTGACCACCTCGATTCCCTCGATCTTCAACATGGGTATTGCGCTGGGTGCTCATCTCGGCGCACAGAACGTCGCCATGACCATCTGCGCCGAGATCGCGGGTTGTGAGGCTGCCGAACCCGTCGTCAAGACTGCCAGCTCCGTGCTGGGTCTGAACTACTCCGGCACGTTCAAGGTCTCCTCCGCTGCGCCTGACTACACCGCGCAATGCCTCAAGCTGATCGACGGGAAGACGGACTACGTGATGCTGGGTGCCGCAACCGCGACAGCGGCGTTACGTCTGGCCGCCGACTGCACCAAGCAGAAGTACGCAGGCAAGTGGGGTCTGTTCGGCGGAGTGATCGTCCCGAAGACGATGCGGGCAGCCGATCCGGGAGTACGACTGTCACTCGCTCTCAATTCGTTCCCATGGTTCGCAAAGGAGGCTCCGGTCGTGCAGTACCGCGGAATGATGAAAGCTCAGGGGGTGCCCGAGGATGCCTGGGGAGACCCACATGGCACCGCCGGCTACGTGACGATGGAGCTGTTCCGCAAAGCGCTGAACGCCGGCGCCTCCGACCTGCCCGCGAAGCCGCGGCGGAAGGACGTGATCGCGGCGTACGGCGCCCACGTGAAGGGTGAGACGCTCGGCGGTCTGCTTCCGCAACCTGTGACCTTCACCGCAGACCGGCCCGCTTCTCTCATCACGTGCTACTGGTTCGGCACCTTCGAAAAGGGCGCGTTCACCGACGCGGCTCTGACGAAGCCGGCTTGCGACCCTGCGACGCTCGTCGCGGCACAGAAGGGGTCCTGATGTACCGGCCGGGCGCGGCGCGTTCGCCGCATCGGGTGGGTCACCATGGGTGATCTTCTTCCCTTCGTCGTGAGCGGAATCGCTCTCGGAGCGGTCTACGGGCTGGCAGCGACCGGGCTGGTTCTGACGTACAAGACCTCTGGAATCTTCAACTTCGGTCACGGTGCTGTGGCCACGGCGGCGGCCTTCGTCTTCTACTGGCTGACCAAGTCCGTCGGCCTGGGCACCGGACTTGCTCTGATCGTCAGCGTTCTGGTGGTCGGTCCCGGCCTGGGGCTGGCCATGGAGGCGTTCGCACGCAAGCTCGCCCCGCGTCCGACGGCACTGAAGATCGTCGGCACGGTCGGCCTCATTCTGCTGGTCCAGGGGCTGGCCGCTCTCAAGTTCGGCACGATGACCATCCCGATGCAGCAGTTCCTGCCTGGCGCGGACAAGTCCTTCCAGTTGGCCGGCGTCGTGATCACTCTCGACAAGGTGATCATCACCGCGGTGGCGGTGCTGGCGGTCGGCGTTCTGTACCTGTTCTTCCGCTCGTCGAGAACCGGTTTGGCGATGAGGGCGGTCGTCGACGACCCGGATCTCCTCGCCATGCAGGCGGTCGACCCCCGCAAGGTTCGTCGTATCGCCTGGATCATCGGCGCGACGTTCGCCTCCCTGTCGGGTGTGCTCATCACTCCGCTGGTCGGTCTCGATGCCATCTTGCTCACCTTCATGGTCGTGCAGGCATTCGCGGGCGCCGCGATCGGTGGCTTTGCCAACATTCCGCTGACGTTGGCCGGCGGCATCGTCGTCGGGGTCCTGTCGGCGGTCGCGAACCAGTTTGCGCTGGGGCACACCTGGCTCACCGGCCTTCCCGCGTCGGTGCCGTTCCTCATCCTCTTCGTCGTGCTGCTGGTCAGAGGGCGACGCCTGGTCTCTCCCACCCGCTCGACAGGGAGGCTGCCGGAGCCCTATCGAGCTCCCGGGCCGGTGCGGATCGGCACGGCGTTGGTTCTGTTCGTTCCGCTCCTTCTCCTTCCCGCCTTCGCCGGTGACAACCTGACGTTCTTCACGACTGGCCTGGCGACCGGGATCCTGTTGTTGTCGTTGGGTCTCCTGGTCCGGATGTCCGGACAGGTCTCGCTGTGTCACGCGGCGTTCGCAGCGGTCGGCGCCGTCGCGTTCTCGCAGTTCGCCCTCCATTTTCAGCTCCCGTGGCTAGTTGCGGTGTTGCTGGGGAGTCTCGTGGCAGTTCCGGTCGGAGCTGTCGTCGCGATCCCCGCCATCCGGCTGTCGGGACTGTTTCTCGCCCTGGCGACCTTTGGCTTCGGCATCCTGGTTCAACAGCTCTTCTATCCTCAGAAATGGATGTTCACGACGTTCTCGCAAGGCCGCGAGATGCCGCATCCGAGCTTCGCGGAGGACCCGGCAAGCTACTACTACGTCGTGCTCGGTGCCCTGGTGCTGACGGCGATCTCGGTCGTCGCGATTCAGCGCAGCAGGCTGGGACGCCTGCTCCGGGTTCTCGCGGACTCGCCCAGAAGTGCGGAAGCCCTGGGGCTGACGACTCAGGTCGTACGGGTCACGGTGTTCTGTCTGTCCGCGTTCTTCGCCGGACTGGCGGGAATCCTGCTCGGCGTGGAGCGTAATTTCGCCACCGGCGGAGACCCCTTCTTCGGGTCGTTCAACTCTCTGCTCCTGCTGGCGATGCTTGCGCTGGCACCGTTCGCCGAGCCTTGGTACGCCATCGTTGCGGTGGTGGCCACCGTGATCCCGGCGTACGTGGTGGGGTCGGACACGACGTTCTGGCTCAACGTCGTGTTCGGCCTGTCCGCCATCTTCGTGTCGATGTCAGGTGGCAACCCGACGATGCCGGCCTGGCTGCGGGCCAGGTTCGACCGGCTGAGGCTCACCAGGAAACCGCCGGAGACCGGCAAGTTCTCGAACGCGCGGCGCGCGGCGCGTTCTCAGCCGGGTGATCCGGGCATCGAGGTGGTGAACGTCGGAATCCGCTTCGGCGGGCTGATCGCCGTGGAGGCGCTGAGCCTGGACGCACCGGCCGGGAAGATCACCGGAGTGATCGGCCCCAACGGAGCCGGCAAGACCTCGACATTCGATGCGTGCAGCGGGTTCAACCGCAAGATCACGGGACGCATCCGCCTGTTCGGCGAGGATGTGACCCGTTACGGGCCGGCCGCGCGCGCCCGGCGGCGGTTGGGCCGTACATTCCAGACCTCGGAGCTCTGCGACAGTCTGACGGTGCTCGAGAACATTGCCATGGGCTACGAAGCGGGTCGCGGGGGAATCAATCCCCTCCGCCAGTTGCTGGCCAAGCCGGACACCGCGAAGATGACGCGTGATCGCGCGCTCTGGGCACTTCACCTCTGTGGACTCGCCGACCTGGCCACGGTGAACGCCTCTGACCTGTCGACCGGTCAGCGCCGTCTGGTCGAGCTGGCGCGATGCCTGGCCGGTGATTTCGAGTTCCTGCTGCTGGACGAACCTTCCGCGGGTCTCGACGCGGACGAAACCGAGAAGTTCGGCTCCATCCTGCTGGAGATCGTCCGTGAGACGGGACTGGGCATTCTGCTGATCGAGCACGACATGTCTTTGGTGATGCGAGTTTGCTCCCGGATCTACGTGATGGACTCCGGGAAGCTCATCTTCGAGGGGATGCCATCCGCTGTCGCGGACAGCGAGGTCGTACGGGTCGCGTACCTGGGGTCTTCGGGACTCGTGGCCGACCAGCGGCAGCTGACAGAGGTATCGGAGGGTGGGTCGTGAACCGGGAACCCGCGCTGTCCGCGGCCGAGCCACCTCCCGCGCTGGAGGTCACTGGGCTTCACGCGGGATACGAAGCTACCGAGGTGCTCCGCGGTGTGTCCCTGACCGTTCCCGCCGGTGCGGTCGTCGCCCTGCTCGGACCGAACGGTGCTGGTAAAACGACGTTGCTGAGGACGATCTCCGGCCTCGTCAAGGCGACCGCCGGGCACGTGCGGCTGGCCGGTCACGATGTCACGGACGCCAGGCCGAATCTTCGCGCCGCATCGGGGCTGGTTCACGTCCCGGAGGGGCGCGGTATCTTCCGCGGTCTGACCGTCGAGGAGAATCTCCGCATCCAGGCGAGTCTCGGGTCAGAGGGTGACGCCCTGGAGAAGGCTGTTGCCGCCTTCCCCATTCTGGGACAACGCCGCAAGCAGCGCGCCGGCACGATGAGTGGCGGTCAGCAGCAGATGCTCGCGCTCGCCGCGGCGTACGTCCGGGAGCCGTCACTGATCCTGGTCGACGAACCTTCCTTGGGGCTGGCGCCGATCATCGTCGACGAAATCTTCGAATTCCTCCGTGCGCGGGCTGCCGAAGGTGCTTCGATCCTCCTCGTCGACCAGTTCGCCGAGCAGGTGCTCGCGCTGGCCACGTCGGCGTACATCATGCGTAAAGGCGAGATCGCATTCTCCGGTACGGCGCAGGATCTGCTCGGGGCCGACCTGTTCGCGCACTACGTCGGAGTCGCCGACGCTGGAACGCCATGACCGCTTGGCCGGAGACTGAAGCGCGATCCATCGAGACCAATGGCATCACCCTCAACACCTGGGTCATCGGCGATGGCCCGCTGGTCGTTCTCTGTCATGGTTTCCCGGAGCTGGCCTATTCGTGGCGTCATCAGCTCGGGCCGCTCGTCGAGGCGGGATACCGGGTGGCGGTTCCCGACATGCGCGGGTACGGCGGGAGCTCTCGGCCTGCTGCGGTCGACGCGTACGACATCGTGACGCTCGGGGAGGACATCGTCGGGCTCGTGCGGGCGCTGGGCGAGCAGAAGGCTGTGCTCGTCGGCCATGACTGGGGAGCATCCGTCGTATGGCACACCGCGCTGGCTCATCCTGGATCCGTCCGGGCGGTGGCCGGCCTGAGCGTCCCGCTCATGCGCCGGGCTCCGGTGGCGCCGCTGGAGATCATCCGGCGCCGGATGGGCGAGGACTACTACCTGTCGTGGTTCCAGCTCGTGGGGCCTGCCGATCGTGCTCTCATGGTCGACATCGAGCGGACTCTCACGGCTACTGGTCAGCTCACTGCCGACTGGGCTGCGAATCCCGGCCGGCCGGTGCGGCCGCCCTGGCTGTCGGAGTCCGACCTTGACGTGTACGTCGAGTCGTTCCGGCGGTCGACCTTCACCCCGGGGCTCAACTACTACCGGAACATCGACCGGAACTGGCGTCTGACCGCGGCCTTCGACGGCGCCAGGATCCACCAGCCGAGCTTGTTCCTGACCGGATCCGAAGACATCGTCGGCTCGGTCATGTCCGGCGCGGCGCTCGAAGAACTCTGCGACGACCTGCGCGGGATCATCACGATTCCGCAGGCCGGCCACTGGATTCAGCAGGAGGTGCCAGGTGCTGTCAGCGATGCTCTCGTCGGGTTTCTTGCCGGCCTCTGACAAGTTGCCCATTATCGATTCAGTGCTCAGTACCCGATACTGGACGCGAAACCGATTTCTTGGGCATTTGTCGTTGATCTGTTAAGGTGGCGAATGATGGCGACACTGGTGACCACCGTCTATTACGAGGTCAAGAACGACATCTGCATGGGCAGGATGCAGCCCGGCGAGAAGGTCCGTCTGGCGGAGATCGGCAAGGACCACGGCGTGAGCTTGTCCGTGGTCCGAGAAGCGGTGACCCGGTTGGCCTCCGAAGGCCTGGTCGAGGCGCGACCACAACAAGGCTTTGTTGTTCGTCCCCTGTCGGTGCCCGACCTGCTCGATCTCACCCGGGTACGCATCGAGATCGAGACCATGACCTTGCGGGAATCGATCCAGACCGGCGATGTGGCCTGGGAAGCCGAAGTCGTCGCCGCCCACCATCGACTCGAAGGCGCCGTCCGGCCACCCGACGCGCCCGCCGACGAACCGAACTACGCCTGGATGAAAGCCCACTCCGAGTTCCACGCGGCCCTGGCCTCGGCCTCTACCAGCCCACTTCTGAAGCGCCTACGCCAGCAGCTCTTCGACGCCGGCGAACTGTACCGCTACTGGTCTGTGAGCCTCGCGAAGACCAAACGCAAACGCAACATCCGCAGAGAGCACCGAGCTCTCATGAGCGCCGCCATCGGCCACGACGCCGACACCGGCGTCCGTCTCATGAGCGACCACATCCAGCACACAACCGACCTTCTCCTCGCAGGCCGCGGAGAATAGGGGCACGTCCCGGCGCCGTCCGCGCTACCCGCTGTTGGACACTTCACAAACGATGCGGCCGATCGTGGCACCTTCAGCCAGTTGCTGCAGGCCGTTCGGAAGCTCGTCAAGCGCCAGGCGTTTGCTGATCAGTGGCAGTATTGCGCCAGTACGGACAAGGTCCTCCAGCGCGCGCTGACAATCAGCAACCCCAGCCGGATCCCGGGTCAGGTAGAGGCCCCAGTGGAGGCCGACGATGGAGTAGTTCTTGACCAGTGGGTGATTGAGCGCCGCTGTCTGGATCTGTCCGCCGGCGAATCCGACCGTGACGAGCCTGCCCTCGAACGCGATGCACTTTGTCGAGCGGTGGTAGACATCGCCGCCGATCGGGTCGTAGATCACATCGGCACCGCGGCCGCCGGTCTCGGCGTTGACCACGTCCACGAAGTCCCGCTCGGATCGGTTGATGACGAGATCAGCACCCAGCCTTGACGCGTGCACCACCTTCTCGGCACTGCCCACGACACCGATCACCAGTGCGCCGGCCGCCTTCCCCAACTGCACAGCGGCACTGCCTACTCCGCCGGCTGCAGCGTGGACCAGTAGCACGTCATCTAGCCCGATCGATGCACGCCGGTGCAGTCCGAACCATCCGGTCTGGTAAGCCATCAGCAAGGACGCGGCTTCCGCGTCATCGAGACCGGCTGGGGCATGGAAGGTCACGTCGCTGTCCATGACGGCGAACTCCGCGAACCCCCCACTGGGCAACACGCTCAGGCCGAGCACCCTGTCGCCTGTCGCTAGACCCTCTACTCCGGCACCAACGGTGACGACTACTCCGCAGAGCTCCACCCCCGGCGTGAACGGTAACGGTGGGCGGTTCTGGTACAAACCGCGGCTCATCAGAACATCTGGGAAGTTTGCCGCCGCTGCGAGCACTCGTACCACGACCTGACCAGCCGCCGGCTCGGGAATCGATAGGTCAACCATCCGCAGCACATCGCGGGGCTCGCCCAGTTCCTGGACCTGCCACGCCTTCATCGCACCTCCTTGTCACCTCGACCGTTCGCCCACATCAACCTCGGGTGAACACCTCAGATTCTGTAGCGATCGACGAGCTCCCAGGCTTCGTCGACCAGATAGTCGATCGACGCCGGAGATGGCGGTCCGCCCGTCGGCGCATTGCGCGCATCGCCTTGGAAGCGTTGCCGAATTCCTTCGGCGATGATGGCGACCTTCCACACTCCCAGCACGTGCCAGAAACCCAGAGCAGCGATGTCTCGCCCGGTGGCAAGCACGTACTCGTCGACCAGTTCGGGCTGACTCGGGAAACCTGGCAGCGTCGAGGCGGCGAAACGCCAGTCCGAGCTGTCCGCCTTCTCCGGCCAGTACGCGAGGAGAGTGCCGAGATCGGCGATGGGGTCGCCGAGCGTCGACAGTTCCCAGTCGAGAGCAGCCAGCACCTCCCCGGTTCCCGCCGCGCAGATGACGTTCCGAATGTGCAGGTCCCCATGGACGAGTACCAGTTCCCGTTGTGCGGGAACGCTTGCCCGAAGACGCGCCGTGAGCCGATCCAAGTCCGGACGTTCGCGGGTCTTGCTTGCTTCCAGTTGCCGTTCCCAGCGCTTGAGCTGTCGCTCGGCATAGGGGCGGTGGCTCGCGAGATCGAGCAGACCTGCCCGCTCGAGATCAACCGCGTGGATCTCGGCGAGCGTTCGGGCGATGGACCGTCCGGCCGCTGCCCGGACAAGCTCCGACTGACCGGCTGCAACCTCCATCCGGTCGATGACGAGTCCATCGACATAATCCATCAGGAGCTGGTCGGTCTGGTCGTGCCAGAGGCCGATCACCTTGGGAACCGGTACCGCAGACCGGTTCAGTGCGGCCATGATCCGATGCTCTCGGGCGACATCGTGCGCCGACTGCAAGAGAGAGCCGAGCGGTGGCCGCCGCAGGATCCACTGCCGCCCAGCCGCATCCATCAGCAGATAGGTCAGATTGGACTGGCCGACACCAACCCGTTGGCCGGTCAGTGGAGCGCTGACCTCCAGGCCGGCATCGCCGAGCCACCCAACGACGACTTCGAGGTCGACGCCTGGCAGGGCACCGGCTTCAGTCTGCCTGCCCGTCATGGCCGCTTGCCCCAGTTCGGGTCCCGTCGCCGCAGTTCCATCCTGGCGATGGTCCGCTTGTGGACCTCGTCCGGACCGTCGACGAGCCGCAGTGCCCGTTGATGTGCATACATGTTGGCCAGCGGAAAGTCATCGGAAAGCCCGCCGCCGCCGTGGACCTGGATCGCCCGGTCGATGACCTTCAGCGCGATCTGCGGAGCCGCGACCTTGATAGCGGCGATCTCGGTCCGCGCGACCTGGTTGCCGACCGTGTCCATCAGGTACGCGGCGTTCAACGTCAGGAGCCGTGCCATGTCGATCTCGATCCGGGCCTCGGCGATCCAGTCCTGGATGTTGGACCGATTCGCCAGCGGCTCACCGAAGGTCGTGCGCTGCTGAGCTCTGTCGATCATCAGGTCCAGGGCACGCTCGGCCATCCCGATCGAGCGCATGCAATGGTGGATCCTGCCCGGGCCGAGTCTCGCCTGGCTGATCATGAACCCATCGCCTTCGCCGGCGAGTAGTGCTGCTCTGGGTACGCGAACCGCGTCGAAGTGCACCTCGCCGTGCCCTTCGCGATCCTGGTAGCCGAACACCGGCAGATTCCGCACGACCGTGACACCTGGCGTGTCCATCGGCACGACCAGCATGCTCTGCTGTCGATGCGGCGGAGCGGCGACATCGGTCTTACCCATCACGATCAGCACCCGGCAGTTCTTGTGCAGCGCGTTCGACGTCCACCACTTGCGTCCATCGAGCACGTACTCGTCGCCATCGCGCTCGATGCGCAACTGCACGTTCGTCGCATCCGAGCTCGCCACCGCCGGCTCGGTCATCGCGAACGCCGACGCGATCTCACCGGCGAGCAGTGGCATCAGCCACCGCTCCTTGTGCTCGTCGGTACCGAACAACGTCAGTACTTCCATGTTGCCCGTGTCGGGGGCGTTGCAATTGGTTGCCTCCGGCGCCAACTGGGCACTGCGACCCATGATCTCGGCGAGCGGCGCGTACTCCAGGTTGGTGAGGCCCGGGCCCCACTCGGCGTGCGGGTGGAACAGATTCCACAGTCCGCGCCTGCGCGCCTCGGCCTTCAACTCCTCCAGGACCGGCGGATGGAAGTGCGGATCGCCCGACTGCTCCATCTGCGACGCGTACACGGACTCGGCGGGATAGATCCGCTCATCCATGAAAGCGTGTAGCCGATCCTGGTAGTCCCTGGCCTTCTCGGACATCTCGAACACAGGTACTCCTCAAGGATGATCTGCCTACAGGGTGGAGTAGTCGGTGTATCCGCTGGATCCGCCGCCGTAGAAGGTCTCAGGGTCATGCTCGTTGACATCGGCGCTGGTCCTCCAGCGCTCGACCAAGTCCGGATTTGCGATGAATGCGCGCCCCACGGCGACCATGTCAGCCCGGTTCTGCGACACGAGCCAGGTCGCTCGGTCTCGGTCGGTGGCCCAGTCGGATCCGCTGTTGATCATGACCGGTCCACCGAACTGTGTGCGCAGACGTTGAATCAGTGCTGCGGCCGGATCGCCGATCACGCTCAGATAGGCGAGCTTCAGCCCTCGCAGCGCACCCACCAGGTGCGTGTAGGTGGCCGCGGTCGCCGCCGAGTCGCACTCGAGGACCCCTTTGGCCTGGTTGCCCGGGGACAATCGCATTCCGACGCGATTCCCGCCGATAGCACCGGCGACCTTCGATGCGACCTCGATCGCGAACCGTGCGCGGAACTGGGGGCTCCCGCCGTACCGGTCGGTTCTGACGTTCGACGCCGGTGAGAGGAACTGGTGGACGAGATAGCCGTTCGCTGCATGGATTTCGACGCCGTCGAAGCCGGCCGCGATCGCGAATCGGGCGGCCAGGGCGAACTCGTCCGCTACTCGGCTGACTTCCTCCGTGCCGAGGGCATGCGGAAGTGCATGTGGAAGCAGTCCTTCGGAGGTCCGGACCGTCCCGGGTGCACAGAGTGCGGAGGGAGCGATCGACTGCTGGCCCTCGCGATTACTGGGATGCCCTACGCGCCCGGCATGCATCAACTGGGCGATGATTCGCCCGTCACGGTCATGGACGGCGTCCGTCACTCGACGCCATCCACGAACCTGGTCGGTCGTGTAGAGGCCGGGCGTGTTCAGGTAGCCCTGCCCGGTGGAACTGGGCTGGATTCCTTCGGTGACGATGAGGCCGGCCGTCGCGCGTTGAGCGTAGTACTCCACGGTGAGCTGGGTCGGAATCCCGCGCGAGGTGGCTCTGGCCCGAGTCATCGCAGCCATGACGATGCGGTTCGGCAGTTGCCAGGCCCCGACGGTCATCGGCTCGAAGAGCTTCATCAACCCAGCCTGCCTCGAACGAACGCACCCTCGTCTCGGGCAGTCATGTGAGCTGGTCGGTCAGGTCGAGGATCGCCTTGCCGTGCACCTTACGGTCGCGCAATGCCTTGGTCGCTTCCTCGATCCGGGCCCAGTCCCCGCGCCACCCGACACGGACAGTCAGCCGGCCCGCCACCGCGAGCCCGACCAGATCGGCCAGATCCTTCCCGACCGGCCCGAGCGTGAGGTACGACGACAGCGACTTGACCGGTCCCACCGTTGCGTACGGAGGTAGTACGGCAGGTTCTCCTGAGGTCCAGCCGACACTCTGCAGACTCCCGCCAGGCGCCAGCAGGGTCCACGCCTGTGTCATCAGCGGCCCACCGACGCTTTCGATCACGAGGTCGACCGGGTCGAGGCCATCGAGTCCGACAACCACTTCGTCGGCACCGAGTTCGCTCAGCCCTTGCCCTCTCTCCGGACTACCGACGGCGGCGATGACGTGGGCACCTGAGGCCGCCGCGAGCTGCACGGCGAAGGTCCCGACCCCGCCGGAGGCCCCGGTGACCAGCACCCTCTTGCCCAACGACGACCCGCCGGCTCGAAGTGTCCTCAGCGCGGCAAGGCCCGCCACCGGGAGCCCAGCCGCCAGGACGAGGTCGAGATCATCCGGTACGACGGCCACCGAGTCCGAGTCCACTGCGACCCGCTGTGCGAACCCTCCGACGGCGAGCGCTACGACCCGGGCACCGAGCGCGGGCCCGCTGCCGTCGGCTGCGGCTTGCACCACGATTCCGGCGATGTCCGATCCGAGCACGTCACCCGGCGCCAGGCGTCCGGAAACCGCGTCGTTGAGATCGCCATGATTGAGTGACGCGTGGCGCACCTCGATGACGACTTGTGCGTCCGAAGGTGATGGGTCGGCCACCTCGGCCGGACGCATCGTCACCGGGTGGTCGGGATCGGCCACGAGGGCACGGTTGGACATCAGGCTGCTCCTGAGTTGGCAGGTTCGGCAGGAAGGTCGACTGTGCGGGAAGTCGGAGGCATCCGGGTATCCCTGCGGTGCTGCCCACGGCCGAACGTCGTCAGGATGGAACCGATTCCCTCGATCGTCGAGATCAGTTCGTCCCCTGGCTGGAGAAACCGCTGAGGCGAGCGCGTCGCGCCCACTCCCGACGGTGTACCGGTGAAGATCAGATCTCCGGGAAGTAGCGCGACGATCGACGACAACTCGGCGACCAGGCGTGGTACGGAGAAGATCAGGTCACTGGTCCTGCCGGTCTGGATCGTCTCCCCGTTGAGCGTCGCGGTGATCGCGAGATCGTGGGGGTCGGAGAGCTCGTCGATGGTCACGAGGGATGGCCCGATCGGGCCGAATCCGGGGAACGACTTGCCGAGCGAGAACTGTGGGTGCGGTTTGCGCCACTGGACGCCGCGCTCGGACAGATCCTGCCCCACGGTGAACCCGGCGATGTGGTCCATCGCATCTGCTTCGTCGACGGCCCACGCACGGCGCCCGATCACGGCGACCAGCTCGACCTCCCAGTCGACCTTCTCGCTGGGCAGGACGACAGTGGCGTTGGGGCCGGTGATGCAGGTAGGAAACTTGGTGAACGTCGCAGGGTGAAGCGGAATTTCCATACCGGACTCGGCCGCGTGACTCGCATAGTTCATGCCGATACCGAAGACCTGGCGCGGCCGGGGTACTGGCGGGCCGAGCAGCGATTCCTTGACGGGCTCGCCTGGCAGGTCGACAGTCGCCGCCCACTCCCGCAGCTCGTCCCACTGCTCCAGTGCCGATTGGGGGTCCGAACCGAATCGGCCGGACGATGTGACGCTCACGTCGACGGCACCCGAGTCGGTCATCAGGACAAGGCGGCCGTCCAGGTTCGCCGTGCGCATAGAACCTCCATCACAGATCGCAGACACGATGTTGCCGGAAGAACCGATCATATCGAATAAATCGATTTTATGCCATAATGAGAATCATCCGACAGATGCTATATTTTCGGAACAGCCATCGACTTCGCCCAGTGCTCGTCGAGACGCTTTTCGCGCTGGCCGGCATCGCGATCCGGCGCCGCGACCGGACGCTGGGGCTGACCGCCGCCTCGACGTTGGTCACCCTGGAGCGCACCGGTGCGCGGCGATTGACGGACCTTGCCGTGAACGAGGATGTGACCCAGCCGTCGATGACCGCTCTGGTGACCCAACTGGAAAAGCTCGGCCTCGCCGAACGCCGCCGTGATCCTGCCGACGCCCGAGTGGTCCTGGTCGCGATCACCCGGGCGGGGCGACAACACCTTCGCGGTCTGCGCCGGGCCGGCGCGGCGATGCTCACGGGGTTGATCGACGAGCTCGACGAACAGGACACCGGCGCGCTCACGGCGGCACTGCCGGCGCTTCTCCGCCTGGCCGAACTTGCTGCCGAGAATCAGAACAGCCGCACAGACTGACATCCGTTGCCGATGAGGTGATCACAATGACCGATGACCCCGCCGTTGCGCGGACGCAGAGTCCGGTGTACCAGGCAGATCCTGCGGCACCAGTCATCGTCGCAGGAGTCGACGGTTCGCCGACCAGTTGGGACGCATTCTCCTGGGCAGCCGGGGAAGCGCTGCGCTCCAACGGCAGACTCATCGTCGTCTACGTCATGCCTTTCACCGAACCCGCGGCCGCTCTCGCTGTGCCGTACGACTACGCCGGCCTCGAGAACACCAGACAAGCGATCGCCGGCGAGCTCGAAGACGAAGCAAAGCGCCTTGTCCACGACCTCGGCATCTCGGTCAGCTTTGTCAGCGCGTACGGCAACGCCACCGAAACCCTGGCTGACGTCGCGCGCAGCGTCAACGCCAAACTCGTCGTGGTCGGCCGGTCCGCGAAGAGGTGGCACCAGGTCGCCGGGTCCCTCAGCCATCGCCTGATCTGCCGAAAGGACGCACCTGTCGTGGTTGTCGTACCCTGACCGCGGCAGTCGAGAACGAGCGCCGCGCCCTGCCGCTGTCCCGGCGTGCCGGGAGTGGCGGTACCCGGCAGCAAACCCTCGGGATTCCGACGCGCTGCCGCTCGATCCTCGGGATCCGGGCATTGTCAGGGCCAAGGAGTTGCGGCGAGCCGACGGCGCGGGCTCACAACGACCGCGTCCTGCCCGATGAGGCGCACCGGAGGCGGTGCCAGCCGCGTGGTGGAGATGATGCTGGAGGCAACGATCCGGCAATGGAGCGCGCAAACTGGCTGGGCGGTGCGTTCGATCCCACCCAGGCTCGATTTCTGATGATCACGGCGATCACGCATCACCGGTTCGCCTCGCAGATCTGGGGAGACGACGAGGTTCGCAAGCTGCACGCCGAGCTGGCGGAGATCGAGCTCATGGCGGCACGCGTACTCGCACACCTGCAGGTCAGCGCTGAGTGATCGAATTGACCACGCTGCGTGGCGGCGGGTCGCGCCGTGGACTCGTACGCTGTAAGGCCGGCGGTCGTGGGCGATGCTTCCTCTCGTCAGGACGCACAAGGGCTCCGGCTGGCAGGTAGCGGGAGCGGCCAGGCCCCGGGGATACTCGTTGACATGCCGACTGAGCCGTCCGACCAGCGCACACAGAGCGACGAAGGTAGAGCTGTGTCGCGCGTGCTGCTGGCTGAGGACGATGTCCTCCTCCGTGCCGGCCTGGCCGGCCTGCTGGAGCGGTCGGGGTTCGACGTGGTCGGGCAGACCGGCGACAGCGCGTGGATCCTTCCGCTCGTGCGCGACCTGAAGCCCGATCTGGTCGTGATGGACATCCGGATGCCGCCGACCAACACCACCGAGGGACTGGACGCCGCGCGGGAGATCCGCAAGCAGCTCCCGGAGATCGGCATCCTGCTGCTCTCGGCCCACGCCGAGGTCGAGCATGCGATGGAGTTGCTGGCCACCGGTCAGCGGATCGGCTACCTGCTCAAGAGCCGGGTGACGGATGTGGACGAGTTCGTCGAGACGCTGGAGCGGATCATCAGGGGTGGTTCGGTGATGGATCCCGCGCTGGTGCAGGAGCTGGTAGGAGCGCGGCGGCGTAACGACCCACTGGCCGGGCTGAGCCAGCGGGAGCACGAGGTACTCGCGCTGATGGCCGAGGGACGTTCGAACGCCGGCATCGCGCGACGGTTGTGGGTGACGGAGGGGACCGTGGAGAAGCACGTCCGGCACATCCTGGCCAAGCTGAGCCTGCCGGAGGCCGACGACGACCACCGCCGGGTGCTCGCGGTGGTCACCTTCCTCGAATCCCGCTGACCAGGCCGGCCACAGTCAAGCCGGCAGCCCGAGCAGATCGCGGATGGCGGGAGCGGACAGCCTCGTCTTGGGCAAGAACCCGGCGACCGGGCTGGCCGAGATCAGCTCCGCGTAGTCCTCCTCGGCGTGGGTGGAGACCAGGATCACCGTCGCCGGCGCCAAGTCGGTCTCGCGGGTCAGCCGCCGTACGACGTCGAAGCCGCTCTCCCCGCCGAGGTCGATGTCGACCAAGGTGACGTCCGGTCCGAGTTCCGTGGCGCGCCGTACCGCGTCGTCCCCGTTCGACGCCACGGCCGCGACCACCATGCCCTCGCGCTCCAGCAGACCGCGTGCAGCCGCCAGGAAATGACGGCTGTCATCAACGATCAAGCAGCGCAACTCCATGGGTTCAGCATGCCAACCGACCGGTTCACGGACAATCCGGCTAGCTGAACCCACCAGTAGCGCCGGGGTTCCTGCTGTCATGACCCCGGTCTTCGCGCTGGCGGTAAGGAGAACGGCGGGACGGGCTGGCACCGTGGTTGGTGTGCGGCACTCGATCAGCCGGCGTCGGCTCAGGACCACCTGACGATGCTCGGATACCTGCAGCAGCTCGGTGGACAGCTCGGGGCGTGGTTCTACGTCATCGCCGGCGGTCTCGCCTGTGCCGAGGCCGCGGTCATGCTCGGGCTGGTTCTTCCCGGCGAGACGGCCTTGGTGGTGGCCGGATTCGCCGCCCACCAGGGCTGGATCTCCTTGTGGCCGATGGTGGCGGTCGCGATCGGCTCGGCGGCCCTCGGCGACAGCGTGGGCTATGAGGTCGGGCGTCGCCTCGGACCGACGCTGCGATCGTCCCGGTTGGGTCGCCGGGTCGGCGACGATCGATGGCGGCGAACCGATGACTTCCTTCGGCGGCACGGCGGACGGGCCGTGCTGCTCGGCCGATTCACCGCCGGCCTGCGAGCACTGACACCGGGCATGGCCGGCATGGCAGGGATGCCGTACCTGCGTACGTTCCTGCCGTGGAATGTGGCCGGCGCCGTCGTCTGGGGTGCGGGCTGCGTGCTGCTCGGCTACGTATTCTCCGCCTCGCTGACGACGCTGAACCACGCTCTCACCTCTGTGCCCCTCGTGCTGATCGCTGTGGCCGCCGCCGTCTTCGTCCTTCTCCGCATCCGAAAGAGGCACCGGGTCCGTTGAACACCGTGATTTGCCGCCAGCCGGTACGGCGAATGGCCGCTGACCGTGACGACATCCGGTCGCTCCAGCGGCGTCGTGGGACGGGCGGAAGGGAAGGCTCGCCGGCAATGGTCGAAAGGGCCGATGGTGGTGTCGACGCTCCTGCTCTCCGTGGCAGCCCGGTTACGCGACGGTGGACCGGATCAGCGCGCAGAGCTTCCTCGATGGCAAGCTCGACTTGATCGGCTTCCACCACGTCTACTCGGTGATCACTCCCGCAGCGTGATCCGAGGCAGTACCCGACAGAACCCGGAAGCCATGTGAGAGGAGTACACAATGGCGAAGCTGGCATTCATCGGTCTCGGCCTGATGGGCACACCCATGGCCACTCGGTTGCTCGAGGCCGGTCATGACGTGACCGTATGGAACAGGACCGCTGCGAAGACCAAACCGCTGACCGACCACGGCGCTACGGCCGCATCGACGCCGATGGAGGCGATCGCGGGTGCCGATGCCGCGATCACCATGGTGACCAACGCGGACGCGCTCGAGCAGGTCGTGTTCGGCGAGAACGGACTGGCCGCGGCGCTGGCACCAGGGCAGTTGCTCATCGACATGTCGACGGTGGGTCCGGACGCGGTGCGCTCGGTCGCATCCCGCCTGCCAGCCGGCGTCGCCATGGTCGACGCGCCCGTGCGGGGCAGCGTTCCCCAGGCCACTACCGGTCGGCTGGCCATCTACGTCGGCGCGGATCCCTCCGAATTCCAGCGCGTGGAGCCGATCCTCACGCCACTCGGCACGCTGCACCACGTCGGCGGGCTCGGAGCGGGCGCGGCCACCAAGGTCGTCGTGAACTCCACGCTCGGCGCGGCCATCGCCGCCTTCGGCGAAGCCCTTGCCCTCGGCGACGACTTCGGGCTGGAGCGTTCCGTCGTACTCGACGTACTGAGTGACACCCCGATCGCGGGCACCGTCGTGGCCAAACGCGCCAACGTCGAATCCGGCACCTACCCTGCCAACTTCAAGCTCAGCCTGGCTCTCAAGGATCTCAACCTGGTCGTCGAGATCGCCGAGCAGAACGGCCGGCGGCTGGAGGTGGCGGCGGCGTCCCGTGACTGGCTCGAGGAGGCGGCCGTGGCCGGCGCGGCCGACCTCGACTATTCGGCGGTGATCCCCACGATCACCTCGGACGGGGGACGACGTCCGGTGTGACCACAGCCGCGAAGAGCAGTGCCATGAACGCGGCGAGTTGAGTGACCGCCAACGTCCGCCAGCGCAGCGGATGGCCGGTCGGCGGCTATGCGGCCATCGCGTCCACGGCCCTCATGCGGTCGGCTGCCGATAGGGGATGCCGTACGGCGCGAACACCTCGTGCAGCAGGCGGTCGCTCTCCTCGTCGTACCGCACTGTGTAGACCGCGGCCCGGCGGAGTTGCTGGATGGTCAGCGCGACGCCCGCCTTGGACGCCACGTGCATCTCGACCGACCGGTGGATCGCTATGGCGGACGGCATCACGGACCTCTGGCGCTCGGACTGCCAGATCTTCAGCCAGACCGGCCGTGTCGTTGCCTCAGACGTCATCCCTGACCGCCCCTCGGGCGACGGCAATCTGATGAAGTGCCGAGCTGAAGGCCAACCCGGCGCGAAGTTTCGGTCCGCTTGTCCACGGTGACCAGGATTGGCCTTCGGGTGGGCCGCCGGCATCGCCGCCAGCGGCAATTCGGAGTGCTGGCCAAGAGGGGGTCCGCATCCCTGCTAGCTGGGTGGCCTGGCTACCCTCCTTCCCGGCAAAGGGCTAGCGTCGCCTTGTGAACGCGCCGGACTCTGGAGCTGACGCGGATCGCGCCCCAGATCCGCGGACAGGTCGTGATCCGCAAAGTCCGGCGCGGTTTCGTCAACGAGTTCTGAGTTGGTGCCAATCTGAGTGAGTTGGATGTTTATCGGTATACGACTGGCGTCAGAATTGGATCGTGACCGCAACCATCCACCTCGTGCACGGCCTGGCGAGCCGCATGCCGGCGGACTGCCATGAGCTCCGCTCGCACCTGCACGAGGTTCAGGCGGAACCTCAGGACCCCATCGCCTTGCCCCGTTTCCGGCGATGGTCGCGTGCCCTGAGGATCTGAGCACCTCAGTGAACACTGACAGCCACCATCCGTGGGTTGCCTGGAGATGGTGGCTGCTGCGCTGACCACCACCCGATTTGGTGATCCGTCCAGCTCCCTGGTCGCTGCGATGCCAGATCCGAGAAGCCGTTCCAACAACATGAAGAAGAGGACACAGTGATGCTCGATCCCGTCGTCGACAAAGGTCAGCTGACCGAGACTGACCGCTTCATCTTCGAGTCGTGGGGCTACTTCATGATTCCCAACGTCTTGACCAAGGAGGAGGCCGCGGAGGCGTACGACGTTTCGCGGCGTCTGCACCAGACACGCGACCGCGAGTTCGGGCAGATCGGCCGGACCTACGAGAGCGAGCCGGTTCTCGAGCGGCTCATAGATCATCCTGACGTCCTTCCGAAGGTGCAGGGTCTGCTCGGCGACCGATTCGTGCTGCAGGCCGGCTGGAACACCATGCAGCCGGCGCACGCGGGGAACGGCCGTTGGCACCAGGACGGATCGTCCGCCTTCGACTTCAAGGACCTGGGATTCCCGGTTCCCCTGCTTCAGCTCCGCGTGTCGTATCTGCTCACCGATCAGACCGTGCCCGGCATGGGCAACATGGAGCTGATTCCCGGCAGCCACCGCTCGCGAGTCGGTCTACCTGACGCAATCCGTGAGCGCAACGACGACATCGCGATCGGCCATGTCGTGTGCGCCGAGGCCGGGGCTGCTCTGGTGTTCCACAACGGCGTCTGGCATCGATCCTTCCGCCACGATGGCGACTACGACCGCTTTACAACGCACTACGTCTACAGCCCACCGTGGGTCCGCATGGCCGACCGTTTCAGCAACGACCCCGAGTTCCTCGAGCGCACCACGCCCCTGAGGCGGGCACTGATGGGGGAGTTCGCCAGGCCGGACGCCCCGTTCGGCGCCAACTACGATCCGCTGCCGATCTGACGCACGGACTCGCTTCCCCGCGACACCGGCCTTTCGCTGAGTTGGGAGGCCGGTGCCTCGTGTCCGATTCGACCTGACCCGCAACCAGTCAACCCAGCAGCTGACATAGGCGTCAACGACGATCTGCGGCGGCCTCGTGCCGAGGCCGAGAGCCGCTGCTGACGCCCCGGCTCGTTGATCGGGCTGCTTGCAGACGCAGCTCGAGTAGGCGGGCCACGATCTCAGTGTTGCTCTAGGCAAGCTTTCGGACATCACGCGAGCGTGTCAGGCCGGTTGCGCCGCCGAACTGCTGCCCGCTTCCGGCAGGTGCCCTCCCGGCAGCCCTTCACCAGTCCAACCGGCCTGGTTGCAGGCATTCCGGGCAATTCCGGTGCATCGATGGACTGCGAGTCCTAGAGTGCGTGGGGTGAGTCTTTCGCATCTCGGTGCGCCGATCGGGCCGATGATCCGGGTCCACGGCGGGTTCGCCAACCGGACGTACCGGCTCGACACCGACCAGGGGTCGTTCGCGGTGAAGGAGTTGAACCTCGTCGACCGCCGCTCGACCTACCACATCGAGGACGTGTTCAGGTTCGAGCGGGCGGCCTTCGCGGCCGGCATCCCGATGCCAGAGCCGATCTCGGCCAGCCACGACACGCTCGTGCACCGGTGGGTCGAGGGAAAGAAGATGCCCGAAGCACCGGTGTCGGAGGCGTACGCGCTCGAGATCGGTGAGATTCTCGCGCGCCTCCACGCGTTGGACGTCGAGTGGACCCACGTGTCGATCGAGGACCCGGCGCCACGGGACTGGCCCGAGCTCGCCGAGCGGGCGGCGGCGACCGGACAGCCGTGGGCCGACGAGCTCGCCTCCCAGGTCGAGACGCTCCTCGCGATTGCCCACTTCGTCGACACCTGCGAACGGCCAGGCCCCGTTGTGCTGACCCACAAGGACATCCAACCGTGGAACCTGCTCGCTCGAGACGGTCGGCCGGTAGTACTCGACTGGGAGCTCTCGGGGATGCTCGACCTGGCCGGTGAGCTCGGCTCGACCGCGCTGAGCCTCGCGAAGGGACCTGGCTTCGACGACATCGAGCCCGCCATCTTCCGCTCGGTCCTCGACGGCTATGTTGCAGGAGGCGGAGCGCTGCCGCCGGCGGGACCGAGCTGGTTCGTGTTCATGATCGGCGGCTGGCTGGGGCACACAAGGTGGAACATCCTCCGTTGCCTGGCCGGTGTCGAGGCGGGCACAGGCCCTGACCTCGCGCTGTCGCACGAGTCCGTGCGCAACGGCGTACGCGGCCTACCCGACATGTCCGGCCGACTTCCCGAGCTCGAGACGCTGCTCGTGTGACAGTGACCCGCTTCTGTGCCGGGTACGCCGCGGTGCAGAACCGGGCTGTAGGACGTGCGGGGTTCGCTGGCTGTGTGAGATGTCCCTCTCCCGTCGTCGTGGCGCTGGTGGCCTGGGGAGGTTGACCATGTAGTGGTGACCTCTTCGCCCCGCCCGCCGCACGTCGGTGGCCGACCGGATCCGATAGGTGGGACTACCGCGCTCGGTGGAGAGTCCGCTCCCGCCGGCGGGTACCTGCTGGACAACGCGCGCGCCGAGGCGGGCGAGCGATTCGTTTGGCTGGCCGAGCTGTTCGACGGTGTGACGCGCGGGCACTTCGATCGACTGGGGGTCAGGGCTGGCTCGCGCTGCTGGGAAGTGGGGGCCGGTGGCCCCGGTATCCCGGAGGCGCTCACGGCGGCCGTCGGTCCGACCGGGCACGTGCTGGCCACGGACATCGACCCGTCGTGGCTGAAGGCAGGCGACGGGTACGAGGTGCGCCGGCACGACGTCGCCGCTGATCCGCCCCCGGAGCCGGGGACGTTCGATCTGGTGCACGCCCGGCTCGTGCTGGTCCACGTACCCGACCGGGCTCGGGCGTTGGCAACGATGGCGGCAGCGCTACGGCCCGGCGGCTGGCTGCTGGTCGAGGACGCCGATACCGCTCTGCAGCCACTGGCATGCCTGGACGACAGCGGCCCTGCGCAGCAGCGGGCCAATCGGCTGCGCGACGCGGTCCGGGAGCTGTTGACGCGCCGCGGCGCGGACCTTCGCTACGGCCGGACACTGCCGCGGGCATTGCGTGAGGCCGGGTTGATAGATGTCGCCGCGGCGGGCTCTTTCCCGGTCGGCGGGCTGGCCTGCGACCGGCTGGAGGCGTCGACCATCCGGCACGTGCGCGGCGAACTGCTCGCGGCCGGCCTGGCCGACGACGCCGAGATCGACGCGCACCTGGCCGCCATCGACGCGGGCGAACTCGACCTGACACTCGCGCCGCTGATCTCGGCCTGGGGACGCCGTCCAGCCGAGCACCCGCCGGCACTCGGCTAGGTGCGGATCCAGGCGCTGTCCGACCTGCCCTGCAGCGCTAAGGAGTTGACCTAGGGCTGGTGTGCTCACCAGACGCGCCGTCGAGGGCTGGATGTCGGCGGAGGCTCAGGCCGGGATGCGGCCTGGGGCCCAGAGTGCGCCGACGTCTTCCCCTGCTGCTTCGCGTCGTTGCAGGTCGGTGATGAACTCGACGAAGTCGTGCTCCGGGCGCCAGCCGAGCAGGTCAGCCGCCTCGCTGAGGTCGTGCTGCTCGACGCTGTCCGGCAGCGCGAGTCCGTGGCGTTCGATCAGTGCCGCTGCGCCCGGCATCCGTGACTCCGACCACTCGGCACCGTGCGCGGCGAAGTCGGCGCGGACCTCCTCCGGCATCCCGTGGTCGCTGTGCACGATCGTACGGAACAGGTCGAAGCGGTGCGCGAGGGCGGCCTCGGTCGCGGCGGCCGTCGCGGTCGCGATATCGCGTACGTCGACGCCGTTCCGCAGCAGCCGCTCGCCCCAGCGCAGGTAGGGCTCGGGCACGAAGCCGTGGTAACGCAGGAGCGCGACCGAGGCCCCGGTGCTCTCCTGGTACATCCTCCAGAGATCCTCGCCGAGGACCTTGGTGACGCTGTAGACGCTGCCCCAGCCGTACGCCATCGAGGAGGCGAAGACGACACTGCGGATGCCGGCCGCCCGGCGTGCTTGGACGACGTTGAAGGTGCCGTCGACGTTGACCGCGAAGATCGTCGCGTCGCTGACGCCCGGGCGGTGTGCGTTGTGCCAGGCCGCGAGGTGTACGACTGCGTCGCAGGCCTCCACCGCCTCGAGCACGTCGGTCGGCGTGCGGGTGTCGCAGCGCACGAATTCGCCGATCGCGGCGTCTGCGGGATCGGGCGAGGGGGTGACGTCCGCGCGCCGCACGTGATTGCCTGCCGCGGCGAGCCGTCGGGAGACCTCCCGTCCGGCGACGCCTGATGCTCCGGTGACCAGGACTGTGCTCATTCGGATCCTCCACGTCAAGTCGGGAAGCACGTGCGGGGGCGACGCTACCGGGGCGGGGCGGCCGCCGAGTCGAGGGACCGGGAGGAGTACGTCGATAGAGAAGGTCGCAACTGGTGGTGGGTTCCCCGGCCACGGTCCGGCCGGGCACCTCACAGTCGGAACATCCCCTTGACGGCCGGGGAACCCACCGACAACCTCAGCACGGGAGCTTGTGACAAGACAACCGGCTGACAGTATTCGGACAGGCCGCGAGGGCCGTGTCCGTCCGGATGTCGCTGCACTGATACGTACGCCGGCAGTCGAGCGATCTTGCCGGGTGTGCCGTACGGGCGGTGGCAGTCTCCGATGGCGGCCTTGCGCAGCAAGGAAGTGGTTTCGAACTCTGTTCACTCCTCACCGGTGGCAGTCCGCAGCTCTGCGCCTGTGCGGGTTGTGCGATGCCCAGGGGGTCGGCCCTGGAACTTGTGATCGTGGTTCCCCAAGGTGTGTCCGCTCGGGATGGAGATTCACGCGAGGAGTCACAACCCGCGCTCGGCAGCGGGACTGCCGAGCGCGGCATCGGTGGGTCAGGTTCGGTAGCGGAAGATGATCCGGCCTCGGGTCAGGTCGTAGGGGCTGAGCTCCACGAGGACGCGGTCTTCGGGGAGGATCTTGATGTAGTTCTTCCGGATCTTCCCGCTGATGTGGGCGAGCACCTGGTGGCCGTTGGTGAGTTCGACCCGGAAGTTGGCGTTGCGGAGGCACTCGACGACGGTGCCCTCGACTTCGATGCCGCCTGCTGTCCTCGGCATCGTCAGGCCCCTTCCGGCCGGCGGATCAGTTCCAGACTGCCGCCCGTACGGCGTGCGCCGAACCCCTCGAACAGCGCCATCGCGGCCGTGTTGGTCTCGTCGATCTCTGCCGTGGCTGCTTCGAAACCAGAGCGGTGCAGCCCGCCCAGCACTTGACTCAGCAACGCCCGGGCGATGCCGTGCCGTTGCTCGGCCGCCAGAACCGCGACCAGCCCGATGCGCGGGCGCCGGGTCATCGTGGCTACCCGGACCAGCCCGACGTACCGGTCGTCCCGTACCGCGACCGTGTACTTCGATGTGTCGATCGGCCTCGTCCCGCCTTGCCAGGGCAGTACCTCGGCGGGCATCGTCTGCCAGCCGACGGTGGACTCGACCTCGTCGCGAATCGCCTGGTCCAGATCACGCAGCGGAGCCTCGGCCACGTCGTCGGCGGTCGCGATGAGCACCCCTGACGGTACGGTCGCCCGGGTGAGTCCCGTGGGTACGACGAACTCCGATTCGCGGCGCCACGTCGCGAACCCCGCGCGGACCCAACTGGCCGTGAGGTCGCGGTCGGTCTCGTCGACCACCGTGTACAGCGGTGTCGACTGGTCGGCCAGCATCGCGGCGGCGAGCCGGTCGAAGACGGCGGCGCGCCAGGTGTCGATACTGAGGAAGGTCCGGCCGTCGAGCCGGCGCGAAGCGTGACCACGGCCGACGACGAGGTCGTTCTCCACCGCGTGCCACTGATTCACCGCGACGCGCGAGATCGTCACCGCGTGGGCACCGAGGCCCGCACTGTTAGGCAAAGAGTTCATAGGTGTTTCCCTTCGGGAGTGCCGAACTTCTGGAGGCGCTCCCGGCGACACCTATGTCAATCGCCCGCCCGTGACCACGAGGGGGAGCACCCACTGCGCTACAGCGTTCATGGGTCTCACCTCCAGGCGTGATGTCACGGACCACGGCACGGTACCAACCGGTCCACCGCACCAGCCAACCATTTACGGGCAAGGTGTCCCGAGAGGCTCGGGGAACGGGGAGGGACTCAGGTAATCCGGAGCGACCCACTACCCCGAAGCCCGTCCCGGCGGCCAGGTGCGAGGTTCACCCCTGATCTGGTCCCTTCACCCCGGGTATGCGGTGGGTAGAAGGGTGCAGCTGCGAGGTTCTCCCCGGAAATTGACCTGGGCGGAAGGCGCGTGCGGTGACGACCTCGACGGTTCTTGGCGAGGCACTACTTACCTCAAGCGTCGCCACCGTCAGCCTCGTCGCCGGCTGTGCGGACCTGAGCAGGCCAAGGACGGACCGGGTGCGACGGCTCAACTGTCACCTGCGCCGACCGCCGCCGATACACATCCATCTACGCGTGTACCCGTGCAACTCGCCTGGAGCCATACGGGGTACGGCGACGCGGACATGTCCTTTACGGTATGGGTCCGCTGGGGGGCTCAGTGGTTAGGAGTGATGCTGAAAGTACGCAGCGGGGGTACTCGGCGTCCCGGCACTTGACGGAACGGCCGTACCAAGGAACGAGTTAGGCGTGCATCGCCGGTGCGTACGACAGGCCGATGATCGAACCCTCGCTCGACTGGAGCCGAGCGACGTCTGACCCCCAGGGCTGGGTGCGCGCCTCGTGGAGCAGCGCGAAGCCTTCTCCTTCGGGCTGTCACCTTTCCTCAGCAGGATTCGTCAGTGTGGCGAATCAATTCCATGAGGATCAACGGAGAAGAACAAGATGACTGCCAGGATGAAGAATCCCGCCATGGTGCTTCCGGACGCGATGACGGGAATCCAGAACATCTACAAGGCGATGCACAAGGGCGGAGTCCCGCAAACCACCCTGGAGTTGGTGCATCTGCGTGCAAGTCAGATCAACGGTTGCAGCCCGTGCGTTGACGCCGGGGTGAAGAGCGCGCGGAAGGCCGGGGAGAGTGACGACCGCTTGCTGCAGGTCGTCGCCTGGCGCGAGTCGGACCTGTTCACCGACGCCGAGCGGGCCGCGCTCGCGATGGCCGAGGCCGCGACCCGGCTGGCGGATCACCCGGAGGCGGTGTCCGACGAGATCTGGTCGGAGGCGGCGGACCACTTCGATGAGCAGCAGTTGGCCGCGATCATCCTGATGATCGGCATCACCAACCTGTTCAATCGCCTGAACACCACAATCCGTGAGCCTGCCGGCGCCACCTGGGGCTGAGGTTCGGCGTACTCGCGCAGCCGCGCACGGCGACACCGGATCGGGAAGGGTATCGCTGGGCCTTAGTCCGCGATGAGTACGTCGATGTCGAGCTGCCGCAGCCGCGCGGGGTCGGCGAGGATGTCGATGGCAACGACCTTGCCGCCCGTGATCGTGAAGCTCATCACCGCCATCGGCTGACCGTCGGCCACGGTGATCAGACCGGCGTTGCCGTTGACAAGCACCGGCAGCGGGAAGGCGGACAGTCGGCGGAATGTCATCGCCTGGCCGGCAACCGAGGCAACCCCGCGGATCTCGGTCCAGCTGGCGCCTGCGATCAGACCGCGGTCCGCACGCAGTACGACGTCTGGATGTAACAGAGTGACCAGCGCGGCGAAATCCCCGTCGCGCGATGCCGCCTGGAATGCCTCGACCACGCGACGTTGCAGGGCGAGATCGGGATCCGGCGCCGGTGCCGCTGTACGCACCCGGCGCCGGGCGCGACTGGCCAGCTGCTTGGCCGCGGGGACCGTGCGCTGGAGGATCGTCGCGATCTCCTCGAACGGCACGCCGAACAGATCATGCAGGACGAAGGCGAGTCGTTCAGCCGGCCCGAGCGACTCGAGGACCACCAGCAGCGCAAGCCCGACCGAGTCGGCGATCAGGACCTCGTCCTCAGGATTGACCGTCTCGTCGCGGCTCACGATCGGGTCCGGGAGATGTGCCTCGTACCGCGCCTCGCGGCGGGCGGTGCGACGGCGGAGGAGATCCAGGCAGACCCGTCCGACGACCGTCGTGAGCCAGCCGCCGAGGTTCTCCACATCGCTGGTGTCGGTGCGGTTCAGCCGCAGCCATGCCTCCTGCACCGCGTCGTCGGCCTCGCTCAAGGAGCCGAGCATCCGGTAGGCGACCGCCTTCAGATGCGGCCGGTGCGTCTCGAATCCGTCGGCCAGATAGTCCTGCTCGTTCATCGCTCACCCTTCTCCGTTCACTGTCAGGGATCTGACGGATCAAACCGAGCCGAGGTGACTGATGCAGATGTCACCTTCACCCGCCGGGCTGCGTCAGTGCAGCGAGGACCGGGATCCCCGGTCGACGACATAGGAGCAACCCCAGATGGAAATGAGCAGGAGAAGGGCTCTCACTGTCGGTGTGGGCGCCTCACTGGCCGCGTCGGCTTCCGGCGAGGCCTTCGGTACGGCGGATCGCCGGCCGGCGAGAGGGATGGACGACGAGCTGCTGGCCAGGCGGCTGGACGGCGACTTCCACAGCCACTTCGCGCGTGTCAACGGCGTACGACTGCATTACGTTGCCGGGGGCAAGGGTGAGCCGCTGGTGCTGGTGCCGGGCTGGCCGGCGACGTGGTGGAGCTATCACAAGGTGATGCCGCTGCACGCTCAGCACTATCGGGTGATCGTCGTCGACATCCGCGGCATGGGCGCCTCGGAACGCCCAGCCGGCGGCTACGACAAGAAGACGATGGCTCGCGACATCTACGAACTGGTCCGCAGCCTCGGCTACCGGCAGGTCAACATCGCCGGGCACGACATCGGGGCGATGGTGGCCTTCAGCTTCGCGGCCAACCACGGTGCCGCGACGCGGCGAGTCGCGCTCCTGGACGTCCTGCACCCTGACGAGACCCTCTACGACCTGCCGATGCTGACCAAGCCCGGTGCCGGCGTACACATGTGGTGGTGGGCCTTCAACCAGGTCAAGGAGCTTCCCGGCCAACTCCTGCACGGCCGGTCCAGGTACCTGATCGACTGGCACTACGGCATCGGTCTACGGGACCAGGGCAACGTCACAGACGCAGACCGCCGCGTCTACACCTCCTGGTACGACGAGCCGGACGCGATCCGGGCCTCCAACGGGTGGTACCAGGCCGTCCACCAGGACATCGCCGACATGAAGACCTACACCAAGGTCACCATGCCGCTGCTGGGATTGATCGCCGCCACGTCGCGCCAGTGGTTCGAGTACACACTGCCCCAGATCGCAGCCGACATCCGCGGCATCATCACCGTGGACAAAGCCCTCCACTGGCTGTGCGAGGAAGACCCGGACCTGGTCACGAAGTCCTTGCTCGACTTCCTGGTCTGAGTGGAGGCGACGACGCACGGCGATGTTCGTCAGAGCGGTCTGTGACCTGAGCCCTCTCTTCGCCCACGACGTGATGGAAGGCGACCAGGCCAACCCGACCGGTCGGACGCTCGAGCGGCCGAAGACAAACGTGGCGAGGGCACTTCGGGTGGAGCTCACTGGATCGGACGGTTGACGCGCCGTCCTGTAGTGGCTTGGGATGGCCGCGGAGGGTCGGAGACAAGAGAGGCGGCATGTCGATGAGGCAGGGACCGGGCCGCGACCTGGCGCAGGAGCTACTGGCGATGGCGGCCGAGGATGAGGCCGTGCGAGCGGAGCTGGTGGCGGACGGGTCGCTATTCGACGGCTATCACTCCCGGATGGCGGAGGTCCATCGGCGAAATGCCACGCGGCTCGACGCGATCATCGACGCGCATGGCTGGCCGGGGCGTGTCCTCGTAGGCGAGGATGCGTCACGGGCGGCGTTCGTGGTGCTGCAGCATGCGATCGGCTCGCCGGCGGTGATGCGGCGCGGTCTGCCGCTCGTACAGGCGGCCGCGATGGACGGGGACGTAGATCCGGTCCAGGTTGCGATGCTGGAGGACCGCATCCTGAGCTTCGAGGGGAAGCCGCAGCGCTACGGGACCCAGTTCGACTGGGACGAGGACGGCCTGCTCAACCCTCTCCCGATCGCCGACCCGGCGGACGTCGACGCACGCCGCCGCGCCGTACGCCTCGACTCCCTGGCCGAGAACGTTGCACGCATCCGCGCCAACGCACTGCGGGACGGCCACCAGCGACCCGAGAACCCGGCCGCCCGCCACGAGGCGGCCGCGTCCTGGGCTCGCTCTGTCGGCTGGCGGACGTGATCGTCGAACCTACGACGTACGCGGTGATCCGAGCCTGCGTTGCAGCTCAATCCGCGATCTCGGCCCGGCTGTCCTCCGTCGCTGCTAACGCACCCGGCGATCGAGACGACCACTTGTCTTGATTTCGGCATGCGACAGGTCTTGGCGCGTGGTGCCGAGCACGAACGCGACGAGGTCGGGGAGGTCTGCCTGTACGGCGTAGTGGTCGGCGGCAAGGTGCTTTGCTCAGGAGGGTGACTTCTTCGCCGCCGAGGGCACGGGGTGGGTTCTTGGGCCGGGAACCGATGGCGTCGACCTCGCGGACCGAGTTGACGGAGGTCGCTCCGTAGCGGTCGGCGAGTCTCATCGGTCCTAAGAGATCGCGTGGCAGGTTTGCGGTGGGGAACCGGAGCCGTCCTTCATCTTGGACAGGACGGTATCGATGCGTGAGGTAGTGGCTGCACCGAACGTGGCGTTGTCCGAGGGCGGGGAGATGCGGTTCTTGGTGGCTCGACGGTAGGTGTCGAGCGATGTCGGGGAGCGCTTGCCGTCAGCGATCGGACCCTCGAAGCGACGGCGGAGACCGGCCGGACGTCGGCGCCGTGATCGCGGTACTTCGCTTGTGACTTGTACTGGATGGGCAATGGTCGTCCTGGCATCTCGAGCCTCCAATCGGTGCGGTGGTTGGAGGCTCGACGCTGGTCGCCGTGGAGAACCGAAGAGGCGGCATCGATGCGAACTGATGTGACCTGACGCACGGGTCACGATCAAATGAAGCTCGGCGGAGTGGTCCCGGCGCTGCCAGCCCAGCGACAGCGCCGAGGTCGGCAGGCCGGCTCGAAGCGGACGTTGGGCAAGCGAGTGCGTAAAGAGTGCGCTTGAGGCACGACAAAGCCCAGTGCACTTGCGTGACCTGAGCTGATGTGCGCCGCCAGGGACTCGAACCCCGAACCCGCTGATAATCGGGCCGCTCTGCTCGATGTTGCTCTCTTTGCCCGAAAGACCTTTATTTCTTGGGCATTCGCCGCTTCGTGTGTGCTCGTCGCTGCGGCTTGGCTCCTCATGTTGCCCGTTGAATCCCGACCCACAAGGCGCACCGAATCTCCGTCGTCTGCCGTTGCTGGCGCGTCCGCAGGTGACGGTTACGTGTCAACCCGAGACACAGTCTCCGTGCTCGACCGCGAGCTGTCATGAGGCGATTTCGTGTCGATGTCGGACCGGCGTGCTTGGCTGTCGTGACGTCGATTGCAAGTGGGGTCGCAAGGACGGCCCGATCGGAGGTTGAGGTGTCAGACGGCACGGAAGGCGTGAAGATCTCGCAGCACGACGCGCTACAGCGCGCGAGAGAGTCGAATCTGAGCAAACTTGAAGGACTGAGCGAATACGACTTACGCAGGCCGATGACGCAAACGGGGACCAACCTGCTCGGGGTCATGAAGCATCTCTGCGGTATGGAATATGCCTATCTCGGGGAGACCTTTGGCCGCACGCTCCTCCCTGAGCGTGTTCCGGGAGATGACGAGGACTTGTGGAACAGCGGCGACATGTGGGCGAGGCCCGATGAGTCCAGCGAGTACATCCTCGGCTGGTACCAGCGAACGTGCGCGTATGCCGACGAGACGATACGGATGCTCGATCTCGATGCATCTGGCTCGGTTCCGCACTGGCCTGAGGGGAACCGGACGACTCTCGGCGCGATGATCGCGCTTGTGCTCGGGGAAGAATGTCGCCACGGAGGGCACATCGACGTCGTCCGAGAACTCATCGACGGTCGCGGCGGAACGGATCAGGCCGAATTCGGCGATGCCGAGAAGTGGCGTCAGTACCTGGCCAAACTGCAGGCAGCAGCCGACGTGTTCGCAGACAAGTCGTAGCTGGAGACAGCCACGGTTGATGGTTACGTGTCAAGCGCGCGGGTCAAGGGTCGGAGATCCCGGAGGGACGCCCGTGGGGTGTCTTGACGCGTGCCGCGCCGGACCGTCCCTCCATGATTGCTAGCGGGGCGATGCGGGTACCCACGGTCAGACGGGCGGCGTAAGCGATCAGGCGAGATGGATAGCGGGCCTCACCCAGAAAGAGGCCGAGGCTTCGAACGGGTCCGCTCAGAACCGAGTCAGTCTCATGGAGAACGGCCGGGTCCGGGTCGACGCCGACGAGGTCGAGCGGACTCTCGCTGTCTACGGCACACCGAACAGTCGCCGCTCGGAGGTCATCGAGGTTGCGGCGCTGACCCAGGACGTCTACATGGGACGCACGGCCAAGAACCCAGCGGAGGCCAACGCACTGGAGACGATCGCTGAGGACCCCTAGCGACACAGCCCACCCCACAAGTCACACCTGGGATGGGTTCACCATGACGGAACCCGCCTCAGACATGCATGTTTGTGCGCCGCCAGGGACTCGAACCCCGAACCCGCTGATTTGCAGCCGAACTTGCTCATGGATTGCCGTAGGCAATCAAAATCTGTTGCAGGTAACGGATTCAGCGGTTGCGCTGGACGCATCAGGTCTCATAGCTAGCCGTCCTCTCGCGCTGATTGAGGTGCGTAAAGAGGTGTGCAGGAGCGGCTGCCGGGGTTGCGAGGTCGGCGAGCTTGAGTCGCCGCCTCAGTTGCTCACGGTCATACCGGTCGTCGGACGGGACGGCCACGGTACTCGTATCCGTCAGCCCTGTACGTGGTGGAGGCCGCCTTGTGTCGGCGCAGAAAGCCTGAGGCGCCTGGAACCTCGATGACTAGCCTGACCAGACAGCGGTCTCCTCATCCGCGACTAGTGCCTCGCCAGGAAACGTCGAGGTCGTTACCGCACTCGCCTTCCGCCCGGTCAATTTCATGGGAGAACCTCGCAACTGCACCCTTCTACCCACCGCACACCCGGGGTGAAGGGACCAGATCAGGGGAGAACCTCGCAGCTGCACCCTTCTACCCACCGCATACCCGGGGTGAAGGGACCAGATCAGGGGAGAACCTCGCAGCTGCACCCTTCTACCCACCGCATACCCGGGGTGAAGGGACCAGATCAGGGGTGAACCCCGCACCTGGCCGCCGGGAGGGGCTTCGGGGTAGTGGTCGCTCCGGACTACCTCCCCAACCTCGCTTGACGCGGCACTAGCGTGCTGAAGGAGGCAGAGAACTAGGGCTACACCGCGATGCGCGTCGCCTGCCGCTGCGATCACATCGTTGTCAGCGTTCGCCTCGTGCCGGTAGCCGTCGATGTCGTCGGTTGGCGTTACGCATTACTGCCGCTCGCGATTGCGCCACTGCTCGGGACGGTCGCGATGCTGCGGCTGCGGAGACTGCCCGCCGCGGTCACCCTCGTCGACGGCCGGCTCTGATGTGCCTGGATTGTTCAGGTGGCGTCGAGGTGCTTCACCAGAACGGCGCGGGTGTAGAGGAGGTTGAAGCCGCTGCGTTGGGCGTTCTGCTGGGATTTCGAGGCGGGTTGGGTGGTGATCACGCCGACGTCGCAGCCTGCGGCAGCTGCATCGGAGAGGCGCGTGAACAGGAGAGCGGACTGGATGCCGTGGCGGCGGTGTGCGGGGAGCGTTGCGGCGCCGGCGAACTGGGCGATGCCGTCTGCTGTGCGGAGCCCGGCGCCGCCCGCGATTTCGCCGTTCAGTAGGGCGATGTAGCGCCTGATGTCCGCTGCTGCGGCGTCACGTTCGGCTTCGATGTAGGTTTCGCGCGGAAACTCCTCGCGCCACGGGACTCCTTGTGTGTCCGGTACGGCGACCGCGTCGGCCATCACGTTCAGCCAAACGTCGAGCTCCTGATCGCCGCTCGGCCGGATCTCGATTCCGTCGGGCAGCGTGACGTCGTACCTGTTGTCGATCGCGATGCCGAGCACGTTCTCGAACGACTCCAACTGGTATCCACGCCGGCTGAGGGCGATGCCGATCTCGGGGTCGGCGAGGTGCGGGAGCTCGACTTGCACGGGCGCGCCCACGGCGGCGTACGCGTGCTCGATCTCGTCGAGCTCGCGGGTGGTCGGTACGCCGCCGAATCCGAGCCCGACGACCTTGTTGAACGGCGAGTCGTGGTCGGCGAAGCTCGCGAGTCCACCCGCGATCGGGATCACGAAGCCTCGGTCATTGGCGAGGCGGCGGTGGGCGGCGACGGCGGTGGCTTCGATGAGCTGGGATTCGGCCAGCTCGATTCGCTCGGCCAGGTCGGCGTCGCAGAACAGTGGTGTTCGTTCGGTTTTCATGCCTCTCCTGCCAGGTCCTGGCTGAGCCAGACGCGGTCGCGTAGCGGGATGCCGTCGATGACGATTTCATCGGGGTAGCCGGTCGAAGGCACGAACGCGTCGCGTTCGATGCGAAGCATGCGGAAGCCTTGCCGCTGGTAGAAGCGCAGATTGCCGATGTCGGCTGCCGCTGTGGCGACGAGGAGACGTTTCGCCGCGTTCTGTCGGCAGTGTTCGAGCGCTGCGCGGACCAGAGCCCGGCCGACGCCTGTGCCGCGGCGGCTCTCGGTGACGGCCATGCTCTTCAGTTCGGCGTCGTCGCCGGTGATCAGCTGTAGGTGGCCGATGATCTCGCCGTCGTCTTCAGCCACGAACACCGCGCCGAGGTCGAGGTAGGCATCGATCTGCTGCTCGGAGTCGTCGGCCTCCCGGAAGAGCGGGCGCAGTAGATCCCGGTCCCCGTCATAGCGATGCACGATCATCTCGGCGAACTCCGGCTGTCGGCGTGGCTTTGGCTCTTCTGGATGTTTGTGTCACAGGGGGCGCGAGACGTTACGCGCCCCCTGGCATCAGCCTTCACGTGTGCTCGTTCTGATCGCCTGATCAGTCGGTGGCGAGTCCTGCGGGGCCGGAGATGGCGGCTCCGGCGGTGTCATTCTGCGTGGTGAGTGAGCCGTCGTGGTGGACGCTGAACGAGGCGACAACACCGTTGGCGAGGCGGACGTAGAGGGACGTGTTGTCACGGCTCAGCGCGGCGTCCGTGCCGCCACCGCTGGTGCTTCCTGCTACTGATGCCACCAGCCGCAAGTGCCCGTCGGTGGTGATGCGGTACGACGAGATCGACGAGCTGGCTGCGTTGACGGTGTAGGCGAAGCGGCTGTCGCGGGTGACCACGAGCCAGCAGGCGGCCGCCTGGTTGTCGCGCACCGAAGCGCTGATGGTCCGCAGTTGGTTCGCGTGTACGGCGTACGACGAGACGGCGCTGGCATCGGCTTCGGAGACGATCGCGTGGCCGCGGCGGTCGAAGGCGAATCCGTACGGCGTCGAGCCTGAGGAGTGGTGGGCGACGGCGGGTCCGGCGTAACCGTTCCTGACGGCGAAGGTGTCGATCGTCTGGTCGCCCTTGTGGGTCACGACCAAGGCCTGTCCGTCGGGGCTGAACGAGACCTGTGCGGCCGCGGTCGGATTGGCTGTGGTCTTGCTGAGTGCCCTGGTCGAGTGTGGCAGCGGCTGGAGGTGGCCGTCGTGGCTCACCCGGAGGCCGCTGATGTTTTCGCTGTTCTGGTTCAGGACGTAGACAAGTCCATGGCGCACGGTGAGGCTGACCGGCTGGTCGCCGCCGCTGGCGGCGACGTCACGGCGTACCAGGCCGTGGCCGGTGATGGCGAGGGTCGAGATGGTGTCGTCCCCGGCGTTCACGGCGAACAGCAGGTTGCCGTCTCGGACCAGACCGTTCTGCGAGGCGAGGGAGGAACCCAGCCCACGACCGCCGGTCGGGACTGTGGCGCCGGCCTGCAGCCGGCCGTCATGCAACCGGTCGAAGACCTGGATCGCGTTACCGGCGGCCGAGTTGGTCGTCTCGTAGACGTGCCCGACGACCGGGTTCGCGACAGGGCCGGCCGTCGCGTGTGCGGGGGAGAGTCCGAGCAGGGACGCCGCGGCGACGGCGGCCAGTGCGGGAGCCAGGACACGGGCCGATCTGGTGCGCATGGAAGTTCCTTTCCTAGGGCGATACCGCTGAATTCCTTTGACAATAGATGTCTGAGCAATGCCCAATAAGGAATCTCCGCTGGCGGTAAGGGACCCGTTATCCCGGCCGAAATTGTTCGTAAATCATAAGGGGTTATCGCCGGTAGTTCGGTGGAATACGGAGAGCGACGGAAATTAGCTTCACTCGTCGATTCGAGTCAGGAGTAGCGCGGCCGGATCGTGGTGAACTCCACATCCGGCATGGCGGTTCAGTGCCGGTGGAGCGCTCGGACGTTACAGCTCACTCGCGCGGGAAGGTGCGGAACGCTTCGAGCAGGCGATCGCGTGTCTCGTCCGAGAGGCTCTCGGGTTCCACCTGGCCGACTTCGGCGACGGTGCGGCGCATCTGGTCGACGTACGTCTCGCAGCCGTCGCAGACCGCCAGGTGCTCGATGAAACGCCGTTCGGTGTCCGGGTCGAGCGCTCCTTCGAGGAAGGCGGTGACGAGTTCAACCAGCTCTGCACACGTCATGACTCAACTCCGGTCGCTGCGAAGTACCGCTCGAGGTGGCTGCGCACCGCCGCCCTGGCGCGGTGCAGGAGGACGCGCTGGTTCGCCGTCGAGATGTCGAGCAGGGCGCAGACGTTGTCGGCGGTCTGACCGTCGATGTCCCGCAGTGTCAGGACCACCTGCTGGCGGATCGGGAGACTCTCGATCGCCGCCGCCACGGTCGCTCTGACCTCGTTGGCCAGGACCTCGCTCTCGGTTGACGGCCACCGCTCCGGAAACGCCAGCCACCCGCCCGGGTACTGGTCGTGTGGGCCGCGGAACCGGCTCGGGTCGACAGTCGGGTCCCGGTCCGGGGCCAGGCTGGCCCACGGTACGGTGCGTTGCTCGGCGGACCCTCGTTTGCGGGCGATGTTGATCAGGATCCGGTAGACCCAGGTCTGCAGAGAGGACCGGCCCTCGAACCGCTCGATGCCCTGGAAGACGGCCAACCAGGTGTCCTGGACGACCTCCTCGGCGCTCGCCGCGGTCGAAACGAAAGACCGGGCCAGCCGCAGCATCGAGCCAGACCAGCCGTTCAGCAGGCACGCGAATGTCTCCCCGTCCCCGGCCTGCAGCCCGGCGACGAGGACGTCGTCCGTCGGCAGGACCACCCCCACAGGCCGACCGTACAGGAGAACGGTCAACGGTACTCCGGGTTCTCGAAGTCGAAGCGGCAGCCGGCGTCCCATTCGGACCGCTGGTTGCCGAATGCAGGGACGCCGCCCGCGTCTTTCAGCATTCTGGCCAGGTGCATCAGGTTCCAGGTCATGAACGTCGTGTTGCGGTTGGTGAAGTCGTTCTGTGGGCCGCCGGAGTCCATGTCCAGGTACGACGGGCCCGGGCCGGCCTCGCCGATCCAGCCGGCGTCGGCCTGTGGCGGGATCGTGTAGCCGAGGTGCTGCAGCGAGTAGAGGATGTTCATCGCGCAGTGCTTCACGCCGTCCTCGTTACCGGTGATCAGGCAGCCGCCGACGCGTCCGTAGTACGTGTACTGGCCGTGTTCGTTGAGGATCGAGGAGTTGCCGTACAAGCGTTCGATGACCCTTTTGGTGACCGAACTGTTGTCGCCCAGCCAGATCGGTCCGGCGATCACCAGGATGTCGGCCGCCATCACCTGCTCCTGGATCACGGGCCACTCGTCGACGGCCCAGCCGTGCTCGGTCATGTCGGGCCAGACGCCGGTGGCGATGTCGTGGTCGATCGCGCGAATCACGTCGACCTGGACGCCCTGTTTCTCCAGGATCTTCCGGCTGACGTCGATCAGTCCCTCGGTGTGGCTGACGGCGGGTGATCGTTTCAGGGTGCAGTTCAGGTACAGCGCGCGCAGGTCGTCGTACTCGGGCATGGCTTCTCCTAGAGCAGTTCGGCGTCCTGCTCGATGCAGAGCAGGGCCGGTCCGGTGGTGGCGAACAGTTCGGTCATCGCGTCGTCGAGCTCGGCGCGGCGGGTGACGCGGATCCCGGTTGCGCCGCAGAGTTCGGCGTACGCCGCCCAGTCGGGGTTGCGCAGTGAGGTGTGCCAGACGGGGTAGTCGGCGGCGAGTTGTTCCTTGCTGATCTTGCCGAGCGAGTGGTTGTCGAGCAGTACATGCTTGATCGGGATGCCGTACTTCACCGCGGTCGTCAGCTCGGCGGCGTACTGGCCGAACCCGCCGTCGCCGGTGACCGCGACGATCGGCCGGCCAGGCGCGGCGGCCCAGGCGCCGAGCGCGGCCGGATAGCCGAAGCCGATCGAGCCGAGATAGCCCGACATCAGCACCGGCTGGCCCTTCGACTCCAGATAGCGTCCGAGCGAGTACGCGTGGTTGCCGACGTCAACAGTCAGCACGGCATCCGCTGGTAGGTGCCCGGAGAGCGCGCCGAACACGGCGGCCGCCGAGACGCCGCGGCCGCGGTCGTCGTTCACCCGGCGCGCCTTCTCCGCCCGCCAGATCGCCCAGCGTTCGGCGAGGTCGGGGCGCTGATCGTCCGCCTTGGTGTCGGTGAGCCTGCCGGTCAGTGCGGCCAGGGCGAGTCCGGCGTCGCCGAGGACGTCGACGGTGACGGCGTCGAAGCGGCCGATCGCCGTGTGGTTGTCGTCGATCTGGATGATCGGCTTGTAGGCCGCGATGCCGGTGTGGTTCGAGAACGATGCGCCGACCACGATGAGCAGGTCCGACTCGTTCATCAGCCAGCTGGCGACCGGAGTACCGCTGCGGCCGAGTACCCCGGCGCCGAGCGGATGTGTGTCCGGCACCAGACCTTTCGCTTTGAACGTGGTCAATACCGGTGCATTCAGGTGCTCGGCCAGCCCGCGTACCTGGTCCTCTGCCCCACGAGCGCCGTGCCCGACGATCAGCACTGGTCGGCGGGCGTCGCCGATCATCGCAGCGGCCCGGGCCAAGGTGTCGTCGTCGGGCCGGATCCGCCGCCGCGACAACCGCCCGGCAGGACCTTTCGCCGGACTCTCGGACGGAAGGACCTGGACTTCGTCCGGCAGCACCAGGTGGGCGACGCCGCGGCTGTCGATCGCGTGCTTGACCGCCAGCGCCGCCAGCTCGGCGTGGTCACTGCCGGCCTGCACCGCCGTACTGGAGACCGCGACGTCCTTGAAGACCGCGGTCAGATCGAGGTCCTGGAACGCGCCCCGGCCGAGGACCTTCGACGGGACCTGACCCGAGATCGCGACTACCGGTGCCTCGTCGAGCTTGGCGTCGTACAGACCGGTGAGCAGGTTGGTCGAGCCCGGACCGGCGATCGCGAAGCAGGCCGCGGGACGACCCGTGAGCTTGCCGTAGGCACTGGCGGCGAAGGCGGCCGCTCCTTCGTGCCGGATGCCGATGTAGGTCAGCTCACCGCGTTCCTCGGCCCGGCGCATCGCCTCGGCGAACCCGAGGTTGGAGTGCCCGACCATGCCGAAGACATGACTGATGCCATGGGCAACCAATGTCTCGACCAGTACGTCGGCCACCGTACGGACCTGCTGCGGTGGGTCGGGCAGCTGCACGTAGACCCCGTCGGCGCGCTCGTCCACCGGATACGACGGGACACTGTCGGAGAATCCCTCCGGCGGCTGACCGGTGATCGGGTCGTAGTCGTACCCATGCCACGGGCAGCGCAGCAGACCCTTCTCGATCGAGCCCTCACCCAGCGGCCCGCCTTGGTGCGGGCACTTGTTCTCCAGGGCACCCAACCGGACCCCGCATCGGGCGAGCGCGATGCTTCGACCGTCCACCACGACACTGCGGACTCGTCCATCGGCCGGTACGTCGACCTCATCCACGCGATGCCAGTTCGCTGTCATGTAACGTCTCCCACCCTCCGCGACACGGACCTTCTGATGGGTCAGTGCCTGCCACGGGCCAGGCGTTACAGGAGGAGATTGCAGTCATGGACGAACGTTCGCTCGCCGTAACCCGACGCTCGCTGCACGGTGTCGCCGAGCTGATCCTCGCCGGATCTCAGCATTCCGGAGCCGTATGCGTACGTCGGCCCCTGGACACCACGGACCGGCGACGTCTGGAACGCAACCTTCGGCGCCCGCCGACTGATGACCGAGCTCCCCGAGACGGCTGCCCTCACCAACTTCTTCAAGACCGGCCGATCCCTCGCCGCCTTGCCCGCGAACTGATCCACACCACCAGGCAGCACACGGATGCCAGCGTTCGGCAGGACAGTGGAGTGAGCGGCCACGGCCACAGGTCCAGGAAGGTCGAGGGCGAGATGAACATGGCGGAACCCTGGACCAGCGCGAGTACGCCGATGGCTTTTCGTCGTCAAGCACGGACATCGTTCCTGGGTGCTGAAGAACGGCCTTCGCCCGGCCGTTCTTCAGCATCGTTGCTCACGTCATCGCGGTACTGAGCGGAGACGGGACCGCCTGCCTGTCCGTGCGCTACGGACGAACACGAATGATCGTCTTTCCCCTGAGGCGCTCAGTGGGATTGAAAGCGGCGACAGCATCGTCGAGGGTCGCGATGGTGCCGATGTTCGTCCGCAGCCGCCCGTCTCGCACCCGCTGGACGATCTCATTCAGTTGGGCGCGATCGGCCTCGACGACGAAGTCGATCGCCGGGCCCTCCGCGGGCCGCGCCTCGGGTGGCCCCACGACGGTCACCAGCGTTCCTCCGGTCTTGATCAGGGCCGTGGAGCTCTTCTGGATGTCGCCGCCGATGAGGTCGAACACCAGATCGACCTTGCCGACGTCTTCCAGCGAGTCGCCGGCGAGGTCGACGAACTCCTGTGCACCGTAGTCGAGCGCCTTCTCACGGTCGGCGGCGCGTCCGGTGCCGATGACGTAGGCGCCGGCCTCGCGCGCGAGCTGGGTCACCATCGTGCCGACTGCGCCGGCCGCGCCGTGCGCGAGGACGCTCTGGCCTGCCTGTAGGCGGCCGTGCTGGAACAGTCCCTGCCACGCGGTCAGCCCTGAAATCGGCAGGCTCGCACCGACCGTGAAGTCGACGTCGCCCGGGAGCGGGGCGAGGTTGCGTGCCTCGATCGCCACGTACTCCGCCAGGGTGCCGTCGCGATGCCAGTCGGCGAGGCCGAACACGCGCTGTCCCACCGACAGCCCCGTCGTGCCGTAGCCGAGTGCGCTGACCACTCCGGCCAGCTCGTGCCCCGGGATCGACGGCGACCGGTCGCGGTCGGCACGATCGGTCCAGGTCGACGGCCAGTCCAGCTCGGTCGGGACGTAGCCCGACGCATGAATCTCGACGACGACGTCGTTGATCGCCGCCGGCGGGTCAGGACGCTCGGTCAGCGTCATTCCGGCCGTTCCTGCTGCCTGGTCCGTCACCACAATCGCCCTCATCAGGCACCTCCCAGTATCCAGCGTCCGCCTACAACGCATTCTCGGTTCACAAGCATTGGCGGCACCACACCTTCGACGTCTTACCGCGCAGGTCGAGACGAGTGTCGGCACGAGGTCGCCGCCGTGGGAGCGACCCGTTGAAGGAGGGCGCGATCAACCTGAGGTCGTCGATCCGTGGCGTAAGATCCGCGCCCATCCGACCACTAACGGATATCCAGCAGGGAGCCGACGGCTGCCAAAGGTACTGATCACGGGGAGAGGTGAAAGGTGATGACCGGGTGGCGGGAGGGACTGGAGCGGTTCCTGGCCACCGACCCGCGTGACGTCGGGTGTGATGAGGCAATGGCTGTTCTGCACACCTATGCCGAGCTACTCGTGGCCGGAGTCGACGCTGCCGGGCAGTATCCCGGATTGGCGTCGCACCTTGCTGCGTGCGGAGCATGCGCGGAAGATGCCGACGGACTACTGGCCGCTGTGCAGGACGATGATCTGCACAGTCAGCTGCACAGTGACGGCCGGGATGACATCTGAGCTACTGCTCTATCGCTCATGTTGCGGATGGCCCAGCCGAGCTGAGATCGCGGTCACAACGGGTTCTACGGGATCCGGGACCAAATCGATTGTCTGCAGTGTTGTTGCCAGTGACGGCGCAGCCAGCGGCGTCAGAGGAGGAGAAACCGTGTCGCACGACGACAGGAAGACTCCGGAGGCGCTCAGCCGCCTCACCGACAGCCAGCTCCACGTCACGCGGAGAGACGGGACCGAGCCCGCATTCCACAACGAGTACCGGTCGATGTTCGAGACGTCAGACACCATCAGCACAGAGGAGCATGCATCATGACCAGCGGAATTCACGACACCGGGCAGGTCACCCGCAAGCCCGGCACCGAGACGGCCGTCCTCGCCGGTGGGTGCTTCTGGGGGGTGGAGGACCTGATTCGCCGGCAGCCCGGCGTGCTCGAGACGCGTGTTGGATACACCGGCGGGCAGAACGACCACGCGACGTACCGCAATCATCCCGGTCACGCAGAAGCGGTAGAGATCGTTTTCGACCCGGCGCAGACGACGTACCGTGACATCCTGGCGTTCTTCTTCCAGATCCACGACCCGTCGACAGTGAACCGTCAGGGCAATGACGTCGGCACGAGTTACCGCTCGGCGATCTTTCCGCTCACGCCCGAACAGGACAAGGTCGCTCGCGACACGATCGCCGACGTCGACGCGTCAGGTCTGTGGCCTGACAAGGCCGTGACGACGATCGAGCCCGCTGGTCCGTTCTGGGAGGCTGAGCCCGAGCACCAGGACTACCTGATCAGGTACCCGGCCGGTTACACCTGCCACTTCGTACGTCCGGGCTGGGTGCTCCCGCGGCGCACCACCGCCTGACTTGTCGACTCCGATGTGCCGTAAGCCACGGTGGCTCGGAGGCCACCAACGAGTCGAGGACGAGCGGATCGTCGGGCTGCGGTTCACCGGCCTTCGTGATGGCGTGACATTCGACGGCCGCTACGAGTAGCTCCTGGGCGGCCGGTCGTCGGCAGTGTCCTGGGGAGCGTGGGAGACAGCATCCACGACGAGTGTCTGCAGAGCAGGGATCACCTCCGTCTCGAACCACGGGTTCTTTGCCTGCCACCTGAAGTTCAAGGGTGAGGGGTGGACGAGCGGGATCCGGTCCGGAAGATAGTCCCGATAGGCGCGGACGGTTTCGGTCAGGTTCCTCTTGGCGCCGGTTCCCAGATAGTGCTTCTGGGCGTAGCGGCCGATGACAACTGTGAGGCGAACTCCAGGCATCGTCTCGAGGATTCGTTGGTGCCACCGTGACGCGAAGGCCGGGCGCGGAGGGAGGTCGCCGTGGGCGCCCTTGCCCGGATAGTAGAAATCCATCGGCAGCAGGGCGATCGTGTCCGGGTCATAGAACTGCGCGTCGGTGACGCCCAGCCACTGCCGCAGTTTGATGCCGCTGGCGTCGTTCCATGGGATCTGGCTGTCCTGAGCCTGCCGGCCGGGGGCCTGGCCAATGACGACGATCTTCGAACGCGATGATGCGGAGTAGATCGGTTCGTACCCACGCTCTGTGGCCCACGCGTTCGAGGTGTCGTTCCTGATCTCGTCACGCAATGCTGTGAGTTCGTCCACGCGGCTCTCGATCCGTCCCTGAAATCTGGCGATGCCTATTCGTGTCAGATGACCTGGCCGACCTTCCGGGTGCAGCCGTTGTTGCGAGAAATAGGACGAGATCGACCAGTTAATGACATCGTCATGCGACGGTGAGCGCGAACTATGCCTCGCTGCGGTCAAGTCCTGCTCAAGCGTGATGTGTTCACTATCACCTTCTGTCTCGGCGATCGAGGTGCACATCGTCCTGAAGTGGCTGGTGGACTCGCGCTGTGCCGAGGGTCGCTCGACGCCGAGTGGACGGAGGCTTTGATGGACGGTATCGTCCATCATGTTGTTTCACGGGTCCGACATTGAGGCGCTGGACCAGTGATCAGTACGTTCCGTTGATCGCCGGAGATCCATGAAGAGCGAAGGTTCCGAGTCGTTGTCGCAGGTACGTGTCGTCTCCCCAGAGGTGGCCCGGGAGAACCGTGCTTGGGTTCGCGACCTGAGCGGCGGTGGGGATCGGGGTGAGCTGGCGAGCCGACGCTTGTACGAGATTCTCCTGCGAGCCGCGAGGGCGGAGGCCGGGCGGCGGGCGGCGAGGCTGCGACTCGTCGGGCCGGAGCTGGACGACATCGCGCACCAAGCAGCCGCCGATGCCCTACTGGCGATCTGCGGCAAGGTCGAGACGTTCCGCGGTGACTGCAAGTTCACCACCTGGGCGTACAAGTTCGTGATCTTCGACGTGGCGGCCAAGGTCAACCGGCACTTCTGGCAGCGGGCCGGCGTCGCGTTCGACGAAGAGGATTGGGACCGCCTTCCCGCGCGGCTGGGGATCGAGCCAGAGGCGCAGGCCGAAGGCCGGGATCTGATGAAGGCGGTGCATCGTGCCGTCGACCGGAATCTGACGGCGAAGCAACGGATCGTCTTCGTCGCGCTGGTGCTGAACGGGATGCCCACCGACGTGCTCGCTGATCAGCTCGGCGCGACACACAACGCGATTTACAAGATGATGTTCGATGCCCGCCGTAAGCTGCGAACCGCTTTGGTCGACGCCGGCTACCTGGCGGAGCAGCAGATCGCATGAGTAGCGTCGGCCGACGGGCAGGATGAGCGGGCTTACCCGCTGCACCCGGCAGGGGACAGGCGCTCGGGGGGAGTCGGAGTCTGGGCTATCTGACGGTCTCGTCGTAGAAACTGTTGATCCCGTCAACGATCTCTTGCAAGCAGTCCTCTGTTGCAAAGTGTCCGGAATTCAGGCGAACCAGCTTCGCGTCGGGGAGATCACGCAGATACGCCTCGCCACCGGCTGAGGTGAAGAAGATGTCTCCCTGGCCCCAGAGGATCAGCGTTCTCGGCTGGTCGCGGCGCAGTCGTCGCTGCCAGGCGACGTACTGGGCGGCGTTCGTCCGGTAGTCGTAGAAGAGATCCAGGTGCACCCTGCGCGCGTTCGGCCGGGCCAGGAAGTGCAGATCCAGGTTCCAGTTGTCCGGGCTGATCTTCGTCGGATCGGAGTGGCCGGTCAGGTAGATCGCTTTCACTGCTTCCGGTTCGAGCAATGCCTCGAGTGGCGCCTCGGTCTCGGCATTGCGGTTGGCCCAGAGGCCGTGACGCATCCCGTCCCAGATCTCGGTGAACCCCTCCTCGTAGACGTTGGCATTCTGGATGACCTGCCACTGGAGCCAGTCCGGATGAAGCGAGATCAGCCGGTTCCCGATCGGGTCACCGTAGTCCTGCATGCACAGCCCCATCGGGCCGGTGAAGTCGATGGCGAGCAATGCCTCGTCGACGATCTCTGCGAGGTGGTCGAAGGTGTAGTCCCAGTCGGCCGGATCCGGCATTTCGGTGTTCCCGAACCCGGGGTAGTCGAGCGAGACCAGGTGGAACCTGTCGGCGAGGCCGGCATCAGGTTCCGGAACTGGTGAGACGAGGAAGGGAATCCGCCCAGCAGCAGGAGTTTCGGTGCTCCCGGCTTACCCGCTTCGCGGTAGAAGACCTCCAACCCGCCGGCAGACACGGTCTGAAAACTCGTCATGGGCACTCCACACTCATTCCACAGGGACGTGATCGAGCGCTCGCTCGTCAGCGGCATCGTTCGGGATCACCTGATCGGTGCGGCCACCCGCGCGTACGAAATGGCCACGGCGACAGACCGGTTTCTTACCTGAGATTTCGGAGCGGAGCCCTGCTCGGTAGACAAGCCTTGGTCGTCGACCGTCCCTGGCCGGCCCCGCGAGTGCTTCTGCATACCTCAGTAGCAACCACCGGCCAGGTTCGCGTGCTCGGCCGTCAGTTGCGTCCGGCCATCACGCCGCCGTCGACGTTCAGGATCGCCCCGGTGATCCAACTGGCCTCGGGTGAGAGGAGGAAGACGATCGACGAGGCGATGTCCTGGGCTGTTCCGACCCGTCCCAAGGGGTGGAAGCCGTCGAATCCCTTCACCGCCTCCTCGAGCTGGTCGGCGGGGATGAAGCCCTCGTACAACGGTGTGGCCACCACTGCGGGCGCGACCGCGTTGACGCGAATGCCGTCAGCCGCCAGTTCCATGGCCAGGTTGTGGGTCAGGGCGTGCAGGCCGGCCTTCGCCATCGAGTACCCGGTCGCCGGCGTCGCCGCCACCGCCTGATGGGCCCACATGCTGCCGATGTTGACGATCGCACCACCGGAGCCTGCAGCCTTCATACCTCGCACCACCGTCTGGGTCAGGAAGAACGTAGCCCGACTCAGCTCCAGATACGCGTCGTAGTTCTCCTGGCTGTAGTCGAGGAATTCCCTGGGGATGAAGAATCCGGCCGCGTTGACCAGCAGCGTCGCATCGGCATGGTCAGCGGCGAGTTGCTCCTGGACGTCTTCTACCTGCTTGCGATCCGCGAGGTCGGCCGTGATCCCCCAGGCCTCGCCCTTCTCACCGAGCTCGGCGACCGTCTGGTCGACCTTGGCCTGCTGACGCCCGACGATGACGGCTTTGCCCCCTTGCCCGACGATATCCACTGCGGTTTGTTGCCCCATGCCGCTGCTCCCACCGACCACGATGAGCTTGCGACCTTCGAAGTATCCACTCATGAGCTTTCCCTCGATCCGTGCCGGGCCGGAGTGACCCGGATGTCCCTATCTGTGTGCTGATCGGAGGTCCGGCTTACTGGTTCCCGGGATCTTGATGAGTGTGAGGTGTATCGGGTCCGGCCGTGGGGTCGGCGTCGTCGGTGGTTCCGAAGAGGTAAAGAGAGAAGGCCGTATGCTGATTCGCGTGCTCCATCGGCTCGGTCGGAAGCCCGCGTCCCTCCAGCTCGTCCCAGGTCGAGTCGGCGATGCGCCACAGCTGGCGCGCTATTCGTCCGGCGACTCCGGCATGCGGCGAGTTGGGGTGCGGTCGCGTCGGCGAACTCCATTGCCGTTTCGCCAAGGCGCGGGCCAGCTCTGTGCTGCCCTCGGTACCACGAACTCGCTCCAGTCCGGACACGACCCTCGTCTCCCATGATTCGTGCTCGGCCAGTAGGCGTTCGGCTTCTCGCCAGGTCTCGGTTGCGCTGAGGTCCAGGAAGCGCGCGTCGCCGTACGCCCGACCTTTGAGTACCCGCGGCGCCTGCTCGAACTGTCTGAGATTCTCGAGCAGGACCGCGGCGTCGTCACCGGACGACGTCGTGGCCGCGGTCAGCAAGACGTCAGCGACTGCCGCGGCATGCTGTGCGGCAACGGCCGCGAACTGGTCCGTGATGCGACGCCTCTCGAATCCGTCGGTGCTCGGATCCTGAGAACGCGCGGCCAGCTCTCTGAGCCTGGAGTGCTGGGCATGCACGATCTGCTGCAGGGGACCGGAACGATCCATCTGCTGTCTCCCGCCTGCCCGGGGCCTGGATCGGGGCTGGATCGGCGGGTGCAATGGATCGAGTACCACGACGTACTCCGGATGGCGCTGAAGGAATCGCTCGACAGCAGGGCAGTAGTTCGTGATCCGGACTCCCTCGGCGATGAGGTCGTCGAGGACTGCGTTGATCAGGGCTGTGGCGAGTCCACGGCCTCGCTGATCCTCAGTGATCTCGGTATGACCGAGGACACGCCGTGGCCCGAGGACACGGAAGTCGAGGGTCCCCACCGTCGTTCCTGCGACGAGTAGTTCGTACCTTCGCAACTCGTCGTTCTCGACCACGGTCAGGTTGCGCTCGGAGTCGTTCACCAGGGTTCTCATCGCTCTGCGGTCCTTTCCCGAAGCCGGCACTGCACGTGCTGGTGACAGGTCAGCGTCATCGTGTCGGTGCTGTGTCGATCAGTTGACCTCATCAAGCTCCAGCGGCTCGTCGTCCACACCGTGGATCGCAGCTTCTTCGGCGCTCGCCGCGCCTGCGTCGATCCTGACGTCGGCCGCGCGACTGACCTCGCTCATACGTCCTCCTGCAGACCGGCCGGCGACGCGCCGGCTCCTCACGAAGGTTGGTGTCGGCCCCGGCAGGGGGACTTACCCGTCGAGTGAGACCATCGACCGCCGTCGCGACCGCCGGCCGTGATGGCGGTGGCCGGCACGCCGACGTACGTCGGGCATCTCCACAGTCGGCGGCAATCGTTGCTCGGTCCCGATAAGCTCTTTTCGTGCCCGAGACAGTGAATGAGCTCGATCGCCGCCTGACCGCTCGCGGCGCGGCCACCAGAGCCCGGATCGTGGCCGCTGCCGACGAGCTGATGTCTCTGAAGGGTGCCGCAGCGACCACCCTCGACGAAGTGACGGCCGCGAGTGGGACGAGCAAGTCACAGTTCTACCGGCATTTCAGCGACAAGAGCGCCTTGGTCCAAGCGGTGATCGCACTGCGGGGCGGGCGCGTGCTCGAACGTGAGGAGCAGTATCTCCGCAGGGTTGACTCGTTGAGTGGCCTGGATCGGTGGTGCAGGGCCATACTCCAGCGAGTCACAGCACGCCGTGGAGCGCTGGGCTGCGAACTCGGGTCACTGTCGACCGAACTCTCCGATCAGGACGAGGCAGCGCGCGTCGATCTCGACGCGCACCTGACATCCTGGATCTCGCTGCTGACCGCCGCGCTCGAGCGGATGAAGTCCAACGGCACACTGGCCGAGGACGCTGATCCACAGACGCTGGCGACGGGCATCATGGCCGCACTCCAGGGTGGGTATGTTCTCGCCCAAGCGGCCCGCGATCCCGGGCCGATGCACATCGCACTCGATCTGGCGATGGACTCGGTCCGAGCGCACGCAAAGTCGGCCAACGACAAGTAGAACAGCGGCGGGACCGCGGCTCGGAAGTGATGAGTCGCCCAGGGCCGGGTCATTGTCCGAGGGAGGGTCAGGCCGGCCGCGGCATGCTGAGGAGATCGCGGTAGTCAGGGTTCTTCTCGACGAATCGGCTGACGACCGGGCAGTAGTTCGACACCGTGACAGACCTCGTACGGATGTCGTCGAGAGCGCGGCCGACCAGCGCCCACGAAAGACCTCGGCCGCGGTAGGTCGGTTCGATGACGGTGTGCGTGATCGAGAGGTGCGAGCCGATCACGTGGTAGACGAGGAGTCCGGCCTGTTGGCCGTCGACGAGGAGTTCGTAGTACTCGTCGTCTGCGTGGTGGACCACGGCGACCGCCGGCGTGCTGGTCGCGGCATCAGGACCGGCCGCGGCGCCGTCCGCGCCGTCGATGGTCAGCAGATCGGCCAAAGGAGCCAGCCAGCCTGTACCGAACGCTTCGGCGGGAAGACCGGCGTGCCAGGTCAGGCTCGATCCGGTCTGGTTGCGGAAGTGAAGGACGAGCTGCCAGAGGCCTTCGGCGTCGTGGAGTCCTGCGGCGGTACGCAGTTGCACTCGCACCTTGCTCGGAAGTGAGGTGAGCATCACCGGCTGTGTCCGCAACGGCAGGACCAAGCGCCCGTCCTCCGACCGTACGCGACGCAGATCACCCGCCTGCGTGGTGTTCCAGCTGGCGAACATGAAATCCATATCGGCACTGCCGAACAGACCTGCGGTAAGGCTGAAGTCGGCCGGCTGGCCGCCGGATATCGCCTGCTCGGCGGGGCTGGCGACCATAAGCTCGCCGCCCGCGAGGTAGAAGCCCGTTCCATCGGGCCGAAGAACCTGATCAGTCATCGCTACTTCCTCTGTGTGTTGCTCGCTGACCTGACCGCGACGCCTCATAGCCTGGGGCTGGCTCGCGTCCATGAATGGACTATATAGTCCTCCAATGGCTCATCGCATCGCGGTGCCCTGGCAGGCTGGCGACACGTCGACGCTGCCACGATACGACCAAGATTGCACGATCCAGATCGATCTGGGCTTGTGATGGCAGGCCATCGGCGATCGGAGCACCGGGCGGGTGTGACAGAGCTGAGTCCGAAAGTGGACCGATGAGGCCTCTTTGTGTGCTCATCATTCTGGCTGCTCTTGGTCGTGCGGGTTTCGTGCAGCGAAGGCAGTGACCAGTGTGGCGACTATCGCAAGCCCGGCGTATCCGCGGGCGATCTCCGGTACTGCGAAGATGTCGGAGAGCCGGGCGGAGATGAGGCTGGGAATGGTCGCGCCGCTGTAGCTGAGGAGATAGACCACGGCGAAGGTCGGTGCCCTGTCGGGCAGGGTACTGCCGAACAGCAGGCCACGGGTCGCGGCGCTGATGGCGATGCCCTGAGCGGCTCCCGCAATGATGGTTGCCGCGATGAACAAGGGCAATGCGCCGGTGGTGATCGCCGTGATCAGGCCGGTCCACCCGGCCAAGAAGGCGATCATGCCGATGCGCTGGCCCGCGGCTGGTGAGAACCGGCCGCCAAGGGGAGCACCCAGAGCACTGGGGCCCATATAAGCGGCGAATACCAGTCCGAGAACGAGTGAGCTGTTGGTGTGCAGTTGATCTTCGACCAGTGCGGGCACGAAGGCCTGGTAGAAGGCCCCGGTCGCCCAGGTGGCCAGGAACACCGCGGCCGCAACGGGGAGCAGATGTCTGACACGGACCGGTACGCGAACGCCAGGGTGCAGTGATCGCCAGCCGCCCGGCGTCGGAGTCACGGTTTCCGGGCTGATGGCGACGAGTGCGGCAGACAGCAGGAGCAGCCCGATGGCAACCAGGTAGATCAGGCCGCGTGGCCATGGTCCGAACTGGACCAAGGCACCGGATGCGATGGCACCCACGGCGAGACCGAGCATGACCGTCTGGCTCGAAGCAACGGAGGCCAGCCAGGTCGGCCTCGCCGGCGCGGCGTCGACGATGTAGGCGGTGAGGGTGCTACTGGCCAGCCCGGCACCGAGGCCCATCAGGAGCCGACCGGCGATCAGGATGCCGATGTCGTGCACGTTCAAGAGCAGCAGACAAGCCACCACAAGCAGTCCGAGGCAGGCGAACGCGATGGGCCGTCGGCCCACATGATTGGACAGTCGGCCAAACACCAACAGCGTGCTGAGAGTAGCGGCGGAGTAGGCGACGACCGTCAGCGAGACGTCGGCATTGGTGAACCCGTCCTCAGCCCGGTAGATGTTGAAAAGCGGGATCGTCGATCCCACTGCGGCAAACGTGGCGATCAGGGAGACCACTGCGGAGACGAACGCCAGCGGAAGCGTTCTGTCCCGCGGGCGCAGGTTGATCACCGGTGCCACATTCTGCATCGAGTTGTGCCTCTCTCCAGTCCGTGCCAAAGGGCGCATCTCGCCGTACCGGTAAGCAAGGGACGAGCGAATGGCGTCCTCGTACATGTGATGTGCGTCGATCCGTCACGCCGTCTTACCAGCAGCGCGCAGATCCGCTCCTCGACGTCGCTCCGGCCCCGACCCACGCCGGTCAGCGGAGAGATGTGCCCGCAGGCCGGTGCAAACTGGGCAGATATCTCCTGGCGGTTGTCGGATGCGCCGTTCCTCCGATCGTCTTACTGGTAGAGCGCGGCATCCGAGCGGCCCGGACAGGGCAGATCCACGAGTGCACCGACGGAGGAAACCCAGATGACAGCGGCAGCAAAACCCAGCCCTATCCCCGATTCGTACCGCCGGGTGACGCCAGCCCTCACCGTTGCGGGTGCCGTCAAGGCGCTGGAGTTCTACAGCTCGGTGTTCGGCGCGACCGAGCGGATGCGCTTCCCCGGCCCGGCAGGGACGATCTCTCACGCAGAGATCCAGATCGGCGATTCGGTCGTCATTGTTGAGGACGAGGACCCCCAGCGGGGGACCGCTGCGCCGCCCCCAGGCGGGCTGCCGGGCTCTCCCGCCTCGCTGTTCATCTACGTCGAGGACGTGGACGCGGTCATCGCGCGCGCGGTGGAGCTCGGCGCTACGCTGCAGCGTCCGGCGGAGGATCAGTTCTACGGCGACCGGGACCGGCACATCGTCGACCCGTTCGGACACGGGTGGACCGTCGCGTCGCACATCGAGGACGTGACGCCCGAGGAGCTGATGCGCCGGATGGCCGAGCTGTTCGGCTCGGCCGGGTCGTAGCCCCGCTGGGAACGATCGATTCAGCGTGAGGTGATCGTGCTACCCACAATCACCTTCCGCCGAAGCCTTTGCCTGCTGTCCGTCACGGCTGCCCGCCGAGGGTCGTCCGGGCGAAGGTGACGGCCTCGGCGAGGAGGGTGCGCCAGAGATGGCGGTCGATCGTGGCGATGGCGACCCACTCGCGGAAGACTCGCCCGGCGGGCGCGAACTGGTCGCCGGTGCCAGTCCCGACGAGCTCGGCGACTCGCTCGCTGGGTAGTTTCACGAGCAACCGGCCGGCCTTCTCGTCGTACGACGCGAGGAACTGTCCTGCCAGCCGGACGCAGGGATAACCCATCATCGTGGACCGGCCGATGGCGGGGTCGTAGAGGAGGTCGTCGGTGAGTTCGTCGTAGAGGTCGCGGGCGTCGTCCCCGCCGGGCTGGTCCGGCGGGGACGGGCGCTGCGCGTTTGGTGTCATCAGGCCTTCGATGGGGTGAAGACGCCGAACTGATTACCTGCCGGGTCGCGGAGGTACGCGAACGCCGGGGCGCCCGGACCGGGGTCGAGGTGTTTGCTCACCACCGTGCCGCCGAGCTGTTCCGCGTCGGCGCAGGTGGCTTCGACGTCGGCGACGAGGATGTAGAACACCGCGTGGCCGGGCATCTGCCCGCCGGTGCCGAAGATGCCGCCCATCGGTCCGTCGGCGCCGGAGGCCTTGATGTTGCGGTAGTCCAGGCCGCCGGTCGCCGCCGGGCCGTCGGCGTCGAAGGTCCAGTCGAAGAGGCTGCCGTAGAACTTCTGGGCGCCGTCGGAGTCGCTGGTGGCGACCTCGAACCAGGCCAGGGTGCCGGGAGCTGGGGCGTTCATGAGTGTCTCCTTCATCGTGCGAATCACCCGCCGGGACGACGGGCTGCACCCACCGTCGCACTGGCTCGCGACACCCCTATGTCGGTGTTCGGCAGAAGATCTTCAGGACGCAGTGCCGACTCCGGCAGCTTCGTCTCGTGGCCGTCGACCTTCACCTCGGGGACGGCGTGCCGCGGAGGTGGCGGTGTCGTGGTGCGCTCGGCCACGGTGATGCGATCCATCCGGAACACCCGATCTTCGTGTCTGAGGTGGCACCAGGCGGTGAGATACGAGCCGTTGGGACCGACGACGACGTGCTGCGGCTCGACCTCCCGCTCGGTCTCGACGCCGCCGACGTCGATGTAGCTGATGCGCAGCACGTGGTTGTCGCGCACGGCCTGCCAGACCGTCTCGGCGATCTCCGCATCGGGATGAGGCACTGGGTGGACGAGCAACCTGACCTTCGTGGCGGCCGCACGGGCCTCCTCGAGTGCGCGCTCCGGCATGGCGGCCACAATCTTCTGCAACGCGCTCCGGGCATCCCGGGCGAAGAGCACATGGTCGGCACGGCTCAGGGCCACGGCAACCGCGGTCGCCTCACGGGACGTGAAGTTGAGCGGCGGCAGGCTCATCGACCGGTCGACCGTGTAGCCACCGGTGCGTCCTTGCTTGGTCGCGAGCGGTACGCCGGCCTGCCCGAGCGCACTGAGATCGCGTTCCACGGTCCTGACACTGACCTCGAAATGCCCGGCCAACTGCCGCGCCGTACGGCCCCTCGGCCCGGCCGCGCGCAGCTCCTCGACGAGGGCGTACAGACGATCGATCCGGTTCATGTCCGCAGGCTAAACGCGGCCGTGGACAAAAAGGACATCCTCAGTTGTCCTGATCGTGGCTTCGCCTTTCGTCACTAGGGCGGAGCGGGATATTCCAGCAGATGCAGGCGTTCGTGGGACGGGTGATCGCGCTCGAGGAGGAGATGCACCGGGCCGGCTCGACGCAGCGTTGGCCTCGGCGGAGAAGGTTGTGGAGGCCATCAACCACGACATCGAGGTGCGGCCGTTCCGGGCCACCGGACGCCTGCAGGCCGGCCACTGACGGAGGTGGTGGATGGACGACGTCGAGCGGGCATTCCGCGAGGCGCACGGGCAGGCCGTGGCCACTCTGGTCCGGGTATTCGGTGACATCGCGCTTGCCGAGGACGCCGTACAGGATGCTTTCGTGACCGCTGTGGATCGGTGGCTGCGTGACGGTGTCCCGGGCGATCCGGCCGGCTGGATCGTCACGACCGCGCGGAACCGTGCCGTCGACGTCGTACGCCGGAACCGGCGTGGACGCGAGTTGACCCGAGGAATCGCGTCCGACCGGCTCCGGCGGCTTCGAACTCGAACTCGCCTCACCGGCTGCTCGCCTTCATTCCAGGTGATGCGTTTCCGGCAGCGAGATCTGCCAGCAAGTCTCCGAGGAGGCGTTCTTCGTGGACTGGGATCCGTGTGTCGGTGGAGAGAACACGAAGATCATTGAGTGCCTCGGAGAGACTGCGTGCTGTGGCAGGCCGGTCGGGAAGGTCGCAGATGGCCGCGTATGTCGTGGTGTCGCACCGCCAGGAGTAGGTGTCCGAAGCAACGGACAGAATCTGGTCGGCGATGGTGAAGCCGGCCTGGTCGAAATCGGCCCGGGCTTCGATGGTGCACTCACAGACGAAGATCGTGGCTTGGCGACCTACGGACCAGTTGCTGGTCAAGGAGCGGAGAGTGAGCCGGACCGGCTCGCCGAGGGCATTGACGCACTGGCGCGTGGCGGGGGATTCGCCCTCGAGAGGCAGATTGAGGACGAGTACGCGCGAGGAAGCTGCGTCGCAGATGACTCCGATCCAGCTCTAGCGCTGGACCATCGACCTCGGCACGGGACGTGTCGGCGAGGTGCAGCTCGGCGACCGGCCGGGGGAGTTCCCGCGGTCGATGATCGCCTGGCCGGCCTGAACTCTCGCTACGTTCCATTCGACTCTACGGTAATTGGTTGGCCGACTCTGGATTCTTCTCGTAACATTTTTCCCCAATCGACTGTGGAGGTAAGTAGGAATGAAGAAGATGGCAGGCGTCCTCGTCGGAGCTGTCGGTATCGCGGCGTTCGTGGCTTCGCCGGCGCACGCGGTGGAGTGGCCGAGCTGGCCAGGGGAGGTGGAGAACTCCGCCGGAGACGAGGGAAACTTCCAGAGTGACGGCGACTGGGTCGGCACCCTCGACTGGAGGTTCGACGGCAAGAGTGCGGTGACGCGCTGGGAGACCGACTACGGCCGCTCTGGGGCGTGCGTGGACTCGAACGGTGCCCAGAACGGTGAGACGGCCTGCAACTATGACATGGCTGAGACCGGATACATCCGGATCATGGTCTGCGAGAAGGACCTGAGCGCGGGCGGCGGATACACCACTTGCTCGGCTTGGAGCCAGTGGCTCTCGATTAGCGACGGCGTACCGAAGTAGTGGGACGAATGCCGACGTCGCGCCTCCGATCTGGCTCCCTCTCACGCTCCCTCGGCGCGAGGCGGTAGGAGGGACGCTGAGGGCGAGGCGGTCGAAGGCTAGGCCGGTCAGGAGAGAGACGAGGGTGTCGACCTGGTCGTCGGTGGCTTCGGGATGAACGGCGCAGCACCGAGTTTATGGCTCCTGGGCGATGAGATGGCAGTGGCCTAAGTTATGCCGGGCGGCAATGATCGGTGCTCATGGCAACATTCACCCGACCCCTCGGTGCGTCCGCGAATTCCCGTGAGCAGTTAGTTCTGGGCGTCGCCGCTCGACCGATTGAGGACATTGCACCGGCTTTGATGCAAAGGGGAGGGCGCCGTCCGGGGGGGCAGCCCACGGCAGTTCGCCCGCGAGGCGCAGCCGGATGGCGCAGGGACCCAGAGAGCGGTTGGCGGTAGGAGTGGGGGAAGACGGGGGTCGGTGGGGCAGGTGCCGACGGTGTCGCGGCCGCGGAGCATGGCGGAAGCCCTACGGGGGAGGCTGAGGGTGCGTTGGCCGGTTCTGGATGTGGTGGTTTTGTGGTCAGTCTTTCGCGGGGTGACCGGGCGGTGGTGTGGGTGATATCGACGGTGCTGACTTCCAGGTCGACTTGGTTCCAGAGGACGGCGATGCTTCGGGCAACGACGACGCAGAGACCTCATCACGAAAAGCGGCCAGGTCCCCGTCCCGGGATCCGCCCACCGCGGTGAACAAGACGTGCGGGAGTCCGGCGCGGTCGAGAAACTCTTCCACCAGCCGGGATTTTCCGACGCGCCTGCTGCCCCGGATGAGCACTGCGCGACCCCGCCGCGTCCCACGGTCCGTAGACGCTGGACGGGCAATTCCACCTCGACGCAGGAAGAGTTCGGGTCGACAACGATGCGTGGGCTGAACTCTTGGCCGAGCCGCCGAACTTCACCTACGCCGACATCCTGGCGGCCAGGCGTCCCGGTGCGGGGCGGCGTCATCAGAGGCTGATCGACAACAGATCTCGCGACCTGGTCGTACGGGGCCTCCCGCAGCGGAACCGACTCCAGCTAGATGCGCGACCGCCTACGACGACGGGCGTACCTGGGCACGAATTGCCTAAGCAGAGCTGCGTACACGTTGCCATCGGCTGTCGGAGTCCGCAGCTGCCTAGACCGCGCGAGGATCGATTCCGTGAAACTCTCCTGGGCGCCGGTCATCGGCGCCGTGACCGGCATAGCCGAGCCACTACGGTCCAGTTGGCCCGGGACAGCAGCGTCTGGACGGTACGGGATTCCGGCAGTCGGGCACTGACCACATGGACAAGTGGACTCCCGATGGCAAGTGGTGAGGAAGAGTATGCAAAGACAGCAACGTCGAGGAATCGTGGCGATCGCCACGCTGACATTCGGAGCCGTACTGGCCGGCGTAGCGTTGTGGGCGATTCCCGCGACGGCCAAGACCAGATCCGCCCCTGCGGGCACAAGTCGGCCGGCGGCAACCATGACGGCGCCCACGTTCCCCACGTTCGTGCATCTACCGGCCGATCAGCCGGCGCACCCGAACACACCCATCGAATGGTGGTACGTGGTCGGCCACCTCAACGCCCGCGGTCATCGGTTCGGCTACCAGGTCACGATCCTCAACATCGGTGGGGCACCGCAGGCGTTGATCGCGATCACTGACAAGACCACCGGCAAGTACTACACGCAGAGCCAGCGTTACTCGCCTGACCAGACGAGCTTTTCCACAACCGAGCTCGACGTCCGCACGCCACATGCGACGCTGTCCGGGCCGATGGATGCGATGCGCCTGCACGCCACGCTGCCGGTCGGGGAGATCGATCTGATCCTCAGCGCGCGCGGACCCGCGATGTACAACAACGGGACCGGGCTGATCCCGTTTCTCGACGGCACGAGCTACTACTACTCCCTGCCCAGCCTTGCGACGCAAGGAACGCTCAAGGTGAACAACCGTACCTACCCGGTGACCGGAGAGTCGTGGTTGGACCGCCAGTGGGGTTCCTGGAAGCAGGACACCTTGCAGAAGTGGACCTGGATGGCCCTTCAGCTGTCCAACGGTGACCGGGTCAACCTGTGGGACCTGCTCGCCACGGATGGCGAGTTTCCCTACGCGACGGTGCTCCGCCCGGACGGGACCCATGAGGTTGTCGCGGTGAAACCGCTCGCCGGCACCACCTCCGACTTCTGGACCAGCCCGTCCAGCGGGAAACGGTACGGCACTCGGTGGACCGTCAACATCCCCGCGCTGGATGTCAGCCTCACCGTTGTCGCCCGGCCACAGGGTCAGGAACTCCAGGCCTCCGGCGGACTCTACGAGGGTGCGGCCACCGTCACCGGACGGTATCGGGGCAAGCCGGTCAGCGGGCTGGCATACGCCGAGCAGTACGGCAACTGGCGATAGTGCCCGCGATCCCGGGGCTCGAGGCAGCGGTGGAAGGCTGCGAGACGAACGTCGACTCCCGCGACGTGAGCCCTGGGAGGCAGAAGGGACGGTGGCGAATGTTCGAGCGCAAGGCGTCAAGCGGATTCGCCGCAAGGAAGCGGCGCTGATCTTGTTCCGCCACCTCGACGACCGTGCCGCTGGTCAAGGGCTGACGAGTCCTGTTTGGTAGGCGATGACCACTAGTTGCGCGCGGTCGCGAGCACGGAGTTTCACCATGGCTCGGCTGACATGGGTGCGTGCCGTGGCTGGGCTGAGGAACAGCTCGGCGCCGATCTCCTGGTTGCTCATGCCCTGACCGACCAGGGCGAGGACTTCTCGTTCGCGTTCGGTGAGCACCGCAAGCCGCTCCTCGGCCGCCTGGTCGGCTGTCCGTCGGGCGGTGAATTGTGAGATGAGGCGGCGGGTGATTCGCGGTGCCAGCAGCGAATCTCCGGCGGCGACGACACGTATGCCGTGGAGGAGCTCGGCAGGGCCGGCGTCTTTGAGCATGAAACCGCTCGCGCCGGCTTGGAGTCCCTCGAAGACGTACGCGTCGGTGTCGTAGGTGGTCAGGATGAGGATGCGGACGTGTTCGAGTCCGTGGGTCGTGGCGATCTCCTGGGTGGCCCGGATGCCGTCCATCGTCGGCATCCGGATGTCCATGAGTACGACGTGCGGCCGGCTGGCTCGGGCTTGCTCGACGGCCTGGGCGCCGTTGGCGGCTTCGCCTACAACTTCGATGCCGTCCTCGGCGTCGAGGAGCGACCTGAAGCCTGATCGCACCAGACCCTCGTCGTCGACGAGTAGCACCTTGATCGGGACATCATCGAAGGACGTGGTCACCGGGCTGTCCCTCCCGCCGGCGCAAAGGGGAGTCGCGCAGTGACCGCGAACCCGCCGCCAGCTGTCGGCCCGGCGTCGAGGTGGCCGCCCAGGAGCTGACACCGCTCGCGCATGCCGATGATCCCACGCCCTGGTACGGCGGTCCTTGCGCCGTTGGAGGGGCCATCGCCACGCCCGTTGGTCACGCTCAACTCTAGGGAGTCGACTCCGTAGTCAAGCCCGACTGTCACGTGCGTCGGACCGACGTGCCGGATCACGTTGGTGATCGACTCCTGGAGGATCCGGTAGGCAGCGCTGTCCACCACGCTGGGCAGCGCCGCGGTCGGCGGCGCACTGTCGAGCATGACGTCGAGTCCGGCGTGGCGGGCCTTTGCGATCAGTACTTCGATCTGCCCGAGGCCGGGGTGCGGCGCTCGCCCGTCGTCGGTGTCTCGGAGTACGCCGAGGATGGACCGCATCTCGCGCAGCGCCTGGGAGCTGGTCTGCTCGATGGCCAGCAGTGCCTCGCGGGTCCGTTCGGGCCGTTTGTCGAGTAGGTGGGCGGTGACGCCGGACTGGACGTTGATGATGGCGATGGCATGAGCGACGGTGTCGTGGACATCGCGTGCGATCCTGAGTCGTTCTTCGTCGACGCGGGCCCGGGCTTCCTCCTCTCGGGTTCGTTCGGCAAGCTCGGCTCGCTCGATCGCGTCGGCGGCGATGACGCGCCGGGTCCGGACCGACTCGCCGAGGGCGGCGCTCATCACCGACGCCCCGATCCGGAAGAACACCCATCCGATGGCGGCGGGTGGCTCGATGTCGGTTGCGGCGAGCAGCCAACCGGCCGTCAGCACGGTGATTCCGGCACCGGCGATTGCCAGTGACCGGCGGCCGTCGCCGTACGCGGTGAGGGTGTAGAGGGCGACGAAGAGCCCAAGCCAGCCCGGTCCGTCGGGGAAGTCCAGGGTGTAGTAGATCAGGCTGGCGAGCGCGGTGATCGCGAAGACAGTCACCGGGAACTGGCGCCGCAGGGCAACGACGGCGCCACTCGCGATCAGCAGGATGTATCCGAGGTGTCCGAAGTCCGCGAGCGGACGTAGCACCGATTCGGGGTCCGCAGCCACTTTCGCCAGGGTGCCTTGGACCTGCATCACAGTGATGAAGAGCGCGAGAAACAGGTCCAGCCCAAGCGCGGGCAGGCGGAACGACACGGCGCGGGCTTGCATGTCGCGATCATAGGTCTTCCGGCCGCAGTGACGACTCCCATCAGGTACGCGGGCCACTACGGCGACGAGCGCGGTCCGGCCAGGGGCCGGCTACGTCGAACGGCGTAGACAGTGCAGTCCTCGATCGGACGTCCCGATCTCGTCGCCGACGAGACGATCGACTCCGTTACATCACTGATGGAGGCCTTCATGACCGAGACGTACCTGCCCGCCGATCGCCACGACGGCGCCGATCCGGTGCGCCCCGGGCCACTGGGACGGCTGGCCCGCGTGTCCTTCCGCCGGCGAGGGATGGTGCTCCTGGCCTGGCTGGTGGGGCTCGTCCTCGCGATCGGTCTGTCGGCCTCGTTCGGGGGAGAGAAGGTCAACGGGGCGTCGCTGCCGGGGTCGGACTCCGAGCAGGCACAGACACTGCTGAAGGAGCGGTTCCCGGCTCAGGCGGGCGATCGCATCGATGTGGTGATCCGCGCCGACAACGTGGCCGGCAGTGCGGTCCGGAGTCGGGTCGAGGCGCTCTTCGCAGAGATGGAAGACCTGCCGCACGTCGCCGAGGTGGAGGATCCGTACGCCGCCGCCGCGGCGGTCTCACCGGATGGCCGAACCTTGGTCGCACGCGTCTACCTCGATGTCGCAAACCCCAACGACATGCCGGTCGAGGACACCGAGAGGTTGCTGGCTGCCACCGACAAGGCGGACGGCGAAGGCCTGGAGATCGCCCTCACCGGCCGGGCGGTTCAGCAGGCAAAAGCTCCGCAGGGAGGCAGCACCGAGATGCTGGGGCTGATCGCGGCCGCCGTGATCCTGCTGATCACGTTCGGGTCGCTGGTGGCAGCTGGGCTGCCCCTGGCACTGGCAGTTGGTGGGCTGCTGGTGAGTTCCAGCCTGGTCGGCCTGGTGGCCGCGGTAGTGGATGTGCCCGACTTCGCGCCGCTCATCGGGGCGATGCTCGGCATCGCAGTGGGCATCGACTACGCGCTGCTGATGGTGACCCGGTTCCGGGAGTTGCGGGCCGCGGGGCTCGATCCTGAGCTGGCCACGGTGGCGACCCTCGACACCGCCGGCCGGGCCGTCGTCCTCGCCGGTGGAACGGTGATCGTGAGCATGGGCGGACTCTTCGCGATGGGACTGTCCATCATGAACGGCACCGCCGTCGTGACGATGGTGGCGGTACTGGTCGTGATGCTCGCCGCTCTGACGCTGTTCCCCGCGTTGCTGGGGTACCTGGGCAGGTGGATCGAGCGGTTGAGACTGCCGCTGGGACGCCGCCGCGTCGCACGGGTCTCGGCCGACGGTCACTTGATCCCGGCCCGCGGCTGGCTGCGGTGGAGCCGCGTCGTGCAACGGCACAGCGCGCTCGCCGCTGCGGGGGGCATCGCCGTGCTGGTCGTGCTGGCCGTGCCCTTCCTGGGGGTCCGGTTCGCGATGCCCGACGCGGGCAACGATCCTGAGAACACCTCCAGCCGGCAGGGCTACGACATGCTGACCGAGGCCTTCGGCCCGGGCAGCAGCGGTCCGCTGCTGGTGGTCGCGGATCTCGGGCAGGCCGCCGGGGACACGGCTCTCGGGAAGCTGCGCGCTGGACTCGCAGCGGCAGACGGTGTCGCCGCGGTGTCGCCGCCGCGAATCAACTTGGCCGGCGACACCGCGCTGATCACAGTCGTGCCCACCACGGGACCGCAGGACAGCGCCACCGTGGATCTGGTGCGCTCTGTTCGAGACAAGACGATCCCGGCCGCCGTCGAGGGCACCGGTATCCAGGCACATGTCGGCGGGCGGACCGCCACGACGATCGATCTCAACTCATCGGTCGTCGACCGGCTCCCGTACCTCATCGGCGGAGTCGTCGTCACGTCGGTGCTCCTTCTGCTCGTGGCATTCCGCAGTGTCGTGATCGCCGTCACCGCGGCGATCATGAACCTGCTCTCCGTGGCGGCCGCGTACGGCGTACTGGCGTTCTTCCTCGACGGAGGCTGGGCCGGCAACCTGATCGGCATCGATTCGCCGGCGCCGTTGGCGGGCTACGTTCCGGTGATCATGTTCACCCTGCTGTTCGGTCTCTCCATGGACTACGAGGTCTTCCTGATCAGCTGGATGAGGGAGACCTGGGTGCGCACTCGGGACAACAGTCGGGCCATCCTCGGCGGGCTGGCCGGAACCGGCCGGGTGATCACCGCAGCCGCCTCCATCATGATGGTGGTCTTCGCGGCGCTGATCGCGCTCGACGATGTGACCATGAAGTCGTTCGGGATCGGCATGGTCGCGGCGATTCTGGTGGACGCGACAATCGTCCGAATGCTGCTGGTCCCGGCGGTGATGCGGCTGCTCGGTGACAGCAACTGGTGGCTGCCCCGTCCTCTGGAGCGCTGGGTGCCCCGTCTGCACGTCGAAGGGCGGCCAGACGCGTACCTGTCTGCGCGCGACGCCGAGGCACCGACGCCGGCCGCAGTCGGATCCTGACGCCACCACCCGCCGCGGTATAGCCTGGCTCAGTTGCCGACGACTGTCACCAGGTCGTCTCGGTCGCACCGGCTCAGCACCGTGAAGTCGGTCCCGAGCAGCCGGCAGACCTCCGCAGCAACCACGGTAAACAGCTGCTCCGGCGGCGGCGCCGCCTGCGCGACCAGAGTCGCGACCCGGCGCAGCGCCGCCTGTTCGTTGCTCACCCGGCGCAGCGCCGCCTGTTCGTTGCTCAGCCGGCGTAGTTCGGTGCGCGCTCGCGCACCGACTGCGGCGGTGGTCAGCAGCTCGGTGAACCCGGCCAGCCGTGCCTCGGCGTCCGCGGCCAGCAGGTCGTACGTGTGAGCCACCATGATGACTCCCCATTGCTGGCTGTCGACGACGATCGGCACTGCGACGACGGACCGAAGTCCCCAGGCCTGGCACGGGTGGGTCGGCCCGTGGATGACCGCGCGAAATCGACGTTGCGGCAGGTGGGGAGGCGGGCTGTTCTAGAGGGTGAGGGCTTTGAGGGCGACGGTGTTGGCCATTGCTTCGGCGCCTCTGTCGTTGAGGTGCATGCCGTCGCCGCTGTCCAGGGTGGGGTGGATGTAGTCGGGATCTGCGGGGTTCTCCACTGCTCGGGCGACGTCGAAGACGCTGTCGAAAATGGTGGTGGTGCGGATCCAGTCGTTCACCTCGCGCCGGGTGGCGAGGCCGTCGGGCGTGCTGATACCCGGGTAGACCGCGCCTGCGAAGGGGCCGATGGTGGCGGCGAGGATCTTGAGGCCGGCCTGGTGGGCGCGGTGGGCCAAGGCCGTGAACCCCTCGAGGAGGGCGTCGGTTGTGGCGGCAGGTTCGCCGGTCATGCCAGGGAGGCCGAGGTCGTTGATGCCGAAGTGCACCAGGACGTGGGTCAGCCGGGGGATCGAGAGGACGTCGCGGTCGAAGCGTGCCAGGGCGTGTTCTCCGACCTCGTCGCGGAGCAGACGGTTCCCGGCGATGCCCTGGTTGACGACCCATCCGTGCTCGAGGCGGCGGTTGAGCATGTCGACGGAGCGGTTGTTCGCGCCGATGGTGGAGCCGACGCCTTCGAACCATGAGTCGCCGAACGCGACGGCGACAGCGGTGTCGTCCGGCGCGAGTACGTCGACGCCCGCGACGTAGAACCTTCCTTCCACTTCCTCGGCTCCGGTTGATTCGCCGGCGCCGACCTGGTTCCCGGTGACGATGCGGGCGGTTTCCGCGGGCTTGTGGGAATAGGTGGCCAGGCCCGTCTCCTGAGGGAAGTACAGATCGAGAGTGAGGTTGGTGCCAGGGGCAACGGTCAGGTCGATCGGGTCGCTGACAACGTCCTCGCCCGGCGGAATGGTGAGCTTCTCGCTGCCGTCGAAGGTGAGGGCGGCCTGTCCGTGGACGGCGGCGATCGTCGCGGCGCCGATGATCAGGGCGGAGCGGCCGTACCGGTTCGTCAGGCGGACCCGGAGTCGTTGGCCGCCGCCGGCCATGAAGAGCGCCTGGCGCACGGTCTGGTCGGAGAAGCCTCGCGGTTCGCTGAGTTTGACGACCTCGTAGGGGCTGATCACCGCGGTGCGGAAGCCGGCTGTCCAGATCATGTTCGCTCCGTTCTAGGAGGTGAGAATATGCTTCGAAGTCAAAGCACGATCTAGATTGCTGCGAACTCGAAGCATATGTCCAGGAGATGTGACGGCCGACACAATGCTTAGGATTCGAAGCAGGTAGGGTCAGGGAGATGACCGGCGACCACGGCGCCCAAGCGCTCGATCCTGAGCAGCTGGGGGCCTATTTCGCGCTCGTGGAATCCGTCAGCGTGCTCCAGCATCAGGTCGAGCAGCACCTGCGTAAGGAGGGCAACCTCAGCTACGTGCAGTTCCAGCTCCTGGCCCGGCTCGCCGATGCTCAGGGCCGGCTCACGATGACGGACCTGGCTGACGGAGTCGTCTACAGCCGAAGCGGCCTGACCTATCAGGCGGGTTTGCTGGAGAAGGCAGGACTCATCACTCGCGGCCCGAGTCCCGAGGATGAACGCGCCACTCTGGTCGGTATCACCGACAAGGGACTCGCTCTGCTCGGTCGCCTCTTGCCCGGCCACGTCCAGGACATTCGCCGCCTCCTGTTCGACTCCCTCTCGGACGACGACCTGCACCAGCTGGGCGACATCATGGCGCGTGTTCGCGACCACATGCGCGCCCAGCCGCCCCGCTCCGCGGCCCCCCGCAAACGCCGCGGTCGCGGGTGATCGATCGGCTGTAGCCGGGCATCGGCCACAACGAGCCGGATCCGGCCGGGCGGATCTGTGAGTGCCCGGCCGGACCTCCCTTCTCTCAGGTTCGAGCGAGCCGGAACGCTCGGTGGATCGTCTGTTCGACGGCGTTGCCTGAGCGATCCTTGACGACAACCCGCAAGGACCCGAATTGACGTCCGCTCGAGGCGCCAGCGGCAGGCAGCGTCGCCGTCAGCGACCCGCGATCCATCTGTGTCTTCAGTTCTTTCCAGGCTGCACCGTCGTCATAGGAGAACCAGACCGAGGCTGACGCAACTGGGACCACGCTGCCGTCCTGGCGACTGACTCGTGCCCTGAAGGCGAGCGGTTGCCGCGGGTCGGCGCTGTTCTGGACCGACAGCGGCAGATCGTAGGCGATGGACAGCAACGGCAACGGTTCTGCCGCACCGGCGACACGGCCCGACCGGAAGCTCCAAACCGTATGCGTCCAGGTCGAAAGCCTGCTACTTGTCGACGACTTGTTCGAGGCTGTCATGTCGAGCCGGTATTCGGCGTCGGCGGCAGGAACATCGATGTCTCCGAAACCGGCGTACGGGAAGGTTGCGAGCAGTTCGGATCCTCTGAAGAGCTGGCTGCTCGACTCAGCGATCACTCCGCCCTGATGTCCGTCAGCGTCGGCAACGGCCATCACCTTGAAATGCAAAGCGTCGCCGCTACGGGTCGATAGTGCGCTGCCCCGCGGATTCGGTGCCAGCGGCCCCTTTCCCCAAGTCTCCTGGTGGCGCCCCGATTCGTAGGTCCTGCTCGTGCTGGCGAGGTTGGACGTGACGTTGTTGCGCGTCACTGTCGTCCACGCGCTGTCACCCGCCGAGACGTACTCCGTTCGCGCATAGGGCGCCGAGTGCAACTCCCGCACGGTCGTCAGCGAGCACCTGCACGGAGCGGTCGGGAACCTGGTGATCTCAACCGGGGTACCGGTGCCATCAGCGGCGTACTGGCTGTCGATACGAGCCAGATCGGAGTGCCGGACCGTCCGGACCATGGATTCCGCAATGCGACCGGGATCGTGAAACGCGAGATCGTAGCTGTACGGCGAGTCCACGATCCCCGTGATCCCGACCGAGCCCTTGAGGACGCGGAGGCGTCGGCCCTCGGCGTACGACAGGGTCGCTGCAGGAATCTGCGCCCCAGCGACGAACCCGCGCAGCAGTCCAGGCTCCGCCGGAGTGATCAGCGCCATCGACGCACCTGCCTCGGCTGCCGCGCGGATCTGGTCCGTCAGGGAGATGGAAGCTGACTCACGAACAAGGACGATCTTGCCGGCAAGATCGCGACCGGCCGGCGAGGTGCCGACATCGACCAGGCTGGTGCGCAGCCGTCCCGCATGATGCGGAGAACCCGCCAAGTAGGTTGGCGCGAAGGTCTCGCGACCGGCTTCGAGCGTCAGCCAGGGAGCCGCCAGATGCCAGGTCGTGTAGACGTCGTACCGGCCATCGGTGACGGTGCTCGTCGGAGTCGCGGACAGTCGCTGAACCTCTCCAGCCTCAGGTAGGAGGACCAACGAGTCGACGAAGTCGTTGCCGTTGCCATCGCCACGCACCCAGCCGAACACGACGCTCTCGGCCGCGGCGCCTTCCGGGGTTCGCGCCGCCACTGGGCGTGCGTCCTTCGCCTTCAGGATTAGATGCGCGTTGCGGTCGAGCACGCGCTGTGGATCGGCCACGACGCTCATCTCGGAAGTGAACCGATCCGACTCGTCGTTGGTATTGACCAGGGCGGTGATGCTGTACGTCGCTTTGGGAATCCGCAGGTGCAGAGTCTGTCCCGCGGTGACACTGCCGTTGATGTAGCCCCAAGGCTCGAACAGACCCTTGCGGTAGTTGTAAAGGGTCACGCTCCCGGATGCGGGCCGGCCCAGGCGATCGGCGAGGCTGACCGAAACGTCGACCAGGTCGCCCTGCCGATAGAAGCCGAGCAGCGTCGTAACCGGGACGGAACCTCCGGTGGCCACCATCCGCCCGGAGTACTGTCCCGGCTTCACTGCCGAGGTGTCCAAGGTGATCGTCGCCGACGCGGATCCCTTGGGCTGCACGACCAACTGGTGGGGGCTGACGTTCAGTGCCGCAGACGGGACGGGGGTGCCGTCGTCGGCCTGCATCACCGCGTTCACAGTCAAAGTGACCGGCTTGTCCCCATCGTTGTGGTAGGTCAGCGTCCGGGTGTGAGGTGCGGCAGTCTCGGCGAGATATCCGAGGTTCAGTACGGACTCGCTGACCCGAACGGTCGTCGCGACGGCGCGGTCGACGGCGACCGACCCTGCACCTTGCCCCCAGATCGGCTCGTCCTCGACGGGGATCGCCGTCGAGACGAGCGCTGCTTTCAGCTGAGCTGCCGTCCAGTCAGGATGCCGCTGCGCGAGGATCGCCGCTGAACCCGCAACATGCGGAGCAGCCATTGAGGTGCCTGACAGAGACATGTAGCGGTCGCCAACCGGGCGTCCGATCACGCTGCCGGCGGCGCGGGCCGCAACAACGTCAGTCCCAGGTGCGCTGATCTCCGGCTTGATGGCGTTGTCGCCGGCCCTGGCGCCACGGCTGGAGGTCGGATTCAGCCGTCCGTCAAGCTGCATGTTGGCCACCGCGAGGGCGGAGTCGGCCGTTGCTGGTGAAGTGACGGACTGCTCGAGCGGCCCGGAGTTCCCCGCGGAGACGACGAAGAGTGTGCCGCTGGACTCGCTGAGCCTGTTGACGGCTTGGCTCAATGGATCGGAGCCGTCGGTGGGATAGCTGCCGAGGCTGAGATTCACGACTTTGGCGCCTTGGGCAACAGCCCATTCCATTCCGGCGATCAGCCAGGAGTCCTGGCCGGCTCCGGTGTCGTCGATGACTTTGCCGACCAGGAGTTTCGCGCCAGGCGCCACACCGGCGTACTGGCCCTTTGACGCTGCTCCAGAACCGGTCACGATCGAGGCTACGTGGGTACCGTGGCCGACGAGGTCATTGGTGTTGCCGTCCGGGGTGAAAGAGCGCGTGGCTACGACCTTGCCGTCGAAGTCGGGATGTCCATTGTCGAGTCCGGTGTCCAGTACGGCGACCTTCACATCGCGCCCGTCGTACCCATCCCGCCAGGCTTGCGGAGCGCCGGTCGCCGGGACTGTCCGGTCGAGCGTGGGGCGTACCTTGCCATCGAGCCAGATCTTTGTGATCCCGTCCTCGAGCCTCATCGCCGTCAGGGGCTTGCCGGTACCGTGCGCGACAACATCCGCCCAGAAGAGTCTGGCGGTCGACTTGGCCGCGGTCAGGGCGCGTGCATGCGCACTCTTGAGCGATGCCCCGAGTCGCGCGCCGTCCGGCGCGGCCTGTGGGACTGCGGCTCCATAGCTCAGGAGCAGAGGCAGATCCGGCCGGCTCGCGTCGTCATAGCCTTGCTCGATCAGGCCTGTCACGTCGAACAGCCGTCCGTCGAGCATGCCTCCGTCGACCAGTTGCTGCGCTGACAGCGGGATCACATGGGTGTGGCCGGCTCGTTCGAAGACCCGGAACGCCGCTGACGGCGATTTGGCGTCCACGACCGTCTGCATGCGACCATCCGCTGCCTGTTGAACGTGTACTACGTCGCCGGTGATCAGAGTGACGGTCTTTTCCGCGCCGGCAGTTGCCTGCGGAGGCGCGGATCCCGGTGATGGGTTCGCGCTTGCACCTGGCGCGGTGAGTGGTAGCGCAGTCAGAAGTAGCGCCACGCCGGCGCTGATGACCCTTCGACGCATGAGAGTCCTTTGGGATGACGCGTCGGTGTTCGACGCGCGCAGTCGGTGAGAGGGGTGCCCGTTGGTCATTGCTGGAAAAACGTGGTCAGGGCCGGCTTCAGGGAGGCTGGTGACACCGCGTGGCTCTGTCCGTCGAGGACCTGGTAGGTGCCATCGGGTAGGACTGCGGCGAGTTGCTCAGCCCCGGTCCGCAGGAGTTCCGGTGCCTTGCCGCCGGCCATCACGAGGGTCGGTACCTTCACGTCGGCGAAGTCGGCGGGGGTGAGCGGCTTCCCATAGATCCTGTCGCCGACGATCGTGACGTCGTACGGAAGCGTGTGCGCGACGCGCGTCAAGCGCTTCCACAACGGAAGGAGGCGCATAATTCCGACTGCGATACCTGGCGCGCCCATCCCCTTCGTCATCATGTACCGCACCGCTGCACTACGGTTGCCTTCAGCAACAAGCATACCCAGGTGCTGCGGGAAGTCCGTGGGTGGCAGCGGTTTGCTGGTGTCGACGCGGAACGGCGGTTGGTACAGCGCGAGGCTGCGAATGCCGATATCAGCCGCGGCGGCATGCAGTGCCAGCGCGGCACCGGAGGACTGTCCCCAGACGTATGCCTCACCGCCGGCTGCCCGGACAAGCGCCCGCAGGTCTTCGATCTCGCGCTGAATCGAGTAGGGCTGGGTGTCCGTACTGTCGCCGCGTCCCCGGCGGTCGTAGTTGTATACGGTGAAGTGATCCGACAAGGCCGCCATCAGCTTGGGCAGCATCGGGTACTTGCGGTAGCTGAATGCCCCGGCGACGAGGATCAGGGCCGGACCCTTGCCGGCCTGGTCGTACGCGATCGTGGTGCCGTCACGCGAGGTCACTGTCTGCATGATCGTGTTCTCCTATGGAGTCTGGTTTCCGTATCAACACGTCGAACGACCATGCCTGGGATCGACAGCCGCAGGAAGGCTCGTTCGAAGTACCCGGGCGCGTGCCATCGTTTCTGCCGCTCCATCATCCGGAGAGACACGGGCGACGAAGACGTTCGATGCATTCATGGCCGGAAGATAGCGATGGTCGTCCCCGGCTCGGCCCCGCGTTCGTCACGGAACCGTCACTGATCAGCTGAGCGACCGGATCAGGGGCGGGCCACGCACGCTGACGCGTCAGGTTGCGGGTGACGTACCGATGAGAAATCCGAGATCAACCTGGGATAAGCCGGACTAACTTGCGCCTATGATCCGTACCGACCGACTGCTGCTCCGTCAGTGGACGATCCTTGATCGCGGCCCGTTCGCGGCGATGAGCGCTGATCCAGAGGTGATGGGGTATTTCCCCCAGTTGTTGAGCCGTGAGCAAAGCTTCGCCATGGTGGACGGATGTACCCGCTCCATCGAGGCCGAGGGATATGGTCTGTGGGCTCTGGAGGTGCGGGAGACCGGCCGTTTCATCGGCTTCACCGGATTGGCCCCGGCTGACCTGGATACCCTCATCGGCCCCGCCGTCGAGATCAGCTGGCGGCTCGTCAGAGATTCCTGGGGCTTCGGCTATGCCAGCGAGGCTGCCCGAGCGTGCCTGAAGTTCGCCTTCAACTCTCTTGGTCTCCCCGAAGTCGTATCGGTGACGGCCACTGTCAACAAGCGCTCCCGGCGGGTGATGGAGCGGATCGGCATGATTCACAACTCTGCGGAGGATTTCGACCACCCGCGGGTTGCTCCGGGCCACCGACTCGAACGGCACGTGCTCTACCGGATCGACCGCGAGCGGTGGCGGCGAACCGCGTGGATGGCGTCGCAGCTGGCGATGGACGAGTTCACGCTGCCCCACTCCGGGCCTCTTCCCTGGCCGGCGAGATAGCAGCGCCTCGTGGTGTCCTGCCAGCGGCCCCTACGCCGGGAAGTCCACGGCGCCGGGGCATCTCGATGTGTTGCTCGAGGGGTTCGTTGCTGCTGGCAACGTCCAGGCTCTGGCGTTGTATGTGACGGTCGAGGGCATGGGGTGCCCCCGTCCTCACTTCTTTCTTCCAGGTCCGGGTGCATCTACCCAAACGCGTGCCACCCCATGCCAAGAAGGGCCTGACGCGCGGCTGCCGGTCATAGTTACATCTGGTCGTCGGCGGATAACCGTTGCGCAAGATTTCTCGCCGCATGTTTATGGGGTGTCGAATTACTGCACGCGCGTTCGACGCATTCAATGAACCATTCCCGACACCGAAGATCAAAGAGGAACAGCATGAACACCAGAACCCTGCTCGCAGCCGGAGTGATCGCCGGCCCCTTGTTCGTCGCGACGGTCGCCGCGCAGCTGCTGACCCGTGACGGCTTCGACATCACTCATCAACCGATGAGCCTGCTGAGTGTGGGCGATCAAGGGTGGATCCAGATCACGAACTTCGTCGTTGCCGGAGTCCTCGCTTGCGTCTTCGCAGGCGGACTGAAGCGCTCGCTGCAGACCGGCCGTGGGACGACCTGGGCGCCTCGCTTCACGGTCCTGTTCGGCATCGGGCTCATCGCCGGGGGCGTCTTCCCTCCGGACGCGGCTCTTGGATACCCGATCGGGACTCCGGACGAGATCCCAGCGGACTTCACCTGGCATGGCACCTTGCACGCCTTCGCACCGCCCCTGGCGTTCACCTCCCTGGTGGTCGTGAGCCTGATCCTCGCCGGCCGGTTCAAGAATGAACGACAGCCCGGCTGGTCGTTCTTCTCTGCTGCGAGTGGCGTGGTTTCGCTCACACTCAGTGCGTGGCCCGATCCGGACAGTTCAAGCTGGCGGCTGGCCATCTCGGTACTAGTCGGGTTTGCGTGGTTCACCGCCCTGGCTTTGCAGCGCCTCCATCGGTTCGGTCATCGCGTAGTCGCGGGTGCTGTCGACCATCGCCTAAGGGGCTGATTTCACGGCAGGCGGGCCGCTCGTGTCGAGATCGCCTTCACCTGTTCGACGCAGTTGTGGGGAACCTATCGGACGTGGCTCACCCGTCATGGGCCCAGCTTCTGAGGAGGCGGCATGCAGCCAGTGGAGTTCAGGATCTTGGGTCCGCTCGAGGTCTATGCGGGCGCAGACAAGCTCCTGGTTGGCGGCAACCGCGGACGCAGCATCCTGGCGGCCTTGTTGCTCGAGGCCAACAGAGTGGTGTCCATTCAGCAATTGATCGCTGCTGCCTGGGGAGACGAGTTCCCGGCCGGGGTGCGCACGCAGGTCCAGAACCGTGTGTCCGATCTCCGGAAGCTCTTCCGGAGCAGGGCCGGCGGTGTCGACCCGATCGGAACCCGAGGGTCTGGCTACATGGTGAACGTGGGGGAGGGACAGCTCGACCTGCACGAGTTCGAGCACGACCTACGTCGGGCGGCGGTTCTCGAAGAGCAAGGCCGCCGCGTGGAGGCGATCCGTGCCCTCGACGCCGCGATGGCCTGGTGGCGGGGTCCGACCCTCGACGGAATGTCCACCCCGGTTCTAGAGGTGGCAGCGATACGGATCGAGGAGCGTCGGCTCGGCGCGCTGGAGTGGCGGGCGCGCCTGCGCCTCGAACTGGGCCAGCATGCTGAGGTCGTATCGGAACTCGTCGGGCTGGCCGCGGCGCACCCGTATCGGGAGGGCATCCAGAGTCTGTTGATGCTGGCTCTCTATCGGGCTGGTCGAAGGGCGGAGGCTCTGGAGGCGTTCCGGCGTGCCAGCGGACTCTTCCGGGAGCAGTTGGGTGTCGATGCGGGGGCGGAGCTCCAGCGCTTACATGAAGGAATGCTTCGTGGTGACACGTCGCTCGACCAGATGCCACAGACGGCCTATCTCACGGCAGCAAGACACGGTCCTTGCGAGGAGAACGGGTCGCAGCAGGCGGCGCCGGTCGATGTCGGAGGCAACATGTCCGAGGCGACCCATCATGAACTGGCCCGGCTACGTCGGGAGAACGTCGCGCTGACAGTCGAGCGGGACCTCTTGAAGGGCTACCTGGACCTGTGGGTGCGAGAGACAACAAGATCCAGTGACTCACGCGTGACGGACCCGTGACGGTTCGGACAAGGCTGCGCTGACCGTCAGTCCGCGACCGCCCGGTCAACGCGGACCTTGGCGGCCGCAGAGAATCCAGGAGGTAGGGCCTTTGTCCGCCACATCGAAATCCTCGAGGCTTCGCCGCAGCGGGCTGTCGCTGACGGCGATCACGCTCATTGCGAGTTTGGTCGGCGCATCGTCGTCGAGCTGGGCCGCGGACTCGGTCCAGGGCGACTCGGTCCGGACGGAAGCTGCCGCGAAGGGACCACAAACCGCGTCGGTGTCCGTTGCGCCGGTTCGGCCGGCTCGAGATGGTGCGGCGAAGCCGCCGGTCTTCCGTGCCGACTCGCCGCAGCTTCCTGAGCCCGCTATTGCTGTCGTCGACCTTCCCGCTGGACCGGAGGGTGGACGACTCGCACGCACGACTGTCGGCGGGCTCCCGCTGGAGATCGCGTCCGTCGACGCCGCCCGGCCATCGCCCGCACCTGCCGTCCGGGCGCCGAAGGAGGGCGGCGATGCGCCTGGGAAGGTGCGAATCGATGTCCTGAGGCGAGACGAATTCAACGATCCCGGAGCGCTGGTCGCGATGCGCGTCACCCGGGCCGACGGCCAGTCCGCAGCGGCGCGGATTCGCGTCCAGGTTGACTACTCACATTTTCGTGCGGCGTACGGCGGTGACTGGTCGAATCGGCTGAAGTTGATCGCTGTACCTGAGTGTGGTCTCGCTCCGAGGGCTGGCACGAACTGCGCCCCCAAAGCATTGGCGTTCGCCAACAAGCCGGCGCAGGACTCCATCGCTGCCACTGTGCCGCTGACGGTAGATGCCCGATCCGGAGAGGCGAAACCGGCCTCGGCAATCGTCATGCTTGCGTCCGGCGCGGAGTCGGCTACCGGTGACTTCACCAAGACCCAGCTGTCCCGGTCGGCGTCCTGGCAGCAAGGTGGGGCTTCGGGCGGATTCACCTGGAGCTATCCGGTCGCGATGCCCAAGGTGCCCGGTGGCCTCGTCCCGACGGTCAGCCTCGATTACTCGTCGGCTGCTGTCGACGGGCAGACCGCGGGTGAGAACGTCCAGCCCGGGTGGATCGGCGAAGGCTGGTCGTACGACCCGGGGTTCATCGAGCGGTCGTTCCGATCCTGCAATCAGGACACGAACTCCTCGCCGTACTGGTCATCGACCACCCAGATGAGCGACTCGTGCTGGCGGATGCAGAACGCCAAGATCGTCTGGAACGGTCACTCGACCGACCTCATCCCGTCGGACACCTCGACCAGCCCCAACAAGTCGTTCCCCACCACCTGGCATCTTGCCGACGACGATGGCACGAAGGTTGAGTACATCGCCGGCGCCGGGAGCTCGGTGACACTCAACTGGCACGACGAGATGTGGAAGGTCACCACCAAGAACGGTACGCAGTACTGGTTCGGCAAGTCGTTCGTTCCTGGGACCACGACTCGGACCAACTCGGTGCTCGGTCAGTCCGTCATCGGCAACCACTCGGGTGAGCCGTGCTTCTCGACGGCCGGCGTGACCGAGTCCTCCTGTGCCATGGCCTACCGGTGGAACCTCGACTACGTGGTCGATGCCCTCGGCAACTCGATGGTCTACACCTATGTCAAGGAGTTCAACAAGCAGCGGGTCGCGAACTCGCAGACCAAGACGGCGCCCTACGACCGCGCCGCGACGCTGTCGACCATCGACTTCGGACTGCGGGCCGGATCCGAGAGCACGAACACCGCGCCGGCACGGGTCAAATTCTCTACCGACGATCGCTGCTTCACCACTTCCTGCGCAACTCACAGCGGCGCCAACTGGCCCGATACCCCGTGGGACCTGAACTGCACCGCGGCACCTTGCGATACGCCGTCGTTCTGGACCGCCAAAAGGCTGACAAAGATCGACACGCAGATCTTGGCCGGTGCCGGGACGGGATACCGCACGGTTGACAGTGTCGCCTTGAACCAGTACTTCCCGGGGACCGGTCACGGCACGTCACCAGCACTGTGGCTGGCGATGCTCACCCGCACAGGGTCGGATGCCGGACCGGGAGTCTCAGGTGGCGAGGTGACCCTGCCGCCGATCGTCTTCTACGGTGGGCCTCTCCAGAATCGTGCCCTCTTCAGCCCGACCTCGGGGGCTCCGGAATCCTGGAAGTATCGCGTGACCGGCATACTCACCGAAACGGGCGGCAAGGTCGAGGTCAGCTACTCCGGCATGGACACCGGCTGCGTGTACCCGTCGGGAGCACCGGACCCGGCCAAGAATGCACGGCGCTGCCTCCCTCAGCTCTACGAGGGGGCATGGACCTGGTGGCACAAGTACGTCGTCGATCAGGTGGTGGAACGGGATCTGGTCGCCGGCAGCCCGACCGTGGTGCACGCCTATCAGTATCTGACTTCCGCTGTGACCGCAGGGGTAACGGTTGGCGCGACCGATTCGGCCCTCTGGCATCACGATGCGAACGCGTTCAGTTCTCCGATGCCCGGACGTTCCTGGGGTGAGTGGCGCGGCTATCCGATGGTCGTCGAACGCACCGGCACAGGCAGTGACGGACCCAAGACCAAGACGGCCAGACTCTTCTTCCGCGGAATGAACCGCGATCGCACCGATACAGGCGACGACAACCGCACGGTCAAGCTGACCGACAGTTGGGGTTGGCAGTTCTCTGACGAGCCGTACCGTGCCGGGCAGTTGCACGAAACGCTCACGTACGACGGCGACACCGACACGATCCTCAAGAAACAGATGTACGACACGATTGCCGTCGCCGTCACCGGGACGCGCACCTTGTCCAGCACTTGGGCAACGAATTACCCGGACAAGGCCTACCGCATCGACTCGGACGAGAACCGGACCTGGACACTGATCAAGTCCCGAGGACAGACAGGCTGGGCCGCCTACCGCAGTGGACCGACGAGTTCGACAACCTACGACGCCTACCACAACGTGACTGCCGCATCGGAGCTCGGCGACCTGGACGTCATCGGTGACGAGACGTGCACCACGACCAGCTACAACCTGAACGCCGGCAAGTACATCGTCGACAAGCCCAAGGTCGTGCAGACAGTCGGAGTCGCCTGCAGTGCGGCGCCATCGATCCCGAACGACGTGTTGCGTGGGACCCGGTTCTACTACGACCAGCCAGGTACGGGGACCCAAAGCCTCGATCTGCCGCCGACCGCTGGGCTCACTACACAGGCGGAGTCACTTCGGGACTACAGCGGCACGACTGCCGACTGGATCAGGACCTGGACGGTGGTCAGCCGAGATGTCTTCGGCCGGACGATCAGCGGCAAGGACGCGCTGTCCCAGCCGACGACCACTCAGTACGTCGAGACGAACGGCCTGACCACCTCGATGGTCGTGACGGATGCACTGGACAACCATCTCTCGACACAGCTCACCCCCGCTCGAGGAAAGCCCGCCGCGGCTACCGACGCCAACGGTAAGACGATCACCGGAGAGTACGACGCGCTTGGTCGCCTGCTGAAGGTCTGGCGGACAGGTCACCCGGTCGGTGGTACGCCGGATGCCGAGTACACGTACTCGATCAGCGGGGAGACCGCGGCGCCGTACGTCCAGACGAAGGCACTCGGGCCGGACGGTCAGCAGTTGAGCTCCTACGAGATCCTGGACGGACTGCTCCGGGCGCGGCAGACCCAAACGCAGGCGCCGGACGGCAAGCGGGTTATGTCCGACACCTTCTACAACTCCAGCGGTCAAGTTACGAAGTCCGGCACCTACTACAACGCGGACTCTGTCCCGACCGCAGCCATCAGCACCGCGACGAACTACAACACGGCCGTTATGCAGCAGATGTGGTACACCTACGACGGCTCTGGACGGAAGCTGACTGAGGCTCTCCTGCAAGGCACGCTGCGTGGCCCTCAGGAGCAGTCGAGAACGAGCTACTCCTACGATGGCGACCGCACCACCGTTGATCAGCCGCAGGGCAGTACTGACACGACGACAGTCGTAGACGCCCTGGGTCGCCAGACACAGGTCCTGCAGTACAAGGCGTCCACACCAACCGGTGACGCCGATGCCACCAGCTACTCCCACGACCGGATGGGCCAGCTGACGCGGATCACCGACGCCGTCGGCAACCACTGGGACTACACCTACGACCTCCTCGGCCGGAAGGTCAGGACGGCGGATCCCGACTCGGGTGCCTCCACGTCGGCGTACGACAACGCCGGCCACATCGTCTCGACAAAGGATGGTCGAGGTCAGGTCGTCACTACGGACTACGACCAGCTCGGTCGGAGGACCGCCACCTATGCGGACACTGGCGCTGCCCGGAAACAATTGACCGCCTTCGTATATGACACGGTGGCCAAAGGGCAGCTGACGTCGTCGACCCGCTATGTCGATGGTGTTGCGTACAGCACCAGGGCCACAGCATTCGATGACGGCTATCGCCCCCTACGTACAGAGACGACAATTCCCACGGTCCCGACGGGCAGCGCGGGGGAGAACGCGCTAGCCGGCACCTACGTTGCAGCGATGACCTACCGGGTCAACGGCGCTCCGGCGACGACGAGTCTGCCTGCTGTTGGCGGTCTGCCCGCAGAGATTCTGACGTCCGGCTACAACTCAGGTGGTCTACCGACATCGCTCACGAGCGGCGCGCAGACCTACGTCGCCGAAACCGGATACACCTACGACGGCAAGGTCGCCACGCGGCTGCTCGGCGGGGAAGCCGCCAAGCAGGTGAGCAGCACCTACGGATACGACGCATCGACTCGGCGCCTGACGTCACTGTTCACCGCCAAGGCGGATTCGAGTTCGCCGGGTTCGTGGATCGGTCAGGCGGGAAGCCAATATCGGTATGACGACGCTGGCAACCTCATGTCGATCGCGGGGTCGACCGTGGCCGGTCCAGCCGATCAAGAGCAGTGCTTCAGGTACGACTACTTGCGCCGGCTCACGGCTGCGTGGACCCAGGTCAGCGGCGAATGTGCCACGCCTCAGAAGACCGGCGCTGACCCGTACTGGATGAACTGGGCATTCGATCTCACCGGCAACCGCAAGTCGCAGATCATCTTCGGTGCCGACGGCGCCGAGGTGTCCAGGTCGACGTACGAGTATCCGCCGGCGGGTGCCGCCCAGCCCCACACGCTCCGGGGCGTCACCACGACTGGGACGGAGGCCGGTGCCACCGCGTACGAGTACGACGCAAGCGGCAACACGCTCAAGCGCCCCGGAACCGGAGGCACTGACCAGACCTTGACCTGGGATGCCGAAGGGCATCTCAGCGGGTTGTCAGAAGGGAGCCAGGCAGACGGATTCGTGTACATCTATGACGCCGACGGGGCGCGGCTGATTCGGAAGGATCCCACCGGTGCCGCGACGCTGACCTTGCCTGACGGGACCGAGTTGACGTCCAACGCCGCGGGCGTGGTCGCCGCGACTCGGCACTACATTCACGCCGGCACCACGGTTGCCACCCGCATTGCGAGTCGCGATGCGCAAGGCAACCTGACCGGCAGCGACAAGCTGGCCTGGACAGTGGGGGATCACCACGGCACCGGTGAACTGGCCGTCGACGCAACCACAATGAACGTCGGCCGTCGACGCAGCCTCCCGTACGGCGCGCCGCTCGGCCAGCAAGCCGAAGGTTTCGGATCGAAGGGCTTCGTTGGCGGAACGCAGGATCCGAGCGGCCTCACCCACCTCGGTGCCCGCGAGTACGACCCAGCGACGGGCAGGTTCATCAGTGTCGACCCTGTCTTCGTGCAGGAGGATCCCCAGAGCTGGAACGGGTACGCATACGCCAACAACAGCCCAGTCACATCCAGCGACCCGACCGGCCTCCAGCGTTCACCAGACACACCGCGAGGCCCCCTCAATCCAGACCAGGATCCGGACACGGCGCTGAACTCTCCTAGCCCACTTGGCCCGTGCAACTCTGCATGTGCACGTCAGCGCTTGTCGAACGGTCCGAACCAACTACTTGCCGCCGTGACCGCGCAGCTTCCAGACCAACGGCTCCTTGCTATGAACGGGAGCGATGCAGACTGCCGCAAAGTCTATTCGCCGTACTGCGTCATGAATGGCCCGGGTGCTGCTCGCATCTACCAGGTCGAGAACATCGTCGGTGACTGGAGAATCCTCGATCCACTCCCGGGCGCCATGTTCGTCGGCCAGATTCCGATCGATCCGCAAGTCGGCGGGTTCACCGGCACCAGGACAGACGGTCTGCTGGACGCCACGAGTACCACCACACGCCTTGACGCCAAGTTCGGCTTGCCCTCGAAGCTGCTTCCGCTCGTCACAGATGTGGGGTTCAACTACGGTCGCGACTACACGCACACGATCACGAACCAGTTGCTGACCTCGTTGAGCGCCAACTACACCGTGAAGCCAGGTGCCGAGCAAGCATTCATAGCTCCTCAGATCAGCATCCAATGGGTAAGGCACGACCTCTACAAGCCCAGAGCTGATGGCAAGCCAAGAGACTTCCGCGGCTCGTACTGGACTGCCAACTGGGAGTACACCGGGCTAGCCGTTCAGCAGGTCAGCAGGAAAGAGGCAAACGCCGCGTTGAACGACAGAGGCAAAGACCCTCTGGACCTGATCACAACCTGGTACTAGCACCCGGAATTCGTGCTCCGGACCGACCGCGACTTGATCCCGGTCCGTCCGGAGTGCTGGTCAAAATCCTGAACCTACTACGGAGCATCGTGTCGCAAACTTCTGCCAACGCAACGCCGATCGGACGTCGGCGGCTGTTGAGTGGCCTCGCGGCCTCGGCCGCGGCCGTTGGACTAGTCCCTGTCAATTCTTCTGTCGCTCGCGCAGCTTTGCCCGACTACATTAGCGGCTCGGTGATCCAAGGACTGCTGAACAACGCACGTGACGGTCGGGGCGCGCGCGACTCGGCCGGGCGTTTCGTCGCGAGGCCTGCGCCTGGGACATATCTGCTCACCCGACCGCTCGTCATCTTCGCGAACACCCACCTCGACCTGACCGGGATCCGGATCGTGTCCCGGTTTCCCGCGACGGGGGTCCAGCGCACCATGTTGATCAACAGCGTGCCGACGGGCACCCGCGGGTATGCCGGCGCAGGCAACATCGCGATCACCGGTGGCAGCTGGGATCCGGTGTGGGACTTCGCGCAGCGAGGTGTCCCGGACGATGCGCCGCCGATGAATGTCCTCACACTGACGCACTGCAGCGACGTCGTGATCGACGCGGTGACAATCTGGAACGTCAAGTGGTGGCACGCGATTGAGTTCAACGCGGTGCGGCGCGGCGCCGTACGCGGCTCCAGCCTCAAGGGCTGGATCGCCGATCCCGCGAACGGCCTCTGGCACGGCGAGGCAGTGCAACTCGACATTCCGGCCAGTGGTAACACCTGGGCGGGCGCTGCTGATCTGACGCCTTGCCTCGACATCGTGATCTGGGGCAACCTCTGTGACACCTCCGGCTCGCAGCTCGGTTGGGGACAGCTGACCGGATCGCACACACTCGACGCCGCCCATCCCCATGTTGGTATTCGCGTCGAAGGCAACACCGTGCGGAACAGCAGGTACGACGCCATCGGCGCCGCGAACGCCCAGCAGGTGCGCATCGTGGACAACCTGGTAGAGAACTGCGCGGGCGGCATCTACGTCAAGTCGACGGCGAATGGCCCCTTGCGAACGATCGATGTCATCGGCAACCAGTTGGACGGGATCGGAGCTCGGGACGCGATCGCGATCCGAGCCGAGTCCACCGCGGCCATCGGCGACGTTCTGGTGAGTGGGAACTCCGTCGACTGCACGGAAGTGCACTATTACGGCCCAGTCGAATTCCGGCCCGGAAGTCCGTCGGAATGCCAGTCGAGCAGTATGAGGAGGGAGACGAAATGACGAGGCGGCGCACAGTCGGCCTGAGTCTGGTCGCGCTCGGCGCGGTGAACTCGATCGTAGCCACGCCGACTGTGACCGATGCTGTGGTGCTCGATTCATTGAAAGTACAGCTTGGCGACATTCCCTCGCTGGCAAGCGGACATCGTCAGGGGGCGGTCGGAGGATCTGTCTTGGTGAACCGGAGACTGGCGCGTATTCGTGCCGAAGTCGTCCGCCGGATCGGGCTACCTCGAGTTCGGGGAGTGATGAGGCGTTGATCGACTGTCCGGAACCACTGAAGTTCGGTCTGTGTGCGCCAAGCGAAGCTGTAGCACCACCCATCTGCAGCTTCTCGCTTCAGTGGCACGGCGGAGTGGCTGGCGCCCGATGTTTCGAGAGTTTCCCTGCTGCAGTGTCGATTTCGGGCCATCCTGCTCGACGCGTTTATGGCGTAGTTGTAGATCGCAGAATTAGGAGCACATGCATGAGGAAGATCACGGCCGGCTTGTTCGTGTCTCTCGACGGCGTCGTAGAGGCCCCTGAGAGGTGGCACTTTCCGTACGCGAACCCCGAGATGAACGAAGCGGTCGAGGCGACGGGTGCCGCGGCCGACACGCTGCTGCTCGGCAGGAAGACCTATGAAGTCTTCGTGGACTTCTGGCCCCGGTTGCAGGGCGAGATGGCCGATCAGATCAACAAGAGTGAGAAGTTCGTCGTCACGAGCACCCTGCATGAGGTCGACGCGTCGTGGAATGCGGCGATCCTCGAAGGCGACGTGATCGACGCTGTCACAACGCTCAAGAAGCGCGAGGGCATGAACATCAACGTAGTCGGCAGCATCACGCTGGTACGCGCGTTGCTGCGCGCGAAGGTGCTGGACGAGTTGCGCCTCCTGATTCACCCGATCGCGGTGGGAAGCGGCATGCGGTTGTTCGACGAGGGCGAGTCGCAGACGTTGAAGCTCGCCTCGTCCACAACGTTCAGCAACGGCGTTGTTTACAGCATCTATCAGCCGAACTAGCCCGCAGTCCGCGCGCCATAGCCGGGCACCCGATGGGTGCCCGGCTTTGTTGGTGACGAGGCGACTACTCAGCCAGGGCATCTGCTGGCCGGCCTCGACGCGCAGCTTCGCGACCGCAGTTCGAGCAGGTGTTTCCGGTCGCATCGCCGGATGCGGTGACGTCGGAGGATCGGTATGCGTTCCAGCGTGCGCTGGTGATGGCTCGGCAACGCGCTCGTGTTGGGCAGGCAGTTCGAGTCGTACGTCCAGACACCGGATGGGGCACGCGCTCATTCACAGGCCGGAGGTCGGCAGAGGCCGACGTACTGGTCGGGCGGACGGAGTGGGCTCTCGCGGGGGCGCACAGCTGCTTCCGGCGCTCGAGGTGACCACGTCGGCATCCGCTGCTGGCGCGCTGGCGCCCCGCAAACTCCCCGCGGTCGACTTGAGCAATACCAGGAGGCGGCCAGCAAGGACCAGTTCCGCCCTCAAGGCCAGGGCCTGCACGAGCTCGACGTCCTGATCGTCGAGAAAGGGCTCTCCGCGCCTAAGGCGTCCGCGAGGCCACAGGCAGTAGACGGCTATGCCGGCACCGAGTTCTGCAAGGCCTACGCCCTCTTCCAGAGAGCCACGGTCCCCCACTCTGGAACGGCCTCTCCTGCCGCGACAGCGTGACCCTCCTAGGCAAACGGCGAGGCTTTCCCGTAATCACCTAACAGTGAGGATGTAGGTGTGGCCCCGCAGCGGCACTGAGAGAACACTCCCTGTCGACACTACGTGTCTCGTGACGGGGCCGGCTTGTGGCGCCACGCTCGCCCGGTCCGTTGCCGCGAACGCATCGTGGCCGGGACAGTTCGGTGACGAATTGGTGACGCATGCTGCGATCGTGGCGTCCATGTCAAGTTCGTCCCGGACCGCCTTGTGGGGAGGTCGTGGTCGTCGGTAACCAGCTCGATCGGAACGTTGGGCGCGACGCGATCGTCATGGGCGCGGTCGCCCCGACCAATCCCATCGAGAGGATGTGGCCGATCGACGTCAGGCCGCGAACGTTCGGGACCAGTGCTGTGGTGTCCACCCCCGCTACTCGCTGACCATCGGGCCCCCGCCTCTCCGTCGTACCGCTGCCGCCAATGACGGCGTCTGACGCCGGCAGGAGGCGGCGCAGTCGCACCCTCCACCTCTGTGACTGCGTCGGCTGAGCCTCCTCCGGTCGGTCACTTCGCCCGCCTGACAGCGGTACGGCGGCGCGGCGAGGGCCGAATCAGACTCTTCCAAGATTGAGGGAGTAAGAAATGATCCGATCGATCCGATATATAGGCCTGGCGATGCTGTCCACTGCCGCGATCCTGGCAGGAACGGCAGGACAGGCGTCGGCCTCGACGAAGGTCTATAACGCCTTGTCGCAGTATCTGAGCGCATCCCCCTCGGATGGAATGGCGACGGCATGTCACTCGAAGAGGAGCTCGTTGGTCGACGACGACTATGTGTGGGCCGGCTTTTTCTACTCGAAGGTCAACGGGACCTTCGTCGAGCCGGAGCTGAGGAACATTCACCTCGGAGCCGGTGACTACACCTGGACGGACTGCCTCAAGCCGAAAGACGGCTACTACATTCATACGTCCACGCTGGATCCGGACAACCCCGCCTGGAAAACGGCGTCGGTGAGCGAGATCGTCGTCTTATACCCATTGCTCCCTGGGGGCGAAACAATCTGGGGCTCGCAGCTGATCCGGTAGACATGATGCCGCCCTCGTCCTCCTGCCGCCTTCCCGTCGGGGCTGTCGCTCTCGCCGAAGCCACACTCTGCACGGGCGGCGACGACGACGGAGGGATGCCGAGGCGAGAATCCGTGGTCGGTCCGAGGAGCACGCCGGTTGACCGAGACCGCCACTCGCAGCTAGGCGATCGTGAGATGCGGCGGGAGCATGGCCGCAATTTGCGCCTCAAAGCGGGGCTACGCACGAGTCGCCGTCTCCGTGCCCCACTCTCCTCCAGCCGAGGGCAGCCAGCGCCGCGCCGGCCGCCGATGGACCTCGGATCGGTCTGGCGAAGAACGCATTCATCCACAACCCGGGTCTATCTACGATTGAGGAGTAGGGAAATGAAGCGAGCTATCCGACACGTTGGGTTCTCGATGCTGTCCGTTGCCGCTCTCCTGGCAGGAACGTCTGGACCAGCCTCGGCCTGGACAGAGACGAGCACGAATCCCAAGAGGCAATACTTGACCGCATTTCCATGGGATGGCATGGCGACGTCCTGTCACACGACGAGGCAATCGATGGCAGATGACGACTACGTGTGGGCCGGTTGGTTCTACTCACACGTCGACGGGACGATCGCCGAGCCGGAGCTGAGAAAGATTCACCTCGGAGCAGGTGACTACACCTGGACGGACTGCCTCAAGCCAAAGGACGGCTACTACATCCATACATCCACGTTGGATCCTGACAACCCCGCCTGGAAAACGGCATCGGTGAGCCAGGATTTGTACTTCTACCTACTGCTCCCTGGGGGCGACACCACCTGGGGCTCAGAGCTGATCCGAGAGACCTGACGTTCGCCTCATCGTCCTGTCAACAGCTTTTCCGATCGGCTGAGTGGTGGCGTGAGACTCTGCTGGCGGCAGTTGCGTGTCAGCGGAGGTTGATGCCGGTCCCGATCCGTGGCCTGAGCAGGTCGCCGACGCCTCCCCGCCGTCTTGAGTTCAGACCGTTCACGTGCGGCGGCTGCTTGTTGAGTGGCGTCGGGCAGGTTGGAAGCAGGCGTCTATCGCGGCGGCGATGGGGATGGCAAGTGTGTAGAGCCGTGGATCGACCGGTTCGCTGCCGAGGGTCACCCTGGCCAGTGGGATCGGTCATCGAGGCCGCACACCACGCCGCGGCGTACTGGCCCAACGTGGAACGGCGGGTCACGGAGCTGCGTTACCGCGCGGCGTGGGCAGGACTCGATTGGGCCAGAGCCTGGTGTAGCGCCGCGGACGGTGTCACACCGGGCTCTGGCGCCGTCACCAGGTGCCGTACCTGCGTGAGTGCGATCCGATGACCGGGCAGATCATTCGTGCGTCCAGCTCCACCGTTTTGCGTTATGAGCGTGACCGGCAGGGCGAACTGGTGCACATGGACGTCAAGAAGTTGGGCCGGATCCACGACAGCGGGGCTGGCAGGCCAAGGGTCGTGAGCTCGGGGAGAGCACCGTCGTGGACGACATCAGTTTCGTTGCGCCGCGCTACAGAAACAGGCCCAGGACCGGCTACGACTACATCCACTCAGTGGTCGACGACCACTCCCGGTTCGCCCATTCGAAATCGTGCCCGACGAGAAAGGCGCCACCTGCGAGGCGTTCCTGCTCCGCGCCGCGCAACCCCGCCACACCGCGCTCGACCGACTTCCACCTACCAGCCGGCTACCAGCCTCATGACCGACTACAACCTGGCCGAGCGGACGATCGGGCCGCTGTAGTTGCTGGGGCGTCACTGAAACGGCGCCCTCGAGTGAGGCGATACGACGAGCGTCACCGCGGCGGCCAAACTTGAAGGACTGGCTCGGCGTCGAGTGGCGCCGGACGACGGTGGCAGCCGCAGCGCGAGCGGGCATCTGCACCGCAGCGACCGATGGCTGCGGGGCCTCGAGCACGACCACCTGTCTTCTGGCGTGGACCGAGTCTGGCAGGGGATTCTCCTGTCACTGTTGGAGGAACGCCGTAAGGACTGGCTTCAGCGAGGCTGATGACACGGCGCGGCTCTGCTTGTGGAGTACCTGATACGTGCCATCGGGCAGGACATCGGCGAGTTGCTTGGTCCCCAGCCGAAGTGGTGCAGGTGCGTTGCTGCCTGTCAGGACGAGAGTCGGTACCTTGACGTCGGCGAAATCGGCGGGGCGAGCGGCTCGCCGTGGATCGTGTCGCCGACGATCATGACGTCGTACCGGAGTGTGTGTGCCAGACCGGTCAACCGTTTCCACAACGGAAGGAGGCGCATGATGCTGACGGCGATGCCGGGGCCCCATGCCCTTCGTCATCATGTATCGCACTGCGGCACTTCGACGTCCTTCGGCGACAAGCATATTGAGGTGGTGCCTGAAGTCGGCGGGCGGCAGGGCTTTGCTGTTGTCGACGTGGAATGGTGGTTGGTACAACGCGAGACGGCCAATGCCGATATCTGCGGCGGCGGCTTGGAGTGCCAGCACGGCGCCGTAGGACTGCCACCCAGACGTATGCCTCGCCGCCGGTTGCCTGGATCAGGCCTGCAGGTCTTGGATCTCGCGCTGAATCGAGTAGGGCTGGATGCCCATACTGTCACCGCGTCCTCGGCGGTCGTAGTTGTAGACGGTGAAATGGACCGACATGACCGCCATCAGCTTGGGGAGCATCGGGTACTTGCGGTAGCTGAATGCCCCAGCGACGAGGATCAAGGCGGCCCCCTTGCCGGCTCTGCCATACGCGATGAGGGTGCCGTCACGCGAGGTCCTTGTATGCATGTTCAGGTTCTCCAATGGAGTCAGGTTTCCCTATCACAGGCCGGACGACCTTACCTGCGGTCGACACCCACACAGAGACTCGCTCGGGGGACCTAGATGGAGTGCCGACTTGTCGGCGGAGTCGCCGGCTAGGCCGCTCCGTCGAAACCGGCGACACAAGCGGCTTTCGGTGCGTCACGGCCGTAAGGCAGCCGTGATCGACTCGGGCGGGACTCAACTTCGTCCCTGTACTGTCACTGATCGGCCTCGAGCCGGGCCCTCTGGCTCACCATGATCGTCTGTGGCGGCTGTCAAGATCGCCGAGCAGTTGGTGACTTCGCCGCTCGGTTCCGCCGTACCAAGAACGAGCAACGACGTTGTCGACGCCGGCCGTGTCCCTCCCGGCCCGAAGAGTCGCCGCGGCCGAGGCCCGACTCCGAGGCGCTGCGCTCGAATCGGGACGTTTCGGTGACGCATGTGTGATGCACGGCGCGATTGTGATGAAGGTTGTCCAATTGCGGGCCAGTCGGAACACCGACGGAGCCGCAACGGTCAGGAGCGCTAGGCAGTGAGAGGTGGTGGACGGATGTCGCGAACGGGATGCGATCGCCGTCCGTGCTGTAGATCCGACCGGTCCGATCGGGGACGTGTGGGCGAGTGCGAACGCCGGCACGGGGGCGTTACGCCAAGCAGCACGCTCCGATCTCTTCAGTGGGCGCAAACCGTCAAAGGTACGTCGCGACCCGGCGTAGGACGGATGCGCAACGAACAGTTGAGCTGAGCTTCCGACAGTGGTCCAAGGGATCGAGATCCGACCCGCGGGCCCGACCGAGGTCGTAGGACAAACAGCGTGGGCCGCCCAAACCGCTCCATCGTTGACCATCGATCCCCGCTGTCCTGTCGTACCGCTGCAGCCGATGCCGGTGTCCGGCAGTCAACAGGAGTGGGCGAAATCGTCATCCCACCAGCGATCGCGTCCTCTGAGCCTCCTCGGAGTTGCAGCACTGTCCACGCGGCAGCGGTACGGCGGGGCAGCGGGGAGATGTGGACCAGACCAGCGGTCCATACGTCGGCCCAACACGCCCGCCGCGAACAGCTGAAGGTCGCGATCCGGCGGTGGTTCGCCGTGCATCGCGGCACCTACGGGTCGCCGCGGATCACCGCCGAGCTGCGCGATGAAGGCGGGCGGGTCAGCAAGAACACCGTCGCCGAAATCATGGCCGAGCTCGGCCTGCAGGCGAGGCGGAAACGTCGCCGCAAGCCGACCACCCGCCCCGGCCGGGGCAGGTGGCGGGCACCGGACCTGATCCGGCGTGACTTCGCCACCGAACAGCTGAACCGCAAGTGGTACGACGACGGCACCGAGATCGATACCGACGAGGGCAAGCTCTACCTGGCCTCGGTGCTGGACATGGGCTCTCGGCGCATCATCGGGCTTGCCTGGACGAACACCACAACGCCGCCATCACCCAGGCCGCGCTGGGGACGGCGGTCGCGGTGCGTGGTGGAAAGGACGCGGTCGCCGGGGTCATCTTCCACAGCGATCAGGGCAGCGAATACACCGCCGGCAGCCTCCAGGCCGCCTGCACCCGTCTCGGCATCACCCAATCCATTGGGCGGGTCGGGTCGGCGCTGGACAACGCGGTCATCGAAGCCTGGCATTCCACCGTGGAGTTCGAGCTTCGCATGCTCGAGCACTTCACCACCAAGCCCCGGGCCCGAACCCGGGTCGCCGCCTGGATCGAGGAGTACAACCACGACCGGCGCCACTCCGCGCTCGGCATGCGCTCCCCGATCGACTATGAACTCACCCTCCCTGCGCGCGACCCGCAACAAGCACCGGAGCACGCGGCGAGAACCACCAGATCCCGCCCACCAAGTCTGACCTCGTCCTCGTCGACCTCAAGGCCAGGCCCCTACGGGGTGGCCTCCGGCCAGCCTTGACCCCGACTCCGGGCGAGCTCTGCCTGGCAGCCAGCGGGAGACCGGCCCACAACCGAGGCAACAGGACTCAAGTCTCTATGGTTTCAGGGGATCGCCGGACAGCCGCCGTCTGCAAACCCGGCTTGTCCGGGTCCAGTTCGGATGTGTGAATGTAGTAGCCGGTCATCGGCTTCAAGCAGTCGGTCCAGGTGTAGCCGCCCGCGGCGAGACGGATGGTTCTGAAGACCGCGTAATCCCAATTGTTCGTCGGTTCGGACCAGTACCGCGCGGTCCCGTACTCACCCGCGGGGAGGTCGACGTGCTGCGAGGTGCATGACGTCGGCATGTCCGCCGACGGGACCGCGTTGAGGAACTGTGTCCTGTAATTCCTCAACAGAACCCCCTTGGCGGCCGATGGCAAGGCGCCGACCAGGGCGGCGGCGGTTGTCGCCAGCATGAGCATGAGGGACTGCACAGTCCGTCGTTTCATTGCGATCTCTCCGGTTCTTGTTGGTGGCATCCGCGAGGAGCGCGGCATGCCTCCAAGCCACGATCGCGCCGCCGGCCACCGACTCCTCCCGAATCGGTCACGGACGGGTCAGTGCGCCTCACCCAGTCGGCGTCTTGTTGTTCCATGTCGGTCAAGGCTGAGCCGCCCGCCATCAGGGGTGGGAGGCCGCTTGCCACCTCAGGGAACAGATTCAGATTTGGTGGGGTGACACGCTGCCAGTTCTGGATCCACCGGAGCTGACAGCCTTTCGCTCCCGTCGCATTTCGATTAGCTCGACACAGCGGTCAGCATGGACCCGTACATCATCTGTCCGCTGTCCGTCCAGAGGAACATTTCGAAGATTCGGTCGACGGTTGCCGTTTGCCAGGCCGGGTTGTCGGGGTTGAGTGTGGATGTGTGGATGTAGACGCCGTATGACGGCTTCAGGCAGTCGGTCCAGGTGTAAGTGCCCGCGCCGAGGGTGATTCTTCTGAAGTTCTCGATGCGGAAGTCCCACGCCGGAATGGCGGTGTAGCGCGCGTCCCATTCGTAGGGCCCGGAGGGCAAGGTCACTCGTCGCGAGGTGCACGCCGCCGCCAGACCCGGTGTCGGGTAGGCAGTCAGCCATGCTGTTGTCGCGTTGACCTCGGGGTATCGCTCTGACGCGGACGCTGGAGTTGTAACACCGATCAAGGCGATGGCGGTTGCTACGAGGAGTGTGAGCTGCTGGATGGCTCGTCGTTTCATTGCGATCTCTCCGGTTCTCGTTGGTGGCATCCGCGAGGAGCGCGGCATGCCTCCGTGCCACGATCGCGCCGGCGGCCACCGACTCCTCCCGAATTGGTCACTGACGGATCGACGTGCTGCCAGCTCTGGATATCTACCGGAGCTGACAGCGTCTCGCTCCCATCGCATCAACCGATTGGCGCTACACAGGGTCGAGCTTCGACCCGTACCGTATTTTTCCGCTGTCCGTCCAGAGGAACATTTCGAAGATTTGGTCGACGGTTGCCGTTTGCCAGGCCGGGTTGTCCGGGTCGAGTGTGGATGTGTGGATGTAGACGCCGTATGACGGCTTCAGGCAGTCGGTCCAGGTATAGGTGCCTGCGCCGAGGGTGATGAATCTGAAGCGTTCGTCGTGGTCTACGCTTTCCGGATAGGTGGAGTGGCGTGCGATCCATTCGTAGGGCCGTGCGGACAAGGTCACTCTTGTCGAGGTGCACGCCGTCGGCAGACTCGGTGTCGGGTAGGCCGTCAGCCACAGTGGTGCCGAGAGGTTGAGCTCGTAGTATTGCGCGGCTGCTGGAGTCGTAGCGCCGATCAGGGCGGTGGCTGTTGCCAGGAGCAACGAGAGGAGCTGGATGCCTCGTCGTTTCATGCGATCTCTCCGGTTCTCGTAGGTGGCATCCGCGAGGAGCGCGGCATGCCTCCGTGCCACGATCGCGCCGGCGGCCACCGACTCCTCCCGAATCGGTCACGGACGGATCAGTGCGCCTCACCATGACTCGCTCCGGATCGTCGGAGCCGGGGGGTGGAGTGAGGAGCTGGATGCCTACTCGTTTCGTCGCGCTCTCCGGTCTTCGATCGGCAGCCGCTGCGGGTGCGACGTACCTTCGAGTCACGGTCTAGTACGACAGCCGGAGTTCGTGATCTGGCGGTGTGGCGGTCCCGGACGTGAGGCGGCCACCGGTCGATGATCTCGGGTTGTGTGGACTCAAGAAGATCTCGCGGTGGCCGCGGGCCAAAGCATAGACCCTGGTCGTTGGCGGGTGGAGTTCGATGGGTTGATGGCGCGGATCGCGTCTCGGTTCGCCCGATTGGAGTCGCGGCGGCTGGCGCGGGATGCGGTTGCGGGGTTGATGTCGGGGTTGGCGGTGAAGAACTGCTGGACGCTGGCCGAACACGCCGGTCACGACTCGCCTGACGGCCTGCAGCACCTGCTGCGGAAGGCGAAATGGGATACCGACGGCGTGCGTGACGACCTGCGCCGGTATGTCGTGGAGCGGCTCGGCGCAGTGGATGCCGTGCTGGTGGTGGACGAGACCGGCGACCTCAAGAAGGGCGCTCACACCGTTGGGGTGCAGCGCCAATACACCGGGACCGCCGGGCGGATCGAGAACGCCCAGGTCGCGGTCTATCTGACCTATGCCAGCACTGCCGGGCACGCGTTGATCGACCGGGAGCTGTATCTGCCGCGGGTCTGGGCCGACGACCCCGACCGGCGCGAGCAGGCCGGTGTCCCGGCGACGGTGAAGTTCGCGACCAAACCAGCACTGGCCACCGAGATGATCACCCGCGCCCTGGACGCCGGCGTGACCGCGCGCTGGGTCGCCGGTGACGAGGTCTACGGCGCCGACCCGAAACTGCGAAAGACCTTGGAAGACCGCGGTGTCGGCTACGTGCTCGCGGTCGCCTGCAGCCACCCGGTCCGCACCGGCGTCGGCAAGATCCGCGCCGACGAACTCGCCGCCCGCCTGCCCCGCAACGCATGGCAGCGGCTGTCGGCCGGTAACGGCTCCAAGGGGCCACGGTTCTACGACTGGGCCTGGATCAGCATCGAACCCGAACCGGGGGCAGTGCCCAGTGGCACTCTAGGGCAGCGGTGGCTGCTGATTCGCCGCAACAACGCCACCGGCGAGCTCGCCTACTACCGCTGCTGGTCACCGGCACCAGTCCCGCTACGCGAACTGGTCCGCGTCGCCGGCCGCCGCTGGACGATCGAAGAATCCTTCCAAGCCAGCAAGACCCTCACCGGACTCGACCAGCACCAGGTCCGCCGCTGGACCAGCTGGCACCGCTGGACCATCCTCGCGATGCTCGCCCACGCCCTCCTGGCCGTCCTCGCCGCGACCGAACGAGCCGAAACCCCAACCCCACCAGGCCTGATCGCGTTGACCTGCAACGAGATCCACCGCCTCTTCAACACCCTCATCGTCGAACCGATACAAGACCTGCGACACCGGCTGCACTGGTCGACCTGGAGACGCCGACACCAACACCGCGCCCGAACCAGCCACTACCAGCGCCGAGAAGCCATCCCAGCATGAACATCACGAACTCCGGCTGTCGTACTAGCCGCCCACCACCGATCCGTCCCTGACGCGAATCGGTGCCCGCCGCCTCAGGTCGCGTGGTGGTCTGGCCAACTAGTGCCTCGTCAAGCAACGTTGGGTAGGTAATCGGGGCGGCGGATCTTGGAGTCGATGGCGAAGTGTCGTTTGGGTTGGGCGTGCTTGTTGCGCCAGCGGACGTAGCCGGCGATCGCGGTTTCCTGGGCGGTGTGGCTGGGGTAGTCGCTGCCGTCGAGGGTGAAGTACCGCAGCGCGGTGAACTCGCACTCGATCCAGTTCAACCACGACGCGTTGCTCGGGGTGAACACCAACTCGACGTCGTTCAGACCGCACCAGTCGACGACCTCGGCCTTCTTGTGCGGCCCGTAGTTGTCACACACGACATACAGCTTCCCGGCCGGGAACCGGTCCCGGAGTTGCTTGAGGAACCCGAGGAACTCCCGCCACCGCTTGCGGTCGCGGAACCGGTAGAACATCTGCCCGGTGGCCAGGTCCAGCGCGGCGAACATGTGCCGCACCCCGCCGGTGCGGTTATAGGTGGCCCGCAGCCGCGCCGGACCAGTGGCGGGGAACCAGCCCCGGCCCGGCCTGGGCTGAAGGTTCAGCGGGCCGAACTCGTCGGCACAGATCACGTGCCCATCGGCTGGTGGATCGTCGTACAGGTTAAGAACGCGGGCCATCTTCTGGGCGAAGTCCGGGTCCTTGCTGGCCTTCCACGTCTTGGTCGCCTGCCACCTGATCCCCGCCGCACGGAGGATCTGGCGCACAGACTCCCCGCTGATGCTGATGTGCTTGTAGTCGGCCAGGTATTCGACCAGCTTCGACAGGCTCCACGTCGTGAACGGGAGCCCCAGTTGCTGCGGCGGGGTCTTCGCGACCCGGCAGACGGTCTCACGCACTGGGGGGCCGAACCTCTTCGGTCGGCCCCCGCTCCATTTTGGGTCCAACGCCGCGAACCCCTGCTCGTTGAACGCGTGGATCACCTCCCGCGCGTACTGCGGCTTCATCGCGAACATGCCCGCCGCCTCCACAGCACTCCGCCCTTGGGCCGACGCCAGCACGATCCCCGCCCGGCGAAGCCGAACCCGATCCCTCGTCGTCCGAGTGATCCGCACCAGACGCTGCGCCTCCTCAGGTTCCAGCGAGCGCACGAACACCTCAGGCTGTCGAGCCATCACCACCTCCGCCAGCAAGCCTCCAGACTCACCACCAGACCGGTCAACCCGACACGGTTACAACCCCAACGTTTCTTGACGAGGCACTAGGTCGGGCACGTTCGCAGTGGAAGCTGGCATGGCCGGGCACCCGATGGGTGCCCGGCCATGTTGTCGGTGTTGGAGTTTGATCCTCCAGCGTGGTTCAGGACTGACCGTAGAGGATCGAGCCCCACGCCGTTCGTCCGCTGTTTGTCAGGCGCAAGTTCCGGCTGACGGTCGCTGTGTGCCATGCCGGGTTGTCCGGGTCCAATTGGGAGGTATGGATGTAGTAGCCGTTCATCGGCTTCAGGCAGTCTGTCCAGGTGTAACTGCTCGCTCCGAGCGCGATGTCTCTGAACTTGTATGAGAGGCTTACTTCCGGCAGCTCAGAGTGGCAATAGGCACCCCATGCATATTCGCCTTCGCGCATGGTCACTCGGCTCGTAGTACACGCCGTCGCCATCCCCTCCGACGGGTATGCGGTCAGGAGTTGAGTCCTTCCGTTGTACGTGAAGGTCGTAACCCCGACTGCTGGAGCCGTCATGCCTACCAGAGCGGCGGCCGCCGCGAGCAGGAGCGTGAGCAGTTGGATGCCTCGTCGTTTCATTGCGATCTCCGGTTCTCATCGGTGGCATCCACGAGCGGCGCGGCATGCCCGCGGGCCACGATCGCGCCGCCCGCCACCGATTCCTCCCGAATCGATCACAGACGACTTCAGGCGCGTCAGCCTCTCAGGTAACCGAAGGTGTGATGGATCAGCGCGGAGCTCTCTGATGTCGTGGCCGGCTGCCGAATCGGCCTGCGCTAACGACCGGGGTGGTTCAGCTCTTCGAGTGGAGGCTTGACCCCCAGCCGGCGTCTCCAGTTGGCGCCCACCCGTTCAGGTAAAAGATTCGACTGACGGTCGCCGTCTGCCAGGCCGGGTTGTCCGGGTCCAGCGTGGACGTGTGGATGTAGTAGCCGTGCATCGGCTTGAGGCAATCGGTCCACGTGTAACTGCCGGCCCCGAGATAGATGCTCTTGAACTGTGGTTCGAGTGTTACTTCCGCTGCGTACGAGTAGTAGAACGCCGCCCAGCCGTATTGCTGGGCAGAACCCAGGGTCCATCGCGACGAGGTACATGATGTCGCCATTCCCTCTTCGGGATAGGCGGTCAGGAATTGGCTCCTGACGTTGTACATGCCGTTACCCGCGAACGCTGGAGCTGTCGCTGTAACTAGAGCGCTGACGATCGCCAGCAACAGTAGAAGCCGCTCTCTTAGCCGTCTCATTTCGACCTCTTTTTCTGATCGGTGGCGCCCACGCATGAGCGCGGCAGGTCTGTGCCCACAGTCGCATCTGCTGCCACCGCTATCTCCCAGGTCGGTCACGCCTGGACCGTCTGATGCCAGCGGCCCGTTAGTGTTTCCTACCTGCTCGGTAGAGAACGTGTCGTTCGAGCGGGTGGCCGGGTCCGAATCCCGGGTGATCGAAATCGTCGGCTGGGTCGCGTGTCATGCCGATCCGCTGGAGTACCCGCTGGGTCTTCGTGTCCGCGAGCGGAGCGGCCGACACCACCTCGGTGAGATCGTAGATGTCGAAGGCGAGCGTGAGACAGATCCGTGCGGCCTCACCTGCATAGCCGTTGTCCCCGGCGCTGCTGGCGATGCGCCAACTCAGTTGGGCAGCACGGTCAGACTTGCCCGTGATGCCGACCGGGTCAGACCGGCGAAGCCGACGAACCGGCCCGTCTTCTGTACCTCCACCGCCCACAATCCGCGCCCGTCTCGCTCCAATGCGTGCAGGCATTCATCCGCCATTGCATAGCTTTCAACTCGGCCGAGCGGCTGGGGCTGGAATGCCATCACGGCGGGATCAGCGTTCATCGCGGCAAGTGGTGCGCGGTCCTCGATTCGCCACCGCCGAAGGACGAGCCGCTGTGTCCAGATCATGGCGCCAAGGTAGGAACAATGTCTCCGGAGGCTCACGGAACTGTCACGTCCTGCGGTCTCCGCTGCGGGTCGTTCGGTGAGGCTGGGTGCGCCGCCACGCCAGGATTCGCGAACGCTTCTCGGCCGGGGACAGATCGGTGACTAGCTGGTGACGCACGATGCCATCGTGGCGAGGGCCTCTTGTTCTGGACCAGGCAGAATGCCGACGCTGCTTCGTCGGCCAAGAGGGATATGAGGTGAGAAGAAGCCACCGGCGAATCGCCGTCCTCGTGGTGGCCGCTCCCAGCCGTGTGGAGTACCGCCAGTACTGCGCCTGGGCTCTCCGGCAGAGGTCGTTGCCTTCGGCAACTAGCTCCACTGGATCGGCCGGCGCGACGCGGTCGCCGTGCGCGAGGGGTGGATCCGACCGGTACCACCGACGGTGTGTGAGGGGACGTGAACATGTTGACTGAACAAGGTGCGGGACTACTTCCTGTCTCACTGCGGCCGGGTGAACCCGCGCAGAGCGTGGCAGGAGACGCTTGTCCAGGGGGCGCGATCAGCACCCGAACCGAGCTCCGTCCGGCCGACCGATCGAGAGCTGCGCGTCGCTACGCCCCCGAGGTTCCAGAACAGTGCTGTGGCGTCCACCCCCGCTCCATCGCTGATCATCGGCCCCTGCTGCTCCGTCGTACAGCTGTCGTCAATGACGGCGTCTGGCAGGCGGCAGGAGACCGCAGTCGGACCGCTCCACCTCGGTGACTGCGTCGGCTGAGCCTCCTCCGGTCGGTCGCTTCGCGCGACTGGCAGCGGTACGACGGCGCTGTAGGGCCCAACCCAGAGATATCACTCGCTCAAGGAGAACCATTCGAAAGATCCCCGCGTGACTGTTCATCTATCTGGGCGGTGTAGCCGGAGAGCGGGAGGGATGGCCCTTCCCGTATCCAGCAGATGATGTGACGGCGAGCCGGCGGCGACATCGGAGACATCATCAGCATCGTGATGCCCATCGCGAAGGTGCTCGACGGGGTACGGCTGCTGGCCAACCCGATCGAGGTCGGCAAGGCCAGGCGACTCTTGGACCACGGCGGCCAGCAGCCTTGGACTTGATCTCCTCGACAACGCTCCGCGCCGGCAATTCGTACAGCCTCTACCGGCCTGCCCAGGAACGCATTCATCCCACCACCCAGATCTCTCCACGATTGAGGAGTAAGGAATGATTCGATCGATTCGACACGTCGGCCTCTTGGTGCTGGCCGCTGCCGCCCTCTTGGCAGGAACGGCAGGACCGGCCTCGGCCTGGACGGAGACGACCGTGAACCCCAAGAGGCAGTATCTGACCGCATTCCCCTGGGATGGAATGGCGACGTCATGTCACACGACGAGGCGCTCACTGGTCGACGACGACTACGTGTGGGCCGGATGGTTTCACTCGCACGTCGACGGGACGATCCTTGAGCCGAGGATGAGAAGCATTCGCCTCGGAGCCGGTGACTACACCTGGACGGATTGCCTCAAGCCGAAAGACGGCTACTACATCCATACGTCCACGCTGGATCCGGACAACCCAGCCTGGGAAACGGCGTCGGTGAGCCAGAGCCTGTACTTCTACCGGGCACTCCCGGAGGGCGACACCACCTGGGGCTCACAGCTGATCCGGCAGACCTGACGCTCGGGCGTCCTCCCGCAGACAGCTAGCCGATTGGCGGAGGATCGAGGCGGAGGTGAGACGGGCGGTGTTGCCGATGGGAGGGAGGGCGGTGCGGAGGGAGCGGCGGACGTTGGTGGGGTCGCGGAAGCCGCTGTGGGTGTCGGCGAAGATGGGGTTGTCGAGGCGGCTGCCGTTGGCGTGGCGGGTGCGGAGTACGGCGATGGCCCAGTTCGGTAGTGAACGAGGCGCTCGCCGGCTTTGGACTTGGTGGGTCTTGCGGAGCAGGCCTTCGCCTTTCACGCGGACGATGGTGTGGGTGACCTCGACCGTGCCGGCCTCAAGGTCAACTTTGGACCAGAGGACAGCGAGGGCTTCGCGGATGCGGACGCCGGTGCCGAGCAGGAACGCGATGAGGTCGGGGAGGTCGGCGTAGGGCGTAGTCGTCGGCGGCGAGGTGTTTGCGCAGGAGGGTGACTTCTTCGCCGGTGAGGGAGCGGGGTGGGTTCTTGGGTCGGGATTCGATTGCGTCGACCTCGCGGACCGGGTTGACGGAGGTTGCGCCGTAGCGGACGGTGAGTTTCATGGCGCCGGAGATGGTGGCGCGGCAGGTCTTGGCGGTGGGGGCGCCGGCGGTGGTCTTGATCTTGGTGAGGACCGTGTCGATACGTGGGGTGGTGGCCTCGCCGATGCGGAACTCGCCGAGCGCGGGACGGATGTGGTTCTTGATGGCCCGCCGATAGGTGTCCAGCGAGGTGGGTGAGTACTTCCCGTCGGCGACTAGCCCCTCGAACCTCTTCTCCCAGAGGTCAAAGGAGGTGGGTAATCTTGTGCATCGCGGTGAGTTCGCCGGACTGGTTGGTCTTGGCGCGGTCCTGGAGCTTCTTGAGCAGGTTGCGCTCGGCGGTGGTCTTGGTCTTGCCGACGGCCGTGACTGGTCGCACGTGACCGTCGTGGTCGCGGATCCTGGCCTTCGACAGGTAGGTGATCGGCTTGCCTTTCGCGTCGGTCTTCTCGACGCGGGTGGAGATGTTTCCCCACGATCCGATGGGCAGCGGTGGCCTAGACATGTCGAGCCTCCAAGCGGTGTGATGGTTGGCTGCTCAACGCCGACCGCGACCGAGAATCCGCGGAATCGGCAACGATGCGAACCGGTGTGATGTGACGCACAGTCATGATCAGATTGATGCCGACAGCATGACCAAGGCGGGGTGGCGGTAGACCAGCTCGATGCGCCGAAGCGGCAAAGTGGTCAGTTTGTGGTTTGTTGCAGACACAACGAAGCCCAGGGCACTCTCGTGACCTGGGCTTTTGTGCGCCGCCAGGGACTCGAACCCGAACCCGCTGATTTGCGGCCGTGGATGATCGATGGTTGGCGCCAGTTCGCAATGTCGATACCACCGGGGGTGGTAGTAGTAGTCCCACGTGTAGCTCGCCGCGGGAAGGTTCCAGCGCTGGGTCTTGCAAGCCGTCGCCATCCCTTGAGCCGGGGTCACGTCCAGGTACTGAGTCCGGACGTTGGGATGGAACTCCTGATCGGCGGATGCCGGCATGGCTGTCCCCACGACAGCGGTCAGAGCCGCCATCGTGATGACGACGAGCCGGGTGACTCGGTTCCTCATCGATTCTCCTTGCTGTGAGCCGCCGACGGGGCCGGCGGCGTGCCTTACAGGCCACCGTCAGAGACGGCCTCACCCGTCTGTCCCTGATCTGCCATCTACCGGCGAAGGCACGAGCAACGCTGTCGAATTCGTGCGCCCTCGTACGACGCGTTTGTAGCGGCGGAGATCGATCGGCCGCGCTTGAAGGAAGGAAGAGGATGAAGGACTCCGTTGATCTGGCCGGTATCGGAGAGGTGCCACCTGACTGGATGCACCGCCAGAAGGAAGTGAGCCCTGCCGAGGCTCAGCCGCTACCCGGTGCGTACCTGAAGTGGTACGACGTGCACCCCACGGACGAGGCGGTCGCGGACACCGAGCGAAGTCAAGCAAGAGCGTTCTTGGAGCACCAGACGGACAGGGGCGCGCTTGCCTTCCGCAACGAGCTCGGCTTTGTGGTCCTGCATCGGTCGGGGACCTTCCACTTCCTCATCGTCTGTGTCTGGCGTGAGGTCAACGAGTTGTGGCAGGTCCTGTACGCGAAAGACACCGGCGGTACCTATCAGCAGGTCGCTGATGTTGAGCGGTTCCGCCCGCTGCAGTGTGTCTGGGAGTTGGGGCCGACGGCTCACGAGCGGCAAGCATGGTCGAGGTACCTGTTCTCGGCGCGCGACGGGGCGTCGAAATGGGCCTATGTCGACGACGTCTACCAAGGCGCCGTCTAACCGAAGGCGGCGACTGAGGACAGCAGTCCTCAGCCGCCGACGGCGATTGCGTAGATTCAGTTGTCGTCGGACGCGGTGCCCTTGGCCACAAGGACCTCACGACGCACCTCAGGACTGAGGAACCGCGTGATCTCCTTGAGGGAGTGCCGAATACAGCGGTGTCGGCAGTCGATGTGGCGCTCAGCCGCTTGCGGATGGCGGCACGTGCCTTCTCGTAGCTCTCCGAATCGTCATCTCGAAACAGCGACGCCAAGTTCGACGCGTCGTACAGGGCGTTCAACTCGAACGCCAGCAGACCCGGGTCTGCCTCGATCTCGCCAAGCTCGCAAGCTTCCTCAATCGCGAACGGTTCATCGGGGCAGTCCCGATGATCAGACGGGACTACCGTTGCAAGAGGGTGCGGTGACGTGCATCTGGGGGACGTCTGACGTAACGGTGTCGATCGTCGAGTCGTTCGCTCGAGATGTGATTGCCGAGGTCCAACAAGCGCGCACTGCCAAGCTGGCCCAATCGGCCGTCCAGGATACTTCCTCCCGATCTGGGTGAGCTGGTTTACGGCAAAGGCAAACGGGTGGTTCGAGTGGCCGCGGTGGCTACTCCCGATGGCGCGCCGATAGGTGTCCAGGGAGGTCGGTGAGCGTGTCCCGTCGGCGACCAGTCCTTCGAACCTTCGCTCCCAAAGGTCGAGGAGGTCGGTGACCTTGTGCATGGCAGTGAGCTCGCCGGAGTGGCTCGTCCTGGCGCGGTCCTGGAGCTTGACCGCTCGGCCTCGGTCTTCGTCTTCCCGTACGCGGAGACCGGACGTAGTCGGCCGTCGTGATCGCGGAATCTGGCCTGCGACTTGTGCTTGACGGCTTTGCCCTTGCCATCGGTCTGCACGACCCAGGTCGAGATCGCGCCCCAGGTTCCGATGGGCAGTTGCGCTCTCGCCATGTCAGGCCTCCAACCGGTACGACGGTTGGCTACTCAACGCTTGTCGGCGCGGAGAATCCGAGAAGACGAGAACGATGCGAAACGCTGTGATGTGACGCACAGTCACGATCAGATGGAGGTCATACAGCCCGTCTGGATCCTCGGAGGTCCGAGGCGCGGCGAGCGCCGACGGATCAGTTCGGTGCGGAGATCGGGGAAAGTGGTGCGTAAGTGGTGCGTGGCGGGCTTGAAGTAGCCCAGGACACCTTGGTGACCTGGGCTTTTGTGCGCCGCCAGGGACTCGAACCCCGAACCCGCTGATTTGCGGGAGAGACTGATCGTCGATTGCCGATGATGAGCGCAATCGCTTGCTGGTAAGGGATTCGACGGTTCTGCTGATCGCGTAGGTTCTCATCGCTGATCATCCTCTCGCGCTGATTGGGGTGCGTAAAGAGGTGCGTTGAAGACCTGCGGCTGACTGTGTGGCCATCGAGGCGAGATCTGACACCGCACCACTGACGGTGGTGACCGCGACCTCGAGACTGGCCAATTGACGGCTGCAGGACTGACTGCGGGGACGGTCGCGACGCAGACCGAGGTAGGCCCCGAGACGTGTCGAAACCGATGGACGTGGTGATCTGAAGTTCACGCCTTGCGTGGTGACGACTTGCAGGCCGAGTCCGGCGACCTCATTGTTGCGGCCACCAGGCTCGGGATCGTCGGGCCCTGGTTTCACTCGCGCGCTGTCAACGGCGGGGTGGGTTCTGGTCAAACTTCGCCTGCCATTGACACCCCATCGGCGGATCGAGGATAAGGAACCCCCGTGACCCAGCCGCCCAGATTTGCGGGCTGCTCGGTGGTCGAAACCAGCCTGGCCGCGTCGCCCACCGCGATGGTGCCCGGCCTGATTGTCCAGCAGTTCAGAGCGAGCCTGCCTCCGAACGAACGCCTGATGCGGCGGAAGACGTCCAGGTCCTGGGCGCCGGTGTCAGGGTCGATGGTGGTGACGATGCAGCGCTGTCGGACGGAGTGCACGCCGATCAGCGTGTCGCCGATAGCAATTGCGTTCCCCGGCCAGGTAGCTTCGGCCTCCTCAGGTACACCGCTGATGAGCAGGTTTGGCCGCAGCCGGCGCACGTCGTACCCAAGAGCGCGGACGGCGCCATCGGTGGCGACCAGGAGGTTGAGTACGTCGAACCGTTCGGGGCCGTCGTACCGAGTGAGCACTGCATCTGCACCGGCGTGCTCGCGCACGAGTCGGCCGGCAGTATCGGTGTGCCACGGGTGACCTGCGATCAGTGGAACACCATCGGGACCTGTGTGAGTAGGTAGCGTGAGTAACCCGTGCCGAGTCCGGCCGGTGAGCACACCGTGGTCACCGCGTACATGTATGAGCCTGTCGCCGGCGACACCGTCATCGGTGAGTTGGATCGATTGCATCGGTTCGCCCGCCAGCGACTTGACCGGGTAACGCCACAGACCAGAGATCTGCACGGGTCCTCACTCCGTCGCTTCAAGGGTCATTGCAGTGGAATCGGCAGGTCGGGTTCGTCTGCTGCTCGTGGGCCGGTGATGCGCCGATCCGTGCCGCTGATCGGGACGTCGTTGATGCTGGCTTCCCGACTGCTCATGAGGCCATCCGGAGCGAACTCCCAGTTCTCGTTGCCGTAGCTGCGCCACCATTGACCGGACTCGTCGCGCCATTCGTACTGGAACCGCACCGCGATTCGGTCCGCGGTAAAACTCCACAGACTCTTGCGTAGCGCGTAGTCCTGCTCGCGCTGCCACTTCCGCGTGAGAAACGCAACGATCTCCTCCCGCCCGGTGACGAACTCTGACCGGTTACGCCACCGACAGTCCGGCGTGTAGGCCGCGGCGACCCGCTGTGGGTCTCGGCTGTTCCACGCATCTTCGGCGGCCTGCACTTTCGCGCGTGCAGTGAGTTCGTCGAAGGGTGGTGCGAGTGGCGGGATGGCGGTGCTCATACCTCGACGACCGGGAAGTCGATGTCGACGTCGGCTGCCTTGTTGAAGTAGTTGGTGAGAACGTTCAGGGCGACGTGCCCGATCGTCTCGGCGATCTCCTCGTAGGTCGCACCAGCCGAACGAACCGCTTCGAGGTCCGCCTCACTCACCTCGCCCCGGTTGTCGTTCACTGCGGTGGCGAAGGTGAGCAGTGCGGTGGTCTTCGGATCGTTGGAGTCCGACTTGCGTGCGGATGCGATCTCCGCGGCGCCGAGGCCACCGACATGCTCGGCGAGATAGCTGTGTGCCGACAGGCAATATCCACAGGAGTTGCCCTGAGCACCTGCCAGGGCGATGCGTTCCCGGGTGGCCACGGGGAGCACCCCCGTGCCGAGTGCCCCGGACAACTCGAGGTACCCCTTCAGTAGTGCCGGGCTGTTCGCCATCGCCTTCGTCATGTTGGGGGTCACGCCGAGGCTCTTCCGTACGGCGGCGAGCAGGCCGGCGGCGGGTTCTGTCGCTGCGTTCGGGTCGATCAGGGGCAAGCCGGTCATCTGAGATCCTTAGGGTTTCTAACGTCAAAAGGGGCTGATTGCCGTTAGAAGCGTAGCTGTTCGGTGTAATGGTTGCAAGCGGATGGTACCGTTAGAATTGTGGCTAGAGCAGAACCGTCCGTCGGCGTACCGGTGGCCTGGGCGACTCCGGGCGAACCTGTGCCGGTTCGGTTGATGAACACGATTTGGGCCGATCGTGGCGGCGTGCACGATGCCCTGAGCAATCGTGGCCGGCTCGGTGACTGGCTGCGGGTCGTCGGCCTCACCGCCACGCCGGTCACCGTCACGAAAGACGACCTCGTGATCGGCCTGCGGCTGCGTGACGCGTTACGCCGGCTGGCGGCTCTGCTGACCGAGGACGTTCGTCCGGCGGCCGTCTCTGCCATCCCTGACGTGAGCACCGCGATCAATGAGATCAACACGATCGCCAGCAGTACGGCAGGTCCCAGGCTTCAGCTCCGCCACGGAGTACTCGAGCAGGACACCTCGCCAGTCGGGCGACCGGTGCCCGCGGCGCTGGCGGCTGTCGCAAGCGAGTCGATCGACCTGCTCACCGGCACCACGGCACCACTGCTGCGTGCCTGCCACGCGCCCGGCTGCGTGCTCTATTTCGTCAAGGATCATCCGCGGCGGGAATGGTGCTCGGCTGCCTGTGGCAATCGAGTACGGGCCGCACGGCACTACGCCAGGCACTCCGGCCACACGTCGGCGACGGATCCAAAGCTCAGTCGACCGACGCCGCGATAGGTCAGTTCGCCGCCCTCGCGTCGGTCCTCTGTGCCTGATGCGTGGCTGCGCCCGCGGGCAAGTGCCATGTCGAGGCTGATTCCCGGCGCGCGTCGGCGTCGGCGCCTTCGCCTCATGCATAAGGGAAAGGTAATCGCACTGGGCTAGACGGTCCGCCGTGCCTCGGCTTGGCTGGACCAATCAGTCCAGAGAGGACTGGTGAGCTGTCTCCGAGGAGAGAAGCGATGAATCCAGTACTCCGGTGGCCAACTGGTCGCCGTGCACGGAAAACGGCGATGACCATGGCGCTGGTGGTGCCGCTGGCCGTCGGTGGCGGCGCGGTCGCCGCTACGCACACGCAGGCGCAGGCGGCCGAGACCTCAGCGTCCAGCTTCCCGGGCCAGAAGAGCGGTCTGCTGCCGGCCGAGAATCTCACCATCCGCAGTGCGCTGCAGGTGGATCTGACCCGTGAGACGGTCCGTTTGCCGTTGTTCAAGGCAACGGTCAAAGGCGAAACCGTGTGGTATGTCATCACCGAGGCGTCTGATCCGGGCATCGCCGCCGATCTGGATGTGAACCACGCCGCCAAGTTGAACAACGTGGGGATCGGGTGCGCGACCTGCGTGCAGACAGCGACTGTCGTGGCACCGACTCCCGAGGCGAACCGTTTCGGTACGGCGGTCATCGACCGGCCCGGCGCGCCTGACTTCAGCCCGACCCGGGTGCTCGAGCCCGGGCCGGACGGGTTCCCGCCGGCGAAGGCCCAGCCGGGGGGCGTTGGTGACGCCGACTACAGCCCGTTCATCCGGCTGGCCGGCTCGCCGGTCGTCTACAACGCACCGATTGTTGCCACCGGCGACGGTCCGTTCGACGTGGTCCACCACACCAACACCGAGGACCGCGTATTGGGCATCCACATCGCGCCGCCCGCGGGGCCCGGCAAGTTCAATCAGTCGTGGGTGGACCTGCTGCTGGTGAAGGGATTCGACGCGGGTCAGGCCATCCTCTACATCAGCACCGAGTCGAACGACCCTGGCACCGCCACCCTCGAGCGTTCCACCTATGTGCCGGCGCTCTCGCAGATCGCCTACAACGGCGGCGACGACGCGCTCGGGTCGGCCCGGGAGCGGATCTTCCCGTTCCTCAACGGACAGACCGGAGCCAACAACCCGCAGGCACAGGGCATCGCGCACCTGATCCTCGACGGCCACGCCTCCGAGGACGCCTCGGCCGGCAACACAGCACTCATCGACGCACTCCGCAACGGTGGTGACGCGCTCAACGTCCAGGGCGACTTCCCAACCCTGGCGGACCCGCGACATGCGGAGGCCTACAGCCCGATCTGGGAGGCCCAGTTCGGGCAATGGACCGACAAGGCCATCAAGCTCGGGCTGAACAAGCGGCAGATCGACGAGAACCAGATCTTCAACCTGGCCGCCAGCCGACCCGACCTCATCACCGGGCCCGGCGGCGCGCCGTACGGCGCCCAGGGCGTGATCATCAACTGCCCCGTCATCGGCTTCATCGACCAGGCGCCGACCGACAACCTTGCGACACCTTTGCCCGATTCGCAGCACTGAACCAGTTGACGCGGTGGGGCGCCCAGCCGGGCGCCCCACCGCCTTGACTAAGAAGGGATTCACGGATGACCGGACTGGCCAACGGCTCAGTCTTTCCCAGCCTGCAGTTGCCCGCCGTCGGCGGCGGCACCCTGCGCCTTCCCGATGACCTCACCGGCTCGTGGGCATCCGTACTCACCTACCGCAGCCGAGACCAAGACGCTGCTCCCGGTCATCGAGTCGGTCGTGACCGCCCACCAGCTTCTCGATGTCACCGTGGTCGCCGATGCCGGGATCTCAGCAGGCAACGACGTTGCACCGGTCACGGCCGTGGCCGCGTCCAGGATCCGGCTGAGAGCGAAGGTCACTACAGGGAAGGCCTGGCTGGTGGCGGTTCGTCCGAACCCGGGCCGCGGTCGGCGGCACGAGATTCAACTCGATAGCGACCCGGGGGCTGGGTTCGAGTACGGGAGAACGCACGCGAGAACGCGTACACCGAGGTGTAACCGACGGATTTCGCGACCTGCTCGATCGGGTCGTCGGTGTCACGAAGTCTGCGGGCGGCGAGATCCATTCTCCAGCGTGTGAGATAGGCCGATGGCGTGTCACCAACGAGCGCTGGGAAGCGTCTGGCCAGTGTTGCTCGGGAGACTGCCACCTCGTCCGCAAGCGAGTCGATGGTCCACGGACGTGCAGGGTCGCTGTGGAGCGCTGAGAGCGCGGCCGCGATGACGGGATCGCCGAGCGCCCGAAACAACGACGCGGAGGATCGGACCGACTCCGTGTCGATCCAGGCGCGAAGGAGGTGGATCAGCAAGACGTCGACGAGTCGGTCGAGCACCGTCGCCGCGCCCAGTTGACGGTGAGTGAGTTCGTTGCCGAGCAGCCGTAGGGTGTCGTCGAGCGCGGCGCCGCCTGTCCCGGCGGGGACATGCACGAGGTCTGGCAGCAACGTGAGTAGCGGCGTCGCAACGGCAGGGTCGTGTCTGTAAGAGGCACAGAGAATCCGGGTGCGCCCGGGCCGGCTTCCGACCTGCAACACACCGTCGTCTGCGAGCGCCTGTTCGGCCGCCAGATGGTCGAACGGCTCGAGGACGACGTCCTGTTCGCTGGACAGTGCATGCGGCGTTCCGGTCGGCAGCAACACAACGTCGCCTGGCATGAGTCGCACGTCGGGCCGGCCGGGCAACCGAAGCCACGCAGTCCCGGCGGTGATCGCGTGGAAGGCGGCACCGGGTATGCGATCGAGTTCGAGCCCCCACGGTTCGCTGGCGTGTACCGATGCCGCCACGGTGCCGCGTACGCCGGCGGCAGCCAGCACCTCAGCCAACAGGTCCATACATTCGATGCTATCCATTGTGTGCGCGAGTCGATCCACGGTGAGACGAATGGGCAAGATATTGCGAGTATCAAGCATCGATCCGCGTACGTAGGACGCAATACGGTCTACTCGTTCATTTGCTCGAAGGAGAGATCATTGTGAAAATCGACGAAAGCACAGCTCTGGTCACCGGGGCCAACCGCGGCTTGGGGGCCTGCTTCGTAGCCGAGTTACTGGCCGGCGGAGCCACGAAGGTGTACGCCACTGCGCGGAATCCGCAGACCATCGACCCGGCCGTCGCGGGCGATCCGCGGGTACGCATCCTTGCCGTGGACGTTACCGACCAGGCGAGCGTCGACGCGGCCGCGTCTGCTGCGTCCGATGTCAACCTGCTCATCAACAACGCCGGCGTTCTCGGATTCGGCGGTCCGTTGGAAGGCGATATCGACCTCTTCGGGCGCGACATGCACACCAACTACCTCGGTACCGTCCGTGTCAGCCGGGCGTTCGTCCCTGTACTGGAGTCGAACGGCCCGGCTGTGATCGCCAATGTGCTGACGCTGATCGCCCTGGCTCCGGTAGGACCGATGGCCGGATACTCGGCGTCGAAGGCCGCCGCGCACTCATTCACCCAGGCTCTGCGCGCCGAGGTTCGCAACCGCGGTATCACGGTTGTCGGAGCGTACCCGGGCGGAATCGACACGGACATGCTGACAGGTGTCGCTGCCGACAAGGCCGCCCCCGAAGAGGTCGCACGCAGAATCGTTGCCGGGATCGCAGCCGGCGACACCGTGGTCTGGCCGGATGACGCTTCGGAAGGCGCCGGGAAGGTGTACCTCGGCGATCCGATCCAGCTCGAGCGGATGCTGGCCGGCTGAGCTGATTCCTGACCGGCGCTGGTGGGGCGGGGATGTCGAGCGCCGCGCACGTCGTCCATCACGACCGCCCCGAGTTCGCCGGCAATCAATTCCTTCATCAGTTTCGACCCGTTGAGCCGACCGCCGCTCAGTGGTTCGCGGGTCGACAACTCCTGATGTGATCCAGTGCCATATCCAGGGCCAGCTCGAGCGGCTGGACCCCGTGAGTGGCCTGGGACAGCAGTAACCCTCCCTGGAGCGCGGCCATCACCGCGGTCGCGAGCAGTTGCGGGTCGGCGTCCGCGGACAGCTCACCGTCGGCACGCATCGCGGTGAACCCGTCGAACAGGTACTTCTCCCACTCGGCGAAGCAGTCGGCGAGCACGCGACGAGCCGGCTCCGAGCGGTCGGCAAGCTCGCTCGACAGCGAGCCGAGCGGGCACCCGCCCACGCCACCTGTGGCACGGGTGGCCTCGACGACGTGATCGCGCCAACGCTGCAGGCCGTCCCACGACCACACTTCGCGCAACTGCGTCTCCTGCCCGGCGATGACCTTGGCGAGCTGGGTGCGGATCACCTCCAGCACGAGCGCGTCCTTGTCGGCGAAGTAGTGGTAGAGCTGCGACTTGCTCGTGCCGGTGGCCGCCATGATGTCGTCGAGGCTGGTGCCGCCAACGCCGCGCTCGTAGATGAGTTCCGCCGCACCGGCGACGATCCGCGCTCGTGTCACGGCGCCGCGTGCGGTGAGGCGGGGGGCATCGGCGCGGAGCTTCGTAGGCATCCTCGAATCGTAATCCCAATTGGACTTGATAGTCCAATTCGATTCCATCAAGGTGGACCAGTTGGTCCATTTCATTGGAGTTCAGAGAGGAATCCCGTGTCTCGTTTGCACAACGGCCAGCAGTTCCCGTCCCTGTCGCTTCCGGCGGTGGGTGGCGGCTCAATCGGCCTCCCGGATGATCTCGCCGGCTCGTTCGGCATCGTCTTGATCTACCGCGGATCGTGGTGCCCGTACTGCAACGCCCAGCTCGCCGCGTTCTCGCGCGCGTCGGAGACCCTCGCCGAGCTGAACGCCAAGGTTGTCGCGCTCTCCGTCGACGACGAGGCGACCAGCGCCGATCTCGTCGAGAAGCACAAGCTGAGGTTCCCCGTCGCCCACAGCGCCGACGTGGACAAGGTGTCGGAGGCAACCGGTGCGTATGTCAGCGCCGATCGAAGTTACCTGCAGTCGTCCGGCTTCGTACTCAATCCACAGGGCGAGGTCATTACGGCGGTGTATTCCAGCGAGGCGATCGGACGGCTGGTCGCGGACGACGTTGTCGGATTCCTCCGCTACATCAAGGCAGACGAGGGCTGACGTGGCCAACCATGAGCGGCGCCGAGCTCTCGTCCTCGTGGCCCTCGCGGCCGTGCTGGCCAATGCGTCCTGGTTCAGCGCGACGGCGATCGTGCCGGCTCTCGAGGACGACTGGCACTTGACGTCAACCGGCGCCGCGTGGCTGGTCATCGTCGTTCAGGTCGGCTTCGTGATCGGCAGCGTGGGCGGGGCGGTGCTCAACCTGCCCGACCGGCTGCAGGCGCGCTGGCTGATCGCCGGATCTGCGGTCGTGGCAGGCGTGTCGAACGTAGGGTTGCTGATGGCCCACGGCCTCGCGCTCGCTTTGCCGATCCGTTTTCTGGTCGGCGTCGCGCTCGCCGGAGTCTACGCCCCGGCGGTGCGGCTGGTCGCCACGCACTTCGAGCGCGGACGCGGCGTGGCGACCGGCGTGGTCGTAGGCGCGCTGACCCTCGGCTCAGGGACGCCACACCTGGTGCGCGGTCTCGGCCACATCCCCTGGCAGTCGACGATCGGGGTTACGTCCGGCCTCGCCGTCTTGGGGGCCGTGTCGGTCTGGACGGTGCGCCCGGGACCGGTGGCGGTTCCCACGCCTCCGCTCGACGTCGGCGCTGCGGCACGGGCACTGGCCCGCGAGCAGCCGTTGCGGTTGGCCACGATGGGATACCTCGGTCACATGTGGGAGCTGTACGCGCTGTGGAGCTGGTTGTCGGCGTTCTTCGTCGCGGCGCAGGTGCATTCGAACCCTGGCTCGCTCGAGACCGGTACGGTGACGTTCCTGGCGATCGGGGTGGCCGGCCTTCTCGGAGCCGTTGTGGCCGGACGATTGGCCGACCGGCTGGGACGCACCGCGATCACCAGCGCGGCGATGCTGCTCAGCGCGGCCTGCTGCCTGGTCAGCCCGCTGATCTACGGGGCCGCGCTTCCCATACTCGTGGCGACGATGCTCGTCTGGGGCGCCGCCGTGATCGCCGACTCCGCGCAGTTCTCGGCCGCGGTGACCGAACTGGCCGAGCCGCGTTACGCGGGGTCGGTGCTCGCTCTGCAGCTCGCGCTCGGGTTCACGCTCACCATCGTCAGCATCCGGCTCGTCCCGGTCGCCGTCGATGTCGCCGGCTGGCGGTACGCGCTGTTGCCGCTGGCCATCGGGCCACTGCTCGGGACGGTCGCGATGCTGCGGTTACGCAGGCTCCCCGCCGCGCTCGCCCTCGCAGATGGCCGGCGCTGACGGCCAATCGCTCCGGCGGACCCTACATGCCGCGATCAGCCTGTTAGTCGCCCCCACGCTATCGGTGGCCGCTGGTAAGACGAGAGGCACTGACGTAGCGGGCGACGAGAGGAGCCATCAGGGATGATGCAGCCAATCTGAATCAAGCGGCCTGTGACCGCTCGACTGTCGGCAACCCGCTGAGTGGTCGTGCGTAACGTCATGAACTCTCAAAGATCGCTCGACTTGGCCACCGGAGGGACATCGGTGGAGTCCGACTGATCGTCTAGTGGTCGAGTTGGAGGTGCCGCCAGGACGACAGGGTCAGGGCAACGCTGACTGCTACGACTGGTAGCACGAGAGTGAGTTGGACGGGGGTGACGGTGATGTCGCTGTTGATCGCCCACAACGCGGGTGCGGCGAACGGGAACCAGCCGCCGGCTCCGGAAATGACACTCACCTGGGACAGGACGAGGATGGCGATCGTGGTTCCGATTCCGGCGAGCACCGAGCGGCCGAGGGTTGCTGCCCACGCCGCGGGAGTCGCGAGGACGATGGTGAAGACGGAGAGACCGAACTGCCGGGCCATGGATGGTACGACATCGGCGGGGATGGCGCCGAGTCCGCTGGCCAGGCCGAGGACGATCAGGGTGAACAGTAGGGCGGCAGCGGTGACGAGTCCCCACGCCAGGTAGACGACGAGCTTCGCGGCCGCGATCGTGGGCCGGGAGACCGGGATCGCGAACAGGCCGGTGATGGTGCCGTCGGCGAATTCACGGCTGAACAGCCAGCTTAGTACGACGCCGTACCCGACGAACCCTGCTGCGCCGGTCACCTGGATGGCGACAGTGATGTAGCCGGCCCAACCGCCGGGATCGATGAGTGGCCCGAGCTTGGCGGCCAGTTGGGGATCGTCGGTGTGGACTGCCAGCAGCATCGCTGCGCAGATGAGGGCGATCCCGAGCACCACAAGGACCGTGGTGACTCGCACCACGGTCGCGTGCGCGAGTTTGGCGAACTCGGTGACGAGGCCGGTGATCATGCGGCCACGTCGTCACTGTGTACGAGGTCGAAGAAGGCGCGCTCGATGTCGACACCGTGGGGATCGAGAGTTCCGATGATCCGGCCGGCATTCAGGACCGAGATGCGACCGGCGATGCGCGCGACCTCGTCGAGGTGATGGCTGCTGACCAGTACGGCGGCACCGGCCTCGACCCGACGCAGGAGTGCCTCCCGGAGGAGGATCACGCCGGATGGGTCGAGGCTGTTGGTGGGTTCGTCGAGCACGATGAAGCGCGGGTCGTGCTGCAGTGCCGAGGCGAGGCCGAGGCGTTGGCGGTTGCCGAGTGACAGCTTGCCGGCGCGACGATCGGCGTACTGCGTCAGATGGAGTTCGGCGATCGCTGCTTCGACCATGTTCATGATGGCGGCCGGCGTGACCCCGCGCAGCCTGGCGCCGAGGGCGAGGTTCTGCTTGCAGGTCAGCTCCCGGTAGGCCAGCGGGTAGTCGACCAGGTGCCCGACCGCCGTCCAGTCGGTGTGATCCAGGTTTTGGCCGGCGATGGTGATCGTGCCGGTGGCCGGCTTGAGCATGCCCAGGAGGAGGCGCATCAGTGTGGTTTTTCCGGCACCGTTCAACCCGACCAGCGCATGGACCTCACCTGCCGCGACCCAGATGTCCACGCCCCGGATACCGGTGCCGTCGTCGAACGTACGGGCCAGATCTCGTGCCTCGACCGCGTGCTCAGCCACTCCGATCCTCCAAGAGATCCAGGGCGGTCTCGATCGCCTCTCCGAGAGCATCGTCGTCGGTCAGGCTCCACTCGAGCAGGGCCGTGTTGAGTGCGCCCATCACCGCTCCCGCCGCGATCAACGCTTCCTGCCGGCTGGTCGTACCCCGGGTCAGAGCATCGGCGATCACTGCTTCGGTCGCGGCCGTCCCGCCGGCGATGCTCGCTCGCAGCGCCGGGGTCTGGGCGACGATGCGAAGCCGCACCCGCACCTCCTCCACCGACGGCGGCGGAAGCTGACGCCACGCCGAACGGACTCCCCGGGCCGCGCGGGTGATCGGATCAAGACCAACCGGCTGCCGGCGGATCGCCGCACCGATGACCGGATCGTAGGGATCGTCCACCAGCAGACTCGCCTTGGCGCGGAAATGCCGGAAGAACGTCATCTCCGTGACCCCGGCCCGGGCGGCGATCTCGCTCACGCTCGTTCCGTCGTACCCGTGCTTGGCGAACAACTCCAGAGCCGCCGTCAGCAGCCGGTCCCGCGTCCGATCCGCCCGTGAACCCACCTCCAAATGTTAGCCACTAACATTCGCCGCCGACAAGGACGGGATGAGTTGGCATTCTCGCCTTGGCCTGGACGGAGCCTAGCCAGGCGCTGACCAGATGGTTAGTATGGTGACCATGCGGTCAGTCGATGATCTAACGGCGCGGGCACGGATTCGTGATCAGGCGCTGGAGTTGTTCGCGGCTCGTGGTGCGGATGCGGTGAGCGTGCGAGACATTGCGGCCGCCGCGGGTGTTTCGCACGCGCTGGTGCTTCATCACTACGGTTCCAAGCAGCGGCTGCGTGAGGTGGTCGATGAGTACGTCGCGGGCGTATTCGACGAGATGTTCGCGGCGGTGGCGGCCGATCCGGGTGACTTCTCGGGCGGGTCGTCGGCGAGTTTCGCGGAGTTGATGCTAGCCGCGGTTCCGCCGGGGTCGCCGATTCCGGCGTACCTGCGGCGGTTGCTGTTGAACGGTGACGCGGCCGGGCAGGTCCTGTTCCGGCAGTTGTTCGATGCCGGTGTGGTGATGATCGAGCAGTTGACGGCCGCCGGATCTATGCGCGGGTCGGCCGATGTCGCGGTACGGGCTGCGTTCTTGACGGTCAACGACTTGGCGATGGTGCTGTTGCGCGACCAGCTCACGGCGGTGCTGGGAGTTGACCCGTTGAGTCCGGACGGGATGCGGCGATGGGCGGCCGAGGTGGTCACCGCCTACACCGAAGGAGTGTTCACCGGGGAGGTGTCATGACTACGGAGATGTCGAAGCTGGTCGAGACGCAGACCGGGGTGAGACTGCGAGGCGTCACGAAGACCTACGGCCGTGGCGATGCCGAGGTGCACGCGTTGCGTGGTGTCGATGTGGACGTCGAGCCCGGCGATCTCGTGGTCGTGGCGGGGCCGAGCGGGTCGGGCAAGACGACCTTGGTCAACATCATCGGCGGTATCGAGTCGGCCACGTCGGGCGAGGTGGTCGTGGCCGGCGAGGAGATCTCGCAGCTGAGTCCGGCGCAGTTGTCGGACTTCCGTCGCGACCATGTCGGCCTCGTCTTCCAGTTCTTCAATCTGATCCCGACGCTGACGGCTCGGGAGAACGTCGAGGTGATCATCGAGCTGACCGGACGGGGGGACAAGGAGCGCGTGCCTGGCCTGCTCGGCGAGGTCGGTCTCGGGGATCGGATGGATCATTTCCCGGCGCAGCTGTCGGGTGGTCAGCAGCAGCGGGTCGCGCTGGCGCGCGCGCTCGCGACGGAGCCCGATCTGCTGCTGGCTGACGAGCCGACCGGTGCGCTCGATCTGGCGACCGGCCGTCAGATCCTGCAGTTGCTCCAGCGGCTGAACCGCGATGGGTTGACGATCGTCATGGTCACGCACAACATGTCCGTCGCGCAGATCGCCACCCGGGTGGTCACGGTCGTGGACGGCCGGATCGAGTCCGTACGACGCAATCCGCAGCCGGCTGATGCGACCGACGTGGCCTGGTGATCGGCATGCGCGCGATCACCCACAAGACACTGCGTGATCTTCGCCGCCAACGGGCACAGGCTGTCGCGGTCGGGGTCACGGTGCTTCTCGGGGTCATGTTGTTCATCGCCAGCGCCGGCGCGTTCCGGAATCTCGGCGAGTCCTACCAGCGCACGTACGACAGGTTGCGGTTCGCGGATCTGGTCGCGACGGGTGGCGACCCGGACAAGGTCGCGGCCGCGGCTCGCGATGCCGGCGCGGTCGGCGTGACGGTTCGAACGCAGGTCGATCCGCCGATGCTCATCGATGGCACCAAGCTGATCGGCCGGGTCGTCGGCCTGCCGATCGGCGGCCAGCCGGCCGTCGATGCGGTCGATCTGGACCACGGCACCTACCTGGGGGCCGACGAACCTGATGGCGTTCTGATCGAGAAACACGCCGCCGATACCTATGGCCTCGCTCCCGGTGACGCCCTGCAGGTGTACGCCGGGGCCGGATGGCAGACCGTCAAGGTGCGGGGGATCGTCCGGTCGGCGGAGTACCTGTGGCCGGCACGGAACAGGCAGGACGTGCTCGGGGATCCGCATGCGTTCGCAGTCGTGTTCGCGGACGAGGATCTTGTACGGCGCCTGAACGGCGGCGTGCCGAACCAGGTTCTCCTTCGGCTCCCTGCTGACGCCGACGAGGGCGCGGTAACTGCAGCACTGCGGACCGCGGGAGCCACCGATGTCACCAACCAGGCCGACCAGGCGTCCAACGCGACACTGCACGAGGACTTGAACGGCTTCTCCGAGTTGTCTGTCGCGTTCCCGCTCTTGTTCCTCACGGCTGCGGCGGTCGCGGCGTACGTTTTGCTCGCGCGGAAGGTGCTCGCCGAGCGGTCCGTGATCGGGACTCTGATGGCCGCCGGTGCCAGACGCGGCCGGCTGGTCCGCCACTATCTCCAGCAGGGCCTGCTCATCGGACTCTTCGGCGGCCTGTGCGGCGCAGCGCTCGGTACGGCGCTGACCGGCGCGCTGACTCGCGGCTACACCGGCGCTCTGGGGATCCCTGACACGGTGACGCGTTCCGTCCACGGCGACCTGATTGCGATGGGAGTCGCTTTCGCTGCGCTGATCGGGCTCGTCGGTGCGGCGGTTCCGGCAGTCACCGCGGCGCGGACCGTCCCGGCCGAGGCGATGCGCAACGAGACGGCGAGTCGACCGCCGGGACGATGGAGTCACCTGGTTGCCGGGGCGCGCTGGCTTCCGGTGGCCGCGCGGATGGCGCTGCGCGACGTGAGTCGGAATCTGCGTCGCACATTGGCCACGATGCTCGGCGTCGTACTGGCGCTGATCCTGGTGCTGACGTCGATCGGCATGCTGACCAGCCTGTCGGATGCGATCAGCCGTCAGTACGGCCAGATCGAGCGGCAGGATGCGACGGTCACTGTCGCGGCCGGGTCGGGGGATCGGCTGAGCTCGGTTCCTGGAGTGTCGGCTGCGGAGCCGATCCGCGTGGGCCGGGTCACGGCGGTTCTGGGGGACCGGAGCTACGCCACCACGTTGACGGGGTTTCGAACCGACACTCAGATGCACCGCTTCGTGTCTGTCGATCGCAAGGCGATCAGCCTTCCAGATAACGGCTTCCTGGCTGGGAGTCGGCTTGCCGATTCGCTACACGTCAAGGTCGGCCAGGTGGTGACGCTGACCACCGCACAGGCGTCGACCGGCCTTCGTTTGGTGGGTCTCTTGGACGAGCCGGTCGGCACCGCGATCTACACCAGCGAATCGGAGGCGGCCCGGTTACTTCCGGACTCGGCCGTCAGCACGTATCTGGTCCGCTTCGGGTCGGGGGTGGATCGCGACGCGATGCGACGCACCATGACGGCTCTCCCCGGGGTCGTGGCGTACGCCGATGCCACCGCGGTGACCGCCTCGCTCGACCAGTTCCTGGGGCTGTTCTGGGCGTTCGTCGGGACGATGGTGGTGCTCGGCGCCATCCTCGCGGCGGTGATCATGTACGTGACGCTTGCCGTCAACATCGTTGAGCGCACCAACGAACTCGCGACGTTGCGTGCGGCCGGAGTGCCGATGCGGCGGGTGGCCGGCACGATCGCGACCGAGAACCTGGCCGCGACCACCCTCGGGCTTCCGATCGGTGTCGCCGCAGGCCTGTTGGCAGCCAGAGGGTTCCTCGGGTCGTTCAGCAGCGACCTGTTCACCTTCCGCCTCACCTTCGACTGGTGGGTCGTTCCCGCGGCGGTTGTCGCCGTACTGGCGGCCGCGACCTTGTCCCAGTGGCCGGCCGTCCGCGCCGTACGCCGCCTCGACATCGCCCGCGTCGTACGAGAGCGATCCCGTTGACGTCGACAGATGCGGTCATCGCGATCTCGTCAACGGCTATGAAGCCGTGGCCGCGTTGACCGTGGGTCTGGCCTACCACGGCCTGTGATGCGGGTGGCGGTGTAAACTCAGGGCGTTCGTACAGGACGAGCGTCCTGAACGGAGACTGTGGTGCCGCCTGGCGCTGAGCACGGACTGCAGGTGCGCGAGCGGCTGCTGAGTACGGCGATCGAGCTCGTGCCTGAGCGGGGCTGGTCCGCGGTGAGCACCCGGATCCTCGCTGAGCGTGCGGGGGTGAGTCCGAGCGTCGTGCACTACCACTTCTCGTCGATGCCGGCTCTGCTCGGCGAGGCGGTGGTGACCGCGATGCGCGGGATGCTGGCCGAGGCTGTGACCCGGCGCATTCCTCGAGCGCTCGCGAGGTCGCCGATTCCGTTGTTCCGGGCGGGTCTGGGGTTCGTGTTCGGGCGGCGGCTGGTGATGCTCGAGCACGTCGGGCGGACCAGCGGGCTGCGCAGGTACGTCGTACTGGAGGTGCTGGAGTGGGATTCTCGCGGCCTGGTGATCGTCTCCGGGTACGGCCGTGGCGCGCAGTGGTACCGCAATGTGCTGGCACATCCGGATGTGCGGGTGTGGACCGGCTTTCGACGTGGAGTGTCGTCGGCCGCCGAGCCGATTCCGGCAGCTGAGGTGCCGACGCGGCTCGCGCAGTATCGCGATCGCCACCAACGATCCGCGAAGGCATTGGGGCGGACGCTGGACCTGCCGGACCTCGCCGGCGACGGCCCGTTGCGCGCGGATGTGGGTACTAGGCTCCCGCTGGTGCGGATCGAGTTCGGAGGTCGCTGACCCGATCGCTACGGCGCCGCTCAGGTGGTTGTGGCGCGGTGTTGGAGGTAGCGGCGTTCGGGGCCTTCTGGGGCGAGTGATGCGGCGGTGTCGAAGGCGCGGGCGGCGTCGTCGGTATGGCCTTGTCTGTGGAGGAATTCCGCCCGGGCCGCGTGGAAGGGGTAGTAGCCGGGGAGGTTGAGTTGGTCGATCTCGTGGAGGCCTTGGGCTGGGCCGTGGACCTCGCCGACTGCGACTGCGCGGTTGAGGGCGACGACCGGGGTGGTGGCGATGGCGATGAGTTGGTCGTAGAGGGTGAGGACTTGGTTCCAGTCGGTGTCGGCGAATGTGGTGGCGTCGGCGTGGACTGCGGCGATCGCTGCCTCGAGTTGGTAGCGGCCGGGCTGGTTGCGGTGTAGGCACCAGCGGACGAGGTTGTGTCCTTCCCGGATCAGGTCGCGGTCCCATTGTCGGCGGTCCTGGTCGCGTAGCAGGACGAGCTCGCCGGTGCCGTCGGTGCGGGTTGGTCGTCGGGCCTGGGTGAGGAGCATGAGGGCGAGGAGGCCGGCGACTTCGGGTTCGTCGGGCATGAGCAGCCGGAGCATTCGGCCGAGCTCGATGGCTTCCTCGGACAGGTCGGGCGAGCGGCTGTATCCGGTGGTGTAGGTGAGGTAGACGGTGGCGAGGGCCGCGCGGAGCCGGTTGGGCAGTTCGGTGTCGGCGGGGATCCGGTAGGGGATGTTCGCCGCTTTGATCTTGTGTTTGGTTCGCACGAGGCGTTTGGCCATGGTCGGTTCGGTGGTGAGGAATGCTCGGGCGACGTCGGCGGTCGACAGGCCGCACAGCAGCCGTAGGGTCAGTTCGACCTGGCTCTGTGGGGCGAGTGCTGGATGGCAACAGGTGAAGATGAGGCGCAGCCGGTCGTCGGGCACGGCTGCGGCCGGTTCCATGGTGGTTGCCCGGAGCAATTGGTTGCCTCGGGCATCACGGCGTACCTTGTCGATGGCTCGGTTTCTTGCCGTGACGGTGATCCAGCCGCCCGGGTTCGGGGGTATGCCGTCGGCCGCCCAGCGCCGTACGGCGATCGCGAACGCGTCCTGGACCGCGTCTTCGGCCAGTTCGATGTCGCCGAACATCGCGACCAGGGCAGCGACGGACCGGCCGGATTCCGTGCGGAAGATCCGGCCGATCGCCTCGCGGTCGATCACCATGGGCGCTAGGACGTCATTTCGTCGACGAACGGCCGGACCTCGATCGAGGCCCCGATCAGGGCACTGACCTTCCCGGCCAGCTCCAGCGCTCCGTCGAGGTCGGTCGTCTGGATCAGGTAGAAGCCGCCGAGATGATCCTTGGTTTCGGCGAACGGCCCGTCGGTGGTCAGTACGTCGTTCGCCTCGGCGCGTACGACGGTCGCGGTCGACGGGTCGTGCAACCGTCCGCCGAAGACCCAGGTGCCGGCCGACTTCATCTCGGCTTCCAGCCGCCAGATCGCCTGCATGTGCTCCTGCATCTCGCCGTCGGACGGCGGCGGACCTTGGACGGCTTGTCCTGGCCGCAACATGTAATAGGTCATCGTGGATCCTTCCGGCGGGGCGAGACACAGTTCCCGCTCTCACCCACACTACGAACGCGGGACGGACAAGATGGACAGTCAATGCTCCTGATTGAGCGAGATCCGGGCGAAATCGACCGTTTCGGCGAGCAGGGTGCCCCACACGCGGCGGGTTGAGCCTACTGTCCCGGTCGGTGGCGACAGCCCTATGTCGCAGTTTCGCCGGACAGTGCCGGACGGTCAGTTGATGGCGAGGCCTCGCCGGTGGGCCTACAGTCGGGGCGAGGAGGGATGATGGCTGTCGACGTGGTCACCGAGGTTGTGATCGAGCGGCCGGTGCTCGAGGTTGCGGCGTACGTCGGGGACCCGGCGAACGCGCCCGAGTGGTACGCGAACATCGAATCGGTCCAGTGGCGTACCGAGCCGCCGGTCGCGGTCGGCTCGCGGATGGACTTCGTCGCGCAGTTCCTCGGCCGACGACTTGCCTACACGTACGAGGTCGTCGAGTTGGTTCCCTTCGAACGGCTGGTGATGCGTACGGCGCAGGGGCCGTTCCCGATGGAGACCAGTTACGAGTGGTCGTCGGCCGGCGGAAAGGCCACCCGGATGATGCTGCGCAACCGCGGCGAACCGTCCGGTTTCGCCGGTGTCGCCGCGCCGTTGATGTCTGCCGCCATGCGCCGCGCCAACCAGAAAGACCTCGCCCGCCTCAAATCGGTCCTCGAGTCCCGCTGAAGCCGGTTCAGAACAAGACGAAGTACCGCAGCCAGCAGGTACGGCGCTGCTGGACCTGCTGCTCGTCAGTCCTCGGCCAGGACGATGACGCGGTCCTTGTCGGTCAGGGTGAGCGGAGCTTGTTTGGGTGGGTTGAGGACGACGCCGTACGACGGCGGTTGGTAGAAGTCGGTGTGGACGCGGTAGCCGATCGCGGTTTCACCGTGGTGGGTGGCCGCTTCGGCGACGGTGGCGAAGTTGGCGGGCATGCCGGGGAGTAGGTAACCGGCGGCGGGTTTCAGGTAGATCTCGGCGCCGGTCGGGTTGAAAAGGTCCTCGAACACCGCGGCCAGGTGGCGGTTCTCGGTCAGTTGGGTCAGGAGGAGGCTGATGAGCTTCTCGCTGACCACGAAGTCGTCGGCGCGGGTGACCTCGGCGATCTCGCGGTTGGCGTCGTCGTTGATCTCGCTGACGATCGAGTACGGGTGGTCGAGATCTTCGGCCAGGTCGCGCAGGTGCAGCAGGGTGATGAGTGTCCGGGCGTCGGCCTCCTGGATGCCGAGGCCATCGGACGCCAGCACGATCACGTGCTGGCAAGTGCGAGGCTGAAGGGCCTCGAGGTCGGTCCGGTTGGTCGGGTCGCAACGAGTCATGGCAATGCTGAGGTTGGCGGTCGGATCGATCAGGTGGTCGACGCGTTCGGTGCAGGCGAGCTGGAGTTGCGAGCCCGGGTAGGCGAATTTGTCGAGCAGCTCGATGATTTGTGGCGCGCGTTTGTTCCAGCCCAGCATGAGGGTGCGTTCCGGCGCCGGGTCGTGGCGTGGCCTGGGTGAGATCGCGCCCTGGATGATGCGAGGTGAGGCGTCAGCGAGCCGGATCAGTGTGTCGTCCTCGGCGAGCACGATCACCTCGTCCGCAACCCCGACCCGTTGGCCGAGATCGGGATTCAGTGTGATGGTCCCGTCGTCCACGCGACGAAGGCCGACCGGGATGCCGAGTTCGTAGGCATGGACGATCTCGCCGAAGGTCTTTCCTGCCAGCCCGGGTTCGGGCCGAAGATAGAATTCGTTGCCGGTGAAGGCCAGCAGATCGGCGCACACTGCGGACAAGCCGGACTGGCGATGGGCGTTGACCAGGAGTCGTACGGCGAGTTCGTCGGCGCCGATCAGTTGCGCCCGGCCGCCACCGGCGAGCCTGGCGGCGCGCAGGTTGGTCGAGTCGGCGACGGCGGCGACGACATGGGGCCCCTCAGTGGTTCCGGTCGCGCGGCTGCCCAACGACAGCAGCACTTTGACAACGTGGATGTCGGAGTCCGGTCCGTCCGAAGGCAGCACCATCACCGACCGCGCCGAGGACAGACTGACCAGGTCGAGGTCGGCGGGATGCAATGGGTTCCCCGACCGGCAGACGACCCGGGTGCGGCCGAGGTCGGGAACGCGCGAACGGATCGAGTCCTCCATCTCGACCTTGTCCTTGGCGGCGAGGATTGCCACACAGGACCGCCGGTTGCTCCGGTTCGCCTGGACGAGTTCGGCCACGACGGTGAAGATCTGCTCGGACCATCCGAGGACGACGGTGTGGTCCTGCTCGACGATGCGCGACCGGCCCTTGCGGAGTACGGCGATCTTGTTCTCCAGGCCTGTGGTCAGGACGCCGATGAACGAACTGACAATGAAGATGCCGCCCAGCGTGACCGCCAGCATCAACCCGAGGAACACGAGCCCGCCTTGGTCGCCGCCCATCGTGCCGGGATCGAGTGTCCGGAGCAAACTCATCCAGAACACACCGTGCCACGCACCGTGGTCGGCGACGTCACCCGGGGCGAGGAGCAGTACGAGCGCCGAGATCACGACCACCATCACGGCTGATGCCAGCCCGAGCAGCCCGATCAATGCCGGCGTACCACGCGACATCATGCCGTCGAACCAGTACCGGACCTTGTCCCGCCAGCGCCCCAAGTCTCCCAGCCCCTTCAATTCGTCACCGCTGGAGGCACTATGCCATCCACCGATCCGACCGGCAGGTCGCCGTATGTCGGGTCCTCGTCAGGTGGTGGGAGTGAGGTCGGTGCTTTCAGGAGAAAATGAAGTAACGCAGCCAGAGGTACGGCGCTGCCACGAGGATCGTGATCGCGGTCATCACAGGTGAGCAGGCTGGGCTGCTGATCTACCACGTGATCGGTTCGCGCCCTGTCGATCATGCACACCGTGATCGAGCCGACTTACCGCGGACGAGGCCTCTCGTGGGTGCTGGTCGGCCGCGCTCTCGACGACATGCGCACGAGGTCCGTGAAGGTGTCGAATTACTGCACGGTCGTACGCCAGTTCGTCGAGCTGAACCCGGAGTACGGCGATCTCCTCGACCTGCCGCGTCCGGCCTGAACGGCAACGTGCTACTTGGCGGGTGACGTTGTGTGCAGCCGGACGGAGTCCATCGCCAGTTCGAGGGCGATACGCATCGGCCCGGGATCGTGAGCCGCCTGGGCGAGAACATAGCCGCCCTGCAGCGCGGCCATGATGCCCGTCGCCAGCGTCGAGGCATCGGCGTCGTCGGACAAGGTCCCGTTGGCCTTCATCCGCTCGAGTGCGGCGGTCAGCAGTGAGATCCAGGACGTCAGGTGGGCGTCCAGGTCGATGCGGGCGGCTTCGTCTTGGTCGGAGAGCTCGGTCGAGAGTGAGCCCAGCTCGCAGCCCAGCGCTCCGCGGCGTGCTGTGACGCGCTGGAGGATGGCCCGGCACCAGCGCTCGAGGCCACTGAACGAGTCGACCCGTCGGAGGTACTGCTCCTCGCGCTCGAGCACCCGACTGCCGCGCAGCGCGATCACCGCCTGGACCAGGGCGGACTTGTCGCTGAAATGCCGGTAGAACTGTGACTTGCTGGTCCCGCTCGCCGCCGTCACTTCGTCCAAGGTGGTCGCGGCGGCGCCCTTGAGGGACATCAGCTCGTCGGCTGCGGCGACAATCCGGGCTCGCGTGGCCGCGCCGCGCACGGTCAGGCGGCGATCGAGCTCGTTCACTGTCTCGGCCACGCCAAGAGCCTATCGAGGCAGAGCAACGATCTGTGCGGCATTTCAGAGCTGCTCTCCGCCATCGGGGGAGTGTACCTCGCGGTAACGTCCGTGGACGGGTAAGCACGCGGGCCGTAACCGACACCAAGTCTCGTGAGGAGTCGGCACGTGGTCGGCCCGCAGTCAGGAGGACGTATGAGCGAGGTCAGCCGCGAGTATTACGGCAGTTACAGCGTGGACGACGAGGACCAGCTCCAATCCTCCGACACGCTCGACGGCCGCGGAGTCGCCGACCTGCTCGACGAAGGCTATTCACCCCCGGAGAAGTGGTCGGCCGGCGAGGGCTTCGGTACGACCGCGGCGGAGGCGTTGCAGGGCGAGACGTTCGAGCAGCGGCTCGCGCAGGAGGAGCCGGACATCGACCCGTACGGGACCCTGCCGGAGTTCGTCGACGGCCCACAGGTCGGACACGAACGGGCCGGTCGTCTCGTGGCGCCCGATGAGGGGTCGCACTTCGACTTCGAGGAAGAGGTGATCGCGGCCGACGTCGGGATCGACGGCGGCGCCGCGAGCGCCGAAGAAGCCGCGGTGCATGTTGTCGACGACGAGCCGTTGGAGCTCGATGAGGTCGAGCGAACAACCAGTATCGGCACGACGGCTCACGGAAGGACCGCACAGCGATGAGAACCCTGATGTACGACGCCCAGCGTGAGCTGAGTGTGGTCGAGAACGAGGAGTTGCGGCGCTATGAGCTGCGCCTGGAGGGCACGACCGCCGGAACCCTCGACTTCCGTGTCCTCGGTGGACAGCGCGTCCTTGGGCATACCGAGGTCACAGCGGATCATCGTGGCCGGGGCCTCGGTACGGCCCTGATCCAGGCGGTCCTCGACGACCTGATCGCCGAAGAGGTCCGGATCACGAACTACTGCCCGGCGGTCGAGCGGTTCCTTCAGGGCCATCCGACGTACCTGGTCGTACTCGATCCGTCCCACCCGGCGATCCGGCCGCGCTCCAGGTCGGCCCCTCTGCAGCAACTGGTGCATGCTCAGCACACCAGCCTCAGGGACCTCGCCGCGCGTGCTCAGGATCCGGAGGTCGACGGGTTCGCGAGACGCCGCATCCTGGACGAGTTCACGGCCGTCGGTGCGCAACATGCCGCGGCCGTCGCCGACGTCCTGCTCCCAGCCTCCAGAGCGGCCTCCGATGTCGACACCGCGGTCCTCGTGGACAATCTCAAGAAGTTCGAGCAGGCGCTGCGGGTGCTCAAGGGTAGGGCGTACGGGGATGCACGCTTCCTGAATCTGAGCGTCGCCGAGACGTGGCGGGACGCCGAGCGGCTACTGACCGAGCACGAATCGTTCGAGACCGACGTCGTGTCCAGCCTGGAGCAGCTGCACGGGGCCGACGGGGCCGTGGAGGTGGCCCGGTCCCTGGCGAAGCGGCAGTGGAGCTCGGCGACCAGACCGCACCCCAACTCTCCGCACGCCGGCCTCGCCGGCCGGATCGCGCGCCGGCTGTGGCGCATCGCCGACTCGACCTGGGACGAGTTGGAAGGCCGAGGGCTTCCGACGCAGCCGATCGAGCATCCGAACGAGCATTCGCCGCTCACGCACTACTTGCTGGGAACCGTCGACGACACCGCAGTCACCCCCGAACCCGATACGTCCCGGGAACCCGTGAAGCGAGACGGACCCGACCGAAAGGATCACAGTGCGAGCGACGATTGACGGCGTGCTATTCGCCGAGGCGGACAGCGAACACATCATCTCGATCGAAGGGAGTCGCTACTTCCCCCGGACTCGCTGACTATCGGCAACCTGAAGGACAGCCCGACTCCCTATGTCTGCCCCTGGAAGGGGCCGGCCCGGTACTACAGCGTGGAAACGCCGCACCGTGAGTACGTCGACACCGCGTGGTGCTACCCGCATCCCAAGCGGTCGGCGATCGAAACGGTCGGCCACGACTTCACCGGGTACGTAGCGTTCGACACCGCCCAAGTGGTCATCGAGTAGGCGGTACTTCCTTGTAGTGGTCGGCGAGACGGTGCTGGCCGATGGCCGGGGAGAGTACGTCGTGGGTGAGCACCGTGAGCGGGAACTCGATGACCCCGTGCACGCGCAGTGGCGTCACCCACCGCAGCAGTGCGAGGCTGGACTTGATGACCCAGGTCGGGATGTGCCTGATGCGCGGCGTCGCACCCAAGGCCCTGAAGGCCTCTTGACCGATCTCTTCGTGTGTCAGGACCTCGGGGCCGCCCAGCTCCACCTCATTCGCGTCTGCGGCGAGCGCGTCGACTGCGGCTGCAGCGACGTCGGCACCATCGATCGGGTTGATCCGGAAGCTGCCGTCACCGAAGAGGTAGACGCGACCATTGCGGGCCATCTCGAGATACGCGTCGAAGTCGGAGAAGTAGCCATTGGGCAAGAGAATCGTGTACGCCAGCCCGGAACCGCGCAGGTCCGCTTCGAACGCACGCTTCGCGCGGACCAGCTGCAGCTTCTCGAGGGCGGGCGCGCGGACCACGGAGGTGTAGACGAACTTGCCGACCCCGGCACGGACCGCCTCTTCCAGCAGGTTCCGGTTGGCCGCGTAGTCCACGTCCCAGGAGGTCTTGTTGCCTGCCTTGCCGACGAGTCCTACAGAACTGATGACCGCGTCCGTGCCGTCACAGCAGCCTGCGAGTGCCTTCTCGTCGGTGGCATCAGCCGTGAACACCTCGTCAACCGCATCCCGAACCGGCTCCAACCGCGCGGGATCGCGCGCCAACGCCCGTACGTAATGCCCGCGATCCTTCAACACCCGGACGATGTGCCGCCCCAGATGGCCAGTTGAACCGGCGACCATAACCCTCATTGTCCGTTCTCCTTCTGCTTCAGACGATGGATGTTGTGCGCAGGATGCTGCTGGTGTCGCCGAAACTGCGGCGCGGCAACGGGGCCCAGCTGTCCCGCAAGATCAGCCGGGTGACGTCCGCGAGCGCCTGCGGTTCGCGCGCTGACAGGCCGGTCTCGTACGAACGCGTCTGCTGCGCCGAGGTCGTCCGAGGACCTGCTCGCCGTTGAGCACGCACTCCTTCACAACGCCCCCATTCGTGTACCATCTGGTCTACGAATGGTTACCTTAGCACTCTGGCGCGAGAGCGCTTGACTACCGTGGCGCGATGAGGTCGCGGATCAGGTCGATGGAGCGTTGGGGCGGTACGCGTCGGCCTCGGGTGCGCGGGTTGTGAACGGCCCAGTGGTCGAGGGTACGTAGTACGGCGAGCGTTAGTTGGGCGAGGAGTTCTTCGGGGAGGTCGTTGCGGATGACGCCGTGCTTGCGGCCGTGGGCGAGTGCTCGGCGCAGCCAGTGCTCGACTTGGGCGCGGAATTCCTGCAGTTGCCCGTCGTCGTCGTCGGCGGGGTGATGGAACATCTCGCCGAGGAGCCGGGTCTCGGGCCGCCGCTTCGACGCTCGGTCGAGGCGTTCGGCGAGCTCGGTCATGGCAGGCCAGAACTGGACAGCTGACAGCGTCCTGAGGTCGGGCACCTGGAGTTGCTCGGTGAGGCGTCCTGCCAGCGTGCGGACGACGTGATCGTGCAGTCGGCGTTTGTCGGAGAAGTAGTGGTAGAAAGAGCTCTTTCCCCAGTCGGCCTCCGCGATGACCGTGTTCAGCGAGGTGCCTGCGTACCCCGCGGCGGCGAAATGCCGGGCCGCCACCAGCAGTAGTTGTTCCTCGCGCGCCGGTTCGAGAGGCTTGGGTGTTCTTGCCATGCCGCCAGTGTAGCCATTTGTGGACCATGCAGTTCACAAATACAAGGTTCATCGCGGCTGATGCCGTAAGGACGTGCCGGCTCACGGACACGGGTTAGCGAGCGATCGTCGAGGACGGATCGCGCGTAACCATGCCGAAAGGGCGAGTCGATGAACACTGATGGACAGTTGCCGGACGGCAAGCGCGGGCCGGTGCTGGATGAACTGGCAGCCGAGGTCGAGGCCGACTTGGAGCTGATCGCCAACAGTCGGCCCGACGCCGCCGAGCCCGAGACACCCGACCGGTGGCTCGACGACCCTGAGGAGGTCCAGGTGGAGGAGACTGACCTGTGCAGCTTGCTGGGTGCAGTCGAAGCGTTGCAAGTTGATCCTCCCCACGACCCTGGAGACGCAGCCGCACGCTGACGAACGAGGTGTAGATGCCGCAGAAGCCCGAGTGGGTGCCCACTCGGGCTTCTGTATCGTCAGGTGCTCAGCTGGCAGCGATGCCTTCCGTGCCGGCTGCGTTGGGGACGACGGTGCTGCTGCATCGAGGTCGAGCCGAAGCGCGGACGGACTGTAGTGATCTTGGTCAGGGATCCATTGGACGCGACCCGGAACGCGTCGACAGCTCCCACTTTCCCTGTCTGTACGTAGATGTAGCGCTGGTCCGGCGTGGCAGCGGCGTCGACGGTGCCCTCACCTGTTGCCTTGTTGCCCAGGCCGACGGGCGAGCTGTCGCGCTCCGCGTGGTATCCGGCCAGCGAGTTGCTTCCGGCGTTGGACAGGTAGTAGTTGCCTCCGGCACCGACGATCCAGCAGGTCGCCATCTGTCCGGTCGCGGTCCTGTTCAGAAGGCGCAGACGATGACCAGGCTCGACCGCGTACGTCGCGACGGAATTCGAGCCGGCCTCGGCCACGGCCAGTCGGCCGAAGCGGTCGAACACCGCGGCGAACGGAACGTTGCCGGCATCGTCGACAACCGTGGGTGTCTTCGTCAGCTGAGCCAGGCCATACCGACCGAACACGAGCAGACTGTTGCCGGCCGCCTTGGTCGTCACGATCACCGAGGAGCCGTCCGGTGTCACCACGACCTGGCCCGGAGTGTGCGTGAACTCCTGCGGCCCTGTGGTGACCGGCAGGCCAAGCGAGCGATGCTCGCTGTGCAGCGGCACCAGGTGGCCGAGGATGCCGAGATAGCCCTGCACCGCACCACCCGCGCGTGCGTTCAGGACGTAGACCTCTGGCCATGCACAGTGACGCTGACGGGGAACGTTCCGCCCGAGTTGATGACCTGCCGGCGGATCAGCCGGTCGCCGGCCACACCGAACACCGTCACGGTGTTGCTGCCCGCGTTCACGGCGTACAGGGTCCGATGTGCCTTGTCGTACGTGAGCGATCCTTGTGACGCGAGCCGGTCGACGATCGCCCCGTTCAGGGTTCCGCCACGACCACCCGTCGGGTACGTCCCGGCTTGCTGCAGGGTGCCGTCGGCCGAGCGACGGTACGCCACGACCTGGTTGCCCGTAGGGTCATCGTTCTGAACGAAGACCATGCCTTGCGATACGGAAGCCGATACCGATGCAGGCGAGGCGCTGGCGGTCGCCGGCGTGCTGACGAGTCCGGCCGTCAGTGCAAGTGCGGAGACAGCGACAGCGGAGACAGTGCGTTTCATGGTTCTCCTCATGGAACCTCAGTGGGTAGATCCAAGTCCCGGTGTCAGCGCCCCGATCTGCTCTTACCTACCGCGCGGCGCTTCGTTGAGAATTCATCTACGGGCCTTCCGTTCAGCCGCCTCGGCAGTCGCGCGATCGGGGTAGCCCGGGTGCCGGGAGTCGAGCAGATCGGCGTACGCCGTGGTTCGCGAGAAGTAGTCGGCCACGAAGGGACAGATCGCCGTGACCGTGCCCTCACGAACGCGGATCTGGTCGAGTACCTGCCGGACCATCGCGCTCGCCACGCCCTGGTGCTGATGACTCGCCTCGACCCTCGGTGTGCCGGAGGGCGGAGGACAAACGAGCTGCGGCTGTGCAGTTGATCCTCGACCAGCCCCGGCACGAATGCCTGGTAGAACGCCCCGGTCGCCCATGTGGACAGGAACACCGCGGCCGCAACCGGGAGCAGACCTCTGACACGGGACGGCACCCGGACGCTCGGTCGCAGTGGTCGCCACGCGCCCGGCGTCCGGGTGACGGTTTCCGGACTGACAACGATCAGTACCGCAGACACAAACAGGGAGCCCACGGCAACCAAGTACGTGAGGTGACGCGGCGAGGGACCGTACTGCACCAGGGTGCCGGAGGCGATGGCGCCGACGGCGAGGCCGAGCGTAACTGTCTGGCTGGACGCGACGGAGGCCAGCCAGGCCGGCCTGCTGGGCACAGCGTCGACGACGTACGCGGTGACATTGCTGCTGGCCAGCCCGGCGCCGAGGCTCATCAGGACCCGGCCGGCCAGCAGGGTGCCGATGTCATGCACGTTCAGCAACAGCAGGCAGCCAAGGGCTAGTAGCCCGAGGCTCGCGATCGCGGTGGACCGGCGGCCGACATGATTCGACAGCCGTCCCATCACCAGCAGTGCCGCGAGGGTGGGGAGGTCGTACGCGACAACGGTCAGCGAGATGTCGGCGTTGCTGAACCCTTCCTCGGCCCGGTACAGGTTGAACAGCGGGATCGGCGCAGAGGACGCGGCAAACGCGGCCGCCAGCGAAACCACGCCGACAAGAACGCCAACCGGAGCCTGCTGTCCCGGTGGACCTGGTCGATCACCGCGGGAGAGTCTTCCATAGAGCCGTACCTCTGACCGATGCCGCCGGCGTTCAGACGAAGGTGAACAGTTCGTCCGTGTCGAAGCGCGAGATCGGATTGCTGTACTGCTTCTTGGGGTCGGGATAGCCGAGCGCCAGCAAGACCGTTGTGGCGTGCCCGGTTTCGCGGATCTTGAACGCCTTGTCGACACTGGTCGGGTCGAACCCCTCGAGCGGTGTGGCTTCGACGCCGAGCTCAGCGGCGGCCATCATGGTCAGACCGACCACCATGTAGGTCTGCTTCTCCATCCAGTGGTTGACGTCCTTGTAGCCGTAGTTGCGCAGGTTCAGGAAGTCGCGGGTCATCGATTCCCACAGCTCCTGCTTCGCCGGGTCCGGGAACCGGCCGTCGGCGCGCTCCCTGCTGAACACCGCCTCGACGTGGCTCTCGGGCAGATCCGCCCGGGTGGTGACGATGATGGTGTGCGAGGAATTCAGGACCTTCTCGCCGTTGTCCTGGAAGCGTTCGCCCAGGTTGTCCGCCAGCCGCTTCTTGCCTTCGTCGGTGGCGAGGACATAGAAGTGGTTCGGCTGGATGTTGGTCGACGTGGGCGTCGAACGCAGGAACTTCAACAGCTGCTGAAGTGTTTCCGCGGGGATCGTCCTGCTGGGATCGAAGTACCTGGTGAGGTGCTTGCCCATGAGCTTGTCGAGGTCCATGTCTGTCTACTTTCTTCCTGCAATCAAGGGTCTAGTTCTCGCTGTGGGCAAGTAGTTCGCCGACGCGCTCGAAGCTGATGCCGGTCGCGGCCGAGGCCAGGTCGCCCGCGACCAGAGCCTTGGTGGCTTCTTCAAGGGCCCCCATCGCGTGGACGTAGAGCCACGGACCCAGGCTGATTCGCTTGACGCCGGCCTTCTGCAGCTCAGCGACCGTCAGCACGTTGTCCGCCGGCGACACGAGGACGTTGACCGGTGTCGGTGCGACCGCGGTGATGATCGCGTTCAGCGCGTCGAGGTCAGGTGGGTACGGGGCGTAGAGCACATCCGCGCCGACTTCGGCGAAGGCTGTCAAACGCCGGATGGTGTCGTCGAGATCTGGGCGGCCCTGGATGAAGTTGTCGGTACGGCCGGTGACGACGATCCGCTCTTTGGCCGCGTCGACCGCGCTACGTACGCGTTCGACGGCTTCGTCGAAGTCGCGGATCGGTTGTTCCGGATTGCCCGAGGTGTCCTCGATACCGATGCCGGCCAGGCCGTACTCGACGGCGGCTTCGACCGTCGCCGCGACGTCTTGCGGCGTTTCGCCGTACCCGTCCTCGAAGTCGCCGTTGACGGGCAGCCCGGTGAGACGGCCGAGTAGTCCCGCATGCTCCAGATGCTCGTCGCGGGTGACTTCGTGGCGTCCGTCCGGCCTGCCGAGCGTGGCGGCCAGCGCTACCGACGAGGTCGCGATCGCCTCGAAACCGGCGTCGGCCAGCATCAATGCCGAGAGCCCGTCCCAGGCGTTCGGCAGGACGAGGCCACCGTCGCGGGTGTGCAGTGCCATGAACTTCTCGTACAGCTCGGAGCTCATCGCGTCAGCCGACCGAGTTGACGGCGGGGATGTCGATGTCGGTCTGGTTCACGTTGTTGATGAAGTTCGTGAGCAGAGCCTGCACCGCGACCGTGACGATCGCCAGGATCTCCGGGTCGGAGTAGCCGGCGTCCCGGACGGCCGCGAGGTCGGCGTCGCTGACCTGTCCGCGGCTGTCGACCACCTGTTGAGCGAAGCGAGCCGCTGCGGCGCGCTTGGGATCGACCGAGCTGCCAGCGCGGGCGAGGTCGATGTCGTCGCTCGACATGCCGCCGAATTCGGACGAGGAGTACGAGTGGATGGCCAGACAGTAATCGCAGCCGTTGACCCGCGACGCGGCCAGCGCGATGCTGTGCCGGGTTCGAGCGTCCAGAACCCGGCTCATCGTGGCTTGCAGGCTGGTGACGACCTCGAGGACGGTCGGGTTCGAGGCAATGGTCTTGAACATGTTCGGGACGAACCCGAGCTGCGCGCCAACCTTGTCAAGGATCTGCCGCGGGCCGGCCGCGAGATCGTCCAGCGCGGGGGTCTTCAGTCGTGACACAGCGAATCAGCCTCCGGTAGGGGGATTGCGAATGGTTGGTGTCCGGCCGGCCCCGGTTCTTACCGCCGCGAGGGTCGATCGAAAGATCCGCATCGTGGCCGCCACCAACGATCAACGCCTGCCATTCGAAGCGAGAACGGAGTTGATCACGTTGGAAACGCAAGAGCTGCAGAAGCTCGCAGACCACGTCGCCGTGAACCTGCCGGGCGCCGATCTGGAGCATCGTCTCGACCCGAACTGGGACCTCTACAAGGTGCGTGGCAAGGTCTTCATGCTCATCACGGATCTGCCAGGTCGGCCCGTCGTGGTCCTGAAGGCCGATCCGGACAACGCCGTGGCCCTGCGTGAGCAGTACGCAGACATCACCCCCGGCTATCACATGAACAAGAAGCACTGGATCACGGTGCAAGGCGGGGGGACCGTGGACGAGAACCTGGTGAAGCAGCTCGTCACTGACTCCTACCAGCTGGTGGCACACCGCGGGACGTGAGGTGCCGATTGGTCCGGGGCGGGAGGAAAGGTTCGGTGCCGGCCATGACACAGGTGGGGTATGGCTATGGAATCTGTTGCGAACTCGGTGCAGTTGCCGCCGCTGGACAATCCGAACGAGCGGGCAGCCGTCGGTGCGGAGTTGCAGGTCGTGCTGCAGGATCTGATTGATCTGTCGCTGATCGGCAAGCAGTTGCACTGGAGTGTGGTCGGGTCGGCTGCGCACAGTGTGCATCTGTTCCTCGACGAGCTGGTGGGAGAGTGGCGCGAGATCTCGGATGTTGTCGCTGAGCGAGCGCTGACGCTGGGATTCGTACCCGATGGGCAGAGCTCGGCAGTCGCAGCGGGATCGCGTGTCGAACCTGTCGAGGTGCAGTCGTCGGCTGATCACGCGGTGGTCTGGGAGCTCGGTCGGCGGGTCGCGGCCGTGGCCGAGCGGATCCGTGAGCGGCTGGGCTCGGTCGGTGGGGCGGATCTGGTGACGCAGGACGTACTGATCAAGGTGGTCGGGATGTTGGAGAAGCACCAGTGGCTGCTGCGTGTGCAGCTGGGGAAGAAGGCCTGATGGCAGTCACCAGAGGTTTCCTCGGCCGACGACCGGCTGAGTCTTCGCGCGTACCTCCGGGGCAGTACCTGACCCGGGACTTCCCGGTACTGTCCGCCGGGCCGACGCCGCACACACCACTGGACAAGTGGGACTTCACGATCCGTGGGACCGTGGACGAGCCGGTCTCCTGGTCATGGGCGGAGTTCCAGGCGCTGCCCCACGAGAAGGTCACCGTCGACATCCACTGCGTGACCAAGTGGACCAAGTTGGACACGACCTGGTCGGGCGTCTCGCTCGACACCCTGCTCAATGCCGCGTCGGGCCAAGCGTCACATGCGCTGGCGTTCTGCGACGGCGGCTACACGACGAACGTCCCGCTGGCGGATCTCCGCGGCGGAAAGGCGTGGATCGTGGACGAGTACTACGGGCGGCCGCTCGATCCGGAGCATGGCGGCCCGGCGCGACTTCTCGTACCGCACCTGTACTTCTGGAAGAGCGCGAAGTGGATCCGCGGGGTGGAGCTGCGCAGCGCGGATCAGCCCGGGTTCTGGGAGATGTTCGGCTATCACAACTATGGAGACCCGTGGAAAGAGCAGCGCTACCAGGGCGACTGACATGGCAGACCGGAACGGTGGTCTCGATCACCGTCGAGACTTCGCGGGTGAAGACCATCGCGCTGGCCATGCCCGATTGGGCCGGACACCGCGCCGGTCAGCACGTGGATGTGCGGCTGACGGCACCTGACGGGTACCAGACGGAGCGGAGCTACTCGATCGCGTCGGCGCCTGAGGACGCGTACCTGGAACTCACCGTCGAGCGACTCGAGGGCGGCGAGGTGTCGCCCTATCTGGTGGACGAGTTGCGCCCGGGGGACGAGCTCGAGCTGCGGGGCCCGGTCGGCGGATACTTCGTCTGGGAGAACGAGCCCGGTGGCGCCCCGTTGTTCCTGATCGGTGGCGGATCGGGGATGACTCCGTTCCGGTCGATGGTCCGGCATCACCGCGCGAGCGGCAGCCGGGTGCCTGTTCGCGTGCTGTGCTCCTCGCGGTCGCTCGAACTGTTGATCTACCGCGAGGAACTCTTCAAGCTGGCTGCGGACGACCTGATTGATGTCTCGGTCACGTTGACTCGCGAGGCCCCGGACGATTGGCGTGGCTACCGCGGACGGATCGACCCGGCACTCCTGGCCACCACCGGATGGCCGGCCGGGGAGAAGCCGCTCACGTACATCTGCGGACCGACGGCGTTCGTCGAGGCCGCGGCCGCGGCCATGGTTTCTTTGGGGCATGACCCGGGACGGATCCGGACCGAACGGTTCGGCGGGACAGGAGGGTGACGACAATGCAACCTCTCGACGGCAATGCGATCGCGGGCGTCATGCACGATCTTTTCGCGCGAGACATGACGACCATGGGCTACAAGTGCACCGGATGCGGGAAGACCGGTGTGGTGGCCGAGATGGCGGTGTACATGTCCGGTCCCGGCACGGTGGCTCGATGCAGGGACTGCGACACGATTCTTCTGATGCTCACCGAACGCCGCGGCATGTACTGCATCGATACGCCGGGACTGGCCTAGCCCTGACGTACGACGAACCAGACTCGAGATCGCTCCCTGACTCCGCCACATCGAATCGGGGTCATTTCCCCGTCGCACCGGGCCTCGCGGCTGACTTGATCCGCGAGGCCCGTCGCTGTGCTGCGGGTCTTAGGAACGAATTCCGATGATGATCTTGCCCTTGGTTCGTTCGGTGGAGTTGAAGGTGGCTACGGCGTCGTCGAGGGGCACCACGGTGCCGATGTTCGTCCGCAGCCGGCCGTCGCGGACGCGTTGGACGATCTCGATGAGCTGCCCGCGGTCGGCCTCGACCACGAAGTCGATCGCCAGGCCGTCCGCGGGGCGTGCCTCGGGTGGTCCGACGACGGTGACCAGGGTTCCGCCGGGGCGGACCAGGGCCGCGGACCGCTTCTGGATGTCGCCGCCGATCACGTCGAACACCAGGTCGACGCCGCCGATGTCTTCGAGCGAGTCGTTGTCGAGGTCGACGAAGGCGTGGGCGCCGTAGTCGAGCGCCTTCTCCCGGTCGGCGGCGCGACCGGTGCCGATGACGTACGCACCGAACTCACGGGCGAGCTGCGTGACCATCGTCCCGACGGCGCCGGCCGCGCCGTGGGCGAGCACGGTCTGCCCAGCCTCGAGGCGGCCGTGCTGGAACAGCCCCTGCCACGCGGTCAGTCCGGAGATCGGCAGGCTCGCGCCGACCGTGAAGTCGACGTCGCCCGGGAGCGGCGCGAGGTTGCGCGCCTCGATCGCCACGTACTCCGCGAGGGTGCCGTCGCGGTGCCAGTCCGCGAGGCCGAACACCCGTTGACCGACGGACAGTCCGGTCGTGCCGTAGCCGAGCGCGGTGACCACGCCGGCCAGTTCGTGCCCGGGGATCGGCTGCTTCCGGTCGCTGTTGGTGCGATCGGTCCACGTCGACGACCACGTGACCTCGGTCGGAACGTAGCCCGAGGCGTGAATCTCGACGACCACGTCGTTGATCGCCGGCACCGGGTCGGGACGCTCGGCCAGCGTCATCCCACCCGTCCCTGCGCTCTCGTCCGCCACTACAATTGCCCTCATCCGGAACCTCCCTGGATCCAGCTCTTACTTGCACCGCACTTTCGGTTCATATGCGTTGGCGGCACGCCACCCTCGACGTCTTACCACACAGGCCGAGTTCGCTGCGGGGCGTAAGATTCCGACCCGCACGACCACTAACCGTTATCAGAACCGGCTGCTGATCACAGACAGACGGAGGGTGAGAGGTCATGACCGCGTCGCGGGAGAGGCTCGAGCGGTTCTTGGCCACCGACCCGCGGGACGTCGGGTGCGATGAGGCGATGGCTGTCATGCACCTGTACGCCGAGTTGCTCGCCGCCGGCGTCGACGCCGCCGAACAGTACCCAGGGGTCGCTGCGCACCTGGCTGCCTGTGAAGCCTGCGCGGGGGATGTGGACGGGCTGCTTGCCGCTGTGCGGGAAGCCGAACTCCCCCCGGACTGAGATCGCGGTCACGGCGGGTTTCGCGGAACTCGGGACCAATTCAGCAGCCCACGGTGTTGTGCATAGTGACGGCGCAGCCAGCGACGTCAGAGAGGGAGAAATCGTGTCTCACGACTACAGGAAGACTCCGGAGGCGCTGAGCCGCCTCACCGCCAACCAGTTCCGCGTCACTCAGGACGGCGCGACCGAGACCGCGTTCCGGAACGAGTACTGGGACAACCACGAGGCCGGGATCTACGTCGATGTTGTCTCCGGACAGCCCTTGTTCTCGTCGACCGACAAGTACGACAGCGGCACCGGCTGGCCGAGCTTCACCAGGCCGCTCGCGGCGGACGCCGTCCGTACGGAGACCGACAAGTCGTACGGGATGGTCCGTACGGAGGCGCTGTCCACCGGCGCCGGCAGCCATCTCGGCCATGTCTTCGGTGACGGCCCCGTCGCCGAAGGCGGTCAGCGGTACTGCATGAACTCCGCCTCGCTGCGTTTCGTCCCGGTCGCAGAGCTCGAGGCACAGGGCTACGGCGAGTACCGGTCACTGTTCGAGGCCACCAGTACGGAGGAGCACGCATCATGACGAGTGGAATTCACGACACCGGCGAGATCACCCGCCCGCCGGGCACAGAGACCGCGGTTCTCGCGGGCGGGTGCTTCTGGGGTGTGGAGGACCTGATCCGCCGGCAGCCCGGCGTGCTCGACACACGCGTCGGCTACACCGGTGGGCAGAACGACCACCCGACGTACCGCAATCACCCCGGGCACGCGGAGGCGGTCGAGATCGTCTTCGACCCGGGGCAGACGACCTACCGTGACATCTTGGCGTTCTTCTTCCAGATCCACGACCCGTCGACCAAGAACCGCCAGGGCAACGACATCGGTACGAGCTACCGGTCGGCGATCTTCCCGCTCACCCCCGAGCAGGACAAGGTTGCCCGCGAGACGATCGCGGACGTCGATGCGTCAGGGCTGTGGCCCGGCAACGCGGTGACCACGATCGAGCCGGAGGCGCCGTTCTGGGAGGCTGAGCCGGAGCACCAGGACTACCTGCTGACGTACCCAGCGGGCTACACGTGCCACTTCGCCCGCCCCAACTGGGTCCTTCCGCACCGCACTACCGCCTGAGTCCATAACCCCTGAGGGCGTGCCCATCACTGAGGCGATGGGCACGCCCTCTCTGCGTGTTAGTCGTAGAACCGGGACAGGGTGGCGCGGGCCTTGTTGAGGGCCCGGCGCGGGGCGCGGACGCCGTTGTCGTCGGTGTCCGGCTCCAGCTCGTACGGGATGAGCCGGTCGCGGGCCGTGAGCGAGTAGGCCTCGTAGATGGAGATGGGTTGGTGCTTCTCGGTGTACTCGCAACAGGTGCACGGTAATCAGTGCAAGCAGCAGACCAGGCAGCAGTAGGACGTGCACGGTGAAGAAGCGTGGACGAACGTGTCGCCGGGGAACTCGCCACCGAAGATGAAGAACTTCAGGTACGTGCCGATGACGGGTGATGGCTGGATCATGCCGTTGGTGATCCGCAGACCGGTGCCGGACAGGAGGTCGTCGGGCAGACCGTAGCCGATGAAGCCCTCGATGATGCCCAGGAACAGTGTTCCGAAGCCGATCAGCCAGTTCAGCTCGCGTGGTTTGCGGAGGGCGCCGGTGAAGAAGATGCGGAGCAGGTGCACCATCATCGACGCGATGAACAGCACCGCGGCCCAGTGGTCGATCTGCCGGATCAGCAGGCCGCCGCGAATGTCGAAGGTGATGTTCAGCGTGGAGGCGTACGCCTCGGACATGTGCAGGCCCTTGAGCAGGCTGTACGAGCCCTGGTACTCGACCTCGCCCATCGACGGCTTGAACCAGAGCGTCAGGAAGATCCCGGTCAGGATCAGGATGACGAAGCTGTAGAGCGCGATCTCGCCGAGCAGGTACGACCAGTGCTCCGGGTAGACCTTGCGAAGTCCTCCGGACCCGTCCTTCTTCGCACCTGATTTCAGGATGCCCAAGCGCGAGTCGAGCCACTCGACCGGTGTGGGGAGTTGCTGGTCAGCCATTGCGTTCACCTCTGGGGAACCATGAGCCTGGAGCAAAGGGACTATATCGTCCTCTTAATGGCTCACTGCCGTCGCACGCAGTCTTATTTTGTGACGCTTGCCGTGTCGATGATGAGGACTGCATCGTCCAGTAACTGTCGCGACGATCTGCGGAGCTGCTGTGACGACATCTGAGCGGACTGCACTCAGCGAGGTGCAGGCGTCGCCGGCCGGGACGTACCCCGGGACGAAGCTGGCCGGGTGGCTGACCACTACCGATCGCAAGCGGATCGGCGCCCTGTACCTGATCACCTCGTTCAGCTTCTTCCTGCTGGCCGGAGTGCTCGCCCTGATCATCCGGGCCGAGCTGGCCAAGCCGGGTCTGCAGATCGTGAACGAGGAGGTTTACAACCAACTCTTCACCGTGCACGGCACGATCATGCTGCTGCTGTTCGCGACGCCGCTGTTCGTCGGCTTCGCGAACGTGATCATGCCGATCCAGATCGGTGCTGCGGACGTCGCGTTCCCGCGGCTGAACATGTTCAGCTACTGGCTCTACCTGTTCGGCGCCCTGATCACGATTGGCGGCTTCGCGACCCCAGGCGGTGCAGCGGACTGGGGATGGACAGGGTATTCGCCATTGTCTGCCGCTGCGCGTTCGCCGGGGGTCGGTGGAGACCTGTGGATTCTCGGCCTGTGGCTGTCAGGTCTCGGCACGATCCTCGGTGCGGTCAACTTCATCACCACGATCATCACCATGCGCGCTCCGGGCATGACGATGTTCCGGCTGCCGATCTTCTGCTGGAACGTGCTGGTGACCTCGTTGCTGGTGCTGATCGCGTTCCCGATCCTGGCCGGCGCGCTGCTGATGCTCGAGGCAGACAGGGCCCTCGGAGCTCATATCTACGATGCGGCGAACGGTGGGCCGATACTCTGGCAGCACCTGTTCTGGTTCTTCGGGCATCCCGAGGTGTACATCATCGCGTTGCCGTTCTTCGGCATCGTCACCGAGATCCTGCCGGTGTTCAGCCGCAAGCCGGTCTTCGGCTACGTGGGACTTGTTGCGGCCACACTCGGCATCGGCGCGCTGTCCACGACCGTGTGGGCGCATCACATGTTCGTCACCGGTGCAGTGAGTCTGCCGTTCTTCTCGTTCGTGTCGTTTCTGATCGCGGTCCCGACCGGGGTGAAGTTCTTCAACTGGATCGGCACGATGTGGGGTGGCGCCATCTCGTTCGAGACCCCGATGCTCTGGGCGGTCGGCTTCTTGACCACCTTCCTCTTCGGCGGTCTGACCGGCGTCATCCTCGCTTCACCCACGCTGGACTATCAGCTGTCGGACTCGTACTTCGTGGTCGCGCACATCCATTACGTGGTCTTCGGGACCGTGGTGTTCGCGATGTTCGCCGGGTTCTATTTCTGGTGGCCGAAGTTCACCGGGCGGATGCTGGACGAGCGGCTGGGCAAGCTGCACTTCTGGTTGCTGTTCACCGGGTTCCACACGACGTTCCTAGTGCAGCACTGGCTCGGAGTGGAGGGCATGCCGCGGCGGTACGCCGACTACAAGGCGAGCGAGGGGTTCACCGTGCTGAACGAGATCTCGAGCATCGGTGCGTTCATCCTGGGCCTGTCGATGCCGCCGTTCTTCTACAACGTCTACAAGACGCGGAAGACGCCGAAGGTGGGTGTCGACGATCCGTGGGGCTGGGGCCGCTCGCTGGAGTGGGCGACCAGCTCGCCGCCGCCGCGGCACAATTTCGAGAAGCTGCCCCGAATCCGATCGGATTCGCCCGCCTTCGACCTCCTCACCCCCACGTGACCAGTAAGCACGCGAGCCTCAGTGGCCACCAAGGAATCGAAGGCAAGTCGAGCAAGGAAGGCGTTGGTCACGATGGATGACGTATTGCAGGGGATTCGGGCCGAGGACGGTGCGGCGGTTGCGGCTGCTGACATCCCGAAGGCGGTGACTGCCCGCCGGTTGGTGTACACCGACGGTGCGACCCAGGTCTTCACGGCCGACGGGAAGACGACCTACACCGAGCGCGGCGGCGACAGTCCAGGGGAGTGGTACCTCGACGACCACGGGCGGTTCTGCTCGTTCTGGCCGCCGTCGTATCGAGCCTGTTACGCGCTTCGCTGGATGGTCGACGACACGCGGATCGTCGGACTCAGGTTCACCGGCCTGAGCGACGGTGTCACGTTCGAAGGTCGCTACGAGTAGCGTTCGCGACCAGCGCTTGCAGCGTGGGAATCACGTCCCCCTCGAACCACGGGTTCTTGGCCTGCCAGCGGAAGTTCAGCGACGAGGGGTGGACGAGCGGAATCCGGTCGGGAACGTAGTCCCGGCAGGCGCGGACGGTCTCGGTGAGGTTCTTCTTCGCGCTGGTCCCCAGATAGTGTTTCTGGGCATAGCTCCCGATCAGAACGGTGAGCCGGACGGCCGGCATCAACTTCAGGATCCTCGGGTGCCACAACGGCGCGAAGTCCGCCCGCGGCGGGAGATCGCCGTGGGCGCCTTTGCCCGGATAATAGAAGTCCATCGGCAGCAGAGCGATTGTGTCCGGGTCGTAGAACTGTGCGTCGGTGACGCCCAGCCATCGCTGCAGCTTGACGCCACTCGGGTCGTTCCACGGGACCTGGCTCTCCTGAGCCTGCTTGCCGGGGGCCTGACCGATCACAACGATCCTTGACCTCGGTGACGCCGAGTAGATCGGCTCGTACCCGCGTTGCGTCGCCCACGCGTTCGAAGCGTGGGTCCTGATCTCGTCGCGGATCCCTGCGAGGTCGTCCATCCGGCTCTCGATTCGTCGGGGAGTAAGGGCGCCGCAGACCCGCGACACCGTCTAGCAATGAGGAGATCGCCGTCCGGCGACCTCGATGCACATTCGTGTCGGACCGGCCGGTCGACCTTCCGGGGTTCTCGCAGTTCGTCCGGCCCGCTATCCCCGAGGGACAGGTCGTCATCGATGGCAGCGACGATCGGCATCGTGGGCTCCGGTGCGGTGGGGCGAGCGCTGGCCGCGCATATCGTCGCGTCGGGCCAGGACGTCGTACTGTGCAACAGCCGCGGCCCGGCGACGCTCGAACCTGTCGTGGAGGAGCTTGGCCCCAGGTCAGTGCGCTCGAGATCAGCGCTGTCGCGGCCGCAGATCTCGTCGTGTTCGCGATCCCGTGGCCCGCGGTCGTCCCCCTGCTCGAGGACTTGCCACCGTGGCACGGACGGATCGTTGTGGACGCCAAGGCACCCGCGAGCCACTTTCGGCTGCCGGGCCGGTACGAGCTCGGCGGGCTGACGTCGAGCCAGGTCGTACAGGCCTCCGCCGCCGGCGAGAGGGTGGTCAAGGCCTTCTGTACGTTGCCGGCCTCGGTACTGGCCTTGCCGCCCGCGACCGTGGCTGGGCGGCGGGTGATGTTCCTGTCCGGCGACGACGAGGACGCCCGAGCGGCGGTCGGTGCTCTCATCGACGACATCGGCTGCTACGCCGCGGTCGACCTGGGGAGCTTGTCGACCGGCAGCGCCCTGCAGCAGCCCGGCGGTCCACTGGCCGGCCGGGACCTGCGACTCGCTGCTGACGGTGTCGGTGAATAGGACGGTCTGGACCCGTTCTCTGACGGTGAAACGGTCAGTCGATGCCTTTTAGGTCTAGTGATCGTGATGATGGGACGGCGTCATGAATGGACGGTATCGTCCATGTTATCGTTTCGTCGGTCAGCACGGACGTGCCGGACCTGTGGTCACTACGGTGCGTTGATCGCGGGAGATTCCAGTGAAGAGAGAGAGTTCCGAGTCGTTGACGCAGGTGCGGGTCGTCTCTGCAGAGGTCGCGGGGGAGAACGAGCTCTGGGTCCGCGACCTGAGCGGCGACGGAGATCAGCGCGAAGGCGCGAGCCGTCGCCTGTACGAAGTTCTCCTGCGCGCGGCAAGGTCAGAGGTGGGGCGGCGCGCCTCCAGGCTGCGGCTCGCCGGACCGGAGCTAGACGACATCGCGCACCAGGCCGCCGCGGACGCCCTGCTGGCGATCTGCGGCAAAGTCGGGACGTTCCGCGGTGACTGCAAGTTCACCACCTGGGCGTACAAGTTCGTGATCTTCGACGTGGCCGCCAAGATCAACCGGCACTTCTGGCAGCGGGCCGGGGTCAGGTTCGACGACGAGGACTGGGAACGGCTGCCAACGCGACTCGGCATCGGGCCAGAAGCTCACGCTGAGAGCCGGGATCTGATGGAGGCGGTGCATCGCGCTGTCAACGAGACGCTGACGGCGAAGCAGAAGCTGGTCTTTGTCGCGCTGGTGCTGAACGGAATGCCGACGGATGTGCTCGCTGATCAGCTCGGATCGACGCACAACGCGATCTACAAGATGATGTTCGATGCCCGCCGCAAGCTGCGGGCCGCTCTGATCGAGGCCGGCTACTTACCGGAGCAACAGGTCGCCTGAGCAGCTCAGCGATCGCCGCAGTACGAGAAGCCTTGTCTTGACAAGGCTGCCGTTACAGTTGGGTGCGTCGCGCTGAGATACAGCCGGCATCCCGCGATCCAGCAGTGCCGCTGGATCTCGTCGACGAGGCCCGGCAGGCCGAAACCTTCCGCGAGGCCGGTCACCTTTCCGAGATCGAGCAGTACGGCCTCCGCGAGGACGGCGAGGTCGTGGAACTCGGCCCGGACCGCGGTCGCGGTCCGGGCGTCGAACACTCCACAGACATCGATTCTTGCCAGCCGGTCCTCAATCATCAGCCGGACCCGCCACGGCTTCGTCAGCATCAGGACTTGACGACCTCGTCGTAGAACGTGCTGATCTCGTCGGCGATCTGTTGCAGGCAGTCCTCCAACGCGAAATGTCCGGAGTCGAGGCGGACCAGTTTCGCGTCGGGGAGCTCGCACAGGTAGGCCTCTCCGCCGGCGGGGGTGAAGAAGATGTCACGTTGGCCCCAGCAGATCAGCGTTTTGGGCTGGTCCCGGCGCAGTCGCGCCTGCCAGGCCGGGTACATGGCGATGTTCGTCCGGTAGTCGTGGAACAGCTCCAGTTGCGCCGTACGCGCGTTCGGCCGGGTCAGGAAGTGCAGGTCGAGGTTCCAGTTGTCCGGGCTGATCTTCGCCGGATCGGGGTGGCCGGTGACGTAGATGGCCTGCACCGTTTCCGGTTCGAGGAGGACGTCGATCGGTGGTTCGGTGCTGCGGCCGACCCCGAGGCCGTTCCGCAGCCCGTCCCAGAGCTCGGTGAGCCCTTCCTCGTAGATGTTGGCGTTCTGGATGATCTGCCACTGGAACCAGTCCCGATGCAGCGAGATCAGCCGGTTACCCACCGGACCGCCGTGATCCTGCATGTACAGGCCCATCGGTCCGGTGAAGTCGATGGCGAGCAACGTCTCGTCGACGATCTCGGCGAGATGGTCGAAGGTGTACTCCCAGTTGGCCGGATCGGGCAGCTCGGTGTTTCCGGAGCCGGGGTAGTCGATCGCGACCAGATGGAACCTGTCGGCCAGCGCCGGCATCAGGTTCCGGAACTGGTGGGACGAGGAAGGGAATCCGCCCAGCAGCAGGAGTTTCGGTGCTCCCGGTTTGCCGGCCTCGCGGTAGAAGACCTCCAGCCCGCCGGCGGACACGGTCCGAAAACTCGTCATCGACACTCCGCACTCATTCCAGCCGGATGTGATCGAGCGCGCGCTCGGCCGCGGGCCGTCAGTTGCGGCCGGCCATGACGCCGCCGTCGACGTTCAGGATCGCTCCGGTGATCCAGCTCGCCTCCGGTGAGAGCAGGAACACGATCGACGAGGCGATGTCCTGCGCGGTTCCGACCCGTCCCAGCGGGTGGAAGCTATCGAAGCTCTTCACGGTCTCTTCGAGCTTGTCGGCGGGGACGAAGCCCTCGTACAACGGAGTGGCCACCACTGCGGGCGCGACCGCGTTGACACGGATGCCGTCTGCCGCCAGTTCCATGGCCAGGTTGTGGGTCAGCGCGTGCAGGCCGGCCTTCGCCATCGAGTAGGCGGTCGCCGGCGTCGCCGCGATCGCCTGCTGGGCCCACATGCTGCCGATGTTGACGATCGCGCCGCCGGAGCCTGCGGCCTGCATTCCCCGTACCACCGTCTGGGTGAGGAAGAACGTGGCCCGGCTCAGCTCCAGGTACGCGTCGTAGTCCTCCTGGCTGTAGTCGAGGAATCCCTTGGGGATGAAGAAACCGGCCGCATTGACCAGCAGCGTCGCATCCGCGTGCTCCGCGGCGAGCTGTGCCTGCACGTCCTCGACCTGTTTGCGATCCGCCAGGTCCGCGGTGATGCCCCAGGCGTCACCCTTCTTGCCGAGCTCAGCGACCGTCTCGTCGACCTTGGCCTGCTGACGCCCGACGATCACGGCAGTGGCGCCTTGCCCGACAACGTCGCGTGCCGTCTGCAGTCCCATGCCGCTGCTCCCACCGACCACGATGAGCTTGCGACCTTCGAAGTATCCACTCATGACCGTCTCCCTCGATCCGTACGGGCCGGAATGACCCGGATGTTCCTACTTGTGTGCCGATCGAGGGCCTGGTCTTACCGCTTCTGAGGATCCTGATCGCGGCGCGGCAAGTAAGAGACAGGTGCTGTCCGGACTCCAACTAACATGCATGGAAGCCTGAGCCCGGCACGGGCCTTCGTCGGCAGAGTTGCTTTGGTGACAGGCGCAGGCCGCGCGGTCGGCCGGGCCATCGCCCAGCAGTTGGGTGCCGCCGGTGCGGCAGTCGCGGTGGTCGCGACCTCGAGAGCTCGCGCCGACGCCACGGTGGACGCCATCCGGTCGGCCGGGGGCGAGGCGTCCGGGTTCACCGCCGATCTGGCTGATCCCTGGTCGATTCCCGGCCTCGTCCAGAGCGTCGAGCAGGTCTTCGGCGAGGTCGACATCCTGATCAACAACGCTGCAACGGTGGCACCGCTGGGCCCGGTAGCCAATCTCGACCCGGCGGCCGTACTGCGTGCCCTCAGCATCAATGTCGCGAGTGTCGTGACGCTGTCCGGCGCGGTGATCCCGGCGATGATCCGTCAGGGCTGGGGACGGATCGCCAATGTCTGCGGCGTCGTCGGCGACTTGGACTCGTGGCCCGGCGGAAACATCTACGCGGCCTGCGTCGCCGCGCTGGAGGCACACACCGCGTACCTTGCGACCGAGCTGGTCGGGACCGGAATCACGGTCAACGCCCTCCGCGCACAGAAGATGGGCGAATCACTGCGGACCTGGATCGCCGCGATCGATCCGGAGGCGATCGATGACCCCTTGATCCGGCGCTTCGTGATCAGTCAGAAGGACGCCGGCGGCGCCGACTCCGGCCGGCAGGCGACAACCCTGCTGCATCACCTGGCCACGGCCCAGACGGGCCAGGTCTGGAACGTCGCGTATGACTCAACGGACTGAGTGAAATCTCTCTCACGACAGGATGGTAAAGATGGCAGTGATCGCTGAAAGCGAGCGGCTCGCGATTCGGGACTGGGCGGAAGCCGACGCGGAGGCCGCCCTGGAGATCTTTGGATCCACCGAAGTGGCGCGGTGGCTCGCGCCCGAGCTCGGCCGGGTGCCGAACAAGACGACCATGCGCCTGCTGCTCCGTGCGTGGATCGCGGCCGCCGAGAACCTCGTTCCGCCGGCCGGGCGCTGGGCGATCGTCAGCAAGACGGACGGTCAAGTGATCGGCGGCCTGCGGCTCGGCCTGCTGCCGCCGTTCGAGGAAGACGTCGAGATCGGCTGGCAGCTCGCACCGGCGGCCTGGGGCAACGGGTTTGCGACCGAGGCGAGCCACGCGTTGATGCGTTGGGCCTTCGCCACCGGCACGATCGACGAGTTGTACGCGGTCGCCCGGCCGCAGAACGTTCGCGCCTGCGCCACCGCGCGGCGGCTGGGCATGGAGTGGGTCGGCGAGACCGACAAGTACTACGGCCTTGCGATGCAGGTCTACCGCATCCGCGCGGCCGAGCTCGACGGTTCTGAACGGGCGAGCAGGGAAGGAGCGTGACGCGATGCGCACCTTCGTGAGGACCTTGGCTCCACTCCGCGCGTTTGCGAGCTACCCGTTCGCGCCTGAGACCTAGGATGTGGCGCGCCGGCGAGCGCGGCCAGTTGGGCGCCGGGACGAGGTTGGCGGTGCGGCGTTCTTCATCGCGCTTCGATGGGCTCTTCGCAGGCGCCGGGGCATTCCGCCAGAGGGCGTTCGGCGAGCTGGTAGGGATTCCTCTACACTAGAGTTGTTGGTGTTTAGGTTTTCCTGCGTGGGAGGTGTTGCTGTGATGCCGACGATCGACGAGCTGTTGGATGAGTTGCCTGACACCTTCCGCTACTCCGAGGCATTGGAACAGATCAGCGAGCGCCAGCTTCGCAGACTGCTCGCGGACGGTCGGATCGCGGCCGTGTCGCGTGGCCTGTATCGAAAGAGTGATTGGTTGGGCGACGACGGCTTGATCGAGATCGCCGCCAAGTCGCCGCAGGCCACCATCTGCTTGCGTTCGGCCCTGGCCAGGCATGATCTGATCGACGATATTCCGGCCGAGTTGGACATTGCGGTCCCACGTGGATCATGGATGCCGGAGACGATAGCTCCGGTTCGATGGCGGAGCTTCGATCCGGCCACGTTCTCTGTCGGTCGGGAACGGCTGGATATCGGGGGTGGCCGTAGTATCGGGATCTTTTCGGCCGAGCGGAGCATCGTTGATGCCTATCGGCTGCGCCACCTTGACGGAGCCGATCTGGCCAACGACGCACTGAAGCGTTGGCTGCGCCGGGGAGGTCAGCCGTCGGAACTGTTGCGGGTGGCGAAGGCGTTTCCGCGCACGATCACGCCGTTGCGTCAGACACTGGAGATACTTCTTTGAGCCGAATCTCACGGGGAACGCCAGCCGGGGACGCCTACCTCGACCTCAAGAATCAGGCGCAGCGGACAAGGCGGACCACCCAGGAGCTGCTTCAGCTCTACGTCCTTGAAGGGTTCCTCGCCCGACTGGCCGCCAGCGACCTGTTGAGCAGTCCGATCTCAGGATCGAGCAGGAAGACCCAGCCGATGGCGGCCGCCAGCGACGGCACGAACATCGAGACCAGCGGCAGAATCTCCGCGAGCCAGCCGACCTTCGCGTCGGTCCGTTCGTTGACCCACGCCAGGCCTGCGGCGACCACGACCGCGAAGGCTCCGCCGGCCACCACTGCGGGGCCAGGACTTCAACGTCACCCCGGCCAAGGACAACCCGGTGGTGATCGCCCGCATCCCTGACGACGCCGGCGAGGCTGCGGATCCGTTGCGCGAGCTCCGGGCGTTCCGCTGGGGCCTTTTACCGTTCTGGGCGAATGACATCAAGCTCGGCGCGAAGTTGATCAATGCCCGCGCGGAGACCGTCCACGAGAAGCCGGCCTACCGGCGGGCGTTCAAGTCGCGGCGGGCGCTGATCCCGGTCGACGCCTTCTACGAGTGGCCCGAGACCGACGAGGTCGGCAAGTCGGGCAAGAAGCTCAAGCAGCCCTTCGCGATACCAGTTAACTGCACCAAGCGCGCCCAGCCGGGGCGGTCGGTGAGCGAGGGGACTTGGTGTGATGCCGGACTGGGGACGGTTGTTGGTGGAGGGCCGAGTCGATCCGCCCAGGATCGGTGAGGTCGTCGCCACTGATCTGAATCATCCGCCGTACGTGGTGTTCGACCGCGACGGTCGCGAGGTCGAGCCGGCGAGCGTGTTTCTGCGTGACTTGTCGCTGAGCGACGTGAGCGTCTTGACATGCCGGAGCTACGGCTTCGACCTTCTGCGTTGGTTCCGGGTGCTGTGGCTGTTGGACGTGGTGTGGGATCGCGCCACGGCCTATGAGGTCCAGGTCCTGGTGGGGTGGATGCGATCTGGGCGCAATCCGCAACGCGGCCGCGCCGAGTCGTCGTCCAGTCGACCTGGCGCCGTCAACGGCCGCACGGGCAAGGCCTACCTGTCGGCTGGATACGCCCCACGGACCATCAACCACACCCTCAGCGTGATCGGCCGCTTCTACAGCTTCCACGCTCAGTACGGACGGGGACCGGTGGTGAGTCCGGTGCCGGCGGCGCGGGAGCGGCGCGCGGTGGTGGCGCACCGCAACCCGATGGAGCCGCCGAGGACGGGGCGGCGGGCGCCGTTGCGGCAGAAGGTTCCGAAGCTGGAGCCGCGGGCGCTCTCGGATCGTTGCTGGGACGAGTTGTTCGCCGTGTTGCGCTGCGATCGCGACAGGGCCCTGCTGGCTTGCTACGTGTCGAGTGGTGCACGTGCGTCGGAGCTGCTTGGCATCGGTTTGGAGGAGGTCGACTGGGCGCGGCAGGTGATCTTTGTGGTTTCGAAGGGCAGCCGGTTGCGGCAGGCGGTGCCTGTGTCGCCGGAGGCGCTGCGCTACCTCGTGTCGTACTTGGCCGAGGCTGGTCCGCCGGCGCCGGGTGAGCCGTTGTGGAGGACTCGGCGGGGTGATCCTCGGCCGGTGACGTACTGGGCGATGCGGCGGGTGCTGCAGCGCGCGAACGATGCGCTGGGGACGAACCGGACCCTGCACGACCTGCGGCATACCGCGGCGACGCGTTTGGCGCAGGATCCGTCGATCACGTTGCCGGAGGTGCGGGCGATCCTTCGGCATGCCGACATCAACACCACCGGCATCTACACCGCCACCCGTGTGGAGGACCTGTTCGACAAACTGCAGCAACACTTCTCCGCGCAGCGCCCGGCGCAGCGGCTGGCCACCGGGTACGACCCGGCTGACGCTGCGGTGGTGTTCGGTGCCTAGGCCGCCACTGGTCGACTTGCTCCAGGAGCCCTCGGCGTTGCTGCCTGGCGGCATCATGCCCGCTCCGGCGTCGACGTCTGGGTCACCGCCGGGACGGTTCGGTGTCTGTCCAGGGCGAGTGCAGCCGACCTGGTTGGCATGGCCGGGACGGTGTGGGACACCGATCCAGATCAGCAGTCGATGCGACGAGTTGGAGTACGGCTGCTGCTTGAGCACCTGGAGCAGTACGACGGCGACACCTGGACCGACCGGTGGAAGTCCGGAGGGTTCGACGGCGGCGGACGACCGATCGCGGACATAGGTGGCGCTGCTGGTGGTAAGAGCACGCGCCGGATGCGGATCGCATCAGGCTTTCGCAGCCTGGTGTGTCTGCGAGTGATCCAGCCGACGCTGGTGGCGTTGCGGTCCAACAAGGTAGTTGACCTGGCTCACGCGCTGCAGGTTGCGGAGAACGATCCGCTGCTGGACCGCTTCGTTGCCGAGGTCAACAGGATTGGGCGGAGCTACTCGCTGCGCAAGGCCGCCTTGTATGACGTCGCCTGTATGCTGCTCAGTCAGCGAATTGCCCTGCGGGACGTGACCCCGGAGGCGTTGTTGCACTTCTCGATCGACTCCGCCCGCTACCGGTCCGCGGTCGTGAAGGCCGGTACGCCGGGCCGCCATCGGGGGCGGCTGGTGTGGGACGTGCTGCACGGGATGGGGCATTTTCCGCCCGGTGCGCCGCACTCGCTGCAGGCCTGCCTGAACGGGGCCACACTCAGCGCGGCTGAGCTGGTCGATCGCCACGAGCTGCGCAACCGGGGTGTCAGGGATCTGCTGGTCGACTACCTGAGCAGGCGGCAGCCGGAGGTCGACTACACGACGCTGACCGGCCTGGCCTACAACCTGGCCGCGGTCTTCTGGAAAGCCGTAGTGCAGATCAACCCAGGGCAGCGGGACCTGCGGCTGGGACAAGACACCTACGCGCAGTGGCGCGCCGGGCTCAACGTCTGCGCCGACGGCAGGGTCCGCCGGCACCCCGAAGATGTGCTCAGCCTGGTACGCAGCTTCTACCTGGACCTGCAGAGCTGGGCGATCGAGGAGCCCGAACGCTGGGCGCACTGGGTCGTACCCTGTCCCATCTCACCTGTGGACGTGCGCGGGGAGCGGGCCCGCAAGCGGCGGGTCAACGAGAAGATCACTGACCGGATCAGGGTCCGCAAACCGCTGCTGCCGATCCTCGTCGACCACCTCGAGCAGCGCCGTACCGAACTCGGTGAGCTGCTCGACCTAGCTGGTCGCACGGCGCTCGGGCAGGCGTTCACCCATCGCGGGCGGCGGTACCGGCGCACCGGTACCAGCTACGACCAGCAACTGGTCGCCGCCGGCCAGCCCACTGTCCGGGTAGTCGACGAGGCCACCGGGCGGATCACGAGCCTCACGCTGGAAGAGGACCCGGCGTTCTGGCTGTGGGCGTGCGTGGAGACAATGCGCCACACCGGGGTCCGGATCGAGGAACTGCTGGAACTCACCCAGCTGAGCATCCGCCAGTTCGAACGCCCAGGCGGCGAGCTGATCGGGCTGCTGGTGATCGCGCCGTCGAAGACCGACCGCGAGCGGGTGGTGCCAATGTCGGCCGAGCTGCTGCACGTCCTCGCCGCCGTCATCTTGCGTCTGACCGCCGGTGGCCGACCAATCCGGCTGGTCCGCCGCTACGACCCATACGAGCGGGTGTGGTCGCCGCCGATGCCGTTCCTGTTCCAGCGCAGCATCAGCGGAGACGGCGTGATGGGAGCGGCGACCGTGCGGGAGATGCTGCAGCGGGCCTGCGCCGACCTCGCCGCTACTCATCGAGCCTTCGTCGGCGTGACCTTCACCCCGCACAACTTTCGGCGGCTGTTTGCCACCGAGCTGGTCAACAACGGCCTCCCGATCCACATCGGCGCGAAGCTGCTCGGGCACCTCGACCTGCAGACCACTCAGGGCTACGTCGCGGTGTTCGAGGAGGACATGGTCCAGCACTACCAGGATTTCCTGGCCCGGCGCCGCGAGCTGCGGCCAGCCGACGAGTACATCTACGTGACGCCCCGGGAATGGACTGACTTCGAGGAGCACTTCGACAAGCGCAAGGTCGAACTCGGCTCCTGCGCGCGCCCCTACGGGACACCATGCCAGCACGAGCACGCCTGCGTGCGATGCCCGATGCTGCACGTCGACCCGCGCATGCTGCCCAGACTGCAAGAGCTCGAGGACGATCTCATGGTGCGGCGCCGCCGCGCCGTCGACGAAGGCTGGCTCGGTGAGATCGAAGGCATCGATCTGACCCTGCGGCTGCTGCGCGAGAAGCAGGCCGGTGCCGACAAGCTCACACGCCGCACGGTCGAGCTTGGGATGCCTGGCTTGCGGCCCAGCTGAGCCCAGTAAGGGAACAGATCGTCCAGATACAGAGCCAGAGCCCCCGAGACGGGTGCGCATCAGGTCCGCGTACCTCATGTGGGCTGCTGCGGCGACGGCTTGGCCGGCGATGGCCGAACCCAGCGTGGAGTACGCGTAGTGGCCGCGTCCGCTCAGGGTCTGGTTCGTGGCTTCCTTGGTCAGCTGCGCGCCGTCGGCGGTCAAGAAGTTGTGGCCCAGCGGCGCTTTCCAGACAGCGCGGCGCACGGTTGCGGCACCGAACTCGGCGTACCCAGAGGTGTGAGTGACGAGCTCGTGCATCGTGGCGGTGCCGGCGAGCGAGCCCGCTAGCTGGGGAAGATAGGTGGAGACGGCCGCGTCCATCCGGATCTCTCCGCGGCGTACGGCGTCTGCGATGACCAGCCCCGTCATCGCCTTGATCATCGACCCGACCTCCATCGAGGTGGTCTCGTCGGCGCCGATCCCGGCCAGCTGCACCGGCTGGGCCGCGTTCAGGTCGACCTCGGCGACCGCGACGCTGTGGTAGCCGGCGAGCATGCCCAGGCCGGCTTGGTGGTCCAAATGGGCCAGGACCGTCGCGTCTCCGTTGCGGGCATCTGCCAGGTTCGGGGACAACACCCACGACACGACCGCGACGGTCAACGCTCCGATGAGCACGGTGATGACCAGGCGGCGCGAGGCGAGGTAGCTCACGGCCAGGACGACCAGCATGAGCAGCGCTTTCCAACCGTCCTCGGCGTACCGCCCGTACCGGCCGCCGAGACGCCGCAGCCCTCGGTGCGCGACAAGACCGGTGCAGCATGTTCGGGGCCCTGCCTTCGCCGCGATACGTGATTCCGCCGGGATGGAGCCGAGGGCCGCGCGGTAGGCAGGAGGCGGTGGAGCAGGAGCCCAGTCAGTACGGAGAAGGCCAGGGGCAGTGACCTCAGGCTCACGTCTGCTGGCGCAGAGGGAGCCTGCGGGTCATGTTCAGCCGCACCTCGCCGTAGGGGGCGACGTGGGTCCAGAACAGCGGGGTGAGGCAGCGGTGATCGACATCGGTCATCTTCTCGGCCCACTTGTCGTCGGCCAGGACGTCTTGCACCATCAGGGTGTTGACGTACACCAGTGCTGACTGCAGCACCCGCAGGCACAGCACCGACAGTTCCTGTTCTTCGCGACGGTTGGAGGCGATGTCGCTGCCTTTGCCGAAGAAGATGACCGAGTTGCCGCCGTTCCAGGACTCGACCACGTTGAGGCCTTCGTTGATCTCGCGCTGCAGGTCCCGGTCGCGCGGGTAGCGGGCGACGAAGAGGGTCTTCTGGGCGCGGCCGAGCTCGATCATCGCCTGGTAGGTGGGATGGATGGAGTTGGCCTTGGTGAAGCGGCGCAGGATCGCCTCGGTCGAGGCGATGCCGGAGCGGATCGCGGTGGCGTACTGATCATCTGGTCGTACTGCTCGCCGATCACGTCCCACCGGATCGGGCGGGTCAGCGCCGCCGCCAGCCGCGGGTAGGCATCGGGTTCGCCGGCGGCCGGCCGATACAGCTTGACCACGTCGTATCTGTAGGGGTCACGCTCGGCATCAACTGAACGGGCAGGCAGTGACCTTAGCGGCATGCCGATCACGTGTCGCGTTTGGGATCCGCATGCGGGACGGAATGGACCAGAGCATCGAGCGCAGGGCGGCCAGCGCTTGACAGTCATACGCGGCGGTATGGGCCCGAGCGACCGGATCGCGGCTGAGCATGCGTTAGCAAAGGTTGCCGCGACCCGATTACGCGTCGAGCATGACGCTCAAATCGGACCATGGGTCCGTCACGACCTTCACCTGCTCCGCGACGTGAACGCCATCGGGAAGCGTGACATGGACGTGCGTGTACCGAGTCTGATAGCGCGTCGTCGTACCCCTGCGCCGCACTCAGCGGCGGGCCGTGCGGCTCCGCTTCAGGTCGATCATGAGGACTGCTAGGCCGACCAGCAAGGCTGTGAAGACCGCAGAGTCGGCGCCTTGCTCCAAGCCGAACCCGATGAGTAGCGCGAGGGCGAACGCGACGACCGCGCCGACTGCCGCCTGAGTTTTGGTGCTGGCGGGTCCGAAGATGCTGGCGCGCAGATTCATGACCACATCATCACAGAGGTAGGGGAAGCGGTGCTGGCGGGTTTCGGACGTGCAGTTGGCGGTAACAGCTGGCCCCTCGCGGTGGACTCTTCCCGAGCGCTACTTGATGGATGGGATGCCGGACCGAAGCCTTTGACCAAGAGCCAGACAGCCAAGGCCATCTCGTGGAGAGCGATGGGCAGGATAACGAGCGTGTAGCCGGTGACCGGATTGTCGCTGAACAACGCCAGCAGGCAGGCAGTCATGAGCAGAACCACGCCTGCCATGCCCCAGCCCGAGAGCCACCGGGGAACGAGTCTTGATCGGTAGAACAACGCGTAGTAGCTCAGAGCGCCCACGTTGAAGGCAAAGACCGCTGCCAGAGTGGCATGGTCGCGGATGCTGAGGAGTGAGTCCGCAATTGCCTGGATCGGCGCAAGACTGTCGCCTGGGCCCGCCGCAAAGTGTTGAGCGAGGGGCATGAGAGACAGCAGACTCACGACGGCGGTCGTGAAAAGAACCGCTTCGATGGCTCTGAACACAACTGCTCCCAGTGCCAGGCCAGCGTTGAGCTTTCTGAGTAGTGGGTAGAGCGCGATGGCGATGCCGACGCTTGTGCCTGCCGCCACGAGGTAGAGGAGCGCTGAGACGGCGAGTCGGTTGGGATGGTTCGACGACTGCGATCAGGTAGCCCGTTCCGGTGAGGGTCGGGTCGAGCGCAGCTGCGCCGAGTGCCGCGATGGTGGCCAGGACGAGGACTACTCCCGTTGCGGTCGAGGTTCTTCGAGTTGAGTAAGCGCGGATCTTCCGAAAGGCACGTGCAGGCCTCCACTCGCTCCGACTACGCGGACTCACGCAAGGGGATCCCGCTCGCGGGACGAATGGGACAAGTGCGTCGAGCGCGGCGGCCCGAGCTTGACAGTCATACGCGGAAAGACTCACTACGCGGCCAGCCTCATGTCGGCTGCCGACCAACAGATCCCCGACGACACCCGCGTGGTGTTGGAGGAACTGATCACGGAAACCGGGCGTTGACTGGCGAATATCGGGATGGACAACGGCACCCAGCTCACCGCACACGCGATGCGCGGCTGGCGCCGCATCTCCTTGACGAGACCGCGTTCATCGAATCCTGCTTGCTTGGCGGAACGGCTTCTCCGAGTCCTTGGACGTCGGCTTCAGTCCCCCACCCGGCCGGTGTCGTAGGCCCACATCGCGATCTCGACCCTGTTCCGGGCGCCGATCTTGGCCAGCAGGCTGGCGACGTGGGTCTTGGCGGTCGTCAAGCCGATGAAGAGATCGGCGGCTATCTCGGCGTTCGTGCGGCCACGGGCGACCAGCGCCAGCACCTCCTCCTCGCGGTCGGTGAGCGGCTCGATCGGTTGGGTACGTCGTTTCGACGGTTCCCTGGCGGCCAGGGTGGACAGCAGCCGCCGGGTGATGTTCGGCGCGATCAGGGCATCGCCGACGGCGGCGGCATGCACGGCCTGGACGAGCAGCTCCGGCCCGGCGTCCTTGAGTAGAAAGCCTCGGGCGCCGGCCCGGAGCGCGCCGTGGACGTACTCGTCCAGGTCGAAGGTCGTGATCACCACCACCGCCATCGGGTCCGGGACGCCCCGCCCTGCGAGGAGCTCGGTCACCTCGATGCCGTCGAGCCCGGGCATCCGAATGTCGACCAGGCACACGTCGGGGCGGAGCCGACGCGCCAGCTCGACAGCGGCGTGGCCGTCGGCGGCCTGGCCGACGACCTCGATGCCGGGCTGCGCGTCAAGGATCATGGACAGGCCGGTACGCACCAGATCCTGGTCGTCGGCCACCAGCACGCGCACCGTCATCGGCGTACCTTCGTCGGCAGCTCGGCGTCGACCGCCCACCCGCCCCCAGGCGCCGGCCCGGCACGCAGCGTGCCGCCGAGCAGCTGCACGCGCTCGGTCATCCCCAGCAGCCCGAAGCCGTGGCTCGCCGGCCGCACCGGGTCGATCTGTCCGTCGTCGGTCACGCGTAGCCGCAGCCTTCCTCCACCCTCGACGACCCGGATCTCCACACGCGAGGCGTTGCGGGCGTGCCGCAGCGCGTTGGTCAGCGCCTCTTGCGCCAGCCGGTAGACCGCCGCGTCGACCTGGAGCGGAAGTTCGTCCAGGTCACCCGGCACCTCCACGTCGACGACCGGGACCGGGTCGCGGCGGGCGAGGGACACCAGGTCGGCAACGCCGGGCTGGGGGGTGTACTCCGCCGGCGCTCCGTCGCGCAGCACCCGGACCATCGCCCGCATCTCCGCCAGCGTCCGCGACGCTTCCCCTTCGATGACCGCCAGCGCCTCGAGTGCCGCCTCAGGTCGCTGCCCGGCCATCGCCCGGCCCGCCTGCGCCTGCACCGCGATCGCCGAGACGTGGTGGGCGACCATGTCGTGCAGCTCGCGCGCGAGGCCGACCCGCTCCTGGCTGCGGATCTGGTCCAACGCCCGGCGCCAACTCTCGGCGCGGTAGCGGAACGCCGCTCCGCCCGCGGCCGCCGCCGCCAGGATGCCGGACCCGCCGAAGAGCTCGGCCGGCCCGGTGTAGTCGGTCGCAATGCTGAATACCGCAGCGACCAGCACCACCGCCAGCCCGATCACGATCTGACGCCCTGAACCCCAGCGGACCAGCGCGTAAACGAGCACCAGGATGTAGATCATCGTGTTGAGGGCCACACCCGGGATCCCGGCCAGCTGGCTCGCCAGTCCCAACGCCATGCCGGTGCCGAAGCCGACCACGACGCAGACCAACGGGTGGGTACGCCGCCAGAGCAGCACCGGCGCGAGCCCGACCGCCACGATCGTCGCGAACGGCCGCCAGGCGACGTCGTCCCGGAGGACTCCCTCGAGCAGCGCCGTCACCATCAACACCCCGACCAGCACCCAGTCGCGCGACACCCGTTCGGGAACGTCGGTGGCGCGGGGCTCGGCCCACAGCGAGCGCAGGGCGTTGGTGATCACCCGCCCAGCCTAGGGACCGCCGAGGCCTCGGGGACCGACCGAAAGAACGAGACGCCGCTCCTCCCGACGGCCGAGGAGGGTCCGGCCTCGACGCCGATGTGCGCACGCCGCGACGCGGCGAGGGTGGTCACATGATCACTGTTGAGTCACTGACCCGGCGGTACGCCGGCTTCACCGCCGTCGACAACGTCTCCTTCACTGCCCAGTCCGGTCGCGTGACCGGCTTCCTCGGTCCGAACGGCGCCGGCAAGTCCACCACGATGCGCGTGATGGTGGGTCTGACCGTCCCGACGTCCGGCACCGCGACCATCGACGGCGTCCGGTTCGCCGACCTGCCCAACCCCGGCCTCGAGGTGGGCGTCCTCCTGGACGCCTCGGCTCAGCACGCTGGCCGCACCGGACGCGAGATCCTCACGACCGCCGCAGACACCATCGGCCTGCCCCGCCGCCGCGTCGACCAGATGCTCGAGCTCGTCGGCCTGACACCTTCGGAGGCCAAGCGCCGGGTGCGCAACTACTCCCTCGGCATGCGCCAGCGGCTCGGTATCGCCACCGCACTCCTCGGAGATCCGAAGGTGCTGATCCTCGACGAGCCCGCCAACGGGCTCGACCCTGCCGGGATCCGGTGGATGCGCGACCTGCTGACGGGCTTCGCCAGCCAGGGCGGCACCGTGCTGCTGTCCTCGCATCTGCTGCACGAGATCGAGGTCATCGCCGACGACCTGGTCGTGATCGGCAACGGAAAGATCGTCGCGTCCGGCACCAAGGAAGAGCTCCTCGCCGCGGCCGGGACGCTCGCCCGGTCGACGTCACCGCGCGACCTCGCTCACGCACTCGAGCAGGCCGGGATCCCCAGCACGCTCGCCGGGGACGGCTCGGTACGCACGGACGCCGACCCCGCTCGGGTCGGGGCCGTGGCCCTGACCGCCGGCATCACCCTCACCGAGCTCCGGTCCGCCGAGGGCACCGGGCTCGAAGACATGTTCCTGTCCCTCACTGCCGACACCCAACGCGAAGGAGTTGCGGCATGACCGCCACGATCGTCCCTCCCGACACCATCGAGGCCGCACCGGCCCGACGGACCGCCCGCCCCATCCCCACCACCCGACTCGTCAAGGTCGAACTGCGCAAGATGTTCAACACCCGCTCGGGATTCTGGATGCTCATCAGCATCGGCGTCCTGTCGCCAATCTCGGCCGGGTCGCTCCTCGTCCTCGGCGTCAACAGCGACGTCACCTACCAGAACTTCGCGAGGGCGAGCGGGTTCCCGATGTCGGTGATCTTGCCGATCATCGCGGTCCTGGCCGTCACAGGTGAGTGGAGCCAGCGAAGTGGGCTCACCACGTTCACGCTGGTGCCGAGCCGCGGCCGCGTGATCGGCGCCAAGGCGATCGCGACCCTCCTGGTGGGCCTCGGCGCCGTCTCCGTCGCCTTCGCGGTCGGCGCCCTCGGCAACGTGGCCGGGTCCGCGCTCGCAGGCGTCGACACCGCGTGGGACATTTCGTTGTCCATGGCACTCCAGATGGTGCTCTACAACCTGGTTGGCATGGCCTTCGGTTTCGCCCTCGGTGTCGTGCTGCGCAACTCCGCGGCCGCGATCGTGGGCTATTTCGTCGCTTCACTGGTCATGCCGGGCATCCTCGCGCTCCTGGCTCAGGTGCGTTCGCGGTTCGAGGACCTGCAGCCGTGGATCGACTGGCACTACACGCAGGTGGCGCTCCTCGATGGCGCCACGAACACTGTCAAGGAGTGGGCGATGCTCGGCTCGACCACGATGATCTGGATCGTCATTCCCATCGTTGTCGGGTTGCTGTCCCTGCGCCACTCCGAGGTCAAGTAGTCACACACGGGCGGCGCTGCCCGGAACTCTTCTGTGCGTTCCGTACAGCGCCGTTTCGTGGTGGATCGGCTTAGCGGCTGCGGCCATGACGTCGCCTGGCGACGAGAAGGGAGACCACAACCATGACCACCAACGGCCCACCACCTGAACCAGGCCGCACCGCTTCACGCAGGAACCGCCCGGTCCCCCTCGTCATCGGCATCTTGCTGGCGCTCGTGGGCTTTCCGATGCTGCTCGGATGCCTCGGCCTCGGCTGGGCTATGTCCACCCAGCGCGACGACGACGGGTTCTTCAGCACCCCTACCGAGCAGCTCACCACCGAGACGGTGGCCCTCTCCAGCGAGGTCGTGAACCTTGGCGGGGCCGGCCCCGAGGACTGGTGGGCCGACCGTGACCTCGCCACCGTGCGGCTGAGCGCCCGGTCCGCGGACGCATCGGCCGTCTTCATCGGGATCGCACCGAGCGCCGACGTCGCGGGCTACCTGGGTAGCGCGTCCTACGACGAGATCAGCGACCTGCGCACCGACCCGTTCGACTACTCGCTGACCCGGCGTGGCACCGGCGGTGACCTGAGCGCGGCTCCCACGGACCAGGGGTTCTGGACCGCGCAGAGCAGCGGCCCCGGCACCCAGGCGCTGACCTGGGACCTCGAGCCCGGCACCTACACCGCCGTGGTCATGAACGTCGACGGCTCCCCGGGGGTCGCGGTCGACCTGTCCGCGGGCGGACGCCTCGGCTGGCTCACACCTCTGGCATGGAGCCTCGGCCTGCTGGGCGGCGCCCTGATCCTCGGCGGCGCACTGCTCGTCATGTACGGCGCCCTGCCGCCGGGACCGCGGGTCCCCCGCCAGGCCGCGCCTGGTCAGCCTCCGGAAGCCGTCCGGCCCGACACACCCCGGTGACCCTGGTCGGCGCGAAGGACCCGCAGATGAACCGTGGGCTCTGGCTGGTCAAGTGGTTCCTGGCGATCCCGCACTTCGTCGTGCTCGCGCTGCTGTGGCTGGTCTTCGTGGTGCTCACCGTGGTGGCGTTCTTCGCGATCCTGGTCACCGGCCGCTACCCGCGTGGCCTGTTCGACCTCAACGTCGGCATCCTGCGGTGGACCTGGCGGGTGCAGTTCTACGCGACGGCTGCGATCGGCACCGACCGCTACCCGCCGTTCACCCTCGACCACACCGACTACCCGGCCGACCTCGACATCGCCTACCCCGAGCGGCTCTCGCGCGGGCTGGTGCTGGTCAAGTCGTGGCTGCTGGCGCTGCCGCACCTGATCGTGCTGGGCGTGGTCGCGGGCACGTGGCAGTTCGGTGACGCGGACGGCTTCCAGTTCGCCGTCGGCGGTCTGATCAGCGCGCTGACGTTGGCTGCCGGACTGCTGTTGCTGTTCACCGGCCGCTACCCGGCGCCGTTGTTCGACCTGCTGGTCGGCCTGAACCGGTGGGTCTACCTGGTGACCGCGTACGTCGCCCTGATGACCGACACCTACCCGCCGTTCCGGCTGGACCAGGGCCCGGCGGACCCCGGTGGCGTCGCGCCCACGCCGAGCACCCCCGACGCGCCGGCCACGACCGGTCTCGGCTGGCCGGCCGAGGAGCGTCGTCCTGACCGTGAGGTGGAGGTGTGACGATGCCTGCCGTCTCCGCGCTCCCCGCGAGCACCCGGCCGAGCGGTGCCGGGTCGACGGAGTCGTCGCGGCCCTCGTCAGTGCTGGCGATCCTGCTGGCCCTGCTGGGGCTCGGCGCGATGGCCACGCGTGGATGATCCGTCGCTCGGTGAAGCGTCCTTTCTTGCGGCCGGACTTCGCTGCCACGACCCGACGCCTGCCCCTCAGTTCAGGCTCGTCGAGGACCTCGACCGAGACGACCGGCGGTTCCCTTTGGCCGGCCCTGCCCCCGGTTGGTGGTGGACACCAAGACGGAGAGGATGGTCATCATGGGAAGGCAGCGGAGGGCGTTCACGACTCGTTACACGGACGAGGCCGTGTAGTTGGTGATCACCACCGGCCGCCCGGTGGGCAACGTGGTCCGTGAGCTCGGCGTTGGCGAGCAGACCCCTGTTCTTTGTGGGCCACACCCGGCGGTAGTTGAAGTCGGAGTTCAGGGGTCGCGACGAACGACTCGGCCATCGCGTCGTCCCTGCAGCACCTGGTTGACCCGCTCCGCGATCGGACAGATCAGCCCAGCCTGCTTAACACCAGAGACCTGGAGGCGCTGGATCCCCACTCCCGCTGTACCCGCTTCTAAACGTTGGACGTCTGCCGCACAACCGTCATCCCGCTCCGGTGCAGCGAGCGCTCCTGCCTGCAGGCTGCGAACTACTGGCCTCACTGCTCCAACCCCGGACGTACACAACCATCACCACCACTGCGACCGACGCCGCCGACCTGCAGCTCGTCCGGGCAGCGGCATCCAGCTCGCTCAACGCGTGACGGCGCTCGCACCTATCATCCAGAGCTTCGTCTTCAAGGTCGACTGATCATCGCAACCTTCCAGCGACTGGCAACGTCCGTACCTGCCAGCCCACTGCCCGCGCCGCGGCTGAGACCGCGTGAACTGAGCCGGTCGCGATGGGGCAACCAACGCCCCGACGACCCGGGCTACAACTTGACTTGGTGCAGAGAATCAGGCCGACCGACGGATCGACGCTGGCGCTGGCCGGGCTGTACGAGGTCTGGTACGACAAGTCGCTTCCCGACGACGACCCGGCCGGGGTGTCCCGACGTCCACGATCCTCACCACCACCGCGACCGACAGCGTCGGCCGCGTCCACGACCGTATGCCGATGGTGATCGCCCCCGATCAGTGGGGCGGGTGGCTCGATCCGCGCAACCACGACATCGACCAGCTCCGGGCGTTGATGTCGCCGCCGGTCGACGGCAGCCTCGACATGTACGCGGTGTCCAAGGTCGTGAACAACGTGAAGAACAACGGGCCGGAGCTGCTGGAGCCGCTCCCGGCTACCGAGGTTTAGACAGTAGGTTGCAGGCGGCGAGAGGAGAGGATCAGGTGACCAGGATGAGGACGTCGACCGCTTTCGGGATCGACATCGGCGGCAGCGGGATCAAGGGCGCCGTCGTCGATCTGGAGACGGGCGACCTGACCGCGGAGCGGGTGAAGTACCTGACGCCCAACCCGTCCGCCCCGGAGCCCGTCGCCGCGGTCGTGGCCCGGCTCGTCAAGGAGGCCGAGTGGACCGGTGAGCTGGGTGCGACGTTCCCGGCCGTGATCAAGAACGGCGTGGCCAAGACCGCCGCGAACGTCGACAAGAGCTGGATCGGGACCGACGTCGAGAAGCTCTTCACCGACATCACCCACTGCGACGTGACCGTGCTCAACGACGCCGACGCGGCCGGCATCGCCGAGGCCCGGTTCGGCGCGGCCAAGGGCGTCGACGGCGTGGTCATCCTGCTCACCTTCGGCACCGGTATCGGCAGCGCGCTGCTGCTCGACGGCCAGCTCGTGCCCAACACCGAGCTCGGTCACCTCGAGCTGGACGGCTACGACGCGGAAGAGAAGGCCTCCTCGGCGGCGAAGGACAACGAGGGCCTGTCGTACAAACAGTGGGCCAAGCGAGTGCAGCGATACCTTCGGCACGTGGAGAACCTGTTCACCCCCGACCTGTTCGTGGTCGGCGGTGGGGTCAGCAAGCACGCCGACAAGTGGGTGCCGTTGCTCGAGATCTCCACCCCGGTGAAGCCGGCTCAGCTGCTCAACAACGCCGGCATCGTCGGCGCGGCGATGGCCGCGCACGAGAAGTTCACCGACTAGGCCAGCCTACAACCTACCGGCTCTTGTTGACGAGATCGCCGAGCAGCTTCTGCCCCTGGGCAGCCGCCGACCACGACCCTGAGTAGCGCAAACCAGGAGGCGGATGCCCGTCAGCCGGGACCGTGTCCGGAGGTGGACCTACTGCCTCCTAGCAGGGGCTAGCTCCAGTGAGCGCCAACACGGCCGGGCGGCCCAACAAGGGGGCTCGCAATGCAGGTATTCGGCGTCGCGGCGGCTGATTGCGGGCACTCACTGCCCTGCGCGTCGTGGTCGTGGTTGGCTTGGCGCGCAGGTCTCACAGGGCTTAGACGGTTTCGGCGGCGAGGTGATCGAGGACTCGCGCGGTGGAGTAGAGGATGGCGCATCACGCCGCCTCGCTCAGGACGGACTCGACGATCCAGGAGCCGGTCTCGCGGTCGAAGACCTGCATTCGGATGGCGGGCTCGGCCGGGTGCGTTTCCGCACAGTAACTGCAGGTCCCGTCCAGGCGGTAGTAGCCGTGCTCGTGGGTGTGGTCGTTCACCAGATTCCGTTCGCCCAACGAGAGGCCACGGTCGTGACTGCGTGGTCGGCGGTGCACTGGACCTCGACACAATGCTCGCTGCCGTGGCCGCCGCTGATGACGGCCGGCTCCCTGAGCGCGCCGACCCCAGTGCGGAGCTCCTCGCCTCGGACGTCACCCCCGATCTCTGCGCGACCGCTGAATTGGTCGCGCGCCTCGGTCGAGTGCGAGGCAGGCCCGGCAGCCATGATGTGGGCGGCGCTGTTCAGGATCCCGCGGCTCGGCGCCAACCCGTAACCGGCCACGGTGGACAGCGAGGTCGCGGGAGTGAGATCGACGGTCATCGTTGCCCTCTCTGTCGGCCGGCAGCTGCCGAGATCGCGTCTTCATGGGAGTAAAGTGGCCATGCAGTGTGTTCCGCGTCTCACCTTGAGAGGCGGTGAGGTTCTCGGTGATGACCGACGACTGGGGCGCGACGCTGCTCCGGGCCAGGGAGCGGCTACTGACCGGTGGGCGGATCGAGGAGATCGAGGGGCCGAGCGCGGAGATCCTCGCCTCGTGGCGTCGCTCGTGCGACGACGGCGTCGACGCCAACGAGCTCACCACCTCGTACGTCGAGAACGTCAACCTCGCCTCACGTCTGGCCAGGGCGGCAAGCTCCGTCGTCGACGGGGTCGCCCAGGACGTGGCCGGCAGCCCCGTCTCGGCGATCCTGGCCGACAGTCGCGGGCGGGTGCTGCTCCGCCGTTCTGGGGACGGTGACTTCGAGCGCCGGCTCGACTCGGTCCTGCTTGCGCCAGGGTTCAGCTACGCCGAGCACCATGTCGGGACCAACGGCATCGGCAGCGCCCTCGAGGATCGGGGAGCGTATGCGGTTCGCGGACACGAGCACTTCTCCGAGCCACTGCAGGACTTCGCCTGTTTCGGCGCCCCGGTCCGTGACCCGTTCAGCCACCGATTCGTCGGCGTGCTGGATATCACCACCTGGGCCGCGTGCGCCAACCCGGCCCTCGCGGCGCTGGTGCGACAGGCGGTGGCCGTGGTCGAGGCGCGGCTGGTCGCACTCCGCGGACAGGGCGAGCGGATGCTGCTGGACGAGTACCTCGGTGCCTCACGGCGGTCCGGATCCGCCGTCCTCGCGATCAGCGACAGCGTCTGGATGTCGACGCCGGAGGTGGCGCGGGTGATCGGCGCGGTCGAGCACGGTGACACGTGGACCATGGTGCGGGACGCCCTCGGGCGGTCGGACGCCGCGGAGACACCGCTGACCATGTCCGACGGAAGGGAGACGATGCTTCGGCTCCGCGCTGTGCGCCGCGGCAACGAGCTTGTAGGCGCGCTGGCCTTCCCATCCGGTACGACGCCCCGGCCGCCCGCCCGAAGGCGACCGGTGGCAGGCATGCTCCCCCGATTCGCCGCCAGCACTCCGGCGGTGCTGGATGCGGCCCGGACAGTGAGCCGGCATTGCGCGCAACGCGATCCGCTCGCGGTGATCGGCGAGCCCGGAGTCGGCAAGGCCGCCTTGGTGGAGGCGGCGCTGCAACTGCATGCCGCGGGCAAGATGGTCGTCGTTCGTGACGCGGTCCGGAATGCTGGCCCGGACGATCTCGACCGGTTGATCACCGACGTCGGCGCAGCGCTCCGCGCGGGGTCGCCGGTCATGGTCAAGCACGGCGAGCGCCTGACGGCCAACGCGCTCGACCGGCTGTGCGGTGAGGTGCGAGCGGTCACCGACGCCGGCTGGCTGGCGCTGACCGTCTGTGTCGCTGAGGGCGACCCGATCACGCCCGAACTGGGCACCACTGGCGTTCCGACCGTGCTAGTACCGCCGCTGCGGGAGCGGATCGAGGATCTCCCGGCGATCGTCGCGGTGCTGCTCGCCCGGCAGCCCGGAACGCGTTCCGTGGCGGTCACCGAGCAGCTGATGAGCAGGCTCCAGCACGAACGCTGGCCGGGGAACGTGGCCGAGATCAACGACCTGCTAGCGGAGATGCTGCGTGCCACCGATCTCCACAAGCTCGACATTTCCGACTTGCCGGCTCGCTTCGGTCGCGGGCTGCGCCGCCGGCTTACCCCGATGGAATGGCTCGAGCGCGGGGCCATCGTGCGGTCGCTGCGCGCCGGCGAGGGTCGCAAGGACGTGGCGGCCACGTCGCTCGGGATCTCGCGGGCGTCGATCTACCGTAAGATCAGGCTCTTCGAGATCACCCCGGACGAATACATCTGATCCGGGCGGTACTCGTGCTGGAGCCGCCTGTCCTACCGGCTGGCCGACGGAAATGCGCACCTAGTCACCTACCATGGCCGGGACCTGCCGGCGGGCGTCGGCCAGCTGTGACCGCAGTGGAGCAGGACACGAGGGTGACGGCAGGTACCAATGACACCGAGAAGGCGGCTCGGCGTCGCCTGCGTCCACCGCTAACAGCGACCTTTTCTTTGCGGTCGTGGCCTAAGCGCCGGAGACGGTAACAGGTAGAGGGAAGACAGCGCGTCTCCCTTCCAGGACAAGCTGTCTTCCCGCTTGATATCAGCTACATCGGCTGGAAGGTCCAGGCGGCGTTACGCCGCTCGGTGATGGTCCCTGTGGCAAGGGGGGCGCGGTCCCCAACGCTGCTGTTATGAACCCTGGGACCTGGAGTCAACGGAACATGACCCAAGGTAAATCCGCAAGGGTGTGACCCGTATCTCATGTTGAGACGCAAGTCCGTCGTCGCTGCGCTTTCATCGCTCTAACGCCCACCTCCGGAGCCGTTCCACCCCCGGCAGGCTCCCGACCCTGGAGGCAGTCCATGAGCAGGCAGAGTCTCACCAATGCGCATGCCAAGATGACCGAACTGTGGTGGGAGCCGACCTTCGTCACCGCGGCGGCCCGGTTCGGCACCGACTACACGTTCGAGACGGTGCGGAAGAAGGATCCGCTGAAGCAAATCATGCGGTCGTGCTTCCCGATGGAGGAGGAGAAGGGCAACCAGGTGCACGGCGCCATGGACGGCGCGATCCAGGGCAACATGTTCCGGCAGGTCCGGCAGCGCTGGCTGGAGTGGCAGAAGCTGTTCCTCAGCATCATTCCGTTCCCGGAGATCTCCGCGGCTGACCTTTGCGTGAGGTTGTCGAGTGGTGCCCGTGGTGTCGCTGTCGATCAGCATTGTGAGGATCTGTGCCGATCGCTGCGCGCTGCTTCCTGGGTCGGCTGGGCTCATGCCGAGGGCGTCGGCTCGGCCGTTGCCGGGGCTGATGATCGTGACGCCCTGGCGAGCCAAACCGACCGACCGCGATGCCACCGCGACCAGGACACCGGAGCATGCGAGCTCGAGGCGATCTCACATCGGATGCCGGACCTTACCTGCTCGGACGATGGAACAGGACGATATAGGCCACCTGTCGAGATGTCTCTGGAGGTCGCGGGGGAGCGATGCTGTGTTAGCAGTCAGGCCGACTTGAGCGTGACGGTGCCTAGCTCCTTCAGCTTCTGTGCGATGAATGACGCATCTTCGCGGAAGGAGGCGACGAGTCCGCGCCTGACACGTTGCCGCTTGGGTGCTGGCTGGATGGAGTCCCGAATGGACGATGGCGTCCATATTGCTGTTTCACCGGTCGACACAGGTGTGTCGGACCGGTGGTCACTGCGTTGAGTTGATCGGCGGAGATCCATGAAGAGCAAGTGTTCCGAGTCCTTGTCGCAGGTGCGGGTCGTCTCTCCAGAGGTGGCCCGGGAGAACCGTGCCTGGGTTCGCGACTTGAGCAGCGGTGGAGATCGGCGTGAGCTTGCGAGCCGACGCTTGTACGAGTTTCTCCAGCGGGCAGCGAGGGCAGAGGCCGGGCGGCGGGCGGCTAGGCTGCGACTCGTCGGCCCGGAGCTGGACGACATCGCACACCAGGCCGCCGCGGACGCCCTGCTGGCGATCTGCGGCAAAGTCGAGACGTTCCGCGGTGATTGCAAGTTCACCACCTGGGCGTACAAGTTCGTGATCTTCGACGTGGCCGCCAAGGTCCGCCGGCACTTCTGGCAGCGGGCTGATGTTGCGTTCGACGACGAGGACTGGCAGCGCCTTCCCGCACGAGTGGGGATCGAGCCGGAGTCGCATGCCGAAAGCCGGGATCTGATGGATGCCGTGCATCGCGCCGTGGACGAGAAGCTGACGGCAAAGCAACGGATGGTCTTTATCGCAATGGTGCTGAAGGGGATGCCCACCGATGTCCTCGCTGATCAGCTCGGCGCGACACACAACGCGATCTACAAGATGATGTTCGACGCCCGCCGTAAGCTGCGGACCGCGTTGGTCGACGCCGGCTACTTGCCGGAGCAGCAGATCGCATGAGCAACGTCTCGACGGCACTGGATCGATTTCTGCGGACCGACCCGATCGATGGGGGACCTCAGGTTGGCCGAGCAGCAGACCGGGGCAGAACGAAAGATCTGCCGGCGAGGAGGTTCAGATGGCAGTCATCAACCGCGGGTTCGAAGGCAGAAGCGGATCCGATGATCACAGACTCCCACCTGGCCGGCAGCTCACCGACGACTTCCCGGTGTTGTCAGCGAGCGTGACTCCACTGATCCCCAAGGACAAAGTTGACGGTCACGTCGGAGACCGGTGTGCAGCGACGCTGGAGCTGGCACGACCTGCTGGCTCTTCCATCCGAGTCGGTCTTGGCCGACATCCTGCTTCCCAACCTCCTTCACCTCAGCCAGAAACAGCTCAGCCACCACGGACACCCGAGTCTGAGGCTCAATCTCCGCAGGCACGCTCAACGTCGCCCGAGTCCCCAGCACAATCCTGAGATTGTTCTTCGCCTCAGTAGCGGTCTTCCCCCCAAGATGCCACCCGCCGAGTTCGACCATTGAGGGCCCGATACTTGGCCTTTGGCCTCGAACTGTCCGGGCGCCCATTGCCGTCCCAATGCACGGCCCAGAAGAACAGCAGCGGTGCACCGTCCTCGATCCACACCCCGACCGGCCGGCCGGCCAGCATCCACGCGACCAGCAGCACGCGGGATCCCAACGAGATGGTCCCGCCCAGGGACACGGTCCGCTCGACCTCGACGATGCCGGTCTCGGGACGTTTCCGCGACCCCAACGACCCCGAGCAGCGAGCACGGAGCAGCCAGGCACGCGGCGGTCGGCTAGGTTCGGCGACGTGACACGTGAGCACGTGCAGGCTCCTACGGATCAGAAGTCCGGCGCCTGGTGCACCTGGTCGGCCGACCAGGCGTGAGCCGAGCCCGGGTGGTCGAGATGCATGGCATGACTCGTGGCACGAAACGACGGATACGCATGGGGAATCTCGCGCTCGCTGGGGGAGGCCGCGTTGCTAGAAGCGCTGGTGGAGAGCAGATGCGACGCTGTAGTTCTTCCTCGTAATGAGAAGGTCGCCGGTTCGATTCGGACGGGCGGCCCCAACGTCGCCCGAATGCGGGCAGGACTCGGCACGCGGGGCGAGACTGCGTGGGGTGGCGCGAAGCGCTTGCCGAGGGCAACACTGGCGGGGTGGCCGGTCGGACTGGAGCTGGCCCGGCCTGTCGAGCAGCTGCCCGGCCGTTATACCTGGCGGCTCCCTACGATTTGAAGTGGGACGGGTTCCTTCACTGAACATGTCAACCAGCCGGCGTCGCCGACGCCGAGATGCAGGCCGGCCACAACCGGCACCCGCTGCGGCTCGTGCGGAACGAGCAGAGGCTGCCGGCTCGAGTTGATCGGGACCGCGCGTGTACCGCTGTTGCATGGTGCTTCAGCGGACGATCCTCACGGACGTCGCTGTTTACTCGCTCGCTCGGGCAGGTTGCGCGTTCGTCGCCGTCTCGCGCCACTCACGTGGTGAGAGTCCGTACTCGGCGCGGAAGAGGCGCCCGAAGCTGGATGCATCGCGAAATCCCCAGCGTCGGGCCACGGCGGCGATGGTGACGTGCTGAGACAGGCCACGACCGAGCTCGTCTCGGCACGCCTCCAGGCGGCGGCTGCGGATCCACGCGCCGAGGGAGATGCCGCCGGCGGCGAGGACGTTGTACAGGTGTCGAACAGAGATGTGGTGTGCGGCCGCGATTTGAGCGGCGCTGAGGGTCGGATCGCCCAGGTGCGCACGCACGTACTCCAAGATCCGCATCTGCAACGTGGCCCGCAGTGATTCCCTGGCCGCCGTTGAGGTGACGTCAAGGTGCGTGCTGATCACTGCCCGGATGAGTTCCATAGAGGGCTGGCTTACCGCGTTGGCGCCGGCGTCCGCGAACGCTCTCGGCCGGCCCGCGAGGCGCCGGAAGTAGACCGCGGCCAAGTCTGCGACCGGATGTCCAGGACTCAGTCGCGTTGCCGTTACCTGCCGCACGACATCCCACGGCAGGGCCAGCTTCTCCAACGGCATGCGGAACTGGTGCTGTCGGTAACCCTCGGAGTCGACCAGTGCGTACTGAGATGTCGAGCTGTACACCACCAGGTCGCCCGGGCGCACAACAGCTTCGCGGCCCTCTTGAACGACGAGGCTCGACCCGCTGACCTGCAGACCAAGCATCAGGCTGGGTGCCAGATCATCGCGCGCCAGGCGCGGGCTCCGCTCGACTTTGGTGACGTTGGATCGGATGGAGGAGATCCGCAACGCACCAATGTCGGCGAGCATGCCTCGCACCACAGGGCCCGTTACGGGGAAGTCGAGCTCGACCGGAATGATCCTGGCGGCCACCGCGTGCATGGACTCGGCCCGCACGCCGGCCGCAATCGTCCTCGAGTCGACGATCTGGATCACGGGCCTAGTCCTTCGTAGTTCCCCCTGCTCCCCGAGCGCAGGCTGAGCGTGCCGCGAGCAAGGCGCGACATGCGCTGTCGGCACCGGCTCGCATAGATCATGCTACGCGCTCTCGGAGATCGGTCACCGGGAGCGCAGACCGCGCCGAGGCCGACCCTAGGTCGACCTACCGATGCTGCTGTCTAGCGATGGCCGCTACCTCAGCGGGGTGGCAGTTGGTCGAGCTCTTGCCGCTGCCGGTCGGTCATCTCGTACGGCGCGAAGGCGGCGGTGGACCACTCGTGCACGGCTATCTGCACGTTGTGCAGGCTAACGCGCGCAACGGCGCCGGCGGCTGCGTCGCGCCCTAGCGTCTATTCCGACACCACGAACGGTGTCCTCGGCGGGCGGTCGGCAAGCCATCATCTGGACGCGCGCCGAGCAGGTCAACGCCGCGCTGCTGAAGCTCCTCTGCTAGTTCGGCACCGCCGCTGACCCCAACTCGGAGAGCCCGCCGAGCAGATAACCACACCCGCAAAGGACAAGCCATGCGTACACCGAAGAAGTCACTCCCCGCGGCCGTCGCGGTCCTCACCACTAGCGTGCTCGCGCTGGGCATCGGCACCGCGACCAGCAGCAGCGCGCAAACCCTGCAGAACGACAAGCCGCTCAAACCGACGATCGTGCTCGTGCACGGCGCGTGGGCTGACGGCTCGAGCTGGTCTGCCGTCACATCAAAGCTGCAGAGCGCCGGATACACCGTCGATGTCGAGGCAAACCCGCTGCGCGGCCTCGCCTCCGACGCGCAGTACCTGCATGACCTGCTGGCCACCATCCCTGGCCCAGTCGTGCTCGTCGGGCACTCCTACGGCGGCATGGTGACCACCAGCGCTGCCACCGGCAACCCCAACGTCAAGGCCCTCGTCTACGTCGACGCCTTCATCCCCGACCAAGGCGACAGCGTAGGCGCGCTCGCCGCCGCACAGCCCGGCTCGGACCTGGACCCGAACAGCTCGATCAACGCGGTGCCGATCCACGACGCCAGCGGAAACGTCATCAACGCCGATGTGTACATCAAGCCAGATCAGTTCGCGGGCCTGTTCGCCGGTGGCATCCCGGCCAAGCAGGCCGCCGTCCTGGCCGCCACCCAGCGGCCACTGACCTCCAGCACGCTCGGTGAGACCCTCGCCGGTGTTCCGGCGTGGAAGACCATCCCGTCCTGGGACCTCATCGGTACGGCGGACAAGGTGCTGCCACCGGCGGAGCAGGAAGTCATGGCACATCGCGCCGGCGCGCACATCACCGAGGTCGACGCGCCGCACCTGTCGATGATCTCCGACCCGGACGCGGTGACCGGCGTGATCGTCGACGCCGCCCGTGCCACCAGCTGACCGACCAACCGCCAAGAAATGCACAGGTGGACCACCGTTGTCACATGCAGCGTCAATGCGGTCGACAACGGCCCCGACGGCCTGCTGGACCTCTTCTTGCGAGTCACCGAGGCCAGCAGGCAGAACGGTGTCGAGTACCTCAAGCGGTACGCGGCCCACACCGAGGGTTTTCATTGAGCCAAAGGCGGCCAGACTGTCAGTTGAAGTCATGATGCAATCGCAGGGCGTGCGGCCTCAGAACAGCGCAAGGAAGTGCTCACCAGACCCTTGAGTGGCGGCAGCTCAGTCATGAGGGCGCTCAGGCTGAGTCGATGGTCATCCTTTCCGAGGCGCCGAAGCCGGGTGGGTACGCGGGCGTCACCTGCGGGCCCTTTGACGACGAGCCGACGAGCAGTCAGCCGGCGAGGCGTGGTGCCGGTCGTGGTGCGAAATCATCAGTACCGAGGAGGAAATCCGGGTGTGATGCGGGAATGGCCGTACGTAAAACTGCTGGTAGAGGCTGAATCACACGGTGTCGGTCCTTCTCGTAGTGAGAAGGTTGTCGGTTCGATTTCGACAGTGGCTGTCCTCGAAGCGCCTGGGAGTGACAGCTTGCCGCGCTCGCGCGAGCCTGCACCCCATCTTCGTCGCCAAGTCCCCGGTTCTGAAGCTACGTAGCGCACGCGGGCGTGGCCTGTCATCGGTGCCAGCCCGCGCGTCACGCGCCTTGGGAGCAGGCAGCCGCACGCCGGAGCACGACCGCGACGAGGGGCCCGGCGACGATCAGCGTCAGCCAGACGATGGAGACCACGATGATCTCGAAGAGATCTCCGCGATCGATTCCGCGCGCTGCCGAGACGGCGACGAGCGCGGCGAGCACGGCCGCGAAGCTCCCAACGAAGAGCCAGCGGATCGTGCGCTCGATCTTGCTCCCCTGCATGAAGACCGGAGCGACACAAGCGAGGGCGAGGCTCATCAGAAAGTATCCGAGCTCCTCGAGAGCGATGAAGACGCCGTTCGGGTTGTATTGCGTGAGGATCGCCCAGCCGTCGAGCTGGCCCTTCTCGAGACTCGGTTGCATCACCGTGACTTGGATGAAGTAGTCGATCAGAAGCACCGCGGCAGCGATAGTCGCGAGGCACACCCCGAGCAAGCTGAAGATCTTCCGCCTCGGAGCGGCGTACTCGTGAACCGACGCGAGCAACGCGACGAAGAGGAGCATCACCAGCATGGCCGGGTACATCCACAGGTAGTCTCCCGGCCATTGCTCGGCGATGACGTCGCTCGCGAACGGATAGGGGACGTCGTTCGGAAGAGCCGTCAACGCCAAGGCGAAGGCGACGACCGTAACGCCGGCCGTGCCAAACGCGATCGAGGACCCGAAACGCAAGGCGGCGCGAGAGCTCGTGCTGTCAGACGTCGACGGACTGGCTGGCGTCTCCTCACGGCCGGGCATCGTGACCCATGCTTGCATGGGCCGTGGAGTTCTCGTTGTCAGCCACGGTGGTTCCTCCCTCGAGAAGTTGCCTCGATCGTGCCAGCTCGTGCCCCGCGGAGTCGATGACGACCTCCGGGCAGGTGATCGGGCCGAGGACACCGCCGACGACGAGGGCGCATCCGGCGGGTCTCTCGGCCTGATGATTGCTATCAATGAGGGCGCTCCGCGCAGCTGTGTGATCGCTTGGCCGCCTGGCAGCCAAGCGATCACACGGGTTCAGGCCCGGTCAGCGGCCAAGGTGTCGATCACGGCTTTGATGTCCGCTTTCGGGCCTGTGTTGTAGGGGAGTTTGGACAGCAGCATGCCCAATGCGCAGGTGTTGGTGACCGCGGCGAAGGCGAGCCCGGCACCGAGGGCGGTGCCGACCAGGTGCGCGCCGGGAACCACAAGACCGGCCAGTCCGCTGACCAGCACGGTGGTCCCGGCCGCCAGGCGCACTTGCCGTTCGAGGTCCCAGCGGGGCTTGCCGTGCATCACCGGGCATTGCGCGGCTTCCCAGGCGAGCATGCCGCCGGCGAGTACGCGTAGGTTCGGCAGGCCCGCTTGGGCGAGGGCCTGCTGGGCCTGGCCGGCCCGGTTGCCGGAGCGGCAGATCAGCACGACCTGTTCGTCGAGGTGCTGCCGCAACTCCGTGCGGTGCTCGCGCAGGGTGTCGAGCGGGACGTTGTACGAACCCGGGATGTGCGCGGTATGGAACTCGCCCGGGGTCCGCACGTCCAGCAGCCGCGGGGCGCCCTCGCCGCGCAGTAGCTCGCGCAGGACGGCGGGAGTCAGCTTTTCGGTCTGTCTCGATGACGGTTCGGTGGTGGAAATGACTGCCGCGCATGAAGAGTTGGGATTGAGGAGTTGGGCATGACGTCAGCGCTGGGCGCCGGCCTCCGGTGAGCGGGAGCCAGGCGCCATACCCGTCGAGCAGGTCGGACACGTGATCCCGGCGGGTGTGCCGGCGCAGGCTGGCGACGGTGGACACACCGCAGCCCGCCGGCTCAGGCGCGGCCGATCAGCTTGTCGAACCAGCCGGTTCGGCCGGCCGGCTCGTCGGCGTGGCCGGAGCATCGACGGGAGGTGGGGACGCCTGCCATGACCTGCTTGACGTGTTGGCCGCACCCGGCCCAGGTCGTCTTGCCGCACGTTTTGCAGGTGACTGTTCTGCACATGGTGGTTCTCCTTCGGATCGTCGGGTGTGCTGGACAGGGATGGGGGTCAGATGAGTGCGGGCACGGCCTGCCAGGCGGTGTAGCCGGCGACTAGCACGAGCAGCACCGTGAACGCTGTCTGGAGTTTGGTGGTGTCGAGGCGCGCCGTCAGTCGGGCGCCGGTCCAGCCGCCCAGGACTGCCACTGCGGTGAGCACCGCAACCAGGCTCCAGTCCGGTTGGGTGCCGGTGCCGGCTCGGACCGCCAGCGCCGACGCTGAGGTGATGGTGATGACGACTAGCGAGGTTCCGGCGGCATACTCCATCGGCAGCTTGAGCGCGAGCATCAGAGCAGGCACCACCAGGAAGCCGCCGCCGACTCCGAGGAAGCCTGTGAGCACGCCGACGGCGGTGGCAGTGACGAGCACCTTGAGTGCTTGTGGGCATTGGCAGGCGAACCTGGGCGAGAAGGTGATGATCGGGTTGTCGACATGGGCTGGCCGGCGTTCTGCTGGCAGGCCATGACGAGTGCGGATCTGGCGGACGACCAGCACTGCGGCGATCACGAGGAGCAACGCGGCGAAGGCGGCCAGAAGTACGGGCTCTGGGACCAGGCTGGAGGCTTTCGCGCCGGCTGCGGCGCCGCCGATGGCAGCCACGCCGAACGTCAGGCCCCTTGCGAGTAGGGCGGTGCCGGAGCGGTAGGCGGTGACGGCTGCGACCATGGCGGTGAGGCCGACGATGACGAGCGACCCCGTTGTCGCCTGTGCCGGGGACTGCCCGAGGACGTAGACGAGGACCGGGACGGCGAGGACGGACCCGCCGCCGCCGAGCGCGCCCAGGCTGAGCCCGATGAGCGCGCCCGCTGCAGCTGCGATCGCCAGTGTCACGCTTCCGTGCCCGCCAGTGGCAGACCTGCGGGCTTGGCGTTGTCGAAGGAGTCGTCGATCGCGACCAGGGAGTGCCCGAAGGCGTCGAGCAGCGAGGCGGCGACCGATGCGCGGTAGCCGGCGGTGCAGTGCACCCAGACCTCGCCGCCGGGGATCTCGGACAGCCGCCCGGGCAGCTCGTGGATCGGGATGTTGAGCGCCCCTTCGATCCGGGAGTCCGCGAATTCGTCGTTCCGGCGCACGTCCAGCACGGTGAGGTCTCGATGGTGGCGGACCTGAGCAAGGTCAGCGAAGGTCGCGATCGGGAACGCCGCGACGCGGCGTCCGGTGCCGGCAACCCAGTCCTCGGGCTTGCCGGTGGCGTGCGCTGCTGGCCGGTCGATGCCGATCCGGACCAGCTCACGCTGGGCCTCGGCCACGTCCTCGGCCGACTCGCCGAGCAGGATGAGGGGGGTGCCCCACTCGATCAGCCAGCCCAGGTAGGTGGCGAAGGCGCCGTCGAGCCCGAAGTTCAGCGAGCCGGGCACGTGCCCGGCTGCGAACAGGGTGCGGGTGCGCAGGTCCACGACCCATTCCCCGGCATCGATCCGTCGCCGCAGCTGGGCGGGGTCTGCCTTGGTCGGCGTCGAGAGGTCTGGCTCGGCCGGGCCGGCGGTGTTGGCCGGTGCCATGTGTGCGTAGTAGGCGGGGTAGGCGCTGAGGCCGGCGAGGAGCTCGCGGACGTAGGTCTCCTCGTCTTGGATGAGTACCGGATTGGTCTGCCTCTCCTGTCCGATCGTCGACGACGATGCCTCGGACTGGGTCGCGGAGCAGAACGATCCGAAGCCATGGGTCGGGAACACCTCGGCTGTGTCGGGCAACAGTGCGGCGAGCTTGTGGGCCGAGGCGTGCTGTGCACGGACCAGGTCGTCGGTGTGGTCCGGACCGAGCAGGTCGGGGCGACCTGTGGCGCCGTACAGCAAGGATCCGCCGGAGAAGACGGCCAGTTGCGCGTTGCTGGCCGCGTCGGTGAGTGTGTACGACAGGTGGGTGAAGGTGTGTCCCGGTGTGGCGATCGCGGTGACTCGCATCCGTGCACCGATCTCGACGACCTCACCGTCCCGGATCGGCGTGCGCTCGAAGGACACCTTGTCCCTGGCGTTGACCAGGTACGCCGCACCGGTTCGCCGAGCCAATGCCAGCCCCCCGGTGACGTAGTCGTTGTGGATGTGGGACTCGAACACGTGGGTCAGCCGCAGGCGGTGCCGTTCGAGCAACGCGATCACCCGGTCGATGTCACGCTGGGGGTCCACCACGAAGGCCTGTTCGCCGTCGTGCACCAGATAGCTGCGGTCGCCCAGTGTCGGTGTCTCGAGGGAGATCACCGTGATGCCGGCAGAGTTGGCCGGATGTGTCCGGTCGATGGCTTCAGTCATGTCTGTTCCAAGGGTTGTGTCAGGGTTTAGGTTCAGGTGCGGGGTTCGTTGCCGGTGACGACGGCGCGACGCGAACGGATCCAGCCGCCCGTGCCGCCGGTCACCGAGTAAGCCTCGAAGCCGGCCCGGCGGAGGAAGTCGGTCATGGTGCGGCTGCGGTTGCCCGACGCGCTCACGACATACACCGCGGCGTACCGATCGAGTTCGGCCAGGCGGCTGGGCAGCTCGCCCATCGGGATGAGAACAGCTCCCGGGACGTGGCCGACGACGTACTCGCTCGGCTCGCGGACGTCAATTATCGCGGCGCCGGCTCTGACGGCTCCGGCGAGCTGGTCGACATCGATCTCGGGGATGGTCACCCGCATCGGGCAGGTCCTTTCGCTCGTTGTCCAACCGATCAGGTTGATACCCCATGGGGTATTTAATGAACCTGACGATAACACCCCCTGGGGTATTCGCAAACATCGGTCTGACTGCCGTCGGTGTGGCACTGAACCGTGTAGCTGGCCAGAGCGGTCCGTGCGTAGCGTCGCCGTGGATGCGGTAGTCAAGGACGGGGTCGATCGCGACCGACCATTTGGTGTCGGCCGCTTTCCCACTGAAACCGGCCGCCGTCACATCGCTGCCGGGAATACGGGTGGGGGTATGTGCGTTAGGGTGGATAACACCCTCCGGGGTATCGTCAAGTGAGACGGTTCTCACCGTCGCAGAAGGAGTGCCCGTGACCACTGTGAACCTCAGCAGAGCCGACTTCGAGCAGACGATCCTCGACAACGAGATCGTCCTGGTGGACTTCTGGGCATCCTGGTGCGGCCCGTGCCGCATGTTCGCGCCCATCTACGAGAAGGCCGCCGCCGCGCACGACGACATCGTGTTCGGCAAGGTCGACACCGAGGCGGAGCAGGCGCTGGCCGCGACCGCCCGGATCACGTCGATCCCCACCCTGATGGCCTTCAAGAAGGGCTCGCTGGTCTTCTCCCAGCCTGGCGCGCTGCCGGCCCAGGCGCTCGAGCAGGTCATCGCGGCGGTGCGTGACCTGGACATCGAGAAGGCGCGGGCGGATGCGGCGGACGAGCAGGGCGCGAGGAGCGCCTGATGCCCGGCTATACGCTCGCGACGACCGTCGAGCGGCCGTACGACGAGACCGTCGAAGCGGTCCGTGCGGCCCTCGCCGACCAGGGATTCGGCATCCTCACCGAGATCGACCTCAAGGCCACACTCGCGGCCAAGCTCGACGTCGACGTACCCCCGCAGGTAATCCTCGGCGCCTGCCGGCCGCCGCTGGCTTACCAGGCGCTGCAAGTGGAGCCGTCGATCGCCGCGCTGCTGCCCTGCAACGTCGTGGTCCGATCCGTGGACGAGGAGACCACCGTCGTCGAAGCTCTCGACCCTGACGCGATGATGGGGCTGTCCGACGCCCCGCAGCTGCACAGCGTCGCCCGAGACGCCAAGGACCGCCTCACCGCCGCGCTTGCGGCCCTCACCGAGGAGCACAGATGACAGCACTCGACCCGACCGAGATGACTCCCGTCGTCAACCGGATCAAGCGCGCCCAAGGCCAGCTCGCCGGTGTGCTGCGGATGCTCGAGGCAGGCCGCGACTGTGAGGACGTGGTCACCCAGCTCGCCGCCGTCTCCCGCGCACTCGACCGCGCCGGATTCGCGATCGTGGCCAGCGGCCTGCGCCGATGCATCGTGGAGGGTGACGGACCGGACAGTATCGACACGAAGAAGATGGAGAAGCTCTTCCTCTCCCTGGCGTGAGGTGGTCAAGGCCCAGACTCAGGGCTCGTCGCCGCCAGACCAGCGCACCGCCGACGGTCATCGGACGGCCGCGCCCCAGCCGACCGCTGGGCATGACCTCTGGCCCGCGATGAAGGGCCACAGGACCCTGATGGCCCCGATACCTCCCCGGGTATACCTGCCTCAAGAGAGTTCGATCGAGGAGGCTGGAGATGCGCAAGAAGGTCCTGGTACTGGGCGCCAACTTCGGAGGGCTGACCGCCGCGTTGGCCGTCCGGCACGAGCTGGACGGCGATGTCGACGTGACGGTGGTGTCGGCCAGCGACCAGTTCCTGTTCAATCCCAGCCTGATCTGGCTACCGTTCGGTAAGCGGGACAGCGCCGACATCACCTTCCCGGTCGCACCGACCCTGGAGGCCCACGGCATCGAGTTCATCCACGCGGCGGCCACGAAAGTCGACCCGGTCGCGAGGAAGGTCACGGCCGACGCCGGCCGGGAGCTCGGCTACGACTACCTGGTCATCGCCACCGGCTACCGCAACAAGGACGACGTCGTTCCCGGGTTCAAGGAGAACGCCAACACCATCACCACGCTCCCCGAGGCCCAGCGGACGGGGGTCGCCTGGCGCCGGTTCCTGGATCACCCGGGTGACGTCGTCGTCGCGGCCACCCAGGGTGCGGGTTGCTTCGGCGCCGCCTACGAGTTCCTGTTCAACACCGCACACCAGCTGCGGAAGGCAGGGTTGCACAAGCAGGTCAAACTCACCTACGTCACGGCAGAACCCTTCCTCGGACACTTCGGCATCGGCGGCCTGCCACACGGCGAGCAACTCCTCGGCATGTTCCTCAAGAAAGAGGGCATCGACACGCGCATCTCGGTCGGCATCGACCACATCGACCAGGGTGCTCTGGTGCTGGCCGACGGCGAGAACCTGCCCTTCACCTTCGGAATGGTCATCCCACCCTTCCTCGGGCAGCAATTCCTCAACGAGTCGAACGGGCTGGCCGACGAGAAGGGCTACGTCGTCGTGCGGGACACCTACCAGAGCGAGAAGTACGACGACGTCTACGCAGTCGGTGTGGCCGCCGCAGTCGACGCTCCCTGGCAGACCCCGACACCCGTCGGGATCCCCAAGACCGGCTTCCCGACCGAGGTGATGGCACACACCGCCGCCGCCAACATCGCCGCGCAGATCCGAGGCGAGAAGCCGACCAACACCAAGGCGTTCGGTGACATCAAGGCGATCTGCGTGATGGACGCCGGCAACAACGGCGTGATCATCCTCGCCGACAAGATGCTGCCGCCGCGCAAGCACGGTGTGCTGATCCCTGGCCCGCAGGCGCACCTGATGAAGCTCGGCTTCGAGAAGTACTTCCTGTGGAAGATGCGGCACGGCTACGTGCAGCTGCCCTGACGGAGGTACACGATGACTGGTGCCGCACCTGCCAACCACCCGACCCGCACATTGCCTGGTTGGTCCTCGGTTCTCGCCGTGGTCGCCCATCCCGACGACGAGTCGTTCGGGCTGGGTGCGATCCTCGACAGCTTCGGACGAGCCGGCAGTCAGGTCTCCGTGTTGTGTCTGACCCACGGCGAGGCTTCCACGCTCGGGCCGGCCGGAGACCTCGCCATACTGCGCGCCGCCGAACTGAAGAACGCGGCCAAGGAGCTCGGCGTCGACTCGGCCGTCCTGCTCGACCATCCCGATGGCGCACTGGCCGACGTCGGCCGGACGACGCTGACGGGCGATGTACTCGCCCAGATCAAGGCGGCAGGTGCCGATGGCCTGCTCGTCTTCGATCCTTCCGGCGTGAGCGGACATCCCGATCACGCCGCGGCCACTGCGGCCGCGCTCGCAGCTGCGCGCTGCGTTGACCTGCCGGTGCTCGGGTGGACAGTACCGCGTACAGTGGCGGACCGGTTGAACGGCGAGTTCGGAACCAGCTTCATCGGCCACGACCCCACCGACATCGACCTGGTACTTCGCGTTGACCGGCAACATCAGCGGATAGCGAGTCTCGCGCACGCCTCCCAAGCCGTCCCCACGACTGTCTTGTGGCACCGTCTCGATCTGCTGGGCGATGAAGAGCACCTACGCTGGCTTCGGCGCCAAGCCGTCACGGTAACCGCGGGGGAGGTCAAGGACTCCACGGCGATGATCCGGGTTGACCACCGATCGGGTGACAGGTTCGGCATCAGAATCCGCAACCACGTCCTGTCGGTCGATCAACCGATCGACGCCGGCGGCGAGGACACCGCGCCGACACCGACTGAGCTCTTCGTCGCATCGCTGACCTCGTGCGTCGCCTTCTACGCCCGCCGCTACCTGCACCGGCACCACTTCGACACCACCGGCCTGGTCGTCGACGCCTCGTTCCAGCTCGCGAACAAGCCCGCCAGGGTCGACCGAATCGACATCACCATCCGGCTGGCCGACGACCTACCGCCCCGTACGGCGCGACGCGCTCCTGGCCGTCGCACGACACTGCACGGTACACAACTCGATCACCACCCCACCGGACATCTCGATCGACCTTCACCCACCCACACCTCCAAGCTGACCAGGCATTCACGCCCAGCTGCGCGATCCTGATGTCGGGTCCGGCGATGCGACATCAGACCCACGTCAGACTTGGTATTTTCCGCATCGCCGGCGCGCAGCGGCACCGGTGAGCATCAGGTGCCTGATTTGCTGCCGCCCACCGATCAGTTTTCAGCTGCCGTCGACAAGAGGGCCACGCTCGCGTGACCGAGGCTTGTCCAGAGCTCACAACCGCACCTGCTGGTGGCCGAGCAGAGGCCACTCGGGAAGACCAGCACACGTGGACCGGTTCCGGACTTCGGAATCCGGCCGGGTCTCACGTCGACAGCAGCAGCGGCATGGTCAGTGCGTAGGCGGCCATGAGGACTAGGGCTTCGACGCGGGTCAAGGTCAGACCCCGGCGAAGCAGGACCCAGGCCAGCCCGGCGGTGAGGATCATCGTGACGCTCAGCGCAACCGCCGCCTTTCCGGGCGTGGCCGAGCCGGACGCGAACCCCACGACCGCGCCTCCGATGAGACTGTTGAACAGATTGCTGCCGAAGAGGTTTCCAACAACGAGGTCGGACTCGCCGCGCCGCTGAGCCTGGACCGTGGTGACCAGCTCCGGCAGCGACGTACCAAGCGCGACCAAGGTGAACCCGATGATGACCTGAGGTTCGCCGAGATGAGCTGCGATCGCCGATGCGTTGGCGACCAGCAACTGCGCCCCAGCCAGACCCAGGACCGCGCGCACCGGCTCGAACCACGCCGGCAGTGTCGACGGTGCAACCGGCACATCTACAGTCGCCCTCCCTTGCGTGAACTCGGCCGCCTCATCGGCGACCTCCTCGTTGTTGCGCTCTTGGCCGGCCCATCGCAGGAGAACGAACAGTGCGCATACACCGGCGACGGCCAGCAGCGCGCCGGTGATGGGACTCAGGCCCGCCCAAGCCAGGAACGAGAACAGAACCACGGCTCCTACGGTCAGCGGCACTTCGCGGCGGATCACGTGCGAGGTCACCACCACCGACCCAGCCAATGCGGCGATGCCGAGGACGAGAGTCAGGTTCAAGATGTTGGACCCGGCGATGTTGCCCACCGCCAGTCCGGTGTCCCCACGTGCTGCGGCTACTCCGGAGACCAAGAACTCAGGTGCGGATGTGCCCAAGCCGATGACAACAACACCGACAACGACCGGACTGATCCGAATCCGTTCCGCCAACCGCGACGAGCCAAGCACAAGATGATCCGCTGCGAAGGTCAACCAAGCCCACTACGGCGAGCACAATCTGAAACACCATCGGATGCTCCCTAGGTCGGCAAATGTCACCCTGGGTTTGACCCGTTTCGACGGACAGGGTCGATGTGAGGTGGTCAGGCTACCTGTTCGGCGGTGGCCGTGATGGTGGATTCGTACTGTGTGGGGCTGAGGTAGCCGAGGGTGGAGTGGCGTCGGCGGGTGTTGTACCAGCCCTCGATGTAGTCGAACAGCGCGCTGGTGGCGGCCTTGCGGGTCGGCCAGGCGCGGCGGTGGATGAGCTCGGTTTTCACGGTGGCGAAGAAGGATTCGGCGACGGCGTTGTCCCAGCACTGGCCCTTGCGGCCGACTGACAGCGTGACGCCGAGATCTCTTGCCAGGTTGGCGAACTGGGCCGAGGTGTACTGACCTGACAGCCCCGGTCGGAGTGGAACACCACACCGGGTGCTGGGCGGCGCCGGTTGACGGCATCGGTGAGCGCCTCGGCGACCAGGTCGGTGCGCAGGTGATCGGCGGTCGCCCAGCCGACCACCCGGCGGGAGGCGAGGTCGATCACGGTGGCCAGGTAGAGCCAGCCCTGCCAGGTGTGGATGTAGGTGATGTCGCCACACCAGCGGCGGTCCAGTTGGCCGGGGTGGTCGGGGTCGATGCCGAAGTCGCGGCCGATCAGGTCCGGACGGGTGGCGGCGTCCGGGTCCGGGATCGTGGTCTTCTTCCAGCGTCGCGGGATGCGCCCGTGCCGGTCGGCGGCCTGCATCAGCCGGACCACGCGCTTGCGGGAGCACCGCTCGCCTTGAGCTCGGAGCTCGCGGTGGACCCGCGGCGAGCCGTAGGTCTGGGTGGACTCGTCGTGGATCTCGATGATCTTGCCGGTCAGGACGGCGTCGCGCTGCTCGCGCACCGAGGGGCCGCCGGCGCGGTCGGCGTAGTAGGCGGAACGAGAGACCTGCAGCAACTCACACGCCCGCTTCACGTTGTGGTCGCCCTGCTTCTCCGCCTCGATGAACGGGTAGCAGTTCACCGGGTCTCCTTCACGAAGAAAGCCGTCGCACGCTTCAGGATCTCGACATCCTCCCGCAGCCGGCGGTTCTCTCGCCGCAGCTGCGCCAACTCGTCCTTCTCACTCGTGGTCAACCCATCAGTACGGGTGCCGGCGTCACGTTCGGCCTGCCTCAGCCACTCCCGTACCGCGGTCTCGGTCAGATCGAAGTCTTTCGCGACCTGACCAACCGACCGGTCGCCGCGCTGACACAGCTCGACGATCTCGGCCTTGAACTCGGACGTGAACGAACGACGAGGCCGCGGCTTCTTCTTGCCCATGGACTCCATGATGAACATCCTTCCGGAGCACCAGCTCCTGATCTCGGATGTCCGTCAAAACGGGTCAGGCCCACCCACAGCCGACCAGGCTTCCCGGCACACCGAATGACAACCTAACCAACGTTGGCTCGTGGACGCCCACACACCCGCGCCCCGAGCCGACTATGGCGGTCGACTGCGTCCCCGGATCAGGTGTGGCCTGCCGGCGAAGGCGTTCCGTCTCGAGGAGCCGAGACCCGTCCAGCCAGCGCCGCACGCAAATCGCGGCCAGATTCTGGCGAATCCGGATAACTCTGAGGTCCCTGCCGGCCGACCCTCAGATCGAGAGTCATCTCGTCGCCAGCCTCGAGCGCTGGTTGATCGACCAGTCTCCACCGGGGCTGACAGCTTCCGATCGACATCGGTGGTCTCGACATGTCATGCCGCCAACCGGGGTGATGGTTGGCCCTGCTCAACGCTGGGCGCGGCGGAGAGTGCGAGAAGTCCGCAGCGTTGCGAACCGACGTGATGTGACGCACAGTAATGATCAGGCCAAGCGTGCAAACCGATCTGATGAAGACGGTGAGAGCTCGCTGCGAGGGGAAGTTCTGGCAAAGAGGCACGTAAGGGCCCGTGCCTGGCATGACAAAGCCCAAGGCACTTGCGTGACCTGGGCTACTGTGCGCCGCCAGGGACTCGAACCCCGAACCCGCTGATAATCGGGCTGATCTACTCGACGTTGCTCCCTGTCGCTCGAAAGCCCCTTATTTCAAGGGCATCCGCCGCGTGCTGGTCGCTCGTCGCTGCTGCTCGGCTCCTGTTACTGCCAGTTGAATCACGCCCCGTAAGTCGTCCCGGATCAATCGTGGCACTCGGGTCACCTGGCTGGATCCGTGTCGAACTCGTGTGGCACTTCCACGTGCATATCTCGGTAGGCTCGGGCGACTTCAGAGCGGGCGGTTCGAACCACACGGATTGCGTCGGCGGTGGCGGCGAGAGCGGCTCGACGGGCCGACCCTGCCGAATCCACGTCGTCGGACTCGGCCAGGGCGAGTTCCTTGATCCGGCCAGTCAACTGTGCGTTGCTATTGGCCCAGGCGAACAGGGCATCTCTGAGGCTCTGCTGGGACATACCTTCCACCTCTGGTCCGCGACGATACAGGGGCTCCCACTCCGGTCAGTGTCGCGCAACCGATCAACTGCTCGTGCATGGCGGGCCGCGGGGTTCAAGTTCGACCTGTCGCTGTCTGGAGCAATCCGCGAGGGTTCACGCCGCCTTGGCCGGCCGCCAACGGGACGCGTCCGAACCAGGCCGAACACGGCCGAACTGCAACCAAGCAGTCTCAGTCACAAGGCCCGCCGATCCTGTCCCGTCCCAAGGCCGATCGAGCAGGATTGTGGTGCGGAACGTCTTGCGGGCCCGCTGGCATCCATCGCAGCGGCTCGATTGACAGTCACGTGTCACCTGGTGGTTGTCCAGTGGCTACGCTACGCTACGCCCGCGACAACGAGTGCCGCTCCGCTGTCTGGGATGCGCGGACACCGACAACGAAACATAGGTCACTTGCCTGAGGGGGGCACTGTGGGGGGACGCAACAAACAAATGCTTAGACGAAAGCTGTCGTTGGGGGAGGAGCAGGCGGAATTCGATGGCTTACTGCGAGAAGCCTTCTATGAAAATTGGTTGTACGAAGATCTGGAATCGCGTGAGCACGTCAAGTGTTTCATTGTGGGTCGTACCGGCAGCGGGAAGTCAGCCTGTTTCCAGCGTTTGACTGAACAGCACTCTGAGCACGTAATCACCATCAATCCGGAGGACCTCTCGCTCACGTACGTAGCAGGGCTTGACGTCATGCAGAGGCTAACCTCGCTTGGCGTTAGCCTGGATCCGCTGTTCATTGCTCTCTGGAAGCATGTACTGGTCGTGGAAGTCATCAAGAATCGGTACAAGGTCGACTCTGCGGATGCCAAGGCAAGGTTTCTTGGAAATATTCGAGACAAGCTGCGCCGCGATAAGAGCAAACTGGATGCGCTGCAGTACCTCGAGGAGTTCGAGGGAACCTTTTGGAACGAGGCCGATGTACGCATCAAGGAAGTCACCAATAAGTTCGAGACTCAGGTAAAGGATGAGCTAGGCGTAAAGCTTGGGTTAGGCGCCGCTAACCTCACCGCCGGTCTTGCGGATACTGGAACGGCGTCTCGTACGGATAGAACGGAGATTGCGCGCCTGTTCCAACGTATTGTGAATGCCACGCAGTTGCCTCGGCTCAACAAGATGATTGACATTCTGAACGATGACATACTGGATTCGGAGCAGAATTTCACCTACATCCTGATTGACGATCTGGATAAAGACTGGGCCGATGAGCAGATCACGAACGACTTGATCCGCTGCCTTTTCCGGGCTACCTACGACCTCAACAAGGGTGTTGACAACCTTAAGGTACTGGTAGCATTGCGTACCAACATCTTTGATGCGTTGGACTTTGGTCGTTCGGGCGGACAGGAAGAGAAGTATCGCGATTTAACCCAGGTCGTGAGATGGTCGAGTGACGAGCTGCGTGAAATGCTCGATGTGCGAGTCGCCGCCGCTGCCGCGCGACAGAATCTGACTGAGTTATCTACGGTCCGCGACATCCTTCCGAGGGTCAATGACACCATGGGCGACCCGTTCCGGTACGTCATTGACAGGACCTTGATGAGGCCGCGTGACGCCATAGCGTTCATGAATCGGTGTCTTGCTAACGCTAATAGTCAAGGCAAGGTGACGTGGCGGGCCATTGGCCTCGCTGAAGGTGACTACTCGACAAATCGGCTCCTCGCACTCCGCGATGAGTGGAAGCCGACGTACCCAGGAATCGACCGTGTTTTCAGCCAGTTCAGGGGCTGTCCATATATTTTGGACATCGATGGTCTTACAGAGCGGTTGGATAATTGCGCTCTATTGATGGCTGATCCTGACTTCAACGGCGTCGTCTGGATGACCGAACTTACGACATCGATATGGTCGTCCACCGTCGACACCGATTGGGTCGAGATGTATCAGCCCTTGGTCCGCTTGTTGCATAATATCGGATTTCTTGGTGCGGTCTTGTCCGGTCGAGATTCCGACGAGCCGCCAATATTCAACTACGATGATCCGACTTTCCCAGATAATCCGAGCAATCTGCGGCAAGTCACTGGATTCATGGTGCATCCGACGTTCCACCCTGCGCTGGACATTGGAAAGCAGCCATACTTCAAGGATCTAGACAGTGGCGAGTGAACCAGTTGAAGGTTACGTGTCAAGCCCGCGGGCAGTCCTCCCGCATCGCCCCGATAGCTGCCGACCTTAAGTTCGGTGCGGTGCGGGTCAAGGGTCGGAGATCCCGGAGGGACGCCGCAGGCGCCCTTGACGCGTGCCGTGCCGGACCGTCCCTTCCATGATTGCTAGCGGGGCGATGCGGGAACCCACAGACCAGTCGGGCCGGGCAGGAACCAGCGGGCGAAGGCTGAGTGGCCGGCCTTTCCGGCGAGTAGCACACCGACAGGGTGTCGAGCGTTGACGGCGAGGTCTGCTGTCTTCGACCCGGCACCCTGTTGGCACATGCGCGCCAAGCCAAGGGACGCGCCCAGAACGCAGCGAAGCGGAGCGGCGGGCAGGCGTCCCGCCCTCCGGTGGCGGCGCGCTTTCGGGCCCTGGAGGGGCCCGTCTTGAAGACGTAGAGAAACTTGTCAGGCGGTGAGTAGCCCGCCTCATGTCCTCCGTCGACACATGCGCGACAGTCATCCGCCACGTGATCTGCGACAGTGCGGAAGCACAGATCGCGCCGCGCGGATTCCGGTTGAGCGCTCAAATGCGCGCAACCGGACTCTGGTGCGGATCGGCGTCGGAGAATGACATTTCCGGTGGATCGCGTGGAAGGCCTGCACGATCGCGGGCTTCTCGTCGAGCGGCGACCTTCGTACCAAATCGTGGGCTATGTCCGGTTCAGCGTCGGCTCCGGGGCTTGCTCATGGGCGACGCATATGCAGGACACCTACCGAAGCTGCGGGAACGTACCGTCGCCGAGCCCGATGCCCTTCAGGTCGTTCCATAGCCAACCTGCTGCGATGGTGGACGCTGGCCGCACCTTGGACATGTCGTCTGTGCCTGATCCTGTCCATCCGAGACCGCTGATTGGTTCGCGGTTTTGCTCGGCGAGCCAAGAACGAATGGTTTCGAGAGTCGCGGAGTGGCGATCCCAGTCCGCCGAGCTCTCCCGCTCCGTCTGCGTGATCACCGCCCGCCTGGACACTGACCAAGTCGCCTCAGGCCCAGGGGGAGCAGTCGACGGCATCAACTCCATTGGCACCCGCATCGCGGTCAAACCGGGTATGTTGCCCAGCCGACCGGGCGTGAAGTCCACTTCCAGGATGACCCCGAACGGTGCAAACGCTGAACTCGGTATTGACCACCCAAGCCGGGCGAACGAGTGAGCCATCGCCTCGTCATACGCCTGACACGCCCGCCCGTACACCTCGACCTCGAACTCCATGAGCCGCTGCGGCGAGTAGAAGTCCCAGACCCAGCTGCTCCCCGGTTGCGGCACGTCCTCCTCCGGGAGATGCGACACGACCTGGACGGCCCCTGTCGCGTCGATCCACGAGACGAGATCCTCAAGCTCTGCACCGGAATAGGTTGCGGAGCCTCTGAGCGAGATGCCGGCCTGTCGGTTCCGTCCAATGGTGTCGAACTTGTCCGCCGCATGCTTCCTAACCTCGTCGGCGGGAAGGTCTCCGTGGAACAGTGACCCGCGGTTGAGGAGGCGCCGAGCAAGGTCGAATCGACGTTCCTGGACCCAGACCCCGTCTGGGGCGCCCAGGAACGGGTCGCCGGATAGCTTCTTAAGGGTGGCCTTCGCGATCATGGTCCGCACCATGGTCCACGGCCAGGCGTCGCCTTCCGGGGCTCCACCGCTGAACCACGGGCGCCAGCCCGGCGCTCCAGCCGGGAGCAGCGGGTGTAGCCCCGGCGGAACCTCAGTCACGTAATCGGCCGCCGGACGAGACGTCGAGAACGCTACGTCGATCCAGTGGCCGCGCACTGTGACACCCAACCCGACCGCGCCCTGGACTACCGGATAAGGGAGGACGCCGTCAGCGAACGGGCCAAGAGCACTGGCCCACGCACGCAGGGCTCGAAGGAGCCGGGCCCCGCTCGTCTTGGCGTTGAGGTCCTCATCGTCTGCCGTGCGCCAGTCCCGGTGTCCGCTGAACGCCTCCTTGATGACCCAGGCTGCAGCTCCCGCGTTCCCGGCCACCCACGTACCCAACAGATCATCCACCGACTCAGCGGCTGGGGCGCTCAGCGCGGCTATGGCAGCCGCCCACCGCCACCGGTTGAAGCTGAGAGCGTCGGACACAACCTCGGCTGCCGCGACGTCCCCGGCAAGAATCGCCTGGGCCGCGAACCAGTGTTGAAAGATCGGCAGGGAGAACCGGACTGAGCCATCGACGCTGTCGGCAACCAGTCGGCTGGAACGGGCGATCTGGCGGTCGCTGAACGGCAGGCCGTCCCTGCCCGTCCTGGTGAGTGCGACGGCGAGGTGCTCAAGCACCGATCGAGTCTCGCCAGCCGTCACCGCCGACCGCTCGGTGCCCTTCGCAAGCGCGTCCTCGACCAAGCCTCGAATTAGATCTGCTTCTCCGCGAGGAGCCTCGTCCCGGCCGAGCATGGCTCCCGCCGCGAGAGCGAAGAATGGCCTCGTCACTGTGGCTCGCATGTCCGCCGTCCAGCGCCAGCTGCCACGCGACTCGCCGCTGGCCAACTCGACGAGCTTGAGTGCGTCATCCTCGGTCAGTAGCGCCGCCGTTGCCTCCTCTGTCCGAGTCGGGGACAAGATGCCAGGACGAGCCGTTAGCAAGACCCGTACATCGCTGTGGGATCTGGCCAGGATGCGGGAGGCTTCCAGCAGAGTCTGTGCAGTGGCGGGGTCGGTCTCGTCCAGGCCGTCAACCGCGACGGAGGCGCCACGTCCGTGGCGCCAGGCGTGCCCGAGCTGGCGGTCGACGGCGCCTTCGAGTGTCTGACCAAGCAGGTCTCGGGCGCTCAACCACACTGGGAACGGCGCATCCGCGTCTGCGATCAGATTCTTGATCTCGGCCCGGTGCCAGACCTCTGCGGTCTCGGACTTTCCAGATCCGAAGTCGCCGAGGAGCACCACGACTCCGCCGGCCGGGATATCCGGGATCTCGATCTGGTCGAAGTACGACGCCAAGGCAGCCTCGTCGACCTCGAACGCCTGCAGGCGAACCGCTCGGCGCGCCTCAGACCGCTGCTGGAGAACCATCGCGAGGTCAGCAGAGCTCAACGCCGCGCCGGGACCCACGAGCTGCAGGAGGCGTTCCCGCACGCTGATGCTGCGCTGCTGCGCCCAACTCTCACTCAGCGCCGCTCGGTCACCATCGCCGAGCGCTGCCGCGATGGCGGGGTACGTCAGCTCGACCAGCCGCAAAGCACGGGACAGGTGGTCATGAGCGGACGACCAGTCCTTCGACGCACCCGTCAGGATGTCGTCGAGCCTCTTCGCCAACGGCCCGTGGATGTCCTCGACCGGCGTGGCGAGCTCCTCGGCGGTGATGGTCTTGAGCCACTTCCGGTAGCTCCGCCACCGGCACGAGATGTCGGCTCTCTTGCGGACCCGCCGGCACACCGACCGCCGAAAGGTCACCTTACGGGCGAGTGCCCGCGCCGCTGGCGCCGCCAAGCCTCCGAGGAGGCGTCCACCGCCAGCAGCAAGGGCAGGCTCCAAGCCGCTCATGTGGCCTCCTTAATTTCGAAATCCAGTATCCCGGCCTAGCCCGGGAGCGGGGAGCGCGGCACGCCGCGGGGTGCCGCCAGCTGAGCCCCAACATCGCGCAGGTCCCCAGCTGGGGCGCCGAGGAAAAGCTGTTGTAGTTTCTGTCGGATACGTCGATACCGTTGGCCGTGGTTAGCATGGTCGTTGGGGGCCGAGGCGTCACGTCCCAGCTGCTATTGAGGCTCGCTGCACGAAATCCAGCATTGCCCAACTATCACTCGACCTTCTCGCGTCACGTGTGGCCACTGGCATCGTTGGGCAATTTCTGGGCAGAAAGACATGCTCGTTCATCGGCATGTGCGTGCGTTGCCAGCGTTCCAGGATCTCGCCAGCCTTCTAGTCTGTCGCGCATCAGTTGAACGGACGAGTGTCGCGGATCTGTTGGCGGCTCACAGAGTAGCCCGCCTCATTCAGTCGTTCCCGTAGTCCGGCTCGCGAACGTCGTGCTCGTCGCCCTCGGTGTAGAAGGAATCGGACAGGCCCGCCTGATTGATGAGCTCGTAGCTGTCGAGCACCAACTGACATGTGGGGCAACTGAAGAATTCTGACTCGATTGTCAAGGTAACGGTCGGCACGAAATCATAATCATCGACCTGTTCGTACTCGATCTCCGTATTGGAGACTTCGTCACCTTCCAATGTACCCATTTCGCCACATGCCGGGCAGGTCTCTGGCTCGCGGTAACGCAGACCGGCTGTACGGTCGAAGCCTGGCCTGAATTCCGCCGCGACCTTTGCAGGAAGCGTGCCGCCACGAAACTGCGCCAGGCGTAGCTTTGCCCGTTCAATCAGTGTTTCAGTCCGATGTTCAATGTTCTTTGTGTTCTGCGCGAGGTGATCTTCCACTTCCTGCTGGCGATCTGCGCCAACGAGCTCTTCAAGCTCTTTTTCCAACGCTGCAATCAGCACAATAACCAGTGACCAATATCTTGGCCACCAAGCACGAGGGGGAATTGTAGCGAAACCGATACCGCTGCTGTGGAGGTATTCATTTCGAGCGCTCGTGAATATCTCTGCTTCCTTAGCGTTAAATGGTTTGAAGGCGCGCTGACATCTCGAGAATATGGTCTTGGCGCGCACGGAAAGAAACCTTGGGTCACCTTCTACTAGACCGCTCGCTATAAGCAGATTGATGCCGTCCTCAGACGGATCTGCGATGAGGGCAGGCGTCACCCGCGCAAGGGCTGCCTTGGCAAGTAGCTCGAGAGCCAACGATGCCCACAATGCTCGCTCGTCGAAGGCACGTGCATCTTCATCATCCATGGCTCTGTTAAGGAACAGTTTCGCCTTAATCCACAGAGCTTCGTGATCATACGGAGCGGTCATCGAGTGTCTCCCGGCAAACGTAAGGCGAGGCGTTGTATCTCACGATCCGGTTCACTCTCGGCGGACGATCGCGCATGGAGTAACTTGCGATTGTCGATCGCAAGCACCAGGCCAGGCTCATTCCACAGATGGTCTACGGCGTCGCCCAAGGCATCTTCGAAGTGCGCAACGGCTTCGCGGGCTCTTTTGTCGCAAGGAACCATGCATCCTGGATCGAAGCGGAAGGCGCGATTTGAGTAGGCTGTCGCGTAGAAGCTATTCCTGCCTGCAAGCACAGCAAAGACGCCATGTCGCAGGTATTGCGGTGGAAATCGGACGAAAGGATCGGCGTTCCGCCAAAGTTTGGTTGGGATCTGACTGATAGTTTCGCATCCGAGGATGACTATGTCGGGCGGTACTAGCAAGTGGGCGCCGTCGGTGTGTAATGGCTGCGCCCCCGTTCCGTATTTGGCGCTGAGTGAGTTTGGGTGAGCCTCGGTATCTGCGACGGGCCTCAGCAGTGATATTGGCGGTTCCCCTCTTCGAAGTGGAACTTCCGTCGCCCTGATTGTGCTGACCTGCCAGCGCAGATTCTCGAGAGACCCGCTGCCTACAGCCCAGCCGTTCTGTTTAGCGTCGGCGACTAGCGATTCAAGTCGCAATGACATGTTCCCCCTGATGTTGCACGCATCGATCGGTCGCGTGAATCTGGGACTATAGGCTGCTGGCAGCCGCGCACTCAAGGCTGAAACCATGGATGACGAGGCGAGCTTCGGGATGCGCGCGAGCTGGCCGCTTGACCGGTTGCAACAAGGGACTAACTCGGGAGCCCGACGAGTGCCGCAGCGCTGCGTAAGTCATCAGTGACGGCATCTGCGCCCGCCGCTGCTAGATCGACCGCTTTGCCTGGCTTGTTGGCGTAGCCGATACTTCGAGCGCCGGCAGCGATGGCCGCGGTGACGTCGCTGACCTGGTCGCCGATCAGGACACATCTGCCGGGAGCGACGGTTAGTGCGTCTGCTGCACGACGGACGAGGTACGGGCTCGGTTTCATCCTGTCAACGTGGATCGGGTCGCGTGCCTCGATATGACGGACGTAATCGGCGAGCGCCGCATGCTCGAGGTACGTGCGTACCGATGCCTCGCAGTTGTTGCTCACGATGGCGACCGGGCGGTCGGCAGCCTTACAGGCGTCGAGGAAAGGCTCGACTCCGGGTGTGGGCGTTGCGCTCTCGGCGGCCTTGATCTCGGCGGCCTGAAGAGCTTCCTCGACTCGTCGCCAGATCTCGTTGCCGAGGCTTGCTGATGCAGCTAGGACCTCATGGGGGCCGTTCGCGTCGGCGATCGCGGCTGGGACGTCTCCGATAGCGTCGCGGATGAGGGCGCGTAGTTCTTCTGCGATCTGTGGTGCTGGGTAACCCGCGAAGACCGAGCAGACTGGACCGTCGAAGTCCAGGAGTACGGCTTGGGTTGAGCGAAGGGCAGATGCAGGGGATTCGGTGGTCACGGGGTGTGGGCTCGGCTGATCGTGCCCCAGAGACTGTTGAACCAGATGCGTGCTTGGTCGACGTACTGCGAGCCGGTGGCTCGGTCGTCGTCGCTCACGGAGTGATGGAAGAGCACGGTGTCCTTCCCTACTGCGTCGAAGATGGGCGTGTTTTTCCCATCGATGGCTACTTCCCGTTCAACCACGGGATAGAAGCCGAAGAAGACCTCCTCATCGTTGAGGAGGTACAGCTTGAACATCATCGGGAGGTTGACGACGCGGCACTCGACGCTGGTTTTAGGAACCAGTCCGATGGTGCCGAGCTCCTCGATGGACTCGATGATTTGGCCGGCCGATCGATGTGCGATCTGCTGGGCCCGATCGCGGACCGCCTGATCCTCTCCCGGATTGTTCCCGGCTCGAGAGGGAACGGCCAAGGGCTGCGACATGTCTGGCAGCAGCAGCCGGATGCTAATCGACTCGGGAGTGAGGCGCCCTCGCCTGATGCGGTCGAGTGGTTCCTCGAGTGCGCCGAGCAGTGTTTCGCCGGTCAGGCCGGCGAAGTCGATGGTGACGCGCGATCGCTCGAATGCGTGCTCGATCGTGGGCCTCAGGCCAACTGCCTGGTCGGCACGATCACGGACGTACACACCACTGCCAGCCCGAGAGACGATCAGTCCCTCGTCGCGTAGCAGCCGGAGCGCCTGCTGGATGGTCATCCGCGCAACCCCGTACTGCGTCGCCAGATCGTTCTGGGACGGCAGCTTCTCGCCCGCGTTGTACCGGTGAGTGAGGATCGCCGCGCGCAGGGTGGTGGCGACCTGCTTGTACGGCGGTCGGGGGTCGTTCGGGTCAAGCTCCATGTCTTCGATGCTAGCGCCTGGCTAGGCAGCCTAGGAATCACCCGTCTAGGTGGTTGACCTGACTAGCCAGGATAGGTAGCTTGGGTTCTACAGAAGCTGGCTAGTCAGCCTAGCTCGATTTGGAGGCATCGCTGGGATGCCGACTCTGACGCCTGAAAGGGGCGATTCCTCATGAAGCTGAACATCGATACCACGGGTAAGACGTTCACGGTCACCAAGGGTGTGGAGGAGAAGAAGGACCAGAACGGCCGGCAGAAAGGCTGACCGGAACACCAACGAGCTGCTCTGGTCGGTTCAGGTGATGGCGCTCGACGAGACGGGCGGCGAGGTGATCAATGTGACTCTGGCGGGCAATGCCATGCCGAAGGTCAACGTTGGCGCTGTCGTCGCGCCGGTCGAGCTGGAGGCCATGCCGTGGGCCACCAATGGGCGGAACGGTGTCGCGTACCGGGCCAAGACCCTCAACGCCGCGTCGGGTTCCGCGAAGTAGTTCTCCACTCGTCGCGTGATTCGTGTGCTGCTCAGCTAGGAGCCCGCTGAATTAGGGCGCTTTGGGTTCGGTGTCGACGGGGGGTCTGGGCCGGGGCGTGTCGGTTCCCGGATCTGGGTGTGTGGCCGGCTGGTCGGGTTGTGTGCCGGGAGTGCTGGGGGTCGTGGCGTGGGGGGGCCTGCGTGGTGTGTCAGTCAGTGGTGAGGGTCCAGGTGCCGGCGGTGAGGGTCAGTCCTCGGCCGATGAGGTTGCGCAGGTTGAGGGCGGCGGTGCGGTGTTTGAGCCAGGCGTTGTTCTTGGTGGTTCCGTGGTAGCGGAGTTTGACGCGGCGCCCGCGTTGGCTGGCGATCTGGGAGATGACCCGTTCCACGTTGGGTCGGAAGGTGCGGTAGTCGCGGCGCAGGTCGGGGTTGCCGGACCAGTCACGGCGGGCTTGGCGCAGTAGCGCGTCGCGGTCGGTCAGGTGGAGGATGCGGCCGTCCTTGGCTGTGGTGCAGCGGGTCCGGAGCGGGCAGTCGCGACACAGCACGCCGAAGGCCACGGCGCGTGTCTTGGTGATCGCCCGGGTGTGTCCGGCCGGGCAACTGGCCTGCCCGGCTGCCTCGTCCACGGTGAAATCGTCGATGGTGAACCCGCCCTCGATCGCGGTTTTCACCGGGCCGGGTTTGATCACCGCTGCATGCCCGGCGTCCTCGATCGCGCCCCGCAGATCCCCGGTGCCGTAGGCAGAATCGCCATACCACTCGCGGATCTCGGTCTCGGCGTCGAGGAACCTGCCAGCCACGGCGGCGTCACTGTTGTCGGCCCCGGCAGCCGCGGTGAGCGACTCGTCGGTGATGATCGCGGTCTGCGGCTCGGCCGCCACATGCGCCCGGAACCCGTCGCGGGTGTTGCGGGGCGACTTACGGGTATGGCGGGCCTCGGGGTCCACCGTGGAGATCACCCGCTCCGGCGCGACTCGCCGCGCGATCCGCCACCTGCCGTCGGTACCGTCGCTGCCGTCTGCCGGCTCGACGTCTTGGCCGGCGATCAACGCCAGCAACGCCACCACCTGTTCGGCATCGTCGTCCAGCTTCGTCCCGCTCAGGGCATCAACCAGCGCGTTCGCGTCGTTGACCAGCGCCGACACCAGTGCCTCCCGCGCGGCCGGATCGTCCCAGTCGATCACCGGCTTGCCCGGCCCGGAGTAGTCGTGGCCGGTGCACACCGCCGCGATCAGCTCCATCGCACCGGGCACCTGCCGCCCGACCCGGCGGATCACCGAGACCAGCTGAGTGATCGTGTCCTGCGTGGCCACCGCATCGTCCAGGATGGTGGAATCCACCGCCCGCCTCGACCGGCCCCGCACCACCCCCGTCGCCTCCACGACCGCACGGACCGCGTCGTTGATCCGATGCGGCCGCCGCGACCTCGCCAACCGGCGGCGCCAATACACCAGCGTCGAGGCATCGAAACCCCTGTGATCCAACGCCATCCCGGTCGCGACCTTCCACCGTAGATCACACCGTGCAGCCTCCGCGGTCTCCCGGTCGGAGTAATCGTGCAACGTCTGCAGCACCAGGATCGACGCCATCACCGACGCCGGGATCGACGGCCGCCCCCGGCCCGACCCAAACAAGTCATCGAACTCGCTGTCGGCGAACAGATCCCGCCGATGCTCGGCCAAGAACGCGAACATGCTGCCATCAGCAACCAGATGACCCACCAGCGCCCGCGCGTCCAGCAACTCCCGATCAGACCGCTCCACACCCTGCACCAGACAATCCTCCCGAACAGCTCACCAACCGCCGGGACGACACTCCGATTATTCAGCGGTCTCCTAGTAGTACTTTGTTAGGTCGGCGTGGTTGCGTTATTTTGCAGGGGTTTTCGTGTTGGATCGGGGTGTGGATGCTGCTGATTTCGCTGCGGTGGGTGATCGCCTGGATTCCTTTGTGGGGCAGGTGTTCGCGTCGTTCGCGCGGTCGGATCAGCGGAGGGTGGGTGGGTTGTATCTGCGGGGTCTGATGCTGGATGGGCGTCGCAAGTCGATGCAGCCGATGGCGGCGCGGCTGGGGGTGGATCATCAGCGGTTGCAGCAGTTCATCACTGACTCGCCCTGGGATGTGGTGCCGGTGCGCAGGGTACTGGTGGGTCTGGCGACCGCGGTGGTTCAGCCGGACGCATGGGTGATCGATGACACCGGGCATGCCAAGGACGGCGATTCGTCGGCCTGCGTGGCCAGGCAGTACTCCGGCACGTTGGGCAAGGTCGGGAACTGCCAGGTCGCGGTCAGCGTCCACGGCGTGACCGATGCCGCGTCGGCGCCGCTGGACTGGCGGCTGTTCATGCCCGAGAGCTGGGACGACCAGTTGGTTGCCGCCGGCGAAGCGGCCGAGGCGGTGCGACGCCGCAGGCTCAAGTGCCGGATCCCCGACACCGAACGGCACCGCCGCAAGTGGGAGATGGCGTTGGAGATGCTCGACGAACTCCGCCAATGGGGGCACCAGCCCCCGGTCGTGGTGGCCGACGCCGGCTACGGTGACGCCACCGCGTTCCGGCTCGGCCTGGAAGAACGCGGCATCGGCTACGTCGTGGCGATCAAGGGCGCCACCAGCGCCTACCCGGCCGCCGCCGAGCCGGTCACCGCGCCCTACTCCGGCCGGGGCCGCCCACCCATAGCCCGCTACCCCGACCCCCGGTCAGTTGCAAGGACCTCGTGATGAACGCCGGCCGCCGCGCGCTGCGGCAGGTGACCTGGCGGCGTGGCACCAAAACGGGCCCCGGCAACCGGACCGCGGCCATGCGCTCGAAGTTCATCGCGATACGGATCCGGCCCGCCAGCCGCGAGATCGACCGCGCCGACGACGGATCACTGCCCGAACGGTGGCTGATCGCCGAATGGCCACCCGGCAAAACCGAGCCCACCGACTACTGGACCTCTGACCTGCCCGCCGACACCCCGATCGCCACCCTGGTCCGCCTGGCCAAGATCCGCTGGCGCATCGAACACGACTACCGGGAACTGAAAACCGGCGTCGGCCTGGACCACTTCGAAGGCCGCAGCTGGACAGGCTGGCACCACCACGCCACCATCGCCACCGCCGCCCACATCTTCCTCACCCGACTACGACTCACCCGCCCAAAAGAGCATGGGCAGGCCTGACCTTCTACGCCCTACTGCACAAACTGCAGCAATTCCTGGCGTACTGGATCGGCGCCTGCCCCACCTGCCACCAGCACTACCCGACCTAACAAAGTACTACTAGGGGGTAGTCATGTCGCAACCGATGGAACATCGAACCGTCACAGCGAATCAGGCACGGGCCGAGTATGTGGCCAAGTGCAACGAAATCGTCGAGATCGAGATGGTACTGACGTACCTCGAAACCGCCCTCGTGCGCAGCCTTCAGGTTGCCGAACCGGTCGTCACCGACCACCGCGAGGTGCTTGCCGTCTACGCGTCCGACGCGTTCTGGCAACTGCTGGATCTGTACCGCGAGGCCGAGAACCGGCGTCGTGATCTGTACGCCGCCCGCGACTACGCGTACGCGGTCTGGAAGTCGGCTTCGCCCGAGGCCGCCGCGGCTGACACCTACGTGTCAACGCCGCTGAACAACCGCTAGAACACCGCTGGAAACCAAGAACGGCCCTCGAAAGGGCCGCTCCCTGGAAACGAGACACGAAGCCGGGTCACAGGCCTCAGAAACCGTCCTGGCTTCGTGTCTTTCCTGACTCAACCCCCTGATCGGGAGGTCTTGTCATGCCCAAATCTACCCGCAAGCGTTCGACCGGTCGAGTACGCAGCACCTCGCGAGGTCCGGTCGAAACCATCACCCGGCCGTCCAAGACGCTGCCCGTCATCATCGCGCTCACGCTGTGGCGCTGGCGCTGGGAGCTCGCCTGCCTGACCGCACTGGCGGTCGTCTACTACCACCTGATCACCCGGGCGGCTGGGACTTCGATCCCGTCCCCGCCGTACTCGTGATGGCCGCACCCGCGCCGGTGGTGCTGGCTGTCCGGCCGGTCCGCCGGTTCCTGCGCAACCGGGTCTGGTGCGTGATCACCCGGCACCGTATCCGCGCGTGCCTGACGGAGATGCGGACCCTGAACTACTCGGGGAACCTGCCGTTCATCGTCGCCTGTTTCTCGACCAAGACCGGCGAAGCCGTCTATCTGTGGATGCGTCCCGGCCTGTCGGCCGAGGACCTGGACAACAAGGCCGAGACCATCGCCGCCGCGTGCTGGGCACGCACCGCAGCGATCTCCCGCAGCGACCGTTACGCCTCGCTGATCCGCGTCGATGTCGACCGGCGCGACCCGCTGGCGAAGACCCACATCACCTCGCCGCTGCTCGACGACACCAGCGGCCTGCCCGAAGCGGCAGTCGCCGACGACGCTCTCCTGGCCTTTATCACCCCGGAGAACGCCCCCGAGCCCGTCACCAGCGAACCGCCGGCCAGAACCGGCGCACCCGCTGAGGGCCGCACCAAAACCACCCGGACCAAGACCACCGCAGCCACCGGCGACAACCACACGGTGATCTTGGGCGCCAACGGAGAAGACGTGTCCGACTATGTCTAGCCTCAACCCACGCAAGGTGTTCCCCCGGCGCAAGTCGGGGGCCACCCCGCACCCAAGGGTGCGCTCTCGATCTACACGCCTGCCTACCTGGGCGTCGACACCCGCGGCCGGGCAGTGCACCTGCCGCTCATGTACCGCAACGTCCTGCTCGGCGGTGAACCCGGCTCCGGGAAGTCCGTTGCGCTCGGCAACATCGTGTCCCACGCCGCGCTGTGCACCGACGTGGACCTCGTCCTGATCGACGGCAAGCTCGTCGAACTGCTGCCCTACGCGCCCATCGCCAAGGAATTCGTCGGCAACAACATCACCCAAGCACTCAAGGTGCTCCGCGGCCTGCAGGCCGAGATGGACAACCGCTACCTGCACCTTGCCCAAACCAGCCGCAAGAAGATCACCCCCAAAGACGGCTACCGCGCCACGCTGCTCGCCATCGACGAACTGGCCTACTTCTCGGTCACCGTCGGCACACCCGAACAGCAGAAGGAATTCGTCACCCTCGTGCGTGACCTCGTCGCCCGTGGCCGCGCCGCAGGCATCATCGTCGTCGCCGCAACCCAACGCCCCAGCGCCGACATCGTCCCCACCACGTTGCGGGACCTGTTCTCCTACCGGCTCGCGTTCCGCTGCACCACCGATAGCTCGAGCGACATCATCCTCGGAACCGGCTGGGCCAAAGAAGGCTACTCCGCCAAGCAGATCTCACCCGACGCCCTCGGTGTCGGACTGCTCCTGGCCGAAGGCGGCATCCCCCGCCGCATCAAGAGCGCCTTCCTCACCGACCCCCACGTCCACAAGCTCGTCCGACGGGCTGCCCACCTCAGGAGGGCCGCATGAACCCCATCGGCGTCGAATCCGACTTCGACACAGGCTACGCAGCCTTACTCGACTTCCAGGCGAACAAGTACGCCTACGTCCACGACTGCGGCTACATCGTCTACAGCCACACCACCCCCAGCGGCTGCCTCGAATGCCGCAGCAACCGCCGCCAGGCCCTGTCCAACCACGGCACCTGGCACCAACTGTTCATCCGCCACGAGGAGGGGACATGACCTACTACGACGCCTCCGGCGACGAACGCGAAGACCGCATCATCATCGGCTACGACTTCACCGACGACGCACTGGCCGGCATCAACCTCGTCTGCAGCGGCGAAACCCCACGAGTCGTGATCGACCTCGGCGCGGCGCCGATCGAGATCGAACTCGTCACCGGCTCCGTGACCGCGATCAGCGACCTGATCGACGCCCTCTACGAGGCCCGCGCGCTCCTGGAGGACCACCAGGTCCAGCACGCCGCTAACACCGACACCTGGACCCAAGACCAGGTCTACGTACCCGACGAGTGGACCGGAGAACAGCCATGAGCATGTACGAAACCAACGACGGACGCTTCCCAACCGACATGCATGTCTGGACGCCGTACCCGCTGCCTGACGGCGACGCCTACTGGGAATTGGACTGGCCCTGGCTGCGGGGAACCGTCCTGGGCCAAACGGGTCCTGACGAATGGCACATCGTCATCGACGCTCCCGAAGTCCGCGAGTGCTGCGACAGCTATGAATGGAGCCCTGCGTGCTTCCGCGCCTACGGCGCCTTGCGCCCGGTCGCCAAACCGACCCCGGAGGTGCACTGACGATGCCCACCATCGAGACCACCCAACTGCACATCACCCCGGCACCGGTCGCTACGAAACCCGCGACCACGACGAAGCTCACCGGCCTGAGCAACTACAACACCACCGCACTGACCGGGATCACTGGCTGGACGGTCACCAAGACGACCGCCGTCTACAACGGCACGCCGACCGCCGCACACAACTCGGTCCAATCTCGCATGGACAAGATCCGGGCTGTCGAAGGCGGACGGGCCACCAGCTACGTGTCACTGATTGCCGTACGCAACAAGCTCAAGGAGTTGAGCACCGGCGGCAGCCATCCGGCAGTCTCGGTCACCATCAAGCGGGCCAAGAAAACCGCGGCCACCAAGACGACCCGAACGGGGTCGCCCAAAGCGCGACTGACACGTAAGCGTCAAGGCGAGTACACCACCGCGGAACTCGTCCTCGCCCTCGAAACCTCGTGGGCAGCGATCCGCGCCAACCACCAAGAAGTGCCGGCCGTCGTGATCATCGTCGGCTCCGGCACCGCCACCAAACACGCCAAGTACGGACACTTCGCACCCGTTCGGTGGCAACACGGCGAACAGCGCCTGGCCGAAGTCCTCATCTCCGGCGAAGGACTCAAACGACCCGTCGACGAGGTCTTCACCACCCTGCTCCATGAAGCAGCACACGCTCTCGCGAACGTCCGCGAGATCAAAGACACCAGCCGCCAAGGCCGGTGGCACAACCAGAAGTTCGCCGAACTCGCCTCCGAGCTCGGACTCGACGCCACCAAAGATCCACGCATCGGCTGGTCACCCTGCACCCTCCGCAAGGAAACCGCGACCACCTACAAGAGCGTGCTGGCCGAACTCAAGGCAGCGCTCATCGCCTACCGCCACCCCGAGATGAGCGGGGGAGAGGCCAAGAAGAACAACAACAACGCGGTGGCTTGTGCCTGCCAGTGCCCCCGCCGCATCCGCGTCGCCAAAGCAGTCCTCGCCGAAGGCGAGATCACCTGCGGCGTCTGCGACTCCACCTTCGAACCCGACGAATAGTCACCGGTTCGTTGCTGGCTCCCATCCCTGGGCGAACACCCCGGGGGTGAGGGCGAACACCGAACCCACCCCGACCTGAGAGGACACACCGATGAGCATCGACATCAACGCCTACGCCAACATCACCGCCCACCGCGCCACCGCCGACCACGAGTTCCTCTGCGACTGGGTCGCCTCCGACCACCTCGGCGGCCACGACTGGTGCCCCACCGTCCTCGAACCCGGCGACGACTACGCCCTCGTCATCCAGATCAACCCCGCCACCGACCCGACCCCCTACCGCGTGATCGGCCGGTACTGCATCGGCTGTGGCTACCACCTGTTTGGCACCCCCGAACTCGAACCCGCCCCCACACCCATCGCTTGACACGTAGCCGGAAACCGCAGGTCCCCCGGGCAGCTCCCCGTTGCCTCCCCAGCCCCGCTTGGCCGGCCGGAAGGACCTGCGGCCCGACGCTGATTCCCCAGCCGCCAACGCCGAGCTGGCCCCCATCCGAGAACGGAGCCAGCCAACCTCCTAGGTGCCCTACCCCAACCACATCAAACGGACCAACGGTCTCGAAAGGAGCCCGCACATGACGACCACCGCCACCACCCCCGCCGTGGGCGGCGCCCAAGACCCGCTCCTCACGATCGAGACCCATCGACCCACCCTCGACCCCGGGAAGCGCCACAACCCCGCCTCAGGGCTCGAAGAAGCCATCGCCCGCGCCGCCTCAACCGCCGACTACGACGGCTGGCTCGAACACACCGCCTCCGCAGGCGGCTGCGTCCGCCCCGTCCAGCTGCGCGGCGAGTCCCACATCGTGTCCGAACGCACCGGCCGGATCATCTCCACCCGCCCCACCGACGACATGCCCGACGGCGTCATCTACAAAGCCTGCGGCAACCGCCGCGCCGCCGTCTGCCCATCCTGCGCGGAGGTCTACCGGGGCGACACCTACCAACTCGTCCTGGCCGGCCTCCAAGGCGGCAAAGGCATCCCCACCACCGTCACCCAGCACCCCTGCGCCTTCGTCACCTTCACCGCACCCTCGTTCGGCCCCGTGCACTCCGCCCGCAAGCACCGCGGCCGCGACGGGCAACTCCGCAACCAGACCTGCCGCCCCCGCCGCAAACCCGATCCCTGCCCGCACGGCATCGACCTGCGCTGCCACCAAACCCACCACGACGGCGAGAAGATCCTCGGCACGCCGCTGTGTCTGGACTGCTACGACCACGACCACCAGGTGGTCTGGAACGCCCTGTCCGGCGAACTGTGGCGCCGCACCATGGACCGCGCCAAAGACATCCTCCGCGCCTGGGCCAAAGCACACGGCGTCACCATCAAGCTCTCCTACGGCAAGGTCGCCGAAATGCAAGCCAGAGGAGTAGCCCACTTCCACGCCCTGCTCCGCCTCGACGGCACCAACCCGCTCGAGCCCCACACCATCGCCATACCGCACCTCACCGCCGACCTCACCCTCCTGGCCGCCTCGATCCGCCGCGCCGTCACCGGAACCCGGTTCCGGTCCCTGCCACACCCCGACCAGCCTGACGGCTGGCTCATCGAGTGGGGCACCCAACTCGACGTACGCCCCGTGCGTAAGGCTGTCGACGGCGTGATCACCGAAACCGCCGTTGCCGGATACCTCGCCAAATACGCCACCAAGGCAGCGGAGGCCACCGGGCATTCATCAGCGAGGCTCACCAACGCGACAGTCCGCCGCTACGCGACCCGGCACACCCATGCCGGCCGATTGGTCGACGCGTGCTGGCGGATCGGACGACCCGACTCCGACCTTGACCCCGACGAGGCCGCGAAGAACTCCGGACGTCTGTCCTACCGCCGCTTGCAGCGGTGGGCACACATGCTCGGCTTCGGCGGCCACTTCTCCACCAAGTCACGCCAGTACTCCACCACCCTCAAAGCACTCCGTGAAGCCCGCGCCAACTGGCGACGCGAACGACACCGCACCGCCGAACACACCGCCGACACCGAAACCACCCTCATCGTCGGCAACTTCACCTACGCCAACACCGGCTGGCGAACCATCGGCGACGCACTCCTCGCCACCACCGCCGCCACCAAAGCCCGCGAACACCGACGCCTTGTCAAAGACCAACTCGAACAACTCCTAAATGAAGGGATCAATGCATGACTGTGGACGTGAAGCCGCTGTGGACCATCGAGGACGTGTCGACGTATCTGGGTGTTCCGGTCAAGACGCTTTATGGATGGCGTCTCAAGAAGGTCGGGCCTGCTGCGGTGTGCGGATCGGCAAGCATCTGCGGTACGACCCGGACGAGGTGGTCGATTGGGTGAAGTCTCGCCGGTTGGCGTCGTGAGGGAGCGCTGATCATGGGACGAAAGCCTTTGCCGCTCGGGACCTGGGGCTCGGTCCGGACCTACGTGTCTCACAAGGGCAAGAAGGGCAAGCCGGATCGGTACCGTGCGGAGACGTACTTCCGGGACTTCGAGGGGATCACTCGACATGTGCCAGCCTATGGCCGGACGAAGACGGAGGCCGAGTCCAACCTGAAGGACAGACTCCGCGAGCGAGTCAGGGCGCGAAGCGGCGGGGGCCTGACCTCGATGGACCGCTTCTCTGTTGGCGCCGAGCTCTGGTACGACGAAGTGCTCCAGAAGGTCAAGGACGGGACCCGCTCGACCGGCACCCGTGATGCCTACGAGCGGGCGCTTCGCAACCATGTGCTGCCAGCTCTCAAGGAGGTCCGATTCGGCGAGTTCTCCGTCCCGCTCGTCGACAGGGTAATCAAGCAGATCAAGACGAAGGTCGGCGTACCAACTGCCCAGACGAGCCGTTCGGTGATCTCGGGAGTCTGCGGGCTGGCCGTTCGTCATGGAGCAATGGAGTCGAATCCGGTCCGCGAGATCGAGCGGATCGAGGGCGTCAAGAGCAAGCGCAATCCTCGTGCATTGGTGGCCGATGAGCGGCGGATGTGGTTCCAGATGCTGAACTCCGACCCGAAGGCGGTCGAGGCCGATCTCTTCGATCTGACGGTGTTCATGCTGGGCACTGGTGTTCGGATCGGCGAAACGCTGGGCGTGATCTGGGAGCAGATCAACTTCTTCAGCAGTGAGGTTGCCATCACACACCAGATCGTCCGGTCGAAGGGCGAGGGGCTGCTCCGGACCAGGACCAAGTCTCGTGCGGGGGAGCGGGTGCTCAAGATCCCGTCGTGGTGCGTGGCGATGCTGCGGGCTCGCTTCGTCCAGGGTGTCCGGCTGACCGATCCGGTCTTCCCCGACAGCACCGGTGGATTTCGTGACCCCTCGAACACCCGCCGCTCCTTACGGGATGCTCGCTCGCCGATCGGCTCGGAACTTCGGCGGAATCTCGGTCGGGCGCTGAAGGACTGCCGCCAGCTGGCCGGCCTCACCCAAAAGGAAGCCGCGGAGGTGATTGGGTGCGCTCAGAACCGAATCAGTCTAATGGAGAACGGCCGGGTGCGGATCGAGGTCCAGGAGGTCGAAACGATCCTCGACGCCTACGGCACACCGGTCGGTCGCCGATCGGAGGTCATCGAGATCACGGCTCAGGCGTCAACGCCGGTCGCGGCCGACGCTATGGCATGGATCACATCGCACGCGTTCCGGAAGACGACGGCGACGATCCTCGACGACGCCGGCCAAAGTGCTCGGCAGATCGCCGACCAGCTCGGCCACGCGCGCCCCTCGCTGACCCAGGACGTCTATATGGGACGCAAGGCCAAGAACCCGGCCGCCGCCGACGCACTGGAGACGATCGCCGATGATCTCTAACGACAAAACCCACCCCATAAGTCACACCTGGGGTGGGTTCGCTGAGGCGGAACCCGCCTCTGACCTGCATGTTTGTGCGCCGCCAGGGACTCGAACCCCGAACCCGCTGATTAAGAGTCAGCTGCTCTGCCAATTGAGCTAGCGGCGCTTGTGGTGCTTTCGAACGATGAGGATCGTAGCAGGGGGGCGGGGGAGATGCGAAATCGGTTAGGCGGTCAGGATGGTCATGGCGGCGTTGTGGCCGCCGAGGCCGGAGACGGCGCCGCCGCGGCGGGCTCCGGAGCCGCAGATCAGCAGGTTGGCGACGTCGGTCTCGGTGCCCCAGCGGCCGGCGTCGGCGTCGTCGGTGGCCCAGGGCCATTGGAGGTCGCCGTGGAAGATGTGGCCGCCGGGCATGCCGACGGATTCCTCGATGTCGTACGGCGTCTTGGCCTCGACACACAGGTTGCCGTCCGCGTCGCGGGCGATGCAGTCCTCCAGTGGCTCGGCGAGGTAGGACTCCAGGCCGGCCAGCACCCGGCGAGTCGCCAGGTCCCGGGCTGCGTCGTTGTCGTCGGCAAACAGCCGGGCGGGGAAGTGGACACCGAAGACGGTCAGCGTGTGGTGGCCGGAGGCAACCAACTCCGGCGACAGGATCGACGGGTCGGTGAGGGAGTGACAGTAGACCTCTGAGGGAGGTACGGCGGGCAGCCCGCCAGCAGCCGCCTCAGAATAGGCCGACTCCAGCTGGCTGTAGTCCTCGTCGATGTGGAAGGTCCCGGCGAAGGCCCGCGCCGGATCGTCGCCGGACTTCAACAAAGGCAGCCGGCGCAGCAGCAGGTTGATCTTCAGCTGCGACCCCTCAGGCCGCACCTCGACATGGCGACCACGGAGAGCATCCAGCGTGGCCGGTGCGACGTTCGCGAGGATGTAGGAACAGTCAACTGACCGCTCGCCGTCGCCACCCATCCAGGTGACAGACCCGCGCACACCGTCGGCCTCCACAGTCGTCACCTCGGCGTTGGTGACCAGTGCGGCGCCGGCGCGGCGGGCTGCAGCAGCCAGTGCGTCCGTGACAGCCCCCATACCGCCAACGGGCACCCGCCACTCACCAGTGCCGTTGCCGATCAGGTGGTACAGGAAGCACCGGTTCTGGATCAGTGACTCGTCGTGGAGTGACGCGAACGTGCCGATGACCGAGTCGGTCGCGACCACGCCGCGCACGGTGTCGTCGGCGAAGCGTCGCTCGATGGTTTCGCCCAGAGGTCGTTCGATGAGCTCGTCCCAGAGCGCCGAGTCGACACGTGAGCGCAGTACGGCGCCGGACTGCAGGGGTTCGAGCAGTGTGGGGGCGATGGCGGCGGCAAGGGAGCCTACGGCGCCGTAGAAGGAGGTCCACGCCGCGTAGTCGGCACCGCTACCAGTGAGGGCCTCGAACGACGCACGGGTCGCCGCCCCCTCCGGCCGCTCGACCATCAGGCCCAGATCGCGTCCAGAACGGCGTACCGGCGTGTACGACGCCACCGCGCGCGAGCGGAGCTCGAGGGACAGACCGAGGTCGGCGGCGATCTTGTCGGGCAGCAGGCTGACCAGGTACGAGTACCGGGACAGGCGCGCGTCCACACCCGGGAACACCTGCTGGCTGACCGCTGCGCCGCCGGTGTGGGCCTGTTGCTCCAGTACGAGCGTAGACAGCCCGGACTGGGCCAGATACGTGGCGGCGACGAGGCCGTTGTGCCCGCCGCCGACGATCACGACGTCGTAGAAGTCCTTCATCCCACCGGCCAATCGAGCTTGTGGTACGCGGCGTCCCAGAACATCCATTCATAGCGGCACGTCGTGGCGAAGTGCTGATGACATCGTTCCCGCTCGGACGCGCTCACGTCCAGTGCGTCGGTGACCGCGAGCACCGACTCCACCACCGCGTCGAACTCGTCCGAGCCGTACGTCGCGATCCACTGCCGGTACAGCGGGTCCGGCGACGACCGCTTCAGTAGCTCGCGGCCCACGTCGCGGTAGATCCAGTAGCAGGGCAGTACGGCGGCGACAGCCTCGGCGTACGTGCCCGTGGCGCAGACAGCGGTCAGATAGGACATGTACGCCGTTGTCGTCGGTCCGGACCCGGCTGCGTCGACATCGGCCACCGTCAACCCCAGAGACTCCAGCAGCGAGGTGTGCAACGAGCGCTCGACCGCGATCGCGTTGGCGGCGTGCAGCGCGAACATGCTCACCGCGTCCTCGTCCGGAGCGCGTCCGGCAACCAGGCTGAGCGCCCGCGAGTACGCCCGCAGGTAGTGACTGTCCTGGACGACGAAGTAACGGAACGCATCGTGGTCGAGGGTCCCGTCGGTCAGCCCGGTGATGAACGGATGCCGGACGATCTGGTCGTACCTGGACGCCCCACCGCGGTCCCACAGCTCGCCGGAAAACGTCATCCCAACTCCTCGCCGTCGACTGGGACCGACCTTATCCACAGCTCACCGCGACGGCACGAGACGAACGTCACTCAGTCGCCTTACTCTGAGGCATGAGGAGCCAGGGGGAGATGCCGCCGGACACGCCGCTGCTGCGGCGGATCCGGGCGTCGGTGATCGGGGACGACCAGGTGATGCCGGGGCCGTACGGTCCCCGCCGGGTCACGTACGCCGACTACACCGCGTCCGGTCGCGCGCTCACCTTCCTGGAGGATTTCATCCGCGAGGAGGTCCTGCCGCGGTACGCGAATACGCACACCGAGTCCAGCGGGACCGGGCTGCAGACCACCCGCCTGCGCGAGGACGCCCGCCGGATCATCCACCAGAGCGTCGGCGGTGACGACGAGACCGCGCTGATCTTCTGCGGCTCCGGCGCGACCGGCGCGATCGACAAGCTGATCGGCATCCTCGGCCTGCGCATCCCCGCCGAACTGGACGACACCTATCACCTGACCGACCAGATTCCACCCGACCAGCGCCCGGTCGTCTTCATCGGGCCCTACGAGCACCACTCCAACGAGCTCCCGTGGCGTGAGTCGATCGCCGACGTCGTCCTGATCAGTCAGGACCACGACGGCCACATCGACATCCCGCAGCTCGAGGAGCGCCTGATCGAGTACGCCGATCGCCCGCTCAAGATCGGCTCGTTCTCCGCGGCCAGCAACGTCACCGGCATCGTCAGCAACACCCAACGCGTCTCGGCGCTGCTGCATCGGTACGGCGCTCTGTCGTTCTGGGACTGTGCGGCCGCGGCGCCGTACGTCGAGATCGACATGTACGGCGGCCGCGACGCTGACCCGCTGTCGTACAAGGATGCGATCTTCCTCAGTCCACACAAGCTGATCGGCGGTCCGGGGACTCCCGGCGTACTCGTGGCCCGGCGTGAGCTGCTCCGCAACCGGGTCCCCGACGTGCCTGGTGGTGGGACGGTCGCGTACGTGAATCCGTTGGAGCACCGTTATCTCGACGACCCGGTGCACCGGGAGGAGGGCGGTACGCCGGCGATCATCGGGTCGATCCGGGCCGGATTGGCCTTCCAGCTGAAGCAGGCGGTGGGGATCGAGGTGATCCGCGCGCACGAGGACGCGTACCTGCGCCGCGCGGTCGAGGTGTGGAAGGACGAGCCGCACCTGCAGATCCTCGGCAATCTGGACTCCGAGCGGCTGTCGATCGTCTCGTTCGAGGTGAAGGCGCCGTCCGGGCGCTACCTGCATCACAACTTCGTGGTCGCCCTGCTGAACGACCTGTTCGGCATCCAGTCGCGGGGCGGGTGCTCGTGCGCGGGTCCGTACGGACACACGCTGCTGGGGATCGACCTGGTGCGCTCGCACGAGTTCGCCGAGGAGATCCTGCACGGCTGCGAGGGGATCAAGCCCGGGTGGGTGCGGGTCAACTTCAACTACTTCATCTCGGAGGCGGTCTTCTCGTACGTCGTGGAGGCGGTCAAGCTGGTCGCGCGTGACGGATGGCGACTGCTCGGCGACTACCGCTTCGACCCGGCGACGGGTCTGTGGCGGCACCATCGTGGTCCGGTCGAGCCGCCGATGCGGCTGTCGCAGGTCGGGTACGACGCAGACGGCAAGCTGAGGTACCCACGCCACGATCACACCGCACCGGAGTCAGCTCTCGAGGACTACCTCAACGAAGCCCGCGAACTCTTGTCCACCTGTCAGGAGCAGAGCACCGACTCCGAGGGCCGCGTGAACACGGACTTCGATCACCTGAGGTGGTTCGAGCTGCCGTCCCGCTGTCTGACCCACGACTGATTCAGGCGACCCGGTGATCGGCGGCGAGTGACTTCGCGAGCTCGAGGGTTGCGTCGTCGAGCGCCTGCGGGTCTGTCGCGCCGTACGCGTCGAGTAGATGGCGCTCCACGGTCTCGACCGTCAAGCCCGGCACTTCGGTCGAGAGCGAGCCGACGGACGCCGGGTCGAAGGGCAACTCCAGGTGTCGATAGACATCGGCCAACAGTGGTTGGAGGCGCCCGTCGTCGCCCACCACGACCAGGGCACTGAACAGCCACCCGTCGGGTACGACGCGCTGCCCGGTGCCGACGAGTTTCGCCACACCGCGCGCGTTGACGCTGTGAGCGCCCGGACAGTACTCGCCCGGCACCGCTCCGACCCGCGCGTCGATCCCGAGCGTCTGCAGCACGTCGGCGTACAGCGACCCGTACTGCTTGAAGCGGGTCTCCATCCCGTCAGGCGCCAGTCGCTCATGCTTGACGTGATCAACCACCAACGCCTGATCCGTGTAGGCGACCGGGCGTCCACCCACTGCCCGCACCAGCGGTTCGAATCCGGCCGCCCGAGCCGCACGCACCGCCGCCCCGAAGCCCGGCAACCGCGTGTCCCGCCGCCCAAACACCACAACCGGGCCTGACGGTCGATAGACCCGCAGCGCCTCCTCCACCTCGCCGGCCGACGCCCGCCGAACCAACGCGTGCCCGAAGGCCAGCTCGACGGCCTGGTCGCCGTCCACCCCGCCAGAGAAAATCCGCACCTGCCAATCGTGTCACGCCACTACGTGGAGTCTCTTCGGAGCCGCGGCGCTGGGCAAGCTGGAGTGCGGCGTTTGAAGATGCAGGTTCGGGCGCCGAAGTTGCGATCTCCGGCGGATCGTCCGGTGATTGTTGTGGCGCGGTGACATCTCGGTCTTCGTCAACAAATAAAGGGTTTCCGGTGCTAGGCAGTGGTGGGTTTGCGTGCCATTCTGCGGCAATGGGCACAAGGGGTTTGCTGGCTGCGGCGGTTTCGTTGGTGGTGGCGGTGGCGGTCGCGCCGGCCGCAACCGCCGTACCCGAGGCGGCGACTTCGCCGGATCCGAACCTGACGGTCACCAGCGTCACGCTCGGGCGTGCGGCGGTCGCCGTTTCCGGGCTGAACACCGTGGCCGTTCCGGTCACCGTGGTCGGTGGGTACAAGACGACCGAGCCGGGCACCGTGTTTCTCAACGTGTTCCTGGATCGAACCGGCGGCACCGGGCCGGCGCGCTACATGGTCGCGGCGCTCCTCGGGCTGGTCTCCGGGACCGTTCAGAGCGGCACCTGGAAGGGCTCGCTGTACGTGCCGTCGACGGCGAACGGGACGTTCAAGGTCACCGGGGTGATGGAGGGCACTATCATCGACGGCTCCACCGGCAGCATGACGACCCCGACCCCCTTCGCCGGTCCGAGCATCGCTGTCACCGGCCTCCACCTGCCGAGGATCGGCGTCTCGATCATCCCGAAGGTGGTGCCGTTCGGTTCGGCGTACACAGCCCGGGTCGCGATCACCGACTCCGCCACCGGCAAGCCGTACGGCAGCCGGATCAACGTCCAGATCACCTGGGACAACCTCTGCGTCGAGCACGACGGAGACCGTTATCTCACCAACACCGCCGGGATCGCCGAACGGGTCTATCCGGCCGCTGCAGCGGACGCGCTGAACTGTGTCCGGCTGCGCGGCCGTGCGTTCGACACCGCGGGGCTCGGCTGGTCGGTCAGCCGGCCGGGGATCGTCGGCGCGACGCTCTCCAGGACGAGTGTCCCGGTCGGCACGATCGTGCCGGTCAACGGCACGGTGGCGGGCGCTCCTTCCAAGTGCGCGGTGGTCCTGCAGCGCCTGACCGGCGCGACGGCGTGGCGCGGAGTGAGCCAGGACGTCGTGCGGCAGAGCGGGCGGTTCACGGTGCTCGCCCAGCCGCCGTACGTCGGGAACGTGATCTACCGCGTGTACTTCCCGACCTGCGGGCGATTCCAGGCCGGCTACAGCAAGAGCTTCGTGATCCGCGGCACCTGAGGCGAGGTTGCGGTGACCGGCGAGGGCGGGGGATTACTGTCGTGCTGTGAGTAGCTCGGATAACGCGGGGGGCGAGAGCTTTCTGACCGTGGTGGTCGCGCTGACCGCGAATCTGTTGATCGCGGTGGCGAAGACGGCCGTTGCGGTGATCACCGGCTCAGCCTCGATGACGGCCGAGGCCGCGCACTCCTGGGCCGACACCGGCAACGAGATCTTCCTGCTCGTCGGCGAGCGGCGGGCCCGGAAACCGGCCGACCGGACGCATCCGCTCGGGTACGGGCGGGAGGGCTACATCTGGTCGATGTTCGCCGCGTTCGGACTGTTCACCGTCGGCGCGGCGGTGTCGGTCTGGCACGGGATCCAGTCGCTGCAGAACGGGGAGGGCAACCCGTCCTACACGTGGGCCTACGTCGTCCTCGCGATCTCGTTCGTGCTCGAGGGGATCTCGTTCGCGCAGGCGCTGCGGCAGACCAAGGCCGGTGCGCTCAAGCGGATGCTGCGGCCGTTGCGGTACGTGCGGATCACCTCGAACCCGGTGCTGCGGGCGGTGTTCGTCGAGGATCTCTCGGCGCTGATCGGGATCGTGATCGCGACGCTGGCGATCCTGCTGCACCAGCTGACCGGCAACGCGGTCTGGGACGCGATCGGGTCGATCGTCGTCGGCCTGCTGCTCGGCGGGGTCGCGCTGTTCCTGATCAGCCGGAACATGGACTTCCTCACCGGTGAGGCAGTCACGCCGCTGGCCCGTAACCGGGCGCTGCGGGCGCTGCTCGATCACAAGGACATCGAACGGGTCAGCTTCCTGCACATGGAGTGGGTCGGCGCCGACAAGATCTTCCTGGTCGCCGCGGTCGACGTCATCGGCAACGACCCCGAGTCCGCCGTCGCCATCCGCCTGAACGACATCGAGGAGGCGCTGAACGCCCGCCCCGAGATCGAACGGGCCGTGCTGACCCTGAGCCGCCCCGGCGACCCGACCGACCTCCGCCCGGTCCCCCTCCCGGACTGGTACGTCGACCCCGTCACCTGACCGCTTCGCCGCCGGATTCAGGCCGGGACGACGCGGACCTTGATGTTCTTCATCAACGGCTGATCGCTCTGCGTGCTGTAGTCGCTCGCCGCGACCAGCGCGTTCATCTCGGGCATGTACCCGGCGGCGCTGCCACGAGGTACGTCGTACCGCAGCGCCCGGTAGTTCCGCAGTACGCGCGTGGACCCGTCCCGCGCGGTCGCGGTGATGTCCACCAAGGCACCCTGCCCGATCCCGCGCGACCGCATGTCGTCGCGGTTCATCAGGATCAGCGTGCGGAGGTTCTTCACCCCGCGATAGCGATCGTCGTCGGAGTAGATCGTGGTGTTCCACTGGTCGTGCGACCGCATCGTCTGCAACACGAGGACGCCGTCCGCGGGCACGACGTCCGGCAGGTCGGCGGTGGAGAACTCGGCCCGCCCGGACGGCGTGCGGAACACCAGCTCCCGGGCCGGCTGCCGCAGCCGGAACCCGAGCGGCCCCCGGACCCGCCGGTTGAAGTCCTCGAACCCGTCCAGCGCCTTCGCCATCACATCACGCACCCGGTCGTAGTCCTCGACGTACCACTCCCACGGCGTCGCGCTCCCCGGCAGCGTCGCCCGAGCCATCCCGGCGATGATCGCCGGCTCCGACAGCAGGTACGGCGAGGCCGGCCGCTTCCGGCCCCTCGACAAATGAACCATGCTCATCGAGTCCTCGACCGAGGTCGACTGCGGTCCGGCTGACTGCAGATCCAGCTCGGTCCGCCCCAGGCACGGCAGGATCAGCGCCTTCCGCCCGCGCACCAGGTGGCTTCGGTTGAGCTTCGTGCTGACGTGCACGGTCAACTCACAATGCCGCAGGCCGTCCGCCGTCGCCGCGGTGTCCGGAGCGGCCAGCGCGAAGTTGCCGCCCATCCCGACGAAGACCTTGACCGATCCGTCGATCATCGCGGCGATCGTGCGGACCGTGTCGAGGCCGTGCTCGCGCGCGGGGTCGATGCCGCAGGCGGCGGCGAGCCGGTCGAGGAACTCGGTCGTCGGGCGGTGATCGATCCCGCAGGTGCGGTTGCCCTGCACGTTGCTGTGCCCGCGGACGGGCGACGGTCCTGCGCCCTCGCGGCCCAGGTTCCCGCGCAGCAGCAGGAGATTGACGATCTCGCGGACGGTGTCGACGCCGTGCTCGTGCTGAGTGAGGCCGAGGCACCAGCTGATCAGCGTGCGCTTGGACCGTGAGTAGATCTCCGCCGCGCGTCGGATGTCCGCCTCGGACAGTCCCGACTGCCGCTCCAGCTCCCGCCAATCCGTTGCCTCACACAACTTCTGGTACGCCGCGAGCCCGTCGGTGTGCCGCTCGAGGAAGACCTCGTCGAGCGCCTTCGGATCGGTGCGCGCCTCCTCGAGTACGGCTTTCGCGATGCCGCGGAGCAGGGCCAGGTCGCCGCCCGGCCGGACCTGGAGGTTCAGGGTGCTGGTCGGCGTCGACTTGAACAGCGCCATGTCGACGACCTCGTGCGGAACGATCGTGCGCCGGGCCGCGGCCTCGACCAGCGGGTTGATGTGGACGATCTGCGCGCCGCGGCGATACGCGTCCGAGAGCGCGGTCAGCATCCGCGGTGCGTTCGACGCGGCGTTGACGCCGAGGATGAACAGGGCCTCGGCGGTCTCCCAGTCTTTGAGATCGGCCGTGCCCTTCCCGGTGCCGAGCGCTGCCTGGAGTGCTCGGCCGGAGGCTTCGTGGCACATGTTCGAACAGTCCGGCAGATTGTTGGTGCCGTACTCCCGGGCCATCAGTTGATAGAGGAACGTCGCCTCGGTGCTGAGCCGGCCGGAGGTGTAGAACGCCGCCTGGCCGGGGGTGTCCAGACTGCGCAGGACCTGGCCGATCAGGTCGAATGCGGCCTGCCATTCGATCGGCCGGTAGCGATCGGTGGCAGCGTCGTACACCATCGGCTCGGTCAGCCGGCCCTGATCCTCCAGAACGAAGTCTGTCCAGGTAGCGAGCTCGGACACCGTGTGCTGGGCGAAGAACTCGCGGCCGGCGCGCTTCGAGGTCATCTCCCACGCGACGTGCTTGATGCCGTTCTCGCAGAGGTCGAGCTTGAGCCCGTCGGTGGCGTCGGGCCAGGCGCACCCGGGGCAGTCGAACCCGCCGTCCTCGTGGTTCATCTTGAGCATCGCGCGAGTACCCGACACGACCGCGTGCTCGCGGGTGAGCACCCTCGCGACCGACACCGCCGCACCCCAGCCGGCAGCGGGGTGGTGGTAGTCCTCCTGCGACCAGGCCTCCTCGACCTCCGGTCCGTCACCGCCGGGCTCCACCGTGTCGCGCATGATCCGTGCTCCCTACTCCGGGCCCACTGTCTGCCTACGAGTCTGCACCCGGACGCGTGTAACGCGCGGTGCCGGACGGCGATACTACGAGTGAGTCCGTCGTACTCTCGCGGGACGACGGGCGAAGGTGTGCCGGGAAGCCTGGTCGGCGACTCTGTCGTCGTCGACCGAAAGAGGCCTGATCGTGCCGTCCATTCCGCGTTGGGCCTCGGTCGTGGGCGCGTTTGCGTTGGTGGCCACCGTGCTCGGTCTCGTGGCCCTTCTCGACATCCGCCACCAGCGAGCCGTGGGGCAGGAGTACCAGGACACGGGTGTCGAGACCGTGGCGGATCAGGTCGAGCTGCGGGTCCGGTACAGCAAGGGTGGTAGCTACATCGACGAGGTCGAAGTGACGTTCGTCGTGGCGGGGGAACGTCACCTTGCGACGCTGTGGAACAACCTGGGCGATCCGGAGGGCAACGCCGACGGCCGCCACCCACCGGCGGTCGGCACGCGATACGCCGCCCCGCTCCGCATCCTCTACAAGCCGGACGACCCGACCCAGGTCATCGCCGCGGTCGATGCCGAGGACTTCGCAACCGACAGCGGAACTCCATCAGCCGTCGCCGCCTTGATCGCGATCGGCGGCACCACCCTGATCGCCATACTTGCCGGCTGGACGGCCTGCACCCGCCTTCTCGGCCCTCGACGCCCCGCCGCCCCCGACAAACACCACCATGCCGAAGGATAGACACCGCCCCGACGGCCGCGACGCCAACGGCCCGGCTATCCACCTAGATAGCCGGGCCGTTGCGTTCACTTGCTGGGCTGGACCTTCGACGACGGCTTGACCGCCGTACCGCTGGGCTTGACCGGGTTCGCCGGTGGGAATTTCCAGGTCTTGCTCTTCACCATCGAGGTGAGCTGCGCCACCGTGAACAACGGCTTCTGGCGGGTGTGCCGCGAGTCCTTCTCGGCCGGCGCGTTGTAGCTGGTCATGCTGATCAAGCGTCCGTCGCGCAGGTACAGGGCGACGTAGTTGCTGGTGACGCCGTCCTTGTTGCGGTTGCCCGGGTACTCGGGCTGCTCGGCCATGGCGAACACCGACGAGCCGTCGGGCAACTTGGTGCAGCCGGTCGAGGCGGTGGCGCAGGGGTTCTCCTCTCCGCCGGCGGAGAGCAGGACGTCGACGCGGGAGGCGCCCTTGCCGTCGTCGACGACGTACGCCGCGGCGACGAAGCCGTCCTTGGATTCGCCCCACGTCTCGGGCTTGGTGAGAGTCCGGCCGGGTGCCTCGACGAGGGACCGGAGTGTGATGAGAGTCTGCTGCGGGGTCACGTGGCTCGGCTTGGCTGCCGGCGGTGCGGTCAAGGGGGCCGGCGTACCGGCGACTGCTGCTTCCGACGGGCCGCCGAGCAGCTGGACTCCGCCGGCGATCAGGCCCACGGTGGCCACGACGGCTCCGGCTCCGGTGAGGCTGAGGACCGTCGTACGACGACGCCGGAGGTGGAGGCCCTGCTGGACGCTCCGTTCGAGCAGGTCGGGCGTGACCGGCTCGAGGTTCTCGGTGGCCCGCTGCATGAGATCGGTGAGTTGGTTGTTCATGGGTGCTCCTCGGGTTCAGTGCGCGATCAGCTGGGCGGCGCCGTCGCCGAGGACCGCGCGGAGGCGGTCGAGGGCTCGGGCGGTGCGGGTGGTGATCGCACTGGCGTTCTTGCCGAGATCGAGCGCGACCTGCTCGACGCTGCGATCTTCGAAGAACCGCAGCACCAGCACGGCGCGATCCAACGGCGCCAACTCGGCCAACGCGCTCTGCAGCGCCATCCGCAGCTCCGGATCACCGGCCCGCTCGGCGCGTTCCGGCACCTCCGCGGTCGGCCGCTCGGTCCAGCTCTTCCGCCGCCGCTGTGAAATGAACGTCCGCGCCAGCGCGGCCCGCGCGTACGCCGCCGGATTCTCGACCCGGTGCCAGGTCCGCAGCATGTTCGCGAGCGTGTCCTGGACCAGATCCTCGGCGTGGTGCCGATCACCTGTCAGCAGCCAGGCGGTGCGGTACAGCTGCGGTATCCGCGCCCGCGCAAACTCCTCGAAGTCTTCAGTTGCCCTCATCGCAGCCTCTCGGTCGATGCCTCTGCCTCAAGAGACGCACCCACCCGCCGGGAAGATCACACCCGACTTTTCAGAACACCATCGAGAGCACCCAGACGGCGAACGCCAAGAACCCCACCACAAACGTGACCACCAACACCACGCCATACCCGAACCACAAACTCCCAGAAGACTTCACCCGAGCATCCTCCCATCAGCCACCAGCGAAGGCCGCAGACAACCCCAACCCGGACAAGCCCAAAAGCGACCTCAGCCACAGACAAAAGCCGAACGGCGACCTCAGCCACGGACAAAGCCGAACAGCGACCCCAGCCACAGACAAAAGCCGAACGGCAACCCCAGCCACGGAGCCGAGCGAAGCGAAGGCGCAGGGGGTGTGGGTGGCGAAGCCCCCACCCGCGGCAAGCGAAGCGCAGCCGCACAAAATGCCGAAGGCGACCAGGTCCGCGCTTTCCGCGGACACAGATCGCCTTCGCCTTCGGGTGAGTGACGGGACTCGAACCCGCGACCACCTGGACCACAACCAGGTGCTCTACCAGCTGAGCTACACCCACCATTGCCGCCCTGACTGCGACGGCTGAGCAATCATAGCGATGAACCCCGTGGACCAGAAATCGGCCCACCCACACCCTGGATCAGGGGGCCGGCGGGGCGTCCGGGGTGGTGATCAGGGTCGCGGCGGCCCGGGCGGTGTCGGAGTCCGGACCGGGCTGCGGGACGAACACGGTCTCGCGGTAGTAGCGGAGCTCGGCGATGCTCTCGGTGATGTCGGCCAGCGCACGGTGGTTGCCGGTCTTCGCAGGGGTGGCGTAGTACACCCGCGGATACCACCGGCGGACCAGCTCCTTGATCGAGCTGACGTCGACGTTGCGGTAGTGCAGGTGCGCCTCGACCCGCGGCATGTCGCGGACCAGGAAGGTCCGGTCGGTGCCGACCGAGTTCCCGGCGAGGGCGGCCTTGCGCGGCTCTTTCACGTATCCGGAGATGAACTCGAGCACCTGCTGCTCGGCGTCGGCGAGCGGGATCCCGTGCTCGAGCTCGGCGAGCAGACCGGAGGCGGTGTGCATGTCGCGGACGAAGTCGCCCATCTGCTCCAGCGCGGCCGGTGGTGGCGCGATCACCAGGTCGATCCCCTCACCGAGCACGTTCAGCTCATAGTCGGTGACCAGCACCGCGACCTCGATCAAGGCGTCCGCCGCCAGGTCGAGGCCGGTCATCTCGCAGTCGATCCACACCAGCCGGTCGTTCATGGGCACCCACCTTACGGCGAGCCACCGACACCCAGGCCACCACCAGCCCAAGCCCCGGCGTGGCGTTCGTCTCCAGTACGCCGTACGCCGAGGCCGGAGCGTGGTCAGCGCGGTGCGTGGCCGAGGTGGACGCTACGCACGGACAGTACGGCGAGGTCGGTCCGGTGGCCGAGGTAGTGCGGGCCGGCTGGGTCCAGCAACTGCTTCCACGCCGCCACGTCGTCAGCACTCAACCACTCGCCATCGGCGGGCACCAGATGCCCATGACCGTGTCCATGCGAGTGCCCGTCCTCCGCGGGCTCAGCCGTCAGACGGTCGACTCGGAAGCGGAACGCGGAGACCAGATGCTCCAGGCGGTCGGGGGAGAGTGGTGGTGGGGTTTCACTGAGGATGCTTCGGGTGGTGACGTCGCTCAGCCCGGCGCGCGTGAGCGCCTCGGTCCAGCCGTACGGCATCGGCACCGAGCCGGGGAGCGAGTCTCGCATCACCTTGAACCAGCGGTCCTGGGCCAGGTCGAGTCGCAGCTCGAGGCCGGGCTCGCCGACGCCCAGGTTCCACGGCAGGCTTCGGGCCGGCAGACCGCCCTCGGCGAGAGCCAGCCGACCGCCTGGTGCCAGCAGTGACGCCAGTGCGTCGACAGCGGCCTGCTGGTCGCCGGCGTGATGCACCGAAGCCGACGCCCAGATCAGGTCGGCCGGTGCGTCGATTGCCTTACGCAACGGTTCCGCGCCGTCGTCCATCGAGGCCAGCTCACACCGGACCGCGCCGGCAGTGTGCTGCCGGGCCTGGTCCAGTACGTCGGGGTCCGCGTCGATCGCGACCACCGTCGTACCGGCCGGCAGGGCCTCGGCGAGCGCCTTGGCCATCCCGCCGCCGCCACAGCCGACGTCCACTGCCACCTTGTCGCTGTCGCGGACCAGGCTGGTGGCAACCGTCCTGTTCCAGTCGCTCTCGCTCTCGGCCGCGGTCCGGAGCCGCCCGGCCTCTCCCGCCCAATCGATCTCGATCATGGCGCCAGTTTCCGCCCGCCCACGGCCGACCCCCGCATCTTGTTGCTGATCCAGCAATTCCGGCTCGGGCGTACCTAAGGACGGGTAGTAGTGCCTGCCACTACGGTGGTTCCCGCGTGAAGCGTCGGTGCGACCGGGCGCGGAGGCGACTACCACCCGTCCTTCGGTACGTCTCTTCCCTGGACAGTCGGGAGATGGGCCCGTCTTCCCTGGACAGTCGGGAGATGGTCCCGGGCGGACGGGAGATTTTCACGATCCAGCGGGAGATCAGGGGTAGCACTGTTCCCTGGCCGGCCTGGTGGTCCAGAGCGAGGCTGGACGAGGCGTGGTCCCGGACGGGCCACTCGAGGAGGGAGCGGTCGAGCCGTCCGGCGCTACTGTCGAACAGTGTTGAAAACACCTGCCACCCCACCGCCGCGGTCGATCACGCCCTTTGCCACAGCCCGCCTGAGCATGCAGCCGCTGCAGGTCGAGCACGCCGGCGAGATGGCGAAGGTCCTGTCCGATCCGGACCTCTATACCTTCACCGGCGGTGAGCCGCCGAGTGTGGACGTCCTGGAAGCTCGCTACCGCCGTCAGCTCGACGGTCCGGGCCGGACTGACGAGCAATGGTTCAACTGGGTGATCCGGCACGACGACGAGCTGGTCGGCTATGTGCAGACGACAGTCACCGGCAGTACGGCGGAGATCGCGTGGGTGGTCGGGACTGACTGGCAGGGCCACGGCTACGCGAAGGAAGCCGCGCAGGGTCTCGTCACCTGGCTGCGCGCCCAGGGCCTCGAGCGAATCATCGCCCACGTCCACCCGGACCACGCCGCGTCAGCCGCGGTCACCGCGGCCGCCGGCCTGACCCGCACCGAGCAGCTGGACGACGGCGAATATCTCTGGACCACATGACAGCAGGCCCGGCCGTGATCGGCCGGGCCTGCTGTGCGCGGTGGTTCAGACCGGGCGAACGTTCTCCGCCTGCAGGCCCTTCGGGCCCTGGGCTACGTCGAACTCGACCTTCTGGTTCTCATCCAGGGACCGGAAGCCGTCCGTCGCGATCGCCGAGTAGTGCACGAACACGTCGGCGCCGCCGCCGTCCTGGGTGATGAAGCCGAAGCCCTTTTCGCCGTTGAACCACTTCACTGTTCCGCTGGCCATGATCTGCTCCTTCAGTGGGGGATGGGACCCGGCAGGTGCCGGATCCCGGGTTGCGGCACGAGCCCACCCACACAGACCAGTGGCCTGAAATGAGAAAAACGCCCGGCGGATTACATCTCCGCGGGCGCTTCGAAACGAACGTGGAACTGCAAAACTGCAACCAAGCGACAACCCTAGCACGGTCAGCAGACCATGACCGCCCCATCGGCTCGCCGTAGTACGTCGTACTCGTCCGGCCTCCCCGGCCAGGTCGCGGAGCATCCCGACCGCCCGCACTCACACGCGAACGGGTACGGCGGCAGCTCGGCCAGCCCGATGTCCGCCTGCCACAGCCGCCCCCGCCGGCAGGCCGCCTGGTTCTCGTACTCCCGCTGCAGGCGCAGCGCCGGTCCGGCCTCGAGCCTCGGCAACGGCCCTAGCGCGTCCTCGACAGCACGCGTGATCGCCGCCCAATCCGGATCCGCCGGCACGTCGATGACGATCCGCCCGCGCTCCGCCGCCTCACGCCGTACGAGGTCGGCCAGTACGGCGTCCCGTGCCAGCAGGCCGTCCAACCGAGCCCGGCCCGCCGGGTCCTCCGCCCGGGCCAGCCGCTGCTCCCGGGCCCGCCGGGTCTGCTCCGCGTCCGGCACCAACCACACCGCCGCGGCGACCTCGTCAGCCATCGACGGGAACAGTTGTGGTCCCTCCACCAGCGCCGGTACGTCGCCCAGCCCGCGTGCCTCGACATCGGCGGTCACCAGCTCCAGCCGATCCCGCGCGATCTTCACGAACGCCTCGGCGGCGAACTGCGGTCCCTCGGCGAGATCCTCGGCCAACGGCCGCAACGGTGGCATCCGCCCGACGTGGTCGTAGGTCCACAGGTCGATCGGGTGCAGCGGTAGATCGCAGCGCCGCGCGAGGTCGCGCGCGATCGTCGACTTGCCCGCCCCCGGAGCTCCACCGATCCACACCATCGCAGGCCAGCTCATTCGCCCCATCTTGCCAACACAATGGGGCGTTCACCGAGGCAATCCCATGCGGCACGGTCGTGCTGCGTGTTTACGTCAACATGTCTACACTCAGGCACAAGTCGAGGAGGGGTCTATGCCGGCGGACGAATCAGCGGTACGGCGACGGCGCGGGCCGTCGATGGCCGACGTGGCCCAGCTGGCCGGCGTGTCCGGGCAGACGGTCTCCCGGGTCGCGAACGACCGGCTCAACGTCGACGCGACCACCCGGGACCGGGTCCGGGCCGCGATGCGCGAGCTCGGCTACCGGCCGAACAGTGCCGCCCGCGCGCTGCGCAACGGCGAGTTCCGCAGTATCGGCGTGATCGTCTTCGAGCTGTCCAGCTTCGGTACGACGCGCACCCTCGACGCGATCGCGACCGCAGCCACCATCAGCGGGTACGCGATCAACCTGCTGCCGGTGCTGGACGTCACCCAGAACGCGGTGACGAACGCGTTCAGCCGGCTCGACGAGCAGGCGGTGGACGGCGTGATCATCCTGATCGAGGCGCACACCCTGGACGAGGCCGGCGTACTGCTACCCGACGGGCTGCCCGTCGTGGTCGTCGACTCCAGCGCGCACTACGACTACCCGATCGTCGACACCGACCAGGCGCAAGGCGCACGGCTGGCCACCGAGCACCTGCTGGAGTTGGGTCACGAGACGGTGTGGCACCTCGGCGGACCACCCACGTCGTTCGCGGCGGACCGACGCCGCCGGTCCTGGGAGCAGACTCTGATCGACCACGGCCGGGATGTGCCGCCGGTGCTCGATGGTGACTGGACGTCCAGCTCCGGGTACGAGGCCGGCCGCCGGCTCGCCGTCAACGACAAGGTGACCGCGGTCTTCGTGGCCAACGACCAGATGGCGCTCGGCCTACTGCGAGCGCTGTACGAGCGAGGTCGCGCAGTGCCGGACGACGTCAGCGTGGTCGGCTTCGACGACATGGAAGAGGCGGCCCACTTCTGGCCGCCGCTCACCACCGTCCGCCAGACGTTCGCGGAGGTCGGCCGCCGAAGCGTGGATGCGTTGATCGCCGAGATCCGGGCCGGCGAACATCACCACGCCCCGGTTGCCGTCCCCACCGAACTCATCGTCCGCCGCAGCACCGCGCCGCCCCGACCCCGCCCCTAGCTCCCCAGGCCATTCCCGCCTCTGACCCCTCACGCCATTCCCGCATCTCACCCCGAACGCCATTTCAGGGGTCACGGGCGTCCGGGTGGCGCACCAGTGGAGAGCCTTCCGTTTGAGTGGTTGTCCCCGCGCGTTGTGGGTTCTCCCGTGGTGTACGAGCGGAGAACCCACCATTCAAGCGGATATCCAGCGCCCCGGTCGGTTCGGTGGGTGTTGCCCGTGCCGTCGACCGGATCGCCAGGCCATCACAACGAGGCGACGACGATGGCCTCCCGCGGACGATCGCAGCGTCTCGGTGATTGTGATGGCCTGGAAGTCCACCCACACCCCGCCCCGGCGGTGGTGGCGGGTTGGGCGATGCCGCGCCGCTGACCGGACCTGCACCACTCACAGCACGATGCCACACGGGCCCCGCTCGGCCGCGAGCACTCGGCGGCTGACGGACCGGGTTAGTGAGTGCCCCACGTCCGCCAAGGTCGCGACCCGCGGGTTACTGTCGATCGCGGGAGGTCCGCGCTAGGGTCTGCCGGACTTCGAGTTGCTGGCGGTCCGGTTGCGGGGTTGACTCGATCCATGCCCGCATCCCTCCGGCTGGCCGTGATCGGCGCCGCCCACGCCCATGTCAGGTACGCGCTGGACGAGGTGCCCCTGCGCGCGGACCTGGACCTGGTCGCCGTCGCGGATCCGGATCCGGCCACGGCAGGCCGGTACGCCGCGGAGTTCGACGTACCGGCGTACGACGACCACCGCCGACTGCTCGCCGAACTGCGACCCGACGTCGTCATGGTCGCCGGGGTCTACGCCGACCGCGCCGAGGCGATCGTCGACTCACTCCGTGCCGGAGCCCATGTGCTCGCGGACAAACCACTCTGTACGACGCTCGCCGAGCTCGACGCGATCGAGGCCGCTCAGCGTGAGACCGGGCGCATCGTCACCTTGCTGCTGGAGAAGCGGAACTATCCGGAAACCGTCGCGGCTCGTGCGCTGCTGGCCGACGGTTCGCTGGGAGAGCTCGTCCAGGTCGCATCGACCGGGCCGCACAAACTCAACCGGCCGACGCGGCCGGACTGGTTCCTCACCAGGAAGGGGTACGGCGGGATCCTCGGCGATCTCGCGGTCCACGACATCGACCTCGTCCTGTTGTTGTCGGGAGCAACCGAAGGAACGGTCACCGGGCTGGTGGATGGCAGTGAGTTCGCGCTGTCCGGCTCCCTGCTGCTCAGAGCCGGGCCGGTTGCCGCGACGATCGAAGTCAACTGGCTGACGCCCGCGGCATCGCCGTACCACGGTGACTACCGGATGCGGCTGACCGGAACCGAGGGCACGGCCGAGTTGTTCTGGGCGCAGAACAAGTTGATCGCGGCAACCACTGAACGTCCGCCCTGGCAGGTGGAACTGCCGCCGCGCCGGCGTCCGGCGGCCGACGCGTTCGATGCGTTCGCGGCGGGCCTCGAGCCCGAGATCAGTACGGCGGCGGGCTTCGCCGCGACGCGGGTTGCGCTGCTCGCCCAGGAGAGCGCCGACGCGGGCGGAGTCGTGGTGCCGTGGACCAACGGACAACTGAGAGGACAGGCCGGATGAAGTTCGCAGTGGTCGGTGCCGGAGTCATCGGTGAGACCCACGCCCGCCTGATCGCATCTCTGCCAGGAGAGGCGGAGCTGGTCGCGCTGGTCGACGTGGAGGCGGACCGGGCCGTCGCGCTGAGCGGCAAGTACGGCGGCGAGCCGATGAGCGACCTGAAGCAGGCCTGCGCCCGGCCGGACATCGACGCGGTCAGCATCTGCTTGCCCAGCGGGCTGCACGCCGATGCCGCCATCACCGCGCTCGAGGCCGGCAAACACGTCATCGTGGAGAAGCCGATCGACGTGACGCTGGCAGCGGCCGACCGACTGATCGACGTGGAGCAGCGGACCGGGCTGACCGTGGCGGTGATCAGCCAGCGCCGGTTCCAGCCCGCGCCCGCCTTCGTCCACCAGGCGGTCGCCGCGGGCCGGCTGGGCCGGATCACCGCGGGCATCGCCGAGTCGCCCTTCTGGCGCTCGCAGGAGTACTACGACTCCGGCGGCTGGCGCGGCACTGTCGAGCTCGACGGCGGCGGAGCCCTGATGAACCAGGGCATCCATGTGGTCGACCTGCTGCTGTGGATGCTGGGCGAGCCCGTCGAGGTGCAGGCGTACAGCGAGCTGCTCGCGCATGAGCGGATCGATGTCGAGGACACCGTGGCCGCGACCGTGCGGTTCCGCAGTGGGGCGATCGGATCGATCCTGGCGACGACTGCGGCGTACCCGGGCCGGCCGGTTCGGCTGTCCGTGTACGGCGACCGCGGCAGCGCCGTGATCGAGCAGGACGACCTCGTTGCCTTCGACACCGCCGACAGTGAACCCACGGACCAGGCGAGCGGGGCCGAGCCGAACCTCGCCGAGGAGCCTGCGGGCGAGGCGAGCGTCTCGCGGTCGGTCGCGGACGCCCATCGCGACCAGTACCTCGATTTCATCGCGGCGGTGCGCGACGGCCGCCCGCCGGCGATCGGCACCCGGGACGCCCGGCGTGCGCTCGAACTGGTGCTCGGAATCTACGAATCCGCCCGGACCGGTGCCCCGGTCCGGCTCACCGGGAGAGAGTGACGTGCGCATCGGCATCATCGGTACGGAGAACTCCCACGTCGACCACATCATCGAGTACCTGAACGTGGAGCGCCGAGCCGGGGACACCCGCGTCGTTGCCATCAGCGGCGGTGCGAGCGCACGGAACGAGAAGCTCCGCGCCACCGGGCAGCTCGAGCGGCTCGTCGACGCGCCCGCGGACCTGCTCGGCCTGGTCGACGCGGTGATCATCACCGACCGGCACGGCGGTCTGCACCGGGAGCACGCCGTACCGTTCCTGGCCGAAGGCCTGCCGGTGTTCGTGGACAAGCCGCTTGCGTGCACCGAGGCCGACGCCCGGGCGATCGTTGCCGCGGCGCGCGAACACGATGCGCCGTTGACCTCGTCGTCTGCCGTCCGCTGGGTGCCGGACACGGACGCGCTCGCCGGGCAGGCGGCGACGCTCGGCGCTCCGCAGACGGTGATCACCACTGGACCGGCGGATCCGGACAGTCAGTACGGCGGCATCTACTTCTATGGCATCCACCCGGTCGACGTCGCCCTCAGGCTCGCGCCCGGTGCCATCGGCGACGTACGCGTGGAGCAGGTCGCCGACACGATCATCGCCACCGCCGACGTCGGTGGGGTCCGGGTCGTGGTCCAGCTGGTGCGGCCGGGACCGGACGGCCAGGTCCCGTTCCACGGCATGGTCGTCGGCCGGCACGGTCTCGCGGCCCGCGAGCTCACCCTCGGCAAGTCGTACGTCGAACCCGGCCTGCGTGTATTCCTGGAGATGGCCGAGACCCGCCGGCCACCGATCGAGTACGACGACCTCGTGCGCCCGATGCAGTTCCTCGACGCCGTCGTCGAGGCGATCTGACCTCAGCCGTAGCCGCCCGAGTTCATTGACGGAGCACACCCCCGCGTCACCGCGGCGCTCGGCTTCCTGTTTCACCCTATTAGGGCGATGCCGGGTGTCGGCTGCGAAGCACACAGTCGAAAAGAAGGGACCAGACGCACCGTCCGGCCTGGCCGGACGGTGCGAAGCAGGCTGTGCGGAGGGGGCCGGGGGCATGAGGGTGGATTCGCGGGCGGAGCGCATCGGACAACACACGCCGGTCACACCCGCGCTGAGATCTGTGATCGAACCGGCCATCCCGCCCAGTTGGAACGAGCCGCCGGCGCCGCCCTTCCGCGTCGTCCAGCGGCCACGGTTGCTCGACCGCATCTCGCAGGCCGTCCAGGAGGTTCCGCTGACACTGGTCAGCGCACCGGCCGGGTCCGGCAAGACGGCACTCATCGCGGCGTGGGCGAGGAGTCACCCAGAGACACCGGTGACCTGGCTCTCGTTGGCCGGCTGTGACGACATATTCATCCCGGATGTGCGCAGCGCGCTCGCCGCCGGGACCGCGGAGGCCGAACCGATTGTCCTCGTTCTCGATGGCGCCGATCGGGTATGGCGCCAGTCGGTCTTGGAGCAGTTGGTCCGGCTGCTCGACACGACCGGGGACCGGCTCCGGGTAGTGATGACGACCCGGGTGGATCCGCCGCTGCCGTTGCACCGCTACAGACTGGACGGGACGCTCGTAGAGATCCGGTACGACGACCTCGCCTTCACCGGCGCGGAAGTCGAGGAGTTGCTCGGCGCCCATGACATCACGGAGCCGGAGGCAGCGACCTGGGACGTGCTCGACCGGACCGAGGGCTGGGCGGCCGGCGTACGGTTGGCAGCGCTCGCACTCCGCGCCGGCGACCACCGGACCCTGCCGCTGGGGTTCGCGACCGAATACCTGGCCGCGGAGGTGTTCGGTGATCTCGGCGGGGACGATCGAGACTTCCTGCTCAGGATCAGCCTGGTCGACGACGTCACCCCGGAGCTCGGTGCCGCGCTCGCGGATCGCCCGGACGCCGACGAGGTGCTACACCGGATGGCGATCGGCAACACCTTCGTCCAACCGGCGCACGGCCGCGCCGATCACTACCGGATCCACCCGCTCTTCCGTGAGTTCCTCCGCGCCAGGCTGGACCGCACGCTGCCCTCCGCGATCGGCGACCTGCAGCGGCGGGCCGCGGACTGGTACGGCGCGAACGGCCGAACGCTCGAGGCAGTCAGGCATTCCGCCGAGAGGGGTGACTGGGCACGCGCCGCCGGCTTCGTCGTCAACGGCCTGGGCGTTGGTGACCTGCTGCTGCCGACCCGGGTGGGCTCGGAGCTGGCCCGCAGTCTGTCGGCCATGCCCGACGCGGACTCCGCTGACGTCCAGCTCGTTCGCGCCGCGATCGCCGTCGCCGACGACGATGTCGCCGCGGCCAGGGCAAGCCTTGCGCGCTGCGCGGTGGACCCGCCTGTCAGCAGCGGCTGGGCCGTGTCGTCCGCTGTCGTGACCACCCTGCTGCACGACAAGTCAGGCAGCATCGACCTGACCTTGCTCGCCGCTCGCGCGGGGCGGGACGAACTGGCCGCGCACGGGAACGCAGTACTGAAGGCGCTGGTTCTGAGTGCGGAGGGTACGGCGTACCTCCGCGGCGGCGACCTCGATGTCGCATGCACTGTGCTCGCCGACGCGGTCCGGACGGCTGCTGCGGGTGACTGCGAGGATCTCCGGCTGCGATGCCTAGCCACGCTGGCGCTCGCCGAGGCCTGCCGTGGGCATCTGTCCCGCGGACAAGTGCTCGCGGACACGGCCGAGCGACTCGCCACGGAGTCCGTCGCCGCGGCGGAGCGTCCCGCCGCAACACATCTGGCGCACGCGTGGGTGGCGCTCGAACGTCAGGAGCTCACCCGGGCCCAGCACTCCCTCGACCGCGCTCGCCGGCTCCGCGAGACGCAGGACGACAACCTGCTGAGCTCGGTGTCCTCGCTGTTGCGCGTACGGCTGATGCGGGACCGGGGCGACCGGGTCGGTGCCCGGTGTGCGCTGAGGAATTCGGCACCGCCGGACGGCTGGCTGCGCGGGTACGTCGAGGCCGAGGCGGCGGGAGTCGGTCTGGACCAGGCCGGGCGGGACGACGTGACCTACCGCCGGACGATGACCGCATCGCAGCGGGTGCAGGACCTCCTGGATCTCGCGCGGGCCGAATGGCTCGACGGCAACGCCGGTAGTGGCCGGTCAGGCATCGTCGAGGCGCTGTTGCTCGCTCGCGGTGAACGGATCCGCCGCCCGTTCACGCACACGCCCGCGCGGCTGCGGGCCATCATCCGCGACGATGCGGCGCTGCGTTCGCTGGCCGGCTGGCTGCGCCCGGACCTGACAACGGCCGCGGGTCCGGCGGACGCCCCGGCTCCGATCGTCGAGGAACTTTCGGAGCGGGAGCTCGACGTCCTGCGATGGCTCGCGCAGTTGCGCACCACCAGCGAGATCGCCGCCGAGCTGTTCATCTCGGCCAACACCGTGAAGTCGCACGTCCGGAACATCCTGCGGAAACTCTCCGTGTCGAGCCGCAACGAGGCCGTCCGCCGTGCGTGGGACCTCGACCTGGTCTGACGAAATGATCGTGCGGGAGACCGTCACCAGTGTGGCCGTCGCGGCCGCCGTGAACCCGGTTCCGTGGGCGCGGGCGCAGATGGCGTTCACACTCGCCTTCCACATCATCCTGGTGCCGCTCGGGGTGTCGTGGGCGTTCATGACGCTGATCGCCAACTACCGCGGGATCAAGCGTGACGACCAAGACGCGCTGGTGCTGGCGCAACGGTGGTCGAAGTACATGGCTGTGACGTTCGCCGTCGGAGCGGTGACCGGGACCGTGCTGAGTTTCGAGTTCGGCCTGCTCTGGCCGCGGTTCATGGGCATCTATGGCGACGCGTTCGGGATCCCGTTCGCGTTCGAGGGGCTGTTCTTCTTCACCGAGGCGATCTTCGTCGCGATCTACATCTTCGGCTGGCGCCGGCTGAAACCGTGGACGCACTTCTGGACCGGCGTACCGATCGTGCTGGCCGGCGTCTTCGGCTCGATCTCGGTGGTTGCGGCGAACGCGTGGATGAACGCGCCGGCCGGCTTCACGATGAACGCGAACGGTGAGATCACCAACGTCGAACCGCTCGAGGTGATCTTCAACGACGCGATGCCGTTGCAGGCCGCGCACATGGTCATCGCGGCGTACCTGGTCGGCGGGTTCCTGGTCGCGTCGGTCTACGCGACGGGGATGCTGCGCGGCCGCAACGACCGGTACCACCGGATCGGGCTCACCATCGCGTTCACGGTCGCCGCGATCATGACGCCGATCCAGATGGGAGTCGGCGATGCGCTGGCCCGGTGGGTGTACAACCACCAGCCGGAGAAGTTCGCCGCGATCGAGCTCGTGCCGACGACGGGTTCCGACGTACCCGAGATCCTGCTGGGCAAGCTGAACCCGGACGGCACCATCTCCGGTGGGATCCCGATCCCGGGACTGGCGTCCTGGCTGTCCGATCCGAGCACCGGCACGGCGACCGTCGTCCAAGGCCTGGACAGCGTTCCGGTCGGGGATCGGCCGACGATCTCGGACACGGACGTCGTCCACTTGGCGTGGGACGTCATGGTCGGACTGGGCACCGCTCTGTTCCTCCTGTCGGTCTGGTACGGGCTGACGTGGCTCTTCCGCCGGCGGATGCCCAAGAGCAGGTGGTTCCTGCGCGCCGCTGCGTGCACCGGCGTGCTCGCGGTGATCGCGATGGAGGCGGGCTGGATCGTCACCGAGGTCGGCCGGCAACCGTGGATCGTCTACAACCAGATGAAGGTGGAGGAGGCGGCCACCGCCAACACCGGCGTCTGGATCACGTTCATCGCCGTCTTCGTGCTCTACGCCGCGCTCGGCGTCACGACGATCCTGGTGCTGCGGGGAATGAGCCGGCGCTTCCGCCGGTCGGGCGGTTTCATCGACAGCGACACGCCGTACGGGCCCGCGCCGGCGGCTGCCGTGGAGGAGGGCCGGGAGCAGGTCGGGAAGGAGACCGAGGCGGTCGAGGAGCGGGCACCGTGAGTACGGCGATCGCAGTCGTGCTGATGCTCGCCCTGGTGGCGTACGCCGTGTTCGGCGGAGCCGACTTCGGCGCCGGGTTCTGGGACCTGACCGCGGGCGGACCCGAGCGCGGCGCGGAACCGCGCGCGGTGATCGAGCGGTCGATCGGTCCGGTGTGGGAGGCGAACCACGTCTGGCTGATCTTCATCTTCGTCGTCACCTGGACCGCCTTCCCGGCGGCGTACGAGTCGATCGCGCTGACCTTGTTCGTCCCGCTCACCCTGGCGGCGCTCGGGATCGTCCTGCGCGGTGCGAGTTTCGCTTTCCGCAAGGTGGTGGTGACGCTGCGGTTCCGGCGGGTCTTCGGCGGGGCGTTCGCGTTGTCGTCGGTCCTCGTCCCGTTCTGCATGGGTGCGATCGCGGGTGGCATCGCATCGGGGCACGTGCCGTCGGGTGGGAAGGCCGGCGACCCGGTCGACAGCTGGCTGAATCCGACGTCGGTGGTGACCGGGGTGCTCGGGGTGGTGGTGGCGGCGTACCTGGCGGCGGTGTACCTCGTGTGGGACGCGAGGCATTTCCGCCAGTTCTCGATGGCCGAGTACTTCCGCCGGCGGGCCGTGGTGAGCGCCGTCGCCGCGGCAGTGGTCGCGGTGGCCGGCCTGTTCGTCCTGAACGCCGATGCACCGCACGTCTTCGACGGCCTGACGTCGAGAGCACTCCCGACCGCGATCCTCAGTGTGGTCTGCGGATTCGGTGCCCTGGTGCTGTTGATGCGGTACGCCGCTCGCGGTGCGCGGGTTCTCGCCATCCTGGCGGTTGCCTTGATCATCGTCAGTTGGGGCATTGCCCAGTGGCCGTACATCCTGCCGGAGAGCCTGACCGTCTCGGCGGCCGCCGCACCCGAGGGCACCTTGGTGACGTTGCTCGTGGCGGTCGGGCTGGCACTGGTGATCGTGGTGCCTGGTTTCGTCCTGCTCTACGTGCTCGAGCAGCGTGCGCTGCTCCGCGAGGAGGAGACCGAGGACGCCGGTGACCGCACAATCATCACTGGCGGGTGATTGAGGTTCGGTTCGACCGGCCGATGGTGGAGGTAGGCCCGCGACTGTGAAGGAGCCCCCGCCATGACCTCGACCTCGCCGTTCCCGCCGATCGCCGACTACGCGTTCCTGTCGAACTGCCACACCGGTGCCCTGGTCGCCCCGGACGGATCGGTCGACTGGCTCTGCCTGCCTGCGTTCGACGCGCCGAGCGCGTTCGGCAACCTGCTGGACCGGGGCGCCGGGTCGTTCCGGTTCGGGCCGTACGGGATCAACCAGCCGACCGCCCGGATGTACGTTCCGGGCACGAACGTCATGACGACCACCTGGCACACTCCGGCCGGCTGGCTGCTCGTCCACGACGCGCTGACGATGGGTCCCTCGAACGGCCCTGACACCGTCACCCCGCACACCCGGCCGCCGACCGACGACGACGCCGACCACATGCTGATCCGGACCATCGAGTGCCTCGACGGCTCGGTCGAGATCGAACTCGTCTGTGAGCCCGCCTTCGACTACGGCCGGGTTCCGGGCGAGTGGACGATGGTGGGCGACGACGCGCACGCGGCGGACGCGACCGGGGCCGGCCAGACCTTCCGGCTGACCACCGACATGCTGATCGGGATCGAGGGTGGCTCCGCCCGGGCCCGGCATGTCGTGCACAAGGGAGAGAAAGCGTACTGCGCGCTCTCGTGGGCCGACGGTCTCGTATCGCCGGCGGACCTGGCCGACGCGCAGGCACGGATCGACGCGACGATCCGGTTCTGGCGCAACTGGCTGGCGAGGGCCCGGATCCCCGACCACCGGTACCGGCATCCGCTGGAACGCTCGGCCCTGACCATCAAGGGCCTGACGTACATGCCGACCGGAGCGACGGTCGCCGCGCTCACCACCTCGTTGCCGGAGTCACCGGGTGGCGAACGCAACTGGGACTACCGCTACACCTGGATGCGGGACACCACGTTCACCCTGCAGGCGCTGCACTACCTGAACCTGGACTGGGAGGCCAACGAGTTCATGCAGTTCGTCGCCGACCTGGAGCCGAACTCGGACGGTGGGCTGCAGATCATGTACGGCATCGACGGCCGCCGCAACCTGGCCGAGTCGACCCGGGATGACCTCACCGGCTACGAGGGCGCCAAGCCGGTGCGGATCGGCAACGGCGCCTACAACCAACGGCAGAACGACGTGTTCGGGGCGGTGCTGGACTCGGTGCTGCTGCACACCGTCCGGAGCAAGCGGCTGCCGCGCCGGCTCTGGCCGCTGGTCGAGTCGCAGGCACAGTGCGCGATCTCGCGCTGGCACGATCCCGACCAGGGAATCTGGGAGGCCCGCGGCAATCCTCAGCACTACGTCTCCTCGAAGCTGATGGGCTGGGTGGCCCTGGACCGCGCGGCCAGGCTGGCCCGGATCCGCGACGAGGAAGACCTCGCCGAGCAGTGGGCGAAGGTGGCCGAGGAGATCCGCGACGACATCCTCGAGCACGGGGTGAGCGACCGCGGCGTCCTGCGGCAGCACTACGACACCGACGCGCTGGATGCGTCGACCCTGCTGGCCCCGCTGTTCGGATTCCTGCCGGCCACCGACGAACGGATGCGGGCGACGGTCGAGGCGATCGACAACGAGTTGACCGAGCACGGGTTCGTGCTGCGCTACAAGACCGACGAGACCGACGACGGCCTGTCCGGCAAGGAGGGCACGTTCCTGATCTGCTCGTTCTGGCTGGTCTCGGCGCTCGCGATGATCGGTGAGACCGACCGGGCTCGGAGTCAGTTGGAGCGGCTGCTGCGGATCGAGTCGAAGCTCGGCCTGTACGCCGAGGAGTACGAGGTGGACCGGGCCCGGCACCTGGGCAACTTCCCGCAGGCGTTCTCGCACCTGGCCCTGATCGGGGCGGCCGGCCGCATCGTCGTGGCCGACTTCCGGGAGGAGTTGGCGCTGTGACCGCGCAGATGGAGAGCCCGCACGTCGTCGTACTCGGTGGCGGGCTGGCCGGGGTCGCGTGCGCACTCGGCCTCGGGGACGAAGGGGTCCGGGTCACACTGGTCGACCGCAACGACTACCACCAGTTCCAGCCGTTGCTCTACCAGGTCGCCACGTCGCAGTTGCCGGCGGAGGACATCGCCCGGCCGCACCGGACCATCTTCCGCGACTACCCGACGGTCCAGATCCGCACCGCCGATGTCGCGGAGATCGACGCCGGGAACCTCACTGTGACGCTGTCCGACGGCGATCGGATCACAGGCACGCACCTGGTTGTCGCGGCCGGCGCGCGACCGGAGTTCTTCGGTGTTCCAGGCGCTGCCGAGCACGCGTTCCCGCTGTATTCCGTCGTCGACGCGGAGCGGTTGCGGCGGCACTTGCAGTCCACGCTCCACGCGGGTTCCGCAGCGGAGCCGGAGGACGAGGGCGCCCTCGATGTCGTTGTGGTCGGCGGCGGTCCGACCGGGGTCGAAATCGCCGGCGCGCTCACCGAGCTGATGACCGCGCTGGTCGCCACGGAACGGATACCCAAGCCTGGGACGATCACTCTGGTCGACCGCGGCAGCGCATTGCTCGCACCGTTCTCCCGCAAGTCGCACAAGTACGCGCACAAGCGGCTCACCAAACAGGGCGCCGAGCCGCGACTGGGGACGGGAGTCGCCGCTGTGCACGCGGACCGGGTCGAGTTGGACGACGGTTCGTCGATCCGGACTCGGACGGTCATCTGGGGCGGCGGCGAGTCAGCCGCTTCGGTGGTGGGGAACGTGGCGGGGCTGACCACCGGTCGTGGCGGCCGGATCGACGTACTGCCGGACCTGACGGTGGACGGGCTGCCGCACGTCTACGCGGTCGGTGACGTTGCGAACATCCCGGCGAAGGACGGCACGATCCTGCCGCAGCTGGGCTCGGTCGCGCAGCAGTCCGGTGCGTGGGCCGCCGCCAACATCCTGCGTGAGCTGCACGGCGAGAAGGCCGAGCCGTTCCGCTACAAGGACAAGGGGATCATGGCGATGATCGGCCGGAACGCGGCCGTCGCCGAGGTCGGCAAGCATCGGCACCAGGTGGAGGGCCCGGTCGCCTTCGCGGCCTGGCTCGGGGTGCACGCGCTACTACTGAGCGGTGCGCACAGCAAGACCGACGCGTTCCTGGCCTGGGGCTGGGACTACTTCGACCGCGACCACGCGGCAACCGTCGAGTGGTCCGCGACGGCGCATCGGATCGCCTGGGGTGACGACTCCGCCGACATCCCGCACATCCGCGTCGACTCGGCGAGGCCGGGCGACGGCAACTGAGGAGGACAGCATGGCCGAGCAGTACGACGTCGTCATCGTCGGATCGGGAGCGGGTGGCGGCACCCTCCTGCACAGGCTCGCGCCGTCGGGACGGCGGATCCTGATGCTGGAGCGGGGTGACTGGCTCCCGCGCGAGGCCGAGAACTGGGACGCCGAGGCCGTGTTCGTCGACAACCGTTACGTCTCGCCGGACCAGTGGTACGACCGCGAAGGCAAACCGTTCCAGCCGCAGGTGCACTACTTCGTCGGTGGCGCGACCAAGTTCTACGGCGCCGCGCTGTACCGGCTGCGCGAGCGCGACTTCGCCGAGCTCAAGCACCACGGGGGAATCTCGCCGGCCTGGCCGATCGCGTACGACGTGATGGAGCCGTACTACACCCAGGCCGAACAGCTCTACCAGGTCCACGGTGCCCGGGGCGAGGATCCGACGGACCCGCCCGCGTCGGCGCCGTACCCGTATCCACCGGTCTCGCACGAGCCGCGGATCCAGAAGCTGTTCGACGACATGGCCGCGGTCGGACTGCACCCCTTCCACGCGCCGTGCGGGGTGATGCTCGACGAGAGCCGGCCCGCGTTCAGCGCGTGCATCCGGTGCGCGACCTGCGACGGGTTCCCGTGCCTGGTCCACGCGAAGGCGGACGCGGACGTCATCGCCGTCCGGCCCGCGATCGAGCACGACAACGTGACGCTGCTGCGGAATACCCTCGTACGGCGCCTCGAGACCGACGCGACCGGCCGTACCGTGACGGCGGTCGTCGCCGAGGTGGACGGCGAGGAGCAACGGTTCGCCGGCGACATCGTCGTACTGTCGGCCGGTGCGGTGAACTCGGCCAAGATCCTGCTCGCGAGTGCCGATGACCGGCATCCGCACGGGCTAGCGAACGGGTCCGACCAGGTCGGGCGCAACTTCATCTTCCACAACAGCCGTGCCTTCCTGGCGATCTCGACCGAGAAGAACGACACCCGGTTCCAGAAGACGCTCGGGATGAACGACTACTACTTCGGCGACGCCGACTTCGACTACCCCATGGGCAACCTGCAGATGGTGGGCAAGTCGTCGGCACCGATGTACCGCGGTGAGAAGCCGGTCGAGACCCTGCTGGCGCCGACGTTCGCGCTGCGCGACGTCGCCGAGCATGCCGTCGACTTCTGGCTGTCGGCCGAGGACCTGCCGGATCCGGAGAACCGGGTGACGCTCGACCGCGACGGCAACGTGGTGCTGGCGCACACGCCGAACAACGGCGAGCCGATGGAGCAGTTGTACAAGCGGGTCAAGAAGAACCTGAGCAAGCTGGGCATGCACCCGCACCACCTGATCCCGCGCAGCATCTACATGAAGAACGACATCCCGGTCGCCGGGTGCGCACACCAGGCCGGCACTGTCCGGTTCGGGCACGATGCGGCGACCTCGGTGCTGGACAGCGACTGCAAGGCGCACGAGCTCGACAACCTCTACGTCGTCGACACCAGCTTCTTCCCGAGCATCGGCGCGGTGAACCCGGCGCTGACCGCGATGGCGAACGCGCTGCGGGTCGGTGACCACCTGCTGGAGCGCCTTGGCTAGACCTCAGCGGGGCATGCCGATCTCGGCCATGATCTCGACCGCCTGTCCGCGAGAGGAGGCACCGAGCTTGCGATAGACCGACTGCACCTGCGACTTGACGGTGTGCCGGGAGACGTACAGCCGCTCGGCGATCTGCGGGAACGACAGGTGGGTCGGCAGCAATCGGACCAGTCGCAGTTCGGCCGTCGTCAGCGAGGAGATCCCGGCGGCCGCGGACACGGTGATCTGGTCGACACGGGTGTGCAGTTGCCCGACGGCCGCCGGCAGGGTGCCGAGGTCGGGCCGGCGGCGCAGGATGTTGTGGGCCTGTTCGAGGACAGCACGAGCGCCGGAGGGGTCGACGAGGGCCATATATGTCCGGGCGAGTTCGAGCAGGGTCTGGACCGACACGCTCGGGAGGGCGTAGGTCAGCAGCGGTCGTAGCTCGGCGGCACGGAGGACGAACTGGCGGGACTCGCGCATCTCCCCACGGCGGGCGGCAGCGTGCGCGGCGACGGCGTAGACCAGGGCACTGGTCCAGTACGCCTCGAAGTGTCCGGTGTCGACGAGTTCGACGGCACGCTTGATCATCGCGTCGGCAGCGGCTCGCTCGCCCCGTTCGGCCGCGATCAGGGATTGCTCGGCCAGGACCAGGGCCGCCAGTGGGGTGATGCCGAAGCCGGTCGCCACGTCGTACGCGTGGTTGAACCCGGCGTCGGCTCGCTCGAGGTCCCCCTCGAGCAACCAGGACATCGCCTCCGACTGCAGCATCGTCGCGCGGAACGGGCTGGCCGGACTGAGTCCGTCGAGGGCGAGGACGCTGTCCGCACGCATCGCCGCGGGTCCCTGCCGGCACAGGTTGGCCCGCAGGTACGCCAGGGTCGCCGCGACGGTGGTGCCGTCCGGCAACGTGCCGCCGACGGGGAGACTCTCGGCGACACCGGCCCAGCGCTCAGCCTCGCGCGGCCGGCCGAGCAAGGCGAAGATCAACGCGCCGTGCGCTGCGATCGCGGCGTGGTGCGGTGCCCGTGGGCGGCCGTCGAGGAGTTCCATCCAGCCGCGCACGGTGTCGACCCGGCCGCTGGCCCAGACCGGTTGCATCAGCTCGAGGACGAGCCGCGCGACCCGTTCGGCGTCACCGGCCGCGTCGGCGTGATCGATGGCGGCTTCGGCCATCCCGTTCGCCTCGTACCAGTCGGCGGCGCGGGTATGGAGCTCGCTGCCGAGGTCGGGATCGCCGCGCCGGAGCTCGGCCTGCAGGAACTCGCGCAGTAGATGGTGATACCGGTACCACTCGCCGCGTCGGTCGAGCGGGACGACCAGCAGGTTGTGGCGTTCGAGATCCTCGAGCATCCGGGCCGACTGCTTCCCACGCACGACGGCGTCACACAGCGGCCCGCTCATCCGGTCGAGAATCGACGTACGGACGAGGAAGTCCGCCTGGGCGGGAGAGAGCCGCGCCAGCAGCTCGGACCGAAGGTAGTCGTCGACCAGGCGGTCGTCGCCGCTGAAGCTGAAGCCGGCCGCCGGCGAGCCGGACTGGATCGCCAGGGCGGCCAGGTACAGACCAGCCGGCCAGCCCTCGGTACGTCGTACCAGTTCGTCGACCTCGGCGGGGGACACCTCGGCGTCGGCCAGGCGCAGGAGCGCGGCCGCTTCGGCGTTGTCCATCGCGAGGTTGTCGACGCCGATCTCGACGATCCGGCGGTCGACCCGCAACCGGGACAGGGGGAGCGGCACGGCATCCCGCGACGCGACGGCGAGCCGCCAGCCGGCCGGTACCCGGAACGCGAACTCGGCGATCGACGTCGAGCAGTCGGGACTGGTGATCTCCTCGACGTGGTCGAGCACGACCAGCACCGGCGAGCGCAACGCGCTGATCGACTCGACCAGCCGGGGTACCACGTCCACGCCGCCACCGGATGCAGCGAGTACAGCGCGCGCGTCCCCGCCGAGCGGCTCGATCTGGTCGAGGGCGTCGAGGATGCCCGTCCACAAGGCGACCGGGTCGTTGTCGGAGCGTTCGCACGACACCCGGGCCACCCGGGACCCGAACCGCTCGATCCATTGGGCCAGCACGGTCGTCTTGCCGTAGCCGGGTGGCGCCACCACGGCGACCACCGGCTCGTGCGATTCCATCAAGCGACTGATAACTGCGGTCCGCGCGACCAAGCGCTCACGCCCACCACGGACTCCTGACCCCACGCCGTGAAACCCGGAGGTCACTGTCGGTGGTGCAACGGGAACGGAGGCTGCACCCGAACCAGTGTCCGGCCCCTGCACACGGCCGACAATACGCCAGCCGGCTGAACGCGCCAGGGGTCCCGCTCGGACCCCGGCGTCAGCTCGGAATCCAGGGCTTCCGCCAACCGCCGAACCCGGCCGGTACTTCGTCGGCCGCGGCCGGCCCCCAGGTCCCGGGCTGATAGGTGTGGATCGGCGTCGGTGCGTCGGCCAACGGTTGCATCACCCGCCACTGCTCCTCGACGGCGTCCTGGCGCGTGAACCGGGTACTCTGCCCGGTCATCGCCGCATGCAGTAGCACCTCGTACGGCGTGGGGCCCTCGCCGCCCTCCTGCGCGAACTCCATGTCCAGCTCGATCGGCGCGATCCGGCTCGTGTCCGCACGGTGCGCGTCCACCCGGATCCGGACCCCGGTCGTCGGGTCGAGTTTGATCACCAGCTGGTTCGGCTCGGCGATGTGCCCGCGGGGTCCGAAGCCCAGCCGCGGCGGCCGTTTGAAGACCAGCCGGAGCTCGGTCTGGGTCACCGGCAGCCGTTTCCCGGTGCGGATGAAGAACGGCACACCGGCCCAGCGCCAGTTCTCGATGTCGAGCCGGAGCGCGGCGTACGTCTCAGTGGTGGAGCCCTTCGCGACCCCGTCGATGGCGAGGTAGCCGTCGTACTGGCCGCGGACGTAGTTGGCCGGATCGGCCTCCTCGATCGCGCGGAACAAGGCGACCTGCGAGTCCTTCAGTGTGATCGGATCGCCGCGCGACGGTGGTTCCATCGCGGCCGCTGCGACCACCTGCATCAGGTGATTGACGACCACGTCGCGCACCGCCCCGACGGGGTCGTAGAAGTGGCCGCGATCCTCGACACCGAAGCTCTCCGCCATGGTGATCTGGACACAGTCCAGGTAGTTGCGGCTCCACAGCGGCTCGAGCACGGCGTTCGCGAACCGCAGGTACAGGATCTCCTCCAGCCCCATCTTCCCGAGGTAGTGGTCGATCCGGTACAGCTGCGACTCGTCGATGTACTGGTGCAGTTGGTCGGCCAGGTCGTGAGCCGACTGCTGGTCGTGGCCGAACGGTTTCTCGACCACCACCCGGGCCCCCGTTGTCAGCCCGGCCTCGGACAGTCCCTGCACCACCCGGCCGAACAGGAAGGGCGGGATCTCGAGATAGAAGACCGGTGTCTTGGCGCCCTTGATCGCCTGGCCGACCCGCTCGTAGACGGACGCGTCGGTGAAGTCGCCACCGACGTACGACAGCCGGTCCGCGAAGCGGTCGAAGATGGCCTTGTCGACGGTGACGCCGGTGCCCTCGATCGACGTCCTGGCCCGGTCGACCAGTTGGTCGAGGGTCCAGTCGTCGGCCGCCACTCCGACGATCGGGCAGTCGAGCAGACCGCGCGCCTCCAGTTGGTACAGCGAGCGGAACGTCATCACCTTGGCCAGATCACCGGTGATCCCGAAGATCACCAGCACGTCCGCGGCCGGCGCCTGCGAACCCGTCGGCGTCAGTGTCATGCCGGCCTCCTTCGATGCCCGGGAGATCAACCTGCGGTCACAGGTCATCCTCATCCGCCGTCCGGGCGAGCGGCATCCTCCCAGACGGGTGATTCGGCGTCCTGCGGCCGTTCCGGAGTCCTCGGCTGCCGTGAAAGTGGCGTGGCGTACGGCGTCGGGTGGGTCAGTTCGCCGTACGGCGGCGTTTGCGGGGAGCGGCCTCGTCGGGTGTTTCGATCGGCTCGGACGCCGTCTGGAGGTCGTGGTAGGCCTTGCGGGTGTGTTCGGTGTGCTCGCGCATGATCTGGGCCGACTTGTCCTCGTCGCCCTCGCTGATCGCCTTCACCAGGCGGTTGTGCTCGCGCCAGGAGGCGGCGCCGCGGACGGGTGCGACCGGCGTGTAGTACCAGCGGACGCGGCGATCCACCTGGGCCGCGAAGTCGACCAGGAAACGGTTGCGGGACATCTGCGTGATCAGGCTGTGCAGCTCGCCGTTCGTCCGCACTGTGGCGTCGATGTCGCCGGCCTCCTGGTACGCCGTGCCGACCTTGCAGAGCTCGCGGAGCTTGGCCACGTCGTCCTTGGTCGCGTGCCGGGCCGCGAGCCGCGCTGACTCCGACTCCAGCGCCGCGCGGGCCGCGAGCAGCTGGTCGACCTCGTCCTCGGCGGGCACGTGCACCATCGCGCCGAAGCCCGGCCGCAGATCCACCCAGCCCTCGTTGCTGAGCCGCTGCAGGGCCTCGCGCACCGGCTGCCGGGAGACGCCCAGCATGCCGGCCAGCTCGACCTCGACGAGGTGCCGGCCGCGCTCGAGCGTGCCGTCGATGATCATCTCGGTCAGGGCCTCGTACACGGACTCGCGCAACGGCGTCGGCCGCTTGACGTGCCGCACACCGGCCGGTTCCGGCCCCGCCCCCGGGCTGGTGGTGGTCATGAGGTCCTTCCCGACACAACTGGAGAACAGCACGGCACTTGGTAGACAGTCTACCGAGTGCCAGGTGTGCTGCCGGCCAGGCTGCGGCGGTGTGCAGTCGGCTGCATACATAATCCAGCTGTAGTGAGCCGGGACGGGGTGCCGATGGGGCTCGGCGGTGTCGGTAGTGTCGTGTGATGTGGATCACAGGATGTCTGTTTCCCGTGAATCCCGTTCGACGGATAGGCAGGAATCCCGAGAGAAGGGTGTGTGGTGATGGAGAAGGTCACCTCGAAGGACGGCACCGAGATCGCGTACGACGCCTATGGGAGCGGGCCGGGCCTTGTGCTCGTGGCCGGCGGTTTCACCGAGCGCTCGCGGTACGCGGCCGATGCCGAGGCGCTGGCGTCGGCGTTCACCGTGGTGAACTACGACCGGCGTGGTCGCGGCGACTCCGGCGACACGTTGCCGTACGCGGTCGAGCGTGAGTGGGAGGACCTCGATGCGGTGCGCTCGGCGACCGGGGCCCGGTTCGCCTCCGCGTACTCGTCCGGGTCGATGGTGCTGTTCCAGGCCGGACTGCCGTTCGAGAAGCTGGCGGTGATGGAGCCGCCGTTCCGGGTCGAAGGATCACCGGAGCCGCCGGAGCGGTACGTCGAGCGGTTGCAGGAGTTCGTCGCGGCGGGGAACCCGGGTGGCGCGGCCGAGCTGTTCATGGTCGAGGCGGTCGGACAGCCGAAGCAGGTGGTCGACCAGATCCGGGAGACGCCGATGTGGGCCGGGATGGAGGCCATCGCGCACACGCTCGTGTACGACGCCCTGCAGTTGCGGGACAGCGCCGTACCGCTCGAGCTGCTGGCGTCGATCGACGTGCCGACGCTGGCGCTGTACAGCAACGCCAGCCCGGCGTGGATGCAGGAGTCTGCCAAGCAGACCGCGGCCGCGCTGCCGCACGGCAAGGCGGAGGGGTACGACGGAACCTTCCACACACTCCCGCCGGAAACGATCGCGAGGGCTCTGACGGACTACTTCCTGACTACGTGATCTTGGTCGGAGCCCGGGGCAGTTTGACGTCAGCTTGGTAGTCGCATGGGCATCAGGATGTACGCCGAGTCCGCGGACGGAGTCTCGTCGGGGGAGCGGAGGCCGGTGAGGTTCGCCGGTTTGGTCGGCTGGGTGAAGGCGAAGTGCGCGATCGGCGCGCCGAGCGAGGCGAGCCCGTCGAGCAGGTAGCCGGCGTTGAATCCGGCCACCACCGGCTCACCGGTGAGCGTCGCCTCGACCGACTCCGACGCCTGCGCCTCCTCGCCGCTGCCCGCGTCCAGCGCCGCCATGCCATCCGCGAACGTGATCCGCACCGGCGCTGTCCGTTCAGCCACCAGTGCGACCCGTTTGACTGCTTCGAGGAGCGCCGCCGTGTCCACGGTCACCGTGCTGGCGATCGCACCCTCCGCGGGGATCAGACTGCGGACCTTCGGGAAGTCGCCGTCGATCAGCCGGCTCGTCGCCCGCCGGCCGCCGCCCGCGAACCCGATCAACCCGTCCCCTGTGCGGGTCGAACCGAGCGCGAGCGTGAGGTCGTGACCGGCCATCGCCTTGGCCACGTCGGAGAGCAGCTTCGCCGGGACCAGCGCGTTGGCCTCGCGGTCCGGATCCACCGGCTCCCACGGGAACGTCCGTACGGCGAGCCGATAGCGGTCGGTCGCGAGCAGGGAGATGGTCGCCCCGCGGATCTCCAGCCGGATCCCGGTGAACACCGGCAGCGTGTCATCCCGGCCGGCCGCACTGACCACCTGCGCGACGGCCCGGGCGAACACGTCCCCATCGACCACGCCGCTCGCCGCGGGCAACTCAGGCAGCGCCGGATACTCGTCCAGCGGCAAGGTGTGCAGCACGAAGCGGGACGTCCCGCTGCTGACCTGGACCTGAGCCGCTTCCCCGCTCAGATCCACCGTGTCCCTGGGCATGCTCCGGCAGATGTCCGACAGCAGCCGTCCGGACACCAGGACCCGCCCCTCGTCGGCCACCTCCGCCGGCACGCTGACCTGCCCGGAGCTCTCGTAGTCGAACCCGGACAACGTCACCTGACCGTCCGCCGCCTCGACGACCATCCCGGCCAGGATCGGCACACTCGGCCGGCTCGGCAGCCCCTTGGCCACCCACCCGACCGCCTCGGCCAGCACCTCACGCCCAACCCGAACCTTCATCCGCACTCCTCCCCATCTCGTCCCCCGACTCAATCAGCCGCCACCGACACTTTTCGCCGGCTCGGTGCAGCGATGCCAGAAGTACGGCCGCGACCGGATGGCCGCGGCCGTACTTCGGTGAGCCGGATCAGTAGACGGTCACGCCGTACGCGCTCGCTGCTTCGGTCACGGGCTGGAAGAACGTCGTACCTCCGCTGCTGCAGTCGCCGCTGCCGCCGGACGTGAGGCCGAGCGCCTTCGTGCCGTCGTACAGCGGGCCGCCGGAGTCGCCGGGCTCCGCGCAGACGGTCGTCTGGATCAGTCCGCCGACCCTGCCGCCGCCGGAATACCGGACGGTGACGTTGAGCGCGGTGACCTTGCCGCTGTGGGTTCCAGTGGTCGAGCCCTTGCGAGTGACGGTCTCACCTACGACCGCGTTGGCCGCGGTGTAGCCGCCCGGGTGGCTCAGCGACGTGTTGTCGTACCGCACCAGCGCATAGTCGTTGCCGGGGAAGCTGTAGTTGATCGTCGGGCCGATCAGCGTGGAGTGGTTCGAGTTGGTGTACCAGGTGTTCGCCACCTTCCCGCAGTGGCCGGCGGTGAGGAAGTAGTAGGTACCACCCTTCGACACGTTGAAGCCGAGCGAGCAGCGGTACTGACCGCCGTAGATCGCGTCACCCGCCGCGAGCAGTGGCCTGAAGACGCCGCTCGTGCGGTTGACCTGAACGGCATCGTGCTTCAGCGCAGCGACGTTGGATGCGGAGACTGTGCTGTCCGCGGTGACTACGACTTTGCCGGACGCCGAGTCGGTGTACCAGGCAATGCCTTTCACAGCTGATCGCTCCACTGCGGCATTCGCAGCGGCGAGCCTGGCCGCCGGAGAGGGCTGCTTCGCATCGGCGGCCGGTACGGCGTACAGCGACGCGGCGACCACGCCGACGGCGGTCAGGAGCTGGGCGGTCCGGGCCAGGCGGCGGCGGACGGACGTGCGTTCGATCCTCACTGGTTCCTCCTGAGGAGTGAACGGGACCTTTGGGCGGGGTCCCTCGAACCGTCAGGCCGGTGACATGTCGCCACCAGCCGACACTCAGGAGTATTTGCCCGGGCAGAGTTACGAGCAACCGCTGGTCAGTCGTTGAAGGCGATCCTCGTCAACTGGTTGGCCTGGCCCCGGGTGAGGATCGTGGCGGACGCGGCACCAGGGACGACCCGGCCGGGGTTCGCCGTCGCCTGCTCGAGCAGGTAGGGCCACCGGCGGCAGTGGGTGGCCATACTCCCTGCGCGTACCACCCGGCCACGGGTCCACTGGCCGTCGCGCGCCACGTCACCCGGTACGTCGAGCAGCACGAGGTGCACAGGCAGTCCGGCCCGTTTGGCCCGCCATCCGATCAACTGCCGAACCCACGGCCGCGTGGCGCAGTCGTGCACCACCATGGGGCCCTTGTGTCGACCCATCGCCGTCAGGACGAGCACGTAGTACGTGAGATGAAGCAGTGGCCTCCACCACGCATAGGGGAGGACACCGAGCACCGGCATCCAGCGGGCCCGGAGCCGCTCGGAGTCGAAGACGCGCACGCCGTCGTACTCACCGCCCACCGGGTAGAGGCGCCGGAGCAGAGTGGTCTTGCCGGCTCCCGGGATCCCGGCCAGCACCACCAAAGCCTGCGCGGGGTACTGCAGCTCCTGCACCCTGTGAGCGATCCCCAGCATCAGCGTCCTCTCGTCGGAACTTTCGTTCGTCAACGCAGGTGAGACGCACACCGTTCCGCGAACGAGTCGCAGAACGCCTGAGAACTGCCTAGGAATTTGCTGAGAGGTGGAGAATCGATCCGTCGCGGAGAACGCTCAGGAGGCCGACATGCAGTACCTGGTCACGATGACCACGCAGGTCCCCGCCGGAGTCTCGGAAGCAGAGGTTGACGAGGTCCGCGCCCGTGAGTCCGTCCGGTCCGGCGAGCTGATCGCCGCCGGTCACCTGCTCCGCCTGTGGCGCCCACCGCTCCAGCCTGGCGAGTGGCGCACTCTCGGCCTTTTCGAGGCGGCGGACGAGGTCCAGTTGGAGGAAGTGCTGGCGTCCATGCCATTGCGGATCTGGCGCCACGACGAGGTCACGCCGCTCACACCGCACTCGAACGACCCGGCGTCCCCGACTCCGCTCCACCTGGACTGGACCGAGTACTTCACAACCTTCACCCTGACTATCCCGGAGGGCGCGGACTCCGAGGCCAGGCTGGAGGCCGAGGCGAGCAGTACCCGCAGTCTCGCTGCCGAGGGCAAGCTCGTTCGCCTCTGGCGCCTTCCCTCCGGACAGGCCCTCGGCCTCTGGCAGTCCGACGACGCCGAGGAGCTCCAGAAGGTCCTCGACACCCTCCCACTGGCTGAGTGGCTGCAGACCGACCTGGTCCCCCTCACCACCCACCCGAGCGACCCGGCCCACGCCACCCCAGCCGCCTGACAAAGGCGCCCCGGCAGCGCTCGAACCTGCGACCAACGGATGTGAAGGCGAGCTGTACGGCGCTAGCCGGCGTGCGGAGGATGCCAACCGGTTTCGGCGGCCCACCGCTCGGCGGCTGCCATCAGTACGTCGCTCGCCGGGTCCTTGATCTGGCCGTACGAGTTGAAGTCGTTCACTGCCAGCGAGAGCCGGTGCTTGAAGCGCGCCCACGCCTCGCGGCAGCCTCGGTCCGCGGTCAGGAAGTCTCGGAAGAGCAGCGCGTACCGCTCGTTCGGGCGGCCGGTGATACGGACGTGCACGTTGCCCGGCCGAGTGCCCGCCGGGGGACGGAAGACGCGCTTGTCCCACGCGGACGGGTCGCCGTCCCAGCCGTCCTGCCAATCCGTCAGCTTGATGTCCCTCATCGTCTCCGTCTCGCGCCGAACCGCCCGCCGCATGCTACGAGCCACCGGCAGCCGGCGCGACGAAATATCCCCCGGTCCCGTGGAGACGACGAAAGACCCCGCCTCTATGGTGGACCGATGGTGTCGGTCAAGCAGTTCCAAGTCACGTTCGACTGTGCGGAACCTGAGCGGGTCGCTCGTTTCTGGTGCGAGGTGTTGGGGTACGTCGTACCGCCGCCACCGGAGGGGTTTGCGACGTGGGACGATTTCGATCGCGCGCAGCCGCCGGAGCGGCAGGGTTCCGCATTCGCATGCATTGATCCCACCGGTGTGGGCCCGCGACTGTTCTTCCAGCGCGTTCCCGAAGGCAAGGTCGTCAAGAACCGGGTGCATCTGGACGTGCGGGTGGGCACCGGGCTCGTGGGTGAAGCGCGCCTGGCCGTTCTCGAGGCCGAATGCGTACGACTGGTCGCGCTCGGCGCAGTACGCGGGCAACTGCTGCTTGCCGATGGCGTCAACGAGTCGTGCCAGAACATGCAGGACATCGAGGGCAACGAGTTCTGTCTCGACTGAGTGGCCCCGAACCCTGGGACCTGCGCGAGTCGACTTGCAGTCAGAGTCCGAACTTGGTGGGTACAGGTTGGTTATGACGATGCGGCGGGCAGGTGTGATTGCGGTCGTCCGGACGCGGAGTTGGCGGTTGCTCCGTGGTGTCTTGGCGATGCTGGTGTTCGCGCTGCCTGTGGTGCTCCTCGGGCTGGCGGTGCGACAGCAGTTCGATCCGCTGATCAGGGCCGACGAGGCGGCCATCCGGGCGGCCACCGGGTTCAGCGTTCGACATGGGCTGATACCGGCGCTGACCGTGATCCAGGTCGTCAGCCAGCCGATCTTCGTGTACCTCGTGGCGACCGTGGTGGTGGTCTGGACCTGGAGGTCCAAGAAGCTCAAGGGGCGGGCGTTGTGGGCCTTCGTCACGATGATGGTCGGCTGGGGAATCGGCGGCATAGCCAAGCCCATCGCCCAACGCGCCCGGCCGGTCGTCAGCGATTCGGTGCCGCATGCGCAGGGCTACTCGTTCCCCTCCGGCCATGCCCTGAACATCACCTTGGCGGCCGGCGTCCTGGTCTTCCTGCTCTGGCCGCTGCTGTCCGCCACCCAGCGCCGCATCGCCGTCGCGCTCGCGATCGTCGTGCCTGTGATCGTCGGTCTGGACCGGCTCTTCATCGGCGCGCACTTCCCGTCCGACATTTTCGCCGGGCACGTACTCGGTCTGGGCATTATGTTCGCTTCATGGATCGGATTCATCGGCAAGACGGCGTCGACCTCCTCACCAGGACCGTCGCACCCGGCGTAGCCCTCGGTGGCATCATCATCGGCTTCGGGCTCGCACTGAAGGGACCACTCGACGGGATCTCCCACGCCGAGGAGGCGGTCAACAAGGATCTTGCCGCCGACCGGACGGGAACCTGGAACACGATCACCGCGGTCTGGTCGCAGATCGGCAACACCGCGGGGGTCATAGCGGTCTGCATCGTGGTGTCGTCCCTGTTGCTGTGGCGGACCCGGGACCTGCCCCTGGCGCTCGTCGCACCGGTGGCGATCGCCATGCAGGGACTGAACTTCCTGATCGCGGCCAAAGTCGTGGACCGCGATCGTCCGCAGGTGGAGAAGCTCGACGCGTCACCACCGACCGCGAGTTACCCCAGTGGGCACGAAGGTGCGTCGACCGGCCTGTACTTCGCCTTCGCGCTGCTCGCGCTGCGCATCGAACGCGCGTGGCTGCGATGGACGACGGTGATTCTCTGCCTCGCGATGCCATTGCTCGTCGGGTTCTCGCGGCTCTACCGCGGGATGCATCACGTCACAGACGTCAGCGCGGGGATGATCAACGGCGCCATCTGCGCCCTGCTCGCATACGGCTGGTACCGCCACTGCGCGGCTCGTCGGCGACGCAGCCGTGCACCGCAGCCCGCTGCCGCCACCCGGCGCCGTTCGCCGCACGATGGATAGCCCACCCGGAGCGGAGTAGTCGGAGCCCGAGGTGCTGGCTTACTCAGTTAGATCTCTGCGTCGTACCCGACCAGTTCGATCAGCGCCGTCCGGAGAGCCTCCAGTCGGTCTTCGCCGAGCTGGTCGGCCCAGGTGCGCTCGACACTGCCTCCGGCTTTGCGGGACATCGGCCGGATCGCGAGCCCGGCCTCGGTGAGTACGACGAGCGACGCGCGCCGGTCGTTGGGGTCCGGACGGCGCTCGGCCAGCCTTCGACGAGGCGCCGGCGTGAGAAGGCCCGCCCACCCAACGTTGGCTCGATGCGCCTCGCGGCGAACCGGGATTCACCGAGGTAGAGCGTGCTCGACTTCAACGGGCTCATAGTTTCGCATGGAGCCGGGCTTCGTCCCACAGGCTGCGGTAGGCGACCGACGCCGGGGAGGTGCGGGCCCAGGCCACCACCGGGGCGCGGCGTACGCCCATCTGCTCGACGACCGAGGCCATCGGAATCACGGTGCTCGCAACGTCCTGGTGTTCCTTCGGGAGTTGCTCGGACAGGTCGCGGTGCAGCCGGCGACGGCGGTCGACCATCGACAGGAACGCGAGCAGGTCCGGCGCGGGCCCCTTGGCCTCGGCGATGAACGACCGCAGCTGGTCGAGCGTGCGCACCGACAGGGGAGCGGGCACCAGCGGAGCGAGGACCAGGTCCGCGGCGCGCACGATGCCCTCGGACACGAGCGACACGCTCGGCGCACAGTCCAGTACGACGGCGTCGTACTCGTCGGCCATGCTGTCGAGGAGCCGGCCGAGGCGGCGGGTCGGCTTCTTCTGCGCGTCCAGCAGCAGGTCGAGGTTGCGGTAGGAGAAGTCGGACGGCAGCAGGTCGAGGTTGTCGAAGTCACTCGCTTTGACGGCGTCGCGGAGGTCACGCTTGCCGGAGACGATCGCCTCGCCGCCGCCCTTGACCTTGGGCCGGATCCGGAACAGGTACGTCGCACCGCCCTGCGGATCCAGGTCCCACAACAGGACCCGGTGTCCGCTCTCGGCCGCCAGCCAGGCCACGTTCGCCGCCGCGGTCGTCTTCCCGACACCGCCCTTGATGCTGTACGACGCGACGATCCTCATCGGCTGGTCACCATCCTTGCGTAGAGACGCTGGTTGTGTTTCCGGTTGAACCGATGCCAGCTGTCCGCCACCTCGGCACGCGCGGCGTCCTGACGAAGGCGCAGGTGATGCTCGAGGCGACCCATCGCCATCAGCGTCGCCGGGGGCGTCCCGGCCTCGGCGAGTTCGACGGCGTACTGGTGGACGCTGATGCGTTGGGCCTCGGCGTCCTGGAACTCGCCGAGGATGTCCTGCAGGAGCTTGAGCTCACTCACGGCCTCGCCTCGGGCGTCGGCGCCGTACAAGCTGCCGAAGAACTCGAGCAGGTAGCGCAGCTCCTTGCAGCGCTTGCGCAGGTCGTGCACGGCTTCGGCCGGAGAGGCGTCGGTGATGGCGTCGCCGCGCTTGGCGACGCGCTTCCAGGCGCGGCTCAGCAGCTCGTCGGCGACCTCGATCACCGGGCGCTCGACAGGCCCCGGGACCGTCAGCTCCCGTCGCCATCCATCGAGCAGCGCGGCGAATCGTTCGGACCGCAGTGCACGGTTGAGTACGGCGTGCGCCCTGGTGCAGTGCCGCGTGAGCTGCTCGCGGAACGGTTCGAGCTCGCTCGATGCGGACACGTGGTTGACCAGCTCGTCGAAGCCGAGCAGGTACACGTCGAGATCACGGCTCAACGAGGTCTGGTCGGCGAGCCACTTGAGCTCCACGACGTACCTCGCCCGGATGTCCTCGTCGATCGTTCCGTGCGCGAACTTCAGCACGGCTCGGGCACGGCGCACCGTGACACGCAGATTGTGGAGGAACTCGGTGTCCAGTTCGCGAAGCGTGCCCTCGACGTTGTCGAGGACGATCTCTCGTAGTTGCGTGAGCGTGCCGGCGAACGCCTGGGTGGCCGGGATCCGCGAGGTGAACTCCAGGTCGGGCTTCGACCGGAAGCTGCGCGGATGGAGACCGGCGGCCCGGAGGACCGACTCGAAGAGCGGCTCCTTGGCCGGCCCGAACCCGGGGATGGCGTCCAGTGTCCGGCACACCTTGGCCGCGTCCTTGTCGTAGCCGCGGAGAGACTCGACCGTGGCCCGCACGCCGACGGGCGCGCCGTCCCGAACTGTTGTGGGACCTTCGACGACGATCCGGGCGACGGTCTTCTCCTCGGGGCCGAGCACCGAGAGCACCTGAACAGGACCGCTCGCGACGACGCGCGGCAGCAGCGCGCGCACACCGCTCAGTTCGAGGACGCGGTCTCGCGTCGAACCGTCCGGAAGGGAGTGCGCGTCGACCGCTGTACGGCCGGTCGGCTGTCGGGAGATCCGCTGCCCTTCGAGGTCGCTCAGCACCAGCCACGACTCGCGGTTCCGCACGTGCTGCTCGAGCAGCAGCCCTGCCCGGAACAGCCGCCAGTCATGTGTGTCGAACCAGACTCTGCGCTCGGTGTAGTGGACGTCGACGCGCACCGGCAACGCGTCGGTCAGCACGTCGACGCACGACGGCGCGACCGCCTCGTCGACCACGAACTCAGCCGTCACCCTCGGCTCCCGGGAACGCGACATGAACGATGAATGAACCCAGATTCTGTGTCACTCCAGTGAACTACGGCATGCCCTTGTCGCGCTGCGGGCGCGCGGACTACCGGTGCCGATATTCGGCCGGCAGTACCGCGCCTCTCCTGCGCGCGGACGAGGTCGCGGGTCTGGGCGACGTCGCATTGGTGGGCAGCTAGCTTCGATCGGACAGCGACGTCACCAGTGGCGGGGTGATGTCGTCAAGTGAGTGCACGACCACGGATGCGAGGCTGAGGGCATCCTTGTCGGGCGGAAAGGCCTTGGTGGGAACTGCGATGACGCGCAACCCCGCCTGGGCAGCCGACCGCAGTCCGTTGCTCGAGTCCTCGATTGCAACAGCCTGCTGTGCGTCCACGCCCAACCGCCGTACCACCTCCTCGTAGACCGCAGGCGACGGCTTGCCGGCCCGGACCTCCTCGGTGGACACGGTGACACGGAACTTGCTGGCCAGGTTCGCAGACTCGAGGACCGCGTCGATCAGCTGCCGCGGTGACGACGACGCCAGTCCTAACGGCCAGTGGAGCGCCAGTCGCTGCACGACCTCGACGGCGCCTGGCAGCAGCGGCAGCCGTGACCGGTATCGGCTCGCCATGCGGTCGATGACTTGGGCCGCCACGTCTTGCGGCCGGCCAGGTACTCCGATCACGTCGGTGAGGTAGGCCGCCCACTCTGGCGTGCTCATACCCTGCAATGCACGGGTCGCGCCGTCGGCCCAAGCCCGGCCGGCTTCGACGGCGATCCCGCGCCGGACCTCGTCCCACTGCTGCTCGGAGTCCACCAGAACACCGTCAAGATCGAAGACGACTGCCTGCACCTCGCGCTCCGCCATTGCCCTCCCTGGGTCTCCTCGTACAGGTTATGCGCGGCCGAGGCGGTGGTCGTGACCGAGTTGCCGTTCCCGTTCGCCCGCATCGAGTAACCGACAACACCCTGGCGCGACGATGACCTGCGCACCCCAGCCACGTTGCTCGAGATCGCAGACCTCGACGTAGTCACCGGCCGGCGCGGAAACGAATCACCGCGCCAGGATCACGGTCGTCGGTGTGCGGGTCAGCCGTTGATATAGAACTCTTTCCCGTAGTGGTAAGACCCCGGGAGCGGGCCCAGCCAGATGTCGATATAGATCCAAGCATCGTATGGGAGGTCGTGGGAGCCGCCATCCGACTCCTGGGCATGGACGCATGTTCCGTTCCCGCCGGAGGCGGTCAGTGTGTAGCGGGTGTTGTATTGACCGGACGAGCTCTGGGTGGCGACGTTCATCCTGGGTGCCAGTCCATCGGCTGCCGTGTCGCACAGATAGACAATGTCGCGGTATTCCTCGATGCACACCGTGCCCCCGTTTGCGGAGTCTGTGGTGGTCCAGACGTGGTCCCACGTCCCGGCGCCCTTGCAGTAGGTGGTCGCCGTCGCCGATGACGACGCAGCAGGCGCAGCAGACGCTGTGGGCGCGACAGCGAACATTGCGATACATGTCATCAGCGCGGTCGCGACCGCACCGAACTTCCTCGACAGCGACTTCATGGATGCATCATTCCTAACATGCTTGAGTGATTTGTTATCACCGAATCGAACGGAATGACCGGGGCGCCGACCTCAGACTTCTGCCAGCGGCAGAATCGCCTGTGCCGGTCCGAGCCGGGGCATGCCTGCGACGAGCATCGCGACGAACCGTGTACACCCACCAGCCCGGATACCTGCCGGGCATGTCGCCGCGCGTGCGGGCCACATGTTGCGTGCCGCTCGCGGACAACGAAGCCGACCCGCGATCGTCCACGGCCGCCGAAGCTGCGCAGTGTGATGTACGGCTATCGAGTGAGGACGGCCGTGAGCAATCCGGCCAGGGCGAGGGATTGGAGGGCGGCCCGGGTCCAGATGACGCTGTCCCAGCGTTGTTGCAGCGCCCGGGTGTCGGGTGGAACGGTGTGGTTGGCCGCGGCCGCGCGGAGCTGCTTGTTGATCGGCGCGCTGATGCGGCTGTAGATCGCGAGCCAGGCCAGCAGCGCGGCCAGTGCGATCGCGCTGCCTATGCGTGCGGCGTTGTGGCTGGTTGCGGTGACGAGCGCGGTGGCGATGAGTGCGACCGTGCCAGGGGCCGGCAGACGGCGGTCGCCGTACTCGTGGACCCGGCCGAGCAGGTCGGCCACGGAGGCGTCGGCGGCACCGACGGCAGCGGGGCGCAGGACGAGCGCGGCGAAGATGTCCGTGCCGTAGATGATGCCGGTGGTCGCGATGGCGACGAGCGCGGCGGCGGTGGCTAGGGTGCTCACGGCTGGTTCTTTCTGGTCGATCGTGCGGCGCGCCGACGCGGCGTTGGTGCGGGGAGGGCACGGGTGAGGCAGTCGGTCAGCGCGTCGTCGAGCAGGGCGTGTAGTGCATCGGGGTCGACGTCGACGCGGCCGACGACCCGTAGCGCGATCAGCCCGTGGGCTGTTGCCCACAGCTGCAGGACGTGCCGCTCGGGCTGCGGGTCGCCGGCGTCGGTGAGCAGTCCGGTCAGGACATCACCGACGGCCTGTCCGTCGGTCCACGTGTCGGTGACGGGCACCCGTACGCCGCCGAGGCCGTACATGAGCTGGTACAAGTCGGGTTCGGTCAGGGCGAAGTCGAGGTAGGCATGTCCGGCCCGCCGAACGGCGGACGCCTCCGGGTCGGATGCGCGGTCGGTGGACGCGGAGGTCGGCAGCCGGCCCGCGGCGTCCATCGCGTCGCGCAGACGAACGAATCCGTCGCGGACCAGAGCGAGCAGGATGTCGTCGCGGCCGGTGAAGTAGCGGTAGGCGAAGTTCGCCGAGTACTCGATCTCCTCGGCCAGGCGTCGCATGGTGACCGCGTCCCAGCCCTCGCGCCGTGCCAGCTCGCGGGCGGCGGACAGGATCGACTCACGGGCTGCGGCGCGTTCCCGCTCCCGGCGCTGTCGCGCCGGTGTCGGCGTGGGATCACCGGACGCGTCGACCGTCACTGGACGCCGGCCTTGTCGGCGGTGCCGCTGAGTTGGGCGAAGAATGCCTGTCCGTCCAGCTGGTCCCAGTGCTCCACCGCCATACCCTCGACGACCCGCCAGATGTCGATGGAGTGCATCACCACACGGCGGCCGGTCGGTGGTATCCCCATGAAGGACCCCTGGAACGTGGCGTGGTAGGTGAATCGACCGGCAACGCGGTCCCCGTCGACCAGGACATCGTCGAGGCTGACCTCCGTGTCCGGGAATGCCGCGAACCACAGCCTCCAGAACGCCCGGTTCGCCTCGCGTCCGTCGTCGACGAACGCGTTGTGGTTGATGTAGTCAGCCGCGACGAAGCCGTCGACCGCATCCGGGTCATGGCCGTTCATCAGGTCAGCGAAAGCGTGGGCCACTGTTGCGAATGGGGGGTGTGCGGTGCTCATGTTCATGACTCTCTCTCAGTCGGATGGTTACATCGTAACCACAGTGTACGGCGTAACCAAAATGACCGGCGCACTGAAGAGTTCAGTCAAGGTGGGGTATGACGGCGTCGACAGGCGGCTGTTGGCCCACCGCGTTGGATATCGCCGGTTGTAGCCGGCCCGGAACTCCCGGAGCTGAGCTGAGCTGAGCCACAATGTGGTCTCGTCTGGTTCAGAGGAGTGTTGCCGCGTCGGCGAGCAGGTCGCACTGGGTTCTCCAGTCGCCGTCGCTGAAGCCCATCACAAGATGATCGGCGCCGGCCTGGTGGAACTCTGCCAGGCGCTCGGCGGCCTGGCGCGGACCGCCAGTGATCGGTACGCCGGTCGCTGGGTAGCCGTAGTTCGCACGAATGGATTCCTCGATCTGCCGCTGCGAGGCGACCTCGTTGCCGAGGGCACCCGTCGCGCCCACGGCGATCACTCGTGGGGTGTCGGCCAGGTCCGCCAGGCGGCCCGCACCGGCCGCCACCTCGGCGGCCGGAATCAGCGAAGGGAATCACCCATCGGCGGCCCGTGCGGCGCGACGCAGCGCAACTGGTGATGCGTTGCCGACCCAGAAGGGGCCGCGGCACTAGCGAGGCTCGAAGTACTTCCAGGTCTTGCCGTGATCGGTGCTGGTGATGGCGTGGTTGCCGTTGTACTGCATCCCGTAGACGAACCCGCCGATACTTGTCAGCCCGCCCAGGTCGGCCGGCGGTGTGAACGCCGCACCGGCACCGGGTCGGAGGAGTTCGCGCTTCTTGCCCTGATAGAGCGCGAGCCCCGTCCCGTTGTCGAAAGCAACGGGAGACGACAGGTACGTCGGGTTCCGGGTGGCCACTGTCGTCCAGTGTTCGCCCCGGTCGGTGGACAACTGCAGCGGCACCAGGTCACCTGTCGTGCCGGGCTTGCTGCCTGGGATCGCCACGATCGTCTTGCCGTCGGGGCTGACTCCCAGCCGGCCGCCCATCCGGCCCGGGCTGATGACGGAATGGTCCCAGGTCTTGCCGCGGTCATCGGTCCAGTAGATGTTGCCGACGCCGCTGTTCTTGGCGCCGACCAGCCACCACCGTCCGGTGGTGTCGCGTTGCGGCTGGTAGGCGTTGTCGATCCCGGGGATCTTCACCTCCCGCAAGGTGCCGGTCTCCGGATTCAGCGCCCGTAGGGTGCCGGACGCCAGCAGCACGTCGCCGTCGCCGAACTCGGTCGTCGGCGGAGCCCAGCGCACCTTCTTCTCGATCCGGCCCTGATCCGTCAGGCCGACCATCACCGCCTGGGCCCAGGTCGGATCGCTGCCTTTCATGCTCGTCGGCATCGACAGTGCCAGCACCTCGTCACCGACCCGCAGCACGTCGTACTGGTTCTTGCGCACCGGCGCCGTGGTCCGCACCCCGTCACGGCTCAGCACCGCGGCGTAGTTCCAGGTGTATCCCGGCTGAGGTGACATCCAGACCGAGGCCCACCGGGTCGGCGTGGCGAACGCGATGCCGATAGCACCCGACTTCTTGTCGTGGATCAGCTTCTCGGCCGCCTGGTCGACCGGGATCGACGCCGGGGTGCCGGCGGTCGGCGGCTTCTCGGTACCGGTCACGTTCCCGAGCGGCAGAACGGCAGCCAGTACTGCGATCGTCACCGTCGCAACGACTCCCGCGCCGGTCAGCGCCTGCCGACGGTGCCGGCGGCGAACGCCACGGCGCTCCAGAGCCTCGAAGGGCAACGGCTGGACGGTCTTCTGGACCTCCCAGGACAGTTCTTTCAGCTCAGACATGGTTGACCTCCTCGGCGTCGCCGGCGAACTCGTGGACCAGCGGGGCCAGGCCGGCCCTGCCCCGGGAGAGGCGAGCCTTGATCGTCCCCTCCGGAACACCCAGCTGTACGGCGATCTCACGTACCGGCAGATCGACGATGTGGTGCAGCACAATCGCCTCGCGCTGTTCGTAGGGCAGCTGCCGCAAGGCCCCGACCAGAGCGACCCGGTCCGCGGACAGCCCGGTCGTCGTGGTCTCGGGGAGACCTGCGCGGGAGAGCAACCCGTGGAATCGGGTCGCGCGGCGGTAGCGCCGGCGTACGGCGTTCAGCGCGACTGCGCGTAGCCACGCCTCCGGGTTGTCGAGCTGGGCGAACCGCCGGGGTTTCTCGACCGCCCGGACGAATGCCTCCTGGACGGCATCCTCGGCCTCGCCCAGGTTCCCGCAGACCGCGAACAGTTGCCCGACCAGCCGCCGGTAACACCCCTCGTACAGCTCGCGCACCGTGTCGCCGTCAGCCATCACCACTCCCCAGATCGGACCCTTTGCCTGCACGAGTCCTGGCGGAAGGATCCGGTTGCATCACCAAAGCACATGTCCGAACGTTCGCATGCGCAACCGACGGGTCTGAACACCCTGCTCAACCAGCCACCCGGGAGCTTTTGATCGGTGGCGGGCTCGGGCCGATCGCCGCCACGTAGGCGGCCAGGTCCGCCACTCGTCCGCTTGCGACCCGACCTCACTCCCGACGATCTCGACCAGCTCGATTCCTGAGCCCCCAGACCCCTGGATCCTTGCGGGCGGTTGTGTATCAGCGGGCGTCCTGTGCTGCTCCGATAGACGGGCAGTTACACGTGGTAGCCCCCTCAGGGAGAACGACAATGATCGACGACCACGCGCTCGCCGAGGGCATAGAGCGCATCGAGGCCCTCACCGCACCAACGCTCCAGGACGTTCGCACGACCTTCACCGCGCTGGATCGCACGGTCGCCTCGGTCGGCGCGGAGTGCCGGAGCATCTCCCAGACCCTGGACGCCTTGGGCAGCGCACTCCAAGTCGTCACCCAGAGCGGCGGAATGACCCAGCAATGGGGTGGATTCGGCATCATCGGCTTGCCCATCGTCGGCGCGATGCGTGCCGCCCAGGGCATCACCAGTCAGTACGTCAAACAGCAAACCGGGGTCTCGCTCACCACCTGGACCGATCTCGTCGCCAGCTCGTCAGCGCAGTTCGACGCCTACCTGTCCCAGCTGGAAACCGTGGCCGCGCTTTCGCAGCGCTACCACACCGCAGCGGCGAGCCAGCTGGATCCGGACGAAGCCCGCGAGGACCAGACGATCCTTCGGGAGACCGGCTGGCGGACGCAGGCCTGGAAGCAGGTCCTGGGCCGTGTGGCGCAGCTGGGCCGGCTCGTGGAGACGATCCTGAAGATGAACCTCACTGGCGAGCAAGGACTACCTGACGCCGACCGTTCGGACAGGTCGTCCAGTTTGTCCGGTTCCCTGCAGAAGCGGATCAAGGACGTGCAGAGCCGGACAGTCGAGAAGTCGAGTGATCTGCGCGAGTGGGTGCTGCAGCCCTTCGTCGACATCCGCGACAGCGTCAAGCGGCTGCCCAGCCAGACCGAGCGGCTCGCACAGGAGGTCGCGTTGCTCGAGGTCCTGCTCGAGCTCGAGGTCGCCGAGATCCGTGCCTGCCTCGGCGAGATCCCGCCCACCGAGGTCAGGATCGTCGGCCTGAGGGTGGCGGCCGGTGTGACCTTGCCGGAACTCGGCCGCCGGCTCGCCACCGCCCAGCAGCGCGCGCTCGCCCACCAGACCTACCTGGATCGACTCGACTGCGCCCACAACGCCGGCGAGGTCCCCGAACGGGTCTACGCCATCCTGTCGGCGGAATACCGGATCAGCCTGGCCACCAGCCGGTCCCACCTGGCCGAACTCGAGGCCGAAGCCGACGTATGGCGACGAGACGGCCAGGCGGTCCTCGACGCGTGCGCCGACTGGATGACGCTGGAACTGGCTGTCCTGGCCGCGCGGGCAGTGACCGAGCAGCGGGAGGCAGCCGGTGATCGCCGCGTTCTCCTGCAGCGCGAATTGGACCGTGTCAACGAGGCAAGAAGCGTGCTGGCCACCCTTTAGCGCCGCCGCCCACTCCTGACCGTTGCGGTTGAGGCCGGGCCGGGCCGGCCTGCTCCGGGCGCTCCCGGCGGCGCGCGGGCCGGAACGCACGCTTGGTCCGCTCCAGCCGGTACGCCGTCTCCGCCTTGATCAAGTCTGGCGTCAACGGTGTCCCGAACATGGTTTCATCTCCTGCGATTTGTGGCGCCGTCGTGGGCGGCCGCTCACCCCTTCTACGAACACCTTCGGCCGGATCCGACACCGCCTCCGGAACTCTTTTGGAGGACTTCCTGCTCCGGATTCGGGGGATTCACGGATGAGCCTGGCCATTGCCCCCATGGCGCTGGCAGCCGCGCGGCGAGCCCGGCATGCGGGGGGCCCGCCTCGAGTTGGGTCACCGAACTCTGCCAACTGAGATGACCGCGGCGGGTTGGTGGGGTCACTTGTCAGCCAGAGCGTCGCGAGATCATCGCGGTGCAACTCGAGCTCGCGGGAATAGGTTGGCCGGTAGTTACAGGCGTGCCTCGCCGGGCGGCGCCGGAGATGCGGCAGACGTCAACGGTTCAGTGAAAGTTGCAATTTCCTGCAATTCCGGTAATACCCGGAACCTCGCCAGCGACGTCGTCGATGCTGGCCTGTGTGTCACTGAATGCGGCGAAGGATTTCGTCAACGACGAATTCGAGCGGTGCGGTGGCGTCGATCGCCCATCCCTGAGCAATGCCTTGCTTCGTGTGGTGCAAGTGCATGATGATTTCTCGCTCCTCTTGCCTGCCGCCCCAGTCGCTGGGGTCAACGAGTACGCGCTCATCAATCCGGCGCATCACAGTGTCAAGGTCGGCGACTTCAAGGACAAGAACGCCATCAAGAAGGTCGATGAACTCCGAAGAATTCCTAGAGCCTCCGCAGAAGAACGTTACCGCCTCGTCCTGGTTGGCGAGCAGGGCCTTGACCATCGCTACGTCCCAAATGGGCGGTAGGTGGCAGTCGGGTGCACTGCCACTGGCGGCTTCGCCCGGCTTCGGGTCGCTGCGGAGTTCCCTGTCACCGTGAATAGCCTGATAGCCCCGTCGCCGCAATTCGTCGCAGACCGTGGTTTTGCCGGTGCCGGAACCGCCGTCAATCAGGTAGTTTCTCATGCCCATAGGTAGGTGTCACCGCCCGAATAACCATATGTCGTGCGTCGCGTGCGCCCCGGTCGGCCGTGCCCCAATCACCTGCGCACCGATCTCCTGTAGGTCCATACCAGCACAGAACCCTATCGATGCATCTGACTGATCGCACGCCAATAGTGTGGCTCCTCAATCTTGACCGGGCACGACACGCGGTCTCTGCGAAGAGGCCACGAGCTTGAGCGACGGTACGAGCCTGCTGCTCGGACGAGGGGCGGCGCGGGACGGTGCGGATGCCGTGGATCACGTCCGCGGATTCGCTGAAGCGTGCGGGCGTACCGGATGGGTGCTCGGTCCTCTATCCCGGGCGTCACGACAAACCGTGTCATTTCATCGTGATGATGATCCTGCCGCGGGTGTGCTCTACGAACCCGGCGGGGTCGGCAGCCAGGTCGCGGACGGCCGTGACAAGCGGTGTGAGCCGCCCATCGCGGAGGCGAGCGGCCAACTGAGCCGACTGTTCGCGGTTGGGCTCGACGACGAAGAAGATTGCCCGGCCGCCGCGGGGCTGGATGGTCGGCGGATCGGCGACAGTGACCAGAATGCCCCCGCGGCGCACCAGCGTGGTGGAGCGGTCGCGGATCTCGCCGCCGATGACGTCGACACCACGTCGACACCACGTCGACCTCGCCGGCGTCCTCGAGTTGGTCGCTGTCCAGGTCGAGGAACTCGTGGGCGCCCTGGGCGCCGGCCAGGTCCCGGTCGGAGGTCCGGCCGGTGCCGATGATGTGGGCACCGGCCTCGCGGGCCAGTTGTACGGCGACCGAGCCGACGGAGCCGCCGGCGCCGTGGATGAGGACGGTTTGCCTGTTTGCAGGTGGGCGTGATCGAACAACGCTTGCCAGGCCGTCAGACCGGGCATCGGCAGAGCGGCCGCGGTGATGTGGTCGACGTCGGCGGGGAGCGGAGCCAGGTTGCGGGCCTCCACTGCGGCGTACTCGGCGAGCGAACCGTTGCGGGCCCAGTCGGTCAGCCCGAAGACCCGCTGACCGACCGTGAGACCCGTGGTGCCGTAGCCGAGCTCGACGACTACACCGGACAGTTCGTGGCCGAGGACACTTGGCGTGCGATCGCGGCCGGCGCGGTCGATCCAGGTCCCGGGCCAGTCCGGCTCGCCTCGAAGGAAGCCTGCGGCGTCAGCTGGTCAGGTGGATCGGGGGCAGGTCGTCGCCGGTCAGTGTCTGGGGCGCCTTCGGCCTCAGCCGACGTTGGTTGGCCGCGAACGCCAGGCACTACGCTCACATCGTTCGGAAGGGCGATGCTGCGCCTGCACGGTAATCCGCCGGATTTCTGACGCCGTCATGTTGGAGGAGACCTAACGATGTCTGGCGCCACGCTGTTCTTGATGGTCGGTCTTCCCGGCGCCGGCAAGACCACCCGGGCTCAAGAGCTGGCAAGGTCACACGATGCGCTGCGGCTGACTCCGGATGAGTGGCACCTTTCCTTGTTCGGCACCTCGCTGAGGGCCGACGGCAAGCGTGACCTCTTGGAAGGCTGGCTGATTACGATGGCGCTGCGGTCACTGCGGCTGGGGACCAGCGTGGTCCTCGACTTCGGGCTCTGGAGCCGAGACGAGCGGTCGGCACTGCGCTGGCTGGCCAGCCAAGCCGGAATGCCGTGCCAGGTGGTCTATCTGCCCGTCGACCTGGACGTCCAACTCGCCCGTATCGCGTATCGCCAGGCCACCACGCCGCAGACCTTCCCGATGCCCGAGGCCGACGTTGCCGGCTGGCGTACCCAGTTCCAGGCACCCGACGCCGCCGAGCTCGCCGGCGTGGACAGTCCTTGTCCGCCCGAACGGTGGACGACCTGGCTGGCGTGGGCCGTCGACCGATGGCCGACGCTCACCGCCGACTACTGCTAGGGCGCCATCGGGCCTCCGACCCGTCGAGGAGCCCAGCGCCGGACGCCAACTCACCGCGCAGCAGTGGATGACATCGGCGCGTACCTCGCGATGTGGGCGAACCGGGACGAGTCACCGGCCCCGGCCAGGGTGGCGGCGACCCTCACGACCACCAGGACCCTCATCGCCGCCTCCAGGGCATCCCTTTGCGAGGAGGATAGCGTCGCGCGCACGCGGGCACTGGTGGTTGCACACCATGCATCGAAGGAGGAACGTCGTCAGGAGGCCTGGCCGGGAGGTGGACCATGAAGCTCGAGCATCTCTGTGATGTCGAGTGGCGCTACGACCTAGTCCAGACGGTCGAGCCATCAGCGGCAGGCGACGGCCTGCTTTACGGGCAGGGGACCGCGGCCTTCACGGGGCGGCTCACCGGCACCGCCAAGTGGTCCAACAACCCCCGGGTCCAGGGAGGGTACGCCCACCCCAACGCCCGCGGGACGGTCGATGTCGGCGCCGGCGGCTTCGTGCTGTTCCGGCTGACCGGCCTGTCGAACCTCACCGACGGCTCGGGCCTGCACGTCCTGACCTTCCTGACCGACAACGAACCCCACCAGTGGCTCAACCATGTCCTCGCCATCGGCGAGGGATCCATCGACGTCCAGCGCGCCGCCCTGTCGATGCGCTACTACACCTGCGAGGTCGACTTCCGCCCGCAGATTCCCGCCGACGGCTGACCGCGGGACGGCGTCGGGGCTTGTGTCCATGGCTGCGGACACAGGCGCGTACGTTGACAGCCGAGTTGGAGCTCTCAGCAGTTCGAGTTGACTGCAGTTGGTGTCGTGAAACCGCGTCACGACATTTTCCGCCCCGCTACTTGACGTGAGGCCGAGCATCACCGTTATGCGGTGCGCGACCTCGCCGTACTCGAGGCCGGTACCTGAACTGGCGCTGACCCGGCCGGAAAATCACTTCCAGCCAGGTTGCGTGCTGCTACTCCCGGCCCATGAAGTCCCGTCCCTGCCAGTTGTGGCCGTGCAGCTCAAGGCGGTGTGCTGCCGCGCGCTGCGGGGGCCACCGAAACACGGCCCGGTCGCGGCGTGCTCGGCGGAACGCCCTAAGCTCCCGCACCGGCTACCCTCGTCGCCGAGCTCAGGTTGTAGCCCGGCCTAGTCGGTGAACTTCTCGTGCGCGGCCATCGCCGCGCCGACGATGCCGGCGTTGTTGAGCAGCTGAGCCGGCTTCACCGGGGTGGAGATCTCGAGCAGCGGCACCCACTTGTCGGCGTGCTTGCTGACCCCGCCGCCGACCACGAACAGGTCGGGGGTGAACAGGTTCTCCACGTGCCGAAGGTATCGCTGCACTCGCTTGGCCCACTGTTTGTACGACAGGCCCTCGTTGTCCTTCGCCGCCGAGGAGGCCTTCTCCTCCGCGTCGTACCCGTCCAGCTCGAGGTGACCGAGCTCGGTGTTGGGCACGAGCTGGCCGTCGAGCAGCAGCGCGCTGCCGATCCCGGTGCCGAAGGTGAGCAGGATGACCACGCCGTCGACGCCTTTGGCCGCGCCGAACCGGGCCTCGGCGATGCCGGCCGCGTCGGCGTCGTTGAGCACGGTCACGTCGCAGTGGGTGATGTCGATGAAGAGCTTCTCGACGTCGGTCCCGATCCAGCTCTTGTCGACGTTCGCGGCGGTCTTGGCCACGCCGTTCTTGATCACGGCCGGGAACGTCGCGCCCAGCTCACCGGTCCACTCGGCCTCCTTGACCAGCCGGGCCACAACCGCGGCGACGGGCTCCGGGGTGGAGGGGTTGGGCGTCAGGTACTTCACCCGCTCCGCGGCTAGGTCGCCCGTCTCCAGGTCGACGACGGCGCCTTTGATCCCGCTGCCGCCGATGTCGATCCCGAAAGCGGTCGACGTCCTCATCCTGGTCACCTGATCCTCTCCTCTCGCCGCCTGCAACCTACTGTCTAGACCATTGCTCCGCGGACGGCTCTGACCACACGTAGTTGCTCGCTCTCACGGAGCGGCTCGCCTGCGGTGCCGGTGCCCTGACCGTACGGCCGCGGGCCGACGGCGGGCCGCTCGGTCGACTCGATTGCAGTTGCTCTCGGTGCACACCGACACCGGCGGCTCCATTCGCCTGCACTACGCGGTGACCGAAACCTGACCTCTCCTGCGACAGCTTGACTATTGCAGAGAATCCGGTTGCCGATCTTGGGGTCCTTGGCCCAGGACGGCACCAGACCCCATTTCAGGTTCCGCAGTTGCCGGGATCGGTGTCCTCGTCTCCGCCGCGCGGAGGCCGGGCCAGCACGGTTGGGCTGGTCTTGGTCGGTGCGACGTTGTAGCCCGGCGCCCTCTCTTCGTCGGCCAGCGCCTCCTCGATCTTGAACGTCTCAAGCAGGTCCTCGCGGCTTCGACTGGGTACATAGCGTCCGCACATACCGCCAGCCTGCCAGACCGCAATGACTGTCGCGGCCCTCACAGGATCGGTGACCGACCGTGCTAGCGATTCGGCGGGGCAACCCAGGTGACTTGGCCCGCCGATTGGGTACCGCAGTTGAGTCCCCGATAGTGGTGTAGCGCGGTCGCCGAGTTCGTCACCGGCGTGTACGTCGGACGAAGAAGCGGCCACCGCGTGATCCTTCGAGTCAACCTTCCACAGAATCCTCGAGGACCAACCACGATGACCGCACCACATATTGTCGACCCTGCCGGCCTGCTTGGCGAAGCGCTCGCCGAGGCCTCGCCCGATCTGATGCGCAGCCTGCTGCAGTCGATCATCAACGCCCTGCTGTCGGCTGATGCCGATGCCGTCGCCGGCGCCGAGTGGGGCCGTCCCAGCCCGGGCCGTGCAGCTCAGCGCAACGGCTACCGCCACCGCGACCTGGACACCCGCGTCGGCACCATCGACGTCGCGATCCCCAAGCTGCGCAAGGGCACCTACTTCCCCGAGTGGCTGCTCGAGCGCCGTAAACGCGCCGAAGCGGCCCTGATCACGGTCGTGGCTGACTGCTACCTCGCCGGGGTGAGCACCCGGCGGATGGACAAGCTGGTCAAGACCCTCGGCATCGACTCGCTGTCGAAGTCCCAGGTGTCGCGGATGGCTGCCGACCTGGACGCGATCGTGGACGACTTCCGCCACCGTCCCCTCGACGCGTCCGGGCCGTTCACGTTCGTGGCCGCCGACGCACTGACCATGAAGGTCCGCGAGGGCGGCCGCGTGGTCAACGCCGTGGTCCTGCTGGCGACCGGAGTCAACGGCGACGGGCACCGCGAAGTGCTCGGCATGCGCGTTGCCACCAGCGAAACCGGGCCGGCGTGGAACGAGTTCTTCGCCGATCTGGTCGCCCGCGGCCTGGCCGGTGTCCGGCTCGTCACCTCCGACGCCCACGCCGGCCTGCGGGAGGCGATCGCAGCCAACCTGCCCGGCGCCAGCTGGCAGCGGTGCCGCACCCACTACGCCGCCAACCTCATGTCGATCTGCCCCAAGAGCATGTGGCCGGCGGTGAAAGCGATGCTGCACTCGGTCTACGACCAGCCCGACGCGACCGCCGTGCACGCCCAGTTCGACCGACTGCTCGACTACGTCGCCGAGAAACTCCCCGCCGTCGCCGACCACCTCGCCGCCGCCCGCGAGGACGTCCTCGCCTTCACCGCCTTCCCCAAGGACGTATGGACCCAGATCTGGTCCAACAACCCCGCCGAACGACTCAACAAGGAGATCCGCCGCCGCACCGACGCCGTCGGGATCTTCCCCAACCGCGACGCCATCGTCCGCCTCGTCGGCGCCGTCCTGGCCGAACAGACCGACGAATGGGCCGAAGGACGCCGCTACCTCGGCCTCGAGATCTTGGCCCGCTGCCGCCTCACCACCATCCCCACCACCAACCCCGAGATCGGAGCCGACGACCTGCCCGCACTCACCGCCTAACAACCGCCCAAGGATCGCGCAGCGCTACACCACCACAAGGGACTTGACCGGTACCGCTCGGGCGACCAGCGACGACGTGGGGAATCTGAGCTGCCTGAGGCACCAACCAAACGCAACAATCGCCGGGCCTGGACCGCCGAAGAGGTTCAGCAGGTCTCGCGCGGCAACACGCCGGTCGGCGTGACGAGCATCAAGCTCGGGCGGAGCCAGGACTCGATCCGGTCGAAGGCGCGCGCTCTGAGGGGATCTCGCTGGCGCCGCCGAACCGGTCGCCGTACGGCGACATGAGCGGACAAGCGGGCGCATGCTGGTGCCGTGGCGAGGTCGTGGTGTGGCCGCCGTTCGGTCGAACGCGCGGGGGGGGTAGCGGGTGATGCCGGCGCCGCGGCGTATCCAGCCCGCTGGGGTGCGGGTCCCGGCTGAGCTGGCCGGGCCGGTCGAGGTTGCGCTGGCCCGCTCGGTCGACCAGATCCCGGCACCGAACGCTCTGCCGGGCGCGGGTCACGTTACGAAGTGAAGTGGGATGGCTAGCCCGCGCGGGCGCGGTGGCGAGGGACGGCAAGGTTCGATTGTGGTCTCGGAACGGCAAGGAGTTCACCGACAAGTTCCCCGATGTCGTTGGCGCTCTTGAGGCCCAGTTGCGGGTGGATTGTGTGCTGGACGGTGAGTTGGTGGTGTGGACTGGTGAGCGGGTGGAGTTCGATGCGCTCCAGCGCCGGATGGTGAACACGGCGGCGACGGTGCGTCGGCGCCTGGTTGTGAAAGAACCGGCTCGTTCGTGGCGTTCGATGTGCTGGCGGTCGACGGCGTCGATATCCGCAATTTGCGGTGGTCGATCCGGCGTCGCCGGTTGGAGTCGCTGGCACAGAACTGGCGCCCTTCTCCGGACTAAGCAGTTTGCAGTGGCGACGTCTCGACGGGCAGAGGTCCTGTTGCTCATCGGCTCCATGACAATGGGCGTTAGCATCCATCGAGTAGTGTCGTGTCCCTGAAGTTCGTTCGCAAAAGCGTTTGAGGGAGTCGAGGATCTCCTCGGCGGTTTTGGCCCAGGCGAACGGCTTCGGGCCGGCGCTCCAGGTCTTGGCCCAGGCCCGCAGGTCGCGTTCGAGTGCTTGGACGCTGGTGTGGACGCCGCGCTTGAGGAGCTTCTCGGTGAGGAGTCCGAACGCGCGTTCGACTTGGTTGATTCAGGAGGCGCTGGTCGGGGTGATGCCCTCCGGGTCTTGGAGGACGGGCCAGTTCTCGTCGCCGGTCTGGCCGACGTCGGCGGGCCTGGCGCCCAGGGCGAGCAGCCGCTCCAGTTCGGCGTCCTGGTCGCGGTCGGTCGCGTTGACCTCGATGTGGAGCGGGAGCTTCCCGGGCTTCGGATCGGTGCTGGGGCTGAGGATCAGCGTCGGCTGGAGCCCCCCGAACCCGGAAGCGGGGCCGATCTCGATGCCGCCGGCGGGTTCTCGGCCGAGTTCGATGTAGTCGAGGACGGCGCTCCAGAACGCGGCGAGCCGTTCGGGGTCTTCGCAGTCGAGGACCAGTTCGCTGATGCGGGATGCCCTGCCCGCCAGTATACGAACGGCCCTACGCGGGGGCGTTGGCGAAGAGCGCGACGAGCAGGTCGAGGCGCTGCTCCTGCGCGGACTGCGGGATCCGGCCGCTGCGCAGCAGCACCGCCATGCCGTGGAGCGAACCCCAGACCAGCTCGGCGAGGGCCGCGTTCCTGTCGTTGACCGGGCCGAACGCGCTCACGATCTCGTTGAACGCGGCGCGCAGCGGGGCCGGGGTCTCGGCTCTGGCCCATTTCACGTTGGTCGGCAAGGAGAACATGGCCTGATACGCGGCCGGGTGCGCGGCGGCGAACTCCAGGTACGCGGTGCAGACCGCGCGGATGGCCTCGTGCTCGGGGGCGGCGAGGCGCGCCTCCCGAAGGAGCTCGGCCATCTCGCCGATGCCCTCGATGGCGACGGCGTCGCGGATGGCCTCCATGTTCGCGAAGTGGCCGTAGAGGACCGGTTGGCTGTACTCGACCTTGTCGGCGAGCCTGCGGGTGGTCACGGTCTCCCAGCCTTCGGCTTCGGCGAGTTCGCGGGCGGCGGTGATGATCAGCCGGCGTCGTTCGGCGCGTTGCCGTTCACGGCGTTCAGTGGCAGTCACCACATGATTCTAGCACTGATAGATTTCTGGTCGCCGATAACCTATCGTTGAACGTGAGCCTAGCATTGCTAGACTTCATAGCACGTCCCTCCGAAAGGAACCACCCCCATGCTCGCCATCATCGCCACCGCCCTCGCCGCGCTCATCGGACTCGCCGTCGTCGCCATGGGCACCACCGGCATGCTCAAGCCCCAGTTCTTCGCCACCTTCGGCATCCCCGGCACCGCCCCGGGCCTGGTCCTCGACAACTGGCTCACGGTGAAAGGTGGACGCGACGTCGGCACCGGACTCATGCTCCTGGTCGTGACCGCGCTCGGCACCACCTCGCTCGCCGGCTGGGTCATGCTCGCCGCCACCGTGATGCCCGTCTTCGACGGCCTGATCGTCCTGCGCTCCAAGGGACCCCGCGCGGCCGCTTACGGCGTCCACTTCGCCACCGCAGCGGTCATGGCCGTCATCGCCGTCCTCTTGCTCCTCGCCTGAGCACGGCCAAGGCCGGTCCCGTGCGGACCAGCTTTCGCCATGCCGTCAGCCGCAACGATCCCGACTGAAGCCGGACATGTCAGTCATTCTTGATCGTGGGGAGGCCGAGCAGCACTGGGCTGTCGTCGGCGGTCAGGCGTTCCATTTCCTCGAGCTTTTCCTCCGCACCGGCGAGGCTGACCTTTAGTTCTTCGACCTCGCCTAGCCAGTTGTTCTGTTCGGCTTCGGTGATGCGGGCGTGGAGGTTGGTGATGATCTCGCGAAGTCGGTCGATCTGGTCCGGGTCGGGCCTGAGCAACGCGCAGCGCACACAGGCGTGTTCGTGGTGGCAGTTGGTGCCGCAGGCGCGGCCGCAGCTGCCGAGGCTGACCTTGCGCTTCACGAAGTGGCCTTCGAACTCTTCCCACTCCGCGGGGGTCGGGCGACGGTATTCCTCGCTGGGCCGCGTGAGCCGTCGCTGGCCGATCCAGGTGCGGTGATGGCCGATCACGTCTTGGGGATAGACCGCCGCGTATCCCTGCGTGGTGGCGATGCTCTTGTGACCGAGCAGGACCTGCACGATGTGGGGTGGCAGGCCGCTGGCCAGGGCGTCGGTCGCGAAGACGCGGCGGAAGTCGTGGGTAGTGAAGTGGACTTGTTGTCCGTCGATGATGATGTTGGCGCGTTCCGCGCACCTGCGTAGCAATGTCCAGACGGTGCCGGGTGAGATTGGCCGGAGTTCGGGGCCCCAGTGCTTGGCGAACAGGTGCGGCAGTGCAGAGCCCCATTCGTGGTCGTGCGGGTCCCAGCGTGGTGTCAGCGGGATGTCTTGGTGGCCGCCAGGAACGCGGTGGATGACTTCGGAGAGGACGTGCACGAGTTCGGGGCCTGCGACGAGGAGGCGTTCCTCGTCGGTCTTGCTGGGTGCGATGTGCAGGAGGGGGATTTCTTCTTCGGTTGAAGGGATCCGGTAGGGAACGATCGAGACATGGGTCAGTTCGAGGAGCTCCTCGCAGCGGATTCCGGTGAGTCGAAATGTCTCGATCAGCGCCCATGACCAGAAGGCTGCGTCCTCTTCGCAGCTGAGGTTGCGCGACGTGTGGTCTGCGCAGTCGATGCGAACCTGTCCGGTGGGCCGGGCCCGTCGGACAGTCCACGTATCACCAGCAACGCTGATGCCGGCGCGATGGCCGGCCGCGGCGGCCGCAGCGAGCAGCTCGGCCGACGCGCGGCGGTCCTTCCTCGCCTGCGCGAGTAGTTGCGGGAGAACCGGTGCGATCTGCCGGGTTCAGAATCCGGCAGAACGGCGAGCTACGAGCCTGCTACGCCAAGCTGTGCCGGCCCGTCGCCTCCGTCGTCCTGGTCCTCGTCGACGTGGTTAGCAGCAGCGGCGAACACATCAGCGATCGCGCTCAACGTCTCGTCTCGTACCTGGTCAGGACCACGCCGCCAGGAAACGTCCGCGTCTCCACCAGGTTCAGGTTCACCCAGCTGTCCAGCGCGGTGAAGAACGGTGTGCCGCCGCCCACCAGCACCGGATGGGTGACGATCTCGTACTCATCGACCAGCCCGGCCCGCATGGCCGCCCCAGCGAGCGTGGCGCCACCGACCCTCATCGGCTCGCCGTCGTCGGCCTTGAGCCGGGTGATCTCCGCTACAGCGTCGCGGGTGACCAGGCGGGTGTTCCAGTCGACCTTGTCGATCGTCGAGGAGAACACTACCTTCGGCGTGTCCCGCCAGTTCCGCGCGAACTCGATCTGCGCCAGGGTGGCGTCGGGCTGCTGGTCGCCGGTCGGCCAGTGGGAACTCATCGCCTCCCACAGCTTGCGCCCGTACATCAACAGCCCGATCGCCAACTCCTGGTCGAGCCACCACTGAAACAGCTCGTCGCTCGGCGCGCCCCAGCCGATGTCGTCGCCGGGCGCGGCGATGTAGCCGTCCAGGGATAGGTTCATGCCGTAGATCAGTTTCCGCATGGCGCCATGCCTTTCTGTCAGTCCAGCGACCTTTCTCCGGCCGCCCGTCACCCCTACTACGAACGCCTCACTCCGGATCCGACAGGTCTTCTCACGAAGCTTCTACGTCGGCGCCTATACGACGGTGGCACTTGCTGGGGCCCGCGCCGATGAGCTCCTTGGACTCCGGGTATGGGCCGGTCTCGGGAGTCTAGATCGGCTCGGCGCAGGAAACTGATCAATGCGCGATCTAAGTTCGGCGGTAGTCATTCGTGCTCGGTGCGCGCGGCGTCGCCCACTCGGCCGGCCAGGGCAACCGCCTAATCTCAACCCCGCCCGCGCACAGCAAGCAGCGCACCCACTCCACACGCGAACAGACTGCTCAGCCCGGTAGATGCCGTGCAACCAACGTGCAATTGGATGAGGTCAACGCTGGTTACTCGGCGGGCCGAGACAGACCACCGATCGTGCTCGGGCGGGCCGGCTCCTGGTCCTCGGTCAATGCTTCCAAGCCGGTTATGCGGCAGCTTGCCGACTGACGCCCACCGATGGACAGACCCTACTGGCCACACGCTACTGATCTTCGAGCTCGACTGCTGACGCTCCTGCAAGTGACGCGCTGGACGCGGCATCCTGCATGGTTGTCTCCCCGGAGAGCTGCTACTTCGCCGATGACCGGTGGTGCTGCTCGGATTGATCAAGCTGGACGACCCGGTTGGCTCGGCACGTCGATCCGCCTCCGCCAGCATGGTCGCGTTCGTGGTGCGAAGTGGTGTCAACTCATGTGGGATATGTGGTCGGGGTGCGAACACGGCGAGGGCTTCAGCAATTCGCGGAGCTTGTCCTGGAGCGGTGCACGGAACCAGTACAGGACTGTGACAACGACCGCTGGCCACAGGAAGGCCCGTAGGTACTCAAGTGCGAGTGGTGCATCTGAAACGACGTAGGTGAACACCAGCCAGGGGCCGCTCGCCGTGATGAGCACGGCGAATGGTGCTCGGATCGCTTGCCGAATGCCAGTTGATCTTGGTCTGCTGTCGCCCAGTCCTGCGCGCCGAGTTGCTAGTTGTCACCCGGCCGCCTCGGACGGGACTGGACCGCGCCATTTGACTGCATTTATCCCTGGTTCGCACCACATGTAGCACCACGGGAAGCGGTCCGGGATGAGGTCACTCCGGCCCATCAGGCCGCTGACCTGCGGATTCGTGAGGCGCCCCCGGCAGGACTCGAACCTGCGACCAACGGATTAGAAGTCCGACGCTCTATCCAGCTGAGCTACGGGGGCACACGGCACGGAAGAGTCTCTCAGATGGGCGGGTGATCGCGCCTCTGGGTTCCTGGGTATGTCGCGGCGACGAGCGCCGTACGGGGTGAAAAATACAGGGTTGTCGTTCCATCCCGGTAACGCTGAGTGGGTGGTTCTGCCACGGGATGGGCTCCCCAACTAGGCTTCGGGCATGAGTTACCCCTCACCAGGCCCGGCCGGCTCGCCGCAACCCGCGGCGGGGTCGGCGTACTCGCCCGGCGGTCCGTACCCGCAGCCGAACGTGCGTGGCACCCACCCGATCCCGGGTCAGCGGCGGAACCAGGGCATCCTGATCGGCATCGTGGTCGCGGTGGTGTTCGCGATCGCGGGCCTGGTGATCTTCGGCATCGTGGCCAAGTCGACCGGCGCGGGCGGCTTCACCTGGGGGCTGGTGTTCGCGTTCGTCCCCGTCATCCCGGTGATCGCGCTGTATCTGTGGCTGGACCGTTACGAGCCGGAGCCGACCAAGTACATCCTGTTCGCGCTGTGCTGGGGGGCCTTCATCGCCACCCTGGTCGCGATCTTCATCAACACCGAGGTGTCGCACCGGCTGGCCGAGACCGGCGTCGGCGGTGACCGGTCGGCCGTGTTCGTCGCGCCGCCGGTGGAGGAGTTCGCCAAGGGATCCGTGATCCTGCTGCTGGCGCTCGTACGGCGCAAGGAGTTCGACGGCATCATCGACGGCCTCGTGTACGCCGGGATGGTCGGCGTTGGGTTCGCCTTCACCGAGAACATCCTCTACTACGGGCGCATCTTCAACACGCTGTCCGAGGAGTCCGGCAGCGACGCGGGTCTGCGCGGCGCGTTCGTGCTGTTCGTGATCCGCGGGCTGATCTCGCCGTTCGCCCATCCACTCTTCACGTCGTTCACCGCAATCGGGATCGGAGTGGCGATACGAAGTCGCAGTACGGCGGTCCGTTTCCTCGCCCCCGTCGTCGGGTACCTGGCGGCGGTGCTGGCCCACGGACTCTGGAACGGTGGCGCCAGCTGGGCCGGGGGCGGCGGCTTCATCACCGTCTACCTGTTCCTGATGGTGCCGATCTTCATCGGCATGGTCGTGTTCGCCCTGGTGATGCGATCCCGGGAGGGACAAATGATCGCGTCCCGGCTGTACGACTATGTGCGGTTCGGCTGGTTGGTTCCACAGGACGTACCGCTGATCGCGACGCTGCGCGGGCGTAAGGCGCTCCGGCAGAACGCGAAACGGTACGGTCCGCAGGCCGAAGCGGCGGCGAAGGCGTTCCAGCAGAACGCGACCGAGTTGGCGTACCTGCGGGACAAGATCGTCCGGCAGGTCATCGGCCCGGACGCGCTGGAGACCGAGAAGCAGCTGCTCGACGAATTGCGCGAACGGCGCCCGAGTGTGCCGTTCCCGCCGATGCCGGCGTTCGCCCAGGCGGCGCCGCAGTTCCAGGGCCCACCCGGGGGACCGGGCGGGCCCATGCCGGGGCGTGTTCCCGGTGGCCAGCTTGGTGGGCCGGTGCCTGGTGGGCCGTATCCCGGTGCTGGGCAGCCGGCTCCGCAGGGTGGGTATCCTCCGGCTCAGCCGGGGTATCCCTCCGGGCAACCCGGTTACCCAGCGGGCCAACCTGGTTACCCACCGGGACCCACTGGTCAGCAAGGACCGCCGGGAGGATACGGTCCGTATCCACCGTCGCAGTGACTGCCACCCGTCCACGCCGCCAAACGGGAACACGATGACTTTGCTTCTGCGCTGTCCGACCGGGCACTCTGTGCTCGTGGGCGGACGCCGTGGCTGACATCAGGTCAGCAGCTGGTGAAGGTTCGGAGCCGCGGGTTCCGAACCAGGATCAGCCTGCCCGGGAGCTGGCGAACCTGATCGCCCAGTCGAGCGCGCAGTCCGATGCCAAAGGCAAAGGCTTCTGGCGCCGCCGTCGCCGCAAGTCCGCCACCCCACCCGAACCTCCGAGCACGCCGGACTCCACAGCCACGCCGACGGCGGCCGACCCCACTACCGACTATGCCGTGAAGCAGTCTGAGTCCGCAGCCAAGGCCAGTACGCCGGAAGCCGAGAAGCCGGCCTCCGACGAGACGCCCGCCGCAGCCACCGACAAGCCGGCACCCGACCCAGCCGACAACCAGTCGTCCGAGGCAGCCGACAGCGCGGGGTCTGAAGCGGCCAAGGAGCAGCAGCCGAAGGCAGCGGACGAGCCAGCGCCGGATGCGGCCGACGCGACGCCTGCCGAGGCGGACGCTGCACTTGTCGCCAACTCTGCCGAAAACTCACGCGCCGAACCTGCACCCCCCACGGTGGGCGTCATCTACGAGCCGGACGAGTCCCCGGACGGCTTCCCCCTCGAATACGGCAACATGATCGTCGGCCTCCCCAAACCCGAGAAGTCAGACGACTCCACCGAGGCAACCCCCGAAACCCCGGCCACCAATGCAGCCGAGACATCCCCCCGGCAGTCCGCAGAAGGCGCCGACGAGCAGTCTTCGAACGAGCCTGCGGGAGACGGCCCGGCGGCCGACTCGGACGGCTCCTCCTCGGAGCTGTCCACAGAAGACACCCCAGCCGCGGAGCAGGCGCCTAAGAGCGAACAGCTCGCCGAGGAGTCTTCCGAGAGCGCGCCGAACGCCGAGACCGACGCAGACGCCGGTGAGAAGTCCACCGGGATCTCGGCAGAGGCGCCGGGGGCAGGCGATGGAGTTGCCGCCGCAGGCGACGCTGCCGATGCTGTAGCTGTGGCCTCCAACGAGGCTGCCGACCCTGCAGCCGAGGATGGCAGCGAGGCGGACGCGGCTGACGCTCAGGGCTCCGACGTGGCCGGTGGTGCTGCTCAGGCCGAGGGTGCCAAGTCCGCACCGAAGAAGAACAAAAAGCGTGCGGCAGCGGCAGCGGCCGCCGCAGCAGCCGAGACTGGTGCGGCGGCTGAGAAGGTGCCCTCCGGGACTACTGCCGACGCGTCTGCTGCGGGGGGTCGGGCTGCTGACGAGGCTGTCGCCCCGGGGGCCGAGGATTCGAGCGATGCTGTGGCAGGGGGTTCGAGTGAGGCTGTGGGCGCCGCGGCGGAGGGCTCGGGCGGGGCTGGGGACGCTGCGGCTGAGGACGCCGGTGAAGGCTCCGGTGACGAGCAGGCTGAGGGTTCGCCCGCTGGGCGCGCTGAAGCTGACGAGACTGCGCCTGAGCGGGACTCGCAGAGCTCGTCGGCAGGTGAGGACGCCGAGGGTGCCTCGGAGGTAGATGCTGCGGCTGTGGGCGCCGCGGCTGCGGAGCGTGGCCAGGCTGAGGCGGACGACAGCGTGGAGGAGTCTGAAGAGCCTGCGGCGGAAGACGCTGCCGCGGATGCGCCAGGGGACAGCTCTGATGAGCCTGCGGCCGAGCAGGACGATGCTGCGCAGGGCGACGCGACGCACGACGACGGCGAGCAGAAGGACGCTGGGCAGGACGCCGCCGCGCAGGGGGACGCGGGGCAGGGCGATGCCGCGCAGAGCGACGCCGGGCAGGAGGCTGCCCAGGAGGCTGAGGAAGTTCGGGAGCTGACTGCGGAGGAGTTGGCTGAGCGGTTGGCGGCTGAGCAGGCTGCTATGGCTTTGATTACGGCGCTGATGAAGTTGCGGGGTGCGCTGGCTGGTAGTCAGTTGCCGTTGGATGTGGTGGGGGCTGACGAGGCTCGGCAGCAGCAGAAGGCGATGTTGGATCAGCTCGATGACTACCTGCTGCCTCGGCTGGTGCAGTTGGAAGCGCCAGTGCTGGCGGTGGTTGGTGGCTCGACCGGAGCGGGGAAGTCGACGCTGGTCAACACTGTCATTGGGAAGGTTGTCAGCGAGCCGGGTGTGTTGCGGCCGACTACGCGGTCGCCGGTGTTGATTCATCACCCGGCCGACGCGGACTGGTTCGTGGGTGACCGGGTGCTGCCGGGGATGGCGCGGACGAGTTCCGAGAGTCCGGGTGGGACCGAGGAAGCGGGCCAGCTGCGGTTGGTTGCCGCTGACACCGTTCCGCAGGGGCTGGCGATCCTGGATGCGCCTGACATCGACTCGGTCGTCGAGGCGAACCGTGATCTCGCGACGCAGTTGCTCGCGGCTGCCGATCTCTGGCTGTTCGTGACCACGGCCGCCCGGTACTCCGACGCGGTCCCGTGGGACTTCCTCCAGAGTGCGTCGGATCGCAGTACGGCGATCGCCGTTGTCCTCGACCGGGCTCCCGGGGAGACGATCGACGACATCACCGGGCACCTCGCACAGATGCTGCTCGAGCGCGGGCTCGGCGACTCGCCGCTGTTCTCGATCGAGGAGACAGTTGTCGACGGCAACGGGATGCTGCCGGCCGAGACCGTTGCCTCGATCAAGGACTGGCTGATCGACCTGGCCGCCGACGCGGAGGCCCGGGCGGCTGTTGTCCGCCGTACCCTGCAGGGCGCGGTCAGCGCGATGGTGAAGACGACGCCGCCGTTCGCGGCCGCGGTCCGGGCTCAGGCCGACACCGCGATCGAACTGCGGTCGACGGCCGAGTCGGCGTACGACCAGGCTGTCAAGGACATTGCCAAGGCCACGCAGGACGGGACGCTGTTGCGCGGCGAGGTGCTCGCCCGGTGGCAGGAGTTCGTCGGCACTGGTGAACTGCTGAAGGGCTTGCAGACCAACGTCGGCCGGATGCGCGACAAGGTGAAGAAGTCGCTCGTCAACCAGCCGGCGCAGACCCGCGACGTCAGCGACGCGATCGAGTCCGGCCTTGAGTCGCTGCTGCGCGAGCAGGCAGCGGCCGCTGCCGAACGGGCCGAGAAGGCCTGGCAGGCGAGTGCAGCCGGACGCCAATTGCTCGCCGCCGGAGGCCCCGAGATCGGCGCGCTGTCCGAGGACTTCCCGGCCGCCGCCGGCCGCACGGTCCGCGAGTGGCAGGCCTACGTGCTCGACCTGGTCCGCAAGGAAGGCGCCGACAAGCGCTCGACCGCCCGCATCCTGGAGTACGGCGTCAACGGCCTGGGACTCTCGCTGATGGTGGTGATCTTCGCCAGCGGTACGGGCATCCCGAAGGCGGCCGAGGCAAGCGCCGGCGCCGGAAGTGCGGTCGTCGGGCAGAAGTTGCTGGAGGCTGTCTTCGGCGACACGTCCGTACGTACCCTGGTCGACAAGGCGCGTGAAGACCTTGACGGTAAGGTTCATGCCCTGATGGATGCCGAATTCGCCCGCTATCTGGCTGTCCTTGACCAGCATCCGGTCGACCCCGAGACGGCCAGGCAACTGACGGAGGCCGCGCGCGCGGTGGAGGACTGCACGTGACGGAAACAGTGGATACGGTCGAGGCGCCACTGCGGGGTGCGACCGATGTCCTGAAGAAGATCGACGCCGTCGAGGCAGCCGCGAAGGCCGGCCAGGGCCGGCTGGATCCGGTGGTGCTCACCGAGGCCACGCAGATCGTGGACCGGTCCGGGCAGCGCCTGCGGATGTCCGGCGAGCTGACGGTGGTCGCGCTGGCCGGTGCGACCGGCTCCGGCAAGTCGTCGCTGTTCAACGCGTTGACCGGGCTCGACCTGGCCGCGATCGGCACGCGCCGGCCGACCAGCTCGATGCCGCTCGCCTGTGTCTGGGGAGAGGAGCCGGCCGGCGAAGTGCTGAACTGGCTGGGCATCCCGCGCCGGCACCAGGTGCAGCATCGCAGCTCCTTGGAGGAGGCGCAGTCCGACGACCTGGACGGGCTGGTCCTGCTGGACCTTCCCGACCATGACTCGACCGAGGTCGAGCACCGCCTGATCGTCGACCGGCTCGTGGAGCTGGTCGACCTGCTCGTGTGGGTGGTGGATCCGCAGAAGTACGCCGATGCCGCGCTGCACAACCGGTACATCAAGCCGTTCGCCTCGCATTCCGGGGTGATGGTGTTCGCGCTGAACCACATCGACAAACTGACACCGGACCAGCAGAAGAGCTGCCTCAACGACCTCGACCGGCTGCTCAAGTCGGACGGCCTCAAGTCGCCGACGGTCGTCGCGACCTCCGCTGTCAGCGGTGACGGGCTGGACGAGGTGCGGGCCCTGCTGGTCAAGCGGGTCAGCAACAAACGCTCCGCACGCGAACGGCTCTCCGCGGATGTCGACCGGATCGCGGACCGAATGGCGAGCCAGTGTGGCAACGCCAAGACCCCGGAGATCGCCCAGAGCGACATCACCGAGCTCGTCGAAGCGCTGTCCGACGCGAGTGGTCTCCCGGTCGTGGTCGACGCCGTACGACGTTCGTACCTGCAGCGGGCCCGGGCCGCGACGGGATGGCCGGTCACCAAGTGGCTCGGACGATTCCGGCCCGATCCGTTGCGGCGGCTGCACGTCGACCAGGTCTCGCGCCAGCACGGCAAGGCATTGCGGAAGTCCGCGTCCAACGAGGTCGCGATCGCCCGCTCTTCGTTGCCTGCGGCAACTCCCGTGCAGCGGGCCCGGATGGACACCGCCGTACGCACGATCACCACGAAGGCCGCGGAAGGGCTGTCGCGTCCGTGGGCCGACTCGGTGCGGACGGCGATCCGCCGCCGGGAGGAGTCGCTCGGCGACGAGCTCGACCAGGCGGTCGCGCGGACCGACCTCGGTGCGACCAACAACCCCGGCTGGTGGGGCGCTGCTCGCTTCGTCCAGTGGCTGCTCTTCCTGATCATGCTGGGCGGCGGCCTGTGGCTCGCCGCGCTGCTCGTGGCCCGGATCGCAGGCTTGGACGACCCGCCGCTGCCGGAATGGAACGGGATCCCGTACGCCTGGATCATGCTCGTCGGCGGTGCTGTCCTCGGACTCGCGCTCTCCTTCGTCTGCCGCCTCTTCGCGGCCAGTGGAGCCGTCCGTCGCTCTCGCCTGGTGGGCAAGGCGCTGCGCACGGAGCTCGAGAAAGTTGCCGAGAGCCACGTTGTAGCGCCGGCCCGCGAGGAGCTGGACGCCTACACCACCTGCCGCGACAACCTCGCCACCGCTCGTCAGTAGCCGCCCGGTGCCAAGCGCGCGCCGCGGGATGCCCGGGCGCGCGCTCGGGGGATCAAGCGGGTAGGTCAGACCTCGGTGCATGGGGCGAACTGGGCCATGGAGATCTTGGCGGCTTCGGCGAGGTCTTCCTCGGAAGTGGTGCCCGAGGAGCGGACGGCTTCGATCCAGGCGCGGACCGACTGCTCGTTGAATCTGACGACCTCGGGGGAGTCGGCCATCTCGACCGGGTTGGTGCCTTCCGGGAGGTCGCCGGAGACGTACAGCGCGAGGGCGAGGAAGCCGCCGTCCCAGCCAGGCCCGACCCAGAGAGCGCCGGAACCGCCGGGAGCCGGTGGCTCGCCCATCGAGTGTTCGAGCTCCAGCTCGGTCGAAGCCCCCGCGCCTGGCAGCAACCGCAGCTCGAGGAGACTCGTGGGACCGCCGAAGGTGACTTTGAAACGCTTGGGGGGCTCGCACTCCAGGACCTCGCCGCCGGCGTTGTCCTGGAGCTGGAAGGTGCCGCCGACCTTGAAGTCGCCGGTGACCGGCCAGAACCAGCGGCGCATCCGCTCGGGATCCGTGAGCGCGTCCCACAGCTCCTCCGGCTCGGCCTGGTACGAGCGGCGCATCCGCACGGTCACCGTCTCCCCGGTGCGGCTGACCTCCCGCTGGACGGCGTTGATGTGCTCGAGGATGTCGATCACGGGTGGTTCCCTCTCGTCGTGAGCTGGTCGGCTGGAGCCCAGAATGCCGGGCAGGGCTTATATAAGTCAATACTGAGATAGTCACGCCGCCGCCGCTTCCGGTGCTTCAGTGTCGGTGGTGAGGGGCAGCGCCGTCGCGGAGTACTCATCGGCCGGGTACGGCGAGGCGGATGCCTCGGCCGGGCCGCCGGACGGGACAGCCGTGGGCTCGCCGGGAGCCGAGCCGGAGCGAGGTGCACTCTTGGTGAACGTGGTCGTGCCTCGGCTCAGGTCGTGACCGAGGGAGAACGCCTCGAGGACGACCCGGCTGCGTGGCTCGCCGGCATCGTCGGTCCATTCGTGCGTGCGCAGCCGGCCGGTGACGATGACGGGCTGCCCGACACGCACCGATTCGAAGGCGTTCTGGGCCAGGTTGCGCCAGCACTCGACGCTGAACCAGGTCGTCGGTTTGTCGACGTACGTATTGAGGGCGCGGTCGAACTGTCGTGGCGTGGAACCGATCCGGAACGTCGCGTGCGGCACCTGCCCACCGATCTCCTTGAAGTCCGGGTCACTTCCGACCCAGCCCTGCACCGTCACGTAGGTCTCGCTGATGCTCATGATCGTCGCCTTTCCTTGGTCGCGAATCCGCTGTCACCGGAGAAGATGCACGCCTGGAGAGCCCGTCCGCCGGATCGATTCCTGATCTGTGGACAACCGAGAGGGCCGATTGGGACAGGTGGGTCCTAGCACATAGGCTCTGGGGTATGGCGGAATTCATCTACACGCTTCGCAACGTCCGGAAGGCGCACGGTGACAAGGTCGTTCTCGACAACGTCACCTTGAACTTCCTGACCGGCGCGAAGATCGGCGTGGTCGGGCCGAACGGCACCGGTAAGTCCTCGCTGTTCAAGATCATGGCGGGGCTCGATCAGCCTTCCAACGGTGAGGCCCGGCTGGCCGAGGACGCGACGGTCGGGATCCTGCTGCAGGAGCCGCCGCTGACCGAGGGCAAGACGGTCCTGGAGAACGTCGAGGAAGGCGTCGGCGACACCAAGCAGAAGCTGAACCGCTTCAACGAGGTCACCGCCGAGCTGGCCGACCCGGACGCGGACTACGACGCGCTGCTGGCCGAGATGGGTGACCTGCAGACCGAGCTCGACCACCGCAACGCCTGGGACGTCGACGCCCAGCTGGAGCAGGCGATGGACGCGCTGCGGTGCCCGCCGGCCGACGCGCTCGTCGACAAGCTGTCCGGTGGTGAGCGCCGCCGGGTCGCGCTGTGCAAGCTGCTGCTGCAGCAGCCCGACCTCCTGCTACTCGACGAGCCCACCAACCACCTGGACGCGGAGTCCGTGCAGTGGCTCGAGCAGCACCTGCAGAAGTACCCGGGCGCCGTCCTGGCGATCACCCACGACCGGTACTTTCTGGACAACGTGGCCGAGTGGATCCTGGAGATGGATCGCGGGAAGACCTACGGGTACGAGGGGAACTACTCGAAGTACCTGGAGACCAAGCAGGAGCGGCTCGTCGTCGAAGGCCGCAAGGACGCCAAGCGACAGAAGATCCTGGAGCGCGAGCTCGAGTGGGTCCGGTCGAACGCGAAGGGCCGGCAGTCCAAGAGCAAGGCGCGGCTGCAGCGGTACGAGGAGCTGGCGGCCGAGGCGGAGCGCGCCAAGAAGCTGGACATCGACGAGATCAATATCCCGCCGGGTCCGCGCCTGGGCAGCACGGTGCTCGAGGTCAGCAAGCTGGAGAAGGGCTTCGGTGGCCGCAAGCTGATCGACGGCCTGAGCTTCTCGCTGCCGCGGGCCGGCATCGTCGGCGTCGTCGGCCCGAACGGTGTCGGCAAGTCGACGCTGTTCCGGATGATCGTCGGCGAGGAAATGCCGGACGCGGGCACGCTCAGGCTCGGCGACACCGTCAAGGTCTCGTACGTCGACCAGTCGCGCGGCGGCCTGGACCCGAAGAAGACTGTCTGGCAGCAGGTGTCGGACGAGCTCGATTACATCAAGGTCGCCAACTTCGAGATGCCGAGCCGGGCGTACGTCGCCTCGTTCGGTTTCAAGGGCCCGGACCAGCAGAAGCCGACCGGCGTACTGTCCGGCGGTGAGCGCAACCGGCTGAACCTGGCGCTGACGCTGAAGATGGGCGGCAACCTGCTGCTCCTCGACGAGCCGACCAACGACCTGGACGTGGAGACCCTGCAGTCGCTGGAGGACGCGCTGCTGGAGTTCCCCGGCTGTGCGGTGGTCGTGTCCCACGACCGGTGGTTCCTGGACCGCGTGGCGACGCACATCCTGGCCTGGGAGGGCACCGAGCAGGACCCGGCCAAGTGGTTCTGGTTCGAGGGCAACTTCGCGTCGTACGAGGCGAACAAGGTCGAGCGGCTGGGGCCGGAGGCGGCCCGTCCGCACCGGGTCACCTACCGCAAGCTCACCCGCGACTGACCCCGAAGAAGCCCAAGACCAGGCAGCTGAACAGCCTGACGGGTGCAGGTGCGATGGGTGGCATGTTCTGGGGCATGCTCTTCGGGCTGATCTTCCTCCAGGACTCGACTCCGGCAGCCGGCCTCACTCCTGACGAGTGAGGCCGCGCTGCCGGTCGACGTCGATGACGGCGTTCCTACTCGCTCAGTTCGTCGAGGTGGCTCGGTGCCCGGCTGCCTTCGGGGCACTCGTCGGTACCTCGTCCATCCCGAGGTTCTCTCGTGCGTCGCTCCAGCGCGCGGTGAGCGCGAAGAGTATGACGACGTCGAGCCCGATCATCAGCAACGACCAGACGGGGTACCCGCCCAACCAGGCGATCTGGATGATGAGGTGCAGCGAGACCAGGATGATCGCGACGATCCGGGCCCAGGTCTGCGCCATCAGCAGCCCGGCACCGGCGCCGATCATCAGCAGGCCGGCGATCAGGAGCGTCCAGCCCAACCCGGTCACGTCGACGATGACCAGCTTGTTCGGCGTCAGCGCCAGCCGTTCGTCGTCGACCAGCGCGACGATCCCCTGGAAGACGTTGATCAGCCCGGTGACCAGAAGTATCGTTCCGGCGAACAGGACCCAGCCCGCCCAAGCCCCACTTCCCTTTGCAGCCATCTGCTACTCCCTTTCTCGCTGCGCAAGCCGCCACCGGGCCGGCGGCGGCGTACGCAACTGATCTCACCTCGTCACGGAGCGGAGCGCCTCACCCCACAGGGGTGAGGACGCAGCGTGATCACGGCAGGTCGGCAGGTGCTTGCCGCGGGTCCGGACGGCCAGTAGGTCAGCTGTGGATCTGGTGGTCGGCGAGGACGCGTTCGACGACGGGAAGGTCTGTGGTGATGAGGGCCTTCCAGAGGGCCCAGCCGCGGGCGCGGGCCCACGTGTCGCGATCCTGACCGACCGCCGCGCGGAAGGTCTCGCGGGATTCGCCGGCGAAGAACGTGTACGCGATCACCAGGTCGCACGCCGGGTCACCGACTCCGGAGGTGCCGAAGTCGATGACCGCCGAGAGTCGGCCGTCGCGGACCAGGAGGTTGCCAGAGGCAATATCGCCGTGGAACCACACCGGCGTCCGGTCCCACGAGGTCGCGAGTGCGGCGTCCCAGACCTCGCGGGCCAGGTCGGTGTCGATCCGCCCCTTCAGTACGGCGAGCGCCTCGACGGTCTCGTCGTGGTAATACTCCGGCGGCGCGCCACGGTAAAAGCTGTGCGCGCCGGCGACCGGTCCGCCAGTGGCGTCGAGACTCTGCAGGGCAAGGATGAACTCGGCGATCGACCGGGCGAATTCGTCCAGGTCGGCGATGTTCTCCGACGTCGCCGTCTCGCCGTCGATCCAGCGGCGGATCGCCCAGTGGTACGGATACCCCTCACCCGGTGAACCCTTTGCCACCGCCTCAGGGATCGCCACCGGCAAGTACGGCGCGAGGACCGGCAGCCATTCGTGTTCCTTGTCGATGGCAGCCGTGTAGCTCTCGTGCGTGGGCAACCGTGCTGTGAGCTCGGTGCCCAGCCGGTACGTCCGGTTGTCCCAGCCGTCGATCTTGACCGGCGTCACCGTCAGGTCGGCCCACTGCGGGAACTGCTGCGCGATCAATCGCCGTACGAGTGCCGCGTCGATACCGGCCCGGCCGTCCTGGTGAGATTCCGTCACGCCGCAAAGGTTCCCCGAAACGGGGCGACGGACTCAAAGGCTTTAGCTGATCGCTACATCGACGCCGAGTTCGGATAGGTCAGCTGCAGGTCGTACGCGAGGATCACTGCCTGGATCCGGTCGCGGGCACCGATCTTGGCCAGGACCCGGCCGACATGGGTCTTGACGGTGGACTCGGACAGCGAGAGCCTGTCCGCGATCTCGGCATTGGTCCAGCCGCGGCCGACCGCGACCAGGATCTCGCGTTCGCGGTCGGTCAGCGCGCGGAGTTTCGGGCTGTCCTCCGGCGCCACGGTACGGGTGGGCAGATGATGCACGTACGCGTCGAGCAGCCGCCGGGTGAGGGCCGGGGCGATGATGGCGTCACCGGCGGCGACCGCGCGGATCCCGGCGAGAAGCTCCTCCGGCCGGGCGTCCTTCAGCAGGAAACCACTCGCGCCGGCGCGCAATGCGGCATGGGCGTACTCGTCGAGGTCGAACGTGGTCAGCACCAGCACCCGGGACCGGCCGCCGTTGGCGACGATCTGCCGGGTCGCCTCGATGCCGTCCATGCCGGGCATCCGGACGTCCATCAGGACCACGTCCGGCCGGAGCTCGGCGGCCTGGCGAACCGCATCGGAGCCGCTCGCGGCCTCACCGGCCACCTGGGTTTCCGGAACGGACTCCAGCAGCATGCGGAACCCGAGCCTCTGGAGAGGCTGGTCGTCCACGATCAGTACGGTCGTCATGAGGCGGTCTCGAGGTTGTTTCTGGGTGCGGTCAGGTCGAGTTCGGTCTGGACGATCCAGCCGCCGCCCGCGCCCGGGCCCGCGCTGACGGTGCCGCCGTACAGGGCCGCGCGTTCGGTCATGCCGATCAGCCCGTGACCGTCCCCGGCCGGCTCGACCGAGTGGTCGGCACCGATCGACGGTCCGCTGTCCTGTACCCGGATCCGCAGCCGGTGGTCCGCGATGCCCAGCGAGACCAGCGCCTCGGTCTCGGCTCCCGCGTGCTTGAGGGAGTTGGTCAGGGCCTCCTGGACGATGCGGTACGCCGCCAGTTGGACGCCCCGGTCGAGGGTGTCGACGCGGCCCGCCGTGCGGTAGACGACCTGTGGCCCGGCGGCCCGGATGCGACCGCAGAGCGCGTCGATGTCCGCGATGCCTGGCTGCGGGCTCAGCTGGGGGGCGTCGGTATGTTCGCGCAGCGCGCCGAGCATGCGGCGCAGTTCGCCCATGGCCTCACGACCGGTTTCGCCGATCAGCCGCAGTGCCTCGGCACCTCGATCGGGTGTCACGCCGGCGGCGTACGCTCCGCCGTCCGCGAGGGTGATCATGACCGACAAGTTGTGGCCGACGATGTCGTGCATCTCCCGTGCGACCCGGGTCCGTTCGGCGGCAGCCGCGAGCATGCTGCGTTGGTCGCGTTCGATCTCCAGTTGAGCGGCGCGTTCGCGCAGACCGGCCAACTGCGACCTTCTGATGCGTACGACGAGCCCCATAGCAACCGCTGCGGTGACAGCGCAGATGAGGAAGAACAGCGCTTCCGGCAACGACGTGACGGCGGAAACCTGGACGGCGACCAGCGCAATGGCGCCGACCATGATTCCGCAGGCCCAGAGCAATTGGCGCAGCCGGCCGTGCAGCGTCAGGCTGTAGAGCGCGACGAGGATCGCGGCGTCGGCGCGCAGGAAGGCGCTCTGTGACCACTGCAGGCAGAAGACCGCCGCGATGGCGACGAACGCCGCGAAGGGCGCGCGACGGCGCAGGATCAGCGGCAGGATCAGGCCGGCCTGCAGAGCCAGCATCACCCCGGTCGGCAGAACGGGGAACACGTCAGCCAACCTACGGCGGTCGCCCTGGTGGATCAGGTCGGGCAGGCAGAGGACCAGGAAGGCACCGGCCACCACGAAGGTGTCCAGCACCCACGGTCGCTTCACATCCACCTGCCGGAGCCGCTGGCCGATCCGGCTGAACCGGACGACCAGTGGGTGTCGCCACAGCGGATCGGAGTCCGCCGGCCGGCCGGCAGGTCCCATCCGGATCGTGCTCATCGTCGCCACCTGTCCATTGTTGCCGCCGACTCCGAGCCGTCCGTCGGAGCGGGCCGGCGGACGGCCCGCAATCAGGCGTCGCTGCGAACCAGGCGCCAGGCGGCGCCGGCCAGAGCCAGTGCCGTCCAGGCCAGGAACACCAGGAGACCTGCGCCGGGGGAGAGCGTGTGGGCGCCATGGTGCAGGCTGAACATCGACTCGCCGGCAACGCTCGGCAGGTAGGGCTGAACGGCGTTGTGCCAGGAAGTCGGCAGCAGCGAAATCAGACCCGGCAGGATCATGAGCGCGGCTACCAGCACCGAGATACCGCCCGCCACGGAGCGCAGCAGGGACCCCAGAGCGGCGCCGATGACGCCTACCAGGCCCAGATAGAGCGCGGCACCGAGCAGACTGCGCACGACCCCGCCATCCGACATCGTCAGCGCTGCCTGGGTGCCGGACAGGATGCCACTGTCGATCAGGAACGCGACGAACGCGCCGACCGCACCCAAGACCAGCGCGACCAGCCCGAACACAGCAGCCTTGGACCAGAGGACGGGCAGACGCCGCGGTACGGCGGCCAAGGTCGACCGGATCATCCCTGTGGAGTACTCACCGGCGGTGACCAGCACCCCCAGCACGCCCAACGCCAGTTGCGCCAGCACGACACCGAACAGCGACAGACTGACCGCGGTGGCGTCGGCGAAGTCCGGATCCAGTTGCCGGCCGGACGTGACGCTGGACTTGTACCGCGCGGCAGCGATCACGCCGAAGCCCACCAGAAATAGCAGACCGAGTCCCAAAGTGATCCAGGTCGAGCGCAGTGACCACAGCTTGGCCCACTCCGAACGCAGTACGCGCCGGCCGGTCACCCGGTACGCCGGTCGCGCGACCGGAGTACCGCTGTCAGGGGTCCTGGGTGAGGTGGCGACGCTCATGCGGCCCTCCCGGAGACCTCAGTGGTGCCGTGGTAATCGACGGAGTCCTTGGTCAGTTCCATGAACGCTTCCTCGAGCGAGATCGCCTTGGCGGTGAGCTCGAACAACGCGATCCCCGCCTCTGCCGCCTTGAGCCCGATCGCCCGGGCCGCCAGGCCGGTGACTTGCAGTTGCTCGGAGCCGGCCCGCCCGGTGATCTCGATGCCCGGTCCGGCCAGCACCTCGCGCAGCCGGCCAGGATCGGCGCTCGCCACCGTCACGGTCTCTCCGGCGGTCTGGCGAACCAGCTCGTGCACACTGGTATCGGCCAGCAGCCGGCCGCGTCCGACGACGATCAGGTGGTCGGCGACCAGGGCCATCTCACTCATCAGATGCGACGAGACGAAGACGGTCCGGCCTTCGGCGGCCAGCCCGGTGAGCAGGTTCCGGATCCACAGCACACCCTCGGGATCCAGGCCGTTGACCGGCTCGTCCAGCATCACCGTGGCCGGGTCGCCCAGCAGCGCGGCTGCGATCCCCAGGCGCTGAGCCATTCCGAGAGAGAATGCACCGGCGCGCTTCTTGGCCACCGACTGCAGGCCGGTCAGCTCGATCACCTCGTCTACCCGGCGGCGTGGAATGCCATGCGTGTAGGCCTGCACCATCAGGTGGTCGAACGCGGACCGCCCCGGGTGGATCGACTTCGCCTCCAGCAACGCTCCGACCTCCTGGAGTGGAGCACTGTGCTCGGCGTACCGGCGGCCGTTCACGACGACCGTGCCGCCGGTCGGTGCGTCGAGCCCGATGATCATCCGCATGGTGGTGGACTTGCCCGCACCGTTCGGGCCGAGGAATCCGGTCACGGTTCCCGGCTTGACCGTGAAGTCCAGCCGGTCGACCGCGGTCGTCTCGCCGTACCGCTTCGTCAGTTGGTGTGCCTCGATCATTCGCGTTGTTCCCTCGATCACGGGAACCGGATCTCCCGGCGCCTCGGTGACCACGCTAGGAACGCCCGACGCCCGATCCGTGGTACCGCGGATTGATTTGCCGGATGGCCGTCGTACCGCGGTACTACGAGTGGGCCTCGCTGGAGTTGACCGAGTCGGCGAGGAAGTCCGAGATGACGCGGAGCTCGGCCACGGAGCGGGAGGCCAGGACGGCCTGCATGCTCTGGCCCTGCTCGGCGTACAGGGGGACCAGCTTGTCCTGGATCGCCTGCGTCGACGGCGTGACGACGACCTTGCGGCGGTCGGCCGGGTCGTGTTCGCGGGTGACGAAGCCGTGGGATTCCAGGCGGTCGATCACGCCGGTGATCGTGCCGGAGGTGAGGCCGGTGTGCTCGGCGAGTTGGCGCGGCGTGAGCGGGCCGTAGGTCTGCAGCAGCGTCATGAACTGTGAGTCGCTGGCGCCCAGTCCCACCTTCGCGGAGACCGCGTGGTTGTAGAGGATCACGCCGGCGATGAACCGGATCATCCGCTGCTGGATCTCGCCGGTGAGCTCGTCTCGGGAACTGGTCATGGTCCACCTCAGCATAGGGGTTGCATTTCTCTCGGATATCCAAGATACTCGGATTACCGAGATACTTGAAGATCCGAGATAAAGGGGACGGCGATGAAGGTACTGGTGATCGGTGGCGGGACCGGCGGACTGGCGTTGGCGCACGGCCTGCAGCGGGCCGGGATCGGCGTGACCGTGTTCGAACGGGACGCGCTGCGCACGGACGGCCTGCACGGCTACCGGGTCGGCATCGACCCTGATGGCAGCCGGGCGCTGCACGCGCTGCTGCCGACGGAGCTCTACGACACGTTCGTGGCGACGAAGGCTCGCGACCCGAAGTACTTCAACATGCTCACCGAGGACCTCAAGGAGGTTCTCTCGATGGACCTGCCGGAGTCGACGGACCCGGTCGAGAGTGAGAAGTCGATCAGCCGGATGACGCTGCGCCAGGTACTGCTGACCGGTCTCGACGACGTGGTCGAGTTCGGTAAGGAGTTCACCCGGTTCGAGCAGCACGGCGATCAGGTGACGGCGTACTTCGCCGACGGCACGCACGCCACCGGCGATCTGCTGGTCGCCGCCGACGGCTCGGGTTCCCGGGTGCGGCGTCAGTACCTGCCGCAGGCGGAGACCGAGGAGACCGGCATCATCGCGATCGCCGGGAAGCTCCCGATCACCGAGGAGAGCGCGAAGCTCGTCTCGCCCAAGGTGTTCGAGGGGATCTCGATCGTCACTGCACCGCGTGGGCTCGCCTGCATCCTGCACGTGATGGAGTTCCAGTGGGACCGGGACGGTCGGGTGAAGAGCGGGATCGGTGGCAACACCGAGGAGCTGATCCGGCAGTGGCCGGGACTGCAGTTCGACAACACCCGCGACTACATCAACTGGGGGCTGTCGGCAACCAAGGACAAGCTGCCGGCGAACATCATGGAGCTGCGCGGCCAGGAACTGATCGACACCGCTCTCCAGGTCACGCCGGGCTGGCACCCGAACCTGCGCCGCCTCTTCGAGCTGACCGATCCCGGCACCTGCTTCCCGGTGAACATCTGGACGTCGGTCCCGCTCGAGCCCTGGGAGTCGACGACTGTGACCCTGCTCGGTGACGCGATCCACACCATGACGCCGGGCCGTGGCGTCGGCGCGAACACCGCGCTGCGCGACGCGGTCAACCTGTGCCGGACGCTGATCGAGGTGCGTGACGGGCGACAGCAACTGATCCCGGCCGTGCACGAGTACGAGGCGAAGATGATCGAGTACGGCTTCGACGCGGTGCTCAAGTCGCGGGCTCAGATGACGTCCGACGACCCGGTGCACAAGCCCGTGATCGGGCGGCTGGCGCTGGCCGGGATGCGGACCGCGATGCGCACGGTCAACCACCTGCCACCGGTCAAGCGGCGGATGCGCGACTCGATGATGGCCTATCGCGGCGCCGACCGGGACGAGCTGACGCTGGAGATCACCCCGGCGGGATCAGGGCAGTGACCATCCGGCCCGACGTGACTGCCCGGGCCGGCCGTCAGCGCTGGCCGATGTGCTCGGACACCGAGTCGAACACGCGGCCCACCGCAGCGAAGTCCTCCGGGGTGGCGAGGTCGACGAGGTTCTCCCGAACGCCTTCGACGTGGTATGGCGCCGCTTGCTCGAGCAACTCGAGTCCGGACTCGGTCAGCTCGGCCCAGACCCCCCGCTTGTCACTCGTGCACGACGTACGGCGGACCAGGTCGGCGGCCTCGAGCCGGCCGACGGTGTGGGTCAGCCGGGAGCGGCTCTGGTGCAGCCGGTCGGCCAGATCGGCCATCCGGAGCCGCCGGTCGGGCGCCTCGGAGAGCCGGACCAGGATCTCGTAGTCATTGATACCGATGCCGAACCGGCGCAGGTCGTCGTCCAGCTTGGCCATCAGGCGTGCGGTTCCGAGCAGGTACGCACGCCACGCCACCTGCTGCTCGGCGTCCAACCACCGGGTCTCAGTCGTCATCGTCACGGGAACAGTGTACCGGGAATGTAGTTGACTTTTAAACCGTTGAAGCCTACTGTCGTGGTCAGAGGTTGAAAATTGAACTTTCAGTCCCCGGCTGCGTCGCCCCCCGACCAGTAGGAACACTTTCCCGAGAGGAACCCATGAGCGAGACTGCCATTACCGGCACGACCCCGACCAGCACCATCCCCGGCCTGGTCGCCGGTACTTATGCGATCGACACCGCGCACAGCGAGATCGGCTTCACTGTACGTCACCTGATGACCAAGGTCCGCGGCACCTTCCAGGAGTACGCCGGCGAGATCATCGTCAAGGACTCCCTCGAGGAGTCGACCGCGAACGTCGCCGTCGAGCTGGCCTCCGTCCACACGCGCAGCGAGCAGCGCGACGGGCACCTGCGCTCCGGTGACTTCTTCGACGCCGAGAACAGCCCGAAGATGACCTTCGTCAGCACCGCCTTCAAGCCGGAGGGCGACGACTACGTCCTGGCCGGCGAGCTGACCATCAAGAACGTGACCAAGAGCATCGAGCTCGCGGTCGAGTTCCTCGGTGTCGACCAGAACGCCTACGGCCAGACCATCATCGGCTTCGAGGCATCCACCTCGATCAGCCGCAAGGACTGGGGCATCGACTTCAACGTGCCGCTCGAGGGCGGCAAGCTGCTGATCGGTGACAAGGTGGACATCCACCTCGACGTCCAGGCCGCACTGCAGGTCTGACGCCAGTACGCGAAAGACCCCGCACCATCAGGTGCGGGGTCTTTGCTATGCCTGCACCATCCGGTGGGCGAGGTCGGCGTACAGCTTGCCCAGGGCATCTGGGTCGCCGCGGTGGGGGGTGTACCAGCGGGCCACGTCGATGGACAGCGAGAGTACGGCGAGGGTCGTGCCGGGCAGGTCGGAGACGGCGAAGGAGCCGTCCTGTACGCCGTCGGACAGCACCTGCTCGATCTGGGCAGAGATGGCCCGCCGGATCGTGGCCACCTCGGCCAGGTGATCCGGACTGAGTGATGCGAGCTCGTATTGCACAACCCGTGCGATGGTGTGGTGCTCGGCGTGCCAGGCGGTGAAGGCGGAGACGAGAGAGCGGAGCCGGTCGGCGGGCGTGGAGCCGCTGTCGGCAGAGCGCAGTACGTCGAGAGCCGCGTTGTGGCCGTACAGACTGATCTCGAAGAGCAGGCGCTCCTTGGACGGGTAGTGCACGTAGAGCGCTGCCGGGCTCATCCCCGCGCGGGACGCGATGTCGCGGGTGGTGGTGGCCTGGAAGCCGCGCTCGGCGAACGCCTCGACGGCGCCGGTGAGCAGCCGGCGGGCGGCGGCCGGCTGGACGTGCTCCCAAACCAGGGGACTGGTGACTGCGGACACGTTGACACCATGCACCGAAAGCGTGAAGCTAAGCAAGCGCTTAGCGAAGCGATAAATGCAACACAGCGCCACTGATCTCACTTCTCGGGAGGCCCCATGGAGCGCGCCATCTTCACCGAGGACCACCACGCGTTCCGGGCCATCGCGAAGGAGTACTGCGACCGCTCGCTGGTGCCGCGGATGGAGCAGTTCCTCGACGAGAAGACGATCGACCGGGCCGCCTGGCTGGAGGCCGGCAAGCAGGGTTTCCTCGGCCTCGACGTGCCGGAGGAGTACGGCGGTTCGAGCGTCGGCGACTACCGGTTCAACGCGGTGTTCGCCGAGGAGGTCTCGAAGGTCTCCGCGTCGCTGTCCAGCTGCTTCGGCATCCACTTCGACTGTGCCGCGCCGTACCTGGTGGATCTGGGCACCGAGGAGCAGAAGCAGCGCTGGCTGCCCAAGTTCTGCTCCGGTGAGTACGTCGCCGCGATCGGGATGACCGAGCCTTCCGGCGGGTCGGACCTGGCCGCGCTGAAGACGAGTGCGAAGAAGACCGACGGCGGCTGGGTGCTGAACGGGTCGAAGACCTTCATCACCAATGGCGATATGGCCGACCTGGTCATCGTCGCCGCGCGCACGGATCCCGCCAAGGGCGCGAAGGGCATCACGCTGTTCGTGATCGAGGAGGGCATGGAGGGCTTCGCCCGCGGCCGCAAGCTGGACAAGGTCGGCCAGAGCGAGTCGGGTACGTCGGAACTGTTCTTCGAGGACGTGTTCGTCAGTGACGACAACGTGCTCGGCGAGGTGGACCGCGGCTTCATCCACATGATGGAGCGGCTGGCACAGGAGCGGGTCGGCGCGGCGGTGTCGAACATCGCGCAGGCGACCCAGATCCTGGCCGAGACGATCGACTACGTGAAGCAGCGCAAGGCGTTCGGCCAGCCGGTCGGCTCGTTCCAGTACAACAAGTTCGTGATCGCCGAGCTGGTCACCAAGGCCGAGGTCACCCAGGCGTACGTCGACAACGCGATCGTCGCGCACGACGAGGACCGGCTGACCGCGGTCGACGCGGCGAAGGCCAAGTGGTGGAGCGCCCAGGTACAGAACGAGATCCTGGATGCGTGTGTCCAGCTGCACGGCGGCTACGGGTACATGAACGAGTACCGGGTGGCGCGGGCCTGGCGGGACGCCCGGGTGACGAAGATCTGGGCCGGCTCGAACGAGATCATGAAAGAACTCATCGGCCGCGACCTCGGCCTCTAGGAAGGACCACAATGCCTGAAGCAGTCATCGTGTCCACGGCCCGCTCGCCGATCGGCCGCGCGTACAAGGGGTCGCTGACCACGATCCGGCCGGACGACCTCGCCGTACAGATGATCGAGGCGGCGGTCGGCAAGGTCGGCCTGACCGGCGACCAGATCGAGGACCTCGCGCTGGGGTGCGCCGAGCCGCACGACGAGCACGGTGGCAACATGGCTCGCCGGGTCGCGGTGCAGCTCGGCTGGGACAACACGCCGGCGACGACGGTCAACCGGTTCTGCGCGTCGTCGACGCAGACCGCGCGGATGGCCTTCCACGCGATCAAGTCCGGCGAGGGTGACATCTTCGTCAGCGCCGGGGTCGAGTGCGTGTCGCGGTACAAGAACTTCGGCTCCGCCGGGGTCGGCGACCCGACGTCGTTCAACCCGGTCTTCACCGACGCGGTGCAGCGGACCGAGAAGTACGCCGAGACCAACGACACCTGGCACGACCCGCGCGCGGACGGCCAGATCCCCGACATCTACATCGCAATGGGCCAGACCGCGGAGAACGTGGCGACGCTGAGGGGCATCAGCCGGGCCGAGCAGGACGTGTTCGGCGTCCGCTCGCAGAACCTGGCCGAGAAGGCGATCGGCAACGGCTTCTTCGAGCGCGAGATCGTTCCGGTGACGCTGCCGGACGGTACTGTGATCAGCAAGGACGACGGCCCCCGGCCGGGGACGACGCTCGAGGGTGTCAGCGGGCTCAAGCCGGTGTTCCGCCCGGACGGGACGGTCACGGCCGGCAACTGCTGCCCGCTGAACGACGGTGCCGCGGCGGTCGTGATCATGAGCGACACCAAGGCGCGCGAGCTCGGCCTCACCCCACTGGCCCGGATCGTGTCGACAGGCGTGAGTGGTCTGTCGCCGGAGATCATGGGCCTCGGTCCGGTCGAGGCGTCGAAGCACGCGCTGGCCCGGGCTGGCATGAGCATCAACGACATCGACCTGGTCGAGATCAACGAGGCCTTCGCGGTCCAGGTGATCGGGTCGGCGCGCGAGCTCGGCATCGACGAGGACAAGCTGAACGTGCACGGTGGCGCGATCGCGCTCGGGCACCCGTTCGGTTCGACCGGCGCGCGGATCATGACCACGCTGGTGAACGGGCTGCAGTTCGAGGACAAGCAGTTCGGGCTCGAGACGATGTGCGTCGGCGGCGGGCAGGGCATGGCGATCGTGCTCGAGCGCCTGAGCTGATGGGCCTGGAGAACCGTACGGCGATCGTCACCGGAGCGTCCCGGGGGATCGGGCTGGCGATCGCACAGCGCCTGGTCGCGGACGGCGCGCGCGTGGTCATCACCGGCCGGACCCGGGAGACCCTCGACCAGGCGGTCGAGTCCCTCGGCGGCCGCGAGCACGCGCTGGGCGTCGCCGGCAACGCCGCCGATCCGACGCACCGCGGTGCGGTGGTGGCTGCCGCGGTGGCGACGTACGGGTCGGTGGATCTGCTGGTGAACAACACCGGCATCAACCCGATCTACGGCAAGCTGCTCGACATCGACCAGACGGTCGCGGCCAAGATGGTCGACACGAACGTGCTCGCCGCGATCGCATGGGTGAAGGCCTGCCGAGACGCCTGGATGCGTGAGCACGGTGGCGCCGTGGTGAACCTGTCTTCGGTGGCCGGCCTGGCGCCGTCACCCGGCATCGGCTGGTACGGCGCGACCAAGGCGATGCTGTCCCGGGTGACGGCGGAGCTGGCGGTCGAGCTGGCTCCGGAGATCCGGGTCAACGCGGTGGCTCCCGCGGTGGTGAAGACCAAGTTCGCCGGAGCTCTCTACGAAGGCCGTGAGGACAAGGTCGCGTCGACCTACCCGCTGCAGCGGTTGGGCCGGCCGGAGGATGTCGCCTCGCTGGTGTGGTTCCTGTTGTCCGACGAGGCGTCGTGGATCACCGGCCAGACCATCACGATCGACGGCGGCCTCACCCTGAACGGCGGGATCGTCTAGGGCTGACGTCCCTGCCAGGCGGCCAGCCGGTCGTACGGCGACGCGTCGTCGGCAACCGGTACGACGGAGCCGAACGGGACATGTCCGCCACGCGGCTCGGCCGGGATCGCCCGTCGGACCAGCGGCAGGCAGTAGACGGCGAGTGAGTCGTCCAGCAGGTCGGTGCGGTTGGGTCAGTTCGCCGGCGCCGATGGTGTCGATCATCGCCTGGGTCTGGTCCAGGGCGAGGACGAACATCGGACGGGGGTCGTTCACGAGGTTGTTCATGGAGACAGCCTCGCGGGGTATATGCGACATCTTCTGTCGCATATTGTTGAGACCGTGCGAGCGGACCGGTTGTTGCAGATCATCCTGTTGCTGCAGCGGCATGCGCGGCTGAGTGCGCGGGAACTGGCTGAGCGGCTGGAGGTGTCGACGCGGACGGTCCTGCGCGACATGGAGGCGCTGTCGGCGGCCGGCGTACCGGTCTACAGCGAGCGCGGGCGCAACGGGGGCTGTGTGCTGCTGCCGGGGTATCGGGCCGACGTGAGTGGGCTGACGCCGCGCGAGGCGCAGGCGTTGTTCGCGTGGTCGGGGCGAGCCGCGTTGTCGGAGGAGCTGGGGCTGCGGGATGCGCTGCAGTCCGCGATGGGCAAGCTGTCGTCGACGTTGCCGCTGGCACTGCAGGACGATGCGGATGCGTTGTCGGGTGCGATCGTGGTGGATCGTCGGCGGTGGTTCGCGGAGGCCGAGGATCACGGTGCACTGCCGGTGCTGCGGCAGGCGGTGGTGGCGCAGCGCAGGGTGCGACTGCGTTATGCGTCCGCGAGTGCGGGGCTTCAGCGTCGTACCGTCGATCCGTGGGGGCTGGTCGAGCAGGCCGGCCGGTGGTATCTCGTCGCGGCGCATCGCGGGACGGCGCGGATGTACCGGGTTTCCCGGGTCGAGCAGGTGGATGTGCTCGAGGCCGCCGCCGTACGGCCTGACCGACTGGACGTCCGCGCGGAGTGGGACCGGCTGCGGTCCGGACTCGAGCAGAACATGCCGGTCGGGGTCGATGTGCTGATCCGGGTGCGACCAGAGCGGGTCGAGCTGGTACGGCGGATCGCCACACCGATGCTGGCCAAAGGGTCTGTCGCCCGGGACGTGCCGGCGGATGACGAGTGGCCGCATCTGCGCCTGCACTTCCGGGTCCAGGAGGCCGCATGTGGTGTACTGCTCGGCTTCGCGGGCGATGTCGAGGTGCTGGAGCCGGTCGACCTACGGTCCAGGATGTTGCGGCTCGCCGAGGCCGCTGTGGCGGTCTACAGCTGACGCTTTGCCTCGAACGTCTGGCGGAGGATGACACGGCCGTCGTCCGCCTGGTCCTCGTTGCGCCAGTGGAAGCTGGTCTCGGTGATGCCGGTGAACGCCCAGCGGGTGTTGGCGGTCTGCGACGTGAGGGTGATGGAGTCGCCGTCGGCCCGCGCGATGAAAGGCATGACGAACGCGGCCTTCGGGCCCAGCCAGGTCGAGCGGAAGGCGTTCAGCTCGGGGTCGTGGATGCGGATCGACAGGCCCCACTCGCCGTCGCCGTCGGTGCCGCGGGCGGCGCGGCTCGGGGTGATCCAGATGTCGGCGACCGCGCGGCCGTCGAGGGCCCAGGCGAAGTGCCACTCGCCCTTGGTCTGCCGGGTGACCTTGCCGTCGTCGTCGTACCAGGCGACGTCGAGATCCCAGCTGCCGATCAACGGCGCGAACGGCCGGAACGCCTCCACGAACTCCGCCCGCGGCCCGTCGGACACCATCAACCCGGCCAGCACGCTAGCCGCAGCCGCTCCATCTGTAATCTGCATAAGAGCTACTTACTCCTGACAACTCTTGACGTCAAGCCTTTTCAGACAGATCGGCGGAGCCGGCTGAACGAGGCGGCAACCACGGCAGCCGCGCCCCAGGCGATGGCCGCCCACGACCAGCCCGAACTGAAGCCACCGGCGGTACCTTGGTGCGCCAGTGAAACGATGCCTAGATAGGCGGCCGACACCGCGACCCCGCACATGGCCGCCCACAACCGATCCGGCCACAACGCGCCGAGGTACGTCAGACTGACCAGTGCCAGCGCGAGCGCTCCCTGGATGGCGTAGTGGTCCACGCCGAGCGTGACGTCGCTGTCCGGCCGGTTCGCGCGGTCAGCAGCGAACATTCTGAACGCGTAGGTGAGCCAGGGCCCGCTGCCCGCAACGGCAACCGTGAGGAGGGGCCACGACAGTTGGCGTGGTCCCAGTGCACGCCATGGTCGCCGCGGGCCGCCGAGCATGACTGTTGCGATCTGAGCGGCCAGTACGGCGGCGAGGACCGCTGCCGCCCACGCCAGTGAGAGCGTCGCTGCCAGCGCGATCGAAAGGCACACGGTGATCAACTGGAGGACGGCACCGGGGGTATCCGGGACGACGACGAGAGCCGCGAACGGAGCGGCCACCAGGGCTCCGAACAGCAGGCCCCAGCCGGCCTCCAGCATGACTGGCCAGGACCGATCCCAGGTCACCGTCAGATCGATGATGGCGAAACCGGGCAGGAGCCAGAGCAGTGCGTAGACGCCGGCCAGGCAGCGTACGACGATCCGCCGGGTCCGGCTCATTCCGCCAGCATGCGCAGTCGCGGGCGGGCCGACAAGGGTGAGCCCCGCGGACGCCCCGCCACCGGTGACCCCGTCGTGTCCCAGCACGATGGCACTTCCGGTGGTCGGGGCGGTCAGTCCGACAGCACCGGGTAACTGTAGTGCCAGTCGACCGCACAGCAGAATCACAAGACGCGCGCAGCCGTTGCGATCACGTTGCTGTTCTTAATGCATGGCGTGTGGCAGGCGTCGTGGCTAAGGTCCCGGCATGACGACAGGGGTGGTGATCCGGTCAGCCGTCGGCGATGACGCCGACGCGATCGCGGCAGTGCGCCGGGCGGTCTACTCGTACAAGGTGATGTCGCCGGCGGCCACCAGGCACATGATCACCGTGCAGACGCCGGGGGAGCGGTTCCTTCCACTGGTCGCGGAGGCCGACGGCGAACTGGTTGCCTGGGGATCGGCCGGCCTGAATGTCTGGACCAGCGAACCGGGCCAGAGCCACCTGTCCATCTACGTGCATCCCGACCAGCGCAAGCGGGGCATCGGCACCGCGCTCGCCGACCGGCTGCACCAGCATCTGACCGAGGTCGGCGCGATCCGCGTGCGGGCGTTCGTGCACCCGGACGGTCTCGAGTTCGCCCACAACCTCGGGTACGACGGCACGCGGCAGATGCACTACTCCGGCGTCGACGTACGGTCGCTGCCCGAGCAGCCGACGACCCCGGCCGGCATCGAGCTCGTGACCTTCGACCAGGTCGACCCGCGACAGGCGTACACCGCCGACTCGATCGCCTCGCTGGACGAGCCGAGCGACTCGCCGATCGACTCGATCGACTACGAGCGATGGCTCGAGGAGATCTGGCAGGGTCCCGCGCTGGACAAGTCGCTGAGCGTCGCCGCGATGGTGGGTGACGAGATGGTGTGCTTCACCGTGGTCGAGACCGACGCCGACCGGGCCTGGTCGGGGATGACCGGCACGATCCCGGCGTACCGCGGCCGGGGGCTGGCCAAGCTGGTCAAGTCGGTCGCCCTCCGCCGGGCCGCCGCGGCCGGCATCACCGCGGCGTACACGTCGAACGACGACGAGAACGGCCCGATGCTTGCCGTCAACAACTGGTTGGGCTATCAGCGCGTCCAGACGGAGTTCGGTCTCCTGCGCACACTGGCCGGCTAGATGACGACCGTCGGGTTCGACCGTGTCCAGCAGCTGGTCCGGGTGCCGGTGACGGTGGGCGGGGACGAGTACCGGTTCTTGGTCGACACCGGGATCGGGATCACCGTCGTGTCGTCGGCGCTCGCGGCGCGTGCCGACGTGCAGCCGAGCGCTGAGACGTTCACCGGCCGGCGGATGTCCGGACAGTCCGTCGAGACACCGTTGGTCCGGCTGCCGACGCTCGCGTTCGGCGACTACACCGTCGACGCGCACGTCGCGGGAGTCGCGGACCTTGGCGACATCGACGGCCCGAACGGATTCGCGGGGATCCTCGGTCCGGCGTTCTTCGAGCAGCACGTGGTCACCACCGACCCGGTTGCGTCGACCCTGACCGTCCGCCCTCGGGCGGACTTCGCCGTCGACGGGTACGAGATTCCGCTCGAGATCCGGCGGGAGTCGGTGTCGGTGGATCCTTTCGTTCAACTGGTGTTGCCGAGCGGGCGCGAGATCTGCGTCGAGGTGGACACCGGATCGGACAGCCTCATCCTCGACACGCGCTACGTGTCCGACTGCGGGGTCGATCTCGACAGCCCGGACGTGACGACGCGGACCGGTACGGACGAGACCGGCTACGGATGGACCCGGCACTGGGTCTCGATCGGCGGCAGCGTGCACCTGGCCGCCGCACCGGAGACCGCGCAGCAGGCGCCGCGGGTGCAGTTCCAGGACATCATCCACGACGGGCTGGTGGGCGCGGACTACCTCGAGCGCTACCGTCTGTCCTTCGACGTCTCCGGTGCCCGGATGATCCTCGCGCCGCGGCTCTGAAACAGAGCTGTCATTGGTCTGCACCTGAATGCGCGCTATGTTCCGGAGGACTCGTTGAAGGAGTTCGCAAGGAGATTGCATGGAGATCAGGGCGGCCGCAACGGGGGATGTCGAAGGCGCGATCGCGTTGCACGACGCGTTGGCGCCGTACCTGGTGGTCACCCGGGGCGCGGTGACGCGCAGACTGGCCTCGCCCGCCGTCGCGGGCAACGGAACGTTCGCCGCGGTGGATGCCGGTGAAGTGGTCGGGTGGGCAACGACCGAGCTGATCGCCGGGTCGGAACCGCTGGACGGACAGTTGCGGTTGCTGGTCCGTCCGGACCACCGGGGCCGGGGTATCGGGTCGAAGTTGCTGGAGGCAACGCACGAGGATCTGCGGTCGGCCGGCGCGACCAGCGCGCGGGTGTTCGCCGATCCCGCCACGGTGGAGTGGGCAACCCGGCGCGGCTACCGGCAGACCCGGCAGGTGCACTACGCGGGCATCGACCCCCGCAAGGCGCCGGAGGTGCCCGGGATCCCGACCGGCGTGGAACTGGTCCCGCTGACCGACGTCGATCCGCAGCAGCTGTACGAGGCCGATCAAGTTGCCCAGCGCACCAAACCCGGCGACGCGAACATCACCTCACGCCCGTACGACGACTGGCTCGCCGCGATCTGGCGATCGCGGGACATGGTGCTCGACCTGAGCGTGGCCGCGCTGTACCAGGACCAGTTGGTCGCGTTCACGCTCGGCCACGGCGATCGGAACCGGATCTGGTCCAAGATGACTGCGACGCTGCCGCAGTACCGCGGCCGCGGTCTGGCCAAGCTGGTCAAGTCCGCCGCACTGCAGCGTGCCGCCGGCGCAGGGGTGCGAGGCGCGTACACCGCCAACTACGACGGCAACGCGCCGATGCTCGCCGTCAACGAGTGGCTCGGCTACGACCGCGTGACCACCCACGCCGTCCTGATCTGCCCCCTCTAAGGGACGAGCAGTACGACGGTCTCCGCGACGCAGGCGCGTTTGGTGGAGTTCTCGAGCTCGATGACCCAGTTGAGCGAGACCTGGACGCCGGCCGGGGTCTCGACGGCGTTGGCGATCGAGGCGCCGGCGCGGACCCGGGTGCCGACCGGGACGGGAGCCGGGAAGCGGACCTTGTTGACGCCGTAGTTGAGCTTGGCGGTGACGCCGTCGATGGAGAACAGCTCGTCACCGAAGCGCGCGATCAGGCTCAGCGTGAGGTAACCGTGCGCGATCGTCCCGCCGTACGGGCCCTTCGACGCGCGCTCGACGTCGACGTGGATCCACTGGTGGTCACCGGTCGCGTCGGCGAACGTGTTCACCTGCTCCTGGGTGATCTCCAGCCACTCGGTCTCACCCAGGTGGGTGCCGACCGCGTGCACGACCTCGTCGATGCCGTTGAACGACTGCGTCATCCCGTCTGCCCTCAGTTCCGGGGTCCGCCGGCGACGTACAGGACCTGACCGGAGACGAAGCCGGCCTCTTCGCTGCAGAAGAACGACGCCGCCGCGGCGATGTCCTCCGGCTTGCCGGTCCGGTTCACCGGGATGGTGGCGGCGGTGGCCTTCTTGAACTCCTCGAAGTCGACCCCGACCCGCGCCGCGGTGGCGGCGGTCATGTCGGTCTCGATGAAGCCGGGGGCGATCGCGTTCGCGGTGACGCCGAACTTGCCCAGCTCGATCGCCAGCGTCTTGGCCAGCCCCTGCAGGCCGGCCTTCGCGGACGCGTAGTTCGCCTGGCCGCGGTTGCCCAGCGCCGAGGTCGAGGACAGGAAGACCATCCGGCCGTAGCCCGCCTCGACCATGTGCGCCTGGCAGGCCTTCGACATCAGGAAGCTGCCGCGCAGGTGCACGGACATGACCGTGTCCCAGTCGTCCTCGGACATCTTGAACAGCAGGTTGTCGCGCAGCACGCCGGCGTTGTTCACCAGGATCGTCGGCGCGCCCAGCTCGGCGACCACCCGGTCGACCGCGGCGGTCACCTGGTCGGACTTGCTGACGTCGCAGCCGACCGCGATGGCCTGGCCGCCGGCCTCGGTGATCGCCTTCACGGTCCCGGCGCAGGCGCCCTCGTCGAGGTCCAGCACGGCAACCGCGTTCCCGTCCTGGGCGAGCCGCTGTGCCACAGCCGCACCGATTCCCCGGGCCGCCCCGGTAACGATCGCCACCCGCTGCTCGCTCATCCGCGCTCCTTCGGTCAGTGCTGCTGCCGGGGATGACATTACCCACGCTCAGTCACGCCGGGAGTACCCAGGATGCGATGATCGCCGTGTGGATCATCACAACCGCCATGTCTATTACTGCCCGTTGCGGTGGGGTGACCTGGACGCCCTCGGCCACGTGAACAACGGCCGGTTCGTCGACTATCTGCAGGACGCGCGGGTCGACTTCCTGTTCCGGACCGCCAAGGAGCTCGGCGCGGACGACCTGGAGACGGGTCTGCTGGTGGCCCGGCACGAGGTGCAGTACCGGAGGCCGCTGTACTTCCGGCCGGAGCCCGTCCGGATCGAGCTGTGGATCAGCGAGATCAGGGCCGCTTCGTTCACCGTGGACTACGAGATCCTCGACGCCGACCCCGATCGTCGTACCTATGTCGAGGCGCGGACCAGGCTGGTCCCGTTCGACTTCGCCGCCAACCGCCTCCGCCGGATCAGCCCGGTCGAACGCGAGGCCCTGTCGAAGCTGGTGGGCGCTTGATGTACACGCACCCGGTCCTGGTTCGCTGGTCGGACATCGACTCGTATGACCACGTCAACAACGTCCGGTACTTCGACTATCTGCAGGAGGCCCGGATCGCATTCCTGTCCGAGGTCCTCGAGACGGGGGATCTGTTCGCCGAGCACCCGTGTGCCCTGGTCAGCCAGACCGTGGACTATCTGCGCCCGATCCTGCTGAGGCATCCGCCGTACGACGTGGACGTGTGGATCGACTCGGTCGGTACGACGTCGTACACGCTCGGCTCCCGGATCGTCGACCGCAGTGGGGAGACCGAGGACATCTACGCCAAGGCGGTCTCGGTCATCGTCGCCACCGACGCCGAGACGCACGCCAAGCGACCGCTGTCGGAGTCCGAACGGGCAGCCCTCCTCAAGCACGTTGCAGCGGCTTGAGACACTAGAACCGACATGACTGAGCAGCAGAGTTTCTACGACGCCGTCGGTGGGGCCGAGACGTTCCACAAGCTGGTGGCGGCTTTCTACCGCGGCGTGGCCGACGACCCGGAACTGCGCGCGCTGTACCCGGAGGAGGACCTCGGTCCGGCCGAAGTGCGCTTCCGGATGTTCCTGGAGCAGTACTGGGGCGGCCCCAAAACGTACTCCGAGCAGCGCGGGCACCCCCGGCTACGGATGCGGCACGCCCCGTTCGCCGTGACGCCGACCGCCCGGGACCGCTGGCTGGGCCACATGCGTGCCGCGCTGGACGAGATCGCCCTGGCGCCGGATCAGGACGAACAGATCTGGAAGTACATGGTGATGGCGGCGCACAGCATGGTGAACACCGACGAACCGCAGTACCCGGGCGCGATCGACGTGTCCGGCCGCTGAATCTCTCTCGAAGGAGACAACACGAGCATGGCAACCACGCGTACGGCCAAGGCCCACTGGGAAGGCTCGCTGATGGAGGGCGCCGGCCAGGTCGCCCTGGAGTCGTCCGGCGTCGGCACCTACGACGTGACCTGGGCCTCCCGGGCGAACGAGGCGAACGGCAGGACCAGCCCGGAAGAGCTGATCGCCGCGGCGCACTCGACCTGCTTCTCGATGGCGCTGTCGCACGCGCTCGCCGGTGCCGGCAACGCGCCGGAGGCGATCGACACCCAGGCCGACGTGACCTTCCAGCCGGGTGAGGGCATCACCGGCATCAAGCTGTCCGTCAACGGCAAGGTCCCCGGGATCACCGCCGACGAGTTCGCCGAGTTCGCCGAGGGCGCGAAGAAGAACTGCCCGGTCTCCCAGGCGCTGGCCGCCGTCCCGATCACCCTGGACGTCACCTTCACCGCCTGAACCTGACCGCTTCACACCGCGTCCGGCGAGCCCAGTGGGTTCGCCGGACGCTGTCGTTCCTGTCGGTGGCGCCGGTCAGACTGCTCTCATGCCCGACGCCGCGTTGCTCGACAATCACCTCGCGTTCCTGGCCGCCCATCGCGGTGCGGTACGCCGCTCTGCCGCCGGGATCGAGGTGGTTGGGGAGTCGGCCGAGTTCTCGGCGTGGATCCCGCTCTCCCCGTCAGCCGAGCTCCCGGCCGGTACGGCGACGGTCCGGCTGGTGCCGTGGAGCGGCGAGGGCTGGGAGGAGCGGCTGACCGCGGCGGGCTTCCAGCCGGCCGAGGTGCTCGTGCACATGGAAGCGGCCGTGGAACCGACCGTGGACGCGCCGGTGGCCGGGGTGGTTGCAGCGATCGAGACGGACGAGGACGCGGCGGGGTTTGCCGAGGTGCAGAGTGCGGCGTTTCTCGACGAGGACGAGCCGGACTACGACTGGTGGCGGCAGAAGTTCCTGGAGCTGGCGGTGCGGAACCACCGGGACCCGGATCAGTTGCTCTACCTGCGCCGGGTCGACGGTGATCCGGCCTCGGTGACGCTGCTGCTGCGGACCGGCGCCATCTTCGGGATCTATGCGGTCGCGACGAAGCCGACGTACCGAGGGCGGGGGCTCGCCTCAGCGCTGCTCGCCCAAGCGAGGTGGGATGCCGCTGAGGCGGCACGAGCCGCACGTAGCGAAGGCGCGCCACGGCTCACGTTGCAGGTGGTGGAGGGGTCGGACGCCGAGCGGCTCTATCTCAAGCTTGGGTTTCGTGCGGCGTTCCGGTCGCCGCACTTTCGTCGTCCTTGATCTCCTCGGCCTTCGCGGTGGCGCTGCCGACGCCCGAGGACGCGCTGCTGGACGGGTCGCGGGTGGCGAGGTTGCCGACCCGGACGACCTCGCCGTTGCGGACGTACCAGGTGGTGCCGTCCTCGCCGCGGAGCGTCGTGATCCGCAGGCCGACCTCCACCACGACCCCGGTCGCCTTCTCCATGTCGATCAGGTCGCCGACGCCGTACTGGTCCTCGAAGATCATGAACACGCCGGCCAGGAAGTCCTTCACCAGCGTCTGCGCGCCGAAACCGAGCACCACACCGATGATGCTCGCCGACGCGACCACCGGCACGACGTTGAAGCCGAGCTCGGCCAGCACCATCACCACCAGGACGGCGGTCAGCACGATCGTCACGGTGCTGCAGAGCAGCGAGGCGATCGTCTCGGCCCGCTGGGTCCGGCGCTCGTTGGCCAGCTTGTTCTCGACGAACCCCTGGCCGATCTTGGACTTCGACAGCACGCCGGCGACGGCGCCGTTCCCGGTCCGGCGGGCGAACTTGCGGATCACCTTGTGCAGGACCCACCGGAGCACGAGGAAGCCGATGATCAGCCCGGCGATCCGGGCCGGGACGACGATGATCTGGTCGGTCACCTCCAGCTTGCCGTCGTTACCCATCCGGAAGAAGGTCGGAAAGGTCCCGGGCGGTGAAAACAGGGGGTGACTGACTGCGGACGTAAGGTAGCTGGTCAAATAAGGCATCTCGCCGCCCGATCTTAGTGAAGGAAGGCAAGGGAGACGATCGCATGCCCAGCCGGCTGGATGACGAGCTGTCCAGGCTCGTGAGCGCGGGCGTGCTGCGCCAGTACCAGGCCGACTCGCTCCGCGACGCCGCTGACGCGGAGATCGACGCGGCGCTGTCGGACCCCGGGCGGCCGCGGCCGCAGCCCACGCCCGGTGAGCCGCCGGCCAAGCCGCGGACACCACCGACGGCGACCCACCCGAACGCCCTGATCGAGGTGCTCGGCTACATCGGCGGTGCGCTGCTCCTCGGCGCGGTCGCGCTGCTCACCCTCGCGAACTGGGGCGAGATGGGGCGTGCCGCGCGGGTTTCCACCGGCACCAGTGCCGCGGTCATCCTGCTCGGGGCAGCCGTCGTCCTCGCGCTGCTGCGGCGCCGTGAGCAGGTGAGCTCGGCGCTTGCGTCCTTGGGCTGCTGTGTGGCCGGCTTCGCCACTTACGTCGCGATCGAAGGAGAGACCGGGCGCGTCGCCGGGGTGGCGGTCGCGCTCGCGCTGGCCGGGGTCGGGCTGTGGTGGCTGTCCGGCTCTTCGTTGCTGGCGGCAACTTTCGGCATCCTCGGAGTGGGTGTGCTGGTAATCACGTCGGACGTCCTCTCTCCGGACGCGGGCTCGGCGGTCAACAGCGCGGGCATCGCCGGCACCGGTTTCATCCTGGTGGCGTTCGTGCTCGCGATGCTCGGCCTGGTCCGGGATCAGGTGACCGCGTGGTCGCTGGCCGGCGCCGCGATGTTCAGCTCGTCGATCTGCTGGCTGATCCAGGAGCGCGGCGAGATCATGGCCCTGGCCGTCGGTACGGCGGGACCCGCGGCCCTCCTGGTCGCGTACGGTCGCCGGCGCCATTCGGCGTACGCAGTGGTCGCGTGCTCGATCCTGCTGGTCATCTGGCCGACGGCGCTCTATCAGCTGACCGACGACATGGCCGGCGTGGCCATCGGCCTGGTCGTCGCCAGTGGCGTGCTGCTGCTCGCCGTACTGATGCTCAGCCGGCGCCGCTCGAACGAGTAACACGCCGCGCTGCGTTACGCGTTGGCGCCGTTGATACGGCAGACTCGCTGAGGTGACTGCTCCTACTCCGGCCCTTGTCGAGCTAGCGGTTGCCCATGGCGTGGCGACGGAGTACTGGAACTGGCAGGGCGAGCATGTGGTCGTCTCCAGTGAGGTGGTGTCCGCAGTACTCGCGGCGCTCGGTGTGGACGCGTCCACACCGGACAAGGCCGCCGATGCCCTGGCGGAGCACCAGCAGACCCGCTGGCGTCGTACGTTGCCCGCCACTGTGGTGATGCGCGAGGGCTGGACGCCGTGGTTCGCCGTGCACCTGCCGCACGGGTCCACCGCCGAGGTCTGGGTGGACATGGAGGATGGCGGTCAGCGGCGTGACATCCCGCAGCAGGAGCACTGGGTCGAGCCGGAGTGGGTCGACGGTGTACAGGTCGGTGAGGCGACGTTCCAGCTGCCGGGTGACCTGCCGCTCGGCTATCACCGGCTGTGCGCGCGGATCGGCAGCAGTCCGGAGATCTCGGTCAGCACGCTGATCGTGACTCCGCGCAAACTGCACCCTGAGAAGCTGCACCGCACCTGGGGCTGGGTGCTACAGCTGTACTCGGTCCGCTCCCGCCGGTCGTGGGGCATCGGCGATCTGCACGACCTCGCCGACCTGGCCGCGTGGTCTGCCCATGATCTGGGCGCCGGGTTCGTCCTGGTGAACCCACTGCACGCTGCGGAGACCGCGGGCCGGATGGAGCCCTCGCCGTACCTGCCGGCCTCACGGCGCTTCAACAACCCCATCTACCTCCGCATCGAGGACATCGACGAGTACGGCGACCTCGCGCCGGCGGAGCGGGATCGGGTCCGGGCCCTCAGCCTGCAGGCGCGCGCACTGAGCGAGGACTCGACCGCACTGGACCGGGACACCGTCTGGGCCGCCAAGCGCGAGGCACTGCAGTTGCTGTTCGGAGTGCGACCGTCGATCGGCCGGATCGCGGAGTACGGCGCCTACTGCGACCGCGAGAGCCAGGGGCTGATCGACTTCGCCACCTGGGCCGCGATCTCCGACGTCCACGGGCCGGAGTGGAGCAAGTGGCCCGAGGAACTGCGGGATCCGATGTCCTCCGCGGTCGTTGCCTTCCGCAACGAGAATCCGGACGCGGTGGAGTTCCACTGCTGGCTGCAGTGGCAGCTGGACGAGCAGCTCGCCCGCACCCAGGCCCGGGCGAAGGCGGCCGGCATGTCGCTCGGCGTCGTCCACGACCTGGCGGTCGGCGTCCACCCGGACGGTGCGGATGCATGGGCCTTGCAGAACGTGCTGGCGCCCGGCATCCACGTCGGTGCGCCGCCGGACGCGTTCAACCAGCAGGGTCAGGACTGGTCGCAGCCCCCATGGCGGCCGAACGCGCTGGCCGAGACCGGGTACGCCGCTTGGCGGGATCTGGTCCGGGCAGTCATGCGGCACGGCGGTGGGCTGCGGATCGACCACATCCTCGGCATGTTCCGGCTCTGGTGGGTGACGTCGCCGGAGCGGCCGACCGAAGGCACCTATGTTCGTTACGACCACGAGGCGCTCGTTGGCATCCTCGTGCTCGAGGCCACGCGGGCCGGCGTGACAGTGGTGGGTGAGGACCTGGGCACGGTCGAGCCATGGGTGCGGGACTACCTGACCGAGCGCGGCATCCTCGGCACGTCGGTGCTGTGGTTCGAGCGCGATGCTCAAAGCCGTCCGCTGCCGCCGGAGCGCTGGCGCGAACTCTGCCTGGCCACCGTCACCACGCACGACCTGCCGCCGACCGCCGGCTATCTCGCGGGAGATCACGTCGAGCTACGCAACCAGCTCGGCCTGCTCACCCGGCCGGTCGCCGAGGAGCTTGCGGTGGACGAGGCCGAGCGCGACTCCTGGCTCAACGCGTTGCGGGAGCGGCACCTGCTCAGCAACACCGACGGCGACGTCGAGCGCATCGTCGAGTCCCTGCATCAGTACGTCGCTCACACGCCGGCGAAGCTGGTCGGTGTGGCACTCACGGATGCTGTGGGGGAGCGTCGTACGCAGAACCAGCCGGGCACGACCGACGAGTATCCGAACTGGCGGATCCCGCTGGGTGGACCGGACGGCCAGCCAGTGCTGATCGAGGACCTGCCGAACAACCACCGCCTGCGCCGGCTGATCGGCGCGCTCAACATCTAGTGCCGCGTCAGCAACGGAGGAGAGGTCATCGGGGTCTGCGGATCTCGGGCCTGATGGGACCGGGCGGCACATGATCCTGGCCGGCTGGACGATCAATGACACGGGGAACGCCTTCTACCAGTGTTCGGATGTCAATTTCTGATTCAACCGGAGGTTTCGGAAATATCTTTCGCGGGAAGTGCACTCTTTGAAATATCCGCCCCGTATTTCGAGGAGTGTCCCTATGAAATCCGTTCTCCGACGTGTCCTCATCCCTGTCGTCGCCGTCCTCGCCGGCCTGTTGCCCGGCGTGGTCATGGTCGACCAGGCCTCCGCCCTGACCAAGCTGACCCAGGCCCAGGCCGAATCCTTGTTCCGTGCGGTCGGCATCACTTGGTCGTCCAGCGGCGGCTGCACCAACCGAAACATCTCGACCTGCACGTCGTTCGCGCAGATCAACGACACCACCGTGTACGGCGCTCGCACGCTGAAGACCGCCAGCGGTTGTGCGATCAACATCACCGGCGGAACCGAGACCGGCCACGCCAGCGGCACCTACAGCCACTGGAACGGCTACAAGATCGACATCTCGAAGTACACGTGTGTCGGCAACTACATCCACACCTACTTCACCCGGATCGCGGACCGCGGTGACGGCTATCCGCAGTGGCGCTCCGGCTCCGGCAACATCTACGCCGACGAAGGCAGCCACTGGGACATCACCTACTACAACTGCGGCGGCTGCTAACCAACAACCGGGCTCCGCGCGGGCAGGACAGAGGCAACCGCCGCGGCTGCTAGGCGTCGCGACGCCTGCGTCCGCTCTGGGTGAGGCACTGGAGTGGACGCAGGCACGAAGTACTAGGCTGCGCGGTGTGATTGCTGAGTTGTCCGGCCACACCGTGCTGGTGTTCGTCGGTATCCCCCTACTGGTCGTCGCGGTGGTGGCGCTGCTGGTGTTCGCGCCGTCGATCGCGCACGGGCCGCGTTACCGTCCGGGTCTGTCCTGGTGGGCTCCGCCGGTCTGGATCAACGGTCCGGTCGCGACCAAGCCCGACCCGGCCAACCTGCCCGAGCTGCCCGGCGCGCCGGGGACCACCGCGACCGCCGGCACCGGCGTCGCCCGCACGACCGGAGGCGCAAGTGCCAGCTGGTGACGCATTCACACCGGACCAGCTCTACGACCTCGAGCGCGCGGTCCGGCACGCCGAGGAGGTCTCCGGCCTGCACTTCTCGGTGTACGTCGGTGGTGCCGACGAGGAGACCCGTCCGTTCGCCATCGAGCTGCTGAACGAGCTCGACGACCCCGACCACAGCGTCCTGGTGTACGTCGACCCGGCCGGACGCCGGCTGGAGATCGTCACCGGCTCCCTGGCGCGGCGGCAGCTCTCGGACAGCTCGGCCGGACTGGCCGCGTTGACCATGCAGACGTCGTTCGCGACCGGTGATCTCACCGGCGGTCTGGTCACCGGCGTTCAGCAGCTGGGCGAGCACGCGCACCAGGCGCCGCTGCTGCACGCCAACGAGCCACACCAGCAGTGACCCAGATCCTGCAGCCACACCGCATCGAGCTGGACGACGTCGTACTGCGCCCCTTCGTGGCCCGCGACGAGGCTGCGGTGGCCGAGGCGCTGCGGGATCCGGACATCCTCCGCTGGACCGCGGGTACGGCGGTCATCCGCACGCCCGCGGATCAGCGGGCACGGAAGTGGCTGGAGCCGCGCATCGACGGCTGGGCTCACGGTAGCGCCGTCTTCGCCGTCGCCGACGCCGCGACCGACTACGTGCTCGCCACAGTGTCGGTCCGCGACGTGAACCGAGTCCCGGATCAGGCTGTCGTCGCGTACTGGGTCAGCCCGGCCGCCCGCGGTCGCAGGCTCGCAGCCCGCGCACTCGACGCGGCCGCCCGCTGGGCCTTCGCGCCGGATGGTCTCAGACTGCACAGGTTGTCGCTGGACCACGCACTGATCAACGAGGGCTCCTGCCGCGTCGCCGTACGGGCCGGCTTCCAGCTCGAGGGCACCATGCGCGACTACTACCTCGAGCCGACCGGGGAGCGGCACGACTCGCACCTGCACTCGCGGCTGGCGACAGACCCAGTGGGTCAGTGCCCCGGAGCGACTGCGGGCTCGTAGGTCGGGCAGGCCGAGCTCTGGTAGGCGCTCTGTGTCTTCGGCGCCGAGCACAGGTTGAGCATCTGCTCCGACGAGGTGCCGGGACCGAGGTAGACCAGCCAGGTGTCGGTGACCGGCTCCATGCTGCTGTTCGCGATCCCCGGGTACTGCCCGTTGACCAGCATCGCCTTGGCCGGTAGGCCCGCCTTGATCAGCCTGGCGGCGAGGGCCTTCGCGACCTGGTCCGCGTCCATGCCGGCGTCGGTCGGGTACTTGTCGATCTGGACGATCCATTGGCCACGCTTGAACGCCGGCGAATCCGCGCCGGTGTTCACCGGCGGTGCACTCGTCTTCGGGACGGTCGTCGGCGCCGTGGACGTCGCCGGCGGTTTGCGATCCGCCTTCGTGGTGCTCGCGTCGTCACCCGCCACGGGTGCGGCCGGGGCCGCCGCTCCACCCGCGGGTACGTCGCCTAGCCGCAAGCCGTCGTCCGTGGGCGCCGACGACGATCCGTTGGTCAGGATGAACCCGAACACCGCCACCAGCGCGGCGGCGGCCACGATCGCCGCACCGACCGCGCTGTGCGAGCGCTGAACCTTCCGCGGGCGCCGCGGCGGGGCATCGTCACGGCGGGCGGCAGACTTCTGTTGTCTCCGAGCGACCCGGGCGGGCGGCCTTCGGTGATCCACAGTCACGGCAAGGGCCCCTCCCCAAGATTCCCTGTGCGGATGGTTCGCGTGCAGCTTAAACCGAGCGAACGAAGAAGTGAGTCCTCTTCAGGTGGTGAGAATCTCTTTCCCTGCAAGGGAATCGCGGCCCGCAATCGCCCCATCACCATGCGCAGACGAGCAATCGTTTGACCCTCACCGGCAGCATTCGCGCTATCACTGTCCGATGCCCGCGGCGATGTCCTTGACCTAGACAGCGCTCTAGTTGGTTCGCTGGCTGCATGCGCTATCTGACGATCGGAACAGACCCCATTCGTCGTCGCAGGGTGAGCCAGATCGCCCTCGGCACGATGCTGATGGGCACGGTCACCGACGAGTCGACGTCGTACGCGATCCTCGATCGGTACATCGAATCGGGCGGGACCTTCATCGACACGTCCAACAACTACGCGTTCTGGATCAACGGCACCCAGGGTGGGGAGAGCGAGCAGTTACTCGGCCGCTGGCTCCGCAGCCGGGGGATCGGCGACGAGCTCACGATCGCGACCAAGGTCGGCGGACGCCCGCCGCGTCCGGCAACCCAGCTCACGGAGGACCTCGAAGGTCTCTCGCCCGGCGTCATCAAGGAATCCGTGGCCCGGAGTCTGGAGCAACTGGGCCGCGACCGCATCGACGTGTACTACGCCCATGTCCCGGATCCCGCCGTACCCCTGGAGGAACAGGTCGAGGCGTTCGGCACCCTGGTGGCCGACGGAACGGTCGGGATGGTCGGCCTGAGCAACTTCTGGTCATGGCAGATCGAACGCGCCCGGACCATGGCCGCAGCGGCCGGCTTGCCGGGGTGTGAGGTGCTCCAGCATCACCACACCTACTTCCGGGCACGGACTGACGAGGGCGGACTGCGTTCGCGCGACGGGAGCATCGGCGTGGTGGACGGGCAGCTGCTCAGCTATCTGCGCGCGGAGCCCGGCCTGACCCTGGTCGCGTACACGCCATTGCTCAGTGGCGGCTATGTTCGCGCCGACAAACCGCTCGAGGCCCTTTACGATCACGCCGGCACCCGGGCCCGCCGGGTCGTGCTGGACCAGGTCGTCCGGGAGACGGGCGCTACGGCGAACCAGGTGGTCCTCGCGTGGCTGATGGGCGGCGAGCTACCGATCATCCCGCTGGTCGGTGCGTCGTCGGTGGCCCAGCTCGACGAGAGCCTGGCCGCGGCCGAGCTCGAGTTGAGCGAGGATCAGCGGCAGCGGCTCGACGCAGCCGGACACAACGACTAGGTCCCGGAGGGGATGCCGTCGTACTTGGGGTGCGGCCGGGTGTCGAGGGCGTCGTCCAGCCAGGCGTCGACGTCGACATCCGCGCCGAGGATGTGCCCGACGTACGCCGTCCGCTCGTGGCTGAGCACCTCGAGTTCCCACACGCAGGGGGCCGCACCGATCGGGGCCGGGCGCAGGTCGTCGACGTCCATCCCGCTGAAGATGCTGAGGCGGGACTGGAAGTCCTTCGCCCAGCTCTGCACGACCAGATAGATGCCGTCGTCGCCGAGATGCAGTACGACGACGGCCAGTCCGACCGCCCCCATCGCGTCGTCGAACTCGAGCTGCCGGGTCGCGGTGGCGCGGGCGACCTCGACCATCTGGTCGTCCCAGTGCCGTCCGCGAGCAGTGATGATGTAGGGCTTCACCAGGCGGTGCGGATAGCGCCACGGCATCAGCGGAGTAACAGGGCGGGGTCGGTACGCCCCTGCCAGTCCGGTCAGCGCAACAGCTGCCGCACCGGCCAAGGCGGGATCAGAGGCAGGCACCGACCCAGTCTTACCGCACTTGGGCTCAACGCGACACTGCCGGTCTCAGGCATAACTGAGACCGGCAGTGGTTGGACAAGCTCAGGCGACGGTGTCCTGCGCCTGGGCGGCGATCGCCCGGGTGAGGTCGGCCTGCGCCTCGGTGACGTAACGCAGGGTCGGCGCGTCCACCGACGAGGACTCCGTGGCCAGCCAATCGGTCAGGGCGTCCAGCGCCGCCTGGTCCGCGAGGTTGCGCGGCGACAGGTAGACCAGCACGTTCTCACCCATCGACGAGCCGAGGCGCGTGTACACGTCCTTGGCCGCGTTCAGGTACTTCCCGACGTACGGCCGCAGCAGGTCCTCCTGGCCCGGCTGCTGGAAGCCGAGTATGGTCCGGAACTGCGTCTCGTTCGGGGTGTCCTCGGACTCCACCGCGATCCGCCAGGCCTCTTCCTTGGCCTCGGCGGTCGGCCGGGCGGCACGGGCCTGGGCGGCCCGCTCCTGTCCGGTGATCGTGGTGTCCAGGGTCAGCTCGTCGTCGATCTCGGCGGCGCCGATCCGGCCGAGCCGGGACAGCGCCACGATCAGCGTCCAGCGCAGATCGGTGTCGACGACCAGACCTGGTGGGAGGTCGCGGTCGTCCAACCAGGCGACGAGCCGGTCGGCGCCGGCCGCGGAGAACACCGCCGAGCTGTACGCGCGGGCGAACGCGAGCTGGTGGTCACTGCCCGGCTCGGCGTCGGCGAGCAGGCCCGCCACCGCCTCCTCGAACTGTGCCCGCAGAGCCGGCCGGTTGGCGGGCGCGGAGTACAGGTTGATCGCGCTGGTCGCCTGCCCGAGCAGGGACCGTACGCCGGTCAGGTCGGTCTCGGCCCGGATCCCGCGCAGCACGATGCCGACGTACTGGCTGGCCGGCATCTCCGCGTCCCGGGTCATGTCCCAGGCCGCGCCCCAGGCCAAGGCCCTGGGCAACGATTCCGTCAGCTGGTCGATCGACTCGACCAGGGTCGCCCGGGAGCGCTCGTCGAGCCGGATCTTGGCGTAGGTGAGGTCGTCGTCGTTCAGCAGCACCAGGTCCGGCTGGGAGGCGCCGGTGAGCTCGGGCAGCTCGGTGCGCGGCCCGTCGATGTCCACCTCGAACCGCTCGGTCCGGACCAGGCCCTCGTCGGTACGGCGGTACAGCCCGACGGCGAGCCGGTGCGGCCGCAGGACCGGGAACTTCTCGGTCGCGGTCTGCTCGATCGCGAACGACGTGAAGGCACCGGAGGAGTCGACGGCGAAGTCGGCCCGCAGCGTGTTGACGCCGGCGGTCCGCAGCCAGCGCTCGGTCCAGTCGTCCAGGTCGCGACCGGACGCCTTCTCCAGCGGCTTGAGCAGGTCGGTCAGCTCGGTGTTGCCGAACGCGTGGTCGGCGAAGTACTCCTTCAGCGCGGTGATGAAGGTGTCCTCACCGACGAACGCGACCAGCTGCCGCAGCGTGGAGGCGCCCTTGGCGTAGGTGATGCCGTCGAAGTTCACCTCGACCGCGTGGAAGTCGACCATGTCGGCCGCGATCGGGTGGGTCGAGGGCAGCTGGTCCTGCCGGTAGGCCCAGTTCTTCCGGGCGTTGCAGAACGTCGTCCAGGCCCCGGCGTACTTGGTCGTCGCGACCGCCTGCGCCCAGTGGCTGGCCCACTCGGCGAACGACTCGTTCAGCCACAGGTCGTCCCACCAGGTCATCGTGACCAGGTCGCCGAACCACATGTGCGCCAGCTCGTGCAGCACGGTGTTGGCGCGGGCTTCCATCTCCGCATGCGTGGTGCGGCTGCGGAACAGGTACTCGTCCCGCAGCGTCACGCAGCCCGCGTTCTCCATCGCGCCCATGTTGTACTCGGGCACGAACGCCTGGTCGTACTTGTGGAACGGGTACGGCGTACCGAACGCGCTCTCGAACAGCTCGAAGCCCTGCTTGGTCACCTCGAACAGGTCGTCGACGTCCAGCGCCTCCTTCAGCGACGGACGGCACAGCAGCGACAGCGGGTAGGACCCGTGTGCGCCTTCGTAGGTGTCCGTGACCACGTGGTACGGCCCGGCCACCACAGCGGTGATGTACGTCGAGATCCGCTCGGTCGGCGGGAACTCCCACCGGGCCAGCTCCTCACCGTTCTCACCGGCATACGGCGTGGGCTCGGGAGTCGGTGCGTTCGAGATGACGACCCAGCGGGCCGGTGCGGACACGGTGAAGGTGAAAGGGGCCTTGAGGTTCGGCTGCTCGAAGGTGGTGAACACCCGGCGGGCGTCCGGCACCTCGAACTGCGTGTAGAGGTAGGTCTCCTTGTCGGCCGGGTCGACCGATCGGTGCAGTCCCTCGCCGGTGCGCGAGTACAGGCAGTCGGCGACCACCCGGAGCTCGTTGCGTTCGGCCAGCCCGTCCAGCTGGATGCGGGCGCCGTCGTACACCGTGTCCGGATCCAGCGCCCTGCCGTTCAGCGTCACCTCGCGGATCTTGTCGGCGATCAGGTCGGCGAAGGTGCTCGCGCCGGCCTCGGCCGCGAACGTGACGGTCGTCACGGACGGAAAGGTGGGCGCGCCGCTCGGGGCGGCGGTCAGGTCCAGCTCGATCGAGTAGCTGACGTCGCTGACCACGCCGGCACGGGTACGCGCCTCGTCGCGCGTCAGGTTGGTTCCAGGCATGTCGGCATCCTATGCACCTGGCAGTCGGCTTGGCTGAGGGTTTCCCCTCGACAGTGGGTATTGGATACCAAGCCGGTACCTACGATTCTTCAACTTTGTATGATTGGGAACATGACTGCCTCTGCCGATTTCTGGTTCGACCCGGCCTGCCCCTGGGCCTGGATGACCTCTCGCTGGATGCTCGAGGTCGAGCAAGTGAGGGATGTGACGACGACCTGGCACGTGATGAGCCTGGCCGTCCTGAATGATGGACGCGACAACCTGGACGAGAAGTACAAGCAGAACCTGCGCAACCTGTGGGGTCCGGTCCGGGTGCTGATCGCGGCCGAGCAGGCGCACGGCAACGAGGTGCTGCTGCCGCTCTACACCGCACTCGGTCAGCGGATCCATGTCGCCGGCCGCGGCATCGGCGACGGCAGGGGCGACGTTGTCAAGGAGGCCCTCGAGGAGGTCGGTCTGCCGGCGTCGCTGATCGAGGCCGCCGAGTCCGACAAGTACGACGACGCGCTGAAGAAGTCGCACCACGCCGGCATGGACCTGGTCGGCATGGAGGTCGGCACGCCGGTCATCTCGGTCGAGGGCACGGCGTTCTTCGGTCCGGTCGTGACGCCGGCACCGAAGGGCGAGGCGGCCGGCAAGCTCTGGGACGGCGTCCGCCTGGTCGCCGGCACCGAAGGCTTCTTCGAGATCAAGCGCACCCGGGATCGCGGCCCGATCTTCGACTAGGGGCGTGCCCTTCGGTCTGCGGTTCAGGGCTTGAATTCCGCCGTCCCGGCCGGTGAAGGTTGCTCACCAAGGAATCCGTCAAGTGGTGGGTAGGTTTCAGATGACCCTGCGTGATGAACTGCCCGCACTCGGTGCGGACGATGTCGCCGTACCTCCGGGAGTGACGGCCGGCATCGCCGTCTTCGACCGCCGGACCGGGCAGTTCGTGCAGCAGGTGAACGCCGATCATCGGTTCCGGTCGGCGTCCGTGGTGAAGCTACTGATCGTGCTCGACTTCCTCTGGGACCGCGGTCCGGCGTACGCCGTGCCGGCCGCGGACCGGACCCGGCTCGAGGTGATGCTGCGCAGCAGTGATGACGACGCCGCGAGCTACTACTGGGACCACCTCGGCGGCGCGGCGATCGTCGACCGGATGGTGGCCCGGCTCGGCCTGACCCACACGGCCGGCCCGCCGGCAACCCATCCGGGCTTCTGGGGGTACGTCGCCATCACGGCCGCCGACACAGTCCAGATCTATCGGTACATCCTCGACCAGGCTCCGTCGCCGGTGCGCGAGTACGTGATGGATCTGCTGCACCGGCCGACCCGTCACGGCACCGACGGCTTCGACCAGTACTTCGGGATCGCATCGGTCTTCGAATCGGACTTCAGCATCAAACAGGGCTGGTCCGGTTTCCAAGGCTCGAGTGGCTATCGCTCCGACAAGGCCAAGCCGACGGACGTGCCGGTGGATTTGGTCAGCGAGGCCCTGCACACCACTGGGACCGTCGGGCCGGACGACCGGAGCATCATGGCCGTGTTCACGCTGCATCCGGCGGGAACGGAGTACGAGAAGGCCTATGCGGAGGTCACGCGGCTGACCGCGGCGCTGACCGTGCCCGGCGTGCGGAACCGTCGGTAGGAGATGCAACACTTCTGGCCATGCGAGTGCACATCGGCTCCGACCATGCCGGCTTCGAACTGAAGAACCACCTGGTCCAGCACCTCACAGCTGCCGGGCACGACGTCGAGGACCACGGCCCGGCCGTGTACGACGCCGTCGACGACTACCCGCCGTACTGCCTGCGGACCGGTGAGGCGGTGATCCAGGAGCCGGGCAGCCTCGGCATCGTGATCGGTGGCTCGGGGAACGGCGAGCAGATCGCCGCCAACAAGGTGGAGGGGGTCCGGGCGATCCTGGCCTGGAGCACCGACACCGCACGGCTCGGCCGCGAGCACAACAATGCCAACGTGATCAGCGTCGGGGCGCGGATGCACTCCGCGGCGGAGGCGACCGGGTTCGTCGACACGTTCCTGGCCACCGAGTACTCCGGCGAGGAGCGGCACACCCGCCGGATCGACATGCTGTCGGCCTACGAGTCGACCGGCGAGCTCCCGCCGGTCTCCTGACCCTCCGGCTTGTCGGTGTCCGCGTCCTTCTTCGGTTGCACCGGCCGGCGGTTGACCGGCTGGCGCGGGCGGGAGACGTCCCGGGCCCGCATCGACCGGCCGATGCCGACCACCGCCGGAGTGGGAGGACCACTCCGGCCCTTGGCTCCACCAGTTATCCCCATATGAGGAATCATGCCTGAAGGTCACACCCTGCACCGACTGGCGAACGACGTCTGGGACGCGTTCGGCGGCCGTCCGGTCCTGGCGACCAGCCCGCAGGGCCGGTTCGTCGACGGCGCCGCGCTGCTGAACGGACACGTGCTGCGGCAGACCGAGGCGCACGGCAAACACTTCCTCGCCGACTTCGAGGGCGCCGGCTGGCTGCACATCCACCTCGGCCTGATCGGCAAGATGGACATCCTTCCGGCGCCAGTGCCCGAACCGGTCGGCCAGGTCCGCCTCCGCCTGCAGAACGCCACGTCGTACGCCGATCTGCGCGGAGCGACCGTGGTCGAGGTGCTGACCGACGGTGAACGCGAGAGCCTGATCGCCCGGCTCGGCCCGGACCCGCTGCGTGACGACGCGGACCCCGAGTTGGCGTGGAAGCGGATCCATCGCAGCAAGCTGCCGATCGGCCGGCTGCTGATGGACCAGGAGGTGCTGAGCGGCGTCGGCAACGTCTACCGGGCCGAAGTGCTGTTCCGGGCGAAGCTGCACCCGATGACGCCGGGGCACCTGGTCAAGAAACGTGAGTGGCAGGGCATGTGGGACGACCTGCTCCAGCTGATGAAGTACGGCGTCGAGACCGGCCGGATCGACACCGTGACGGACGATCACACCCCGGAGGCTATGGGCCGTGACCCGCGCCGCGACGATCATGGTGGCGAGGTCTACGTGTACCGGCGGCAGGGACAGCGGTGCTACGTCTGCCAGTCGGTGATCCGGACCGAGATCCTGGCCGGGCGCAACTTGTTCTGGTGCCCCAAATGCCAGCGCACCGGTCTCACTCGCAAGGGCTGACATTCATCAGTTGGGTTACGGATTGATGCGCGGACCAGGTAGTGCCGTTATCTTCTTCACACCATGAGCAGGAGCGGCGGTCTCGCTGAGGTACGACGAATCGGCCGCCGGGTCGAGTCGCTGGGGCGGCGTGCCCGTCGGTCGCATCGGCTCGCCTTCGTCGTGCTGACGCTGACGTCGATCGCGATTGCCGTCTCCGGTTTCGTCTGGCAGACCTCCGTGCCGACCTCCTTGCTGATCATCCCGCTGGTGGTCGGCGGCCTGCTGCTGAGGTTCCGTGAGTTGGTGGCGCTCACCATCATCACGGTGACGTTCGGTGCGTTCGTCGTGCTGTCACGCGGACCGACGATGCCCCGGGTCGGCTTCGTGCTGGTCCTCGCGATCGTCGGCTGGATCATGCTCACCAGCGCCAAGGTACGCAGCCGGCTCGGAGTGCCGGGCACCCGTGGCGAGTCGATGCTGATGGAGCTGCGCGACATCCTGACCGCACAGGGCGAGTTGCCGGACCTGCCGGCCGGCTGGCTGGTCGACGTGGCGATCCAGTCCGCCGGTGGGTCGTCGTTCTCCGGCGACTTCGTGGTGTCGACGACCCGCGGTGATCTGCTCGAGGTCGCGCTGGTCGATGTCTCGGGCAAGGGAATCGACGCGGGGACGCGGGCACTGTTGTTGTCGGGTGCGTTCGGTGGACTGCTCGGCGTCGTACCGGTCGAGGAGTTCCTGCCGTCGGCGAACCGCTACATCCGCCGGCAGGACTGGGACGACGACTTCGCCACGGTCGTCCATGTCGTGATCGACGTGCAGACCGGGGAGTTCGACGTACGCACGGCCGGACATCCGCCGGCGATCCACTTCGACGCCTGGTCGGGGCGGTGGCAGACGCGGGACGCGGACGGGCCGTTGCTCGGGTTGATGGAGGCGCCGGAGTTCCCGGCCAACCACGGGCAGCTGAAGCTGGGCGACGCGCTCTTCCTGTACAGCGACGGCATGGTCGAGACCCCGCGACGTGACATCGGTCGCGGCACCGACCGCCTCGTCGGGCACGCGGAACGCCTTGTGGCACAGGGCTTCCAAGGCGGTGCGGCCGAGCTCGTCGCGTCCGCCGGCGGTCCCGGCGACGACTCGGCGATCGTCATCATCCACCGCATGGCGCATGCCTGAGGCAACTAGTGCCTCGCCAGACTCCCCGACCCCGGTCGGACCGGGGGTGAGGGCTGGCCACGGGTCCGTGGCGCTGGAGGGTATGGGCAGGGAGACACCGGCCCCGGGGTGCGCCCCTATTTGTTCGGGTGGAGGGTTTTGTGCTGGTTTGGGGAGGGTTTTCCTCCCGGACCGGGCTAAAACCCTCCGCGGACCAGGCACAGGCCGCACCGAACCCCACTGAGCAGGTGATGGACGGTTGCGTGGGCCTAGGTCGGCCAGCCGACCGCGAACTCGTGCTGTCGAAAAGTCCGCTGTACCGCGAGCACCTCACCCGCAGTACCACCACCCCCACCCACACATCGGTCAGAAGAGCCGTAGTTCCTTGTCCCAGCCACCACTACCGGTCCCAGCCCACCGGTTCCTGCCACCGCGACCGGTCCCAACCCGCCACGACCTGTCCCAGCCCACTGGTCCGAGTCCACCGGTTGCGGTCCCGGCCCACCGGTCGCTGCCGATCGGTCCCAGTCCACCGGTTCCGGTCTCCGCCCGGCGCTGTGTGACGTCGCGGACAGGTCCCGACCGAGGGTGGAGGGGACCAGATCTGAGGTGAACCCCGCACCCGGCCGCCGGGTCCGGGGTTTGAGCTGGTGGTCAATTCGGCTGACCTCCCCCAAGCTTGACGGGGCGCCAGTCCAACGTTGTCAGGGGCTTCCGGCCCGCACGGTCGTTGACTGAGGCATCAGAAGGCGCATACTGCAGGTGAGATGTCCGCCACGCTGCGTCGGACAGGGGGACGGGGATGGTCGTCAAGGGGGTCAGCCCCCAGGTCGCGGGGACGGTCGTAGCGGCCGGGGCGCTGATGGTCCTGATCGGAGCTGCGGCGGTGGTCGTGCGGTCTACCGGTGATGCCGGGTCGGCCGCCGCGCTGGCCGCTCCGCGGGGGAACAACGGAACCATCAAGATCGAGGGCGTGGACATCGGCAGCGGTGCGCCCGACAACAACCCGCATCAGGGCTGCACGTTCACTGTCGAGTTCTACAACTACGAGCAGGGTCCCTACAACGCTCAGGTGATCTTCGAGGATCAGGCGCCGACCGCCGACGGCGGACTGCAAGTAGTGTCGGGCGACCTGAACCCGTTCATCGGCGAGGATCCGGCCGGTGGTGGTACCGACCTGGACGCCAAGGTGACGTACACCCTGAAGTTCACCAGCCAGCCGCAGCCGCAGCAGGGCTATCACGTCAAGATCACCGTGCATGCCGCCGGCTCCCAGGGCGCCGACGTCAAACACAAGGCCTTCTGGGTCGAGGGCTGCGACGCCCCGCCCACCACGCCGCCCACGACGCCGCCGACGACGCCGCCCACGACGCCGCCGACGCCGCCGACGACGCCGCCCACGACTCCACCGACCACGCCGCCCACGACGCCGCCCACGACGCCGCCCACGACTCCACCGACCACGCCGCCCATCACGCCGCCCACGACTCCACCGACCACGCCGACGACTCCACCGACCACGCCGCCCACCACGCCGCCCACGACTCCACCGACCACGCCGACGACTCCACCGACCACGCCGCCCACCACGCCGCCCACCACGCCGACGACTCCACCGACCACGCCGCCCACCACGCCGCCCACCACGCCGCCGACCATTCCATCGACTACGCCGCTGACTTCCCCGGCAATGACGCTGTCAGTGACGACGACCTCGGCTACGACTCCACTCGGCGTACGTCATCGGCAGGTGTGCCGACCGTGGTGGATGCGGGTCTCCTCGGCCCCGGCCCCGGCGCGGCGATTGCGGCGCCGGCCGGCAACGGAGGATCTAGTCCGGCGGGCGCGATCCTGATGATTCTCGGCGGCATCATGCTGACCGGCGGCGCCACCGCATCCCTCCGACGCCGCGGACGACACACCACCTGACCTGGCGCTCCGGCCGCTCCGCTCCGGCAGCGCAGATCGGTCGCTCTTGTTCAATGCGCGAGCACGCCTGGTGATTGCGAGTCACGGGGAACCGCCTGCTCGGCCGTTGTCCACAGGCCTGTGGAGGATGGATCGGCTTTGTGCAGCCAATCGTTACCGGGTGTTGTTGACGACGGCAACCACGCCCCAATAGTTCTAATGCATCATTCTCAACCGCTCAAGGATGGACATGTCCCACACGGGTGTGCGCTCCAGGGCCGCGGGTTTCGTCGCCGCGGCAGGAACGCTTTCGCTGATGCTGGGAGCCGCGGCTCTCGCACTCGCACCGGCGGCCAGCGCCGACCAGTCGGTTGTGGCCGACGGCCACACAGGCAACCCGCCAGGCAACAACGGCACCGTCAAGATCGAGGGCGTGGATATCCAGAGTGGCCCTCCGGACAACAACCCGCACCAAGGCTGCTCGTTCGTGGTCGAGTTCTACAACTACGACCAGAACGACAACTACTTCGCCACCGTGACGTTCGAGGACCAGGCGCCGACCGCGGACGCCGGCCTGAAGGTGGTGTCCGGGAACCTGAACCCGTTCATCGGCGAGGACGCGGCCGGCGGCGGCACCGACCTGGACGCCAAGGAGACGTACACCCTGACGTTCACCGGTCAGCCGCAGCCGCAGCAGGGCTACCACGTGAAGCTCACCGTGGACGCGCCTGGCTCGATCGGCAACGACGTGAAGCACAAGGTGTTCTGGGTCGAGGGCTGCAACACCACGACCCCGCCCACCACCCCGCCCACCACCCCGCCCACGTCGCCGCCGACCACTCCGCCCACCACCCCGCCCACGTCGCCGCCGACCACTCCGCCCACCACCCCGCCCACGTCGCCGACCAGCCCGCCGACTACGTCGCCCACGACGCCGGCGACTCCGCCTGCCACGACGCCGGCGACTCCGCCTGCCACGCCTCCGGCGACCCCGCCGGGCACCCCGAGCGGTACGCCGTCGGAGACTTCGCCGTCGGCGACCACATCGACGCCCGCATCCGTCGTACCGTCGGAGTCGACCTCGCCGACGCCTGGCGTGCCGACAGAGGTCAACGCCGGCGAGGGTGGCGGCGGTGGCACAAATTCGCTTGCGGGTGGCAACAGTCCGTTCAGTCTGGCCGGCGGTCTGCTGCTGGCCGCCGGTGGATTGATGCTGGCCGGTGGAGCGGTCGTCGGACTCCGGCGACGCGGAAGGCACAGCGTCTGACGTGAGCTTCGCCCGACGTCGCGGCCGCCCGGCTCCACTGCGGTGGAGTGGGGCGGTCGCGCTGACAGGAGTGTGCGTCATTGCCGTCGGCGCGTACCTGCAGTACGGCGACCGCGCCGGCGCCTCGTCGTCGCCGGGCTCGTCAGCCTCCGATACCAGGCCTTCGGCGAAGGCATCGGCCGGTCGAGCCCCGGCCGGCACCACGCCACGCCGTACGACGGCCTCGACCGGCGCACCCTCGACCGGCGCCACCTCGCCGTCGGCCCGACGCCCGGCGACGGGTCCGGGCCGGCCGAACCGGATCGCCATCCCACAGTTGGACGTGGTCGCGCCGGTGGTCGGCATCAAGGCCGCCGGTGGCGCTCTCACCCCGCCGTCCGATCCATCGACCGTCGGCTGGTGGACGGCCGGTGCTCAGCCTGGTGCCGTGCGCGGTTCGGCCATCATCACCGGGCACACGGTGCATGACGGGGGAGGAGCGTTCGACCATCTCGACAAGCTCGAGCCGGGATCCGTAGTGGCAGTGTCGACGGTCCGCGGTTCGTTGCGCTACCGGGTCGCGACGGTGGCGACGTACCGGAAAGCCACCCTCGCCAAGCGCGCCGCGCAACTGTTCGATCAGAGTGTCCGCGGCCGGCTTGTGCTGGTCACGTGTGAGGACTGGAACGGCGAGGTGTACCTCAGCAACGTGGTCGTGGTCGCCCAGCCGATGGCGTAACCTGCTCGGTCGTGACGATCGATCGGTTGGGCGACTCCCTCGACCAGGCGGTGTCCACGGCGGCGGAGGGGGATCGAGCGGCGCCGGAGGTGTCGTTCGAGGAACTGGTCGCGCTGATGCCGGACGCGATCCGCGAAGTGTTCCCGCCGGCCCGGTGGCAGCTGGAGAAGCTGTGGGCGCTCGACCTGAAGGTCGAACCGGTCGAGATCGCGGATCTGGTCTGGATGTTCGACCTGCCGCTGTGGCAGCTGGACGGCGAACGCTTCAAGGTCACCCCGAACCAGGTTGCCGCGACCCCGATGAACTTCCGCGCCCACTACCAGCGGGTGATGGATGCCGATCTGGATCACCCGATCAACCTGGTCGCGTACCGCGGCCGCCTGGTTGTCCTCGACGGGGTCCATCGGCTCCTCAAGGCCCATTTCCTGCGACGTCGCTGGATCGAGGCCACCATCGCCACTGCCACCCAGCTCCAGTCCTGCGTTCCCTGAGATGCAAGCGGCGACTTGCACATCAACTCCGGAGTTGGCAGGGTGGTGGGCATGGAGAGCGTGGAGCGTGAGGTGTACGTCGAGGCGCGGCCGGAGGTCGTGTGGGCGGCGGTGGCTCAGCCAGAGGGCTTCGCCCGGTGGTACGCGTTCGGTGGGGCGGAGATCGATCTGCGGCCGGGTGGGCGGCTGGTGATGCGGTGGGACGAGCACGGGGAGTATCTCGGCTTCGTCGAGAAGGTCGAGCCGGGGCGGCGGTTCGCCTATCGGTACGCCGTCGAGCCGGGCGTGGAGCCCGCGCCGGGGAACTCGAACCTCGTGGAGTTCACACTGACGCCCGAGGGCGAGGGGACTCGGTTGCGGGTGGTGGAGTCCGGGTTCGAGCGGCTGGAAGTGTCGCCGGATGAGCAGGTCAGGCGGGCCGAGGAGTCCGCGCGGGGATGGGACGGTGCGCTCGCGGCGCTGACAGAGTTGGCGCCGACGCTGTGACAACCGGTGGGAAGCCCTCGTCTGCCGATGCCGGGAGCGCCGTCGTCCGTGTCGACGGGGTGCTCGAGGCGCTGGGCGATCCCACCCGCCGGATCGTGGTCGAGTTGCTGGCCGCCGGCGGTGGGCGGACCGCGACCTCGCTCGCAGGCGAGCTCCCGGTCACCAGACAGGCCGTCGTGCAGCATCTCGCCGTACTGCGCGAAGCCGGCCTGGTCGACAGTCGCCGCGAGGGCCGCGAGGTCCGCTTTGAGCTCAGGTCTACAGCACTGACGGCGACCGCGGCCTGGATGGCGGACGTCGCCGCTGCCTGGGACGGCCGCCTCAAGATCATCCAGGAGATCGCGACGACTCCCGACACGCCATGAATTGTTGATGTTGACGCGTCACCATTACACTTGGTGCTATGACCTCGAACACTGACGAGTACGCCCCGAGCCCGACCGACTGGGTTCGCACCATGGTCGAGAAGATCGAGGACGCCGGGACCACCGACGTCGCCGACATCATCGGACTGCCGGTGGTGCTGCTGAGCATGCGTGGTGCCAGGTCCGGCAAGATCCGGAAGGTCCCGCTGATGCGGGTCGAGCACCACGGTGTGTACGCCGCGGTCGCGTCGCTCGGCGGTGCGCCGAAGCACCCGGTCTGGTACTACAACCTGAAGGCCGACCCGAAGCTCACTCTCCAGGACGGTGACGTGACCAGGGAGTACGTCGCCCGCGAGATCGAGGGCGCGGAGTACGACGAGTGGTGGCAGCGGTCCGTCGCCGCCTACCCGCCGTACGCGGACTACCAGACCAAGACCACCCGGAAGATCCCGCTGTTCCTGCTCGACCCGGTCAAGTAAGCGTTCGACCAGGAGTGCGCGGCCGGGTTAAGACCGCGCACAGATCCGGCGTGGGACGACGACCGGTCGCGGGGTCGGGCCCAGGCCTGTGAGACGCTGGCGACGGCGGGGTCGAATGGATCCGGCCCGGCGCGTTGCGTCGACGGAGTTCTGGGAGTCGTCCTGACCACACACGACGCGGTGCAGGAACCGTTCGTCGGGTCGACGCGGTTGCGTCTGGCCGGACTGGCACTGCATGCCTATACCGCGAGCGGAACGGTGCTCGCGCTGCTGATCGTCATCGCCGCCATCGACGGGGACGCCGTCCGCGCACTCTGGCTCGGCCTCGCGGCCCTGGTGATCGACGGGACGGACGGGATGCTCGCCCGCCGGCTGCGGGTGAAGGAGACCATCCCGTGGTTCGACGGCGCGATGCTGGACAACATCGTCGACTACCTGACCTACGCGTTCGCCCCGATCGTGCTGCTCTGGACCGGGGACTACCTACCCAACGGAGCGTGGGGCGCGGTGCTGGCGGCGTTGCCGTTGCTTGCCTCCAGCTACCAGTTCTGCCGGGTCGACGCGAAGACCGACGACCACTTCTTCCTGGGCTTCCCCAGTTACTGGAACGTGGTCGCCTTCTACGTCGTGGTCCTCAGCCTCAGCCCGTTCACCACCGGCGTGATCCTGGTCGTCTGCTCGGTGCTGGTCTTCATTCCGGTGAAGTACGTCTACCCCTCGCGGACCAAGGCGTTCCGGACGATGAACCTGATCACGACCGCGATCTGGCTCGCGTCGTACGCCGTACTCCTCACGCAGATGCCTGACCCGAACGCGATCGTGGTCGCGGTCTCGCTGGCCTACCTCCTGTACTACGGAGTCCTCAGCTTGTACCTGACGTTCTGGGTGCCTCGGCGCAAGGTCGCCTGAGTGGTCCTAGGTCTCGGCGCGGCGCTCGGTGCCGCGGTGCTGTTCGGCGTCGCCTCGATTCTGCAGGCGGTCGGCTCGCGCAAGGTCCCGACCGAGTCGGAGCTGGATCCGCGGCGACTCGGTGGGTTCGTGGCGGCGCTGCTCAGACAACCCGCGTTCGTCGGCGCCCTGGTGCTGAACCTGGCCGGCTTCGGACTGCACTTCGTTGCCCTGCGCCTCCTTCCGCTCTACCTCGCCCAAGCCGGCATCGCGGCCAGCCTGGTCGTGACCGCTCTGCTCGCCACCCGCTTGATGTCGGATCAGCTCAGTGCGCTCGAATGGTCTGCCGTGATCGCAGTCTGCGTCGGCCTCGGGCTGCTGGCGGTATCTGCGGGTTCGGCGGGGGACAGCGCTCAGCATCACGGGCTGACCGTCGGCCTCGTCATCGGCCTCATCACCATCGCCACCCTCGGCGCCCTCGCGAGCCGCTCCCAGCACGGCGTCTCCACAGCTCTGCTCGGGATGCTCGCCGGACTCGGGTACGCCGGCGTTGCGATCTCGGCGCGGCTCCTGCAGGACGGCTCGATCGGCGAGTTGCTCCGCAGCCCCACGGCGTACACCTTGCCGATCAGTGGCGCGCTGGCCTTCCTCTTGTACTCGCTGGCGCTGCAACGCGGCTCGGTGACGCTGGCAACCACGCCGATGATCGCCCTCCAAACCATCACGCCGGCCGTCGTCGGCGTCTTCGTCCTCGATGACGCCGTCCGCGCCGGCTGGTGGCCCGGCGCAATCGCCGGCTTCGCCCTCTCGGCCGTCGGCTCCCTGATCCTGGTCCGCTTCGAATCAGTCAAGGACCCCCAACCCACCTAGCCCACGCGGCCTAACGCGAGGCCCACTTCCAGGGTGGTTCGTCGAGGGGGCGCTGGTCAGCGATCGTCGTGGCGCCGTGGTCTTTGATCAGCTCGATGGTGTGGACGTCGTCGGCGAGTGCTTCGAGGGAGGCGACGAACGGGCGGGAGTGGGTGACGACTATGACTTGAGCCTCCTTGGCGGCGGTGATGACGAGGTTTGCCAACGCGGGCAGGAGATCCGGGTGCAGGCTCGTCTCGGGCTCGTTGAGCACCAGAAGCTCCGGCGGTCGTGGGGTCAGCAGCGCCGCCATCCAGAGCAGGTATCGGAGCGTCCCGTCCGACAACTCGGCGCCCGACAACGGCCGGAGCAAACCGTGCTGCCGGAAGGCGAGTTCGAATCGGCCGCCGGCGTTGACGATCTCCACCCTGCTGCCCGGGAACGCGAGCTCGATCGCCTCGTCGAGGGCACCCTTCGAGCCGATCTCCCGGATAGTCTGGAGTGCGGCGGCGAGATCGCCACCCTCCGGGCCGAGGATGGGCGTCCGGGTGCCGATCTGTGCTCGGCGAGCCGGAGCGTCCGCGTCGGTGCGCAGGTGGTCGTAGAACCGCCAGGCCCGCATCCGCTCGCGCAGTGCGAGCAACTCGGGCGCGCGCTGCGGATCGGCGAACTCACTGAGCATGCTGTCGAACGGCTGCAGCACATGGCCGCCGTCCTGCCACCGGCCGCCGTCGTCCCGGATGCGCGCCCCACCGCCTCCTCGCTCCATCAACAGAGCAGCAGGTCGCAGGAACGGCCCGGCCCAGAGCGACTCCCGCTTGATCTCGGGGTCGAGGTTGAACGCCGAGGGCTCACCACGCACACCGAGCGTCGGCACCGGCATCCCGAAGTCCACCGCATAGCCGTAGTCGTCGGACGCGAACCCCATCCGCAGTGCCACCGGACCAGTCCGCACGGTGCCTTGGATCGGGCGGTCTTTGCGGACATGTTCCGGGCCGGCCCACAGCGTGGACTGCAGGCCGCCTTCGCGAGCGAGGGCGGCGACTGCGCCGTTCCGCGAGGCATCCGCGAGCAGCCGGAGCGCCCGATACAGGCTGGATTTGCCGGTCCCGTTCGCTCCGGTCACCACGTTCAGCCCGCGCAGCGGCATCACGACCCGTCGCAACGACCGGTAGTTCTCCACCGCCAGCGTGGTCAGCATGACGGCCACGCTACCGACCTGGTCGGACACAACCGAGCCGATCAGACTGGCACGCGGCCGGGGACGGGGCGCGTGGGGAAGAACGAACCCCACGCGCCCGCAACCACGTTGAGGTCAGGCCAGGGAGTCTTCCCAGGCTTGGTGCAGGCCGGCGTAGTGGCCGTTGGTGGTGACCAGGCTGTCGGGGGCGCCGTCCTCGATGATGCGGCCGTATTCGAGGACGATGACCCGGTCGGCCGTCTCGACCGTGGACAACCGGTGGGCGATGACGATCGCCGTACGGTCGGCCAGGATGGTCCGCAGCGCGCGCTGGATCAGCCGCTCGCTGGGGATATCCAGGCTCGACGTCGCCTCGTCCAGGATCAGTACGGCGGGATCCGCGAGGAACGCCCGCGCGAACGCGACCAGCTGCCGCTGTCCCGCGGACAACCGGCTGCCGCGCTTCTCCACCGCGGTCTCGTACCCGTTCGGCAGCGCCATGATGAAGTCGTGCGCGCCGATCACCTTGGCCGCCTCGACCACCTCGTCCAGCGTCGCGTCCGGCTTGCCGAACCGGATGTTGTCGGCGACCGACCCGGTGAACAGGAAGTTCTCCTGCGTCACCATCACGACCCGCTCGCGCAGGGCGTCCTCGGTGAGGTCCCGCAGGTCCACGCCGTCGAGCAGCACGTGGCCGCCGGTCGGGTCGTAGAACCGCGCCACCAGCTTGGCGATCGTGGTCTTGCCGGCTCCCGTCGTACCGACGAGCGCGAGGGTCTGACCGGCCGGGACGTCGAGCTGGAGGCCGGGCAGTACCTTGACGCCGTCGACGTACTGGAACTCGACGTTCCGCAGTTCCAGGTGACCTCGGGCGCGGCCCGGCTTGGCCGGCTCGAGCGGTTCCGGTACGTCGGGCGTCTCGTTGAGGACGCCGGACAGCTTCTCCAGCGCCGCACTCGCGGACAGGAAGGTGTTGTAGAACTGCGTGATGTCCTGCAGCGGCTCGAAGAACTGCCGCAGGTAGAGCAGGAACGCGGTCAGTACGCCGACCGTGACGTGACCGTGGTACGCCTGGTAACCGCCGTACGCCAGGATCGCGACGATGGTGATGTTGCCGACGCCCTTGATCGACGGCATGAAGATCGCGTTCAGCTGGAACGACTCCAGGTTCGCCTTCCGGTACTTGTCGTTGACGCCGTGGAAGATCTCCTCGTTACGCGGCTCGCGGCGGAACGCCTGCACCGCGCGGATCCCGGTCATCGACTCGACGAAGTGCACGATCACGAGTACGACAGCCTCGCGGGTCTGCCGGTACACGACGGCCGACCGCTTCCGGAACCATGCCGTCAGCACGAGCAGCGCCGGGAACGACAGCAGCGCGAGCAGACCGAGCTTGACGTCCAGCGTGAGCAGCAGGATCGACGTACCGATCAGGGTCAGCAGAGCCGTGACCAGACCGTCGAAGCCAGTCGCCAGCATCTCGTCGATCACGCCGACATCGGACGTCAGCCGCGAGATCACCCGGCCGGACGTGAACTTGTCGTGGAACGACGGGCTGAGCCGCTGGAAGTGGTCGAACACCCGGCGGCGCAGACCGAGCAGGATGGTCTGGCCGAGCTTGCCGGACCGCATCAGGAACAGCTGCCGTGCCCACGCCTGCAGCAGGGCCATCGCCAGAACGACAGCCACGACCGTGATGAGTTGCCGCGACCCCTCGCCGGCCAGGATCGGCGGAATGCCGTTGTCGATGCCGAGATGGACCAGGTAGGGGATCGCGAGGCGGGCGCCGTTCTCGACCACGACGATCACCACCAGCAGCCAGATCATCTTCTGGTGCGGGCGGAGCAACTCACCGAGCAGCTTGCGGGAGTCTTCCTTGAGCCGAACGGTCGTTGCCCTCGACAACTCCCGGTCGGGGTCGTCCTCGAAGACTCCCCGCCACGACTGCTCCGGGGCTTCCTGCTCGTTGTCCCGCGTCTCGTCCTGAGGAGGTGTTTGCTGGGTTGTCGTCATGCGTGCACCTCCTCTTCTTCGGCCGCGAGCAGTTGCCGGTACGCCGGAACTTCCGCGAGCAACTCCTGATGGGTACCGACGTGGGTGACTGTGCCGCCCTGGAGGAGGGCCACCTTGTCGGCCAGCATCACGGTCGACGCGCGGTGCGCGACCACGATGCCGGTGGTGTCGGCGAGCACATTGCGCAGCGCCTCCTCGACCAACGCCTCGGTGTGCACGTCGAGCGCGGAGAGCGTGTCGTCGAGCACGAGGACGGCCGGCTTGGCGAGTACTGCCCGGGCGAGTGCGAGCCGCTGCCGTTGACCACCGGACAGCGACATGCCCTGCTCACCGACCCGGGTCTCCAGGCCCCAGGGCAGGTCGTTGGCGAACTCGGCCTGAGCCACCTGAAGGGCCTGCTGGACGTCGGCCTCGCTGGCGTCCGGACGACCGAGGGTCAGGTTCTCCCGGACACTCATCGAGAACAGTGTCGGGTCGTCGAACGCGGACGCGACCGCGGTCCGCAGCGAGGTCAGGCTCAGGTCCCGCAGGTCGTGCCCGTCGATGGTGATCCGCCCGGCGGTTACGTCGTACAGGCGGGGGACCAGAGCGGTGAGGGTGGTCTTGCCGGACCCGGTCGCGCCGACCAGGGCGAGCGTCGTACCCGGGGTCAGGTCGAGGTTGATGTCGTGCAGGATCTCGGGTGAGTCGGGTGAGAACCGGAAGCCGACGTGCTCGAAGCGCAGGTGGCCGCGGGAGTTCACCAGCTCCTCGGAGCCGGACTGGATAACCGAGTGGGTGTCGAGGATCTCGCTGATCCGGTCGGCCGCCGTCATCGCCTCCTGGGCCATCGCGAGGATCCCGCCGAGTGATGTGACCGGCCAGATCAGCGACAGCATCAGGGTGATGAACGCGACCAGTGTGCCGAGCGTGATCGCCTCCCGGCCGACGGCGAGCGCACCGAGCAGCAGCACGATCACCAGGGTCAGGTTCGGAATCACGCCGAGGAAGCTCCAGAACCGGGATGACAGCCGGACCTTGTCCACCGAGGTGTCGTAGAGGTTGATCGCCTCGTCGTCGAACTGACCCTGGACGTGCGCCCGCCGACCGAACGCCTTGATCACCCGGAAGCCGAGCGCCGACTCCTCGATCCGGGTGGCCAGGTCACCTTGCTGATCCTGGACCTTGCGGGAGATCAGCAGGTACTTCCGCTCGAACTTCAGTGAGACCAGGATGATCGGCGCCGCGGCCAGCAGGACGACCACGCCGAGCGGCCAGTACAACCGCAGCAGCAGGATCGTCACCACGACGAGTTGCAGGATGTTCATCACCAGGAACAGCAGGCCGAAGCCCATGAAGCGCCGGATGATGGACAGGTCCGTGGTGACCCGGGACAGCAGCTGACCGCTCTGCCAGCGGGTGTGGAACTCCATCGGCAGCGACTGCAGCCGGACGTACAGGTCTTGCCGGAGGGCCGCCTCGAGGTCGCTGACGGCACGGGACTGCGCCCACCGGCGAGCCCAGACCAGCAGGACCTCGGCGATGCTCAGCCCGAGGGCCAGCAGGGCGAGCGGCACCAGCAGGCTCAGCTCGTGGCGGGTGACCGGACCATCGATGATGGCCCGGGTGACGAGGGGAACGGTGAGGCTGACCGCGACGCCCAGCATGGCGGTGGAGAACATCACCGCAAGGCGCCAACGGTGTGGCCGGAGATAGGGGCGGAGCCGCCAGAGATTGCGGCTGCGTTCGGGGGCTCGGTTGGTAGGGGCAGCGATCGACGGCGCGTGGGCAGGGTGCTCTGAGGGCATCTGGACGGGCGCACTTCCCATCATGCTCGGTTCAAGGGGCTCGCGACCGGAAAACGGCGCACTTTCCAGTATCGCTCACTAGGTAAGCGCTTGTCCCCCGAATTCCATTCCCCGTCGATGAATTACCACTTGTTGCAATGACCAACTCCACCCCCACGCGGCGACCGGTGTCGCAGTCATTGCGTTCCGCAATCAATCCCGCGCCATCGATCGCCGGCTCGATGGATCGGCCGGCAGGGTGTGGAAGCTGCGGAGCGGGGAGAGGAGGGCGATCAGGACGCCGAGGAGCATGCCGGCGGTGGCCACCAGGAGGGTCGGGCGGATGCCGATCGCGGTGGCGAGGAGGCCGGAGGCGGCGGCCCCGAAGGCCTGGCCGCCGATGACCAGGGTGCGCCAGGTGGCGGTGACCTGACCGATCAGGTGGGGTGGGGCGAGGTATTGGCGCAGGGTGCGTTGGGGGACGCCGAACAGCGACATGCCGAGGCCGGCGAAGGCCTGGCCGAGCAGGATCAGCGGGGTGAGCCCGGTGAACAGCGCGGCGCCGGACAGGGAGGCGAGGAATACCCCCGAGACGTATGCGCGCCCGATGCCCACCCGGCGGCACCACGCACTGGCGACGAACGTCCCGAGCACCGCAGCCACTCCGAAGGCGGTGAGTGTGACCCCGACGAACGTCGCCGACCGGTGCAGCCCCCGGATCAGGTAGAGCACGATCAACGGCCCCTGCATCGCGCCGGCCGTCGCCGCGACTGCGGCTGAGATGGCGAGTGGCGTGAGCACCCGATCACCGAAGATCACCCGGAGCCCGGCCGACAGCCGAACCTCGGACCGCTCGGGCACCGGCGCTCGGGCCGGCTCACGGATCAGGTACGACGCCACCGCGGACACCACGTACGACGCCGCGTCGACGATGATCGCGAACGGCGCACTCAGTACCTGCACCAGAAACCCGGCCATGGATGGACCGACCGTGGAGGCGAGGTTGAGGTTCAGCAGGGCCGCGCTGTTCGCCCGCATGAGGTCCTCCCGCGGCACGAGCGACGGGATGAGCGTCTGGGAGGCCGTGTCGGAGAGCAACGTGAGCACTCCGGTCAGTACGGCGACTACGTACAGCTGCTCGATCCGCAAGGAGTCGAGAGCCGCGGCCACCGGGACAGAGCCGAGCAACACCAGCCGTCCGACGTCCGTCCAGATCAGTACGCGACGCAGCGACCACCTGTCCACCCAGACGCCGGCCAGTAGTCCGAAGACCAGATGCGGTGCGATGGTCAACGCAGCCAACGCTCCCATCTGCACCGGCGATGCCTGCAAGGTGACGACGGCTACGAGTGGCAGGGCGACCGTAGTGATGGCGCTGCCGGACGCTGACACCAGCTGTCCGAGCCATAGCTTGCGGAACTCGCCTCTCACGACCCATGCCATGCCTAGGAACCTGTCACTCACCAGAGTCACTCGACTACGGCTGTTCGCCCGCAGCGGAGCGTGTTCACTGCACGCGAAACACCGGACCCCTCGCGGTGAAGGGCAGGTGGACGTGCACGAGCCGGTTGACCAGTGCGCTCGCCATCGGGCGGGCCAGTGCGTTGTCGGTCGCGCGGTTGCCGGCGCCGATGACGACGGACCCCTCGGGCAGTTCGTACTCACCGGTGCGGCGGTCCAGGATGAGTGAGTAGAACGCCTCTGCACTTCTACGGATGATGCGTTCAGCTCGTCAAGGAACAGGCAGTACGGCTCGTCCCTTGCGATCGCTACCGGCGGTGCGAAGCGGCTGCGCCCGTCCACGATCTGCGGTACGCCGATCAGGTCCTCCGGCGCGAGCTGGGTCCCGAGCAGGGTCACACACTCCAGACCGAGCGAGTCGGCGAACGCGCGTACCCAGACTGCTCTTCCCGATCCCTGGTGCGCCGCAGAGGAAGACCGGGCGTACGACAGCCACGTGCAGCAGCACTTCGGGCAGCTCTGCCGCCGATACCGTGATCCCCGCCTGCATCTGTTCCTTCCGTCGTGGCCAGCCCTTCAGGATCCTCTTCGACCGCCGGCCGTGTCAGGTGGTTTTCGGGGGCGGCTTCCGTTACTGGTGGTTACTGGCTAGGGTGCGGCCGGTGTCGTAAGCGCGTAGTGGGGGGTTTCTTGTGCTGGGTCTTCGGGTCAAGGTGGCCGCGGTTGCGTGCGCCGTCGTATTAGTGCCGCTGGCGGCGAGTCAGGTGATGGCGGCCGACCCGCCTGTGCACCTGGGGGAGGGCACGCTGGTCCCGGGGCACGCCGCCGCCGACGTGGGGATGTCCGGGGCTCGGGTGGTCGTGTCGGACCCGCAGGATCACACCGTCTACGAGACGAGCACCAACGGCACCACTTGGACGGCGTCCGGTGGGACCAACGACACCAAACCGCTGCAGGTGGAGGGGCCCTCACTGCTCACCTTCTCGGGCGGTACGGCGACGGTCGGCGGGTTGACGTTCCCCGCGGCGGATGAGGTCGTGCTGGGCAAGGGCGGCAAGCTGGTATCCCACCGCGCGCCGAACGCGGCCACCGCCGAGGTGTACGACGTCGCTACGAAGACCAAGCTCGCCGACTACGCGCCGCCGTTCGCCATGGCCGACAGCACAGTGTGGAAGGTGACCGAGCCCGGCCATCTGGATGGCAAGGACCTGACCACAGGTGTTGTGAAGACAGTCTTGGTCGCGAGCGCCTGCGCGGTCGGTCCGGATCGCGTGAACGGCCGCTGGGCGCTGCTGAGCGGCTGCAACCAGGTGGTCGACGTGAAAGGCCCGGAGGCTCCGCGGAACCTGACGGTGGCCGCGGACGCTCAGGTCGGCAACGGCTTCACCGTTCAGGCGTCTGGCTCCGATCTGCTCGTCACCGACCTCAACGACCAGTCGCTCGGCCAGCGCCGCTACGGCCCGAGCCGCTTGCCTGGCAGCTTCCGTGCGGACGGCTCTGGCGCTACGAAGATCGTGTACGCCGATCCGGACAGCAAGCCGCGCGTGATCAGCCTGAGCTGGCTCACCGCTGATCCGCAGCAGCATCCCGACACCGTGGCTCCGGTGCTGACCAGTGCGTCCGCGGGTGCCCGGATCCGGGACAACACGAGCCTGTCGTTCGAGTGGGCCTTCACTGACCCACAGGACCCGAACTCGCCGGCGACCGGCGTCAACAGCTACGACCTGCGTTATCAGCAGAGGCCCAACCGGACCACGGCGTACGGCGCGTGGATCCAGCCGGCCGCTTGGCAAGGGCTCAAGACGACCGGTGCGAGCCTGGACGCTCCGATCGGCACGGACACGTGCTGGCAGGTGCGGGCGCGCGACTATGCGGCGAACGTGAGCGCGTGGACCGCGTCGTACTGCAGTGAGGTCGACGGTACGGCGCCGTCGCTCGTGACCTGGCGGATCGGGGACCGGGTCCAGCTGGGATCGCCGGCGACCGTGCGGTGGGCCTACAAGGACGACACGGACATCGCGTCGTACGACGTCGTCTACAAGGTCGCCGCACCGGGTGTTGCCCTGGGCAAGTGGATCTATCCGGCCACGTGGCAGAACACCAAGATCACATCGATCTCCTGGGCTCCGCGACTCGGCTGGGACGAGTGCTTCATGGTCCGGTCCCGCGACTACCTCGGCAACCTGTCCGCGTGGTCTGCGCAGCTCTGCTCCGTAGCGCCGCAGGACGACCGGGCCCTCACCTCAGCCGGCACCGTCACCCGCTCGACCAGCACTCTGGCGTTCCAGGGGACCACCACGATCCTTCGCGCGAACGGTGCCTACCTCACCAAGGCCACCGAGGCCGCCGCTCGGATAGCCCTGGTGGCCATCCACGGCCCGGGCCAAGGCCGCGTGGACATCTACCACGCCAACATCAAGGTCGGCACCGTCAACCTCGCCGCCACCACCACCTCCCGCGTCGTCACCTACCTGCCCGTCACGCCGCTCCGCACCGGCGCCGTCAAGATCGTCTCCACCAGCACCGCCCCCGCCACCATCGACGCCATAGCCTTCCTCCGCGTGAACTGAGAGGACTGGCCAATGTCTACAGGCTGGGACTGCAAGCACTTCTCGATCGGCCTCCCCACCGCCGCCGAAGACCAGTCGCTCACGGCTCTCTTCCAGCATGTCGCCAACACCCTCGCCGAGGACGCTCCCCTCAGCATGGACAAGGTCATAGCGGTCACGTTCGAAAGCGAAGTCGAGTCCGACGCCATCCACCGCGGCCACTTCACCATCGTCTTCGCAGATGCGGACGACGACGATGACGTGCCGCCGAGTAGACGATCCACCCTGGCGGTCGTCCCTCCAAGCGACTCCTAGTCGCAATACGCAGGGTCGTCGAACGACAGTCCGTGGGCCTCGCTACGGCGCCGTACTGATGGACGGCAGCGGCACGGTGACGCAGGTGGTCGATGAGTTGCTGACCGTCCTGAACGCCCCCTCGTCTTGCTAGGCTGCGGTTTGCGTCAGAGCACAAGGGAGGTGGTTCACATGCGTCGTTTCCGCGTGGTGCCGCCTCGCTGGTTCTTCCAGCCGCTCTGACCCTCCTCGGGGCTCACCGCATCGAACCCTTGCGAGGAGTCCCTTTGAGTCCGATCGATCGATCCCCGGCTCTGACAGCAGTTCGCACTCTGTTCCACGCCTATCCGTGTCCGTACTGGGTCGCCGGCGGCTGGGCGCTCGACCTGTTCGCCGATCGCCTCCGGCGATCCCATGGCGACGTGGATGTCGTTGTGCTCGCCCGTGATCTCGACGAGGTCGCCAAGACGTTCACCAGCCCGCGACCCATGGTCGAGCTTCCTGAGACGGGCGTACGTCGTTCCTGGGCGCCCGGCGAGGTACTGACGCCAGGTCCGCATGCCCTGGTCCTTCCCGACGACCCGAATCCGTCCCCGATCCAGATCCTGTTCGCCGCGTCCGACGCCGACGAATGGGTTTACCACCGCGGCCGAGGCACAATCCGGAAGCCACTCGCCGAGATCACGCTCAGGTCGCCCGACGGCATCCCGTACCTCGCACCGGAGGTCGTGCTCCTGTTCAAGTCACGCGGCGGCCGCCCGAAGGACCACGCCGACTTCGACGACGTCGCGCACCTCCTCGACCCAGGTCGCCGCCGCTGGCTCCACGACCGCATCGCCCCGCGCTACCCCAACCACCCCTGGCTCCCATCCCTCCGCTGACCGCAACGGTCTTGACGCTCCGATTCTGTCAGGCATAGCCTGACAAGCGTGTCAGGGAAACCCTGACAGGATCGGAGTCGTCATGCCGGACACAGCGATGCGTTGCTCGTTCTGTGGAAAGGACAAGAGTGAGGTGGACCGGCTCATCGCTGGTCCCGGGGTCTTCATCTGCAACGAGTGTGTCGGCCTCTGCGAACAGCTGCTCAGCGGCCGGCCGATGCCATCATTCCCACCCCTGGACGGCAAGAGCGACGACGAGCTACTCGCCGATATGGCGCGGCTCTACGCGACCCGAGGCCAGGTCGAAACAGCTGTGCAGGATCGCGTTCTCCGTCTCCGCTCCCGCTCCGTCACCTGGGCCAGAATCGGCGAAGCCCTCGGCATCAGCCGCCAATCAGCCTGGGAACGCTTCTCCGGCGAGGAGTAACCCTCCCACGAACGTCCGCGGAGCGCGGTCGAGGTGGGTGGTCGCCGTACGGATCGGGCGCCAGGCTCCCTTGATCCGTAGGAGCCGAACCCAGGAGAGCCCGGCGAAGGTGATTGTCGTCCGTTGGGTGATCCGCGAGACTCGTCCGCCAGGTGAGGTGTGAGATGCGGACTCGGTGTCGGATTGGGGTGCTGCTGTTCGTGGAGAAGGTGGAGGGTGGCCGCAGGGGTCACCCCGCAGAGGAGGAGACATGGCCGAGTACCTCATCGCATTCAACGAAGAGTGGTTGCTGGATCTCACCGACGAGGATCTACGCAATGCCTCCAAGGCTGTCCGCGCGCTGAGGATAGAGATGACAGCGGCCGGGGTCCTCATCTTCACCGGCGGCCTGGACGACGCTGCCCCTGTGTTCAGTGTCGATGCGTCGAGCGGCTCTCCGGTGTTCACAGACGGCCCGTACGTCGAGTCCAAGGAGCATCTCGGCGGCTTCGCCGTCGTCGACGTGGCCGACGAGGAGGCTGCGCGGCTGTGGGCGGGAAAGATCGCGGTGGCCTGCGGTTGGCCGCAGGAGGTGCGACGTTTCCAGTACGTGCCGGCCCCCGAGACTGCCTGAAGGCCCGTTCAATCAGCGGCCGCTCAGAGAGCCCGCGGAGCTGGTGTCCTCCGTCGGGTGATGCGCGACACTCGTCCGTCAGTGATCTGCGACAAGCACGGATCGCGGGCAGATGAGTGGGTGGAACTGTTCGTAGCCGGTGGCGGCGGCGATGATCCGCGAACAGGGGCGACATGACGAGCGCTGAGCGGCGGAGATCCCGTGAGAATTTCTTCTGGCATAGCGTCGGATCCGGGACGAGTCGTTCGTAGAACAGGCAAGAGGCGGTCTGAGAGGCCGCCGGGACAAGGGAGTCATGGGATGCCGGAGTACTTGATCTCGTTCAATGACGGCGCGATGGACCACATCCCCGCCGAGGATTGGCCCGACGTGGGCAAGGCCTCGCACGAGGTGGTCGAGGAGGCCGTGCACGCCGGCGTGTGGGTGTACGGCGGCGGGCTCGAGAGGCAGCGGGCGAGCGTCGTAGCCACGGACGGGGTGGTCACCGACGGGCCTTACCCGGAGACCAAGGAGGTCGTTGGCGGGTTCTCGGTCGTCAAGGTGGCCACCCGCGAGGAGGCGCTGGCGTGGGCTGCCAAGATCGCCGCCGCTTGTCGCTGTGCGCAAGAGGTGCGGGAGCTCATGCCCGACCCCGAAACAGACGCGCTGCTCCGCGAGGTTGCCAGGAGGGGGTGACATCCCGACGACGTCTGATCGCGGGAGACTCGCGGCACCGTCAAGTGGACGGCGAAGGTTCGGGAAGCTGGTCTGCCTGCCGGGTAACTTCCATGACCTACGTCACACCGGTAATCACCTGGCCTCGAAGAGTGGCGCTTCGACCAGGGAGTTGATGCACCGGATGGGGCACGGATCGATGCGTGCGGCGCTGATCTACCAGCACAAGACCGATGAGCGGGCTCGGGAGATCGCGGTTCGGCTGAACGAGGTGGTCGCTCGCGGGAGCAAGCGCGATGACGACGATGGGCGACCAGGGCGCTGACGCCGACGACCTGATCGCCGGCTGATCGCACGCGGCCAGATCCGGCCTGGACGTGAGAGAAGGCCCCTAGCCTCGAATTCCCTGTGGCTGGGGGCCTTCTGCCGTTCGAGCGGGTGACGAGAATCGAACTCGCGTAGCCAGTTTGGAAGACTGGGGCTCTACCATTGAGCTACACCCGCGGTGCTCGGACATGATTCCACATTCCCTGGGCTGGACTCAAAACGGTAGGTGACCGGGGTGGTGGCGCGAGCACTGGTTCCGGTCGACTAGACTCATCCGGTCACTGCGGGGCGTAGCGTAGTGGCTAGCGCGCCTGCTTTGGGAGCAGGAGACCGCAGGTTCGAGTCCTGTCGCCCCGACAAACCCCCTGCAGCACCGGTGCAGTGCGTGCTGTCACCGTGCTGTGAATGTCATCGATTCAAGGAGAACCGCCACCGTGAAGAGCACCGTCGAGTCCTTGAGCCCGACCAAGGTCAAGCTCATCGTCGAGGTGCCGTTCGAGGAACTCAAGCCGAGCCTCGACGCGGCGTACCAGAGCATCGCCTCGCAGATCACCGTTCCGGGGTTCCGCAAGGGCAAGGTCCCGCCGCAGGTGATCGACCAGCGGGTCGGTCGCGGGCCGGTGCTCGAGGAGGCGATCAACGACGCCCTCCCGAAGCTCTACTCGCAGGCGGTCAGTGACAACCAGGTCAAGGCGATCGGCCGGCCCGAGGTCGATGTGACCGAGTTCAACGACAAGGAGAGCCTGCAGTTCTCCGCCGAGGTCGAGGTGCGCCCCGAGATCACGCTGCCCGACCTGGAGGGCCTGGAGGCCGAGGTCGAGGACATCGCGGTCAGCGACGACGATGTGACCGAGCAGATCGAGGCGCTGCGGCAGCGGTTCGGCTCGCTGAACCCGGTCGAGCGCGCGGTGCAGGACAAGGACTTCATCACCCTCGACCTGTCGGCCAGCAAGGACGGCGAGAAGGTCGAGGAGGCGCAGGCGACCGGCCTGTCCTACCAGGTCGGCAGCGGCCAGCTCCTGGACGGCTTGGACGAGGCCGTCACCGGGCTCAACGCCGGTGAGAGCAAGACCTTCGTCACCCAGCTGGTCGGCGGCGCGCTGAAGGGCGAGGACGTCGACGTCGAGGTGACCGTGACCGCGGTCAAGGAGCAGGAGCTGCCGGAGTTCGACGACGAGTTCGCGCAGACCGCGTCGGAGTTCGACACCGCCGAGGAGCTGAAGGCCGACGTCACCAGCCGGCTGGAGCGCGGCAAGCGGCTCGAGCAGGCCGGCGAGGCGCGGGACGCCGTACTCGAGAAGATCCTCACCCTGGTCGACGTGCCGGTGCCGGAGGGTCTGCTGGTCGACGAGCTCGCCGCCCGCAAGGAGAACCTGGAGCAGCAGCTCGGGTACTCCGGGATGACGTTCGAGCAGTTCCTGGAGGGCGAGGAGCAGACCCAGGAAGAGTTCGACGAGGACCTGAAGAAGCGCTCCGAGGACGCGATCAAGGCGCAGTTCGTGCTCGACCTGGTGGCCGAGCAGCAAGAGCTGAGCGTCAACGACCAGGAGCTGACCGAGCACATCGTCCGGCACGCGCAGCGCTCCGGCGTCAGCCCGGACCAGTTCGCCCAGCACGCGGTCGAGAACAACCTGGTCCCGAGCCTGGTGTCCGAGGTCGTCCGCGGCAAGGCGCTCGCCCACCTGGTCGAGAACGCCAAGGTCACCGACGCCTCCGGTAACGAGGTCGAACTGAAGACCCTGCAGCCGGACGGCAGCTACGCCGACGCCGAGGCGGAGACTGCCGCCGAGGAGACGCCGGCCGAGGCCGAGGAGCCCGCCAAGGCTTGAGTGGTACGACGAGCGGCCCGGAACCACTGTGGTTCCGGGCCGCTCGCGCGTTTCCGGCCGGTCGTGAGTCGTGGCGGGATGCGAAGTACCTGACCAGGAAGCGTGTGTCGGGCGGTCCGAATCACAGCCGCGGAATTCGCTCAGAGCAGATGAAATGCGCTGTGGGGTGCGCCGTGAGCGAACACCTATGGCCCAGCCTTAGGTCTGTCGCCGCCGCCCAGTAATGTCGGCTTCGTGAACGAGACATTTGCAGCCAGCCCCACCGCCGCGGGCGGCAACGGATCCGGCGGACTCGACGACCACATCTACCAGCGTCTGCTGCAGAACCGGATCATCTTCCTGGGGTCCGAGGTTCGCGACGACAACGCGAACGCGATCTGCGCGCAGATGCTGCTCCTCAACGCCGAGGACCCCAACAAGGACATCTGGCTGTACATCAACTCGCCGGGTGGCTCGGTGGACTCCGGCATGGCGATCTACGACACGATGCAGTGGATCTCCAACGACGTGGCCACCGTCGGGATGGGCCTGGCCGCCTCGATGGGCCAGTTCCTGCTCTGCGCCGGCGCGAAGGACAAGCGGTTCGCGTTGCCGCACGCGCGGATCATGATGCACCAGCCCTCCGGCGGTATGGGCGGTACGGCGTCCGACATCAAGATCCAGGCCGAGCAGTCGCTGCACATCAAGGCGCAGCTGTTCAAGCTGATCGCCGAGCACACCGGCCAGCCGCTCGAGCAGGTCGAGAACGACGCGGACCGCGACCGCTGGTTCACCGCCGACGCGGCCAAGGACTACGGCTTCATCGACCACGTGGTCGCCAGCGCCGCGCAGCTCACCTCCGGCAGCCCGAACTCCTGATCTCCCACTCCGTCAGTCAAAGGACGCACCTATGAACTACTTCATCCCGCAGTGGGAGGAGCGCACGTCGTACGGCATGCGCCGGATCGACCCCTACACCAAGCTGTTCGAGGACCGGATCATCTTCCTCGGTACGCCGATCACCGACGAGATCGCGAACGCGGTGATGGCCCAGCTGCTGTGCCTGCAGTCGATGGACTCCGACCGCGACATCAGCATCTACATCAACTCCCCGGGCGGCTCGTTCACCGCGCTGACCGCGATCTACGACACGGTTCGCTACATCAAGCCGGACGTCCAGACGGTCTGCCTCGGTCAGGCCGCGTCGGCCGCCGCGGTGCTGCTCGCGGCCGGTACGCCGGGCAAGCGGCTCGCGCTGCCGAACAGCCGGATCATCATTCACCAGCCGGCCACCGAGGGCACCTACGGGCAGTCCAGCGACATCGAGATCCAGGCGAACGAGATCCTCCGCCTGCGCGCTCTGCTGGAGAAGATGATCTCCGACGCCAGCGGCAAGTCGCTGGAGGAGGTCTCGCGTGACATCGAGCGGGACAAGTTCCTGACTGCCGACCAGGCCATCGAGTACGGCCTGATCGACGACGTCCTGCAGTCGCTCAAGACCCCGGTCCCGGCCGGCGTCTGACGTCGCTGCCCCGCTCCGGCGGGGTGACGGTGTGGCTGAGATGGGGCTGTCAAGGGCGAGGCGCGTTCGCCACCGGCGTAGTCACAACCCGGCGGCGGGCGCGGCGTTTCGGCCCCGGACGGGGTACCGTCGAAATCGGGATCGGGGTAGCCTCGGCGCCCCGGCCCGAGCGGCCCACGCCCCCTCGGCCCTTGGTTCGACTTCGCATAGAAGGGATCTGTCCCGGTGGCACGCATAGGTGACGGCGGCGACCTGCTGAAATGCTCGTTCTGCGGGAAGAGCCAGAAGCAGGTCAAGAAGCTCATCGCCGGTCCCGGCGTCTACATCTGCGACGAATGCATCGATCTCTGCAACGAGATCATCGAGGAGGAGCTGAACGAGGGCTCCGAGGTCGGACTCACCGAGCTGCCGAAGCCGCGGGAGATCTACGACTTCCTCAACGCATACGTCGTCGGACAGGACGTGGCCAAGAAGGCTCTCGCGGTGGCGGTGTACAACCACTACAAGCGGGTCCGGGACGGTCAGGGCGGGTCGACCGCCGGTCGGCATGCCAAGGACGAGGCCGTCGAGCTGGCCAAGTCGAACATCCTGCTGATCGGCCCGACCGGCTGCGGTAAGACCTACCTCGCGCAGACGCTGGCCCGGATGCTGAACGTCCCGTTCGCCATCGCCGACGCGACCGCGCTGACCGAGGCCGGGTACGTCGGTGAGGACGTCGAGAACATCCTGCTCAAGCTGATCCAGGCGGCCGACTACGACGTCAAGAAGGCCGAGACCGGGATCATCTACATCGACGAGGTCGACAAGATCGCCCGCAAGAGCGAGAACCCGTCGATCACCCGCGATGTCTCCGGCGAGGGTGTGCAGCAGGCTCTGCTGAAGATCCTGGAAGGTACGACGGCTTCGGTGCCGCCGCAGGGCGGCCGGAAGCACCCGCACCAGGAGTTCATCCAGATCGACACGACCAACGTGCTGTTCATCGTCGGCGGCGCGTTCGCCGGCCTGGACCACATGGTCGAGCAGCGGGTCGGCAAGAAGACGCTCGGCTTCAACGCCTCGCGTGAGCCGGAGAAGCCGAAGGAAGCCGGCGGGTACGCGGATGTGATGCCGGAGGACCTGCTCAAGTTCGGCCTGATCCCCGAGTTCATCGGCCGGCTCCCGGTCATCACGACGGTGTCCCCGCTGGACCGTGACGCGCTGATCAAGATCCTGTCCGAGCCGAAGAACGCGCTGGTCAAGCAGTACCGGCGGCTGTTCGAGATCGACAACGTCGAGCTGGAGTTCAGCGACGACGCGGTCGAGGCGATCGCGGACCAGGCGCTGTTGCGCGGCACCGGCGCCCGCGGCCTGCGGGCGATCATGGAAGAGGTTCTCCTCAACGTGATGTACGAGGTGCCAAGCCGTGAGGACGTCGCCAAGGTCGTCGTCACCGGCAAGGTCGTGCTGGAGAACGTGAACCCCACGCTGATCCCGCGCGACCAGATCGACCGCAAGCGCGACCGGCGCGAGAAGACCGCCTGACGCAGTCCACAGAAGGAGGCCGGGATCCGCAGTACGCGGATTCCGGCCTCCTTCTCGTGGTGGACGCAACGGGAGCGGGTAGCCGCCACGGTCGGTGAGGTGAAGCCAGATGATCACCAGCTACCTCCCCCAGTTGAAGGCTTCGGCGGACGCCTCGACCTGTGCCCAGGATCGGAAGGCGTTCGATCCGTTGCCTAAAGGGAAGCCAGCACTGCGTCTGCTACCGCAAGAGTCTCGTCAATCTGGTCCTCGGTGTGCTCGGTGGACAGGAACCACAGGCCGCGCGGGACGATGTTGATCCCGGCCGCGAAGAGTCCGGCATGGAACCGCGCCATCGTCGCCCGGTCGCACGCGGCGAACGAGCGGTAGTCGGTCACGTCGGTCTGATCGGTCACGTACGTCTGGAACACAGGCCCTGGACCATCCACCAACAGGGGCACACCGTGCCGCTCGGCTAACTCGCGGAGGCCGGCCATCAAGCGCCGGCCTGCCGCGTTCAGCGGCGGGTAGACGGCGTCGCGGTGCTCGTCGAGTTGGCGTAGGACCGCGTCTGCCGCAGCCATCGCGACCGGGTGCGAGTTGAACGTGCCGGCGTGGGCGACCTTGCCGTCAGCGATCGATTCCATCACCTCGCGCGAGCCGACCAGCGCCGAGACCTGCATGCCGCCGGCCATCGCCTTCCCGAACGCCGCCAGATCGGGTACGACGCCGAGCAGCTCCTGAGCGCCACCGGGGGCGACCCGGAAGCCGGAGATGATCTCGTCGAAGATCAGCACTACGCCGTACTGCTTGGTCAGCTCACGGAGGCCTTCGAGGTAGCCGGGCTGCGGGGTGATGCAGCCGGTGTTGCAGAGCAAGGGCTCGAGGATCACGGCGGCGATCTCTCCGCTGTGGTCGCCGAGCGCCTTGGCGACCGCGGACAGGTCGTTGTACGGCAGCACAATCAGGTCGTCGGCGTCGTGCCGAGGCTGGCCCGCTGAGCCGCCGACTGCCGTGGGGTGACGGGCGTCGCCGGCCAGTGCGACGTCGGGGTGCACGCTGTAGAGGACCGGATCGAGCCAGCCGTGGTAGTTGCCTTCGAACTTCACGATCTTGGGCCGACCGGTGTGCCCACGGGCGAGCCGGATCGCGCCGTGCACGGCTTCCGAGCCGACGCTGTTGAAGCGGACCAGCTCTGCCGCCGGAACCATGCTGCACACGCGTTCGGCGACGATGGCTTCCAGTTCGTGCTGAGCGGCGTACGCGACGCCTCGGCTGACTTGGGCCGAGACTGCCTCAGCGACCAGCGGTGCGGCGTGGCCGAGGAGATTGGGCCCTTGCCCGAGCACGTAGTCCAGGTACCGGTTGCCGTCCACGTCCCAGAGTTCAGCGCCGCGGGCGTGATCGACGAACAGAGGCTGGTCGGCCCGCCGGGCGTCGCTGGACACACCACCGGCGATGACATGCCGGGCACGCTCGTACAGCCGAGCGCTGCGTTCGTAGCCGCGGGCAACGGTTTTCACAACTACCTCCAGGCAGATCGGTCAAGGACGAGATCAGGCCGAGACCGGTCGGGATGTGGACGGGAAGGGAGGTTCGGGGCGGGATCGGACGGGGTGGTGGTTGGGGACGGAAGGTCGAGGACGGGATCAGTCGCGAGAGCCGTCGAGGGAGTGGATGGGGAAGGGGCCGGAGGGGTGGATTGGTTGGGGTGGGTGGTGCGGGAGGTGGGGACGGGGTTAGTCGAGTTTTTCGGTTAGGAGGCGGAATTGTTGGCGGGGGCGGCCGCCGGCGGTTGAGCGGGCTGGGGGGAGGGGCCAGGCGAGGCCGGCTTCGACCAGTTCCTTGAGCATGCGGAGGCCGGTGCGTTGGGTGACCTGCATGATGTCGGCGACGCTCTCGACGTCGACAACGACCTGTTGGCCGGCGGCCGGCGTGGTCGCGGCGGCGATCGAGGTGACGATCTCGAGTGCTCGCGGGTCGATCGGCGACGTACTGTCGGGCGGCGTCGCTTCCGTGACCGCCGGCGCAGGCGGGAGCTCGGTCCGCGTACTCGTGTCATCGAGGTACACCGCAAACTTGCCGTCGCGGCTGACCGACTCCTCCACCGCGATCAGAGCGTTGCCTTCCGCATCCCGCGCGGTCTGGCCGGCGCCGACCCCGATCGCCACCGGTACGCCGAGCTGTGCCGTCAACCCACCGAGGAACGGAGCGATGGTGAACTGCTCGGTCAGTCGGACCAGGGCACCGTGCGTGGTCGTGACGAGGAACAGCGTGTCCGAGCGGCGTGCGACGGTGGCGCCCACCTGTCGGGCTTCGGAGAGCAGCTTCTGATGTGTCATCAGGGCGAGCTCCTGCTGCCAGTAGTCGCCGGATTCACCCCGGGACAAGCCGGCCGGGATGAGCTGTACAGCGATCATCGCGAGCTGATGCGCGCCCATCCGGGTGCCCCGCCCGAGCAGGATCGCGGTCTCGAGAGCGTCGCGCACACTCGATCGCGTCGGGGCGATCCGCAGTACCGGGATGCCCTGCGCCCGTAGTTCACGTTCGACCGAGAGGATCGTCGTCAGCGCGACCGTAGTGTGCTGCTGCTCCCACTTCTCCCGATGGAAAGCCGCGAACCCGGCCACCGAGTCCGGACCCTCGTACGGGATGTCGTACACGTCGGTGGTGTCGAGACCGATCTCGGCGTACGCCTCCTCGACGTCGGCCGTAGATAGCGAGTCGATGCTCACCCTGCTCAGGTCGACGTCCTCGATAGTCAGCGAGGCGCGCAACAGGGCGGCGTACAGCGCGGCGCCGGTGAGCGGGAGGTGGGTCGAAGGGACCGTCAGCCAGTGCCCGTCGGTGGCGATGTCGAACACCCACGGGCCAGGGAACACCGCCGAATCGATCCGGTCCCGGAACTTCAGGTACCGCTCCTCCGCGTCGGCCTGGTCGTCGTAACCGCCGCTCAGGAACCGCACCCGGCCCGCCGAACGCAGGGCTATATCCAGCCCGACCTCCGCCATCGTCCGCACCAGCTTCCGCGGCCCGAACAGCCCCACCGTGACAGCCGGCAGACGCTCCCCGGCCGTCGGCGGCTCGGTCGGCTGGATGAAGTCACTCATCGGTCAACCCCTCGTTCTCCGGCAGCGGACGCCACCGGAACAGTCTGCGCGCGTTCCCGCTCAGAACATCTTGGCGTTGACTCTCTGTCAGTGGCGCGCACACCACTCGCCCGAGTGACATGCGCTGGTCGATGAACGGGAAGTCCGAGCCGAACAACACTCGGTGCCCACCAACCCGCTCGATCATCCCCATGATCAGCGGCCCGGTCATCTGCGAGCCGCACACCTCCAGCCACAGCGATTCATGCCGTACCGCGGCCTCGATCGCCTCGTCGACACCGGCCGGCGTGATGCCCGCGTGCCCGAGGATCACCGACGCGCGCGGGTACTTCTCCGCAACCGCCTCGAACAGTGGCGGAGCGTCGTACGCCGACCGATGCTCGGAGTGACTGACCACCGGACACCCGGTCTCCTCCGCGAACGCCCAGACCGCCGCGTACCGTGCGCCGGTCACGGGGTAACGGTGCAGGGTCGGGTGCACCTTGATCCCGACGAACCGTTCGTCGCCGGCGAGGCGCTCGAGTTCGCGCTTCGGGTCCTGCCACGGGTTGATCACCGCGTACGCCGCGATCCGGCCGGGATGGGCGTCGACGGCAGCCAGCGCCTGCGAGTTGCCCAGGTGTGCGTCCTGCTGGATGGCGCGATTCGCGGAGAGGACAGTGACCTCGGTCCCGGTCCGGTCCATCACGTCGACCATCGTCACGGCGTCCGGGTCGGGGATGTGGAACAGGGAGTACGGGCCGAGGTGCGCGTGGACATCCACAACCCTGTGCTTCGGACGCCGCCCGATCATGACTGTCCCGCCACTCTGAGCTCTCCGGTACGCCGTGCGCCGAACAAGCGAGCCGCAGTACCCGAACCGATTCGGGTGACGGTGTCGTCATCCAGACCCGACCAAGCGAGCCGCACGATGCACTCACCGGGATCGCGAAGCCCGAGCCCGGTCGCGAACAGCAGCCGATCAGCGAGCCCGTTCGCAGCCAGCCACTCGATTGCCTGGTGTGCGGCGAAGTCGACCAGATCGACGAACACATTGTCGTGGTCGCTCAGCACCGCCCACAGTGAGCGAAGCTGCCGGTAACCGACGCTCGAGACGACGATCGGCAGACCGGCAAAGCGCCGGGCGATCGCTTCGATGTCAGTCCAGCCGATCTCGCCGGCATCGACACAGAGCGGAAGCCCGTTCGCCTCGAGCGCGCCGTACAGATCCCCGAGTAGGGCCGGCGAGTACCCGTGGGAGTGCGGATGAACTCTGAAGGCCGCGACACCTTCCGCCATGGCCTGATCAACCAGCTTTTCCAGCGACTCCAGCTCACCCGGAGTGCGAGGCACCGCAGTCCAACAGGCCAGCACACCACGGTTTGCCAGGCTATGCGCCACCGAGCTGGCCTCAGCGTTTCCGGCCAAGGGATCGTGTAGCCAGGAGGCCATGGCACTGACCAGAGCACCTGACATGCGGTAGGTATCGAGATGAGCCGCGATCGCATCGCGGTCTGTCGGTGGGACCAAGGAGGACGGATGCGCACCGGTCACGATGCGGGCGTCGAACCATCCGGTGGTGGCCTCGTCAGTCATGGCGCGCCCCTTGGACGGTCCAGCGGCCGGTGTACGGCAGGGTGAGGTGTGCCCAACCGTCGTCTGCCGGTTCCGGGGTGACGAGTACGCCGTCGAGCCGGATGTCGCCCGTCGGCCAGATCCAGAGTCCGCAGCGCCCGGTGCAGGTCACCTCCAACTGCAGCGCACCGTCGACGACCGTGGCTGTTGCGTCTACATCCTCTGAAGTCCGCAGCAACGGGCGCCCGCGATCGAGGAGCGACTGCACGCGCCAACCTGTTGCCCAGGACAACATTTCCACCAGGAGATGTGTCCGCTTGGTGCGGACCCACGCGGAGGGACCGACTCGGTCGACAGTGTGGCCGTGGTCGATCGTGAGCTCGCCGTCGTCTCGGGTGACGCGAACGTTGGGCTGCTCCGCGGTGGCGTGTGGTACAAGGACTGTAGTGAAGACGCCTGTGTCGCGCTTCAGCACGAGCGAGTGCAGCGATCCGTACTCCGCAGTACGGCGATCTACCAGTGGACGCCGGGCCGTGCCCTCCGACGTCTCCGCGGCGGTCGTCGACGGGTTGCCCACCTCGACGAGGAGCAAGCCCGGCCCATCAGCGGACGAGGCGTCGTACGTCAGTGGTTCTACCTCACGCCACGGGTAGAGGGAATGCCAGCAGGCTCGGAAGATGTGTGATTCCTCGGCACTGCTGTCGGAGACCACCACGAAGGCAGGCTCCTCACGGACCATGGCAATGGTGCGGGACTGAGGTAACCCGTTGCCGCGGTGGTGGCCGGAGAAGACCGCGAGCTTCTCGGTGTCGACGAGTGGATCGACAGTCACGCCGCGGTCCGTGCCGAGCTCGCGATCGTCCACGAGCACGGTGTTGTGGCCCCGACCCGACTGGTACCAGGTCAGGTACTCCGGATCGTCATAGCTCGGCGGACTACCTGCCTCCCACAGCAGCGGTCGCTGCCAGCCATCCAGAACCAGATCGAGTACGGCGCGATGCGAGTGCGACTCGAGTTCGTGCTCGATGTGCGGGCCGTAGTTGATCACCGCCCGCAGGTCGTCGCCGCGCAGAATCACGTAGCCGGAGTCGGGCAGCACGGTGCTCCGCGGCAGTGCGGGCTGGATCTCCTGCAGTCCCTCGCGCGCTGCGGCGAGCGTATCCGTCCAGCGCTGCTGCCTGGCCGCGTCTTCCCAAGCGGGCAGCATTGCGGCCTCCGACGCGAACTCGTCAGGCGTCAGCCACAGGGCCGCGATCCGTGCCAGGGTCGGATCGTCGAGCACATAGCTGCCGCGGAGGAGAGAGGTCGCCGGCCACTCGATATGGCTGTCCTGCAGGTGCGGAATCCAGCCACCGCGGGAGACCAGCGCGCCCAACCAGTCGTGCATGGCCGCCACCTTCGGGTGCGCCGCCACGTCTGCGTCGATCACCGCCGCCGTCTGCAGCGCCGTCAGGCACATCTTGTGGTACCCGGGCGAACGCTCGTAGTGCCCACCGTCGGCGTAGACATCGAGCAGCAAGTGCTCGTCGATCCGTGCGCGGGCCCGCGACGCCCAGACACCAGCCTCGACCAGGTCGGGCAGCACGGTGCTGATGTGCAGCAGTTCGGTGGCACACACCAACTGCCAGTTGCCGTGCCGGAAGACGTCGTGCTCGTCATGCGCCCACCGAGCCCCGCCGACCAGGGTGGCGACCAGCCGGCCCCAAGCCTGGTCCGATAAGGCCGAGTCGGTCAGAACCTCCAACGTGGGCAGGAGATTCCGGCACCGCGCCCACGTGCCCAGCGAATACCAGATGACGTCCAGCCCCGGCCACTCACCGGTCACGGAGTCGTGCCGATCCACCCACTCGTCGAGATGCTTCTCGAAGGCATACAGGTACCGATCATCGCCGGTCAGCAGCCACGCGGGGACTCCAGGTGACAACCAACCCAGGTAGTGGAACCCGTAGCGCCGCGACCTGCCGTGCTCGCTCCCGGTCACGTCCACACCGGTGAGCAGTGGTGCAGCCTCGGTCAGGACAGCCTCAACCGCAGGCGTCGACCGGATCGCCTCGACCCACTCCCGCAACGGCCAGGCCGGTCGTTGCATGTGGTCCGCCACAAACGAACGCAGCGTGCCGAGATCGTGGACACCAGGAGGCGAGCCGAACGCCTTGATCAGGTCGTCGGTCCCGATCCGGTTGATCCGATGGTCGATGTGCCGCGGCTTCTCCGGGCCTGATGTGGCGTTCATGCGTTCCCTGGGTCAGGCAACATCGAGACTTCGACGGGCTGCCTGCTCTCGATCGAGGTGTGGGCGGCTTCGAGTACGGCGGTCACGTTCCGGCTGCTCTCGATGGTGATGAGCGGCTGCTTGCCGGTGCGGCAGCAGGAGACCCAGTGCGCGATCGCGTCGGCGTACGCACCGGCCGGGATCCCGTGCATCACCCGTTGCAGCATGTTCCGCGGGTAGGTGTAACTGTCCGCGCGAGCGAGGACGACACTCTCCTTCTGGCGATCCAGCTGGACCACGCCGTCGTCGGTGATCACCGAGACATAGGAGTCGACCGTCGTCGGGAACGTATTCGGATAGATCCACGCCGACTCGAACGTCGCCACCGCGCCCCGCGAGTACTCCGCCTGGATCTGGATCGCGTCCGGCGTCTCGATTCCGAGCGATCGCAGCTTCCCCCAGCGAGCCGTCGCGTAGACCCGCCGTACCTGATCGCGGAGCAGCCAGGAGACCAGGTCGATGTCGTGACTGGACAGAAACCACGCACACGTCGTCCGATCCGCCCAGGACAGCATCTCGGTCGGCACGAAGATCGTGTCGTCCTTGCGCGCATAGGCAACCGCGCCTTCGCCAAGATCCGCGAGCAACTCATGGGCCTGCGCGTATGCCGGAACCCAGCGATGGTTGAACAAGCACATCGCCACGACGCCGTTCGCTCGGATCGCCTTGACCGCGGCGTCCGCCTCGGCAACCGAAGTGGTCAACGGCTTCTCGACGAGGATGTGCTTCCCCGCCGACGCGGCCTGCACCATCATCTCGCCGTGCAGGTGATCCGGCGTGGTCAGTACGACGGCGTCCACCGAGTCGTCTCGAAGGAGTGCCTCCAGATCCGGATGGATCGTCGGCCGTTTGGCACCTCGCCCGTCGATCTCGTCAGCCAGTCGTACGGCGGAGTCCGCCGAGCGGCTGGTCACCGCCGCAACCTCGACATCGGGCAGCCCGGACAGGGACAAGGCATTGCCTCGTCCCATGATCCCGGCGCCGACGATCCCGATCCGCACCCCGTTGGTCATCAACTCATCGGCCCTTCGCGAGAGTGTCGTTCCATGCCTGTTCGGCGGCGTCCAAGGCTTGCTGGGCGGTCTTCGTGCCCGACATGTACGCCCGGATCTGATCGTCGAACAGCTGCCGCAACTGCTCGTCGTTCCCGGAACCGAGCGACGCGTCGACGCTGTTGGTGAACGTCTTGAGCAGGATCTTCCGGGCCTCGTCCGCCGGCGTGTTGCCGGAGATGTCGGTGAAGAAGGGGTCCGCGAGCGCCTTCACGGACGACGGGTAGATCGGCACCAGCTTGCACAGCGCGAGCTGCTGCTCGGGAGCGGTCACGTACTTGATCCATGCGGCAGCCGCGGCCTGGTTGTCGGACCTGGCCGGGATGCCGATGATCTGCTGACCGGACATGTAGTACTTCCCGTCACTACCGGCGACCGGCGGACCGACGACGATCGAGCCGTAGACGGCGGGGGAGTTCTTCTGGATGTTGAGCAGGCTGCTGGAGACGGCGACCGGGTTGAACGCGATCTGCTTGTTCTCCAGGGACTGCGGCAGGTCACGCTGGTTGGCGCCGAGGCTGCCGGGAGCGATCGCGCCCGAGCCGAACTCGGCCTTGAACTTCTCCATCAGCGCGAGGGTCTCCGGTGTGTTGAAGACCGCCTTCTTCTTGTCCTCCGACAGCAGCGGGATGCCGTCGGCCTGGACGACACTGGAGTAGGCCATGAAGTTCGTCGCCGACTTCCCGGTCGCGTCGTGGTACGCCTTGGCCAGCGCGAGGGCGTCGTCGTACGTCACCGGTGGCTTCGCCGGATCGAAACCAGCCTTGGCGAGCAGGTCCTTGTTGTAGAAGCCCAGCGACGTGCCGCCGTTGTACCACGGGATCGCGATGCGCTTGCCATCGGCAACTAAGGGATCGGACAGGTTGGGCGCGTAGGCGGCCAGGTCGTCCTTGCTGAACAGAGAGTTCAGATCGGCCATCGAGCCGGCGAACAGCCCGGTGGTCGCGGACGTGATGTTGACGGCGTCCGGCACCTTGCCGGACGCGAGCGCGGCCAGCAGCTTGGTGGTGATGTCCTGGCCGGGGACGTCGACCCACTTGATGGACACCTTGGGGTGTTCCTTCTGGTAGGCGTCGATCCACTTCTGGATGTCAGGCCCGTAGTTCTTCTGCAGGTTGATCGTCCACCACTCGACGTCGCCGGCGTAGGCCTCACCGGACTGCTTCGGCTCGTCGCCGGCGGCCGGGCTGCCGGAGACGCAAGCGGCCAGGGTCAGTGGCAGAGCGAGCGCCAGGGCCACGGCGGGGACCAGACGGCTCCGCAGCAAGGATCGTGTGCGTCGCGTCATCGCGAGCTCCTCGGGGGCAGATTCGGATGTCCTAAACAAGACTTACAGACACTTCGCCGTTTGGCAATCTGTTGTGCACAGGCGCGGAACCTCCGAGAGTTTCTGTGAATTGTCGCTTCCGACGACGCTCGCGGTGAGCTACGGTTCCTCCAATCGTAAATCTGAAAGCCAGGTTTCCGACACGAAGGGGTGAGCGCGATGCCGGGTCTCAGTGGCCGTACTGTCGGCCAGCGCTGGTACACGCCGTACGTGTTCATGCTGCCCGGGTTGCTGATGTACGCCGCGATGTTCGCCTGGCCGGCCGTGATCGCGATCCAGTTGGCGTTCTCCGACTACGACATCGTCAGTCCGGTCCGGTTCTCCGGCCTGGACAACTTCGCCCGGCTGCTGCACGACCCCAGAGTGTGGATCGCGCTGCGCAACTCGCTGCTGTTCGTGGTCATGTTCGTGCCGCTCACCGTGGTCGCCCCGCTGTTCCTGGCCATGCTGGTGAACGTCAAGCTCCGCGCGATCCAGGCGTTCCGGATGCTCTATTACCTACCGGTGATCACCTCGATGGTCGCGGTGGCCGTCGCCTGGCGGTACGTCTTCAACCGCGAAGGCGTCGTCAACTGGCTGCTCGGCCTGGTCGACGCCGGCCCGATCGACTTCCTCCTCGACCGGCACTGGGCACTGCCGACCGTCGTCCTGTTGGAGGCCTGGAAGAACGCGGGCCTGTTCATGATGATCTACCTCGCCGGCTTGCAGGCGGTCCCGTCCGAGCAGGTCGAGGCGGCCACGATCGACGGAGCGAACGGCTGGCAGCGGCTTAGGCACGTCGTCGTCCCCTCGTTGCGACCGACGTTCGCGGTGACGCTGATCCTCAGCATGCTCGAGGCGATGCGGGCGTTCGAGTCGGTCTATGTGATGACCCGGGGCGGGCCGCTCGATTCCACCCTGACCCTCGGCTACTACATCTGGTCGAAGGCGTTCGAGGACTACGACATGGGTTACGCGAGCGCCGTCGGATTGTTGCTGTGGGCGATCATGATCGTCCTGGCCGGCTTCAACCTTCTCGTCACCCGACGGAGGGACGTCTGATGGCGGCCCGGCGCCGACTCGGCCGCTCGCCCTCGCTGACCCGGATCCTCGGCCGTTCGTCGACGCAACCACGGATCCCCGGCCGCACAGTACGGCGGATCGCAGCGTATGTCGTGCTCATCGCGGTGGCAGCACTGTTCATCGGGCCGTTCCTGATCCTGCTGAGCTCGGCCACCAAACCGGCCGGCCAGGACGTGTTCGGCTTCCCGCCGGACCTCATCCCGCGTCCGCCGGTGACCGACTGGTTCCGCGAGGCCTGGACGACGATCCCGTACGCGCGCTTCCTGGTGAACTCACTGATCTATGTGGGCATCACCGTCCCGATCTACCTCGTGGTGTCCGCGCTGACCGCCTATCCGCTGGCCCGGATCGCGTTCCGCGGCCGTGGTCTGTTCTTCATGCTCTTCCTGTCGATCATGTTCCTGCCGGGCGAGCTGATGCTGATCCCGCGCTTCCTGGTGATGAGCCAGCTCGGGCTGACCGACACGTTCGCGTCGGTGATCCTGCCGGCCATCCTCTCCTCGCTCGGCATCTTCCTGCTCCGCCAGGCGTTCTCGCAGATCCCGGACGAGATCATCGAGGCGGCCCGGGTGGACGGGGCCAACGAGTTCGCCATCTTCTGGCGGATCGCCGTACCGATCGTCGCGCCGACCCTGGCGGTGCTCGCGATCCTCGGCTTCGTCTCGGTCTGGAACAGCTTCATCTGGCCGTTGGTCACGCTCACCAGTCAGTCCAAGTTCCCGATCGCGCTCGGTATCGCGTATCTGAGCGGTGTCAGCGGAACCGATGTGCGCGGCCTGGCCGCGGGCACGGTGATCTCGCTGGTTCCGGTCGTCATGGTCTTCATCCTCCTGCAGAAACGCATCCTCAACAGCATGGGCGGCGCCGTCAAAGGCTGACCCCCACCACACGCCCCCCTACGACACAGTGAGGCCACGAGATGACTCCACACATCACCCGCCGCACATTGCTCCTGGGCTCCGCTGCCACCGGAGCCCTCGCCTGGGCCGGCACGTCCGCCGTCCCGGCCTTCGCCGACGCCCTCGTCTACGACTCGCCCGAGGCCTTCGATGCGGCCCAGGCGGCATACCTCGCGACCAATCCCACCAACAACGAGGTCGGGCTGTATGCGTGGGGTGAGTCGTACTTCATGTTGGGCCTGCTCCGGATGTACGAGGCGTATCAGGATCTCAAGTACTTACAGACCTTCGAGCAACGCGCCGCCCACGTACTCGCGACTACCGACAAGGCGCGCGGCGTGACGGACTACCGCGGGCGGTCGGGCACGGTCTGGCGCAGCGCGGGCAACTACACGGCCGGCCACGGCGTGCTCCCCGACGGCAACGGCACGCCGGCCGTCCAGCTCCGGTGGTCCGGGGCGCGCTCCGCCGAGTCGACGGCCGAGGTCTCGAACGTGTCCGGCAGCATGTTCGACCTTGTCCTCAGGAACCCTGGTATCACCGGGATGGTCACCTTGCGTGGAGTCTCGTTCGATCCGTCGGCCGCGTCGTACGTTGTCACCGCGGTCAACAACGCCTACACAGCAGCGCTCCGGTGGACTGCGGTCGATCTCAGGACCTCGCCCGAGTCAGCGCCAGCTCCCGTGGCGACGACGATCAGGTTCCAGCCGCAGTACTATGTGTTCGCCGTGCACACCGGGATGATCGCGTTCCCCATGGCTCGCTACGCCCGCGTGGTAATGCAGTCACCGAGACTGAAGAAGGGCGGCCGTCGTCGGCGGGCGGTCGAGCTGCTGGAGGCCGCGCGCCAGGCCGTCGCCTTCCATGACGAGGAGTACGCGGCGAGCGGCGATTATGTCTGGCCGAAGGGTGCGCCGATTCCGTTCGACGGCACCATCCAGCCGTACAACCAGAGTCACGGTCTCGGCCAGGTGATCGTCGAGCTCTACCGCGCGACAGGGGAGCAGCGCTCCCGCACCAAGATCGTCGCCATGCTCAACCAGTACCGAGCTGGCCTGACCCTCGGGGCCGACGGGGCGTATGTCTGGCCCTACTGGCCGCCGTACAGCCAGTTGTACGCCGGGTACCCGAAGACCGCGGGCATCTCCGAGTACACGCCGTCGTACCCGGCCTCGCGGCAGATCGAGGACATCAGTCACGCCGCGATCAGTCTCGAGTTTGTCCACGCGGCGTACGAGGCGGGGATCGATACTGGACTCGCGGCGGACGTGCAGCGGTTCACCGCGACGTTCACGAAGAAGGTGATCCGGTCGGCGACCGAGGTGTGGTTGCGCGTCGACGGTACGGCGGACGCTGTGCCGGCCAATGCGGTGCAGTGTGCGCGGTGGGGTGCATACGCCGAGCATGACCCGGTCGTCTACCAGCAGTCCCTGCGTGTCTACGACGCGGTGCAGCTCGTGCCGGTGCAAGGGTCCCATGCATTGGGTATTGCGTACTTGAACTGGGCCAAACAAGCTCCCTGGAGGAATAAGTGAGATTGCTACGTGTCCACACCGACGTCGGGCTCCGCGACGCTGTACTGGCCGACGATGGGCGAGTGGTGACGCTGCCGGGTGAGGCCGAGGCGTTTGACCCGATCCGGTGGCGGGAGCGTGCCGCCGGCGCGAATGTGGAGACGGTCGCCGCGTTCGAGGACGTGCGGCTGGCCGCGCCGCTCAGTCCCGGGAAGGTCGTGTGTGTCGGGCTGAACTACGCCGATCACGCGGCCGAGGGTGGTCACGAGGCGCCGACCGAGCCGATTCTGTTTCTGAAGGCGCCGGACACGGTGGTCGGTGCGCGCGACGACATCGTCATTCCGCGGGGCAGCGAGAAGACGGACTGGGAGGTCGAGCTCGGGGTGGTGATCGGGCGTGCGGCGGCCTATCTCGAGAGCGAGGCGGATGCACTGGAGCATGTCGCGGGCTATGTCTTGGTCAACGACGTGTCGGAGCGGCATTTCCAGCTGGAGCGCGGCGGTCAGTGGGACAAGGGGAAGAACTCGGCGACGTTCTGCCCGCTCGGTCCGTGGGTGCTGACCGCCGATGAGGTTCCTGATCCGCAGGCGATCAAGCTCGGGCTCGAGGTGAACGGGGATGCCGTGCAGGAGAGCTCGACCGCGCGGATGATCTTCTCGGTCGCGCATCTGGTGCACTACATCTCCCAGTTCATGACGCTCTATCCGGGCGACGTGATCAGCACTGGCACGCCGGCCGGTGTTGGCTCCGGGCAGCAGCCGCCGCGCTTCCTTCGCGCGGGCGACGTCCTCCGAGTCTGGGCCGACGGCCTGGGCGAGCAGCACTCGAGGCTGGTCTGATGATCGTCGATCAGCTCGCTGTCGAGGTCTTTCCTGATCCGATTGCCTTGGGTGCAGCCGCTGCGGCTGCGGCGGCGGATTCCCTGCGCCGGACGATCGACGAGCGAGGCGCGGCCCGGCTGGTCCTGGCCGCCGCACCGAGCCAGACGCAGACCCTCGCCGCACTGTCCGTTGCTGAGGGCATCGATTGGTCGAAGGTCCAGGCGTTTCACATGGACGAGTACGTCGGCCTGCCGGTTGACGCGGAGCAACGGTTTGGCCTGTGGTTGCGTCGGCACTTCACGACGCCGGCGCCGTTGACGGTGTTCGACCCGGAGGGTGGTGCCGATCCGGAGGCCGAGGCTGCTCGGTATGCGGGTTTGGTTTCGGCAGCGCCGATCGATGTGGTGTTGGCGGGGATCGGAGTGAACGGGCATTTGGCGTTCAACGATCCACCGGCGGACTTCGGTACGACGGACATCGTGCAGGTCGTCGCGCTCGACGAGACGAGTCGGCGGCAGCAGGTGGATGAAGGTTTGTTCGCGCGAATTGACGACGTACCTACGCATGCGTGGACGTTGACCGTGCCTTGTCTGCTGTCGGCGCGGGAGGTCTTTTGCATGGTGTCAGGGGTGGCGAAGCGGGACGCCGTACGGCGAACTCTGCAGGGGGCTGTGGATCCGGCGGTGCCGGCCAGTGTGCTCCGTACACATTCGCGGGCTCGGTTGTTCGTCGATCGGGAGGCGTTTGGCGATGAGTGAGTACCTGGCCGCGATCACGGAGCTGCTCGGCCGGATAGAGGGTGAAGAGGGCGAGTCGATCGGCGCAGCGGCGCGGATGATGGCTGATCAGGTGGCGGCTGATCGGCTGATTCAGGTCTACGGGCCGGGCGGGCATTCCAACCTCGCGGCGCAGGAGGTGTTCTTCCGGGCCGGCGGGCTGATGCATGTGTCGGCGATCCTGGATGAAGGGACGCTGCTGTCGAACGGGGCGCTGCGTTCGATGGCGGTGGAGCGGACGCCTGGATACGGTCGCATCGTGATCGAGAATGCCGGGCTCGGTCCGGATGATCTGCTGATACTGGTGAACGCGTATGGGATCAATGCGGCGCTCATCGATGCGACGCTAACTGCGCGGGAGCGGGGTGTGCGGACGATCGGGGTGAGTTCGCGCGAGCATGCGGAGAAGACGGCGAAGGATCACCCGGCTCGGCATCCGTCCGCGGCCAACCTGCATGACGTGGTGGACGTGGCCGTGGATACCAAGGTCCCGATCGGCGATGCGGTGCTCGAGGTCGACGGAATGCCTGAGCGGGTCGGCGCGGTCTCCACGTTTGCCAACGCGTTCGCGCTCAACACGCTGGTGATGCGGACGATCGAGTTGCTGATCGAACGGGACGTCGTACCGCCGGTGTGGCGGAGTGGCAACGCGCCGGGTGGGGACGAGGCCAACGCGGCCTTCATCGGCCGATTCCGGGGGCGAGTCCGGTGGCTGTAGGCACGCTGTCCGGGCGCGACCCGTGGTCAGGAGACCTCCTGCACCTTGACCACGCCGACGGCCGCATCATCACCATCCACCGCGAGCCACTCGAGCCCGGCCCCGCCGAGGTCGAGCCGCCCCACCGTGGGGGTGGTGCGGGGGAGGCGCCGTGGATCAGTGCTGGGCTTGTTGATTTGCAGGTCAATGGGTTTGGGGGGTTTGACCTGAACGGAGAGGGGGTGTCGGTCGAGACCGTTGTGGGGTTGCGGGAGGCGTTGCGGGGAGTTGGGGTCACGACGTTTGTGCCGACGGTGATTACCGCGAGCGGCGAGCGGATGCGGCGGGCCGTGAGCGTTGTCGCTGAGGCTCGGCGGCGGCATGCGGAGGTTGCGGCGGCGATTCCGTTTGTGCATCTTGAGGGGCCGCACATCTCGGATCAGGAGGGGCCGCGGGGGTGTCACGATGTGGCTGAGGTTCGGGCGCCTGATCTGGCTGAGTTCGAGCTGTGTCAGCAGGTGTCGGGTGGGCTGGTCGGGTTGATCACGGTGTCGCCGCATTGGGCTGGGAGTGCGGAGTTCATTGCTGCGGTGGTTGCCTCCGGCACTCGGGTGGCGATCGGCCATACGCATGCTGACGCGGCGCAGCTGCATGCCGCGGTGGATGCGGGTGCGAGCTTGTCGACGCATCTTGGGAATGGTGCGCATGCTCAGTTGCCGCGGCATCCCAACTACCTGTGGGCACAGTTGGCGGAGGATCGGCTGCAGGCCGGGTTCATTGCTGATGGCCACCATCTGCCGATGGATACGTTCGTCGCGATGGTCCGGGCGAAGGGTATCGAGCGGTCGTTTCTGGTGTCCGATTCCGTCGCGGTCGGAGGCCAAGCGCCGGGCAACTATTCGTCGACCATCGGCGGAGATGTGGAGCTCACAGACGACGGACGGCTACTCGTGCGGGGTACGCCGTACCTCGCGGGGGCGGCCGCGCCACTCGCGGACGGGGTCGCCTGGGCAGCCGGAGCGTTCTCGTTGGCCGACGCACTCACGATGGCGACGACCAACCCTGCGCGCATCATCAACTCCACGCGGATGATCCCAGTTGCCGAGCAGATTCAGCCGGGGACTCGGATCTCGGACGTGATCATCTTCGACTGGCAGCCCGGGGATCGGACGCTGTCGTTCCACTGAGCAGAGGGATGCCGGTACGACGTACGCGCGTACGTCGTACCGGACAAACCGTTACTTCTGCAGGGCGGTGGCGATGGCGTCGGGTACGGGTGTGGTCGGGCGGCCGATCAGGCGGGTGAGGTCGGAGCCGCGCCCGGCCAGGCGGCCGCGTTCGATCGCATTGTCGACGTCGACGAAGATCCGGGCCAGCGGCTCGGGGAGTCCGGCGCCAGTGAGGACGCCGACGTGCGTCTCGGCCGGAACGTTGTTATAGGCAACATCCTTGCCGGACTGCTTCGTCAGCTCCGCGGCGTACTCGGTCAGCGTCCACGCCGTGTCGCCGTTCAGCTCGTACGCCGTCTTCTCGCGGCCCTGACCGGTCAGCACGACGGCGGCCGCAGCGGCGTAGTCGCGCCGACTTGCCGATCCGATCCTGCCATCGCCCGCGCTGCCGATCACACCGTGTTCGAGCTGTACGGCGATCTGCTCGGTGTAGACCTCGTGGTACCAGCCGTTGCGGAGGAACGTGTACGGCAGACCGGAGTCGAGGATCGCCTGCTCGGTGGTGATGTGGTCGGCGGCCAGGTCGAAGTCGGCCTCCGGACCGCCGAGCACGCTGGTGTACGCGATCCGCTCGACGCCGGCCGCCTTGGCCGCGTCGATCACGGCCTGGTGCTGGGCGACCCGGTTCGCCTCGAGACCGGAGATCAGCAGGACCGTGTCGCCGGCGCCGAAAGCCTTGGCCAGCGCGGCCGGGTCGTTGTAGTCGGCAACCCGGACCTCGACGCCGCGAGCCGCGAGGGGCGCAGCCTTCGCGGCGTTCCGCGCGACCGCGACGACCTGGTCGGCCGGAACGCGTTCCAGCAACTCGTCGATGACGAGCTGGCCCAGATGACCGGTGGCGGCGGTGACGACGATGCTCATCCGTACTCCTTGTCGTTGGTTTGTGTCACCGAGCCTAGGCAGCAGGCGCGAGTGGATCTATGTCAGGAAAGCGCTGATCTATGTCTAATCGTCTCAACCGCGTAGCGTATGATTCCAACCATGGATGTTCTTGCCGACGTCGTCTCCGCGCTCCGGACCGGGCCGGCCACGTCCGGCCGGACTGATGTCCGCGGGCCGTGGGGCCTGCGCTTCGCGCACTCGTTCGGCGCGACCTTCCATCTGGTCCTGCAGGGGACGGCGTGGCTGCTGCCGCCGGGCGGGACGCCGGTTGCCATGGGTCCGGGCGACGTGGTGCTGATGCCCCGCGGCCTCGAGCACGCGCTGGCGGATCATCCCGAGTCTCCGTTGGTCGACTTCGATCCAGCGGTCGAGAAGCCCGTCCAAGGCGGCGGCGCGCGCTCGCTGCTGCTGTGCGGCACCTACCGGCTCGATCGTGAGCGGCCGCATCCGGTGCTGAGCAGGCTGCCCGATGTCGTCCACGTCCCCGCGGACCCGGGCCGGCATCGCACGCTGCACACCGCGATCGGCATTCTCGGCGAGGAGCTCGACGCCCAGCGCCCCGGCGCCGCCGCCGTCGTACCGCCGCTTGTCGATGCGCTGCTGGTGCTGATCCTGCGGGCCTGGTTCGAGGATCGCGATTGCCCGACCGAGAGCGACTGGTCCCGGGCTTTGACCGATCCCGCCGTGGCGCAGTCTCTCGAGCTGATCCACGCCGAGCCCGGCGCGGCGTGGACCGTCGCCGAGCTCGCGTCGAGAGTCGGTCTGTCGCGGGCTGCCTTCGCCAGGCGATTCACCGAGGCTGTTGGCGAGCCGCCGCTGACCTATCTGTCGCGGTGGCGGATGACGACGGCGGCCCGGCTGCTGCGGGATCACGATCGGCCGCTCGCGACGGTGGCGAAGGAGATCGGGTACACGTCGGAGTTCGCGTTCGCCAAGGCCTTCAAGCGAGACTTCGGCATCCCGCCCGGGACCTACCGCCGGCAGCTCACCCTCGCCTGACCGTCAGGTCGTCGGGCCGGAGCGTGGCGACCAGTTCGCCGCGGCTGCGCTGCTCATCCTCGCCCTCAACTGAGCAGAACGGCCTCAGCCGTAGGAAAGTTACACGGTTTGCGCCACCATGGGCATCGAGCACCACGCACACTCAAGGTTCCCGGAATGTCACCGACAGTTTCCACGGTCCGGGTGCCTGCCGCCCTGAGTAGCAGTGAAGGTGAGGCCCATGAGCCCAATCAGTCGCAGGACCCTTGTTTTCGGCGGACTTGCCGCGGCCGGCGTCAGCGCCGTCCCGGTCCGCTCAGCCGTGATCGCAGCGACCGCGGCAGTCCCGTACCCGTTCCAGCTCGGTATCGCCTCCGGCGAACCCGACGCGAACAGCGTCGTCCTCTGGACCCGGCTGGCCCCGTCGCCCCTGAACGCCGACGGCCAGGGCGGGATGGCGAACGCCGACGTCGTCGTCGACTGGCAGGTGTCGACCACCGACACCTTCAGCACCCTCGTCGCGTTCGGTTCCGTGACCGCGCAGTACGCCGCCGCCCACTCGGTGCACGTCGTCGCGGGCGGCCTCAACCCGGACTCCGACTACTACTACCGCTTTCGCGCGCAGGGCCAGCTCTCACCCGTCGGCCGCACCCGCACCACCCCGGCGGTCGGCACGAACGGCCGTGACCTGGTGATGGCCTTCACCTCCTGCTCCCACTACGAGGAGGGGTACTTCACCGTCTACCGGCGGATGGCCGAGGAGAATCCGGGTGTCATCCTGCACCTGGGTGACTACATCTACGAGTACGGCCCCACCAGCGGACGCCCGCGGTTGCACCTCGGCAACGAGGTTGTGACGATCGCGGACTACCGCCGTCGGTACGCGCAGTACAAGACCGACCCGGATCTTCAGGCCGCGCACGCGGTCGCGCCGTGGATCGTCGTACCGGACGACCATGAAGTGGAGAACAACTACGCCGGCACGATCCGCGAGAACAACACCCCTGCGCTGACCGCCGCGCAATGGACTGCCCGTCGATCCGCGGCGTACCAGGCGTACTACGAGAACATGCCGCTGCGGCCCGCACAGGTGAACAGCGGCAACAGCATCCAGCTCTACCGGCGGTTGCGGTGGGGGAGTCTCGCGACGTTCCACATGCTCGACACCCGGCAGTACCGCGACGACCAGGCCTGTGGTGACGGGTGGAAGATCTGCTCCGACGCGGATCTGGCGACGCGCAGCCTGCCGGGCAACCCGCAGGAGACCTGGCTGCTGGACGGCCTCGGGCAGCACCTCGGCACGTGGGACATCATCGGCCAGCAGGTGTTCTTCGCGCGGCGGTTCAACTCGACCGGTGCGAGCATGGACTCCTGGGACGGCTACCGCGCGTCCCGGGCCCGGATCCAGCAGGGCTGGGTGGACCGTGCCGTCCGCAACCCCGTCGTGCTCACGGGCGACGTACACCGTGCCTGGGGCAACGACCTGAAGGCCGACTACAACAACGCGAACTCGGCAACCATCGGCAGCGAGTTGGTGACGAGCTCGGTGACGTCCAGCGGCGACGGCGACGCGACCACCGCGATCCCGGACGTGGGGACGAACCCGTGGTTGAAGTTCTACAGCAACCGGCGCGGCTACATTCGTGCGACGGTCAGCCCGACGCAGCTGAACGCCGACTTCCGTGCAGTGGCGAAGGTGTCGGAGCACGGCGCCGTGGCCTCGACGCTCAAGTCGTTCGTCGTCCAAGAGGGCCAGCCCGGCCTGCAGGCGGTGTGAGGCGATGATGAAGAAGACACTGGCCATCACCGCGCTGGCGGCGACGACTCTCACCTTCACCGCCACCACTGCGGACGCCCACATCGCCACACCGACCTGGGTGACCGCCAACAGCGTGGCCATCGGCGACCAGGACGCTCCGTCGGTTGCGACCAACCGCAACGGCTACGTGGCCGTGGCGTGGGAGGACGACCGCGACACCGACAACGCGACCGACAACGTACACAGCGAGATATTCCTTCGCGTGTTCCACAACGGGACGTCGCTGTACGAGGTCAAGCTGTCGGCCGGAGGCAGTAGTGGTGTGACCAACTGGCGTCACTTGCATCCCGACGTCGGACTGGATGACAAAGGCAACGCAGTCGTGGTGTGGCAGGACGACCCGGACGGCAACGGCTTCTACAACATCCCGTACCGCGTCGTGAATACCGCTGGCACGGTGACCGCAACCGGCAACGCCAACACCAGCGCCGATGGTCAACAGATCAACCCGCGCGTCGCTGTCGACCCTGATGGTGCGCCGACCAGTGCCGCGGTCGCGTTCACCGTGGTGTGGGAGGACATCCAGACTGGTGCGCAGGCCATGGTCAAGGCGGCCGGGTACACCGGGCCGACAACCCGGGCCTGGGAGGTCACGGCATCGCAGACGACCGGACAGCATCACAACCCGGACGTGGCCGTGTCGGCGTCCGGTGACGCGGTTGTGGTGTGGGACGAGGACGGGGACGCCAATGCGGCGTACAACATCGGGCTGATCCGGCTGGGACGGACCAACGGTGCGGCCACCCTGTCGCGCCGGATCGCGAACTTCAACGGCGGTGGCCAGCAGACGCACGCTGCGGTGGCGGCCAACTTCAACGGCGACTTCGCGGTCGCGTGGGAGTCGGACCACACCGGTACGGCGGGGGTGTGGACACGCTCCTTCGACTCCACCGGCGCCGCTCGGTACGCCGATGTCGAAGTGGCGGTCGGCGGCGAGGCGCCGTCGGTCGGCATCGACGATCAGTCGCAGTCGGTCGTCGGCTGGACCATCCAGGCCGCCGACCTCGATGTCTGGGTTCGCGGTTTCGGTACGGACGGTACTGACACGGGCCGCTTGTCGTCCCAGCAGCTCAGCTCCGTCACGGCCGGCCGCCAGGAACAGATGACGGTTGCGGTCTCGCCGTACGCCGAAGTGGCTGTCGCCTACACCGACGACAACGACGGCAACACCTACGACCAGGTCGTCCTGGGCACTGGAATCTCCAACAACAGTTGGTGAATCACCGCGTCGCCGGGGATACCGTGCTCAGCACGGCGTCCCCGGCCGTGACCACCTCGAGCCGGTCGATGTCGTGCAGCGGGATCGACGTACTGGCCGGCACGTCGGCCCGGTAGTTGCTCGGGGCCGCCCACCAGCCGGCCGTCTCGACGGTCCCGTCCCGGCCGTGCACGATCAGCATGCAGTGTTCACCGGGCTTGAGGTGGGTCATCCGGAGTTCGATGTCGGTGCCCCAGCCATGACTGGTCAGCTCGGCCGTGGTGTCGATGCCGCCGACGCCGTTCGTCGCCGTCCAGGTCGTCGAGTCCGGGTGGTCGATCACCTGCCATCCGAGCGCACCGCCGACGATCACCGCGGCTGCGGCCGCCAGCAGCCACCTGCGACGGACCGGCCGCTTCCGCAGTTGCAGTGGTGGCGGCTCCGGCTCGTGCGACTCGATGTCTTCGACAGGTACGACGTGCAGCAGTCCGGGCAGCTGGGCGAACTGGAGGAGGGCCTGGCGACAAGCGGCGCAGGTCTCGAGGTGCTGCTCGGTGGTACGCCGTTCCGCCGCATCGAGTGCACCGAGGACGTAGGCGCCGATCGTGATGGTCTCCGGGCACGTCATGGGCCGGTCACTCCTCGCTCCTCCAGGGCGGCGCGCAACGCGTGCAGCGCGTAGTAGCTCCTCGACTTCACCGTCCCGGGCGGAACCCCGAGGACGACCGCCGCCTCGGCGACGGTGCGCCGCCGGTAGAACAGTTCGATGATCACCTGCCGGTGGTCGTGGCTGAGGCCGTGCAGGACCTCGACCACCTGCCAGACCTGCAGCACGCGGTCGATGTCGTCACCGAGCGCCGGGAACTCGCGGTCCTCGATCGGTACCTCGGTCACCCGGGCGACGCGTTTGCGCTGTCCGGAGATGACCAGGTTGCGCGCGACCGTGAACAGCCAGCGGCCGGCCCGCTCAGGATCCAGGTCGGCCGAGTGCTTCCACGCCCGCGTCATCGTCTCCTGCACGATGTCCTCGGCGTACTGGCGATCTCCGCCCACCGAACGCAGGACGTAGCCGAACAACGGACGCCGGTACCTGTCGTACAGCGCGCGGATCACCGTGTCGTCATCCACACCCGACAGATACGCGGAAAAGCCGTCAAGGGTTCAACTGAACCTCCCGGCCCTCGAATGCGTACTCGTCAGGGAGAGGAGTGACCTCGGATGAAATCTGGGAAATTGTTGCTTGGAGCAATAGTCGGACTGGCGACGCTGACCGCGTGCGGGGGTGGCGGCGCGAACCAGGCGGCCGGGAACCCGCCGCCCGCCGAGAGCGGCGCCGTCTCCGTGCGGGCGGTCGACGGCGTCGGTCAGACCCTGGTCGACTCGGCCGGAAAGACGCTGTACTTCGCCGACCAGGAGGCCGGCGGCACGATCAGATGCACGGCGGGCTGCTTGAGCTTCTGGATGCCGGTCGCTGGATCCGCTGATGCGGCGAAGGAGATGCCCGGACTGGGAGTGGTCAAGCGGACCGACACTGGGAACGACCAGCTCACGTACCAAGGCAAGCCGCTGTACACGTTCAACCTGGACAACGGGCCGGGGCAAGGCAAGGGGAACAACGTGCAGGACGCGTTCGCCGGCACCGCCTTCACCTGGCACGCGGCGACCACCACGGCCGCAGCGCCGACGCAGGCGCCGTCATCCACGGGTGGTGGGGGCTACGGCTACTAGCGGGCGAACAGCGCGGTGAGGCGGCCGCGGGCGATGGATTTGGAGTCGATCGCCTTGAGCGCCTCGTCGAGCTTGGTGCCATCGGGCAGTCCGGTTGCCTGGGACAGCGCGTAGATCGTGAAGCGGTAATGATGAGTTCCACTCGGTGGGCAGGGACCGTAGTACGCGGACTTGCCGGCTGAGTTGGCGGCCTGCTTCGCGGTCGGCGGTAGCTGTCCTTCGGCGATCGACGCGGTCGTGGGCTGGAGGTCGAGCACGACCCAATGGGTGAAGGTGCCGCGTGGTGCATCCGGATCGTCGACCACGATCGCCAGCGCGCCGGTGCCGGCGGGCAGACCGGTCCACGTCAGCGGTGGTGAGACACCGTCGCCGTCGCACGTGTACTTGCGCGGGATCGGGCCGCCGTCGCGGAACGCCGTACTGGTCACGGTGATGCTGGCCGGGGCGGTGGTGGCGGGCTCCTTCGCCTGCCCACCACCGCACCCGGCCGTCAGGAAGAGGACGGTCGTCCACAGGCCGAGCCGTAGTCGCACCCCTTCAACGTACTGGTGTTACCGGCCGGGGACGAAGACGATCGCGTCGCCGACGGCGCGTTCGGCGCCACCGGTGCCGCTCGGGTGGTTGACCACCGTCCCGTCCTGCAGCGCCATCGCGGTGGAGCCGCCGCCGTCCAGGTTGATCGAGTTCCGCAGACCGAGCGCCTTCGCGACCGCGGCCGTCTCGTTCATCGTCGTACCGACGCTCGTCGTCTGCCGGCCGTCGATCGTCGCGAGCACGACCTTGCCGTCCCACGTGGTACCGGCGATCGTGCGCGGGTTGCGGTCGAAGAAGCTGCCGGTGCCGCCCGGTACGACGATCTCGCCGTTCGCCGTCAAGCGGTAGCGACCGGTCACGCCGTACAGGCCGCTGTGGAGCGGGACCTTGTCGCCGTTCTCGTTCGACACCTTCAGGTCGGTGTGGACGCAGCCCTTGACCTTCAGGAGCGCGACCGTCTCCTGGCCGGTCGCCTGGAGTGAGGTCTGGCTCGGAGTCAGGGTCGTGCCGCGCGTGGTCGCCGTCCGTAGGACGCATCCACGCCGATCCAGCACCACCTCGACGCCAGCGCCGGCCGGAGTCGCCGCAGCGAATTCGGGGGTGAACAGTACGACGTCACCCGGTGTGGTGCACGTGGTCTGGTCGGGCAGCGTGGCGCAGGCGGCCGGGATCACCGGCGGGTGGTTGACGAACTCGAGTGGGAGTTCGGCGCCGGTGGAGCGGTTCCGGATCGCGCCGGACCAGCTCAGGTGGCCCATGACCATCTTGTTGCTTTTGGCATCGATCAGAAGGTTGGCCTCGGTCGGGTCGGTCAGGGGCTCGCTCAGCAGTTTGCCGTCGGAGATACGAGGCCGACCGGGTCACCCGGGTACAGCGGGTCCGCCGTGAAGGTGAAGAAGGACGCGTTCACCCCGGCGAGCGCGCCCGCCGACTTCACCAGGTCCGAGGTCTTCTCGACGCGGGCCAGGTCGGGACCGTACGTCGTCTTGAGGTGGCCCTTCGACTTCGCCGGGTCGATGGTGAGCACATTGACGACCCACGGGCCGCGTGGCGTGGTGTTGATCTGGTCGGCCGGCGCCGGGTCGGTCCCACGCACGATCTGCGTCAGCGTGACCCCGCGAGCCAGCACCTGGCTGGTCCGGGTCTCCACCAGATCCGCGTCCCCGATCGGCAGCCCCTGTCCGGCCGGCACCAGCACAGCCGCCGTACCAACCCCATCGATCGGAGCCGCACCGGCGGACGGCGTCATCGCGGCCGTCAGCACACCCAACACCGCGGCCGCGCCCAGCGCAGCCCGGAATACTCGAGCGGAAGTAGTCATGCCGACCATCGTCGGGTCCGGTGGTGGAATCTTTCCACTCCAGCCGCTGACTGGGCAGCATCTGACAGGTTACGGTTCAGTGCCTCGGCGTGAGCCGGACGATGTGTCCTCGAACCCGGCCAGTCGGGTGACCCTACGGGATCCGTACAATCCGAATCTCAAAGTTTCTCTCGTGGGAGAGAGACGATGGACGTCAGAGAAACGGAGTTCGTACCGCATGCGCAGACGAGTACTTCGCACCTTGTCCGTCGCCGTCGGCGTGACAGCCATCCTGGTCGGCACCCAGACCGCTGCCCAGGCTGAGACTCGCGGCGGCACCAGCACGTGGCAAGAGGTTCAGCAGGACACTGCTGCCGGCTATTGCCGCGCAGAGGTGCAGCTGTATTCCAACAACTATGCTCGAGCGTTCTACTACAACGACCACGCGGGCTGGAACTGCACCATGCTGCTCGAGCGTTCGACCAACAACGGCGCGACCTGGTCGTCGGTGGCGGGAACCGCCATCCTCCAAAACCTGTCCGGGGCCGCGGACCTGGCCAGTACCGGCGAATACTGGGACGGACCCGGTTATCTCGCGCGGGCATGCTTCCATCTGAACTTCGCAGGCGCGGCCGAACACTGCACCTACGCTGTTTGAGCCTCGGCGGCAACGAAGTGCCGTGCCGATAGGACCAGCGGGCCTCAAAGGTGCAGAATTCCTTGCAGGCACGGCGCTTCGCCCTCGTTGTCAACCTCGGCCGCCCCCGGAGTTCCTCATGGACTCGTCGGATCGTGCCAGGCGATGGATCAGTGCCGCGGAACCAGCCGGATGACCGGAAGCTCGCGGTCGGTCTTCACCTGGTACTGCGCGAACCGCGGTGCGGCGGTCGTGATCTGGTCCCACGCTTGCGCGCGCTCCGGTCCGTGCAACTGTTCCGCGCGTACGTCCACGGTCTTGCCGTCGACGTCGATCCGGACCTGGTCGGGGTGGGCGGCGAGGTTGTAGTACCAGTCAGGGTTGCCTGGTGCGCCGGCCGCGGAGGCCACCACCAGCCAGCTCCCGTCGGTCCCGGGGAACCAGCCGACCGGCGTCGTCCGCTCGAGACCGCTCTTGCGACCGACTGTGGTCAGGGCCATCGCGTTGAAGCCCAGGAACTTGGCGCCGCGCCGACGGACACGCCGAGCCATCAGGCGGTTCATCCAGCTCATCATGCGCCCCTTCGGCTGGCGGGCGCCTCGCGTGCCTGGTTGGGTGTCGAAGCTCATCGCCCGTTCACCGCCTCGGCTGCGTGGACGGTGCGGGTGGTGGTGACGCGGTTGTCGTGAGTGAACGGCTTGGCTTCGAGGTTGAAGCTCCACGACACCGTCGGCGTGATGCGCAGGTAGGCGCCGGGGCCGAAGCGGCCGTCGCGTTCGACGAGTTCGGCGTTGCCGTAGATGCGCAGGTAGCGCGGGACCCACGGGGTGACGGACGCCAGGTCGTCCAGGATGACCGCGACCTTGGTGTTCCCGTCGCGGACATTGCGGAACTTGCGGGTCCTGGCGGGGTCCATGCCGCCGATGAACAGGTGCGTCCCGTCGTACTCGAACCCGACCGGTACGGCGTCCGGCTGGCCGTCGCTGGAGACGGTCGTGATCCGGGCCAGCTGCTGGGATCGCAGGTAGGCGAGCTCCTCGTCGCTGAAAGACATCGCTTCTCCTCGATAGTTAACGCCACGTACTGTACGCAATGTTAACTATACATGCCATGTACCTTAGTGGATGTGAGTGAGACGGAGACGCCCGGCGGTCCGGTGCGGGCTCGCGCCGCGAGGGACCTGCGCCCGGCTGCGCCGCTGCTGCACGCGGTCGACCTGGATGCGGACCGGATGGATGCCGCGGCGGGGCTGCTGCAGCTCACGGGCGTGGTACAGGGCATCTACGCGAGCCTCTCCGAACGGCACGACCTGACGCCGGTCCAGGCCAGGTTGCTCTGCGTCCTGCTCGGTGGTCCGAAGGGAATGGCCGAGCTGGCGCAGTGCTTCGGCGTCGAGAAGGCCGCGCTGACCGGCTTGATGGACAGGGCCGAGAAGCGTGGGCTGGCCGAGCGTTCGCGGGTTCCCGGCGACCGGCGGGCCGTTCAGGTGACGCTCACCGACGCCGGCCACCGAGCGGCGACGGCCTTCCATGCCGACGTCAGCGACGCGCTGAACCAGCTGCTCGAGCCACTCGGGGCTCCCGACCGTGAACACTTCCGCGCGACCATGGCCGGCATCATCGACACGTGCCGGTCCGCACACGGTGCGTGCTGAGCGTCCAACCGGTGAAACCGGCCCCGGGTTCGGGGTGAACCGTTCCTATACGATCCAGCCGTGCCGAAGCCGTTGAGCGCCTGAAGTGTCCGCCGTCGTCGGTGCCTTCGTTGCGCTGGTCTCGGTGGCCGTGCTCGGGTATGTCGTCGGGCTGATCGGCGTACTGCGGGCTCAGGACGAGCTGGTGCTGTCCCGGCTGGCGTTCTTCGTGGCGACGCCGGCGTTGCTGTTCACGACCGTCGCCCGCGCGGACCTGCATTCGATCTTCTCGGTCGTCTTGGTGACCAACGTGGCCAGCCTGTTCGTGGTCCAGGTGATCTTCCTGCTGGCGGCCGCGCTGATCTGGCGACGGACGAGATCCGAGGCGACGATCGGCGTACTCGCGTCGTCGTACGTGAACGCGGGCAACCTCGGCGTACCGGTGGCGGCGTACGTGCTCGGGGTGGGCGCGGTGGTCGCGCCGATCCTGTTGTTCCAGTTGCTGGTGATGGCGCCGATCGCGTTCGCCGTACTCGATGGTGATCGGCAGGGGACCGGCCGGCGGGTGTCGTTGCGGACCGTGGTGGCCCGTCCGTTCCGCAATCCGCTGACTGTTGCGTCCCTGCTCGGGCTGCTCTGCGCCGCGCTGGGGGTGCACCTCCCGACCCTCGTGATGCGCCCGATCGACCTCATCGCCGCTGCGGCCGTGCCTGTCGCTCTGGTCGCCTACGGACTCAGCCTGAGCGCCGGCACCAAGGACTCGATCACGCTGCAGCGGGACGTCGTACTGGCCGTGCTCCTGAAGACGATGGTGCAGCCGCTTGCGGCGTACGCCGTTGGGCGCTGGGTGCTCGACCTCCACGGCGCGGCCCTGCTGGCGCCGACCTTGCTTGCCGCGCTACCGACCGCGCAGAACGTCTATGTGTACGCCGTTCACTACCGCAGCAGCCGCACGCTCGCACGGAGTGTGGTCCTGTTGAGCACGCTGCTGTCCATCCCGATCATGATCGCCATCGCAGGCCTGCTGGGCTGACTCACTTCATCGCGTCGAAGGCTTCCTCGGCCACCGGGGCGACCTGATCCACGGCGACGCCCTCGTTGGCGGACTGGGCGATGACGGTCAGGGTGTTCGAACCGCGGTAGCACTGGGTGGGGAGGTTGCCGGTGGATTCGACGCAGGTGGAGTTGCCGACCTTCTTGACCTTGTCCGGGGTCGCGCCGGAGTCCGCGACGGTCTTGTTGATGTCGACCTTGCCGCGGAGCGCGATCACCACGAACATCCGGTTGCCGTCGATGGTCCCGTACGCCTCGACCGTCGCCTGCTTCCCGTCGTTGATCCGGCTCAACGCCTGCCGGGTCTGATCCAGCTGCAACTGGCCGCGGATCTCCTGATCGGTGATCCGGTCCAGCCCCGCGAGCTTCGCCGGCGGGGTGATCCCGCGCGCCGTGTTCAGCCGGTTGAGCGGCCCCAGGCCCCACACGTACCCCAGCAATGCCAGCACGATGATCGCGACCAGCGCGACACCGACCGTCAGCCAAGGCCCTCGCAGCCGAATCCGCCGATACCACTTCTTCTTCACACCAGAATCCGAAGCGTCGGTTGCTGGAGTTCGCTGCCACCACTTCTTGGCGGTGGCGGTGGCGGTGGCGGTTGCAGTCGCGGCGCCGGTGGTCGCCGTGGCCGCAGCCGCCGGTGCCTTCCCGGCAGGCTCGGCCGGTGCCGTGTCGTCCGCGCCCACCGGCGCCAGCTCGGTCGTGGTCTCCGCAGCCGTCGCGGTGCTGTCATCCGCAGCCGTCGCGGTGGTCTCGTCTGCCGGCTTCGCGTTCGTTGTGGTGCTGTCCGCGGGTTCGGAAGCAGGGGTGGCGGGAGCCTCGGGGGTTGGGCGGGCCGGGGTGGTGGGGTCGCTCATGGGGCTGGCTCCTCGGACGTGCGGTCGCGCGGTTCGGACCCGATGGTTCCACATCGAGACAAATCCGCTCCGTAGCGTAGTCGTTCGGTTCGCGGTCTTCGGCCCTGGCTCTTCAAGAGCAGGGGACTAGTCCAGCATCTCTCGTGGCGCCGAACGGCCGGTGCCCGCCTCCCCGGAAGGGGGCGGGCACCGGGCGAAACGGATGCGTTCAGAGGGCGGCGACGACCTTGATCGCGTCGGTGCTGTCCGGGTGCCAGATGATCTCGCCGGTGATCCGGCCGGCCGCCCGCAGATCGGGCTCGGCCCGCTCGGCCAGCGTCAGCCGGGCGGCAGGTCCGGTGACCTCGACCTTGCTGACCTCGGTCTTCATCGAGACCTGCGCCTCCGACTTGGCGCCACGGATCCCCGCGAGCACTTCGGAGACCGCATCCAGGACCTCGGGCTCCTGGTCGGCGACCGCGAGGTCGGCGTCCGGCGTCGGCCAGCTGGTCAGGTGGATCGAACCCTCCTGCCACCACGACCAGACCTCCTCGGTCGCATACGGCAGGTACGGCGCCAGCAGCCGCAACTGGACCGACAACGCAACTGCCAACGCCGCCTTCGCCGAAGCAGCGCCGGCGTCGCCCTGACCGCCGTATGCGCGCTCCTTCACCAGTTCGACGTAGTCGTCGCAGAACGTCCAGAAGAACCGCTCACTGACCTCGAGAGCACCTGTGTAGTCGTACCGCTCGAAGGCAGCCGTCGCGTCCGCGACGACCGACCGCAGTCGCTGCAGCATCGCCAGGTCGACGGGCTCCGTGACCGCCGCCGGATCGACCGTCGACGCCCCGAACCCGAGAACGAACTTCGATGCGTTCAGGACCTTGATCGCCAGCCGCCGCCCGACCTTCATCTGCGACTCGTCGAACGGCGAGTCCAGCCCCGGCCGGGTCATCGCGGCCCGCCACCGGACCGCGTCCGAGCCGAATTTGGTCAGGATCTCGTCCGGGATGATCGCGTTGCCCTTGGACTTGCTGAACTTCTTGCGGTCCGGGTCGACAACGAAACCGGAGATCATCGACCGCGCCCACGGCAGCGTGCCGTTCTCGAAGTGGGCCCGGACGACGCGGGAGAACAGCCAGGTACGGATGATCTCGTGCGCATGCGTGTTCAGGTCCATCGGGAACGTCCGGCGGAACAAGTCCTCGTCCCGCTCCCAGCCACAGACGATGTGCGGCGTCAGCGACGACGTGGCCCATGTGTCCATCACATCCGGGTCCGCCACGAACCCACCGGCCTTGCCGCGCCGGGATTCGTCGTACCCACGCGGTGCCTGCGAGGTCGGGTCGATCGGGAGCTCCGCCTCTGAAGGCATCAGCGGGTGGTCGTAGTCCGGCTCGCCCTCGGCGTCGAGCGGATACCAGACCGGGAAGGGGACGCCGAAGAAGCGCTGGCGGGAGATCAGCCAGTCACCATTCAGCCCCTCGACCCAGTTCAGGTATCGGTGCCGCATGTGGTCCGGGACCCAGGCCAGTTCGTTGCCCCGGTCGATGAACTCCTGCTTGAGCTCGGCGTCCCGGCCGCCGTTCTTGATGTACCACTGGCGGGTCGAGACGATCTCCAGCGGCTTGTCGCCCTTCTCGTAGAAGTTCGCCATCCGCTGGGTCGGCATCGGCTCACCGTCCAGGTCGCCGCTCTCGCGCAGCTTCGCGACGATCAGCTCACGCGCGCTGAACACGGTCTTGCCGGCCAGTTCGCCGTACAGCTCCGAGCCTTCCAGCCACTGCGGCGTCTCGCGGAGCAGTCGGCCGTCGCGGCCGATGACCGTGCGGGTCGGAAGCTGCAGCTCGCGCCACCACTGGACGTCGGTCAGGTCGCCGAACGTGCAGCACATCGCGATGCCGGCTCCCTTGTCCGGCTCGGCCGCCTCGTGTGCGAGGACCGGCAGCTCGACGCCGAACAGTGGCGACGTCACGGTCTTGCCGAACAAGCCCTGGTACCGCTCGTCGTCCGGGTGCGCGATCAGCGCGACACAGGCCGGGATCAGCTCCGGCCTGGTCGTCTCGATATAGACCGGCCCGTGCGGCGCGTGGAATGCGATCCGGTGGAAGAAGCCGGGATAGTTCCGCGCCTCCAGCTCGGCCTGCGCGACCGCGGTCTGGAACGTGACGTCCCACATTGTCGGCGCCTCGGACAGGTACGCCTCGCCGCGGGCGAAGTTCCGCAGGAACGCCCGCTGGGACGTACGACGTGAGTCCTCGGAGATCGTGGTGTAAAGGTACGACCAGTCGACGCTGAGGCCGACCTTCCGCCACATCGCCTCGAACGCCTGCTCGTCGATGTGGGTCAGCTCACCGCACAGGTCGACGAAGTTCTGCCGGGAGATCGGCAGCTGACGCTTCGGGTCCGGCTTCGCCGGCGGGGTGAAGTCGGGGTCGTACGGCAGCGACGGGTCGCACCGGACGCCGTAGTAGTTCTGGACCCGGCGCTCGGTGGGCAGGCCGTTGTCGTCCCAGCCGATCGGGTAGAAGACCTTCTTGCCGCGCATCCGCTGGAAGCGGGCGACCAGATCGGTGTGGGTGTAGCTGAAGATGTGGCCGACGTGCAGCGACCCGGAGACCGTCGGCGGGGGCGTGTCGATGGAGTACACATCGGCGCGCTCGGCGGTGCGGTCGAAGGCGTAGGTCTGCTGTTCCTTCCATACGGCAGCCCACTTCTCCTCGAGACCTTCGAGGCTGGGCTTGTCTGGAACACGGGACGTCAGGCTCATGCGCACAATCGTAGTGGTTGTCAAGGGGTGCTCCGACCGGTTATCCACAGCGCTCACTAGACTCGGTGTTCTGATGAGCGACCTTTCCTACGCCGAGGTATCGGCACGGCTTCAGCAAAGATGGCCGGAGCACAAGATCGAGCCCACGCTGGACCGGATCCAACGGCTGGTCGAGCTGCTCGGCGACCCGCAGAAGGCCTACCCCGTGGTGCATCTGACCGGGACCAACGGCAAGACCTCGACCGCGCGGATGATCGACACCCTGCTCCGCGAGGCGGGCCTGCGCACCGGCCGGTTCACCAGCCCGCACCTGGAGTCGGTCCGGGAGCGGATCACCCTGGACGGCGAACCGATCAGCGAGCAACTCTTCGTCGACGCGTACGCCGAGATCGCGCCGTACCTGGACGTGGTCGACGCCGAGCAGGAACATCCGCTGTCGTTCTTCGAGGTGATGACCGCGATGGCGTTCGCGGTCTTCGCGGACGCGCCCGTCGACGTGGCCGTCATCGAGGTCGGCCTCGGCGGCACCTGGGACTCCACCAACGTCGCCGACGGGACCGTCTCGGTGATCACCCCGGTGGCGGTCGACCACGCGCACATCCTCGGCGCGGATCCGGTCACCATCGCCCGGGACAAGGCCGGCATCATCAAGCCCGGCGGTACGACGGTGATGTCGCAGCAGAGCCTGGACGTCTTCGAGGTGCTGCTGGCCAAGGCCGCCGAGGTCGGTTCGCAGGTCGCCCGCGAAGGGATCGAGTTCGGCGTCACGGGCCGCTCGGTCGCGGTCGGTGGCCAGCTGATCGATATCAAGGGCCTGGGCGGAGAGTACGACGAGATCTACGTCCCCCTGCACGGTGAGTACCAGGCGCACAATGCGGCTACCGCGGTCGCTGCCGTCGAAGCGCTGCTGGGCGCAGGCCCGCAGGCCGAGGGGCGGGTCAGCACCGAACTGCTCCAGGCCGGCTTCGCCCAGGTCACCAGCCCCGGCCGGATGGAGGTCGTCCGGACCAGCCCGACGATCATCGTCGACGCCGCGCACAACCCGCATGGCGCCGAGGCGACCGCGGCCACGGTCTCCGAGGCGTTCGCGTTCCAGCCACTGATCGGCGTCCTCGGCTGCATGAAGGACAAGGACGTGTACGGCGTTCTCGAGGCGTTCGAGCCGATCATGGAGACGGTCGTGTGCACCCGGAACAGCTTCGTCGAACGTTCGATGCCGGCCGAGGAGCTGGGAGAGCTGGCGATGGAGATCTTCGGTGAGGATCGGGTGCTGGTCCGGCCGCATCTGATCGACGCGATCGACGACGCGATCCGGCTGGCCGAGGAGAACGCGATCGCCATGGGGACGGGCGGCGTACTGATCACCGGATCCGTCATCACCGCCGGCGAAGCGCGCACCCTGCTGGTCCGCAAACCGAAGGACGAGCAATGAGGTCGCTCGCCTCGATCGTGCTCGGTTTCGAGGCGTTGCTGCTCGCGTTGGTGACGCCGGTGATGATCTCGGTTGCCGACGTCCGGCCCGGGGTGGCGGTGCCGGTCTGCATCGGGCTCGCCGTACTGGCGATCATCGCCGCCGGTCTGCTGCGTTTCCAGCTCGGCTACATCCTCGGGTCGGTGGTCCAGGTCGGCGCGGTCGGCCTCGGCTTCGTCGTACCGGTGATGTTCGTGCTCGGGCTCGCGTTCGCGGGCTTCTGGGTGGCCGCCATCGTCCTCGGCCGCCGCATCGAGGAAGCCAAGAAGGCACAGGAAGCACAGAGCGGTTAGGCTCGGCGCCCCGACCTACTTCGAGAAAGAGTTGACAGATGTCGCAGCGCACCCTGGTCCTGCTGAAGCCCGACACGGTCCGCCGTGGCCTGGTGGGCGAGGTGCTGGGCCGGTTCGAGGCCAAAGGGCTCCGGATCGTCGCGATGGACCAGCGCACGATCGACGCTGAGCTGGCCGACCAGCACTACGCCGAGCACGTCGAGAAGGCGTTCTACCCGCCGCTGCGCGACTTCGTCATCAGCGGCCCGCTGGTCGCTCTGGTCCTCGAAGGAGACGAGGCGGTCGAGGTGGTCCGCGCGCTGAACGGCGCCACCGACGGCCGCAAGGCCGCCCCCGGCACCATCCGGGGCGACCTCTCGCTGTCCAACCGCGAGAACCTCGTGCACGGCTCCGACTCCGAGGAGTCCGCCGCCCGCGAAATCAAGATCTGGTTCCCCGACCTCCCATGATCTAAGGGGTCCGCGGCCCGCTGGGGACTGCTGGTGAAGAAACGGATACGATACGTGCCTGGGCGGACGGGTCGTGTCGGTCCATGGGCTGGGCGCGGGCGGCGCTTAGCCTGATCGGGGACCGAGTGGGAGGTGCCGCGGTGGCGAACAGCATGCTCGGCCGCGACATGGCGGTCGATCTCGGGACGGCGAACACACTCGTCTACGTCCGTGGTCGGGGCGTCGTACTGAACGAGCCCTCGGTGGTGGCCACCCGGACCGACGAACCGCGCGAGGCGGTCGCGTTCGGGCACGAGGCGAAGAAGATGATCGGCCGGACGCCCGGCAACATCACCGCGATCCGCCCCCTGAAGGACGGCGTGATCGCCGACTTCGACGCCGCCGAGCAGATGCTGCGCTACTTCATCCAGCGGGTGCACCGGCGCCGGTACTTCGCCAAGCCGCGGATCGTGGTCTGCGTGCCGTCCGGGATCACCGCGGTCGAGCAGCGCGCGGTCCGCGACGCCGGATACATGGCCGGGGCCCGCAAGGTCTACATCATCGAGGAGCCGATGGCCGCCGCGCTCGGCTCCAACCTCGAGGTCCGCGACGCCACCGGCAACATGGTGGTCGACATCGGCGGCGGTACGACGGAGGTCGCGGTCATCTCGTTCGGCGGCATCGTCACCAGTCAGTCGATCCGGGTGGCCGGTGACGCCATCGACAAGGCAGTTGTGAACTACTGCAAGAAGGAGTACTCGCTGATGCTCGGCGAGGCGACCTCCGAGCAGATCAAGATGACGATCGGGTCGGCGTTCCCGACCACCGACGGGCCGGACAGCGAGATCCGCGGCCGGGACATGGTGTCCGGCCTGCCGCGGACCGTGAAGGTCTCGTCGTCGAACATCCGGCAGGCGATCGAGGAGCCGATCACCGCGATCGTCGACGCGGTCAAGGCCACCCTGGACAAGACCCCGCCGGAGCTGGCCGGCGACATCGTCGACCGCGGCATCGTGCTGACCGGCGGCGGCGCGCTGCTGAAGGGCATGGACGAGCGGCTGCGGCACGAGACCGGTATCCCGATCCACGTGGCGGAGAACCCGTTGGACGCCGTCGTGCTCGGCGCCGGCAAGTGCGTCGACAACATCGAGACGCTGAACCGCATTCTGGTAACTGACAACCGGCGCTGAGGTTCCACCGATGCTCAAAGACCTCGGTACTCCGGCCCGGAGCGCGTTCCGTTCGGCCGGTGCACCGCTCCGCTCAGCCGGCACGCCGCGCGGGGTCCGCCGCCGCCGGACCGTGCTGGTCCTGGTCGTACTGGCCTGCTTCACGTTGATCGTGCTGGACGCCCGGCGCTCGGCCGGCTCGCCGGTGGAGCCGCTGCGCGAGGCCGCGGCGGGCGTGTTCGGCCCGCTCGAGTCGACCGCGACCTCGGCCCGGCAGCCTGTGGACAACCTCCGCGACCGGTTCGCGGAAATGGATAGGTTGAAAGCAGAGAACGAAAAACTGAAGAAGGACAACGAGGACCTGACCCGGGAGCTGAACACCTCCGACTACGCCCGCAACCGGGCCACGGAGCTGGACCAGCTGCTCAAGCTCGCGCCGGCGTACGCGATGACGCCGGCCCGGGTGATCGGGATCGGCAGTGCCCAGAGCTTCAACCACACGGTCACGATCGACGCCGGTACGGCGGACGGCGTGCACGTCGACATGACCGTGCTGAACGGGACCGGTCTGGTCGGCCGGGTGGTGCGGACCACCCAGGGGACCGCGACCGTGCTGCTGATCGGCGACCGCAACTCGACCGTGGGCGGCCGGCTGAACGCGACGATGGCGCTCGGCTTCGTCTCCGGCCGCGGCGAGGTGGCGGGCACCCTCGACTACAAGCTGGTCGACCTGAAAGCGCGGCCGAAGGTCGGCGACCGGATCGTCACCTGGGGCTCCAGCGGCAACGCGCCGTACGTGCCGGGGGTCCCGATCGGTGTCGTCACCTCCGTCACGCCGAACGAGGGCTCCCTCGGGTCCACCGCGACGATCAAGCCGTACGTCGATCCGACCCGGATCGACACGGTCGGCGTGGTGACCGGACCACCGGCCCGGGCACCGCGCACCCAACTCAAACCTCCAGCAGGAAAGGGGAACTGACGTGATCGCTGTACGTATCGGGTTGGCCGCCCTCTTCCTGATGCTGGCCGTGACCGTGCAGACCTCGGTGCTGTCCAACATCGCGGTCGCCGGCGTCACCTGCGACCTCACGCTGATCGTCGTGATCGCGCTGGGGTTGTCGCGTGGGCCGGAATGGGGAGCGATCGCCGGCTTCGCCGGGGGTCTGCTGCTGGACGTCGTACCACCGGCCGATCACACGGCGGGGCGCTGGGCGTTGTCCCTCGCGATCGCCGGGTACGTCGCGGGTCTGATCCGCCGTGAGACGTCCACCGGTCCGGTCGGGCCGCTCGCCGTCGCGCTGACCGTCGTACTCGGCACCGCGGTCTCCCTGTTCCTGTACTCGGCCACGGGTTCGCTGCTGCATGACCCGTCCGTCGTCTGGGGCGAGTTCGGCGTCCGCCTCGGCATCGCCGCGGGGTACGACGTGGTCGGCGCGATCGTGGTGATCCCGCTCGTCATGTGGGTCCTGGGTCGCGTGGTTCCAGCGCGCGAACGCAGCAGACGAGTGGTGCCATGAGTTGGGACGGGTTCGAGGCTCCGCTCAAGGCACGGCTGCGGTTGTTCGTGATCGGAGTGCTGGTTTTCTCCTTGCTGTGCACGCTGTTCGGGCGGCTCTGGTACATGCAGGTGATGTCCAACGCGGACTACAGCCAGGCGGCGACGCAGAACCACACCCGCCAGGTGCTGGTGCCGGCGCCGCGCGGCACGATCGTTGACTCGCAGGGCCGGACGCTGGTCGGCAACCGGGTGTCGCTGGTCATCACCGTCGACCGCTCGGTGCTCGCAAAACTCCCGGACAGCCAGCAGAACGTCGTGATCACGCGGCTCGCGAAAGTGCTCAGGCAGAAGCCGAAGGACCTCAAAGCACGCACCATGCTGTGCGGTGAGCCCCGCGCGTCGAAACCACCCGCCTGCTGGAACGGGACGCCGTACCAGCCGATTCCGGTGGCGAAGGACGTCAGCGAGCAGATCGCGATCGAGGTGATGGAACGCCGCGAGGACTTCCCCGGGATCGCCGCCGAGTCGCAGACACTGCGCGCGTACCCGGCGCCGTACCACGTGAACGCGGCCCACATCCTCGGCTATCTCTCGCCGATCACGACCGAAGAGCTCGAGGACCTGGACAAGGCCGGACAGGACTCGGTCCCGCACCGCTCGGACCTCGTCGGCCGGGCCGGTGTCGAGCGCACGTACGACCAGCTGCTCCGCGGGACGCCGGGCGTGAAGGACGTCATCGTCGACGCGGTCGGATACACCACCGGCATCCAGAAGCAGACCGCTCCGGTGCCGGGCGCGACCCTGGTGACCACGATCGACGCGCGGATCCAGGCGTCCGTCGAGACCCAGTTGAAGAACGCGATCATGACCGCGCGGAAGCAGTACGACCCGATCACCAAGAAGAAGTACGTCGCCGACTCCGGTGCCGCGGTCGTGATGGACACCAAGACCGGCCGGATCGTCTCGATGGCGAGCTACCCGAGCTACGACCCGGGAGTCTGGGTCGGCGGCATCAGCCAGCGCGAGCTGGATGCGCTGTATTCAACCAAGTCGGGCACGCCGTTGGTCTCCCGCGCACTGCAGGCTCAGCTCGCCCCGGGGTCGACGTTCAAGCCGATCACCACCTCGGCCGCACTCGGCGCCGGGTACAGCCCGAAGACCCGGCTCGACTGCTCGCCGTACTTCGAGGTCGGCAACCGCCGCTTCAAGAACTACGAGTCCGCGTCGTACGGGATGATCGGCTTCGACCAGGCGCTCGCGCTGTCGTGCGACACGTTCTTCTACCGGATCGCCTACGCGCTCTGGCTCAAAGAGGGCGGCAACTCGAGCGACATCAGCACGCACGACCCGCTGGTCGAGATGGCGCAGAAGTTCGGCCTCGGTAAGCCGACCGGGGTCGACCTGCCCGGGGAGGTGAGCGGCCGGATCGCGGACCGGAAATGGAAGAAGACCTACTACGACTCGCAGAAGGACTACTACTGCAAGCTGGCGAGCAAACCGCCGGCCGGGACGTCGGCGTTCCTGAAGCAGTTCTCCCGCGAGTTCTGTGTCGACGGCTACAAGTATCGCGCCGGTGACGCGGTGAACTTCGCGATCGGTCAGGGCGACACCACGGTCACCCCGCTGCAACTCGCGACGGTCTACGCGGCCCTCTCGAACGGCGGCACCGTGTACGAGCCGCGCGTGGTCCAGTCCTGGATCGGCGCGAACGGCAAGTCACACGAGATCAAGCCGACGGTGAAGACGAAGCTGCCGGTCCCGAAGAGCACGCTGACCTACATCGACCGCGCGCTGCAGCAGACGGTCAAGACCGGTACGGCGGCGTGGAAGTTCGTCGGCTTCCCGGTCGACCAGGTGCCGGTCCGGGCCAAGACCGGTACGGCGGAGGTCTACGGCAAGCAGACCACCTCGTGGCTGGCGTCGTACACGGATCGCTATGCCGTGGTGATGATGATCAGCCAGGCCGGCACCGGTTCGGGCGCCGGCGGTGACGCGGTCCGCAAGATCTACGAGACCCTGTACAACATCAAGCCGGTGCCGCCCGCCGGCCAGACCAAGCCGAAGCAGTGAGGGCCCGAGCATGGCAATGCTGAGCCCGATCCGGACCCGGCCGCGGATGGATCGACGGTCGACGTTTTGGCAGGTGGACTGGGTCCTCGTGCTCGGTGTCGTCGCGCTGTCGTTCATCGGCGCGATGCTGATCTGGTCCGCGACGCACGCCCGCACGTCGCTCACCGACGGGAACCAGTACGCGTTCCTGGTCCGGCACGCGATGAACTTCGCGATCGGCCTGATGCTCGCGATCGGCGCCGCGATCACCGACCACCGCCGGGTCCGCATCCTCGCCCCGGTCCTGTACGCCGCCTCGATCGTCGGCCTGGTCCTGGTCCTGGTGCCCGGGGTCGGCGCGGTGATCAACGGATCGCGGTCGTGGATCCAATTGCCGTGGATGTCGATCCAGCCGAGCGAGTTCGCCAAGCTCGCGGTGATCGTCGGGATGGCACTGCTGATCGCGGAGAAGGGGGAGACCGACCGCAACGAGACCGCCCGGACGATCGACGTCGCGCAGGCGATCGCGGTCGCCGCCGTGCCGGTGGTCCTGGTGATGCTGCAGCCCGACCTCGGCACGGTGATGGTGCTGGGCTCGATCGTGTTCGGGATCGTCGCGGTGTCCGGCGTACCGAAGCGATGGATGCTCGGCCTGCTCACCGCGGGGGTGGTGGTCGCGGCGATCGCGATCAAGCTGCAGGTGCTGAAGCAGTACCAGCTGTCCCGGTTCATCGCGTTCGCGAACCCGTCCTCGGACCCGCAGGGGATCGGGTACAACGTGAACCAGGCCCGGATCGCGATCGGCAACGGCGGGGTCTTCGGCCAGGGGCTGTTCCACGGCAGCCAGACGCAGAACGCGTTCGTCCCCGAGCAGCACACCGACTTCGTCTTCACGGTCGCAGGGGAGGAGCTCGGGCTGATCGGTGCCGGCACCATCATCGTGCTGTTCGCGGTGATCCTGTTCCGCGGGCTGCGAATCGCGACCAACGCGCGGGACGCGTTCGGCCGGCTGGTGGCGACCGGGATCGTCTGCTGGTTCGCGTTCCAGGCGTTCGAGAACATTGGGATGACGCTCGGGATCATGCCGGTTACCGGTCTGCCGCTGCCGTTCGTCTCGTACGGCGGTTCGTCGATGTTCGCCTGCCTGCTGGCCGTCGGCCTGTTGCAGAACATTCACCTCCGCTCACACCGCTTCTGACCAGTCTCTTCAGACAGAGCTGACATGTCAGATACTCTGCTGCCTGCCCGACTCTGCTGATGGCCGGGCCTTCGGCGCCGGCGCGGTCATGGGGCTTTGCCTCTCGGCCTTCGCTCGTCGCTCCGGTCGCTTCGCTCCCTGCGCTCCTCAGTCCAGTCCGAGAGGCCCCATGACTCTGCTGAATGCCGCGCCTCCGGCGCGGCGGGTCATGGGGCTTTGCCTCTCGGCCTTCCCTCGTCGCTCCGGTCGCTTCGCTCCCTGCACTCCTCAGTCCAGTCCGAGAGGCCCCATGACTCTGCTGAATGCCGCGCCTCCGGCGCGGCGGGTCATGGGGCTTTGCCTCTCGGCCTTCCCTCGTCGCTCCGGTCGCTTCGCTCCCTGCACTCCTCAGTCCAGTCCGAGAGGCCCCATGACCAGGTTTGTGTCGTTCCCGCTCGCTCTGGCTGCCGCCCTCGCCCTGTCCCTCACCGCCTGCGGTGGAGCTGACAAGAAGAGCGGATCGGCCGCCTCGACTCCGGCCGGGACGACACCGGCACCGAGTGTGACCCCGTCGGCACCGAGCGGTACGCCCGGCGAGTCGGTCACCCGGACGGCTGCCGAGCTCACCAAGGCCCTGCTCGTGCTGAGCGATCTCCCGACCGGGTTCACGCAGCAGAAGGACGAGCGGGACGACAACGCGAAACCGTTCTCGTCGCCGAGCAGCCGCTGCAAGACCCTGATCAAATACCTGAACGCCACCAAGGCCCCCGGGTCGAAAGCCAGCGTGACCCGGTCGTTCTCCGGCAGCCAGGAAGGCCCGTACATCGACTTCGGACTGGATTCGATGGGCACCGCGGACAAGGTCGCCGACCTTCAGGGCACCTACGAGGATGGCGTGGACTCCTGCTCGAAGGTCACGCTCAAGACCGAGGGCGTGGGCAGTACGTCGATGAAGGTCGAGAAGATCAGCGCGCCCCAGTTCGGCACCGGCCCGTTCGCGTTCCGCCTGACCGGCACCAGCGGCCCGAAGCGCGGTCTCGAGTACACGGTCGCCACCACCGGCGTCAACGACGTCGTCGTCTCAGTCGGCGTCCTGGCCGGCCAAGGTGAACTGGACGCCGCCACCGAAGCCGCCGTCACCAAGGCCCAACAGGTCCTCAAGGCCGCCTGACCGCCACCACGCCGTCTCTCACCCGGACAAGCGTCACCGGTCGGGCAGCGGCATGATCGTCGTACGGCGGTGATGTTCGAAGACCACCGAGCTGCGGATGTCGGCGATCTCCTGGCGTTTGGCCAGCGCGAGGACGAGGTCGCGCAGTGCCTGGGTGTCCTTGACCGCGACGTGGGCGAGGAAGTCGGAGGCGCCGGACACCATGAACATCGCCAGCGTCTCGGGCAGTTCGTTGACGTAGTCCTGGAAGGCGACGGCGACGGCCATCGCCTGCGGGCGCAGCTTGATCGAGATGATCGCCTGGGTGGACCGGTCGATCGCAGTCAGATCGACCTCCGCGTGGTACCCGCTGATCACGCCGCGGTCGCGCAGGCCGCGGATCCGCTCCAGACAGGTCGACGGCGCGATCCCGAGCTCGGCCGCCATGTCGCGGTTGGTCCGGCGGGCGTCGTTCTGCAGCATCCGCAGCAGCGCCGTATCAAGTTCGTCCATGGGGGGAAGTTTCCCAGATCTGCCGAACGATGTTCGGAGCAGCGAGCGGATGCCCGTGCGGCAGGCTAGCTTTACCGCCGTGCAGACGAACAAGATGGTCGTGGTGATCGCGGCCGAAGCACCGGTTGGCGTCGCCCTCAACACCGCCGCCCTGCTCGGGGTCGGCCTCGGCCACCACCACCACGACAACGTGGTCGGCTCGGACACCGCGGACGCCTCCGGCGAGCTGCACTCCGGGATGTGCGCCCACCCGATCCCCGTACTGCGGGCCTCCGCCGAGCAACTCCACGAACTCCGCACCCAAGCAGCCGCGCGCGACGGGGTCACCGTGCACGACATGCACCAGATCGCCCAGCAAGCGCGCACCTACGACCAGATGTCCACCACCCTCAGTGGCACCAAGCCTGAAGACATCGAGTACCTCGGCGTCGCCCTGTACGGAGCGCGCCCGGTCGTCGACTCCCTCACGGGCGCGCTGTCGCTTTATCGCTAGCGGACTCGGCCGACTCAGAAGAAGAGGTCGGCGAAGCGCCGTAGTTCTTCCACGTCCAAGCCGTGCTCGAACCCCACGACGAGTTCGTGGACCCCGGCGTCCTCGAAGGCGGCGATCCGTTCCCGGATCGTCGACTCGGTGCCGATCAGGCCGTACGAGGCGAGATCGCCGGGGAACGCGAACTCGGCTCCGGCGGGGACTCTCGCCCGGGCCTCCGCGTCCGAGGCGCCCAGGATGTACGACGTCGTCGCGGTCCGCCGGATGTCGTCGTACGGGCGTCCGACGTCGGCGCAGTGCTTGCGCAGTACGTCGTACTTGTGCCGCAGGACCTTGGGGGAGTCGATGATGTTCGACGCGTCGGCCCAGCGTGCCACGGTCCGTAGGGTCTTCTGCTCACCGGCGCCCGCGACCAGTACCGGGATGTGCGGTTGCTGGATCCCCTTCGGCTGATTGAGTCCGCCGGAGGCGCGGTAGTACCTGCCCTCGAAGTCGACCGACTCCTCGGTCCAGAACCGGCGGATCAACTGCACCGCCTCGTCCAACCGGCGCAACCGGTCGCCGGCTGAGCCGAAGTCGTACCCGTAGCCGAGGTAGTCCGGCTCGTACCAGCCGGCGCCGATCCCGAAGATCACCCGTCCGTTGCTGACGATGTCGATCGTGGACGCGATCTTCGCCTGCAGCGCGGGGTTGCGGTAGCTGTTCGAGGTCACCAACGGGCCGAGCCGGATCCGGTCGGTCGCGGCCGCGAGCGCGGTGATCATCGTCCAGGCCTCGAACACCGGTGCCTGCGAGGGCGGGATCGGATGCAGGTGGTCGGGAACGTAGACGGCGTGGAACCCGAGCTCGTCCGCGGCCTGGGCCACCGCGGTGATCCGGCGGAATGCGTCGGCGGGGTCGAGGCCGGCGAGCTCGCCGGCGAATCCGGAGGGCAGGAACACACTGAAGCTGGTCATGGCAGCCTTTCCGTGAACGGTTTGCGTGTATCGACCGGTCGGGATGCGGAAAGGAATCGGTCCATCCTCCGTAAGGTGGGGGTATGCGACTCAACTACGAGGCGACAGGCCCCGCCGACACACCGGTGGTCCTGCTGGGACCGTCACTCGGGGCGACGACCGCGATGTGGGCGCCGCAGCTCGAGGTCCTGTCACAGCGATTCCGGGTGGTGGCGTTCGACCACCGCGGGCACGGCAAGTCCGAGGTGCCGACTGGGCCGTACACGATCGACGATCTCGGTGGCGACGTGATCGAGTTACTCGACGGCCTCGAGGTCGAGCAGGCGTCGTACGTCGGGATCTCGCTGGGCGGCGCGGTGGGGCTGTGGCTCGCGCAGAACGCGCCCGAGCGGTTCCATCGGTTCGTGCTGTTGTGCCCGCCGGCGAACCCGGCCGCGAACGCGCAGATGTGGACCGACCGTGCGGCGCAGGTCCGGGCCGAGGGGACGAAGTCGATCACCGACGCGACGCTGGGGCGGTGGTTCCTGCCCGAGTTCGCCGACCTCGCCCCCGTCCGCCAGATGCTGCTCGACACTCCTGATGAGGGGTACGCCGCCTGCTGCGAGGCACTGGGGTCGACCAACCTCCTGCCGGGCCTGGCCGACATCACGGCTCCGGTCCTCCTCATCACGACCGACTCCGACACGTCCATCCCGCCGGAGACCGTCGTACCCCTCGCCACGCAGATCCCCGGCGCCCACCTCGAGATCATCGAGAACGCCGCCCACCTCGTCACCTACTCCCACCCGGTCGTCATCAACCCGCTGCTGCTCACTCACCTCGGCTGAGCGCGCGATTCCGGCGTACGGGAGGGGCGGCGTTAGTCTGGTAGGCGCTCTGCTCCTCGACCGGAAGTGCCCGATGACTGTCGAATCGCTGTTCCCGCGCCTGGAGGCGTTACTGCCTAGCGTGCAGAAGCCGATCCAGTACGTCGGAGGTGAGCTGAACTCGGTCAGCAAGGACTGGGACGCGGTCAGCGTGCGCTGGGCGCTGATGTACCCGGACGCGTACGAGGTCGGCCTGCCGAACCAGGGCGTCCAGATCCTCTACGAGGTGCTGAACGAGCGCGACCACATCCTGGCCGAGCGGACGTACTCCGTCTGGCCGGACATGGAGCAGGTGATGCGGGACCACAAGATCCCGCAGTTCACGCTGGACAGTCACCGGCCGGTCCGGGCGTTCGACGTGTTCGGGCTGTCGTTCTCGACCGAGCTCGGCTACACCAACATGCTGACCGCGCTCGACCTGGCCGGGATCCCGCTGTACGCCGTCGACCGGACCGACGAGGACCCGATCGTGCTGGCCGGTGGGCACGCCGCGTTCAACCCCGAGCCGATCGCCGACTTCATCGACGCCGCAGTCCTCGGTGACGGCGAGGAGATCGTGCTGGCCATCTCGGACGTGATCCGGGAGTGGAAGGACGAGGGCAGCCCGGGCGGACGCGACGAGGTGCTGATGCGGCTGGCCGCGTCCGGTGGCGTCTACATCCCGAAGTTCTTCACGGTCGAGTACCTGACCGATGGCCGGATCAAGCGGGTCGCCCCGAACCGTCACGGCGTCCCGTGGCGGACGGCCAAGCACACCGTGATGGACCTCGACGCTTGGCCGTACCCGAAGAAGCCGCTGGTTCCGCTGGCCGAGACCGTGCACGAGCGGTACTCGGTGGAGATCTTCCGCGGCTGCACCCGCGGCTGCCGGTTCTGCCAGGCCGGCATGATCACCCGGCCGGTGCGCGAGCGCAGCATCACCACGATCGGCGACATGGTGGAGAACGGGCTGAAGCAGTCCGGGTTCGAGGAGGTTGGCCTGCTCAGCCTGTCCTCGGCCGACCACAGCGAGATCGCCGAAGTGGCGAAGGGGCTGGGCGACCGGTACGAGGGCAGCAACGTCTCGTTGTCGTTGCCTTCGACAAGGGTCGACGCGTTCAACATCACGCTGGCGAACGAGTTCTCCCGCAACGGCCGGCGCAGCGGCCTGACCTTCGCGCCCGAGGGCGGGTCGGACCGGATGCGCAAGGTGATCAACAAGATGGTCAGCGAGGAGGACCTGATCCGCACGGTCGCGGCGGCGTACAGCCACGGCTGGCGGCAGGTGAAGCTGTACTTCATGTGCGGCCTGCCGACCGAGACCGACGAGGACGTGCTGGCGATCGCCGACCTGGCCAAGCGGGTGATCGCCACCGGCCGTAAGGTCTCCGGCCGCAACGACATCCGCTGCACCGTGTCGATCGGTGGGTTCGTGCCGAAGCCGCACACGCCGTTCCAGTGGGCCTCGCAGCTCGGCGTCGAGGAGACCGACGCCCGGCTGGCCAAGCTGGGCGCGGCGATCCGGTCGGACCGGAAGTACGCGAAGGCGATCGGCTTCCGCTACCACGACGGCAAGCCCGGCATCATCGAGGGCCTGCTGTCCCGCGGCGACCGCCGGGTCGGCCGGATCATCGAGGCGGTCTGGCGCGACGGCGGCCGGTTCGACGGCTGGAGCGAGCACTTCTCGTACGAGCGCTGGGTCGAGTCCGCCGAGAAGGCGCTGGCCGACGAGCCGGTCGACCTGACCTGGTACACCACGCGAGAGCGCGAGTACGCCGAAGTCCTGCCCTGGGACCACCTTGACTCGGGCCTGGACCGCGACTGGCTGTGGGAGGACTGGCAGGACTCGCTCGAGGAGGACGGCGCGATCGAGGTCGAGGACTGCCGCTGGACTCCGTGCTTCGACTGCGGCGTCTGCCCGCAGATGGGCACCGAGATTCAGATCGGCCCCACCGGCAAGAAGCTCCTGCCCCTGTCTGTGGTCTGACTTGGGGCCCGCGGTCGGCGCGGGCCCCGAGCCGTCAGTTGCAGTAGTACGCCGGAGTGGGCGTCGTCTCGGTCTGGTCTTGCCAGTGGGCTACGCCGACGTAGTAGCCGCAGCCGGTGCCCTCGTCGAACCAGGCGCCGCCACCCGAGTACGCATACGTCTCGGCGACCGTGGTGAACGGGCCGGTGGCGCTCGGGCCCTTCTGCAGCTCGACCCGGACCTCGGTGACGCTGTTCGAACAGCCCTCCAGCCCGACCGCGACGTACAGCATCAGCGCGCTGTACCCGACGGACTGCGCCGTCACCAGGTCACAAGCCTGCGTCCCCGCGGTCGACGCCTGGGCCGGCGTCCCCATCACCATCCCGGCCGCAACCGCCGCCGTGGCTGCCACAGCCCCAACAAGCTTCCGCATCCGTATATCCCTCCGGTTGGAAATTTACAGAGGGTCAGCAGAATAGGTCACTCGGTTACCGCGGTCGACCCTTTCGATCCCACGGAAAGAAGCAGCTCGCTGAGCAACACCTCGTCAGCGCTGCCCAGAACCAGGTCGGCCGCCGCGACGGCGACCGCATCCACGAACGGGTTGGGGATCGCGACCGCCACCATCCCGGCCGCCTGCGCCGCCGCGACCCCGTGCGCGGTGTCCTCGACCGCGATCGCCTCGTCACCCGGTACGCCGAGACGACGCAAGGCCAGCAGATAGATCGCCGGATCGGGTTTGTGGGCCTCGACCTCGTCCCCGGTGACGACCAGATCGAAGAGCTCGACCGCGTCCACGCGCTCCAGATGACCCTGCACCCACGGACGCGGTGAGCTGCTCGCGATCGCGACCTTCAGACCCAGCTCCCGCGCCGTCATCACCCACGCGCGGATCCCGGGCCGGAAGTCGAGGTCCTGGTGCATCGCCTTCCGGTGGGCGGTGCGGCGGGCGTGGCTCGCGGCACGATCGAAGCCGGAGCCGACCGCGGCCGCCAGGACGGCGTACCGATCCTCGGTGATGTCACCGCCATGCCCGGGCCAGAACTCGTCGAGCTCCAGCTCGAGCCCGTGATGCGCCCACTCGGCCCGCCAGCTCTCCACCATCGTGGTCTCGGTGTCCATCAACAGCCCGTCGAAGTCGAACACCACAGCCCGAACGTCGACCGGCACCAGGCGGGTCGCGAGCCGGTGGATCTCGGCCTCGGTCAGCCCGCACCAGGTCAGATACCCGCGGACGTCGCCGTACGCGCGATCGAGGTGGTCGAGCGAGGCCAGAATGGTCTCCGGCCGGGAGCGGGACATCTCGGGGCCGTTCTGCAGACCGAGCCGGGCTTCACTGAGCGCGTAGTCCTCGGCGATGACGGCCCGCGCCACGCCGACCAGGTCGAGCAGGATGGCGATCATCAAGCCGGTGCGGTCCTTGCCCGCGCGGCAATGCACCACGACCGGCCGGTCGGCCGGCGCCTCCGCAACGGCCCGGAAGGCCCGTGCGATGTGCTCCTTGTTGCGCGTGAGGCTGCCGCGGTAGATGTCCGCGATGCCCGCCTCGGCGGACGCGTCGCGGGCCGCATCGGCGACCGGATCGATCCAGGGAATGCGCTGGTACGACGATGAGCCGTCGAGCAGATGTGGTTGCCTGATCTCCCCATCGGAGCGCAGATCGAGAACCAGTCCGGCACCTACGGCATCGAAAGCAGCCCGACCGTCGGCCTCCAGGTCGTCGAGCGATTCCGAACGGAACAGCGCCCGCTCGCGGGTCGGTACGCCGTATCGGGTCGGAAGGCCGCCAAGGTCACGCGCATTCGGACTCCACACGCGTGTCAGCTTAGGACAACACCTCCTAGGGACTCGTAGTCGTGCCAGCTACCGTCGTATGCCTTGTGGTACAGGGCCGAGTCCATCCCGACCGCGAAGACGTCGAGTCGGTCCGGGCCCCAGGAGACCACTGAGCCGGCCGGTCTGGGCCGAACCGCAACCGCCAGTTCGAGCCAGCCGGCCAACGCGGCGATGTTCATCCGGAGGATCTCGGCGGCCAGCGACCAGTCGATGAAGTTCAGCGTGTCGTTCGCCGAGTGGATGTGGCCGTTCGCGCTGTCCGCGCCTTCGATCGTCAGCACGGCCGGGACCCCGGCGTTGATGAACGGCACATGGTCGCTGGCGAACGGGTTCAGCGACGTGTCCACCTTCAGCCCGGTGTACGTCGCGGCCGCCGTCGCCAGGGCCGTCATCTGACTCGACGACACGGGCGCACCTTCGAGCAACACGGTCGGCATCGCGGTGTTCCGGGTCGCGATCATGTCCATGTTCAGCACGGCCCGGACGCGGGATCGCTCGGCCGGCGGCAGCGCGGCGACGTACTGCTTGCTGCCGAACAGTCCCTCCTCCTCGCCACCGAAGAGGATCAGTCGTACGTCGTGCTGCCACGACCGCGTCGACAACAGCCGGCCGAGCTCGAGCACGCCGGCCGAGCCGCTCCCGTTGTCGTCCGCGCCAGGGGCGGCCGCGGCCGGACCGCCGGCGATGTTGATCGAGTCCAGGTGGGCCGTGACGATCACGAGTCCACGGGTGGATCCGGCCCCGGCCCGATCGCCGATCAGGTTCGCCGAATGGCCCGCGCCCACGGTGATCGGCATCCGGCTCACGGTGTAGCCGAGGGCAACCATTCGGTCCGCTGCGAAGTCCATCGCCTGCGTGAACGTCGTACTCAGCGAGTGCCGGGTCGGCAGACTCGCCAACCAGGTCAGGTCCGACTGGTACGACGCGGGCGACAGTTCACCGACGAGCGCCGCGACGGCCGGATCGGCCCGGGCCGCGGAGACGATCGGATTGTCGACAATCGTCGTACCGGCGCGGAGGTGTTCGACCCGCCAGCAGTGGTTCGACCGGCGGCGGGGTTTGTCGGCGGACGAGATCACCAGGTGCCGGCCGCGGTCGAGCAGCGGCGTGACATCGGGGTAGTCGTCCTGGAAGCTCCGGCCCACCTGCGTGACGAGCAGCAGGCCGGGTGCGGTCCGGGAGGCCCGGCCGAGGCGTTGGTCGGCCGGCACCCAGAGGATGGTCTTGTCGCCGAACCGCGCCGACTGCGCCCCATCGGCGGCATCGGCAGTCGGTACGACGAGATATCGCACAGGTGCTGTAGTCATGTCAGTTCTGCCAGTTGATCTCTAGGCGGTCGGGCTCGGACTTGACGATTTGGCCGGTGCTCCCGGAGCCTCGGTCCAGCCGGCCGCTGGCGTCCCAGCGGCCGGCCGGGCGGGCTTCGGGGGCGTCGCCCCGGCCGATCGCGTACTCGATCAGCGTGCCGTCGGGGCCGAACTCCACCCCCCGCCGGCCGCGGGCCGGCGGGAAGGCGAAGTCGTCGCGGCGATAGACGCTGATCCCGTCGTGGTCCTCCTCGAACGAGTGCGTCCACCGCCCGACCGGTTCGGTGCTCAGACTCCCACCGCCTGTCCGCTGGGTGTCGTCGCCGGCATCGACTCGGGGATGGTCACCCTGAAGTCGCTGATGACGCCGCCGAGCGGTTCGTACCCGGTGACCGACGGTCCCCAGTTCGAGCCGTCCCACCACTTGTGCCAGAGCTGCTTGTCGGTGCCGGTGACGAAGACGTCCAGCCGGTTCTGGTCCCACGAGACCACACGTGGCTCGTCGGTGCAGACACCGCCCATGTACTCGTAGCCGGTGACCGACGGTCCCCACGCGGACCCGTCCCACCACTTGTGGTACAGCGCGGAGTCGGTGCCGAGCAGGAACACGTCCAGCCGGTCCGAGCCCCACGAGACGACCGTCGGCGCCGTCGTGCACACGCCGCCCATGTACTCCCAGCCCGACCAGGCCGAGCCGTCCCACCACTTGTGGTACAGCGCGGAATCGGTGCCGATGACGAACATGTCGAGCCGGTTCTCGCCCCAGGCGACGACCCGCGGTGGCGAAGCGCAGACGCCACCGAGGTACTCGTAGCCGGTGACCGACGGTCCCCAGTTCGCCCCGTCCCACCACTTGTGGTAGACCGCGTTGTCGGTGCCGAGCACGAAGACATCCAGCCTGTCTTTGCCCCAGGCAACGACTTCGGGCGGGCTCATGCAGATGCCGCCCATGTACTCGTAGCCGGTGACACTCGGTCCCCAGTTCGAGCCGTCCCACCACTTGTGGTACAGCGCGCGGTCGGTGCCGAGGACGAAGGCATCCAGCCGGTTCGGGCCCCAGGTGGCCAGCCGCGGCGGGCTCATGCAGACGCCGCCGAGATACTCGTAGCCGGTGACGCTCGGTCCCCAGTTCGAGCCGTCCCACCACTTGTGGTACAGCGCGTGATCGGTGCCGAGGACGAAGGCGTCCAGCCGGTTCGGCGCCCAGGACGCGACTTCAGGAGCACTCATACAGATACCACCCATGTACTCGTAACCGGCGACGGACGGTCCCCAGGCCGATCCGTTCCACCACTTGTGATACATCGCCAGGTCGGTGCCGAGGACGAACGCGTCGAGCCGGTTCGCGCCCCACGCCACCACCGAGCCGGCCGGTTCCGGCGTACTGGAGCCACTGCCGAAGATCGGCAGACCCTTGCGCACGGTGTCCAGGCAGGCCTGCATCCGGGCCACCTGGTCGTTGGTGAACATCACCATGCCGCGGTCGTCCGTGTAGTCCATGTAGTCGTAGAACAGGTCGCCGTTCGGCCCGTTGCTGCAGGTCACGTGCGGGAACGTCGGTACGCCGAAGTTCGGGCCGGCCGCGTTCGGGGTGTCTGCGCACTCGTCGCTGCCGCTGCAGCCACTGCCGTCGTCGCCCCAGATGTGGAACAGGTTCAGGTAGTGGCCGACCTCGTGGGTCGCGCTCCGGCCCAGGTCGAACGGTGCGGCCGCCGTACCGTTGGTGCCGAACCCGCTGTGCAGGATGACCACGCCGTCGGTGTTCGCCGGACCGCCCGGGAACTGGGCGTACCCGAGCAGGCCGCCGCCGAGCGGGCAGACCCAGAGGTTCAGGTACCGGTCGGTCGGCCACGGGTCGATGCCGCCGGTCGCCGACGACTTCACCTTGTCGTCGGTGCCGAAACTCGTCGAACTGGTCTGGGTCCGGGTGACACCGGTGGTCGGGTTCCCGTTCGGGTCCTCGGTCGCCAGGAAGAACTCGACCCGGGTGTCCGCGATCAGGCCGCTGAAGACCGGCGGCACGATGCTCGTGTCGGGGTTGGTGGCCCGGTAGTCGCGGTTCAGGACGTCGATCTGGCTGTCGATCTGGGCTTGCGAGATGTTCTGGGCCGCAGTGTTCCAGACCACGTGCACGACACACGGGATGCGGGCGATCCCGCTGAAGCGGTCCGGTCCGGAGACGTAGCCGATCGTCGCGGTCTCGATGGCCGACCGGGCCGCGGCGTACCCCGGTGACGTCGTCAGCAGCCGCCGGTGCACATCCATCACACCGCACTGCCGCTGGGTCGGGAACTCGGTGCGCCCGTCCGCGCCGCTCATACCGGCACCACCGGCCTTGCCGCCGCCACTCATGCCGGCACCACCGGCCTTGCCGCCGCCACTCATGCCGTCGCCGGCCGGTTGGCCGCCGCCCGACATTCCTGCTCCACTGGGCTGGCCGCCGCTCATGTCGGCGGCGCCCGAGGCCGGTGCTCCGGTCATTCCGGACATCGGCATGCCGTTCGCCGCGGGCTGTCCGTTCGCGACCTGCTCGGCGGCCGGCACCTCACCCGGCATCCGGTGGTCGTCATCGCGGTGCTTGTCCGCTCGCCCGTTGGCCTTTCTCGGCATCTCTCCCCCTTCCAGCGGGGGCGCACGAGCGGGTCGGAACCGCGCACGGTCCCGGACCGAAGAGGTTCTTCCCCCAGCCCGCCCTTTCGATCGAAGGCGGCACGTCCCGCCTCCCCCCACCGAGCAGTCGGCCCCCAAGTCACTGCTCACTATTTACCTTGCTCTCCTCACCGCCCGCGCACAACCCCTTCGCGCTGCGGACAGTGAAATCCGTCAAAACCCCTGTGAGCGTTGAAGATTTGCTTGAATCCTCAAGGGGAGCCCGAGGACCTACGCGGTGGCCGCCCCGAGGGGCTGTCGTCGGGGGTTGGGACAGGTGGTGGTGGGCTGCGACAGGTTATTTCGGCTCTCGTGTCGTTTCCGTGGGCGACTGGTCCTGGCGGTGTTGGAGACCGGTGTGCCCGGATCGTTGCTGGTGCGGACCTGGGGCACTCACCAACCCCACTGCCGCGTCATCACGGGTGCAGGTTTGAGCGTGACCGGTCGGGGCGGTGTCTGCTTGGTGAGTGGCCCAGATCCGCGCCACGGATCCGAACCGCCCCGTGGTGGTGACGTCGGTTCCGTGCGCTGCCCTCGCCGGCGCGATTCTCGGCCGGGGTGGATCGGAGCTGTGGTCGACGGCGGGATCGTCTTTGTGCACCGGATCCGTACGCCGAGGCGGTCGCCGTACGGATCTGGTGCACAAAGTGATCGGCCCGGACGAGGTGTGGCAGCCGGGCTGCTGTGCGGCCGGGCTGCTGTCAAGCTGGGCGGTGGTGTCCGCTGGCGGGTGGTGTCCGCTGGGATGGGGTTGGGCCAGTCGCTAGCCAACTGCCGGGGCCTCGGACAAGACGTGGTGGGCCGGCACAGGTTATTTCGTGTTCACGCCCCCGGGGAGGTGTCCCAACCCCCGGGAGTCGGCAGTCCTTGTGCCAGGGCAGTTCGCTTTTCGGTGGATTTCGGGCAGTTGGCGCACAAGACCTCGGCTGATCCGCCGGCTGGCGCTACTAACCTCTGGCCGGGTACGCCTCGAGCGTGCGTTCCCGCGTGGTGCCTTGGGACCGTCGACCAGCCCCAACCCGTCCGACCGCGCGGCCGAGTGATCACCGGTGAAGAGGCCCCGGGCTTCCTGTAGCCCGAGCCCTACCGGAAACTCGAGCTCCTCCCGCCGTACGGCGTCCCGCACCTCGAAGAACCGCCGGAAGACCTCAGGATTACGCCCATCCACGCTGACGATCTGCACCCGCGCACCCTATGCCGCACTCCCAGCCGCCGCGCGCGTGGGAAGGAAACCAGCAGGCTTAGTGGTGGGGGCGGAGGGCGCGGTTGGCGGCGGGTTCGGCGATTTGGGCGCGGAAGGGGTGGGAGGGGTAGACGCCGAGGATCCGGACCTCGACCGAGAAGAACGCGAGTTCCTCCAGCGCGAGAGCCACGTTCGGCTCTTGCGGGTGCCCTTCGATGTCGGCGTAGAACTGCGTCGCGAAGAACATGCCGCCGAGCTGATATGACTCCAGCTTGGTCATGTTGACGCCGTTGGTGGCGAACCCACCGAGCGCCTTGTACAGCGCGGCCGACACGTTGCGGACGCGGTAGACGAAGCTGGTGATGATCGGGCCTGAGCCGACCGGCGGAATCTCCGGCTCCCGCGACAACACCAGGAATCGCGTCGTGTTGTGGTGTTCGTCCTCCACGTCGGAGGCCAGCGTCTCGAGGCCGTACAGCTCCGCGGCAGCCCGGGGCGACAGCGACGCGACGGTCGGGTCGGCCAGTTCGGCGACCTCGCGGGCGGCGCCGGCGGTGTCGTCGGCGACCACTGTGGACCAGCCGTGTTCGCGGATGATCTTGCGGCACTGGCCGAGCGCGTGCACGTGGCTGCGGACGGTCCGGATCTGGTCGAGCGACGTACCCGGGACGGCCAGGAGCTGGAAGTGGATCGGCAGGAAGTGCTCGCCGACGATGTGCAGCCCGGACTCCGGCAGCAGGTGGTGGATGTCCGCCACCCGGCCGGCGATCGAGTTGTCCACCGGGATCATCGCGAGCCCGGCGCGACCGCTGCTGACCGCCTCGAGCGCGTCCTCGAACGTCGTGCACGGCAGCTGCTCGCGGTCGGGGAACATCTCGGTGCACGCCATCGCCGAGTTGGCGCCTGGCTCACCCTGGTATGCGATCGGTCCGTCCACGGTCTACCAGCCTAGACCCCGGACATCTCAGCAGACGGATCAGGTGTCCGTCTTGCGGACCTTCTTCGGTGCTCCGGTGACCGCCCGACCCTCCAGCAACTTGGCCTTGGTGGCATACATGTCGATGTACTCCTGGCCGGACAGCTCCATGATCTTGTACATGATCTCGTCGGTGACGGCCCGCAGAATCAGCCGATCGCTCTCCATCCCCTCATAGCGAGAGAAGTCCAGCGGCTCGCCGAATTTGATCGTGGGGGAGGCGAACGAGGCGACCACCTTGCCGGGTGGGGCGACCACGTCGGTGCCGATCACGCCGCACGGGATCACCGGCACCTTGGCCTCGAGCGCGAGCCGGGCGACGCCCGTACGTCCCTTGTAGAGGCGGCCGTCGTGCGACCGGGTGCCCTCGGGGTAGATGCCGAACAGCTCGCCGCGCTCCAGCACCTTCATCCCGGCCCGCATCGCGCCCTCGGACGCGGACCCGCCGGACCGGTCGATCGGCACCTGGCCGGTGCCCTTGAAGAACCCGCGCTGGAACCGGCCCTTGATCCCGGCGCCGGTGAAGTAGTCGGACTTCGCCACGAAGGTGACCCGGCGCCGGACCACCAGCGGCATGAAGATCCAGTCGGAGTACGAAAGGTGGTTGCTGGCGATGATCGCCGGGCCGGTCTCCGGGACGTTCGCGGCGCCGACCACGATCGGCCGGAAGATGCGCCTGACCGGCGGGCCGAGCAGCACGTTCTTCAGCAGGAAGTAGATGCCCTTGCCGTCGCCCTCACCGGAGTCGTCCACCGGGTGGACCCGGCCCGGCTCGGGCCGCGGCGACTGCGCCGGTTCCGTCATCGATGTCCTCTCCTCACAGTTCCCCGAGCCTTCATGATGCCGCACAACGGCACGGTTGGCTCGCTGGTCGCCACGCGGGAACTCCTCACACCCGGCGGCCGACCTTCGTAAGCTGCTGACGGCAGCGTCGCCCGGCTGGGGAGGACTTGTGCGGACCAAGGCTTTGACAGCGATGCTCGGGCTGCTGGCGGCGGTGTTCGCCGGCCCCGGTACGACGGCAGCCGCGCAAGAATCCGGTACGGCGGACGCCCCGGCGGCGACCGTGGTCCCGATCCAGGTGACCGGCCCGGCGGCCAGGTTCAACCTGGTCGTGATGGGCGACGGCTACACCGCGGCCGAGCTGCCGAAGTTCCACGAGCAGGTGGGCAAGCACCTGAACATCCTCTGGAGCATCGAGCCGTTCAAGTCGTACCGCAACTACGTCAATGTGTACGCCGTCGAGATCACCTCCCCGGAGAGCGGCGTCGACTGCGATCCCGGCCTCACCTCGCCCAAGGTCGACACCCCGTTGCAGATGGGCTTCTGGGGCGGTTGCAACCCGGGCAGTGTCCAGCGACTGCTCACGGTCAGCTCGGCCGCGGCGACGCAGTACGCCGATCTCGTCCCCGGCACCACGTCCGCCAACCGGCAGATCCTTGCTATCGGCAACAGCAACACGTACGGCGGCGCCGGCGGGACGTATGCCACGGCGTCCGGCGGCAACGCATTGTCCGCTCTGATCACGCCGCACGAGCTCGGCCACTCGCTCGGCGGCCTGCAGGACGAGTACGACTACTACGCCCGCGGTGCGCGCGGAGCGCCGTACGAAGGGCTTGAGCCTGCCTCGATCCATCACACTCTGCTGACCGAGCAGCAGATGCGGGACCAGCAGCAGAAGTGGTTCCGGTGGCTCGGCGAGCCGTCCGAGTCCGGCGGCACAATCGGTCGCTACGAGGGCGGCATGTACGCCGGCTCCAGGGTGTGGCGACCCAGCGCGCACTCGATGATGAAGGCACTCGGGTACTACTTCGACCAGGTCTCCCGGGAACGGATGACGCAGCGGATCTCGGCCCGTGCGTCGCTCTTCCAAAGCAGTACGCCGGTCGGGCAGGTCGCCGCCGACCAGGTCGTCTGGCTGCAGACCCTGCATCCGGTGGACCACGAGCTCGACGTGACCTGGACCTTGGACGGTACGGCGCTCCCGACCGCGAACCGCCGTGCGGTCGACCTCTCGACTCTCGAGCTCGCACCGGGCCTGCACACGCTGACGGCGTCGGTTGTCGACAATACGACGTTCATACGAGATCCCGCCGTACGCCCGACGGCCGCTCGCTCGTGGACCGTCAACACGACGCTGTCCGCCAAGCCGTCCACCGAGCCGGTGCGGTTCACCGGGTCGACGTCGACCGATCACCCGGTCAGCGCCGACGAGGTGGTGTACGCCGAGACGACGCAGTCCGACACCGCGCAGCCCGGGATCGTATGGCTGCTTGACGGGGTTGAGTTGGCCGGCGCTGGCAATGACCGGGACCTCGATCTGGAGTCGTTGAAGCTGACCGGCCGCCACACGCTCACGGCCCAGGTGGGTGCGGAGACCCTGACGTGGCAGGTTGACGGGGTCGAGCCGGTGGTGCAGTCGACGATGTCCAAACCGCTCCTGACTGTGCAGAAGGCGACCGGCCCGGAGTACATCTACAACGACGCGTTCACCATGGGCCTGGCCGCGACAGACGACAGCCCGGGGTACGTCGTTCCCGAGTTCCGGGTGGACGGGGACGGTTGGTACAACTACTACGGCTGGCCGACCGATGCGTCCGCGCTGTTCCGGTTCACCGCCGAGGGGACCGAGATCGACCAGCTCGTCTACGGCAAGCTCGGCGTACCGCGGGTGGTGCCGTGGGACGACGTACCGCCCGGATATGGCCGGCACCAGGTCGAGTACCGGGCGATCGATGCCTCCGGCAACATCGGGACACCGCGCCGGTTCGCGGTCACGTTGTTGCGCCCGGCCCCTAAATGCACGACGACCGTGACGGGTGTCCGGAACGAGCCGCTGTACGTGCGATCCGGGGTCACCTGCCTGGCCGGTGCCACGATCAGCGGCCCGGTCCTAGTCGGTGCCGGCGCGTCGGTGATAGCCACCGACTCTCGTGTCGTCGGCCAGGTCCGGGCGGATCAAGCAGCCGACCTCCAGTTGTTGCGGAGCACGATCGGTGGACCGGTCAGCATCGACGGCGTGACCCGGAGCGTCGTGGTCGTCGGGACCACGGTCCAGGGCCTGGTGTCCGTGACCAGGTCCAGTACGACGGAGGCCGCCGTACTGGCCGGGAACGCGGTGACGGGACCGCTGAGTTGCTCTGGCAACACGCCTGCGCCGGTTGATTTGCAGGCGCAAAACCAGGTATCCGGACCGCGGTCCGGTCAGTGTGTGGGGTTGTGAGTTGCGCGGACATGGGCGTGAGTTTCGCTGACATGTCCGTGCACGTTTCGGTCCCTTAGGTTTCCGGTGCGGGGAGGTCCCGCCGTACTGGAAGGAGCGAGATGAACGGACTGCGGGTGGCGTCCCTGCTGCTGGCCACGATGACGACCGGGCTGGTGGCCGGGGTGTACGCGATCTACGCGAACGCCTTCATGCCCGGGCTGGCGAAGACCGACGACAAGACCTTCGTCGGCGCGTTCCAGGCGGTCGACCGGGCCATCGTCAATCCGCTGTTCCTCGGGCTCGGGTTCGTCGGCGCGTTGCTGTTCACGCTGCTGGCCGGTCTGCTCAGCCTGAAGGAGAAGGCGCTGCCGTGGATCGCGGTCGCCTTCGTCCTCTACCTGATCACGATGATCCTGACGATCGCGGTCAACGTCCCGCTCAATGACGCGCTCAGGGCGGCCGGTGACCCGAACACCATCGATGTGGCCGCCGCTCGGGCGGCCTTCGACGAGTCCAAGTGGCGCATGTTCAACCTGATCCGCGCCATCCTCGCCACCTTCTCCTTCGGCCTCCTCGGCTGGGCCCTCTACCTCACCGGCACATCCGCCGCCTGAGACAATGCCCGGGTGCCACCTGTTCAAGCTCCGCCGTCGCACCAGCTCCCCGCGGTCCAGAAACTGCGGGTCCGGTTCGCCAAGCGCGGACGGCTGCGATTCACCTCACACCGCGATTTCCAGCGGGCGTTCGAGCGCGCCGTCCGCCGGGCGGAGCTGCCGGTGGCGTTCTCGCACGGCTTCAGCCCGCACCCGAAGATCTCGTACGCCGGTGCCGCGCCGACCGGAGCCGCGTCCGAGGCAGAGTATCTGGAGATCTCGCTCACACAGGAGCGGGACGCCGAGCAGGTCCGGGCCGCCCTGGACGAGGCGCTGCCACCCGGTCTCGACGTCCTCGAGGTGGTTGTCGCCGGCCCCGGGTCGCTGGCCGACCGGCTGGAGGCGAGCGAGTGGCTGATCGCGTTGCCCGGTGTGGATCCGGAGGCGGCTGCCGAGGCGGTGGCGGCGTTCCTGGCCCGGGAGGAAATTCTGGTCGAGCGCATGACCAAACGCGGGCTTCGCTCGTTCGACTGTCGGGACGCCGTTCTGCGACTCACCGTCGCGCACGAACCGGGGTCGGTTGCGACGTGTGCGATACTGCAAGTGGTGTTACGGCACGGAACCCCGGCCGTGAGACCCGACGACGTTCTCGCCGGCGTGCTCGACGTAGCGACGCTCCCGGTGACGGGCCCGGCTCTTTTGACCAGGCTCGCCCAGGGCCCGCTCATCGCGGCCTCCGGCACGGTGGACGACCCGCTCGCTCGTGACCGCGACGCCACCCAGGCGACCGCGACCGGCCAGGCGGAAGACCACCAGACGCACACAGCGGAGGGCGACGCCGCCGCTCCCTCCGAGCCCTGAGCACGGGCGGAGCGGATCCAGCAGGCTTCCGCCGCGCCGGCACCGAGAAAACTGTGCCGGACGGCGAACCGTGACCGCTCTGTGGCCGCGCCGGACCCGTGACAGGGGTCGCAGGATGCGCCGGAGGGCTTGAGGAGACCCGCACTACATGCTCGACAACGAGCCGACTACCGAAGCAGCCGGTACGGCTGCCACCGCCCAGCAGCAGCCAGGAGCGCGCAAGACCGCGAAGAAGGTCACTGCGAAGAAGACCACCGCGAAGCGCACCGTCAAGAAGACCGCCGCCGCGGAGGTCCCCACCCAGTCCGACGGCGAGGTCGCCGATCCGGCGCCCGCCACGGCCAGGAAGACGGCTGCCAAGAAGGCTGTCGCGAAGAAGACCACGGTCAAGAAGGCCGCGGCGAAGACCGCTGCCAAGAAGACCGCCACCAAGCGTCCGGCCAAGAAGGCGACCGCGCAGGACGCGTTCCCGGAGCTGATCGAGACCGACGCGCCGGAGACCATCCTGGCCGACGGCGGCCCGATCGTCGAGAACGCCCCGGCGACCGCGCAGAGGACCACCCGCAAGCGCACCGCGAAGAAGGCCGCGCAGGCCGATCTCCGGACTGAGAACAGCCCTGTCACCGACGGCCCGGTCGTCGACGCGGAAACCCCGGCCGCAGCCTCCGCGCCGACCGAGTCCCGCTCCTCCCGGCGCACGCGCTCCCGCGGACGTTCCACCGACACCACAGCCTCCGGCCAGACCACGACAGCCTCCGGCCAGACCGGCACGGCCGACGGCCAGGCCGACACGGGCGCCGGCTCTGCCGCCGGTGAGACCAACGCGACCGCTGGCACGGACACTGCGCACGCTGACATCAATGCTGAGTCCGGCGCGACGCGGTCGGGCTCCAGGCGTCGCGGCTCGAACGCCCCGTCCGCCTCCACCGACGAGGCCCCGAGCACCCCGTCCACCGACAACACCGCCGGCCAGGACACCAACCAGGCCGACGAGCCGACCACCCGCCGTACGCGCCGCCGCGCGCCGGCCGCTGCTCCGGTGCTGTTCCAGGCGCCGGTCGACGTGCCGGCTCAGGCCCCCGCGCAGGCCGCCGCGACCAGCCCGGTCGAGGCAACGCCGGAGGTTGTGGAGACCACCGGTGCCGAGCCGAGCGCCGACGAGCAGCCGACGACGACTCGCCGTCGCCGCAGCCGGCGTGGCCGCGACACCGAGGCCCGCGACACCGAGGCCCGCGACGCCGAAGCGCAGGGTGACGAGCCCCGCGAGGGCGACCAGGCTCCCGCCGAGCCGAGCCGGCGTTCCCGCGCGGGCAGCGCGGCAACCGGTTCGGGTCAGCGGCCGGTCGAGGTCGCCGACGAGGACGAGACCGCCGAGGCCGGACAGACCGACGAGCACGCCGACGCGCAGTCCGAGGACGGCGAGGACGGTGGCGAGGGCACACGTCGTCGCCGCCGGCGCCGTGGTGGTCGTCGCCGTCGCAAGTCCGGTGACACCGACGCCGAGGACACCGCCGACGAGCAGTCCGACGAGGACGACCAGGACGAGCCCGAGGCCGAGGCCGGCTCGGATGACGAGCACGACGGCTCCGCCGACTCCGACGAGGACGGCGACGCCAGCGGCAGCTCGTCCCGGCGCCGTCGGCGTCGTCGCCGCCGCAAGGGCGAGGAGGGCGCCGGAGCCGCGGACGACCCCGACGAGACCGTCGTACGGGTCCGCGAGCCGCGCAGCAAGAACACCGTCAACGAGATCACCGCGGTCGAGGGCTCGACCCGCCTGGAGGCGAAGAAGCAGCGCCGCCGCGAGGGTCGCGCCGCCGGACGCCGCCGGGCGCCGATCGTCACCGAGGCCGAGTTCCTGGCCCGGCGCGAGTCGGTCGAGCGGACCATGGTGATCCGCGCGCGTGGCGACCTGACCCAGATTGCCGTCTCCGAGGACAACGTCCTGGTCGAGCACTACGTCGCCCAGGAGGAGCAGGTCTCGCTGATCGGCAACGTGTACCTCGGCCGGGTGCAGAACGTGCTCCCCAGCATGGAGGCCGCGTTCATCGATATCGGCAAGGGCCGCAACGCGGTCCTGTACGCCGGTGAGGTCGACTGGGCCACGCTCGGCGGGGCCAACGGGCCGCGCAAGATCGAGCAGGTGCTGAAGTCCGGCCAGGCCGTGCTGGTCCAGGTGACCAAGGACCCGATCGGCCACAAGGGCGCCCGGCTGACCAACCAGATCAGCCTGCCCGGCCGGTACGTCGTCTACGTGCCGCGCGGCGGCAACGGCGGCATCAGCCGCAAGCTGCCCGACACCGAGCGGAGCCGCCTGAAGGGCATCCTCAAGGACATCGTCCCCGACGAGGCGGGCGTGATCGTCCGGACCGCGGCCGAGGGCGCGTCGGAGGAAGAGCTGACCGCCGACGTCAGCCGGCTGCAGAAGTACTGGACCGACATCGACAAGAAGTCGAAGAGCGGCCAGGCCCCGCAGCTGCTGCACGGTGAGCCGGACCTGCTGATCCGGGTGGTCCGCGACCTGTTCACCGAGGACTTCACCAAGCTGGTGATCTCCGGTGACGACGCGTACGACCAGGTGCGCGAGTACGTCTCGGACGTCGCGCCGCACCTGGCCGACCGGGTCGAGAAGTGGTCGGGCGACGGGGACGTCTTCTCGAACTTCCGCATCGACGAGCAGATCAAGAAGGCGCTGGACCGCAAGGTCTGGCTGCCGTCGGGTGGTTCGCTGATCATCGACCGGACCGAGGCAATGACGGTCGTCGACGTGAACACCGGCAAGTTCACCGGCTCCGGCGGCAACCTCGAGGAGACCGTCACCAAGAACAACCTGGAAGCGGCCGAGGAGATCGTCCGGCAGCTCCGGCTCCGCGACATCGGCGGCATCATCGTGATCGACTTCATCGACATGGTGCTGGAGTCGAACCGCGACCTGGTGCTGCGCCGGCTGGTCGAGTGCCTGGGCCGCGACCGGACCAAGCACCAGGTGGCCGAGGTCACCTCGCTCGGCCTGGTCCAGATGACCCGGAAGCGGATCGGCACCGGTCTGCTCGAGGCGTTCAGCGAGAACTGCGACCACTGTGGTGGCCGCGGCCTGATCCTGCACGACGAGCCGAAGGAGTCCCGCCGCCGCGACAGCCGCAACGGCCAGGACAACAACAAGCCCGCCGCGCAGGCCGAGGAGCCCCGCAAGTCGTCCCGCCGCCGCGGCCGTGGCAAGGGCCGCGCCGAGGACGAGCACACCGAGGAGGCGTCGCAGCACAACGGCGACGCCGCCCACCGCCTCGCCCAGATCGCTGCCGCCTCCGCCAAGAAGGACGAAGACGCGACCGGGACCGACGAGGGCGCGGTGGCCGAAGCCGGAGCAGGTACGCCGGAGCCGACCGGTTACCCGGTGTCCGCCAGGGCCGATGAGCAGGTCAGCCCGGAGGCAACCGGCTTCCCGGCGGCCGCCGACACGGCCACGACTGTCTCCACCGACGCGGCAGAGCCCGCCGAGGCGGCCCCGAACGGGTCCGCCAAGTCCGGCAGCACGCGGCGGCGCCGCAGCAGCCGCGGCCGGGGCAAGGGCGCCCAGGCGGCCGGCGGCGAGTCCGCCGGCGAGGGTGACGCCGGCAGCCCCGGAGCCGACGCTCCGGAACTCGTCTCGACCAGTAGCTGACCAGATGTGACACGAGTCCCCACGCAGGCGGATGACCCGGTTTGACCCGCCTGTGAGGGGACCCGTAAACTTGAGCTTCGGCGCGCGTTCCGCGTGCCATGTTTGTGTGGGCCGCGAGCAGGTCTGTGCAGGCCCCCGTAAGAACTTCCGAACCAGCAGAGAGTGAGATCCACGGTGTACGCGATCGTGCGCAGTGGCGGCACCCAGCAGAAGGTCGCCGTCGGCGATGTCATCGAGATCGACAGCCTGACGGACGCGGTGGGCGACACCGTGTCCCTGCCGGCGGTCCTGGTCGTCGATGGCGACACCGTGACGACCGACGCCGCGGCGCTGTCCAAGGTGGCCGTGTCGGCCGAGGTCCTGGGCCGTACCAAGGGTCCCAAGATCCACATCCTCAAGTACAAGAACAAGACCGGTTACCGCAAGCGCCAGGGTCACCGTCAGCACTACACCCAGGTCAAGGTCACCGCGATCGACGCGAAGAAGAAGTGAGCTGATCAGAAATGGCACACAAGAAGGGCGCCGCGTCCACCCGTAACGGGCGCGACTCCAACGCGCAGCGGCTCGGCGTCAAGCGGTACGGCGGCCAGCTGGTGAACGCCGGCGAGATCATCGTCCGTCAGCGCGGCACGCACTTCCACCCGGGCGACCTGGTCGGCCGTGGCGGCGACGACACGCTGTTCGCGCTCGCCGAGGGCCGGGTGGAGTTCGGCACCCGGCGCGGTCGTCGCGTCGTCAACATCGTCCCGGCCCCGGCGGAGTAACACCGCCACCCGGACGGAACAAAAGCTCTGCACAGGGCGGGTCGCGGAATGACGCGGCCCGCCCTTTGCGTTGCTGTCACTACGGACCCCCACAGCATCACAACCGGCCCCTCGGCCGATGCGTGAGCGTGAGTCGCCGCGAATGGCGGCGATTGTGATGGCCTGGCGGTCCGGCCCCTACAGGAAGTAGAGAACACCGATGGCGATTCCCAGCTTTGTCGACCGGGTCACGGTGCACGTCACCGCGGGCCGCGGCGGAAACGGCTGCGCCTCGGTGCACCGGGAGAAGTTCAAGCCTCTCGGCGGTCCGGACGGCGGGAACGGCGGTGACGGCGGCAGCGTGATCCTGCGCGTCGACCCCGACGTCACAACACTCGTCGACTACCACCGCTCCAGCCACCGCACCGCCACGAACGGTGCCCAGGGCAAGGGTGATCACCAGGCCGGCAGCAACGGCGGCGACGTCGTACTCGGCGTCCCCGACGGCACGGTCATCGGTACGGCGGACGGCGTCGTACTCGCGGACCTCGTCGGACCCGGCGCGGAGTTCGTCGCGGCGCAGGGCGGCAAGGGCGGCCTCGGTAATGCGGCCCTGGCCAGCAGCGCCCGGAAGGCCCCCGGTTTCGCCCTGCTCGGTGAGGACGGCGAGGAGCGCACGCTCGTCCTGGAGCTCAAGGTGGTCGCCGACATCGGCCTGGTCGGGTTTCCGAGTGCCGGCAAGTCGTCGCTGGTCGCGTCGATCAGCCGGGCCCGGCCGAAGATCGCCGACTACCCGTTCACCACCCTGATCCCGAACCTCGGCGTCGTGGTCGCGGGTGACGTCACCTTCACGGTGGCCGACGTACCCGGCCTGATCGAAGGGGCGAGCGAGGGACGCGGGCTCGGGTACGACTTCCTGCGGCACGTGGAGCGGTGTGCGGCGCTCGTACATGTCATCGACTGCGCGACGTACGAGCCGGGCCGCGACCCGCTCAGCGACCTGGACACGATCGAGGCCGAGTTGCAGGCGCACGGTGGGCTCGAGGACCGGCCGCGACTCGTTGCCCTGAACAAGATCGACGTACCCGACGCACGGGACATCGCCGAGATGGTGCAGGCCGAGCTGGAGCAGCGCGGGCTGCGGGTGTTCCCGATCTCGACCGCTTCGCACGAAGGCCTGGAGGCCTTGAAGTTCGCGATGGCGGAGATCGTCGTACGGCGGCGTGCGGAGGAGGAGAAGCCCGACACCACGCGGATCGTGATCCGGCCGCAGGTGCAGGGCGGACCCGAGTTCAAGGTGAAGAAGCTGCCGGAGGACGGCGGCTGGCTGGTGCAGGGCGAGAAGCCCGACCGCTGGGTCCGGCAGACCGACTTCGCGAACGCGGAGGCGACCGGCTACCTGGCCGACCGGCTGAACCGGCTCGGCGTGGAGAAGGAGTTGCTCGAGCTCGGCGCGATGGAGGGTGACGCGGTCGTCATCGGTGACGGACCGAACGCGATCGTGTTCGACTTCGCGCCCGAGGTCCAGGCCGGGGCGGAGATCCTGGCCCGGCGCGGTGAGGACCACCGGCTGGAGGAGCCCCGTCCCGCGGTGCAGCGGCGGCGGGCGAAGGACACCGAATACCATGCCCACCGGGCGTCGGGGGATCGGTCCGAGTACGGGCAGGGCTGGGTCGAGGACGAGGTCGACCTGTCCCCGGCCGAGGCGAAACGAGCAGCGGAGAAGGCGGCGAAGCTGGCGCGCAAGGAAGCACGCGAGCTCGAAGCCAGGGACATAGATCAGGACGCCTGATGAAACCTCGCGCGGAGGCCGTGAAGGCCACGCGGATCGTCGTGAAGGTCGGCTCGTCGTCGCTGACCCAGCGCGGCAGGATCGACCTTGTGCGGCTCCAGTTGCTCGTCGACGCCGTCGCGGCGCGGCGGGTGGAGGGCACCGAGGTCGTCCTCGTCTCATCCGGCGCGATCGCCGCCGGCATGGCTCCGATGGGTCTTCGGTCGCGGCCGCGCGACCTGGCGACGCAACAGGCGGCGGCATCCGTCGGCCAGGGCCTGCTGATGGCGCGGTACAGCGATGCCTTCGCGGAGCATGGTCTGCGTGTCGGTCAGGTGCTGCTCACGGTCGACGATGTGACGCGGCGGAGCCATTACCGCAACGCCTATCGGACCTTCGCGCGGTTGCTCGAGCTGGGCGTCGTACCGATCGTCAACGAGAACGACACGGTCGCCACCACGGAGATCCGCTTCGGCGACAACGACCGGTTGGCGGCGCTCACGAGTCACCTCGTCCACGCCGATCTGTTGTTGCTGCTGTCGGATGTCGACGGACTGTACGACGGGGATCCGCGCAAGCCCGGTACGTCGATGGTCGCCGAGGTCCGTGGTCCCGCGGACCTTGCGCCGCTGCGGATCGGCCGGAACGGGTCGTCCGGAGTGGGCACCGGCGGCATGCAGACGAAGGTCGAGGCGGCCGCGATCGCCACCGAGGCAGGCATTCCGGTTGTCCTGACGTCGGCCGCTCGCGTCGGCGAGGCCTTGCGTGGCGAGCCCGTCGGCACCTTGTTCCACCCGACCGGCCGCCGCCGCAAGACCCGCCTGCTCTGGCTGGCCCACGCCACTTCCGGCCAGGGCGTACTGCGCCTGGACGAAGGAGCGGTCCGAGCCGTGACAGAACGCCGTACGTCGCTCCTCCCGGCCGGAATCTCCGCCGTCGAAGGCACCTTCTCCGCCGGTGACCCGGTCGACCTGGTCTCCCCGTCCGGCGCCGTCATCGCTCGCGGCCTGGTCAACTACGACGCGGCCGAACTCCCCGACCTCCTCGGCCGCTCCACCCGAGACCTGGCCCGCGAACTGGGCGCCGCCTACGAACGCGAGGTCGTCCACCGAGACGACCTGGTCCTGCTGTAGCCCAAAGGTCCTGCCCATTTGTGACGGTCGACCCTGGCCCGGCGGGCAGATGTTCACAAAGCTCGATCGTATGAGCGGAAAAGGCAATCGGGGCGCCGGTGGCGGAGACGCGGTGTACGGACTCGGTCTGATCGGCGCCCTCGTGTACTACATCCAACAAGCCGACAGCTTCTGGGGAGTCATCGTCGGCATCCTCCAGGCCCTGGTCTGGCCGGCCTTCGTCTTCTACGACCTACTCAAGTTCTTGCACCGCTGAAGCAGCTGTCCCGCTTGGAGGTGGACGACATGGCCAAATCGGCCGAGAACACCGGTGTCCTCGAAATCCTGCAAGGAGTGATCGACGGAGTCAAAGCCGGAACGGTCTTCGGCCAGCCGATCGAGAAGGATGGCGTGACGGTGCTGCCGGTAGCGCGCATCAGCGGCGGCGGAGGCGGTGGCAAGGGCCAGGACGCCGGCGGGCGTGAAGCCGAAGGCGCCGGTGGCGGCCTCGGTCTGTCGGCCCGGCCGGTCGGGGTGTACGTCATCCGTGATGGCAAAGTCTCCTGGTCCCCGGCCGTCGACGTCACCAGAGTCATCCTGGGCGGACAACTGGTCGGCGTGGTCGCGCTCCTGACCCTCCGTGCCCTGTTCAAGATCATCGGCCGCCGGATGGCCCGCCGCGAGGCCGGCCCGACGGTCCCGAAACAGCCCTGACGCGGGAGTCCGCTATCTGGCGAGGTCGGGGCAGCGACGACGGCCGGGGCCATACGATGAGGGTGTGAGTGAGATCATCGAGCTGGCCCGGCGGGCGCGGGAGGCGTCGTACGCGTTGGCGGACGCTTCGCGGGCGACCAAGGACGCGGCGCTGCACGCGATGGCGGCAGCCCTGCGAGCGAACACCGACACGATCGTGGCGGCAAACGCGAAGGACGTCGCAGCGGCCCGGGAAGCCGGTACGCCGGAGTCCACGGTGGACCGCCTGGCGCTGAACCCTGCCAGGGTTGACGGAATGGCTGCCGGACTCGAGCAGCTGGCCGGGCTGACCGACCCGGTCGGTGAGGTCGTCCGCGGCTACACCCTGCCGAACGGTCTGGAGCTCCGCCAGGTCCGCGTCCCGTTCGGCGTGATCGGCATCATCTACGAGGCCCGCCCGAACGTGACCGCCGACGCAGCCGGCATCTGCCTGAAGTCCGGCAACGCGGTCCTGCTCCGCGGTTCATCCTCCGCCGCCGCGTCCAACGAGGCGATCGTCGCCGTACTGCGGGACGCTGCGACCGAAGCTGGTCTGCCGGCCGATGTGATTCAGGGCGTGCCGACGGATCGGGCCGCGGTGAAGGAGCTCATGCAGGCGCGCGGGCTGGTCGACGTACTGATTCCGCGCGGTGGTGCCGGGCTGATCCAGACCGTGGTCACCGAGTCGACCGTGCCGGTGATCGAGACCGGCGTCGGCAACTGCCATGTCTATGTGGACGCCGACGCGGATCTGGGGCTCGCGCTGGAGATCTTGCTGAACTCCAAGACCCAGCGGCCGAGTGTCTGCAACGCGGCCGAATCCCTTCTGGTGCATGCGTCCGTGGCCGACGAGTTCCTGGCCACCGCGTTGCCGGCGCTGACCGCGGCCGGCGTGACCGTGCACGGTGACCCGGCGGTAGTTGCCGCTGGCAAGGATGTGGTCGCCGCGACGGAGGACGACTTCGGCCTGGAGTACAACTCGCTGGACCTGTCCGCGGCAGTGGTCGACTCGCTGGAAGCCGCGGTGCAGCACATCCGCCGCTACAGCTCGGGTCACACCGACGCGATCATCACCCGCTCGCAGGCTGCCGCCCGCCGGTTCGTGCAGGCGGTGGACTCGGCCGCGGTCGTGGTCAACGCCAGCACGCGCTTCACCGACGGCGGTGAGTTCGGCTTCGGCGCCGAGATCGGCATCTCGACCCAGAAGCTTCACGCCCGCGGTCCGATGGGCCTCCCGGAGATGACGTCGACCAAGTACGTCGTCACCGGCGAAGGTCAGATCAGGACCTGAGTCGCGTCGTTCACCCGGACAACGAGCGGCTCGGCGCGAAGTACTGCCAGCGCCGCAGCGTAGTCGGCGCCGACCTCGAGGTCGGTCAGCTGCCCAGTGTGCTGGGCCCACTCCCACACCTCCGCCGGCTGGTCCAGCGGACCGACGACAACTGTCTGTAGGTCCGCCCGGACCCCGACTCCGGTCGCCTTGACCACTGCTTCTTTCCGCGTCCACACCCGCGTGAACGCCTTCGCTCGTGCGATCCCGTCGTACCGGGCCAGCCCCCGCATTTCCTCAGGAGCCAGGCATAGGCGACCGACCGCGTCGATGTCGAGGTCCGGGTCGACCTTCTCCACATCGAGTCCGACGGGGTGATCGCCGATCGCGACGCCGACCAGCTCGCCGGAATGCGTCACCGACAGCTCGACGCCGTCCGCGCGGATCTTCCCGTGCGGCTTCCCGCAGTCCGGGCAGCTCCGATCCAGCCGTACCTTTGCCGCAGGCAACGAAAACCGTGCCGCCAGCAACCGCCGCACCATCGTGCAGCCGAGCAGGAACCGCGCCTTGTCCTCGTCCCGCCGGTACGCCGCCAGCCGCCGCTGCTCGTCCTCGTCGAGATCAACGGCGAACTCGTCGCGGGCCTGATCGATCCCAGCCCACCACACCTCGACGGTCACACCGGTCCGGGCTTCCAGGTCAACGTTCCAGTGGTCAGATCGTCGACAATCCGATCGATCCACTCCGCTTCGGCCATGGCGATCGCCCGTTGGTACTCGGTCTCGAGCAGGGCGAACCGGGGGATGGGCTCGCCCTCCAGGACCAGCTCGGCGTCGAGCACGGCGATCCGCTCGGACAGGTGATCGCGGCGCTCGCCGAGCAGTTCACCGGCCGTCTCCGGCGTCACCAGCATCACGAACGACAGCGCCGCCGGGAACTCGGGGAACTCGTTGCGCGGCGTGGTGAGGATCTCCGCCAGCCACTCCCGGCAGATCGTCCGCCCGTCCTCGGTCAGGTGGTAGACGGTGCGCTCCGGGTAGCGTTCGTCCCGCTCGGTCGCGCCGGCGGTGATCATGCCCTCCTCCTCGAGGCGCACGATCATCCGGTACAGGCTGGTCCGCTGGCCCACGTTGACCACCTGGTCCTTGCCCCACTGCTTGATCAGCCGCTGGATCCCGTAGGGATGCATCGGCCCGTTCTCGAGCAGTCCGAGGATCGCGAGGGCGAGTGGTGAGCGTCGGATGGTCATGGTGTCAGCATACGGGTTCAGAGATACTAGTTGCAATGAAACTAGATGATGTGTGACTATCGATCTCATGAGAACAGCAGAACTGAGCCAGGGTGCGGTGGAGTCCCGCGACGGCACCGAGATCGGCTACTGGAAGACGGGGCACGGACCGGCGGTCGTCGTACTGCACGGCAGCATGGAGTCGGCGCGCAGCCACACGTTGTTCGCCGAGGCGCTGGCCGGCGACTTCACCGTCTACCTCCCGGATCGGCGCGGCCGCGGCCTGTCCGGTCCGCATCGGCCGGATCACACCGTGCGGACCGAGGTGGAAGACCTCGAGGCAGTGCTGACTGCCGCCGGCGCCGAGCTGGCGTTCGGCGTGAGCGCAGGTGGCGCGGTCGTGCTGGAAGCGGCTCGCACGCTGCCGAGCCTGCAGAGGATCGCACTGTATGAGCCTGCGATTGTCGACAATCCGACGCCGCATCGCGAGTGGCTCGCCCGGTTCGACCGTGAGGTTGCCGAGGGCAACCTTGCCGGCGCGATGGTGACCAGCATGTACGGGCTGCAGCTGGCGCCGGCGTTCCTGAAGGTGATCCCGCGGCCGCTGATGACGCGGATCACCGAGAAGATGCTGGTGAAGGATGAGCGGCAGGCCGGCGCGGATGCCATCACGATGCGCAAGCTCGCGCCGACCATCCACTACGAGGGCACGCTGATCGCCGAACTCGCCGGGACCTTCGAGGATTTCCGCTCGGTGTCCGCGGATGTGCTGTTGATGGGTGGGAGCAAGGGGTTGCCGGCGTTGAAGCCGTGGCGGGACGCCCTGGAGAAGGTGCTTCCGCATTGCCGGCGGATCGAGTTCGACGGCCTCGACCACGGCTCGTCCAGCGACCCGGGTGGAATCAATCTGAGCGGCAGCGCCAAGGCGGTCGAGCGGGTGGCGGCCGAGGTCAAGGCGTTCTTCAGGCAGTCTTGAGTGCCCAGTCGACCGCGTCCGCGATGTCCGTGACCGGATACCGCACGGCTTTGACGACGCGGTCGTCGCCGATCACGAGTACGACGCGTTTGAGTCGCTCGTACCCACCGGCGCGGAAGGTGGGCAGCCGCAGCGCGGCGGTCAGCTCCAGTTCGAGGTCGGACAGCAGCGGGTGTGGGATCTCCTCGGCGTTGGCGAACGCCTGCTGTTCGTCCGTGCGTTGCGTGCTGACCCCGCGGACCGCGACTCCGTTGGCAGCGAATTCGTCGTACCGGGCGGCGAAGAGGCGGTTCTCCAGCGTGCAGCCGCTGGCGCCGGCGATCTCGCTCCAGCCGTCCGGCAGCGGCGTCGGCCGGCCGGTCGCCGGGTACCCGAACAGGACGGTCGCGCGGGAATCCGGGTCGATCACGTCGAGCGCCGTACCCGCGATCGAAGGCAGGCTGAGCTGGGGGACGCGCTGTCCGACGAGCTCGTGGATCCGGTGAGCGGGTGGCTCGTCGGCGTCGTTCGTGCCGGTGAGTGAGCCGTCGCCGAGCAGCCAGCGGTCGCCCCAGTCCTGGAGCGCGACGAGGACCGGCAGCAGCGCCCGGCCACGCGGGGTGAGGCGGTAGGCATAGCGGGTCGGGCGGTCCTGGTACGCCGATCGCTCGACGATCCCGGTGTCGACCAGGCCGGTCAGTCGCTCGGTCAGGACCTTGCGGGAGATGTGCAACGAATCCGCGAGCTGATCGAACCGGTCGAGGCCGCGGGCCAGGTCGCGGACGATCAGCAGTTCCCAGCCGTCGCCGATGACGCCGAGGGATTGCGCGATCGCACAGTCCGGCTCGGGTGAGAAGCTGCTCCGCCGCACGTCGCCCCCCAATCCGGTTGCCACCACGCTAGCCGGGCTTATAAGTTCCTAATAGGAACTCACTCTACCTGGGGGCTGACATGTACTGGCGTCGCATCGCCGAACTGCCCGGGTGGCTCAAGGCGGTGATGGTCGGCCAGGTGGTCAGCTCGGCCGGCGCGCTGGCGTGGATCTACCTCACGCTGTACCTGGTCGAGGATCGCGGGATGTCGGCGCAACAGGCCGGCTTCGCGGCAGCGGCGTACGGCGTGGGTCTGCTGGGCGGCAATCTGGGCGGTGGGTGGTTCGGCGACCGCTTCGGCCTGCGTATGGCCGCCGTCGCGAGCCAACTGGCCTGGGCCGTGACCTGTCTGACCCTGCCGCTCGTCCCCGCTGGATGGATCGGTGTGGTCGCTGCACTCGCCGGACTCTGTGGTGGCGCGAGTCGCCCGAACCTGAGCGCTCTCGTCGCTACCGCACTCCCGTCCGAGCGCCGCCGCGAAGGGATCGCCCTGTCTCGAACTGCGAGCAACGCCGGCTTCACCATCGGGCCGCCGCTCGGTGGACTGCTCGCGGCGTACGACTTCTCGCTCGTCTTCGTGGTGGACGCGGTCTCCAGCCTGGTCCTCGCGGCCGTCATCTGGCGGTGGGTGCCGGGCGTTCGCCGTACGTCGTCACCCACGGGCGTGGGCGTCTGGCGCGTGCTGCTCCGGGACCGGACCGTGCTGGTGTTGCTGGCAACGATCGTGGTCGTCGACACCGTGTACCGCCAGGTGTTCGCGACCATGCCGTTGCTCTTGCGGGACGCCGGTTCGCCGGCGGTCGCGTACGGCGTACTGATCGGGCTGAGCTCCGTGGTCATCGTGTGTTGTGAGGCCCCGCTCGCCGTCCGCCTGCGAGGTCACAGCGCGACCCGGGTGATCGCGGTCGGGTTCGCGCTGGTGGGCGTGGGACTGGCCGTCCTCGGCATCTGGCCGGCGCTCGTGGGGGCGACGCTGGCGATCGTGGTCATCACGGCGGGGGAGATGCTCTACAAGCCGACCGCCACCGCATATGTCGCCGACGCAGCCCCAGCCGGCATGGTCGGGCGCTACTCCAGCCTGTACGCCGCCGCGTCGATCAGCGGGATGTTCCTCGCTCCAGCCCTGGGTGGCGCCGCGTATGAGCACACCCCGGGGCTGCTCTTCCCCGTAGCGGCCGCGCTCGCCCTCGCGGCAGGCGCCGTACTCGTGATCAGTCCGGCAGGGGAGCGGGCCGGCCTTCCCAGCGAGTCGACAGCACGACAGTCGTCCGCGTCCTGACCACGCCGTTCACCCGGCGCAGCGAGCCGACCACCGCCTCGAGCTGGGTGACGTCGGCGACCCGGACCTTCACCACGAGCTCCTGATCGCCGGCGACGAACCAGCAGTCCTCGACCGCGACGATCTCCCGCACCTGCTCGACGATGTCGTCGGTCTCCACATCGTCGCGCTGGAACAGCCCGATCAGCGCGCTGGTGCCGAGCCCGACCTGCGCCGGCGCGACCACCGCGCGGTAGCCGAGCAGTACGCCGCGCTCCTCCAGCCGTCTCACCCGTTCCTGGACGCTCGGCCCGGACAGCCCGACCACCCGGCCGAGCTCGGCCCAGCTCGAGCGTCCGTTCAGCCGGAGTGCCTCGATCAGCTGCCGATCGATCGCGTCCATGAATCCTCCCGTTTGCCACAGATTCGAAGGCTGGGAATCTTGTGGACCTTTAATTCGTTTGTAAGAGCGTAAGGCAAACCGTATAATTTCAAGTGTCGGGGACAGCCCGCCCCGACCTCGACGTACCAACCCAGTGAAGGAATCATGATCACCCCCGATGTTGCCCGTGCCCACATCGACGAGCTGCACCGCGTCGCCGCGCAGTCCCGGCGCGCCCACGCCGGGCCGTCCGTCTGGCGCCGGCTGCTGACCCGTCACATCCGCCACAGCTGACCTCAACAATGCGGCCGGTGTGCCTCCAGTGTCATTCCTGAGGCCACCGGTCGCTGTTCTCCAGGTGGTCACGAGATAGGCTCTGCCTCATGCTCTCGCTCCTCGTGCCGCAGGTGGCGGCTCTCGAAGAAGCCGTTCAGGCTTCGCACATCTCGCCGTGGTGGTACGGCGGGTTCGCCCTGACCGTGCTCGTCCTGCTGCTGCTCGTCACCGTCATCATGGGCAAGGGCCGGCCGCACAGCTGAGCGGCTGAATACTGGCTGACATGGCTTCTGTCGAGCGGGTCCGGCGCCTGGGCGTGATGGGTGGCACGTTCGACCCGATCCATCATGGCCACCTGGTCGCGGCCAGCGAGGTGCAGGCGTACTTCGATCTGGACGAGGTGATCTTCGTCCCGACCGGCCAGCCGTGGCAGAAATCCGACCGGGTGGTGTCCGCGGCCGAGGACCGGTACCTGATGACCGTGATCGCGACCGCGTCCAACCCGCGGTTCTCGGTCAGCCGGGTCGACATCGACCGGCCGGGTCCGACGTACACGATCGACACCCTGCGCGACCTGTCCGAGCTCTATCCGGACGCCGAACTGTTCTTCATCACCGGCGCCGACGCGCTCGCCCAGATTCTCACCTGGCGCGACGTGGACGAGATGTTCAAACTGGCCCAGTTCGTCGGCTGCACCAGACCCGGGACCGAGGGTCTCGAGTTGCCGCTGGACCAGCTGCCGATGGATCGGATCACCCTGCTCGAAGTGCCGGCGCTGGCGATCTCGTCGACCGAGTGCCGCGCGCGGGTCGCCAAGGGGAACCCGACCTGGTACCTCGTCCCGGACGGCATCGTCCAGTACATCGCCAAGCGTGAGCTCTACACCAACCGTTAGGAACCACATGCCAGCCAGCGAACGCGCCATCGAGCTGCTCACCGCGGCCGCGGAGGCGGCCCACGACAAGAAGGCGGAGAACGTCCTCGCCTTCGACGTCTCCGAGCAACTCGCCATCACCGACGCGTTCCTGGTCGCGTCCGCCTCCAACGACCGCCAGGTCCGCGCGATCGTCGACGCCGTCGAGGAGAAGCTCCGGGTCGACTTCGACGCCAAGCCGGTCCGCCGCGAGGGCGCCCGGGAAGGCCGCTGGGTGCTGCTCGACTACCTGGAGATCGTCATCCACGTCCAGCACGACGAGGAGCGCAGCTTCTACTCCCTCGAGCGCCTCTGGCGCGACTGCCCGGTCATCCCGCTGCCGTCGCCGGTACCGGGGGCTGCCTCAGAATGACGGCGGGACGGCTGATCGTCTGGCGGCACGGCCGGACCGAGTGGAACCTGCAGGACAAGATCCAGGGCCAAGCCGACATTCCTTTGGATGATGTCGGCCTGACGCAGGCCCGTGAGGCGGCCTTGCGGTTGGCGTCGCTGGCGCCGACCCGGTTGTTCGCCAGCGACCTTCAGCGCGCTGCCGCCACCGCAGGTGAACTGGCCTTGCTGACCGGTCTGAAGATCGAGTACGACGAAGCCCTCCGCGAGATCGACGTCGACGACTGGGCCGGCCTCACCATGGCCGAACTCGCCGCCATCAACCCCGAAGCGGCCGCCCGCATCCGCTCCGGCGAACCCCAACGCCGCGGCACCGCCGGCGAAACCGTCGAAGAAGTCGCCCAACGCTTCAGCGACGCCCTGGGCCGGGTCGCCGCCGAGGGCACCGCGGAAGACACCATCGTCATCGCCACCCACGGCCTCGCCGCCCGCGTCGGCATCTGCCTCTTCCTCGGCATCCCCCAAGCCCACTGGCCCGCCTTCGGCGGCCTCGCCAACTGCAACTGGGTCTCCCTGCTCCCCGGCCGCCTCGGCTGGCGAATCGAAGAATGGAACGCCGGCTCCCTCCCCGAACCAGTAATGAGCGACGACCCCCAACGCTGAGCGGACCACCCCCAGGACACCGCTTCGCGGTCGCTGACTGTTGGCTGCCTCCGGCGGTCGGCGCGGACTGGTGTTGGGTGTGCTGTGCTCGGCGCGGAGAGGCGCGGTTGTGTGCGCAAGCGACACCGCTCGCGGCAGCTGTCTGTTGGCCGCCTGCGGCGGCTGCGGCTGCTGAGCCTCGTCCGCTGTGCTGTGGCCGGCGCGTGATGGAGCCTGGTCGGGTGTGCAAACAAAACCGCTTCGCGGTAGGCCTATTGGCATCCTTCGGCCGCGGATCGCTGTCCGGCTTGCTGTGGTTGGCGGGTGAGGTCTAGTGCGTGGGATGGGCGTGCGTGTGGGGCGGGATGGGCGGCCTGGACGGACGTGACTGCAGGCAAGTCTGGCCGTCTACCAGGTGCCCTCGGCGGCTGCCACCCACGTACCCGACCCGATTTTTCTTCGATGCCACTCATCCGCTAAACTTCCGGAGTCGCAAGACACCGCGGGGCTTTGGCGCAGTTGGTAGCGCGCTTCCATGGCATGGAAGAGGTCAGGGGTTCGAATCCCCTAAGCTCCACCAGTAGTAACCGCAGGTCAGGAGGCACTTTTGCCCCCTGGCCTGTTTTGGTTAGCGCGTCCCGTGGGAGCGATTTGGGAGCGGAGATCCACTCCCACCACCTTGGCTGCCAGGATCTCGGCTTCCGAACGAGCTTTGTCGATGGTGACCCTGATCACGGGCACCCAAGTGAGCAGCTTCTCCTGCTCGGCATCGTCCAGGGGGGCGAGGACGGAGGTGACGAAGCGGTCCTCTAGCGCCTCCAGAATCTGGCGCTCCATCTCGGGCGTCACATGGTCGTAGACGCGTCCCATACCCTTCATCTTGTGGCCGAGACGTGCACGTCGGGCGACCTCCACGATGCCGTCCTCGGTCAACCATGTGGAGTGCGTGTGCCGACCTTCGTGGAAGGTGAAGCCAGGCAGGATCGCCGGGACATGCCGCTTCGATGCGGAGTTGTCCGCGTCGACACCGTCCCATGCTGGTCGCCAGAACCGCTGCCGGAAGTTGGACCGGTACCAGGGCTTGCCCTGCAATGAAGTGAACACAATCGAAGATCCGGCTGGTCTGGTCGCGAGGAGTAGCTCGTACATCATCGCGAGAGTGGGTGCAAGTTGAACCCAACGCTCACCGGCCGGGGACTTCGTGCGGGCGTTCCGCTTGATCCGTCGAGGGCGACGGGCTCCGGGGCCGAAACCTGGCGTCACTCGGTCCGTAACGTCAGCACCGCTCTTGAGCAACCGGCCGTCGACCTCCTTGAGCGGTTCGAACACTGCGGTGGCTTGCCTCAACGCGTCGTACTCCGCAGGAGTCTGGCCGGCCAATTCGCCCCATCGTCCACCGGTGTAGCCGTCGAGAAGACCCAGCATCAGTCCGCTCAAGCCGAGCTCGTTCTTCGTAGAGCCGCATGCTCGCTCGGAGTAGTTGGAGCGGCGTTGCGACGTACTTCTCCGACTCCCACTCACCGTTGGTCACCCGAATGCCCGAGCACGGGTTTGGACGAGATGACACTCCCCAAGTAGGGCTTCGTCGGTGGGCCAGGGCCAGACTCTCGTGTCCTCTGTCGACTGATGGGCGACGCTCGTCCGCCAGCTGATCTGCGACAGTGGAGGCACGAATCGCGGCAGATGAGTTCGGGGATCCACTAGCCTCCACGTGTGAGCTACGACCTGTACTTCCTCACGCGTCAGCCTGGGCAGTCCTGGGAAGACGTCATGTCGCAACTTGAGGGCGACGACTCGGAAGACGTGCCCTTGGACGATGAAGCAGTCGCGGCCTGGGATCGAGTCAAGGCTGCTGTGGGACCAGTCTTGGCCGACGCCAGCGAGTTCGCGGTGTCGACCAGCCGCCAACTCAACGATGATGCGACGGGTATCCAGATCTCGATGGTTCCGGGCGAACTCAGCCTGACGGTTCCGTATTGGTACACGGGGCCCGACGCCGAGCGGATCGTAGGCATCCTCCATGAAGTCGCCGCGGCGATCGAGCAAGCGACCGGACTCACCGCATACGACCCTCAAGCCGAAGCCCCATTCCTGGGCGAAGGTGAGTATGGCGCAGCCCGGACGCTCGACCGCATCCACACATCGGTTATCCATAGGCACGCCGCCTCTGAACCGGCTGACCGTGCACCCCGATCGGAACTGCCCCACGGGCTGTGGGCGCGACTCTTCGGACGCGGGCCTCGCTGAGCGTGCGCTCATCGGTAGTATCGAGCTTTCACCCTTCGCGGCATGAGAGTGCGTTTCCCTTGTTAGGCGCGGCTGGGGTTGAGAAGTGACCTGAGGATGTTTTCCATCTCGTCGAGGCTGTCTTGCCGGCCGTCGAAACGGGTCATGTGGTCGCGTCCGGCCTTGTCGCGGAACGCGAGTCTCCAGGTGAACGTCGTTACTCCGTCACGTTCCTGCAGCTCCATCGTTTCGACTGCCTCAACATCCGGCCAACAGTTGAAGTGCCACGTCTCCACGGTTCGGACCGGCGGCTCGACCTCCAGGTATGTCCCGCTGAACGAGAACACGGTTCCGTCTCCGGTCACGAAGGAGGAGTGGTAATTGCCCCCGACCCGCAAGTCGATCGAGCACTCCGTCATCCGGTCCGGGGGTGTCGCACCCCACCTGCTCACGTGCTCGGGCTTCGTCAACACGTCGAAGACGAGAGCGATCGGAGCGTCGAACTCTCGGGTGATGACAACCTCGAGCTCGTTTGGGAACGTGATGACTGCAGAGCCGTGCCGATCAGGTGCCACTGTCTTCTCCTTGTCGTTGCAACTCTTCGAGGTAGTCCTCGATCCGATCCAGTCGGTCGTTGATCGCCCGCTCGTACTTGGCCACCCAGTCGTGCAAGGGTTGAAGGTGCTCTGGAGCCAGGCGGTAGAGCCGGCGGCGGCCATCGGCCCGGCACCTGACGAGTCCCACCTCACCGAGTACCCGTAGGTGCCTGGAGACCTGGGGCTGAGACATCGAGACGTCGCGGACTATCGCCCCAACCGGCTTCTCGCCTGTGAGCAGCACATCGAGGATCGCGCGGCGGTGGACGTCACCGACTGCGTTGAAGACATCCGAAGTTGTCGAGGCGCGGGCCACCGTTCGAACATATCTCCATATGGATATCTGTCAACACTTCGGACGCCGAAGCGCTCCCCGGTGGGCAACCGCTCATCGGCATGTCAGTGAGCTCGGATGGCGGCCGGAAGGTTCTGTCAGGTGGCGGAGGCCATGTAGGCGGCGAGGATGTAGTTGGGGTGGCGGTCGAGGTTGGTGCGGGCGCGGTCGTAGCGCATGGTGGTTCTCGGGTCGGCGTGGCGGGCGGCGATCTGGACGTCGCGTAGGTCGACGCCGGCGTCGAGCATGGTGGTGACGAAGGTGTGCCTGAGCATGTGCGGGTGCATCCGCGGCAGCTTGACCCCCGCTTGTTTCGGCGAGGTGCCGCAGTCTGCGGGTGGCGCAGTGCCGGTCCATCCGGGTGCCGCGAGCCGTCAGCAGGATCGGTCCAGCCGCCCGGTCGTCGGCGCGTTCGATGGCCCGGCCCACGGCTGGGGGAAGCGGAACCAGGGCGATCTTGTCGCCCTTGCCGTACACGCGCAGAACCCGGTGGCCATGTTGTTCGCCGAGGTCTTCGATGTCGCTGCCGGTGGCCTCGAAGATCCGCAGCCCGAGCAGACCCAGCATCGTTACCAGGGCGAAGTCGAACCGACTGGGTGATTGCCTGGCCACGGACAACATGGCCTCGAACTGCAGGTGACTCAACCCGAGGGTCGGCGATTGGGCCGGCACGTGCGGGCGTCGCACGTACTCGGCCGGGGAGTGCTCGAGAACGCCGTCGATCACGCAGGTCCGGTAGAAGCCCGCAACGACCGACAACCGGCGCGACACCGTCGACGACTGGTGCCGGCGCACCTCCTGTAACCACCGGACATACAGCTCAACGTGTGGCCGGCCCGCTGTCAGCGGGTCCAGGCCCCGCCGCTCGCACCACACCAGATACCCCCGCAGGTCCGACTCGGTGTGGATGCGGGACTGGCCCTTGAACCGAGCCAAGTAGGCAGCGACAGCTAACCGCAGCACGCCAGACATGACGACAACGACACCGGAAACGGCCGGCCCTGGCTGTGAGATCCCTGCGTGTCAGGGTGAGTTGAGGCCGGCGGCTCGTAGGAAGTCCGCTCCTGCAGGGCGAGATTCAGGATGATCGAGAGATATGGCTGGTTCTGTTCTTGCACCGGTAGTCGATGATGGTGTGATGAGTGAATCGGGTCCGAGGGCTGGTGGTCCGAGGCCTCGACGGACGTTCACCCCGGTGGAGAAGCTTCGGCATCTGGCGGCGTATGAGGTGGCCTGCCAAGACGGCCGGGGTGGTGGGTATCTGCGGCGTGAGGGCCTGTACTCGTCGCAGATCACCGAGTGGCGCAAGCTGCGCGACGGTGGCGTGCTGGAAGAGCGCGAGCCCGGCGCGAGGGCCGGGCGGCTCAGCGCCGAGCAGGCCGAGATCGCTCGGTTGCGGGCCCAGCTGTCCAAGGCCGAGCGGCGGCTGGCTCGGACCGAGGTGGCGTTGGAGATCATGGGAAAAGCACACGCGCTCTTGGAGGACATCTCCGAGAGCGCGCCGGACGAGCAGTCGTCCAGGCGGCGCTGATGGGCGCGTTCCGGGAGCTGACCGCGGCCGGCGTCACGACCCGGGACGCCGCGAGCCTGACGGGCATCTCCCGGGCCACCGCCGGGCGACCCACGCCGCCGGCAGGGCTGGTGACAGCCCGGGTGGCGCCGGCCAACCAGCTCACCCCGGCCGAACAGGCCCACGTTCTGGCCGTCTTGAACGGCGCCGAGTTCATCGACCGGACCCCGGTGCAGGTGTATGCCGTGCTGCTCGAGCGCGGGCAGTATCTGTGCTCGGTGTCCACGATGTACCGGATCCTCGCCGCGAACGCGCAGGTGAAAGACCGCCGCCGTCTTGCCCGCCATCCGGCCAGGGCCCGTCCCGAGCTGATCGCGACCGGCCCGGGCCAGGTGTTCACCTGGGACATCACGAAGCTGCCCGGCCCGGCCAAGGGCATCTACTACGACGCCTACGTCATGATCGACATCTACTCCCGCTACATCGTCGGCGCGCACGTCCATGCCACCGAAACCGCTGTCCTGGCGGAAGAAATGATGCGTGAGGTGTTCACGATCCACGGGATCCCGCAGGTCGTGCACGCCGACCGGGGCACCTCGATGACCTCCAAAACCGTCGCGGCCCTGCTCGCCGACCTCGGCGTCACCCGCTCTCATTCACGACCCCGCGTGTCCAACGACAACCCGTTCTCCGAGGCGTGGTTCAAGACCCTGAAGTACGCGCCGGTGTTCCCCGACCGGTTCGGATCGCTGCAACACGCCAGGACCTTCATCGACGAGTTCACCCAGTTCTACAACCATGACCACCACCACACCGGCATCGGGCTGCACACCCCCGCCGACGTCCACTACGGCCTCGCCGCGGCCACCGACCAACGCCGCCACCACGCCCTGGCCGCAGCCCGGACCGCGAACCCCGAACGGTTCACCACCACCGCGACACCGGCCATTCTCAGCCTGCCCGACGCAGCCTGGATCAACCCACCCACCCACCCACGAAACCCAACAAAACAAGACGGTTCAACAGACCGCCGCGTAACTCCCGCTGGCCTCAACCACCTTGACAAATTCCGGATCTCCAGTCCCCGGTGCCCAAGAACGTGCCAGTCACGTCAACCGCTCACACATGCACCATCTGCGGCAGATCCGGTTGCCGCAGCGCACGCCATCTGCGGCACGTCCGAGCGACATGGTCCCTTCGTCGGGCGACGGTCATGAATGGTTGCCCAGTCGTCGCCGCACCACACGCCGCCGCAGGGTGGGCGAGGCCACCACCTCGTAACCAGCCTCGAGGAAGACCTGCACCAGCCCGACCGACGCCTCGTCCCAGATCACGGTCTTGCCCGGCGGCGGCTCGATCGGGTACCCCTCCAGGACGCGGGCGCCGACCTGCTCGCCGTACTCAACGGCGGCGGCGGCGAGCTCGTAGGTCAGCCCCGACTGACGCCGGCCCTTGCGCACGACGAAGCAGGTGACTGACCAGACGCCCTCAAGCTCGGGGTCCATCCGCATCCACGCCTGCTTCCGGCTCCACAGCCTCGGGTAGTTCTCCCGCGGCTCGACCGCGACCCAGCCGGCCGTCTCGCCGTCGACGTACCCGATCAGCCCCGACGTCGGTCCGGTGGTACCGCAGGCGGTCTGCTCCAGCAGCGCGGCATCCCTCTGCTCCTGGGTCGTGTCCCGCCAGATCCAGCCGGGCACCTTCAGCGCTTGGCAACGGCACTTGTGGGCTCCACCCGTGGCGAAGACCGCCTCGACGTCCTCTGTCGATGCTTGATTGGCCGGGAGCCACATGAAATCGGGCATGCAGCCATCATGCTCTTCGCTGGGCCTGCCATCGTCGAAGACCGCGGTCTACCACCGGCACGCGAATGGACGGGCGGAGGGTCTGGGAGAGACGGTCGTCGTACCAGCAGGTCCACGCCTTCACTACCTGCGGCAAATCCGGGCGTTCGGCCCGGAGATCCGTACCTCTGACCAGCACATGGCTGAAGCTCGAAGCGGGCAGCGAATAGACGAGGAGTGGAAGCGCTACTTCAGCCTGCGCGAGGAAGAGTGTGTGACAGAGCTCGAGGTCATGGCCAGCACCAAAGCGATGACCAGGATGAGGCAGGCGATTGGCCACAGCCACTCAGGGTTGTGGGGCCAGGCCACGAGTACGGCCGGAATGGTGAGGGCGATGGCGAGACCGGCGGCGGCCAAGATGTCGACAACGCGCCGCCTGGTCGGGCTTTCCTGAGTCTCCGCGTAAGAACTCTCGGGAGCCTCGCCTTGATTGCTCGATCGCGGGGTCTGCGCCCAGTAGGTGATCAGGCTGGCCGCGCGCTCCTCGGCGCGCTTGGGCTTCCACAAGCCCACGGCGGTGCAAGGGCGACCATCTCGTCGAATGATGATGATTCCGTGCGAGCCGGACCTGGCTGAAACGACGTTGTCTCTGGCGATTCGGTGAGTCCGCAACCGATTGCGCACAACCAGCTCGTCGGGTGACAGCCAGACCGCGGGCCGTACGACGCCAAACCACCACAGCGCCGCGTATATCGCGATCGCCGTGAGCGGGTCGCTGATCGGGTGGTCGTCTTGCATCGCGGTGGAGATCAGGGCGATCGCGCCAGTCGCGACGACTGCCGCTCCCGTGCCGAGCCGGATGGACAGGGCCACCCGCCAACAGCGGCCGACCGCACCGTCAGCCAACTGCGGTCCCACGCGACGCTCTGTGCTCACACGCGAATCATCGCAGGCACACGCCTGGCAGCGGAACCCGCTGCCACACTCGCCGCGCCGAGGGTAACCAGGCCAGGCCCGGCGGCACATTTGCTCCACGAGCGCTCGACCCGATAACGCCAGGCCCTGCCATGATCCGCAGTTGGCCTTCCCGTCGAGCCCTTCCTGAATTCGGCATGTGCGTGCGTTGGCCGGCGCCCAGGGTCGCCAGGCATTCCAGCCGGTAACGAATCAATCGGCGAACATGAATCGCGCCTCTGCTGGCGGATCACATCGTGCTGGGCGGGCCTGCCCGGTAAGCCAACAATGCGACTGCCGACCTTCTCATTACGAGGAAGAACGACAGCGTCGCATCTGCTCTCTACCAGGGCTTCTAGCAACACGGCCTCCTGCAGCGAGCGCGAGATTCCCCATGCGTAGCCGTCGTTTCGTGCCACGAGTCATGCATGTCGACCACCCCCAGGTTGCGGCGATCGTCCACGTGCGTCGCTTCTCGTGCAGTGCGAGACGGCTACGGCGTTTTTAGCTTGTACGTGGATGGCGACAACGTGGCCGCACTGCGGCTGTACCTCGGCTCCGGGTTCGTCGACCACCATCAAACCGCTGGCGGCATAGTGGTGGTCAAGCAACTGGACGGCTGACGCCGTCGCCACACCTGGCCTTCTAGGGGCAGGTTCGGGTGATCGCCTGGGCGGCGTTGCGATCGGCCGCGGTGATCGGCAGCGCGTATTTGCGGGCGACCTGGAGGTACCGCAGGACGTAGGTGCATCGGTAGCTGCGGTTGATCGGCAGCCACTCGCCAGGCCCAGCGTCGTTCTTTGACGCGTTGGCCGGTCCATCAACAGCCAGCAGGTTCGCTGCCTGGTCGTTCGCGAAGTCGACGCGTCGCTCGAGCGGCCATCGACCCGCGCCCATGTCCCACGCCCGGGCGAGCGGATACACGTGGTCGATCTGCACCTTGGTCGCGACGGCCTTGCGGAACTCGACCCGGCGACCTGTGTAGGGCTCGACAGGGAGGGTGCCAGCGATGACCACGCATCTGGAGCCGCTGCGGTACTGCACCGCGGTCAGTTGGGCCGCGAGTACGTCGTTGCGGGTGTCGCAGCCGTTGTGGCCACCGCGGCCAGCGTGGTCGTCGGTCCAGGTCTGCCCGAACTGGTCTCGCTTGTATCCCGGCACCTCAGGCCGGGCGGCAATGACTCGGAGCTCGCGGAGGTCGGCAGAGATCAGTTTGGCCGTGCCGGTCGCTGGCTGAACGGTGACAGGACTGCTGATGGCTGGCGGAGGTGGGTTAGATTTGGCCGGGTTGGCCCCGGCGACTGGATAGGCGCACCCGGTAATGACGACGGCGAGGACGGTCCAGGCGGCAAGGGGGTTGCGCATCACGTGACCTTAAAGTACGGCTGAGGTCTCGCGCGCCTCAGGTCATGGCTCGGGCTCTTCTCGGACTCACGAGCTGCGCGAGCTGGGCAACGCTCAGCGGTTCAGCATCGATCTCCTTCAGGTGCGGAACGGAGACCAGTCAATCGCAACGTGGACGACGCGAACCGGTCTGTGCGGCATCGACCTGCAACGGCGATTGCAAACCGTGTATCTGGCCTTGGCGGCATGCTGGGTCGACACGTAGTGTCCGCGTTGTGCCCAAGAAGATGCTGGTCCTGGCCGCCGGTGTGCTCGGTGCAGTTGTTTTGGCGGTGATGGCGGTTGTTCTCGACATGCCTGGCTACCTCGCCTTTGGGGCGACTGCGGCGTTCGTCGCAATTGGCTATGTTCTGCCGTTTCGCGGATTGCCGCTCCTCGTGGCCAGACGACAGCGCGAGCCGACTGGGGTACCGGGAGTAGCCGTGATCTTCACCGTGCTCGGCATCATCATGTCGCTCTTCTGCACCACCGCGGTTGATGGAGCTGACTCATCGATACAGGCCGCAGGATGGTTCGGTGTCGCGATGATGACAGCGCTAGGTGCGATCACCGTCGCGGGCCTTCGATGCGCCGAGAGCCTGAGGGCGGCACAGCCGTCAGGCGCTTGACGATTACGCGTCAAGCGCGCGGGCAGTCCACCGGGGATGCGGGATCTCACGGGCAGACGGGCGGCTCGGGTCGTTCGCCGAGGCGGTAGGCGGCCGGCACGGATCGCGGCTATGTCAGTGCGTTTGTCCGGTTGACTTTCGCAGGGCGGCGCGCTTGGTGTCGCAGGTTCTGTGGTCGGGCTCTTGTCCGCCTCTAGCTGCTCCAGTTCGGTCACCAACGGCTGGGGCGGCACGCCCTGGTCAAGCCAGCCAAGTGTCAGATCGGCCCAGTAGTCGCTGGCTCCGATGGCGTACCTGACCAGCTCCGTGGGGTCGTAGTCCCGCTCGAGTCCGGCGTCGAACTCGCGCTCTAGATCGACGAGGAACGGCAGCATGGGTGCGTCGGTTCTAGCACGATCTCAGCTTGCCGGAGACTGACCTCGCAATGCGCCAACTGCGGCATAGAAAGACGTTCTGCGTGTCGATCCGGGCGAAGGAACGTCCTCCTGATGCGCTTGTAGGGCTTGGTGTCCCATCGCAGGAGGAGGACGTTCATGTCCAACAGTAGTGGTGTGTCTCGAGGTGACCGGAACCGTAACGCGCGGCTTGTTCGGCTGCGGGTGCTGGTGCCGTTGAGCAGTGCGATCGTCGGGATCGACCTGGCCGACAACAAGCAGGTGGTGGTGGTCACCGATCACGACTCCAAGGTGTTGGCACGACGGACCTTTCGTTGTCGGGCGTGGGATCTCGGGATCGCGTTGGATTGGGCTGCCGAGCGTGCGACGGCGAAGGGGTTCGCCGGGGTCACGGTGGCGTGCGAGCCGACCGGACATCGTTGGCGGGTGCTTGGGCAACTGGCCGCGGACCGGTCGATGCCGTTCGTGTGCGTGCAGCCGATGCAGACCTCCTGGGCGCGCAGGAGCGAGGACCTGACCTTCGACAAGACCGACGACAAGGACGCGATCCTGATCGCCCGGCTCACCGCCCAGCTGCGCTGCTACGTTCCCGAGCCGGTCGAGGAGACCTGGGGTCGGCTGCGGCATCTGGGAACCCGCCGGGAGCGGCTGATCGGCGAGGCGGTCTCGCAGGTCCAGCAGATGCGAGACCTGCTGGAATGCGTCTGGCCCGCCGCGTTGGAGACGGCCAATTACCCGTTCCGGTCCCGCACCTGGGCGGCCGCGATGTGGGTCGTCGTGGACCGGGACAACGCCGACTTCACCCGGACCCGACGCCTCGGCCTGGCTCGGTTCGAGACCGCCGTGCGCCGCGAGATCACCAACCGGGGCGGGCACAAGCCCTGCCTGCGCATCGTCCGGAAGCTGTTCGCCGCGCTCAATAACCCGACCGGTGTGATCGCCCACCGCCGCGGCGCCCTCGAGCGGGTCCAGTTGCTGCTGGAGGACTGGGCCGAGAACCAGCGCAAGCTCGCCGACACCGAAGCCCGGATGACCGCCGTCCTCGACGAGCTCGAGCTGACCGCGCTGGTCACCTCGATCTCTGGGATCTCGGCCGTCGGCGCCGCAGCGATCCTGGCCGAGACCGGCGACCCCCGTCGGTTCTCGACCGCACGCGCCCTGGTCAAGCACGCCGGCCTCGCCCCCCGAGAGAAGCTCTCGGGCACCTTCACCGGCCGCACCAAGCTCACCGGCCAAGGCAGACCCAGACTCCGGCTGAACGCCTGGCGCGCGGTGTGGGGCGCCCTGCAAACCAACACCGCCTACGCCGCCCGCTACCGGCACCTGACAACCCGAGAGACCAACAAGCTGACCCCGACCCAAGCGCAGACCGCGATCGCGGCCGCGATCCTGCGGCACATGCACGCCGTAATCACCAGCGGCGTCGCTTGGGACCCGGTCATCGCAACCCACGGCACCCGACACCACGCAGCCAACACCAAGGCCGCCTAACCCCGCTCAGGCGGCCACTCAAGCAGACGGTCGGGGCAAGCCCCACGCGGCATTGAGGAACACCAGTCACCTCGCCGGACATCATGGGCAGCCCCGCCCGTCGTCTGAACAACCCGATTACACGCTGACGGGCCCAACCCCATCACCGCTATGCAGGGACAGACGACGGACGAGGCACCGGACCGGAAGGCTTGACACACAGCGCCTTACGCTGATGTCCGGGCGTTCGGTTGGCAAGGCTGGCAGTGATACCCGGAGCATGGGTGGCGCGACGCGCGGTGATCGTCCCGTCGGGTCTGCCCGGCAATCTCTGGTTCTGGGAGATCACGGCTGTTCTCCGCCTCCAGGGCCTGACCTCCCCGGGACGGTAGGACCTCCGCCTCTTGTGACTGTCCGCGGAAAGCCAGAGCGTGAAGAAGACCGACCCAGTACATCGATTGGATCGGAGGTCCGGCAATGGCGCATCTGCGGAGGCACGCAAGGTTATGCCCACGGCTGCATGGCCAGTGGCGAGCAGTGCCGCAGTCCCCGGTGATCCGCCGACCGGCAGGAGGAGTGGAACCGACGCAGACCTAACCGTTCCGATCGATGTCCCAGCGGTCGTCGGGTTCGGTTTCTGGGTCGCTGCCTCGACGGCGGTGGTTGCGGCAGTCTCTGTTGCGACCGGGATCACGACACCACCGCGGTCGGGGCCGAACTGCCACGGCGGGTGCGTCGCGTATCCGTACACCGATGCTGCGGCGTTCGTGCCGCGGGACTACCTGTGGATGTACCCGACGCTGCTGATGGCCGTTGTCTGCGTCGTCCTGTCGGTCTGCATCCACTACTGGGTGCCGCCCGGTCGGAGGCTGTTCAGCGCTGCCGGTGTGTGCCTGACGGTGATGGCGGCGGGAGCGCTGGTGGTCGACTACGCGGTTCAGCTCACCGTCTTGCAGGCCGGCCTACGTACTGGTGAAACGGAGGACCTCTCGGTCTTGTCCCAGTACAACCCCCACGGGATGTTCATCGGGTTGGAGAACGTCGGATACGCGACGCTGAACTTGGCGTTCGTGTTCCTTGGCATCGCCCTGGCGACACGGGGATCCAAGCTGGCTCGCGCGACCGCGTGGGTCTTCGTTGCTGGTGGCGCATTGACCCTTCTTCTCCTGGTTGTCTTTGCGGGCATCTACGGCACCGGCTTGGACTACCGGTTCGAGGTGATGTCGCTGCTGGTCACCTGGCTCGTGCTGATCACCGTGGGAGTCCTGCTCAGCGTCACGTTCGCACGTGCCGGCCTGACCCACGACGCCCACCTCACCAGAGAGAAGGTGTCGCATGGTGACACTGCTGATTGACCAGGTGCTCCCGAGCTACGACTACGCCATCGTGCACGCGAGCGTCTTCCACACCCCACCGGAGGCGTGCTTCCGCGCAGCATGCGAGCTCGACGTGCTCCGGAACCCTCTGGTGCGGACCCTGATCAGGGCCCGCTCGCTGGCGACACCGAGCCAGCGGCCACGACGCCTGCGGGTCCTCGACATGGCTGGGCCACCGTTGAACTGGCTCACGTTGGCCGAAGGCGCCGGCAGCGAGATAGTCCTCGGTCAGCTCTCGCGGCCCTGGGCGGCGGACGCCGCATCCCCAACGCAGCCTCGGACGGCGGAGGAGTTCGCTGCATTCGACCGGCCAGGTTTCGCCAAGATCGCGCTGAGCCTGCGGGCAGACCCCTATGGGGCAGCCTCGGCGATTCTCACCGTGGAGACTCGGGTCGCGCTCACCGACGCCGACAGCCGGCGCCGGTTCCGCCGATACTGGCGGATGGTGCGCCCGGCCAGCGAGTTGATCAGACGCCTCGCGTTCCGGCAGATCGCAGCAGACCTCGCGGCTCCACGCGCCGATGTGCGAGGCGAGATCGACATCTTGCGACCTACCGACATCGTGTTCGACACCGTGGCCGACGAACGCAACGAGCCCCACTTCAACCCGCGGCTGCACCGGGTCGAAAAGGCGACACCCGGCCCCGTTGGGGTCGGGACGACGTTCCGGGCGGAGACCACGACGATGGGGCGCAGCGTGCCCATGACCATCGAGTACACCGACTTCCAGCGTCCGCACCGACTCGGGTCCGTCACCCACATGCAGGCCATGGACATCGAGGGCGCCTTGACCTTCGACCCGACCTCCGAAGGCACGCGCATGAGCTGGGCCTGGAACTTGCATCCCCATGGCGCAGCGGCACTGATCCACCCGCTCGTCGTGGCGGTGGGCCGGCGGCAGGAGCGGGCTATCTGGGGCGAACTGAAGCGCTACCTCGAGGACAACCAACAAGCATCTGGCCAAAAGGGCGACGCTTGATCACCACACTGCCGATCAAGCGAGGCCTGAAGCCGGCTTCCATTGCCTCCCTGGAGTCGCGTTCGCGTCAGCAGCCGCTATCGACAACCTCGCGGCCGGCCTCCACACCGACTGGTCCGTCGTCATCGTGCATCTGGTCATCAGCGCGGTCTGCCTCGCCGTGCTGGCCTGGTATCTGCACACCGCCTCTCACGAAGTTCCAGACAAGCCCGGGACCGCGCAGCCATCCCATACCCCAACGCTGCCGCTGCCCTGAGCGGCGGCTCCTTGCGTCTCGTTGAGAGTTCGTGCCGGTTCAGGCCATCCTGACATCGTGTTCGGCTCGGGCCCGCGGTCAAGACCCTTCTCGAGTCGACGGTGCCGCATCTCCCGGCACCCGCTCACTGCTCATCGGGGCTCCCTCGGCGTCGTAAGCGGGGCAGAGACCTAGCGGTACGGAAAACTCAAGGATGCGGCGGCTCTCCCGGGGATCACCTTTGTGTCGCTTGGAGGCGGGGCTGGACCTCAAAGACAGGATGGTCGTGCGGGTCGGGGAGTGAACGGAAGCACCGCTTGACGCTACGGCCGGCGATCTTGCGGTAGTCAGCAATGATCTGGGCTCGTTGGTCGACGGGGACCTCGCGGGCGACGAATCGCTCTGGCCCTCCGTGGCCGTGGAGTTCGCCCTCGCCCGCGGCGCGCAAATTCTGCACCCAGTCCGACTCCCCGAACGGCGCCACCAGATAGCGCCGTGGCCCGACCTGGACGGGAATGACCGGGACGTGCCGTGGCTGGCCGGTACGTCGGCCGGTCACGGTCAACTGCTCGACACCGCCGGTTCTGAGCTTGCTGACCACCGGGTTGACCACATGCCGGGTGAACCCCGGCGGCTTCAAGTACACCATCACTGGACCTCCCCATGGGTGGCGGTTCTACGGTTCGCCCAGAGGCTCGCCGCCACCAGAGGCTAAGGTCCCGGCGTCCTGGGCGTCAGCGCACCCGCCAGGGCGAGCAGACCTGAATCAGTACCGCGATTGCTCGGCCCCGCATGTACGAGGAGCGATTCCTGTCATCGGCATGAGCGCGCGGATCGCGGCTACTTGAGGATGTTCCCCTGACTGATGGCCGGTTGGATGTTGAAGGACTGACGGAGCGCGCTGACTCGCTGCTGAAGAGGGATGCGAGGCGGGGGGGACTATCAGCCATGACTGTCGACGCGGCCGGCCTGCGCGCTATCGCCGCAGAGTGCGTGAAACTCGTCACCGCCGAGTTCGACAGGAACCTCGACTGGCGTCTTGAGAGCCTTGAGACTCTCGACGAGGTGTGCGCGCACCTTCTGAGTGCAGGCCCGCTCAACGCGGATCGACACGATCTGTGGTGGAAGCTCGTTGGCACGTACGTCGGCGAAGTTGTCCTGGCCGCCAACACCGAGACGGTCAGCGCTTTCCGGACCTGCCTCCCGCGGTCGCTCAGGTCGTACCGCCATGGTGGCCGGCGTGGCCAGATGAGTAGAGCGGCAGGCGGAACAGCATGACGGCGACCATGGCCACGCATGCCAGACCGCACACGCTCGGAACCAGTGCCTGCTGCGACACGATGCCGATCCAGTACCCGGCGATCAGCAGCACGCCGGCTGCCACGGACGACCCGGCCATCTCCAAGGTGGGCCGCCATTCCATGCGCCGGAACCGCATCCAGGCAACCATCGCACCCGCCAGGATGACGGAGCAGATGAGCGCTGACAATGCGGGAGCTTCCTGTGTCAGGTCGGTGAACCCGAGAAGCGCCGCGACGCCGAAGAACACGGCAATCAAGACGCCTCCTCCGAGGCACATGACCGCGCACATTTCCAGGAAGTGGAAGCCAAACCGGCTGGTCGACTTCGCGGTCCGTGAGATCGGCCCGTCGCGGGCCGGAGCCTTCTGCGGGGATCTCGGGGTGTGTAGTACTCGCATGGGAACCTCCCTCGGTTGGCCCCTGGCCGCCGGGAGTCTTCCCCCCAGTAGCGCATGGGGCAGGACGTCTTTTCTGCCATCATCCGCTCCGCTCTCGGGCGTACGAAGGGTCCAACGTCTCCAGCGGTCAGGGCTATGGACCCCCTCCGGGCAGCCGACCGTTTCTGGTACCGGGCAGTGTCCGAACCTGCTGCCGCTCTACGGCTCGGAACGGCATGCGCGGCGCGTCGAGGAGGGGGCGTTCGGCCCTGTCACCGGTCATCGGCCGGGGGAACTTTTGGGGGGTCGGTGTCAGCCCGGCCACGCTCACCCAGTCGGAGTTTGCGCCGTAGAGCAGCGCAACGACGAGTCCATCTCGGGTGCCGAACGCCCACACCCGGGTCGCATAGTCGCGCCCGGTCACGCGGCCCCGTCTGCCGCAGTTCGCATGCGTTCGAGCAAGGTTGGGCATGGCCGCTCAGGGTCGGATGGCAATGCGGGGCATCCGGCCTGGCTTCTTCGTCACCGCGCTGTCGCGCGCATGCTCGATGGCGGGTGCGTGTACACCTGGAAGGCGAGGTGGCCCGTCATGAGGTTGCGACGCAAGACCGCGCCCACGAGCGGCGACCAGGCCGCGCCCGCCGGCCCGGGGCGAGGGCGCTCGCACGTTGGCGGGGTCGTGGCCGGATCGCTGGCCGCGGGTTTCGTTGCGGCGGTGATCCTGCCGTTCCTGCCAGTGGGCAGGGTAGATGTGGACTTCGCCACCGCGATGGTGCTGTTCGGTTTTGCGCTCGGGTGGGCGCTGGTGGCGGTTTTGTCTACTCGGTTCACCGATCAGCCACAACGCTGGGCTGTGGCGCCGGCGATCTTCATGGCGTTGTCCGGGGCGCTGGTGCTGTTGGCCCCGGACGCGGTGGTGGATGCGCTGGGGTGGGTCTGGCCGCCGGCGCTGGTGGTCTTGGTGGTCTGGGCCTGGACCCGCGCCAGGCGCGCGCTGCACAGCCGGACCAGGGTGTGACTGTTGAACCCGGTGCTGGTCATCTTGGTGATCTTTGCTCTCGGCGGGGCGTACGAGACGATCCGCCAGTCGACCGGACCTGCGGTCGCCATGCGCGGTCAGCTCGTGGATGTGGGACCGTACCGACTCCACCTGGAGTGCACTGGCTCACGCGGCCCGATCGTGATTCTTGAACCGGGTGGCGGCGGCTCCGCGGCCTCGATGGGGCTGATCGCACCCGCTGTGGCCCGCGACAGCAGAGTGTGCGTGTACGACCGGGCGGGGCGTGGCTGGAGTGATCCTGCCGCGAGTCCGCCCGATGGTGCGCAGATCGCCACCGATCTGCACAATCTGCTGGATCGCGCACACGTTCCGGGTCCGTGAGGACGTACGCCGCGAAGTGGACACATGTCGCGGATCCACTGGCGGATCACAATCTGACCAACTGAGTGACAATGGGGCGGCATGCGGCCGGACATCCATGGACGTTGACGGACGGTCGCCGGGCCCGCAGCCGTGGCCCTCCAGGGGTTATGTGTGAATGGCATGGAAGAGGTCAGGGGTTCGAATCCCCTAAGCTCCACCAGCAGCAATCGCAGGTCAGGAAGCACTTCGCTTCCTGACCTGTTTCCGTTGGTGGGAAGACCGATCGCCTCCCGTCACCCTGATGGGGCCTCGTGCACGGTCCTCTCCCGGCATCTGATCGGGTGTCGTCACCACAGCCCGAACGGGAGCCTGGGTGGGCGCTGCCCCGGACGGCTGCCCGGGCCAGCGCCTTGCCAGTTCAGCGGTGCCGGGTACCGGCCCGAGGCGTGGTTCCAGTCTGTGGCTCCTGTGATCTGCCAACAGATTCGCGACCCATATCCGACAGTAGGGTGTCGGATCCGGAGCGCAGCGTTCGTGGAACAGGTGAAAGGCGAACACTCGAGGCGCCACGACAGGGCAAGACAACAAGACAAGGCAAGACAAGGAGTCAGGCGATGACGCGTCCACGGTCTCTATGCCACCCGAATCCGTCGCACTCAACTCGGGAGGTGTTGTGAAGCTCCTTCTCACATCCGGAGGCGTTACGAACGGGAGCATCCGCGATGCGCTGGTCGATCTGCTGGGCAAGCCGATCTCCGAGTCCCGTGCGCTCTGCATCCCTACGGCGCAGTGGGGCCACCCGATGTTGGGGCCCGCCTCGGTGCGGGGCTTCGTCACCGGCGAGCCTCCGCGGCTCATGACCAGCCTGGGCTGGGAATCCGTGGGCGTCCTCGAACTCACCGCGCTGCCCAGCATCGGCGAGGAGCGGTGGGTGCCGTGGGTCCGCGAGGCCGACGTGCTCCTGGTGGACGGCGGCGACGCGTCGTACCTGTGCCACTGGATGCGGCAGTCAAGGCTGTCGGACGTCATCTCGTCGCTACCCGAGACGGTCTGGGTGGGGCTGAGCGCCGGCAGCATGGTGATGACACCGCGGATCGGTGACGACTTCGTCAACTGGCCTTCTGCCCTGGACGACCGCACGCTCGGGGTCGTCGACTTCTCGATCTACCCGCATCTGGACCACGAGCAGATGCCGCAGAACACCATGGCCGATGCAGAGAGATGGGCCGCTGACATCGGAGGTCCGGCATACGCCATCGACGACCAGACCGCCATCAAGGTGACCGACGGCACCGTCGAGGTCATCTCCGAAGGACACTGGAAGGCCTTCCCCGCATAGCCGACGGCTGATATCGGAGTGTCCCAGCGCCCCTCCTGTGCGTCGTGCTGGGTCACGCCGCCGGCCGACAGCATAGCCTGACCGCTCAGGCTGCGATCCGCGCCGTCACCTTCGCAGCGACGCGGAACTGGCCATGCTCGACGAACTCGAACGACTAGTCACCATCACAATGGAGCGCGTTCATCGTTACCTGTGGTTCGTCGGCGACTGAGGATCCGGTGCTCTCCGCCACCGAGCAGGCCGCACGGTCATGCCGAAATGAGTGCACTTCGGGATGGCCGCCGACATCATCTGGTACGGAGTGGCGCGGCCACGTCACCGCACGGGGAAGTGGGTGAGGTCCTCTTCCCAGCCGCTCACGGATGCCGCGATGTCGGCCTGCGGGATGGTTAGCCGAACCTGGTGTCCGAGTCCGTCGTCATGGTCGTTCGAGCCCGACGGCGGGCGCGATTCTGCGTTGAAGTAGGTGTCCAGCGTGGTGATGCCTTGAGACGTCCCGTTCAGGGTGAACATCAGATTCGGTTCCGTAAGGCAGAGTTGCGGTTCCTCGCGATCAGCGGCTGCGACCGTCGCTGGATTCGCGTCGCCCAGACCGCGCAGCCAGGACGCGAGCTCTCGCGCTTCCCACGTGGTCATGTAGGGGTCGTGGAACTCCCACGACTGGTCACCGTCCCAGACCTTGCCGCGGATCATCAGCCAGTTGGCGTCCCAGTCGGCCTGCTCCGACCTCGACTGGCCGCTAGCGAACTGATAGCCGGTCACAGCCAGGTCGACGTAGTGGCCGTTCAGGGATTCGAGTCTCAAGTGGTCGATGCTAGGTCAGAACGAGCGTCGCTGGGTCGTCGCTTGTGACGCATTCATTTGCCGCTGACGGTGATTTGCGATCATGCCGGTGGGCCGGTGGGCCGGTGGGCCGGTGGGCGGGTGGGCGGGTGGGCGGACGTGCGGGCGAGGCGCCGGGGTACGGATGCGTTCGAGGTGCGTCAGGAGAGGTCGACAACCACTTTGCCGAGGGCGCGTCCCTCGCCGACGTGAGCAAGCGCGGCGGGAACCTCTTCCAGTGCGAAGGTGCGGTGGATGTGGATCCTTATGTCCCCGGTGGCGCAGAGGGCGGCCAGCGGGTCGAACTGGGCCGGACCCTCCTGGACGGCGAGGAACCCGATGGCGCGACCGGTGAGCCGCCCAACCAGCCAGCCGGCGGTGAGTACGCGTAGCAGCGTCGGCACCGACCCGCCCACGCACCGATAGGTGCCGCCGGGTGCCAGCGCACGCCGGTAGGCGAACACCGATCGGTGCGCGACCAGGTCGAGGATCAGGTCGTACGGCTGGGTGGTCCGGGTGAAGTCGTCGCGGTGGTAGTCGATCACGTCGTCCGCGCCGACCGACCGCATGAAGTCCAGCTTGGCGGCGTTGTCGACCCCGGTGACGTGGGCACCGAGCCGCTTGGCGAGCTGGATCGCGAACGATCCCGACCCTCCGCCGGCGCCGTTGATCAGCACTCGGCGACCCGGCGCGGCCCGATCCGTGCCCTGCAGGGCGATCGCGCCCGCCTGCGGGATGGTCGACGCCTCAGCGAACGTGAGCTGGGCCGGCTTGTGGGCGAGTGCGGATTCCGGCGCGAGCGCGTACTCCGCGAAGCCACCCTTCAGCCTGAGGTTGTCGCCGTACACCTCGTCTCCGGGTCGGAACCGGTTCACCCCTTCCCCCACGTCGTCGACCAGCCCGGCGATGTCCGATCCGAGCGTCCGGCGAGCCGGGACACGCAACCCGCCGATCCGCGCGTACGCGGGCGAGCCGCGCAGGCACTCCCAGTCGCTGAGGTTGACCGAGGTCGCGGCGATCTTCACCCGCACCTGGCCGGCGGCGGGCGACGGTACCGGGATGTCCTCGACCTGCAGCACATCGGGGGACCCGTACCGGTCGTAGACGACCGCCTTCACGCCCGCCCCGCGGCCCACCTGGTCATGGTGGCAACGTAGCAAGCCCGGACGCTCGAACGACACGGACCTGTCGAACGCGGATCCGGATTCCGGCGAGTGACGGAACCCCGGATCGCCTCCCGTTCTCCGCAGACCATTGTCGCCCCCAGAGGTCCTGGCCAGTTTCGCTCGATGTGGCAGGGCCATGGCTCCTGCGGAGGCGTGGAACGTGGAGGTCTTCACGAGAACTGGTTCGGGGTGCAGAGTGGTGAGCACGCGCCAGCTGAGGACCGGCACCCCAGGAGAGCCCGATGAGTATCGAGCTGAACCACACGATCGTGCACGTGAAGGACCGATGGGCTGCTGCTCGCGATGTGAGCGAGGTACTCGGTCTGCCGGAGGCGAGAGCGTACGGCCCGTTCGCCGAGCTGAAGTTGGACAACGCGGCGAGCCTGGACTTCATGGACACCGAGGGCGAGATCCACGGCCAGCACTACGCCTTCCTTGTCAGTGAGGAGGAGTTCGATCTCATCCTCGGTCGCTTGCGGGACGACGGCCGCCAGTGGTGGGCCGATCCCTTCAAGCGCCAACCGCAAGAGATCAATCACGCGGACGGTGGCCGCGGCCTCTACTGGCAGGGTCCTGACGGGCACTGGCTGGAGATCATCACCCGTCCGTACGGCAGCGGCGGCTGATCCCCGGGCCGCCGCATACCCCTCCGGCCAGCCACACGGATACCGCGGCACGGCCTGGATGATCTGCATCATTCCGCCCCATGCGCGCCCGCCCTGGATTGTCGGCCTCGGTTGACCGGATCGGCCACGGACAATAGGGCGCCGTGGGGATACGAGGCGCGTAGCGTTCGGTGCATGAGGAGTGTGGGTAGTCGTCTGTTGTTGGGGCGGCTTGCCGTGATGGGCCCGATCGCTTTCACCATCGCGTGGATAGTTGGCGCTGTAGTGCAGGACGAATACAGCCTCCGGCGGGAGGACATCAGCGCGCTAGCGGCTTTGGACGCCCAGAACGCATGGATCATGGTCACGGGTTTTCTGCTGCTCGGCGTCGGGATCGTCGCGCTGGGGGCCGGACTTGCAGGCGCGTTGAACGGCAGGCCCGCGGCGGTCGGCTCGATCCTCATTGCAGTCGCCGGCGTCGGTATCATCGTCGCCGGCCTGGCCCGCAACGACTGCAGCAGCCAGCTAGCGGCGTGCGCCGACCGCGTCGACGCCGGCGAAGCGTCTTGGCATCACGTCACCCACGACCTGGTCAGCCTCGTGGTGTTCCTCGCCCTTGTGGCCGCAGCTCTGGTGTTCGCCCGTGCCTTCCGCGGCGACCAGTCGTGGCGCGACCTGCGTACCTACTGCCTCATCACCGCGGTACTGGGCCTCGTGTTGCTGGTTCTGTTCATCACCGGTGTCGCCGGCTCGTGGAACGGACTGCTGCAACGGGTGTTCGTGACGGTGCTGTTCCTCTGGATCGCAGTTCTCGGCGCCCGCCTGATCCGACTCTCCCGGACCCAGTCAGCCGAGCCCGCAACCTGATTCCCCCGAACAAGCGCGATCTCGGCCCGGTCCGCTGCCAACGCCCCCGAGTAACGCGCGGTATGCCCAGTGCGGGTACCGGACCACACCCCGCGTCGTCCAGCGCGCGCTGGACGATCTGCGCACCGAACACAGCTACACCCACTCGAGCTGCGGAACTATGCGGCCGATCCCGAGCTGGCAACGCAGGCCCACGTCGAAATTGGCCAGCGGCCGATGGTGGCGTGCTGGTGTTCGCCGGTGCCGCCGTGTCACGGTACGAGCTGCTCACCGCGATCGACGCCACCGCCGTAGTCCGGTACCCGCAGCAACTGCGCGGCTCTGCTCCCGTCGGACTGCCAGTCCGCGGGCTGCTGCGCGATCCGTGGATACACCAGCGGAGTTGCGCGGTCAGTTCCTCGCGGGCCAAGGATGGTCAGCCTGGCGAGCGCAGGGATGCAGTGGGAGTCGTTACGACCATGCCTCGCAGCTTGGCAAGGTTATCCTCGTGTCGCCCCCCGCATGGACCATCTCGACCCACAGGCCGTACTTGTGGTCTTCCGGCAAATCCCCCGTGACGGGTGGAGTCGTGTACCCGGCGCTGTGTCCCAGCGTGCTGGCGGTGCGGCCCGTACTGAGGTGCGCTACTACGCCCCAGCCGTCGGCATACGAGTCTGTCGCATACAGGGCGTCGCCCGGATTGCGGCCGTAGGGGTCTGTGTAGAACATGGCCAGGCCGACGTAGTGGTCGTCTTGTTCGTAAGCGATGGCTTGCCACACATTCTTGTCGTCATCGTGCCTGCATACGGTGTAGAAGTCCGTTGCCGCACTCGCGGGGCTACTCCCGAGCGTCGTCGCTGCTGCGGTGAGCGAGGCCGCGGCCGCGAGCGTAGCGACGATTCTCCTCGTTCTGGTCATTACGGTTCTCCTTTGTCTAACCTGTTCTGCCATGTCAAGCCAACCCGCGGATCGCTACTGCCTCGGAGCTCCTGTGCGGCACTAGATAGACGGGCGGCGACCCAATCTGGGAGGTGTGCGAGAGCAGTGGTGGCGCCTATCAGAGCCCGAATCGGCGTCAAGGTGGGCGGTCCAGCCGGGACGCGTCCTTACCGGCACCGCAAGGTGATGTCGGCGGCGGCGATCCGGCACATGATCACCGTGCAGGCAGGATCCGTTCCACTCTCGTCACTCCCTCTCGTAGGATCGGATCTCACGGTATGGATTCGATACCGGTATCTTCAACGGAACTGGGAGCACCCATGGGCAAGGCGTACAACGTGATGGCGGCGACCTGTCCGAGCCGAACCGTGCTGCACCGCATCGGCGCCCGGTGGACCGTGTTCGTCGTCAACGCCCTCGCCGACGGCCCCCGCCGCTTCACCGACCTCAAAGCACACATCCAAGGCATCACCCCGAAGGTCCTGACCGAGACCCTCCGCTCCCTCGAAGTCGACGGCCTGATCAACCGGCACGAGTACGACGAAAACCCGCCGCATGTCGAATACGCCTTGACACCACTAGGACGCTCCCTCCTCGTCCCGCTCCGCGCCGTACGACACTGGGCCGAACAACATGTCCCCGACATCGAAGCCGCCCGGGCCCGTCACGAGGACCAGACGTACGCCGACACGGTGTGAATGGGCCAGTCATGCCGGGCGCGGCTCAACCTGGTCGAACAAATGGTTCGCCGAACTCACCAACCGCAAACTCCGCCGCTCCGCCCACCGCACCACCGCACCAAACTCGAAACCGTGTCGGCAAGACACCGGACCGTCCAGCCAAGTGGGAGAGATTTGGGAGCCGAACACGCGCAACAACGGTCCTCAACGAGGCCCGACTAGCGCCAACCGGGGAGCGGCAATCCCTTGCGCTACAAGGCATACGAGGCTCACGGCGACGAGCGGGACAATGACCCTCGCCTGTGGAATGGAGGAGGTCAGGATTTCGAATCCCCTAAGCTCCACCGCAGGTCAGAGGTGCCGCACCTACCTCGTGACCGGCTGCTTGCCTATCGATGTAGTGTCATGCCCGTTCAGCGGGCCTTGGCCTGTCAAAGGGGAGGGCGGGATGCCCTGCCCTGCGGTGCGTCGAACCGCGTGACTGGAGGAGTCGATGCTGGGATGACGGCAGGGCGACCGATGCCCACACAGGACGAAGTTCTCGGGTACTTCGACACGCTGTCGAACTGGGGACGGTGGGGCGACGACGACGAGCTCGGCACTCTGAACCACATCACAGACGACGTCCGGCTGGCGGCGGCGCGGGCCGTGCGCCACGGCCGGAGCGTGTCGTGCGGATGGGAGGTCGCCGTACCGGAAGAAATGGAGCGGTCGACGACGACGTGCCCGTGTGCCGCCGACATGCCGGGCGCCGAGAACATGCCGGCCGCATTCCGCAACGATCGGCGCTGGGGCTTTTCGAACGAACGGCTCGGCATCTTCTTCCACGGCAACACGATCACCCACGTCGACTCGCCGTGCCACATCTTCTGGGACGGCACGATGTACAACGGGCGGTCGCACTCGTTGGTCGACGCCGCAACGGGATCGGCGTGGGCGGCCGTCACGGCGGCGGCGAACGGGATCATCACGCGCGGTGTCCTCCTGGACATTGCGAGGGTCCGCGATGTGCCGTGGCTGGAACCGGGGCAGGGCGTGTTTCCCGACGATCTCGAGGAGGCCGAGCGTCGCCAGGGTGTGCGGGTGCGATCCGGCGACGCGGTACTCCTGCGGACCGGCTACGGTCGCGCTCGGCTCGAGGACGGTGCGGCCGGCGGTTTCACGCAGGCGGGCTGGCACGCGTCCTGCCTGCCGTGGCTGCAGGAACGGGAGGTCGCGCTGATCGGCGCTGACACCCCCCAGGACGTTCAGCCGTCGGGGTACGACGACGTACTGATGCCGGTTCACGCCGTGAGCCTCGTCGCGATGGGTCTATGGCTGCTCGACAATTGCGACCTGGAGGCGTGCGCGACGACAGCCGCCGAGCTCGGCCAGTGGGACTTCCACCTCGCAGTCGCGCCGGTCCGCTTCGCCGGTACGTCCGGCAGCCCGGTCAACCCGATCGCCACATTCTGACCCCGGGACCCGCGCCGGCGCCTCCCGGCCGGGGTGAATCCCAGTGTTGTGTGGCGATTCACCACGAGCCGGTGCGCCGAAGCTCCGACACCTACTCCCAGTGGACGACCTCAACAACTACCCTGAGAACCCCGCCCTCACCGGGGCCGGAAGCAACTAACCGAGCCTCGACGAAACGCAGGGCGATTCACCACTTCGGTCTGCTGGACGACTCAGCCACCGCCAACTGACGGGTGCCTCGGTTTGCGTCTGCCTTGGCCGCTACTCCGACTTGCGCCCGAATACACGCTTGGCGACGGAGCCGGTGCCGATAGCGGCGAACAGGGCGACAAAGACCCCTGAGGGAATGGTGCTGAAACTCGAATCGACGCTGTGGAAGGTCGCATCGCCTCCATACACGCCAACGAACAGCACGGCCACCCACATCGTGACGATCGCCAGCGTGGCCCACATTTCGCGAACAAGGATCCGTGAAGCCCAGCCTCCACGAGGGGACCGGACTGAAGACTGATCTTGCATCGTTGTTGTCATGACTGCCTCCTAAGGTCCACTTCTAGTCTGATCCGGTTGCTAAACCCGCCGGTAGAGCCGGAGGTCAGGCGCCGCGTAGGCAGAAGGGCCCAAGCGGCCACTCCCAGAGACAACGAGGCCTCACGACTGTCGCCCGGCTGCCCACGCCGCCCGTCTGACTGCGGGAGGAATCACGCGGTGATGCGAACCTCCATACCTTCGATCATCTTTCTCAACGGCCGCCCGAACATAACGCCTTCCCGCAGTGTTTCCGAGGGTTTCGGGCGTCAGCGCCAGGCTTCGGCGAGCTGCTCGGCGAGGGCTTGGCCTTGGGCGTAGCCTCCTCGCGCGGCTTGCGGGCGCGTTGACGGATCCGTCGCCTTGGCGTCGAACACATCACCCGCGTCGCCATCCGGAAAGACGGTCTCTACCCTGCTGCCCGCTGCGCGCAGCTCGTCGACCTGGGTTGCGAGATCCATGCCCCACTCCAGCGGCATCCGCGACCTGCCGCCGAACGGTGACAGCACCAGCACCAGCCCGTATCCAGCCGCCAGGTCGGCGTTCTCACTGCGTCGATAGCCGCCGTTGATGTATCGGTTCTCGCCGATGCGGTAGGGAGGGACGGCACCGAAGCCGTTGCTGGTGCTGGCGGCGACGGCGTCCACCAGATCGATTCCGCTGTGGCGGTCGAACACGGCCGGTTCCCCGGTATGCGCATCGACCGCCGTGATAAGTACAGGCTGTTGCGGCCAGTGCCGGCTGGGAAGCCGGGCCGCGACGATGTCGCGCCAGCGCGTCTGGCCAGAGCCGTCGGTAGCGTCCATTTCGAGCGCCGCGGCGCCCATCCTGCGGCGCATGTCGGACGCATCCTCAGCAGAACCGATGACTCCGTTCGACCACTCCAGATAGTTCAGCGCCGAGAGATTCGGAGCGCGTCCCCGGTCCGATCCGGCGTGTGGCGGAGGCACCTCGGCGATGATGGCGGCATAGAGTTCGGCCGGCCGTGTCCCGCTGGTGATCTGGGCAGCCACCGTCGATCCTGCCGACGTACCGATGATGAGATCGGCCTCGGTGACATCGACCCCGGCATCGGACAGGCCGGCGATGAGACCGAGCTCCCACGCATTGCCTGCCGCTCCGCCGCCGGCGAGAACCAAGGCTCGCTTGTTCGAGTTGCCCGCCTGTCCTGTGGCATCGACCTGCTGGTCGGGCATGGGCCAATTCCCGTGCCCCGGCGTACGGCTCACGTCGATGCCATCGGAAGTGGTCGTTGTGCTTCGCTGAGTCGAAGAAGGTGTTGTGTTCATGGGAGTCGCCTTTCGCCGATTGCCTGGCGGGCGCTCCCAGCTACGACTACCGCAGTCGCGCGGTCGTGCCTCGCAGGGGAGCACCCATTACGGATACTGCGTCCATGGGTCTCACCTCCTGACGTTGGAGCACGATCACCGAGGGTGATCGCACACCCGCGGCGGCGGGCAATCGACATCAAGCCGGTTGCCACGTCTCTGTCGAACGCTACACCGCCTGCGTGACGCGGCCTAGGCAGCACGTCGGCTAGAACCTGGAAGGACGGTGAGATACCGAAACCCGTCAGCCTCAGCGATCATCAAGGGGAGGGTTGTGTTCAGGACCGGCGTCCGGCAAGTCGATGGCGCCGGAATGGAGGAATCATGACGGACCCCGCGGACCGGATCGACTTCGCCAATCTCCCCGCGCCAGACGAGGGCATCGTGATGACGTTGTTCATCACCGTCCGCGAGGTCGCGCGGTCGAGGGACTTCTACTCGCGGGTCCTCGGCGGCACCGTCGTCCTCGAGGAGAATCCGTGCATGGTCAAGCTGGCCAACTCGTGGATCATCATGAACCCCGGCGGGCCGCCCACCCCCGACAAGCCAGGGATCTCGGTGGTCGACTACCAGCCCGGCGACACGACCTCGATCTTCCTCAACCTGCGGGTCGCTGATATCCAGGCCCGCTACGAGGAGTGGAAGGCCAAGGGCGCAGAGTTTGTCACGCCACCGATAGACCGCGGAGCAGAGATCCGCTGCTACATGCGGGACCCGGACGGATACCTGATCGAGGTCGGCCAGTCCACCGGACTGCTGCACGGCGAGCTCGCCGCAAAGCGCCCGGAGGACCTCCCGGGCTGACCCCGTGCCGTCCTCAGGGCAGCATGCTGGGCTAGATGTTGCGGCGGGCAATGACTCGGGAGAGGCCGAGCGTTCCCAAACGCGGCACGACCGGATGGGTGCGACGGCGGTAACGGAGTTGCCTCGCCTGAGACCCTGGGGCGTGACCGAATACGCTATGCCGCCGGAAACGGTGCGCACGTTGATTACTGCCTTGCAAAGGTACGGAGTCGCAGCATGCGTCGGCGGGGGTTGGGCTGTCGACGCGCTGGTCGGGAAACAGACTCGGGAACATCTGGATCTCGACGTCTGGGTAGACGCGGACGACTTCGAAGGTCTCGTCGCAGCCTTCGCCGACCAAGGAGTCGATCGGATCTACCCCTGGCCCGGCGACCGTCCCTGGAACTTCGTCTTGCATGACGGCCACAGTCGTCGCGTAGATCTGCACCTGTACGAGACTCTGAGCGACGGCCGACTCCACTATGGCAGTCTCAAAGCGCCGTTCATGTTCACCCGCGATGATCTTTCCGGTGAGGGTGAGATTGCAGGTATCTCAGTTCACTGCGAACGTCCCGAGTTCGCCCTGCAGAACCACACCGGATACGAGCCGCGCGAGATCGACCGACACGATGTCGCTGTGCTGTGCGAACGCTTCGGACTCCAGCCACCCGAGAACTTCCGCTAGGGAGCCTGGCCGGTGCGCGGCCACCGGCATGAGCGGGAGTTGCTCCAGCGCGCCGAGGGCGGGCGAGCCGATCAGTTGGTAGGTTGCGCGCCATGATGGAGCTTGGAGCCGTCGCCTGGCCGCCGGCCGCGATCAGGACCGAGCGGCTCCTGCTCCGGGAGCCCGAGGCCCGTGATCGTCCGGCGATTATCGAACTGTTCGTCTCGCCGGAGGTGGGCACCTACATCGGTGGCGCTCGACCGCGTGATGAGTTCGAGCGCGCGGTGCCTGAGGTGCCCAGGCGGCGTCCTGGCCTCTTCGTGGTCGATCTCGACGGAGCGATGATCGGCATGGTCACGCTCGATCGGCGCGACGGAGAGCGTCCCGGTCACGTCCGTCCGGATTCCGGGGAGGTCGCGCTCGGCTACATGTTCCTGCCGGAGGCGTGGGGATGCGGGTACGCCGGCGAAGCGTGCGCGGCGGCCCTCGACTGGTTTGCAGGCGCGCTTCCCAGCGAGCCGGTGGTCCTGTACACCCAGACCGCCAACGACCGTTCGATGCGCCTCGCGGTGAAGCTGGGGTTCACCGAGGTGGAGCGGTTCGAGAAGTACGGCGCTGAGCAGTGGTTCGGCGTGTGGTCCTCGGTTGCGCCAGCCGGTTGACTCGTGCTCGACTCCGCCGCGGATCCACGGGTTCACTGGTCGGTGGGCCGAGAGATCGACGTGGCGTGAGAAGTTTCTGCCGGCAGCCTGTCGGATCCGGGGCGAGTCGTTCGTTGCAGGGGTGAGGGGCGGCCGGAGGTGGCCGCCGGACAAGGAGTGGCCAAATGGCGCGGTACCTGATCACGTTCGAGAACGGTTCGATGGACCACATCCGCGAGGAGGACGTCCCCGAGGTGGGCAAGGCCGCTCACGCGGTGGTCCAGGAGGCGAAGGACGCCGGGGTGTTCATCTTCGCCGGCGGGCTCGACTACGGCACCATGAAGCCCGCCGTGGTGGGCACGGACGGGGTGGTCACCGACGGCCCCTACCCGGAGAGCAAGGAGCTCATCGGCGGCTTTGCGATCGTCGACGTACCGGCCCGGGAGGCGGCGCTGGAGTGGGCCGCGAAGTTCGCGGTCGCCTGCCGCTGTGCGCAGGATGTTCGCGAGTTGATGTACGACCCGGAGATCTGATCCACGGAGACGTGTTGACGCGGTACGCACGGCCCCGCCACTTTCAGGCATCACGAGATGGCAACTCAGGAAGGTAGAACATGCGAGCTCTCCTCACATCGGGCGGGATCACGAACAGCAGCATCCACGACGCACTGGTTGACCTGCTGGGCAAACCGATCGCCGAGTCCAACGCCCTCTTCATCCCCACCGCCATCTACCCCTTCCCCGGCGGCGCCGGCATGGCGTGGCGGGCGATCTCCGGCAAGGGGCCATCGCCGTTGGCTGCATTGGGTTGGAAGTCGTTGGGGCTCCTCGAGTTGTCGGTGCTGCCGAGCATCGAGGAGGCTGCCTGGGTGCCAACGGTCCGGGACGCCGACGCCCTGCTGGTATGGGGCGGCGACCCTCTGTTTCTCGCCAACTGGATGCGGCGCTCCGGTCTGACCGATCTCCTGCCCACGCTGCGCTCCGAGGCGGTCTACGTGGGGGTGAGCGCCGGGAGCATCGCTGCTGCCTCCACCTTCGTCGAGACCTTCACCGAACCGCCCCGCGGGACCGATGGACCGCTGAAGTCGGAGGACGTCGTCTTCGCCACGCCCCAGGGTGACGTCGACAGAATCCTGGTCACGGGACAGGGAGCAGGACTCGTCGACTTCGCGGTGATCCCGCACCTTGAGCACGAGCACCATCTCGACGCTTCCTTGGCCAACGCCGAGAAGTGGGCGGCCCGGATTCCGTCGCCGACGTACGCGATCGACGACCAGACCGCCGTCAAGGTGGTCGACGGCGCCGTCGAGGTCGTCTCCGAGGGGCAATGGAAACTGTTCCAGCCCTAAGGGGGCCGAACGAGCGGCACCAAGGTGCTGGCACATCACGACCGCAGAGGCCGGTTTCCCAGTGGGAGACCGGCCTCTTGCGTGCCCTGAGGAGGTTCGTCGAGTAGCCGGAGCTGTCAGAGGACACAACCGCGCCCTTATGTACCTTGACGGTTACGTACGCCAGTGGTTACATTCAACGGGTGGAAGCTGTTTTGCGGGCGCTGGCTGATGACGGGCGACGGACCTTGGTAGAGGCCTTGGCTTCGGGGCCGGCTACCGCGGGGGAGTTGGCGGCGCTCCTGCCGATTGCTCGGCCCGGGGTTTCGCGGCATCTGCGGGTGTTGCGGGAGGCCGGGCTGGTGGACAGTCGGCAGGAGGCGCAGCGGCGGGTTTACAGCTTGCGGTCCGAGCCGTTGGCCGAGCTCGACGAATGGCTGGGGCGTTATCGCAGTCTCTGGGAGCAGCGGCTGGACGCCCTCCACACCGAGATCGCCAGGGGTAAGCGAAGGGAGTAACAGATGACGAGCAATGCAGGTCCGGGCAGTCGCGTCCTGGGCCGCCTGGGAGTGGCCGACGGTACGGGCGTCGTACGCGTCGAGGACCGGTACGACACCGACATCGACGACCTGTGGTCGTCGATCACCGACCCCGAGCGACTGGCCCGGTGGTACGGCAAGGTCGAAGGTGACCTGCGCCTCGGCGGGGCCTTCACCCTGTACCTCGAGTCCGCCGACCTGAACAGCATCGGGCGCGTCGACACCTGCGAACCACCGCGGCGACTCCGGATCACCACCAGGGAGTCGGACGAGTCGGCGCGACGAGGCAACGGCCCACCACCCTTCGAGCAAACCGTCGAAGCCACACTCACCGCCGCCGGCCCACAGACCGTCCTGACCATCGAGATCCGCGGCCTGCCCCTCGACAAGATCGAGTACTTCGGCGCGGGCTGGCAGATCCACGCCGAGAATCTCGCTGCCTACCTCGCCCACCAGGAGTCCACCGAGACCGAGTCCCGCTGGTCCGAACTCGTCACCACCTACCGACAGTTGGCCTCGACCATCCGCTGAACCGACGAGGGCGGGTGGTTGTCAGATTCATCCTGGTGGGGTGACGTTGCCGTGCGTTCTGGCGGACACCATGGGAGCGGTGCCGCGGGTGCGCACTTCGGCTGCGGGTGAGCGGCCGGGTTGGACGAGAACAAGGCAGGAACTGGGGTGCCTGAGTCGAGGGGCGCCAGGTTGACAAGGCAAGGAGTGCACCATGACCGCCTTTACGGTGTGGAAGTTCGATGGGCCGGATGGAGCCGGGCACGCCGCTGATGTCCTCAAGGGCTGCGAGCGGGACGGGCTGGTGAAGATCCTCGACCACGCGGTCGTCTCGTGGCCGAAGGAGGATTCGCACCCGACCACCAAGCAATCGCACGAAGAGACGTGGCGCGGGACCGGGTGGGGAGCTTTCTGGGGAGTCCTCCTCGGCGCCCTCTTCTTCGTGCCCGTGATCGGTGGCGTTGCCGGGGCCGCGATCGGCGCGATCAGCAAAATGACCCAGGACAGCGGCATCACCAAGGAGCAGCTCCAGAAGATCCGCACCGAGGTGACACCGGGAACCTCGGCCCTCTTCGTGGTCACCGAGCACGGCGATCTCGACCGGGTGGGCGAACGATTCCACGGCATGCACAGCAAGCTCATCGACACGAACCTCACCGATGCCGAGCGTCAGGAGCTCTTGGAGACCTTCGGCGGCAAGTGACACCGGGTACCAGACTGAGCTGCCTCAGGAGGTTGCGGCGGGAGGTCGGCGTCTAAGGTTTACGCCGTGACTGAGCTGGCAGACGTTCCGTGGCCGCCGACGCCGATCCGGACAGCGCGGTTGCTGCTCCGCGAGACCGGGGCCCGCGACCGCCCCGGCTTCATCGACCTGTTCGCGTCGGACGACGTACGGCGCTACCTCGGCGGAGCGCGGTCACGGTCCGAACTCGAGGAGGCCGTCCCCGAGGTGCCGGGCAGGTACGTCAGGACCTTCGCCGTCCAAACCGACGACAGCTTCATCGGTGCCATCACCATCAACCGGCGCGACCCAACCCGGCCCGGGCACGTGCGGGCCGACGGTGGGGAAGTGGAGGTCGGCTACACGTTCCTCCCTCAGTTCTGGGGTCGCGGCTATGCGACTGAGGCCGTGGGCGCTGCGCTGGAGTGGGTGACGGAGGTTCTGCCCGGCGAGCCCGTCGTGCTCTGTACCCAGTCCGCCAACGAACCCTCGGTTCGGCTGGCCGAGCGCCTGGGCTTTGCCGAAGTCGAGCGCTTCAAGGAGTTCGACGCAGAACAGTGGTTCGGCGTCTGGCTGAAGACCGGCCCGAGCTAGACGTCGCGTTCGTCCCTCAGGGCCGGGCGACGAGGGCAGAACGGCTTCGTGGCGTCCTCTGGTTACCACCGGGTCAACTGGCTCAGCTGACGGCCTTCTTGATCAGGGTGGTGAGTTGCTTCTCGGTGGTGGGGGTGAGCTTGGTGAGGGCGTAGGCGGTGGGCCACATGGTGCCGTCGTCGAGGTGGGCGGAGTCGTTGAAGCCGAAGGTGGAGTAGCGGGTGCCGAACTTGTCGGCCGGCTGGAAGAAGCAGACGACCTTGCCGGCTTTGGCGTAGGCGGGCTGGCCGTACCAGAGCTTCGGACTGAGTTGGGGAGCGTTGGCCCTGACGATGGCGTGGATGCGTTCGGCGATCGCGCGGTCCGCGTCGCTCATCTCGGCGATCTTCTCCAGTACGGCGGTCTCGTCTTCCGCCTTGCCGCGGGCGGCCTTGAGTTCCTTGGCGCGCTCCTTCATCGCATCCCGCTCCTCGGCGGTGAAGCCGTCGTACGACTTCTGCTTCGACGTTGTCGTGGTCTTCCGCGTGGCAGCCATTGGAGGGTCCTGTCTATGAGCTCCGGTGTGAACAATCCTCACGCTACGACCCGCCCACTGCTTCCGCTTCTCGAAACTGATCGATTGGATCCGCGTCAGTTGGTGAGGGCCGGCTGGGCTAGGTTGAGGTGGTGTCGAGCTTCGGAGCGTTCCCGGCGGAACTGGAGACCGAACGGCTGCGGCTGCGCAGGTGGCGCCCATCGGACGCGGGGGAGTATCGCGGGCTCTGGACCGAGCGGGATCCACGTGCGTTACGCCGGATCGACGCGGACGGACGCCCGACGGTGGAGGAGATCCGCGGCTGGCTGGCGGACAACCCACTGGCGGCCGAGCCCGGGCTGGGGCTGCTTCCGATCGAGCGGCGGGACAACGGCGAGTTCATCGGGTACTGCGGACTGATCGTCGGCCGCGCATCGTTCGACGAACCGGAGATCGCGTACGAGCTCGCCCAACGTGCCCACGGTCACGGGTACGCCACCGAAGCCGCCCGGGCCGTCGTCGAGGCGGCGGCGAACACGGGACGCGAAAGGCTCTGGGCGACGGTGCGGGACTGGAACGCGGCGTCGTTCCGCGTGCTGGAGAAGCTCGACTTCTACCGCAGCGATCGTGTCACCGCGGATCCCGAGCGCGGCGACACGATCTGGATGACGCGCGACCTCGGTCAGGTATAGAGCGACTGCTCAGCCGTTGGCGTAGAGGCGGAAGGGCTGACCGGCCGGGTCTTCGCCGAACGTCCTCGGAGCATTCCAGCCTCCTCGCAGTGGTTGTACGAGACTAGGCGCGTGAACCGACAGGATGATCTCGTCGCCGAAGGTGAGCCCGAGAAGGAGTTCAACCCCGGGATCGCGGCCCGCCTCCCGCGCAAGACCGTCGCCGGAGGCGCCCTGATCCGCGACCCCGCCGGCCGCATCCTCTTCCTCGAACCCACCTACAAGCCGACCCTCGACATCCCCGGCGGGATCGCCGAGTACGACGAATCGCCGTACGACGCCTGTCGCCGCGAGGTGCAGGAGGAGATCGGCCTCGACCGCGAGATCGGCGCCCTCCTCGTCGTCGACTGGGTCCCCGTCCTGGGTCCCTGGACCGACGCCCTCGCGTTCATCTTCGACGGCGGCATCCTCGACGACGACCAGCTCACCCTCGACCCCACCGAGGTCCGCACCGCACAGTTCCTCACCCTCACCGAGGCAACGCCGCGCCTCCGCCCCTCCATGACCCGCCGCCTGGCCCTGGCCCAACAAGCCCTGACCACCGGCCACCCGTCGTACGCCGACTTCGGCCGCGACTCGTGATCCCACCCGTCGCCAGGCAGGCCGGGGCAGATAGTAGCCATGTACTTAATAGCCATGTACAGTATTTGGTGTGAGCAAGACGAGTGAGCCGACGCCGGGGCATTTGGTGTGGCGGTTGTCCATGAAGTGGCGGGTGGCGGTTGATCGGGCGTTGGCGCCGGTTGGGTTGACGCACGCGCAGTACGTGATGCTGGCGTCCGTTTATGGGATGGAGCGGGCCGGGCGCGTCCCGAGTCAGCGGGAGTTGGCCGACCACACCGGGCTCGAAGCGCTGTATGTCTCCAAGCTGGCTCGCAGTCTCGACGCCGACGGCCTGATCCAGCGCACCCGCGATACCGCCGACACCCGCACGATGCGCCTCGAGCTGACCGACAAGGGGCGCGAGACCATCCAGCCCGCCATCGCGGAAGTCGCCGCACTGCTCGACAAGCTCCTGGCGCCGCTCGGTGGTCGCCGCGGCGCGCGCACCAAGGGCTTCGTCGCGGATCTCACCGAGCTGCTAGACACCGAACTCTGAAAGGGACGACCATGCCCGATATCGAAGTACTCGACTCGACCATCCACTACGGCGACACCGGCAGCGGCACGCCGATCGTCTTCCTGCACGGCAATCCCGCCTCGTCCCACATCTGGCGCAACGTCCTGCCGTACGTCGGCAGCGGGCGACTGCTCACCCCCGACCTCATCGGCATGGGCCGCTCCGGCAAGCCCGAGCTCGACTACAGCTTCGCCGATCACGCGCGCTACCTGGACGCGTGGTTCGACGCGCTCGGTCTCGATCGGGTCATCCTGGTCGGCCACGACTGGGGTGGCGCGCTCGCCTTCGACTGGGCGTCGCGGCATCCGGAACGCGTCCTGGGGATCGCCTTCCTGGAAAGCATCGTCAAGCCGATGGCCTGGGAGGACGTGACGCCGCAGGCCCGGGAGCGATCCCAGCTGATCCGTACGCCGGGAGCCGGTGAGGATCTCGTCCTCGAGCAGAACCTCTTCGTCCGCCAAGCCTTCACCGGCGGCGTCCTCACCCCGGTCGGCGACGTGGATCTGCAGACCTACCTAGCGCCGTACCCGACGCCCGAGTCCCGCCGGCCGCTCCTCGCCTGGGCCCGCCAACTGCCGCTCGGCGGGGAACCGGCCGAACTCATCACGCGCATCAACCGGTACGACGACTGGCTCGGCCGCAGCGCCGACGTACCCAAGCTGCTGATCACCTTCGAGGGTTCACCGACCTTGCTGATCGGCGCGAAGCTGGCCGAGTGGTGCGCCGCCAACATTGCCGCGCTCGAGATCGTCGATGGTGGCGAGGCCGGTCACCATGCGCCGGAAGACCGTCCCAAGGAGATCGGCACCGAGATCTCCGCCTGGGTGGACCGGCACGCCCTGCGCTGACAAAGGCCGCCACCCGCGGGATACGCGAGGGCCCTCGCGGAGCGACCGCTCCGCGAGGGCTTCGCGTGCGTCCTAGGCGGTGGCGAGCACCGTGGGACGGTAGAGGGTCTGACCCGACGTCTCGTCGACGACGGCGACCCGGACGGATTCCGGCGTGGAGTCGTGATGCGGTACGGCGAACACGGCGGTCGCCGAGCGGCCGTCATACCTGGCGGTGTAGCTGACGAACCGCCAGTCCTCGTCGTCCCAGTAGTCACGGATATCGGACCGCAGCAGCCCATCGACCGCGCGGTACGCCGGGCTGAGCAGCAGCCGCCGTTGCGTGGCCGCCAGCGGTACGCCGTCAGTCGCCGTACCGGCCAGTGGATGCGAGATCCGCACCCGCAGCCGACGCAACGGCAGTAGCCAGTACCTATCCAGCTCGGCGGACAGCATGACGAACACGGCAGCCTCCAGCACCAGCACGGCCGTCGCGGGCCCGGCCGACCACCACCCGGCACTGGCGGTGGTTGCCACCAAGGCCGTTGCTAGTAGCAACAAAGCGCGACCGATCGCCCGCCGGCCAACGGGTTTGGCCGACGTTCCGATGCAGCCGCAGGACGCCTCGGGGACGACGATCTTGGCGTAGACCAGGTACCCGGTGAAGCCGACGGCCAGCGCAACCGCCGCGACCGCCTCGACGGTCCACGCCGGCGGCACCAACAGCGCCGTACCGATCACGGCCTCGGCGACACCGACCAAGCGGTACGCCGGGACCGCGCGTGACTCGCCGACCAAGCGCGGCAACGCCGTACGACGTGCCTGCTCCGCGCCCGCGAACTTGCCGTACGCCGACCAGAGCAGGAGTAATCCGATCAGTAGCGGCTGGGCAGCCGCCACCTGCTGTGCGAACATCGCGACCTCCCGCTCAGTTCGACGTGTAGATCGTCGCGATGTCGATCGCGTTCGTCCCGGGTCGCCAGGCGCCGATCACCTGGGCGTGCCGGTCGACCTTGAGCATCGACAGGTCCGACACCGCGGGGGTTCCGTTGTAGGCGGCGGCGGTGAACCCGGGTTGCACGTACCCGACGACCTTCTCGCCGTGGTGGTCGAGCTGCAGTGCCGAGCGCCCGATCGAGGTGATGCTCACGGTGAGGTTGACGATGTTGATCCAGACCGACTCGGCGGCCAGGGTGCGGTCCGGCATCATTACGCCGCGCGCGTACAGGCCGTCGCCGATCCGGGCCTGGTCGATCGTGGTCGGCCGGAGCTTCCAGACACTGGTCACGCCGGTCAGCTGGATCCGGTGCAGCCGGCCGTCGGATCCCTTGACCTGCAGGAGATCGGAGTTCCGGCCGGTGATCAGGCCTTCGGCGAAGTTCGGGTCCGGTTGTCCGGGTTCGGGGAACTGCGAGGCCGCGGCGAACGCGGTCTCCGGGGCGAGTGAGCCCATCGCCGTCGCGGCGACCAGGCCCGTGGCACCGAGTGCGGCGCGGGTGAGCAGGGAGCGGCGGTCCATCGTGGAAGTCATCTCAGCTCTCCTCTCAGCCGACGTCGATCGCACCGGGGATCAGACCCGCGCTGAGGCTCGCGATCGCGGAGAACGCGGCCGGCGTCAGGTCGAGGATCCGGTTGGATGAGCACGTCCCGCCGCAGCAGGAGCGTTCACCACAGAACAGGTCGGTCTGCGGACCGCAGTCCGCGATCGACGTGACCACCCGTGCGCCGTTGCACCGGTTGGTCGTGGCGTGCCGGAAGCCGCAGGTACGCCGGGACATCCCGGTGACCCCGCAGGTGTCGGGGTGAGTGATGGCGAAGCACGCGTCCGAGGTGTTCGGCCATGCGTGCTGGAAGTTCCCCGAATTACAGGTGCCGCACGCACCGTGCCCGGTGCTCGCGCAGGGTCCCCATGCGTTTCCGCAACAGAACCATGAGACTTCGCCGTTGAGTCCGGCCATGACGATTTCCTCCAGGTCTAGGGGCGGTAAGACCTACAGCACCTCTTTGTACTCCGAAGATCAGAAATCTCCCAGCCCTCAGCCAAACCAGAAACTTTCTCACCACCAGTTCATCCCCGCGCAGGTGGCTGCGAGGGTTGGGCTCTAGCGGTGGGTCTGTATGCGGTATACGATTTAGGCGAGCGCGCCGGTTGTGACCTGGTGCACGGTGGGAGTCATCGGATCCGGATACACTCGGGTGCGTTTGTGGAGGGGAGTATTCCTCTCGGGCCACGGCTACCGCCGGCCCGACCACGGCAGTGTCGTCATCACGGGAGGCCTGGGCGGCCGAACCGGTGCTGCCGGCCCGGAGATTCCGGGTGGAAGAGACCTCCGGACCGAGCTGTACGCCGTCGTCCGGAGGTTTATCGTGGTTTCAGCCATGTCCCCTGCCGTGTGGATACTCACGATCATCGGGCTGCTCGCGATCGTCGCCTTCGACCTGGTCGTGATCGCCCGGCGCAACCGCACGGTGACGATCAAGGACGCGACCCGCTGGGTGCTGTTCTACGTCGGCCTGGCCGGGCTGTTCGCCGTCGGGCTGTTCGTGTTCAGTCCGGGGCAGAGCGGCGGTGAGTTCGTCGCCGGGTACATCACCGAGTACAGCCTGAGTGTCGACAACCTGTTCGTGTTCGTGATCATCATGGCGCGGTTCGCAGTACCGAGCCTGGCGCAGGACAAGGTGCTCTACATCGGCATCGTGGTGTCGATGATCCTGCGGGCGATCTTCATCCTGGCCGGCGCGGCGGCGATCTCGGCGGCCAGTTGGGTCTTCTACATCTTCGGCGCGTTCCTGGTCTACACCGCGGTCCGGCTGGCGCTCGAGGGCGAGAACGACGAGGCCGACTTCCAGGAGAACGCCGCCCTGCGCGCGCTGCGCCGGATCCTGCCGCTGTCGCACGACTACGACGGCCCCAAGCTGGCCACCCGGATCGACGGCCGCCGGCTGGTGACGCCGCTGGTGATCGTGATCGCGGCGATCGGGATGGCGAACGTGATCTTCGCGCTCGACTCGATCCCGGCGATCTTCGGGCTCACCCAGGACGCCTACATCGTGCTGACCGCGAACGCCTTCGCGCTGATGGGTCTGCGCCAGCTGTACTTCCTGATCGGTGGCCTGCTGGAGCGGATCATCTACCTGAACGTCGGCCTCTCGGTGATCCTCGCGTTCATCGGCGTGAAGCTGATCATCGAGGCGCTGCACGGTTCGCACATCGACGACCTCGGCGCGATCCACCTGCCGCACATCGGCATCCTGACGTCGCTCGGCTTCATCGTCGGCACCCTCTTCGTCACCACGATCGCCAGCCTGATCAAGTCGTCGTACGACCGCCGCCAAGTCGAGGTCAAGGTCCGCATCGACGACTGACGGGTCGGCTCGGACCGCCAGCACTCATCAAAGTCGGCAGATTGCCGGTCATGAGCGGGGCGCCGCTCGCCGGAGCCACATTGATGAGTGCTGGCGGTCCGCCTCACACCCGATCCGGCTGCCTTCGCTCGGAGGGGGCCGGGCGGAGGCGGAGGTAGAGCGCCGGGATCGGGGTCAGGATCAGACCCGATGCCAGCAGAGCGGTGCGGAGCGACGTACGGCCGGCCAGGGCACCCAGTGGCGGACCGCCGACGACCTGGCCGATGGCGTTCGACTGGGACACCATCGAGATCACGGTCGCGCGGGACCGGGAGTCGACGTGCCGGTTGAGCCAGGCGGACTCGATCGGGTAGGCGAGGGTGCCGGCGATCGTGTTGAGCCACATCGCACCCAGGGCCAGCCAGAGGTGACCGAGCAGCGCGAACGCGATCACTCCGACCACCTGCAAGCCGGAGAGCAGCGCGAGTACGCCGTTCGGATGCGTGGCGCTCATGCGATCCGGCGACAGCCGGTTGAGCGCGACCGAGCTGACCAAGGACAGCAGCGTGCCGATCAGGGCCAGGACCGTGAACCAGAACGCCGGATCCGACGTGCCGAACACGGTCGGGAAGTCGAAATTCAGGATCTTCACCGACCACAGCCGGTCGAACGCCTCGCTGGACAGTCCGGAGATCAGGCTGATCACCACCAGCGTCCGTACGACGGGACGCCGCCGGGCGACCGCGAGTCCGTGCTTGAACGTCTCGGCCATCTGCCGGAAGGTCTCGCGTTCCTCGGGTGGGGTCCGGCGGAAGTTCTGCTCCGGCATGAAGACAGCCAGGGTCAGGGCGAGCAGGATCATCCCGGCACCGGACAGCGTCATCGGGAGCGGCAGGTTGATCAGGCCGAGCGCACCGGCCGTGACCGTACCGGCGATCTTCGCGGCCAGGCTGATCTGCTGGCTGCGGACGAACACCGTCGAGGCGCGTTCGGTCCCGATCTCGTCGGTGATCCAGGCCTGGTCGGCGCCGGAGGTGAAGGTGTAGCCGAGGCCCCAGAGCACCTGGGCGGCGAGGATCGCGAGGAACGCCGGCACCAGTCCCTGCAGCAGGAAGCCGGCGCCGATCAGGGCGACGCCGATGATGACGGACAGCCGGCGGCTGTACAGGTCGGCGACCAGGCCGGTCGGGATCTCGAACAGGAAGCAGGCGAGCTCGAGGGTGGTCCCGACCAGGACCATCTGGAGTGGGTCCAGACCGGCGTCGCGGACGTAGTACACCATGCTGAGCGTGAAGGTGAGCGCGGAGAGAAACGCCCAGGCGCCGTTGTAGGCGAAATAGGTCCGCGCCGGGTCGGCGGACCGGTAGGCAGGCAGAGACATCGTGGGTTGCTCCCGAAAGCGTGCGTGGCATGACGAAGCGCGACCCCGGGGTGGGTCAAACGCTTGACGTTACGCACGACGGCGACTCACCGGCGATGCTGCGGTCGAGCTGCGGAGGTGCGCTTTCAGGAGCGGGTTTGCATGGCGCTCAGCGTAGGCGAAGACCCGGCGCGTCCGCCTCCGAATTACCCGACCACTGCTGGTGATCAGGAGTACCATCGGTAGTGCCTGGCCCGGCCGTTCCCCCGTGATGGTCGGGTCAGGTTTTCGCCTGATTGCGTAAGTAGATTCTTACGCGTAAGGTCTGGCTTACGGGTCGATGGGGGCGGCATGACGATCGAGGTGGGCGCCGTACTGACCGCGGTGGCGGACGGGTCGCGGCGGCGGATCGTGGCGCGGCTGGCGCAGGGGCCGGCGACGACCGGGCAACTGGCCGAACTGTTCCCGATCAGCCGGCCCGCCGTCTCGCAGCACCTGAAGATCCTGCAGACCGCGGACCTCGTGCGGACCACCCTGGTCGGCCGGCATCGCTGGCACGAACTCAATCCCGACGCACTCCATGCGCTGGCGCACTGGGCCATCGACGTGGCCGCCCGTCACGAGAAGGCGCCGCCACTGCGCCGTACCCCTGGAGCAGGACCACCAGCCTTTTGATCGGCCTGCACGCCTTCGACGCCTGGAACATCTTGCGCTACCGCGGCTGCTGCACACAGAGGCTGTGGACCGGGCAGCGGAGTGGTCGCTTCGACGAGCCGGCGATCGACCGCCGGCTCGGGCATGTCGGGTCTTGACATGGACGGGTTCCGCCGGGTTGACTGCAACATAGTTCACAGAGGAAATAAATTCTGGTTCGGTCCGGTGTCGGTGGCTCAGAGCGACCCCGGGCGGAGTCGGTATGTGCCTGGATCCGGTGGCGTGCCATCGGATCATTCGGCGTTTTCCGACGCTTGGTTGCCCATGGCAATGCGGGAGATCCCTTGTACTGAAGGGATCTGAGCCGATCGGTCACCGTCCGGTATCGACGGGGCCGGAGAGTCTTCCGCTGCCGGGGGTTCTGTGTCATCCTCCGGGGTAGCGAAACCCGAGATCCTATCGGATATCGGTTCCACTCCAGCGCGTGAGGGAAAGGATGCGGAGTGAGCGCAACCTACGAGGTCAAACCGGCGCCGCCGGCACCGGCACCCCGGGAGGCGGTGAAAACCGCCCGGAACATCCCCAGGACCAGCCGCCGGACCGCGGCCCGCCGCAGCCTGCGCCGGCACTGGCAGCTCTACCTGCTGATCGTCGTACCGCTCGCGTACTTCGTCATCTTCAAGTACATCCCGATCACCAACGCCGTGATCGCCTTCAAGGACTACAGCCCCATCAAGGGCCCGTGGGGCAGTGACTGGGTCGGGTTCCGCAACTTCGAACTGTTCTTCCAGAACCCGGTGTTCTGGACCCTGGTGAAGAACACGTTCTTCCTGGCCGCCTATACCGTGCTGGCCAGCTTCCCGATCCCGATCGTGCTGGCCATCGCGCTGAACGAGATCCGCAACGGCCGGTTCAAGAAGGTCACCCAGCTGGTCACCTACGCGCCGTACTTCATTTCCACCGTGGTGGTCGTCTCGATGACGATCCTGGTGCTGTCGCCCCGGTTGGGGTTCGTCAACGACGCGATCGGCCTGTTCGGCGTACCCGCGGTCGACTTCCTCGGCAACCCGAACTACTTCCGCCACATCTACGTCTGGTCGGACGTGTGGCAGACCACCGGGTACTCGGCGGTCATCTACCTGGCCGCGCTGTCCGGCATCGACCCGGCGCTGCACGAGTCGGCCCGGATCGACGGGGCCAGCCGGCTGCAGCGGATCCGGCACGTCGACCTGCCCGGGATCATGCCGACCGCGGTGATCATCCTGGTGCTCGGCGTCGGCAACATCATGTCGATCGGGTTCGAGAAGGCCTTCCTGCTGCAGAACCCGCTGAACCTGGCCCAGTCGGAGATCATCGCGACCTACGTCTACAAGACCGGCCTGCTGAACGCCGACTTCAGCATGGCGACGGCGATCGGGCTGTTCAACTCGGTGATCAACCTCTTCCTCCTGCTTGGCGTGAACTTCGCGGCCAAGCGCATCACAGGGAACGGACTGTGGTCATGAGCATCACGTTGCAAGGATTCCGGCGTACGGCGGAGAAGCGGTCGGAGCGCACCACGATCGAGGAGACGACGACCGACCGGATCTTCCTGATCGGCGTCAAGATCATGCTCTGGATCGCGCTGATCGTCGTCACCGTCCCGCTGATCTACATCATCGCCAACTCGTTCAGCAGCGCCTCGGCGGTGAGTGGCGGCCGGGTGCTGCTCTGGCCGATCGAGCCGAGCCTCAAGGCGTACAAGGTGGCCTTCGGCGACCCGCAGATCATGCATGGCTACCTGAACTCCTTCATCTACGCGATCGGCGGCACGCTGATCAGCGTCACGCTGACGATCGCGATCGCCTACCCGTTGTCCCGCCGGACCTTCTTCGGCCGCAACGTGATCATGAGCGTGCTGATTTTCACCATGCTGTTCTCGGGCGGCCTGATTCCGACGTACCTGGTGGTGCAGGACCTGGGCATGCTGAACACCCGGTGGGCGATGGTGATCCCGAGTGCGATCGGGGTCTGGCAGGTGATCATCGCGCGGACGTTCTTCCGCTCGACCATCCCGGACGAGCTGTACGAGGCGGCCACCATCGACGGGGCCAGCGACCTGCGCTTCCTCTGGTCGATCGTGCTGCCGCTGTCCAAGCCGGTGATCGCGGTGATCGCGCTGATGTACGCGATCTTCCAGTGGAACAGCTACTTCGACGCACTCGTCTACCTCAAGGACCCCAGCCTCTATCCGTTGCAGATCGTGCTGCGCAACGTGCTGATCCTGAACACCGTCGCGGGTGGCTCGACCACCCAGAATCTGGCCCAGCAGCTCGACCAGCAACAGCTGGCCAACGTCCTCAAGTACGCGCTCATCGTCATCTCGAGTCTGCCCGTACTGATCATCTACCCGTTCGTCGCCCGCCACTTCACCAAGGGCGTGATGGTCGGCGCGGTCAAGGGCTGAAAGCCCACTTCAGAGAGGAACACAGCAATGCGCTCATCCGTGAGCAAGGTCGTTGCGCTGGCCGCGGCCGGTGCGCTCGCCCTGGCGGCGTGCAGTTCGGACAAGTCGGCCAAGGGGGCGGCGAACGAGACCTCGTCCGACGGCAAGGTGATCATCGACACCTTCACCCCGGCCGACCAGAACACCAACCTGGACACCAACGCGGTGACCAAGATCATCAGCGACAAGTTCAAGATCCAGTTCCGCTGGCAGACCACGACGTACGACGGCGGGCCGGCCAAGGAGAAGCGGCAGATCGCGCTGGCCAGTGGCGACTACCCGGACCTGTTCTTCCTGATCCCGTGGATCGACGCATTCACCCAGGCCGAGGTGCTCAAGCTCGGCCAGCAGGGCGTCGCCGTACCGCTGGAAGACCTGATCAAGGAGAACGCGCCGAACATCCAGAAGGTGCTGGACTCCAACAAGGAGTACAAGGAGATGGCGACCGCACCGGACGGTCACATCTACGCGCTCCCCGAGTGGGCCGACTGCTACCACTGCACCTACCCGGACAAGCTGTGGATCAACAGCGCCTGGCTGAAGAAGCTCGGCCTGCAGGTGCCGAAGACGACCGAGGACCTGCGCAAGGTGCTCGAGGCGTTCAAGACCAAGGACCCGAACGGCAACGGCAAGGCCGACGAGATCCCGATGACGACCGACCCGCAGGACAGCAGCCTGATCGCGTACCTGATGAACGCGTTCGCCTACGACCCGGTCGGCGCGAACAACGGCGTCCGCTCGCTGCTCACGCTGAACGGCGACAAGGTGGTCACCCCGGTGACCTCGCCGCAGTGGAAGGAAGGCCTGAAGTACATCGCCTCCCTCTACAAGGAGGGTCTGATCGACCAGGCCGCGTTCACCCAGAACGCGCAGGCGCTGCAGGCCCAGGGCAACAACCCGAAGGCGGTCGTGCTCGGCTCGGTGCCGGTGCTCTGGCCGGGCATCTTCGTTCAGCTGGACTCGAAGGACGGCCGGGACAAGCAGTACGACTCCGTGCCGCCGCTGACCGGTCCGGAGGGTAAGAGCTACACCGGGTACAACCACCCGACCTCCACCGGCTACACGTTCATGCTGACCAACAAGGCCAGCAAGGAGGCCCAGGTCGCGGCGATCAAGATGCTGGACTACATCTTCACCGACGAGGGCCAGATGACCGCCACCATGGGTCCGGAGGGTGTCGGCTGGAACAAGCCCAAGGCCGGTGAGATCGCGCTCGACGCGAGCACCAAGCCGATGTACAACCCGGTGCAGAACGCGCCGAAGAACATCAACTGGGGCGCGCTGGCGCAGTACAACAACACGCTGGCCTACCGGAACGCGCAGGTCGTGCCGAAGGACATCTACACCGGTGCGGGTCTCGAGCGCCGGCTGTTCGAGGCGACCAAGCAGTACGAGGGCCACGAGGACAAGTCGCAGTGGTTCCCGCAGTCCTTCGTATGGCCGGACCCGAGCCTCAGTGGTGAGCTGGCCACGCTGCAGACCAACCTGAACAGCTACGTGAACCAGAACCAGTTGGCCTTCATCACCGGCTCGAAGAACATCGACACCGACTGGGACGCCTTCGTGAAGGGTCTCGACAGCACCGGCATGCCGCGGTACCTGGAGATCAACCAGCAGGCCTACGACAAGTACAAGTCCGGGAGCAAGTAGCGGTGCTTTTGGCCGGGCCTCCGGCGCCGGCGTGTCATGGGGCCTTGGTCCCGGCCTTCCCTCGTCGTTCCGGTCGCTTCGCTCCCTCCACTCCTCAGTCCAGGCCGGGAGGCCCCATGACACATGAACTGTGGTTCCGTAGGCCTGCGCCGGACTGGTTCGAGGCGTTGCCGGTGGGCAACGGTCACCTCGGTGCCAAGGTGTTCGGCCGGGTCGGCGAGGAACGGATCGCCCTCAACCTCGACGATGTCTGGTCGGGCGACGGTCCTCGCGAGCTCGAGGTGACGGACGGTCCGGCCGTGCTGGCCGACGTACGGCGGCTGTTGCTGACCGACGGTGATCGGCTGGCGGCGACGGAGCGGACCCGGGCCCTGCAGGGTCCACTCGTCGAGTCGTACCAGCCGCTCGCCGACCTCTTGATCAGCTCGGCCGGGGAACCACAGGAGTACCGCAGGAGTCTGGATCTCCGCACCGGAATCGTCGCCGTCGAGTACACCCTCGACGGCGTACGGTTCCGGCGCGAGACCTACGTGTCCGCGCCGGACCAGGTGATGGTGTGGACGATCAGCGCGGATCGGCCGGGTGCGATCGACCTCGACCTGCGGTTGGCCGGGGCGCATCCGGTCCGCGTGGACGTGGCCGACGGCATCGACCGGGGCGGTGGGGTGGGGAAGGAATTGTATGGTGTCGTCGGGCACGCGCCGTCGGATCTCACCATCGAGTACCGGCAGAGCCCGGACCCGATCCGGTACGAGGAAGGGCGCGGCATCGGGTTCGGTGTCGCGCTCCGCGCGATGAACGACGGTGGCAGCGTGTCGGTGACGGAAGCCGGCGTCGCCGTCCGTGGTGCCAACAGTCTGACCGTTTTGGTGTCGGCGGCAAGTACGTTCGAAGGCTGGTCGGTGCCGCCCGGTCGCGACCCGCGCGTGGCGTTGCGCGAGGCAACCGCCCTGCTGGATGCGGTTGCCCTCGACAAGCTTCGGGAGCGGCACCTCGAAGATCACCTGCGTCTGTACGAACGCGCCGAGCTGCACCTGGGCGACGCGGTGGAGCTGCCGACCGACGAGCGGATCAAGGCGGTCGCTGCCGGCGGCAACGACCCGGACCTGGTCGCCCTGACGTTCAACTTCGGTCGCTATCTGCTGATGGCGTCGTCGCGGCCGGGGACCCAGGCCGCCAACCTGCAAGGCATCTGGAACCAGGACCGCCGGCCGATGTGGGCCAGCGACTGGACCAACAACATCAACACCCAGATGAACTACTGGCCCGCCGACCTGACCGGGCTGGGGGAGTGCTTCGATCCGCTCACCGATCTCCTCGAGGGCCTGGCGGAGTCGGGGGCGGAGACCGCGCGGATCCTGTACGACGCTCCCGGCTGGGTGTCGCATCACAACGCGGACATCTGGCGCGCGACCTGGCCGGTGGGTGAAGGTGGCGACGATCCCGTCTGGTCGATGTGTGCGACCTGTGGTGTCTGGCTGACCGCGCATCTGATGGAGCACTACCGCTTCGGCCTGGACGTGGATTGGCTGCGGGACCGTGCGTACCCACTGATCGCGGGCGCCGCGGAGTTCGTGCTGTCGATGCTCGTCGACGACGGTGACGGCACGCTGCAGTTCATCCCGTCGACCGCGCCCGAGCACCACTTCATCCTGCCGACCGGTGAGAAGGCGTCGGTCGACCTGACCTCGACGTACGACATCTGGCTGATCCGGGAGCTGTTCGCCAACCTGGCCGAAGCGGAAGGCGTCCTGGGGATCACCTCCGACCTCGCCGCCCGGACGACGGCCGCCCGGGAACGACTGCCGAAGATCGGTACGACGCCCGACGGCCGGTTGCTCGAATGGCCGACGGACTGGCAGCCATCCGAGCCGCAGCACCGGCACCAATCGCATCTCTACGGTCTTTACCCGGGCGCCGAGATCGATCCCACGCGTACGCCGGACTGGGCAGCGGCCGCCCGTGCCTCGCTCGAGTTGCGGACCGCGGGCGCGACGAACGGCGGCTGGACGGCGGCCTGGCTGGTGGCGCTCTGGGCGCGTCTGTTCGAGCCGGAGAAGGCGTCTGCGGTCATCCAGGACTATCTGAGCCGACTGGTCTCGGACAACCTGTTGCACCGCGACGGCGACATCTTCCAGATCGACGCGAACTTCGGCATGACCGGCTGCATTCCGGAACTTCTGTTGCAGAGCCACACCGACGTCATCCGCGTGCTGCCGGCCTTGCCGGCTGACTGGCCGGACGGGTCGTTCCACGGTCTGCGTGCCCGCGGCGGCCTGACTTTCGACGTGACCTGGCAGGACGGCGTACTGACGGCGGCGACGGTGCGGGCGACCCACGCCGGCACTCACCGCATCGCCCTCACCCCCGACGACATCCGCACCGTCACCCTGGCCCCCGGCGACCAACGCCCCCTCATCCCCTAAACCCCACTTTGAGCACGGCTTGACCATTTTCGCGGCGCTCTGATGGTTGAGCCGTGCACAAGGTAGGCCTAGTTAGGGATGCCTAACCAACCGTCGGCGGGATCAGTGAGCTGAACCTCGAGGCGATCGCCGCGTTGAAGCCGGACCTGATCCTGGGCAGCAAGCTGCGGGCGAACGATCTGTACGACAAGGTCAGCGCGATCGCGCCGACGGTCTTCAGCATCCGGCCCGGGTTCCCGTGGAAGGAGAACTTCCTGCTGGTCGCGGACTCGGTCGGCGAGGAGGACAAGGCCACCGGGATCCTGAACGACTACCAGAAGCGCGCCGACGACGTGAAGTCCAAGGTGCAGGGGTCGCCGGCGATCTCGCTGGTGCGGTTCCGGCCGGGCGAGATCCGGCTGTACGGCAACCTGTCGTTCATCGGCGTGATCCTGAAGGACATCGGGCTGCCGCGGCCGAAGATCCAGGATGTGCAGGATCTGGCCGTCGAGGTGTCGCAGGAGAACATCGGGCAGGCCGTCGGCGACTGGATCTTCTACTCCAGCTACGGCAAGCCGGACACCACCGCCGAGAACACCGTTGTCAACGGCAACCTCTGGAAAGCCTTGCCCGCGGTCAAGAACCGCCAGGTGGCGCGCGTCGACGACGAGGTCTGGTTCCTCGGCCTCGGCCCGCTCGGCGCGATGGACGTCCTGACCGACCTGGAGAGGTTGCTGGGTCCGAAGGGTTAGAGGATGCGGTAGTGGAGGTGGACGAAGCCGCTGGTGAAGCGGCGTTCGTCCAGGAGTTCCAGGCGCAGGCGGAGGTCGTTCGGCAGGGCTTGTTTGCCGCCGCCGACCATGATCGGAGCGATGAACAGGTGGCACTCGTCGACGAGGCCGCCGTTCAGGGCCTGGCCGGCGAGGTCGGCGCCGCCGATGCTGAGGTCGGCCGCGGAGGATTCCTTGAGGCGCTGGATCGCATCGGGTTCGAAGGTGCGCCAGATGCGCGTCCTGGCGCTCGTCACCGCATGCAGTGTTCGTGAGTACACGACCTTCTCCGCCGCTCGCCAGATCTCGGCGTACTCCCGCGACGCTCCCGAGTGATCGGTCGCGGTCTCCCAGTAGACCATCGTGTCGTACATCCGCCGGCCATACAGGTACGTCGCGATCGGACGCTCCAGCTCGTTGACGAACGCGTGCACCTCCTCGTCCGGTGCCGCCCACTCGAACCCTCCGTCGGCATCCTCGACGTACCCGTCGAGGGAGGTGATCGCCGAATAGATCAGGTTGGCCATCTCACTGTCCTTCCGTGGCGCAGTCCGCGGTCGGCGGTCGTGGTCGCGACGCTAACCCAGGGGGAGGGATCAGTCGAGGACGCGACCGCGGTCGGTGACCGTGACGGCCGGAGCACACCGGCTGACGGCCGCGGCCAGCTCGTCGAAGGGGAGCGGGCGGCCGAGGATCTCGAAGGTGCCCGGCCAGGGGCGGCCCGGGCCCCACGCCTTCGAGCTGCGGGGCAACGCGTCGTCGTCGTACCGGAGAACGATCAGATACGGATGCCAGGACTCGCCGCCGTCGCCGTCGAAGTGCCGCTCGACCCGGCAGATGCCGTGCACCTCGGACCATGGGATGGCCTGCGGCTGCTCGCCGCCGAGGTAGATCCCGGTGTCGTCGACCGTCAGGAGAACGTCCTCTTCGTCGGCCTCCCGGCGTTCCTCGAGGGCGGTGATCGCGCCGACCAGCAGCAGGATCGGCAGTCCGACCGCGAAGATCAGCGGCATGCCGCCCCAGGACAGCCAGACCGCCTCGAGTGGCGCGCGGACCGATGCGCCGCGAATGAGCTGGATCACGACGATGCCCAGCGTGAGCAGCACCATCAGGCCGAACACCAGCGTGCCGAGGTACAGCAAGGTCTTCGTCGTGCCGAGCCCATGTCGCTTCACGACGAACGGCTCAGTGGTCTGCACAGGCGGCATACCGGCATTGTCGGCGCTGTACCACGAAGGCACCAGCTATCTCACGGAATCCTCATCATTACGGTCCGATCGGTCCTTCGGACGGATGAAATCGGCCCGTTCGACCCGGCATGGACTTTGGTCCGGGCCAAGTGTCCGCAACAATCGCTGCATGCCGGACCGCCAGACCGCAGTCGCCACTCGCACGCCGTCGCCTCGGCGCGGTGCTTCCCGACGCCGTCGGAAGGGCAGTATGTGGCGTCGCGGCTGGCTGATCGCCGTCCTCGCGATCCTGACCGCGCTCCCGTTGCTCTTCCACCGCTACGTCCCGAACTCCGTCGGCAACCTCGGCAGCCTGCTCGACACCTTCCTGCCCTGGGTCGGCGTCGCCGTACCGATCCTCGCCGTGGCCGCAGTGGTACGACGTTCCGCCATCGCGGGAGTCGCGCTGCTGGTCCCCGTGGTGGTGTGGGGACTGATGTTCGGCGATCTGCTGATCCCCGGCAAGGGTGGTGGCGGCGCGTACGACCTGCGGGTCCTGTCCCACAACGTCGACGCGGCCAACCCGGACCCGAAGACGACCGCCGAGGATCTCATCGCCGCCGACGCGGACGTGATGGCGCTGGAGGAGATCACCACGGCGGACATGAAGGTCTACAAGGCCGAGTTCGCCAAGAAGTATCCGTACGAGGTCTCCCGGGACACGGTCGCCCTGTGGTCGAAGTACCCGGTGGCGCAGAGTGAGTCCGTCGACGTCGGCTTCAAGTGGACCCGAGCGCTCCGGGCCGAGGTCAGCACGCCGGAGGGCAAGGTCGCGGTGTACGTCGCCCACCTCGCGTCGGTGCGGGTCGGCACCAGCGGCTTCACCTCGAACCAGCGCAACGACACCATCAAGGCGCTGGGCCGGCAGATCGCCGACGAGAAGCTGGCCGGCGTGATCGTGATGGGCGACTTCAACGGTACGGCGAACGACCGCAGCCTGGCCCCGTTGACCGCCGGATTGCGCTCGGCTCAAGGGGCCGCCGGGCACGGGTTCGGGTTCACCTGGCCGGCCAAGTTCCCGATGGCGCGGATCGACCACATCATGGTGCGCGGCGTGACCCCGACCAAGGCCTGGGTGATGAAGCCCACCGGCAGCGACCACCGCCCGGTCGTCGCGGAGGTCCGGATCTGAGTGCGTAGCGTCCGAAGATGCGTGGGTCATGGGCCTCGAATCTTCGGACGTAACTGACATCGTCCCTGTCCGTTTCGCGAACATCGGCGTCCGGCGCGGTCCTGCCGTCCGGGCGCCGATTTTCCTACGCTCGAAGTACCCGATCAGGAGGAACTTCGAGATGACGATCACCTCTGACAAGCCCGAGTTGTCGTCCCTGGCCCGGCAGTACGCCGACGAGGGTTTCGTGCTGGTGAAAGGCCTGCTCAGCAAGGAAGAAGCGGCGCAGTACCGGCAGCGCAGCCACGACCTGCTGGCGCAGCTGAACCGCCACGACGACCCCACCTGGAAGTCGGCGATGGGGCTGGCCGACGGCGCGACCCGGCTGCAGCATCTGCACGACGCGCAGTTCTACGACGCCGAGTTCGCCAAGCTGCTGGTGGACCCGCGCTTCACCGACGTGGCCGCCGCGGTGATGGGCGTCGACAACGTGCAACTGCACCACACCAAGCTGTTCGTGAAGCCGCCGGAGAACGGTTCGCCGTTCCCGCTGCACCAGGACCACCCGTTCTTCCCGCACACGTACCACCGGGTCGGTGCGGCGATCTTCCACTTCGACGACGCGCCGGTCGAGAAGGGCTGCGTCCGGGTGATTCCGGGCAGCCACAAGAGCGGTCCGCGGGAGCACGACCCGGAGGGCTCGTACCACCTGACCGACGTACCGTTCGACACCGCGACACCGCAGCCGGCCGAGGCGGGCGACGTACTCTTCTTCACCTATCTGACCGTGCACGGGTCCGGGGTGAACGTGAGCGACGAGGCCCGGACGACCTGGCTGATCCAGTACCGCGACCCGGCGGACCCGCCGATGGTGAAGACGCACGACTGGTCGCTCGGGCAGGGCATGATGCTGCGAGGAGTCGACCCAACCGGCAGGAGTGCTGTTTGACCCTCGCGGACGTCGCTGCTGCGGACCGCTTCGTCGACCTCGCCGGACTGCTGGAGTCCTGCGAGGTCGACGGGTTCCGCGCGGACTTCCTCAGCTGGGGTCACTACCGGCCGGAGTACTGGCGCAACTACTGGCACAGCCACTCGTTCCACGAGGTCTGCCTCGGGTACTCGGGCGAGGGCCGCTTCAACTCCGGATCCTCGCAGTACGACATACAGCCCGGCTCGGTCTTCATCGCCCGACCGGGCGATGTCCACGAGATCGAGTCGAGCCGCGATGCACCCCTCGGCATCGCCTTCTGGGGTTTCACGTTCCGTCCCGGCACCGACGAACCTGGATGGTGGTCGGGGCTGACCCGTCCGGACGGACCCGTCATATCGGAGCGGACTGGCTCACTTCCCGCCCTGATCACAGCACTCGCGGCCGAGGCAGCGGCACCTGTGTCCGGCTACAGCACTGCACTGGCTGCTCTCGGTTCCACCCTGGTGATGGAGACCGCTCGCGCGTTCGCTCTCGACGATGATCTCGCTGTCGAACCAGTGGTGCGCGACCGCGGCCTCGTGGTGGTCGAGGCCATGCAGCGGCATCTGCGGGACAACCTGTCCCGACCGATCACGGTCCGGGACGTCGCAGCGGTGGCACACCTGTCCGAACGCCATGCCGAGCGGCTGTTCCAGCACCAGACCGGCGCGTCGATCATGTCGACCCTGCGCCGGCTGCGGCTGGAACTCGCCGCACAGCTCCTACTCGACCCCGCCGTCACAGTGACCGAGGTAGCCCGGTCCTGTGGCTATTCCGACGTACGCCCGTTCTCCACCGCGTTCCGGCGACACTACGGGCGCACACCGGGGGAACACCGGCGTACCGGCGGCACTGAGTTCGTTTAGGGCTGAGGGAGGCTTCGACCTGCGCCGGCCGTCGGCTCAGCGGCCGGAGCCGGCGATCTCGGCCATCCGGCAACGGATGAGGCCACGCACAGCGTCGTCCGGAAGCGAGGTTCCGACGGTGAAGCGGATCGTCCCCTTGGACACGTCGAAGGCCGTCAGTTGCTCGCGCACAGCATCGATCGCCGCCGGACTGAACGGAAAGATACTGAGGTGGTGCTCGGCGGCGCGGAAGCCGAGCAGTGGCTTCCCGCGGTACTTGAGCGCTGCCATGCCGTAACCCGTCCCCTGCTCGGCGGTTGGTGCCTCATCCAGTGCCAGCGCACGGATTCGCTCGAAGGCAGCGCGCCGGTCTGCATCAAGACTGTCGAAGTAGTCATCCACCGCCGCCATGCCCAGACGGTACGACTGCCGGCCCAGAGCCACCAGCCCGTCCAGAAGGACACCTGCTGCGCGCTGTCCCTGCGGAGGACTGCCCGTTGGTCCTGACAGCCGGTGCTATCCTGGGACCATGCGAGTGAGCCTGCTCCTTAGTTAGCCGTACTGGCATCGAGGCGTCGATGCGCCGGTCAGTGCGGCAGCCCCTCCTGCGCGAGGGGCTTTTTCATGTCCTGGGACGCCTTCTGGCACATTTAGGCTCAACAACACACGAATGTGGGAGTAGTACCGTGAGCGAGCAGGTGGATGACGCCCCGATCGACCGGGGCGGATACGACTTCAACGCCATGCAGGCCAAGTGGCGCCCGGTCTGGGAGAAGCTGGACCCGTTCAAGGCGCGTGACGACGGCACGGCGGAGCGGCGCTACGCGCTCACGATGTTCTCCTACCCCTCCGGCGACCTGCACATGGGGCACGCCGAGGTGTTCGCGCTGCACGACGTGCTGTCGCGCTACTGGTTCCAGCAGGGGTACGACGTCCTGAACCCGATCGGCTGGGACTCCTTCGGGCTGCCCGCAGAGAACGCGGCGATCAAGCGCAACGAGCACCCGGCCACGTTCACCTACGCCAACATCGAGACCCAGGCCGAGTCGATCCGCCGGTACGCGATCAGCTTCGACTGGTCTCGCCGGCTGCACACGTCCGACCCGGAGTACTACCGGTGGACGCAGTGGCTGTTCCTGCGGTTCTACGAACGCGGGCTGGCTTACCGCAAGGCGTCGTACGTGAACTGGTGCCCGCACGACCAGACCGTGCTGGCCAACGAGCAGGTCATCCAGGGCCGGTGCGAGCGGTGCGGGCACGAGGTCACCAAGCGCGAGCTGACCCAGTGGTACTTCAAGACCACGGAGTACGCCCAGCGGCTGCTGGACGACATGGAGCTGCTGCAGTGGCCGGAAGAGATCCTGCTGATGCAGCGCAACTGGATCGGCCGGTCCGAGGGCGCGTTCGCGAACTTCCAGGTCGAGGGCCGCGACGAGCCGATCAAGGTCTTCACCACCCGTCCGGACACGCTGTTCGGCGCCACCTTCATGGTGGTCGCGCCGGACGCCAAGCTGGCCGCTGAACTGGTCACGCCGGACCAGCAGGCCGCCTTCGACGAGTACCTGGCCGCCGTGAAGGCGACCACCGAGATCGAGCGGCTGAGCACCGAGCGGGACAAGACCGGCGTCTTCCTGGGCTCGTACGCGATCAACCCGGTGACCGGGCAGCGGATCCCGATCTGGGCGGCCGACTACGTGCTGGCCGACTACGGCACCGGCGCGATCATGGCGGTCCCCGGCCAGGACACCCGGGACTGGGAGTTCGCGGAGAAGTTCGAGCTGCCGATCGTGCGGACCGTCGAGCCTTCGGCAGACTTCGACGGCAAGGCGTACACGGGTGAGGGCCCGGCCATCAACAGCGCCAACGACGAGATCAGCCTGGACGGGCTGGACGTCGCCGACGCCAAGTCGCGGATCATCGACTGGCTGGAGGGCAAGGGGCTGGGCGAGCGGACGATCAACTACCGGCTGCGCGACTGGCTGCTGAGCCGGCAGCGGTACTGGGGCTGCCCGATCCCGATCATCCACTGCCCGTCCTGTGGCGAGGTGCCGGTCCCGGACGACCAGCTGCCGATGGAGCTGCCCGACCTGCGCGGCGCGGACCTGCAGCCGAAGGGTGTCTCGCCGCTGGCGGCCGACCGCGAGTGGGTCGAGGTCGACTGCCCGAAGTGCGGTGGCAAGGCCGAGCGCGACACGGACACGATGGACACCTTCGTCGACTCGTCCTGGTACTTCCTGCGCTACCTGTCGCCGGAGTTCGTCGAGGGCCCGTTCGACCCGGCCGCGGCCGAGCGCTGGATGTCGGTGTACCAGTACGTCGGCGGCAAGGAACACGCCGTACTGCATCTCCTGTACGCGCGGTTCTTCGTCAAGGCGCTGCACGACATGGGCCTGCTGACCGTGGTCGAGCCGTTCACCCGGCTGCTGAACCAGGGCCAGGTGATCAACCAGGGCAAGGCGATGAGCAAGTCGCTGGGCAACGGTGTGAACCTGGGCGACCAGCTGGACGAGTACGGCGTGGACGCGGTCCGGCTGACCATGGTGTTCGCCGGTCCGCCGTCGGACGACATCGACTGGGCCGACATGTCGCCGGGCGGCTCGCTGAAGTTCCTGCAGCGGGCCTGGCGGCTGGCGGGATCGGTCGAGGCGCCGGTGGGCTCGGATCCGTCGACCGGTGACGTCGCGCTGCGCAAGATCACCCACCGGACGGTAGCGGACGCGGCCGAGCTGATCGACTCGATGCGGTTCAACGTGATGGTGGCCCGGATCATGGAGCTGGTGAACGCGACCCGGAAGGCGATCGACGCCGGCCCGGGCGCGGCTGACCCGGCCGTCCGCGAGGCGGTCGAGACGGTGGCCGTCCTGCTGAGCCTGGTCGCGCCGTACACGGCCGAGGAGATGTGGGAGGAGCTGGGCCACGAGCCGACGGTCGCGAAGGCCGGCTGGCCGAAGGTTGATCCGGCGCTGCTGGTCCAGGACACGGTCACCTGCGTCGTCCAGATCGCCGGCAAGGTGAAGGACCGGCTGGAGGTCTCACCGGACATCTCCGACGCCGACCTGGAGCAGCTGGCGCTGGCGTCCGACGCGGTCCAGAAGGCCCTGGACGGCCGCGGCACCCGCAAGGTCATCGTCCGCGCGCCGAAGCTGGTCAACATCGTCCCCGCCTAGAACTCGAGTACCGATACGGTGACGGCGTGAACCAGGATGAACGGTTGCTTCACGCGTCATCGTTCGGCGCCGCGGCGGTCGCGTACGCCGAGCACCGTCCGGACTACGCGCAGGCCGCGGTGCGCTGGGCGCTCGAGCCCGCACCCGGCCCGCGCGTGCTCGACCTCGGCGCTGGAACCGGCAAGCTGACTGCCACGCTGGTCGCGTTGGGCGCCGAAGTCGTCGCAGTCGAGCCCGACCCAGCGATGCTGACCGAGCTGCACCGCTCGCTGCCGGCTGTCCGGGCCTTGCCGGGTAGCGCCGAGGCGATACCGCTGCCGGACGCGTCCGTCGATGCCGTGCTGGCCGGCAACGCGATGCATTGGTTCGACATGGCTGTCGCGGGACCCGAGATCGCCAGGGTCCTCGCACCCAGCGGCATCCTGGCCGGCCTGTGGAACGTCATGGACGACCGGGTCGAGTGGGTCGCCGGGCTCGCGCGGGTCAGCGGGAGCGTGGCCGTCGGCCCGCGCGACACGCCCGCCAGTTGGCGCGCCGAGACGGCCGGCGCGCACCTTCCGAAGACCGGTGCGGCCGCCCGATTCGGCTCGCCGGAGCAGGCCGAGTTCCCGCACGGGCAGCGCCGCACCGCCGACTCTCTTGTTGCGACCATCGCGACGCGCGCGGGGGTGCTGGTCATGCCAGAACAGGAACAAGAGGCCACGCTGAGCCGGATTCGCGCGTTCCTCGCGAGTAGACCGGAGACCGCGCGCGGCGAGTTCACCCTCCCGATGTCTACCGGGGTGCTGCGCGTCCGGCGGCTGTGAGGCATCTCGTCGGCAGCTGGGGTAGCACCCACGGACTACGCTGCACAGATGCGCTCTGAGCTGATCGATGTCGCGACCGGCGGTACCGAGGTCGTCTTCGACCTGACGAGCATGTGCGAGCAGTTCGTTGCCTCCGAGGCCCATCAGGCCCAGGGCGACGGACTGCTGCACCTGTTCGTCCCGCACGCGACGGCCGGGATCGCGATCCTCGAGACCGGGGCCGGCAGCGACACCGACCTGCTCGCGGTGCTCGAGCAGTTGCTGCCGCCCGATTTCGGCTGGCGGCATAGACACGGTACGCCGGGGCACGGGCGTGACCACGTGCTGCCCGCGCTGATCCCGCCGTACGCGTCGGTTCCGGTGCTCGACGGGCGGATGATGCTCGGCACCTGGCAGTCGATCTGCCTGGTCGACACCAATGTGGACAATCCGCGCCGGCAGGTCCGCCTTTCCTGGCTCCCCGGTTAACGGACTACCGGGTAACTCAATTGGCGCGGACATTGGTGACTTATTGTGATGTTGCGGATCGCGTTACGTTTGCGAAACACGACTCCGCTTGAATTGCCTGCATGGCAGCGCTTGACACCCTTCGGGCCCAGTGGGCGGGACTCGGCACCGAACTCCTGATCCGCGCCACCCGCGGCATTTGTGACGGCAGCGTGCTGAATGCCGATTCCGGTCGCGCGGACACCCGCGCCCGGATCGACGACTGGACCGGGGTGCTTTCTCTCTACACCGGTGAAAATGAATCCATCTCGGTTCAGGCGACTGCTTGAAACGTTTGGCAAAGTCCACCCCGGGCGGGGTTTCTGCCCTTTCAGCTATTTCATCCTGAATCAACTTGTTGCCTCCATCAACAATTTGGTGTGATCCAGGCCGCATCCCGCGCCTCGGTTCCGCCCCGCGCGCGGGCCGCTGTCACGCTATGTTGTGACAGGAACGTGAGGCCTCAAGAGGGGTGACGGGCTGTGTCGGACGCGGATGGCCGGGCTGACGGTCGGCGGAGCTTCGCCGATCTCCTGCTCGACCTGAGGGTCCAGACGGGGCTGTCCCAGGAGGAGCTGGCCGATCGCGCCGGGTTGAGCGTGCGGTCCATCCGCGAGATCGAGGCCGGCCGGGTGGCCCGCCCCCGGAAGGACTCGGTCCGGCTCCTCGCGTCCGCGCTCGGACTGCAGAGCGCTGATACCGATCGCTTCCTCGCCGCGGCCGGGCACGGTGTCGCGCGACCGGTCGTCTCGGTCGCCGATCCCGCGCCGACGGGTTTGCGCTGGCGCGGCACCAGGCCGATCCCTGATGGTCTCGTCGGCCGTGAGCAGGAGCTCCTCGAGCTGGAGACGCTGCTGCGCCAGAACCGTCTCGTCACGCTCGTCGGTCCGGGTGGTGTCGGCAAGACCGAGCTCGCCTTGGCCGCGGCCGACCGGTTCTCGGGCGTCGACACGACGGTGGTCGTCGTCGACCTCACGACGGTCCAGCGCGATGCCGCCGTACCGTCGGCCATCCTGGACGCCTTCGGCACCGCGCCGGGTACGTCGGACCTCGACGACGTACTGTCCGGGCGCCGGCCGGGGGACCTCGTGATCGTGGAGGACAACGCCGAGCATGTGCTCGACGGGGTCGCCACAGTCGCGAACCGGATGGTCCGCAGCTTCCCGGGTATCGGCGTACTGGTCACGTCGCGGATCCCGCTCGGCCTGCCAGACGAAGTGGTCCGCCGGGTGCAGGTGCTCGGCGTACCGAGGAACGACAAGGACTTCGACGAGATCGTGGCCAGTCCGGCGGTGGAGATGTTCTGCCGGCGGGTGGCGCGGGTGCGGCCCGGGTTCGTCCTGACCCCGGAGAACGCGTCCACGGTGGCTCGCTTGTGCCAGCGGTTGGACGGACTGCCGCTGGCGCTGGAGCTGGCGGCCGCGCGGGCCGGGTCGCTGTCGGTGGAGACGATACTGACCGCGCTGGACGACCGGTTCCGCTTGCTGTCCGGGCCGCGGCGGTTCGGTGCACCACATCAGCGGACGCTGGCCGACACGATCGCGTGGAGTGTCGATGCGCTGTCCGATGCGGCGCGGCAGCTGCTCTATCGGGCGTCGGTACTCGGTTCGCCGTTCACGCTCGACGCCGTCGCCGGGGTGTGCACGGGCGATCCGATCGACGCGGCCGACGTACCGATGCTGCTGGCCGAGCTGGTGGAAAAGTCGCTGCTGCAGCCGGTGAACGAGTTCGAGCAGCTGTACGGCGCTCGCTACAAGCTGCTGGAGACGATCCGGGAGCACGCGTACGCCGGTCTGTCCTCGCAAGGCGATGACCTGATCGCCTTCCGGGACCGCGCGGTCGCGTGGTGTTCGACGTACGTGTCCGGGCTGGAGGGCGCGTGGTCGTCGCCGGACCGGGATCAGCGGTATCGGGCGGCGCATGCCAACTCCGCTGTGTTCGAGGTGGCGCTGGAGCGGGCGGCCGAGCTCGGGCAGTGGGACGTGGCCGCGCGGATCGTGCTGGGCTTCCGGATCGCCTGGCAGTACCAGGCGAGCGTGGCCGAGAGTGGGATCCGCTGGGCGACCTTGTGCGCCGACAACGTGGCGGACAAGGAAGTCAGCGGCAGACTCCGCGCGATCGCCGGGCGGCTGTCCAGCCTGACCGGTGACATCCGTGGCGCTCGCCGGAACTACGGCGAGGCACGAGGTCTGATCCCGGGCGAGACCGAGATGGGGCTGCTCGCACGGAGCGGTTGGGTGTCGTCCGGCTCGCATCTGCTGGACGCCCAGATCCTGGCCGAGATCCCGGCGCTGGTAGAGGACGCTCGTAAGCATGGCGATGTGCAGCGGGCTGCGACGGTCCAGGCCACCTGTGGGCTCGCTCTGCTGCGTTGGGGGCGGTTGACCGAAGCCAAGGAGCTCTTGCTCGCTTGGGAGGCCGCACTGGTCAACCCGGGCGTGTATCCGGACGAGATCGCGTACATAGCGCTCAGCCGCGTAGAGCTCGAGCTGGGCAACCTGGCCGAGGCGCGGCGCTTCGCCCTGCTTGCCCGGGACAGTCAGGCCTCAGACGATCCGGAGCGCACCAAGGTGGCCGGCTGTCTGGCCATGGTCGAATACCAGGCCGGCCGGTACGACGAGGCGCGGGCGCTGCTCGACGAGGCAGACGCCGACATCCGCGGACACCGCGGGTACTTCGACTACCTGGTGATGCTCTACCGGTCACGTCTGGCCCGTGACGCCGGTGAGGTGGAGCAGGCCCGGGTGTGCATCCGGGACGCGGTCAACCGGCTGCTGGTCGAAGGCCGGGTCGTGTACCTGCTCGAAGTACTGCCTGAGGCTGTCGCCGTCCTGCACGCGCTCGGGCGTGCGGACGCGGGTGACTCGTTGTGCGGCCAACTGCTGGCGTGGCAGCGATCTATGGACCCGCCGATGCTGCCGACCGCGTGGGCGGTCCTGCAGGAGTCCTGCGACAGTGCGTCCGTCGCCGATGGGTGGCCGGAGCCTGATCCCGCGGCCGCGGTCCAGCGGCTGGCGAACGACGTACTCGCCGCGCTTTCGTCCTGACTGCTCCTTCATGACGCGGATCCGCTGAAGCTGCCGGGTAACTGCCGGTTGTTCTGCCTCGTCCTGACATGGCTGCCGGACCAAGAATTACAGCCGTAGGACAGGTTCCACGAAGCAGAGACCGACGCCGGGCAGTACGGGCAGGGGAAAGGGTGGTGAACCATGAAGAGGCCATGGTGCAGCGCCGGACTCCCGTCAAGCTTGGGGAAGGCGACGCGGAGGGCATCCGGCGGCCGGGCGGTGGGGGCGCCGATCGGCTGTCGAGAGCTCCGGGGTGCTGCCGGGTGCGGATCTGTCCTGCCTGAACCGGGTGCCGTGCGCCGTCAGGGCACCACACCCGGGGCGGGGTCCCAGCAACGGGCCAGGCACACGACACAGGGGACGAGTGCCGGAGCCCGGCTGACACGGGGAATCCGACGGGTTTGGTCACCCGCCGGCGGGTCGGCCGCTGGGGCCTCCCGGGACCTCGACGAGCTCGCGGTCAGGCCGGTCCACACGGGACCGGTACGGGGAGTAGCTCGCCGGGGACCTGACACAGCCACGCCGGCCGAGCTGGCAAGAAGGGGGAGCCAGCACTCCGGCGCCATGAGGAAGTCGCACGCTGACGGGCGGGGGGCGGTCCGCTGACGTACGTGGGGACGACAGTGGGCTGACGCCGAGGGGGAGTCAGCACTGCGAGAGCGAGGTGAAGGCCCTGGCGGGGTTGGCCTTCACCTCGCTGGTTCTACTTCTTCTCCGCGTCGTAGTTCTTCTCCGCGTCGTGCAGAACCGCCGCCTTGTCGAAGGCGTAGCCGACCATCCAGCTCGGTTGGAGGCGGCAGTAGACGATGTCGTCACCCCAGCTCGACGGGGAGCTGCCGTAGTGGTTGGCGAGATGTGCCTCGATCTCCGCGAAGTCCGGGTGCTCGGGTGTCAGGAACTCCACGTCGCCGTGACTGAACACGCCGATCCGCTCGCCGTCGACGTACGAGAGGCTGGCCGCCGGTCTGGCCTTGAGGTGTCGCGCTTTCGCCGCCGACCCGGACGTCGTGAACACCCACCGCGCGTGCAGGAAGTGCCCGTCGACCGCGCTGATCCGCGGCTCGCCCTGCGCGGTGACCGTGGCCAGATTGAGCGTGCACATGCCGGTCAGAACCCGCACCAGGTCGTCGGCGTCCAGCCGGCGCGGGTCCGTGATGATATTGCGCAGATGCTCCGTCGAACGCTCGTACGCCTGATCCAGAAGCTCCTGCAACGCGCTGACTTCGGCCGCTGTCTCCTTCATCTTCCGCAGTCTGGCACCGCGCGCCGACAAGGGCGTCGGTGCCGTGCCAAGCAGCTGGTCGCGACGGCGTGGGACCGGGAGACACGCCCTAAACTGTCCGGTAACCTCGCTGCATGTCAGCCCGCGTGCACGTCGTCACCGACTCCACGGCTGGCTTGTCCACGCACGAGGTGCTTCGTTACCCGCTGACCGTCGTACCACTCCAGGTCGTCATCGGCGGGACGTCGTACGACGACGGCGCGACCTCGGCCGACGCGGTCGCGGAGGCGCTCAAGACCTTCACACCCGTATCGACCAGCCGCCCGGCGCCGCACACGTTCGCCGAGGCGTACGCGACGTGTGCGAAGGACGGGGCGGAGTCGGTGGTGTCGATCCACCTCTCCGGCGACATGTCCGGGACGTTCGAGGCCGCGATGATCGGCGCCAAGGAGTCGCCGATCCCGGTCCGCGTGGTCGACTCCCGCTCGCTCGGCATGGGCCTCGGGTTCCCGGTGCTCGCAGCGGCCGCCGCAGCCGCCGCGGGAGAGGACCAGGCCGGCGTCGAGGCCGCGGCCCGCGCCCGGATGAAGTCGATCTCGGCCTACTTCTACGTCGACACGTTGGAGTACCTGCGCCGTGGCGGCCGCATCGGCGCCGCCCAGGCACTGCTGGGCACAGCGCTCGCCGTCAAGCCGCTCCTCACCATCAGTGGCGGCCGCATCGTCCCCCTCGAGAAGGTCCGCACCTCCTCCCGAGCCATCGCCCGCCTCGCCGACATAGCCGTCCAACGCGCCGGCGACACCCCCGTCCAGGTAGCCGTCCACCACCTGGCCAACCTCGAAAAGGCCCAAACGCTGGCCGACGGCCTGGCCGACCGCCTTCCCCAAGCCGAAGAAATAGTCCTCCGAGAAGTAGGCGCCGTAATAGGAGCCCACGTAGGCCCCGGCCTCCTCGCCGTAGTAATAGCCCCCCGCTAGCCCACCCGGCCGCAGCCCGGCCCGGGCGGGGATTCCCGCAGTGGGCAGCGTCAGGCTTGGGCTGCCCATCGGGACCTAGGACAGCAAATCGAGAGCCAGGACATGTCATGAGATGTCCTCGCTCCCGAGAGGGTGACCCCGGCCATCGGACTCGGCCCGGTAGCGCGAGCAAGACACTCACCGACGCACGACCCCGGCCTCAGCGTGAACACCCAGCGCCGACCGCACACCGAACGACTGCCACAACCCCGCCGGCGCCAGCTTGAACCTCGGCACCCGGCGAGTGGGTTGTCCACAGGTTTCAACTCGGAGTTCCAGCAGGCTCACAGACTCGTACTTTCTCTGGCGTGAAGGTCTTCCGTCGTGCTCCAGCGCCCGCCCCGGGCGCGCGTGAGCGTGCGCTGGCACGTCTCGGCGCCCGCCCACCGAAGCACGCACCCGACGAACACCTGGAGGAGCGTGATGAGGAGGTGCGAGGTGGATGGATCCCCGAATCGGTCCGACCCGAGCGACTACGAGATGCCCGCTGGACCCTGTCTCCACGGCACGTCATGGTTCTGGCCGCCGTACTGGTCATCGGACTGTCCTGGGCCGCCTGGTCCGTCTTCCGCGCCCGCCCGGAGACCCTCCCCGACACCCGCCCATCCACCGCCACCACAGGCTCACCCGTCACCCAACCAGGTGCCTCAACTACCGGCTCGTCGCCAGGTGCCGCACAACCGACACCCGGCTCCGGCCAGCCAAGCAGCCAGCCGTCGTCGGGTGCCGCACAGCCCTCCCAAAGCTCACCTGGCGTCCCTGGCCAAACGGCAGGCGTCGTGGTCGTAGACGTCGCCGGCAAGGTCCGCCGCCCCGGCCTGGTCCGTGCTCCGGTGGGCTCGCGGGTCGCCGACGTACTAACCCTCGCCGGCGGCCCACTCCCCGGTGTCGACCTCACCACCCTCAACCTCGCCCGCCAAGTCACCGACGGCGAGCAAATCATCGTCGGCCAACCCGCACCACCTCCATCCACCACCGCACCAGGCGCGACCACCTCATCCGCCCCCACCGCACCACCCAACTCGCCCGTCAACCTCAACACCGCAACCCTCGACCAACTGGACGCCCTCCCCGGAGTGGGCCCGGTCCTGGCCCAGCGAATCCTCGACTACCGCACGCAGAACGGCCCCTTCACCACCATCGACCAACTCCAAGAGGTCCCCGGCGTTGGCCCCAAGAAATTCGAATCCCTAAAACCTCATGTCCGCATCTGACCCCCCACCAACCCCCCACACCGAGCCATCCACCGCCGACCCTCTCGCCGACGGGCGCAGCTCTGACCCCGTCGCTAATGGGCACGCCGTCGACCCGTTCGCCGACGGGCATGCCGCAGGCCCCTTCGCGGACGGGCTCGCCGCAGACCCCTTCTCCGACGGGCACGTTGCCGACGACCATCCCGCCGATCCACTCGACGCTCAGCGCGCTGCCACCGAGCAAGCCAATGAGTCGCCTGCCTCGCCGAAGGCTGATGACCCGCCTGCTGCACCGGAGCCTGGTGTGTCGCCTACCTCGGCGGAGGTCGATGGTCCGCATGCCTCGGCGGAGGTCCGTGGTCCGCATGCCTCGCCGGAGAGTGGTGCGTCGCCCGCTCCGGTGGGTGGTGAGCCGCTTGACGCGCGGTTGTTGGTGCCGGCCGGCGCGGGCTGGCTCGCGGCGGTTCTGCTCGTCGGACAGCGCCCGCTTGCCGGCCTGATCATGGCCGCCGTCGCGCTGACTGTCGCCTGCGCACTCGGCCTGATCCTCCGCAGACCAGCTCCCACCAACCACGTCACCTCGCGCAGACCATCGCGGCCCCACCTGGGTCAGCTCTGGCATGCGCGGGCAGGCAGACCAGCGCGGGTTGGCGGTGCGGTGTGGGCGCGCATGGCGTGGGCGGTTGTGGGGGTGCTGGTTGTTGTTGCGGGGATGGGGGTTGCGGCTGGTCTGCAGGTGGCGAGTCTTCGGGCTGGGCCGGTGCAGGGGTTGGCGACCGACAGCGCGACGGTGGGGGTGCGGCTGAAGGTGGAGGGGGATCCGTCGGTTCGGCAGACTCCGGGTGGCCGGCGGCCTCCGTATGTGGTGCTGAAGGCAACGATCGTGGAGGTGCGGGCGCGGGGGAGTGTGACTCGCGTGCGTACTCCGGTGTTCGTGATCGGTACGACGCAGTGGCAACAGGTCAGGTATGGCCAACATGTCGACGCCAATGGTCGCCTCGAGGCGGTCGAGGCCGGCTCGGACGTCGCTGCCATGCTCTCGGTCCGTTCACCACCGCGGATCGTCGACGAGCCGCCCTGGTGGTTACGTGCGGCAGAGAAGGTCCGCGCCGGCCTCCGTGAATCCGTCGCCGGCCAACCGGACGACGTACGCGGACTGGTGCCGGCGCTCGTGATGGGTGACGTGTCCGGCCTGCCCGCCGAGCTGACAGAGGACTTCCAGACGACCGGACTCACGCACTTGTCGGCGGTGTCGGGCACCAATCTGACCTTGCTGCTGGCATTCATCCTCCCGTGCTCGCGACTGATCGGAGTACGCGCTCGCGGGCTGACCGTGATCGGCGTGATGACAGTCGTCGTGTTCGTGATCCTCGCCAGACCGCAGCCCAGCGTGCTCCGGGCGGGCGCGATGGGGCTGATCGCGTTGGCCGCGATGACGAGTGGTGGAGCGCGGCGGCGCGCCGTACGCAGTCTGTCGGTCGCAGTCATCGTCCTGCTTCTCCTTGACACGTCGCTCGCGCGATCCGCAGGGTTCGCGCTGTCGGTGCTCGCGACCGCGGGGATCGTCCTGCTCGGTCCTGGTTGGCGCGACGCTTTGGCCAAGTGGTTGCCGAGGTGGTTGGCCGAGGCGATCTCGTGCCCGCTCGCCGCACAACTCGCGTGTACGCCGGTCGTCGCGTGGCTGTCGGGTCAGGTGTCGATGGTCGCGGTCGCCGCCAATCTGCTGGCCGGTCCCGCCGTCGGTCCGGCGACCATTCTCGGGTTCGCAGCGGCAGGTGTCGCGCTCGCGAGCACGGAGGCAGCTCGACTCGTCGGCTGGGCAGCGGGTTGGCCGGCCCGGTGGATCATCCTCGTTGCCCGCGAAGGCGCCGGTCTCCCCGGCGCGGCGAACCCCTGGCCGGCCACTGCGGTCGGCGTCGCCGTACTGACCCTGCTCTGTCTCGCGCTCGTACTCGGGCTGCACCGCATCCTGGCCCGCCCGATCGCCATGGTCCTCGCGGTGGTTGTGCTCGCGGTCGTCGTACTGCGTCCAGTCGGTTCACTGGGTTGGCCGCCGGACGACTGGCTCTTCGTGATGTGCGACGTGGGTCAGGGCGATGGCTTGGTACTGCGAGCAGGCGAGCGTACGGCGGTTGTCGTCGATACCGGCCCGGATCCGGCCGCAATGGATCGGTGCCTGCGTGATCTCGGGGTCGAGCACATCCCGGTTCTCGTGCTGAGTCACTTCCACGCGGATCATGTCGGCGGGCTAGCCGGAGTACTGAAGGATCGGCGCATCGACGAGATCGAGGTGACGCCCTACTTCTCGCCGCGCGCGGAGTACGACCGTGTCGCCGACCTCGCGTCGCATCACGGCATCAGCCTGCGCACGGTGACCTACCACGAGAAACGCGTCGTCGGTCAGATCAGCTGGACGACCCTCTGGCCCGCGCGCGTACCGGCGCTGCCTCCGCCCGGTACATCCTCCGCGACGTCGACCGATGAAGGTTCCCCGGAGAACAACGCCAGCATCGCCATGATGGTCGAACTGTCCGGCCTCCGAATCCTCCTCACCGGCGACCTCGAACCCGAATCCCAACGAGCGATCCTTGCCACCGGCGACGACCTCCGTGCCGACGTCCTCAAAGTCCCGCACCACGGCTCGGCCCAGCAAGACCCCACCTTCATCGCGGCAACCAACGCCCGCCTGGCGCTCATCTCCGCCGGCCGCAACAACGACTACGGCCACCCCGCGCCCCGGACCCTCACCCTCCTGTCCCACCAATCCACCCGAACCGCCACCACCAACACCACCGGGACCCTGACCGTCACAAACCCCGACAACCACCTGGCCCTCACCACCACGGGTAACGACGGGTTCGGGCCTAGGAGGTGAAGGTGAGGGCGGTGGTTGGGATGGTGTTCGGGTCTCGTCTCATCACTACGGCCACGACCCGTCCGGGCCAGGGACGCGGAGGTGACCGCGGCGGTTGGGATGGTGTTCGGTCTGGTCTCATCACCACGGGCGACGACCCGTCCGGGTCTAGGAGGTGAAGGTGACGGCGGTGGTGGGGATGGTGTTCTCGGGTTGGTCGCCGAGGGACCAGGCGGCGACTCGGGAGACGACGTGGGCGGGGATCTCCTCACTGACGCCCGGGACCGCCGGGATGTTGTAGGTGCCGTGTGCGTCGTACGGCAGGACGACGCGGTAGCCACGGGCGAGCGCAGTGCGGGCGGTCGCGTGGACGCACATCTCGGACATCACTCCGCAGATGGCAACCGAGCGGACGCCGCCGGCGATCAAGATCTGGCCGAGTGACGTGGCGTCAAAGCCGTCGTCGCGGGGTTTGCGGATCACCTGCTCACGGGGGCCAGGTTTGACGGCGAGATACAGCTCCCAGCCAGGGGTGTCGGGCTCGTCGTCGGCGCCGGGTGGGCCGTCGTTCTGGAGGTGTACGACGACCGCGCCGGCCTCCCGAGCCCGGTCGAGCAGCTGGGTCGTGCGGTCGAGAAGTCGAGAAGCGTCGGGTACGGCGTTCTCACCCGAGACGAAGGCGGATTGCATGTCCACGACGATCAGCGCGTCAACAGGAGTGACCACGCTCCCACCGACCTCTCGCCGTACCGGCGACGGCAGACTGTCCCGCTCAACGTGACTCATGCCGCCATCCTCACTGGTCGAGGCAGGACGCCTCCACAGAGTTTCCCCGGAGCGGGGGTTGTCGGTGGGGCGTGGGATGCTGACGGGGTGGCTGCTCGTAGGGGTTCTGCGCCGAAGCTGGGCGATGTGTTGCTGGTGACCGGTGCCGAGGCGTTCCTGGCGGATCGCGCGGTGCGTTCCGCGATCGCGGCAGTGTCCAAAGGCGCGGCGTCGAACGGCGATGCCGAGATCGAGGTGACTGACGTCGACGCGTCCACGCTGGATGTCGGGGTGTTCGCGGAGCTCACCGGGCCGTCGCTGTTCGCCACCGAGCGAGTCATGGTGCTGCGTGCGCTGGAGAATCTGCCGAGCGAGATGGTGCCACATCTGATCGAGTACGCCGGCGCCACGTCGGACGACGTACTCGTCGTGCTGGTGCACTCGGGCGGACAGAAGGGCAAGGCCGTCCTCGACAAGTTGCGGAAGGCATCAGTCAACGAGGTCGTGGCGACCGCGCCGAAGGCGTGGGAGTTGCCGCAGTTCGTGGCGGGTGAGATCCGCTTGCACGGCGGGACTTTGGACGAGCGGGCGGCGACGGCGCTGGTCGACGCAGTCGGCCACGATCTGCGGGCGTTGGCGGGGGCGTGTTCGCAGTTGGTGTCCGACGCCGGTGGACAGGCAGTCACCGCTGAGCTGATCGGGCAGTACTTCGGCGGTCGTGCGGAGGTGACGAGTTTCGCGGTCGCGGATGCGGCGATCGCGGGGCGGACCGAGCCGGCGTTGGAGCAGTTGCGGTGGGCGCTGGACTGCGGGGTCGCGCCGGTACTGGTGACGAGTGCGATGGCGGGCGGTTTGCGTGGGCTGGCGAAGTTCGCGAGTGCGCCGAGCGGTTTGCGGGAGACGGATCTGGCGCGGGAGGTCGGCGTACCGCCGTGGAAGCTCAAGCAACTCAAGCAACAGGCCCGCGGCTGGACCCCGGGAGGCTTGGCGACCGCGATCAAGGCGGTGGCCCAGGCCGACGCCGACGTGAAAGGCGCCTCAGGTGACGCCGGCTACGCCCTCGAGCGCATGGTCATCACCGTAAGCCGAGCCCACGGCCGCCGCTGACACCTAGGCGGAGGCGGGAGTCAGGTACGCGGGCCGCCGTCGGATTGGACCGAGGTAGCTTGACGGGGGCGAGCCGGAGGTACGTCGACTGGGTGAGGCTGGCTGCTGCCCGGGAAGGTGGTCCAGCCGGGGAGCGCCGGTGCGACGTTCGCAGGTATGGCGTGCGCGCGGGGTGGTGTGGGCTGGATTCGGGCACGCAAAAACGATCGGCCGGTCGGAGGACTGGCCGATCGTTGGCGGGCTGCTTCAGAGAGAAGCGGCCTTCTTGAAGATGGCCGACTTGCGGTTGGCGGCCTGGTTCGCGTGGATGACGCCCTTGCTGACGGCCTTGTCGAGCAAGCGGCCGGCCTTGCGAGCGGTGTCCTGCGCCTTGTCGGCCTCGCCGGCGTCGACGGCCTCGTGGAAGCGGCGAACAGCCGTCTTCAGGGTCGACTTCACCGACTTGTTGCGAAGCCGCGCAGCCTCGTTCTGGCGGTTGCGCTTGATCTGGGACTTGATGTTCGCCACGTGAGCAGAGCCTCGATCAGGAGTTTGCGGTCATTACAGGAAAGTGTCGCGCGCACGGCTGTACACCACCCGTGGGTGCGCGAAGAGCCAGGTTACCAACAAGCCCCCGCCACCTCCAAACTCACTCTCGCGAGCTCTCGCCGGGCCTCAGGCCTCAGGCGGGGCTCAGGCGGTCGCGGCGGCTTCGGCGGTGGATTTGAGGCGGGTGAGGGTGGTGTGGATGCCTTGGGCGTTGCGGGGAGTGCGGTTGCCGAAGACGGGGCGGAAGAGGAGGCGGAGGGTGGCCGGGCGGTGGTCGGTCCAGGACTCGGAGACCACGCAGCCGGTGGCGGTCGGGGTGAAATCGTAGGCCCAGAAAGAGATCGGGATCGGGCCGAAGTGGATCGAGAAGGCGAACCGGCGGCCGGGGTCGGCGTCGACCACCCGGCCGAACGTGAGCCAGCGCACCGCACCAATCCGGTTGTGCCCGACGAAACGAGCGCCCACGGTGGGCCAGGGCGCCGCGGACGACCCGGCACCGGCTCCTGGGGCAGTGGACGATCCGGCCACGGCTTCTGGGGCAGTGGACGATCCGGCCACGGCTCCTGGGGTAGTGGACGGCCCGGCACCGGCTCCCGGCCTACCGGCTCGCCCGGTGGCGGCGCCCGGCGGGACCGACGTGTCGCCGGTCGGTGCCGGCGGGTGGGAGGACCAGGTGACGTGGGTGCATTCGGGGCTCCACTCGCCCATGCGGGATAGGTCGCTGACCAGGGCGTAGAGGTCCGCAGGTGATGCCTCGACCGCGATGGACTCTGTGAGGTCGGCCATAGGGGTTTCCCTTGCTGTCAGCTGACACATGCGTACCCGAGCGTGACATCGCCAACACTGACCGGTATACCCGGGCCTGCGTGACGGTGATCACCGCAGGCGCCGAGCGCCCGTCACCCCGATCAAAGACAGCGAGCCAAGTGCCACCATCGCTCCGTCCCAGCACTGGAGGACTCACTACTCCACCGGAGCCGACGGCTCCGGCTCCACCATCGTGCGGGTCGACACCTGACGCAACATCGGCTCAGCACGCAACCAGTGTGCTGAGCCGACGTTCGTGGATCAGGGCCGTACCAGCTGGATCGTCCCGCTGGGCTTGGCGACCGCGACCTGCTTGCACTCGCCGGTGGCGACGGCGCACCGGGAGAGGGTGTCTTGGCCGGGCACGATGACGTTGGCCGAGTCCTCGAAAAGCGCGCGGTCCCACCACTTCGATTTGGCCGGCAGCCGCAGCTTGGTGACCTTCCCGGTAGCGATGTCGACGGCGACCCCGATGTTGCTGATGGTCATCGTCGCTCCGTCCGGTGACAGCGACAAGTACGGCGCGGCCACCGGGGCTTTGAAGCAGTACTCACGCCTCACATCGAGCCCCTTGTCTCCCAGCGTGGCGGCTGTGACGCAGGACGTCCCGTCGCTCTTGTAGCTCGTCTTCAGGACTGTGCCGCTGGTGCGCGTCACCTCGATTTGGTCGTTGAAGGTCCCGACTGTCCGGAGGTCCTTCGATCCGGGCTGCCATACCTTCACCGGCACAGCGTTCGGAGCGTGCTCGTGCATCCAGATGCCGTCCTTGTTCCAGCCGAGGAGCTCGAGGTTGGGAGTCTTGACGGTGAGGCTCGTCACCTCCTTGCCGGTCCTGATGTCGACGACGACCACTCGATTGTCCGTCCTGCCGTACTTCGAGTCCGCGACGGCGATCTGCCGGCCGTCGGGTGAGACCCGTGGGCCGTCGGCCCCGAGCGGTCCGATCGGCCGGACCTGGCCGCCCGGCGAGACAACGACGATCTGAGACTTGTCCGGATCTGGGTAGCCGGTGTCGGCGAGCCAGCCGCCATCGGTCCGCGCGACGACGTTGCCCTTCAGACCCGGGTTCTTGACGGTCTGGCCGCCGTCGTGGAGGACGGACCACCAGGTGTCGAGCGGGTTGTCCGGGTTACTGTTCGGGTCGGTGATCGTGTACGGGATCCGGGGCGCCCCGGTCGGGAGCGGGCCCGGGGTCGGGTGGGCGGCTACGGACGGCTGGTCCGGCTTGGCCAGGCCGTGCAGGAAAGGTACGGCCAGGGTCAGGACGGCGGCGATGCCGGCTGCGGCGAGGGCCATCGGGACCCAACCACGGCGGGTGGAGGTGCCGGTCGTGTCCAGCTCCAGGCCGGGGCCGTGGGTGGAGGCCGGTACGGTGCCGGCCTTGGCGTGCAGGTAGTCGCGGAGGCGGGTCTCGGTCTCGTTCATCGGAACTCCTTGAGCTTCTCGGTGAGGATCGCGATTCCGCGCGAGGAGGTGGAGCGGGCGCTGGATTGGCTGATCCCGAGCGTCTCTGCGATCTCAGCGAAGGGGAGGTCGAGGTAGTAGCGCAGGACCAAGACCTCCCGCATACGCCTGGGCAGTGCCTGGAGCGCCTGCCGGACCTGCAGCCGGTCTTCCCCGAGCATGGCGCTGCTCTCTGCTGATGCGTTCGGTTCCTCGTGTGGTGGCGTGTAGAGCCGTGCCGTCCGGCGACGCCGCAGTACAGAGCGGCAGCGGTTCACCAGCGTCGTGCGCAGCCACCCCAACGCCTTGTCGTTGTCCCGCAGCGGCCAATGCCGGTACAGGTCGGCAAAGGTCTCCTGTACGGCGTCCTCCGCTGCCTGCCGGTCGTCCACCACCAGCACGGCCAGGCGGACCAGCCCGACCCAGTGCCGGCGGTAGAGCTCCGACACCGCGTCAGGCGCCCCGTCGTGCGCCAGAGATCGGAGCGGATCTCTGATGCTTACCATTGGATTCGTCACACCCCTAAAGACGCATAGCTCCCCGAAACGCTGCGTTAAGCCAGCCGCTCGCGGACCCAGTCGAGGTGGATGAGCGCATGCCGACGCTGCCAGGCACGGATCGTCGGCAACCCGGGCGGGGGCGGCTGGAATGCTCCCCACCACAGTCCGGCCGCGATGGCCGCCAGAAACCCGGTGATCGCGACATCGTCAGACAGCGCGGGCAGGCTGACCGCTTCACGCATGTCGGCCTGCAGGATGACGGTGTCGGCCCAGTGTGGCGCGAGGGCCGGATGTGCCCAGTCGATGAAGACCACGCGGTCGTCGGTCAGGATGATGTTGTCGGCCCGCAGATCCCAGTGCGCCAGCGCCTTCCCGTCCGCCAGCGCACGCACCCCGATCCGGGCGAGCTCTGCGAGCTCTTCCTCCCGGCCGGCCGCCCAGGAGGGTACGGAGAGGTCGTCAGCGATCACGTTGTCCCACCGGCTCAGGAACTCCACACTCCGTACGGCGGCAATGGGCGCGTCGGGCCACGGTGACGGGTCCAGGGCCTCGGACAGCTCCGAAACCGCCTCCAGGACGCGATCAGCATCACGCTGTTCCCACGGGTGAGCGGGCAGCCGCCCTTCGATGTCCTCGAAGAGCAGGCCGACCCAGTCGCCGTCGTCGTACACGTCGTACAGCGCGGGGGCAGTCGGCAACCTGCCGATGGCCTGGACGGCGACGATCTCCTGGCGGAACAACGACGGGGTCTTCGGGTTGAGCGACGTACCGACGGCCTTGACGAACGCGCGGCGGCCGGAGGCGGTCACCAGGCGGGCGGCGACGCCGGGGGAGAAGCCGCCCTGCTGGGTCGCGGCGGAGACCACCACGGACCCGAGTGCGCGCTCCACCCAGGCCCGCACTGCGGCGGGCGCCTCCTCGAAGGGCAACCGGACCCCAGCAGCGTGCGCCATGCGTCAAGACGGTAGGTGCCCAGCGGTCCGAGCGCCCGCGATTTTAGAATCCGCTGGCTCCGCATGGGATGATTGACCGGTTGACCTGCAATACCCGAGACGAACTGGATCCCCTCCGTGCCCGTAGGCCCCACGACCGTGCCGCAGCCGGGTCGCACCGACCCGTCGCTGATCCGGAACTTCTGCATCATCGCCCACATCGACCACGGCAAATCGACGCTGGCCGACCGGATGCTGCAGATCACCGGGGTCGTCGACGGCCGTCAGATGCGGGCCCAGTACCTGGACCGGATGGACATCGAGCGGGAACGCGGCATCACGATCAAGTCGCAGGCCGTCAGGCTCCCGTTCGCGCCCGGCCCGGACTCCCCGGGCGGCCTGCTCGCCCCGGACGGTACGACGTACATCCTGAACATGATCGACACCCCCGGGCACGTCGACTTCACCTACGAGGTGTCGCGGTCGCTCGAGGCGTGTGAGGGCGCGGTGCTGCTGGTCGACGCAGCGCAAGGCATCGAGGCGCAGACGCTGGCGAACCTCTACCTCGCGCTGAACGCCGACCTGCACATCATCCCGGTGCTGAACAAGATCGACCTGCCCAGCGCGCAGCCGGAGAAGTACGCCGCCGAGCTGGCCCACATCATCGGCTGCGACCCCTCCGACGTACTGAGGGTGTCGGCCAAGACCGGCGAGGGCGTCGAGGAGTTGCTGAGCGAGATCGTCGCCCAGGTCGACCCGCCGAAGGGCGTCAAGGACGCACCGCCGCGGGCGCTGATCTTCGACTCCGTCTACGACACCTACCGCGGTGTGGTCACCTACGTCCGGGTGGTCGACGGTGAGCTGACCCACCGCGACCGGATCAAGATGATGTCGACCGGCGCGGTCCACGAGATGCTCGAGGTCGGCGTCATCTCGCCCGAGCCGATGAAGTCCCCGAGTATCGGCGTCGGCGAGGTCGGCTACCTGATCACCGGCGTGAAGGACGTCCGCCAGTCCCGGGTCGGTGACACCGTCACGGCTGCCGTCCACGGTGCGACCGAGGCGCTCGGCGGCTACAAGCACCCCCAGCCGATGGTGTACTCCGGCCTGTTCCCGATCGACGGTGACGACTACCCGACGCTGCGCGACGCACTGGAGCGGCTGCAGCTGAACGACGCGGCCCTGCAGTACGAGCCGGAGACCTCGGGTGCGCTCGGGTTCGGGTTCCGCTGCGGATTCCTCGGGCTGCTGCACATGGAGATCGTCCGGGAGCGGCTCGAGCGCGAGTTCGATCTGGACCTGATCTCGACCGCGCCGAACGTCGTCTACCGGGTCGAGATGGAGGACGGCAAGGAGTTCGTCGTCACCAACCCGAGCGAGTTCCCGGAAGGCAAGATCGCCGATATCTACGAGCCGGTGGTGAAGGCGACGATCCTCAGCCCGAAGGACTTCATCGGCGTGATCATGGAGCTCTGCCAGACCAAGCGGGGCAACCTGCAGGGGATGGACTACCTGTCCGAGGACCGGGTCGAGCTCCGCTACACGCTGCCGCTGGCCGAGATCGTCTTCGACTTCTTCGACCAACTGAAGTCCAAGACCAAGGGCTACGCGTCGCTGGACTACGAGCCGACCGGCGAGCAGGCCGCCGCGCTGGTCAAGGTCGACATCCTGTTGCAGGGCGAGACGGTGGACGCGTTCTCGGCGATCGTGCACCGCGACAACGCCTACTCGTACGGCGTCGCGCTGGCCGGCAAGCTCAAGGAACTGATCCCCAGGCAGCAGTTCGAGGTGCCGATCCAGGCGGCGATCGGGTCCCGGATCATCGCCCGCGAATCGATCCGCGCCATGCGCAAGGACGTGCTGGCCAAGTGCTACGGCGGTGACATCACGCGGAAGCGCAAGCTGCTGGAGAAGCAGAAGGAAGGCAAGAAGCGGATGAAGATGGTCGGCCGCGTCGAGGTGCCGCAGGAGGCCTTCATCGCCGCGCTCCGGACCACCGACACCGGGGAGAAGGCCAAGAAGTAGGTGCCCGTCGACATTCCGGAAGGCCTGCTGGTCGTCGGCTCACGCGGTCCGGACTGGGCCGCCTGGCTCGACCGGTTGCCGAAGCTGACCCGGGAACTGCTCGACGAGTGGGATCTCCGGGTCAACGGTACGGCGTTCTACGGCAACTGCGCGCTGGTCGTGCCGGTGACGACGGCCGACGGGCAGAGCGCCGTACTCAAGGTGCAGTTCCCACACTGGGAGGCGGAGACCGAGCATCTCGCGCTCCGGGCCTGGGGCGGGAACGGCGCGGTGCTGTTGTTGCGGGCGGATCCGCGTCGGTTCGCCTTGCTGCTCGAGCGGTTGGAGCCGCGCGACCTCACCACGGTCGACGCTCTCGACGCATGCGAGATCGTTGGCAGCACCTACAAGCGGCTGCATGTCCCAGCAGGGCCGCAGTACCGGACGTTGTCGGGCGAGCTGACGCGGTGGCTGGAACGCCTCCGGCAGTTGCCCGCGTCGGCGCCGGTCCCGCATCGGTACGTCGAGCAGGCGATCTCGCTGTCCGAGGACTTCGTCGCGGACCCGGCCACCGACGGGCGGCTGATCCACACCGACCTGCACTACGAGAACATGCTGGCCGCCGACCGCGAACCCTGGCTGGTGATCGACCCCAAGCCGCTCTCCGGCGACCCGCACTTCGAGGTCGCGCCACTGATCTGGAACCGGTGGGACGAGGTCGTTGCCTCCGGCGACCTTCGGTTCGCGGTCCGGCAGCGGTTCTACACCGCGATCGACGCGGCCGGTCTGAACGAGGACCGGGCCCGCGACTGGGTGATCGTCCGCCAGATGCTCAACGTGCTGTGGACGCTCGAGGACGCCGGCGGCGACGAATCCCTCCCGCAGGACTGGCTCACCCGCAACATCGCGATCGTCAAGGCCATCCAGGACTGAGCGTGCCCGCGCCGCGTGACGTAGCAGACAGTCGCTTGAAGTAAGTAGTTACTACCTACTAACTTCGGGGTCATGTCGCCGACACGGATGAGTGGGCAGGAGCGCCGCGAGCAGATCCTCGCGCTGGCCGAGGACGAGTTCGCCGGAGCCGGCTTGTACGGCGCGTCGACCGAGACGATCGCCCGTCGAGCGGGCATCACCCAGGCCTATGTGTTCCGGTTGTTCGGCACGAAGAAGCAGCTGTTCCTGGAGTGTGTGGACGCCGCGTTCGGGCGGATGACGCTGGCGATGCTGGCCGCCGCCGGCGGTGCGACCGGGATCGACGCGCTGACCGCGATGGGCCGCGAGTACAACGAGATGCTTGCCGACCGCACCACTCTGCTGCTCCAGTTGCAGGGCACCGCTGCCGCGGCCGCCGGTGACGGCGAAGTCCGCGACGCGGTCCGCGCCAGCTTCGGCCGCCTGTGGCAGGCCGTCGCCGACACCGCCGGCCTGGATCCGGTCACGGTGAAGGCGTTCCTGGCGTTCGGCATGCTCCTCAACACCAACGCCGCCCTCGATCTGCCCGCGGTCGACGAGCCCTGGGCCGAGCAGGCGCGGACCCGCATCCGGCCCGGTCTGTTCACCCACATCACCAGCGAGACCAACCGATGAACGACCGGCCGTCCCGCGATCACCTCATGTCGACGACCACCGGCAGACCCAGCTCGGACCGGGCTCTCGTCGGCGTGATCGTGTCTCTCGGGCTGCTCGTCGCCGTAGTGGGCAGTCTTGGCGCGCCGTTGATCACGGCGGTCGCGCAGCACTACAACGTGTCGCTGGCCGCCGCCCAGTGGACGCTGACGATCGCGTTGCTGTCGGGTGCGGTGACAACGCCGGTGCTGGGACGGCTCGGCTCCGGACCCCGACGGCGGAGCGTCGTACTGGTGACGTTGGGCATCGTCGTGGCGGGCAGCCTGCTGACGGTGCTCCCGCTTCCGTTCGCCGTGCTGCTGGTCGGGCGTGCTGCTCAAGGTGCGGGGCTCGGGTTGGTCTCGCTGATGATGGCGATCGCCCGGGACCACCTCGACGAGCGGCGCTCGGCCAGTACGATCGCGTTTCTGTCCGTCGCCTCGACCGCCGGCATCGGGATCGGATATCCGCTGGCTGGGTGGCTGACGGATCTCGCGGGCATCCGGGCGGCGTACGGCCTGGGACTGGTCGCGACTGCCGCTGCTCTGGTCGCAGCCGTCGCCGTGATTCCGCAGGCGCCGGCGCGACCGGCCAACCGCGTCGATCTGCGCGGTGCGCTGCTGCTCACCGTCGGTCTGCTCGCCCTGCTCCTCGTGATCAGCCAGGTCGGCCTCTGGCAACAGCACACCGTCCTCGCCGTGCTCATCCTCGTCGTCTCATTGCTGGTGCTCGCAGCCTGGACGATCGTCGAAGCCCGCACCGACAAGCCGCTCGTCGACATCCGGCTCCTGCGCCACCCGGCCGTTGCCGCCGCCAACCTCGTCATGCTCACCGGCGGTGTCGGCATGTATCTCCTGCTCAGCTTGATCACGCGCTACGTCCAGACGCCTGCCGTGGCCGGGTACGGGTTCGGACTGAACACGTTCGAGGCCGGTCTCGTGCTCGTGCCGTTCTCGCTGCTGGGGTTCGTCGCCGGGCGGCTCATGCCCGGTTTGAAGAGCAGGTTCGGTGCGCGGACGTTGCTTGCGGCAAGCACAACCGTCGTACTGATCGCCTTCGTTCTCTTCGCGCTCGCCCGTGACCACCTGGCCGAACCGGTGATCGCGATCAGCATCCTCGGGGTCGGCGTCGGCGCGTTCTCCGCCGCGATGCCGTCCGTCATCCTGGCCGCGACGCCGGCGGCCGAGACCGCGAGTGCGATGAGCGTCAACCAGGTCGTGCGCAGCGTCGGGTTCTCCATCGGCAGCGCGCTCGGTGGGTTCATCCTCGCGGCGTACACCACCGACGTCTTCCCGCACGAGACCGGCTACACCACCGCAGCCTGGGCCGGCGCGGCCACCACCGCCGCCACCCTGCTCGTCATCGCCGCTCTACCGGCGCAACGGCGGTAAATCGGTGGAACCGGTGGCACACCGGGAGGGAGGATGCGGGGTATGCGGTTGCTGACGGTCAATGTGGTGGAGAAGCTGATTCCGGGTCCGAAGGAGACCGGCTTCACGGCCATCGACAAGCGACCGCAGCCGGGGCGCGTGCCGGTCGGTGAACTCGGGCTGGCCGGCGACCGGGTATGCGACACCAAGAACCACGGCGGTCCCGACCTCGCGATCTACGCGTACGCCGAGGAGGACGCGAACTGGTGGGCCGCGCAACTGGGCCGGGAGATCCCGACCGGCCTGTTCGGGGAGAACCTGCGCACCGAGGGACTCGACATCACCGGCGCGCTGCTCGGTGAGGTGTGGCGGATCGGCGACGAGGTCGAGGTGATGGTCCGGGCGCCGCGGATCCCGTGCATCACCTTCCAGCACCGGATGCAGGTGCCGCACTGGGTGAAACGCTTCCATCAGGCCGGTCGCCCGGGTGCCTATCTGAAGGTGCTCCGGACCGGGACTATCGGCGCCGGCGACCCGGTCGAGGTGCTGAGCCGACCGGATCACGAGGTGACGATCGGCGAGATGTTCGGCGCCCAGGACCCACCGAAGATGCAACGCATGCTCGACTCCGGCGTCGACCTGATGGACGAACTCCGAGCCACCGCCCACCGCGCCGCGGCTCGCGCGTGAGCGCGCAGCAGACGGCCGGCAGAGGACTACTACCCGCACCCGGACCGCTCCGGCCGCTCGCTCTCGCCACCTTGCTCAGCCGGGTGGGCAATGGGTTGTTGATGACGGTCAGCGTGTTGTATTTCAACCGGATCGTCGGGCTGTCGATTGCTCAGGTTGGACTCGGGCTGACCATTGCGGGGTTGTTCGGGCTGTTGTCGGCGGTGCCGCTCGGGCATCTGGCCGATCGCCGCGGTCCGCGCACGCTGTTCGTCGTACTCAGCCTGATTCTCTGTGCGGTATCGCTGCTCTATCTGCTGGTGCACACCTTCTGGCAGTTCTTGATCGTCTCCGTGGTGCTCACCGTGATCGACCGGGGAGCGGGCGCCGTCCGGGCCGCGCTGATCGCTGCCATCACGCAGGGCGCCGACCGGGTCGCGGCCCGCGCCTATCTGCGCGCGGTGACCAACATCGGCATCATGGCCGGCGCCGGAATCGGTGCCTTCGCGCTGCACTTCGACACGGGTACGGCGTACCGCCTGATGTTCGTGCTCGACGCGGTGCTCAGTGCGATCGCGGCGTTCGTGATCCTGGCGGTGCCACGGGTGGCGCCGAATCCGCGTGGCGACGACGGACCGGTCTGGGTCGCCCTGCGCGACCGCGGGTACCTCGCAGTGGCAGCGCTCAACGCCGGGATGTCGATCCACTACGCGGTGTTCGACGTCGCGATCCCGCTGTGGGTGGTCGACCACACCGACGCACCGCGCTGGACGGTCGCGCTGACGCTGATCATCAACACCGTCGTGGTCGCGCTCTTCCAGGTTCGATCCTCGCGCGGGATCTCCGACCCGCCCGCGGCCGCGCGAGCCACCCGCACCGCCGGATTGTTGCTCCTGGCATCGATGGTGCTCTTCGCCGGCGCGTCCTGGGGCAACGCCGCGATCGCGGTCGGCCTGCTCGCCCTCGGCGCCCTGGTCCAGGTGATCGGCGAGCTCCTGCAGTCGTCCGGCTCGTTCCTGCTCAGCTTCGACCTCGCCGCCGAGCACGCGCAGGGTCAGTACCAGGGCGTCTGGAACACCAGCATGTCCATCAGCACGATGCTCGCCCCGAGCGTCCTGGCCCTGCTCCCGCTCGGTCTCGGCGTTCCGGGCTGGATCATCCTGGGCGTCTGGTTCGCCCTGATCGGCGTCCTGTTCGTCCCGGTCGTCCGCTGGGCCGCCGCTCGCCGCGAACAGATGCTGGTTGCGACGTAGCAGCGCGTCAGTTGGTGGGTTCGCGGTAGCCCAGCGCGGCGGAGATCTTGCGGGCGGCCTCGATCGCGGCCGGTGCCATCAGGGCGACCTGGGCGATCGACTGCTCGAGCGACAGTGTGGAGATGCTGACCGCGGCGATCGCGGTGCCGGTGTGATCGTGGATCACCGAGGCCACGCAGCGGATGCCGGGTTCGTTCTCCTCGTCGTCGAGCGCGTAGCCGCGGGCGCGGACCTGCGCGAGGTCGGCCTTGAGAGCGGCGGCAGTGGTGTGCGTCAGCGGAGTGCGGGCAGGTAGGCCGGTCCGGGTGATGTGCGCGTCGAGCGCGTCATCGTCCTTCTCGGCGAGGAGTGCCTTGCCGATGCCGGTGCAGTGCAGCCAGAACGCCTTACCCACCCGGGACGGCATCCGGTACGGCTTCGGCCCGTCGAGCCGCGCGACATAGATCGCCTCGTCACCGTTGAGCAAACCGACATGCACTGTGCAGCGGGTCTGCGCGACCAGGTCGGCGAGGACCGGGCGGGCGACGGTCGCGAGGTCGACGTTGGTGAGGGCGTGACCGGCCAGCCGGAGCGCCTTCGGCCCCGGATGGTACGAACCGTCCTCGGCCTGCGCGACGAACTCGTGCTCCACCAATGACGCCATGATCCGGTGCACCGTCGACTTGGCCAGGCCGGTCGCGTTGACCACGTCGGTGAACCGCGAGTGTTCCAGTACGGCGTCCAGCACCATCAGCGTCTTGTCGATCGCCGAGGGCGAGTTCTGGTCCGTCATCCTGCCACTCCTATCTGGCCAGCCAGCCGCCGTCGACCGCGAGCACGTGACCGTTGACGTAGTCCGCCGCCGCCGAGGCAAGGAAGACCGCGGCGCCGACCACGTCCTCCGGCCGCCCCCAGCGGCCGGCCGGGATGCGGTCCTGGATCGCCGCTTCGCGGACCGGGTCCGCGCGGAGGTCGGTGGTGTTGTCGGTACTGATGTACCCGGGCGCGATCGCGTTCACCTGCACCCCGGCCGGCCCCCACTCGTTGGCCAGCGCCCGGGTCAGTCCCGCGACCGCATGCTTGCTGGCAGTGTAGGCCGGAACGGTGACCCCGCCCTGGAAACTGAGCAGCGACGCGATCGTGACGATCTTCCCGGTCTCGGGGAGGCCGAAGTACAGGTAGCACTCGGTCCGGCGGTCGTGCGTGTGGGCGGGCATGGTGTTCCAGGTGCTGCCGGGGTGCAGCGTGGTCACGCCGAGAACGATCTGGCCGCTGCGTACGCCGTCCGCGTGGATGTACTGGTCGATCGTACGGCGGTTCGCGGTCTGCTGGTCGCCGAGCTCGAGGCGGTTGCCCTCACCGGGATTCACCTGCGTGGTGGGGAAGTCGGTGTGTGCCGGTGCCGAGAAGACGTAGAACGCCGCGTCCGGTCCGTCGAAGATCACCTCACGGACACCGCGGCCGACGTACAGGCAGGCGCCGGTGGTCAGCTCGTACTTGGTGCCGTCGGCAGTGACCGTGCCCGAGCCGCCGACGTTGACGATGCCGGCTTCGCGGCGTTCGAGGAAGTACTCGCTGCGCAGCTCGGGCCACGTGCCGAGCGTCAGCGGGCCGCCGGCGGGGTGGGCGCCGGCGAGGACGATCCGGTCGTGGTGGGTGAGCACCGCGGTGATCGCGTCCGGCGTGAAGAGGTCGTCGACCAGGTAGTGCGAGCGCAGCGCGGCGGTGTCGAAGCCGGGCACCTGAGCGGGGTGGGTGGCATATCTGACTTGCAGGGGCGGCTGTGCGTTCACGGAACAAGGTTCTATTCCACAGAACCTCCTGTCAATCATCGTCTTGGGGGAACTGGCGCAGGAGTTGTCCGGGTTCCGTGTCTTGACACTTAGTTCTGACTGATGGAACCCTTTCCGGGACTCGCTCATCCCGTCGTCGCGTTGCCGTTGGCAACTTTTCTGGCCCAACCCCAGGAGATCCCGTATGCCGAACATCACCGTCGAACTGCTCTCCGGCCGCACGCTCGACCAGCGCCGCGAGTTCGTTGCCGCCGTCACCGACTCCGCCATCGCCATCCTCGGCGCCAAGCGCGAGTCCGTCCGCATCGTCTTCACCGAGATCGAGAAGACCGACGTGGCCAACGGCGGCACCCTCGTCGCCGACGCGTAGGACGTCCCTCCCGCGGCCCGGCACCTCTTCGCCCCAAGGTGCCGGGCCGCGCCGCCCTCTCGGTGCCGTTGCGCAGGTCCGGTCCCTGAAATCCCGCGGCGCCCGGCCGGTCGAGCTATTACTCTGCGAGGCATGCGAGTAGGAGTTTTCGGAGCCACGGGGCAGGTCGGTAGCGTCATGCGGGAGCTGCTCATCGAGCGGAAGTTCCCGGTGGACGAGGTGCGGTACTTCGCGTCGGCGCGGTCGGCAGGGAGCAGGCTGCCGTTCGGGGACACGGAGATCACGGTCGAGGACTCCGCAATGGCGGACTTCGCCGGGCTGGAGCTCGCGTTGTTCTCCAACGGGAAGACGGCGTCCAGGGAGTTCGCGCCGAAGGTGGCCGCGACCGGGGCCGTCGTGGTGGACAACTCGTCCGCGTGGCGGATGGATCCCGACGTACCGCTCGTCGTCTCCGAGGTGAACCCGGGTGACCTCGACCACCTGCCGAAGGGCATCGTCGCCAACCCGAACTGCACCACGATGGCCGCGATGCCGGTGCTCGCCCCGCTGCACCGCGAGGCGGCGCTGACCCGGCTCGTCGTCTCGACGTACCAGGCCGTCTCCGGTTCCGGCGGCGTCGGTGTCAGCGAGCTCGAGGACCAGGCGCGGGCCCTGGTCGAGCCCGGCGGCAAGCTGGCCCGCGGCACCGAGGGGATCACCCTGCCCGAGCCCAAGGTGTACGCCGGCCCGATCGCGTTCAACGTGCTCCCACTGGCCGGCTCGATCGTTGCCGATGGCACCGGTGAGACCGACGAGGAGCAGAAGCTGCGGAACGAGAGCCGCAAGATCCTGCACATTCCGGACCTCCCGGTCGCCGGCACCTGCGTGCGCGTGCCCGTCTTCACCGGCCACTCGCTGAGCATCCACGCCGAGTTCGCCGAGCCGATCACCCCGGAACGCGCGACCGAAATCCTCGGCGGCGCCCCCGGCGTCGCGCTCGCCGACCTCCCGACGCCACTGCTCGCCGCGGGGCAGGACCCGTCGTACGTCGGCCGCATCCGCCAGGACCAGTCCGTCCCCGGCAACCGTGGTCTGGTTCTGTTCGTATCCAACGACAACCTACGCAAGGGCGCCGCCCTCAACGCGGTGCAGATCGCCGAACTCCTCGCCCAGCGCTGATCCCTGTACCGAAGGACGGGTAGTAGTCGGAGCCGTCCCGCCGCCTCCTGCCCCGCGCCCCGCGCGATTGTGCCCTGGAGCCGACCACTACCCGTCCTTCGGTACGCGACCACCCGCAAACTGTCTTGATCAGCAGCGGTAGAAGTCCTTGGTGTAAACGCCGTTGACCGCGCTGAGTGTGTGGTCATAGCAGCCATGACCGATCGAGCGGTAGCGGACGGTCTGGGTGCCGGTCGCGTGCCGCTGGTCACGCGGTACGCCGTAGATCCACGACGCGCGGCCGTCGTACGTCTCGGTGGTGATCGACTGCGTGGTGCGGGTCGTGTCGTAGATCGAGAGGTCGGTGACGACGTCGTACCCGCCGGGGATGGTTGCGTTGGGCAAGAACGTGAGTACGCCGGTCTTGCCGTAGCTCAGGTCGGTCCGGTCGACCTTGCCGCCGCTGATGGTTGTCGAGGTGTCACGCCAGCTCGCTGTGAGCGAGTCGCGCGACTCGCCGGCTTCCCAGACGTGGTCGGACACGTTGGTCAGCGTGCGCTGGACCGTCGTACGGATCCGGCCTTCGGACGTGTCGAGATAGCCGCTGATCTTCAGGCTGCGGGATGCCTTGGTGCGCACGGCTCCTGCCTCGCCCGGGGCGCCGGACACGTCATCGGTCTTGCTGAGCGGCGAGACGGCGTACGACGTGAGTCCGCCGTGCGTCTGGGTGCGGTGGGGGTCCTTCCACACGTGGAGGTTCGGGACGGTGAACCAGCCGCTCTGTCCGGCCGGCACTCCGGCCACGTGGACGCGGAACTCGTGCGGTTTGCCGTCGGTGAGGAGGCCGGCGAACGGGGTGAGGTCGTAGGTCAAGGGCTTGATGTCGAACGCGCGCGGGGCCGGGGACGGGCGCCAGGAGTACGGATTCGACCAGCCGCCGGTGTAGATGTACGGGTACGGCAGGGCGACGCCGGCCGGCTTGCCGTCGATCGAGACGTCGACCTCCCGGTACGGCGATCCGTCCGGGCACGAGTATCCGGTTTCGGCCGGGGCGGACGTGTCCCAGAACTCCTCGCAGCCGCCGCCGGATCCGGTGACATAGATCTCACCGAGCAACCGCGTGGTGTTCCGCGGGAGGGTCGCCGTACCGATCAGGTCGGAGTCCTCGCGGCGTTGGTCCTGCAGTGGCAGTACGGCGTCCGCGGTCTTGGCGGCGGGAGCGTTGCTCCCGGTGGTGTAGAAGTCGAGGGTGACGGTGATGTCGAGGACGCCGGTGTAGGTGTCGTCGACGACATTGCCGAGTTCCATCACGACCGGTTGCGGCGTACGGAGCAAGGGGATGTAGGCGGTGACGTCCTTCTGCACGTCCCAGGCGATGCCGTCCGTGCTCGGCTCCGGGGTGGACGTGCGGAAGACGCCGACGCCGCCGATCGTGATGTGGCCGAGGCGGTCGTACTGGACGCCCTTCACCTCGCCGTGCATCCGGAGTACGACCTTGGACCACGGGCCCTGGCATGCGGCCGGGGGAGTGTAGGTCGACTGGTACGGGTCGAAGTTCCGGAACTGGTTGCGGACGATCTGCACCTCGCAGTGCTTGGTGTTCGGTACGGCGACCGGTGGCGCCGGCGTGCGTGGATCGTCGTAGTCGGAGCCGAACTCCGGCGGCGGCGTCACCGCTGTGGCGGGGGCCACTGGGGTCGCCGCGGTGGCGGGCGCGAGAGGCAGCCAGCCGAGGAGTAGAACGGATAGTGAGACGAAGGCCACCGACCGTATGCGCATGTTGCGGAAACGTAATGGAGAAGGTTCAGGCGGGCAAGCGAGTGCCATGGTCAGGCATGCCTCGCAGCAATTACCCTCCGGTTACTTGACCCCCGATGGAGGCCAGTTATGAAGCCTGTCGCCGATTCCGGCCAGCTCGCCCTGCTCAGCAACCGCAAGGACACGATGGCCCAGATGTTCCTGGACCGCGTCGCCGCGACCCCGCAGCGCGAGGCGTTCCGGTATCCGGCCGGGGACCAATGGAAGTCCGTCACCTGGCGGGAGACCGACGAGCTCGCGCGCCGCCGGGCGGCCGGGCTGATCGCGCTCGGCGTCGAGCCGGAGCAGCGGGTCGCGATCGCGTCCAGCACCCGGATGGAGTGGATCGACTGCTACCTGGCCGCCGTACTGGCCGCGGCCGCGACGACCACGATCTACCCCTCGACGATGTCGTCGGACGTGGCGTTCATCGTCGCGGATGCCGACGTGCAGGTCGCGATCGCCGAGGACGCGGGGCAGGTCGACAAGCTGCGGGAGCACCGGGCCGAGACGCCGTCGCTGCACAAGGTCGTCCTGATCGACGGCACTCCACTGGACAGCGATGGGGATTGGGTCATCAGCCTGTCCGCGCTGGACTCGCTGGGTGACGCCTATCTGGCCGAGCATGCCGCGGTGGTCGACGAGCGGGTGGCGCAGATCAAGGCGGATCACCTCTGCACGTTGATCTACACCTCCGGCACGACCGGGCGTCCCAAGGGCGTGCGGTTGCCGCACTCGGTGTGGACGTACGAGGGCGCGGCGGTCGAGGGGATCCGGGTGCTCAGTCCGGACGACCTGCAGTTCCTGTGGTTGCCGTTGTCACACGTGTTCGGTCAGGTGCTGGTCGCCGTACAGTGCCAGATCGGGTTCGCGACGGCGGTGGACGGGCGGATCGACAAGATTGTCGATAATGCGGCGATCGTCCAACCGACCTTCATGGCCGCGGCGCCGCGGATCTTCGAGAAGGCGCACGCCCGGATCGTCACGATGATCGAGTCCGATGGTGGGGTCAAGGCTCGGCTCTTCCATTGGGCGTTCGGGGTGGGCGCGCGCGTGTCCACGCTGCGCCAGGCCGGCAAGGAGCCGAGCGGGTTGCTCGCGGCGCAGTTCGCCACGGCTGATCGGTTGGTGCTCTCGAAGATCCGGGATCGCTTCGGTGGGCGGATCCGGTTCTTCGTGTCCGGGTCGGCCGCCCTGGACAAGAAGCTGGCGGAGTGGTTCCACGCCGCCGGGCTGCTGATCCTCGAGGGGTACGGACTGTCGGAGACCGCGGCCGGCTCGTCGCTGAACCGGCCCACGCAGTACCGGCTCGGCAGCGTCGGCCCGATCTTTCCCGCCACCCAGGTCAAGATTGCCGAGGACGGCGAGATCCTGATCAACGGCCCCGGTGTGATGAGCGGCTACCACAACCAGCCCGCGCAGACCGCCGAGGTGATCGACTCCGACGGCTGGTTCCACACCGGCGACATCGGGCACTTCGAGGACGAGTTCCTCTTCATCACCGACCGTAAGAAGGACCTCTTCAAGACGTCCGGCGGCAAGTACGTCGCCCCCCAGGTGATCGAGGGCCGGTTCAAGACCATCTGCCCCTACGCCAGCCAATTCGTTGTCCACGGCAACAAGCGCAACTTCGTCTCCGCGCTGGTCACCCTGGACCCCGACGCCATCGTCGCGTGGGCCACCTCGAACGGCCTGACCGGCCGGCCGTACGCCGAGATCGTCACGTCGGACGCCGCCCGCGCAATGGTCCAGGGCTACGTCGACGAACTGAACGCCGGCCTCAACCGCTGGGAAACCATCAAGAAGTTCACCATCCTCGACCGGGACCTCACCATAGAATCCGGCGAAATGACCCCCAGCCTCAAGCTCAAACGCAAATACGTAGAAGCCCAGTACGCCGACCTCCTCGACAAGATGTACGAGTAACAACCGGGGAAGCCGACCCACGCGCGCCACGCGAATCGCACGGGGTGTACCGAAGGACGGGTAGTGGTGTGGCGTTTGCGGCGTCGTCGTGTGGAGCCGACCTTGGCGAGCGTGGTTCTGAGCAACCACTACCCGTTGTTCCGTACCGTCTATGACTGTTCGAGGAGCTGTTTCAGGGCGGCCAGGTTTGCGGCCACCGCGGACTTGACGCGGCCGAGTGCGATGGGCGCCAGGAGGTTCAGGGGGCGGGGGGCTTGCAGGTTGACGGTGTTGGTGAGGGTGGTGGCGGTTCCTTCGGGGTGGAGTGTGTAGGTGAGATGGGCGGGCAGGGCGTTGAGGGTGCCTTGGACGGTGAGCTTGTGGTTGGGGGTGAGCTCGATGATTTCCAGGGTTTCCTCTGCGTGGACAGGGATCGTCCGGGTTTGCAGGTAGCGGGTGCCGACGCTGGGCGGGCCGGAGGTGAGCTGTCGGGTTTCGGCGAGGGCGTAGTTCCATTGGGGCAGGTTTTCGAGGTTGGCCAGGTAGGCGAAGACCGTCGCCGGCGGACGTTCGATGGTGATCGTGTTGGTGAATTTCATCGGGGCCGCCGCGAGCTGTCGACCAGGCGTTGTGCTGCGGTCGGGTCGTGGGCCGGAAGGACGACCAGGCCGGGCAGGTGCTCGGCGAGGGCCAGGACTTTGTCGGTGGTGTGGGCGAGTGCACCGCGGTCACCGACTCCGGGGAGTTGGCGGCGTTCGAGCAGGCTCGACTCGTAGGTGAGGTCGCCGACCATGAGCAGTGGTGGCAGGTCGCGTCGGCGTACGAGCATCGAGATCGAGCCGGGCGTGTGACCGGGCGTGGGGAGCAGGACGATCGAGCCGTCGCCCATCACGTCGTACGCCTCGGTGAAAGGCTCGACGCCCACATCGCCGGCGAAGGTGACGTGCTTCCAGCGCGCGCCGGGTACGTCGATATGCGTGCGGAGGAAGCCGCGGGCCTCGGGGGAGAACCCGGACAGTTGGGCCCACTCCGCCGCAGTGATCAGGAGCTCGCTGCCGCCGAGCTGCGGGATCCCGCCGATGTGGTCCTGGTGCAGGTGGGAGATGACCGCCTTGTCGACGTCGGCGGTCGAGTACCCGAGGGTGCCCAGTTGCGCGTCGAGCGTCTCGTGCTCGGCGATGTGGAACTTGGCCAGCCGGTCGTACACGACACCGTTGAATCCGCCGGGGAAGTACGACGGATCCGTCACTGACGCACGGTCCTGGCCGGTGTCGAACAACACCAGTCCGTTCGCGTGCTCGACGACGTACACATTGATCGGCCGGGGCGGCAGCCACCGGCGCGAGGTGAGCAGCCACCAGTAGAGCGGCTTCTTCGAGCCGTGGGCGTGTTCGGGGTGGATCTCGACGCTGCCGGTGCTGATCACCGACACCGCCCGGACCGGGTCTCCGGTACCGGTGCGCGCCGGCAATCTGGTCGCTTCCGTGGACATGTGGACTCCTGAGGTGCTCATCGGCCCGACGGGTTCGGGGCCGAGGGCATCAGTCTTCGCCCGCGGTCGCGGCATGTCTGTGACTTTTGTAGTGCGCGGGAGTAACCGAGGTCACTCGTCGTCCGGGTTCCAGGTCTGGTCGTGGAGCCCGGTGGGGTCGAGGATGTGGACGCTGTCCGCCGAGGTGGCGACCAACCGCGCCAGCCGGAAATCTCGCAGTACTCGCGCCACCACCTCGCGGACCGAACCGACGGCATCCGCGAGCTCCTGCTGAGACACCTGGGCGACGAGCTCGCCGCGCGGACTCTGCTGGGTGGAGGCCAGGTCCAGCAGGTGAGCGGCGACCCGCTGTCGCACGGTGCCGAACGCGTTGACCGCGGTCTGCTGCAGGTTCTCGTACAGCCGGCGACTGAGCTCCTCCGCCATCGCCCACGCGACGCGGCTGTCTTTACGCGCGGCGGTCGTCAACAGGCCGGCGTCGATCCGGAACAGGGTGGAGTCGGCGAGCGTCTGTACGCCGACATCGGCCGGACCCGCGACGAGCACCGCAATCCCGAGTACGTCGCGAGCCCGCGCGTACCGGACCGTCACCTGACGCCCCTCGGGTGACGACATGTAGACGCGCAACAGCCCGCGCACTACCAGCAACGCCCGAGGCGCGGACCGCTCCCGATACAGCGTGTTACCCGCCGGGTACTCGATCCGATCACCTGTGGCGAGCAAGCGCTCGATCAACTCGGCCGGCAGTCTCCCAAGGAAACTCCCAGCCATCGCCGCCGCGACATCCCCATCGCCCACCGTCCAAGCATCCGCCACTCACCCCACCCCGAGCCAACCGGTTCCGGCGGCGGAGGTCATGGTTGCCTTCGGCCTGTCGTCAGGCGAGCGGACCTGCGACTCTGGAGTCATGGACGAGAGCGCGGCCGGCCCGCGCGACCTGAGTTCGCAGGCTCGATGGGCGATGGGGAAGGCCGCTCGGAAGCGGGCGCCGCGGCGGATCCATGCTGACTGGGAGCCGGCGGCCGATCGGCCGGATCCCCTCGACGTCCTCCAGGCACAGGCCGCGACCCGGGAGAAGGACCTGGTCCCGATTCGTTACGGCCGGATGCTCGCCTCGCCGTTCACGTTCTACCGCGGCGGTCCGGCGATCATGGCGAGTGATCTCGCCGCGAGTCCCACGAGTGGCATCTCCGTCCAGGCGTGTGGTGATGCGCACCTGGTCAACTTCGGACTGTTCGCCTCGCCGGAGCGGGACCTCGTCTTCGACGTGAACGATTTCGACGAGACGCTGCCGGGGCCGTGGGAATGGGATGTGAAGCGCCTGGCGGCGAGTGTTGCCATCGCCGCGCGGCAGAAGGGGCTCCCACGCCATCAGCAGCGTGAGGTGGCTCGGTTGACGGTGCGCGGTTACCGAGAGGCCATGCTGGACTTCGCTGGGTTGGCGACGACGGACCTGTGGTTTCTGCACATGTCGTCCGAGCAGTTGACCGACATTGCCGGCCAACTGGAGGCGGAGTTCGGGATCGAGGCACCGAAGCTTGCTCCCGACCGGCTGGAGAAGATCTTCGCGAGAGCCCGGGCCCGCGACAGTCTGGGCGCCTTCGCCAAGCTGTGCCAAAGCGACGGCGAGACGGTACGGCTCGCCAGCCATCCGCCGCTGCTGGTTCCAGTCCGGCAGCTGTCGGCCGGCGACGGCGCGAGTCGGGTTGCTGCGGGCATCCGGTTGGCCTTTGACAACTATCGGGCGAGCGTCAGCGACGCCCGGCGGGCGCTGCTCGACCAGTTCGAGATCGTCGACATGGCGCGGAAGGTGGTGGGTGTCGGCAGTGTCGGCACACGCTGTTACGTGGTCCTGCTGCGGGGCAAGAGCCGGGAGGACGTGCTGTTTCTGCAGGTCAAGCAGGCGGAGGCATCGGTTCTCGAGCCTCATCTGGGGGTCAGCAGCTATCCGAATCACGGGCATCGGGTGGTGGCCGGCCAGCGTCTGCTCCAGGCCCTGCCGGACTCGTTCCTCGGCTGGTCGACCATGCCGGACGGAAACGATTTCTACTTCCGCCAGCTCTGGGACATGAAGGGCGAGATCGACCCGTCGAAGCTGACTGTCGGCGGTCTGGGCATCTACGGCGCCCTGTGCGGATGGACTCTTGCTCGCGCGCACGGCCGAGGAGGCGACGAGGTGGCCATCGCGGGCTACCTCGGCAAGTCCGACACCTTCGACCACGCGATCGCCGACTTCGCCGTCACCTACGCCGACGTCAACGACCGCGACCACGAGCGACTCGCAGCCGCCGTCGCCGCAGGCACAATCAAGTCGGCAACCACACCCTGACCCCGGTGTTCCGGCGGGCGGCAGGCCGATGACACACGGATCTACTGGGTGCTGGAGGTTGCCAGCAGGGCGGCGTGTTTGCCGGTGGTCAGGGATTGGCCTTGGTCGATCATTTGTTCGGCGATGCGGTCTACGGCGTGGGAGAAGGCCTCGGAGTTGTCGGGGTCCCAGTCGGAGAGGCGGTCGAGCATCCAGTCGCGGAAGACGCCGACGAAACGCTGGAACATCTCCAGGCCGAGGGTGGTGAACCGGTAGTGGCCGAGGGTCTCGGAGAGGTAGCCGTCGGCAACCAGTTGGGTGGCGATGGGTTCGAAGACGCCGGGTGGGACGCGGAGGTCGCCGGTGATGTCGCCGAGGGTGGCGGATCCGGCGTCGGCGCCGCCGCGGAAGACGCGCATGATCATCCAGGCCTGGGCGACGTTCAAGGGGATGCCGGACTGGGCCAGGACCTCGGGGGCCGGGTTGCGTTTGTGGTGCTGGACGACTAGGGCGGCGAGGCGCTGGAGTTCGTGTTCGGAGTCGAACGACGCGGGGGCGGCGAAGTTCTCGCCGACGTCGCTGGCGGCCATCCGCGCGGTCTCGCGGAGCGGGACCTCCTTCAGCATCAGCGCGACCAGGAGACCGAGCGCCGCCACCGGCACAGCCCACAGGAACACGACATGCAAGGAGTCCGCGTACGCCGCTGTCACCGCCGGCCGGACCGAGTCAGGCAGTGAGCGCACACCGTCGACAGTCGTGACCACTTGAGGGTCAGCACCGGTGGTGCGAACCGCCTCGGCCAGGTGAACGGGCAGTTGATGCGCATAGATCGACCCGAAGACCGCGACCCCGAACGAGCTGCCCATCGTGCGCAGGAAGCTCACCCCGGACGTCGCGACCCCGAGGTCGGCGTAGTCGACGGTGCTCTGCACGACCACGGTCGGTACCGGCATGCACAGTCCCACGCCCACTCCGAGGACGATCATGAACCCCGCGGTCACGACGTACGACGTCTGGTTGTCCATCAGCGACAGCAGGAACAGGCCGACGCCGATCAGGACGGTCCCGACGATCGGGAACAGCCGGTAGCGGCCGGTCTTGCTGATGAACTGGCCGACCACGACCGACGCGACGAGCAGACCGCCGACGAGCGGCAGCATCTGCAGGCCGGACTCGGTCGCCGAGGCGCCATGGACGAACTGCAGGTACGTCGGCAGATACGTGACCCCACCGAGCATCGCGAACCCGATGATGAAGCTCAGCACCGCGCACACCGTGAACACGCCGGACCGGAACAACCGCAACGGCAGCAACGGCTCCGCGGCCCGCTGTTCCACCAGGATGAAGAGCCCGAGCGCGAGCAGCGACCCGATCGCCATCGAGATGATGAGCGTGGACGTCCAGGCGTGCTCGTTGCCGCCCCACGTGGTCACCAAGGTCAGCCCGGTCGCGGCGAGCCCGATGAACAGGATGCCGAGATAGTCGATCGTGGGTTTGACCGCCGCCTTCACCGCCGGCAGCGAGATCGAGGCGACGATCAGGACGACGATGCCGAGCGGGATGTTCACGTAGAACGCCCACCGCCAGCTCAGGTGGTCGACGAACAGCCCACCGAGCAGCGGGCCGGCCACGGTGGCGACCCCGAAGACAGAACCCATCACGCCCTGGTACTTGCCGCGTTCGCTCAGCGGTACGACGTCCGCGATCACCGCCATCGCGGTCACCATGATGCCGCCGGCGCCGAGGCCCTGGATCGCGCGCGAGCCGACCAGCCACAGCATCGAGTTGGCCATCCCGCACAGCGCGGAGCCGGCGAGGAACAGCACGACGCTGATCAGGAACATCCGCTTGCGCCCGTAGAGGTCGCCGAACTTCCCGACCAGCGCGGTCATGATGGTCTCGGCCAGCAGGTACGACGTGACCACCCAGGACAGGTGGTTCGCACCACCCAGATCACTAACGATGGTCGGCAGCGCGGTCGCCACGATCGTCTGATCGAGGGCCGCGAGTAGCATTCCGAGCATGATCGCGACCACGACCGCGTTCCGGGTGCCGCGCCCGATCGGCTGAGCCTCGGTGTCCATGAGCCGAATGTAGCTATTCCCGGACCGTCTGCCACTACAGAACGCCGGAGATCCGGTGACGAAATCGCCGGGAAGGGATGGTGGGCGCGGGTCCGTAGGATGGGTGGGTGCCGTCGACATTGCCCGAGGGGGAGGTTGCGCCCCGGGACGGAGCGTTGCCGCAAGCAGCTGTGCGCGAGGCCGGATCCCGGCCGCTGGGCTTCTATCTCCACGTGCCGTTCTGTGCGTCCCGGTGCGGGTACTGCGACTTCAACACCTACACCGCCAAGGAACTCGGTGGCGGCGGGTCACAGGCGTCGTACGCCGAGACCGCGGTGGCCGAGGTCCGGCAGGCCAGGCACGTCTTGAAGGAGCTGGACAAGCCGGTCGAGACGGTGTTCTTCGGTGGGGGTACGCCGACATTGCTGCCGGCCGGTGATCTCGGCAAGATGCTGGCCGCCGTACGGGACGAGTTCGGGCTGGCCCCCGGTGCCGAGGTGACGACCGAGGCGAATCCGGAGTCGGTGGACCCGGCGTATCTCGAGGCGCTGCTCGAAGCGGGGTTCACCCGGGTGAGCTTCGGGATGCAGAGTGCGTCGTCGCACGTGCTCAGGATTCTCGATCGGCAGCACACTCCGGGCCGGGCGCTGGAAGCGGTGAAGGAGGCGACGGCGGCCGGGTTCGAGCACGTGAATCTGGATCTGATCTACGGGACGCCGGGGGAGTCGCTCGACGAGTGGCGGGCCTCGCTGGAGTCCGCGTTGTCGGCGCAGCCGGATCATGTCAGCGCCTACGCGTTGATCGTGGAGGACGGCACCCAGCTGGCCCGCCGGGTACGGCGCGGCGAGTTGCCGATGCCGGACGACGACGATCTGGCCGACAAGTACGTGCTGGCGGACGAGATGCTGTCCGCTCAGGGCCTGAACTGGTACGAGGTGTCCAACTGGGCTCGCACCGAGGACGCGCGCTGCCGGCACAACGAGCTTTACTGGCGCGGCGACACCTGGTGGGGGATCGGCCCGGGCGCCCACAGTCATGTCGGTGGCGTCCGCTGGTGGAACGTGAAGCACCCCAGCGCGTACGCCGAACGCCTCGACGCCGGTGACAGTCCGGCGTACGCGCGGGAGACTCTCGACGCCGAGACCCGCCGAGTCGAGCGCGTGCTCCTCGAGGTCCGGCTCGCGGCCGGCCTGCCGCTCGACGTCCTCGACGAAGCCGGCCTTGCCGCCATCGACGCGGTCGTAGGAAACGGCCTGGCGACGATCACCTCGGCCGATGAGGATCGACTCGTGCTGACCCGCAAGGGTCGGTTGCTGGCTGACGCGGTGGTCCGCGACCTGCTGCCGTAACGATCAGGACCGATGACGACAAGCGCCTACCTGGGTGGCAGGCCACCGCGCTCGGCCAGGCGGCGCTCCGGCGCGGGAGCCGCTTCGGCGAGCAGTTGGGTGTACTCGTGCTGCGGATCGAGAATCACGTCGTCGGCCGGACCGTACTCGACGACCGCGCCGCGGTACAGGACCATGATCTCGTCGCTGAAGTGCCGGGCCGTCGCGAGGTCGTGGGTGATGTAGAGCACCCCGAGGTTCTCCTCGCGCTGCAGCGTCGCGAGCAGGTTGAGTACGCCGAGACGGATCGACACGTCGAGCATCGACACGGGCTCGTCGGCGACCAGGATCGCCGGCTCCGGCGCGAGCGCGCGGGCGATCGCGACGCGCTGCCGCTGGCCCCCCGACAGCTCGTGCGGTCTCCGATCGGCGTAATCCCCGGCGGGTTCCAGCCGTACCCGGCGCAAAAGGTCCAGCACGCGTTCGGTCACCTGGTCACGCGAGAAGCCGGGATGATGCAGGCGCACCGGACGGGCGAGGTGATGGCCGATCGTGTGGTAGGGGTTGAGCGACGCGAACGGGTCCTGGAACACCATCTGCACGGCCTTGCGATAGGCCGCGGCGCCGGCTCCTCGGTACCGCATGGGTTCGCCGTCCACCAGGATCGCGCCCGAGGTGGGCCGCTCGAGCTGCATCAGCAACTTGGCGATCGTCGACTTCCCCGACCCGGACTGACCGACCAGAGCAACGGTGCGCCCCGGTTCCAGTACGAAGCTCACCTGGTCGACCGCGCGCAGTCGCGTGGTCCGCAGACCGTCGCGCAGCCGGTAGTCCTTGACCACGTCCTGCATCTCCAGCACGGTCATCGTGCCTCCATCTCCTCGGCCACTGCGGCCTCCACCGTCTGCTCGGTCTCCTCCAGGGCGATGTCGTCACCGGGTACGCCGTTCCGGACGAAGCCGCCACGCTCGCCGGTCAGGCTGGGGAACGACGACAACAGGCGCCGGGTGTAGGGATGCTTGGGTTGCGTGTAGAGCGTCAGCGCGTCGTCCAGCTCGACGATCAGCCCGGCCCGCATGACCGCGATCCGGTCACTGATCTCGAGCAGCAGGGGAAGGTCGTGGGTGATGAAGACGACCGCGAACCCGAGGTCGGACCGCAGACGAGTGATCTCGTGGAGGATCTCCCGCTGCACGACCACGTCGAGCGCGGTGGTCGGCTCGTCCATGATCAGCACCTGCGGTTCGAGTGCCAGCGCCATCGCGATCATGACGCGTTGCCGCATGCCGCCGGACAGTTCGTGCGGATAGGCGCGGAGGCGGTCGCGATCGACGCCGACGCGTTCGAGTAGCTCACCGCAGCGTCTGCGGCGCTCCGTCCTGGACATCTCCGGCCGGTGCGTCAGGAAGACGTCTTCGAGCTGCTCCGCGATCCGCAGTACCGGATTGAGCGAGTTCATCGCGCCCTGGAACACCATCGCGATCTTGTCCCAGCGGAACGCCCGCAGGTCCTCGCCGCCGAGGCTCGACAGGTCGATGTCGTAGCCCTCGCGGGACGAGAACACGACGCGCCCGCCGGTGATGGACGCCGGCGGCTTCAGCAGGCGGGTGATTCCGTACGCGAGGGTCGACTTCCCGCACCCGCTTTCGCCGGCCAGGCCGAGGATCTCCCCGCGTCGCAGCGTGAGCGAGACCTCGCGTACGGCGTGCACGGTCGACTCGGCCAGATAGTCGATGCTGAGGTTCTCGATGCGGAGCACAGGGTCCGTCGTCATGCGCCCACCTCGGTCGCTGCCTTCTCCCGGTCGCGGCTCATGCTCCACTTGGCGCGTTCGGCACGCGTCTGCGAGCGGAGCTTCGGGTTGATGATCTCGTCGATCGAGAAGTTGATCAGGGACAAGGCCGCGCCGAAGAGGGCGATCGCCAGGCCTGGAGGTGCGAACCACCACCAGGCGCCGAGCCGGAGTGCGAGCCCGTTCTGTGCGTAGAACAGCATCGTGCCCCAGGTGAAGGATCCGGTGGCACCGAGCCCCAGGAACGACAGACCGGCCTCACCGAGGATCGCGAAGATCACCGCGAAGACCACCTGCGACGCGAGGAGTGGAATCAGGTTCGGCAGGATCTCGACGAGCAGGATCCGCCAGCGCTTCTCACCACTGATCCGCGCGGCGAGCACGTAGTCACGGCTGCGCACGCTGAGGGTGAAGCCGCGCAGCACCCGGGCCGAACCGGCCCAGCTCGTGATGGCGAGGACGGCGGCCACCAGCCAGATGGACTTGTTGGGCACGTAGCTGGAGATCACGATCACCAGCGGCAGGCCGGGAATGACCAGCATGATGTTGGTGAGGAGTGAGAACGCCTCGTCGGCCCAGCCGCCGACGAACGCGCCGACGACGCCGAAGAACGACGACAGCAGCAGTGTGATCGCACCGACCACGACGCCGATGACCAGCGAGCCACGGGTCGCGTAGGCGAGCTGGGCGAAGACGTCCTGACCGGTCTGCGTCGTTCCGAGGACGAAGCCGTGTCCCGGGCCGGTCAGTCCGATGTCCCGGACCGTCGACGGACTGCCGACGACCAGCGGGCCGATCAGCCCGAAGGCGACGATCAGACCGGCGATCCCGAGGCCGACGCCGAGCTTCACGGTCATCGGCGGCAGCCGGCGCCTCGGCCGGCTGACCGGCGACCCTTCCTCGGCGGCCGCCTGCGCCGCCCCTTCAGTGGTGATGGCCATCAGGTTCACCCTTCCTAGGACCGTGCACGGGTGCGTGGATCGATGACGCCGTACAGCAGGTCGACGAGCAGGTTCGCACCGAGGACCGCGAGCGTGATGATCAGGAACACGCCCTGCATCAGCGCATAGTCGTTGTTGCCGACCGCGAGCAGGAGCGCGGAGCCGATGCCGGGATACGAGAAGACCGCCTCGGTCACGATCGAGCCGGCGACCACGAAACCGAGGGAGATCGCGAACCCCGAGATGGACGGCAGGATCGCGTTGCGGGCGACATAGCGCGAGCGGATCCGGCGCGGGGTGAGTCCTTTCGCCTCGGCGGTGACGACGAAGTCCTCGGACAGGGTCGAGACCATCATGTTGCGCATCCCGAGCATCCAGCCGCCGATCGACGAGATGACGATGGTCAGCGCCGGGAGCGCGCCGTGATACAGGACCGATTGCGCGAACGGCAGGTTCCATCCCGGCGTGACGGAGTACACGTCGTACCCACCGTTGAGCGGGAAGACCGGCCAGGTGCTGCCGAGGAGGAACAGCAACAGCAGCGCCAGCCAGAAGTACGGCACCGACTGCAGCATCGTGGTGACAGGGATCAGGCTGTCGATCCACGAACCGCGTCGCCAGCCGGCGGCCCGGCCGAGCAGGATGCCGACGGCGAACGAGATCACCGTCGCCAGACCGATCAGGCCGACGGTCCAGGGCAGCGTCTGGCCGATGACCTGGGAGACCGGCACCGGGAAGTACGCGATCGACGTACCGAGGTTGCCGGAGACGAGCTGGTGCAGGTACTTCGTGTACTGGTCCCACAACGACGCGTTGGTGTCCGTCCCGAGCAGCGCCTGGATCGCTGCTCGGGTGGTCGGCGTGACCGGGCCCTTGGTGGCCAGCTTGGAAAGCATCAGGTCGACCGGATTCCCCGGCATCAGCCGGGGAATCAGGAAGTTCAGGGTCAGCGCCGCCCAGAGGGCGACGACGTAGAAGGCGACTTTCCGCAGCAGGTAGTGCACGGCCGGCCCGCGCTCAGTTGGCGGGCTTGATCGTCTTGAGGACGATCCCGGCGTCCCAGGCCTTCCAGGCCGCGGGCAGCACGTAGGTGTCGTCCTTGGTCGGCCAGCCGGTCGCGCGCGAAGTGTTGAACTCGGTCAGCATCGAGTTCACGTAGATCGGGATGTAGGGCAGCTGGTCTGCGATGACCGCCTGGATCTTGGCGTACTCCGCCTTCTGGACGGCCTTGTCCGTCGTACCGGCCGCCACCTTCAGCGCCGCGTCGACGACCGGGTTCGAGAACCGCGCCTGGTTGCCGGCCGTGGCGTTCTTGCCGACCGGCATCGTGTTCGCGGTCGCGAGCTTGCCGTCGTAGGTGAAGTACGGGTTGGTGGACGCACCGAGGCCGACGGAGTCGAGCGACAGCTGGAACTTCCCGTTCGTCTGGGCGGCGTTCCACTCGTTCCACGAGACCTGGCTGGGCTTCAGTTCGATGCCGACCGCGGCCAGCTGCTGCTTGAGTGTGTCGTTGATCGAGATGTAGTCGCTCCAGCCGGTGACGGTCTGGACGGTCAGCGACAGACGCTTGCCGGCCTTGGTCCGTACGCCGTCACTGCCCTTGGTCCAGCCGGCCGCGTCGAGGGCCTGGTTCGCCTCGTCGGCGCCGGCGCTCTGCGGAAGCTTGGCGGAGCCGGCGTCCGCGATCCAGTCGTCGTCGCGGCCTGGGAGCAACAGCGTCGGCGATCCGACGCCCGCGACTCCGCCGCCGGCCAGCTTGGCGAGCTGCTCGCGGTTCATCGCCAGGTAGATCGCCTTGCGAACGGCAGGGTCGGTCTGCGGTCCAGTGCATCCGAGGCCGGAGTTGGAACACGTCACGAGCACCGTCGTCATGACCGGAGTGTTGACGTACGTCAGGTTCTTGTTGGACTTGATGATGTTGTCGATGCCGGGCAGGTAGGCACTCGCCCAGTCGACCTTGCCCGCGACCAGGGCCGCGCTGGCGGCGTCCGCCGACTGGACCGGGAGGTAGCGCACCTCCTTGATGATGGGTTTGCCCTGCTCCCAGTACTGGTCGTTCTTCGTCAGCACGTAGCTCTGCGGCGTGAACGACTTCAGCTTGAACGGGCCGGTGCCGACCGGATTCTCGTTCAGGTTCGTCGTCGGATCCTTGATTTCCTTCCAGATGTGCTCGGGCACGATCGCCTGGTTGGCGAGTACGGCGGGCTCCTGCATCAGGGACTTCGACTTGAACGTGAGGACCGCGGTGTCGTCCGCGGTGGCCTTGGCTGTGGCGGCGAGGCCCGAGGGATTGAGCGCAGGGGTTGTCGCGACCAGGTTGAACGTGAAGGCGACATCCTTCGCGGTGAACGGCTGGCCGTCGTTCCACTTGACGCCCGGACGGAGCTTGATGGTGAGCTCGGTTCCGGCCGCGTTCCAGGAGTAGCCGGTGGCGAGGACCGGCGTCGGGTCCGACTGCTTCGCGAAGTTGTACCAGTAGAGCGGCTCGTAGATGACGCCCAGCGTCGGCTGCAGCGCGGTGGTGCTGAACGGGTTGAAGTTCTTGGCGGTGATATCGCCGGCCGCGACAGTGATGGAGGCGTCCTTGGCGGCGGCCTGGTCGCCGGTGGCGGTGCTGGAGCAGGCACCGAGCAGGAGGGCGGTGGCGGTCGCGGTGGCCGCGACGCTCACCAGGCGCCGCGTCCTCGTACGGTTCGTCGGGTTCCGGAGCATCGATCGATTCCTTTCCGGGCAGGGATCCGCACGAACGCGGTCCTTGGAACGCGTCACCCGGCACCCGGCCAGGGAAGCTGGGCGGTAACTTAGTTGGCCTAATAAACTTGGCGCAAGGGTTCGCGACGGTAACGATTCGACCGCGCTGGGTGCAGGGCGGGGCGGCTAGGCCGAGACGGCGTGCTCGGACTTGAGCATCAGCAGCGCGGCCCCGATCGCGGCCGCGTCGTGGCCGCGCTCGTCGAGGACCACCTCCGTGCCCACGCTGCGCCCGAAGACCGAGCTCAGGATCCGCTCCTGGAGGATCGGCAGGTAGATCGTTCCGGCGACGGCGAAGGCGGGGCCGGTGAGGACCAGGAGCTGTACGTCGTACATGTTGGCGATCGTCTGCGCGCCCAGCGCGATCCACGCCGCGGAGTCCCGGATGATGGCCTCGGCGCGGGAATCTCCGCTCAGTGCCAGGCGGGCAATGGCGGCGAAGGCCGCGACACCGGAGTGCCGGTGCGAGCCGAGGTCGAGCCCGGCCGCGCGGGCCTTGGCGACGACCGCGGCCGGTCCGGCGAGTGCCTCCAGGCAGCCGGTACCTCCGCACCAGCAGCGCGGACCGCCGATCTGGACGCAGATGTGCCCGACTTCGCCGGCGTTGCCGTGCGCGCCCTGATAGACGTTGCCGTTGAGCCGCAGGCCGGATCCGATGCCCTCGCTCATGAACAGGGCGGCCATCACCGAGACGTCGTGGCTGGTGGTGAGGCGAGTGCCCGCGGCCGCCGCGGTGGCGTCGTTCTCGAGCAGCGCCGGCAGGCCGAGTCGCTCCTCGAGGCGGCGGCGGACCGGGAAGCCGACCCAGCGCGCCATCGACGGCGGGGCCGAGGTCACCCCGCGGTTGCGGATCAGCGGACCGGGACAGACGAAGCCGAGGCCGAGGACGAGCGCCCGATCGACGCCGGCCCGCTCGATCAGCTCGCCGGTCTCGATCGCCACCCGCTCGACCACCTCCTCGGGGTCGCTCTCGTCGCCCGGCCCGTCCCGTCGCCAGCGGGCCACCACGCCGCCGGCGTAGTCGACCAGTACGTAGGTCAGGCTGTCCGCACTCAGATGGACGCCGACGACGTACCGCGCCGCCGCTTGGATCTGCAGCAACGTGCGTGGTTTGCCGCCGGTAGCGGTGGACGTGCCGCGACCGGCCTCGGTGACGAGGCCGTCGTCGATCAGCCGGCGGACGACCGCGGTGACAGACGGTGCGGTGAGGCCGGTGAGCTGGGTAAGTTCGACGCGGCTGAGCGTGCCGGCGGAGCGGATACGGTCGACGATGACGGCGCGGCTGCTCGTCGGCGCCGGACCGTAGCCCGGCGACCGCGAGGAGTCGCTGACCTGCTGCATCGGTACATCCGCCTCTGCCCGGTTAGTTAGATCTGTGAATATAGTGGGATCCGTTGCCTAGGAGGGCAGTGTATGCAGGACATGACGTCCCGGGATCGCATCGCCGGGCTGGTCCTGGCGCGTCCTGGGCGGGTCCTCGGGATGGAACCGTTCATGGCCGACGTCGTCCAGGGGATCGAGGAGTACTTCGCCGGGCGCGGCTGCAGCCTGCTCATCGAGTTCACTCACTCCATCGCCGGCGAGATCGCGATCTGGCGTCGATGGGTGGCCAACGACCACGTCGACGGAATCGTCATGGTGGATCTCCGCAGCGGGGACCCGCGGCTCGCCGAGCTCGAGCGTCTGCGGACGCCCGCGGTGCTGCTCGGTGGGCCCGAGTTGCGGGCGCCGATCACGAACGTGCTGGTCGACAACGCCGAAGGTGCCCGCGCGGCTGTTCGCGCTCTGGCCGACCTCGGTCACCGCGACATCGCCCGGGTGAGCGGCCCACGCGACATGGTGCACTGCCAGGCCCGGGACGAGGCGTTCATCGCCACCTGCACGGAGCGGGAGGTGTCCGGGCAGGTGATCGAGGGGGACTATTCCGAGGGCTCGGGCCGGGCGGCGACCCGGCAACTGCTGACCGGCAGCCGGGTCCCGAGTGCCGTTGTCTACGACAACGACCTGATGGCGATCGGCGGTCTCACGGTGGCGAAGGAACTGGGCGCCAGGGTCCCGGACGAGTTGTCGGTCATCGCCTGGGACGACACCGCGGTGGCCCGGCTCGCGCATCCTCCGTTGAGTGTGGTGACCGTCGACGTCCACGGCCTCGGCACGATCGTCGGCGAGGCGATCCTCGCGGTGATGGACGGCGCCGGGGTGACGACGTACCAGGTGCCGAAACCGACGATCCGGCTGGCGCAGTCGACCGCCGCCGTGAGCCGGGACTGAACGGGGACGAAGGCACCCACGCGAACACGTGCGGACAGAGCGATTTCCTCCACCGGTCACGCGGTGATCTTCAGCGGTCACTGGGTGAAGTGGGGCTTGACATATCCAGTGAATACCCTCGAAGCTCAGCACACTTTCGCGATCCGAGAGCGCTCTCAACTCCGTCCAGTTCCAGGGAGCTTTCACCATGCGGCCCAGTGCCCGCTATCGCCCCCTTGCAGTGCTGCTTGCCTGTAGCGCGGTCCTGTTCGCGTCCGCCTGCGGGGGATCGGGCAAACCCGATGCCTCCGGCAACGACGATGCGGACGCGCCGAAGATCGAGCTCACCATCGCCACCTTCAACGAGTTCGGCTACGAGGACCTCTACCGCGAGTACGAGGCCCAGCACCCGAACATCAAGATCGTCGAGCGCCGCGCCCCGACCGTGGACGCGCACATCAAGAACCTGGAGACCAACCTGGCCTCCGGCTCCGGGATGGCCGACATCGAGGCGATGGAGGTCAGCTGGATCTACAAGTACCTGGCCAAGGCGGACCAGTTCGTCGATCTGCGTCAGTACGGCGCCGACGACCTGAAGGACCGCTGGCTGGACTGGAAGGTAGCCGGCGCCACCACCCAGGACGGCAAGATCGTCGGCTACGGCACCGACATCGGGCCGGAGGCGATCTGCTACCGGCGCGACCTGTTCGCGAAGGCCGGGCTGCCGACCGACCGGGCCCAGGTGGCCAAGCTGTTCGCCGACTGGCCGTCCTACTTCGCCACCGGCCGGAAGTTCAAGCAGAAGGTACCCGGCTCGGCCTGGTACGACTCGGCGGTGCTCACCTGGGAGGCGATGCGCAACCAGCTGATCCAGGCCTACTACTCCAACCAGGATCGCTTCCTCGGTGCGGAGAACCCGTTGCTGAAGCGGACCTGGGACCAGGTGGTCCAGGGCAGCGCGGACGGACTGTCCGCGCGGCTGCCGGCCTGGAGCGACGCCTGGAACCAGGCGTTCCGCACGGACAAGTTCGCGACGATGGCCTGCCCGGGCTGGCTGCTCGGAGTGATCCAGGACAACGCGGGCACCTATGGCAAGGGCAAGTGGGACGTCGCCGACGTGTTCCCCGGCGGTGGCGGCAACTGGGGCGGGTCGTACCTGACCGTCCCGAAGCAGTCGCAGCAGCCGGTCGAGGCGGCCCGGCTGGCCGCCTGGCTGACCGCGCCGGAGCAGCAGGTCAAGGTGTTCAAGAAGATCGGCTCGTTCCCGTCCACGCTGGACGCGTACGACGACCCGCAGGTGAAGTCGCAGGTCAACTCGTACTTCAACAACGCGCCGGTCGGCCAGATCTTCATCAACCGGGCCCGGAACGTGATCCTCAAACAGCACAAGGGTCCGCGCGACGGCGAGATCAACCAGGTCTTCAGCGCCGCCCTGGCTCGCGTGGACGATGGCAAACAAGCCCCCGACGCCGCCTGGAAGCAGGCCCTCGACCTCGCCGACAAGGCCGCCAACACGCGCAAGGGCAACTAAACGTTCGGGCGGATTCGACCGGGTAAGTACTACGGTGTGAACGCAAGCTCACCAACCCCGGGAGGACCGATGAACGAGTCTGGTTCTCCGACGTTGGAGCAGGTCGCGGCGCTCGCCGGGGTGTCCCGGGCGACCGTGTCGCGGGTCGTGAACGGATCGCCCAAGGTGCTGCCGGACACGGTCGCCGTGGTCCAGCGGGCGATCGGCCAGCTCGGCTACGTGCCGAACCGGGCCGCCCGTGCGCTGGTGACGCGCCGGACCGACTCGATCGCGATCGTGGTGCCGGAGCCGGACAGCCGGGTGTTCTCCGACCCGTTCTTCGCGGGCATGCTGGCCGGGGTGAGCCGGACGCTGGCGCCGACCTCGTCCCAGCTGGTGCTGCTGATCGAGCCGGCCGAGGGCGACGACCAGCGCCTGCTGCGCTACCTGCGCGGCGGGCACGTCGACGGCGCGATCATCATCAGCCACCACGGGCGCGACAACGTGCTGCAGGAGCTCGCGCAGTTGCCACTGCCGATCGTGTTCAGCGCCCGCCCGCTCGGCGTCGACGTACCGGTGGCGAGTGTGGACGTCGACAATGTCGCCGGCGCCCGGACCGGCGTCGAGTACCTGCTGTCGATCGGCCGGCGGAAGATCGGGACCGTCACCGGTCCGCTCGACATGACCGCGGGGCTGGATCGGCTGACCGGGTACCAGGACGTGATGAAGGAAGCCGGTCTGCCGACGGCGATCGCGTACGGCGACTTCACCGCCGACGGTGGTGAGCAGGCGGCGCTTCGGCTGTTCGACGACCACGCCGACCTGGACGGGGTGTTCGTCGCGTCCGATCTGATGGCGACCGCGACACTCCGGGTGCTTTCGCAGCGCGGCCGGAAGGTGCCGGACGACGTCGCGGTGGTCGGGTTCGACGACTCGGTGCTGGCGACCACGACGACGCCGAAGCTGACCACGGTCCGCCAGCCGGTCGAGCAGCTCGGCGCGCGACTGGCCGAGATCCTGCTGGCCAAGATCGGCGGCGCCGACCTGCACAGCCCGGAGATCTACGGCACCGAGCTCATCGTCCGCGACTCGGCTTAGGCGCTGCGCGCCGGATCTGAGGGTTTGCGGCTCTGATCTGAGGGGTTTCCTCGGATGTGGCTGCCAGGGGTGCGGACGGACCGTGAAGGGGTAGCAGCGATCCACGCTGCACAGTCCCCTGGGAGAAGTCATGAACCGCAAGTACTACTCAGCCTTCGCAGTATCCGCAGTCGCCATGGGTGCGGTCGTCTTCACCGCAACCGAGGCCTCGGCCACGATGAACGACCCGCAGCCCAGGCCCACGACCCAAGTCGCGCCGGACTGGCCGGACGAAGGGTCGGGCTACCCCGGGTCGCAGGACACCCGGGAGTTCAACTACCCGAAGTACGACCGGAAGTCCGAGGTGGCACCCGCCAAGGCCACACCCGCCGCCGCGGCCGCCACGAAGACGGCGCAGAGCACGTCCGACGGCAACGGATTCCAGTTCGTGCAGTCCGGTGCATCCGCAGCCGCTGGTGCAGCCGTCGCAGTGAGCTGCATCTGGATGTACCGGCGTCGCCAGACGCCGACCACGTAGTCCGGCAAGCCGCAAACCCTGAGGTGAGGAGGACGGACCGATGTCGGGAATCGTTCTGCTACTGATGAGCGGGGTGGCTCTGGGGGCCGGCGTTCTGGTCCTGGCCAGCGTGTCCGGCGGGGTTGGCCAGGGCCAGGATCCGGACACCGAGACCTGGCGCCGGGTGAACGCCGAAGTGGTCTCGGTCCTGCGGACCAGCACCTCCACATTCCTGCTGGTCCGCTATGTGGTCGGGACCTCGCTGATCCACAACGACGTGCGGTACCCGCTCCCAGGAGCCGTACCGCAGGCGGGTCAGCGGGTCCCGATCAGGTTCGATCCGATGACGCCGGCGCGAGCGGTGTTCGACTGGCAGGCGTCCACCGGTACGCCGCCGAAGGTGGCCGGTCCGGCCTGACCACGTCAGACTGGGAGCCGTGGGAGGGACTGCGGTCGCGCGCTCGCCTGGATTGGTCGGCCGGATCGAGGAACGACGGATTCTGGGGGCGGCGATCCAGGGAGCGGTCGAAGGACGGCCGTGTGCGGTGTTCGTGCACGGCGAGGCCGGCGTGGGCAAGACCCGCCTGGCCAGAGCAGTGTGTGACGAGGCCGCGGCGAACGGTTTCGCGGTCCTGTGGGGCCGATGTGTGCGGTTCGGCGCGGTGGATGCGCCGTACGTGCCGCTGATCGGCGCATTGGAGGGCTGGGCCGAGTCGGCCGAGGCCCGTGAGCGGTCCGAGGTACTCGATGCGGTCCCAGCCGCGGGCGAGTTGTTGCCCTCACTGGGCGGTCACACGTCCGACAGCGCGGTCCGGCTGTTGTCCGTGGTGGACGCGCTGATCCAGGCGATCGCTTCACATGGTCCGACAGTGCTGGTGGTGGACGACGTGCAATGGGCCGATCTGGCGTCACGCGACGCGCTCGCCTACCTGGTTGCCGGCTTCCGCAGTCAGCGACTGGCGGTTCTGACCACCTACCGGGACGAGGAAATGGTGTCTGGTGACCCGATGCACACATGGCTGGCCGACCTCCGTCGGCTGCCTTCGGTCACCGACGTGCGGTTGGACCGGCTGAGCTGGGACGAGACCGAGCAACAGTTGGCGCTCTTGCTGGGCGGTGTGCCGCACCGCCGGTTGGTGGACCAGGTCGTACGACGGTCCGACGGCAATCCGTACCTCACCGAGCTGCTCGTGCAAGGGCTGACGAGCACCGCCGAAGGACTGCCCACCGATCTCGCGGCAGAGCTGACCGGAGCCCTGCTCGCTGCCTGGCATCGGCTCTCGCCCCCGGGCCGCGAGGTGATGCGGTTGATGGCGGTCGCCGGCCGGCCGACGTCGATCGATGACCTGCGTGAGGTCGCCGCGGCGCGGGGGATCGACCGCGAGGCCTTGACCAGTGCGCTGGCCGAGGCGACGAACGCCGGCATCAGCGTGGCGCAAGGTCGTGACCTGTGCTGGTTCCGGCATCCGCTGCTCGCCGAGCTTCTCTACACCACCTTCGTTCCGGGTGAGGCCGAGCCCGTGCACGCGGCCTGGGCCGCAACGCTGGAGGCCCGGCCGGCCAGCGGCCTGGACGAGTTGCAACGGCAGGGTGACCTGGCGCTGCACTATGAGCGCGCACGTGACCTGGAGGCCTGCTTCGACGCATCCCTGCGAGCAGCCGATCTTGCGAAGGGGATCCGGTCGCCGCATGAAGAGGCGGTCCATCTACGCCGTGCTGCGCGCCTGTGGCCGATGATCCACCACGATGCCGGCCGGGGAAGTGAGGCAGACCTGTTGGAGCGCGTTGCCCGGGCCAACGATCTGCTCGGAGACGGCGAGGCGAGCTTCGCGGCGTGGAGTCGCACGCTCGAACTCGTCGACGAGCGAACCGACCCGCTCCGCGCCTGCCGCGTGCTGAGGCGCTGGGCGGACTCGGCTTGGGCCACCGGCCGAACCAAGGGCAGGCCGGTCGCGGAGGCAGAGCATGCGGTCGAACTGAGCCGGGCGTTTCCGGACAGCCACGAGTACGCCGACGCACTCGCGTATCTCAGCTGGTGTCAATGGTGGATGAACGAGCTGGGACTGTCCGGGACGTACGCGGAAGACGCGGTCCTGGCAGCCCATCGATCCGGGTCCACTGCGGCACTGGCCCTGGCCTATGCGGTCCGTGGTAACGGGGATGTCCACGGCGAACGCTCCGATGCCGATACCGCGGAGGGCCTCCGTTTCGCGAAGCTGACCGGTGACCCGGAACTGACCTGGCGGGTTGTCGTGATCAGGAACAACTATCTGATCCGGCGAGGTCGCGTGCTGGAATGCGTCGAGATCCTCCGAGAGTTCCTCTCCGTCGCGCTCGATGTCGGCGCGCACTCGGTGGCGGTCTTCGCGGCTGGATTGCTGTCCCATCACCTCTTGATGCTGGGGCGCCTGCACGAGAGTAGCGTCGTCCTCCGCGAAGGGCTTTCGCTGGCCGCACTGCCGATCGCCGGCGCGACGGTCCGGCTGGGAGCAGCCTGGCTGTCGGTACGGCGGGGCGAGCTGGAGGTGGCGGGGCTGCACCTGCAACGGGCCAAGGAGTTGATGGGCCTCGAGAGCAGGGCCGGGTTGGCGGCACAGACGATCCTGGCCGAGTACCTGCTCGCCACGGACGCGGCAGAGCAGGCGCTCGACCTGCTGTCGCGCACGATGGTCGCCCATTTCGCCGATACCCGGGACGCGGACGAGATGCTCGTGTGGGGTGCCCGGGCAGCCGCCGACCTGATGGAGGCGGCGCGGGACCGCAACGACAGCGCAGCCCTCGCGAGAACCCGAGCGGCTTTCGACGACCTCCTGGCCGTGCGGAGCACCATGCAGCCGGCACCCTTCGAGGTCAGTGGTCCCGACGACCTTGTCCAGCCGGCGATGCATGCGTTGTTCACCGCCGAGACAGCACGGTGCATGGCCGACAAGCCCACGTCGGTCGTCTGGACGGAAGCGGTACGCCGGTGTGACGAAGCCGGACTGCGGTTGGACGAGGCCGTCGCCTCCTGGCGGTGCGCGCAGGCCTTGCTCGACGAGGGGGCCACTCGGGCTGTTGTCGCCGTACCGCTGCGATCGGCGTACCGCTTCGCTGTGGAAGCCGGTGCGGCCCCGCTCCGGCAGCAGGTCGAGACACTCGCCGCCCTCGGCCGGATCCGGCTCGAGGAGCCGGCCGATCCCTCGCCCGTGCAGCCGCCGGCTCCCTTCGACTCCTTGACCCGGCGCGAGCAGGAGGTGCTCTCCCACCTGGTGGCGGGCCGGACGTACGCCGAGATCGCCGCGGCGCTGTTCATCAGTGAGAAGACGGTCAGCGTGCACGTGTCGAACCTGCTGCACAAGACCAGTACGTCGTCCCGGCGCGAGGTTGCTGCTCTCGCCGTCAGACTCGGTCAGCCCCCGAACAGCAAGGACTGACCGGCCTACAGCCGGTCGATGGCGCGCTGCGTGAGCCGGTTACCGGGTACCGGGCGGCCGACGGCCGTGCCGTACAGCACGATCTCTTCGTCGGTGTCGACGCGCAGCAGCGCGGACAGTTCGTCGTCCAGGAAGCCGCCGAGATTGACGGCGCCGAGGCGTAGCCCGGTTGCCGCGAGCACCATATTCTGCGCGACGTGCCCTGCCTCCAGGAGTAGGTAGCGGTAGCCGCGGTCGCCGTACCTGCTCAGGCTGCGTTCGCAGACGGCGGACAGCAGCAGGACGACGTTGGCCTCGCCGGCCCAAGGCTGTCCCAGGAACAGCGAGCTGACCAGCGGTGGAGGCACTGCTTCTTCGTGGACCTGCTCAAGGCCGTCGGCGAATGGCACGTAGTGGTAGATCCCGGCGGGGAGGCCGGCCACCGAACGCACCAACACACTCACCTCGAGTGGATAGAGCCCACCGGCGGACGGCACCGGGCGATCGGCGATCTGCAGCGGGCCGCCGTCAGTCACTCCGGTGATGCCGTACCCGGCACGCAGCAGTGTGGCCAGTTCGGCCAGGCTGATCGGCTGGTCGCGGAATGCGCGGCAGGACACCCGCTCCCGCACCAGGTCGGCCAGTGACGCGCCGACCGGTACGCCGGGTGGCAACGGGAACCACGGCGCCTTCGGGTCCTCCCGCCCCGGCCCCGGACGCTGCACCGGCGCGTCCGCCGTGTCGAACGCCGAGCGGGTGGATCCACGGTGGTACATCCAGGCCAGCGGCTGATCGGTGCGGAAAGTGGTGGGTTCTGTCGTCATCTGCCGGCCTCACGCCAATGGGTGGGGGTCGAGGTTCAGCTCGTCCAAACGCGCCGGCCCAGGGCGCAAACCTAGTCGGCTCGGCATCTCCAGCAGCCGGCGTCCGCCGAGCCGGGCCCGGTCCGCACCGAACCAGATGGGGACGAATCCCGGGACCAGACCGCGCACCACATGGATCCCGAGAGCGGCCACATCCGGCGGCGTGAGGTCCACAGCGAGCACGTCCGGCGCCACCGCGGCCAGCGACCGGGTCATGTCCGTGAGGCCATCATTGCCTTCGGCAAGGACTGGCGTGGCGTCCGGCCAGGGTTGCCGCGGCGCGTCGCGGAGGAACCGCATCCCGGTCGCGGCCGCGCGCGGGTCGGCGTACAGCAGATCGTGGTCGTCGACGGTTGTCACCTTGGACGCCATCGCAGCCAGTTCCGCCGCTCGGGCCCGTACCGCGGGGTCGCGGAGGCTGCTGCCCAGGATCGGCCGCACCTGGCCGGCCTCGAGCACCGCGGACCGCGCGGCGGCGATCGGATCCAGTGCCGCACTGACGCCGATCGCCGCGGCGGGTGCCTGGTCGGACCACATGATCGCGAGCGCGACCGTCGCCACCGTGTCGCAGGGCAACAGATGCACCACGACCTCGACACCGCGACGTGCGTACAACGCGGCGATCGCGCTGGTCTGCTCGTCCGGAACGTCGCCGGCCGCCACACACCGTCCCGGCAGCCGATGCGACCACGCGATCGCGAACGCGTCCCGCTCGACCACCTCGAGCAACGCCCGCAGCGTCGCGCCGGCCAGGTCGGGCCACGCCGCGAAGCCGGTGGACGTGGCCGGGAAGAGCGCGGCCTCGGTCGACGGCAGGTAGCCCAGATGCGTTGCGAGCAACGGAATCCATACCTCCTCGCCGGTCACCAGCGAATGGGCCGGCACCCATTCCAGCTCGGTCTCCGGCCGCCACCGCTGGTACGGCACGACGTCGTACTGATGGTCGGCGAACAGCACCAGGTCGCGCGGATGCAGCCCGGTCCGGTCCAATCCGTCGTACGTCGAACTGATCCTGCGCTCCGGTTGCCAGGTCGTTGCGGCATACCGCTCCAGGGCTTCGCCGACCGCGCTGTCTCGAGCCTGCTGACGACTCCACCCCTTGCCGGAGCACGAGACGAAGGCGTTGACACCGGTGCGGAAGTGGGAGTTGGCAAGCTCGGCGCGGACGATGAACGGCCGCTCTGGCTCGGTCGGTGCCTTCGGCATCAGCTCGACCGTGCGGATCACGCCGCACAGCGGGTCGACCGCGCGCTGGACGATCAGGTCGGCCTGACCCTCAGCGGGCCGTGGCCGGCGGCCTTTTGTTGAGCACGCCGGACAGTCGGGGCGTGGCAGTACCGGGTGCAGCTCCTCGGCGCCGGATGCGTCGAGCGTCAGGACGCCGCCCGCCAGCCGTGGCGGGGCGATCGCGAGCGTCTGCGCGAACACCTCCGCCACGAGCCTGCTGGTGACCATCGGCAGCAATGCAGGCAGCACGGGCCTCGGCGCGGCATCCGGGATCCGGAGGGCGTCAAGTGCTTCCTCGTCCGCCATCGCCGCGGTGAAATCATCCGCACAGGCGAGCGCGCGCATCCGCCAGCACAGGAAGCAGGGGCCCTCGTCGGGCAACACCAGTGGACCGATGGTTGCCTGGGTGCCTTGGAGCTCGGCGTGCAACGTTGGTACGTCCAGCATCAGCCCGGTCGTGTTGACCCACGGATGGAGGACCGGAAGCGTTCCATCACCGGCCGCGACGACCAGATCCGCACCCGTCATCACCTCCGGCAGTTCATCGCGCTTGCGCGGATAAGGAAGCCGTACCACGCCGCCAGGACCGACACTCGAGCTCGTCAACGCCGCGCTCACCGCGTCAGCGAGATCCGGCCGCCCGATCAGCACGACACGGAGCGCCGCCGGCCGACCGGCGAGCACTCTGCGCTCGCGGTCTGACGACACCAGGGACTGCCGGTCCGGGACCGAGGTCATCCGCCGAGATCGGCGAACCGCTGAACGGTGGCGGGGTCGTAGGCACCGCTGGTGCCCGATCCGAGCCCAGGCTCGAACAGACCCGACATCGCGCACTTGTGGACGAACCTGAAGTGGGAGACCGTTCCTCCCGCTGCAAAAGCCGTCGCGTCCGCAAACTCGTTCTCGAGCTGGAGACCACCCGTCGTGGTCCCCAGGATGTTGCGGACCTTGATGTAGGCCTGCCACTCTTCCGGGCTGACGCCGTCCAGCGCGTCCTTCAGCTCGGCGATCTGGGTCTTGAACGCGTCGAAATCCTCTGGAGCCGACATCGCTTCCCCCTCTTGTCGTCCCACCCTGCATCGAGTATCGACCCGGTGATGCCTGGCCGCCAGGGTTCGTCCGAGGCTTAGGGCGGGTCGTTCTGGAACTGGAACTGCACCCGGATCGAGTCGTCCAGGGGCAGGACGACGGTCGTGTTGGACGCGCTCCAGTGCTGTGGGACCAGGAACATCCGGTTCTGGCCGACCACGAGCAGCCGAAGACCGCGGTAGCGATAGTGGAACGTCTGACCCGCGCCCGCTCGGAGCGCGGTCTCCTCCAGACCCGGTGACCGCAGCGCGAGCTTCTCCTTCGTGTCCAGGATGACGACGGGGAAGCGATCCAGGTGCCGAGCGTCGGACTTCGCCAGCCCACGACCCGAGTACTGCGCTGTCGTCGCGGTCGCCCAGAACGCGCAGGTCACGGTCACGACCGCGAGCAACGCGATCAGCACTCGCTGTGTGCCGAACTCCGGATCGACCTTGCCACGCAGGTACGTCAGGTACGCGAGCGCGGCCGCGGCCAGCCCGATCACGGCCGGCACGACGAGGGCGTAGTACGGGAGGTGCCCGATCAGCGGAAAGGCGAGCAGGCCGACCACTCCGACCACCAGTACGGCGGCGGCCGCCCGGGCGGATCGCCGTACGGCGACAGCCGTCGGATGGATCGCCTTGTGCAGCAGCAGACCGCCGACGGCGAGCAGGGTGATGCCGAGCAGCGGGACGAGGAGCGGCTGCGGACTGCGCATCACGTAGTCCTGCGTACTCAGCCCGATCGTGTCGACGTCGATCCCGAAGTACTCGTACTGCGATCGTGACGAGACGTAGCCGAAGTAGAACAGCAGCGCGCTGATCAGCGTCACCGGCGCCACGATGCCCGCGGCGAAACTCACCCACCGCTCAGCCTGCGACCGCTCGTCAGCCATCCGTCAGCCACCCGACGGCGTCTCGTCCGGCGTGGTCTCGGCCGACGGCGTCACCTTCGGCGAGGTCTCGTTCGAGGCTGTCTCGCTCGGGGTCGTCTCGAGCTCCTCGGGGAAGAAGAAGATCTGACTTTCGCCGAAACCCGCGGTGAGACTCTGGCAGTCCGCCTTGGTGGCGCAGACCGCGCTCGCCTTGATGATGAGGCGTACCTCGTCGCTGCTGCTCACGATCTGGCGGGCACCGACGTAGCAGGGCACTGGATCGGCCGACTGCCACTTGATGCCCGAACACGGCCGACGGTCGCCGCAGGCCGATTGGCGCAGTGTGAAGACCCCCTCGGACTCGAGGTGGATCTCTTTGACAGTGATCGTCGTACCGTCCGGGATGGGCTTCTTGCCCAGCCAGTTGACGATCGCGCAGTGGTCGACGCCGTCGACGGAGGGGTTGTCCCCTCCGATCGGCGCGTTGGCGATCTTGATCGACGGCTTCTGCTGCTTGGTCTGCGTGCTTTCCGGATCGGTCGGCTCGGGCGCCGGTGCACCGGTGGACTCCGTGACGTTCGGCTCGGGCGCCGGTTCGCCGGGGGAGTCCTGGACGGTCTGCTCCTGCGTCGGCGTAGCCCCGCTGCTCGGCGTACCTGCGGTGTTGGGTGTACCTGCGCTGCTCGGCAAACCCGCGCTGCTCGGTGTACCTGCGGCGTTCGGTGTATCTCCGCTGCTCGGCCTATGGGTGCAACTCACCGCCGATACGGCCAGCGCCGCGATCGCCAGCAACCTCCAGATCATGACGGTCATCGTCAGCCGCCGGCGGAGGTTTCGGTCGTGGGGCTGTCGAGGACGTCCGGGGAGAAGGTGATCTGACTGCCGTGGCTGCCGTTGGCCAGGCTGTCGCAGTCCTCCTGGCTCGCGCAGGTCGCCGCGACCGGGATGATCAGACTGACGTCCTTGGAGCCGTTGGCGACCTGACGGACGCCGACGTAGCAGGGTTGGAAGCTGCTCGACTGCCACTGGACGTCCGTGCACGGCCGCAGATCGCCGGCACAGGACGACTGATCCCAGTCGAAGACACCGCCGGGATCGAGGCCGGGCGTGCCGAGCTTGATCGTGGTCCCGTCCGGGATCGGGTTGCGCCCGAGCCAGTTGACCTCGGCGCACTGCTTGCTGCCGTCGACATCGACGTTGCCGCCGATCGGTGCGGACGCGAGCTCGATCGCCGGCTGCTGTTGCGGTGCCTGGCTGCTCTCCGGGCTGGTCGGTTCGGGCGCCGGCTCGCCGGTGTTGTCCGGGGTCGTGAGCACCCCGGGTGTCGGCGTACCGCCGTCATTCGTGTCCGAACACCCTGCCAGCAGTACGGCGACCATCGCGATCCCCACGGTGAGTTCGCGCATGTCGACCACCCCCAGCAACAGAATGACCCTGCGTGCAGACGTCGACAACCTTTTGTTCACTCTCCGCTGCGACAACTGTCAATCCAGGTAATGGCCGTGGTATCTCTGAGTGAAAGGGGGGCCTGCATGACCGACCACGAGATCCGGATCGCGCTGGTGTTGAACGGCGGGGTCAGCCTGGCCGTCTGGATGGGCGGAGTGACGCACGAGCTGGATCTGATCCGGCGCGCGTCCGGCGACGGGACGGCACCGAAGTCGCAGCCGTACGACGAGCAACTCGCCAAGCGATGGCGTGATCTGTGCCGGCAGGGTGACGAGGACCGGAGGGTCGTGGTCGACGTGATCGCGGGGACGAGTGCCGGCGGTCTGAACGGGTCGTTGCTGGCGACCGCGATCTCGAACGGCTCGACACTGGACCCCGACGGTGAGGACGGGCCGTGGCTGCGGCAGAAGTGGGTCGCGCTCGGTTCGCTCGAGGTCGGCAAGCTGGTGCCCTCGGATCAGAAGTCGACCTCGGTGCTCGACGGCAAGTACTTCCTGCAGGAGCTGGACACCCTGATCAAAGGGGTCGCCGACGCGGGTGAGTCCGCGGCGGAGGAGCCCGTCACGCTGTTCGTGACGGCGTCCGGGCTGGGTGTGCAGCAGTTCGAGGCCAGGGACGCCGCTGGACAGGCCTTCGTCGTACCGGATCACCGGTATCTGTATGCCTTCACCAGTGAGAACGCGGCGACGTACGACGGCAAGACCCGGACGTACTCCGTCGCGGACAAGAACGGACTGAAGGACACCAATCTGCTCGCCCGGGCGGCCCGCGCGTCCGCGTCGTTCCCGGCCGCGTTCGGGCCGGTGCTGGAGACACCCAGGCTGGCCGCGAGCCCACCGCGGACGCAGCCGACCACCGGCGAGGCCGGCGCCTGGCTCGTGGACGGCGGCGTCCTCGACAACGCGCCGTTCGGTCCGGTGCTCGACGTGGTCGCGCGGCGGCCGGTGGCCGGACGGGCGACCCGGTACGTGCTGTACGTCGTACCGTCCTCGGGGATCGGGAGTGCGGCGACGGCGTTGCCCGAGGCGAAGGAGCCGAGCTGGCGGGTGGCGGCGCTGTCGGCCGTGCAGTTCCCGCGCGAGGTGGACTTCCGGTCCGACGTCGAGCAGCTCGAGCGGCTGCTGCTGGAGGCGGACGCGTCCTGGTCCGACACCCAGCGGCTCTTTGATCGTTGCATGAAGCAACCAGAGGAGCGGACCCGGCTGAAGGCGGCGGCCGCGGCACTGCAGCCGGTGTACTCGCGGGGCCGGGCGGCCGGCGGGGTGTGGGAGGCAGTGACGATCGCGAACCACGACCAGTCCACCGTGCTGGACGCGGCGACCGCGCTGTCGGAGCCGGAGATCGACGAGATCCTGGCGACGAAGCATCCGTGGGTGCCCGGGCCGGACGGTTCGACGGCCGCGTTGCAGGACGATGCTGACGGCAACCCGAGCTGGTTGTGGGGGACCGGTGCGGCGGAGCGCGTCGTACGCCTGATCCTGCGCTCGCTGCGGAGCCGGGTCAGCGACGCGCCGCAAGCCGAGCGCCCCGAACTCGAGCGGCGGTTGAAGGCGGCCAGTGACTGCTTGCTCCAGGTGCAAGCGGTGCGGGACGCGCTGAACGAGCGGCTGGCCAAGGCCGATCTCGATCTGCGTCCGGCCGGTGGTGCCGAGGCGGTCGCGATCGGGCTGAACGACATCTTCGAGGAGTTGCAGATCCAGCGTGCGCTGGGTGACACGTTCCTCGACCTGATCGCTGCCATCGGCTGGGAGCTCATCGACACCGCGCTCGAGGTCGAGATCGTGTCGCGGTGCACGTCGGCGCGGACGCCGCAGCAACGCAGCGCGCCGTTCCAGTTCCTGCGGCTGGGGCCGGACATCCCGCTGACCCTGCTGGACGACCAGCCGGAAGGCTCGATCGCCAACGACCTCAAGGACCGCATCCTGTACGGGACGCAGGTCGGGCACTTCGGCGCGTTCGGTGCGGCGGACTGGCGGCGGTGGGACTGGCTGATGGGCCGGTTGCACTGTGTCGCCCATCTCGGCGCGATGCTCGGCGCCGACGCGGACTGGATCCGCGAGACCCAGCGGCAGGTGCTGGAGGCCGAGGACTGGAAGATCCAGACCGTCACCGAATGCATCCAGCGGCTGGCCGAAGACTTCCCGGCCGACGCCGGCCTGGGTGCGCTGGTGACGATGCGGGACGAACTGAACGGTTCGGCCGAGGGCCGGGCGACCACCAAGGGGCTGGCCGACCGGATGGTCGAGGTCTCCGGCGGCCTCGGGCCGCAGGTCGGCGGCTGGGTCAAGGCTGCGGCCGGCCGCAAGCATCAGCCCGGGTCGTGGCTGCTGCGCTGCGCCCGCTGGTTCACCGAGCCGGCCCGGCAAACGGCCTGGGAGCGGATGGTGCGGGGCGTGAAGCTGACCCCGGCGCAGCGGCCGCTGCTGTTCGAGCCGTGGTTGCCGTTGGCAACTTTTGGGGCAGGCGTGGTGCTCCTCGTCGTCGCCGGGATCGTCGACATGGCCGCCGTACGGATCATCCTCGCGGTGCTGGCCGGTGCGGTACTCGCGGTCGCCGCGGCACTCGGCGTGGTCACCTGGTACGTCCGGCGCGCGCGACGGCGGATCCAGGCCTGGATCGAGGACCGGATGCCGGAGATCAGTCCAGCGTCACGAAATCGATGAGTTCCTCGACCCGGCCGAGCAGCGCCGGGTCGAGATCGGCGAAGCTGTTCACCTTGGACAGGATGTGCTTCCAGGCCGCGGCCACGTCGGCCTGGTCGGTGGCCGGCCAGCCGAACGCCTGCAGCACGCCTTTCTTCCAGTCCTGCCCGTGCGGGATCGTCGGCCAGGCCTTGATCCCGACCGACGACGGCTTGACCGCTTCCCAGATGTCGATGAACGGGTGCCCGACCACGAGCACGTGGCGGTCGGTGACCTGGGCCGCGATCCTCGACTCCTTAGAGCCCTCGACCAGGTGGTCCACCAGAACGCCGAGCCGGCGGCCGGGACCGGGCTGGAACCGGTTCACGATCCCGGGCAGGTCGTCGACGCCCTCGAGGTACTCGACCACGACGCCCTCGATCCGCAGGTCGTCGCCCCAGACCCGCTCGACCAGTTCGGCGTCGTGCCGGCCCTCGACGTAGATGCGGCTGGCCCGGGCCACCTTGGCCCGGACGTTGTCCACGGCCACCGAGCCGGACGCCGTCCGGGTCTTCTTCGCCGGCCCGGCCTTCTTCGGCGCCTTCAGGCTGACCGGCTTGCCGTCCAGCCAGAACCCCGGACCGAGCGGGTAGGTCTTGATCTTGCCGAACCGGTCCTCCAGATCGACGACCCCGTGCTCCCAGCGCACGATCGCACCGACGAACCCCGAACTCGGCTCCTCGACGACCATCCCCTTCTCGATCTCCACCTCGACGGTCCGCCCGTTCTTGGGCTTGCGCCAATCCCCACTGAGTACGTCGTTCCCATACCGATCAGCCACCGCACAACCGTATGCGCCGCGGCCTGTCTTCCAGTTCAACCACACCCACGCCACCTGCACTGGATCGATCGAGGTCCGGTGGCGCGGTGCGCGTTGGCTTGGGTGCCGGGCCAGCTGTCGGGGGCTGGGATCCCGGCTTGGGGGCTGAGACAGGGAATAACCTGTCCCGGCCCACCACGTCTAGTCCGAGGCCCCGGCAGTTGGTTAGCGGCTGGCCCAACCCCATCCCAGCGGACACCACCCCGCCAGCGGACACCACCCCGCCCGGCTTCACAGCAGCCCGGCTCCCACGCGTCGTCGGGATCGCTCACTTTGTGCACCAGATCCGTACCGCGCCCGCCTCGGCGTACGGATCTGGTGCACAAAGTCGACCCTGGCCGGCGTCTGCAGCCCCGATCCGCGCCGGCCGAGGACGGCGCGGGCGCGGGACGTTGGATGGAGCGGACGTGACCACGGCAAGGGGGCCGGTTCGGATCCGCGGGGGCGGATCTGGGCCACTCACCAAGCACACACCGCCCCGACCGGTCACGCTCAAACCTGCGCCGGTGATGACGTCGCAGTGGGGTTGGTGAGTGCCTCAGGTCCGCACCAGCAACGATCCAGCGGGCCGGCCCCGACACCGGTAGGACCCGTCACCCACGGAAACGTCACAAGAGCCGGAATAGCAGGTATCGCCCCGCCACAACCTGTCTCAGGTCCCGACAACTGCCGGGAACGGACCCGGTAGGCCCCTGGATGCACGAGTCCCACCACAGCGGCGTACGGGGTATTAGTACGTGGGAGCGGCGTGGGTCGCGGTGGGTTGACGGGTTGGTGCGGTGATGGTGAGGACCAGGTAGGTGAGGAAGCCGACGACCAGACCGACCGCCCACGAGTAGTCGTACAGCGGCTTGAGGATCGGGATCAGGCCGTCCTGCGGGAACGGGCCGGCGCCGGGGTTCGAGTACGCGCCGCCGACGGCCAGCAGCGAGCCGAGCAGGGTGGCGACGACGCCGCGCCAGTTCCAGCCGGCGGAGTACCAGTAGCGGCCGTCGGTCAGGTAGAGGTCGGCGAGGAACAGGTTGGTCCGGTCGATCAGCCAGTACCCCGCGATCAGTACTCCGGCCACCGACGCGAGCAGACCGCCGTAGAAGGACAGCCAGACGAAGATGTAGATGGACGGATCCGAGATCAGCCGCCACGGCTGGATCACGATGCCGACCACGCCGGTGACCAGTCCCGCTGTGCGGAAGTTCAGCCACCGGGGGAGCGCGTTGGCGAAGTCGTACGACGGGCTGACGACGTTGGCGGCCACGTTGCACGACATCGTCGCGAGGATCGCCATGACCAGGCCGATCGTGACGACCACCGGGTTCTCGAACCGGCGGGTCAGCTCGACCGGGTCCCAGATCGCCGTACCGTAGACCAGCACCGTGCCCGACGTGGTGATGATCGAGACCAGCGCGATGAACGACATCGTCGTCGGCAGGCCGATGATCTGGCCCCAGACCTGCTGCCGCTGGCCCTTCCCGAACCGGGTGAAGTCCGGCATGTTCAGCGACAGCGTCGCCCAGAACGCGATCATGCCCATCAGCGCCGGCGGGAAGATCTTCCAGAAGTCGCTGCCCCAGCCGAGTTTCGACGGCTGGTCCAGGATCGGCCCGAGCCCGCCGGCCTTGACCAGGATCGCGATCATCAGCGCGAGGAACGCGACCGTGACCAGCGGCGCCGCCCAGTTCTCGAACCGTCGGAGGCCCTCGATGCCACGCCAGATCAGCCCCATCTGGAGCACCCAGAAGAACGCGAAGCTGAGCCACATCGTCCACGGGTGGCCGCCGATCGCGGACGCGTCGGTCCAGCCCTTGCCGAACAACTCACCGAGGATCACGTAGATGGCCTGCCCGCCGATCCAGGTCTGGATGCCGAACCAGCCACACGCGATGAAGGCCCGCAGCAAGGCCGGGAAGTTCGCGCCGCGGACGCCGTAGAAGGCGCGCGCGAAGACCGGGAACGGGATGCCGTACTTCGTCCCCGCATGACTGTTCAGCAGCAGCGGGACCAGGACGATCAGGTTCCCCAGGGTGATCGTGAGGAACGCCTGCAGCCAGTTCATCCCAAGCGCGACCAGGCCGGCCGCCAGCAGATAGCTCGGGATGTTGTGCGCCATGCCCATCCACAGGGCGGCGTAGTTGTACGTCGTCCAGGTCCGCTCGGGCAACCGGGTCGGCGCGAGCTCGGCGTTGGCGTACGGGCTGTTGGCGATCGCGTCCTGATCGCTCAGCTCGACCCGCCCATCGGAATGAACGGTCTGCTCTGTCGTGGTCATTGGCCCCACCACCCGATCCGTCGAGGACGTTCCGCTTCGGAACAACGTGCGGTACGACGTGACGTCCTGTCAACGGACAACTACAACAATGCGCCGTCAGGCCATCAGCCGGGGCCGAGCAGCGGCAGCGTCGGTCGGCGCGGGGTGCCGAGAACCTCGTAACCGCGCTTGATCGCGTCCTGCAGTTTCTCGAGCGGCCAGGGCCAGTCGTCGGTGTGCTGCAGTGCGTCGTCGAGCGAGGTGCCGGCGTAATGGAGCCCCGAGATGGTGTTGGCGACCGTCCCCAGATCACCGGCCTGGGTGCGGACGAACTCCGCATCCACGACGGCGCCATGTCCTGGAACGACCTTCGCGGTGTCCGACAACAGGCCGATCACGCGGTCGAGCGTTTCGGGCCATTCGAGCGGATAGGAATCGTCGCCGTACGACGGCCATGCGGACTCCTCGACGAGATCGCCGACGAAGAACACGTCCACATCCGGTACGACGACCACCACGTCGCCGTCGGTGTGTCCGTTGCCCAGATGCAGGAGCTCGACCCGGCGATCACCGAGGTCGACGACCTTCGCGACGGAGAAGGTGCTGGCAGTCAGCTTCGCGGCGGCGGCGGTGTTCTCGTGCGCGATGACCTCGGCCTGCTCGAACACGCTGTTGCCGACGACGTGGTCGAAGTGAGCGTGCGTGTTGACGACCCAGCGCACCGGTACGTCGGTGGCCTCGCGGAGGTGGTCACGGAGTTCCTCGGCCTGCTCGGTCGTGGCCCGGGTGTCGATCAGCAGTGCGCCGTCGGTCCCCGCGACCAGGCCGATGTTCAGGTCCCATTCGTCGTACCGCCGGACCCAGCACCGATCCCCGACCTCGACCCACTCGCTCATGGCGCCGAGATTACTGCTCAGCACATCGCCCGCCGACAGCCACCCTGATCCAGGGAGCGGAATCGGACTTGAAGGCGGCCCGGGACGGGCTTAGTGTCACGGTGGCGGCTCGCAATTTTCGGCGCTGCTCCGAAAACTTTCGAAGGGCGGACGTTTTGACGACACGACGTGCACTGGTGGTCCGGGGCGGCTGGGAAGGTCACTCCCCGGTCGAGGCGACCGACCTGTTCATCCCGTACCTGCGGGAGAACGGCTACGAGGTCACCGTCTCGGACACGACCGAGAGCTACCTGAACCTGGACGGTGTCGACCTGGTGCTGCAGTGCGTCACCATGAGCGAGATCCCCGCCGAGCACGTCAAGGGCCTGGACGCGGCGATCCGGAACGGCACCGGCCTGGCCGGCTGGCACGGCGGCATCGCGGACTCGTTCCGGAACAGCGCGGACTACAACTTCATCGTCGGCGGGCAGTTCATCTCGCACCCGCACGGCTTCACCGACTACCGCGTCGACGTGGTCGCCGAGCACCCGATCGTCGAGGGCATCAGCCACTTCGACGTTCACACCGAGCAGTACTACATCCACTACGACCCGACGGACACGGTGCTGGCGACCACTACGTTCCAGTCGCACCCGGACTACCCGTGGATCGAGGGCGCGGTGATGCCGGCCATCTGGACCCGGACCTGGGGTGAGGGCAAGGTCTTCGTCTGCACCGTCGGTCACAAGCTGGACGACCTCGAGGTTCCCGAGGTGCGCACGATCATCGAGCGGGGGCTGCTGTGGGCGAGCAAGTGACAGGCATCGGCATCGTCGGCACCGGAGTCATCTCCGGCACCTATCTGGACCACCTGGCGAAGCTGCCGGGTGTCGACGTGGTCGCGGTCGCCGACCTGGACGTCAGCCGCGCCCAGGCGATCGCCGACAAGAACCCGGGCATCCGCGCACTGTCGCCGCAGGAGTTGTACGCCGCGGACGACGTCGACATCGTGCTCAACCTGACGATCCCCGCCGCGCACGCGCCGGTGCATCAGGCCGCGCTCGAAGCCGGCAAGCACGTGTACGGCGAGAAGCCGCTGGCCGTGGACCGCGCCGCGGCCGAGCCCCTCCTGAAGTACGCCGCTGCCAACAACCTGCGCGTCGGTTGCGCACCGGACACCGTGCTCGGCACCGGCACCCAGACCGCGCGGGCGGTCATCGACCGCGGTGACATCGGCGTACCGCATGCTGCGACCGCGTCCTTCGTCACGCCCGGACACGAGCTGTGGCACCCGGCGCCGGAGTTCTACTACCAGCCCGGCGGCGGTCCGGTCCTCGACATGGGTCCGTACTACATCACCAGCCTGGTCACCCTGCTCGGTCCGGTACGGCGGGTCACCGCGTGGAGCGGTCGGTCGAAGGAGGAGCGCAAGATCCACACCGGTCCGCGGGCCGGCGAGATCTTCCCGGTCCAGGTGCCGACGCACGTGACCGGCGTACTGGAGCACGAGTCGGGTGCATTGACCACTGTGTTCATGTCGTTCGACATCTGGGCCACACGGCTGCCGCGGATCGAGGTGCACGGGACCGAGGGCAGTGTGTCGGTGCCGGACCCGAACGGCTTCGACGGCACGGTGGAGATCGCCACGGCCACGAACCGTGACTGGACCGAGGTCCCGGTCAGCGGTGGGTACGCCGGAGCCGGCCGGGGAGTCGGGGTCGCGGACATGGCGCGTGCGCTGCGCACCGGTGAGCCACACCGGGCCGACGGCGCACTGGCCTACCACGTGCTCGACGTACTCGAGTCACTCCTCGAAGCGGCCGCCCAGGACCAGCCGGTGGACGTCGCGAGCACGGTCGGCCGCCCGGCCGCCGTACCGTTGGGGGCGTCGCCCGAGTCCGCCTGAGACCCGTCCCACGCCGCAACGCGTCGGTGCGAGCTACTACGGCTCGGTAGACTGGCACTCTGAGCGCTGGAGTGCCAAGGGTCGACGCTGAGAGAGGGTGGTGCGCGTGCTGGACGACCGCAAGCTGGATGTACTGCGCGCCATCGTCGAGGACTACGTGGCGACCCACGAGCCGGTCGGCTCCAAAACACTGGTGGATCGGCACAACCTCGGGGTGTCGCCGGCGACCGTGCGCAACGACATGGCCGCGCTGGAGGAGGAGGGGTACATCACCCAGCCGCACACCAGCGCCGGCCGGATCCCGACCGACGCCGGTTACCGGCTGTTCGTGGACAAACTGAGCACGGTCAAGACGCTGTCCCCGGCGGAGAAGAAGGCGATCACGTCCTTCCTGGCCGGTGCGGTCGACCTGGACGACGTCGTCCGCCGTACCGTCCGGCTGCTCGCGCAGATCACCCGTCAGGTCGCGATCGTGCAGTATCCGTCGCTCAACCGGTCGAGCGTCCGGCACATCGAGGTCGTCACGATGACCCCGCGCCGGCTGCTGCTGGTCCTGATCACCAGTACCGGCCGGGTCGAGCAGCGGATCGTCGAGCCGCCGCACGACGTCGACGAGCAACTGATCGCGGACGTGCGATCGCGGCTGAACACGGCCCTGGCCGGACAGCGCCTGACCGAGGCGGCGACCTCGCTGGCAGCCGTTCCGGAGGCGTTCCAGCCGTCCGACCGCCACCTGGTGGCGGCGATCGTGACGACCCTGATGGAAGCGTTCACCGACGAAGGCGGCGAGCAGCGGATCGCGGTCGGCGGCGCGGCCAACCTGACCCGGTACGGCGACGACTTCGAGCGCAACGTGAAGCCGGTGCTGGAGGCACTGGAGGAGCACGTCATCCTGCTCAAGCTGCTCGGCGAGGCGACCAACCCGCAGACCCTGACGGTCCGCATCGGGCACGAGAACCCGTACGAGGAACTGGCCACCACCTCGGTGGTCGCGACCGGGTACGGGTCCAAGTCGGAGGCGCTGGCCACGCTCGGCATCGTCGGCCCGACCCACATGGACTACCCGAGCACGATGGGCGCCGTCCGCGCCGTCGCGCGTTACGTCAGCCAGATCCTGGCCGACTCATGACTATCGCTATCAACCCCTGGTCTGGAGTATGAGCACCGATTACTACGCCGTCCTGGGCGTCAGCCGTGACGCCTCACCGGACGAGATCAAGAAGGCGTACCGCAAACTGGCGCGCCAGTACCACCCGGACGTGAACGACTCCGAGGACGCGCACCACAAGTTCCAGGAGATCGGCCGCGCGTTCCAGGTGCTGAGCGACCCGCAGAAGCGGCAGATGCACGATCTCGGTGGTGATCCGTTCGCGACCGCCGGCGCGGGCGGCGGGGCCGGTGGGTTCGGTCAGGCCTTCACCTTCACCGACATCATGGACGCCTTCTTCGGCCAGACCGGCGGGGCGACCCGCGGGCCGCGGCCGCGGACCCGGCGTGGCCAGGACGCGCTGATCCCGCTGCGGATCGACCTCGCCGAGGCGGCGTTCGGGACGACCCGGGAGCTCAAGGTCGACACCGCCGTGCTGTGCCCGACCTGTTCGGGGTCCGGCGCGGCGGCCGGGTCCGAGCCGGTCACCTGCGAGATCTGCCACGGCCGGGGCGAGGTCACCCACACGCAGCGGTCGTTCCTCGGTGAGGTGCGGACCATGCGGCCGTGCCCGAACTGCCGCGGCTACGGCACGACCATCCCGAACCCGTGCGTCGAGTGCGCCGGCGACGGTCGTGTCCGGTCCCGCCGTACCGTCACCGTGAAGATCCCCGGCGGCGTCGACAGCGGCACCCGGGTGCAGCTGTCCGGCCAGGGCGAGGTCGGCCCCGGTGGCGGCCCGGCCGGCGACCTGTACGTCGAGATCGAGGTCGAACCGCACGACATCTTCACCCGCAACGGCGACGACCTGCACTGCACCGTCACGCTGCCGATGACGGCGGCGGCGCTCGGCACCACGATCGACCTGCCGACCCTCGAGGGCGAGACGACCCCGCTGGAGATCCGGCCGGGCACGCAGTCCGGCACCGCGCAGACGCTCACGGCCCGCGGTGTCCCGCGGCTGCGGCACGCGGGGCGCGGCGACCTGATCGTCCAGGTGATCGTCGAGACCCCGACCAAGCTCGACGACTCGCAGGCCGACCTGCTCCGGCAACTCGCCGAGTCCCGTGGCGAGGAGCGCCCGCAAGGCCACGTCCAAGCCACCCACAAAGGCGTCTTCGGCCGGCTCCGCGACGCCTTCGGCGCCCACTAGATGGGAGTCGCGGTCTTCTTCGCCGAGAAGCTGGACGGCGACGAGCTGACCCTGGAAGGAACCGAAGGCCGGCATGCGGCCGTGGTTCGGCGGATCGGGCCCGGCGAGCGGGTTCGGTTGACCGATGGGCGCGGGGCCTGGGCCGAAGGGCCGGTGGTTGCTGCGGGCAAGGCTGGGGTGACCGTGGCCGTGGATGAGCGCGGAAGTGTGCCGGCGGCGCGGCCGCGGGTAGTTGTGGTGCAGGCGGTGCCCAAGGGGGAGCGGGCCGAGCTTGCGGTGGAGATGCTCACCGAGGTGGGCGCCGACGTGATCGTGCCGTGGAACGCGGAGCGGAGTCAGTTCCGCGCCAACCCGGAACGGGTCGCCAAGACGCTCGCGAAGTGGCAGGCGTGGGCCTTCGAGGCGAGCAAGCAGTCGCGGCGGTCGTGGTTCGCCGAGGTCGCGCCGATCGCCTCCACCGCCGAGGTCGCGCAGTTGCTCGCCGCTGCCGCGCTGCCGGTCGTGCTGCACGAGGAAGCCACAGTCCCGCTCGCTGCCCTCGACGTACCTGATGACGGCGACGTCGTGATCGTGATCGGCCCCGAGGGTGGCATTGCCCCGGACGAGCTGACCGCCTTCGGGGTCGAGCCGGTCCGGCTCGGCGACACCGTCTTGCGCACCTCGACGGCCGGGGTCGCCGCGGCTGCCGCGCTCCTCGCGCGCTCGCGCTGGATCTGACCGCGCGCTGTCCGCAGGCCAGAGACGACCTAGACTGCTAGACACCAACCGAACCTCCCTGTGCGACGAGGATCGAGCACTTATGGCTGTGGAATCCGCTCGAACGCGCGCGCTCAGCCACGCCGACCCGGCCGGGGTGCCGTTGCAGGCGGCGCTCGACGCGCTCGCCGACCCGGTCCGCCGGTCGATCCTTCGTGACTTGGCCGGGCACGACGACTGGACCCGTGCCTGCGGCACCTTCGACCTGCCCGTGACGAAGGGGACCCGCAGCCACCACTTCGCCGTACTGCGCGCCGCCGGCCTGATCGAGCAACGCGACGAGGGCGCCCGCCGCCTCAATCGCCTCCGCCGCCCGGAATTCGACCAGGCCTTCCCGGGCCTCCTCGCCGCGACCATCGACCGCGCGGACTAGGAGTTGCTCGCGCCAGCCGGTTGATAGCGGCCGGGACCTGCGGGCGTGCGGTGCGGACCTGAGACACTCACCAACCCCGCCGCCGCGTCATCACGAGCGCAGGTCTGAGCGTGACCGGTCCGGGTGATGCCTGCTTGGTGAGTGGCACAGATCCGCTCCGCGGATCCGAACCGCCCCATGCCGGGAGCGTGTCCGCTCCATCCACTGCCCCGCCGCGCCGTCCTCGGCCCGGGTGGATCGGAGCTGTGAACGGATGGCGGGGATCGTCTTTGCGCCAGCCGCTAACCAACTGCTGGGGCCTCGGACGAGAGGTGGTGAGCCGGGAGCCGTTATTCCTTGTCCCAGCCCACGACGAGCTGTACCCACCCATCGAGAAGGTTCCCGTCGCCGAAGCCCGTGCGCCGACCCGGGTGGACGGGCAGCCATGCCGTGATCCTTACAGAGTCCGAACATCGCGCCGATGGTCCTCGAACGGGGTTCGGGGAGAGTCGTTCTGGTCAGGTTGACCGAGAACGAGGAGTGCAGAGATGCGCAGGTCTGTGCGCGGCACGGTGGCGGTGGGTACGTCGGCCGTCCTACTGGTGGGCGGTCTGGTCGGAGGTACGACGGTTGCGTCGGCCGATCCGAGTCCGACGCCGACTCCGACGTACAAGCAGGTCACGCTCAGCCCGGAGGAGTCGCAGCGGCTGTGTGCCGAGAAGCTGCCGAAGCTGATCGAGCGCCGCGACAAGCTGGCGAAGCGGATCAGCGGCGGCGCGGACGTGAAGGGCTCGGTCGCGTGGCTGAAGGCGCGCGCCGAGAAGCAGAAGGCCAAGGGGCACGAGAAGATCGCCGCCCAGCTCCAGAAGCGGGCCGATCGCCGGTCCGAGCGGCTCACCCAGCTCGGCACGATGAAGACGAAGCTCGAGACCTTCAAGTCCCAGCACTGCCAGGTCGCGAAGTGATGCGCAAGGTCCTGGTCGTGCTCGCGGGTACTGCGGCGATGGTGATCGGACTGTCGTCGTGTGGGAACTCCGCCGAGCAGTCCGGTCGGCAGGGAACCGGACAGCCCGCTTCTGCTCCGGCGGCCACTCAGCAGGTGGGGTCGCCGGAGCAGGAGCTGGCGGGGATCGGGTCTACCCTGGACGCGATCGATGGCGAGCTGGCAGCAGACGGCTCACCCTGAGCAGGCACTCCAGGAGCAGATGATGACCGCAGCCGCTCGCGGGCTGGTCCTGGTCGTGGAGGACGAGGTGGCGATCGCCGAGGTGATCGCGCTGTACCTGCGGCGTGACGGGTTCGGCGTACAGGTCGAGTCCGACGGCGAGGGCGCGCTGGCCGCCTGGCGGCGGCTCCATCCCGTCGCGGTGATCCTCGACATCGGGCTGCCGGGACGCGACGGCACGGACATCTGCCGGACGATGCGCGCGGCAGGGGACTGGACTCCGGTCCTGTTCGTCACCGCGCGCGACGACGAGGTCGACCGGCTGCTCGGCCTCGAGCTCGGCGCCGACGACTACGTCACCAAGCCGTTCAGTCCGCGCGAACTGGCCGCGCGGGTGCGGACCGTACTGCGGCGATCGGCCGGCACGTTGCCTGCGGGAGACGTGCTGTCGGTGGGGGCGGTGCGGGTGGATGTGAGTCGGCGGCGGGCGTGGGCCGGTGACGCCGAGGTGAGTCTGACCTCGACCGAGTTCGATCTGCTCGCGCAGTTGTTCCGGCGGCCAGGACGGGTGTTCGAGCGGGATGAGTTGCTGAGCTCGGTGTGGGGTTACCAGGCGTCGGCCGGGACACGGACAGTCGACGTACACATCGCTCAGCTCCGGGCCAAGCTCGGATCGTCCAGTCCCATCCGCACCGTCCGCGGCGTCGGGTACGCCGCGGATCTCGACTGATGGCGTCCGTGCCACCCGATCTCCGCTCAGCAGGAGACGAGGTCGGGCGGGGATCACTGGCGACCCGGATCGTGGTCGCTTGCGTCGCGGTGGCCGGGATCGCCGTGCTGGTCGCGGGCGTGGTGATGGCGGGGCTGGCCCGGCGGTCGGCTCAGAACGTGTTGCAGGACTCGCTGGCCGCGCAAGCTGATGTGATCGCCAGTCAGGTGGACGAGCGGGGTGCCGGGTCGCGAACGGTGGGCCTCGGGCGGGTCGCCCAAGTGGTGCGCGGGCAGGGGATCGTCGTGGTGATTCTGCTGCCCCGGAGCCGGATCCAGCCGACGGACCAGCGGTCCATCCAAGCCGCGACCATGGCAGGGCTGAACGACATCGGGAGAACGCAACGGATCTCGGCCACGGTGAGCGTCGACGGCACGGACTATCTGGTCGAAGCGCGCGGCATCGGCGAGAGTTCCGGCTTCGCGCTGGTGGAGCCTGTGCGGCTGGCGGCGGATACCCAGCGGATCCTGATCCGCAACATCCTGTTCGCGCTCGGCGCCGGTCTACTGGTGGCGGCGCTCGCTGGTGCCCTCCTCGGCCGACTGCTCGGCCGGCCACTACGTCGTACGGCGGATGTCGCGGCGGCCATGCGTCAGGGGCGACGGGATCTGCGTGCACCGGTTGAGGGACCGGCTGAGGTGGCTGAAGTGGCGCAGGCGGTCAATGAGCTCTCGATTGCCTTGCAGCACAGTGAGGAGCGGCAGCGGGAGTTCTTGCTCTCGGTCTCGCATGAGCTCAGGACACCGCTGACCGCCGTCCATGGGTTCGCCGAGTCGCTTGCCGATGGAGTGGCGACGGATCCGCGGCACGCCGGGCAGGTCATCCAGCAGGAGTCGCAAAGGCTCGAGCGGCTGGTGAGCGACCTGCTCGACCTGGCCCGGATCGGGGCCGACCAGTTCCAGCTCGATCTCGCGCAGGTGGATCTGCGCGAAACACTCAGCGCGTGCGCCGAGGTCTGGCGGGTGCGCTGCGAGCGCCAAGGTGTGCACTTCCGCCTCGACCTGCCGCCCATGCCAGCCGTGGCCACGACCGACCCCCGCCGAATCCGCCAGGTCCTCGACGGCCTGGCCGAGAACGCACTCCGCGTCACCCTGCCCGGCGCCCACCTCACCATGTCACTCACCCAGCTCGGTCCAGGTGTCGTGGCGATCCAAGTCCGCGACGGAGGCCCCGGACTGGCCCCCGAGGACTACGCGGTCGCCTTCGAACGCGGCGTACTCAACCAGAAGTATCGCGGCCGCCGCCCGGTAGGCTCCGGCATCGGCCTGGCCCTGGCCCACGGCCTCATCACCAGACTCGGCGGCACCCTGACCGCCGCCCCCGCCCCCGAAGGCGGCGCAGCCTTCACCATCCAGCTCCCGACTACCTCACGATGATCGACGACCTCCACCAACCAACTACCTGACGATGATCGACTTGGAGTCGGAGTCGCTGATGGTGCCGTCGGCGTCGGAGATGAGGTAGGCGTCGATCTGGTAGGGGCCGGGGGTGAGCTTCAGTTCGATGAGGAAGGGCGAGAATTTCTGGCCTTCCTTGGTGTTGACGACGCTCTTCGACGTCTTGCGGGTCTTCAGGTTGGTGACCTGGTAGTTGACGGTTGCCTCGAAGGCGTTTGCGGTGCCTTGGATGGTGACAGGGTTTGCGGTGATCTCGCCGTCAGCCGGGGAGTCGATCCATACGAGCGCCTGGACGTCAGCGGCTTGGGCGCGGCCTAGCGGCGTACTGGTGTCGATCTGGCCGAAGAGCTTGGCGCCGGCGCGGCCCTGGCGGGTGATCTGGACCGGCTCGGTGCTGGTGTGGAGGGCGCCTTGGACGGTGTAGATCAGTTGCTGCGCGGCCACGTCCGCGACGTCAGGGTCGAGCGAGGCCGCCGGGAGCTCCTTGAAATCGACCGTCACGACGCCATCCGTGCGGGTGACGGCGTTGACCTCGGCGCCGCGCCAGACCGTGTAGTAGTCGGGGTCGGACGGCCCTTTCGACGTCATGATCCGGACCGCCTGCTCGGCCGGCCGGCCGCTGACCTTCGCCCAGGTGCGGTACAGCTTGACGGCTTTTGCCTTCACGGTCGGCGTCGGGTCGGCACCGGCCTGGGTCCCGGTCCTGTTGCCGAGCCAGTAGACCGGTACGAGCGCGCTCTTGACGGCCTGCTCCGGCTCGCCGCGCTCTGTGGGGACGACGGTCGGCGCGGCGCTTGTGCTCGGTGCGAGGGTGGCGGCGGTCGGCAGGGCGGATGGCGCGGACGTGGTGGCCGGGGACTTTGCGGACGGGACTCCGGTGGCGGTCGTGGTCGTGCCAGGGCCGGCTACCTCGTCGCCGTCGTTCGCGGAGTTCTGGTTGCCGTTGAAAACGGCGAAGGCGCCGATCGCCGCGGCGGTGCCGACCGCCGCCGCGCCGACGGTCAGGAGCCAGGGCCGCCGGGCCGCGGGCCGGCGTTGGGCGTGCGCGCGGGCGCGGATCTCCGGCAGGGCGTCGGCCGGTTCGATCCGGTCCGCCTCCTCGGAGAGGGCCCGCCGCATCAGTTCGTCGAACGGCTCGTTCGGATGGTCGTTCATCCGCGTCCTCGCTTCGCTCCGGGCGCGGCTGAGGCACAAGTCGTCCTGTGTTTGATGATGAACTCGCTCCGCTCGTTCATACGCTCTGCTCCAGGACCTGGCGGAGCGACTTGGTCGCCCGCGCGGCATGGCTCTTCACGGATCCCCGGCTGATGCCCATCGTGTCGGCGATCTCGGCCTCCGAGAGCTCACCGTAGTAGCGGAGCACCATCACGGTCCGCTGCTTCTCCGGCAGGGTGCGCATCGCCTCGATGACCCGGTCGGTCTCGGCGGTTCGCAGTACTGCCTGCTCCGCGCTCGGCTCGTCGGGGAGCGTGCGCGGGGTGTGCTTGTCGACGACCACCAGGTGTCGCTGGCGGGAGCGGCAGCGGTTGACGACCGCGGTGCGAAGGTACGCGAGCGCCTTGTGGGGGTCGCGCAGCCGGTGCCAGCGGCCGTGCATCGCGACGAACGCGTCCTGCACGATCTCCTCCGCCGCGCCGGTGTCGCGCAGCAGCAAGGCGCCGAGGCGAACCAGCGACGTGTAGTGCGCGGTATAGACAGCCGTCAGCGCCTCGTCGGCATCCCACGAGGACTCATGTGTCACGCACTCTTCGTACACCACGGCCGGTTGAGCCACGACACGAAGACGCGGCAATCACCTTCCAGGTTGACAGTGTTGTTGGCGGTCATGGGGCGTTGGCTCCCGCCCTTCCCTCGTCGCTCCGGTCGCTGCATTGGATGCCACGCCTCCGGCGCGGCAGGTCATGGGGCCTGGCTCCCGGTCTTCCCTCGTCTCTCCGGTCGCTTCGCTCCCTGCGTTCCTCAGTCCAGACCGGGGCCCCATGACCGGGCTCCCTACGCTCCTCAGTCCAGGGCGGGAGGCCCCATGACCGCGGCGGACTGTGGTCACTGAGCGTGTCTGGGTGAATTACAAGTGAGGCTGTCGGTGGGGGCGGCTAGCATGGGGTGATTACTTCACCGGCATCAGGAGGGAACAGGCTGTCCAGGCCACGCAGTATCGAACCGGAGGCGCGCGCGAACGGTCGCGGACGCGATGAGCTGTCCCGATCGAACACCGCCACCAGCACGCAGGCGTCGCACAAGATCGTCGTGCCGAACAGCATCGACATGGTGGCCCTGCTCGGAGCCCGGGACGAGTTCCTCCGCATCGTCGAGAAGGAGTTCGCCGCCGACATCATGGTCCGCGGCAACGAGATCACGCTGAACGGCGAGCCGGCCGAGCTGGCCCTGGCCGAGCGGCTGATCGACGAGCTGATCGCGGTCATCCGCACCGGGCACGGGCTGACCGCCGACTCGGTCGAGCGCAGCATCGCGATGATCAAGTCCGCCACGGCCGAGAGCCCGGCCGATGTCCTGACCCAGAACATCCTGTCCAGCCGCGGCCGCACGATCCGGCCCAAGACGCTGAACCAGAAGCGGTACGTCGACGCGATCGACAAGAACACGATCACGTTCGGCATCGGCCCGGCCGGTACAGGCAAGACGTACCTGGCCGTCGCCAAGGCGGTCCAGGCGCTGCAGGCCAAGGAGGTCACCCGGATCATCCTGACCCGGCCGGCCGTCGAGGCCGGCGAGCGGCTCGGGTTCCTGCCCGGCACCCTGTCGGAGAAGATCGACCCGTACCTGCGCCCGCTGTACGACGCTCTGCACGACATGCTCGACCCGGAGTCGATCCCGCGGCTGATGACGGCGGGCACGATCGAGATCGCGCCGCTGGCCTACATGCGCGGCCGGACCCTGAACGACGCCTACATCATCCTGGACGAGGCGCAGAACACCTCGCCGGAGCAGATGAAGATGTTCCTCACCCGGCTCGGTTTCGGCTCCAAGATGGTCGTCACCGGCGACGTCACCCAGGTCGACCTGCCGAGCGGCACCAACTCCGGACTGCGCGTCGTGCAGGACATCCTCGAGGGTGTCCAGGACCTGACCTTCTGCCGGCTGACCTCGCACGACGTGGTCCGGCACAAGTTGGTCGGCCGGATCGTCTCGGCGTACGAGAACTTCGAAGGGCAGCGCTGAGCCGAACCGATGAACGTCGAGGTCAACAACGAGTCCGGCGTGGAGATCGACGCACACGGACTGATGCGGCTCAGCCGATTCGTGATGTCGTCGCTGCGCCTGCACCCCGAATGTGAGCTGTCGATCAAGCTGGTCGACGAGGACACGATGGCGCGATATCACGTCGAGTTCCTGGACCTGCCGGGTCCGACCGACGTGATGTCGTGGCCGATGGACGAGCTGCGGCCCGGTGCCGAGGACGACGCCGACCCGCCGCTCGGGCATCTCGGTGACATCGCGCTCTGCCCGACCGTCGCGGCCGCGCAAGGGGCGAAGGCCGGCCACGGCACGTGGGCCGAGCTGGAGCTCCTGACCGTGCACGGCATCCTGCACCTGCTCGGCTACGACCATGCGGAACCCGCCGAGAAGGCGGAGATGTGGGACGTCCAGGGCCGCCTTCTGGAAGCATGGCGAGCCCCTGGAAACCGACTAGTGGATGCCTGATGGTTCCCTCAGGACAGGAGTGACGTTCTGTTGAGCTCCCACGACCTCGTTCTGCTGGTTGTGGCCGCGGTGCTCGTCCTGCTCGCCGGTCTGTTCGCCGGCGCCGAGGCCGCACTGTCGTCGTACTCCAAGGTCCGGGCGAACGAGCAGGTCGAGCTGGGCAACCTGCGCGCGGTCCGGCTCCGCGACCTGCTCTCGGACGCGCCCCGGTACCTGAACTCCCTGCTGCTGCTCCGCCTGAGCTGCGAGATCACCGCGATCGTGCTCGTCACGCAGGCCCTGTCCGGAGTCTTCGAACTCACCTGGGTACACATCCTGATCACCGCAGTGGTGATGGTGCTGGTCTCGTACGTGATCATCGGCGTCGCGCCGCGGACGCTGGGCCGGCAGCACTCGGACCGGTTCGCGATCGTCTCGGCCGGTCCGGTGATGGCGCTGACCAAGGTGCTCGGCCCGCTGCCCAAGGTGCTGATCATGATCGGCAACGCGCTCACCCCGGGCAAGGGGTTCGCCGAGGGCCCGTTCGCGACCGAGGCCGAGCTGCGCGCGCTGGTCGACTACGCCGAGAAGTCCGCGGTCATCGAGTCCGGCGAGCGGCAGATGATCCACTCGGTGTTCGAGCTCGGCGACACGATCGTCCGCGAGGTGATGGTGCCGCGCACCGACATGGTCTACATCGAGCGGCACAAGAAGCTCCGCCAGCTCACGTCGCTGGCGCTGCGGTCCGGGTACTCACGGATCCCGGTGATCGGCGAGTCCCTCGACGACATCCTCGGCGTCGCCTACCTCAAGGACGTCATGCGCCGGGTTTACGACAACTCCTCGGCCGAGTCGACCGAGCGGGTCGAGTCGGTGATGCGGCCGTGCATGTACGTGCCGGACTCCAAGCCGGTCGACGAGCTGCTGCGGGAGATGCAGGCGGCCCGGATGCACCTCGCGATCGTCGTCGACGAGTACGGCGGTACGGCGGGACTCGTGGCGATCGAGGACATCCTGGAGGAGATCGTCGGCGAGATCACCGACGAGTACGACGAGGACCCGGACTCGGTCCAGGAGCTGTCCGACGGCGCGTACCGGGTGTCCAGCCGGCTCCCGATCGACGAGCTCGGTGAGCTGTTCGGCGTACCGCTGGACGACGACGACGTCGACACCGTCGGCGGCCTGATGGCAAAGCTGCTCGGCAAGGTGCCGATCCCCGGCGCCGAGGTGGAGATCGCGGGCCTGTCGCTGACGGCGGAGCGGCCGTCCGGCCGGCGCAACCAGGTCGGTACTGTGCTGGTACGGCGGGGGCAGTCCGCCGCCACCCCGCAGGACCAGAACCACCAGCACGCGTAACCACTTCTGCTTTTGGAGTTTTCTTGTCAGACCTCTCGGCCGAGGACGCCAAACTCGTGACGCTCGCCCGCGCCGCCCGGGCACGTACCCGGGCCGCTGAAGGAGCCGCTGTCCGCGACTCCGACGGACGGACGTACGCCGCCTGCACGGTGGCACTCGACACCGTCGACCTGACCGCCCTGCAGCTGGCGGTCGCGATGGCGCTGGCGTCCGGCGTGAAAGGCCTGGAGGCCGCCGCGGTGGTCACCGACTCGGAGTCCGTCGACGTCGGCGTCGTCCGCCACTTCGCTGGTGCCGCCATTCCCGTAGTACTTGCCCAAGGCACCGGAGAGGTCCGCGATGTCGTCCACACCTGAGCCCTTCAAGTCAGGTTTCGCCTGCTTCGTCGGACGACCCAACGCCGGCAAGTCCACACTGACCAACGCGTTGGTCGGCCAGAAGATCGTCATCACGTCGTCGAAGCCGCAGACCACGCGGCACGCCGTACGGGGGATCGTGCACCGGCCGGACGCGCAGCTGATCCTGGTCGACACGCCTGGCCTGCACAAACCGCGGACCCTGCTGGGTGAGCGGCTGAACGACCTGGTGAAGACCACGTGGGCCGAGGTCGACGTGATCGCGGTCTGCCTGCCGGCCAGCGACAAGATCGGCCCCGGCGACCGGTTCCTGGTCACCGAGGCGGCGAAGGTCGCGAAGACCCCGAAGGTCGCGCTGGCCACCAAAGCGGACCTGGTCGAGCCGGACCGGATGCTCGAGCACCTGGCCGAGATCGCCACGCTGGGGGAGTCGGCCGGGATCGAGTGGGCCTCGATCATCCCGGTCTCCGCCACGTCGGGCTATCAGGTCGACGTCGTCACCGACGAGCTCATCAAGCTGCTGCCGGAGGGCTTCCCGCTCTACCCGGACGGCGACATCACCGACGAGCCCGAGGAGACGCTGGTCGCGGAGCTCATCCGCGAGGCCGCGCTCGAAGGCGTCCGGGACGAGTTGCCGCACTCGATCGCGGTCACCATCGAAGAGATGGGCCTGCGCGAGGACCGGCCCGAGGACAAGCCGCTGCTCGACGTGTACGCGAACATCTACCTCGAGCGGGACAGCCAGAAGGGCATCGTGATCGGCCACAAGGGCGCCCGCCTGCGCGAGGTCGGCGCGTCCGCCCGCCGCCAGATCGAGGCGTTGCTGGGTACGCCGGTCTACCTCGACCTGCACGTCAAGATCGCGAAGAACTGGCAGACAGACGCCAAGCATCTCCGCAAGCTCGGCTTCTGACGACTTGGAGAGATCCTCGGTGCTGACCAACCCCGTGTACGCCGCTCTGACCGGCCCGCACGCCACCTTCGCCGAAACCCGCGGCGACGCCCGGCGCTACCCGACCGCGGTCGCGCCGTTCCTCGGCCTGCCCGACAACCCGACCGACCAGGACTGGGCGGACGCCGCGACGCTCCTCGGCCCCGGCACCACCGCGGCCCTGATGCGCCCCGACTTCCCGCTGCCGGAGACCTTCAAGCTGGACCGCCAGTTCGACCTCGTCCAGTTCGTCGCACCCGAGTCGCTGGCCGCCGAGGACCCCGAGACGGTCGCCCTCGGTCCCGACGACGTACCCGAAATGCTCGCCTTGGTCGCCCTGACCGACCCCGGCCCCTTCCGCTCCCGCACCATCGAACTCGGCACCTACGTCGGCATCCGTCGCAACGACGAGCTGATCGCCATGGCCGGCACCCGCTTCGCCCTCCCCGACCACACCGAGATCAGCGCCGTCTGCACCCACCCGTCGTACCGAGGCCAAGGTCTCGGCAGCCGGCTGATCCGAGCCGTGGCAGCCCACATCACCTCAACCGGCCGCCAGCCCTTCCTCCACACCGGCGGCACCAACACCCCCGCCATCCGCCTCTACGAATCCCTCGGCTTCACCCTCACCAACCAAATGAAGGTAACCATCGTCGAGCCCGCATGACCGACATCCGCGCCGCTGGCGTACCTAAGAACAGGTAGTAGTCGGCTCGCGCGAGGACTTGATGGTGTCTTCAGGCGGGAGCCCGGCGGGATGAGGCAACTACCACCTGTTCTTAGGTACGAACCTGCTGGCGCCGATCCACTTGGCGGGCACGACTGGGCAGGTCCCGGCGTCGACCAGCGCGGCATGGTCGGTCCCTTCTCGGCAGGGTGGTTGCGGGGTCACGATCACTGTGTGGGCCGGCCCGCGGTTCGCGGATTAGTCATCCGACTCGATCCCGGGGCATCGAGTGGCCTTCGACAGCATGGAGGGCGTGATGATCGGACGGTTGCGGGAGATCGAGTACCTGCAGACGTTCGTGCGCGAAGTCGCCGTCACCGGAGGGGTGCTGCTGGTGTCCGGCGACGCCGGGGTGGGCAAGACCACGCTGCTGGACGCCGCGGCCGACTACACCAGGGCGTCCGGGGGAGATGTCTTGCGGACGACGGGCACCGAGCTCGAGGAGCAGATCAGCTACGCCGCTCTGAACCAGGCGCTGTACCCACTGCTGGACGACGTCGAGCAGCTCGGTACGGCCCAGCGCGACGCGCTGCAGGTGGCGCTCGGGTTCGGTGACGGACCACCCCCGGACAGACTGCTGGTATCCAACGCCGCCGCTGTTCTGCTCCGGCGGGCGGCAGCCCGCGCGCCCCTGGTGCTGATCGTCGACGACGTGCCCTGGATCGACCCGGCCAGCGCAGGGGTTCTGAGTTTCGTCGCGAGAAGGCTCGCCGGCAGCCGAGCCGGACTGCTGGTGGCTGCCCGCAGCGGCGAGGACCGGGGGTACTTCGACCGGACCGGGCTGCCGGAGTTCGGGCTGGAGCCCTTGGACGACGAAGCGGCCGGCCGCCTCCTGTCCGACCGGTTCCCCGACCTCGACGCGGCCGTCCGGACCCGGCTGCTCCAGACCGCGCAAGGCAACCCGCTGGCGTTGCTCGAACTTCCGCGGGCGCTGAGCCAGACTCAGCGCACCGGAGCGGAGCCACTGCCCCCGGTGCTGCCTCTTGGCCGGCATTTGCAGAGGTACTTCACGTCGCGCGTGGCGAAGCTGCCCGGCACGACCAGAACCTTCCTGCTCACGGCCGCATTGGAGGGCACCGGGGAGCTCGGAGTCCTCGAGGCGGCCGGCGCCGGTGTGTACAAGATCGACGACCTGGCACCGGCCGAGCAGGACCAACTGGTGCAGGTGAGTTCGCGCCGAGTCGTGTTTCGCCACCCGCTGATCCGATCCGCGGTCGTCGACGCCACGACCGCAGCGGAGCGCCGCCAGGCCCATCGCGCGCTGGCCGCGGCGCTCGTCGATCGGCCCGACCGCAGGGCGTGGCACCTCGGCGAGGCGACGACCGGGGCCGACGAGCAGGTTGCCGGCGTCCTGGAAGACGCGGCGCTGCGCCTGCTCCCGCGAGGCGACTACCAGTCGGTGGTGAGCCTGCTCACGCGCGCCGCCGATCTCAGCCCTGACCCCGCGGAGCGCGGTCGCCGGCTGGCCGCGGCGGCGTACATCGGCGCAGAGAGCACGGGCGAGATGACGAGTACGGCGGAACTGCTCGAAGGCAGCCGGCTCGCCGGCGGTCAAGCGAGCACATCCTTGTACTACGCGTCCGCCGCCGCCTTCGTGATGCTGAACGGGGACGGACAGGTCGACACCGCGCACCGGCTCCTGGTGAGTGCCCTCGACAGCAGTCCGCAGCAGCAGAACGCCGACGACCCGGAGGTCGTCCGGGCGCTCTGGACACTCGCACTCGTGTGCTTCGTGAGTGGCCGGCGGGAGTTGTGGGAGCAGCTGTACGCCGCGATCGCGAGACTCTCGGGCGGACCGTCACCGCTGCTCTCGCTCACGCTGGACATGTTCGCCGACCCGGCACGCACCGGAGTGGCCGCGCTGCCTCGTCTCCGCGCCGCGCTGCGGTCCGTGCACCACGAGAGCGATCCGAACATCGTGGACGACCTCGCCGGTGCGGCGATGTACGCCGATCGTCTCGTGGAGGTTCGCGAGGCCTTGTGGCGGGCCGTCCGGAACGGTCGCGAAGGTGGCCCGGCCCGACGGCACCTGGTGGCCCTGATGGACCTCTGCGTCGACGACTTCCACCGCGGCCAGTGGGACGAGGCCGCCGAGCTTGCGGCCGAAGGACTGTCGGTGACCGAGGAGCGGACCGGCCGTTTCTTCGGCTGGTACTTCCGTTATCACCAGGCGCTGCTCGCCGCGGTCCAGGGCAGGTTCGAGACCAGCCGGGCGCTCGCCCACGAGATGATCGGCTGGGCCGGACCCAGAGGCGTGGGTACCGCACGTGTTTACGCGCACCACGCCCTGGTGCTGGCCGATCTCGGCGCCGGCGACTTCGAGAGCGCATACCGAAACGCGGCCGCGGTGAGCCCGGCCGGCACCCTGGCGTCCCACGTTCCGCACGCGCTGTGGATCGCGATGGACCTCGTCGAGGCCGCCGTACACACCGGCAGGCGAATCGAAGCGGAACGCCACGTCCACGCGCTGCGAGAGGCTCAGATCAGCAAGCTTTCTCCCAGACTGGCGATCCTCGTGGCGGGATCCGCGGCCATGGTGGCAGGGGAGGAGGAGGCGAGCGCACTCTTCGAGGACGCGCTCAGCCTGCCCGCGGCCGAGCAGTGGCCGTTCGATGTCGCGCGCGTTCGTCTCGTGTACGGCGAGCAGCTGCGGCGCGCCCGGGCGCTGACCGAGGCCAAGGTCCAGTTGCAGACAGCCCTGGCCGCGTTCCGGACGCTCGGCGCCGATCCCTGGACCCAACGGGCCGAGCGTGAACTACGCGCCGCTGGTCTCGCACCGACCCTGGCGGCGCCGAGCCTCCCCGCGCTGACTGCCCAAGAGCTCCAGATCGCCCGGCTCGCCGCCTCCGGGCTGACGAACAAGGAGATCGCGACACAGCTCTACCTGTCGCCGCGCACGATCGGCGGACACCTCTACCGGATCTTCCCGAAGTTGGGCATCACTACCCGAGCTGCCCTCCGGGACGCCCTCGACGGGGACGACGACAACTAGAGCGGCTTCTGGTAGGCGATGGCTCGGGCGACGATGTGGTAGTTGAGCTGTTCGTTGATGGCGATCATGTGGGCGTTGGACTCGGCGTTCCAGGTGTCGAGCTGGGTGACGGCGGTCTCCTGCTCGCGCAGCCACAGGAGCATGTCGCACTTGACCAGGGCGCCGAGGCGGTGGCCGCGGTGCTTGCGGTCGACGGCGGTGTCGTGCTGCTCGGCGATGTTCGGTCGTTCCTGCTCGACCGCGACGACCGAGTGCCCGGCCAGCTCGCCGGTCGAACGCTCCCGCGCGATCACGCGATACACGGTCCGGTCGTGGGCGATCTGAGCAGCTTCGTACGCGCGCAGCCGCTCCGGCGTGAACACGTCGTCCTCGATGTCCAGGTCGTCCTTCGGCGCATCGTTGATCGACTCGGTCAGTGCGACCATGCCGCCCAGCAGTTCCTCGGGCACCGGCCCGATCACCCGCAGCAGCTCGTACGCCGTCGATGCCTGCACCGCCTCGTCGTACAGGCGCTGTACGACGGACCAGTCGAGGCCGGCGATGTCCTGCCGCCGGTTGACCTCGATCGCCTTCTGCTCGAACCCGTGCCGCAGCGAGAACGCGTTCGCCTTCGGCAGGTCCCAGTTGTCCGTGCCGACGGAGGTCCGGCCCAGTTCGCGGGCCAACCGCTCGCCGTACGCGACCAGCTCCGAGCCGATCCCGTGCCCCCGGTGATCCGGATGCACCTGGACCTCGAGCCACGCGAGATGGGTGTTGTCGTACGTCGGGGTGTGCAGGCCGAGGAGTCCGACGGTCACGCCGTCGTCGTCGCGGGCCAGGTAGGCCTGGCCGGGGTCGCCGTCCCAGCCGTACTTCAAATGGGCGGCGTAGCTGCGCGGTGTCGGCAGCAACCACTCCGGGCAGTCCAGCTTCGCCGCTACGGTCAGCAGGGCTACGGCTTCCGTGCACCCGGCCTCGTCGTCGGGTGACAGTCTCGTGATCTCCACGCCCTCAGCGTCCATCAGCCGGGCGGTTATCGCGAGTGGTTTATTCGCCGTCGAGAAGTTCCACGGCCGCCGCGTAGGTCAGCTCGGCATAGGCATTCCATACGCGTGGTCAACGGTCATCGAGAACATCAGCCGTTTGTCCTGCACCATGACCGCGCGGTACTCGTCCCAGTCCGGGTGCTCACCCGAAGCGGTCCGGTAGTAATCCACAAGATCCTCGACGACCGCGTCGTGCGGGTCGGCGGCGACCGGGCTGAGCTCGGCCTTCCCTTCCAGTACGACGTACGAGCGGCCGCGCGGGTCACCGACGTACAGGCTGGCTCGCGGATCGCGGCGCAAGTTCTTCGTCTTGGCCCGGTCGTCGGTGAGTGAGACCCGGATCCGGGTGCCGTCGTAAACATAGGTGACGTTCGACAGTTGGGGTCGTCCGTCCCGCTTGATCGTGACCAGGACGCCGAGTCCGTGGCTGCCGATCCGGTCGCTGAGGGAATCAGTCATGATTGAAGCCTAAATATTCAAGCCCCCTTGAAGGCAACCTCAGACCAGGAACAACGTCTTCAGGTGCTGACAAGCAAGACGCCGGCGATGATCGTGGTGAGGCCGGCGATGCGGGTTGGAGTGAGCCGCTCGTGCAGCACGACCGCACCGAGCAAGGCGCCGAGTACGACGTTCAGCGTGCGGCCGATCGCCACCGTGTCGACCGATGCGACCGACAACGCCAGCAAAACAAGGCCATAGCTCGCCGGCGTCAGGACAGCGATCGGCACCGCGCGCCGCCACTGAGTGCAGTCCAGCTTCCGGACCAGTGCCGACAACACGACAACCTGAGCCACATTCGCCACGGCGAGATACGTCAGGACGCCGACGCCGAGCGACGTGACGGAGAAGCCGTCCCACAGGGTGTAAGCAGCAGTACAGCTCGCCACGGCCAGGCCCAGGGCAATCCCGCGCCCCAACCGGCGCGAGTGCACCCCGTCCATGAGCAGTACGCCGCCCAGCACCAGCGCGGCACCGACGAACACCCACGGACCGGATCCGCCCAGCCACGGAATCGCCGCCACGGTCACCAGTACCGGAGCCGTCCCCCGACTGACCGGATAAACCGTCGAGAACTCCCCAGCGGCATAGGCCTTCTGCAGTGTGACGGCGTACGCGGTGTGCAGGACCATGCTCACCAGTCCGGCCCACCAGGTCCCCGTGAGAGCGCCGCGGGTCGCCGAGTGGACCAGCAGTACGAGCGATACCGGCAGGGTCACCAGACCGCACAGCCACACGAACGCCGGACCTCCCGCACGGGACGTCTTCATGAGTAGATTCCACGCGGCATGGCAGCACGCGGATGCCGTCAGAAGGCCCAGGGCGATCACGTAGACAGTGTCTACAGGATCGGTCTAGACGTTGTCTACCAACCATTCCGCGGCGCGCCCATCACCCTCTGTGTCTCGGCGATCGAGACCCCGGGTTCGACGGGGTAACCGGGTTGTGCATAGACTCCCTGGCATCATGCGGCACCAGCTTCTCCTCCTTCGCTGCCGCGGCGAGGCCTGACCAGGCCGGTTCCCTCGCCGCGGAGTCTCGTCGTACGCCGGTCGTCCCTCACGACACCCGCAGTACACCCTCCCGAGGAGAACCCCCGTGGCACCCAAGAACCAGCCCAAGCCTGTCCAGCAGTCCTCCGGCATGCCGATCCAGCGCTACCGCGCGTTCCCGCCGATCGACCTGCCGGACCGCACCTGGCCCACCAAAACCGTCGACCGGACCCCGCGCTGGCTGTCCACCGACCTCCGCGACGGTAACCAGGCGCTGGTCGAGCCGATGTCGCCGGCCCGGAAGCGGCGGATGTTCGACCTGCTGGTGTCGATGGGCTACAAGGAGATCGAGGTCGGCTTCCCGAGCGCCAGCCAGTACGACTTCGACTTCGTCCGCAGCCTGATCGAGGACGACGTCATCCCCGACGACGTGACGATCTCGGTGCTGACCCAGGCCCGCGACGAGCTGATCGAGCGGACCGTGCAGTCACTGCAGGGCTCGCCGAAGGCCACCATCCACCTCTATAACGCGACCGCGCCGCTGTTCCGCCGGGTCGTCTTCGCCGTGGACAAGGCGGAGTGCCGCACCATCGCGGTCCGCGGCACCGAGACTGTGATGAAGTACGCCGACGAGATCCTGGGCGACTGCGAGTTCGGCTACCAGTACAGCCCGGAGATCTTCACCGGCACCGAGCTGGAGTTCGCGCTGGAGGTGTGCGAGGCGGTCTCCGACGTCTGGCAGCCCGCCGAGGGCCGGGAGATCATCCTGAACCTGCCGGCCACCGTCGAGATGTCCACCCCGAACGTGTACGCCGACCAGATCGAGTGGTTCGGCCGCAACCTGACCCGGCGCGAGCACAGCACGATCAGCCTGCACCCGCACAACGACCGCGGGACGGCGGTGGCCGCCACCGAGCTGGCCCTGATGGCCGGCGCGGACCGGGTCGAGGGCTGCCTGTTCGGCCACGGTGAGCGGACGGGCAACGTGGACCTGGTCACGCTGGGGATGAACCTGTTCAGCCAGGGCATCGACCCGCAGATCGACTTCTCGGACATCGACGAGATCCGCCGCACGGTCGAGTACTGCACGCAGATGCGCGTTCCCGAGCGGCAGCCGTACGCCGGTGACCTGGTCTACACCGCATTCTCCGGATCGCACCAGGACGCGATCAAGAAGGGCCTGGAGGCGCTGGACAAGCAGGCGGCGGCCGAGGGCAGGCCGGTCGGCGAGATCGCCTGGGAGGCGCCGTACCTGCCGATCGACCCGAAGGACGTCGGCCGGTCGTACGAGGCGGTCATCCGGGTCAACTCGCAGTCCGGCAAGGGCGGCGTCGCGTACATCATGAAGTCCGAGCACCGGCTCGACCTGCCGCGCCGGCTGCAGATCGAGTTCAGCCGGGTGATCCAGCAGCACACCGACTCCGAGGGCGGCGAGGTCGGCCCGCAGCAGATGTGGGACATCTTCGCGGCCGAGTACCTGGCCCCTGGCAAGCTGTCACTGCTCACGGTCAACTCGACATCCGGCGAGGGCCAAGGCGATCAGCTGCGCGTTCAGGTCTATTCCAATGGGGTCCCACACGAGTTGGTTGGCGAAGGCAACGGCCCGGTCTCGGCTTTCGTCGACGCTATCAAGCCGCTCAAGTACGACATCCGCGTACTGGACTATCACGAGCACGCGCTGTCCGCGGGCGGTGACGCGCTGGCCGCGGCGTACGTCGAGTGCGAGGTCGGCGACGAGGTCTTCTGGGGCGTCGGGCGGGACGCCAACATCCTGACCGCCTCGCTCAAGGCGGTCGTGTCCGCCATCAACCGCGCCACTCGCTGAGCAATCAGGTATCGCCCGTCTCCCCGTGTCGGAGGCGTGCGATTCCAGCACTCCCCGATACCGTTGCGTCACGGTTCGCAACGTTGTCTCAACGTTGCCTCAAGACGTTGACTCGATGACTGGGGTTGCGCACACTGTCGTCACTATGCGCAGATCCTTGCAAGACAGCATTACTAAGTCTTGTGGTCTGAGGGGTCTGCGCCACCGACTTTCCCTGGCAGTCGCGTGGAGGTGAGCAGTGAGCGGTGCGGTCGAGACACCCGCGTCGAAACTGATCGAAGGTCCGGCCGAACAACCGAGACCGACAGTCGTTCGACGCTTCACAAGTGCCTGGCTGGTCCGAAGATTCGCGAAGGCGATCTTGACCATCTTTCTGGTCACGACGATGACGTTCTTCCTGGTCCGGCTGCTGCCGGGGAACCCGGTCGACACCTTCATCTCGACCCAGATCGCGCAGACCGGTGTCTCCTACGCCGACGCCGCCGCGCAGGCGCAGAGCCTGTTCTCGCTCGATCCGGACCAGCCGCTGATCCAGCAGTACCTCCAGTACATGCTCAACATGCTGCACGGTGACTTCGGGAACTCGCTGCTGTCACCCGGCACCACGGTGGCCGAGGTCATCAAGACCTACCTGCCCTGGACGCTGTTCTCCGTCGGCATCGCCACGACCCTCGCCTTCATCATCGGCATCATCTCCGGGATGGTGATGGCCTACCGCCGGGAGAGCTGGATCGACCACCTGCTGACCTCGGTCGGGGCGCTGCTGCACGCGATCCCAAACTACATCCTCGCGATCCTGATCGTGGTCTTCCTCGGCGTGAAGCTGCAGCTGTTCGACCTGACCAAGGCCCGCGGCTCGTTCTCGCCCGGCGTGGAGCCGTCGTTCAGCCTGAGCTTCCTGAACGATGCGCTGTACCACGCGACGCTGCCGATCCTCGCCTACACACTGACCACGGTCGGGTCCTGGGCGCTGGTGATGAAGTCGTCGACGGTGGAGACCCTGGGCGAGGACTACGTGACCGTTGCCCGGGCCCGCGGCCTGACCGACGGGCGCATCCGCACCGGGTACGTCGGACGCAACGCGGTACTGCCGTTGTTCAGCGCGCTCGCGGTGTCGCTCGGATTCGTCGTCGGCGGCGCGATCTTCGTCGAGAAGATCTTCGGCTACCAGGGCATCGGCTACAGCCTCTTCACCGCGCTCAACGGCCGCGACTACGCGGTCCTGCAGGGGATCTTCCTCGTCCTGACCATCTCGGTGGTGCTGGCCAACCTGGTCGCCGACATCCTCTACAGCCGGCTGGATCCGCGGATCCGCGTCGGCGGCAAGTCGAAGGGGTGACGAGATGTCCGACATGACTGACACAGTGATCGGCGATACCGACACCGCGATCGGTACGACGAGCATCGGGAAATTCTCCAGCATCCTCCGGGGGCTGCGGCGCAGCCCGGCCGGTTTCATCGGCTTCGTGATCGTGGCGCTGCTGGTGCTGATCACCGCGATCGGGCCGTTCTTCACCCCGGACGTGGTGCCCGACGTGAAGTCGATCATGCTGCCCGCAGGTTCGCCCGGGCACCTGCTCGGCACCGACAACGAGGGCAAAGATGTGCTGATCCAGATGATCGACGGCGGCCGGGCCGTCATCTTCATCGGATTCCTCGCCGCGGCGATCTCGACAGTCATCGCGATCGTCCTCGGGTCGCTGGCCGCCTACCTCGGCGGGTGGGTCGACTCGGTGGTGGTCACCGCCGCCGACGTCGCGCTCACGATCCCGACGATCGTCCTGCTCGCGGTGCTCGGTGCGATGTTCAAGCTCGACTCGCCGCTCCTGCTCGCCCTGCTGGTCGGCGCTCTGGCGTGGCCGGTGCTGACTCGGGCGGTGCGGTCGCTGGTGCTCTCACTGAAGGAACGTGAGTTCGTCGAGGCGGCCCGGCTGCTCGACCTCGGCACGCCCCGGGTGATCTTCGTCGAGATCCTGCCGAACATGGCCAGCTTCATCCTGATGAACTTCATGATCGCCGTCACCAACGCGATCTACGCGCTGGTCGGCCTCTACCTGCTGGGTCTGGCGCCGTTGACCGGATCGAACTGGGGCATCATGCTCAACCGCGCCTGGATCGCCGGCGCCATCTTCAACGACGCGAGCCTGGCGTTCATCCTGGCCCCGATCGTGGCGATCGTCCTCCTGCTGCTCGGATTGGTGATGATGACGAGATCGCTCGAAGAAATCCTCAACCCGCGTCTCCGGGACCGGTGAGCATGGTGACCAGCACAGCGGGAGCGACCCGCGCGGTGCGCGGCGGCCAGGGCAAGCCACTGCTGTCCATCCGCGACTTCAAGGTCGAGTACCGGACCGGAGCCGGCGCCACGGTGCACGCCGTCCGGGGAATCGACCTGGATCTCTACCCCGGCGAAAGCCTCGCGCTGGTGGGGGAGAGCGGCTGTGGCAAGACGACCTTCGGGCTCGGTCTGCTGCGGTTGCTGCCCCGCCTCGGCCACGCCTCCGGAACAGTGACGTTCAACCGCGGCGACGGCGCCGAGATCGACATCCTCGGTCTCGACGGCCGCGACCTGCGGCAGTTCCGCTGGCGGGACGCGGCGATGGTCTTCCAGGGCGCGATGAACGCCTTCAACCCGTTGCTGAAGATCCGCGGGCACATGCACGACACGATGCGGGCGCACACCAAGGCCAGCAGGCAGGAGATCGAGGACCGGGCCGGGGAGCTGCTGCGACTGGTCCGGCTCGAGCCGGCCCGGGTGATGGACAGCTACCCGCACGAACTGTCCGGCGGCATGCGGCAGCGGGTGCTGATCGCGATGAGCCTGCTGCTCGAGCCTGAGGTCCTGATCCTGGACGAGCCGACCACGGCCCTGGACATCCTCACGCAGCGTTCGATCGTCGACGTACTGCACGAGGTCCGGGAGCGGCTCGGCTTCTCGATGATCTTCATCTCGCACGACCTGTCGCTGGCCGCGGAGCTCGCCGACCGGGTCGCCACCATGTACGCCGGTCGCATCGTCGAGACCGGTGGCGTCCGGGACCTGTTCTACCAGCCACGGCATCCGTACACGCTCGCCCTGATCAACGCCGTGCCGCCGATCGTCGGCGACCTGCCGGATCTCGAGTCGATCCCGGGCGGTCCGCCGAGTCTGGCCGCGTTGCCGCGGGGCTGCACGTTCCACCCGCGCTGCAAGTTCGCCACGGAGGAGTGCAAGGCGGCCGACCCGCCGCTGCTTGCGGTGACCGACCAGTCGGGCGACGCGCACGAGGTCGCCTGCATCCATTCCGGTGAGGTGCACCTCGATCGACGGGTGCGAAGCGACGACTTGGAGACGCCCGCATGACCGCGACGGAGACGGCCCCGGACGCGACGGCTGAGGGGCGCAAGCCACTGATGACGCTCGCGGGGGTCAGTCAGGTGTTCGACACCAAGGCCGGCCCGATCCGCGCGGTCGATCACGTCGACCTGTCCGTGAATCCCGGTGAGGTGCTCTGCCTGGTCGGCGAGAGCGGCTCCGGCAAGACCACGGCCGCCCGGATGGCGGCCGGTCTGGCCCGGCCGACCGACGGGCAGGTGGCCTTCGACGGCACCGACATCTGGTCGATGAAGCGGCAGGAGTTCGGCCGCTTCCGGCGCAGCGTCCAGTACGTTCACCAGGATCCGTACGCCTCGCTGAACCCGACCCGGACCATCCAGCAGACGCTGACCGCGCCGCTGCTCAAGCACGGGGTGGTCAAAGGCTCGAAGGCCGCGGCTGCGCACGCGGCCGAGCTGCTGAAGAAGGTCGACCTGACGCCACCGGAGAACTTCCTGCAGAAGTACCCGCACCAGCTGTCCGGCGGCCAGCGGCAGCGGGCGTCGGTCGCCCGGGCGCTGACGCTGGACCCGAAGCTCATCATCGCCGACGAGTCGACCTCGATGCTCGACGTCTCGATCCGGATCAGCGTGCTGGCGATGCTCGGCCGGCTGCGCGACGACCTCGGCGTTGGGTTCCTCTTCATCACCCACGACCTGGCAATCGCGAAGTACTTCGGCTGGAACGGCAAGACCGCGGTGATGTACCTGGGCCGGATCGTCGAGTTCGGGCCGACCCGGCAGATCATCAACGCGCCCACGCATCCGTACACCCAGGCGCTGATCGACGCGATCCCGGAGCCTGATCCCGACCTGACCAAGACCAAGGGCGCCGGCTCGCTGCGCAGCCTGGAGATCCCGAGTCTGGCGCACCTGCCACCCGGGTGTGCATTCCATCCGCGCTGCGGCCGGTTCGAGGGCGGCCTGTGTGACGGCGAGGTGCCCGGTCTGGTCGAAGTACGTTCTGGTCAGTCGGCCGCGTGCCACGTGGTGGCCCGCGACGGCGCCGACGAGCTCCGGCCGGTCGAGAAGCTCCGGCCGGATGAACCGGCCGGCTGATGCCGCCCGAGATCGGCCGAGTTGCTCTCGGCTGGGCGACGTTCCTGGTCCTGGCCAGCGTGGTTCTGCTGTTCACGCTGACGCCGGGGACACCGGAGTTCGTGATCACCCTGTTCACCTTGTGTTTGGGCCTGCTCTTGGGCCTGATCGTCGTCGCCGGGGTCGTCCTGACCAGGCGCCGGGAGAAACGCGAGGACGGTTAGTAACACCAGTAGTAGTGCCTGACCACGCGGGCGTGCGGTCAGTTCAGGAAAGGACGAAGGATGAGTCCCACCGGCACCAACGAATCCGGCGCTAGCGACCGGACCAACGCGGTCTCTCGCCGGCACGTGCTCCAGCTGTTCGGCATCGCCGGCGTCGGCATCGCCGGCGTCGGGTCGCTGGAGGCGTGTTCACCGAGCTCTCCGACCGCGGAGAGCAGCAAGTCGGGTGGCAACAAGGAGTTCCACGGCGCGTACCCCTACCAGCTGCCACCCAAGGGTCACTTCAACCTGGCCGCCGGCGTCACCGACGGCATCCAGCAGCAGAGCCCGTATCTCGATCTGATCTACCCCAGCGGCGGTCTGTACTACTGGCAGGACAAGAAGTGGGAATACATGATGGCCGAGTCCAGCAAGCTGGACGAGGCGGCCAACACCTACACGATGAAGCTCCGGTCCGGCCTGACCTGGAGTGACGGTTCACCCGTGACCGCCAAGGACGTCGTCTCCACGTTCAACCTGCACTGGCTGATGCGCCAGCAGTCGTGGACGTTCCTGTCCGACGTCAAGGCGCAGGACGACACCACCGTCCTGTTCACCATCGGCACGCCGTCGACGGTGCTCGAGCGCTACATTCTCCGGGCGCCGATCCTGCCGGACTCCGTCTACGGTCAGTGGGCCACCAAGGCCGAGACGATGCGCAAGGCCAAGACCAGCCTGGACAGCGCCGAAGGCAAGGCGCTGAACGGCGACTTCCAGAAGTTCCGCCCGGAGAACCCGGTCGTGTCAGGCCCGTTCAACTACGACACGAAGACCATGACCAACTCCCAGATGAGCCTGGTCAAGAACGACAAGGGCCTGTTCGCCGACAAGATCGGCTTCAGCAAGGTCCTGCTGTACAACGGTGAGACCTCGGACATCACCCCGACGGTAATGAACAAGGACGTCGACTACGCCACCCACGGCTTCGCGGTGGCCAGCGAGAAGACCTTCCTGTCCACCGGCTTCCGGATCCTCCGTCCGCCGGTGTACTCGGGTCCGGCCCTGGTGTACAACTTCACCACCCACCCGGAGTTCAGCGACGTCCGGGTGCGGCAGGCGATCGCCTACATCATCGACCGCAACGAGAACGGCACCGTCGCGCTCGGCGACTCCGGCAAGGCCTGCAAGTTCATGGCCGGTTTCTCCGACATCGCCGTACCGGACTGGATCTCCGACGCCGACCAGAAGAAGCTGCAGGCCTACGAGAAGGACGAGGCGAAGGCCACCCAGCTGCTGCAGGCGGCGGGCTGGAAGAAGGCCGGCGACAAGTGGCAGCTGCCGTCGGGCAAGCCTGCGGCGTACGACATCAAGTTCCCGACCGAGTTCGCCGACTGGAACCCGGCTGCCACCAACGCGGCCGACCAGCTGAACAAGTTCGGGTTCAACATCACCAAGCGGGGCATCACCTTCACCCAGCTGAACCCGGACGTCCTGGCCGGCAAGTTCGACATGGCGATCCAGAGCTGGGGCGCGTCGTCGCACCCGCACCCGTACTTCTCGTTCGTCCAGGACCTCTACACGTTCAACTACGTGACCGCGGCGAACTCCGGCGGCAAGGGAATGAACTTCCCGCTCAAGCAGACGACGTCCGCGGGTCCGATCGACCTGCAGGCCGTCGTCGACAAGTCCGCCCAGGGCCTGAACGTCGACGAGCAGAAGAAGAACGTCACCGCCGCGGCGCTGGCGTTCAACGAACTGCTCCCGATCATGCCGCTCTGGGAGCGCTACGGTAACAACCCGGCGCTGGAAGGGGTCCGAGTCGCCAAGTTCCCGGCGGACGACGACCCGATCCTGAAGAACGCGCCGTACGCGGACAACTTCGTGATCATGTACATGTACCAGGGCAAGGTCGCGCCGGTTTAGGTTATCCACTGGCGGACTGACCCGATTGTTTGGTTGGGTCGGCCGGGTGATCAGCGTTCGCGAGATCGACCCGGCCGACCTGGCCCTGTTCGACGAGTGGTACGACGCGCTCCGTGCCGGTGCGGTCGCGGGCCGGACGGCCGCGCTCGTGGTCGGCCAGGAGGCGCTCGGGTACTCCCTGCGCAATCCGGGGCCGTTGAAGCAACGCCTCGCGGTCGGTGCGTTCGAGGACGATCGCGTGCTCGGCGCGATGCTGTTCGAGTACCGGTTGACCGACAACCTCGACACGGTCGAGGTCGAGATCGACGTACCCCCGCAGCACCGGCGGCGGGGGATCGGTACGGCGCTGTGGCAGTGGGCGGTGACGCGGGCGGCACAGCTCGGGCGGACCATCTTCCAGACCGGGCTCGGCGTGCCGTCGGAGCCGTGGCCGGGTGCAGAGTTCGCCGCTCGGCTCGGTTTCACGGTCGAGCATGTCGAGGAACAACTCGTCGTACCGCTGCCGTACGACGCGCTCCGGCTGGACGAGTTGCTGCTCGAGGCGGGTCCGCTGGATGGCTACCAGCTCATGTCGTGGGCGGGCGTGTGTCCCCCGGAGCACCAGCAGGCGTACGCCGACCTGCACACGGCGATGGATCACGACGTACCGACGGGTGGCATGACGCGGGAGGTTGTGCCGTGGACCGTCGAGAAATTGCAGGCGAGTGAGCAGCGGATCGACCGCAACTATCTCGCGCTCGTGACGATGGCGCACACGCTGTCCGGGGAGCCGGCCGGCTACACGTTGCTGTATCTGCCGCGCGCCGACGCCGAGCATGCCCAGCAGGACGACACGCTCGTACTGCGGGATCATCGCGGGCACAACCTGGGCACACATCTGAAGCTGGCCAATCTCGCACAACTGGACAAGCACCGGACCACGCAGCGCTTCCTGCACACGTGGACGGCGCTGTCGAACGCGCCGATGCGCAAGGTCAACGCCCGCTTCGGCTTCCGTCCGGTCGAGGAACACCGCGAGCTCGAGCTGACCTACCCGCGCCTGCGGCCGGCCGCCCGTGGCGTCGTCGTTGATCACGACGACCGCATCCTGCTGGTCCGCTTCGAGTTCGACTCCGGCCCGCTCTGGGCGACTCCCGGCGGCGGCATCGAGGACGGCGAGTCGGCGGTCGAGGGCCTGCGCCGCGAGCTCATCGAGGAGATCGGGCTGGACTGTCCCGACGACCCACCGCAGCTCTGGCACCAGGAGGTCGTTGCCGAGGGCCACGCTCCCGGGTACGACGGCGTCATCAACGACTACTTCCTGGTCCGCACCGAGTCGTTCACCGTCGGTGGGACGCTCACCGAGGCCGAGCTCCAGGCAGAGAATCTGTACGGCCACCGCTGGTGGACCCTCGACGAACTCCGCTCCCACGAAGGCCGCTTCGCCCCTCGGGATCTCCCCGAGCTGGTCCGGGTTCTGTTGGAGAGCGGCCCACCGACCACGCCGACCCGACTGGGTCTGTGAGAAGTGCGTGTGGAGGTTGTGGGAGGTGTGTGAGGAAGGATGATCGGGGCCAGGCCGGCGACTTAACGTCGAAGTGTGAAGCCTCGACATAGCCTTGACTGGTTTGTCCCTGTTCATTCGACCGGTGCCGCAGCGGCACTGCAGACCGGGCGCCTGCCCGATGGTCGCCGGGTCGGCATCGCGTTCACGACTCTCGCGCAGTTGCGGGCGGCAACAGGTCCGCGCCAGGAGTGGATGCGCCTCACCGAGGCCGCCTTGCGCGAGACGCTCGCTCCGCTCGGCGTCACCAGGATCCAGCTCGACCCGGTCCTGGTCGGTCCCGATGTCAGCAGCCGTCCGTCAAAGACGCCGTACCCAGGTCAGCCGGCCTTCGTCCATTAAGGCGTGACCGTCGGCGCTGTCCGCGACATTGGGGTCGTGGGTGGCGATGACGACGGCGGCGCCCCGGTCAGCCTCGGCCCGGAGCAGGTCGAGGACGCGCTCGCGGTTGGTGCTGTCGAGTTCGCTGGTGGACTCGTCGGCCAGGATCACCCGGCCCTGCTGGGCGATGCCGCGAGCGACCGCGACCCGTTGCTGTTCACCACCGGACAGCTCCTCGACCAGGTGGTCGCCGCTCTCCTCGAGGCCGACCTGGGAGAGTGCCTGCTCGATCGCGCGATCGAGTTCCTCCAGTGCCTCGTCGTCGGCCGGCCTGCGGTCTGCGAGCAGCGGCATCGACAGGTTCTCCCGCGCGGTCAGGACGCGCGCCAGGCCGTTGCCCTGGGGGATGAGTACGACGCCGTGCGCGGCGGCCGACGGTCGGTCGGTGATCACCAGCCCGTCGATCTCGACCTGACCGGATTTCACCGGCACCGCGCCGGCGATTGCCCAGAGCAACGAACTTTTGCCGGCGCCGGACGGCCCGCTGATCGCGAGCACGAAGCCCGGGGGGACCCGGAACGACACGTCGGACACCGCGATGAGCTCGCCGTAGCTGACTGTCACCTGATCGACCTCGATCATCGCGATCCCTCCTGGTCCACCGGGGTGAGCCGGATCTCGCCGTCTTCGGTGGTGACCTGCACGAGCGTCCCGGCCGGCAGCAGTTCGGCGACGTGTGGTGGCAGGGGCAACGACCCGTCCGTCGCGACCACGGCGTACTCCTCGCCCGAGCGTCCTTCCGAGGCGATGCGTCCGTCCCGGATCGTGATCGTCCGCGGCAGCGTCGCCGCCACCTCGGGGTCGTGGGTGATCAGCAGCACCGTCATCCCGGTCTCCGCGTTGATCGTCCGGATCGCCGCGAGGATCTCGTCGCGCGCCTGGTGATCGAGCTGACTGGTCGGCTCGTCGGCCAGCAACAGTCCTGGGTACGTCGCAATGCCCACGGCCACCGCACACAGCTGGATCTGACCCGGCGTCAGCGAGGACAGGGGCGAGGTGGCGTGTTCTCGAAGTCCCACGAGCTCTAGTACGGACTCCGGTGGTGGGAGGTCGCGGTCGCGCGATGCGGCTCCTTGTGCGTAGCGGACGTTGTCCACCGGCGTCAGGTAGGGGATGAGGTTGCGTCCGGCACCTTGCAGCACGATGCCGACGTCACCGGCCCGCATCCGGTCGAGCTCGGCCTCGGTCATCGTGGCCACGTTGTGCTCACCGATCTGCAACCGGCCCGCGCTCGGAGTCAGCAGACCGCCACACAACTGCAGTAGCGTCGACTTTCCCGCACCAGATGGTCCGAGCAGCCCGACCAGTTCACCTGGACGCACAGTGATCCCGATGCCGGACAACGCGGCGACGTCGTGCCCGTGTGCACGGTAGATATGCACGAGTCCCGTCGTACTGATCGCCAGCCCGCCGCGCCGGAGGCGCGGCAATGACACCGTCATGTGAGCTCCTCGCGGATGCGGGCGAACCCGGCTCGCCTGTTGACCCCGGTACCCAGCAACAGGGTCGCGGCCGCGAGTACCGCCGTACCTGCGAGCCAGAGCAGCAGTGCGACTGGCCAGTTGGTGCTGAGCTCCAGAGGTATCGGCCCACCGGTGTCAGCGAACAGCGGTATCAGTGGCAACGCGATCTGTGCCCCGACCACACCACACACCGATCCCAGTAGCACCGCCAGCGCCACCGGACCGGTCTGCTCCCACCGTGCCGCCCGACCGGTGGTGTTGGCCGGTACGCCGGTGATCCGCAGGCTCGCGTAGTCCTGGGCCCGCGACCGCCACGAGGTCACCACGGTGAGCAGCAGTACGACGATCGCCAGCGCCCAGCCCGCGATCCCGACCACTGGTGTCAGTTGCAACGCCAGTGCACTCGCCGATCGCCCGTACGACGCGATCCGATCGGCCCTGCGGTCCACGACCTCGGCCGCGTACCCAGCCTTGGTGAGCTGGTCGATGATCGTGTCGGCCTTCGCCAGTCCGTCGGCGTCGAGCCAGAGCTCGAACTCGGTCGACGCTTCGTCCACGGTCCCGGCCAGTCGCCGTACCGTCTCCAGATCGACGACTGCGGTGCGGAGCGGGAAACGGTTGACCGGACCGCCCAGCCGGTCGAGCTTGGCCAGCGGTATCGGGGTGCCGTCGAGCGCGGGGCTCGTGGCGGAGGCGTCGTACCGGTAGTCCGGCGTCACCAGCGCAGGTGTCACCTGTGGCACGGTCGCGTACTGCAGGTACTGGTCGCCGCCCAGGTTCGTCACCACCAGGGTGAGTGCTCCGCCGCCGGCCGCTTTGATGGAGTCCTGACTTGACTCGAGTTGCTTGATGGGCTGCCAGTCGTCGGGGTCGCCGAGTGGGATCGACGGGTGATCGTCGCTCGACAGTTTGCCGAGCTGGATGTCGCCGCGGATCCCGGCCTGGTCGTTCAGGTCGCGGGTGACGCCGAGCCGGAGTAGTTGGCAGCCGTCCGTGCAGTCGACCTTGGCCTGTAGCTCGGTCTGCCGTCCGGGGATCAGTGGCAGCCGCGGGAAGGTGATGTCGGTGCGTGCACCATTGCGCAGGCTGACGAGGTTCGCCACCAGGAGGACGGACTTCGCGGCCGGCTGAGTCGCCGGCTCCTCGCCGTTCGTGGTCTTCGCCCGCACCGGCGTCATCGGGCCGGGGGAGGCGGTGATGGTCAGCTGAGTACTGCGGAACTCGATCGGCGGGACGCTTGGTGCCGCGAGCCTGCCGAATCCCTGGGCGTCGGTGAGCCGATCGCCGCGGTACGCGATCCGCCGGAAGCTGTCCGGTTCGATCATCATCGTCTGCAGCGCGTCGGGCGACGGCGGACGGGCCACGACGACCGGTGTGAACCACTGCCGGTCCGGGTCGATCCGGTTGATCGCCTGGGTGAAGGCGCCGAGGCTACCGGCGTTCACCCGCAGCACACCCTCGGCGCCGGTCTCGTAGCCGGCGCGGGACTGCCGGTTGTGTTCGCCGACCGACGCGGCCTGGCCGGCGAAGGCGACCAGCCCGGCCGCTACCGCGACCGCCGCGACGATGCGGGTGACAGCTGGTCGGCGCGAGACTTGCAAAGCTCCGAGTGCCAGACCCAGACGTCCCCGACGCAAGGCTCGCCGGCTGATGAATCCCGCGACCGGCAGGAGTAGGTGGGCGAACGTAAGCCCGACTGCCAGCGCCAGGAGGGCGGGCGCGAGAACGGGCAACGGGCCTCGGCCCGAACCGGTCAGCGCCGAGACGAGTCCCGCGACGGCGAGCACGATGATCGCCAGGTCCACCATGCCGAGCGTCCTGCCGCCCCGGTGTGGCGCCACTCGCCGCAGCAGCGCGGAGATATGCTGCCGTACGACGCCGCGGACCTGAGGCACCACGACGCCGAGAGCAACCACCGCAACCGCCAGCAGCGCGACGGGCACCGTCCACGGCAGCTCGATGGGAGAGCCTCGGTGCAGCCAGGTCGCTCGGACGATCAGCAGGAGCGCGAAGCCGACCGGTGCACCCCCGAGCGTTCCGGCCAGCACCGGCACGCCCAGCTCAACCGACAACAACCGGCTGGTACGGCGTGCGGTGGATCCGCGGAGGCGGGCGACCGCGATCTCGGGCCGGCGCTGGTCGACCACTACGGCGAGGGCCAAGGCGAGGACGACCAGTCCGAACAGAGCGACCTGGACCATCACGAGCGGGATGATCGTCGCGGCCTGCTGACGCTCGTCGCGGATCCGGTCGATCACGCCGATCAGCCCGGAGGTGTTGTCGGCGCCGAGTTCGGTGGCTTGGCTCTTCACGGCAGTCGATGCCGCCTCCAGCCGGTCCAGGTCGTCGAGCCTCGCCAGCCCGGGGGCCGGCCGGGTGTCCAGCGTCGTGTGCTGATTCCAGATGTCGGGTGTGAACGTCGTACGGTCGGTCAGCAGATAGTCGGTCTCGCCCGGCGCCTTGTCTCCCGGCGGCTTGGAATGACCGATCGGCGGCCGGCCGAACCAGTAGTCCGCGCCGACGTCCTTGGGGCGGTACAACCCGACCACGGTGAGCGTGCCGCCACCGGCGTACGTGTCCGGTACGGCGTTGACCCTCGCGCCGAGCTGGACACCCCAGGTCGCCTGGTCCACCGTCGACGCGATCACCTCGTTCGGTCCGTGCGGGCACCGGCCCGCGACCACGACGATCTGGTCGCAGTACCCCTCGCGCCACAGCAGCCGGCTGACGATCGACGGGTCCGCGTCGCGCCAGACGACGTCGCTGTGAATGCCGAGTACGGGCTTGGTGAAGAGAGGCGCGAGGTCGGCCGGTACCAGCTTGCTGAGGTCCTCGGGTCGGGACTGGGTGCCGGCGGAACTCCGGGTCGGGCTCGTCTCGAGCTGCCACGCGGCCGACAGGCGCTGCCCGGTCAGGGTCTCGGTCATCACGGTCTGCTCGACGGCGCGCGCGAACCAGGGCCCGAACACAGCGCAGGTCCCGATCAGCAGACTGATACCGGCCAGCACCAGCGCCTGGGACCACCGGTACCGCAGCGCCCGTCGTAGGAACATCTGTTCAGCCACCCCCAGCGTCTCGCCCGCCCGCCCGAAGATACGGAACCGGCCGATGGCTGTACCGGACCGTGCCGAAATGTCACAGAGTTGTTGTCTAGGCAGCAATCCGGATCACGGACGGTGACTGAGCGGGAGGGGGTTGCCCGGTGCATCGAGTGACGGCGGTAGGTTCGGGGCATGCGTGAATCCCAACTCGGCGATCTGACCGTTTCCTGCCTCGGCCTCGGCTGCATGGGGATGTCCCAGTCGTACGGCGTGACCTCGGACGAGGCCGAGTCCGTCGCCACCCTGCACGCGGCGATCGACGCGGGCTGCACCTTCCTCGACACCGCCGACGTGTACGGCGCCGGCCAGAACGAGGAACTCGTCGGCCGCGCCCTGGCCGGCCGTCGCGACGAGGTGGTACTCGCCACCAAGTTCGGCTTCAAGAAGCCTGGGGCCGGCCTCGGCCTCGCGAACCAGGTCGACGGTTCGCCGGAGTACGCCGTACAGGCCTTGGACGCATCGTTGCGCCGGCTGGGCGTGGACCACGTCGACCTGTGGTACCTGCACCGGCGTGACCCGCAGGTGCCGATCGAGGAGACGGTCGGTGCGATGGCTTCGCAGGTCCAGGCCGGCAAGGTGCGGTACCTGGGGCTGTCCGAGGTGAACGGTGACACGGTCCGGGCCGCGCACGCGGTGCACCCGATCAGCGCCGTCCAGAGTGAGTGGTCGCTGTGGACGCGCGACCCGGAGACCGTCGTACTGCCGACGCTTCGGGAGCTCGGGATCGGGTTCGTGCCGTTCAGCCCGCTCGGGCGCGGGTTCCTGACCGGGCAGCTCAAGTCGCCGGAGGACTTCGAGCCGGACGACATGCGGCGCGGGCTGCCGCGGTTCCAGGGCGAGAACTTCCAGCGCAACCTCGACCTGGTCGCCAAGGTGCAGGAGTTGGCGGCGGCCAAGGGGATCACGCCCGGCCAGCTGGCGCTCGCCTGGCTGCTTGCTCAGGGCAACGATGTGGCGCCGATCCCGGGGACGAAGCGGCGCAAGTACCTGGCCGAGAATCTCGGTGCGGTCGACGTCACGCTGACGGCGTCCGAACTGGCCGCGCTCGACGAGGCGTTCCCGGCGGAGGCGGTGTCCGGGCAGCGATACACCGACGGTGGAATGGACCTGGTGGGGAAGTGATCGGCGTCACCGCTGCGACCGGCGGCCTCGGGTCCCGGATCGCGCGGCGGCTGGCGGATTCCGGCGTACGCCAGCGGCTGATCGTCCGGGATCCCGGACGGGCTCCGTCGTTGCCGGACACCGAGGTGGCGCAGGCGGCGTACGGCGAGCACGCCGCGCTGCTGAACGCGCTCGACGGGGTCGACACGTTGATGTTGCTCAGTGCAACGGAATCGGCGGATCGGGTCGCGTTGCACAAGGCAACGGTTGACGCGGCGGTGGCGGCGGGAGTCAGGCGGATCGTCTACACGTCGTTCGCCGGCGCGGCGCCAGGGGCGACGTTCACGTTCGCGCGGGACCATTGGCACACGGAGCAGCACATCCGGTCGACCGGTGTCGGCTTCACGTTCCTGCGGGACAACTTGTATATCGACTTCGTGCCTGGGTTCGCGGGCGAGGACGGGGTGATTCGCGGTCCGGCCGGAGACGGGCGGACGGCCGCGGTCGCGCGCGATGACGTGGCGGCAGTAGCGGCCCGGGTGCTGGTGGACTCCGGGGCACTCCGGGGCGACGTACGACCTGACCGGGCCGGCCGCGTTCACGCTCGCCGAGGCGGCCGCCGTACTCACGGAGGCGTGGGGGCGGAAGGTCCGCTACGAGCCCGAGACGCTGGACGAGGCGTACCGCTCCCGCGAGTGCTTCGGCGCTCCGGCGTGGGAGGTCGCCGGGTGGGTCACGTCGTACGCCGCGATCGCGAGCGGCGAGCTCAGTCACCTCTCCACGGCCGTCGAGGACATCACGGGTGCTCGGCCCATCAGCCTCGAGGAGTATGTCGGTCGCGGGTGAGAGACTGGCCGCGTGCCGCTCTACCGGGATGAGGCGATCGTGCTGCGCACCCAGAAGCTGGGTGAGGCGGACCGGATCGCCACGCTGCTGACGCGCGGGCGCGGCAAGGTCCGCGCGGTCGCCAAGGGAGTCCGCCGTACGTCGTCCCGGTTCGGCGCGCGGCTCGAGCCGTTCAGCCACGTCGACCTGCAACTCGCTACCGGCCGCACCCTCGACGTCGTCACCCAGGCCGAGTCGATCGCGGCGTACGGCGAGGGGATCGTCGGCGACTACGCGCGGTACACCACCGGCACGGTACTCCTGGAGACCGCCGACCGCCTCGTCGTCGAGGAGAAGGAACCCGCCACCCAGCATCACCTGCTACTGGCCGGCGCCCTCCGCGTCCTGTCCACCGGCGAACGCGAACCAGGCCTGGTCCTCGACTCCTTCCTGCTCCGTTCCCTGGCGATCTCCGGCTACGCCCCGTCCTTCGGCGACTGCGCCCGCTGCGGCGAACCGGGCCCCCACCGAGCCTTCAACCCCGCTGCCGGCGGCATGGTCTGCTCCTCCTGCCGCCCCCCAGCCTCAGCCATGCCCTCCCCGGCCACCGTCACCCACCTGGCCGCCCTCCTCACCGGCGACTGGCCCACCGCCCTCCAAGCCGACCCTCGAACCCGCCGAGAAGCCACCAGCCTCACCGCCGCCTTCTTCACCTACCACCAGGACCACCAACTCCGCTCCCTTCCGCACCTAGTGCCTCGTCAAGAAACGTTGGGGTTGTAGCCGTGTCGGGTTGACCGGTCTGGTGGTGAGTCTGGAGGCTTGCTGGCGGAGGTGGTGATGGCTCGACAGCCTGAGGTGTTCGTGCGCTCGCTGGAACCTGAGGAGGCGCAGCGTCTGGTGCGGATCACTCGGACGACGAGGGATCGGGTTCGGCTTCGCCGGGCGGGGATCGTGCTGGCGTCGGCCCAAGGGCGGAGTGCTGTGGAGGCGGCGGGCATGTTCGCGATGAAGCCGCAGTACGCGCGGGAGGTGATCCACGCGTTCAACGAGCAGGGGTTCGCGGCGTTGGACCCAAAATGGAGCGGGGGCCGACCGAAGAGGTTCGGCCCCCCAGTTCGTGAGACCGTCTGCCGGGTCGCGAAGACCCCGCCGCAGCAACTGGGGCTCCCGTTCACGACGTGGAGCCTGTCGAAGCTGGTCGAATACCTGGCCGACTACAAGCACATCAGCATCAGCGGGGAGTCTGTGCGCCAGATCCTCCGTGCGGCGGGGATCAGGTGGCAGGCGACCAAGACGTGGAAGGCCAGCAAGGACCCGGACTTCGCCCAGAAGATGGCCCGCGTTCTTAACCTGTACGACGATCCACCAGCCGATGGGCACGTGATCTGTGCCGACGAGTTCGGCCCGCTGAACCTTCAGCCCAGGCCGGGCCGGGGCTGGTTCCCCGCCACTGGTCCGGCGCGGCTGCGGGCCACCTATAACCGCACCGGCGGGGTGCGGCACATGTTCGCCGCGCTGGACCTGGCCACCGGGCAGATGTTCTACCGGTTCCGCGACCGCAAGCGGTGGCGGGAGTTCCTCGGGTTCCTCAAGCAACTCCGGGACCGGTTCCCGGCCGGGAAGCTGTATGTCGTGTGTGACAACTACGGGCCGCACAAGAAGGCCGAGGTCGTCGACTGGTGCGGTCTGAACGACGTCGAGTTGGTGTTCACCCCGAGCAACGCGTCGTGGTTGAACTGGATCGAGTGCGAGTTCACCGCGCTGCGGTACTTCACCCTCGACGGCAGCGACTACCCCAGCCACACCGCCCAGGAAACCGCGATCGCCGGCTACGTCCGCTGGCGCAACAAGCACGCCCAACCCAAACGACACTTCGCCATCGACTCCAAGATCCGCCGCCCCGATTACCTACCCAACGTTGCTTGACGAGGCACTAGACCTAACAACCTGACGGAAGAAGCCAGCCTCAGATGTCCTGGAGGGCTGTTCGCGGGCGGCGTTGACGCGGGCGTTCAGGGTGCCGGGACCTCCCGTGGCGTCGACCAGCCCGGGCCTGCCACGCACAACCTTCCCCTCTCCGTCGCCCAATAGAAAGACTGCAGGCTCTCCCGGCGTCACATCGATGCTCGCGAGTCCACCCGCCCAGCGGGTTGTCCACAGCCGTCAGGGCAGTTCGTCGTAGTCCGACTCGGCCAGCATGGCGTCGAGGGCCTCTCGGCGCTGGACGCGTAGGCGCTCGTCCAGCGCGAGTACGTCGGTGAACCGTACCCAGTCGGTGTATTCACTGGCCCGGACCGGGATCGCGTCCTGGGCGGCGTACCTGCGTAGCTCGTCCGCCCCCATCCCGACCACGCCGGCTGCCTCGTCGATCGGCAACTCGTGCCGCAGCGCGGTGATCTGAACTGCGAAGCCCTGACGCATCGCATCCTCGACGAACTTCATCGCCGCGAAGCCCGCGGGCGGGAGATCGTGCTCGGCCCTATCCTCTGAGAGCACGAAGACTTCTGACTGGCTCGGCAGGATTTCCATGGCGGATCAGAGCTCGCTCGCTCCCCTGGCCGCGGCTGGGGCCTTTGGGAGTGTGCGCACTCTGGGATTCGGTCGCCTTCGGTGTGGTTTGAGAGCCGCCGCCGGCGTCAGCTACGCCGTCCAAAGCGACGGACTTGGCCGAGCCCTGCTGGTTGGCGGTCAGCGCCTCGGACGTGCCGCGCTGCTCAGGTGGCACCATTGTGTTGAGCTTGTGCGCGAAGCCCCGGAGTTCCTGCCCCTCGGCCATCGTGTCGATCAGCGCGGACATAGTGCGCGGGTCGCGCTTGTAGCGCTGAAGCATCTCCTGGAGGGCTGCTTGGACGTGCTCCGGGTCCTCTTCCAGTTTGCGGCTGAGGAACTGGTTCAGGCTCTGGACTCGCATGGCATTCGGACCGGCGGACGGCGGGTCGAAGTCCTTGAGGTTGTCAGTCACTAGCACGTCCGAGTTGCTGTGGACGGCTCCTGCGAGGACGTGCTTGTCCTTCGGGTCGGCCCGCATCTGGTCTTGCAGTTCTTGCGGAGGCTCGCTCGTCATCGCGCGTGGAAACGCCTTGTTCATGGTCCGGATGCGTCGGTCGATGTCCGCTTCGGACAGCTCCGGAGGTCGGTTCCGGCGCATCTCGTCGATGACGTTCTGGGTCCAGCGCGGCTCGAAGACGTCGCGGTGCGCCAGCGACAGGATGATGTCGGTGGTCTGCTGCCCACGGATCACATTGGCGTCGAGGAAGGCGCGCTCAGGGCGGGTCGCGCTGGGTGAGCGGGACTCGGTCACAACCGCTGCTCGTCATCGTCTGAGGAGTCGTCGCCCATCAGTTCGTCGAGGGCTGCACTCCGCTCCTCCCGGCGCTGGTTGTCCCAGGCGATCACGTCGGCGAGCCGGACCCAGTCGACGTACTCCGACGACCGGAACGGAACCGCGCCTTCGGCCACATACTTCCGCAGATCGTCCCGCCCCATCGCGATCGCATCCGCCGCTTCGTCGATCGGCAGCTCGGCCCGTAACGGAACGATCTTGACACCCCGCCCGGCGCGCATGGCTTCGAGCACATGCTGAACCGCGCGATACACCGCGAGCGGTATCTCCTCCAGCGTGCCGTCCGGCCCGACGACAGCAGGCCCACCGGGCGAGACCTGACGCTCGTCAGCATCCAGCAGGTAGATCCGCGCGTCGGTCGTAGGTCCTGGCATATCCCGAAGTCTAGTCAAGGCCGCCCTCACGTCCCCCGAAGCTGCGCGCCCCCGGCGCTGCGACACCAACACCTTCAGCACCCGACTTTCGCCGGCGCCGCGACCTCCGACCCGTCAGGATCCACAAGAACCGGCACCGCCTCCCCGATCCGCAGCTGAGTGCCTGCCTCCTGCGTCAAAGAAATCTGCCCCGTATCACCCAACGTGCTCTGCCACGTAATGTCCCACTGCGCCGTAGCCGTCACCGGATACACACACTTCGGCAACTCCCGAGACGTCTTCTTGTACCGATGCCCACAATCAGGCGAGTCCTTAACTCCCCTGGCCTGCGTGTACGGCGTACCCGGCCCTTCACACCTGATGGTGTTCCCGTCACCCATTGACCAGTTGACGGCCTTCACATGAGCAGTAGCCGTCACCGACAACCCCGGCACACTCGCACTCCGCACGATCGGTCCCCAGGTGTTCTCCGTCTTGTCCACCCAGAACCACACCGGCATATTCACGAGCCCGACCTGCCCAACCCCCGGCGCCGACTTAACCAACGGCGGCGCGAGCTGCATCAACGCCACTGCCCGATAGGCCAGCGTCACCGGGTCAATCACGACGATGTCAGGTTCCCCAGGCAGCCAGACCCACTTCGTCACCAGATGCTGCCCCTGGTCGTATCCCTGCTCTGTCAGACAAGCCCAGATGGATCCGTCCGTATGCCCTTTCCACCGAGGATCGCTGAATGGCGGTTGCGGCGCCTCGCGCTTCATGTAGCACTGCTGACTGTTCGACCAGTTGCCAAGGGTCGAGGTGCATGCCTGTGCCGCACCTCCGTGCTGGCATACCCGTTTGCCTGCCCTCGTGGGTTTCGATCCGCCTTTAGGCTGTGTCGTCCCCGGCTTGTGCACGTAGCTCTTGAGAACCCACATGCAGTACGGACCGCTCCCGACGCATGCCCAGACATAGTCAGGTCCGGGCTTGGGCGGTCGCTTCTCATCGGCATTCGCTGTCAGCGCAAGAGTCATGAATGTCAACGCGCCGAGCAACGCGATGACGACGCGCAGGCCCCGTGTCAGCATGTGCCTGACGCCTTGTCCGTCATCAGCCACCACATCTTGGTCCCTCCGGCAGACGCCGGCGCGTAGACCAGCTGTGATGCGACCTTGTGCCGCCTGCCGTTGCCGGGGCCAAGCGGAACCGGCTTGCCGTCCTTCTGGAACCGGATGACGATGGCCGAGCTGTCGACGCAACTCGTCAGCCGCACCTCCGGCTGCTCGAGGTTCAACTTGACCGACGTCACAACGGTGTCCGTGATCTTCGTCTGTCCGGTCTGATACCAGCCGTAGTCCTGATAGTTGGTGACGTCCTCGAGGACGGTCAGCATCCACGCGCCACCGTTACCCGCCTTCTCCAATGCTGTCCGATCGGCCTTGGTCGGCGCCGACAAGGTCTTGTCGACAGCTGCTCTCGCTGCGACGTAGCGAGCTTTCGCGGCAGTTATGGCGGTTGCTTCTTCTGGGGTCCAGGTTGGAGTGGAGGGGCTGGTGGGTGTCGAGGTTGGGCTAGGGGTCTTGGGGGTGGTGTTGGGGCGGCCGGCTTCGGGGGAGCCTTGGCAGGCCGTCAGCGCTAGGAGGGCGCAGAGGGCTGCGGTGGCGCGGCCGAGGGCCGGTCGGCGGGTCATTCGGGCTCCGATCTGTGTGCGGTTGGTGTAAGAGTGTCATACGGAGGGTGTTCGTCCGGGGCAGTTATCCACAGGTTGCAGGAAGTTGCATCGGGGGTCTGCGCGGGGCTTCGGCGGGGAGTGCGGGAGGATTTGGGTATGTCGCCTATTGGTCGTCGTCGGGGTTGGGGTAGCGCTCGGGTGGGGGAGAAGAAGGCGGTGGTGGCGCCTGAGCCGCATCCGTCGGGGGCTCGTGCGCCGGGGATACCGGTGGACCTTGTCCCGAAGCATGTGGCGATTGTTATGGATGGGAACGGGCGGTGGGCCAAGCAGCGGGGGCTGCCCCGGACCGAGGGGCACAAGGCGGGGGAGGCTTCGCTGCTGGATGTGATCAAAGGTGGGATCGAGATCGGGGTGAAGTACATCTCGGCGTACGCGTTCTCGACGGAGAACTGGGCGCGGTCGCCGGAAGAGGTGCGGTTCCTGATGGGGTTCAACCGCGAGGTGATCCACCGTCGGCGGGACGAGCTGGACGCGATGGGGGTCCGGGTGGTGTGGTCCGGGCGGCGGCCGCGGTTGTGGAAGACCGTGATCGACGAGCTGGAGTACGCGCAGGAGCGGACCAAGGACAACGACACGATCACCTTGCAGTTCTGCGTGAACTACGGCGGTCGCGCGGAGATCGCCGACGCGATGAAGGCGATCGCGCGGGATGTTGCCGCAGGCAAGCTCAAGCCGGACCGGATCACCGAGCAGACGATCGCGCGGCATCTCTATGCGCCGGACATCCCCGAGGTGGACCTGTTCGTCCGGTCCTCCGGTGAGCAGCGGACCAGCAACTTCCTGGTCTGGCAGCTCGCGTACGCCGAGATGGTCTTCCTCGACACACTCTGGCCGGACTTCGACCGTCGTGACCTGTGGCGCGCGATCGAGCTCTACGCCCAGCGCGATCGCCGGTACGGCGGCGCCATCCCCAACGAGGTGTCTCAGTGAGCGCGGGGATTCGGAAGTAGGCCCCGCTCCATCGCAACAGTGACGGCTCGGGTGCGGTCGTCCACATCCAGCTTCGTGAACAGCCGCTGGAGATGCGTCTTCACAGTCGCCTCGCCGATGAAGAGCTCCCGGCCGATCTCCGCGTTACTGAGGCCGCGAGCCACCGCCGCGAGGACCTCGAGCTCGCGAGGTGACGGCTGGGCCGCGGCGGGCGCGGCCGGCGTACGCAGGCGGTTCATCAGGCGCGCCGCGACCGGCGGCGCGAGGACGGTCTCACCACGGGCCGCGGAGCGAATCCCATCCAACAACTCAGCGTGCGGAGTGTCCTTCAGCAGATACCCCGCCGCGCCCGCCTCGACCGCGTGCAGGATGTCGGTGTCGGTGTCGTACGTCGTCAGCACGAGCACCCGCGTCGACGGGTACCGGGCCACGATCCCACCAGTAGCCCACACCCCGTCGCGCCCAGGCATCCGCAGATCCATCAGTACGACGTCAGGCCGCGTCGACTCGACCAGCGCGAGAGCCTCCGCGCCGTCACCGGCCTCGCCGACCACCGCGATGTCGTCGGTCACCGCGAGCATGCCGATCAGCCCGGACCGCACCACCGGATGATCGTCGACCACCAGAACCCGAATCACGCATCCTCCTGCGCCGTAGCCGGTATCAGCACCTGAACGCGAGTACCCCGCCCCGGCGCGCTCTCCACCTGCACCGAACCACCCGACTCCTCGACCCGCCCGCGCATCGCGGTCAGCCCGAAGCCACCGGACACCGCGGCCGGCGTGAACCCGGACCCGTCGTCCCGGATCTCGATCCACACCCCGCCGTCCGACAGCCCCAGCGTGATCCGTACCTGCGTCGCCCGGGCGTGCTTGCGCACATTTGCCAGCGCCTCCTGAGCGGATCGCAGCAACACCACCTGCTGCGCCTGCGGCAGCGCGGCGACCTCCTCGTCCGGTAGGTCCAGCGACACCTGTACGTCGACGCCCGTCTCGGCCGCGAACCGTTCGGCCTGCCGCCGCAGCACCTCGGACAATGTTGCCTCCGACAACGCAACCGGGGTGAACGCGGCAACCAGCGCGCGGGCCTCGGCCAGGTTCTCCCGGGCGGTGTCTTCGATCGCCGCCAGCCGGGCCGCGGCGCCGTCGGTCCCGCCGCGCTGCAGTTCGACCGCGGCGGTCTGGGCCAGCATGACGATGCTCGTCATCCCCTGCGCGAGCGTGTCGTGGATCTCCCGCGCCATTCGCTCCCGCTCGGCCATCACACCGGCGCTGTGATGCGCTTCGTTGAGCTCGTCCCGGGCCGACTCGAGTTGCTCGATCAGCTCGGCCCGTTGCTGGCTCTGCGTGATCACCTTCTCGATCCAGATCCCGAACAGCAGGCTTACGACCAAGCTAACCAGCATCCACGGCAGGATGTCCCAGAACGCGCCCCAGCCCCATCCGACGTTCCACAGCTGCGCCGCGCCGACGCCGACCACTAGCAGCAGGCTGAGCGCCGCGCCCTCGCGCACGTCCTCGCAGAGCAGCCAGATCTGCGCCGACGCGATGAACATCAGGAACACCGACTGCGGATGCAGCGCGACCAGCACCACCAGGCAGGCGATCAGCACCAGCCGATAGGCGTACGACGGAAGCGCCCGGCGGGACCGGATCGCGGGCATCCCGATGAACTGGTACGCCGCCCCGAGCACCACCGCCGCCCCGACGAACCCCGCCTGCCGCGTCGGGTTCAGGTCCCCGGAGAAGGACAGCGCCAGCGTCATCGCCAGCAGCACCCAGAACACGATGTGCCAGCCGACCAGCGTCCGCGTCCACACGGGCTGGTCGACCCCACTGCCAGAGCTCTCCACGGCCACCATCTTCCTCCACAGCAGGACCCACGCTCGCGGCGCGCTCCAGGCGGCCGGCACGGGACGACGCCGAGCCGATGCGGCCGGCGTCGTCCCGGAGAGCTCGTTCATCAGCCCGCGTCCCGCCGGGTCCAGCGGAAGACGCGCTGGGCGACGAACAGGCCCACAATCAGCCAGACTGTGAGCACGATCGCGCAGGTGCCCAGCTGCCACGAGCCACCCGGCTCGTTCACCTCGAACCCGTCCGGCAGGAACACCGACCGCATGCCCTGGGCCAGCCACTTCAGCGGGAATGCCGAGGCGACGCCGCGCATCCAGGGCGGCAGGCTGCTGTAGACGAAGTACACGCCGGACATGAACTGCAGCAGCAGGACCACCGGAGCGACGACCGCGGACGCCGCCTTGCCGGATCTCGGTACGACGCTGAACGCGATCCCCAGCGCCGACCCCGACGCGGTACCGAGAACGAAGATCCACACGAAGTTCGCCCACTTGGCCGGGTCGGTCGGCAGGTCGACGCCGAGCAGCACCCCGGAGATCGTCAGCAGCAACGCGATCTGCGCGATCGAGGTGATCAGGACCAGGCCGATCTTGCCGACGAAGTAGGACTGTGGGGGCATCGGCATACCGCGCAGCCGCTTCAGCAGGCCGTCGTCGCGCTCCAGCGCGATGCTGACCGCGAGCGACTGGAAGCTGCTCAGGAAGATGCCGGAGGCGATCATCCCGGGCGTGAAGTAGGTCGCGGCGTTGACGCCGTTGAAGTCGGTGCTGCCGAAGACGGCGGAGAAGATGCCGAGGAAGATGATCGGGAAGAAGAAGGTGAAGATCAGCGCCTCCCGCTCCCGGAAGAACTCGCGGACCTCGAGCTTGGTGCGGGCCAGGCCGATCGACAGCGTCGACGGCAGCGGCTTGGCGGACGTGTCGGCCATCAGAGTGCTCCAGCTTCGATCGCAACAGCGGCCGGGTCGGCGGCGGTGACGTTGCCGATCAGGTCCAGGTAGATGTCTTCCAGGCTCGGGCGCCGTACTTCGAGCTCCGGTACTTCGCCGCCGAAGCGCTGCATCAGCGCGGTGACCTCGGCCGTCGGCTGGTCGGTGCGCAGCTCGTGCGGGCCGTCGGCGTCGCTCCAGGAGACCCGCGCGGTCCGGGCTCCGCGTCCGCCGAGCGTCTCCGGTGTTGCGATCTCGAGCATCCGGCCGTCGGCGATCACCCCGACCCGGTCGGCCAGATGCTCAGCCTCGTCCAGGTAGTGGGTGGTCAGCAGGATCGTCGTACCGCTCGTCCGCAGGCCATCGATCAGCGTCCAGAACTGCCGCCGCGCCTCGGGGTCGAACCCGGTCGTCGGTTCGTCCAGGAACAGCAGCTCCGGGTTGCCGATCACACCGAGGGCCACATCGAGCCGCCGGCGTTGTCCGCCGGACAGCTTGCGCGGCCGGGTCTTGCGCTTCTCCTCCAGCCCGACCGAGGCGATCACCTCGTCCGGGTCGCGCGGGTTGGGATAGTAGCCGGCGTAGTGGTTGACCAGCTCGGCCACCGTGGACTCGGCCTCGTCGCGCGACGTCTGCAGCACGATCCCGAGCCGGCTGCGCCATTGCCGGTCGCCGTGCCCCGGGTCGGTGCCGAGCACGCTGATCTCACCCTCGTCGGCCCGGCGATACCCCTCCAGGATCTCCGTGGTCGTCGTCTTGCCGGCCCCGTTCGGCCCGAGCAGGGCGAACACCTCACCCCGATGGATGTCCAGCTCGACGCCGTCGACCGCGACCTTGTCGGGGTATCGCTTCACCAGGCCCCGCACCCGCACTGCGTTGTCTGTCTGCATGCCTCAACCTTCCCGTTCCGGCACCGTCCCCCGGGAGCACCGCCCGATGGACTCGGTGTCCCCCGACCGGTGGACAGAGGCGTACGTAAGAATAGGTGGTAGTCGGCTCGGCGAGGGGTCGCCGGTGGTTGCTCATGCGGGCGCGGGCATGTACGCACACGACTACGTCCTGTCGTTACGCACGCCGCCACGCCCGCGAAGGATGACGGGATCGCCCGGTGGCGGATAGCGTCGGGGAATGGTTCAGACGGTGCGTGGTGTGGTGGCGAAGGGCAAAGGCCAACCGGTGTCGATCGAGGAGATCACGATCCCGGATCCCGGTCCGGGGGAGGCGGTGGTGAAGATCCAGGCGTGCGGCGTCTGCCACACGGACCTGCACTATCGCGAGGGCGGCATCAACGACGATTTCCCCTTCCTGCTAGGTCACGAGGCGGCCGGCATCGTGGAGTCGGTCGGCGACGGCGTCACGGACGTTCAGCCGGGCGACTTCGTCGTCCTGAACTGGCGGGCCGTCTGCGGCAACTGCCGGGCCTGCCTGCGCGGCCGTCCCTGGTACTGCTTCAACACCCACAACGCCAAGCAGAAGATGACGCTGACCGACGGCACCGAGCTGAGCCCGGCCCTCGGCATCGGCGCCTTCGCCGACAAGACCCTGGTCGCGGCCGGCCAGTGCACCAAGGTCGACCCGGCCGCCAAGCCGGAGGTCGCAGGCCTGCTCGGCTGTGGTGTGATGGCCGGGCTCGGTGCCGCCATCAACACCGGCAACGTCGGACGCGGTGACAGCGTCGCCGTGATCGGCTCGGGCGGAGTCGGCACGGCGGCTGTCGTCGGAGCCCGCCTGGCCGGGGCGGCGAAAGTGATTGCCATCGACATCGACGACCGCAAGCTCACGGTGGCCCAGGAGCTCGGCGCCACCCACACGATCAACTCCAAGGGCCTCGACCACGACGGAGTCGTCGCGGCGGTCCAGGAGCTGACCGGCGGGTTCGGTGCGGATGTGGTGATCGACGCGGTCGGCCGTCCGGAGACGTGGAAGCAGGCGTTCTACGCCCGTGACCTGGCCGGCACCGTCGTCCTGGTCGGCGTACCGACGCCGGACATGACATTGGAGATGCCGCTGCTCGACTTCTTCGGCCGCGGCGGTTCGCTGAAGTCGAGCTGGTACGGCGACTGCCTGCCGACCCGGGACTTCCCGCTGCTGATCGACCTGCATCTCCAGGGTCGGCTACCGCTGGATCGCTTCGTCTCCGAGACGATCGGCCTCGACGACGTGGAGGCCGCGTTCACCAAGATGCATCACGGCGATGTGCTGCGCTCGGTCGTGGTGTTCTGAAAGGAGATCCAGACATCGGGTGTCGCGTCGGGCTTCCCGGCGATCGGGCGGCGTTCCGACGTCCACAGGTCGCCGGAGACCTCGGTGGCGACCCGGTGCCAGAACCGGACGGCCTTCGGGTTGTTCTCCTGGAATGCGACGTCAATCGGGCCGGGGTGGTGTGCGAGGACTTCGCGCACCGCCCGCAGCCCTAGTCCGTTGCGCCGCACCGGTCGAACCATGAAGAACGCGTTCAGCACCCGCACCGGTTGCGAGAGCGCCCGCATGAAGCAGAAGCCGACCGGACTCTCGCCGCTGTAGAACAAGTACCCGGCCCAGTTCGGGTCCCCGGTGAGCACCTTCTCCAGCCACTCGGTCCGGTAACTGCCGTCCGGCCGCGGCAGTTGGCCCTGGAACTCCGACATGTCGTGCCGGAACATCAGCCAGAACCGCTCCAGGACGACACGGTCCCCCGCGTCGGCTCGTCGTACGAACATAGGTCTCCTCATAAGGATCTGAGAACGCAGAAAAGCCTCCCGCCGGAAGGAGATCCGGTACGGAAGGCTTACTGCGGTCAGTTTATCAGTCCAGCGCGGCAGTACTCCGGTCGACCCAGGTCATGTCCGGGTAGCGCGCGCCCGCCGGCGTCAACTTGGCGAGCGCGGCCAGGTCGTCCGCCGACAGTTGCAGCTCCAGCGCCGCTGCGTTCTCCTCGAGGTACTTGCGTCGCTTCGTTCCCGGGATCGGCGCCACGTCGTTGCCCTGAGCAAGCACCCAGGCCAGGGCGACCTGCCCGGGCGTCGCGTCGTACCGGGAGGCGACGGCGCGGATCTCGTCGACCAGCGCGAGATTCGCCTCGAGGTTCTCGTCGTTGAAGCGCGGCAGAGTACGCCGGAAGTCGTCGGCGGCGAGGTTCTTCGGCGCCGCGCCGGTCAGCATGCCGCGACCGAGCGGGGAGTACGGCACGATCCCGATGCCGAGCTCACGGCAGGTCGGCAGTACCGACTCCTCGATGTCCCGGCTGAACAGCGACCACTCGCTCTGCACCGCCGTGATCGGGTGTACGGCGTGCGCGCGCCGGATGGTGTCCGCCGACGCCTCTGACAACCCGAGATACCGGACCTTCCCGGCCTCCACCAGTTCCGCCATCGCCCCGACCGTCTCCTCGACCGGTACGTCGGGATCCGCGCGGTGCTGGTAGTACAGGTCGACGTGGTCGAGGCCGAGCCGCCGCAGCGAAGCGTCGATCGACGACCGGACGTAGCCGGGTGCCCCGTTCACACCGCGCTTCGTGGCGTCCCGCGGATCCATGACGATGCCGAACTTGGTCGCCAGGAACACCTCGTCCCGGCGATCGGCGATCGCCCGGCCGACCAGTTCCTCGTTGGCGCCGTACCCGTACATGTCGGCGGTGTCGAGGAAGGTGATGCCGAGGTCGAGCGCCCGGTGCAGCGTCGCGATCGACTCGGTGTCGTCGGTCGTGCCGTAGGCGAAGCTCATTCCCATACAGCCCAGTCCGAGGCGGCTGACCTCGGCGCCGTTGCTACCCAGTTTCATCAGAATCTCCCAGAAGTTGGCATGGCTCTGCCCGCCGGCGGACCGCGCAAGGGCTCCTCGGCTGAGCGATGAACGGATTACGGAGTGGCGTTTCCGCCGTACACGGTGATCTTGTACTCGGTCACCGCGAGCGCCGCCTGCAGATCACGCATCCGGCGCTGGATGCCGGCCCGGTGCTCTTCCATCAGAGCGAGCCGCTGCGGCGCGGTGTGATCGCCTTGCTCGACCAGGTCCAGGTAGTGACTGATCGTGCCGATCGGCATGTCGGACGCCCGGAGCCGGGTGACGAACACGATCCGGCCCATCGCGTGCCGGTCGTAGCTGCGGTAGCCGGCGTCGTCGCGACCGACCTGGACCAGTCCGATCCGTTCGTAGTACCGCAGGGTGTGGGCGGTGAGCCCGGTGATCGCGGCGGCCTCGGCGATCGAGAGGTGCTCGGGGAGGTCGTCGGGGAGCTCGAGCAGCCCCAGCAAGTGCCGGTCGACCGGCTGGTCGAGCAACTCCGTGGTGTTCATGTCGTCAACCGTAGGCCTTCGAGTGCGCTCAAAGGCAAAGGTGACCTGCGTCACAGGTCGCTAGGGCTGCTGGCAGTCCGCGCAGGTCCCGAAGATCTCCAGCGTGTGGCTGACGTCGGCGTACCCGTGCTCGGCCGCGACCTTGTCGGCCCAGCGCTCGACCGCCGGGCCTTCGACCTCGACCGTGCGGCCGCAGTTGCGGCAGACCAGGTGGTGGTGGTGACCCTTCGAGCAGCGCCGGTACGCCGTCTCGCCGTCCGTGGTGCGCAGGACGTCGACCTCGCGCGAATCCGCGAGCGCCTGCAGGGTCCGGTAGACAGTGGTCAGGCCGACGGCCTCACCCGCGGACCGGAGCTCCTGGTGGATCTCCTGCGCGGTCCGGAATTCGTCGAGGTTGTCGAGCGCGAGCGCGACCGCCGCGCGCTGACGGGTCGAGCGTGTTCCGATGGCCACCATTCCTCCTGTCCTCAAGTCACACCGATTCTCTCAGAAGTCAGCAAGTCAGTGCTCGTCCCAGTGATCGTCGTGGGCCGCGTGCAGGTGACCGTCGTGGACGTAGTCGAGATGATCGCCGTGCTCGACCTTCTTGTGGCCGCAGGCCGGGTTGTGCGCGTGCGGGTGACCAGAGCTCACCACATGCGGCTCCGGAGCCGGTACGCCGACCTCCGGCTCCTCGTCCGCGAGCGGGCGGGCCCGGCCGGACCGTCGCCGGAGCAGCGTGCCCACCGCCGCGGCGACCACGAAGCACGCCAGCGCCAGTACGACGATGGTCGCGCCCGGAGCCACGTTCGCGTTGTACGACGTGATGATGCCGGCCAGGCACACCACGACACCGATCCCACACGCGGTCACGAACGTACTGCGGAAGGACCGGGTCAGCTGCTGTGCGGTCGCCACCGGGACCACCATGAGCGCGCTGACCAGCAGCAGGCCCACCGTCCGCATCGCCACGGTCACCGTCACGGCAGCCATCACCGCGATCACCAGGTTGAGTAGTTGGACCCGGAGTCCGGTAGTGCGGGCGAACTCCTCGTCCTGGCACACCGCGAACAACTGCGGTCCCAGTCCGATCGCCACCACCAGGACGGTCACGGCCAGCCCGACGACGACGTACAGGTCGCTGGGGGACACAGTGGTCAGTGAACCGAACAGGTAGGTGTTCAGGGTGGCGGCGCCTTGGCCGGCAAGCCCGATAAGGAGCACACCGCCCGCGATACCGCCGTAGAAGAGCAGTGCGAGCGCCACGTCGCCGCTGGCCTTGCCACGGGCGCGGACCAGCTCGATCGCGGTCGCACCGGCGATCGCCACGAGGACCGCAGTGAACACCGGCGCCGTGCCGGTCAGCAGACCGAGGGCGACACCGGTGATCGCGATGTGGCCGATGCCATCACCCATCAACGACAGCCGCCGCTGGACCAGATAGGTGCCGATGGCAGGGGCAGACAGACCAGTCAGCAGCCCGGCAATCAACGCCCGCTGCATGAACTCCAGTTGGAACATGGTCATCAGGACGTCAGCCACCCTGAGTCGTCATCACTGTGGGAGTGGTGGACGTGGGCGTGGGTCTGGGAGGCGTGCGGCGGGCCGTCGTACACGATCCGGCCCCGGCGCAGGACGACCGAGCGGTCGATCAGCGCGTCCATCGGGCCGAGGTCGTGGCTGACCATCACCACGGTGGTGCCGCGGGTGACCCGCTCCCGGATCGCGTCGGCGAAGATCTGCTGGCTGGCCAGATCCACCCCGGCGGTCGGCTCGTCGAGGATCAGCAGCTCCGGGTCGGACACCAGCGCCCGCGCGATCAGGACCCGTTGCTGCTGCCCGCCGGACAGCTCGGCCACGGCGTCCTTGCGCCGGTCGGCCATGTCGACGATCTCCAGCGCCGCGTCGATCGCCTCCTTGCCGGCCGAGCCGAGTGGGGTGAACATCCGCCGCTTCGACAGCAGTCCGGACGACACCACCTCGTAGACGGTCGCCGGTACGCCGCCGGCCGCGGTGATCCGCTGCGGGACGTACCCGACCCGACGCCATTGCCGGAAGCGGGGGACCGGCGTACCGAAGAGGCGGACCTCTCCACGAGCAGCCGGGAGCAGACCGACGATGGTCCGGATCAGCGTGGACTTGCCGGAGCCGTTGGTGCCGAGGACCGCGACCACCTCGCCCTGGCGGATCTGCAGGTCGACGCCCCGGAGCACGAGACGACCGCCCAGGTCGACCGAGAGATCGGCGACCTGAACGGCCTTCGCGGAGGTTTCTGGAGGTGTCACGCGCAGCTGTTCGCCTTCTCGAGCTCCTGGAGATTCTGCCGCATCAGGGTCAGGTAGGTTTCCTGCGAGTTCGCGTCCGACAGGCCCTCGATCGGACTCAGTACGGCGGTGTGCACGCCGACGTCCCGGGCGATCGTCTCGGCCACCTTCGGGCTGACCAGTTCCTCGTAGAAGATCGTGGTCACCTGTTGTGCCTTCACGATGTCCTGGACCTCCTTGATCCGGGCCGGGGTCGGCTCGGCGTCCGGGGTGAACCCGGCGATGCCGACCATCGTCAGACCGTATCGCTTCGCGAGGTAGGCGAAGGCCTGATGACTCGTCACGAAGGTCTTGAGCCGGCAGTCGGCCAGGCCGGTCTTGAAATCGCTGTCGAGCTTGCCGATCTCGGCCAGCAGCGTCTTGGCCCGGGCGTGGTAGCCCTCGGCGTTCGCCCTGTCGGTGGCGACCAGCTTCTCGGTGACCGCGTTGACGACATCGGCGTACCGGACCGGGTCGAGCCAGAAGTGCGGGTCGAGCGCGTCCTCGGTGTGCGCGGCCGGTGCCGCGCCGCCGGGCTCCTGATGCTCCTCGAAGTCGGCGCCGGTGGCCTCCAGCTTGGCGGCCGGGGCGACATCGAAGCCGGCGTCCTTGGCGTTCTGGTCGATCGCCTCGTCGACGGCCGGTTGCAGGCCCTTCTCGTAGACGACCAGGTTCGCGGTGGCGACGTGGCCGACCTGTTTGGGGGTGAGTTCCAGGTCGTGCGGCTCGACACCCGGCGCGGTCAGGGTGGTGACGTGCACCGCGTCGCCCCCCACTGAGCGGGCGATGAACTCGAGCGGGTAGAACGAGGTCACGACGTCGAGCTTGCCGTCGCCGGAGCCGCTGGCGGTCGAGCCACCACACCCCACCAGGGTGAGGGCCGCCAGGGCGGTGGCGCCGGCGACGACAGCACGAGTACTAGATCTCATGACAATCATTTTCATTTAAGTGGAAGTCATTGTCAAAACAGGGAGTTGACCGATGGCCAGCCGTACTGTCGGGCGCCGGCGCGCCGACCACCGGAGCAACCGCCGCCGTAAGCTCGACATTCCCGCCGGCCATGGTCACGGGCATGGTCACGGGCATGGGCACGGGCACGGCGACCACGTGGTCGACACCTCGGTGGTGGACTCGGACGCGATCGTCGCCCGGCGGGTCCGGATCGTGGTCGCCGCCGTACTGATCCCGCTGCTCACGGCCGCCGTGGTGGCGATGATCGTGATGTGGCCGGGTGGTGGCGTCAAGGTCACGTCGTACCAGACCGACACCGCCCGCGGCGAGGTCACCGCGCTCAAGGCGTGCCCGAACCCGAAGGATCAGTGCGACCAGGCGACGGTCAAGCTGAGCAGCGGGCCGGACAAGGGCAAGCTCGTGCCGGTCCAGGTCCCGAAGGCCGGCCAGGCCCCGATCCCGATCAAGGTCGGGCAGCCGCTCATGCTCGGGGTGAACACCGGCGCGACGACGCTCGCCGACCGGTACAACTACGTCGACCACGACCGGACCAAGCCGTTGTTGCTGCTGACGGTGATCTTCGCGATCGCGGTCGTGGCGCTGTCGCGCTGGCGTGGTTTCGCGGCGTTGATCGCGCTGGCGGTGACCGCGGTGATGCTGACGCAATTCATCATGCCGGCGATCCTCAAGGGCTCGAACGCGCTGGTGGTCGCGGTCGTCGGTGGCACGGTGATCATGGCGATAGCGCTGTTCCTCACGCACGGGATCACTGCGGAGAGTTCGATAGCGCTGTCCGGAACGATCGCTGCGCTGGGGCTGACCGTGGTCCTGGGCTGGTTCTTCACCAAGCTCTGCCAGTTGAGTGGGTGGGCGTCCGAGGGAGCGTCGGCCGCCCAGCAGTTCGCGCCCGATATCGACCTGACCGGACTGTTGGTCGCCGGGATGGTGATCGGTGCGTTGGGGGTGCTCGACGACGTCACAGTCACGCAGGCGGCCGCGGTCTGGGAGTTGTCCGCAGCGAACCCGGCCGCGAACCGGCGTGAGCTGGTCGGCGCGGGCTTGCGCATCGGCCGCACCCATGTGGCCTCGGTGGTCAACACCCTCGTCCTCGCGTATGCCGGTGCCGCGATGCCGATCCTGCTCGTCTTCGCCATCCAGGGCTTGCCCGGCCGATACGTCGTCTCGACCGAACTGGTCGCGATGGAAGTGGTGCGCGGCCTCGTCGGCAGCCTCGGCATCATCGCGGCCGTCCCGCTGACCACCGCGCTGGCGGCGATGGCGGTCGCGGACCGCTCGCGCGACTTGGTCACCGCGGAGCCGGAACACATCCACGCGGGCTAACTGAAAATCACCCCTTCCGCCCAGGGCCTCGGGCTCCTACAGTTCTGCTAGGTCACAGAGGGTCCGCTCACGACTACCTTCGGTGGCTGTACGGGGTGAGGAGTGCTGATGAGGTTCCGTCATCGGGACGGGTCGACCGTCCATGTGGGGTACTGCGCGACCGTCCATCCGGCCGACGATCTCGACGGGGTGATCGCCGATCTCGACGGCTGCGCGCGGCGGGTCCGCGTGGAGCTGGATGTGCCGGTGCTCGGCATCGGTCTGTGGCTCGCGAGTCCAGTGGCCGATCGGCTGGCGAACTCGCCGTCCTCGCTGAACAAGTTGCGTCGATCGCTCACCCGGAACCACTTGGAAGTCGTCACGCTGAACGGCATCCCACACGCACATTTCACCGACCAGGTCGTCGGCACCAAGGTGTTCTGCCCGGACTGGACCGAGCCCGAGCGACTCCGGTACACCCTCGATCTGGTCGACGTCCTGGCCGAGTTGCTCCCGGCGGACGCGTCGTACGGATCGATTTCGACGCTGCCGCTCGCGTGGCGCGTGCCGTGGTCGAAGGCGCGCGACGCCGCGGCCCGGAAGGCGCTCGACGGTGTCGAGCAGCACCTCGCCCGGACCGAGACGCGGACGGGTCGGAGGATCCGGATCGCCGTCGAACCCGAACCCGGCTGCGTCCTCGAGATGATCGGCCAGGCCGCCGCCTGGCTGAGCCGATATTCCAGTCCGAACGTCGGTACGTCGCGGATCGGACTGGGATTGGACACCTGTCATCTGGCGGTGCAGTTCGAGGAGCCCGCGGACGCGTTCGAGACACTGTGGCGGGCCGGCGTTGACGTGGTGAAGGGACAACTGGCGGTGGCGCCGACGTTGGTGGACCCGTCCGACGCTGCCGGTCGCTATGCGCTCGGTCAGCTCGGAACTCCGAAGTACCTGCGGCAGGTCCGTGAGTGGGGTGGGCCGGGGGTGGACGATGTCGCGCAGGCGTACGAGCTGTCTGGGCACTCGGCCTGGCGCATGCATGCCCACGTCCCAGCCCACACCGCGCCGCCACCTCCGCTCTCGGCGACAACTCTTGCCTTGGAGGACTGTCTGACCAGATTGGTCGGCGGTGGCCATCCACTCACGCATCACTTGGAGTCCGAGGTCTACGCGTGGCCGCGCCCTCCTAAGACAAAGCAGCAGCTGGCCAAGCGGATCGCCAAAGAACTGCGGTGGCTTCGCGATCGCCTGACAGGGCTGGGATTGCAGGCGATCGACTAGGCCGCGCGCGGCACTCTTGTCAGGTCGGAGTAGTCGGGAAGCGGCACCGAGCTGAGTGCCTTGCCCACGGCGTTCTGCGACCAGATGAACCGTTGCACCGAGGTCGGCAGCTTCGGTACGGCGGCCGCCGCGAACGGCATCAGCTTGAGCGCGGTCGGGCTGCCGGGAATCAGTGTGCGCATCACCTTCGGCCCGATCGCCCGGCTCAGGTCGACCATCCGCCGGACCGTCCTCTCGTAGTTCCGCAGTCCGGAGGGGAGATCGCTGCGCGCCGCGGCGAGCTCGCCGGCCAGGATGTACGCCGTGACGACCGCCAGGCTGGTGCCGCCACCGACAGCCGGTGCCGGGCAGAAGCCGGCGTCGCCGACCAGGCCGATCCGGCCGCGCTGCCAGGTGTCGAGCGTGATCTGCGAGATGGAGTCGAAGTAGAAGTCCTCGGCCGCGGGTAGGTGCTCGAGGAGCAGTGGCGCCTTCCAGCCGTAGTCGCGGAACTCCTTGGCCAGCAGGGCTTTCTGCTCGTCCTTGTCGCGGTAGTCGTAGTGCAGTTCGTGCGGAGTCCGGAACAGGAAGCCCGCGCGGGTCTGGCCGGTCTGGTGAACGCCGTACCCGGCGACGATCCGGTCGACGGAGAAATGCGCGACCATCCCGTTGCCGAGGTCGAGGACGTCGGGCATCGAGAACACCGCGAGGTAGCCGCCGAGTGGCCGGCGCATCGACTCCTCCGGGCCGAACGCGAGCCTGCGGACGGTCGAATGCATGCCGTCGGCACCGATCACCAGGTCGAACCGGCGCTCGTCGCCGGACTCGAAGGTGACGTCGACGCCGGCGCCGTCGTCGTGCAGGGTCGCGATCGAGTCGCCGAAGACGTATTCGGTGCCGGCGCGGGTGGCGTCGGACAGGATCTTGGTGAGCTCGCCGCGGAGGATCTCCACGTGACTTCCGGAGATGCCGGCGTACAGGCGGCTGAGGTCGACGTGAACCGGGCGCTTGCCGAAGCGCTCGATCGTCATCGACTCGATCCTGGTCCGGGCCGCCTCGATCGCGTCCCAGCAGCCCATCCGGCGGGCGACTTCGGCGCCCGGGCCGAACAGATCGACGGCGTGACCACCGAGACCGTGCCGCATCGCCGGGGTGCGCTCGACGACGGTCGGCTCGAAACCGTAGCGGTGCAACCAGTAGGCGAGCACCGGACCGGCCACGCTCGCACCCGAGATCAGGATCTTCACGGGAACCCCCTTGACTCGCTTACTGAACGGAAAGTAAGTGATCGACTGCGGCCGTGTCAATGGCTTACTTAACGGAAAGTCAGTTAATCTTTGCGGTATGCCGAGACAACGGACCGGGGACACCCGGGCGCGGATCCAGCGGGTCGCGATCGAGCTGTTCTCCGAGCAGGGGGTCCAGCAGACGAGCCTGCGCGACATCGCCGACCGCCTCGGTGTCACCAAGCCGGCGCTCTACTACCACTTCGCCTCGCGGGAGGACCTGCTGAACAGCCTGGTCCAGCCACTGGTCGAGGACTTCGAGGCGTACGCCGCCGAGCAGCAGGCGGCCGCCCCCGTCGAGGCACGGGAGCTACTGGGCTCGTACTTCGACCTCGCGTACCGTCATCGCACGCTGATCCAGCTGGCGATCCGCGACCTGGCGGTCCTGCATGAGCTGAAACTCGCCGACCGTTTCATCCAATGGCGCGGGCAGCTCGCCGACCTCCTGATCGGCCCGGCCCCGGCCTTCGCCGACCAGGTCCGCTGCATGGTCGCGATCGGCGGGCTCTCCGACTGCGCGGTGATGATCGACCACGTCCCGGTCGCCGAACTGCGATCCGCTGCCGTCGACGCGGCGTACGACAGCCTGGGCCGTCCGTAGCGTCAGCCGTTGGCGATGCGGGAAACGGCGAAGAGCAGGATCACCAGGATCGAGAAGATCCGGAGCAGGCGGGCGCCGGTGCCGACGACCGGCCACGACAGGAATCCGAGCCAGGACAACAGCAGTGCCAGCAGAATCAGCGCGGGGACGGCAAGGGCGACAGGGCCGAAGACACCGACCAGCGCGAGGACCAGGGTGATGCCGGGCAGGGTGAGCTTCGGCATGCTGTGCAGCCGGGCGATATAGGGATAGCTGAACTTGGTGATCCGCTGCCGCAGCGGACTCACCGGCTGACTGCCCTGGGAACTCATTGCTCTATTGTTCCAGGCCGCCGAAGCTGTGGATAACTCCGGACGCCCCGCAGCGCGAACCAATACATTCAAGGGCATGACCGATCTGCCTTCCGTTGCCGGCGTCCGTGCCGACCTCCCCGCGATCCTGACCCGCTTCCGCGCCGGCCGGACGCGCGCCTTCAGCTTCGGCGCGGGCGTGCCGGAGGCCGTCGTGCTCACGTACGACGAATTCGAGGACCTCGGCGGTGAGTCGAAGTTCGTCGTGGGTGCGGAGGTGCTGGAGCCGGGCCGGCTGGCGGGCGAGTTGGCCGCGGTGGTGGCCGCGGCGCGCGCCGGCGACGGGGCGCCGGTGGTGTGGGGCGAGTCCGGCGTGCCCGAGGCGGTCGTGCTGTCCGTCGCCCAGTACCGCCACCTCCGAGGCGACGACGAGCCACCCGCAGGCGTAGTCGACGACCCAACAGTCCGCACCTACGCCACCCAACCCCTCCCAGACAGCCGCCCAATGGACCTCGACGAGTGGGCAGCTCGCATGGGTCCTGACACGCAGCAGATCCTGGAGGAGATCCGCCGCGAAGATGGCAAGAACCCATGAGCCCGCCCAGTGGCTACCTGCTGCTGGGCAACCGCGACTTCGACCTGGACTACCGCCGGATCGACGCCGCCGCGAGCCGCAACCCCGGCGGTCCCGAAGCCATGCTGCGGCAGCGCATCGTGCGCGAGATGGTTGACCTCGCGAGCGGCAACTCCAACGGCCACCACGCTCTCGGGTACGAGCCCGGCAAGGGCGATCTCCGCGACTGTGTCACGGCGTACCTACAGTCCGCCCCCAGAGGTCTGCCGACTTCCGCCTTGTCTTCCGTGAGATTGGAGCTGCGGCGCCGGGCGAACTTCCGCGGCGCGAGTTGTTGGCGGTGCGGGCGCGTTACGGGGCCAACAGCGTGTATGCGCATGTTTGTGGTCGGTTGGGGCGGCGTCTGGGGGATCGGCAACCGGGGCTTGATCGGTTCGGGGATCGGGTGCCGGGGGACGGCGGGAGTGGAGCGGCGCGACGGGCGGAGTTGGAGGCGAAGCGAGCGATCGCCCACGCGTGGGCGGGTCAACGGCCGCTGGCCTCGTCGCGGCCGTTGGGGGTGGCGCGGCCGCCGAGTGCTTCGCAGGCGAGTGGGGCGCGGCGGCCTGGGCGGGCGGTGGGGACCGGGTGGCCGGAGCGGGTGAACTAGGGTGGCGGGCGTGTTCGTGGTGATCAGGTTCCGGGTGGGGGAGGACGCGCAGGCCGAGTTCGCCGTCCGAGTGCGGGCTGCCATCGACGTGCTGGCCAAGCAGAAGGGGTTCGTCTCGGCGCAGGTCGGGCGGAATGTCGATGACCCGGAGTTGCTGGCCTTGAACATGGAGTGGGAGAACGTCGGCAGCTATCGCCGGGCGTTGTCGCCGTACGAGGTGAAGCTGACCGCCGTACCGCTCCTTTCCCAGGCTGTCGACGAGCCGACCGCGTATGAGGACCTCGCCGAGTTGCTTCCGTAGCACTGATGCGACGACGGCCGCCTCGGACCGATAGCCTGGACCCTTCCGAAGTGCAAGTGTGTTCATTACTGGCCTGTTCTGGAGTCTCAAAGTGCCCGTGGAAACCGTCGATGCCGTCGTCAGCCTCAGTAAGCGGAGAGGCTTTGTGTACCCGTGCGGCGAGATCTACGGCGGAACCAAGTCGGCCTGGGACTACGGGCCGCTCGGTGTCGAGCTGAAGAACAACGTCCGGACCCAGTGGTGGCGGGCGATGGTGACCAGCCGTGACGACATCGTCGGCCTGGACTCGTCGGTGATCCTGCCGACCAAGGTCTGGGAGGCGTCCGGGCACCTGTCCGAGTTCGTCGACCCGCTGACCGAGTGCCAGTCGTGCCACAAGCGGTTCCGCGACGACCACCTGCGTGAGGATTACGCGCGGCGGAAGAACAAGGACGTCGACGACGTCAAGCTGGCCGAGATCGCCTGCCCGAACTGCGGCAACAAGGGCACGTTCACCGAGCCGCGGATGTTCAACGGCCTGCTCAAGACCTACCTCGGCCCGGTCGAGTCCGAGGAGGGCCTGCACTACCTTCGCCCGGAGACCGCGCAGGGCATCTTCATCAACTTCGCGAACGTGATGGGCACCGCCCGGAAGAAGCCGCCGTTCGGCATCGCCCAGGTCGGCAAGAGCTTCCGCAACGAGATCACCCCGGGCAACTTCATCTTCCGCACCCGCGAGTTCGAGCAGATGGAGATGGAGTTCTTCGTCGCGCCGGGCTCGGACGAGGAGTGGCACGAGTACTGGCTGAAGACCCGCTGGGACTGGTACACCGGCCTCGGTCTCAACCCGGACAACATGCGGTTCTACGAGCACCCGAAGGAGAAGCTGAGCCACTACTCGAAGCGCACCGTCGACATCGAGTACAGGTTCCACTTCGGCGGCAAGGAGTTCGACGAGCTCGAGGGCATCGCGAACCGGACCGACTTCGACCTGTCCACCCACTCCAAGCACTCCGGGGTCGACCTGTCGTACTTCGACCAGGAGAAGGGCGAGCGCTGGACGCCGTACGTGATCGAGCCCGCGGCCGGCCTGACCCGCAACGTGCTCGCGTTCCTGCTCGACGCCTACACCGAGGACGAGGCGCCGAACGCCAAGGGTGGCGTGGACAAGCGGACGGTGCTGCGGTTCGACCCACGGCTCGCGCCGGTCAAGGCCGCCGTACTGCCGTTGTCGCGCAACGCGGACCTGTCCCCGAAGGCGCGCGATCTGGCCACCGAGTTGCGGAAGAACTGGAACGTGGACTTCGACGACGCGGGCGCGATCGGCCGCCGGTACCGCCGGCAGGACGAGATCGGTACGCCGTACTGCATCACCGTCGACTTCGACACGCTCGAGGACCAGGCGGTGACGATTCGGGAGCGCGACTCGATGAAGCAGGAGCGCGTCGCCCTGACCGAGGTCACCGGCTACCTCGCCCAGCACCTGGTGGGTTGCTGACGATGATGTTCACGCGGGAGCGGTTGCGCTTCGGGCTGGCCGTTTTCGGGCTGTCCGCGGTCGCGGTGTTCTTGCTGGCAGCGTGCTCGGACTCCAAGCCGGAGGCGGGCAACAGTCCCGGGCCGTCGGCGCCCGCGGGAAGCTCGAGCGCGCGGATCCCGACCGCGTCGACGCCGTCGCTGACCGCGCTGCCGACGCCATCCAAGCCGTGGCCGACGCCGAAGGTCACCGGCGCGCCGGCGGACGACGCGCCGCTGGCCGACCGGATCCGGTTCGCGATCGCCAAGCAGGCGCAGATCACGGCCGGCAAGGCCGCCACCACGACGGTGAAGTGCCCGGGCATCGAGAAGGCCGAGACGCCCGGGAAGCATGAGCTGACCTGCACGGTCACATACGCCGGGAAGTCGTACAGCGGGACGCTGACGATCGACGCTCAGCAGTACAGCGCCTCGTACAAATTCACCTCCGAGTCGGTTGCGATCGTGAAGCCGAAGGTGGTCGACGCGGTCCTCCGCACGGTCTCCGGCGCGGCGAAGGTCACCTGCACGATGGAGGACGTTGCTGTGGTGAAGTCGGCCGGTCCGCCGCTAGCCTGCGATGTCACCACGACCGGGAACGCGGTCCAGCCGTACAAGGCGCAGGTCTCCGGCAACGGCCAGGTCCTGGTGACGAAGGCCTAGTCATGCTGAAGCTGGGCAACCTCACGATCGACACCCCCGTGGTGCTGGCGCCGATGGCCGGCATCACGAACGCGGCGTATCGGCGGCTGTGCGCCGAGCAGGGCGCCGGGCTGTACGTGTGCGAGATGATCACGTCGCGCGGCATCGTCGAGGGCGACCAGAAGTCGCTCGACATGCTGACGTTCGACTCACGTGAGACGGTCCGGTCGGTGCAGTTGTACGGCGTCGACCCGATGTACATCGGCCGCGCGGTGCAGATCCTTTGTGACGAGTACGGCGTTGCACACATCGACCTGAACTTCGGCTGCCCGGTCCCGAAGGTGACGCGCAAGGGCGGTGGTGCCGCACTGCCGTGGAAGCGCAACCTGCTCGGCGCGATCCTGCGCTCGGCGGTCCACGCTGCCACGCCGTACGGCGTACCCGTGACGATGAAGACGCGGATCGGGATCGACCTCGACCACCAGACGTACCTCGACGCCGGCCGCATCGCCGAGGACTCGGGCGCCGCGGCGATCGGGCTGCACGGCCGTACGGCGGCCCAGGCGTACTCGGGTCAGGCCGACTGGACCAAGATCGCCGCGCTCGTGGAGCACGTGAGCATCCCGGTGCTTGGCAACGGCGACATCTGGGAAGCCGGCGACGCGCTCCGGATGGTCGCGGAGACGGGTTGCGCCGGCGTCATCGTCGGCCGCGGCTGCCTCGGCCGCCCCTGGATCTTCCGCGACCTCGCCGCCGCCTTCGCCGGTGGCGAGACCCTCAACCTCCCCACGCTGGGCGAGGTCACAGTCGTCATGCGCCGGCATGGTGAACTGCTGGCGGATCTGATGGGCGAACCGCGCGGCCTCCGCGACTTCCGCAAACACGTCCCCTGGTACCTGAAGGGCTTCCCCGCCGGCGGCGAGCTCCGCGCCGCCCTGGGCATGGTCGAATCCCTTGCCCAACTGGACGATCTGCTGGCCCAACTAGACCCCACCGTCCCCTTCCCCGTCGCCGAACTCGGCGCTCCCCGCGGCCGCCAGGGCAGCCCCCGCGACCACATCGTCCTCCCGCAAGGCTGGCTCGACGACACCGACGGCCTAACCGCCGACCTAGCCGACGCAGAACTCGGCATCTCCGGCGGCTGAGGACACCACCTCCGGCGGTCAACAAATGCTCCCGCCTCCAGCGGCGGCTGTTCCGGTAGCCGCCTCCGGCGACGCCGCACATCGCTCTCACGGGCTGTGTGTGGCGGCCGGGTGTAGCTGGTCCGACTGGGGGGGGTGGAAGTGGGGGCCTCGGACAGGACGTGGTGGGGTGGGATGGGTTATTTCATGTCCCCGGCCACCGAAGGATGTCCCAGCCCACTGGTGTTGGCCGCCCGCTCAGCACATCACCTGTGTTTCCGCGGCCGGTGCAAGGCCACGATGGAACCACATCGAGGCCTTCGCACCAGTACGCCGATGCACCGCACCGAGCACCTGCTCGCGACGGCGCGGGACCACCAGCACGACCCCACCCCATCGAGAGGAACGCTCTTGAGAGACCCCGAGAACGCGACCGTCGAGGTCGAGCTGCCGGACGACTTCGACGACTTCTGGGCGGCCGGCCTGGCCGACTGCGCGTCGTACCCGTTGGACCCGGTGCTGACCGAGATGCCCGCACTCTCCACGGACCAGGTGATTGTCTACGATCTGCGCTACACGAGCTACGGAGGTCTGCGGATCGCCGGCTGGTACACGGTCCCGCGCGGCGGGCCGGCGCCGTACCCGGCTCTGGTCACGATCCCCGGCTACATCTCCGAGCCGACCATCCCGAAGGAGTGGTCCGAGCTCGGGTACGCCGCTCTCGCGGTGGCCCCTCGCGGGAAGTTGCGGTCGAACTCTGTGTTCAACCCGGGCTACCCGGGGCTGCTGACGCACAACATCGTCGATCCCAACACCTACGGGTACCGCGGGTTCTATCTCGACGTGGTGCGCGCCGTCGAGGTTCTACTCGATCGTCCGGAAGTCGACAATCTGCGGATCGGACTGCAGGGGTCGAGCCAGGGCGGTGGGCTCGGGATCAGCACCGCCGCGCTGATGCCCGACGTGATCCGGTGCGTTGCCGCGGGAGCGCCGTACCTGTGCGGGATCATGACGGCTCCGACGCTCGCCCGGTCGTATCCGTACGAGGAGATCAACGAGTACCTGCGGGTGCACCCGAAGGACGTCGACCGCGTGCGCGAGACGGTCGCGTACTACGACGGGCTCAACTTCGCGCCGAAGGTGCAGGCGCCGACGCTGCTCTATCTCGGGCTCGAGGACGACGTCTGCCCGCCGGAGACCGGGTTCGCCCTGCATCGTGTGCTGACCTGTGAGACCACCTTTCATACCTACCCGCATTGCGCCCACCACGCTGGGCTGCCCGGCGTGATGCGGATCGTGGAGGACTTCCTTGCCGAACACCTCAGTCCGGGACGGTGAACCGATGAACTTCGACAACTACTGGGCCGCGGTCGACGAGGAACTGGCCGCGATACCCTCCCGGCCGGTGCTCGATCTCGTGCCGGCCCGGACCACCGATGAGGCGACCAGCTACACCGTGCGCCTCACCAGCATTGGGCCCTACCGCGTCTTCGGTCATCTCAGCATCCCGGCCGGCGAAGGGCCGTTCCCCGCGCTGCTCCAGACGCCCCGCTACGGGAGCGTCAACCACGTCCCCCATCCGAACGATCGCAGCCGGTACGTCGTTCTCGGTCTGATGCACCGTGGTCAGCGGCTGGCCGACGAAGGGTTCTCGGCGGCGTACCCGGGATTGTTGACGATGGGCATCGACGACCCGGCGTCGTACATCTATCGCGGGATCGCAGCGGACTGTCTGCGGGCGGCCGAGTTCCTGATGAGTCTGTCGGAGGTGGATCCCGCGCGGGTGGCCGTGAGTGGCGACGATCTGGCGGTGCTGACGGCTGCGCGGCGGCCCGGGTTCAGCGCGGTCCGGGTGGCGGAGTTGCTGTTCTACCGGGCGATGGAGGCTCGGCTGAAGTCCAGTTACTACCCACTCGAGGAGATCAACGATCACCTGCGGGCGGGGTCGTCGGCGCAGATTGTCGACAATACGTTTGCCTACTTCGACCCTGCCCGGCACGCGCCCGCCGTCACCGCCCGCACGATGCTCGCCGTCGACGACCCCGACTGGTGCGCCTCGCTCATCGAGGCACTGCCACCTGCTGAGGTCTACAAACTGACCCACCTCGACGGCACCGACAACGACTACCTGGACGCCTGGCTGGCCCAACTCTCCGGCGTCCAGCCCCTCTCGAAGTTCATCACCACATGACCACCCCAACCCAGAGCAGCCCGAGCCGGATGACCACCCCAACCCAGAACAGCCCGAGCCGGATGACCGCCTCGACCCGGAGGAGTCCGGGCCGGATGACCGCCTCGACCCGGAGGAGTCCGGGCCGGATGACCGCCTCGACCCGGAGGAGTCCGGGTCGGATGATCGCCCCGGCGCGGAGGTGCGCGGGTCGGGTGATCGACCCGACCTGGAGGAGTCCGGGGCGGATGACCAGCGCACTTCGGAGGTGGTCGGCATGACGAACCCGTTCGGGGTGCGGTCGGTGATCAACGCGTCCGCCACGTTGACCGTGCTTGGTGGCTCCCTGATGCCGCCGCCGGCGCTGAAGGCGATGGCGGACGCGGCCGCACACTTCGTCGACCTGCCCGAACTCCACGACCGGGTCGGCGAACGCCTGGCCGAGCTCACCCGCAACGAGGCGGCGTGTGTGACGTCCGGTGCCGCGGCCGCGATCACCCTCACGGTCGCGTCGTGCGTCGGTGATCCCGCGCAGACGTTCCCGGCCGACGCCGAGGTGGTGATGTTCGCCGGTCAACGCAACGGTTACGACTACTCGGGCCGCCTGACCGGCGCCCGCATCGTGGAGATCGGCCCGTCGGTCGCCGAGCTGCGGGAGGCGCTGGTACGACGCCCGGTCTGCGTCCTGTGGTTCGCGGGAGAGCACCTCGCGGGCGGTGCCCTACCGATCGAAGACGTGGTCCGCGTCGCCCGAGAAGTCGCCGGATCACTGCCCGACACGACCGCCCTGGAGCCTCGAGGTCTCCCGGACCTGACCGCTCCGGAACGTCCAGGGTTCTCTGGGACTGACCCGGCACTTCCCGGTCCACGGGCCGTGCCGGTGATCGTTGACGCCGCGGCGCAGATACCGCCGGTTTCTTCGTTGTGGCGGTTCACGACGGAGGTTGGTGCGGATGCGGTGATCTTCAGCGGGGGGAAGGGGCTGCGCGGACCACAGGCCAGTGGGCTGGTGCTGGGTAAGCGGTGGATTGTCGACAGATGCCGCGCCCATGCGTCGCCGTACCAGGAGATCGGGCGGGGGATGAAGGTCGGCAAGGAGGAACTGCTCGCCCTCCTCGCCGCCGTCGAGTGGACGCTCGAGCAGGACGAGGACGCGATGCTCGCGGGCTACGAGCGGATGGTCGACCGCTGGATCGCCGGCCTGCAAGGACTGCCTGGAGTGGTGGTCGAGCGCGGCTACCCGAGTGAGGCCGGCCAACCCCACAGCCGCGCCATCGTCCGATTGTCGACAACCTGCGGGTGGACACGGGACGGGCTGGTGGCCGCGTTGTGGGACCGCGACCCGCGGATCGCGGTCGGTACTTTCCGCCTGCCCGACGACGCGATCGCCCTCAACCCGCAGACGCTCGAACCCGGAGAGGACGCGGTGGTTCTCGATGCCCTGGTCAGCCTTCTAAGCTCGTGTAATGGCGAGCAAGCCGGATGAGACGCGTGACGGGGTCGACCTGACCAACCTGGATCAGCCGCTGTTCGACGGGGCGGAGGCGACCAAGCGGGATCTGGTCGACTACCTCGACGCGGTGCACGGGCGGATCCTGGTGGAGTTGCGGGAGCGGCCGCTGTCGGTGATCCGGATCCGGCCGGGGCAGCCGGCGTTCATGCAAAAGAACGTGCCGAAGTACACGCCCGACTGGGTGAAGACAGTGCCGGTGTGGGCGGAGGCGTCCAAGCGCGAGGTGTCGTACGCGTTGTGCGACGACCGGCGGACATTGCTGTGGTTCGCGAACCAGCGCGCGGTCGAGTACCACCCGACGCTCGTGCGCGCCGACCGCTGGGACCGCGTCACGCATCTGGTGCTCGACCTCGACCCGCCCGAGGGGGAGACGTTCGCCATGGCGGTGCAGGCCGCGTTCCTGGTCCGGCAGGCGCTGACCGACGCCGGGCTGTCCGGTGCGGTCAAGACAAGTGGCGCCAAGGGCGTGCACGTCTTCGTGCCGATCGACGATTCGGTGTCGATCGAGGACGCCGCGGCTGCCACCAGGGCGATCGCCGCCCGTGCCGAGAAGCTCGATCCGTCTGTCGCGACCACGGCGTACATCAAGGAGGACCGGCACGGGAAGGTCTTCGTCGACTCGACCCGCTCCGGCGGGGCCACTGTCGTCGCCGCTTACAGCCCACGCGTCCGACCCGGTACGCCGGTGTCGTTCCCGGTCGGCTGGGACGACCTCGACCGGGTCACCCCGCGCGACTTCACCGTCCGTACCGCGGTCGCGCAACTAGGCGACGCTGACCGCTGGGCCGCTCAACTCCCCGCACCCCAGTCCCTCCCCGAAGACCTCCTCGAAGAAGGCCGCGCGATCCCGATCGCCCGCGTCATAGCCATGCACGAAGGCAAACGCCGCAAACGCGCCCGCGAAGCCGAGGAGAAGGCGACGGAGGAGAAGAGCTAGGCCTCGGGGGATGTCGTCAGGTCGAGGGCGAGCTGACGGACGTCCGGTCGAGAGTGGTTGCGTAAGGCAACTAGGAGGTCGCGCCAGGCGGGCGACCAGTTTGTGCGGCTGCCTGCTTCTCCGATCAGGGTCCAGGCGAGTAAGCCCTCCATCAGGGAATCGCCTTGCACCAGGTTGTGGGCTGGTTGTTCGAGGAGGGACGGGGTCCATTGGGGGTGGGTCCAGCTCAGGCGGGCGCCGAGGAGGGATGCGGTGTGGTGGGCGAGTAGTGGGCGGTGGGCTACTGCGGTAATGAGGGTGGGGAGTTCGGCGGCGAGGTTGGGCCAGGCGATGGAGTGAACGATGAGTTCTAGGCGGAGATGGAGGATGCCTGGGTCGTCGAGCTCGGCGGCTACGGGCTTGAGGGTTTGGCGTGCGTCGGCCGGCTTCGGCTTGAAGGCTTCGGTCAGGCGCTTGGTGAGAGTAGTTAGACGTTGCCGCGCGGGGTGGTCGCGGTCGGGGGTTGCGTTCGGCAGGTTGGGGTCGCTTTCCAGCCTGACCAGCAACCGCACGGCGGCCAGCAGGTCGTCGAGGCCGAGTCGCGGATCGCTGGCGACGATGGCAACCAAAGAAATGGTCGCGTCGTTCCAGGTCGTCCGCGCGGTCAGATCGGTCATGACACCGGCACACACCGGCGCCACCGAAGGATTCCAGCGGGCCCACCGCGGCAGTGCGCGCAGAGCGACCCGGACTACCTCCGGCTCGGGCCGGTTGGTGATCGCGACCAGAAGGTCCGCGTAGCGCGACCGGTACTTCAAGGCCATGCCATACGCCGCACGCTGGGTCAGCACCGTCGCCGTCGCCGCGCTGTCATGCACAGCCTGCTGCAAAAGCGCCCAACTCGCCGGCTCGTGCAGGAGATATTGCGAGGCCGCACTGGCGATCGCCGCCTTCACATCACGATGCGTCGACGCCCAAGCATCAGCCAGTACGGCGCTCGCCCCGGGAGCACGGAGTTGCCCGAGCAGCCGCGCGGCCTCCTTGCGCGACGTCACCTTCGCATCCGCACCAACCAGCACAGGATGCAGCAGTCCGGGCAACAGACTCGGCCGCACGAACCGCGCCGCCCGAGTCGCCGCATAGATCGCGACCCGAGCCCGATCGTCACCCGCATGAGACAGCAGGACCGGCAGCGCCTCCTGCGGCGCATCGGTCCAGGCCAACGCACCCAGTGCCGCCTCCTGCAGCAGCACGGACTCGTGCCGCAAGAACGGTTCGAGGGCAGCGCGTCCGGTCCCGGGTACGTGCCCGAGCATCGACACCGCGTTCGCCCGCGCCCAGTCCGGCATCCGCTCGTCCCGCGCAGCACGCGCCACAAGTTCGGCGTACCGGGCCTGCTGGCGGGGGAGCCAGCGGCTCAGCGCACAGTCGGACACCTGCCACGCCGGGTGGTTCCGATCGAACCGCCGGATCCGGTCGGGTTTCGCGAGTACGGCGTCCAGGAGGTCGGTCCGCAGTTCGGTGACCGCCCGCCACACCGGATCCCACCGGGCCATGCCGACGTCGCGCTTGATGATCCGCTCGGTCCGCTCGCCCCTGGTCGCGGTCGGCCAGAGCCACAGCTCCGCTGCCTCCGCAACGGTGTACTCCTGGTTCGACCACACGCCCTGCTCGAGCGCGGCCTGCAAGTGCTCGTTCGACCAGCCACGCTTGCCGAAAGCCCGGGCGACCCCCAACGGCAGCCGGAATTCCCGCCGCGCCACCGCATCGTCCACGTACTTCCGCAGTACGTCGTACACCGCGGCCTCCTGACCGCGAGGCAGCCCGTCGATCACGCCGTACAGCTGGATCGTGCCCTGGTTCTCGGTGATCCGGGCATGCGCCTGCAAACCCCACTCGAGCAACGACGGGTCACGCCGCAACGCCCCTTGCCGTACGGCGGTCTCCGCGATCGTGCCGAGCGCCGAGCGGGTGTACCACGCCGTGTCGCGGGCCTCGAGCGCGTCGGTCAGCAGCGTCTGGAGCGAAGCAACCAACCGGTTGGTCAGCATCGACGGCGGCAGTTCCTCGACACCCCGCAAGACCCCCTGCCGGACGATGTCGCGATCGTTCCGTACGCGCGTCGCCCACGACAGTGCGCTCTCGACTGCCGCGGCCTCCCGGGAGTGACCGGCCGCGTCGACGACCGCCCGGTAGACCTGCGCGCGATCCTCGGCGTCCGGCCGGCCGATCTCCGGCTCGAGCAGCGCGAACGCCTCGTCGTACGGGAGGAAGGCGGTGATCCGCCACCGCTCGTGGTGGTCCTCCGCGATCGGCGCGAGCGTGAGCATGCGGCGGGCCTGGGCAAACCGGAGCGCGCGGGGGAGTACGGCGAGAAGTTCCGTAGAGAGAACGGTTTGGCCCAGATCGACGCTGCTGGTGACGGCGGTGAACACCGTCGCCCGTCGTGACGGTGGGAGGTCTTCGAGCAACTGGGTCAGGTCAGGCCAGAGGAGCCGGCCGAGCCCGATCAGGTCGTCGTCGGAGTAGCGGTGCAGCCGACGCCGAACCGCGGTTGTCAGTGCAGTCCCCAGTACCGGCGCCCGATCGGGTGCGAGCAGGATCGCCAGTACCCCGCCCGGGTCGGCGTCGATCAGCCGGCCGAGAACCGAGACGATTGCCATCGGCAACTGATCGGGTGGCAGCGCCGTCGTGAGCAGGGCGGCCGCCTGCGACGGGTCACGGTCGAGTACGCCGACGACGCCGTACGCCGGACCCTGCCACCACTCGTCCTTGTCCGGGCCGGTGGGCAGCGTCGTAGTCGCGTAGGCGAGGACCACCTTCGGATGCTTGGCGCCCAGGCGCCGCCACTCGCCGCTGCCCAGGCAGTAGGCAAGCTCCGGGAGCAGACGCTCGACGGTCTGATCGTCGGTAGAGTTGAGCAGGCTCGCGGCGGCGCGGTCGCCCCAGCGTTCGCGATGCTCATCGATCAGGCGAGCAGCCAGAAACGTCCGGCCGTTCTTCCGGATGACCTGCATGAGCTTCGTCCGCAGTTCCGCGGGTGCGTCGTCGTACAGGATCCGGAGGTCGTCGTCCGAGACCGCGACGCCGGCGCGGACCGCTGCGAGCGCGCGCTGCTGGACCGACGGCATGGGATCGCGCAGCAAGTGCGTCACGTAGTCGACCTCGCCCGCCACCTGGGCGACAACCAGGCCGAGGGTTCGCTCGAACGGCGTACCGCGGCTGAGCTCGCCGAGCAGCTCGCGCAACTCGGCCGTCCCGCGCAGGCGTCGGCCTTCAAGTGCGACGCTCCGGAGGCGTTGGCCGTGCGGGAGGTGGTCGATCGACCGCAGCAGATCCGTGGCTCGCATGAGCCCATCCTGCCGAACCGCTGGTGTCAGGCGCTCAACTGACCTGCTCGAGTTCGGCGAACGCGGCGGCCAGTTTCGGCAACGTGTAGTGGGCGTTGAGACCACTCGGGTTCGGGAGGATCCAGACCCGGGTGGAGCCGATCAGGCGCTCCTGCCGACCGATCTGCGCGGTCCGCTCGCCGAAAGCGTCCCGGTACGCCGTGACGCCGACGACAGCAAGCCACTCCGGCTGGAAGTGGAGCACCTTCTTCAGCAGGTTCTCTCCGCCGGCCACGTACTCCGCGCGAGTCAGTTCGTCGGCGCGCGCGGACGGCCGATCGACCACGTTGGTGATCCCGAGCCGGTAGGCCAGCAGCTCACCCTGCTCGGCCGGTCGCAACTGCCGCGGCGTGAACCCACTCAGGTGCAACGCCGGCCAGAACCGGTTCCCCGGCCGAGCAAAGTGATGACCGGTCTCCGCCGACATCAGCCCCGGATTGATCCCGCAGAACAGCACCCGCAACCCGTCACTGATCACATCTGGCAGAGGTTGCACGCGGCACACCGTACCGAAGGACGGGTAGTAGTGGTGATCGCCGACCGGCGTCACGCCTGCCTGAGGCCGTAGGACCCGCCGATCGGCGACTTCCACCCGTCCTTCGGTACGCATGGCTGCCAGACGGGCGGACCGGGTGGTCGTTGACCGACGACGTCCGGCACAGCTGCTGAGATCGTCAACCCAAGGTTGACGAGATATCTGCTGTCAACCTAGGGTTGACGGCATGACTCCTGGACCTGATTTGCAGCAGCTCATCACCACGATCAAGGCGGACGCCGGCAGCGACGACGAGTTGCGGCAGCTAGCTGCCGCGGCGACGACGATCAGCGAACTGACCAGCACCGGCGACGCCGCGCTCGGCTTCTTCGTCGACCGCGCCCGCGGCGCCGGCAAGTCGTGGGTCGAGATCAGCGCAGTGCTCGGGGTGAGCAAGCAAGCCGCGCACAAGCGATTCGCCGACTCGTGGACGACCAAGCCCGCGTTCGAGCGCTACACCCCGCGGACCAAGGCCGTCGTGCAGGCCGCGGCCGACGTCGCCCGCGAACGCAACCACGACTTCATCGGCACCGAGCACCTGCTGCTCGCGTTCTTCACCCAGCCCGAAGCGCTGGCCACGAAGGTCCTGCTGCAGCACGACATCACCGAGGACCGGGTCCGCGAAGCCGTCGACGTCCTCAGCCCGGTCGGTACGCCGACCGATCCGCCGAAGACCCTGGATTCCGAGAATCCGCCGTACACCCGCCGTACCGCGCATGTCCTGCAAGGTGCCGTCGGGGAGGCTGTCACCCTCGGCCACAACTACGTCGGCACGGAGCACCTGTTGCTGGCGTTCTACCGGGACTCGGCAGGCCTCGCGACGAAGATCCTGCTCGAGCAGGGTCTCGACGAGACAGCAGCCTGGACCGCCCTCCGTGCACTGCTCGAGGAGGCGGCGAAGTAGGTTTGGCTGCATGCCTGACTGGTCTGCGCGGTTGAATGAGTTGGCAGAAGCGGCCGAGGTCCCCGGAGCGGTGCTCGGGATCTGGCACGACGGGGAGACGACGGTCACGCCGTACGGCGTCCTGAACACGGCGACCGGGGTCGAGACCACCGCCGACTCGCTGTTCCAGATCGGTTCGGTCACCAAGACGTGGACCGCGACGATGATCGTCCAGCTCGCCGCCGAGGATCGGCTGGACCTGGACGAAGCCGTGGTCAAGTTGTTGCCTGAGGCACCGATTGATCCGCGGATCACGGTTCGGCACCTGCTCACCCACACCAGCGGCATCGACGGCGACGTGTTCACCGACACCGGCCGCGGCGATGACTGCGTCGAGCGGTACGTCGCGCTCCTCGGTGATGTGGACCTGCTGTTCGAGCCGGGTACGGCGTACTCCTACTGCAACGCGGGCTACGTGGTGCTCGGCCGGATCATCGAGGTTCTCGACGGCCGGACCTGGGACGAGTCGCTGAAGGCCCGGCTGCTCGAGCCGCTCGGCCTGACGCAGACGGTCACACTGCCGGAGGAGGCGATCCTGCATCGTGCCGCGCGCGGTCACGTCGCGAGCGACGGAGCGCCGGTGAAGACGTGGCAGTTGCCCCGCAGCATCGGAGCGGCGGGGCTGATCACGGCGAGTGCCGGTGACGTTCTTCAGTTCGCCCTGATGCATCTGACCGACGACCGGTACGCGGCCATGCGAGAGCCGCAGGTGCCGTTCGCCGGCGGCGTCGGCGGCTTCACGAACCTCGGCCTGGCCTGGCGCATCTACGACTGGGGCGGTCGGCCGCTGTTCGGTCACGACGGTTCGACGATCTCCCAGACGGCGTTCCTCCGCATCGATCCCGCCGCGCGGCTGGTGGTCTGCCTGCTGACCAACTCCGGCAACGGTCCGGCGCTGTTCGAGCCGTTGGCGTCCGAGGTGTTCACGGAGTACGCCGGCATCGCGCACCCGGCACCGCCGCAGCCTGTCGACGTTCCGACCGACGATCGCCACGTCGGCCGGTACGAACGGACCAGCGTGCGGCTGGACGTCGTACGCCGGGACGACCGCCTCGTCCTCGTCGAGCACGCCACCGGCGACCGGCTGGCGTTCGCCGAGGAGGCCGCGACCGAGTACGACCTGCTCCCGACCGAGCCCGCCGACGGCGATCATTTCGTCGTCAGGGCCTCGCCCAACCACCCATGGGTGCCGCTGACCTTCACCCCGACTCACCTCTTCAGCTCCGGCCGGGTCACGCCCAAGGTCTGAAATACCGCGGGCGTTGCTGGGGTTGGCGAGCTAACGTCTCACATGTGACTAGTGCACCTGCTGAACTTCCTCGTAAGGCCGGTGACCTCCGGGCCGCCGGATATCTCCCCCGGTCGATCAAGGCCGAGATTCGTGACAACCTGCTGACAGAGCTCCGGGCCGGGCGTGATCCCTGGCCCGGCATCGTCGGATTCACCCGCACGGTGATTCCCCAACTCGAACGCGCCCTGCTCGCGGGGCACGACGTCGTACTGCTGGGTGAGCGCGGCCAGGGCAAGACCCGGCTGCTGCGGACCCTGGTCGGGCTGCTGGACGAGTGGACCCCGGTGATCGAGGGCGCCGAACTGCCCGAGCACCCGCTCGACCCGATCACGCCCGCCTCGCGCCGCCGCGCCGCCGAGCTCGGCGACGATCTTCCGGTCGCGTGGCTGCACCGCAGCCTGCGGTACGCCGAGAAGCTCGCGACCCCGGACACGTCGGTCGGCGACCTGATCGGTGACGTGGACCCGGTGAAGGTTGCCGAGGGCCGCAGTCTCGGTGACCCGGAGACCATCCACTTCGGACTGGTCCCGCGGGCGCACCGCGGCATCGTCGCGATCAACGAGCTGCCGGACCTGGCCGAGCGGATCCAGGTCGCGCTGCTGAACGTGATGGAGGAGCGCGACATCCAGGTCCGCGGGTACACGCTCCGGCTGCCGCTCGACGTGTTGCTGGTGGCAACGGCCAACCCGGAGGACTACACCAACCGCGGCCGGATCATCACGCCGCTGAAGGACCGGTTCGGCGCCGAGGTCCGGACCCACTACCCGCTCGACATCGACGCCGAGGTGGACGTGATCCGGCAGGAGGCCGAGTTCACCGCCGAGGTCGGCGAGCCGCTGCTGGAGGTGCTGGCCCGGTTCGTCCGGCACCTGCGGGAGTCGACCGCGATCGACCAGCGGTCCGGGGTGTCCGCGCGGTTCGCGGTCGCCGCGGCCGAGACGATCGCTGCCGCCGCGTTGCGCCGGAGCGCGATCACCGGTGAGGAGCCGGCCGTCGCCCGGCCGGTGGATCTCGAGGCCGTGCCCGCCGTACTGCGCGGCAAGCTCGAGTTCGAGCCCGGTGAGGAAGGGCGCGAGATCGAACTGCTCGAGTACCTGCTGCGCCGGTCCGTCGCGGACACCGCGCGGGAGCGGTTCGCCGGTCTCGACCTGAGCCCGCTGGCCCATGCGATTGCCGACGGCAACCTTGTGACCACGGGTGAGCGGGTGCCCGGCCGGGATGTGCTGGCCGCGTTGCCGGAGCTACCGGTGCTGCACGACGTCGCCGCCCGCGCCGGCGTCGAGCCGGACGAGTCGCCGGGCCGGATCGCTGCCGCGGTCGAGCTCGCCCTGGAGGCGCTGTACCTGTCCAAACGCGTCGCCAAAGACGCCGACGACGACACGACGATCTACGGGATCTGACATGAAAGTGTTGAATGCCGCGCCTGCGGCGCGGGGGTCATGGGGCTTTGAGTCCCGGCCTTCCCTCGTCGCTCCGGTCGCTGCGCTCCCTGCGCTCCTCAGTCCAGGCCGGGACGCCCCATGACCGCGTCCATTCCGGAAGGCTGGTCGTACGGGCCGTGGCACGACGGGCCGGATCCACTCAAGGCGCCCGCGGATCTGCGCGACGCGCTGGACGAGATCGGCCGCGACGTGATGAACGGATCGTCGCCCCGGTCCGCGCTGGAGGAGTTGCTCCGGCGCGGCACCCGGAACACCCAGGGCCTGGACGACCTCACCCGCAGGTTGTGGGAGCGCCGCCGCGAGATCCAGCGGCGGCACAACCTCGACGGAACTCTGCGGGACGTCCAGCGCCTGCTCGACGAAGCACTCGAGGCCGAGCGGCACGAACTGTTCCCGAACCCGTCCGACGACGCCCGGTTCAAGGAGGCCGAGCTCGACGCACTCCCATCCGGTACGGCGGCCGCCGTGCGGGAGCTGGCGAGCTATCAGTGGGAGTCGTCGGAGGCGCGGGAGAAGTACGAGCAGATCCGTGAGCTGCTCGGCCGCGAGCTGCTCGGGTCGCGGTTCGAGGGCATGAAGGAGGCGTTGCAGCAGACCACGCCCGAGGACGTCGAGCGAATCAACGAGATGCTCACCGACCTCAACGCGTTGCTCGCGGCGCATGCGCAGGGGCGACCGGAGGTGCCGCAGCTGTTCGACGAGTTCATGGCCAAGCACGGCGAGTTCTTCCCGGAGAATCCACAGAACGTCGACGAACTGATCGACGTACTCGCGCAGCGGGCGGCCGCGGCCCAGCGGATGATGAACTCGATGACACCCGAGCAGCGGGCCGAGCTGATGGAGCTGTCGCAGCAGGCGTTCGGCAGTCCGCAGCTGGCTCAGCAGCTCGCGCAGCTGGATGCTCAGCTGCAGTCGCTCCGGCCGGGCGAGGACTGGTCCGGTTCGGAGCGGATGAGTGGAGACGATCCACTCGGTCTCGCCGACGGCGCACGGGCGATGTCGGATCTTGCCGAGCTGGATGCGCTGGCCGAGCAACTCTCGCAGTCTTATCCGGGCGCGCGGCTGGAGGACATCGACCTCGATGCGCTCACCCAGCAGCTCGGCGAAGAGGCGACGGTCGATGCGCGCCGGCTGAGCGAGCTCGAGCGGCAGCTGCGCGATCAGGGGCTGCTCGAACGTGCGCCCGACGGATCGTTGCGATTGTCGCCGAAGGCGCTGCGACAACTCGGTCAGACTGCGTTGGCCGACGTACTGCGGACTGCTCGGGGCTCAGGTGAACGCGACGCGGCCAACGCGGGCGCGGCCGGTGAGTTGAGTGGGTCCACGCGGCAGTGGGAGTTCGGCGACACTCAGCCGTGGGACGTTCCGCGGACCGTGCGGAACGCCGTACTGCGGACCGCCTCGCGCAGCGGGTCCGTCAAGCTCGATGTGGCGGACGTGGAGATCGCCGAGACCGAACACCGGGCTCGGGCCGCGGTCGCACTGCTGGTCGACACGTCCTGGTCGATGGTCCAGGAGGGTCGCTGGCTGCCGATGAAGCGGACGGCGCTCGCGCTGCATCAGCTCATCTCGACCCGCTACCGCAACGACGCGCTCCAGCTGATCACCTTCGGGCGGTACGCCGGAGTCGTCGAGTTGCCGCAGTTGATCGGGATGGAAGGCACCTGGGAGCAGGGCACCAACGCACACCACGCCCTGCTGCTGGCCGGACGTCACCTGCGGCGGCACCCGGACGCGCAGCCGGTCGTGCTGATGGTGACCGACGGCGAGCCGACCGCGCACCTCGAGCCGGACGGGACGGCCGAGTTCTCCTACCCGCCCGAGCCGGCGACGCTGCGGAAGACGGTCTTCGAGGTGGACCGGCTGGCAAAACTCGGCGCCTCGCTGACCGTGTTCCGCCTCGGCGACGACCCGCGGCTGAACGCCTTCGTCGACCTCCTCGCCCGCCGCAGCGGCGGCCGCGTCCTCGCGCCCGACGCGGACGGCCTCGGCGCAGCCGTCGTCGGCGACTACCTCCGAACCCGCCGCAAACTCTAGTTGTCTCAGTCCCGAAAGCAGGGTGTAACCCGTCGGAAATGCGGGTAGCACCCTGCTTCTGCGTTTCGTCGACGAATCGCCGGATTGTCTCGCGTTGTCAACCAGGGAAGGGTTTTCCGGCCTTCAACCTGTGGGGAGGGTCACGCCGGCATCGTGAGACCAGTGTTCAACTGGACTGGTTTTTTGGCTTACTCTGAAAGCACGCCCCCGCCACCGGAGTCGATGGGCCAGCGGACCACCACACCGCGACTCACCAGCACCGCCCGAACCAAGGGAGTGACAGTGCCGAAACTCGTCTACGACTTCGCCGAAGGCAACATGACGATGAAGGAGTTGCTCGGCGGAAAGGGGGCGAATCTCGCCGAGATGACCAATCTCGGCCTGCCCGTGCCACCGGGCTTCACCATCACCACCGAGGCCTGCAAGGCCTACCTGCGGACCGGCTCGGTCCCGCCGGAACTGGCCGACGAGATCGACCACCACGTCGACGTACTACAGCAGAAGATGGGCAAGAAGCTCGGTCAGGCCGACGACCCGTTGCTGGTTTCGGTGCGGTCCGGTGCGGCGGCGTCGATGCCCGGCATGATGGAGACCGTCCTCAACGTCGGCCTGAACGACGACTCGGTGAACGGCCTCGCGCACCAGTCGAGCAACCCGCGGTTCGCCTGGGATGCCTACCGGCGATTGATCCAGATGTTCGGCAAGACCGTGCTCGGGATGGACGGTGAGGTGTTCGAGCAGGCGCTCGATGCGGCCAAGGACGCCAAGGGCGCGAGTACAGACCTCGAACTCGACGCCGACGACCTGAAGGGCCTGGTCGAGACGTTCAAGCAGTCCGTGCACGACCACACCGGCCGCGAGTTCCCGCAGGACCCGCGGACCCAGATGGACCTGGCGATCGAGGCCGTCTTCGGCTCGTGGAACTCCGAGCGCGCGATCCTCTACCGCCGCCAGGAACGGATCGCCACCGACCTCGGTACGGCGGTCAACATCTGCTCGATGGTGTTCGGCAACCTCGGCATGGACTCCGGCACCGGCGTCGCGTTCACCCGCGACCCTTCGACCGGTCAGCCCGGCGTGTACGGCGACTACCTGCAGAACGCACAGGGCGAGGACGTGGTGGCCGGCATCCGGAACACGGTCCCGCTCGCGGATCTCGAGCAGATCGACAAGACGTCGTACGACGATCTGATGACCATCATGGCGAAACTCGAGGGGCACTACCGCGACCTGTGCGACATCGAGTTCACCGTCGAGCGCGGCAAGCTGTGGATGCTGCAGACCCGGGTCGGCAAGCGGACCGCGGCGGCGGCGTTCCGGATCGCGACCAGCCTCATCGACGAGGGCGTGATCGACACCGACGAGGCGCTGCGCCGGGTGAAGGGCGCGCAACTCGCGCAGCTGATGTTCCCGCGGTTCGACGCGGACGCGGACAAGGACCTGATCACCAAGGCGATCGGCGCGTCGCCCGGCGCGGCCTCGGGCACGGTCGTGTTCACCTCCGCGGCCGCGGTCGAGGCGGCGGACAAGGGCGAGAAGGTGATCCTGGTCCGGCGCGAGACGAACCCGGACGACCTGCACGGCATGATCGCCGCGCAGGGCATCCTGACCAGCCGCGGCGGCAAGACCTCGCACGCGGCCGTGGTCGCCCGCGGCATGGGCAAGACCTGCGTCTGCGGCGCCGAGGAACTCGACGTGAATGTTGCCCAAGGCACCATCAAGGTCAACGGCACGGTGATCGAGGCCGGCGAGACGATCTCGATCGACGGCACCACCGGCGAGGTGTTCCGCGGCGAGGTCCCGGTCGTCCCGTCACCGGTCGTGCAGTACTTCGAGGGTTCGCTGTCCCCGGACGCCGGGGACGAACTCGTGGCGTCGGTGCACCGGTTGATCACCCACGCCGACGAGGTACGGCGGCTCGGCGTACGGACCAATGCGGACACCGCGGACGACGCGGCCCGGGCGCGCCGGTTCGGCGCCGAGGGGATCGGGCTGTGCCGGACCGAGCACATGTTCCTGGGGGAGCGGCGCGAGTCGGTCGAGCGGTTGATCCTGGCGGACAACGACGCCGATCTCGAGGCGGCGCTCGCAGAGCTCGAGCCGTTGCAGCGTGGCGACTTCCTCGAGTTGCTGGCCGCGATGGACGGGCAGCCGGTGACGATCCGGTTGATCGACCCGCCGTTGCACGAGTTCCTGCCGTCGATGGAGGACCTCGCGGTGAAGGTCGCGCTGGCGCGCGAGCGTGGCGAGGAGCTCGGGCACGACGCCGCGCTGCTGACCGCGGTCGAGCGGCTGCACGAGGAGAACCCGATGCTCGGCCTGCGCGGGGTCCGGCTCGGCCTGGTCGTCCCGGGCCTGTTCGCGATGCAGGTGCGGGCGATCGCGTCCGCGGCGGTGGAACTGCGGGCGCAGGGCAAGGACCCGCGGCCGGAGATCATGATCCCGCTGGTCGGCGCGGTCCAGGAGCTGCATCTGGTCCGGGACGAGGTGGAGCGCGTGCTCGCCGACGTCGGTGTCGACTGGAGCATCCCGATCGGCACGATGATCGAGCTGCCGCGGGCCGCGGTGATCGCGGACCAGATCGCCGAGGCGGCCGACTTCTTCTCGTTCGGGACGAACGACCTGACCCAGACCACCTGGGGCTTCAGCCGCGACGACGTCGAGGGCGCGTTCTTCTCCCGCTACCTGGAGAAGGGCATCTTCGCCGTGTCGCCGTTCGAGTCGATCGACCGCGAGGGGGTCGGCGCGCTGGTTCGCACCGGTGTCGACCGCGGCCGTGCCAGCAAGCCCGACCTCAAGCTCGGCATCTGCGGTGAGCACGGCGGCGACCCTGACAGCATCCACTTCTTCCACGAGGTGGGCCTGGACTACGTCTCCTGCTCCCCGTTCCGCATCCCGGTCGCCCGCCTCGAGGCCGGCCGCGCAGCCCTCGACTGACCGGCGCCGATCGACGGGATATCCCAGTGGGTTGTCCCTTCTCTCCCTCGGATACGGGCGGAGAAGGGGCAAGTCCGGCGGATATCCGGGTCTTCTGCTCGATGTGTGGGTGGTGGCCGACGTGCCGCGTCCTCGTCGGGGGCCGGATCCGTTGACCTGAGACAGCTTGTGGTGGGCGGGGATCTGCAATGTCAGGTCCCCGCGCACCACGTCCTGTGTGAGGCCACCGGGGCGACGGCGGGATCGCTGCGACCTCGGACAGGGGCCAGGGACCGCGGACCCGGCACAACCTGTCCGGCGACCCCAGCTGGTGTCCCAGGTCCCGCAGATCCGCACCGATCCCACCGTCAGCCCCACGAACCCGCCCAGCTCCCGCTCCGCCGTGCCCCGCCCGGCTCCCGTTCCGCGCTGCCCCGCCCGGCTCCCGCTCCGCGCTGCCCCGCCCGGCTCCCGCTCAACCCTGCCCCCCAGTGCGGTCGGTTCGGTCCGGTCGGTGCGGTCGGAGGCTGATGGGGGCAATTGGAGGCTGGGACGTGCAAGGTCGACAGACATCCCAGGAGTTTGGGTGTCAAGCTGCGAGGGTTTGGGTGGGGTGGGTCCAGGCGGTTGTTTCGTTGTAGTGGGTGTTGGTTTTGAGGCAGCCGTGGAGGATGCCGACGAGTCGGTTGGCGAGTTGGCGTAGGGCGGGGTTGTGGTCGGCTCCGCGGGCTCGTTGTTTGTCGTAGTAGGCGCGGGCTCCGGGCGAGGCGTTGAGTGCGGCGAAGGCTTGGCTCATGAGGGCGTCGATGAGCCGGTCGTTGTGGACGTAGCGGGCCAGGGCGACTTTCTTCTTGCCCGAGGCGCGGGTGATCGGGCTGGTCGCGGCGTAGTTCTTGCGGGCTTTGGCCGATGCGTAGCGGTCGGGGTCGTCGCCGAATTCTGCGAGCACCCGGGCGCCGAGGATCGGTCCCAGCCCGGGCTGGGACAAGATGATCTCAGCGGCCGGGTGCCGGCCAAAATGGGCCTCCACCTGCCCTTGCAGGCCGGTGACCTGCTCGTTGAGGACGGCCAGGACCGCGACCAGTGCGCGGGTCGAGGCGGCGTAGGCGGCGGTGACCACGGCGGGCTGGCCGAGGTGCTCGGCGCGCAGCGCCGCCTGGATCGCCGCGGCCTTGTCGGCGATGCTGCGGCGACGGGCCCGTTTCAGCGCCGCGGTGATCTGGGCGGTGGTCAGCCGGGCCGCCGCGGCCGGGTCGGGGGCCTTGGTCAGCAGCTCGAGGGTGTCGGCGGCGTCCAGGTCCTCGAAGGCTTCCAGCGCGGCCGGGAAGTACTCGCGCAGCGCGTGCCGCAACCGCTGCGTGGTCCGGGTCCGTTCCCAGATCAGGGTCTTGTGCATCCGGGTGACGACCTTGATCGCCTCGGCCTCGGCGCTGTCACCGGCCACCGGGCGCAGCTGGTGGGAGTCGGTGCGGACCATGTCGGCCAGCACATGCGCGTCGGCCGCGTCGCTCTTGGCACCCGACACCGCGTGCCGTTTGCGGTACTGCGAGGCCTGCAACGGGTTCACCGCGAACACCAGGTACCCCGCGGCCACCAGCGCGGCCACCCACGGGCCCCGATCGGTCTCGATCCCGACCACCACCTCGACCTCGTCAGGATCAGCCGCACCGAACTGCTCGGCCACCAGCGCATGCAACCGCGCCATCCCCGCCACCCCCTCGGGCAACCGCGCCTTGGCCAGCACCCGCCCCGCCGGGTCCATCACCTCCACATCGTGATGCGCCTCGGCCCAGTCATCTCCCACAAAGAACTTCAACACCGATCTCCCACACTCTCGACGCCATCCACACCACCAGCAAGCCGGTCGGGAGAACCATCAGCGACCTAATGAAGCAGTGCTCACGCCCCCCAACCACACCAAGGGCCGGGCACGACATCCCATCAGCGATCAAATCTCCCGGTCACCGGCAGGGGCACGATCTGTCGACAGGACTCAAACGGTCCAGGAGGTACAAGTGCTCACCCACCGGCGGCTCACCAGCCCCGAGTCTGCCCGACGGCGACCCGGTAACTCTCATTAGGAGGTGTCGGCCCCAGGCCCGGCCGGGCCGGCCGATCTCAGGCGTGAACGCCTCGCCCGACCGGCACCCTGGACCGACACCACCTGTCGAGCTGCACACCGGCCAGCCTGGCTCACCTCGCCACACATCCAGCAGAAAAGCCGGATATCCCCTCGAATGGTCGGGCCGGGTTGCTGTGTGGACTGCTTGACAGCGGGCAGGTGTGACCGTCCGTAGAGCGGGATCGGGGTTCTCAGAGACTGGATCGGACCGGCGAACACTGTGGGTTACGGGTGGGAGCTGTCCGCGTAATTTCCCTTAACCAACCCCTTGCGTAAGCGCTCGCCGGCTGGTGAGAATAACCGGGCGGGAAGGGCGATCACTCGTCGACTTTCGGGTCTGACCTGAACCAGCCGCTGTGGCGGCTCGTGACACCCTTCCCGCACCAAATCCTCTTGTTTTCAAGGCCGTTGTAGGGTTTCGGTATGGCCTTCTATGTCGTGCAGTTGCGCTTCGACCTTGCCGCGTCCGACCGCCGGATGGAGGTCCGTCCGGCCCACCGCGAGTACCTCACCGAGCTGAAGGCGGCCGGCAAGCTCGTCGCCGCCGGACCCTTCACCGACCAGACCGGCGCCCTCCTCGTGTACGACGTCGCCGACGAAGCCGAGCTCCGCGACATCCTCGCGAAGGACCCCTACACCCCGGCCAACGTCTACGAGCTCGCGACCCTCGCGGAGTGGGAGCCGCTCTTCCCGATCAGCTGAGCGAGCCCAGCAGGGCGAGGGTCCTGGCCCACCCCTGCCGGAGCGCGGACTCGTTGGCCGCGCGATTTCCGCCGAGGTGGAGCGGGCGCATGAGCACCGGATGCACGAGCGTCGTCCCATGCGGAAGGTACGGCGCTCCGCTGACCCCGTGCCCGGCGCCCTGCACGACCAGGGCCTGATGCGGGAACCGGTTGTGTGCGCTGTCGAGCTCACGGACGATCTGCGCTGCCGCGTACTGCGACTCCCACAAGAGGTCACCTGTGCCGGCGATCGCCAGCACCGGGCCGCTGATGTGGTCGACCGGTATCGGCTCGTCGCCGACTGGCAGCGCCCGGCCGTGCAGCGTCCAGGGCGCGCCCTGGTTATCCGGGAACGAACCGTTGATCTTCGCGCTCGGTGCGTAGAGCACGGCCCCGTGAACCAGGTTCGGGAAGTTCTGGCTCAGGAGGAGCGCGGCCTCGGTCCCTCGGGACCCACCTGCGGCGACGACGTGCGCTGGATCGACACCGGGTTGACGGGCCAGCCAGCGGGCAGCGGACGCGAAGTACTCCAGTGGGATGTTGCGCAGATCGGTCGGCAGACCGGGCGCGTGGAAGTAGGCCAAGGCCAGTGTGGGATACCCGTGCGATGCCAGCAGGTCCGTCAAGGGCGGTGAGGCCACTCCGCCTTCGGACCCGCCGATCAGCACGACTGCGGGGTGCTTGGCCTGACCGGCGGGCGGAGCGACGTACACGCCGCTGATCTTGTCCTTGGCCAGGGTGACGGGTCTCGTGGTGACGCCCCGGCCCAACCACTCTCGGGTCAAGGTCGTGCGCGCCACCTCGCGGCCGTCCTTGCGGACCAGGACGTCGACCTGTTCGACCGGGCGATCGTCCACGGTCGGTGGGGTGAACGTCTGCTGGTCGGGGTCGCCGTTCGGTGGGTTCATCGACCAGAACAGGCCCATGCCGTCGGTGTTCTGATAGCTGCCGCCGGAGGGTTGGGCGCGGTCGAGGTCGACGGTGCCGTGGTCATCGGAGGCGAAGGTCGCCTCGGCGTGCCACTTCTTGCCGTCGCGGTCGACCGCGACGGCGTCGACCGTGACCTTCGCGTGGGGCTCGAGGTCGGTCACCGTCAGGTGGACGGCCTGGTCGGCGAGGGCGACCGCGTGATCGACGTGAATGGCTGGGTGGTCGGCACCGGACGAACACCCGGCCGCGACCAGGCAGACAACTGCGGCGCTCAGATAGATCCGGTACATACCTCAATAGTCGCGCTGCTCCGGTTCACCGGGGCGTCAGACGTCGGCGGCTTCCAGGTCCAGGTGGTCGACGTAGGCCCAGAGCCAGACGAGTGGCGCGAGGACCAGTTCCGGTTCGCCGTCTTCGTCGGCGATGAAGATCATCGACGCCTCGCCGTTGGAGATGTCCTCGATCACCGCGTCGCAGGCCTCGAGCGCGACCTCGAACGGCAGCAGCGGCGGCCCGTTCTCCCAGCGTGGCTGGGGGAGTGGGAGCACTGGCGCCTCGTCGGTCCCGTCCAGCTCGACCGACACCTTCTGCAGCTCCTCGTAGAGGTCGAAGGTGATCAGTCCGGCGAGCGGACGGCCGTCGAGGCCGATCAGGTACGGGTCGTCGCCGCCCTCGCGGTAGTTGTCCCGGAGATCCGGCAGCGCGGCCTTCAGATCCGAGGCTTCGAGGTACGGCGCTTCCGCCGCCTCCTCCTCTTCGACCTCGGTCAGCCCGCTGCGCATCTGGTCGAACTGATGGAGCAGCCCGTTCAGCTCGTCGTACGCCCCGCCGCCCGGTGCCTTCTGCGCTCGCGCCTCCAGGTCCCGCAGGTGGTCGACCAGGTCGTCCTCGAAGTGCAGCTCGTACCGCGGCAGGCCGGGCTCGCGGCCGGCGTTGAGCTGCGCGACCAGCTGGGTCGACACCGGCCCGAGCCGCTCGGCCAGCACCTCCAGCGGCGTGGTCGGCTTCTCCTCGTCGTCGTGCGCGCAGGAGTCGTCCTCGCCCTTGCCCTCGCCCTCCATCGCGACCAGCACCTGGAACGCCGGGAACGCGACCAGCGCCGCGGTCGCCATCATCCCGTCGCCGATCAGCATCAGCGGGTTCCCACCGGCTTCGGTCCGGCGCAGGTGATCAGGCATCAGTACGGCGGCCTGCTCGACGTTCACCTGACTCGCCAGCGAGGACAGCCCGTGGTCGCTGTCGACTCCGAGGAGCTCGACCAGCCGCTCGGAGCTCAGGTCGAAGTTCGAGCGGAGGTAGTACCGCAGCCAGCCGGCGTCGACCGGGCTGGACAGCAGCTCGGCGACCCTGGCCCGGAAGTCGGCCAGGTCCGCGATCGCCAGCACCACCAGCACCGGCTGGTCGCCGTCGCCGATCACCAGCGGGCGGGTGTCACCGTTCTGGAACCCGTCGATCACCTGGTGCAGGCTGTCGGCCGCAGCCTCGAGCGGCCAGGACTCCGCCTCGAACTCGTTCACCACCGCGGCGGAGGTGTCGTCGGGCATCTGCTGGTCCTCTCCGAGTGGCGGCGGGAGTTGGAGTAACTGTAGGCGGCTGCTGGTTCGACGGACGGTGAGGGGTCGACCGGGGCCCGGTGTGCGGGCCGACGTGACATTGGCTACGCTGGCACCGGCGGGTCGATGCAGAGGTATCTCACATGTGAGATAAGGTCCGGCGCATGACCGATGACTACCTGAGCCGGATCGGAAACCTCATCCGGGACGCCCGCAAGCATCGCGGCTGGACACAGACGCAACTCGCGGAAGTACTGAACACCAGCCAGAGTGCGGTGAACAGGATCGAAAAGGGTCATCAGAACCTCACCCTCGAGATGCTCGCCCGGATCGGCGAGGCACTCGACTCTGAAATTGTCTCTCTCGGTGGGGGCCCGGTCCACCTTCGTGTCGTCGGCGGCCTGCGGTTGTCCGGGTCGATCGACGTGAAGTCCAGCAAGAACGCCGGGGTCGCGCTGCTTTGCGCCAGCCTGCTGAACAAGGGCCGCACCACCCTGCGCAAGGTCGCGCGGATCGAAGAGGTCAACCGGCTACTCGAGGTGCTGAACTCGATCGGCGTCCGGACCACCTGGCTGAACGACGCCGGCGACCTGGAGATCGTCCCGCCGGCCCACCTCGACCTTGGTGCGATGGATGCCGAGGCGGCCCGTCGTACCCGCTCGATCATCATGTTCCTCGGCCCGCTGCTGCACCGCGAGGACACCTTCCAGCTGCCGTACGCCGGTGGCTGCGACCTGGGCACGCGGACCGTCGAGCCGCACATGGCCGCGCTGCGGCCGTTCGGCCTCGAGGTGAAGGCGACCGGCGGTGAGTACCACGCCGTGGTGAACCGCGCGATCACCCCGGGCAAGCCGATCGTGCTGACCGAGCGCGGCGACACCGTGACCGAGAACGCGATCATGGCCGCCGCCCGGTTCGACGGCGTCACGGTGATCCGCAACGCGAGCTCGAACTACATGGTCCAGGACCTGTGCTTCTACCTCGACTTGCTCGGCGTGCAGATCGACGGCATCGGCACCACCACGCTGACCGTGCACGGCAAGGCCGAGATCGACGTGGACGTCGACTACGCCCCGTCCGAGGACCCGATCGAGGCGATGAGCCTGCTCACCGCGGCGATCGTGACCGGCTCGGAGATCACCATCCGGCGGGCGCCGGTCGAGTTCCTCGAGATCGAGCTCGCGCTGCTGGAGGAGATGGGGCTCGACTACAGCCGCAGCGCCGAGTACCTGGCCGAGAACGGCCGGACCCGGCTGGTCGACCTGACCACCCGGCCGTCGAAGCTGCACGCGCCGATCGACAAGATCCACCCGATGCCGTTCCCCGGCCTGAACATCGACAACCTGCCGTTCTTCGCGGTGATCGCGGCGAAGGCGACCGGGCAGACACTGATCCACGACTGGGTCTACGAGAACCGCGCGATCTACCTGACCGACCTGAACAAGCTCGGCGGCCGGGTCAAGCTGCTCGACCCGCACCGGGTGATGGTCGAGGGCCCGACGCACTTCTCCGGCACCGAGATGATGTGCCCGCCGGCGCTCCGCCCGGCCGTGGTCACGCTGATCGCGATGATGGCCGCGAAGGGTACGTCGGTCCTGCGCAGCGTCTATGTGATCAACCGCGGCTACGAGGACCTGGCCACCCGGCTGAACTCGCTAGGCGCCCAGATCGAGACGTTCAGGGACATCTGAGTCCTGCAGGCTCTGTTGGTCTTGCAGGAAGGCGGCGGCCTCGGTGATCACCTCCGGATCGATCATGATCCGGCGGTGACCGAGGCCGCTCGTCGCGAGAAAGTGGGCCTGCGGCCCGTAGGCCCGCAGCAGTACCCGGGCCTGCCGGGGATCCACCACGTCGTCCTCGTCGTTGTGGATCACCAGTAGGTCGACGTCGCCGGTGGCCACCGAGAATCTGGTCCAGATCTGGTCGTCACCGTCGAAGTAGCGGCGCTCGATCGACCGCCGGAGCACCTTGTTGATCTTCGGCCCCAGTCCGAGCTCATGGCAGAACGCGTCGGCCAGATAGCCGAAGTCGGCGACCCCGCTGATCATCACCAGCCGCTTGGCGGCGACCCCCTCGCGGACGGCGTACAGGGCGAACGGGACGCCGAGGGAGTGGGCGATCACGCCCTCGAACGGGCCGTGGCGCTCCTCGAGCCGGCGGATGATCCGCTGGTGGCCGAGGATCGAGACGATCGGTCCGGGGGAGTCTCCGTGGCCGGGAGCGTCGTACGCGACCGGGCTGTAGCCGAGCTCGAGCAGCCTGGTGACGAAACCGGCGTACCGGGACGCACGGGAGCGCCAGCCGTGAACGAGCAGGACCGGGCGGCGGCCGTCGCCCCACGCATAGCTGACGACCCCTTCGACGACCTCGACCCGCGCGGCCGCGTGGATCATGCGTTCGGAGTCGCGGACCTGGCCGCGGGCCATCGGGCGGCGCCACAGCTCGAACGCGAGGCGCCCGGCCAGTCGGGGTGACAACGATCCGATTGTCGACAATCCGGTGTTGATCAGCTTCTTCATGACGCTCCTCGACTGGCAAACTATACGAACGGTCGTATTATTAGTTTGTCAGGGCCTGGACGTCAACAGCCTTAGGATCGGTAGTCGTGGAGAAGGTGGACGGACGCTTGGTGCGGGGTGATCAGACCCGCCGCGCGGTGCTGCGGCGGTCGGTCGACATCGCGTCGGTCGACGGGCTCGAGGGACTGTCGATCGGGCGGCTCGCGACCGAGCTGGGGATCAGCAAGAGCGGACTGTTCGCGCACTTCGGGTCGAAGGAAGAGTTGCAGCTCGCGACGATCCGGGCCGCGCGCCGAATCTACGCCGACAACGTGGTGACACCGGCCTTCGAGGTCGAGCCCGGCGTCGGGCGGGTCTGGGCGTTGAGCACGCACTGGCTGGAGTACTCGCAGCGCCGGGTGTTCCCGGGTGGGTGCTTCTTCCAGAAGGTCTCGCACGAGTACGCCGCCCGCCAAGGAGCAGTACACGATGCGCTCGCCGCCGTGCATCGCGAGTGGATGGACCTGATCGAGACCGCGATCGGTGCAGCGGTCGAGCGGGGTGAGTTGGCCGCAGACCCCAAGCTGTTGGCCTTCGATCTCAACGCGTACTACGAAGCTGCGAATCTCGCGTCGATCCTGCTCAACGACGACACGACGTACGACCAGGCGCGTCAGGCCGTCCGGGCCCGGCTGGAGTCGGCGGCCGTCGCCGGTACGACGCTGCCCTGGTGAGCCGGGAGATCCCGGCGCCGGCGGATCGGTGACGCGATGAGGACCAGTCCGGCGAGGGGTACGCCGGCGGTGGTGATCCAGAGTGCGGGGCCGAGACCGAGGGTTTGGCCGAGCGTTCCGCCGAAGAGTGCGCCGAGCGGGATCGTTCCGTAGTTGACGAACGACGTTGTCGCAGCCAGGCGGCCGAGCAGTTCTGGTGGGCAGTAGGACTGCTGGAAGGTGGCCTTGACGACGTTGCCGCCGACAACGCCGAGGCTGACGCCGAACCCGCCGGCGAGGTAGAGCCAGGGGCTCACCGTGCTCAGCGGGATGAGCAGTGCGAGGGTCGGCAGGCCGAGTTCGCACAGCAGAAGCGCTCGGGCGGTGCCGAAGCGTGCGGCCAGGCGACGGCCGGCGAAGGCGCCTGCGACGCCACCGCTCGTGGCGGCGGCCACCAGGGCGCCGACCGTGCCGGCGGACAGACCGGCGTCACGGACGAGGAAGACGACGACGATCACCTGGTAGCCCATCAGGGCGAGGTTCGAGACCGCGCCGAACAGGGTGAGGGTACGCAGCCAGACGTCCTTCGCGACGTGGCCGATCCCCAGCTTGATCCCGGCCCACAGGCCGGCTTCGTGGTCGACGGCCGTGTCCTGCTCCCGGTACCGGATCGCCGACAGGCAGGCGAGTGCGACGAGGAAGGTGGCGGCGTCGATGAACAGCGCGTTCGCCGGGCCGGCGAGTTGGACCACCAGCCCGCCGCACCCGAGTCCGGCGATCTGTGCGGCGGACGCGCTGCCGTGCAACTTCGCGTTGCCCTCGGCGTGATCGGCCGGGTCGATCAACCTGGGCAGATAGGCGGTGTACGCGGTCTGGAAGAGGACTGTGGAAGCTCCGGCGACGATCGCGACGGCCAGCAGGAAGCGGATCGTCAACAGGTCGGCGAGCGCTGCGATCGGTACCGCGGCGAACAGCCCGAGCGAAGCGATGGACGAGGCGAGCATGACCGGGCGACGGCGTACGCGGTCGACCCAGGCGCCGGCCGGAAGCCCGATCAGCAGCCACGGCGCCCAGGCGGCCGCGGTCAGCAGGCCGACCTGGAAGGTAGTTGCCCGAAGCATCGAGATCGCGATCAGCGGCAGCGCCACCGACGAGGTCGCGCTGCCGAACCGGCTGATCGTCTCGCCGATCCAGAGCAGCCGGAAGTCCCGATGCCGCCGCAGCAGGCTCACGATCGACGCGGGAACGACTGCAGTTGGACGATCACCCGTTCGGCGTTCGCGCCGGCGGGTTCCGTCCCGGTGTAGCGCTCGATGACGGCACCGATCTCCTCGTTGAGCCGGTGCAACTGCTCCGGGGTGAGGCGGAGATCGCGCCAGTCGGACAGCGCGGCCGCGTGCTGCCACTCGCCCGGCCAGTCCTCGTCGACGTACGCGCGGACGCGGTCGAAGTACCGCTCGACCAGGCCACGCAGGTAGACGTCCAGCGCGCGGCTGGTCTCCGGATCGTCGCGGAACTCGGAGGGGTCGAGCACGGTCGGGCCCGGGATCCGCCACCAGCGCTCCCGCTTGGTCCCGCGCTCGACGTCCTCCTCGAGATAGCCGTGTTCGGCGAGCAGCCGGAGGTGCCAGCTGATCGTCCCGGTGTTCTCACCGAGCCGCGCCGCCAGCGTGGTCGCCGTGGCCGGCCCGTCGAGCTCGACCGCCTCCAGGATGCTCATCCGGAGCGGGTGGGCCAGTCCGCGCAGACTGCGGGCATCGATCCGTCGCATGCTTGCAGAGTAATCTCTGCAGAGAAGTCTCTGCAATGGATTTCGGTAACTGTCGGTCGCCGCCCGTAGCTTGTGGCGCATGCGGCCTCATGTGGTGGCTCAGCTGGCGGTCTCGCTGGACGGGGTGACGTCGGGATTCGACGTCGACCTCGCGCGGTTCTACGCGCTCGCGACGTTGTGGCAGGAGGACGTCACGCTGGTCGGCGCGGACACGATCCTCGCGCAGGAGACCGCCGTACGGGCCGCTCCCCGGCCGGGTCCGCGGGCGGATGGTCCGCTGCTCGCGGTCGTCGACAGCCGGGCGCGGGTCCGGGAGTGGGAGGCGCTACGGCAGCTCGGCTACTGGTCCGACGTCCTCGCCCTGTACGCCGATCAGACGCCCGCGCGACCGCCCGACGCGACGACCCGCGAGCTCGTCACCGGATACGAGCAGGTCGACCTGGCCGAGGCGCTCGAGGTTCTCGGCGACCGTGGAGTCCAGACGGTCCGCGTCGACTCCGACGACGCGCTCGTCAACGCGCTTCTCGACCTCGACCTGCTCGACGAGCTCGCCCTCCTGGTGCATCCGGTGCTCGTCGGGATCGGCCGGCCCTGGTGTGACACGCGCAGGCTGCCGCTGCGTCACGCCAACACCGAGGTCTTCGAAGGAGGCGTTGTCTGGCTTCGCTACTGCGTCTCGACGTGACGACCGCTCTGGCGATTCACGCCCCTCAGGTGAGTTCGTCAGAGCGGCCGGCTTCGAGGCGTGACCACTGAGAGATGGGACGGCCGTCGGCGGTCAGCCCGCCGACCTCCCACTGTTGTGGCCAGCCGGCGGGGGAGTCTTCGTGTGCCTCCTGGCGTCCGTACACAGTGAGGTCCATCAGCGAGTAACTGTTGTCCATCGCCTCGACGCCGCGGATCGTGGTCCACCAGGTCTCGAACACGCGGTCGTCGTCGCGGACGTAACACCCGATGTGCATCATGTTGATCTTCCGCCCGACCAGGAGTTCGTCGAGGGAGTCGACGGCCGAGTACCACGGCATCGGCCAGCCCATGAAATCGCGATAGCGGACGCTTTCGGCGTACGGACCCTGACAGAAGACGGCGTACGTGATGTCGCGGGAGTGCAGGTAGGACAGTTCTCCGACGTTGCCGTTGCACCAGGTGCAGCCCTGGCACTGCTCGGCCGCGGGGTGGCCGGGGTGCCACATGAAGTAGTACGCGATGAGCTGCTTGCGCCCTTCGAAGGCGTCGAGCAGGGTGAGCGGTCCGTTGGGTCCGGTCAGCGTGAGGCCGGCATCCACCTCGACCATGGGCAGTCGCCGCCGGGCCGCCGCGATCGCGTCGCCCTCGTGGGTGTGAGCCTTCTCGCGGATCCGCAGTGCGTCCACCTCTGCCTGGTAGGCGTCGCGATCGACGACCGGAGGCAGGGCGGCGGTTGCGCTGTCCTTCATGGCTCGTCCCGTCGTTTGCCTTTGTGTTCCTCAGGTTCCCAATCTTCCCGGCCGCATGCACGGCGTGAGTTGTTCATCGAACTGTCGGTGATGGCCGCTACTGTGAGCAGTGATGAGGAAGCAGCATGAGTGGTACGACGAGCATGACGCGGAGCGATGGGTCGCCGAGCCGGTCAAGCGGCCGGGGCGGACCGCGTTCGCGCGCGATCGTGCGCGCGTCCTGCACAGCGCGGCGTTGCGCCGGCTGGCGGCCAAGACGCAGGTCGTGACGGCCGGTAGCGACGACTTCGTCCGCAACCGGCTGACGCACAGCCTCGAGGTCGCGCAGATCGGCCGCGAGCTGGCCGCGACCATCGGGTGCGATCCGGACATCGTGGACGCGGCCTGTCTGTCCCACGACCTCGGTCATCCGCCGTTCGGCCACAACGGTGAGCGGGCGCTCGACCAGCTCGCGGCGGACATCGGCGGCTTCGAGGGGAACGCACAGACCCTGCGCCTGTTGACCCGGCTGGAGTCCAAGACGTTCGACGCGGACGGCCGCAGCGTCGGCCTCAACCTCAGCCGCGCCACCCTCGACGCCGCCACCAAGTACCCGTGGCCCCGGCGTCCGGGCGAGCGCAAGTTCGGGGTGTACGACGACGATCTCGCGGTCTTCACCTGGTTGCGCCAGGGCGTCGGCGAGCGGCGCTGCCTGGAGGCGCAGGTGATGGACTTCGCCGACGACGTCGCCTACTCGGTGCACGACGTCGAGGACGGGATCGTTGCCCACCACATCGATCTCGCCGCGGTCGACGCGGACCGGGCGCCGTACTGGGAGATCGTCCGGCAGCTGTACTTGCCGGAGGCAACCGATGCCGAGCTGGACGAGGGCTGGCGGCGGCTGACGTCGCTGAACTACTGGCCGCGCGGTCCGTTCGACGACAGCCGGCGGGCGCTCGGCGGGCTGAAGGATCTGACCAGCCAGTTGATCGGCCGCTTCGCGACCGCGGCCGAGCAGGCGACACATGCGGTCTTCGGGCGCTCGCGGCTGATCCGTTACGAGGCTGATCTGGTGATCCCCGACGGTGTCCGCGTCGAGATCGGTCTGCTCAAGGGCGTCGGGATGTTCCACGTGCTCAACTCACCCGAACGCCAGGCCCGCCGGGCCTCCCAGCGTCAGTTGCTGACAGACCTCGTCGAAGCCCTGTGGAAGACGGCGCCACGCCATCTCGACGCCGCCTTCCGAGCCGACTTTGCGGAGGCGGCTGACGACAACGCCCGCCTCCGCGTCATCGTCGACCAGGTCGCCTCCCTCACCGACCCCTCGGCTCAGGCCTGGCACGCGCAACTAGTCCGCTGACCCCACCCAGCACACCCGCGGCCCCTCCGGCACATCCGCCCGGCGGTGTTGTCCGGCGTTGTCCGGCGCTGCGAGCCTCGGGCCCGTCCACCACGCTCATCCGCCGACGCCCGTCACTCCGGGGACCGGCCGAGTCTTCAGCCTGATCTCCCGGACCGCGTAGCACGTTCGGCACGTCGGCCCGTGTACCTGACCGCGACGGTGTCAGCGGCCAGGAGCCGTGGGATGTGGTTGTGGGAAGGGCTTGGGCTCAGGGGTTGTGGCAACCGCGATCCACGACTCGCCCTCCCGCACCCGGGTCCTCAGACCCCCGATCCCGGCACTCCGGATCCCGGCACGCCGGATCCCGGCACTCCGGATCCCGGTACGCCGCCGGATCCCCGGCGCGCCGGCCCCTAAAGACACTGGCATCCCGGGATTGCCGTCCCCATTTCAGGGGTCGCCCCCCGAGCTGGTGGGTTGCCTCCTGGTTATCCGAGGGGGCAACCCACCAGCTCGGGGGACAACCCCTCGAATGATCAGCCGGTCAGCGCTCCCGAACGCTCACCTTGCATCCCAGGGCATTGGGTGACTCGATGGTTGAGTCGTGGACCGCGGTTGTCGGGAACCCCTTGGTCTCGCCAGCCGCAATCCACGACTCGCCCTCCCGGCACCCCGGCACCCCGATCCTCGGGCCCCGTCCACCACGCTCATCCGCCGACGCCCGTTACTCCGGGGAGCGTTCTCTACGCCGGCCCGGGCACCTGACCGCGACCGCGTCGGCGGCCAGGTGATCGCTGAGTCGTGGAATGTGGTTGTGGGGAAGGACTTGGGCAACCGCGATCCACGACTCGCCTCCCGCACCTGGACCCTCAGGTCCCGGATCCCCAGCGCGCCAGCCTCCAAGTCGCTGGCATCCCGGGATTGCCGTCCCCATTGGAGGGGTTGCCCCCTCAGCTGGTGGGTTGCCTCCTGGTCATCCGAGGGGGCAACCCACCAGCTCGGGGGACAACCCCTTGAATGATCAGGTGGTCGGCGCCCCCGAACGGTCACCTCTATGTGGTCCTGCGTCACGGGTAATTACTCGGCGACAGCGCGACAAGGCCTCGCGCACTAGAGTCGGAGGCATGACTGATGCAGACCAGCAGCCCATTGTCATCGTCGGTGCGAGCCTCGCGGGTGCGACCGCGGCGGAGACGCTTCGAACCGAAGGGTGGAGCGGCGGCATCGTCCTGATCGGCAGCGAGACCTCACTGCCGTACGAGCGACCGCCGCTGTCCAAAGGGGTGCTGCTCGGCAAGGATCAGACCGAAGTGGCTCAGCTGCACGACCAGCAGTGGTACGACGACAACAGCATCGAGCTGCGCCTCGGGAAGACCGTCACCGCGATCGACCCCAAGGCCCACTCCGTCACTGTGGACGACGGTTCGCAGGTGTCCTACCGCAAGCTGCTGATCGCGACGGGCAGCCGGGTCCGGCGGATCGACGTACCGGGTGCAGACCTTCCCGGCGTCCACTACCTGCGCACGGCCGAGGAGTCGCAGGCGCTGACCGACGCGTACGCCGCCAAGCCGCGGGTGGTCGTGGTCGGCGCGGGCTGGATCGGGCTGGAGTCGGCGTCGGCGGCCCGCGAACGTGGGTGCGAGGTCACCGTCGTCGAACCGCAGTCGACCGCGCTGGCCGCCGTACTCGGGGAAGAGATCGGTGAGCTGTTCGCCGAGTTCCACCGGCAGCACGGGGTCCAGTTCCGGTTCGGCACCGGAGTCGAAGGGTTCGAGGGCACCGACAAGGTGACCGGGGTGCGGGTCAGCGGTGGCGAGGTGATTCCGGCGGACCTGGTGGTCGTCGGTGTCGGAGTCCAGCCGAACATCGAGCTGGCCGCGGACGCCGGTATCGAGGTGGCGACCCGGGAGAACGGCTCGGGCATCGTCACCGGCCCGGATCTGCGCACGTCGGCCGAGGACGTGTACGCCGCCGGCGACGTGGTGCGGTGGGACCACCCGCTGTTCGGGCGGCCGGTCCGGGTCGAGCACTGGCAGAACGCGAAGGACACCGGCAAGTCGGCCGCGAAGGCGATGCTCGGTCAGGACGTCGCGCACGACGCGATCCCGTTCTTCTTCACCGACCAGTTCGACCTCGGCATGGAGTATGCCGGCGACGTTCCGCGCGGTACGTCGTACCAGGTGGTGCTGCGCGGCGACCCGAAGTCCGGCGCCTACGTCGCGTTCTGGCTGGACGACGACCGGCACGTGCTGGCCGGGATGCACGTCAACACCTGGGGTGCGACCGACACCATCCAGGAGCTGATCCGCTCCGGCAAGCAGGTCGACCCGGCCCGCCTGGCCGACACCTCGGTCGAACTGTCCGAGGTCTAGAGCGGGTAGACGACGTACGCGAAGCGGGCGCTGTCCGGCGACCAGCTCGGCACGTTCATCGTGCCCTGGCCGCCGAACAGCGTCGCGAGTTCGCGGATCTCGCCGTCGGCCGCGAGCAGCCGGAGGCGTACGTCGTCGACGTCCGCCGGATGCCCTTCGGTTCCGTGCGGGAAGCTCACGTAGGCGATCGCCGACCCGTCCGGTGCCGGGTGCGGGAACCAGTTGACCCGCTCGTCGAACGTCAACTGCTCGGCTTCGCCGCCGCCGGCCGGGATCCGGAACAACTGCGCGTGCCCGGCTCGCTCGGAGTTGAAGTAGATCCACTTCCCGTCCGGGCTGAACTCCGACCCGTCGTCCGCGTGCTCGTCGTCGGTGACCTGTACGTCGTCCCCGCCGGCGGCCGGGATCGTCCACACGTTGGTGATCCGGCGACCGTCGACGTGCTCCAACCCGATGTACGCCAGGGTGGTGCCGTCCGCCGAGACTCCGTGCAGGTAGTGGTGGTAGCCCGGTCCACGGTCGTTGGTCACGCGTCGAGGCGTGCCGTCGTCGAGCGAGACGGCGTACAGATGGCCGTCGTCGGCCGACACGTAGACCGTTCTGCCGTCCGGACTCACCACGTGATCGTTGTTGATCGCCGGCACCCCGCCGAGTTCGATCTCCTCGAGCCCGTCGCCGACCCGGAACAGCCGCCCGTCACCGTTGACCAGGAGGTCGCCGGAGGGCGTCCAGTTGGGCGCCTCGAACAGCACCGTGGACGAGCTGTACACCAGCCGGCTGTCGCCGGTGCCCACCTCCACGACGTAGAGCTCGGACCGTTGACCAGGACGAAGAGTTCGCGGCACGGCATCCAGGTTAAGTCCACCGCACCGGCGTCGTAGACTCGCGGGGTGGCAGGCCGGATCAAGGACGAGGACATCGCGCTGGTGCGCGAGCGGGCCCGGATCGACGACATTGTCGGCTCGTACGTGACCTTGAAGAACGCCGGCGGTGGTTCGCTGAAGGGATTGTGCCCGTTCCACGACGAGAAGTCGCCGTCGTTCAACGTCACCCCGGCGCGCGGGTTCTTCTACTGCTTCGGCTGCCAGGAGGGCGGCGACGTGATCGACTTCATCCAGAAGATCGATCAGATCACCTTCCACGAGGCGGTCGAGACGCTGGCTGCGAAGGTCGGCATCCAGCTGCGGTACGACGAGTCCGGCGCGCCGCTGCAGCGTGGACCCGGTAACCAGCGTCCCCGGCTGGTCGAGGCGCACAAGGTCGCCGCGGAGTACTACGTCGAGCAGCTGTTCGGTGCGGCCGACGCGTCGCTCGGCCGCCAGTTTCTGGACAAGCGGGGCTTCGACAAGGATGCCGCCGTCCACTTCGGCGTCGGGTTCGCGCCGCGTGGCGGTGAGGCGCTGACCAACCACCTGCGCGGCCGCGGCTTCACGAATGCCGAGCTGGTCGCGTCCGGTCTGTCCGCCGAGGGACAGCGTGGACTGTACGACCGGTTTCGCGGCCGGCTGATGTGGCCGATCCGGGACGCGTCCGCGGACGTGATCGGGTTCGGCGCCCGCCGGCTGTTCGACGACGACCGGATCGAAGCGAAGTACCTGAACACCCCCGAGACCCCGATCTACAAGAAGTCCAAGGTCCTGTACGGCGTCGACGTCGCCCGCCGCGAGATCGCGAAGGGCCGGCAGGCCGTGGTCGTCGAGGGCTACACCGACGTGATGGCTTGCCACCTGGCCGGGGTGCAGACGGCGGTCGCCACCTGTGGCACGTCGTTCGGCGAGGATCACGCGCGGGTCCTGCGGCAGCTGCTGCTCGACCACGACCAGTTCCGCGGCGAGGTGATCTTCACCTTCGACGGTGACGAGGCCGGCCAGCGAGCGGCGCTGAAGGCGTTCGCGGGTGACCAGGCCTTCGCATCGCAGACGTACGTCGCGGTCGAGCCGGACGGCCTGGACCCGTGCGATCTGCGGTTGCAGAAGGGCGATGCCGCGGTCCGTGAGCTGATCGGCCGGCGGGTCCCGCTGTACCGCTTCGTGCTCACCAACGTGCTGTCGAAGTACGACCTGGATCGTGCGGACACGCGGATCGACGCGCTGCGCGAGGCGGCCCGGCTGGTGATCAGCATCCGCGACCGGTCGAAGGTGGACGCCTTCACCCGCGAGCTCGCCGGGCAGCTCGGCATGGAGGTCGACCAGGTCCGCTCCGAGGTCTATCGGGCGGCCTCCCGGCCGGCCCCCGCGCCCGCAGCGTCCAGTGATCGCGGGCCGGTCGTCGTACAGACCGAGTCTCCGGCGCCTCCGCCGCGCGTCGACATCCCGTCGCCGCGGGACCAGCGGTTCGTGATCGAGTGGGACGCGCTGAAGATCGCGATGCAGCATCCGCTCCTGGTCGGCGTCGCCTTCGACGAGCTCGACGACCACGACTTCACGCATCCCTGGCTGGCCGCGGTCCGCGCCGGGATGGCGAAGGCCGGTGGTCCGGCGGCCGCTCCTCCCGGTGAGGCGTGGGTGGTCGCCGTGCGCGATGCCATCGGCAACGATCCGGCGGCCGCGGTGGTCAGCGCGCTGGCCGTGGATCCGTTGCGGCTGGGGCGCGAGCCCGACGAGCAGTACGCGCAGGCGTTGCTGGCCCGGTTGCAGGAGCTGACGTGTGCGCGGCGGATCCAGGACCTGAAATCCAAGCTGCAGCGGACGAATCCGATCGACCGCGCCGACGACTACAACAAGATGTTCGGCCAGCTGATCGCGCTCGAGGCGTATCGCGCCGACCTCCGCAAGAAGGCCATCTCCGGCGCTCTCTAGTCGTTGCCGGCCAGGTGTGACACGAGCCGGGCGGCTTGCTCGGCGTACCGTTCGGCGAAGTCCTTGGCGTCGGGATCCAGGCCGAGCGCGCGGGCGATCTGCGGGAACACCACCGGCGCCGAGGCCAGGCCGAACAGCGCAAGACCGGCGTACGCCGGATCGAGGTCGGCCGCGAGCTCGCCGGCGGCCTGTCGTTGGCGGAAGTCGGCGAGCATGCCCTGGAACCGCGCGAACCGCCCCTCCTCGTCCTGGCCGTCGGAGTCGCCGTCGACGCCTTCGCGGACCAGCAGCCGGAGCAGATCGGGCTGTGCCATCGCCGCCTGTGCGTAGGCGGCAACGACCTCGCCCAGCGTGCCGGCGTCCGCGGTGATGGTCGGCTCACCGGCCCGCCAGCGCTCGGCAACGGCGCGATAGAGACCTTCCTTGCCGCCGAAGTAGTACGAGATCAACTGCTTGTTGACACCGGCCCGCCGGGCGATCTCGCTGACTCGCGCGCCGCTGAAGCCGTGCGCGCCGAACTCTGCCACCGCCGCGTCCAGCAACTGCTGCCGGCTTCGCTCGGCGTCGCGCCGGCGCTCATCAGGCCCTGGGGATCTCCGCACAGCGCCCATCGTAGCGGAGCTGCCATCCACCGTGCTAACTTAATCATCCAGATGGTTGATAGAATCCTCTCAATGGATGATTAAGGAGTGCGTGATGCGAGTTGCGATCGTCGGAGCCGGGATCGGCGGGCTGGCGCTGGCCCACGGGTTGGTCAAGGCGGGCGTGGACGTCACGGTGTACGAGCGGGATCCGTCGCCGCGGCACCGCAACCAGGGGTACCGGATCCACATCAGCCCGGTGGGGGAGGAGGCGCTGGCCGCGCTGCTGCCGGATGCGGTACGCCGCCGTGTCATCGAGACCGCGACGCATCCGGGGGATCTGCTGGCCGGGTTCGACAGTCAGTTGAAGCCGATGTTCGAGCAGGTCTTTCCGGGTGGCGGACCCGACAGGGTGACCGCGGTCGATCGGTATGCGTTCCGGCGGGCGCTGATGACCGGGCTCGACGACGTCCTCGTGTTCGGCAAGCAGTTCGAGTCGTACGTCGTTGACGGCGACGAGGTCGGGATCCGGTTCGCGGACGGGACTTCGGCGACTGCCGACGTACTGGTCGGGGCGGACGGTGTCGGATCGCGCGTTCGGGCTCAGGTGGTGCCCGACTTCGAGGTGGCCGACATCGGGGTGCGGTGCATCTACGGCAAGGTGCCGCTGAGCCCGGCGGTGAAATCCCTTGTGCCACAGGCGTTCCTCCGTGGTTTCAGCTTCGTCAGCAACGGGCGCGGGGCGGGTGCGGCGTTCGCGCCGGTGCTGTTCCGGACGCCGCCGGAGGAGTACGGCGACTACCTGATGTCGGTCCTCACCGGGACGAACGCCGTACTCGGATGCGCCGATGACGAACTCTCCGCGATGTCCCCGGCCGACCTGTGGAGCATCGTCGCCCGCGTGACCGCGTCGTGGCACCCGACCGTCCGCGAGCTGGTCGCGTCCGCGGAGGTCGACGCCGCGTTCCCCATCACCCTCCGGACCTGCCGGCGCGTCGCCACCTGGCCCGTCTCCCGCGTCACCCTGCTCGGCGACGCCATCCACCCGATGACCCCCGCCGCCGGCGCCGGCGCCAACACCGCCCTCTGGGACGCCGTCCGTCTGACCCGGGCACTGACCGAAGAGACCCCGGTGCTCGAGGCGCTCACGTCGTATCAGCGGGACGTGACTCCGCACGGTCAGGCCGCGGTCACCGAATCGCTCGAGAACGCGCAACGTCTCTTCAGCGTGACCATCTGAGCGGTCTGACGGCCGGCTGAGAATCTGAGGGTTCGTGCCGCGGATCTAAGGGTTTCCCTCGGATGTGGCAAGGGTGGTGTGGAGAGAAGTTGGGGGGAGTAACAGCAACCCAAGGGGAGGTTTCGCGATGAGCGAAGTAGTGGTCGACAGTTCGCAATCTGTCGAGGTGTTGGACGAAAGTACGTTGCTGCCGTTGGGCAAGTCGGCGGGAGTGCTGGCCGATGACCCGGCGCTCGACAGCGAGTTCGCCGAGCCGCGCGGCAACAGCGATGAGGTCGCCCTGGAACCGGGCGAGGAGCCGGGTCAGGAGACTCGGCCCGATGAGGCCGTGAAGTCGGCCGACGAGGTCGATCCGGACGGGGGGCAGTGAGATGGCGATCCGCACCGGGCAGGCCGCGATCGACTTCGCGCAGGGCCAAGTGACGAACCCGAGCCAGGATTGGTTCCGCCAGTGTCTGGTCTTCGTCCGGAAGTGCTTCAACGTCGGGCCGCTGTACGGGTCGGCCGAGAAGGGCTACTTCGGGGCCGACTTCAGGCACGGCACCACGGGTACGCCACCACTCGGAGTCCCCGTCTGGTGGACCAACGGAGGTGACGGGCACGTCGCCATCAGCGCCGGCGACGGGACCTGCTTCAGCAACGACATCAAGCGGCACGGCAAGATCGACAGGGTCGCGATCTCGTTCATCACCCGCAGCTGGGGACAGCAGTACCGCGGCTGGAGCGAGGACGTCAACGGAGTCCGGGTCTTTCGGCCGATGGCCCCACCACAGATGCCGGTTGTCGACCTCAGCAACGTCATCGACGCCGCGCGCCGTGACCAGTTCCGTCCGAAGGGGGACGGGCTGCACGAGCGCGACGTACTGATCGTGGAGAAGGCGCTGCGGCACCAGGGCCTCAAGCCGGCGGAGTTCGTCGACGGCTACGCCGGTACCGAGTTCCGCAAGGCCTACGCGCTCTTCCAGAAGGCCACGGTCCCGCCCCCGTTCGACGGGATCCCGGGCATCACGAGCCTGACCAAACTGGGTCAACGCAACGGCTTCCGCGTCGTCCAGTAGACCGGGTCGAACCGCCGGCGGGTCGTCGACACGGTCAAACAGCCGTAGCAACACCTGCACTGACCTCCCGGGCTCAGGCCCGGGAGGTCAGTGCAGCGGCGGTGGTTCGGCCAGCGCTGCGCGGGCGTCGAGTGCGTCGATCGCTGCCAGGGACTTCCGGTACCACTTCACGCTGCGCTGGAAGACCGACTGGAAGAGATTGCAGAACACCGAGAACCGGAAGTCCCACTCACAGAGCTCCCAGCTGTAGTCGTCGACACCCGCACCGCGCAGACCTTCCCAGTAGCGCCGCAGCAGGACCCGATCCCGCGCGAGCCGGTCGTCGGCGGGCACCACGGTGAGGCAGTACGCGAGATCATGCGGGCCGAGGCCCGGCTTCGCCTCCGACCAGTCGATCACTTTCGGGCGTACGTCGTTCGGCGCGAAGAAGACGTTGCCGAGGAAGTGGAAGTCGCCGTGGATCAGCGTGATCGCCCGGCCGTCGGCCACACGCGCGTGGAACTGCCGCACCCAGGGGTCGAGAACCTCGTCGAGCCGTGAGCGCTCGGCAGTGTCGAGCTCACTGGTAGAGGCAAAGAAGCTCGTAGCTTCGGCCCGCACGGCTGCCGCATGCTGCGTGATCACCTCCGGCGGCCAGGCCTGCGCCACACTGGTCGCCGACGGCTCGGGATGCGCGGAGTCGAGCACATCGAACGGGACGTCGTTCCAGAATCGCGCGTGCAGATCCACCAGCGCTTCGATCGTGCCGCGCAGTTGCGCCTCTGACACGGTGACGCCTGGTAGGCGATAGCCGGCCGCGTTCAGGTCCTCGCTCAGCAGCAGGATGCGTCCACCCTCGCCGGCGTCACTGACGCCTACCAGCTGAGGCGCTGGATGATCCCAGCGCGGCGCGAGCTGCTCGAAGAACCGGACCTCGCGGCGCGCTCCGACCGCGCCGGCACCTGTCGCGTGCTTACCGATCACGCTGAGGTCCGGGCGGTCCGCGAACCGGAGACGTAGCCGGGCAACGTCGGCCGACGACGCCGTGAACGTCTCGACCACGTCGACGCCGATCACCGGAACACCCAGTGCCTGGCTCACTTCTGCTACCGAGAACGTCATCAGATCGCGGTGTTGAGGAATGAGGTGACGGCCGCCAAGAAGGCCGTAGGTGCCTCTCGATGGACGCTGTGACCGACCGGGATCTCCTGGAACGTTCCGCGAGGCATCCGGTCGGCCATCGCGCGCATCTGATCCTGCGGGAAAGGGCTGGTCGGCCCGCCACCGAGCACCAGCGCGGGAACGCGGATCTCGGCAAGCTCACCGAGCCAGCCGGGATCGGGTGAGTTCACCTGTCCGACAAGCGCGACCCGCGCGTCCCAGTCGTACCCAAGCGGTTCGTCCGAGCGCTCGGGTACCGGCCGGCGCTGCGGGAACGGCGGCGGTGGCTCGACGAGCACCAGCGGGCCGGTACGGTCCGGCCGCCGGGCCGCATGCAGGTACGCCGCGACCGCGCCCATTGAGTGCCCGACCACAACCGGCGCAGTGAGTCCACGCTCCTCGAGGAACTCGTCCAGGTCGGCAGCCAGTAACTCGAACGCATACGCGTCCGCCGGCCCTGTCGTACCGTGGCCCCGCTGGTCGGGCAAATACACCCGCCAGTTCTGAGCAAGCGTCCCGACGACCCCGTCGAACGACGATCCATCCGATGTCAGCCCATGCAGCAACACCATCGCCTGAGCGTCGAGCGGCCCATGGGTCCGAACAGACAATCGCATAGGCGCATCCTGCCACCGAGGCAGGTCCGCCTACTTCACGATGATGGTGGCGGTCATGGACGGGTGGATGGAGCAGTGGTACGGCACCGTGCCGGCGGTGGTGAAGGTGTGCGTGAAGGTCTGACCGCTCCCCATCGCCGACGAAGCGAACGAGTTGTCATCGGCCGTGACGGTGTGTTGTGTCGAGTCGTCGAACTTCCAGGTCACCGTCGCGCCGACCGGGACGGTCAGGCTCATCGGCGTGAACATGAAGTTGTTGATCTCGACCGTCGAGCCGCCGCTGGGAGCGGCCGAACCGCTGGTCGTGGCTGAACCACTGGTCGCCGGCGGAGCCGCGGTTGCGGACGGGCTCGCTCCGCCGTTATTCGAGCCGCAGCCGGTTGCCAGGGCGAGTAACGCCAGCACCGCGACGAGGACGAAAAGTGGTCGTCCCGAGGGTTTCATGTGTGCCTCATTCAGCGGGAACACGCAGCTATTCGACGCTACGCCGGAGGCACCCGGTTGGAAATGCCTGGGTGCTCAGCCGGTGCCGGTGACGTCGAGGATGAACCGCTGTGCGGGACTCAACCGCTTGTAGGTCTCGACTCGGAGGTAGGCCTGCTGGTCGAGCTGTTGTGGCAGGTGACGCAGCGCGAAATACGAGTGCATCGCCCGGCGCGGCTTGTCGGTGCGGTTCTGGGTGCCGCCGTGCCAGAGGTGGCTGTTGAACACCACGACCGTTCCAGCCTTGCCGGTCAGCTGGATCTGGTCCGGGTGCTCGTCGGCCGGGTCGGCCATCTCGTCGCCGGGCATGGTTCCGCGCCGGTGCGACCCGGGTACTACGCGCGTCGCGCCGTTCTCCGGCGTGAAGTCGTCGAGCAGCCAGATCGAGTTGCACACCTCGTAGGCGCCGGGCTCGACCGGGTGACCGAAGTCGGCGTGCAGGCCCTGGTGCCCCTGACCCGGATGTGCCGCGCGGCTGTTGAGGGATGACAACTTGAACTCGCCGAGCACGTGCTTCATCGCGGCCAGCACGCGTGGGTGGCTGAAGCAGACCTCGAACTTCGGATCCTTGTTGATCAGGTCGGCGAGCCGGTCGGTGCCGTGCTCCTGGTGCACCTCCAGGCCTGCCCGGTCGCCCTCGGCGGCGGTGAGCTCCGCCAGCCGCTTGTTGAATCCGGACACCTCCTCCGGCGTGAGGACACCCTCCAGCGGGAGGAATCCATCGCGATCCAGACGGTCCTTCTCGTCTTGCGTGAGTACGTCGCCGGTCACGCCGAGGTCGCGCAATGCGGTCGTCATATCCATCCAAGCACTCCTTCACAGATGCACGAATCGATGCCAGCATCGATGCGACCTGCTCGCGAAACAATGCAGAAGGCGACAGTGGTTATGCACGAATCGCGTCAGCTGCTCGGCGCCGGCATCCACACCGCCGGGCCGGGCAAGGACTACCCGTCGCACGCGCACACCTCGTGGGAGCTCGTCTACTACGTGCGCGGGCGGATCACCTGCCCGGTCGGCGACGCGACGTACGCCGCCACGCCGGGGACCGTATTGCTCACCCCTCCGCGGACATGGCACGCCGAGCTGAGCCGCACCGGCTACGCCAATCGCTTCCTCCAGGTCGACGCCGCCGCCGACTCGCCGTGGCCACGCATCTGCTTCGACGACGGCGACCGGAGTCTCGGCCGAGTCTTCGACACGCTCGTACGCGAAAGTACTCAGCCCTCCGACGACAGCGACCGGCTCTGCACACTGCTGCTCGCCGAACTCGACCTCCTCCTGCGCCGCGCGGCGGCGACGTCGCCGGTGACCGCGGCGGAGCAACTCATCGCACAAGCCGAACGGATCTTCGAGGAGCGCTTCGCCTCGCGCATCCGGATCGCCACTGTCGCCGCCGAACTCGGCATCTCGCCGTCCGGCCTCCGAGCGTCGTTCGCCCGACTCCGCGGTACCAGCCCGCGCGCAGCCCTCCAGCACGTCCGCCTGCGCCACGCCCTAGGTCACATCCGCAACTCCACCCTGCCTCTGCAGGCGATCGCAGACCTCACCGGCTACGACTCGGTCAGCCACCTGAGCCGCCACATCAAGGCCGCCACCGGCTCATCACCAGGCGCTCTGCGCACCGTGGAATGAGGCCGTGGCTCGCGGATGGCTGGACCGGGACTGCGCACCGCCTTACTGTCTTGGGTACGACGAATCACGCTGGAGGTGTCGGCCCAGGCGCCGACGTCTGAGCGCGCTGGGAGGTAGGGGTGCCTCAGCGGCAGGACGCAGGCTCGGCTTCTCCCCGACGGCTGGCGATCGCCCGCGTGTCGGGGTTCCTGCTGCTTGTCGTGGCGAGTGTGCTCGGAACGGCGCAGGCGGCGATTGCGACGACGACGCAACAAGATGTCACCTACCTCAACTCTGCCCACCAGGTCAATCTGACGATCATCCAGGCCAGCGTGGCTGCCAAGACCCAAGGCAAGAGTGCGTGCGTGCGGCAGGCGGGCGCCATCCTGGAACGCGACCATCGCAAGCTGGCCGCGCAGGAGCTCGAGGCCGCAAGCCAACTCGGGGTCGGGCTGGTCCCCATCCCTTCGCTGGCACAGCGCCAGCAACTCGACGCCCTCGCGGCCAAGGCCGGGACCTCTGGGTACGACGACGCCTGGCTGGCGTTGCAGCGCGAGTGGCACCAGCAGTACCAGACGCTGATCACGGCCGAGCTGGCGAACGGCACCCAGCCCGCCGTCAAGTCAGTGGCCAAGGGCGCCCAGCCGGTGATCCAGATGCATCAGGACATGGTGAAAGGTCCCTGCCACGTCGGGACCCAGTCCCCGACGGTGCCCACCGGCGACGGTGGCCAGATGGCCGACACTCAGGCGATACGCTCGCTGACAGGTCTGGTCCTGCTCGGCCTCGGGATCCTCCTGCTCGCCGGCAAACCGATCCGAGCCCGCCGGCACCTCCTGGGCCTCTCAGTGTTCGTCATCGGCGCCGCCCTGCTCCTCAGCGGGCCGCCCGGCGACGCCGGCAAGGTCCCCCAAGCCGCCCCCGCAGCCGCAGAACCCGAAGCCGCGATCCCGCCAACCCACCTGACCCTCCCCGGCTTCGTCAACGCCTCGGTAACCCCGGTCGCAACCGCCCCCGACGGCCAACTCCAGGTCCCGAAGTCCCCAACCTCTGTGGGCTGGTGGGCTCCGGGCGCCGGCCCAGGCTCAGCCGGTGGCACCGTCGTCCTCGTCGGCCACGTAGACACCGCCCGCCAAGGCAACGGCGTCTTCGCCCCCCTGTGGAACGTCCCGATCGGCACCAAGGTCACCATCACCGCCGGCGACGGCCGCCCCCACCGGTACGAGATAGTCGCCCGCCGCATCTACAACCAGGAAGCCCTACCCGCCGACCTCTTCCACGGCGCCGCAAAACCCCGCCTGGCCCTGATCACCTGCACCGGCCCCTACAACCACAAAACCCACCACTACACCCAAAACCTGGTCCTCTACGCCACCCCCCTGAACCAAACCTGACCAGCCGGTGGTGGCCTGGGCTTTCGGACACTGAAGCCACGCCGGGCCGTGCCGTCGTCCGAACGTCCGCAGTTCCCCCAGGCCCTGGTTTGCCTGATAGTCCGCTAAGAAGATGGCGACGCGGACATTCCTAGGCGGCCGGCAACGTTGATACTGGCAAGACGGCCAGTGTGGCCGCCAAGGAGGAGTTGATCATGAGCCTGATCGGAGCCCTGGTCGGGTACGCCCTGTCGGCGTTCATTTTGGTGTTGCTGGCCCGGATGGTGCTGGACTGGTCGGGCGTGTTGGCGAACGGACCTCAGTGGGCGAGCCGGGCCCGCGAGCTGACGCATGCCTGGACGGAGCCGGTGATCGGGCGGGTGCGGCGGGTACTGCCCCCGGTGCGCGTCGGCGGGCTGGGGATCGACTTGGCCTTCACAGCGGTCTTCATCGCCGCACTGATCCTGCGCTCAATCGCCTTCAGCCTGTAGCAGCAGGACCGCCGTTAGCCGTCATCGCGCCGTACGGCCCTTCGGGTGCCACCCAGGCTCCGGGCTGGAGGGTGCTGGAGCCGGCCGCTGCCGTCACCCAGTTCCTTCACGGTGAGGCGTAGCCGGTCGGACCGAGCGGGTCTCATCGACCGCGTTCGTCGAGGTAGCCCGCGGCACCTGAGAACGACTAGCCGCGTGTACGGGCATCCGAGGATGCCGGGACGTTGAACCGTGCGATGCTGCCCTGGCGCATGGAATGCGGGAGACACAGGAGGACGTCATGGGACGGCAGATCATCACGACCGCGAACGCGCCGAGTTCGCCGCTCTACAGCCAGGGAGTCAAGGCTGGGCCCCACGTGCTCGTGTCGGGCATCGTCGGCATCGATCCGAGGACCGGCAGTCTCGTCGAGACCACGATCCAAGCTCAGACAAGGCAGGCGTTGACGAATTGTGAGGCCATCCTGGAGGCCGGCGGCGCCGGCCTGGAGGACGTTCTCGAGGTGGGCGTACTGCTCACGGACCCAGCAGACTTCGCCGGCCTGAACGAGGAGTATGCGCGATGGTTCCCGTCTGACCCGCCGACTCGCTACGTCGCCAAGCTCGGCGTCGACCTGCCGGGACTGCTCGTCTCGATCCGGATGACCGCCTTCGTCGGGTAACGCCCCGCTCCCAGCCGGAGCCAAGTCAGGCCGTCATGGCGGGGGCTGTCGGGGATGACACGGCGAACAGGAAGAGGGCGAACCCCACGGCCGATGGACCGTGAAAGCCATGTCGCTCATCACAGAGGGGCGTCACTCGGTCCGGACGGCGGCCGCCACTCGCGTCTCAGCAACCCGTAGACCCACGAGTCCGATACCTCGCCGTTCACGACGCAGTCTTCCCGCAACGTCCCTTCCCGCACGAATCCGAGCTTCTCCAGGACACGGGCAGATGCCACGTTGCGCGTATCGGCCTCGGCCTGGACTCGATTCAGGTCCAGCGCGTCGAAGGCCCACCGCAGCAAAGAGCGCGCGGCCTCCGTCGCGTATCCGTGACCCCATGCCGCATCGTCGAGGCAGTAGCCCAACGCAGCACTGCGGTAGTCCGGGTTCCACCGGGTCAGACTGCACCAGCCGATGAAGGCACCGTCGGAAGCACGGTCCATTGCCAGCCGCGCCCCGGTGCCTTCGTCCGCCATCTGCCGGCAAGCCGCGATGAAGCGCTGGGCGCGCGCACGCTCGCCCCACGGCGGCGCGTCCCAATAGCGCAGCACGTAGGCGTTGCTGTGCAACGCGAAGAGGTGGTCTGCGTCCGCGTCGGTGAACGGTCGGAGCAGCAGGCGATCGGAGTGCAGCGTGGGGGAGGGCAGAGACATGAGTGCCATATTGCCTCACCGCGAGGCCCTCACGCCGTCTACGCATTGGGATCCCGAATCCCGCTGTTCCATTGTTAGGGTGGCTTGCCATAAGGCATGTAGACGTCGTGGTCGAGGCGTCGCGGCAGCGACGAGTGGAGGCTTGGAAGCGATGTTCCTGCTTCAGATGTCGGGAGTTCCAGGTTCCGGGAAGTCCACTGTCGCCGCCCACGTCGCAGACACCCATGGTGCGGTTGCCGTTGACTACGACGTCATCAGGAGTGCTGTTCTCGATGCGGGCTTCGACGTTGCCGCTAGTGCCAAGGCGGCGTACGAGGTCATATACGCGCTGGCTCGTGAGGTGCTCGGCCAGGGTCATCCAGTGGTCATGGACAGTCCGTGTTTTTGGCCGAGGATCCTGAACGAGGGCATGGAAATCGCCAGGGCGCACGATGTGAGGTACAGATACATCGAGTGCCAGGTTCGTGATCTGAAACTCCTCGACGAGAGGCTCGGTCGGCGGCCGCGGCTGAGAAGCCACCGTCGCGGCGTGGACCTTCCGCCGGTGGACCTCGGTGACCAGCCGGTGGACGGGGAGGCGCTGTTCCGCGATTCGCTGGACCGTGTTCAACGTCCCTTTGACAACTACCTCCAGCTGGACATGCACCGACCGCTCTCCGAACTACTGCCCGAGGTCGACGTCTACTTGAAGGCATAGGCGGGAGACGTAGATCACATTCGGGTGTGGCTCACAGATTGTCCAGGCTGTTTCGTCGGTTGGGTGCAAGAGCTACCTGAAAGGAATCACCGTGCTTGTGCGCCGTAGGTAGCTGCGGCTGCGCTCGAGCCGGTCGATCTTCTGCCTAAGGCAGACGGGGGCGAACGGCGACCGCCTGCCGCCCCCGGCGATGGATAGCGTCACATGTCTCCCCATCCACACCCTTGGAGTCCGCATGAACCACGCCCCTGGCTTCCTCCTCTCCCGCCGTACTCTCCTACGCGCGGGAGCCGGCGCCTCGCTCGCCGCGCTCGGGCTCGGCGTCGGCGCGCAGACCGCCTCCGCGGTGACCACCACCAAGCGGTTCGATCTCACGCAGCCGTCGTACGACCTGTTCCGGTCCATGCGGACGCACGGTCCGCGGGTCCAGCAGAGCTTCGCCTTCGACTGGGTGCACAAGTACTTGTTCGTGGCAACCAAACGGGTCGGAGCCGCCGAGTCCGACGGCAACCTGTGCATCAGCAAGATGGACTTTCACGGGAACTACATCTCGTACATGCACCTCAACGGCTTCGGCCACGGCGTCGCCTTCGCCGCGCTGCCGCGCGGCAATGGCACCGAGCTGTGGGTCGAGTGCGCCAAGAACAAGAACGGGTTCGGCACCGCGCTCACCCCCGTCCAGTACGCCGCCAACACCACCCTCGGCTCGCCGGCTGCCTCGGCCGCCTACCGGCCGATCTCGGGGGCCACCGAGTACACCTGCTCCGTTGATCCGGTCTACCAGCGGATGATCGTGCGCTACCAGAGCAGCGGCGGCAAGCGCATCGCCGTGTACCCCCTGTCCGCCTTCCAGACGCGCAGCTTCGGTTCGCCGCTGGTCGACTTCAAGCAGCCGACCATCTCCGGCACTCCGCAGGGCTACGCCCTCTACGGCTCGTACATGTACTACCTGACGGGCAACCCGTACCCCGGCGACGGCCACCCCAACGGCGACGGCAACACGAAGATCAGCAGCATCAACATCAACACCGGTACCGTGAAGGAAAAGCCGGTCCTCACCAAGGCCGGCGGCAAGCTCTGGTACCGCGAGCCCGAGGGCCTGGCAATCTACAAAACCGATGGTGGCGAGGTCCGCCTCTTCATCGGCTTCGCCACCGGCAAGAAGGACCACCGGCGCTCCAGCATCTTCTACAAGAATGTGCTGGTCTGAGCCATGTCCGCCCGGCGACCGCCCGTCGGCCGCCGGGCACCAATGAGCTCGAGGGAGGCGCGGGACCCGCCTGTCAGGAACGTGACAGGTGGCAGGAACAGGCGCCTGGAACTGCATTGTCACCGGCTGGATCGGGGTGACATGATCCAGCGGTTTGTCGTGTCGGGGCAGTGGCTGAAGGGGCGAGTGCGTGCTACGCAGGATCCACAGAGGGCGGGCGTTCCGGGCGGGTGCGGTCATCGTGCTCGCGATCTCGACCGCGACAGCGACCACGGCGGTAGCGGCGGCTCTGCCACCAGCAGACACGGCGGGTGCCCCGCACGGGAGCTACTCGGTTCCGGCCGGGTGCAACGTCGGTGAGACCTCATCCGACGCGACCACACCGCTTGCTCGCTGCTACGCGGTAGGTCGCGCCGATCAGCGTGGGGCGTTGCTGCAACAGCAGGACGGGCCGCTGCCGACCTCGCTGGGACCGGCACAGATCGAGGATGCGTATGACCTGCCCGAGGGCGGCGAAGGCCGGACTGTGGCGATTGTCGATGCCTTCGGCTACAACAACGCCGAGTCCGACCTCGCCGTCTTCCGCGCGCACTACGGCCTCGCGCCCTGTACGACGGAGAACGGCTGCTTCACCAAGGTCGACCAGCGCGGCGGCTCCGACCTTCCGCGGGAGGATCCCGACTGGTCCATCGAGACAGCCCTCGACCTCGACGCGGTCTCGTCGGCCTGCCCCGGCTGCCATATTCTGCTCGTCCAGGCCGACAGCAACAGTTCGCCGGATCTGGGCCAGGCCGTCGACACTGCGGCGTCGCTGGGCGCGGTCGCCATCTCCAACTCGTACGGCATCGACGGCGAGCTGCCGTTCGAGTCGTACTACGACCATTACTACGACCACCCCGGCGTCGCGGTCACAGTGTCGTCCGGAGACCTCGGCAACGTGCAGAGCTACCCGGCTACCTCGCCGAACGTGATCGCCGTCGGCGGTACGACGCTCACCCGGGACAAGTCCACGACGCGCGGCTGGCGCGAGACTGCCTGGGTGGATGGTGGTAGCGGCTGCTCGCGCTACGAGTCGCGACCCGAGTTCCAGGAAGGTCTCGACACCGGGTGCGCCGGCAAGCGAGCCACTGCCGATGTCGCGGCCGACGCCGACAGCGAGACCGGACTCGCCGTCTACAACACCTTCGGGCAAGACGGTTGGGCGCAATGGGGTGGGACCTCCCTCTCCTCGCCGCTCGTCGCGGCGATGTACGCGCTCGCCGGGACCCCGGTCCCTGGGAGCAATCCAGCGACGTACTTGTATCGCAAGAACATCTCGCTGCACGACGTCACCGAAGGAGCCGACGGCACCTGTGGCGACATCCGGTGCACGGCTGGTCCGGGCTGGGACGGTCCGACCGGCGTTGGTACGCCCAACGGTGTCTCGGCCCTGACCCTCGGCGCCCACGGACAAATCGCGGGCTCGGTGCGATCGGGCCAGCACGCGCTCGACGGCGCGACCGTCACCTTCACCGACGCGAGCGGCTATGCCACTCACACCGTTGCCGACGGCCATGGTCGCTACAGCCTCGCGGTGGCGGCAGGGACCTATCGGATCGTTGCCTCCAAGTTCGGGTACGCCGACGCGACCGTCGACCAGGTCACCGTGTCCGCGGGCGCCACCACCAGCAAGAACCTCACGCTGCCAGCCCTCGCCAGCCGGACCGTCACCGGCACCGTGACCGACGGGTCGGGCCAGGGCTGGCCGGTGTACGCGAAGATCTCCGTCGACGGCGATCCGAACGGAGCCGTCCACACCGACCCGTTCACCGGCCGCTATCGCGTCGACCTCCCGGTCGGTACGACGTACAAGCTGCACGTCGAGGCGGTCGACATGCCAGGCTACGCGCCGGCGCACAGCACTGTTGCCGTCAGCAACGGGCGAGGCTCGCTGGTGCAGGACGTCGCGCTGTCCGTCGACGGTTCGGCCTGTACCGCGGCGGGGTACGCGTACTCCTACCACGGCGCCGGCACCGGCTTCGAGGGATGGTCGGATGCGCAGGACAACTGGCAGGTGAGCGACGACGCGGGGACCGGCAAGACCTGGACCTTCGGCGATCCCGGTGCCAAGGGCAACCTCACCGGGGGCAGCGGCCAGTTCGCGGTCGTCGACAACTGGACGTCACCCGTCGATCGGAACGACACCAGCCTGACCAGCCCGGCCGTTGACCTGGCCGGGCAGTCGAAGCCGGTGATCGGTTTCGACACCTATTACTACGACTACGGCTTCGGCACGCAGGACGGGTACGTCGACCTGAGCCTCGACGGCGGGGCGACCTGGGGGAACGTCTGGCGCGCGCCGGATGCGTTTGTCCAGGGGCATGTCGAAGTCCCGGTTCCACAAGCCGCGAACGCGAAGGACGTCCGGGTGCGGTTCCGCTTCAGTGGTGAGAACGACAACTACTGGGAGTTGGACAACGTGTACGTCGGCACTCGCTCGTGCGAGGCGACGCCCGGTGGACTCGTGGCCGGCTTCGTGCGCGACCACAACACCGGCGCGGCGTTGACCGGCGTACAGATCTCCGGAGGAACGCCGGCCGTGAGCCAGGCGACACCTGAGGACGCGCAGCTCGGCGACGGCTACTACTGGCTGTTCAGCAATCACGCCGGCCGGGTCCCGCTGACCGCTTCGGGGCGTCGCTATGCGTCGGCTGCCGCCACTGCGGCCGTCGCCGAGCATCGGACGGCCCGCCAGGACTGGTCGCTGCGGGCGGGACAGGTGACTGTCACCCCACACTCGATGTCGGTCAGCACTGGAGGACGGCCGGTGGATTCGCGCACCGTGACGTTCACCAACCACGGCACCGAGCCGGCCAAGGTGACCATCGTCGAACAGGACCGCGGATTCACGCCGGCCGGCGTTCAGCGCCGTACGGCGTCGCCCGGTGCACCGCTGCGACGAGAGAAGGTGGATGCTGCGCCGCTCTCGTTCGCCCAGCAGCACGGGAAAGGACACGAACCCGCACCGTCGCGTGACGTCTCGCAGAACCCGGCGTGGTCCGCTCTCCCGGACTATCCGACACCGATCATGGACAACGTCGTCGCCGCGAACGACGGCATCGTCTACTCGGTCGCCGGAGCAACCGACAACGGCCTGACCGGTGCCGGGTACGCGTACGACGCGACGGCCAAGTCCTGGCGGCGGATCGCCGACCTACCCGAGCCGCGCGAGAACGCGGTCGGCGGCTTCGTCGGCGGCAAGCTGTACGTCGCCGGAGGCTGGGACGTGCAGGGCAACCTGACCTCGACGACCTACGTCTACGACCCGGCGGCGAACCGGTGGTCGCGCGTCGCGGATCTGCCGTCGCCGAGCAGTGCGGCGGCAGGCGCCGTCGCCGGCGGGAAGCTGTACGTCGTCGCAGGCTGCGAAGCCGTGGCCTGCGCCGAGACGGCTCCCACGTATCGCTACGACTCCGGCCATGACGCCTGGACGCGGCTGGCGGAGTACCCCGAGCACGTGGTGATGCAGGGCTGCACCGGCTCGGCGGACAGTGTGATCTGCGCCGGCGGTCTGGTGCCGTCGGACGACCCGTGGCACGAATTCCCGGTTGCCAGCGCGTATCAGTACGTCGCCGGCTCGGACACCTGGACCCGGATCGCCGACCTGCCCTATCCCGTCTGGGGAATGGCGTCCTCGGGCAGTGGCGGCAAGCTGCAGCTCGTCGGCGGCATCACCAGCGGTTCGATCACCAACCAGGCCGTCGAATTCGACCCCGAGAGCGGTGCGTGGTCGGCGCTGCCCAACGCGACGTACACCATGTTCCGCGGCGGTGCAGCCTGTGGGCTGAGCCGGATCGGCGGTTCGATCGGTTCCTTCACCGCATCGCCGTACGCCGAGCAGTTGCCCGGCCAGGATGCCTGCGTGACCGGCTCCGACGTGGGATGGCTTTCGACCGACCGTACGCAGCTCACGGTGCCGCCCGGCGGGTCGGTGACAGTACGCGTGCGATTCGATCCCGCTGCCACCTCGACGGCCGGTGCCTATGCCGCCCGCTTCGCGTTCGTGACCGATACGCCGTACGACGTGACACCGGTGGCGGTCACGCTGACCCGCAGGTGACCTCTACCGCCTTGCCGAAAGGCCTCCGAACGACGGCATCCACTACGGTCTGACCCCGCCGGCGCTGGTCGGCGGACCAGTTCCATGCCGAGTGCAACCGGGTGGCCGCGCCGACCTCGTCCATCAGCGCGTGGATGTGCCGTTGCACCCGTGCGGATGCCTGGTGACGTCGTGTGTGCCGGATCGGTCCGTGGATGCAACCAACTCAACCCTCGTAGGCGTGTCTAACCCGGTACCGAGGATGAGGAGGACAGATGAGTGATCGGGACGCAGCGTTCGAGGCGTACTTCGCTGCACGTTCCGACGCCATGCGCGGCACGGCATACCTGCTGTGCGGCGACTGGCATCGCGCGGAAGACCTGGTCCAGCAGACGTTCACGAAGATCTACCTGGTGTGGCGCCGGATCCAGCGGCACGAGGCAATGGACAGCTACACCAGGCAGACCCTCGTACGTACGTTCCTGTCCGAGCGGCGCCGGGGGTGGTTCCGGTACGAGTCGGTCGGGTCTCAGTCGGCCGATCGGGCGGCGCCGTCGTCTGGCCTTGCCGACGAACGGCTCGTGTTGTTGGAGGCACTCGCGAAGGTGCCGCCGAGGCAACGCGCCGTTCTGGTCCTGCGGTACTGGGAGGACGCGTCCGTCGACCAGACGGCCGCGCTGCTCGAATGCTCGGCGGGAACTGTCAAGAGCCAGGCTGCGCGCGGGCTGGCGACGCTGCGCGGTCTGCTTGAAGAGGAGAGGGTTCGATGAACGAAGAGGATCTCAACGAGGCATTGCATGACGTCATGGTGCGCAGCAGTCCGCCGCCGTCGATGGATCCTGCGCACGCGCTTGAACAGGGCCGCCGGGCGCGCAGGCGGCGCAGGGTGGCGTGGGCCGGGGTCGCCGTCGTGCCGCTGGTGGTTGGCGTCGGGGCCGGTCCCGCACTGGTCGCGAACTACACCGGTAACCGGTCGGCGGGCCAGATGGTGGCGAGCGGCACCAGCACGACGCAGCCAGTGTCTACACCGCCGCCGGTCTCCACCGTGACGCCGACGACGACGCCGACGACGCGGAAGACAAATGACCCGTGGCCGGACGGCCAGGTGGACCGCACGGCGACCGCGGGTCCTCGCGCCGCTCGGTCCGTGACTCTGATGAACGAACTGAGCTCGTCGGTGCCGCCGGGGTTCAGCACGCCGAACCTGAAGTACCCGGACGGTCGCTCGATGAGATGGCCGCAGAGCCAGTACGCGTCCAATGCCGGGGAGCAGGACTATTGGGAGTACAAGGCCTCCATCCCGGTGCAGAAAGACGACCGGGTCGGCCAGTTGCTGGTGCAGTCGACCACGCCCGACGGGAAAGCGGCGATGGACCCCTGCAAGCTGGCGCAGAAGTTCTGGGGTGGCACCGGTCCCTGCACCATCGTGGTCGTCGGCGGCAAGAAGGTCGGCTTACTGACCACCAATGGGCGCGGCAGCTACGACCAGTGGGCCGCGTACCGGCACGACGACGGCACCGTCGTGTACCTCGCTCAGGCCAAGCAGAGCGGCGATCAGCGGCGGTCGCCGCTGACGCAACCGGTGTTCACCAAGAACCAGCTGGCCGAGCTGGTGACGTCGGCGAAGTTCAAGATCAGCACCTGATCAGGGCAGCAGCACCGCGAGGGGAACCGCTCCCGGCGGAGCGAAGGGCGCTGGGCACGCGACCGGCCGAGAAATTCTGGCCGGTCGCGAAGGCCTGCAGCTCGGGCACCTGGCGGCCGGGTTACGGGGTATCCACGGAGATCAGGTTGGCGAGCTGCTCCGGGAGGCCGGGGGAGAAGTAGACGTGTCCCATGCCAGGGACGACGTGCAGGTGTGCATCCGGGATGGCGGCGGCCAGAGCCTCGCCGTGGGCCAGCGTGAAGATCGGGTCCTGGTCACCGTGGACGATCGTGGTCGGCGCGGTGATCGTCGACAGGGGAGTGAGCAGGTCCGGGCCCTTCTTCCGGCCGATCAGGCCGTGGTGGGCGGCGGCGGACGGGTCGGTGGCCCTCGTCCAGCAGCGCTGGAGCATCGCTCTGACGGCCGGTTCGTCGAAGGGGCGGACGTCGCCGTTCATGACCTGGAAGATGGCTACGTCGGCATCCACACCCGGCGGAGTGCCGTCCGAGTCGGCCACGTGCTGCAGGAAACGCGGGGTCGGCGGGGGCAGGTCGTTGGGGTCGGCGGGTTGCCCGGCCATGGCTCGTTGCCAAACCGGACCGGGATCGTGGCTCATGGGAGTGGTCGAGAGCAGGGTCAAGGAGCGTACGCGGGCCGGCTTGTGCACGGCCAGCCACTGCGCGATCACGCCGCCCATCGATGCCCCGGCGACGTGGGCGGACGGCAGCTCATAGGCGTCCAGGATGGCTACAGCGTCGACGGCCAGGTCGGAGAGGCCGTACGGATGCCGGTCGAAGTCGATGATGCTCGAGCGCCCGGTGTCGCGATGGTCGAACCGGATCACCTGCACGCCGCGAACGACGAGGCGGTTGACCAGCGCCTCGGGGAAGGTGATGCCCTGAGCTGACGCGCCCGCGATCAGCAGAACGGCGGGATGATCGGGGTTTCCGATCCGCTCGGTCCACAAGCGCAGCGGACCGGAGGTCACGAACATCTCGGTCATGACACCTGACACTAGGCGATCCATCGACGCGAGCCGACGGAACTTCACCGCCAGCAGACGTCGCCTCACCACGACGAGTTCACCGGCGAGGCGGGCTAGGGACGCCCCTCCGTGCCTTATCGTCTCGACGCGAGTCGAAGGCCCGCCTTCAGGGCAGCCGGTCGCCCTCGTGGATCTGACTGTTGCGGCAAGACCGAGAGGTGACCGAGGCAACACCCGGCTCCTCGCCGGCTACGGTCGTGCGTCGCCCGCGTGACCCCGTCGCGAGCTCGAGCATGTGGCGGCATCGGGGGTCTCCGCGAGCCGCGGGTGAACCGAAAACCGTTTCCGCGCATGGCCGCCCGAATGATGAGGTGGTGACGTGAGCGACCACACGGCTGTGCGAGCGAATACCCTGGCCTGGGCAGCCAGTCGCCTCGCCGCCGGTGAACGGATCGTCCGCGCCGATGTTCTGCTTGGCGGCATCACCGCGGAGATGCGACGGTTGACCATCGGCAGTCTGAACGGAGACACCCGCACCTTGGTGCTGCGTTCGTACGTCGGCGTGGGCAATGCCAACCACGCCCTGACCAGAGAAGCCACCGCACTGACGATGCTTGCAGCAACAGAGGTGACGGCTCCCGAGTTGGTCGGGGTCGATCCCCTCGCTGCGGAGTGCGAGTACCCGTCGCTGCTGATGACGCATCTGCCGGGTCGGACCCTCCTGAACGCCACCTGACCACGTCCGAAATCAACAGTGCCCGGCCCTGCCGCGGTCATCAGCGGCCCTGCACTGAGTCGGCAGGACGACGCCGGTCCCGGCGATCGCGTCCTCGAGGGGCCTGATCCGTACCTCGTGCTCGACGGTCACCCGGGAGTACGCCCTACCTGGGTGCCTGGAAGCCGCCGATCTTCTGCTCGAGCAGTTCGGCCAGCCGTAGCGGGGTGCGGTCCTGGAACATCGGACCGATGAGCTGCACTCCCACCGGCAGGCCTTCGGGGGACCGGCCAGCGGGGATGGCGGTGGCGGGCAGGCCGGGCATGGTGGCCAGACCGGCCAGGACGAGCTGGTCGAAGTACGGGTACTCGACGCCGTCGATGTCGATCCGGCGTTCCAGCGGATTGGGGTTGTGGTCGTGCGGGAACGCGGGCGTCGGCGTGATCGGACAGACCACGACATCGAACTCGGCGAAAAGCTGCCGCCAGCCGTGCCGGTGGAGCTCGCGACGGCTGTTCGCCTCCATCCAGTCACGGTGGCTGGACACCATGCCGCGCAACCGCACCGCGTCCAGACTCTGGTCGGCCGCGCTCAGTCCGGCCGCTCGGGTCCGCAGCTGTTCGTACGCTTCGACGGGAAAACGGGCAACGGAGCCTGAAAACAAAAACTGCATGTAGAGCGTCGCGGCCTCAGTCAGATCGGGCAGCAGCGGACTGTGCCGTTCGACGCGGGCGCCGCCGTCGACAAGCGCGTCGGCCACCCGGTTCACGCCCGCTCGTACGGCGGACCCGGTCGGAATGAGCGGATGCTCCTCGATGACCAGGACCCGGAAGTCGCGGAGCCGCTCGTGGCGCGCGGGCGGCAGCGTCACGTCGTACGCGACGCCGAGCGTCAGCGGGTCCGGTCCGGCCATCACGTCGAGCAGGAGCATGAGGTCGCGGGCGGTGCGCGCCATCGGGCCGACAACGGCGAGGTCGAGATCGACCGGCAAGGCGGGCGCGGACGGAGCGACCATGCCGCGGGTTGCCGCCAGCCCAAGCGTCGGCTTGTGTGCGTAGACACCGCAGAAATGCGCGGGAGTGCGCAGCGAGCCGGCGAGGTCGGAGCCGATGGACAACGGGCCGAATCCAGCCGCCAGGGCCGCCGCTGATCCGCCGGAGGATCCACCCGACGTGCGGGCGTGATCCCACGGGTTGTTGGTGGTGCCGTAGATCTCGTTGAAGCTCTGGATATCTTGCAGCCCCAACGGAACATTGGTCTTGCCGAGCACCACCGCGCCGGCGGCCTTGAGCCGCGACACCTGTACCGCGTCCTCGGCCGGCAGATAGTTCCGGTGCTGCGGCATGCCCCAGGTCGTGGGCAGCCCGGTGAGGTTGTAGGACTCCTTGACCGTCACCGGAATACCGAGCAGCGGCCGATCCTCGCCACAGGCCCGCGCCTCATCGGCCGAGCGCGCCGCAGCCCGTGCGCGGTCGAAGTCCGGCACACAGATCGCGTTGATCACCTTGTCGTCCCGCTCGATACGGGCTATCGCCTCCTCGGTCAGTTCCACTGAGGTCGTCTCACCGGCACGCAAAGCGGCCGAAAGCTCTTCGGTCGAAAGAAAACTCCACTCCATGAATCCGACGCTATCGGCCTGCCGCAGCGGCCATAAAATGGCGCTTCGCGCAACGGGAAGCCGAACGGGCCACCTGGTCACGCACTCGTTCTGCCATCGAAGATGGCCCACCCAGGTCAGCGATTCGGCAGTGGGAAACTCCACTGGCACAGGGGTCAGAGGGCGCGGTTAACACGCTGTTCACAATCGGGCAACAGGTCCGTAATGGCCGATTGACACTGTCGACGTCGGTCGGTTCAGGACCACCTGAGGGACGGCCGCGACGAAGGGACAGACGGTTGACCTACAAGGCCGAGTACATCTGGATCGACGGTACCGAGCCGAGCGCGCGGCTTCGCTCGAAGACGAAGATCCTCTCCGACGGCGCCGAACTGCCGGAGTGGGGCTTCGACGGTTCGAGCACCAACCAGGCACCCGGTGACAACTCGGACTGCGTACTCAAGCCGGTCTTCTCGTGTCCCGACCCGATCCGCGGCGGCGACCACAAGCTGGTGCTGTGCGAGGTCTACCTTGTCGACGGCACCCCGCACCCGACCAACAACCGCGCCAAGCTCCTCCCGATCGCCGAACGGTACGCCGAGCAGGATTCCTGGTTCGGCATCGAGCAGGAGTACACCTTCTTCCAGGAGGGGCGTCCGCTCGGCTTCCCGGCCGTCGGCTTCCCCGCCCCGCAAGGGCCGTACTACTGCGGCGTCGGCGCCGACGAGGTCTTCGGCCGCGAGATCGTCGAGAAGCATCTGGACGCCTGTATCGAGGCGGGCCTGAAGATCTCCGGTATCAACGCTGAGGTCATGCCCGGCCAGTGGGAGTTCCAGATCGGCCCGGTGGGTCCGGTCGAGGTCGCCGACCACCTGTGGGTAGCCCGCTGGCTGCTCTACCGCATCGCCGAGGAGTACGACGTCGCCGCGACCCTGGACGCCAAGCCGGCCAAGGGTGACTGGAACGGCGCCGGTGCGCACACCAACTTCTCCACCCGGGCCATGCGCGAGGGCTACGACGCGATCATCACCGCCTGCGAGTCCCTCGGCGCCCCGGGCAAGGTCGAGGAGCACATCGCCGGCTACGGCGACGGCATCGAAGAGCGCCTGACCGGCGCCCACGAGACCGCCCCGCACGACGTCTACAGCTACGGCGTCTCCGATCGCGGCGCCTCGGTCCGCATCCCCTGGCAGGTAGAGGTAGATAAAAAAGGCTACATCGAGGACCGCCGCCCCAACGCCAACATCGACCCCTACAACGTCACCCGACTCCTGGTGAACACCTGCTGCACCGCTTTGGAAAGAGCCGGCCAGGTCTGACCACCCCACCCCAAAAGCACAAGAAGGCCCCCGGGAAATCTGAACCGCGGGGCCTTCGGCATGCGACGTCAGTCCTCGTCGGTCTTGCCGGATTCGAGGTTGGACTTGATGAGGTCCGTGACGGTGGAGCCGGCGAGGGTGGTGACGTCGCCTGTCTCGCGGTTCTCGGCGACGTCGCGGAGGAGGTGGCGCATGATCTTGCCGGAGCGCGCCTTCGGGAGTTCGGCGGCGACCGTGATCCGGCGCGGCTTCGCGATCGGTCCGATCTCCTCAGTGCGGTGGTTGCGGAGCTCTTGGACCACGTCCGGACCGACGTCCCCGGCGTCCGAGCGGAGGATCACGAAGGCGCCGATCGCCTGACCGGTGGCCGGGTCGGACGCACCGACAACGGTGGCTTCGGCGACCGTCGGGGCGCGTATTCGGTCCGCACGCGTGGCCCAGCATCGCGAGGATGGTCCATCGGTGCCATGACGTCCAGCGCCGGACCTGGTGCTCATCCAGGCCGGTCAGTCCCTTACCCGCTTGGAAAGACTCTTCGATCGTCCACCGGCGTCCGGCCACCGGCCCAACTCCCCTGATCAGGAACTACGGCTGGAGTACTAGGACGGGATGCCTAGAGCGCTTCGGGGCGTGCAGGAGTCCCTTGTTGTCCTCGTCTTCAGAACGGATGCCGGTGCGAACATCACTCGCGCAGCGCCAGGCGAAGTAGCGGGTCCTGATCGGATACGACGAGATTCAGAGCGCCAGCCGGGAAAGCTGCGACAACGGCGAGCTCTTGACCGACGACGAGATCACCGGCGGATCGAGAAGATTCGCCGCTACTGACCACCGCCCGGCCCGTCGCCGTTGACTGTTAGTCGATCTGCCTCGGCGAGCAACAGATCACCGAACGGCTGGAACCCGATCTGTCGGCTGTACAGGCCGCTGATGACGCGGTGGATCGTTCCCCACTCCCAGATCGCCGTGGCGTCTACACCAGTGTGGGTGGCCAGCCGCTTCGCCCTGGCGTGCAGGTCGTCGCCGGCGTCGGGATTGCATCGGATGATGGTGCCAAGGTCGCATGCCCGCTCAGCGCGCAGGCCACCCGGATCGATGAGCTTGAACGTGCCGTCCGCCGCCTGAAGCACGTTGAGGTCGTGGACGTCGCCGTGTACGAGCACGGCGTGTCGGTCATCGTGGGAGCGGCGGCGACGGTCCAGGCACACGAGAGCGTCCTCGACTGTCGCTTCCGAGCACGCCTGACCCGTCTGTTCCCACAGTCGCGGCAGCAGGTCGGAATACTCGCGTGCCTTGTCGGCGCCTGTCGGCAGGTCGACATCGGGGCTGACCGGCCGCCAGAACCGGACGGCGACATCGCACATCATGTCGTGCCGTGTCGCTGGATCAGGTACCACGTCGTAGATGGCAGCCCCGAGTCGCTCGAGCAAGAGTGCGCCGCGGTCGAGGTCCTCGCGCAGCAGGCTCGCGCAGCCGTCGCCGTCGGCGAGGCGCAGCGCGGTCGCCTCGAAGGTGAGATCGCGCTGAGTCCCCGGAAGGCCGACCTTGAGGACAGCGACCGTTCCGTCAGGGAGCGTCGCCTCGACGACGAGCGCCGCGTGGCCGCCGCGCAACGTGGCGCCGATGGTCAATGACCACTCCTGCGCTAGAGATTCCACGATCGAGGGCAGCTCGTCGAGCCACGCGGCGTTTCCGTCGGCGACGACCTTGTTCCACACTTCATCGGGAATGTCGAGCATCACGCGGGCTCCTCATGGGACGAGACTCGATCACCAGTCTGGGCCAACGTCAGGCCGGTGCCTGCCGGTCGGCGCGGTCGTCGGTGACGGGCCGGACCTGGCCGGGTTCGTGCCAGCCGACGTGCACGCCGCCGCTGGTGCCGTTGGCGGTGACGAGACATACCTGCCACTGTCCGGTGCCTGTGCGGCGCTGGTCGACCGGGAGAGCCGGCGCTGGTCGACGCGTAACGCCAACCTTTGCGCGGTTCCCGGTCAGGAGACTACTGGGACCACTCCTATTCGACTTGCAGCATCCGTCGGGTGCAGCCTCATGGCCACTCCGGGCGAGGCTGCCCGTTGGTAGCGCAGGCCGGAACGAACTGGGCGGTGGATCGATTGTGGGCAGGGTTCGCTGAGGGCGGCAAAGTCGATCGAGTTTCGAGGGCCATCCCGTTAGGTTTGTTCGATGCATGGTGGACCGGCGACGGTAGAAGCACTCCTGATCACTGGCACCGTTGGCGTCGGCAAGACGACAACCGCTCGGGTGATCGGTGAGCAACTGCAGAAGCTGGGGATCCCGCATGCGGTTATTGATCTGGACGAGTTGGCGCGCGGATGGCCAGCCCCGGCCGAGGATCCCTTCAACATGGAGCTCGAACTGACCAACTTGGCCTGTGTGGCGAAGAACTACCGTGCTGCTGGGGCGATGCGTGTGGTCGTTTCTGGAGCAGTTGAGAGCCGCGCCGCCGCACGCAAGTACGAGTCGGCCATGGCGATGCCGATGAAGCTCTGTCGGCTCAAGACCGATTTGGAACGCGTCCAGGCGCGGCTGACTGAACGGCACGCGCCGGGACCCGATCGGGACTGGCACCTTCGGCGTAGTGGCGAACTGGATCTGATCTTGGACGCAGGTCTGGATGGGGACTGTGTTCTTGTCGACCCGGGGCTCGACGCGCCGACACAGGTGGCGCGACGCGTGATGCGGGCGGTCGGTTGGGCGCACTCGGCCTGAAGGCATCCCGCAGCGACGAGTTGTCGCATCAGATGCAACTCATCGTCCTTTACCGGACATAAGACCTGCTATCGGCTCTCGAAGCACGGGAGTTGCATCTAATGCAGAGACTCCCGTCTGGTCGCGATTTCGGGTTTTCGAGGCGGTGGTCGACGGCTGGCGTAGGCAGATGCTCGCTCGGGGGCCTGGGCAGCCGCCCAGGACCGGCACGAGCACCCACGGACCCCGCCGCACCAGGAGCCGCACCAGCGAGAACCAAGAGGGTGGATCTTCAGTGACGATCCGGCTGGGGCCTCGGTCAGTCGATGCCTTCGACGATGCGGAAGTCGCGCTCGACGCCGTCGGAGAGGGCGACCAGCGCGTCCTGGTAGGCCGCGCTGTCGTGCGCCGCGACGGCCTGCTCGAAGCTGTCGAACTCGATCAGGACGGTGCGCTCGGCGATTCCGGCGTCATGTGCCACGACTCGACCGCCGCGGACGAGGACCCGACCGCCTCCGGCCTTCACGGCCGGGGCGGCCAGCTTGTTGTAAGCAGCCAGCTTCTCGGGGTCTGAAATGGTGCGGTAGACGCTGACCCAGTAGCCCTTGGGCATGGAACCTCCAGTGTTGGGATGAGTGCATCTGACTTACGGGTTGGTCTCGGACGAGCGTCGGCGGGCGAGAGCGAGGCTTGTCAGCGTCGTGATCGCCATGGCGCCGATGCCGACCAGCGCCGCGGTGGTGTAGGCGCTGTCGTCGGGGACGAGGTGGCCGGGGCCAGTGCCCGCGGCGAGGATCAGGCCACCGATGGCGCTGCCCAGGGAGTACCCGACGCTGCGGACGACGTAGTTGAAGCTCATGGCGCTCGACGTCTCGCTCTTGGGGGTGGCGGCCAGGATGACGCCGGGCATCGCGGCCGAGAAGCCGCCGACGCCGAAGCCGAGCACGCCCATCGCCGCGAACAGTTCGGCCAGGTCCGACCGGGCCGCCGCGAACAGGGCGAACCCGCCGCCGACCACGACGGCGCTGCCGGCCAGGAGCAGGGGGTCGGCGATCCGCGTCCGGACCCGCGGCGTGAGCTTGCCGGCGACGAACCCCAGCACCGAGAACGGGATGAGGACCAGCCCGGCGACGAAGGTCGTCAGCCCGAAGCCGTAGCCGGCGCCGTGCGGTGTCTGCGCGTACCGGGTGATGAGCGTGAGCAGGAGGTACATGCCGATCCCGCCGACGAACATGGCGAGGTTCGCCCCGGCGACCGCCGGGTGCCGCACCGCCCGCACATCGACCAGGGGCGTCGTGCTGCGCAGCTCGATGACGGCCCAGACGCAGAGCAGCACCACCGCGACGACGGCGAGGCCCGCCGCCACGGCGAGGTGCCGGCTCCATAGATTCCGTTCGCCGGCGAGGAACAGCACCAGGAGCAGCGCAGCGGCCAGGACGACCGCGCCTGCCACGTCCACGTGGGCGGAGCGGCCTTCGGGGGCTTCGGGCATGGAGCGCCACGCGGTCAGGAGGGCGGCGGCGGTGACGACCAGGCCGAGGCCGTAGGCGGCCCGTACCCCGCCGAGCTCGGCGAGCAGTGCGGCCAGCGGGTAGCCGACGCCGGCCCCGATGATCGAGACCACCGAGATCAGGGCGATCACGGCCGCGCTGCGCTCCTCGGGGAGGTGGTCCCGGGCCACGCCCATCATCAGCGCCGTCAGCCCGAGCCCGACGCCCTGGGCCGCCCTGCCGGCCAGCAGCCACGCGAACGGCAGCGGCAGCACGGTGAGCGCGCTGCCGGCGACGACGACCGCCAGCGTGGCGAGGATCGTGGCCCGCCGGTGCGGGCCGGCTCCGAGCCGGCCCAGGACCGGCGTGGCGACGGCGCCGCTGAGCAGCGCGACGGTCAGCGTCCACTGCGCGCTGCCGAGCGAGACGTGGAACGAGGTCGCCACGCTGGTGATGAGCGGCGTCCCGAGGCTGGCGACCGCCGCCACGACCAGAGCGATGAACATCAAAGCGGGGACCAGCGGCCGCGCCTCGGAACGCGCCACCGGGAACGCCTTCACCCCGCCGACCGGCTGCCCGGTCACTGCTTCGGCCCTTCGCGGTCCTGGCTTTCGAGCTCTGCCAGATGCTTCAGCGCCGGAAGGGCCGCCACCAGCGCCTCGACCTCGTCGCCGGTGAGCTCGCCGATCAACCGCTCGAACGCGTGGACGCCCGCCTGGCGCCGCGTCCGGACATAGGAGGCGCCGGCCTCGGTCAGGCACACCAGCGTGACCCGCTTGTCGGACGCGTCGCCCCACCGCTCGACCAGGCCGGACTCCTCCATCACCCGGACCAGGGCGGTCATCGCGGGCTGGGTGACGCCCTCGACCGCGGCCAGGTCGGTGATGCGCCGCGGGCCGGTCCGGTCCAGGGTGGCCAGGGTGGCGGCGGACGTCAGGCTCATGTCCCGGGGCAGGCGTCTCACGGCCCTGGTGGCCAGGCCGTACAGGGTTGCCCCGATGGCAGCGGACGCGCCAGGAGTGGTGTCTTGACGACTCATGCTCGAAGCATAGCAGTTTTATATTCATCGTTTATGGAAGTGGTCGGACGTCACGGGCAGACCCCCCAGCGGGCAGGTCGAGCCGCCTCAGCGGGCCTGGTCGCGTTCCTCCTCGTAATGAGAAGGCCGTCAGTTCAAGCTCGACACGTGGCCAGCCGGCGGCGCTGTCGTCGACGCGGACCCGAGGCTGGCGGCGGTGAGCCCAGAGGAGGCTCGGGGTAACCTCCGGGTTCGACGTGTGGAGGGTCAAACCGGAACGAAAGGAGCCGATAGACGTGCGTGAAGCGGATGCCGACATTCCGGTCGTGTCGCTCTCGGATGGCGTGGTCACTCTCCGGCCTTGGTCGAGAGATGACGCCGGGTTCATGGCGGAAGCATTCGCCGATCCCAGCGATCCGACGCTACAACGGGGCCCACGACCGACTCGGACGACCGGCTCCGCCGCTCTCGATCGAGGACGCTGAAGCGATCATCGACGAGTTCGCGTCGAGCTGGAGGGCGTTCGTCGCGGCGGAATCACCAGCTGGTGTTGCATTCGCGATCACGGACGCAGCCTCTGGTGGTCTGGTCGGCTGCTGCGGCGTCGATGACTGGACGAAGGAAGACGTAGCGCAGCTCGGCTACTGGATCGGGCCGGGCGCGCGAGGGCGCGGGTACGCGACTCGGGCGGTGGTTCTGCTCACACGGTGGTTGTTCGAGCTCGGCGCAGCTCGCGCCTTCCTGACGGTCGAGGCGGACAATGAAGCGTCAGCTGCAGTGGCCCGCCGAGCGGGGTTCGTGCACGAGGGAACGATGCGCGCACACAGCGTGTGGCAGGGCGAGCGCATCGACGTGATGTGGTTCGCGGCGCTGCCGCACGAATGGACGATGCGCGAGCCGGACCCAACGTGATGTGCAACGCGATCGGAGCCGGGCTTGTCGAGTCCTTCGGCGAGGGCAACGAGTCGGTGATGTACGCAATGGCCCGAAGGCAATACCTGACCCCAACGACCTGCACCGGCGAGCGACGACGAGCACCTGGTTGACGACCTCCGGAGGGCAGACCAGCGGGTCGCGATCAGAGTGCCTGCCTCTACGGATCAGAAGGTGCCGGCGGCGCCTGGCCGGAGCCGACCAGGCGTGAGCAGTGTCCTGGGGTGGTCGAGATGCGTGGCGGCACGTGCTCTGGGTGGCCGTGCGATCGGCGGACTCGCTGGGCAGCGGGCTATCTGGTGACGGGCTACCCACAGGCGCGCAAAACGGGGAGGCTGTCGACATGACCGGTAGGGGACGTACGGGCACCGGGGAGAGCAGACTGCCGCCGGGCCGGATGACCGAGGCGGAGTTCCGCTCGCTGTACGAGCAGCTGCGCAACCAGCGGCCTTGGGGGTCTGACGACCGGCGAGGGGCGTTGAACTACCTCACTTCCGCCGGAACCATGGCCGGCGCAGGTGAAGTCAGGCTGGGCCGGGCGGTCTCGCTCGCCGCACCGGTGGAGGGACGGGTGACGGCTGACGACCCCGAACCCGCCCGGCACCAGATGAAAGGGCCACCGGCCGCGGAGGCCGGCCGAGGCGTCGCGTTCGGCATGGACCGGATCGAGATGAACATTCACGGCAATGCCGACAGCCACCTCGACGCCCTGTGCCACGTGATCTTCGACGGCGAGCTGTACAACGGAGTGCCCGCGGACACCATCACCGAGAGCGGCGCGACCGAGTTGTCCGTCGGGGTGGCCGCCGACGGGATCGTCGGCCGCGGGGTGCTCCTCGATGTACCACGGTCTCGCGGGGTGGCCTGGCTGGACCCCGGCGACCATGTGACCGTCGACGACCTGCTGGCCGCGGAACGCGACCAAGGCGTCCACGTCGGCCGTGGCGACATTCTGCTGGTGCGGGTGGGTCACCGGCGGCGGCGGGAGGAGCGCGGGCCCTGGGATGCGGCCGCGGCCCGGGCCGGGCTGCACCCGGAGGTGATGCCGCTGCTGGCCGAGCGGCAGATCGCGGTCCTGGGCGGTGATGGGAACAACGACACCGCGCCGAGCCTGACCGACGGGGTGGCCTTCCCCGTCCACGTCCTTGCCATCAACGCGCTCGGCGTGATGCTGCTGGATTACCTCCAGTTCGATGACCTCGTGCGGATATGCGAGGAAACGGCGCACTGGACCTTCCTGTGCGTCATCGCGCCGCTCCGGCTGCCGACCGCGACCGGGTCGCCGATCAACCCCATCGCCGTACTGTGACCACCCACGCGCCCGAGGCCGCGGAGTGGTCGGCGGCCACGGGGTAGCGCTTCGGGCCGGAGCGGGCCTCCCGTACCTGGCAGGACACGCTCAGATACTCGGCGCCGGCCGCATCGTCAGGTACTGCGTGACTCCGGCGACACGGCGTTCGATGAGCCGGACCAGGAACGGTGCTGGGCGGAGTTCGGGGTCGGTGACCAGCTCGGGGTCAACCAGATGCACGACCTGACCACGGGTCTTCAGCGAGCACGAACCGGCCGCGAGGATGTTCTTCACCCACTGCGCCTCGGACCCGTACGTCAGAAAGAAGAAGTACCTGTCGTCCCGCCGGAACACGTTCAGCGGTGTGCTGTAGATCCGCCCGCTGCGCCGTCCGCTGTAAGTCACGATCCCGAACCCCGGCAGCCATCCCGCGACATGTCGCGACACCGGATTCACGTACCGCGTGGCGACATGCCGGAACCGCCACACCCGCGTCCGCCCATCTGCGCTCATGCCACCACGCTACCGAGACCTGGCGGGCGTGAGTACGTCGTCAGACCCAGCCGGTGACGGTTGCGGAGTTGCTGACGCAGAAGACATGGCGTTCGGGATCCTCGGCGGCTGGCTCTGATCACTCCAATTGACCCATGTCACCCCCTGGTTCGCACCACGGATAGGCGTCAGAAGTCTGGGTTCGAAAGGGATTCTGGCCGCGCCAGTTGATTCTCTTTGACGCGATTTCGCACCACGATTGATCCCACGGCGCCGGACAAACAGCGGCGATGGAGTACTAGGCCGAATCTGGGACGATCCCCCGGCGAATTGAGCACTATTACTCAGCCCGCGCCGGCGTCTCCGCGCGCAGACTGAGCTGAAGCCGTGCTGCGTGCGTCAAAGAGGGCAGGTCTGGGGTGCACCACGGATCATGGCCGGTCGCCACCGCCGGTCCCTGGAGCATCGTCGACAGGGGAGGAGCGCAGTCGGCATGACTGTGCGGGCCAAGCAAGCAAAGATGTTCGTCGCCGCGGTCGTGCTCGCCGTCGCGGCAGCAGGTGGTTGTGGCGGGCAACGATCAGTGGGCGGGTCTGCGTCGCCTTCGGCAACGGTGCCGCCTGATCTGGTCAAGATGCGCGGAACGGCTGCCGACGACGCCGGGTCGTACGAGTTGATCGTGGACGGAAACAGGCGGTTCCGGCAGACGCTACTGACTGGACCAGACGCCGGCGCATACGTCGTGTGGGACGGCAAGGTGTTGCTGTCCTTCGACCCGCAGAGCGATCCGAAGTACCAGCGGCAGGACAACCCGAGCCAGGACGAGTTCCCCCGAGCCACGTTCTTCTATAGGCCCGGCACGAAGGAGTTCGCCGACATGTGTGCCGCAGCGAAGCGGCTGGGCACGACGACACTGTTCGCCAGGACAGCGGTGCGCTATCACTGCGACAAGGTGGTGGCGGCTGAGGGCTCGCCGGTGGAGCCGATGGACGCGCGAGAGATCGCTCTGGATGAGCAGACCGGTCTGGTCCTGTCGAGCGGCGGCCCGGACAAACTGACCGAGGTGACGTTCGGCCCTGTGATCGCTCCTGACACGTTCTCGACGAAGATGCCAGCCGGCGGCGACAGTCCAGCGCCAGGCAGCGGTCCATCCGGACCAGGGCCGGCAAAGACCGAGGCCCGGCTCCGCCAGATCGCGACCACCACGACGACACCGATCTACTACCTCGGCGCCGAATTCCACGGATTGCCGCTGGAGGACGCGATCATCTTCACCGGGGACACCGAGGCGCAGGGTGATACCTCCCTCGACCCCGGCCAGTCATTGAACGTCGGCTACGGATCTTTTTGCAGCGAAGGCTCTTGCAGCTCTCGTATCGAGGTCGGCGCCGAGGAAATCCCGCTTGGCGGGAATATTGTCGGGTGCTCACGACTGACCCCGATTCACGGCGTACCAACCGTCTCCCTCGCTGGTGACTCGGTCGTCCTCTTCACTGGCCCGCTCGCAATCCGCGTCGGTACGACGCCCGGCGACGTCGAACTGGCCGCGCAGGCCGCGAAAGAACTGCGCCGGGTTGGTGAGTCGGCCGCGGCAGGGACGTTGCCACCTCCGCCGGCGTCGAAACTCAAGCTCATCGACGCCGCATGCGGCCGCCGCCCAGGCGAGCACGGGCCGGGCCTGTACGACGATCCGGCCCTCAACCCGGCTTCCGACGGTATGCCGGCCTTCACCGTGCCGCGTCTTGGCGGCGGACAACTGCGCTGGGCCGACTACGACGGGAAACCGGTCGTCGTGGCCGCCGGCGACGTCACCGACGTTGCCCCCGCAGTCCGTCGCCTGGCCAAGCTCACCTCCGGCGGCAAGTCGCCAACCGTGATCGGCCTGACCTGGGACACCGTCGGCGACAAGGAGCATCCCGCGCCGACAGCCGAGATCCAACGGAAGGCCGGCGAACTGCCGGTCCCGGTCGGCTACCCGGCCACTGAGCCTGCCGTATGGCTCAGCGACGCCGCGGGCATCGATCCGAGCCAGTCCGGAGTGATCGGATTCCTCGACAGCAAAGGCATACCGTCGACCTTCCTGCCGACCGACGCCTCCGACGCCGAGATCCGCGCCGCCCCCGGCAACTTCACTAGTCATCTCGCACCGTCGTTCGCCGGGACGCTGGACCGCGTGCTGCAGCCTCCATCGACGTCGCGACCGACAGGAGCAATGCCCTGACCGAGCGGGAGACCCCGGCTCACCAGGCGGGTAGTCCATCCGCGCGTCGATAGCGGGCCTTCGCTGTGATGAAGGATGTTGAGCAGTCGGACGGGGCTTGATTGGTCAGCGCCTCGGCGGGGGGTGGGGTTTCTTGCCTATGGCATCTATTTCGGCTTCATCTGCCAGGCCGAGAGCTATTGGATGTTTTTCCAGGCCTTCTTCCTGCCCGCACTTGTGGTGGTCAACTTCGTCCGCGCCGCCATCGCGCGCCGCGCGGAGCGACTGCAGGTGAAGCAGGACTGGGGCACCAAAAGCAGCCGCCGCCGAGGGGCGGCGGCTGCTTTGGGCTACTTCAGGTGGTAGGCGGAGATGACTGTTTGGTCCGTGGTGTTGTTGTCTCGGTCGGTGAGGTGGGCTCGGAGGGAGACCGTGGGGCCGGCCGGGGTGGAGAAGGTGGCCGCGTAGCCCGTCGGGGTTTTGCGGATCGTGGTTGTGGTCCAGGTGGTGCCGTTGTCGCCGGAGACCTCGACCTCGAGGGACCTGAGGTGCTTGGCGCCGTCGATCGTCAGTGGCAGGTCGGTGACTGTGGTCCGCGCGGCCTGGTTGTGGTCGTCGACCTTGGGCTGGAAGCGCATGGTGCTGATGGGTAGCGCTGTCTGCTTCGTGGTTGCCGCGGAGGTGAAGGTGGCGGTCAGGTCTACTCGGGTCGCGAAACCGGTGATCGACTGGGTTCCGGTGGTCACGAACCTGTACGCCGCCTTGGCCGCCGGCAGGCCGTTCACGTTCATCACGCCGAAGCTGGTCCCGGTCGCCACCTGCTCGCCGTCGCGGTAGAGGGTGCTGCTCGCGGAGTCGGTGGCCGTGCGGCCGTAGTGTCCGTCCGCGTCACCCAGGTTCCCGACCAACAGGTACAGGTTCGCATCGGTCCTCGCCGCCAGGTAGACCCGTGGGCCGAAGGCGGCCGCGTTCCACCGCTCTTCGTAGGTCCGGCCGGCGCGGTACACCTGCGGGGAGACGGTCTCCATATTCCAGTACTCACGCGGCGGGAAGCCGTCCGCCTGGACGCTCGCACCGGCCGTCCAGCCGTCCGGCAGTTCGTCGTAGGAGTAGCGAACCGGTTGCGTCGTGTCGAACTTGATTCCGCTGGCAAGTAACAGGGTGCCGGGAATCTCCGGCCAGACGAACCGCCAGGTGGGCGTATCGATGGTCGCGTTGATCGTCGAGTTCACCACCGCCAACTCCGGTTGCCGCACCACGCGCTGAAGACCGGTCGGGAACACACCGGGTTGGGTTTTCGCCAACGAGTACACGTACGGCGTGTTGGTGGGCGACCCGTCGTCGCCCCGCTTCGCCAGCGTCGCCGTCACAAAACCGGTCAACTGGTCGGCCGCAAGCGCCGGCCCGGTGCTAAGGGTGTAGAGCGCATCCCGTCCGACAGCCGTGGACGAGGAGAAGACAGGCCCATCGGGCTCGGCCGACCGCCGGACGTAGCCGGCCAGTTCCTCGAGCTTTGCCGCCCCGGCCTCGGGCACGGTGTGAGTCACCGGCTTGGCTTTGCGGGCGTCGAGGACGACAGTCCGATCGGCATCGAGCTTCACGCTCGGAGCCACCAGCTTGTAGACCTCCCAGTCCTCCGCAGCCCGCTCGTACTCCAGCATATGGTCGACTGCGTACTCTCCCTTCGGGAGCTTGAGCGTCAGCGTGCCGTCGGTGTCGTATCCGTTGAGCTCCGGGTGGTTGACGTCGACAATCAGCACCGGGTTGTCGGACGGCGCGCCCGCGGGGTTGATCGTCTGCACCGTCAGGTTGTAGCTCGCCACCTCCCGCTCCACCGTGACTGGTACGCCGATCGCCGTGCCGGATCCCGTGGCTGTGATCCGGCCGGAGTAGAGGCCGTCCGGCCCGTTGTCCTTGGTGGTCGACGTGACGTCGACCGACGCGGTCCCGCCGGCCGGCACCGTGACAGTGCTGGCGCTCAAAACCAACGCACCCGCCGGAGCCGCGGTGCCCGAAGCGTCGTTGAATGTTGCCGCCAGGTTCAGCGTCGCCGCCTGGTCACCGAGATTGCGATACGTCAGCTTCTTCACCACCGGCTCGTCGTCCGTGTGCGGGTACGACGCCAGTCCGAACGACATGCTGCTCGTCTCGGCGATCACGTTCTGCTTGATCGCCGTCGTCAGGTCGATCCGCCCAGCACCCTGCTGGAAGACCGTCTGATCCGCGATCACCTTCGCCGAACCCATCAACGTGCTCTTCAGCTCACCTGCCTTCCACGACGGGTGTTCCTGCACCAGCAACGCGGCAGCGCCGGCAGTGTGCGGAGTCGCCATCGACGTACCGGACAACCGCAGGTACTGGTCACCGACCGGCTCGCCGATGATCGAGTCCTTCGACTTCGCCGCAACGATGTCGGTACCCGGTGCCGTCACGTCGGGCTTCAGTGCGCTGTCGCCCACTCGCGGACCGCGGCTCGAGGTCGGGTTCAGCTGGTTCTGCTTGTCCACATTGCCGACCGTCAGTGCAGCATCCGCGCTGCCCGGCGACGCGATGGTCCGGTCACCGGGACCTTCATTGCCGGCAGCAACCACAAACAGCGTGCCGGTCTCCGCCGTCAGCTGATTGACGGCCGCCTCCAGCGGATCGACCTCCGGAGTATCCGGCCCGCCCAGACTGAGGTTGACGACGTTGGCCTTGATGTCCTTGGCGGCCCATTCCATCCCGGCCAGGATCGCCGAGTCCGAGCAGGACTCACTGCTGTCACAGACCTTGCCGTCGTACAGCTTTGCGTCCGGCGCCACACCCTTGTACTTCCCGCCCGACGCCGCGCCGGTCCCGGCGATCGTCGACGCGACATGCGTACCGTGCCCGACGAGATCGCCGTCCGCCTCCTCGGTGAAGTTCTTGCCGCCGGCAACCTGTGTCGCCAGGTCGGGATGCGACTTGTCGATCCCGGTGTCCAGTACGGCGACCGACACGCCCTTGCCGGTGTATCCGGCCGCCCACGCCGTCGGGCCACCGATCTGCGGCACCGACTGATCAAGCGTCACGCGACGCTTGCCGTCCAGCCAGATCTTCCCGGAAACCGTTCCCAGGAAGGATCCTGCCTTCGCCTTGTCCACCCTCAACGCCGCGCCGTTGATCGACGGCAACTGCCGAGCGACCCTGGTGCCAGCCGGTACGACGCGCTTCGCCTTCCCGTCGTACGCCGCGAGCACCGGGATCACCTCGGACGACGCGTCGTCGTACCCGGCCTTGATCAGACCGGTCACGTCGAACAACCGCTCGTCCAGGCGCCCGGCACCGATCGACTTGCCCGCGTCCGACGGGATCACGTACGAGTGACCCTGGTTCCGGAAGGTCTGGAAGGCGATGTGTTCCCGGCCCGGTCCTCGCTCGATGGACTGCTTCGCCGGATCACCGCCGTGCAGCACCACGCGGTCGCCGGTGATCAGCGTGACCTGTACGTCTCTTCCCCTAGCTGTGGTGGGTGGCGCTGCCTGCGCGTTCACTCCGGACAACGCGAGGCCCGCGATCGCCAGTGCGGCAACCGCAGGTCCCGTTCTCGATCTTTGAGCCATTTAGGGCCCTCCCAGGTCTCGGTCGTGGACAGACCAGAGACGGACCGGCCGAGACCTGGGGTTGCATCGTCAGCGAATCTGGTACGCACCAATAACGGATTGCGTGGTGTTGTGACCGGCCCAGCGTCCATACCAAGCTGTGGCGGACGAGGGCCGGTTCGGGAGCGGCGATGCGATCGCTGTCGCCTGGTTGACCTGCGAGGCGTTCGCCGCCTATTGTCCGGCCAGCTTGGCCACGACCGGCGCGAGTGTGTCGGCAAAGTCGGCGCCGATGACGAAATAGGAGAAGCCGATCTCCTCGCGACGTCGTTGGATTTCTTCGGCAGCTGCCGCGGGGTCACTCGGAAGGATGACGAGCGAGTCGGCCGCGCGAAGCGCTGCGGTGTCGAGGTTGGGCGGCGCCATGAACGGAGCGACACCGTCACCGACAGCGGCGACGTGCTGGGCGAGTTCGATGTTCCGGCCACCAGGGAAGTCGCGTACCCGGTTCGTGGTTTCGACCCGATCATCTTCCGGCGAGAGTACGAACGTGACTGCGTCAGCGACTTCGAGCGCCAGCGCCTGCGACTTCGGTCCGCTCACCGCCATGACAACCGGCGTGTGCAGATCGGGGCCGTCGAACCTACGCAGGGCGGCCACGGTCTCGCGCATCCTGGCACGACGCTCAGCTGGGGAGACGGCAGGACGCCCCAGCTCGACTTCGATCCCGGGTCGGCCGGCGCCAATGCCCATTTCGAAGCGACCTTCCGTGAGTACTGAGAGTGAGTGGGCCTCCCAGGCTGTGCTCCATGGTTCGCGCAGCGCAGCGGCATAGACCCACGAGCCGATCCGCAGGTCAGCGAGCGCGGCAGCGGTTGCCAGCGTGGGGCCAATTGCTGGTTGCCATGTAGGGACGTCGGGCATCAGCAACGTGGAGTAGCCGCTGTCGGCGATGCGGCGCACGCGGTCTCGCCACGTCGGCAGGTCAGAACCGATCGGCGCAACGACCCCGAATCGGAACGGTTTGGTTACCCGGCTGGCCTGGTCGTTCATCGTGGTTCTCCTTGAGGCTGGGACCTTGTTCGGTCTGGTTGCTCTATCCACGAACCCGCCTCCCAGGATTCGACAACCCCGCCCAAGAACGTCGACACTTCGATCGGAGATGAACCGCCGTGGTCGGCGATCAGTCTCCAGATCGCAAGATCACCGGGCATCTTCCGTCCCGGAAACTTACCCGACGAACGATCCCACCCACTTCCAACTGGTACCGGCGGGTGTTGGAGTGACGGGAGTTGCCACAGCTGGGGGGTCTGCCCGGCGCCGGAGGTCCAGGTGGGCGGCCGGTCGGCTGAACCGGCTGGCCGACCATTTCCATAAACGATGGTACCGTGATACGCGGTTATCGCCTGATGATCGAAAACACCTCGAAAGACGCACGGTTGCTGATGGCAAGATGCGGAGGTGCTACACCTGAACACCACGAGCGAGGGCAGGTAGACGAACTCATGCAACTGGCTACCGACACGATCCGAGCCGCCGTCCGCACCGCACTGTCGGAGGACCACGCAGCAGACGATGTGACCACTCGATGGAGCGTCCCTGAGCAAATGGACGTCGAGGCAGTGATGATCGCGAAGCAGCCGGGACGAGTAGCGGGCCTACCACTGACAGAAAGCGTGTACGACGCGATCGACCCGTCCGTTGCGGTGCGACCGGCCGTTGCCGACGGCGACCCGGTTCGCGCCGGGCAGCCGCTCGCGTGGATCAGTGGACCGGCGCGCTCGATCATCACCGGCGAGCGGGCGGCGTTGAACTTCGTCCAGCGGATGTCGGGCATCGCCACCCTGACCTCCGCGTTCGTGGCCGCCATCGGGCAGCACGAGGTGAAGCTTCTCGACACCCGCAAGACAGCGCCCGGCCTCCGGGCTCTGGACAAGTACGCGGTGACCTGCGGCGGCGGAACCAACCACAGACTCGACCTCGCCGCAATGGTGCTTCTGAAGGAGAACCACCTGGCTGCCGCAGGTGGCGTCCGCTCAGCCGTCCGAAGGGTCCGCGACGGCATGGCTGCGACCCGCCGGCACCTGGCCGTCGAGGTCGAAGTCACCACCCTGGCCGAGGCCTACGAGGCATTGGACTGCCAGGTCGAGTGGATCATGCTCGACAACATGTCCACCGACGTCATCAGGTCAGTGGTCGAGCAGCGTGACGCATCCGGATCCGGATGCCGGCTCGAGGCCTCCGGCACCATCAGTCTCGAGACTGTCGCCGACATCGCCGCCAGCGGAGTCGACGCCGTGTCCGTCGGCGCGCTGACGCACTCGGCACCGGCGCTCGACACCAGCCTGCTGATCAGTCCGTTCGAGCCTCAGGAGCAGACTGTGCGGCCGTGAGCCGGATCATCGAGGTGGGCGCAGTACGGCGAACGGGTCGGTCACCGTCAACTCGCGGGCCACGAACTTGTAGACCGCGGCGGGGCGCCCGCCGGACTGTCCGGGCCGGGCGGTCCGCTCGGTCGGGCCGATGACCTGTCGCCGGGTCAGAACTCGGGTCAGATTGGTCGCGCCGAGCTCATAGCCCAAGGCGGCACTGAACAGGTCGCGTAGTTCGGCGATGGTGAACTCAGCCGGAGCCAGAGCGAACCCGATGTTCGTGTACGAGAGCTTCGCCCGTAGCCGCCCCACGGCCGCGTCGATGAAGTAGTGGTGGTCGAACGCCGTACGCGGCAACTCGTCCACCCGGTGCCAGGCCGTGTCGGCCGGCAGATTCGGTTGTACGTCGGACGGAACGAGCCCGAGGTACGCGGTCGCGAGGACCCGCGCCCGCGGATCTCGATCGATCGCACTGTGGGTGGCCAACTGCTCCAGATGGGCGACATCACGCACATCGACCTTCGCCGCGAGATGACCGGTGATCGCCTCCCTGAGCCGTTCCGTGGGCTGCACGCCACCCCCGGGCAGCGCCCAGCGATACCTGAACGGGCTCTGCCCGCGCCGCCACAGCAGGACGCACAGATTGCCGTCACGGACGGAAAGCACCACGGCCAGCACCTCGTGCGGATAGCTGGGGATGTTGACCGGATCACTTTTCTTGGCGACGGGCATGTCGCCGATGATACCGTCACCCTAGTTATCGCCTAACGGGCGAAAACTATCCGAGGGAAGGGAACAGGCAATGTCCGTTGCCCAGAGCACTGCGACGACCTGGTCGGGAGAGGTGCGACGCCTGGCCCGCGAGCGGGACGCGGTCGTCCTCGCCCACAACTATCAGGACCCCGCGATCCAGGATGTGGCCGATCATGTCGGCGACTCGCTCGAACTGTCGCGGCTCGCCGCCAGCACCGACGCATCGACCATCGTCTTCTGCGGCGTGCACTTCATGGCCGAGACCGCGAAGCTCCTCAGTCCGGACAAGACCGTGCTGATCCCCACGGCCCAGGCCGGGTGTTCGCTGGCCGACACGATCGACGCCGATCAGGTGCGCAAATGGAAGGCCGAGCATCCCGGGGCTGCGGTGGTTGCCTATGTCAACACCAGCGCCGCGGTCAAGGCGGAAGCCGACGTGTGCTGCACGTCGTCGAATGCTGTGGACGTGGTGGAGTCGATCCCGGCGGACCAGCCGATCCTGTTCCTGCCCGACCAGTTCCTCGGCAACCACGTGCGACGGCAGACGGGGCGCGACAACATCCACGTGTGGATGGGTGAATGCCACGTCCACGCCGGGATCAGTGCGGCCGATCTGCGGGCCCAGGTGGCGGCCGATCCGACGGCCGAGGTTCTGGTGCATCCGGAGTGCGGCTGCGCGTCGTCGGCGATCTGGCTCGCCGGCGTCGGTGATCTGCCCGCGGACCGGACCCGGATTCTCTCGACCTCCGGGATGCTCGGCGCCGCTCGCGACATGACCGCGAAGACGGCGCTGATCGCGACGGAGATCGGCATGCTCCATCAGTTGCGCAAGGTCAACCAGCGTACGACTTTCCGGCCGGTGAACCCGAAGGCCTCGTGCCGCTTCATGAAGATGATCACGCCTGAACTGCTGCTGCGGTGCCTCCGTGAGGGCCGCGACGAGGTGGAGGTGCCATTCGACGTGGCCGAGCGCGCCCGGCAGTCGGTTGAGCGGATGGTTGCCATCGGCAGACCCGGTGGTGCTCGGTGAGACGATCCGCCGACGTCGTCGTCATCGGCAGCGGTGCGGCCGGCCTGTCGGCCGCGCTGGGCCTGGCGGCGACCCGGAACGTACTCGTTGTCAGTGCCGGTTCCGGGAGTACACCGTGGGCACAGGGCGGGATCGCCGCCGCGTACGGCGACGACGACCCGCTCGATCACGCCCACGACACCGAGATCGCCGGCGCAGGATTCTGCGACCCGCGCAATGTCCGCGCACTCGTCGAGGAAGGTCCACAGCGCCTGGCCGAACTGATCGCCCTGGGCGCTCGTTTCGACCGCGACAGCGACGGTTCACTGTCGAGAACCCTCGAAGGTGGCCACGACCGCCACCGGATTGTCCATGCCGGCGGCGATGCCAGCGGCGCCGAAGTTCATCGCGCGCTCCACCAGGCAGTGCAGCTCGCCGGCGTCCGGACGGTGACAGGACGGGCCGTCGGCCTGATCAAGTCGGGCTCCGGACACATCGCCGGCGTACTCGTCGAGGAGGACGCGGACGTCAGCCAGATCGACGCTCGCGCCGTCGTGCTGGCCACCGGCGGGATCGGCAACGCCTACCTGGCCAGCACGAATCCGTCGACCGTCCGCGGCGACGGCATCGCCTTGGCGCTGCAGGCCGGGGCGTCGCTGGTCGACATGGAGTTCGTACAGTTCCATCCGACCGCACTCTTCACCGGCGAGAGCACAGGTCAGCTCCCCTTGGTCACCGAGGCCGTCCGCGGTGAAGGCGCCGTACTCCGTGACCTGCGCGGCGGCAGGATCATGACCGACGTGCACCCGCGTGCGGACCTTGCTCCGCGGGACATCGTTGCCCGGGCCATCGAGTCGACGATGCGGCGCGACGGGTGCGAGCACGTGTGGCTGGACGCCCGGTCGATCCCGGAGGACACCATCCGCCGGCGGTTCCCGACCGTCCTGGCGTCCTGCCGGCGAATCGGCGTCGACATGCTGAGCGAGCCGATCCCGGTAGCCCCGGCCGAACACTTCCTGTGCGGCGGAATCCGGACGAACCGCGACGGCGCAACCGATGTGCCGGGTCTCTACGCCGTCGGCGAGGCCGCGGGCGGTGGCGTCCACGGAGCCAACAGACTGGCATCCAACAGCCTGCTCGAAGGCCTGGTCTTCGGGCGGCGCGTCGCCACGGCTCTGACCCTCGACCTGCCCGCGGAGTCGTACGGGCAGCCCAGTTGGCTGACCTTGGGCGAGGACCGCGAACCGGACAGGATCCGGGCGATCCTGACTGAACACGCCGGTATCCGCCGCGACGGCGCCGGATTGCAGACCGCCCTCGACGAGCTCGAGTCGGCGGGAGACGGCCCCCTGGCGACGGTGGCGCGAACGGTCGTCGCGGCAGCGATCACCCGGGAGGACAGCCGCGGGTGTCACTGGCGCTCCGACCACCCCCGTACCGACGAACGGTGGAACCGGCATCTTGTCATCCGTCTCGACGAGGAGGGTCTCCCAGCTGTGCGTCAGCTTCTCCACTCAGCCGCAACCTGAGCTCCGCGTCGGGTACTCCCTGGGCAGCGCCATCGGCGCCACGGCGATCACGACGCTGACAAGCCTCGCTCTCGCCCGCCGACGCTCGTCCGAGACCAACCCGTAAGTCAGATGCACTCATCCCAACACTGGAGGTTCCATGCCCAAGGGCTACTGGGTCAGCGTCTACCGCACCATTTCAGACCCCGAGAAGCTGGCTGCTTACAACAAGCTGGCCGCCCCGGCCGTGAAGGCCGGAGGCGGTCGGGTCCTCGTCCGCGGCGGTCGAGTCGTGGCACATGACGCCGGAATCGCCGAGCGCACCGTCCTGATCGAGTTCGACAGCTTCGAGCAGGCCGTCGCGGCGCACGACAGCGCGGCCTACCAGGACGCGCTGGTCGCCCTGTCCGACGGCGTCGAGCGCGACTTCCGCATCGTCGAAGGCATCGACTGACCGAGGCCCCAGCCGGATCGTCACTGAAGATCCACCCTCTTGGTTCTCGCTGGTGCAACTTGCCCGGAGCAACGACACACACCATCCCACGGCGCGCCACCGATGCGGGCCCTGACCTGCAACGACGCCGAAATCGCGACCAGACGGGAGCCTCTGCATTACATGCAAATCCCGTGCTTCCAGCGCCGACAGCCGGCCTGATGTCAAGTCACGGAGGGCTCGCCCGCGAGCGAGCTTCGCCGGTGAATGTTTGAACTTGTGTCCGATCTTGCCGCTGGCAAGATGCTGCGCACGGCGGGACTCCCAAGTGTCGTGTTTGGTAGCTTCTCGGCGTAGGTTGGAGGCACCGAGGAATTCCTGCGCGCTGACTCCGCTCGGCGTCGCCCCGGCGAACGATTGAAGCCGGCTGTGACTGCGCTGGAGACAGGCCATCGAGGATGACAATTCACGATCCTTTGATCCCCGAGGGCGTCTCCAACCCGCCACCAGACACGGACGTTCCCGCCGGGCCGCAGGGGCGAGGGCGCTCGCACGTTGGCGGGGTCGTGGCCGGATCGCTGGCCGCGGGTTTCGTTGCGGCGGTGATCCTGCCGTTCCTGCCAGTGGGCAGGGTAGATGTGGACTTCGCCACCGCGATGGTGCTGTTCGGTTTTGCGCTCGGGTGGGCGCTGGTGGCGGTTTTGTCTACTCGGTTCACCGATCAGCCACAACGCTGGGCTGTGGCGCCGGCGATCTTCATGGCGTTGTCCGGGGCGCTGGTGCTGTTGGCCCCGGACGCGGTGGTGGATGCGCTGGGGTGGGTCTGGCCGCCGGCGCTGGTGGTCTTGGTGGTCTGGGCCTGGACCCGCGCCAGGCGCGAGCTGCACAGCCGGACCAGGGTGTGGCTGTTGAACCCGGTGCTGGTCATCTTGGTGATCTTTGCTCTCGGCGGGGCGTACGAGACGATCCGCCAGTCGACCGGACCTGCGGTCGCCATGCGCGGTCAGCTCGTGGATGTGGGACCGTACCGACTCCACCTGGAGTGCACTGGCTCACGCGGCCCGATCGTGATTCTTGAACCGGGTGGCGGCGGCTCCGCGGCCTCGATGGGGCTGATCGCACCCGCTGTGGCCCGCGACAGCAGAGTGTGCGTGTACGACCGGGCGGGGCGTGGCTGGAGTGATCCTGCCGCGAGTCCGCCCGATGGTGCGCAGATCGCCACCGATCTGCACAATCTGCTGGATCGCGCACACGTTCCGGGTCCGTACGTACTGGCCGGGCATTCCTTTGGCGGCCTGTACGTGAGGACGTACGCCGCGAAGTATCCCGAGGAGGTCGCCGGTCTCGTGCTGGTCGACTCCACCGCGGCCAAGAGCACCCGCGTGTCCCCGCAGAAGGCGAGTTCTTACAGCGTCTTGAAGCACCTGTCCTCGCTGGTCGCAACGACCTCTCGGCTGGGGGTCGGGCACCTTGTCGCCGACACCGGTTTCTCGGATCTACCGCCCAGATACCGCGACGATGCGCGTGCAACTGCCGCCACCGGGAAGGAAATGAGTGGCTTCCTCGACGAGTTCGGCGTCGCGAACCGGTCCGAAGCCGAGGCCGGGGAACTCCGCAGCCTCGACGCGAAGCCACTGGTCGTCCTGACCGCCGAACTCGACAACGCCAAGGGATGGATCGCTGCTCAGAACGAGATGGCCACGCTGTCGACCAACAGCCTTCATCGCGTCGAGTCGGGGTCGACCCACGCTTCCTTCGTGGAAAACCCAGCTCACGCCGCCGCGGTCACCCGCGCGATCCACGACGTGGTCGTATCCGTGCAGACCGGGGAACCCCTCAAGGGTCCCTGACGCGGCATTCGCCGTCCGCAGATGCGAAAGGTTGGCCGAACGGATGATGCCGCAGACATCGGCGCCGACCGCGAGCGCGACTGGTATGCGACGCGCGTGATGCCGAATTGGCTCAGAGAGGTATGTCAGCTCGAGCCCTGAGCCTGCGGATAAAAAGGGCCAATGATGGCCTGGTAACCAGCTCTTCAGGCGTCAGAAGTCTGTGTTCGAAGGGACTCTGGCCCCGCTGACCAACCCTCTTCGACTCCATTTCGCGCCACGAATGATCCCACGGTGAGCGACGGATGGCGGCCGGTGCCAGCTGAGCGCCTCTTCAAGAACTCGTGTCGCCAGCATGTGCGCCACTGGCACAGCTGCGACGGGTCGGCGGTCGCTCGCGCCATCGTCGACGCCGGTTGGAAGGCCAGCCTCGTCGATCTAGCCGACGAGGAGCTCACGCTTGTCAGAACCTCGTAGGTCGCGCTCCCGCTCCCGCTCGCCGGATTGTTGCGGTCATGTCGGCGCTTCGCTCGGACCAGCTGAGTCGCCACGATCGAAGCTGACCCGCGGCTTGGCGTCGCATGCCTGTCTGTGCTCCGGGGGCGCGCAGCACCAGAGCTGGCGGCCTGCGCTCAGCCGCTGACCGCCGGGGGACTGCTTGCCGCGCTCGGGAGGATTCCAACTCGACCGACGGATTAGAAGGCCGCCGGACCGCATCGACAGGAGTCGAGTTGAGCCTCGGGAGCCGCGCTCAGTTCGCCGTTCGTCGTCTCCAGCAACTCTGTTACTCGCCAGTTCGTTCCAAAAGGTGTTCCACAGTTGCTCCACGAACTCCGACGCGCAGAGTTGGCAGGCGTGCCATCAGACACCGGCAGATTGCCTGGGAGGTGGCGTCGAGGGCAGCCTGCCGGAGGCGGCTTGGTGGCTTGTGTCGGTCAGCCGTTGATGTAGAACTCTTTCCCGTAGTGGTAAGACCCCGGGAGCGGGCCTAGTACTCCAGCCGTAGTTCGTGCTCACGGTGTCGTCGTCGCTGTCGCTATCCCGCTCCGCCGCACCTTGGATGGGTGCGGCGGGTAGTGTGGCACGCCGTGAACGAACGCGTGGAACTCCGGCAGCGAGTGCTGCTCGGCGGACTTGCACAAGAGGTCTTGATACGAGGCGCCGATGTCGGCAATCCGTTGCTGCTCATCCTGCACGGCGGTCCGGGGTTCGCCGAGATGCCGCTGTTCACGGCATACAACGCGGACTTGGAGCATCACTTCCTTGTGGCGCATTGGGATCAGCGCGGCGCCGGCAGGTCCTATGCCTCCGACATTCCGGCCGAGTCGATGACGCTGCGCCAGTTCGTCGCCGACGCACTCGAGTTGATCGATTGGCTGACCGAATGCTTCGCCCAGGACAAGGTCTTCCTCCTCGGGCACTCGTGGGGGAGCCTGGTCGGCGCGATGCTCGCCAGCGAGCGGCCGGCCAAGTTGCACGCGTTCGTCGGCGCGGGTCAGCTCGTCGCCGGGATGCGCAACGAGCAGGCGTCGTACGCGTTCACCCTGCGGAGGGCGATCGAACGCCAGAACAGCGAGGCGATCAGCGCGCTGCGGGCGATTGAGGATCGGTACACCCCTTCGGGTGGATTGACGTTCGCCGATCTCGTCGTTCAACGGGCCTGGCTCGATCGATTCGGCGGCGTGGTCAACGGGGACACTGCGGCGCTGTTCGACCGCATAGTGCCGGAGCTTCGTCACCAGTACTTCGGCGACCTCTCGGCGGTCGCGCAGGAGTTCTCGTTCGGCTGCCTGCTGCCGGATATCCTCGCGGCCGACCTCGATCGCACAGCGCGTACGTTCGAAATCCCGGTCTACTTCGTCGTCGGGCGGCACGACCAGAACACGCCCGCCGAGCTGGCGGTGGAGTACTTCGACGTGATCGACGCACCAGTCAAGGAGCTGCACTGGTTCGAGAAGTCGGCTCACATGATGCCGTTCGAGGAGCCGGCGAAGTTCAACGCCTTGCTGACCGACACCGTGCTGGGCCGTCGCTAATGTCGCGAGGCAGGTCGTGGGAGCCGCCATCCGACTCCTGGGCATGGACGCATGTTCCGTTCCCGCCCGAGGCGGTCAGTGTGTAGCGGGTGTTGTATTGACCGGACGAGCTCTGGGTGGCGACGTTCATCCTGGGTGCCAGTCCATCGGCTGCCGTGTCGCACAGATAGACAATGTCGCGGTATTCCTCGATGCACACCGTGCCCCCGTTTGCGGAGTCTGTGGCGATCCCAGAACCCGCCTGAAGCCCACTTGACACCAGCAACGAGGACCTCGGGGAACCGCATCCGGCAGCGCCAGCCGGCCAAGCGACGTACCCGCGAAGCACCACCATCACGAAGCCGGCCCCACCGACATCCCGAACGTCGCCATCACTGAACCCTATGAATAGCCGGGGCTTGTCTGGATACGGTGCGCGCCGATTGTCCGAGCGCTCGCCGTTTCGTGCCGTTGTCGGCTGGGCCACACTTGAGTCATGGCGAAGTGGTCCCCCCTCCGCGAGGCGCTCGCATCGGTCGACGATCGAGTCACCTACACGTGGGGTGAACTCGACGAACTCGTAGGTGGGCTACCGCGCTCGGCTTATGATTACGCCGCCTTCTGGAAGGGCGACCGATCGGGATGGCCCGGCTTCACAACGATCGACGTCCGGGTCGGGGACTCCGTGACCTTCGTACGACGCTCCGGGGGGCAAGCCGTGTCTCCCGGCATGTCGCCGACACTCCGATCGGTCCCCAGCACTTCAGATTCAGCGGACCTCGTTCTCGTCGGGTGCGTGAAGCAGCAGCTCGATCGTCTCGCACCAGCCCAGGACCTCTACACGTCCGCGCTGTTCCGGAAGGAACGCGCCTATGCTGAGGCTTCCGGCGCTGCCTGGTTTGTTCTGTCAGCGAAACATGGGCTCGTCGCGCCAGAAACCGTCCTGGAGCCATACGACCTGCGCCTGTCCAAGACGTCGCGTCAGTATCGACGCGCATGGGGCGCGCAGGTCATCGATCAACTCAAGGACCAGGTGGGGCCGCTCGCCGGGAAGGTCATCGAGGTTCACGCCGGCGCGGCATACTGCGAGCCGATTCGGGATCAGCTCCAAGCAGCTGGAGCACAGGTCGTCGAGCCGCTTTTCGGGCTCACGATGGGGCGGCAGCTGGCTTGGTACCGCGAGTCGAGACTCGACGCGTCTGACACACAGCGCGCTCTACCGCTTTCAGCAGTGGTGGATCTCGTTGCGCGTCTCGGCCCGGGCGGCGGCGCGCGGACGCCCGGTGAGGTCCCAGTCACCGGAGTCACCGAGTTTCGGTCGCCTGGGCTCTACAGTTGGTGGGTCGATCACGATGGCTCGCGCGACCTTACGGCTGGGCTCGGTCAACCGGTCCGCCCAGGCCTGATCTACGCCGGGCTCGCTGGTGCCACGCGGCCACGCAGCGGGCCAAAGTCGAGCAACACGCTGTGGGGCCGCATCCGCGGCATGCACCTTGGTGGCCGCCATGACTTCTCGACCTTCCGTCTGAGCCTCGGATCAATCCTTGCAAGCGCTCGCACGGAGACAGAGATTGACGAAGAGCGCTTAACCGCATGGATGCACGAGCACCTGCGGTTCGTGACAATACCTGTTGATGATGGTGACGCCCTCGACGGACTGGAGAGCGCCGTTCTCCGCGAACTAGACCCACCGCTCAACCTCGACAAGATGCCGCCGAGTCCGATTCGCGGGCGACTCACGGAACTCAGACGGCAGTACGGCCGCAAGACGCGATCACGCTGACGCGAATCGCCCGGCCAAGAGATCCCGCGGTCACCGGCTCTGACCTGCATGAACGGGGGGCCATCGGGGGGAACCCCGGCTGGTGAGAGTTCGGTGGGAACTGGTGATCGCAACGGTGAGCGTCGAAGCCCGGTCAGTAGTCGGTCCGTGCGGTCACCTGCGGCCCGTGGGTTCGCGGCCGAGCGACACGATCCTGGATGCTGTTCTGCACAGCTGGCCCGTCAGAAGTTGACAGGTACGTCTCAAGAAACCAGACAAGTTGTTGTCCCCGGTGGTGGCCATCTGGAAGTCCCTACCCTCGGGTTGATCGGCGTTTCTTCTGGGTGGCGCCTCGCCTTCGCCAGCGCCTCGCGCATGCGGTGGGACTCGCCGTTCGTGACCACGACGTTGGCGTTGTGCGACAGCCGGTCGAGCAGACCGACCGCGGTGGTTTGTTCGGGAGGAAACGTCCCTACGACTCGAACGGCCAGTGGTTGGCGATGCCGAGCGCGCGGCGTTCGTAGGCGGCGGCCACGAGCCGGAACATCAGTTGTGCGCCGGGTCGGCGGCGGTGATGGTGTGGGCGCCGGCCTGGATTGCGATGGTGTGGTATCGGCGGGTGGTGGGGACGAACTTCTTGATCGACCATTCGGTGGTGTCCTCGATCCAGCGTGAGACCGCGAGGGCGGCGAACATCGATTGTTGATTCGAACGATCGGGCGGAAGTAGCCCTCATGTACCCGAACAGTGGTCACGTCGTGGGTTGCGCGGCGCTTCACCCGCACCGGATGATGCCTGTCCTGGCGGACCGGACCAGTCTGGTTGGGCGTACCCGGGCGCTGCGGCGGGGTACGAGAAGCGCGCACCGTGAACAAGGGAACACGAATGAGTGCTGAAGGTCAGCGCGAGGCGTTGTGATCCCGCGTCAGTACCCGCACCCCTTCCCTGGATCGGAGCCTCATGACCACGAACACACCCGAGGCCACCCCGGCGGCGCAGAAGCCGACCATCGTCCTCATTCACGGTCTTTGGCTCACGCCGCTCAGCTGGGAAGGCTGGAAGCAGCGCTTCGAGTCGAAGGGCCACACCGTGCTAGCACCGGCCTGGCCGGGACTCGAGGGAACGGTGGAGGAGGTCCGCCAAAACACCTCCAAGTACGAGCGGCTCGGGATCAAGGAGATCACCGACCACTACGACCGGATCATCCGCGGTCTCGACGCCCCGCCCATCATCATGGGCCACTCCTTCGGCGGCCTCATCACGCAGCTCCTGCTGGACCGCGGCCTTGGCGCCTCGGCCGTGGCGATCAGCCCGGCGCAGATCCACGGCGTATACACCCTGCCCCTCGCCCAGGCCAAGGTCGCGTCGGTGGCGCTGAAGAACCCGGCCAACCGCCACAGGACTCAGATGCTCACACCGGAGGAGTTCCACTACGGCTTCACGAACACGCGCACACTCGAGGAGTCGAGACCGATCTACGACAGGCTCGCGGTTCCCGGGCCGGGGCGCCCGCTTTTCCAGGCGGCGCTCGCCAACTTCACACCCCACGCGGTGACGAGGGTTAACCGGCACAACTCGAGCCGCGCGCCGCTGCTGTTCCTCGCCAACGGCAAGGACCACACCGTGCCCGCGGTGTCGACCCGCGCCGCCTACAAGATCCAGAAGAAGACGGGCGCACTCACCGAGCTCAAGGAGTACCCCGACCGCTCCCATTCCACATTCTCCCAGGACGGCTGGGAAGAAGTGGCGGACTACTCGCTCGATTGGGCCGTGCGCAACGCGCGAACCTAGCCGCAGGCCGTGATCTGGTGGTGTGGCGGTCGTGGACGGTCGCGCGGCGACCTCTTGATGGTCCGGAGCCGTGTGGACTACAGATGATCTCACTCTGGCCGCCTGCTACAGCGCCGAGGCTGATCGGGCAGCGCGGCCCGCAGCTCAGCGGATGATGCTCGGTTTAGGAAACCGAGGTACACCGTCGACACCAACCCCTCCAGGCCTGGCCAGCCAACGTCAGTTCGGCCGATTCCGTCTCCAGATGACTCGAATCGACACCTGTTCGTTCCCAGGTGTTCCCACGCTGAACTGAGTGGTGCGGCAGGCCCGCCGCGAACTGCGCCAGGCCCAGAGCCGGACGCGGAAACTCGAGCGTGCACCGACGCGGGCCGCCCGGCTTGCTGCCGCGGCTCGCCGGCGACGCGACGCTATGCGGACGGCGCCCCGCGCCGGAACTTCGTTGAAGCAGCCCGAGGCAACCATCCGAGCTCTGCCTTCAAGCGCGGGACAACAGGGTGGCGCCAGAAGTCTGTCAATCTGTGTCGGGGAGGGTTCGGGGTAGTCCGAAGCACGTCATGACGTTGGTGTTGAAGCAGGTGATGGCGGTGATGTGGTCGTCGGCGGTGGTGATGACCTGGAGGCCGTAGGCGCGGTAGACACCGGCGTGGGGGTCTGCCTGGTACAAGCCGAAGGCGGGCTGTCCGTTGGCGCGGGTGGGTACCACGCGGTAGGTGAGGCCGGGGCGGAAGACGACGGCGGCGAAGACGCGCTGGGCTGATTCGATGCCGCGGTATTCCAGCGTGACGGGGGGCATGGAGAGTCTCACGTCGGTGACGAGCAGTTCGATCAGGGCGTCCAGGTCGGCGCGTTCCAGGGCGTCGGTGAACCGGGCGACGACCCGGTGTTCGGCCGCGGTGTCGGGTTGGCGTGCAGGCCTGCCGCTGCCGGTGCTGCCGGTGCTGCTGGTGCTGCTGGTGCTGCTGGAGTCGGCGAGGTGGTTGTCGACGGTGGCGCGGGCGCGTTTGAGGGCGCTCTGAACCGATTCCTGGGTGGCATCGAGCATCTGGGCGACTTCGGCGGCGTGGTAGCCCAGGACGTCGCGCAGGACGAGCGCGGCGCGTTGGCGTGGGGGCAGCAGTTGCAGGGCGGTGATGAAGGCCAGGGAGATGGCCTCGCTGGTCTCGTAGCGGGCTTCCGGTCCGGGGCGCTGGTCGAGGAGGTGGTCGAGCAGGACGTCGGGGTAGGGCTCCAACCAGGGCTGGTCGCCGGCGCCGGTGGGTTCGGGCAGGGTGGCCTGGGGCAGCGGGGGTGCGATGCGGGGGCGTCGGCTGTCGGCGCGCAACATGTCCAGGCACCGATTGGTCGCGATCTGATACAGCCAGGTCCGCAGCGAGGACCGCTGGCCGAACTCGCCGAGGTTACGCCAGGCGGACACGAGGGTCTCCTGGAGTGCGTCCTCGGCGTCCTGCAGGGATCCCAGGATGCGGTAGCAGTGCACCTGCAACTCGTGGGAGTGGCCCTGGACCAGGTCGCGGAACGCGTTGTGGTCGCCGGCCCGAGCCCGAGCGATCAGGTCCGTCGTGTCCATCTCCATCGGCATGCATCCTCGCCTTTCTTCTTTCCGCGCGCCGCGTTCAACTTGCTTACTGATACTGACGCCGCCGGTCCCGCGAATTGGGCGGTGTCTGCGCGCCCAATTGATTACCGTGCCGCCGTCTACCCGGTTAGAGGCGGTCCCAGTCCGGGGGCGCGCCCGACTACAGAACAGGACCACAGATCATGGCCACGTACGTTTTCTCCTACCGTGTGCCCTCCGACTACAAGCCCGACGCCGAGACGCCGGCCGAGTGGCAGGCCTGGTTCGGCGGGCTGGGCGCGGCGCTGGTGGACATCGGCCACGCTGTGACCGATTACGCCTCGCTCGGCGAGGTCGGCGGCAGCGGCTCCCGGATGATCGGCCACTCGGTGGTGTCCGCCGACGACATGGACTCCGCGGTGGCGCTGGCCAAAGACTGTCCGGTGATGCGGGTCGGCGGCGGGGTCGAGGTCGGCCCCGCGATGGAAACCGCCGGGTCATGAGCAACGCCATGACCGCAGCGACGGCGCGCCGTCTAGATCAGTGATGGCCGACAACATCGTCAAAGGAGCACGGAATGGGAAAGATCGTCATCAGCTCAAATGTCACCCTCGACGGAGTGGTCCGAGACCCCGACGGTGAGGAGGGCTTCGAGCGGGGCGGCTGGTTCCACCAGTTCGTGGGGGGCAAGGACCTCGAAGACTGGGTCGCCCGCGAGACCGAGGAAGCCCTGGCTGCCGCGGCGCTACTGCTGGGCGGGCGGACCAGCGAGTGGTTCGCGGCCCGGATGCTGTCGCGCGATGGCGCGGATGTCCGCGTAAGCCCCGAGTGGGCGAACCGAGTGAAAAGCATCCCCAAGTACGTCGTGTCGTCGACCCTTGAAGATCCTCAGTGGAGCAACGCCACGGTCCTCAACGGCGACGTGGTGAAGGAGATCTCGGAGCTGAAGCGGAAAGTGGACGGCGAAATCCTGGTCTACGGCAGCTACCAGCTCGTGCCCACACTGCTGGAACAGGACCTGGTCGATGAACTGCGGCTGGTAGTTTTCCCGGTCGTGTTGGGAATCGGCCAGCGTGTCTTCGACGAGACCAGCGACAAGAAGGCGCTGAACCTCGTCAGCACACGAAAGATCGGTGACGGCCTGGTGTTCTACACCTACGAATTCGAGAAGAACTAAATCGAGAACGGCTGCCCCTGCGCCATCCAGCGCAGGGCAGCGCGCTAGGAAGCGATATCCCGAGCGATGGAAGCTCCAAGCTCAACCCACATCGCCGGATGCAATGCGCGCCACGACGGCCGCCGCAGGCGTCGCCGTCACGGGAGCGGTCATCCGCGGTACCGGCAGCTCAAACTGGCTCGACCCCACCATGGCCCTGACCATCGCCGCCGTCATCTGCTACCACACTCTACGATCCGGCGCGAAGATCTATGGCAGCGCTTTGTCGAGCGTGCCGGCAATCCTCCGCAACGGCGCCAGGCTGCTCGGTCGGGCACGATCGCGTTCAGCTGATCCGACCTCATCGTCACGGCGTACAGCCAGTCCGAGAGGACCAGGGCCTGGTCGTGTGTGAGCTTGATGGTCACCGGTTCGTCGTTCGCGCGGTCACCGTAGCGAGCTGCGATCGTCCCGCAGGCCGGAAGGTCGGTCAAGGGCGACGTCGAACCGGCACCTTGTTGTTCAGGCTGACCCCAGCGTGACTCCAACGACACCAATGACAGGGAGTTCGGCACCGCGGGCGACGGGAGTTCTTGGGGCCACCCGGTCAGGAATGAAGCCGGGCGGGTCCTACAGATTAGAAGGCGGGCCGGTGCACTTGGTCGGGCACGACCAGGCCTGAGCTGCGACCAGGGTGGTCGAGATGCATGGCATGACTCGTGGCACCAAACGACGGATACTCATGGGGAATCTCGCGCTCGCTGGGGGCGGCCGTGTTGTTAGAAGCGCTGGTAGAGAGCAGATCCGACGCTGTAGTTCTCCCTCGTAATGAGAAGGTCATCGGTTCCTGCTCCAAGATGTCGCTTTGCGACGCGGCGGCCGACTGGCCCACCTTCGCGATCTGGTCGGGCACCATGCTGCCGGGCAGACGTGGGGCTTGCACACTCGACGGCATCTACGGCATCTCTCAGGATTGTTGCGCGGGCAACGGTCGCGGACATGCTCGTCGCACTGGTGTGGACGGGTTGTTCGATGCTCGATGTCCTTCTTTCGTCCCTGGCAATGAATGCGACATCTGCGCAGCTCGGCATAGAAGCTGTCGAGCGTCTCAACGTCGAGGCGCGACAGCTGCGTCGTGCCGAGCAGCGGCTTGATGTGAGTTTCGTACTTCGACCGGTAGCCACGGACTGTCTGCGTGTCCGCGTCCAGCACCGAGAAGTACCTCGTCATCAACTGCGCGACCGTTGCACGCGTCTTGGGATTTCGCTTCTCATCGACCTGGCTGAGAAGCCGGGTGCGCGCCTTATCTGCTTCCCTCTCCTGGCGCGGGCTGGAGCGATCCCGACTTGAGGCGCCGGATCGACCCACGCTGTCGCCTCGACCTACGGGATTCATCGGCCGTGCACGGACGGTAGCACGGGCTTCATGGCAGGCCCATGGCACGCGCTTCGGTGTCACCCCGCAGGCCAGAGGGTCGAAGTTGCTCTGACCTGCGGGTTCATGCCGTAGGGCGGGCGGGACTCGAACCCGCGACCCAGGGATTATGAGTCCCCTGCTCTAACCAGCTGAGCTACCGCCCCGTGCTCGGAGGATCGTATCTGGTGGGAGTGGGAGAGGTGGGAAACCAGGGGTGGGTCAGGGGTTTGACGGAGTGGTGGTTGGGTCGGACCGGGCATGATGGAGGCAGGTCCTGTGCAGGGCTGTTCCGTGGAAGGGAAGGCCGATGGGCTGGTTCATTTTCCTCGTGCTCGTGGTGGGCGCGATCGCGGCGTACAAGTATCGGGTGCCGCTGATCGCGAAGCTGACCGGGCAACCGCAGCAGCGTATTCAGCGCGCGATCGACCGGCGGAAGGGCAAGTAGGCGCCGGCCCCGGAGCCCTCCTCCGGAGGGCGGACGTGCGAAGGCCCCGACCGCAGGCTGCGGTCGGGGCCCCGATGGCTTGCGGACGGGTCAGCCGACCTGTACTGCGACCACGTCAGCCGCGGCGGTGATGTCGCCGGATCCGGCCGAACCGGCGTCGTCGTTGTAGCCGAAGGCGAACACCTCGACCTTGGTCGAAGCGGTCACCTTCACGACCTTCACGGTCGAGCCGGTCAGCTCCCGGTCCTTCGAGGGGGAGATCTCGGCGCCGAGGATGGTGCCGTAGTCGTCACCGAACGCGGTGTCGGATGCCCCTACCCGGAGAGCCAGCTGCGGCCGGGTGCCCGCCGGGCCTGCGGCGGTGCGGGCGAAGAACGCGGACGAGTTGATCAGCCAGGTGCCGGACGGCAGCGTGAACTCGCCGACCTTGGTCTTGCCGGTCTTGAACGAGCCGCCGATGTGGGCGATCACGACCGGGTCGAACGTCTTCGAAACGCCGAGCTTGCCGTTCGAGTCCTTCAGGAACGCAGCGCGGTCCGCAGGTGCGAGCTTGCTCGCCGGCAGGCTGTTGTCGACGACCTGGGTCGCCGCGACCGACCGCGGGCACAGCGGGTACGACAGGGACTTGCAGTCCGGCTTCACGGCGCCGTTCGCCGCGACGGAGACTCCGACCAGCACGCCGGCCCCCAGTACAGCGGCGACCATCAGACGGCCGCTCTTGCTGTTCAGGATCTTCTTGATGTTCACAGGGTTCCTTCCCCTCATCCCCGAGGCCCCCCTCGGGATCAGGAGCACGGTACGGGAATAGCTGGTATAGGCCAAATTAGGAACCGCGTGTCGCGGGAATTGGACTAGCGCCCGTGGTGGAGGACGTCAGGTCGGGAACGTCAGGCACCAGGCGGTGAGGGTGATCTTGGCCGTGGTGCCGATGTCGGTGTCGACAGGCCAGACCACTGGCTTGTCCCGCGTGCTTCTGGCGATGGACAGGTAGGTGCCGGCGGCTTTGTCTTCGCCGGCTTCCACAGTGTTGGACCATGAGACGGCCGCGAGGGCGGATTCGCCCTTCCGCAGGCGGAGCTTGGTGGGTCCGGGGTCGATGGCCATGTACGACAGACCGTGCGTGACGGTCACCTTCATGGGCCTGCGCTTGGCGTCCAGGAGAGTCACGTCGGGGTAGCCGTTGACGGTCAAAACGCCGGAGTGGCAGTTGGTCAGCTTGATGACGACGGCGCGGTGTCCCAGGGCCGCGTCGACCTGGCCGACCGAGATCGACGCCCCGGTGCTGGGGCACGTACGGGGTGGCGGGGTGGGCGTCGGCCGGGGTGTCGGCACTGAGTGCTCGGACGGGGGCGGCGTCCGCTCGGGTATTCCGCCGACTGCACTCTCGGTGCCGCATCCGGTCACCAGCAGCAATGCTCCGGCCAGCCCCACCCACAGCCGTCGATCCACTTGCCGAACCTACCCGCCTCTGGGCTCACGGCCGCTGGGTGCGGGCATGAAGAAAGCCGGCTCCTGAGGAGACCGGCTTGGTGTGTTGCTCCCGCGACTGGACTCGAACCAGTAACCTGCCGGTTAACAGCCGGCTGCTCTGCCAATTGAGCTACGCGGGATCGTGGGTGTTTCCTGCCCCGAACCCCGAGGACCTGAGTAGGTTAGCAGGCGCGACCCGAACTACAAAAACGGGATTCGCCCACCTGGAGGCTGGCTTCTGCATCAGATTCCGAACTCCTCGCGGACTTCTCGGAGGGCTGCTTCCGCGGCGTCCAGTACGCCGGGGTGGTCGGGCTCCAATCCCTTGTCCAGAACGAAGTTCCAGGTGACCGCGGCGTCGGTGGTGGACGGGTTGCGGCGGCCGATGATCCGGACGCCGCGCTTGCCGGCGAGCGGGACGTGGCGCTGGATGACGATGCTCGCGTCGACGCGTTCGCGCAGGAGCTGGCCGAAGCGGCCGGGGTCGTCGACCTTGAGCTCCGTCGCGCGCAACGGCGTACCGAAGTCGGTGGTCTCGAAGATGTTCAGGATCGACGCCTCAGAGTCCCACCCGGCGCGCTCGATCTTCTCCCAGCCGACCCGGCGGAAGGTGTCCGGAGAGTCGGTCGGCAGGTAGACGGCAGACCTCGTGCCGGCGACCCAGTGCCCGTCCGTCAGTTGGACCGCCGCGAGGATGTCGTCCTTCGCGCCGGACGCGTCGCGCGAGGCGACCGTCACTGCGTCAGCCAACTCGCGCGGCCAGGACGTACGCCGGAGTTTCACATCTTCATCATTCCAGTTGCTCCAAACGCTGTGTGTGGGGGGCAGATCAGGCCGCGTAGTCGCGGAGGTGGGGGATGGCTTGGCGGCGGAGGTGGCGGAGGGCTTCCTTTTCGAGGGTGCGGACCTGGTCGGGGGTCAGATGGAGGGCGCTGGCGGTTTCTTCAGGGGTGCAGGGGGCGTGGTCCTGGAGTCCGTAGCGGTGGACGAGGACGGCCTGGTGGAGGTCGTCGAGGAACTGGAGGTGGTGGGCGATGTCGCGGCGGAGGGCGGCGCGGAGAACGATCGGGGCGTCGTCGATGACTGGTTCGGAGTCGTCGGCGTCGAGGGTGTCGGGGTGGATTCGCCAGGCCTCGGCGCGCTCGACCCGGGCCGCGGTGAGGCCGCTTGCCGTGGCGAGGTCCGCGGTCGTGGGCTCGCGGCCAAGGGACTGGGTCAGGTCGTGGCGCAGCGACGCGAGGCGGCAGGCGTCGGTGTACGCCTGCGCCGGCATCCGCACCAATCGGGACCGGTCCGAGATGGCGCGGCCGATCGACTGCCGGATCCACCAGATCGCGTACGTCGAGAACCGGTGACCGAGCCGGTGGTCGAACCGCTCGACCGCTCGCATCAGCCCGATGTTGCCCTCCTGGATCAGATCCAGAAGTGAGATGCCCTTCCCGGTGTACCGCCGGGCCAGCGAGACGACCAGCCGCAGGTTGCCCTCGACCATCCGCCGCCACGAGTGCTTCCCGAGCGCGACGACCTGCCGCAGGTCGGCCGGATCGTGCCGGCCCGGATCGACGCGCAGCCACTCGGCCGCCAGCAGCCCGGCCTCGATCCAGTACGAGTGCTCGCTCACCTCCTCCAGAGTCAGTAGTTCGTGCCGCCCGATGTCGCGCAGGTAGGCCACCAGCGCGGAAACGTCCGCCGGTTCACAGTCCAGTTCAGCCATCCGTGCCCCTCTCCTTGTCAAAGAGAGTGCCGTGATCGGACCCGCCGGAACGCAACGACTTTCGGTATGTGGATAACTACCTGACGTGACAACCGGAAGTCGCAGGCGCTCGCGCTCTCAGGCGTACGCGCGGAGTCCGCTCAGCAACCCGTCGTGGAAGGGATTCGCGTCGACCGCGTCGAACCAGCTGTCGCCGGTGGTCAGGGGCTCGAGCGGTGGGATGGTCACGGCTTCCGGCGTGGCGCCGGCCGCGCCGCGGCGGCGAAGCTCGACGTTGAGCTCCGGCGCCGGCATGTCCGGAAGCAGCACGAAGGTGCCGGCCGCCAGCAAGGCCGGAGCTCCGCCGGGGGAGGCGTCCGCAGTGACCAGGTCGGTGAAGCCGGCCTCGTCGGCGGCGGCCAGGGCGGCGAAGGTTTCCGCAGCCCGAGCCGCGGCACCGGCGGGATCCCTCCGGATCCGCTCGAGCTCGGCGACGACTGTCTTCCAGGTGACCGCGGCGTCGCCGTAGTCGATCGAGCGGGAGAGCTTGCCGACCGAGATCTGCGTCGCCGTCGGAGCCAGCGGCTTCATCAAGGACCGCAGTCCGTACCGGACCCGTCCGCCGACGACCACGAGCCGGATGTCGGCCTCGGTGGCTTCGATCAAGTTGCGGTGCGGATCGGCCCCGGATCGCCGTACGACGATCAGATCGGCCAGCGCGCCGCGTTCCAGGCGTCCGATCGGATGCGGCCAGACCTCGGACAACGCCTCGCCCGGGTTGGACGTCGCCATCCGCACCAGTTCCTCATCGGTGAACACCGAGTGGGCCTTGTTCCAGAGATCGCCGACCTTCAACTCCCAGAGCACATTGCGCGTCCCCGACGGACCCCAGTCCGAGCCGATGCACAACCGCACTCCGGCAGTCTTTGCGCTACGAACGTCCGCGGTCGCGCCGTACAGCCAGAAGTTGGAGAAAGGTGACCAGACCAGGCTTGAATTTCCCGCCTTCATTTTCGCGAAGTCTTCCGCGTTCAGCGCGGCACCGTGAATGGCGACCAGTTGCGGTTTGACCACCCCGACCTGGTCCAGCAACTCGAACTCCGAGCGCAGCTTCGGATCCGAGCCCTCGGCCGAATGCGCGATGAATCCGCGCCCCTGCGCGACCGCCGCCGCATAGGGCGCCAGCGCTTCCTTGCTGTCGGCAACCAGTGTGCTGACCCGGATGAAATCGTCGTGGGTGCCGAGTTTCTCGGAGTCGACGTTCCGGATCAGGTCGTTGTCCGGTGGTACGGCGCCTCGCGGGTTGCCCTGGATCGACGTCGTACCGCCGACGATCGCCCGGGTCTCGACGTACCTGAGGAGTGCTCGACCGGCCGCTGCACCGAGCAGCCGGGCCGGTTGACTGATCTGCGCGCTGTACGTCGGCGCCTTTCCCCACTGGTTGTGCGAGGTCCACGGTTTCGTGCGCGAAGGCTCGGTCCACAAGGGCAGGCTGTTGTACATCAAATGATTGTGTAGATCGATCAGCCCGGGATAGATCAGACCACCGGCCGTGATCCGTGGAGCGTTCTCGAAACCAGCGGGTACGGCGTCGATCGGGGTGACGGCCGCGATCAGTCCGTCGTCGCCGACGTACACCTCGCCCTGGGGGAGAACCTGCCCGTCCGGCCGCATCGTCACCACGGTTCCACGCAGTACGAACATGGCTTCCCTCCCGTAGAATCCCCTTGCCGCCCCTGATCACGAGAGTAGGTCACGAATCGTCGAGGGGGAGGTATTTGCGATGGCTGACTTCGATCCCGGCCCGCCCGCCGTGGTGGCGCGGCACTTCGCGAAAGTGCCGAGTTATGCGGACTTCCAGGAATTGTTCTGGTACGACTGGGGCCCGGTGTTCTACCGCGGCCGGCTGAACCGCAGCGCCCGGCTGCTCGCGATCGCCTCCGATCCCGGCCCGACCGAACGTGTCGCCGGGCGCACGCTGGTCGGCGACGCGGGCCAACGGGTGCAGGGTTTCCTGACGAAGCTCGGCCTGACCCGCAGCTACTCGCTCGTCAACGCCTACGCGTACGCGCTGCGGCCGTCGCTTGCCCAGCAAGCCGCGCCGCTGCTGTCGCAGCCAGATCACCTGAGTTGGCGGAACACCCTGCTCCAGATGATCACCGGCGAGCAGTTGCAGGCCATCGTCGCGTTCGGCGCGCAGGCTCGGTCCGCGGTGCGGCTGTGGGACAGGAAGCCGGACGTGCCGGTGTTCGAGGTGCCACATCCGTCGAGCCGCGAGCCCCAGAAGCTGGTCGACAGTTGGCGGCAGGCGATCACCGACCTGCGGGCCATCGTGACCCCGGATCCCGACGGTGATCTCGCCGTACCGAACTATGGCCCGAAGTTCCTCGAGTCGGACTACGCACCGATCCCGGCCCGCGACCTGCCGTTCGGCGTACCGCCGTGGCTGGGCGACGACGCGTGGGGCCGCAAGGACAAGCCGAAGCACAACAACAGCGTCGAACGACCGTCGACCGATCTCCTCAACACCTTGGTCTGGCGGGCACCAAAGCTCGGCTGATCACGCTCGGCTGTCCCTCGTCAGACGACGGAACCATGAAAATGGTCCGTAGTCGGGTCTACCTTGGTCCAGTGCGAGTGGCGACCTGGAATGTGAACTCGGTGAAGCAGCGGATGCCCCGATTGCTGGGCTGGCTGGACGAACGGCAGCCCGACGTGGTGTGCCTGCAGGAGACGAAGCTGGCCGACGACGCGTTCACCGCGTTGCTCGGCGACGAGCTGGCCGGCCGCGGCTACGAGACGGCCCTGTACGGCGAACCACAGTGGAACGGCGTCGCCCTGCTGTCCAAGACCGGATTGGAGGACGTGGTCACCGGCATCGCCGGAGCGCCCGGGTTCCCGCATCCCGAGGCCCGGGCGGTCGCGGCGACGTGCGGTGGCATCCGGATCCATTCGCTCTACGTGCCCAACGGCCGCGTCCCGGACTCCGATCACTACCAGTACAAGCTGGCCTGGCTCAAAGCCCTCAGAGACGTCGTCTCCTCCGGCCCGGCTGACCAGATCGTCTGCGGCGACATGAACATCGCCCCGGCCGACGCCGACGTCTTCGACCCCGCGGCGTACGTCGGCCAGACCCATGTGACCCCGCCCGAGCGGCAGGCGCTGGCCGACCTGATGGCCGCGAAGGATCTGCACGACGTCGTCCGTGACCGGTGGCCGGATCAGCGTGTGTTCAGCTACTGGGACTACCGGGCCGGCATGTTCCACCAGGACCTCGGGATGCGGATCGACCTGATGCTCGCGACCGATCCGATCGCCGCGCGGGTGAAGGCGGCGTGGATCGATCGCAAGGCTCGCAAGGGGACCGGGCCGAGTGACCACGCGCCGGTGATCATCGACCTCGACACCGCGCCGGACGGCGACATCGGCCCGGTCGTACCACCGCCGTCCGCGCCGCGGACCGGCCGGAAGAAGACCACCAAACTCCCGCAGAGCCGCTGATGCGACGCCTGTTCGCAGTCGCGCTGCTGCTCGCGACCATCGCCGCCTGTAGTCACGAGAAGCCCGCCGCCCCGGCGGCGGTCGCCTGGTCGAAGGTCGACGTCGGTACGGCGGAGCCCGTCACGCTCACCGCCTACGACGACCAGCTGCTCATCGGCCTGCGCCATCGCGGTGCCGAGGTCGTCCCCGAGCTCCAGCTCCTCGACCACACCGGTCAGCGCAAGTCGATCGTCGTGAAGCCCAACCGCGCGAGCCCGTACGCCTTCGAGGCCATCTGGTATTCGATCGCGTACGACGGCAAGCAGCTGCTCGCCCTCGGTGGAGCAGCCGGCGGAGCCCACTCCAACACCCGCTGGACGGTGTGGACCGGCACGCCGCAGACCGGACTCATCGAGCGTCCACAGGAATTCTGGACCTTCGGCGGAGAGACCGCAGGCGACCTCTACAGCGCGGTCATCACCCCGAGCGGCCGCGCGTTGCTCGGCTCGTGGGGCGGTGTGGAGACCGGCAACGACGCCATGGTGTGGCTGCCGCAGGGCGACGCCAAATGGACCCGGCAGGACCCGGCGAAGACCGCGCTCCAGAGCACGCCGTCCCTCCTGGTCGGTCCCGGCTTCGGTACGACGCTCGGCGAGAGCATCGTCCTGGTCGGGTCCCAGGTCCGCCTCGCGCCGAACGTGGTCGCCCAGGAGGCGGCCGTCTGGCGATCCACCAAGCTCAACCAGGGCTGGTCCCGGATCGCGCTGCCGGAGCCCGGCAACCGCAGCCAGGCGATCACCGCGACCTGCAGCAAGGACTGTGTGATCTCCGGGTACGTCGACGGTCAGCTCGCGATCTGGCAGCTCGACGCCTCCGGTACGGCGAAGCGGCTCCCGGGTGTCCCGTCGATCCCGGTGGGTGACAAGGACAAACTGCCGCCGCCGGTCGTCGACGGCGGCAAGATCGTCCAGATCGTTGCTCAGGACAACAAGGTGAAGGTGCTCACCGGCCAGGACGGGCACTGGACCGTCCAGGAGTCACAAGGCCCGGAAGGTCAGGTGACCGACACCGTGCAGATGCCGGATCACAAGCTCTACCTGATCGCCGGCACCTCGCTCTGGCAGACCACCCTCAGCTGAGCAGACCCTTCACGTACGCCGCCTGGCCGGCGTGCTGGGCGCAGTCGTCGATCACGCTGACCAGTCGCACGCCGAGCGTGACCGGCGGGGTCCACCGGCGGTCGACGATCCGGTCCAGACCTTCGTCGGTGACCGTCTTCAGGAACTCGACCGTGCGCGCGTGCACGGCGTCGTAGTACCCGAGCAGCTGCTCGGCCGAGAGCTGGACCAGCGCGACCTGCTCCGAGCTGTGCGCGTACCCGGTGTCGCCGGCGGACAGCGGGAGGCCGAGCCGCTCGTGCCAGCCGTCCGCGGTGTGCACCTGCTCGTAGCCACCGGCGTCGGCCAGATGGTCATCCTGCACCCGGGTCAGGTGCCAGACCAGCCACGCGATCGAGTTGGCCGTGTCACCGGGCCGGGTCGCGAGCGTCTTGTCGTCGAGACCCTCCACGACGTCGTGCAGCACCTCCTGGATCCGGCTGTGTGCGTCGATCAGCAGTTCACTCGTCTTCATGACCGCCACCGTAGTCTGCGGGTGGGACAGTTCCGAGAAAGGGATCATCGTGGAATATCGCACCCTGGGCACGAGCGGCGCAGTCGTCTCCACCTACGCGCTCGGCACCATGACGTTCGGCAGCGAGACCGACGAGGCCGGCTCACACGTGCAGCTGGACCGGTACGTCGAGGCCGGCGGCAACTTCATCGACACCGCGGATGTGTACTCGAGTGGCGGGTCCGAGGAGATCGTCGGCCGCTGGCTCGCGAAGAGCTCCGCGCGCGACGACGTCGTCCTCGCCACCAAGGGCCGGTTCCCGACCGGCGGCGGACCGAACGACGTCGGGACGTCCCGCCGGCACCTCCGCCGCGCCCTGGACGCGTCGCTGCAGCGCCTCGGCGTCGATCACATCGACCTCTACCAGTTGCACGCGTGGGATCCGGTCACGCCGCTCGAGGAGACGCTCGGCTTCCTGGAGGACGCCGTACGCGGAGGGAAGATCTCGTACGGCGGTCTGTCGAACTTCACCGGGTGGCAACTGCAGAAGGCGTGCGACCTGATCGCGCACCGCGGCTGGTCCCGGCTGGTCACCCTCCAGCCGCAGTACAACCTGCTGGTGCGGGAGATCGAGTGGGAGGTCGTGCCGGCCGCGCAGGAGAACGGACTCGGCCTGCTGCCGTGGTCGCCGCTGGGCGGTGGCTGGCTGACCGGGAAGTACTCCTTCGACGAGGAGCCGACCGGCGCGACCCGGCTCGGGGAGAATCCGGACCGCGGGGTCGAGTCATGGCACCGCCGGAGCCGCAACCAGCGGGTGCGTGATGTCGTCGAAGCGGTCCGGGAGATCGCGGTGGCACGCGGCAACTCGATGGCGCAGGTCGCTCTCGCCTGGCTGGTCGACCGTCCCGCGATGACCTCGGTGATCCTCGGCGCCCGCACCCTGGAACAGCTCGACGACAACCTCGCCGCCGCGGATCTCCACCTCACGGCGGACGAGACGGCGAAGCTCGACCAGGCCAGCGACCCCGGCGCGGCCGACTACCCGTACGGCGGCCCCGGCGTGACCCAGCGGGGCCGGCCGATCATCGGTGGGCGCGCCTGACCTGGAATGGCTTGGGTCCGGCCGGGGTATGGGGGAGAGGCTAGGTGGGCTGACGAGCCATCAATCCGGTGGCTCCCGGCCCGCGACACCTCGAAGGAGTCAGACGTGTTCGTCCGGACCAAACGCAGGATCCCCCTGGCCGCCGGGCTCGGGGCGGTACTGGTCGCCGCCGCCACGGTGCCGGCTGTTGCCCTGGGCCACGATCAGGGGGCGCCGACCGCCACCCCGATCAAGCACCTCGTGGTGATCTTCCAGGAGAACGTGTCGTTCGACCACTATTTCGCCACGTACCCGAACGCCGCCAACCCCGCGGGCGAACCGCGGTTCGCGGCCGCCGCCGGCACGCCGAGTGTGAACGGGCTGAACACCCCGCTCGCCGCGCCGAACAACCCGAACTCCGCCCAGCCGTTCCGCCTCGGCCGCGACCAGGCGCAGACCTGCGACCAGGACCACAGCTACACCGACGAGCAGTTGGCGGTGCACTCCGGCCTGATGGACAAGGTGGTCGAGACGGTCGGCCGCGGTGCCGGCACCTGCGCGGACTATGGCCACGGCAAGGGCCTGGTGATGGGGTACTACGACGGCAACACCGTCACCGGCCTGTGGAACTACGCGCAGCACTTTGCGATGAGCGACAATTCGTACGGGACCAACTACGGTCCGTCGTCGCCCGGCGCGATCAACCTGGTGTCGGGTCAGACCCACGGCTTCAGCGCCGACGGGGAGGCCGTGCCCGCCGCGACCGGCACGATGATCGGTGACCCGCAGCCGGCGGGCGACAAGTGCAACACCCGGGACAGTTCGACGGTGACGGACCAGAAGAACAAGAACGTCGGTGACCTGCTCAACGCCAAGGGTGTGAGCTGGGGCTGGTTCCAGGGCGGCTTCGCGGACTGTACGGCGAAGCACACCGACATCGGCGGGGTCAGCAGCGTCGACTACATCCCGCACCACGAGCCGTTCCAGTACTACCAGAGCACCCAGAACCTGCAGCACGTCCGTCCGGCGTCGGTCACGGAGATCGGGAACAACGGCCCGGCGAACCACCAGTACGACCTGACGGACTTCTGGGCGTCCGTCGACCATGGCAGCATGCCGGCGGTCAGCTACCTGAAGGCGGCGGCGTACCAGGACGGTCACGCCGGCTACTCGACCCCGCTGGACGAGCAGAACTTCGTCGTCGACACGATCAACCGGCTGCAGAAGACCAAGGACTGGAAGAACACCGCGGTCGTCATCGCGTACGACGACAGCGACGGCTGGTACGACCACCAGGTCGGCCCGGTCGTGAACCAGTCCAACGACCCCGCGCACGACGGGCTCACCATGGACAGGACCTGCGGTACGAACGCCGCCCGGATCGCCGGCGGCTACCAGGACCGTTGCGGTTACGGTCCCCGGCTGCCGCTGCTCGTCGTCTCGCCGTACGCGAAGCAGAACTTCGTCGACCACAGCACGACCGACCAGACGTCGATCCTGAAGTTCGTCGAGGAGAACTGGAAGACCGGTCCGATCGGTAACTACTCGTTCGACGAGAAGGCCGGCTCACTGGGCAACCTGTTCGACTTCCACCACAAGAACAAGTCGCTCTACCTGGACCCGGTCTCCGGCCAGCCCGTGCAGCACTAACGCTCGACAGCAGCGCGGAGAGCGGCGTACGACGCAACCAGCGCACGCCGCTCGGCCGCGAGCAACGGGTCGTCGCGATGCCGGCCTGCCTGGACCCATTGGTCGGACAGGAGCATCGCCTCGACCCGTTTGCTCGCGGCCGGGCGGAGCGTCTCACGGTCGGCGGCGCCGTACACGTAGGCGTAGAGATCGATCAGCGCGTCCTCGAGTTGCTCCTCGGTGACCGACTCGTCGTGCTGGTTCGCCCGGTGGACGCGCCACCACTCGACCTCCAGGCGCGCGGCTCGCGCCGGGTCGAAGTGGAGACCGTTGGCGCGTGCGACCAGCTCGTAGAAGCGGCGCATGTACGCACGGGCCGCATCCGGCTGGTTGTCCGGGTACGGCGACCACATCTGGTTCGCGCGCAGTACATACCAGGCTCCGGCGAGTGTGCGGCCCGGTGACATCCCGAAGCCGGCCGCGACCATCCCGACGGACGCGACCATGAACCGCCGCCACTCGTGCCGGTAGTAGGCCGCCCAGGCGTCCGTCTCACGGTTGCCGACGACCACCGGGTCGAAGGACAGTGGATCTGTTCTGCCCCGCATTGATCCCTCCCCCCTTGGGAGATCCGATGAACGATGGTAAACCGGTGGCCGGTGTCGTCGCGCGAATGCGGCAGCGGCTGGACGACTTGCCGGCCGAACTCACGCACCGGCGGATCTTCCTCGGCACGTACCTGCGCACGACGCAGGCGGTGGGTGACGCGATCGATCGGGCCCGGTTCGAGGACCCGGCGTGGGTCGAGGACTGGGACGTGAAATTCGCCGAGCTCTACCTGCGGGCCCACGACGCGGATCTCGCGGGCCGGCCGGCGGCGAAGGTGGCGGGGGACGAGCGGCGGATCCCCGTGGCCAGGCCGTGGCGGCTTGCGTTCGACGCCCCGCCCGACCTGCCTGCCTTGCGGCACGTGCTGCTCGGGATCAACGCGCACGTCAACTACGACCTGCCGCAGGCTCTGCTCGCCGTGATCAGTGACGACGACTTCGGCGATCCGTTCCTGATGGACCGCCGGCGCCGGGATCACGAGCGGATCGACGGCGTACTCGCGGAACGCGTGGGCGCGGAGGACGACGAGCTGGCGGCATCGGGTGCGAAGAGTCTGCTCGACGCGGCGTTGACACCGCTCAACCGCCTGTCGTCACAGCGTTTCCTGCGCGAGTCCCGGCAGAAGGTCTGGCACAACACCATCGAACTGCAGCAGGCCCGCGTCCAAGGCGGCTATGCACAACGTCTCGCGGAACTGGAGTTGCTGAGTGCGGCGAAGATCGCCGACCTGCTCAGACCAGGGCAGGTCCTGCTCCGCCTGGCGATCACCGGCTTCGGAGTGACCCTGCCGCCACCGCCCTAGCCCGGCAGCACCCCGGACCACACGACACCGAGCGCCAGACACGCCAGCGTCACCAGGCCGAACATCCCGACCCACAGCAACGCCGGTACGCCGGTCAGTCGCCGCAACTGATCCGCATCCGAACTCCGCCCCTGCCCGCCGCGGCGTGAATGCTGCAGCTCGAGCACGGCACGTGGCGCCGCCAGCAGGAGGAACCACGTGAGCAGCTGAGCGAACGCGGACTGCACCGAGGGCGATCCCCACCACGACACGCCGAAGACGACAGCACCGAAGACCACCACCGACCAGAGCCCGTAAAGGTTGCGGATCTGGAGCAGCAGGATCACCAGCGCGACCAACAGTCCCCAGAGCAGCGCAACGGCGTACCCACGACTCAGGACGAACGCGGCGGCGAGGCCGAAGAGCGCGGGCCCGGGGTAGCCGGCCAGCAGTACGGCGATCATCCCCGGACCGGTCGGACGGCCACGGGACACGGTGACGCCGGACGTGTCCGAATGCAGCCGGATGCCGGCCAGCTTCCGTCCGACCAGGGCGGCGATCAGGCCGTGCGCACCCTCGTGGGCGATCGTTATGACCTGCCGGGTCAACCGCCAGAACGGCCGCCATGCGATCAGCACGAGCGCGACCACACCCGTGCCGATCACCACCTTCAGCGACGGGTCCGGCTGCGCCGACGTGATGCTGTCCCAGAACTCACTCACGCGCCCATCCTTGCAGCCAGGTGGTCAACCGCTGGCCGTTGACATCACCACACGCGCGGACGACGGTGGAGGCATCGCGGCCCGGGGAGGGGCCGCCGTATTGGGGGAGCGATGTCTCAGCCACGTAGCACGAGAGGCACGGGGAAGAAGACCGCGGCGAAGAAGACTGCCGCAGCGAAGAAGACGACCGCGGCGCGGAAGACTGCCGCAGCGAAGAAGACAACCGCGCCGCGGAAGACTGCGGCGCCGCGGACCACGGCCCGGCAAGAGCCGGCGAAGACCGCCACGGCGACGAAACGCGCCGCCCGCAAGTCGATCGCGAGTACGACGGCAAACCGGGGGACCACCACGACGACGCAGGCGGCCGCCGCGCAGGCAGCCGTCGTACCCCTGCCGGACTTCCTCGAATCGGCCGGCACCCTGACGCTCGACCAGCGCAAGCTCCTGGTCGACCAGGCGCTCCTGCTGCTCGGTGAGAACTACGCGCATCTGCCGCTGAAGGTCGCGATGCACGCGGTCAACCCGTTGCAGCGCCTGCGCGTGATGCGAGCCCACATGGAGCGTCAGACCAGCGACACGATGGAACCGGAATGGATCTTCCATCGCGCGATGTCGAGCATCTTCCACTCGGTCCGCGACCTGCACACGAACTACCTGCTGCCGGTCCCGTTCGCGGGGAAGATCGCGTTCCTGCCGTTCATGATCGAGAAGTGCTACGACCCGGCCGGCGCCGAGCACTACCTGATCACCCAGACCATCACCGGCTATCAGGCGCCGCAGTTCGGCAAGGGAGCCGAGGTGACGCACTGGAACGGTACGCCGATCGCTCGCGCCGTCGCGTTGAACGGCGCCGTGTTCGCCGGCAGCAACGACGCCGCCAACCTCGCGCGCGGCCTGGAGTCGCTCACCCTGCGACCCCTGGTGATCCAGGCACCGCCGGACGAGGACTGGGTGACGCTGACCTACACCGGTCTCGACGGCTCAACCCAAGAGCTGCGCGAGCAATGGAAGGTCACCACCAACCTCCCGCCGATGACCGACCTCGACGCGGTCAACGCGACCTCCGCCTCGATGGGACTCGACCTCGACTCCGACGAGAAGGCCCGCGCGAAGAAGACCCTGTACGTCCCCGACGTCGTCGACCTCGAACGCGGCCAGAGCTCGGCCGAGCTGCGCACCCCGGCCGCGGTCAGCGGCGCCGACCTGCCGACCACGATGCCTGGTGTCTTCCGGGCCCGCGAGGTGGTGACGCCGTCCGGGACCTTCGGGCACCTGCGGATCTTCACGTTCAGCGTTCAGGACCCGGTCGCGTTCCGGGACGAGTTCGTCCGGCTGGCCGCGATGCTGCCGCAGAACGGCCTGATCGTCGACGTCCGCGCCAACGGCGGCGGGCACATCTACGCCAGCGAATTCACCCTGCAGACGATGACGCCGCGGCACATCGACCCGGAGCCGGTGCAGTTCATCAGTACGCCGCTCAACCTCCGGATCTGCCGCCGGCACAAGGACAACCCGGCCGGCATCGACCTCGGTCCGTGGTTCGACTCGCTCGACCTGGCCACCGAGACCGGCGCGGCGTATTCGGCGTCGAAGCCGATCACGCCCGTGGACGGCGCCAACGACATCGGCCAGAAGTACTTCGGCCCGGTGGTGCTGATCACCGACGCCCGGGTGTACTCGGCGACCGACATCTTCGCCGCCGGGTTCGCCGACCACGCCGTCGGCACGATCCTCGGCGTCGACGACAACACCGGCGCGGGCGGCGCGAACGTGTGGACCCACGGTCTGCTCGCCTCGCTGCTGAACGAACCACCGCCACCGGACGAGACCTCGCCGTACGTCGCGCTGCCGAACGGGGCGAACATGCGGGTCGCGATCCGGCGGACTCTGCGCGTCGGCGCGCTGTCCGGCACACCGGTCGAGGATCTCGGTGTCAAGCCGACCGAGACCCACAAGTTGACCCAGGCCGATCTGCTCGAAGGCAACGTCGACCTGCTGAACAGGGCCGGTTCGCTGCTCGCGGCGAGGCCGGTCCGCCGGCTCGACCTGAAGACGACCTTCAGCGGTACGACGCTCACCGTCGCGATCGATGTCCAGGGCATCGACCGGGTCGACATCTACCTGGACGACCGCCCGATCAGCTCCGAGGACCTGACCGGGATGCCGCTCAGTATCGACATCCTCGAGGTCACCGCCGGCCAGGGCCTACGCGCCGACGGCTACGAATCGGGGGCGCTGGTCGCCTCGCGCCGGCAGAAGGTTTAGCTTCGACGCATGCAGAGTCTCCACCTGACCGCCGAGGAAGAAGCGATGCTCGGCGGTCAGAGCGGAGATGGTGTCGCGCTCGCGATGCGCGTGATCGTGGCGCAGGCGCGGATCTCCGACGCGCCGCGGCTGGTCGAGATCACGTCCGCGCATGTCGACTCATGCCTGTACCACGGCCAGGTCAGTCTCGACTTCGCGCACCGGTTGGCCGACCTGGGTGCGAAGGTCCGCGTCCCAACCACGCTGAACGTCGGCTCGATGGATCTCCTGCATCCTGGGCTGGTCCGTGACCGGGACCTCGCGACCGCGGGTCGTGAGCTGATGTCGGCGTACGTAGCTCTCGGGTGTGCGCCGACCTTCACCTGTGCGCCGTACCAGCTGCCGAACCGGCCGGGTCTCGGCGAGCACGTGGCGTGGGCGGAGTCGAATGCGATCGTGTTCGCCAACTCGGTCCTCGGCGCGCGGACCGATCGGTACGGCGACTTCCTCGACATCTGCGCCGCCATCACCGGGCGAGCGCCGTACTCCGGCCTCCAGACGACTGAGGCGCGGCGGGGAACCGTGGTGTTCGACTGCCGTCCGCTGGGTCGATTCCTGGAGTCCGACCTGGCGTATCCACTGCTGGGGCATCACGTCGGATCGGTGGTTGGTGCCGAAATCCCTGTGCTGGTAGGGATTCCGGCGGATGTCGGTGAGGACGAGCTGAAGGCCTTCGGTGCGGCGGCCGCGTCGGCTGGGGGAGTCGCGTTGTTCCACGCGGTCGGCGTGACGCCGGAGGCGCCCACCTCGCTGGATGGGCTGCCGGTGCACGAGGTTCACCTCGCCACATTGCGGGAGGTCCGGCGAGGCTTGTCGACGTTCCGCGAAGGCAAGCTCGATGCGGTCAGCGTCGGTACGCCGCACGCGTCGTACGGCGAATGTGCTCGACTGGCCGAACTCGTCGGGAACGGACCCGCGCTGAACGTGCCCTTCTATCTGTCGACCGGTCGGGCGACGCGAGCGCGGGCGGCGGAGACCGGCGTACTCCAGGTGCTGGAGGCCGCAGGTGTGACCGTGGTCGTCGACACCTGCACCTACGTGACGTCGATCCTCGCGCCCGGCTGGAAGAACGTGATGACGAACTCGGGCAAGTGGGCGCACTACGCTCCCGGCAACATCAACGTCTCCGCGGTCCTCGGATCGCTGGAGGAATGCGTCGCCTCCGCGCGCGCAGGCCGAGTCGTGCTCGACTCATGATCGTCACCGCCCGCACACTGCACCCCGGCACGGCGTCCGGCGAAGCCATCCGCCTCACCGCGCCACTGTCCTTCTGGGGTGGCACCGACGAAGACGGTCGCATCATCGACGCCCACCATCCCCAGTGCGGCGCAATCCTGGCCGGCCGCATCCTCCTGATGGAGTCCGGCCGCGGCTCCAGTTCGGCCTCCAGCGTCCTCGCCGAACAGATCCGCACCCGGACCGCTCCCGCTGCGATCATCCTCGGCCGCCCCGACCCGATCATCCCCCTCGGCGCCCTCATCGCCCACGAGTTGTACGCCCTCGCAACCCCAGTCGTCGTCGCCGACCAGTACGACGCCCTCCCGGCCGACGGACTAGTCCAGGTCGTGGCCCGTCCTGACCGGGCCACGATCACCTGGTCTACAGTCAGTCGGTGAACACAAGGCGTGCGGCCGCCCTCTGCGCTGCCGCTGTCGTCCTGCTCTCCGCTTGCACACCGACCGACGGTCCCTTTACCGCGAGGAAGTCAGCCGCATCCGCGACCGCCAAGGTGCGATCGCTGGTACCGACGAAGGTCCCGACCACGGCGCCGACCGCGCGGGTCTCCAGGCCACCTCAACCGGCGGCGCTCACGCGGAATCCGATCTACCGGGCCGGGAAGCTCACGGCGCCGCGATGTGTGGAGCCGGCGATGCCGGCGACCTCGCTGCGGAAGGTCCAGACCTACTACGCCGAGTTCGTCGCCTGCCTGAACAAGGCGTGGGCACCGGTGATCCGGAAGGCCGGGTTCACCTTCACTCCACCGAAGCTGGCCGTCGTACCGGGCAAGTCGCCGACCTCGCCATGTCACGGCGACGACGCCTGGGCGTTCTACTGCGGGGACACCATCTACCTGGGCGCACAGGAGAACCTGGACGACTACAAGCGCCGCCCCGGGGTGGCGCTGGCCTGGATGGCGCTGACCATCACGCACGAGTACGGGCATCACGTCCAGGCGCTGACCGGGATGCGCTTGGCGGAGTACGAATGGGAGACCACGGCCAACGGGGCCGACGCGCAACGGGAGGAGAGCCGGAGAGTCGAGCTTCAGGCACACTGCTTCGGCGGCGCCTACTTCGGCGCTGACCAGGAGTCCTTCCCGGTCGACAGCGAATGGCTCGACCTGCGGAACAAGGCCATTCGGAACAGCCGTGATCCCGACCACGACCACGGGGACGTGGCGAATTTCGCGCTGTGGCACTTCAACGGCTTCGAGGCGGCCGGCCCGTCAGCCTGCGACACCTACACAGCGGACCCGACCCTGGTCGGCTGACGCACGAGCCCGGCGCTTGCCGCGAACAGGACCGCGCACGCGCGAGCAGGAGCACGCTGACCACACCGGCAACAGCCGCCCGGGCGTAGCCGGTGCGGGCGTGGTCGCCGTCGATGCGCCGGGCGACCACACGCAGGGCGACCGCGCCGACGAACAGGGCGACCTCGGACAGGTAGTGGGGACCTCGGACATGGCAGGACCTGTCCAAGGATCCCAGGAGGTGTCCCAGGTTGCGGGGATCGGTGCCGGTGCCGGTGCCGGTGCCAGCAAGCCGGGCGGGGTCCGGTCACCGCATCTGCCGCGCAGGCTTGGTCGGTTGCGTACGGCGGCAGCCCCGGGGGCGCGGATGTGGCTGGGGTGTGCAGCTCGACAGGATGTGTCCGCCCTGGCGCCGGCCCGGCCGGCCGCGGCCAGGCGTGAATGCCTGGCCCGACGAGTGCCCCTGGACCGATACGTCCTGTCGAGCTGCACCCAACCTCGGCTTCGAGCTACTCCCAACCACCCTGAGCGAACCGAGTGGCGGGCCTGGTCTCCGTAGGTGTGAATTGGTTCATATTCTTCGCAACTATCAGCAGGTTGCGATAATTTGAAAGAGTGCCAGGGATCACAAGGAAAACGAATGACCGTTCTTGATTTTCGGGCGGCCGTCGGAGCAGGGTGGAAGTTCGGAGAACGAGTGTTCGGTTTGAGCTGGGGGTCGGCGTGGCGCAGATGACTCTGGAGCGGGTGGGACAACCGTCATCACGTCCGACGGTGACCAGACCGCCGGGCGGAATCTGGCGGGTCGTGCGGGAGATCGCACTGCTGGCGGTGCTGTTCGGGGTGTACAACCTCGGCCGATTCCTGTCCGCGGAGCACACCGGATCGGCGTACAAGCATGCCGATGAGCTGATCCGCTGGGAGAACTGGCTCGGCCTGCCGAGCGAGGCGGCCGTGCAGCAGCAGGCGTTGCGGGTCCACGGTTTGGCCGACCTCGCCAATGTGTTCTACGCGAGTGTGCACTTCCCGCTGACGGCGCTGGTGCTGCTGTGGTTGATGATCCGGCGGCCGGTTGAGTACGGGAAAGCGCGTTGGGCGCTCGCGTCGCTGACCGGGCTGGCCTTGATCGGGCACATGTTCTTCCCGCTCGCGCCGCCGCGGATGATGCCGGGTTGGGTGGACACCGGCGTACTGCTCGGCCAGTCCGTGTACGGAGCGAGCACCGACTCGGGAGTCGCGAACCAGTTCGCCGCGATGCCGAGCCTGCACGTCGGCTGGGCGTTCATGGTCGCGGTGTTCCTGATCCGGGCCACTCGCTCGCGTTGGCGCTGGTTGTGGATGGCACACCCGCTGCTCACGTTCACGGTCGTCGTCGTGACCGCCAACCACTACTGGCTCGACGGCCTGGTCGCGATCACCCTGGCACTCCCGCTGCTCCTGCTCTTCGACGCGCGGCGGGTACGCATCCCCGCCGACGTCTCCCAGCTCGATCAGCGTCTGCCCGCGGTGGCGAGTTCCTCGTCGGCGCGGACCAGATAGGGCTCGCGGTCGAGCACCAGCCGGGCCGCGGCCGCACCGATGTCGAACCACAGCCCGATCAGTTCGAGCCGCCCTTCGGCCTCTGCCGTGCGGACACAGGCGAAGCTGCGAAGGTTCGCCAGTTGTACGCCGACATTCGCGACGGACAGCTTGTCGGCCGGGGACAACTTCACGCCGGTCGCCGGGTCGACGATGTCCGGCAGCCCGACCGCACGGCGTACCGAAGGCTCGAGGTGACGTAGCCAGTTCTGCAGGCCGGAACCGGCCGGGACGTTCGCCTCCAGTGCGGCCGCGGCGGCGCCGCAGTGCGAGTGACCGCAGACCACGATCGACTTCACGCCGAGGACGTCGACGGCGTACTCGATCGCGGCGTCGACGGAGTTGCTGTTCGAGCCCTTCGGTGGAACGAGGTTGCCGATGTTCCGCACGCAGAACTGATCGCCTGGACCGCTGGTCGTGATCATCGTCGGCACGATCCGCGAATCGGCACAGGTGATGAACAGCTGCGCCGGCCGCTGCCCGTCCGCCGCCAGCTTCGCGAGCATCGGCCGGATCAGCTCGGCCGAGGCCTCGAACTCACGGATCCCGTCCAGCATCGAGACCCGCTGGTCGGGCTCGGGGATGACCTGGGGTTGCCAGGGCATCAGCCGCCGCGCCGGATCGAAGTGCATCGCCGCTCGGAACGCCGCCCGGTTGAGCTCGACCGAACCACCGCGGGCGATGTGTCCACGCCGCCAGTCCTCGATCGCTTCGTACGCCGCATGGTCGAGATGGTCGACGTCCAGGTTGACCCGGACGCGGGCGCCGGCTGGGATCGACCGCAGTGTCCGGACGAGCGACGCAACCCCGAGGAACACGAGCGTGCCGCGGATCCGCACGGTCCACAGCCCGTCGTTCTCGGTTGTGGTCACTGTCGCCCGGGCGAGTCGGTACAGCACGCGCACGATCGCGAGCGCCAGTCCGGCCAGGACACCTTCGGCCAGTCCGAGTACGGCGACGCCCGCCGCGGTCACGATGTACACGAGCAACTCGTCGTGCCGGCGCAACGTGCGGATGTGGGCGAGCTGAACCAGGCGCAATCCGGTGACGAGCAGGACGCCGGCCAGCGCGGCCATCGGGATCAGCTCGAGCATCGAGCCGGCCGCGAGGACGAACGCGGCGATCCAGAGGCCGTGCAGGACCGCGGCGGCGCGGGTCCGCGCGCCGGCCGTGACATTGGTGGAGCTGCGCACGATCACGCCGGTCACCGGCATGCCGCCGAGCGCTCCGGACACCGCATTCGCGGCGCCCTGGCCGATCAATTCGCGATCGAGGTTGCTGCGCCGGCCGCGATGAAGCTTGTCCACGGCAACGGCCGACAGGAGCGACTCGACACTGGCGACCAGGGCAACGGTCAGCACCGCGGTCACGATCTCCCACGGCGTGCCATCGGGGATCGCGGGCATGATCAGTTCCTGCAGCGGCCGGTCGGGTAGAGCGACCCTGGCGACGTCGACCATGAAGACCGCGGCCGGCGCGGTCACCGCGACCACGGCGACCAGCGGTGCCGGAATCACCTTGACCTTGGGCAGTCTGGGCCACGCCAGCACGATGGCGACGGTCAGTACGCCGACCACGACGGAGTGACCGTGATGGGCGATCAGCTGCGTGGGCAGCGCGGCCACATTCTCGATCAGGGAACTCTGCGCCTTGCCGCCGAGCACGACCTGCACCTGCTGGACGGCGATCGTCACGCCGATGCCTGCGAGCATGCCGTGCACCACGGCGGGAGACAGGGAGAGGGCGAGCCGCCCGATCCGGGTGACGCCCAGCAGGATCTGCACGAGGCCGGCGGCGCAGGTGATGCCGGCGGTCGCGGCCCAGCCGAACTGACCGACCAGGCCGGCGACGACAACGGTCAGGCCGGCGGCCGGACCGCTGACCTGCAACGGGGAGCCGCCGAGCACACCGGCGACCACCCCACCGACCACCGCGGCCACCAGGCCGGCGATCAGCGGGGCGCCGGAGGCGGCGGCGATCCCCAGCGAGAGCGGTACTGCGATCAGGAAGACCACCAGCGAGGCAGGGAGGTCGTGGTGAAGAACGGACCGCCAGGAAACGCGTTCGGTGGCGGTAGGAGAAGGTGACGTGGTCGGCACGGGTCCTCCGGCGTCGGGTGCTCTGGGCAACTGCTCGGGCATCAGGCGTCGAAACAAAGAGTGTCGATCTGGTGACCCATCGTACTGACCCGATCAAAGCCGGAGTAGCGCCGATTCCAATTCGTTGCCTGGGGCGCCGAAAGCTGACGATTGCTCAGGGCATCGATTCGCCGGCGAACAGGACCCGGCGGGCGTGGTCGGTGTCGAGGTACTCCCGGACCGCGACGATCAGGCCGTCCCGAACGGTGAAGACTCCGCCACATTTGTTGTCGTAGGCACCACCGGCGCGGGCGGTCGCCTGTGCGGTCCACTCGGCGAACACCTGCTCGCCGTCGGCGATGACGTTGACGAGCCTGATCGTCACCGGCGTACCGGGGGCGAAGAGGTTGCCGGCGGCCGCACCGAGGAACTCGTCGACGACCATGTCCCGTCCCTTCCAGTCTCCGGACAGCGGGAGGTCACCGGGATACGTCCACACGACGTCGGGCGCGAAACTGGCGCGGATCGTCGGCAGATCACCCGCCGCCACCGCCTCGACGTACCGGGTCACAACGGTCTTCGGATCCATCGGTGGTGCTTCCTCCTCATGCAGGGTCAGTACGGCGTTGCCGCGGATGCGACGCTCACGCAGGTCATCGAGTACGACGTCCGTCCAGGACCAGTCCTCGACGCGGCCGAGCTCCGGGTGGAGCCGGCCGGACGCAACCAGCCGGACCAGCGTTGCCAGGTCCTCGTCGTCGCGGCCGTGGACGTAGTGGAAGTGCCGGATGCGCGCCGCCTCGGGAGCGGTGAAGAAGTCGAAGAAATCGAGCGTCACCGGTTGCCGGCTGACCTCGCCGAACCAGATCAGGTCACCACCCGGTACCAGCTTCGACAACGCGACCGGCAGGCTCTGGCCGCCGACGGATTCGAAGACGAGGTCGTACGGTCCGGGTGCGTCCGCGACGTCGTACACGAGATCCTGGGCACCGAGTTCGAGCAGTCGCTCGCCGCGGGCGGGGGACGAGACGACGGCCGTGACGGATGCGCCGGCGCCGGCCGCGAGTTCGGTGAAATAGTGGCCGACTCCGCCGGACGCGCCGGTCAGGAGGATCCGCCGTCCGATCACGCTGCCCGCCGTACGCAGCAAGCGCAGCGCGGTCAGTCCGGCCAGCGGGAGCGCGGCGGCCTGCGCGAAGGAGATGGTGTCCGGCAGTACGGCGACCTGGGTGGCCGGTGCGGTCACGCGCTCGGCCCAGCCCGAGTGTGGGAGATGAGCGACCACGCGGGTGCCGACCGGCGGACCGTCAGGGGTGGCCTCGATCACCCGGCCGGCGATGTCCTTGCCGGGTCGCCACCCGTCCTGCGGCCGCTCCAGCTGGAACGTCTCACCGCGGTTGATCGAGAACGCCGCGACCTCGATCACCATCTCGTCCGCGCCCGGCCGGACGTCGTCGACCTCCGCGAATCCGATCCTGCCGGTGTCCACCGGAACCACTGCTCTCATGGCCGTCCTGCTCCTTCACCTAGACTCGGCAATGACGCTACGAACCGATCGTGGCGGGCGGAAGACAGCACTAATTACTGCCATAGGCACCGAATGGATACCGACCAGGTCAGAGGTAGGTGGGACGCCACGAAAGGCGCCTGCCCGACGCGTCAGGTGCTCGGCCGGATCGGCGACACCTGGACGATGCTGGTGATCAGCACGCTCGAGAAGGGCGGCACGCTGCGCTCCGGCCAGCTCAAGTCGATCATCGAGGGCATCACCCAGAAGATGCTCACCCAGACGCTGCGCAACCTCGAGCGGGACGGCGTCGTCCGGCGTGATGTTCTTCCTACTGTGCCGGTGACGGTCAGCTATACGCTGACCCCGCTCGGCCTGAGCCTGGCGGCGGCCGTCGCGACGATGCGGACCTGGGCCTACGACCACATGGACGAGATCGCCGCCGCCCGCGACGAGTACGACGCCAACACCTGAGGAGTCACGTGGATCTGCAACTGTCCGGGAAGACCGCGGTCGTCACCGGAGCGAGCAAGGGCATCGGCCTGGCCTGTGTGGAGGCGCTCGCCTGGGAGGGTGCGAAGGTGATCGGGATCTCCCGTGACGCCGGGAACCTGGCGAAGGCGCAGGAGGAGCTTGCGGCCAAGGGCCTGAGCTTCGAGGTGCAGGCGGTCGACCTCACCGATCCCGATGCGACCACGGCGGCGTTCGAGCGGATCGGCGTACCGGACATCCTGATCAACTGTGCGGGTGCGGCCCGGCGGACGCCCGTCGACGAGTTGGGCAGCACGACGCTGCACGCCGCGATGGAGGCGAAGTACTTCACCTACATGCACGCGACCGAGGCGGTCATCCGCGGGATGGCCGAGCGCGGCAGCGGCGCGATCGTGAACGTGGTCGGCCAGGGCGGCCGCGCGGCGAACCCGCTGCACATCGGCGGCGGCGCGGCCAACGCGGCGCTCATGCTGGCATCGGTCGGCTACGCCAAGGCGTACGCCGCGCAGGGCGTCCGGGTGAACGTGATCAACCCCGGCACGACCCGGACCTCCCGCGTCGACGAGGGCCTCGAGGCGGCAGTCCGCGCGACCGGCCGTCCCAAAGAGGAACTGCTGCGGGATCTCGTCGCCGAGATCCCGCTCGGCCGCGCCGGCGAACCGAGCGAGGTCGCCGACGTCGCCGTCTTCCTCGCGTCCCCACGGGCCAGCTACGTCACCGCCTCGATCATCACCATGGACGGCGCCACCACCGCCGCCATCTGAGCTCAGTTCGGCGGGCCTGCGCTGATCTCGCGGTCGGAGAACGCGGTGATGGGACGGGCCTGCGGCTCGCCGTCGATGGTCAGGTCGACCTTCTCGTTGAAGAAGGAGACGAGGCCGGTGATCGGCAGCAGCGGAGCGGTCGGGAAGTCGTACGACCAAGCGAGATCGCGGCGGTCGCCGACGGACCAGTAGTCGGACGTCCGGCCCTTGTACGGGCACGCGCTCCGGGTGTCGCTCGGGGTCAAGTGCTCGAAGTTCACCTCGGTCCGCGGGAAGTAGTAGCGCGGCGGCAGCCCGGTCTCGAACACGATCACCGTCGAGCGGGACTCGGCCAGCTGCGTCCCGTCCAGTTCGACCTTGACGTGCCGGCCGGACCGGATCGCGTCACACCTCGCATACGGGTTGCGCGGATGGACGAAGACTTCCTCATCCTCCTCGAACCAGCTGTCGAGAGCGTCGAATTGGAACCGCACCCGGTCCTTTGCGACACCCTCGTCGTACACCCAGGCCTTGCCGGATCCGGCGTTGTGCACCCGCGCGACCCCGTGCTCGAACTCCTTCGTCTCGCCGGTGTCGGTCAGTACGCCGTCCGCCACGTCCGCGAGCGGGATGTAGTACTGCGGGTACGGCGGGAACTCCCACAGATAGATCGCGTCCGTCGTGTCGAGAACGACGCGGTTGCCAAGGGTCGCGCGCACCCGGCGGGGGACCGGAACGGTTCCGCCGGGTGGCACGAGTGCTTCTGGATAGGCGCTCATGAATCCATCGTCCGTCATACCTCGCCACTACGGCAGACGTCGTACGAACGGTTCCGGAACGGTCAGACGGTGATCCAGTCGATGTCGGCGATGTAGCCGGCCGGGTTGCTGACCTTGATCGAGTTGGCTCCGGCGGTCAGCTTCATCGGGAGGTAGGTCACCTGCGGCGTTCCCCAGTCGTTGTCGCCGAGACCGGAGTAGTTGGCCCAGTAGGTGTCGGTGCCGTTCACCGTGAGCATGCTCTGCCGGCTGGTGTCGCCGTCGGTGTAGGCGATCTTGACCAGGTACGTGCCGCTGGCCGGGACCGTGATGTTGTTGAGCGTCACCGTGGCGTCGTACCCGATGTTGCCGATCTTCGCGCCACCCGAGCACAGGGTGCACCCGGAGATGCCCGCGTTCCCGGTCAGCGTGCTGGTCGGCGCCTCGGCCTCGTACCGGACCGGTCCACCCGACTTCGCGGTGAACATGGTGACCGGAGCACTGGCGTCCGACGTAGGGCCGCCGTTCACACCCTTCACCGTGAAGGTGTACTGCGTCTGCGGCAGCAGCCCGGTCACCACGGCGCTCGTGGTCGAGCTGGTCGCCACCTGCTTGCCATTGGCAAACACCTTGTACGACGAGGCGCCGGTGCTCGGCCGCCAGGTCAGCGACGTGGTGGTGCGGCTGACGTCCGTCGCGGTCAGGTCGGCCGGCTTGGTCGGACCTGATGTGTCGTTCGGCGTGATCTTGTAGAGCTTCGACCCGTGGGCCGGCAGCGCGGCGGAGACCTGGCCGGACACGTTCCGGGTGTTCTGGTCCGCCCAGATGTCGCGGACGGTCGCCTTGCCGGTGATGCCCAGCTGGTCGAGGCTGCCGGTCACCGTGGCCGGGGTGTCGGCCAGGTTGAACAGTGCGACCGTGACGCTGCCGTCGGCGTTCTTGGCGTACCAGGTCTGCTGAAGCTGGTCCTGATTGAGCGGGCGGGCCGGGTTGCCGGACTGGTCGATCGCGATGACCTCGCGGTTGGTCAGCAGCTTCAGGCCGTACGCGTCGAGTTTGGTCAGGTCGTCACCGGCGAACAGGGGTGCCGCGTTGATCGCCCAGAACGTCATATAGCTCTGCCGTTCGGCGTCGGTGAGGCCGTCCATAGGGCCGACGCCGACGTTGAGCGCGTCCAGGTTGTTCCAGTGCCCGGGGCCGGCGTCGTCGATCCACTGCGGCAGATCCCACCAGCGCGCCTTCACCGAGCTGTCCCAGCGGACGATCGTGTCGCAGTAGCACTCCACGTCGGTGTCGATCCGCCAGCCGTTCGAGTTCTGCTTCCAGACGTCGGCGTACCGGTGACTCAGCGACCAGGACAGCGTGTACATCATCGGGCGGCCGGCGTTCTGCACCGCGCGCCACCAAGCCTCGATGTCCTCGGTGTTGTTGTGGTTCGGGTCGTCCGGAGCACCCTTCCAGGAACCCGGTCCGACGCCGTCCATCTTGATGAAGTCCACGCCCCAGCTTGCGAAGAGCTTGGCGATCGAGTCGGCGTACTTCTGCGCGCACGGGCTCTCGTAGTTGATCTTGTACGCCGCGTCCCAGCCGTTGGTCTTGCGCAGGTCCGGGTAGACGATGTCGCGGGTGAAGCAGCCAGGTGCGTCGTAGATCGGCGTGTTGCCGTCGCGGTAGACGTCCGTACCCAGGCCGACGGTGGTGTAGATGCCGAACTTCAGCCCGAGCTTGTGGATGTCGTCGCCGACTGCCTTCATCCCGCGGGGGAAGCGCTTCGCCATGGCGACCGGGCGGCCGTACTCGTCGCCGCCGTCCTGCCAGCCGGCGTCGACGTTGATGTACTCGTAGCCGTACGGCTTGAGCTTGGTCGCCAGCGCCTGCGCCTGGGTGAGGATGTTCTGCTCACTGATGAAGCTGCCGGGGCCGTCCGGGTTCACGCCGGGGTAGTTGGTGGACTGCAGACTCCAGCTGCTCCAGCCCATATACGGCTTGGCGGCGACCTGTGGGTACTTGGCTGGTACGGGCTTCTGGGCTTGGACGACAACGGGTTGGGCTGCGTCGGCGGGAGCGATCGCGGCTGCGGTCGACACCAGGGCGACGGCGGCCAGCACGATCGTGCAGTGTCTGATCGAGGCGGGGTTGCGGAGAGACATTCGATGATCCTCCAGGGGAGGAGAGGGCGGACTCGGCCGAGCCTAGGGTCGCTTAATTTACTGCGTCAAGTATTCGGGTCCCCTGACTTCCTGTGACACGACTGCCATCGAACCTTCATCAACTTCGTTCCGCGGCCCGGACGTCGTACGAGCGAAGGGACCGGCTCGTGAGGATGCCGGTCCGCAGAGCAGGAGGGGGTTCCATCATCAGTACCTCAAGGAAACTCGGCCGGACGGCGATCGCCGCGGCCGGAGCGGCCGGATTGGTCGCGATCGCCGCACTCGGTGCGTCGGCGGCGTCGTCGAGTACGACGGCGACCGCGCGGCCGGCGCTGAAGTTGGTTGCCGGAAGCACCGATGTCACGCTGGACAGCATCCCCGACTACGGCGTCGACCTGGATCTCGGCACCCACGTGGTGGCCGGCAACGCGCCGATCGAGGTGCGGGCGACGCGGGCGTCGTACAAGTCGCCGGTCGTTGCGAAGCAGTACGTCAACGGGAAGCCGGCGCGCATCCTGCCCAAGGGCTTGGTCACGGACTTCTCCGGGCTGGGGAAGTTCCTGCACATCACCATGACCGATGCGTCCGGCAAGCAGGTGCTCGACCAGGATCAGTCGGTGTGCCTGAACGGTGAGGGGTCGCGGACCCGTCCCGATGCGCCGGCGACCTCGCCGTACCCGGAAGGCTGTTCGGCGAACCCGTTCACGCAGGGCGCGGTCTGGGGTCTGCAGACCGGCTGGTCGTCGAACACGTTCAGCGGGTACGGCGCTCCGGTGAAACTTGCCGTGGGCAAGTACAAGGCGACCGTCACGGTCAGCAAGGCGTATCGCGACTTCTTCAAGATCGGTGCGTCCGACGCGGCACTCAGCTTGAACGTGACCGTGCAGCAGAGTGACGGCTGTGGCGACGGGCACGGTGTCCGCGGCTGCCTCGCCGCCGCTCAGCAGAAGACGACCGCGGCGGGCTCGGTGGCGCCGAAGCCGAACGCGACCCGACCGACCGGGAAGCCGAGCGTGCCGAAGGGGCCGAAGCCGGACCTCCGGCCGGTGCCCGCGTGGGGCATCGAGGTCCTTCCGGGCGACGAAGGTACGCCGGACGCGCAGAAGGACTTCCTGCAGTTCTCGGCGACCGTGTGGAACGCGGGTCCGTCGCCGCTCGTCCTGGATGGGTTCCGGCAGCAGGGCAAGGACTTGATGGACGCGTACCAGTATTTCTACGATGCGAACGGCAAGCAGGTCGGCTACCGGAACACCGGCACGCTCGAGTGGGACGGCCGCGACGGTCACAACCACTGGCACTTCACCGACTTCGCCCGCTACAGCCTGCTGAACTCGAAGCAGACCGAGGTGGTCCGCAGTCAGAAGGAGGCGTTCTGCCTGGCCGCGACGGACTCCATCGACTACACGGTGAAGAACGCCAACTGGCACCCGCAGAACACCGACCTGCACACAGCGTGCGGCAACCACGGATCGCTGTCGGTCCGCGAGGTCCTGGACGTCGGCTCCGGCGACACCTACGTGCAGTCCCTGCCCGGCCAGTCCTTCGACGTGACGGACCTGCCGAACGGCACGTACTACGTCCAGGTCACGGCCAACCCGGAGAACCGCTTGTTCGAAGCGAGCACCAAGAACAACGTGGCGCTCCGCGAGGTCGTCCTCGGCGGCACCAAGCACCACCGCACCGTCAAGGTTCCGCCGGTCGGCGTGATCAACGTTCCCTGATGCCGCCCAGGCTGGTCGGTCGACCAGCACCTCGCGCCCCCGGTTCGGTCCGGCCGGGGGCGCGAGCCCCTCAGCGTTTTCCAAGGCATGCTGTGGCTACGATGCTCGAACGACGATCCAGAGGAGTGGATAGTGCGCCGCTGGGTCTTGGTGACGGTACTGGCGTTGGTCGCCGCTGCGGCCGGGTGTCACTCCGCCGGTCAGGAGCCGCCGGCCGCGTCGCCGACGGGTCGCGCGAGCTCACCGCCGACGCCACCGGTCCGCGCCAGTGGCGGGATCGCCCTCGCTGAGAATGCGAAGCTCGGTACGACGCAGTGGGTTCTGCCCGCGAACCGGCTGGCCGGCCCCGTCGAGCTCGCCGGGTACACCGACCGGGTCAGTGTCCGCAGCGGCCAATCGTTCCGGCTGTACGTGACCTCGACCGCCGGCGCCTTCACCGTGCGTGCGTTCCGGATCGGCTGGTACGGCGGAAAGGGGGCGCGACTGGTATGGACCTCGCCGGCCGTTCCCGGTCTGGTGCAGCCGGCGCCGACCGTGGGTGCTGACCGCATGGTCAGCACGAATTGGCATCCCTCGCTCACCGTGCCCACGACAGGCTGGCCCGCCGGCGCCTACCTGCTGCTGCTCACCGCGGCGAACGGCAAGGAGAAGTACGTCCCGATCACGATCCGCTCGGATTCGACGCGCGGGGCTGTCGTCATCGTCGATGCCGTCAACACCTACCAGGCGTACAACGCCTGGGGTGGCTACTCGCTCTACCACGGCCCGCACAACTCGTTCGCGACTCGCGCGTACCGGGTGAGCTTCGACCGGCCGTACGACCGTGATGGTGCGCATCTCCTGGTGCAGTCCGAGCTGCCGCTGATCCAGCTCGCCGAGCAGAGCGGCGTACCGCTGGCTTATCTGACCAGCTTCGACCTGGACACCGATCCGCACGCGCTCGCCGGCGCGCGAGGGATCGTGTCGGGTGGGCATGACGAGTACTGGACCACCGGGATGCGGGCAGCCGTCACCAAGGCCCGCGACGCGGGCACGAACGTCGCGTTCCTCGGCGCCAACGCGGTCTATTGGCGGGTCCGCTACGAACCTGGCCGACTGGGCTCGCAGCGTGTACTGGCCGGCTACAAGGATGCTTCCGCGGATCCGCGGAAGCATCGGCCGGACACGACGGTGAAGTGGCGAAGCGTTCCGTTCCCGAGTCCGGAGAACAGCCTGACCGGCATGCTGTACGAGTGCTTCCCGGCGGAGGGATCGTTCGTCGTCCGGGATCCCGGGTTCTTCCTGTTCGCCGGGACCGGCGCGGCCAGGGGATCGTCGTACCCAGGCCTGGTGGCGACGGAGATCGATCGTGCCTATCCGATCGCGGGTACGCCGGCCAACCTCCAGGTGGTAGCGCATTCGCCGGCCACCTGCGGGCCGGGGCGGCGTACGTTCTCGGATGCGACGTACTACACGGTGCCGTCCGGAGCCGGTGTGTTCGACGCCGGTTCGATGGAGTGGGTGCGCGCGCTCCACGGGCCGGACTCCAAGCACTCGCTCAAAGCGCCGACGGTCGCGTTCGCCCGGACAGTGACGCTGAACCTGGTTCGGGCGATGGCGACCGGTCCGCTCGGCCATGGCCATCCCGCCCGCGGGGACCTGGCCGCGCTGGGCGCGTCGACGGACACGTCCACCGGCACGGGTGGCCGCGTCGGCTGATCATCGATTGCCCGGGACAGGGCCGAGAGGCAGCTTCGCGGCCCTGTCCCGGACGGCTAGTGGTGTTGCGGGCGGCGGCGCGGCCGCAACGGCCGGGTGTGCGGGTCCGTGCGAGCGTGCTGACGGCGTCCGATGACGAACGGCCGGGATGTCCACGGCGCCGGGATGCCGGTGGGGGCCGAGAGCTGGATCGAGGCCTGCTCGAGGTTGAGGCGGACCGGGGCCTGATGCCAGGGCGAGCGGGTGCGGACCACAACCAGCCGGAAGCGGCCGTCGCGGCGGAGGCGGAGGGCGATCGCGATGGTCGCCACGGCCGGGATCAGACCGGCGAGCAGCAGCGCCGAGCGGGCGCCGAAGTGCTGGGCGAGGAACCCGACCGTCGGACCGCCGATCGCGCCGCCGCCGATGAACACCAGGTTGTAGATCCCGGACACCCGCCCACGCAGTCCGTCCGGCGTGGTCAGCTGGACCATCGACTGCGCCGCGGTGAGGAACATCAGGGTCGCCATGCCCATCGAGGCCAGCACCGGGATGAAGGTCCACAGCGACGGCTGGATCGCGGCCAGCACCTGGGTGATCGTGAGCAGGCAGGCGATACCGATCAGGTTGCGCAGGCGGGTCGGCCGGACCCGGCGCGCAGACAGCAACGCACCGGTCAGCGCCCCGGCCGCGACCACCGAGTTGAGTACGCCGTACCCCGACGCGCCGGTGTGGAAGACCCGGTCGGCGAACGCCGTCAGCGTCACCGGCAGGCTGATCGTGAACATCCCGTAGATGCCGACCAACGCGATCGCCCACCGGACCGCCGGCTCCTGGAACGCGTACCGCACACCGTCGCGCAGCCCGTCCCGGATCCGCATCCCGGCGCTCGCCCTGCGGGCGGCGTGCAGCCCGGGCATCTCGCTCTCCCGCATCCGCAGCAGGGCGCTGATCGAAGCGAAGAAGGTGCAGGCGTTGAGCGCGAACGCCCAGCCGGTGCCGATCGAGCCGAGCAGCAGGCCGCCGAGCGCCGGGCCGATCAGGCTGCCCAGCTGGAACGTCGACGACACCATGCTGATCGCGTTCCGGACCCGGTCCTTGCCGACGAGTTCGGTGACGAAGGACTGCCTGGTCGGATTGTCGACAGCGGTGGCGAAGCCGAGGAACAGGGCCATCGTGTACACCTGCCAGACCTGCACCTGGCCGGTGAACGCGAGGGTCGCCAGTACGGCGGCCGCCATGCCCATCGTGGTCTGGGTGCAGAGCAGGACCTTCCGCTTCGGGAAGCGGTCCGCGATCACACCGCCGAACAGGCCGAGCAGGAGGGTAGGGAGAAACTGCAGCGCGGTGGTGATGCCGACCGCGGTGGCGCTGCCGGTGATCGTGAGCACCAGCCAGTCCTGCGCGATGCGCTGGATCCAGCCACCGGTCGAGCTGACCAGCAACCCGCTGACCAGGAGGCGGAAGTTGCGGACCTGCAGTGCGCTGAAGGTGTCCTTGAAGCCGGGACGCCGCTGGGTCTCGCGGAGTTCGGCCGGGTTGGTGGTGCGGTGGGTGTGGAAGTCGGTGGACGGGACAGTACCGGTGGCCCGGGTGGTCAAGAGCGATCCCTACACGAGTGGACTGGTCAGGGGAGGACATCTCCATCCTCAGGGTTCGGTCCTGAATTCTGACAGCGAATTACTCCTATTAGTCTTATTGCGTCACGTAATGGGAGGTGCATCGATGTACGACCCGGACCAGCTGCGCACGTTCCTGGCGGTGGCCCAGTCGCTCAGCTTCACCCAGGCCGCCGACCGGCTGGGCATCCGGCAGCCGACGGTCAGTCAACATGTCCGCAAACTCGAGGTGGCCGTCGGGCGGCCGTTGTTCGTGCGGGACACCCGGACGGTGACGCTGACCGCGGACGGCGAGGCGATGGCCGGGTTCGCCCGGACCATCCTGGCCGCGCACGAGGAGGCGGCCGGGTACTTCACCGGCTCCGAGCTGCGCGGCCGGCTGCGCTTCGGCGTGACCGACGACCTGGCGCTCACCCCGCTGCCGCGGATCCTGCGCGACTTCCGCCAGCTCTACCCGCGGATCGACCTCGAGCTGACCGTTGCCCAGAGCCCGAACCTGCTCCGCCGGGTCGAGTCCGGCCACCTGGACCTCGCGTACGTGAAGCACGGCGCCGGCGGCGGCTACGAGCCGAACGGACGGCTGGTACGGCGGGACCCGCTGGTCTGGGCCGGGATCTCCGGGACCCGGATCGCCCCCGACGGCCCGGTTCCGCTGGTCGCCTATCAGGCACCGTCGCTCAGCCGGTCGCTCGGTGTGCAGACGCTCGAGCAGGCGGGCCGGTCCTGCCGGATCACCTGCATCGTCCGGGGTGTGAACGGCGTACTCGCGGCAGTCCGGGCCGGACTGGGGATCGCGATCTTCGCCCGGTCGCTGATGCCCGCCGACCTGGTCGAGCCGCCGCCGAGCGCCGGACTGCCGGAGCTCCCGTCGATCGACCTGGTGCTGATCACCAACCCGCGGGCCGCGAAGAAGCCGGCCGAGGCGCTCACCGCCGCCATCCTGGGCAGCAACGCACCGCTCAAGCCGGACGCCGCCTAGACCAGTGCGTCGCCGCGGAGCACCAAGCTGATGATGCTCACCGCGGCGATCGCGATCGTGACCACGAACGGCGCGTCCCGCCACGCCACGATCACGACGAGCAAACCGGCGACCACTACGAGCGCGATCCATCCGATCACTCCGACCGCACCGGCCGGCGCGATCACCAGCAGCGCGGTCGCCGCCGCCAGCGGCAGCGGCGCAATCAGCCGGGCATAGGGGCCGAGCCGCTGCGGCCAGCCCCGCACACCGGTCGCCAGGTCGTCGTCCAGATCGGGTACGACGTTTGCCAGATGGGCACCGATCCCGAGTAAGGCACCGGCCGCGGTCGCCCACCAGGGAGCCCAGACATCGGCCGTGCCGAGCGTGACGAACGAGGGCAGTGCACCGAACGCGACGGCGTACGGAAGCCAGGAGATCGCGGTCGATTTGAGCCCGAGGTTGTACGCCCAGGCGCAGGCGACGAAGAGCAGATGCATCAGGCCGGCCGCGATCCCGTTCGCGAGCGAGAGCGGGATGGTGACGACCAGCATGACGCCGGCGCCGACGGCGAGGGTACGGCGACTCACCAGTCCACGCACCACTGGTTTGTCCTGACGGTTCACAATGGTGTCTCGGGCGGCATCAATCGCGTCATTGCTCCAGCCGATCGAGAGGTGGCCGGTGAGGATCGTTGCTGCGACGAGGAGACACCCGGCGGGGCTTCGCCCGGTCGACCAAGCGAGGGCCGTGACCAGCACGGTGACGGCGACTGTCGGTCCCGGGTGGCATGCGAGGGCGAGACCACGGACTGTCCGCAGGATGCTCACCAACGTAACGATGCCACGATGACGCGGATCGCCGCGGTCCGGCCCGCGTTGCCGCCGTACCGCTATCCGCAGTCCGAGCTGACCGCCGCCTTCGCGGACATCTGCCTGCCGGACGGCAATGGGACCGCGCTGCTCCGCCGGCTGCACGCGAATGCCGGGGTCTCGTTTCGGCACCTCGCGTTGCCGCTCGAGGAGTACGCCGTACTCAAGGACTTCGGGGACGCGAACGACGCGTGGATTGCGACTGCCGTGGATCTCGGAGCCGAGGCGGTCGCCGGAGCGGTGGCGGACGCCGGGCTGACGCTCGACGATGTGGATGTCCTGATGTTCACCACGGTGACCGGGGTGGCCGCGCCGTCGATCGACGCACGGGTGGCGGTGCGGCTGGGGTTGCGGGAGGACGTCAAGCGCCTGCCGTTGTTCGGACTGGGCTGTGTGGGTGGGGCTGCGGGCATTGCCCGGTTGCACGACTACTTGCTCGCTTGGCCGACGCATGTCGCCGTACTGCTGTCGGTGGAGTTGTGTTCGCTGACCCTGCAGCGGGACGACTCGTCGTTGCCGAACCTCGTGGGTGGGGCGTTGTTCGGGGACGGCGCGGCGGCCGTGGTGCTGACCGGCTCGGAGCACCCGCTGGCGTCGGGGCCGTCGGTGGTGGCGACGCGGAGCCGGTTGTATCCGGACTCCGAGCGGGTGATGGGGTGGGACGTCGGGTCGGGCGGGTTCCGGATCGTCCTCGGGGCGGATGTGCCCGACGTGGTTCGGACCTATCTCGGTGGTGATGTGCGGACCTTTCTCGGGTCTTATGGCTTGACCGTGCCGGAGATCGGGACCTGGGTGAGTCATCCGGGCGGGCCGAAGGTGCTGGAGGCCGTGGCGGAGACGTTGGAGCTGCGGCCGGGAGCCCTGGACCTGACCTGGAAATCGCTCGATGCGGTCGGCAACCTGTCGTCCTCCTCGGTCCTCCACGTCCTCGGTGACACGCTCGGGCTGGATCCTTCAGGCATGGGACTGCTCCTCGCCATGGGCCCGGGTTTCTCGTCCGAGCTCGTCCTCCTGGAGTGGTGATGTCTTCCTACGCCTGGTATGTGGTGCTGGTCCTGCTCGTCGGCGGTGAGCGCGTGGCCGAGCTGGTGGTGTCGCTGCGCAACGCCAGGTGGAGCTTCGCGCACGGTGGTGTGGAGTCGGGGCGCGGGCATTACCCGTTCATGGTCGTCTTGCACACCGGTCTTCTCGCCGGCTGTCTGGTGGAGGCGGCGCACCGGCCGTTCATCCCGGCACTCGGCTGGACGATGCTCGCCGTCGTCCTCCTGTCGCAGGGCCTGCGCTGGTGGTGCATCACGGTCCTGGGGCACCAGTGGAATACCCGGGTGATCGTTGTCCCCGGCCTCCACTTGGTTGCGCGCGGCCCGTACCGCTGGATCCGCCACCCCAACTACGTGGCGGTCGTCGCCGAGGGCATCGCCCTCCCACTGGTCCACACTGCCTGGATCACCGCCCTGGTCTTCACCGTCCTCAACATCCCCCTCCTCGCCATCCGCATCCGCTGCGAAGACGCGGCCCTGACCGCCGCCGTGGTCAAGTGATCGCTCCCGGCCCACCCACATGACGCACCCCGGCACCGGCTCGGCTCGACCCGATGTGGATCTCCTGGTTGCGGGCGCCGGCCCCGCCGGCGCGGCCACGGCGATCCGCGCGGCCCTGGCCGGCTTGTCGGTCGTCGTCGTCGAGCCCCGCTCGGCTCCTATCGACAAGGCCTGCGGTGAGGGGATCGCCCACAGCGCCGCCGACTACCTCACGCGTCTCGGTGTGGAGCTGACCGGACGCCCGTTTCACGGCATCCGCTATCTCGACGCTGTGCACCAGGTGGACGCTCGGTTTCGGGCCGGCCCGGGCCTGGGCGTCCGCCGTACGACCCTGCATCAGGCTCTGACTGATCGGCTGGCCGAGCTCGGAGTGCCGGTACTTCGGACCCGAGTAGGGCCGATCATCCAGAACACCACCTCGGTGACCGCCGCCGGCCGCACAGCCCGCTACCTCGCGGCCGCGGACGGCCTACACTCACCCATCCGCCGCCAGCTGGGCCTCGCCCGCCATCCGGCCGCCGCCGACGGTCTGCACACATCCATCCGCCGTCAGCTGAGCCTCGCCCGCCCGGATCGCTCCACCCGCCTCTCCTCGCCCACCTCCGAGGTCCGCCGCGGGCTGCGGCAGCACTTCTTCGTCTCTCCCTGGACAGACCTCGTAGAGGTCTACTGGTCGCAGCTGGGGGAGGCGTACGTGACACCGGTCGCGGAGGACCTCGTCGGGGTTGCGATCCTCACCTCGGCGCGCGGGAGCTTCGAGTCGCACCTCGACGCGTTCCCGGCGCTCAAGCGTCGCCTGCACGACGCTCGTCCCGCCGGTGCCGTCATGGGTGCCGGCCCGCTGCGCCAACGAGTCCGCGGACGCGTGGCCGGCCGGGTTCTGCTGGTCGGGGACGCCGCCGGGTACGTCGACGCGCTGACGGGCGAAGGGATCGCGGTGGCGCTCCGGACGTCGGCGGAGCTGGTGGAGTGCGTCCGGAAGGATCGCCCGGAGGACTACGAGGCCGCCTGGCGGCGCGTCTCCTGGGAGTGCCGGTTGCTCACCGGTTCGTTGCTCTGGGCCCGCAACCGGCCGTTGCTCGCTCCCCGTATCGTCCCCGCCGCCGCGCTGCTCCCCGGCGTCTACGCGACGATCGTGAACCGGTTGTCCTGAGCAATTAATCGGGGCCCGGCGATCGCTCAGACAATCGCCGGGCCCACGAGAGGCCCGAGCTTCCTGGTGAAAAGCTCGGACCGGCCGTTCCAGCCTCCTGGTGAAAGGCTGGACCGGTGCCCCAGCTTCCTGGTGAAAAGCTGGGACAGTCCTTGGGGGTGGTGCTCGGTGTTTCTGAGGAAGACTTAATCAGCCCGATGTTGCTCATCCGTTGCCGGAATGTGAAGGCTTGTTACACAGGGATGTGGCGAAGATCTCAGCGCTGTTGGGAACTCGTGAGAAGCGCTCCGGGGCTCAGTGTTCGGTGCGCACTGCCGCGATCTGCAACTGCAACGCCAGGCGTTCGCGCGGGTCCGCCAGATCGAGTTCGGCGATCTCGCCGATCCGCTTCATCCGGTGCCGCAAGGTGTTCGTGTGCAGGTGCAGCTCCCGCGCGGCCCGCTGCGGCTGACCCGGATAGTTGAGCCACGCCTGCAACGTTTCCACGAAGCCGGTGTCGTGCTCGATGTCGTAGCGCAGCAGCGTCGCGAGCGGACCGTCCAGCTTCGTCGTGTCGAGCGAAGTGACCGCTCGGTGAACAGTCAGCACGTGCCACGCCTCTTCCACCCGCAACACCGGTCCGGGCGCGACACCCCGTCGTACCAGGCCCAGCAGCTCGATCGCCTCGGCCCGTGAGCTCGGAAGGTCGGCCGGTCCGCGGGCCGGACCACCTGCGGCAGCGATCGTGCCCGGTGTGGTCTTGGCCTGTTCCACGACGAGCTTGCGCAACCAGTTCCACGACCCAGGGCCGTCGTTGTCCGTGACGACGGCCAGCACGGTCCCGTCGAGGTCCGCGAGCTGTGGTTCGCTCCACCCGTACCGACGACCGGTCGACTCCCACAGGTCGAGTTGCTGCGGTACGTCGTACCCCTCTGGCGACCCGAGTGCGACCACACGCCACGGCTGCGGTGGAAGCCGTACGTCCACCGGATTGTCCGGGGAGAACTGCCGGAGGATCGTCCGCAGCCGGTCGATGGCACTCCGCCGCGCCACGTCCGCCTGTGCGCGCAGTCGGAGCAGGTGCAGCGCGAGTACCGATGCGGCGTTGCTGAGCTCCGCAGTGACCTCATCACTCACTGGACCGTCCACCACAGCCCAGATGGACCCCAGCCACTCGCCACCAGCCCGCACAGGTACGACGAGACGCGGGCGGATGCCGTTCGGCCCGTCAGGCACGAGGAACGGCTCGCTCGATCGCGCGAGCCGGCGGAAGATGCCACGGGCCCGGAAATGCGCGATCACCTCGGCCGGAACGCGGCGGCCGACGATGGTGGAGACGCGGGTGGGGTCGGTGAAGTCTTGACCGGAGGAGTACGCCAAGACGCGCGACTGGTTGTCCTCGATGGTGACTGGCGCGTCGACGATCGCTGCGGCGGCATCTGCCAGTGCGAAGAGCTCCTGGTGCACGCCGGCGTCACCGGCGGCGGGGGAGTCCGGTGCGGCGGCTCTGTCGATGACGCCGCGCAGCAGCCAGACCACGTGTGCCCAGGTGACGCTGGGCTGCAGTGCAACGAGGGTGAGCAGCTCTCGCTCGGCAGTTGCGACCACGGTCGGCTCGTGGGCGAGCGCCGTACGTAGGACCACGCCTGAGGCGCCGCCGGCCGCACAGCGCTCCACCAGCTCGACGGCGTCCTCGGCGTCGCGCAGGCCGAGTCCCAGGACCAGATCGCCGGGCTGACCGGTCGCGGGCTCCTGGGGGTCGGCCAGGAAGACGTCGCGGACCTCTCCGTCGCCCTTCCCGGTCACCACCACCTCGAACAGGGCTGGGCCGACGGCGACGACCAGGTCAGGCGCGGTGATCATGAGGTTATTGTGCGCTCAGCACAGTCGTTTGTCCCATTAGTGGTGTGATCGCACCATGACAGGTGCGCCTTGTGGCCGCACCATCGATACATGGTCGCTGCTGGTTCCACTCACATCGTTCCCGATCGCGTCGCCGTCGTCGGCGCGGGCATGGTCGGACTCGCCACCGCCTGGTTCCTCCAGGAGGCCGGCGTCGAGGTCACCGTGCTCGATCGCGAAGGCGTCGCCGCTGGTGCGTCCTGGGGCAACGCCGGCTGGCTCACGCCGGGCCTGGCCACCCCGCTGCCGGAACCGGCCGTCCTCAAGTACGGCGTGCGCGCGGTGCTGAGCCCGTCCTCTCCGGTGTACGTGCCGCCGACGGCGAGCCCGCGGCTGCTCAAGTTCCTCACCCGCTTCGCTCGCAACAGCACCGCCGGACGCTGGAAGACCGCGATGGAGTCGCTGGTCCCGATCAACCGGCAGGCCCTCAGTGCGTTCGACCTGCTGGCCAAGGCCGGCGTCGAGGCGGAGACATACGAGGCCAAGTCGTTCCTGGCCGCGTACCGGACCGAGGCCGAGCGGAGCGTGCTGCTCGAGGAGATCGAGCAGATCCACGCCGCCGGCCAGGGCATCGAGTTCGAGGCGATCACCGGTGACGACGCCCGTGAGATCGAGCCCTCGCTGTCCGACGAGATCGGGGCCGCGATCCGCCTGCACGGGCAGCGGTTCATCAACCCGGGCGAATACGTCCAGCTGCTGGCCGACTCGGTGATCGCTCGCGGTGGGCAGATCATCAGCGGGGTCGACGTGGTGGACATCGTGGACGAGATCCGCGGCGTCCGGCTGGTCACCGGCGACGGCGAGACCGACCCGTTCGACGCCGTCGTGATGGCGACCGGCGCGTGGCTGAACGACCTGGCTCGGGACTTCGGCGTACGCACGGTTGTCCAGGCCGGTCGTGGTTACAGCTTCAGCGTGCCGATCGCGCACGTGCCGGCCGGACCGGTGTACTTCCCGGCGCAGCGGATCGCCTGCACGCCGCTGGGCGACCGGCTCCGGGTCGCGGGGATGATGGAGTTCCGGAAGCCTGAGGCCAAGCTCGACCCGCGCCGGATCGACGCGATCGTCGAGGCTGCCCGGCCGCTGCTGCGGGACGCCGACCTGGACGCCCGGACCTTCGAGTGGGTCGGACCGCGGCCGTGCACCCCGGACGGCCTGCCGCTGATCGGTGCGACCGCGTCACCGCGCGTCTTCGCCGCCGGCGGGCACGGTATGTGGGGCATCACGCTCGGCCCGGTCACCGGTCAGCTGCTGGCCGAGACCATCACCACCGGCCGGACCCCGGCGGAGCTCCGGCCCTTCAACCCCCTGCGGTAAGGGGTAACCCCCTGCGGTAGGGGTGTGACTGCCCCGAGGTCGCGCGCCCCAGCCACGCGATCCTCCCGGCACCACCCGTCCCTCGGCTGACCGACGCCTCGGGCGCCAGGTGACTCTTCCGGACGGTCCAACCACCCCGTCCGCCAGCCTTACCGCCGGTCACCTCGGCGCTCCCGGTCAGCCCCCCGAGCGGGCCTCCTGATCAGATCCCCTGCCCAAGGGCCCGCTCGCCGTTTCTGTCGGCGGTCCGTGGCATGGTGTCCTCCCTGACGACGAGGGAGGCCTTTCATGGTGCTGCGGTGGTACACGGTCGTGATCGACTGCAACGACGTCCGGAAGCAGGCCGCCTGGTGGGCGGAGGCGTTCGGATGGCAGACGATCATCGAGACCGACGACGAGTGCGTGAACGTCCCCGGTTGGGTGACTCCGGACTCCATCCGCGACCTCCCGTGGGAGCGGATCGGGCCGGGGATGGTGTTCGTCCCGGTGCCGGAGGGCAAGACGGTGAAGAACCGCCTGCACCTCGACTTCGCGCCGCACACCAGCCAGGACCGCGACGCCGAGATCGCCCGCCTCGAAGCCCTCGGCGCCCGCCGCGTGGATGTCGGCCAGCCGGACGGGCCGAGCTGGGCCGTCCTCGCCGACCCCGAAGGCAACGAGTTCTGCGTCCTCAGCTCCCGCGACTCCTGAGGCCGTCTCGTCCGCGCCGGATGGTTGCCGAACGGCCGTCCACGGAGCACGATCGGCAACACGCCGACGAGGTGAGAGGCAACCGCTGATGCCCGACCCGAACGAACGTCCCGCAGGGCCGGAGCGCGGCTCGACGACCGGACCGAGCGGCTCCTGGCCGCTCACCCAGGAGCCGATGCCGCCCGGCATCGACCTTCCGACGACCGAGCTGCACCAGGGCGGCGGGCCGCAACCGCCGGCTCCGGGCTCCCCGAGACCGGGTGCAGCCCCTTCGCGGCGGCCTGCGAATCCCTCGCAGTCCCGGCGCGTGCGACAACCCTGGGCGGAGTCGGCGGGCAAGCGCCTGGACATCATCGCCCGCATCGCCTGCCTGTCAGCCGGTCTCGCCTTGCTGGTCGCGGCGATCGTCGCCCTCTTCGTCGAATCCGACGACGCGGCGCTGATCCCGGTACTCGCCGCCGGATTCCTGCTCGTCCTGACGCCCGCGGTCGTGGATCGCCTCCGCTCGCGGAGGGCCGGATACTTCGAGATCCACCTCATCGGCCAGATCGCCGCGAACGCGCGCAAGAGCGCCGACGCGCTGCGGCGACTCGGGATGGACCGCGAGCTCGACGCCTACGCCACGATCTACAACGAGCTCCGTGGGCCCGAGCTGGTTGTCGTGCGCGGCGAAGTGCTCGACCGGATCGTTCAGCGCGTCGCGAACGCGTCCGTGATCGAGAAGTTCGACAAGGACGAGGTCAAGGAGCTTTTCCTGCACGGTTCGCCGATCGTCCGAGTGCTCGCGCTGGGCCTGATAGAAGGCGATCTCTCGCTGATCGACAGCTCGGTCCTGCTGGACGCGATCGACCGATCGCTCACCGGCAACGAGCAGTATCACGCGCTGAAACTCGTCCGGAACGGCTGGGGATGGCTGTCACCCGACGAGCGTGGCCGGCTGCTGTCGGTCATCGAGGCCGATCCGCAGATCCAGCGGGGGCCGAGCAGAAGTGCCCTGGCACAACAAATCCGGGAGCTCGCTCAGAACTCCCGGATTCGTTGAACTGTTTGAATCAGTGCGTGTGCGGCTCGGCGCCGTGCTCCGCCTCGTGCGCGGCGATCTGCGCCCGGACATCCTCCATGTCGACCGCGCGCAGCTGGCCGATCAGGTCCTCCAGGTTCGCCGCCGGCAGCGCACCCGGCTGGGAGTACAGGACCACGCCATCACGGACCGCCATCAGGGTCGGAATCGACCGGATGTCGAACGCCTGTGCCAGCTCGACCTGAGCCTCCGTGTCCACCTTGCCGAACGTGATGTCCGAGTGCTGCTCGGACGACTTCTCGAACACGGGTCCGAACATCTTGCACGGGCCACACCACTCTGCCCAGAAATCCACCAGGATCAGGCCGTCGCTACCGACCACCTCGTTGAAATTCTCCTGGGTCAGCTCGACCGTTGCCACTACAACCTCCGAAAGTAGACGAGTACAGCGCTTTCAACACCGGACCGTCCCCGAGTGTTCCCGGGAGTACAGCGGTCACACCGCACCACGTCGTACGCCTAGGAGATGACCGGAATGCGGATCAGAGGCTGTGACCTGGGCCACGCTGTCAGATCGGAATGTCCACGAAGGGTGATGCGTAGTCGTGCACCTCCTCGAGGATCGCGGCGGCGGCCTCCGGCGTGAGGTCGGCTCGCTCGCGCTCTGCGACAACCATCTGCTGGAGCAGCCGGGTCTCGCCGGCCGTCGCCAGGCCGGTGATCTCCGGGTGACCGTTCAGCAGCCAGGCGGTCGCGGCTGTGATGTAGCGCTGCTCGTCGAACGGCCGGTACCAGGTGTCGTACGCCTTCTCTTCGCCCTCGTGCCAGTTGCGCCGGGCAATCATCTTGATCGTCATCAGTGCGGCGTCGGAAGCCTTGACCGCTTCCACCAGGGCGGCGTAGTCGGCGGCATACTGCGGATCGGTCGAGAGGCGATAGTTCAGCGGCGTCAGGACGCTGTCGAAGTCGAACCGGCGCAGGCCTTCGGTGTGCACCGACGGCGCCTGTGCGGTGTGCCCGGTGATGCCGATCGCTCGGACCAAACCTTCTTCTTTGGCGCGGATCGCGGCCTCCAGCGAACCGCCCTTGCCGGTGACGAGATCCAGGTTCTCCAGGTCGCAGACCGCGTGCATCTGGATCAGGTCGACGTGGTCGGTCTGCAAACGCTCCAGCGACCGGTTGATCTCGCTCCAGGCCTCCTCGGAGGTCCGGCGGCCGGTTTTGGTGGCGAGGAAGATGCGGTCGCGGATCTCCGGCATCCGCGGGCCGAGCCGGAGCTCGGCGTCGCCGTAGTCCGCGGCCACGTCGAAGTGGTTGATGCCGGCATCAAGGGCCTCCTGGATCGAGGCGTCGGCCCGATCCTGGTCGACACCGCCCAGTGACGCGGCACCGTAGATGAGCACCGAGCTCTCGTGCCCGAGTCTGCCCAGTCGGCGAGTTTCCATCCTGGTCCTCCAGGGGTAGCAGGGGTTACCCCGACCTTATGCCCCGGCGGGGCACTGGCAAGCGGTTGTCCACAAGGATCTTGACCCCTTGCCACGGGAGAGTTTTCCGCGGGCAGCCGTAGGGTACCGGTTACTATGTGTGAGCATTTGACGCGTTCTTTACCATATTGTTCGCACGAATCTTCGAACCTTGCCGGCCGCGTGTGGCAGGGTGGCGCTGCCCGATCGACCGGAACGGGCATGAGAGAGGAGCTATGAGGACGGTACCGAAGGTGGCACTCTTGCCCGATGAGGGTGAGACTGCCTGCGAGTGGGGTGACGGTGTGGCTGCGGGGGGCGATGGAGCATCCGGATCCTGGTCTCAGGTCTCCCAGTGGACAGTTGCTTGCCGTATCCTCTCGGCTACTGTCCGCGTAACTGCTGTCTGAGGGGCAGGTAGGCGATGAGTTGGTGGCGAACGCTGCTGAATCTGCCGCCAAAAGGCGAGCATTGGTCGGAACAGCGGCGTACGAAGAAGCCGGGCAAAAAGCGCCCGCAGAGCACCGCACCGGAGTGGTGGGCCCACCCCGATGGTCCGGTGTCGCCCACCCCTCGCCAGGCGCAGGGCGTAGCGGCGCAATACTCGGCACCACAGACCCCGCCGCCGGCCGGTGGCGTGATGGCCCCGCCCCGCCGTCCAGCCGCCCGTCAGCCGGAGCCGTCCGGTGCCCGTCCGCCGGATCAGTCCGCCGGACATCGTCCACCCGAACGTTTGAAACAGCGATCGCCGCATGGTGCTCGCTCGGCTCCGGTGCCGGCCCGGGATGTGGTCGAGCCAGGGCAGGCACCCTGGTCGACCGAGTCCGAGTCGTCGTTCTCGACGTGGGCGAGGCGGTTTTTCCGCGGCCTGGTGGTCGTCGTACTGCTGCTGGCTGCGATCAGCGGCGTTCGCTCCTGGATCAGCCCGAACCGGACACCGGAGACGGTTGTCAGCGGGCAGAGCAGCTTCCCGTCCGACGAGGCCCGGGCCGTCGCGACCCGGTACGCCGTTTCGTACCTCACCTGGGACGAGGACAATGCGGATACCCGGCCCAACCAGATCGGTCTCGACCTGGCCGCCGGCCTGGACAGCCGCGCGGGGTGGAACGGTCGCGGCAAGCAGACCGCCGACATCGCGTACCCGGGTGAGGTCAAGCCCGACGCCAACGGAGTCACCGCGGCGGTCGACGTACGCGTCAAGGTTCATTCGTTTGTCAAGCAGGGCAAGAACTGGGCCGCTGGTCCGGTCACCTGGGAGCGACTGTCCGTCCCGGTCGCCCGGACCGATTCACGGGTGGTGGCCAGCGGCCCGCCGACGTTCGTACCGGATGTGCGGGCAGCGTTGCCCGACAACATGCCGGAGGCCGGCGCACCGGACGACGATCTGACCGGCGCGACGCGGAAGGATGCGGAGGCGTTCTTCAGTGCGTACGCCGAGTCCGACAACAAGGTGTCGGCGGTGACCTCACCGGGTTCGACCATCCGCAGCCTGAACGGTGCGGTGAAGTTCGGCGAACTGAAGGACTGGCAGGTCTTCACCGGCAACGACGACGAGCGGCAGGCGACCGCCGCCGTCACTTGGGACGGGGCGGGTGACACCACCCTCGACCAGACCTACACGCTCACGCTGAGGCGTACTGTCGCCACGGACGGAGCGCAACGATGGCAAGTGGCCGCCGTCGGATGACACCAGCGACCAGCCGTCGGATGACCGAGGCAACAAGGGAGACACCGCAATGATCACGCACGAACTGGCAGCGAGCGTTGTTCAGCTCGCCGTGCCCCTGGCCAACAGCAACGTCCCGACGGGCGCGGATTTCAAGGACTGGGTCCTGGTCATCGCGGGGAATATCTTCATCGCCATCCTCGTGCTCCGCGCGATCGGGCACTACTTCAAACGGGAGTGGGGTGAGCTGTTCGGCCATATCGCGGCCGGTGTGCTGGTCGGGGGGCTGATCTACGCCAACAACCAGACCATCAATGTGCTCAAGGGCTTTTGGGGATTGGTCTCCGGAGGTAATTGAATGCGAGTCGGTCGTACCCTGACCCACCACTTCGAAATCGAGACCCGGCAGTACGACCTGCTCGGTATCGACCTGGGTGAAGGCGCCCGGCGCCGGATGATCATCTTCGGTGCGGTGATCATCCTGCTCTGGATCGCGTTGCTGTTCCCCTTCATCGGGGTGCCGCACAAGGGCACCGTCAGTCTGTACGTCGTGCCGCCGTTCGTGATCACCGCGTTCGGCTGGCGGGCCGGCAAGTTCCACGAACGCCGCCGCCGCGTGACCGAGTGGGCGCTGGCCGTCCGCTACGCGTTGCGCGCCCACCGCCCGATCATCGGTCTCGGCGCCCGGGCCGCCGACAAGACGGAGTACCTGCCATGGCGTGAGCGCATCGCGACGCAGAAGGTGGCGAACCTGGCGAAGGCCAGAGTCACCCCGGAGTGGGAACGCGAGGTCGTGGTCGAACTGGATCCGATGGTCCGCGCCGGCGCGGACATCACGGTGAACCAGCGTGCCCGCCTGCTCGGGGCGGACCATGTGCAACGGGTGAGTCGCAGGACGTCGTCTGGGAAGAGGGACAGATGAAGATCGCTGACAAGCTCCTGAACCTGGTGGGGGTCGGCCGCGAGCGCGGCCTGCCGCCACCTCGTCTCGTCGCCATCGCCGACGGTCTGCTGGTGACCGAGCGCAGCGCGGAGGCGTGGTTTCTGATCTCGGTGGCGAACACCGACCTGGCCACCGAGGCCGAGCAGGACGCCGCCCTCGACGCGGCCGTGAGCGCCGCCGCGACGATCCTCGGCGACCGCCTCAGCCACCTGAAGGTGGTCTGGGGCCGCTCGACCGGCCAGGACTACATCGACTCCGTGGCCGGCCACTACCGGCTCGGCGACCACGAGGACTGGGCCCAGACCCGGGCCGACCGGATCGACGAGATGCGGATGCCGGAGCGGTACGTCGCCCTCGGCGTACACCTCAGTGACCGCGACCCCCGCGCCACCGCCCAGGTGCGGGGTTCGATCAGCGACGCTCTCGGTACGACGTCCTGGCGCGTCAGCGCCCGTGAGCTCGCCCACCTGGACGAGCGGGTCCGCAAGCTCGGCCGGCAGCTCGGCTCGACCGTCTGGCGGGCGCACACCGCGCCGGCCGAGGTGATCTCCTGGCTGATCAGCCGCGAGATGCACCGTGGTGCGGTCGCCGCGCCGCGTCGCGGCCTGATCACCGGCGCCTCGCTGGCCCGGCTCACCTCCGGCCGCGTCGTGCCGTACACCGATCACCTGCGCATCTACGACGCGCGCGGCCAGATCGCGGCGTACACGACCGTCCTCGCGATGACCGACTTCCCCGAGGAGCTCGAGACTCCGGGCGCGGGGGAGTGGCTGCGCACGCTGTCGGAGATCAAGGCGATCGACGACGACGGCGACGAGATCGACGTGACCGTCGAGGCGTCCGTCCGGTTCCGGGTGCTGACCAAGAAGACCGCGCGGAGCCTGGTCGACGAGACCCGCAAGAGCGCCAAGGAACAACGGAGGTCCGCAGCCAAGGGCACTGCGGAGGAGACCGCCGACGAGATCGTCGAGACCGAGCGCGTGATGCGCGAGGTCAAGCGCGACATCAACCGCAGCGGTTTGACCCTGGTCGAGGACCACCCGCGCCTGCTGGTCAGCGCGGACAGCCGCGAGGACCTCGAGGCGTACGTCGACGCCGTCATCGCGCACTACGCCGACCGCGGCATCACCGTGGCCGCCGGCGCGGACGAGCAGCGTGACCTGTGGCTGGAGTCCTTGCCGGGTGACCAGTTGCGTGTGCCCGACCTCGGCCACGTCCGGGAGTCGACCGCGTTCTTCGGGTCCTGGTTCTGGGGCGGCGCGTCGATCGGTGACGCGACCGGGCCAGCGATCGGCTACCTGACCGGGTCCACGCCCGGTCTGGTGCGTTTCGACGCCGCCGCCGGATCCGCGCTGGGTGACGCGACGACCACGCTCTTCCTGGGCCGATCCGGTCGAGGGAAGACGACTGCCGCGATGCTCGGTGGTCTCGACTCCGCTTTCGCCGGTGCGTGGGTGCCGCTGCTCGACCTGAAGGGTGACGCGGCCGGTGTGTCCGCGGTCGCTGCGGAGTACGGCGTACCCACTGCTCTGATCGAGATCACGGCCCAGTTCTCCGGCGCTGCTGACCTGCTGCGGGTGTTGCCCGTTGACGACGCGTTGCTGCAGGCTCCGTCGCAGCTGATGCTGCTGCTTCCTCCGCACCTGCGTGGCGCGGCCGAAGCGCCGGTCATGGCCGCCACGCGAGCCGAGATCCAGTCGCCCGATCCGTCGTCGTGGGGCGTGATCCAGCGGCTGTGCGCCGCCGACTCGGAGACCACCCGGACTGTCGGTTTCGCGCTCCGCGACCTGGTCGAGACCGGCCTGGGGTCGGTCGTCGCCGGCCCACCGTCCGGTCTGTCCTCCCTGACCACGAACCCAGGTCTCTGGGTCGTCCAGATGCCAGGCCTCACGCTGCCCTCACCCGAGTCCGCGCCGGAGTCCTGGTCCCCGATCGAACGCGTCGGCATGGCCTGCCTGCGCGGCTGCCTCGCCTGGATGGTCCGTACGACGGGCCGCCGTGAGTTCCGCGGTCGCTCGAAGGTCGTCATCGTCCCCGAGGTGCACTTGTTGACGAAGACGCCGGACGGCGCGTCCTTCCTCGACTACATCGCCCGTGTCGGCCGCGCGCTCGGCGCCTCCCTGGTCCTGGACACCCAGGACCCGGCGTCGATCCTGAAGCTTCCTGGCCTGGTGGAGCAGATCACTACCCTGTTCGCTTTCAGCCTGCGTTCCCGCGAGCAGGTGGACTCGCTGCTCGAGCTACTGGGTCGGCCGCAGACCGCGCCGTACCAGACCCTGGTCCGAGGCATCAACACCGCCGCCAACGGCAAGAGCATCCGCCACGGCCACTGCATCATGCGCGATCGCTGGGACGAAGTCGCCACCGTCCAGATCGATATCCCCAGCCAACGCGTAGCAGCCCTCCTCCGCACCACCCCCGAATCCGAACACGCCAACCAGCCCACCCAGCCCATCGCGGCCCCCCAGGACCCCGTCGACCCCTTCGCCGACGACCTGGACGAAACCCTGGCCCCTGCCGCCACCGCCCAAGCCAACGGCCACACCCAGGCCCCCAAGCTCCCGGCCGACACACCGGCGACGCCGCCCACCACCTCGGCCCCGGCAACCCTGAACCACTCGTCGGCCCCAACACCCCCACCCCAAGCCCGGCCCTACGCTCCGGCCGCGCAGCCCGGCTCCCCGGCGGCAGCCACCCCTCCGACGCCGCCCCCAGCCAACGAACCCCTCGCGGCGAACCCCCCGATGGCGCCGGCCGAGCCCCACCCAGCCTCAGCCGAACCAGCGGCCGCAACACCCGTGGCCCAGCAAAACGGCCACCCCGCCACCCCCAACGGCCACGACCACCCCGCCACATCGAACGGCCATGACCACGCCGCCACATCGAACGGCCATGACCACGCCGCCACATCGAACGGCCATGACCACGCCGCCACGTCCAACGGCCATGACCACGCCGCCACGTCCAACGGCCATGACCACGCCGCCACGTCCAACGGCTACGACCACCAGCGCGCCCACCCCGCCCGCTACGAATCCCCCATCGGCCCCGACGAGGTCTACGACCAAGAAGCCGACGAGGCCGCCTACAACGAGGCGATGTACTCGGCCTACAACGACGACCCCACCTCAACCGACGAAGCCCGCCCAAGCTCCGGAGACAAGGAGCACGTCGCATGAGATGGCAGCGCCGCACGAGAACGGCGCTGACAGTCCTCGCAATCTCGCTGATCGTCACCAGCCAGGTAGCCCTGGCCGCCGATCCTGGTCAGGGACCTACCAACCCGACAGGCTTCGGCGACCTGCTCCCGACTCCTGACCTGACGCACGGCGATACAAGGACGCTGTTCGAGCAGTACGGCCCGATGGTCTATGGATTGGACTTCGAGCAAAGCATCCGTAACCCCATCCAGTCAGTCTTCAACGGCTACGCGCACATGGTGATGATGTACATCGTCGCCATCACCCGTGCCGCCATCTCGGTCGGTTGGTGGCTGTTCTCGTTCACCGATGTCAAACCGCTCACCGATGCGACGTCAACCGCGATCGGGGCGTCGAGCACCCAGTTGGTCGGATGGTTGCTTCCTTCGGCGCTCGCTTTCGGCGCTGTCGCTGCTTACACGCTGCGCAGGACGAGCGGCAGCGCGATGGGCCAGTTGGCCTGGGTCCTCGTAGCCGGCGTGCTCAGCATCAGCTTCGCTGTGGCTCCTGCGCTGTGGTTGCGCGGTGTCGACGGCGCACGGCAGCTGGGTGCGCAAACCATCATGTCCGCGTCCGCCGACGCGATGGGCCCAACGCTGCAGAATCCGCTGCCGTGGCCTGAGCCTGGCTTCACCGGCACCCCGACAGACACCCTGCTGAGAAAATCCGCGGATGCGACATGGCGCGGCTTCACTGTGACTCCGTGGTGCATTGCCGAGTTCGGATCGCTGGAGGCATGTGGCCGGTATGGCAAAGGCATGCTCGATGCGGGCACGGACGCGGATGCGCGCTCGAAGTACGTGGACTCCGTGATCAAGCCGGCCGAAGGCGGCGACGATGCCCCGACTGTCAAATGGGTCAAGGGCGACAACGCCTTCGGTCGCATCTCCGTCGTCATGCTCGCCGCAATCGCTGCGACGTTGTTCGCATTTTTGACCGTCTCCTTGGCGTTCACCGCTCTGATGGCGTTCATCGGCTGCTTGCTCTTGCTGGTTGTCGGAGTCTTCTTTGCTTGCCTTTGGATCATCCCTGGTAAGCCGAGGCAGTGGGGCCTGAACTGGTTCGAGGCGTTGGTAGGGCTTGTGATTCAGTCCTTCCTCGCGATGCTGGTGTTCGGGACCACGCTCACGTTGGTCACGGCTGTGTTCAGCATGACTGGCGTGCTCGGATGGCTGCCGGTCACCGGATTGGCCATTGCGGTCTTGATCGCCGGATTCAGGTTGCGCCGACTGCTCGACAACCTGACGTCACTGATGCGGCCGGGATCCGGAAGCATCCTTCTCGGCGGTCTCGCCCGCAACGCCGCCGTCGGTGCATTCAGACGGCTCGCGGGGGCATTGGGCGGTCGCAGCGCCGCCCCAGCTTTGACGGAGCGGCGAGAGCGCATCAATGGTGGCGGTGAAGTCGGACCGCAGCGGGTTTCCTCGGTGCGCGTCTACCGGCAGGCGCCTAGCTTCAATGCTCTGCCGCGTGGAGGTGCCGCCAGGTCGGCGCACGAGCTCACGACTGGTGCAGAACGGCGACGTGCAGATGCGACCGCGGCGCCCGGTGGTGGCACCGGACCGGGTGGTCAGCCGGCAGCTGGTGATGGCGGCAGAGTGGCCGCAAGCGCATCTCCGAGCCGGGGCACGTCCGCTTTGAATCTCGCCAGAGCGCGAACGCAGTCCAAGGGCGGCGAGGGGAGTCGGACCATTTCGGTCACGGCTGCCGGAGTCGCGGCCGCAGGAGGACATGCTGCGGCGAAGGCCTCGCGCGGCGAGGCGTCGAAGGCTCGGTATTCTCGGCGGCCTATTCAGGCGCCGGCCAATGAGATCAGGTACGAGCCGAGGATTCACACGCATTCCGCGAGCCTGCGTGAAGGGCCGCCGAAGGGGCAGCGCAGCCGGCGTAAGGCGCCAACCTCGCAGCAGCGGAGGTTCCGTGAATACTCCGCTGTCACGAAGGACGGCGTGACGGTGCACGTGCCGACGCGTAGGTGATTGTCGGATGGCCCAGAACCCACGATCTCCAGAAGACCGTCGCGAAGGCGCGAGCCGATCACGCCCGCGCGGCCCAGAACCTGGCCATTCGGATGCCGATCGGCAGGATCCCGCGGGCAGGACGCGCCCGGATGCGCCGGACAGTTGGCGTTCGCTGATGAGTGCGGACTACGACTACCCCGAAGAGATCGACGAGCTCAAGGCTCGTGATCGGCGCCGCGCGAAGAAGAATTGGCGGCGTGATGATCACGCGCAGCGGATGGCCTGGTTGCGCGACCAGCGGCAGGCGGAGCCGATGAGTCCTGCGGTCATCGTGGCGGCCGTGGTCGTTCTGGCGATCCTCATCCTCGGTGTCGGCGGCGGTCTTCCGCGACTGTTCGGAGGCAAGAGCACTGGCGACGGAGCACCGATCGGCGTGCTGACTCCGGGGCGCTCCGTAGTCGTTCCGACCGCGCCGTCGAACACCCTGCCCGCTCAGCCCACGCCGTCCAGCACCATTCCACCGCTCACCACTCCACCGCCGCAGACCCAGCGCCCGTCGGCGGAATCGACGGCTATGGCTACGGACAAGGTCGGCGCCTGGGCGAGAACGTTCTACACCCGCGATCCGAGTGCGGAGACCTATACGGCGCTGGTGGCGAAGTGCGCCAAGTACATGACTCAGGAGGTGGCAGCGAGCTTTACGTCGGCGGGTGATCCGACGTACGACGCACTCAAGAGCGACGGGGGGAAGTCGACAGTCATCGCCTGGCCGGTCAGTGCGCCGCCGGCCAATGCGGAGGCTCCGGTCGATACTCCGGCCCGGATCACGCGGTTCGTCAAGGTCACGATCGACGTCACCGGAAAGCATCCCCAGCGCTTCGACGTACCCCTGCTCGTCACGCTGGTGAATCAGAACGGCCAATGGCTCATCAGCGAGGTGTCTGGCGGTACCGGGCCATGACGGTAGGGGATTGCGATGTTCGACGAACGTGATCTCGGTCGGGGTTTTGTAGCGGTCGCGAGCAGGGGCGTTTTCGTCAAAGGCGCCGCAGCTCTGGCGGTCATCGGCGTCGCGAGCCTGCTGATGCTGGCGCCCTTCGGCGGTACCGGCCAGCCGCAAGCGGCCTGCCTCCCACTCGGTCCCGGTCAGGCTGAGAATCCGAATCCGACCGGTCCCCTTCGCGCCACCCAGGTCGCCTTCGCCAAGCTCATCGACGATGTCGCCGTTCAGCGCGGCTTGCCCGGTCAGGCGACGCTGATCGCGCTCATGACGGCTTTGGTGGAGTCTGACCTACAAAACCTCACGTACGGCGATGCGGACTCAGTCGGTCTGTTCCAGCAGCGACCTGGGGCCGGCTGGGGATCAAGGGAACAGATCATGGATCCGCACTACGCAGCCGAGGCGTTCTTCGGAGGTTCAGCCGCGCCGAACCCGCCTGGCCTGGTCGACATCAATGGTTGGCCGTCAATGGCTCTCGGCGACGCGGCGCAGGCCGTCCAGGTGTCTGCCTTCCCCGATCGCTATGCAGTGCGTGAACAAGAAGCGCGACAGATCGCGTCGGCAGCGGGTATCGACCTCAGCCGTTCGGGTAACCCGTACGCAGGCCGAGTAGGCGCACTACCGCCTGGCTCGGCCAACGAGGGACTCCAGCAGGACGACAACTGTCAACAGGGCGGCGGCTTGGTCAACGGCCAACCGGTCAACGGAGTCTGGCCCGACGAGCAGGCGACGGTGACAGACCCGAGTGGCACGGGCGGCAGGGTCACTCCGCGTACGGCGGCCTGGGTAGCCCAGGCCCGCAAGAACCTCGGCACCCTCAGCCTGAGCTGCTGGGACGCGCACGCCTGGAACCCCACGAGCGACCATCCTCGAGGGAAGGCGTGCGACGTCATGGTCGGCGCAGACGCGCGAAAATCGGCGCCCGCCAAGGCCCGAGGCGATCAGATCGCCAACTGGGCCCTCAAGACAGCCGCCCAGACGGGCGTGCACTACGTAATCTGGTACGGCAAGATCTGGTCCGCGCGCCGCGGCACCTGGATCCCCTACAACGGCGGCGGCGTCTACAACCCCACCGACGCCACCGGCGGCCACTTCGACCACGTCCACGTCTCCCTCTACTGACCATGGACACCCGACACCGCCAGGATCGGCCCCATCCCCAGAAGGAGAGCCCGCAATGACAGGCCCCGTTGAGCCCAGCGACCCGAGCAGAGCCTGGGTGCAAGGTGAGGGCCAGCCCGAGCAGCCACCGCTTGGTAGCCCAGGAGCAGTACCCCCACCGCCGCCGCGGGCCGAACTACCCTCCGGGCAGGCGGGAGCTGGGGCACCAGGCGGGTTTCAGGCGAAGCGGATCGAGGTTTCCACGGCAGCTATCTTGCTGTCGGCTGTGCCGTGGTTTTTCTGGAGTTTCGCAGTTGTGTCTTGGATCGTCGGGCTCATCGGCTTCGGCTGGGGGTGGCTGCTCGTCCTTCTCTGGATCGCGTCTGGCGCCGTCGTCTTCCTGCGACCGGTGGAGGACATGCTTGCGCGGTACCTCTTCCGCCTACGCCAGCCGACCCTGATCGAAGAGCAACGGCTGCGGCCGATCTGGGGGCAGCTGACCGCTCGAGCCGGAGTACGAGGAGACCGTTACGCGATCTGGATTCAAGAGTCCGACGAGGCCAACGCGACACCGACTCCCGGCCATGTCGTTGGAGTGACGCAATGGGCGTTGTACACGCTGCCGCCGTCACATCTCGAAGCTGCCCTGGCTAGCGAGCTCGGCCACCATCTAGGCGGACGGGATTGGCTGAGTCTGCTGAGTTTCTGGTACTCGATTCCCGCGCGGTGCGCCTTGATCGGAGTGAGAGCACTCGGCCGATTGATGAAGGCTGTGCCGGCCGTCGGCTGCGTGGTGATCGGATTCCTGCTGATCGGATATCTGGGTGTTCTGCTAGCCGTGCTCACGTTCGGCGACAGCCTGACACTGCCGCTGCTCTTCCTGACACCCTTCGTGGCACCCCCGATCCTCGCTTGGCTCGGTCGCCGGGAGGTTCTTCAAGCTGATCGCCGAGCGGCGATGATGGGTTATGGAGCGACGTTGATTCAGGTCCTTTATGGCTGGCAGTTCCAGCATCAACAGATGCTGGGTCGCGACGCTAATCGGCGCTCGCAGGTGATGTCGAGTTCGCCGTCCCCCGCCGAACGAGTCCGCGCGCTGGAGCAGCTTCAGCCGCCTGCGTAGCGGCGTTCGCAGCTGGACAAGTCAGCCAATCGCGCCGGTCTGTCGACGCTTGCGTGGCGTGGGGACTGCAGACGCTGCGGTCCAACAACGCGGGCCTGGTGTCCTTCTCACAGACGATGGTGGACGCGCGGCTTCGGGTCGCTGCGACGTCATGATCACCGGGTGGCGCGACGCAGGTCCCCGTCGGGGGCAGAAGCGGACCGCAGCGCACGGAGTCCGATCCGTTGATGCGCCGCGGTCGCGTCGCCATCAACGGTGTTAGCGCACCTCCGCCGACGGTCGTGATCGCACCCACGTCGGGAGTCGAGTCCTGATGGTTGCTGCTGTGCTTTCACGCTTCAACCCGGGTGATCTCGTGGGTGGCGGTTGGGGTGGTGAAGGTTAGGAGGTTGTGGGCTTCGGATTCGATGGATTGCCAGGTTTTGCGGGGGAGGTTGGTGAAGGGGGCGATCTCGAGGACGGACCTGGTCTTGGTGGGTTTGGTGAGTTTCCAGAGGGCTCTGGCTTGGCCGTTGTGGAGGAGGGAGCCTTTGGTCAGGACTTCTTGGAGGGTTAGGCGTTGGCGGGTGGCTGTGTCGATCCAGCGGGTGCGGTCGGCATGGGAGAGGAGGAGGTTGTCGTATTCGGGGAGGAAGCGGGTGGGGACCTCGAGGGACTCGTCGGGGAGGGTGATGTGGGGGAGGTCGTAGACGGGGCGGCCCGAACTCGCGTCGGTGTACTGGCGGAGGTCCAGGCGGTCGAAGACTTCGGACAGGTGGGTCAGGCCGGACCAGGTTTGGGCGTCGGCTACTGAGGCGGGGCCGTAGGCGGCCAGGTAGCGGAGGACCAAGTCGTCGACCACGGGATTCGGATCGACGGCGGAGTCGAGCCAGAGCTCGGCAGTGGACATCGTGGGGTTGCCGCCCTTGCCCCAGATGCCGCGGGGTGGGGTCTGGATGGTGGGGAGCAGGCAGCGTACGGCGTGGGCGAGGGCAGCCGGCTCGCGGTCGGGCCAGAGTGGGGCAAGGTGTTCGCGGAGTTGTACGGCGGTCGCCGGGCCCTCGGTCATCCGGTCGATGCCGGCCCGGAGTACGGCGTCCATGTCGAGGCCCTCGAGCCGGTGGCGCCCGTAGGTGATGTTCTGGAAGACCTCGCGTTCGAGCCGCGGCTGGATCAGTGGGCGGAACGCGAGGAAGTCGCGGCTCGACATCAGGTGGATCGTTGCCCGCATCATCGAACCGCGGACCGCCTGCCGCTCCTCCAGCAACGTGACGAGCTCGGCCGGCTGGAATCCGTTCAGCCGGGTCCACAGCCCGACATACGGCGCGAGTGGCGACTGGGCCTGCAGGCCGACGAGATGCTCGATCGCGTCGAGCGCGGTCGCGTCCTGGCGCTCGATCAGCCACTGGCGGTGCAGCGTGGCGCGGTTCAGGGCCTGCAGACTGAGCTTCGTCATGGCGGGATCCTCTCCTGTGCGTTGGCGCCAACGCTAGAAGGGGAAGCGGTCAGGATCAGTCCTCTACTCGAACTGACCCAGGAAGCTGGTCAGAAGCTGCTGGCCGACCGGCCACTCGCCGAGATCGCCGTCGGAGTTGAGGTGGCCGTGGCGGCCGGTGGTGATCAGCGGGACCGCCCAGGCGGTGGCGAGGCGGTCGGCGGCGTCCACCGTGCAGTACGGATCGTCCTCACTGACGATCAGTACGGCGGGGAGCCCAAGGGGAGCGTGGTCGATCGAGGCGAAGGTCGAGAGGAGCGCGGTCGGAAAGGTGGGGGCGAGTTGGTCCGGTGGCGCGACCAGGAAGACCCCGCGCACGGTGTGCGACGCAGTGGTGAGCCAATGGGCGGCGGCGAGGCAGCCGAGGCTGTGGGTGATCAGGACGACGTCTTCGTCCGGGTGGCGACGTACCGCGCTGTCGATCGCGGCGGCCCAGTCGTCAAGGTCGGGATGGGTCCAGGACGCGGGCGCGATCCGGGTCGCGCCGCGCAGCCAGCCGGATTCCCAGCGCGATTGCCAATGGTTGTCGTCGGAGCCGTCGAGGCCGGGGATGATGATGAAGTGCATGAGGCAGCTCCCAGTCGGTGATCAGTGCTGCCAGCATGAGGCCGATCATCGGCCCGCAAGGGCTCGATCTGATGGATTGAAGGCAGATGAGCGAACCGACCACGAATTCATTGGACCCGATCGACCGCGAGATTCTGGCGATCCTGCAAACCGACGGCCGGTTGAGTGGCGCCGAGATCGGGCGGAAGGTGAACCTGTCGCAGCCGGCCGTGTCGGCGCGGATCCAGCGGCTCGAGCGGTCCGGCGTGATCACCGGGTACCAGGCGGTCGTGGATCCGGCCCGGATCGGGCTCAACATCCATGCGGCGGTTCGGGTCCGGACGATGCATGCGCGGATCCCGGAGGCGCTCGAACTGTTCGCCGGTCTCCCCGAGGTGACCGCGACGTACCGGCTGACCGGCGAGGACTGCTTCCTCCTCGACGTGCACACGCCCGACGCCGGCCGACTGGAGCAGGTCGTCGACGCGATCGGGCGGCTCGGGCCGGTCAGTACCTCGCTCGTCCTGCGCAACTACCCGGCCAAGCCTCTCCCGACCGGGTGAGGAGTCTCCAGCACGGTACGGCGATCTCCGCCGGGCGGGGTGTGCATCCCGGCATCGACGTGCTGGCCGGTGTCATCCGATTGTTCGCGGGGGTTGACAGGTTTTCCCTTGCCGCCGCGGAATGACGGGCGGTTCTGCTTCCCACCGGGTGCCTGACCGAACTAGGGTCTCGACGGACCGTAGTGGTTGCGTTACGCAAACGAACGTGGGAGGGAACGTATGACGAAACGCCGTAAGGCGGTCGTGGCCGTCACCACCGGACTGGCCACCATCTCGCTCGGGTTGTCCTTCACCAGCGCCGCAGGGGCCGCGCCGGAGGCGAACAGCCTGGGCGACCTCAAGTTGATCAAAACCAAGACGTCGCTGCTCGGCAAGCACTACTGGTACCAGCAGACCTTCAAGGGCCTGCCGGTGATCGACGGGTACTACGCCAAGCACGTGACCACCGGTGGCGGAGTAGAGATCGCCGACGGACGGGACGCCGTACCGGCGAACCTGGACGTGAGTGCGAAGGTGGAGCCCGCGACGGCGACCCAGTCGGCCAATGCCGTGGTCACCGCCAAGGCCCAGCAGGCCCGGATCGCCGCGCCGGGCAAGAGCGCCCCGCAGGCGCCGGCCGCGTCCCAGGGCGCGGCACAACTCGCCGTGATCGGTGGCCCGCACGCGCGCCTGGTCTGGGCCGTCACGTCCCGCTCGGCCGAGGGCGTCAGCCGTTCGCTGGTCGACGCCGACACCGGTTCGGTGGTGGAGTCGAAGGTGGTCAGCGACAACGTCGACGGCCGCGGCTCGGTCTTCGACCCGAACCCGGTGGTCAGCGAGAAGAACGAGAAGCTGACCGACATGAACGACAAGAACCAGGATGTCCTGTTCCTCGCGCAGAAGAACGTTGTCCTGCGCAATCTGGACGGCTCCGGCAAGCTCAACGGCGCCTTCGTGAACATCAAGGAAGGCAACGGCGGGCTCGCGCAGAGCAAGACCAACACGTTCGTCTACCAGCGCGCGAACAACAAGTTCGAGCAGGTGATGGTGTACTACCACGTGAACCAGGCGCAGGAGTACATCCAGCAGCTGGGCTTCACCGAGGCGAACAACGAGTCCCAGGACTTCTCCGTCGACACGATCCGCGACGACAACTCGTTCTACGACCCGTCGACGGACATGATCACGACCGGTGACGGCGGTGTCGACGACGCCGAGGACGCCGAGGTGATCTGGCACGAGTACGGTCACGCGATCCAGGACGACATCGTCCCGGGCTTCGGCGAGACCGAAGAGGGCGGCGCGATCGGTGAGGGCTTCGGCGACTACTGGGCCGTGACCATGTCCGTGCCGGTCAGCAAGGGCTTCAACCTGCCGTGCGTGATGGACTGGGACGCGACGTCGTACACGTCCACCGAGCCGCACTGCCTGCGTCGCACCGACACGGGCAAGACCACCGACGACATGACCGGCGAGGTGCACGACGACGGTGAGATCTGGTCGAACGCGCTCTGGGACATCCACCAGGCCCTCGGCCGGAACAAGGCCAACAAGGTGATCCTGGAGTCGACGTTCTTCTACGCGCCGGACACCGACTTCGCCGCCGCGGCCCGCAACGTCGTCCAGGCCGCTCGCCTGCTCTACGGAAAGCCCGCGGCCGCTCAGGTCACCAAGGCCTTCCAGGACCGCAAGATTCTCTGACCGTGACACCAGGTCGTGCGCCCACGGCTACTGTGGGCGCATGACCTGGAGTACGGCGGATATCCCTGACCTGACCGGACGACGGGCGCTGGTCACCGGCGCCACCAGCGGCCTCGGGTACGAGACCGCACTCGAGCTGCTCAGACACGGCGCCGACGTGCTCGTCGCGGCGCGCAATCCCGCGAAGGCCGCCCGGGCATCGACCGACCTGGCGCAGGCGTCCGGCCGGGAGCCGACGGTCGTCGAGCTGGATCTGGCCGACCTCACGAGTGTCGAGAAGGCGGCCGACGAGGTCTCCAAGAGCTACGACAAGCTCGATCTGCTGGTCAACAACGCCGGCGTGATGGCGCCGCCGTACGGGCAGACCGCGGATGGGTTCGAGCTGCAGATCGGCACCAACCATCTCGGCCACTTCGCCTTGACGGGGCGCCTCCTCAAGTTGTTGCTGAAGGCACCGGATCCTCGGGTGGTGACGGTCAGTTCCTTCATGCACAAGACGGTTCGCGGGATCACACGGGAGGACCTGCGCCGCCCGGCGAGCGGCTACCGCAAGTGGGACGCGTACGGGAAGTCGAAGCTCGCCAACCTCCTCTTCATGTTCGAGCTCGACCGCCGCGCCCGGGCCGCCGGCGTCAACCTGCTGAGCGCCGGCGCGCACCCGGGCTACGCGTCCACTCACCTGCAGGCCGCCGGCCCGGAGTTGGCGGGGCAGGAGTTCATGGTGAAGCTGATGGGTGTCGGGAACCGGCTGTTCGCGCAGTCCGCGGCCGCCGGTGCCTGGCCGAGCCTCTATGCGGCGACCAACCCCGATCTGCGCCCCGGCTCGTACGTCGGACCGAGCTTCTTGGAGTACCGCGGTGCGCCGAAGATCGTGCTGCCGACCCGCACGGCGCAGGACCCGGAGCTGGCCAAGCGGCTCTGGGAGTGGTCGGTCGAGGCGACCGGCGTGGATCCGGCACTCACCGTGCCGAGGTAGTGACACAGGGGCAACTTTGTGGTTACCCTCCGGTAATCCCAAGCCGGAGGTCGCCCCGTGCGCAGACTCGCAGCCGCCGTCGCAGTCGCCCTCATCCTGCTCACCGTCGGCTCCCGCGCGGACGCCGACCAGACCGCGGCAGGCTTCAGTACGTCGTACCAGCGCATCCCGGGCGCCGACGGGATCTCGCTCGGCGCCGTCGTACTGACGCCGACCGGCCAGGGTGACGGGCCGTTCCCGCTCGTGGTGATGCCGTCGAGCTGGGGTGTGCCGAACGTCGAGTACGTCGGTCAGGGGACGAAGCTGGCGACCGCCGGGTTCCAGGTCATCGCGTACTCGAGTCGTGGCTTCTGGGATTCCGGTGGCGGCATCGACATCGCCGGCCCGCCGACCGTTGCCGACGTCACCAAGGTGATCGACTGGGCCGATCAGCACACCCCGGCCGACACCAGCCGGGTCGCCGCGGTCGGGATCTCGTACGGCGCCGGTACGTCGCTGCTCGCGAGCGCGCAGGACCCACGGATCAAGGCGGTCGGCGCGATGAGCGGCTGGGCCGACCTGATCGCGTCCCTTGACCCCAACGACACCGTCGCGCTCCAGTCGGTCGCCGGACTGCTTGCCCTGGGCAACATCACCGGCCGGCCCGGGCCGGAGATGGCGTCGCTGCAGACGAAGTTCGTCACCGGCGACTTCGACGGCGCGATCGCCGAGGCCGGACAACTTGCGCCGCAACGGTCGGCCGCGACGATGGTCGACCAGATCAACGCCAACCACCCGGCCGTCTTTCTCGCGAACGCCTTCGAGGACTCGATCTTCCCGCCGTCGCAGTACACGGCCTTCTTCACCCGGCTGACCGGCCCGAAGCGGCTGCTGCTCGCTCACGGCGATCACGCCACCCCCGAGGTGACCGGCGCGATCGGCCTGCCCAACGAGACCTGGGACGAGCTCACCGCCTGGCTGCGGCACTACCTCACCGGCGCGGACAACGGTGCTGACACCGCGGCGCCGGTCCAACTGAAGTCGCAGCGCGGCGTCTGGCGCGGCTACCCGAGCTGGGCCGCGGTCGGACAGTCGCGTACGTCGTACCTCACCAAGCCGGCCGGGTTGTCGCGGACCGGCGCGCTGCAACCGCAGTCGTCAACGGGCTGGACGAGTGGGATCGCGGCCGGCGTACCGACCATTGCGGACAGCGGGGTGGCGCTGGTTTCGGGTGCACTGCAAGGGCTTCTGTCGATTCCGACCGGGGTCGCGACGCCGTTGGTGGACAGGTCGTTCGCCGGGGTCTGGTCCGGTCCGGTCCGGTCTCGACCAGTGCAACTGTCGTGAACGGGACACCGAAGCTCCATCTCACCGCGAAGCCGTCGGGTCCGGACACGTCGCTGTTCGCCTACCTGTACGACGTCGACTCGCTCGGCGTCGGCTCGCTGATCTCGCACAAACCGTTCACCCTCCGCGGCGCGACCCCAGGCAAGTCGCTGCCCATCGACCTCAGACTGGAGGCGACCAGTTGGGAGGTCCCCGCCGGTCATCACCTGGTCCTGGTGGTCGACACGGTCGACCCGCGCTATCTCGGCCACAGCACGATCGGTACCTCGGTCACCTTCAGCTCACCGGCGGCCGACCCATCCTGGATCACCATCCCGACGGCGTGAGTGTTCGATCCCGCGCGGACTCTTGTGCGGCTGGCGTGACACCGGGGGAATAGCCGCCGTTCGGCCCGGACGCTCGGGATGCGAACACGTCGCACACCAAGGATCCTGTAAGTAGCATCGACCAGGGAGGTGACCGTGCGATGGCCGCTCCCAGTCACGCGCTCGCGCCTCCCTCGATGAGCAGATTCCGGCCTCCCCGGTTCGGGCTCGGCGGATCGCATCTCGGCGAGTCACCAGGCCAGGACGGCGACGCGACCGCGGTCGCCACCGTCGACGCGGCGTACCAGGCCGGTATCCGGTTCTTCGACACCTCACCGTCGTACGGCGACTCCGAAGTGCGACTGGGTACGGCGTTGCAGCGGCGCCCCCGCAGTGAGTTCATTGTGTCCACGAAGGTGGCCGGCGATGATGCCCGGGCCTCCCTGCGGGCGAGCAGCGAGCGGCTCGGGCTGGCAGTCGACCTTGTGCTCGCCGAGGACAATGCGTCGTACTCGGCACTGGACGAGTTGCGGCGCGACGGTGTGATCAAGGCGACCGGGGCAGTGTCGGCGGACTGGCGACAGCTCGATCGACTGGTGCGCAATGCCGAGCTCGACTGCGTGCTGCTCGCCGGGCAGTATTCGCTGCTGGACCAGTCTGCGGCGCCTTTGCTGAACCGTTGCCTGGCGCGCGGAGTGTCGGTGATCGTGTCGGGCGTACTGACGCCGCAGGTGCTGCAAGCCGATGAGTCGAGCGACCCCGCGGCGATTCGGGCGCGCCGCATCTCCGCGGTGTGCGAGCGGTACGGCGTGTCCCTGCCGCAGGCCGCACTCGCCTTTCCCAGCAGGCATCCCGCGGTCACGTCAGTACTGATCGCGGCCTCGACGCCGGCCGAGATCCGGGCGGACGCGGCGCTGGTCCGGCAGCCGGTGCCGGCGCAATTGTGGCGCGATCCCGAACTCGAACGCCTGCTGTCCTAGAACTTGTCGCCCGGGGAGCCCGGCGATCCCGGCGAGCTGGGGACGTCGGTCGGGATCCCGCTGGTCGGCAGCGGCGACGGCGTCAGGCTCGGCGTCGTGCCCGTCGTCGGGGAACCGGAACCGGTGCCCGGCGGCGGGGTGGTCGGGGTGATCGTCACCGTGACCGTGCCGGTCGGCGTCGGGATCACCGGCTCCGGCTCCAGCGGCTGGGCATGCCGGAACAGCAGCCAGGCCAGGAACACCGCCAGCGCCATGATGACCGCCATCATCAACAGCGCCAGGACCAGCGCCAATCGCGACGCCGGGCGCAGCACGGCCGGCCACGGCAGCGGCCAGATCCGGAACAGGCCCGGACGGCGCCGGTTCTCCCAGTAGTGCCGGAAGTCGGGCCCGCGCAAAAGGCCGAGCTGGGGCACCCGGTCCATCAGGACGGCGGACAGCACCTCCTCGCCGCGACGCTCCGCGATCAGCCGCTCGTCCGACGCCGCGCTCGTCCCGTCGTCGGATCGGATCGGCCCGATCGCGGCCCACAGCGCGAGGTCGTCGTCATCGGAATCGTTGTGCGCCAGGACGGCCTCGGTCGGCAGGTCGTCGACGGCGTTCACGAACCGCTCCCGGGCGGCCGCGTCGTCCGCGGACCCCTCGGTCATCATCGCGACCACCGCGTCACGGCCGGTCTCGTCACTGGCCGTATACAGATAGCCGGCCGCGTTCGCCCCGAGCCGTCCGCGCAGCCAGAACTCGCCGACCCGCGGCGGATCCTCCGGCTGCAACGGCAGCGCCGCCGGAATCACCCGCGCGGGTGCGTCGTCCGGCGTCTCCGCCGGCCGCACCTCGGCCTGTGATTCGGTCGCAGTCATCACCCCCAATCCCACCACATCCCTGGTAGCACTGTCGCCACAGCCGCCCTCACAGCCCCGCCCCACCCCACCCGCACCCCGCCCCAGACGACCCGGACCCGCGGCCCACCCCACCCGAACCCCGACCCAGGCGACCCGGACCCCCGGCCGCAGCCCACCCGGACCCCCGGCCCCAGCCCACCCGGACCGCAGCCCCCCGGACCCAGACCCAGCCCACCCGGAGCCCAGCCCCCGGCGACTCTGTGCACGGGATCCGTACGGCGACGGCAGCGACGTACGGATCTCGTGCACAAAGTCGGCGCGAAGTGGGTGGGGTGCGGCGACTTGATCAACCGGGGAGGATGGGGAAGCACCCTGGTGGGCCGTGCGCCCGGGGGACCCGGGGATCTGATGGAATGACCGGTGTTGCGTGAAGTGGGGAATGACAAGGTCCGAGCGCGGACCCCGGAAGGACAGGTATGACCGAAACCACTGTGCCGGCTGGATCGGTGGCCCAGCAGTCCCGGCTGATCGGCGAGGCGATCAGCGAGGTCAAGCGGGTGATCGTGGGCCAGGAGCACATGGTCGAGACCCTGATGGTGTCGCTGCTCGCCAAGGGTCACTGCCTGCTCGAGGGTGTTCCCGGCGTCGCCAAGACGCTCGCGGTCCGGACCTTCGCCTCAGTGGTCGGCGGCACCTTCGCCCGGATCCAGTTCACCCCTGACCTGGTCCCCTCCGACATCGTCGGCACCCGGATCTACCGGCAGACCCGGGAGACGTTCGACATCGAGCTCGGCCCGACGTTCGTGAACTTCGTCCTCGCCGACGAGGTGAACCGGGCCCCGGCCAAGGTGCAGTCGGCGATGCTGGAGCTGATGGCCGAGCGGCAGGTGTCGATCGGCGGCCAGACCTTCCCGATGCCGAAGCCGTTCATCGTGATCGCCACCCAGAACCCGATCGAGTCCGAGGGCGTCTACCCGCTGCCGGAGGCGCAGCGGGACCGCTTCCTGGTCAAGATCGACGTCCCACACCCGCGGGGGCACGAGGAGTTCGAGATCCTCCGCCGGATGAGCGTCGACCCGCCGGAGCCGCGGCAGGTGCTCAAGCCGGAGACGATCATGGAACTGCAGCGGTCCGCCGAGCAGGTCTTCGTCCACAACCTGGTCGCGGAGTACGCCGTACGCCTGGTGATGGCGACGCGGACACCGTCCGACTTCCACCTGCCCGACCTGGAGCCGATCATCGAGCTCGGCGTCAGCCCCCGCGCGACGCTGGGCCTGATCGCGGCCGGCCGGGCGCTGGCGCTGATCCACGGCCGGGACTACCTGCTGCCGAGCGACGTCCAGACGGTCGCGCTCGACGTGATGGGCCACCGGCTCGGCCTCACCTTCGACGCGGTCGCGGACAACATCGACCCGCGGGCCGTGATCGAGCGGATCCTGGCCACCGTCCCGCCGCCGCAGCCCGTCTGGCGCGACGGCAACGACGGCTCCGGCCGCCCGGAGTTCGTGTGATGCTCCGGACCAGGGGGTGCTTGGCGCTTGCGACGCCCAGGCACGCACCTCACGGCACCAGCCGAGCATCCACGATGCTCCGCATCGAGGACGCTCGTCCGGCACCGCGATGCACGCACCTGAACGCCGCAATCACTCAAGCACCCCCTGGTCCGGAGCATTGATGCCCAACCGCCCCGATCCACGAGCTGCGATGACGATCTCGCAGCTCGCTCCCGAACGTGCGCTCCGACGGCTCGAGCTGACGGTCGTACGGCGTCTCGAGGGCTATCTGCACGGAGAGCACCTGGGCCTGCTGCCCGGTCCGGGCACCGAGCTGGCCGAGGCCCGCGAGTACCAGGTCGGCGACGACGTACGGCGGATGGACTGGGCGGTGACCGCCAGGACCACGATCCCGCACGTCCGGGACCTGATCGCGGACCGTGAGCTCGAGACGTGGGCGCTGGTCGACCTGTCCGGGTCGATGGACTTCGGTACGTCGCAACTCGAGAAGCGCGAGCTGGCAGTCGCGGCCGTCGCCACGGTCGGGTTCCTGACCCACCGGCTGGGGGACCGGTTCGGCGGCCTGATGTTGCGCGACTCGGCACTGCGGCGCTGGCCGGCGCGGTCCGGGCGGCTCGCGCTCTACGGTCTGCTGCGGGCACTGCTCGCCGAGCAGTTCAGCGGTGACGAGGAAGCGCACCGCAGCGACCTGGCCGCCGCGCTCGAGTCGATGGCCCGGACGCAGCGCAAGCGTGGTCTCCGGGTGATCGTGTCCGACTTCCTCACGCCCGAGGACGGCGAGGTCGACAGCCGGCTCGAGCCGTCCTGGGAGCGCCCGATGCGCAAGCTCACCGCGCAGCACCAGGTCCTCGCGGTGGAGGTCGTCGACCCGCGGGAGCTGGAGCTGCCCAACATCGGCGTCGTCACGATCGGTGACCCGGAGACGGGGGCGGTGCGGGAGATCGACACCCGCCGGCGCAAGGTCCGGGAAGCGTTCGAGGTGGCCGCGCTGGCGCAACGGGAACGAACCAGGGCCGCTCTGCGTAGGGTAGGTGCGGGGCATCTGGTCTTGCGGACCGATCGCGATTGGGTCGCCGACACCGTGCGGTTCGTCCTCGCCTACCGGCGAGTCGCGCCCCGCCTGCACCAACCGCCGAAGGGAGTGGCTCGCTGATGCAGTTCCTGTCTCCGGCTAGGTTGTGGTTCCTGCTCCTCATCCCGGTCGTCGTCGCCGGGTACATCTACCTCCAGCACCGCCGGGCGCAGTACGCGCTCCGCTTCACCAACATCGCCCTGCTGGACCGGGTCGCGCCGCGCCGCCCGCAATGGCGCCGGCACCTGGCCGTCACGCTGGCGTTGCTGGCCGCGCTCGCCTGCATCGTTGCGTTCGCGCAGCCGAAGGACGAGGTCAAAGTGCCGCGGGAGCGGGCCACCATCGTGGTCGCGATCGACGTGTCGCTGTCGATGATGGCCACCGACATCGAGCCGAACCGGCTCGAGGCGGCGAAGGAGTCGGCCAAGGAGTTCATCAACTCGTTGCCGGCCAAGTTCAACGTGGCCCTGGTCAACTTCGCCGGTACGGCGTCCATCATCGTGCCGCCAACCACCGACCGAGCCACGGTGCTGCGTTCGATCGACGGACTCGAGCTCGCCGAGTCCACCGCGACCGGTGAAGGCATCTTCACCTCGCTGCAGGCGCTCACCCAGGTCCCGGCGGACCCGGCGCACCCGAACGACCCGGCCCCGGCCCGGATCGTGCTGCTGTCCGACGGCAAGCGCACGGTCGGCCGGACCGCGCAGGAGGGCGCCCAGGCGGCGAAGGCGAAGAACACGCCGATCTACACGATCTGCTTCGGCACCGACTCCGGCTTCATCGAGATGGACGGCATCCGCCAGCGCGTCCCACCGGACCGGACCGAGCTGCGCAGCATCGCCGAGACCACCGGCGGCAAGGCGTACACCGCGGAGTCCGCGGGCGAGCTGAAGGACGTCTACAAGGACATCGGCTCCTCGGTCGGCTACGACAAGGTGGACAAGGAAGTCACCGCCCGGTTCGCCGGCATCGCGATGCTCTTGACCCTGGCCGCCGCCGGAGCCTGCATCGCGCTGGCCACCCGCTTCCCGTAGGCCGGCTCAGCGCCGGCGAGAGCCCGACCCCGCTGATCCTGCCGACGCGCCTGGTTCAGCGTTCCTCCGCCTGATCAGAATCGCGACACGACGGTGATGTAGTTGACACGGCGAGGTTGCTGGTGTTGGAGGGGGCGGTGGTGCAAGATGTAGGCAGTGTTCCGCGGGGTGTGGTTGTGCCCGGTGGGATGCTGGTACCGCCGGGTATCGACGACGGTTGTTCGAGAACGCTGGGGAAGGCGCCCCTCGAGCACAGGAGGTCCCGGTGGCGACGACTCGTGGCGTTCTTTACGTCCACACGGTGCCGTCAGCGTTGTGCCCGCATGTCGAGTGGGCCGCGGGCGGCATCCTTGGTGTGCCCGTGAAACTGGACTGGACGCCGCAGCCCGCGGCCCAGGGTCAGTACCGGGCCGAGCTGTCGTGGCAGGCCGAGGCCGGGACCGCGGCGAAGCTGGCATCCGCCCTGCGTGGATGGCAGAAGCTCCGGTTCGAGGTGACCGAGGAGCCGAGCAACGGTGTCGAGGGCGAGCGGTACTCGTTCACGCCCGCGCTCGGTGTCTTCCACGCCACCACCGGTATCCACGGCGACATCATGGTGCCGGAGGAGCGGCTGAAAGCGGCGATGCTGAAGGCGGTCAGCGGCGAAGCCGACCTGACCGAGGAGGTCGAACGCTTGCTGGGCCGGCCATGGGACGACGAGCTGGAGCCCTTCCGGTACGCCGGTGACGGTGCGCCGGTGCGGTGGCTTCACCAGGTCGTCTGAACGGTTCCTGAGAACTTCAGAAGAAAGCTGTGAACGGCAGGACATTCTCGAACTTTTCGATGAGACTGAGCATCAGACATCTCACCAGGGTGGGAGGGGCCGTGGCCGCTGGGCCACCGGGTGTCGGGACACCCCCGGTTGTCACACAACAGCGGCCGCACCACGTGAAGGGCGCGGACCTCAGGGTCCGCGCCCTTCGTGCGTCGTGACCAAACCGCCGCTGACGTGGGCGGATGTCCGACCTATGGTGGGTCGATGGAGTGGATCCTCGTGGTCTTGGCGGGTGGGGCGTTGGTCGGAGCTGGGCGGCAACTGCTGGTACGGCGGGCCGCCCGGAAGGTCGACTCGGAGGAGCTGGCTCAGATCGAGCGGTTGGCCGGGGAGGACGTGACGGAGTTCGGGGAGGAGCTGGCCCGGCTGGGGGAGCGGGTGCAGGCGGACGACTTGGACGCGGACGGGCGGCTCGACTATCAACGGGCGCTGGCGGCGTACGAGGCGGCACAGCAGGCTCTTGCCAAGCTCCGATCGGCGAACGACGTCAGTACGATCACGGACACGCTCGCCACCGGGCGGTACGCGATCGTCTGCGTGCGCGCGCGGAGTGCTGGTCAGCCGGTGCCGGTGCGTCGGGTGCCGTGCTTCTTCAACCCGCAGCACGGCCCGTCGACCACAGACGTCGTCTGGAACCAGCCGAAGCACGGGACCCGCAGGATCGCGGTCTGTGCACAGGACGCGGCGCGGCTGCACGAGGGCGAGGAGCCCGAGGTCCGCATGGTTGTCATCGGCAACCGCCGGGTCCCGTACTGGGAGGCGGGCAAGGCGGTCCTGCCCTACAGCTCGGGCTATTTCGCCCAGGGCGGCGGCGCCCAGTACATCTCCGAGGCGAAGATCACGGGTCCGCTTCATCGGATCGCCGACGGCGGCATGGCCAACGGAATGGGCGACATCGGCCCCGGGCTGTAGCGTCCGCCGGCGTCAGGGGACACCGGCGTCGGCCGTTGGTCCGGCGGGCCACGGCGGGTGGCGCGGCTACAGGGGGATGTTGCCGTGCTGTCCGCGGACCGTGCCGGTGGACTCGGCCTTCGCGATGGCGGTGGCCAGGGCTGAGCGGGTCCGTTCAGGAACGACGACCTCGTCGACGACGCCGATCTCGCGGGCCCGGTCGAGGCCGCCGGCGATCTTCTCGTGTTCGGCGGCGAGTTCCGCCTCGACCTTGGGGCGGAGCTCAGGGTCGACCTCGGCCAGCTTGCGCCGGTGCAGGACCCGAACCGCGGCCACCGCACCCATCACGGCGACCTCGGCCCGCGGCCACGCGAACACCCGGGTCGCGCCCAGCGATCGTGCGTTCATCGCGATGTACGCCCCGCCGTACGTCTTCCGCGTCACCAGCGTCACCCGCGGTACGACGGCTTCCGCGAAGGCATGGAGCAGCTTGGCACCACGCCGTACGACGCCGTCCCACTCCTGACCGACACCCGGCAGATACCCGGGTACGTCGACCAGCACGACCAGCGGGACCCCGAACGCATCGCACATCCGGACGAACCGCGATGCCTTCTCCGCCGACAAGGCGTCCAGGCAACCACCCAGCCGGAGCGGATTGTTGGCGATCACGCCGACCGTCCGCCCACCGAGCCGGCCGAGCGTGGTGACGATGTTCGGCGCCCACCGTTGATGCAGTTCGACGGAGGAGTCCTCGTCGAGCACCCCTCCGACCAGCGGATGGACGTCGTACGCACGCTTGGCCGACTCCGGCAGGAATCCGGACAGATCCGTGTCCGGAACGTCCGTGCAGACCGTGCCCTGGTTCGCGAGCAGGTCCGTGAGCTGCCGGGCCCGCTCGATGGCCGCGGCCTCGGAGTCGGTGGTGATGTGGACGACGCCGGACCGCCGCCCGTGCGGCTCTGGCCCGCCGAGGCGGAGCATATCGACGTCCTCACCGGTGACCGAGCGGACCACGTCCGGGCCGGTGACGAAGATGCGGCCCTCGGGACCGAGGATGACGATGTCGGTCAGCGCCGGGCCGTACGCCGCTCCGCCCGCGGCCGGACCGAGGACGACCGAGATCTGCGGGATCTTGCCCGACGCCTGGGTCATCGCGTAGAAGATCTTGCCGACCGCGTGCAGGCTGAGCACGCCCTCGGCCAGCCGGGCGCCACCGGAGTGCCACAGGCCGATGATCGGCACCTGCTCCTGCCGCGCGACCTCGTACGCCTTGACCACCACGTCGCAGCCCTCGTCGCCCATCGCACCACCCATCACCGTGGCGTCGGAGCAGAACGCGATGACCGGTGCCCCCGCGACCGTCCCGCGCGCCGCGATCATCCCGGACAGGTTGTCCGGCGTGATCAGCTCCAGGCTGTCCGGGTCGAGCAGGTTCGTCAGCCGGGTGACCGGGTTGCGCGGGTCCTGCTCGCGGGGCAGCTTGGTGGGTTTCGGCGGTGCGGGTGCTGCGGGGGCGGTGGTCATGGCGTCCTCCGGGGGAGAAGGGAACTGCTGGGAGTGCTGCTAGACCGTCTTGCTGCTCATACCGTCTTGCTGCTCATACTGTCTTGAAGGCGATGGCGGCGTTGTGGCCACCGAAGCCGAACGAGTTGTTCAGCGCCGCGAGGTCCCCGTCGGCCAGTTTGCGCTGCTCCGTCGCGACGTCCAGGTCGATCTGGTCGTCGAGCTTGTCCACGTTGATCGTCGGCGGCACCACCCGGTGGTGCAGGGCGAGCACGGTCGCGATCGACTCGACCGCACCGGCCGCGCCGAGCAGGTGGCCGATCATCGACTTCGGCGCGGTGGCGACCGCATGGTCGGCGTCCTTGCCGAGCGCCAGCCGGATCGCCAGCGACTCCGCGATGTCGCCCTGCGGGGTCGAGGTGGCGTGCGCGTTGATGTGGAAGATGTCGGCCGGGGTGAGGTCGCCCTCGACCAGCGCCCGCTCCATCGCCCGGCGTGCACCGGAACCGGTCGGGTCCGGCTGCGCGATGTCGTGACCGTCGGCGGAGATCCCCGCTCCGGCCAGTTCGGCGTAGATCTTCGCGCCCCGCGCCTTCGCGTGCTCGTACGACTCCAGCACCAGGACCCCGGCGCCCTCACCGAGTAGGAAGCCGTCGCGGTCCACGTCCCACGGACGGGAGGCGCGCTCCGGCTCGTCGTTGCGCTTGCTCAGCGCCATCATCTGGCCGAACGCCGCCAGCGGCAGGGCCATGATCACGCCCTCGGTGCCACCGGCCAGTACGACGTCTGCGCGGCCGAGCCGGATCTGGTCCAGGCCGAGCGCGATCGCCTCGTTGCCGGAGGCACAGGCGGACACGGGGGCGTGCACACCGGCCTTCGCGCCGAACTCCAGGCTCACGTACGCCGCGGCCGAGTTCGGCATCAGCATCGGGATCGCCAGCGGCGACACCCGGCGGGGGTTGGTCTTCAGCGCGTCGTAGTTCGTCAGGGTGGTGCCCAGGCCGCCGATGCCGGCAGCGACCGCGACGCCGAGCCGCTCCTTGTCCAGTCCGGAGTCCGCCAGGCCGGCGTCGGCCCACGCCTCACGGGCGGCGACCACGGCCAGCTGGGCGTTCCGGTCCAGGCGACGGGCCTTCACCCGCTCGAGCACGTCGGTCGGATCGACCGCGGCCGGGGCTGCGATCTGGACCGCGAGGTTCTGCACCCAATCCTCGGTCAGCCGCCGGGCGCCGGAGCGACCGGCCAGCAGGCCTTCCCAGGTGCTGGACACGTCACCCCCGAGCGGGGTGGTGGCTCCGAGCCCGGTGATCACGACTCGGGTCTTCGACATCTTTACCTCATCCTTTGCGAGAGATCGGGGACAGGAGCGAGGGGTGGGTGCGCCGGTGCTGGTGTTCATCGGACCTGGGCCCGATGAACACCGGCCAGCACGGGTACGGCGGTGTCAGCCGTTCTGGGCGCGCTCGATGAACGCGACCGCGTCGCCGACGGTCTTCAGGTTCTTCACCTCGTCGTCGGGGATCTTCACGTCGAACTTCTCCTCGGCGGCCACGACGACCTCCACCATGGAGAGCGAGTCGACGTCGAGGTCGTCGGTGAAGGACTTGTCCAGCTGGACGTCCTCGACCGGGATGCCGGCGATCTCGTTCACGATCTCGGCGAGGTTGGAACGGATCTCTTCGGTGCTGGCCATCTTCTCGGTTTCCCTTTCGGATTCTCTTGGCTGACTACAGCCGGGCCGGCCACCTGAGCCGCCCCGGACAACTATGGGCTACGGGAGGCGGATCACTTGCGCGGCGTACACCAGGCCGGCGCCGAAGCCGATGATCAGCGCGACGTCGCCGCTCTTCGCCTCGCCGGACTCGCGCATCGCGGTGATCGCGAGCGGGATCGACGCGGCCGAGGTGTTGCCCTGCCGCTCGATGTCGCGGGCCACCTTGATGTGCTCGGGCAGCTTGAGCGCCCGGCGCATCGCGTCGGTGATCCGCATGTTCGCCTGGTGCGGCACGAACAGGTCGAGGTCGTCGGCCTTCACGCCGGCCACGTCGAGCGCCTGCTGTGCGGTCTTCGCCATCTCGAACGACGCCCACCGGAACACCGGGTTGCCGTCCATCGTGAGGTGCGGCCACTGGTAGCTCCCGGCCGCCTCCTGCCACGACTCCTTCTGGCTGATCACCTTGTGCTGCGTGCCGTCGGAACCCCACACGACCGGGCCGATGCCCGGCTCGTCGGTCGGGCCTACCACTGCCGCACCCGCGCCGTCGGCGAAAATGAACGCCGTCCCGCGGTCGGTCCGGTCGGTGATGTCGCTGAGTCGCTCGACCCCGATCGCCAGCACGTACTTCGCACTGCCACCGCGGACCATGTCGTTGGCCATCGCGATGCCGTAGCAGAAGCCGGCGCAGGCCGCGGAGATGTCGAACGCGGCCGCGGTCGGCGCGCCCACACCGACGGCGACCTGGGTCGCGATCGCGGGAGTCTGGTACAGGTGCGTGACGGTGGCGACGATGACGCAGCCGATCTGGGCCGGGTCGATCCCGGACTCGGCCAGCGCGTCCTTGGCCGCGTTCACCGACATCATCAGGACGGTCTCGTCGTCGCTGGCCCAGCGCCGTTCCTTGATCCCGGACCGGGTCTGGATCCACTCGTCGCTGGAGTCGATCTGCTCGAGGATCTCCGAGTTCGGTACGACGCGCCGCGGCCGATACGACCCGATACCTAGGATCCCCGCGTACGCCGTACCCGTCGAAGGAGTAATCGTGGTCATGGGGCCTCCCGGCCTGGACTGAGGAGCGGAGGGAGCGAAGCGACTGGAGCGACGAGGGAAGGCCGGGAGCCAAGGCCCCATGACCCCCGCGCCGGAGGCGCGGAAATCATGCACTGCCTCCGTTGGGGTGCAGGCGGACCAGCGGCTGACCGGGGGCGACCGGGTCGCCTTCTTCGACGAGCCACTCGACGACGATGCCGCCGTGCGGGGCCTTCACGTCGAGCTCGTCGCGCAGGCTCTTCACCTTTGCGACCACCTCGCCGGTCTCGACGGTGTCACCGGACTCGCGGCGGACCTGGTCGGTGCGGGTGAAGGTGCCCTTCATCGGTGCGACCAGCAGCCGCCACGTCGGCGAGGCGTCGATCTCGGACGGGCTGCCGTGCTTGTCCACGAACGCGCGGGCGTCGTCGAGCTGGTCCGGCGTCTTGAGCGCGAACGTCTCGGCGCCCTTCAGCGCCCGGCGCGCGATGCCGGTCAGCGTGCCGGCCGGCGGCAACTCGAGGATGCCGGTCACCTGGAGATCGGCCATCGTCTGCATGCACAGATCCCAGCGGACCGGTGCGTTGACCTGCGTGACGAGCCGCCGCAGCACGTCCTGGCCATCGTGCACGACCTGGCCGTCGCGGTTCGAGATCAGGCGGGTCCGCGGGTCGTGGGTGCTGATCGCGGTCGCGTACTTCGCCAGCGTCTGGACCGCGGGCTCCATGTGCCGGGTGTGGAACGCGCCGGCGACCGACAGCGGGATCAGCCGGGTCTTGGCCGGCGGGTCCGCGGCCAGTGCGGCCAGTTCCTCGACCGTGCCGGCGGCGACGATCTGGCCGGGGCCGTTGTCGTTCGCCGGGGTCAGGCCGTGCTCGGCCAGCTTGGCCAGGACCTCGTCCCGGTCGCCGCCGAGAACGGCGGTCATCGACGTCGCGGTCTGGGTCGCCGCGGCGGCCATCGCCTTCCCGCGCTCGCGGACCAGCACCATCGCCTGCTCGGCCGTGAGTACGCCGGTGCCCGCCGCGGCCGCGATCTCGCCGACGCTGTGCCCCGCGACGGCGCCGACCTTGGAGAAGGCGTCCGCCGGGTGCGGGATCACCGCCAGCGCGGCCAGCAGGCTGGACGCGACCAGCAGCGGCTGCGCGATCGCGGTGTCCCGGATCGTGTCGGCGTCGGCCTGGGTGCCGTAGTGGGCGAGGTCGAGGCCGGCCACCGCGGAGAGCCAGTTGAGCCGGCTCTCGAAGGTGGGGTCTTCCAGCCACGGCTCGAGGAATCCTGGGGTCTGGGCACCCTGACCGGGCGCGACGATGACGAGCACGTGACAACTCTCCCTCAGGCGGGCCTGTTCCGACCCGGGAAGCAGCACGAATTCTACCGGGCAACACTTGTAGGGATCCTACAAAACGTAGCTTCCCGGCTCAGGATTGAGCAAGCGGCCCAAGGCCAGTGCGACACGAAGTGTGAAAGCGTCTCGCGGGTCCAGCGGGTTGTAACCCGTGATATCGCCCACACGCTTCAATCGGTACCGGACGGTGTTGGCGTGGATGAACATCGCCCGGGCGGTCGCCTCGATCGAGCCGCCGGAGTCCAGGTACGCCGAAACCGTGTCGAGCAGTACTCCTTCGCCTACGGTAAGTGGGCCATACACCTCGGTGGCGAGCTGGCGGCGGGCGTGACCGTCTCCGGAGAGTGACCGTTCGGGCAGCAGTTCGTCGGCCTGGACCGGTCGCGGCGCACCTGGCCAGGCAGGTGCCGCGCGGAGCCCGGCGACGGCCGCCCGAGCCGACGTCACGGCCGCCATCAGGTCTTTCACGATCGGCCCGACGACAATCGGTCCGGGTCCGAAGAAGTGCGCCAGTTTTTGTACGATCTCCACAGGTTTGCTCGTCCCGCCGAGCACCACCACGAGGCGGTCGCCCTGCATCGCACACAGCGCGTCGGCGCCCGCCTCGCGAGCCGCGTGCCGGACCGCGTCGGCCACGTTGGTGGTCCCTTCCGGGGCCCGCCCGACCACGACGGCGACCTCCGCGGATCCCGCCGTACCGGCGGCTCCGGACCAGCCGAGGGCGGAGGCGCGGGAGCGGACCGACTCGTCCGCCTCGCCGCGGATCACCGAGTCGACGACGAGCGCCTCGAGTCGCGCGTCCCAGGCGCCGCGCATCTCGGCGGCCTGTGCGTAGACGGTGGCGGCGGCGAAGGCGACCTCGCGGGCGTAGCGCTGGATCGCGCCGTGGACCATCGGGATGTCCTCGGCCGGGAGCAGGTCGCCGACGGTGTCCTCGATCGTCTCGATCGTGGTACGCACCAGGTCGACGGTCTGGTGCAGCGAGATCACCCGGGTGAACTCCCGCGGCGCCGAGCCGAAGATCCGGGTCGGCATCGACGAGTGCGCGTCGGGGTCGCGGAACCATTCGACGAACGCCGTGATGCCGGACTGTGCGACCAAGCCGATCCAGGACCGGTCCTGGGCGGACAGCTTCCCGAACCACGGCAGGTTCGCTTCCATCGCCGCCATGGCCGCAGTGGCGAGCGCCCCGGTCGCGTTCTGCAACCGCTCCGCTCGCGCGAGATGCGCTTCGGCCGTCCGCTGTGCCACGCCCCGACCTTAGCTCTCCGGACCGCCACGCCATCACAATCGCGGACCTGGCGCGCGGCCCCGGCGTGGGCGGTCTCGACGGACGCATTTGTGATGGCCTGGGCGTCCGCACTGCCATGATGGACGGCATGAGTGACAAGGCTGGGGTTGCTGACGCGGTGGCGGCGTTGCGGGCGATCGGGTACTACCTCGAGCGCGACCAGCAGCCGACGCATCGGGTCAAGGCGTACCGGCGCGCGGCCGACACCATCGCGGCACTGCCGGCGGCCGAGGTGCGCGCCCGCCGCCGAGCCGGGACGCTGACCGAGTTGCCGGGGATCGGGCCGAAGACCGAGGCCGTCATCCTCGAGGCGATGGACGGCGCGACCCCGTCGTACCTGGTCAAGCTGGAGGAGGCCGCGGGCGCGCTGACCACCGCCGGTACGGCGATGCGCGCGGAGTTGAAGGCCGATCTGCACTTGCACTCGGAGTGGTCCGACGGCGGCAGCCCGATCGAGGAGATGGCGCGGACGGCGCATCGCCTGGGCCACCAGTATCTGGCCCTGACCGACCACTCGCCGCGGCTCACCGTCGCGAACGGACTGTCCCGCGAGCGCCGCCTGCAGCAACTCGAGGTCGTTGCCGAGCTCAACAAAAGGCTGCAGGACGAGCTGGACGGGTTCACCATCCTGAACGGGATCGAGGTGGACATCCTCGAGGACGGCTCCCTGGACAGCGACACCGAGATCCTCGCCCGGCTCGACGTCGTGGTCGCCAGCGTGCACTCCAAGCTGCGGATGGCCGCCGAGCCGATGACCGAGCGGATGGTCCGCGCGATCGCGAATCCGCACGTCGACATCCTCGGCCACTGCACCGGCCGACTGATCACCGGCGGCCGCGGCACCCGGCCGGAGTCCGAGTTCGACGCCGAGGTGGTGTTCGAGGCGTGCCGCCAGTTCGGTACGGCGGTCGAGATCAACTCCCGGCCGGAGCGTCTCGACCCACCCAAGCGTCTGCTGTCTCTCGCGGTCGAGACCGGATGCATGTTCTCGATCGACACCGACGCCCACGCTCCCGGCCAGCTCGACTGGCAGGTCTACGGCTGCGAACGCGCCGAGGACTGTGGCGTCACTCCCGACCGCGTCATCAACACCTGGGATCAGCGGCAACTCGTGGAATGGACAGCGTCATGAGCGATCTGGAGAAGGATCCGGCTGAGGTCGTCAGCACGTGTGGGGACGGGGACGGGCCGACGCTGGAGTTGCTGGAGCCGCGCGAGGTGGTGCTCGGGCGGACGACGAAAGTACGGCGCCTGTTGCCGAACAAGGACCGCCGGATGGTCGGGGCGTGGTGCTTCGTCGACCACTACGGACCGGACGATCTCAGACACCGGGTCGACTCGTACGACGTACCGGGGGAGCGGGGAATGCTGGTCCCGCCGCATCCGCACACGAGTCTGCAGACCGTCAGCTGGTTGTTCGAGGGTGAGATCGAGCATCGCGACAGCGTCGGGTCGCATGCGTTCGTGCGGCCGGCCGAGCTCAACATCATGACCGCCGGCAACGGCATCGCACACTCGGAGGTGTCGACGCCGGACGCGCCGCCGATGCTGCACGGCGCCCAGTTGTGGGTTGCGCTGCCGGACTCCGCACGGACGACGGTCGCCCCCGCCTTCAACGCGTACGCCGATCTGCCGGCCCTCGATTTCGACGGCGCTCATGCCACCGTGATGATCGGCACGGTTGCCGGCGTCACCTCACCCGCACCGACTTACACCCCACTCGTCGGTGCCGACATCACGATCGACCCCGGCCGCACGTTGTCGTTGCCGCTGACGCCGTCCAACGAGTACGCCGTACTGATCGTCGACGGCTCGCTCTCGGTCGGGGACCTGGCACCGGGCTTCGGTGAGATGGCCTACCTCGGCGATCGCCGGGAGTCGGTCGAACTGGTTGCCTCCGACAACGGTGTCCGCTTCCTCCTGCTCGGCGGCGAGCCGTTCGAGGAGGAGTTGGTGATGTGGTGGAACTTCATCGGCCGTTCGCACGAGGAGATCGTCGCCGCCCGCGACGCCTGGCAGTCCGCCATCGCCGCGCACGGCAACGACCGCTTCCCGCTGGTGCCCGGGTACGACGGCGATCCGCTGCCGGCCCCGGCGTTGCCGGCTATCGCGCTGAAACCACGGCCGCGGGCGCGCTGACCCGGCGCCGGTAGTAGGCCCAGGTGACCACGAGGAGGGCTGGACCCCACAAGTACAGCGGGGCGTAGCACGTGATCATCAGCGCCTTCCATCCCGGGCTGGAGAACGGGATGAAGTGGTCGGTGAACACGTCGCGGAAGGCGAACGTCCAGATGGCGATCAGGGACAGCGATCCCAGGACGGCCGGGACGATGGCGGCGTACGGGTGGACGCGGCGGCCGCCGATGAGCGGGAGCCACCCGGGCGCGATCTCACCCCAGCGCTGGACCAGGCCGAGCGCGGTCAGCGCGACGAGTTCGGAGAAGATCGTCAGGCAGACGACGTACACCTTCCCGCCGAAACCGACGAGGTAGGCCGGCTGGCCGTCGGTGCCGAGCATGCCCATCGACGATCCGAAGACCAGCCCGAGCCGCCACAGCCCGGACGGCAACGTCAGGAACGGGATCGCGTGTGCCAGGCGGTAAGCCCAGCGGGGGACGGGACGCTCAGTCGTATTCACCCTCCGAGCATCCGGTGTGGCCCTCCGTCCACACCTCACTCGCCAGAGTGAATCGGGTCCCTCTGGAGAGCGTTCAGCCCCGGGCCTGCGGCACCCTCATGAGCTCAGAGCCGTCCGCTTCGGCGGCCAGCACCACCTTGCGGAGCAGCTTCGTCATGGTCTGCCGCTCCCGCTCCGACAGCGGCGACAGAAGGGTGTGCTCCGCGTCGGCCTGCGAACCGATCGCCGACTCCCATGCACGCTGACCCTGCTGCGTCAGGACGACGACTACGCTGCGCCGGTCGGTCTCGTCGCGGCTGCGGTCCACCAGCCCCGCGCGGGTCAGCCGGTCGAGGCGGTTGGTCAGCGTCGCCGGGTGCGTGTCGAGCGCGACCGCCAACGCGGTCGGCGTCACCCGGTACGGCGGGCCGGCCGCCCGCAACTGCCACAGAATTTCGTACTCCCACGCGCGCAGCCCATGCTCCTCGAGCGCCTCGGCCCGGCGTTGCCGCAGATGGCGGACCAGCATCTGCATCCGCGTGACGATCCCCTCGATCTCGTCGTCGAGGTCCGGCACCTCGTCCCGCCAGTACGCGATATGCCGATCGATCGAGTCCTCAGCCACGCCCGCCAGCCTACTACGAATTCATATACTATGATTTCAAAATAACCACTTGAGGAGGCCATGCTTGTGCCGGACGTTCTCGAGCTGACCGGCCGGATCGACGAAGGAGTCCTCGACAGCCACCTGTTGCGTGGCAACCGGCTGGGCGATCCGCACCAGCGACCCATCTGGGTCTACACACCACCCGGGTACGACGGCGGCACCGACCGCTACCCGGTCGTCTACCTGCTCCTCGGGTACGGCGGCACGCTGCCGCTGTGGCGCAACCGGATGCCGTACCGCCGACCTGTCCCGGAGCTGATCGACCTCCTGTTCGCCCACGGCGACGCCCCGCCGATGATCGTGGTCTACGTCGACGCGTTCACGAAGTACGGCGGGAGCCAGTACGTCGACTCGCCCGGCACCGGCCGGTATCACTCGTACCTGTGTGACGAGGTGGTGCCCTGGGTCGACGCCCGGTACCGAACCGTTGCCGACCGCAACCATCGGGCGATCGCCGGCAAGTCGAGCGGCGGACTGGGCGCGATGATCACGTCGATGCTGCGGCCGGACCTGTTCGCTGCCTTCGCGACCCACTCGGGCGATGCGCTGTCCGAGGCGCAGTACATCCCGCACTTTCTCTGGGCGGTCCGCCACCTGCGCGCGTATGACGGCGACATCCTGCGGTGGTGGAGCGACTTCTCCGAGCGGGTCGCCTTCACCAAGCCCGAAGACGAGCGGTTGCTCGAGCTGCTCGGCGTATCGGCCTGCTTCTCGCCTGCCCCGGATGGCACGCCCCGACTGCCGTTCGATCCCCGGACGGGTGCGCTGCGACCGGAGGAGTGGGCGCGCTGGCTGCGCTGGGATCCGGTCCGGATGGCGTCCGGCCACGCCGAGGCACTCCGGTCCCAGCGGGCGATCTGGATCGACGCCGGCACGAGCGACGAGTGGTTCCTCGACCTGGGCGCCGAGGCGTTCCGTCGTACCCTCACCGAGGTCGGGGTCCGCGATGAGAACGTGCATTTCGAACTCTTCGACGGTGGGCATCGCGCGGTCGAGTATCGCCAGCCTCTCGCGATCGCCTGGCTCGCTCATCGCCTCGCGTCTTAGTGCAGGTGCTCAGGGTGTGCGCGTCCGGGGCGCAGTCGGGTCGTCCGCCTCAATGAACGTTCACAGGGGGCCCAAGGCCGCCATCCAAGGATCGTGCCCGAAGTCGGTCGACTCGTGAGTTGGCTTGTCCGCAGGCGACAGGTCGACAGGACGTGTCCGGGTCTGATGGTGCAACGCACGCTCAGGTGACCGGCCGTTGCCACTTCAGTGGACGTATACGTCCTGTCGAGCTGCACGCTCCCTCGTCGCCTGGACGGGTGTGGATGCCGTTGCCCGCTTGGGGATCCCGACATCCTCGTGCACCCGCAGGTTGTCCTGCCACAACTGTGCGAGCTCGTCTTCTCGCTCATGATCAACCCGCCGGCACCGGCGTCGCGCTCGGCCTGCCCCAGTCAGTCCCGCCCCCGCGGGTCTCGGTCAGATCGAAGTCAGCACGACGAGCGGGATGGAGAACAGCAGTCCTTCGCGACCTGACCAACCGGGTGAGCGCGCTGGAGGTTGTCTTGAAGGACGTGGTTGCATCTCAGAGGAGGTCGTGGTCGTGGGCGTAGGCGGCCGCGGCGGTGCGGGAGGGGACGTCGAGCTTGCCGAAGATGTTGGTGAGATGACGGGCGACGGTCTTGTCGCTGAGCACGAGCTGATGGGCGATCTCGGTGTTGCTGTTGCCTGCAGCAACCAAGCGGAGGACCTCGAGCTCGCGCCCGGTGAGACCGCCGGCCGTCTCGCGGTGCAGCAGTCGCTCCACCTCCTGCCGGGCCGGGATCGCGCCGAGCTCGCCGAAGGTCCGGGCGGCCGAGGTCAGCTCGGCGGTCGCGGAGTCCTCGTCACCGAGCAGCCGGAACGACCGTCCGACCAGCACCTTCGCCCGCGCGACCTCGTACGGCGCCTGAAGCCCACTCCACTGTTGGGTCGCCGCCCGGGCCTGGGGCAGCGCGTCGTCCGGATCGCCACCCGCCAACGCCACCGAGGCCAGGCAGTACGCCGCCGACGCACGCAATCCTCCACACCCGAAGCCGGTGGCGATCGCAGCCAACTCGGCCGCGGCCGCGGAGGCCTCGTCGGGGTACCCACCAGCGAGCAGCACCTCCACCGCTCCCGCGAGCAGCCGCGACCGGTGCACGTCGCCACCGGTCTCACCCAGCAACCGCCGTACGGCGGCAACGGCACCGGGTACGCGACCCCGGGCCAGCAACAGCAGGGCTCGACCCGGCTGCGGCTCGTAGCCGAACCCCGCCGCCTGGTCATAGGCCGTCTCGGCCGACTGGAATTCGCCACGGATCCGCAGTACGTCGCCGCACTCGCTCAAGGCGAGCCCGGCGGCCGTCTGCGCACCTGACGCCGCATAGCGACGGCACGCGTCGTCGAACTCCGCCAACGCCTCCCCGTAGGCGCCGTGCAGTCGCAGGATCTGACCTCGATGTACGGCGCACTGCCCGGTGAACGGGACCAGGTCCGGCTGGGTGTCGCACCAGCGGGTCAGCGCAGCCGTCCACGCCGACGCGCGAGCGAAGTCCTGCACCTCCTGGCAGCCTTCGATCATCGCGCAGTACACGTTGCCCGCGAAGATCGGCGAGAGTTCACCCGCGGCGACCCCGACCATCGCCTCGTCCAGCAGGGCCAGCCCTTCCGGCACCCGGCCGGAGTACATCAGCAGCCGCCCCTGACAGACCAGCCCCTGCGCGAGCAGGTCGGGATCGCCGAACCGGCGCGCCACCTCGACGATCTGCTCGCCCGCCCGCAACGCCCCGGGGAAGTCGCCCTGGTCCAGGCGCCGGAAGAAGTCGTGGATCCGCAGGTAGCCCCGCTCCACCACGTCCTCGGGCTGGTCCGCCAGCAACCGCTCTGCGCGGGCCGCCCAGCCGGTGCCGATGGCCACCTCACCCCTGGTGTTGAGGACCAGTGCGAGCCAGAAGGCGAACCGAACCGCGCCCAAGGTGTCGCCGTCGTCGATCTGGAGGCGGTAGCCGCGCTGGAGCGCGCGGATGCAGGCGTCGACGTCACCGACCAGGTACGCCGCGGTGGCGAGGGTTTCCAGATCGCCGGCGCTCAGGCTGGCGTTCGACGACAGCCGGTCGTAGGCGGTCGCCCAGTCGCGCCGTTCGAACGCCGCCCTGGCCCGCTCCAGATCGTCGACGATCCCCATCAGATGCCCCTCTCCGCGAGCATGCACGCCGCGCTCAGGCGGCGGCAAGACTTCGGTCGGCGCGGGATCGGGCCGCGATGCGGTTGGCGACGTACGCCGCGTCCCGGCCGACCCCGGGCAGGGTCATCGAAGCGAAGGCGTACTGGAAGGACAGACCACAGAAGTACAGGCCGGGGACGTCCGCGGCCACCCCGCGCAGCTCGCGCGGCCAGCCATCCTCGCCGGTGACCGGGGCCTTGATCCAGTCGAACACCTGGCGGAAGCCGGTGGCCCAGATCACGTTCGCCACCTCCAGCACCCGGCCGTCGCCCAGCACCGGCAGGCCGTCCTGAACGCCGGTCACCCGGTCGTGGACCCGCTCGACCCCTCGCGCGAGCAGGTCCGCCCGCTTGACCCTGATCATCGGGCCACCGTGGAAGCGCAGTTCCTCCATCGCCGCGCGGGCGATCGGCGACCTCCGCGTGACCAGGTGCCGGCCGACGAACAGGAAGACCGGCCAGAAGAGGCCCTGACCTCGCTGGCCGGGCCGGATCGGGAGCTGTCCGGGGTCGCGACCGCAGAGCACGGTCTTGTGCGTCTCCGCGACCTCGTAGGCGATGTCGCAGCCGGAATGGGACGCGCCGACCACCAGCACCGGTCCGCGCTTCAGCTGCCCCGGCCGGCGGTACTCGCTGGAGTGCAGTTGCCGGATCGCCGGATCGAGGTCGACCGCGAAGTCCGGCAGGCTCGGCGTCCGGCCGAAGGTTCCGGTCGCGACGACGACGTTGTCGGCCAGGATCCGCTCGCTGCCCACGTCCACGGCCCACCGGCCGTCCACGCGTTCGAGCGTGTCCACCCGGGTGCTGGACCGGATCGGCAGGTCGAAGTGGGCGGCGTACGACTCGAGATAGTCGGCGACCTCGTCCTTGCCGGGGTAGTTCCACCGCTCGCCGGGGAACGGTAGTCCGGGCAGGCCGTCGTACTTGGCTGGAGTGAAGAGCCTGAGGGTGTCCCACTGGGCCCGCCACTGGTCGCCGACCCGGGCGTTGCCGTCCAGGATGACGAAGGATTGACCAAGCTTGCGCAGGTGGTAGCCGGTGGACAGTCCGGCCTGTCCGGCGCCGATGACGATGGTGTTCATGCGAGCCTCCGCTCGTCTGGTACGACGCCGCGCGGGCCAGTGCGGTAGCGCAGCCACCACAGCAGCATCAGCGCGGACGTCACGACGTAGAAGCCGTGCAGGGCCCAGATCGGCCCCGCCGGCAGGTGCACCACGTAGATGCAGTGGACGGCGTTGCCGACGTTGGCCAGGACGAGGTTCGCCGGGCTGTACGACCTGAGGTCGCGGGTCCGGAGCGCCTTGATCACCATCGGCAGCGCGCTCGACGCGAAGAGGATGGTGGACACCGTCCCCGCGAGCAGAGCAACGCTTGCGCCAGTCATGCCACCGACGCTAGGGATCCGGGCCCGCCCGCCGCGTCGGACGGACTACGCAACCTACCCCGCCCGTTCCTACGAGGTTTGTCGTACGCCGGATCGACGGGGTGTCAGAGCTCGATCCAGTAGCGGCGGGTGGTACCCAGCCAGGTCTCGCGGATGTCCTCCAGGACGCCGCTGTTGCGCTCGATCGTCTTCGCCGACGCGGTGTTGTCGTCGTCGCAGGTGACCAGGACCCGATCCATGCCGCGCTTGCGGGCTCGGTCCAGCACCTCGCCGAGTGCCCACGCCGCCAGCCCGCGACCCCGTGCCGACGGACGGACGCCGTACCCGATGTGACCGCCGCCCTCGCGCAACCTGTCGGTCAACCCGTGCCGGAGCGTGATCGCGCCAAGGTAGTTGCCGTCCTCAACGATCCACCAGTACGTCGCGTGCACCCGATCGGGGGCGAGCGCACGAGAGTCGTCGCTCTGCCGGCGCAACCGCTCGACCCACACGGCGAACCCTTCGACCGTGGTCAGGTCGTCCGCCTCCCATACTCCGGCGCCGTCCTGGGACGCGTCGCCCCACTCGCGTGACGACTCCAACCAGGAGTCCCGCAGTTCGACGGTCGGCTCGATGAGATCAGGCATGGTCCGAGGGTAGGGCCGGTCCAGGCGGCGATCCCACCGAGTTTCCCCGCGAAGACGAGGGCCGCTCACCCCGGTGGGGTGAGCGGCCCTCAGGAAGCCGGCCGGGTCAGGCGCCGGCGCCCTCCTGCTTGACGCCGGCGACCGCGGTCGGGTCGTCGATGCGGTACTTGCGGGCCGCCTCGGCGGCGACCTCCGGCTTGACGTCCCCGCGCTTGGCCAGGATCTCCAGCGTGGCGACGACGATCGACTCGGCGTCCACCTGGAAGTGGCGCCGCGCCGCGGCCCGGGTGTCGGCCAGGCCCCAGCCGTCGGTCCCGAGCGAGGTGTAGTCGTTCGGCACCCAGCGCGAGATCTGGTCCTGCACCGCGCGCATGAAGTCGCTGACCGCGACCACCGGACCCTGGGTGTCCTTCAACTGCTCGGTGATGAACGGCACCTGCTCCGGCTCCTCCGGGTGCAGCAGGTTGTGCTGCTCGGCCGCCACGGCGTCCCGGCGCAGCTCGTTCCACGAAGTGACCGACCAGATGTCGGCGGCCACCGAGTACTCCTCGGCGAGGATCTGCTGGGCCTTGCGGACCCACGGCAGCGCGACCCCGGACCCGAGCAGCTGCACCCGCGGTACGTCGTCACCCTCGGCGGTCTCGTACTGGTTGAAGCGGTACATGCCCTTGAGCAGTGCCGCGACATCGAGGTTCTCCGGCTCGGCCGGCTGCGGGACCGGCTCGTTGTACACGGTGAGGTAGTAGAAGACGTCCTCGCCGAACGGCTTGTCCTTGTCCAGACCGTAGCCGTACATCCGGCGCAGGCCGTCCTTCACGATGTGCGCGACCTCGTAGGCGAAGCCCGGGTCGTAGTGCACCGCCGCCGGGTTGGTCGAGGCGAGCAGCGGCGAGTGGCCGTCCGCGTGCTGCAGTCCCTCACCGGTCAGCGTCGTACGGCCGGCGGTGGCACCCACCAGGAAGCCGCGGCCGAGCTGGTCGCCCAGCGCCCAGAGCGAGTCACCGGTCCGCTGGAACCCGAACATCGAGTAGAAGATGTAGAACGGGATCATCGGCTCGCCGTGCGTCGCGTACGCCGTACCGGCCGCGATCATCGAACCCATCGCGCCGGCCTCGCTGATGCCCTCGTGCAGCAACTGGCCCTGCTCGGACTCCTTGTAGGACAGCAGCAGGTTGCGGTCGACGGCCTCGTACTGCTGCCCGTGCGGCGAGTAGATCTTGGCCGTCGGGAACATCGAGTCCATGCCGAACGTGCGGTACTCGTCCGGGGCGATCGGGACGATCCGCTGGCCGATCTCCGGGTCCTTCATCAGGTCGCGGAACAGCCGGACCAGCGCCATCGTGGTCGCCACCGGCGAGTTGCTGCCCTTGGCCAGCGGCTTGTAGACGTCGTCGCCCGGCAGCTTCAGCGAGGTCTTCGGCGCCACCCGCCGCTGCGGCAGCGAACCGCCGAGCTGCTGGCGCCGATCCATCATGTACTGGTACTCCGGCGAGTCGGTGCCGGGGTGGAAGTACGGCGGGTTGTACGCGTCCTCGAGGGCGGAGTCCTCGATCGGCAGGTAGAGCCGGTCGCGGAACGCCTTCAGGTCGTCCGAGGTCAGCTTCTTCATCTGGTGGGTCGCGTTGCGGCCCTCCAGCGCCTCGATCGTCCAGCCCTTGATGGTCTGGGCCAGGATCACCGTCGGCTGCCCGACGTGCTCGGTCGCGCTCTTGAAGGCGGCGTACACCTTGCGGTAGTCGTGACCGCCGCGGGGCAGCTTGCGCAGGTCCTCGTCGGACAGGTTGCTGACCATCTGCTGGAGCCGCTGGTCGCCGCCGAAGAAGTTGTTCCGGATGTACTCGCCGGACTCGACCGAGTAGGTCTGGAACTGACCGTCCGGCGTGGTGTTCATCTTGTTCACCAGGGCGCCGTCGTGGTCCTGCGCGAGCAGCGCGTCCCACTCCCGGCCCCAGATCACCTTGATGACGTTCCAGCCGGCGCCGCGGAAGTACGCCTCCAGCTCCTGGATCACCTTGCCGTTGCCGCGGACGGGACCGTCCAGCTGCTGCAGGTTGCAGTTGATCACGAAGGTGAGGTTGTCCAGCTCCTCGCGGGCGGCCAGGCCGATCGCGCCGAGCGACTCCGGCTCACCCATCTCGCCGTCACCGAGGAAGGCCCAGACGTGCTGCTGGCTGGTGTCCTTGATGCCGCGGTGGTGCAGGTACCGGTTGAAGCGCGCCTGGTAGATCGAGTTCAGCGCGGCCAGACCCATCGAGACGGTCGGGAACTCCCAGAAGTCCGGCATCAACCGCGGGTGCGGGTACGACGACAGGCCGTTGTGCGGACCGCGGGACACCTCCTGGCGGAAACCGTCCAGCTGGTCGGCGGACAGCCGGCCCTCGAGGAACGCCCGCGCGTACATCCCGGGGGAGGCGTGACCCTGGATGAAGATCTGGTCGCCGCCGCCGGGGTGGTCCTTGCCGCGGAAGAAGTGGTTGAAACCGACCTCGTACAGGCTGGCCGCGGACTGGTAGGTGGCGATGTGGCCGCCGACCTCGAGGCCCTTGCGGTTGGCCTTGCTCACCATCACCGCGGCGTTCCACCGGATGAAGGCCCGGATCCGGCGCTCGATGTGCTCGTCGCCGGGGAACCACGGCTCCCGCTCGGGCGGGATCGAGTTGATGTAGTCGGTGCTCCGCAGCGCGGGCACCCCGACCTGTCGCTCCCGGGCCCGCTCGATCAGCTTGAGCATCAGGTAGCGCGCTCGCGCCTTGCCCCGTTCGTCCAGGACGGCGTCGAGCGATTCGACCCACTCGCGCGTCTCGTCGGGGTCGATGTCGGGGAGCTGGGTGGGCATCCCCTCGGTGATGATGGCTGGTGGTTCGTGTCCGGAAGCCACGGTGTCCTGCCGTTCTCTCTGGTTGTCTTCACCGCAATCCTGTCACCTGTTCGGAATGCGTTCTACTTCGCCTTCCACAGGGGCCTGAATCCGGTCTCCCGCGCGTGATGTGAGCGGACACGGTCCGTACCCACCACGCGGATACCGGACACGTCACGGATCCCTGGTGCATACTTGCGCGACGCGGTACGTCACGATGGACTATCGCTACTGAAACCTACCCCCGGGCAGACGGGGACCACGGAGGAGGACACGTGAGCGCGACCGCGGACCACGCGGACGGCAAGAGCGGGGTGCCGAACATGGCGTCCCGGCTCGGCCTGGAGGCCGGCTGGGTCGTTCAGGAGATCGGGTACGACGACGACAGCGACGACGACTTCCGCGATGCGATCCGGGCGATCACCGGGGAGGCGTTCGTCGACGACGAGACCGACGAGGTCGTGGACGTCGTACTGCTCTGGTTCCGCGAGGACGACGGAGACCTGGTCGACGCCTTCTTCGACATCCTCACCGACCTGAAGGCCGGCGGGGTCGTCTGGCTGCTGACGCCCAAGGTCGGGCGGGACGGCTACGTCGAGACGAGCGACATCGCCGAGGCCGCTCCCGTCGCGGGGCTGTCCACGACGAGCACGCTGAGCGTGACGGACGACTGGTCGGCGACCAAACTGGTGGTGCCGAAGTCGGGCCGCCGAGGCTGAGGTGGCCGCTGCCGTCGGCAGCCCGGCACCGGACTTCACTGCCCGCAACCAGCACGGCGAGCAGGTGCGGCTGAGCGACTACGCCGGCCGGCGGGACGTCGTACTGGTCTTCTATCCGTACGCCTTCAGTCAGGTCTGCACGAGTGAGCTGGCCGCGCTGCGAGACCGGCCGGAACTGCTCGCGGCGGCCGAGTTCCTGGCGATCTCGTGCGACCCGATGTACACCCTGCGGGCGTACGCCGACGCGCAGAAGCTCGAGTTCGGTCTGCTCAGCGACTTCTGGCCGCACGGGGCGATCGCCTCGGCGTACGGCGTCTTCGACGCGGACCGCGGCTGCGCCGTCCGCGGCACCTTCGTGGTGGACCGGACCGGCGTCATCCGCTGGTCCGTCGTCAACCCGATCCCCGAGGCCCGCGACCTGGACGACTACGCGGCGGTACTGGCAAGTCTGGCCGGCGATCTCGGGTAGACTCCTCCGGTCGTTTGATCCGGGCGGATAGCTCAGCGGTAGAGCGCTTCCCTTACAAGGAAGATGTCGGGGGTTCGAATCCCTCTTCGCCCACCTTCAGCAGCGGTAGGGGTGCGAAAGCGTGCCCGGCCCACAGGCGGCGGGACAGGTCCTCGGGGTACGGCGTGACGGTGAGTTCGGAGCCGAAGACCGCGACCAGCCGTTGGGTCACGTCGTACGCCGCCCAGCCTGGATCGCCGGAGTGGGCGAAGGCGGTCCACGCCGTACGGAAGTGCCGCGAGACCTGCTCCGCGGCAGCGAGTGGTTCGGCGTCGAGCAGGAAGCCGAGCAAGGCTCCCTGCGTGGCGCCGAACACCAGCGGAGAGTCGAGGCCATGGCACGCGCCGAGCCCGGCGTCCGGCCAGGCCAGCTCATAGGCGTACGCGCGGCCTCCGCCGGCGACCTGTGCTTCGGCCAGCCGATGGCTCGGCATCCGGAAAAGCCAGTCGGAGTGGACCAGCTCGTAGAGCCGCTCCGCGCTCGCGTTCGGGTAGGCCTCGCGGTAGCCATCCGGCGCGAGCATCCGCGCAGCCGTCGCGGCGTCCTCGTCGGTGAGGTTGCCGAGGCGGCCGTCGGCCGCGAGGAGCAGGCGGTACTCGTCCCGGGTGTGGCCCGCGATCAGGTCGACGTCGCGGCCTGCACCGGCGGCCAGGGCCTCGAACGGCGTCCGGGACAAGACCTCGCCGTCGACGACCGGCGCGAACGGGATCTTCATGTAGGCGGCTGTGCCCCAGCGTTCGACCTGCGCGACCATCGCGGTGTTCATGGCGTCCCCGGCGGCGACGATGTCGGCCGTCGGGACCCCACGCAGGTCGTCGGCGGTCGGCCTGCGGCCCAGCCGAGCGGCGATCGCCGTCATCAGGTCGGCGGCCAGCGATGCAGAGAAGTACGTCCCGGGGGCACTCTGCGCGATGGCCCGGCGGAACAGACCGACCGCGCGGGGCATCGCGAGGAGTGCGGCGATCGAGCCGGCGCCGGCCGACTGTCCGAACACGGTCACCTGAGCCGGGTCGCCGCCGAACGCGGCGATATTCGCGCGCATCCACTCCAACGCGGCGACCTGGTCGAGCAGACCACGGTTCGCCGGAGCGCCTTGCAGCAGCCCGAAGCCGTCGACACCGACCCGGTGGTTGAACGTCACCAGGACGACCCCACCCTCGCCGGCCAGCCGTGCTCCGTCGTACGTCGGATCGCCGGACTGCCCGAACTGGTAGCCACCGCCATGGATCCACACCATCACCGGGAGCGCGGCCCCCGTCCCGGGCTGCGGACACCAGACGTTCACCGTCAGCCAGTCGTCGCCGCTGACCGGGTTCGACGACGGCCCGAAGATCATCGACTCCGGCGGAGGCGGCCCGAACGAGGCCGCCGCGCGGACTCCGTCCCAGACCTCGGCCGCCTGCGGGGCTGCGAACCGCAGCTCGCCCACCGGGGGTTTGGCGAACGGGATGCCACGGAAGACCGCGAGGCCGTTCTCGATGCTTCCCCGCACCAGTCCGGTGGTCGTGCGGACCACATCCGGGCCCCTGTCGATCATGGGCACCATGCTCTCGCGTGGCCGCAGGATCCGTCGCGGAGGTTTTGAGCCGCGGGCCGTATCGGAACCGGCCGACACTCGTTGTGATCGGTGTCGGTGATCGATGGAATTCTTAACCATCGGCTGGTGAGAACGGACTCCACCTGGGCCGGTCGCGGCTGGTAGGGTTCACGGCTGTCGGTCGGCGCGATGACGCACCGGGTCCGCCCGGAGACGGCATCGTTCCGGCAGGCGGAAACGGGGCTTGTCGTCGGTGAGAGCGAGACGGGTGTGCCCTGAGCCCGGCTCCGTCCAGTTCGGGAGGCGCGTGTCCGTGGGTCGCCAACTGGCTGGCGCCACCGTTGTTGCTCACCGTGTCGTGGTGGTGGGACCGGAGTGGTGAGGAGCAGTGTGGACCGGCCGGCGATCTCCACCGGGCCGGCCCTGATGATTCCCGCTGGGTACCCGCGCGACCTGCCGAGCGCGCTGCTGCGGGCCGCCCGCGACTTCGGCGGCGCCGGCGTGGTCGAGATCGGCCCGGACGGCCGCGAGACCAAGCTCGACTTCCCGACCCTGCTCGAGCTGGCCGCCCGGATCCTGGCCGGCCTGCGGGCGAACGGCGTACGCGCCGGGGACCCCGCGGTCGTGCATTGCACCGAGCCGGTCGGATTCTTCGCCGCGTTCTGGGCCTGCACGCTCGGCGGTATCCGGCCGCTGCTGATGGCCCCGAGCCCGGACGGCGACCGGACCGAGGCCGGCCGCGAGCGGCTCCGCAAGGTCACCGACCTGCTCGGCTGGACCGTCCTGATCGGCCGGCCGTCCGACCTCCCGAACGACCTCGGCCTGCCCGTCCTCGACCCGGACGCGATGGCCGGCCACGAACCGACCTCGGACTTCCACCGCCCGGCCGCCGACGACGTCGCCGTACTCATGCTGTCGTCCGGCTCCACCGGTGCGCCGAAGATCGTGCAGCTGACGCATCGCGGGCTCGTCGAGTTCGCCGCCGGTACGCCGGCGATGCTGCCGGTCCGGCCCGGTCAGACCACGCTCAACTGGCTGCCGCTGGACCAGAGCGGCGCCTTCCTGCTGTACCACCTGCTGCCCGTGTTCACCGGCTGCACGAACATCCACGTGAACACGGGCTGGGTGCTCGCCAACCCGCTGCGCTGGCTCGACCTGATGGACCAGCATCGCGTCAACCACTCGTGGTCGCCGAACTTCGGCTACCGCCTCGCCACAGCGGCGATCGCGGGTGAACCCGACCGACACTGGGATCTGTCCGCATTGCGCAGTCTGGTCAGTGGTGGCGAGCAGATCACGGTCCCGGTGGTGTCGGACTTCCTCCGGCTGACGAATCGGTTCGGCGTCGTACCGGAGACCTTCGTCGCGGCCTGGGGGATGACCGAGACGGTCACTGGGATCACGTTCGCCCGACCCGGCCTGACGCCCAACGTGCACCGCGTCCGGATCCCACCGACCGGCGTGGTCGAGTGGGTCGACCAGCGGCCCGCGACCGGGAAGGTCGCGGTCGCGCGCCCAGGCAAGCCGCGGGCCGAGGCGCCGGGCGTGCTGAGCCTGGTGTCGGTGGGTGCGCCCGCGCCGGGGACGACCGTGCGGATCGTCGCGCCGAACGGCGCCGTCCTGCCGGAGGGCCGGATCGGTCAGCTGCAGGTCGCATCAGCGCGGGTGACGCCCGGGTATCTGGGCAACCTGGAGGCCGACCGGGCCGCGTTCCCGATCGGCAACTGGCCGGCCCGCAAGTGGCTCGCGACCGGTGACCAGGGCTTCATCACCGGCGGGCAGGTCGTCATCACCGGCCGGGACAGCGAACGCATCATCATGTCCGGGAAGCTGTACTACGCGCACGACATCGAGTCCGTCGCCGCGACGGCCGTCGGCGCCCAGCACGGCCTGGTCGCGGCCTGCGGGGTCGCGGACGCGGAGAGCGGGACCGACCGGCTGGTCGTCTTCTACGCACTCACGCCGGAGTCGATCCCCGGCATGGACCAGGCGATCCGCAGCCTGATCCAGGGCCGGCTCGGCTTGTCCGCCGAGGTCGTCGGCGTCCCGCGGCGCGACTTCCCGACCACCCCCGGCGGCAAGATCCTCCGCCCCCTCCTGAAACAACGCTGGATCGACGGCACCCTCGAATCCCCACCCGGCGCGTACGTCGACCCTGCCGGAGCCAGCTCCTACTCCGGCCCCGCCGGCGAAGGCCCCCTCACCGATCCTGCCACGCTCACCACCGACGAGGACCCCTCCGAACGCACCACCGAACTCCCCGTCGTCCGCCTGGCCTGGAAACGCACCCTCCAGCAATCCATCCCCACCCCACCCCAACGCCCCACCCTCGGCGCCCACCCCACTGAGGCGCCCCCACCCGAGCCCGAGCCAGCCCCCGAGCCCGACGCGCCGCACGCGAACCCCGAGCCGGCCACCGAGCCTGACGGACTCACCGCGCCGGACGCGAAGCCTGAGCCGGCCGACCACGTTGCGCCCGACACTGAGGTCGCCCCCGAGCACAACCCCGAGCCGACCGACGAGCCAACGCCCGCCGACGAGCCAGCCCGCGCGGACGAACCGGCACCTGCAGACGACCAGCCAGCCGAGCCAGCCGCCGAGCTGATCGGGCCTACGGCCACCGGGCCCGAGCCCGCCGACAAGCCAGCACCCGCCGAAGAGCCGGCACCCGCCGAAGAGGCAGGACTCGCCGAAAATGCAGCGCGGGCCAAGGAGTTGGCGCCTGCGGATGCCCAGCCGGCCGAGCTTGCTGCTGACCTCGACGAGTCCGAGGCGACCGAGCACGAGCCCGAGGCCACCGAGCCGGAGCCTGCATGGCTGACTGGGCCCGAGCCCACCGAGCCCGAACTCGTCGAAGGCGAGGCACCCGAGGACGAAGGGGTCTCGGACGAGCACCAAGGCCCCAGCGAGCCCGCCGAGGACCCAACCCCTGCCGACCCGCAGCCAGCGGTGCAAGCCGCCGCGCAAGAGCCGGAGCACGAGCGCGAGTCCGCTGAGGCCGAGACCACCGAGCACGAGCCCCACGCCGCTGAGGCCGAGCCCCACGCCGCTGAGGCCGAGCGCCACGCCGCTGAGGCCGAGACCACAGAGCACGAGCCCGAGTCCGCTGGGGCCGGGACTGCCGAGCACGAGCCCGACGCGGCTGAGGCGGGGACTACCGAGCGGGAGGACGCTGAGGCCGAGGCGGCTGAGGCCGAGCCCGTCGAGGTGCAAGCGGCTGCCGAGAGTCAGGCGACCGAGCAAGCAGCAGAGCTCACCGAGCCGGATCCGATCGCAGACGTGGAGCTGGAGCCGGCTTCGGAGGTGGATCCGAAGCCGGTTGCGGAGCCCGCCGAGGCGCCGGAGCCCGCCGACGTATCGGAGCCCGGACCTGAGGCCACCCAGACCGAGCTCGCCGAGGCCGAGACTGCTGAGGTACGCGCGGCTGCCGAGAGTCAGCCCGATGCGCAAGCGGCGGAGCTGACCGAGCCGGACCCGAGCGCGGACGCGAAGCCGATCGCGGCGATGCCGGAGGCGGGCACGGAGGTGCGTCCCGAGCAGGTCGCGCAGGTGCGTCCCGAGCAGGTCGCGCAGGTGCAGCCGGAGCCGATCGCCGACGGGGAGTCAGAACCCGTTGCGGAGGTCGACCCGGAGCCGATCGTCGACGTGGAGTCGGAGCCGGTCGCAGAGGTCGACCCGGAGCCGATCGCCGGCGTGGAGTCGGACCCGGTCGCGGAGGACGGCCAGGAGTCGATCGCCGGTGTGGAGTCGGAGCCGGTTGTGGAGGACGAGCCGGAGCACGTTGCCAAGGCGGAGCCGCAGTCGGTTGCTGAGTCTGCCGAGGTGCCGGAGCCTGCGGAGGCGCCGGAGTCTGCCGACGTACCGGAGCCGGTGGGCGGGCTGGCTGGTGAGTCGGCGGCCGACATTCCGGGCGAGGCTGCGTCAGCGGAGCCTGAGCCGACCGGGCCCACCGCAGAGTCCGGCGAGCACGCCGAGCCTCGCGAAGGTGCGGAAGCCGACGACGAGTCGATCGCCGACGACGAGTCGATCGCCGACGCTGAGCCGATTGCGGAGGTCGATGCGGAGGCTGAGGCCGACGCCGCCCCTGAGCATGTTGTAGCGGAGATGGAGCGGCTGGAGGGCGACGTACCAGCTGAGGCCGCGGCAGTTGCCGAGTCCACCGAAGAGACCGCGGACCAGGCTGAACCAGAAGCAGGCGCCGAGTCCGTCGCGGCGTCCACGCAAGTCACCGAGCCCGAGCCGGTGCGTGAGTCTGCCTCGGTTTCGGAGAGCGTTGCGGCGTCTGCGCAAGCCGCCGAGCCCGAGCCGGTGCGTGAGTCTGCGTCGGCTCGCGAGAGTGTTGCGGCCTCCTCGCACGGAGCCCAGCCGGAGCCTGTGGCGGTGCGGCAGGCTGGGGTGAAGGCTGCTGTGGTGGTCGAGCCGGTGGCTGTGGTGGGGGTGGCTGGGCGGTTCCCGGGGGCGGAGACGCTGGAGCAGTTCTGGGACAACCTTGTCGGTGGGGTGGAGAGTGTTCGCCGGTTCTCGCCTGAGGAGGTGAGTCAGGCGGGCGGGCAGGTCGGCGACGGGATGGTCGCGGTGAGCGGGGTGCTCGACCATGTCGAGTCGTTCGACGCGAAGTTCTTCGGGCTCAGCGATCGTGAGGCCGAGCTGATGGAGCCGGCCCAGCGGTTGTTCCTCGAGGTCTGCCACCAGGCGCTCGAGCACGGCGGGTACGCCGGCACGTCGAGCCGCGTCGGCGTCTTCGCCGGCTCCGGCATGAACCTCTACAACCGCCAGCACCAGTCCCGCGACTCGCTCGCCACCCGCGTCGCCTACCGCCTCGGCCTGACCGGGCCCGCGATCGGCGTCCAATCCGCGTGGTCCTCGTCGCTGGTCGCCGTACACCTCGCCTGCCAGGCCCTCCGCTCCGGCGACGCGGACCTCGCGCTCGCCGGTGCCGCCGCCGTACAGATGCCGCAGGCAACGAGTTACCACCCGGGTCCGGAGTCGATCCTGTCGCCGAGCGGGAGGGTCCGCGCGTTCGCCGCGGACGCCGACGGCACGGTCGGCGGCAACGGTGTCGCCGCCGTACTGCTGAAGCGCCTCGACCAGGCGATCGCCGACGGAGACACCGTGTACGCCGTGATCCGCGGCACCGCGGTCAGCAATGAGGACGCTCCGGCGGGCAACCAGGTCGAGCTGATCGAGCGCGCCCTGGAGCGGGCCGGCTTTCCGGCGGACTCGCTCAGCTACATCGAGGCCAACGCGATCGGCAGCACCACCGGCGACTCCGCCGAAGTCAAGGCCCTCACGACCGCGCTGCGCCGGCACACCGACAAGGTCGGCTTCTGCACAATCGGCTCCGTGAAGCCGAACATCGGCCACCTCGACACCGCCGCGGGCATGGCCGGCCTGATCAAGACCATCCTGATGCTGCAGCACCGGATGCTGGTCCCGACGATCAACTACACCGCGCCGAACCCGGAGCTCGCCCTCGACGGCAGCCCGCTCGTGATCGGCACCGACGTACGCGACTGGGAGGCCGGTACGACGTTGCGCGCGGGCGTCAGCGCCCTCGACGCCGGCGGCACCCACGCGCACGTGATCCTGGAGGAGGCCCCGCGGCAGATCCGCCGTGGCGACGACGGCCCCGTCGTACTGCCGCTCTCCGCCCCCGACCCGGACGCACTGGCCGACCTGGTCGAGCTGTACCGCACGGACCTCGGTCATGGCACCGGTCACCGCCTCATCGACCTCGCTGGTACGGCGGCACTCGGCCGTCCCGCGCATCGGCACCGGATCGCGGTCGCGGGCTCGTCCGAGGCCGAACTGGTCGACGCACTCGGCTCAGCCCAGGCAGCCGAGGTGCCGCGGGGTGGACCCGGCCCACTGGGCTATGCGTTCACCGGACAGGGCGCTGCGCGTCGTGGGATGGCGGCCGGGCTCGCTGCGCGCTTCCCGGCGTTCCGGTCGGTGCTGGACGAGTGTGACCGCGTCTACCACGAGGAGACCGGCGGAAGCCTGCTAGAGCTGCTGCTGACGCCTGCTGGTACGTCGGAAGGCGTTTGGCCGACCGAGACCGCGCAGCCGGCGCTGTTCGCGTTCGAGCTGGCTTTGGCGCGGTTGTGGCAGTCGTTCGGCGTGCAGCCGGCGTTGGTCGTCGGTCACAGCGTGGGGGAGTACGCCGCGCTGTGCGTGGCGGGCGCGTTGTCGTTGGCGGACGGCGTACGCCTGACCGCGAAGCGCGGCCAACTCATGCAGCGTGGCACGGTTCCGGGCGCGATGGTCGCCGTACGCGCGGATGCCGACCGGGTCCGTGAACTCGCGCAGACGACCGGCGTGGAAGTTGCCGCGGGCAACGGTCCGCAGTCGTTCGTACTGACCGGGTCCGAGGTGATCGTCGGGCAGCTCGCGGCGCAGCTGGATCGGCTGGAGGTCGCCTGGCAGCGGCTGGATGTCGATCGGGCGTTCCACAGTTCGTTGGTGGATCCAATACTGGCCGACTTCGCGGAGATCGTCCGGGAGATCACGCTCAAGCCCTTGCGTACGCCGATGGTGTCGAGCTGGTCCGGTGATCTGCTCGAATCCGGGACCGTGCTGGACGGCGACTATCTGGTCGGGCAGTTGCGGCAGCCGGTGCTGTTCGGCGACGCGGTCGAGGCGGTGACGGCGGCCGGTTGCCGGCGCTTCCTGGAGCTCGGGCCGGATGCGGTGCTCAGTCCTGCCGGACGCCGGATCGCGCCGAACAGCACGTGGATCCCGGCGCAGCGGCTGGGCCAGGACCCCGTCCTCGCGACGATGAACGGCCTCGCCGAGCTGTACGAGCAGGGCACGGAGATCGCCTGGTCGAAGGTGTACCCGGACGGCGGCCGCGTGCCGCTGCCGACGTACCCCTTCCGCCGCGTGCACCACCCGGTCGACGCCTCCGTGACGGTCGTCGCGGGTACGACGTCTGCCGGGGACGCGAGCACTGGTGAGGCGCGGGTGCAGCCGAACGCTTTCGAGCGTGCGGCTCGCGCGCAGATGGTGTTCGCCCCGCCGTCGAGTGCCGCGGTGAAGCGGATCCCGCTGGACCCGCCGGACGAATCGGCTCCCGCCGAGGTCGAGCCGGTGGATGAGGTCGCCGAGCGTTCGCCGTTCGCGCTGCCGGCCGAGACACATCAGATCGACGCGGACTACCTGGCCCAGGCCGGCTCGCTGTCCGGCGACGAGGTATCCGCCGAACGCTACCGCGATGCGCTCAACGCAGTCCTCGACCTGACCTGCGCCGAACTCAGGCTCGACCCCTACGACCTGACCGTCGACCACACCTTCGCCGAACTGGGCGCAACCCCCGCCTCCATGGCGCCCGTCATCAACCAGATCAACACCCGCTTCACCGTAGAACTAACCCCCGACGAACTCTTCGCCACCTACACCACCCCGCACAAACTAGCCACCGCCGTAGCCATCCACACCGCAAACGTTGCCGAAGGCACCGAGTCCACGGAGGCCGAGGGCACCGAGTCGGTCAGTGGTTCTGCCGAGCCCACGGCCGTCGCTGCGGAGGCCGAGGACGGTGCGACGTCGGGGGCTGCCGCGCAGTCCGACGATGGTGTTGCGGAAGCGGCTGGCGTGCGAGTCGAGGGTGGTGCTGCGGCGGGGACCGTCGTACGGGCCGAGGGCGGTGTCGCGGGAGAGCGTGCCGCGCGGGTCGAGGATGGTGGCGCGGAAGCGGCCGCCTCGCGGATCGAGGACGGCGCCGAAGATCGTGCTGCCTCGCAGGCAGTGGACGGTGCAGAGGATCGCGCTGGCTTGAAGGCAGAGGACGGTGCTGCGGCCGACGAGGCAGTCGGCGAGGTAGACGCCGGGTCGGCCGCAGCAGCTGGTTTGCAGACGCCCGCGGAGTCGGCGGAGCAGGCTCTGTCGACGGCGGAAGTTGCCGGGCGGACCACCAATGGTCCGGTGGCCGAGGCTGAAGCAGCGGCGGAAGCTGACGCGGAGGCGGGCACTGGTTCGGTGGCGGAGACTGTGGCAGCGATGGAAGCTGACGCGGAGGTGGCGGCCGGTTCGGTGGTGGGGGCTGGGGCGTCGGGGGTAGTTGCCGATGCGGCAGTCGGTGATGGGGCTCGGGGTGAGGCGGGAGCGCGGGATCCGCGGGCTGCGTTGGCGGTGCTGGGGTCCGGGCTGGCTGAGCTGGCGGCGAAGGTTGACGAGGCTGCGGCCGCGACGAGTGAAGCCGAGTTGCCGGGGAGCGGGATGGCCGCGCTCATGTCGCAGCAGCTTCGGGTCGCAGGCCAACTGGTCGACGGCGTCACCAAGCTGATGCGCGAACAACTCGCACTCCTCACACCAGAGGTCGCCGAGGACATCGACACGGATGTGACCTCAGCTGAGCCCGTCGCACCACTGGTCGATGCCGGCGACGCCGCATCCGCCGCAAACAACCCAGGCGATGCCACTTTCACCGCAGATGAGCCCGGCGATGCCGGTTCCACCGCAGGTAAGCCCGGCGAAGACACGTCCGACACCGGCCGGACCGGCGAAGGCGCGTCCGCAGACGAGGTCGGCGTATCGCCGAAGTCCGAGCCGGCGGCCGGTGAGTCCGCCGTGCCGGCCACTGAGCTGAGCGGCGATGAGGCCGTCGTCGCTGCGACCGAGCAGGCCGTCGAGCAGTCCGGCGAAGGTACGTCCGCCGCCGGGTCCGGTGAAGCTTCGTCGGCCGCAGAGTCCGGCGTACGGCGGGAGTTTGAGGCGAGTGGTGACGAGGCTCTCGCGTCGGCGGGTGACGCGGCCGTCGAGGAGGCGGGCGAAGGTGACTCCGGCGCCGACGAGCGTGGCGTGGCGCCCGAGGGTGGGCCGACCACCGACGAGCCCGCCGTGGCGAGTGGGGACCGGGCTGGCGGTCGGGTGGGTCGGGCTGTCGACGAGGGTGCGGCTGAGGGGGAGGTGTGGCGACGGGATTTTGGGTATTGGAGTTTGGCGTTGGCGGGGAGTGAGCCCTTGGTTCTGCCGTCGGATCGGGGGCGGCCGGCGGGTGAGGGAGCGGTTGCCTCGGTCAAGAAGGAGTTGGCGGAGGAGCTCGGGGACGCGGTGTTCGTGTTCAGCCGGGAGCGGAGGGTCAGCCCGCTGATGACGATGCTGGCGGCGGTCGGGACTGTGCTCGGGCGGTTCGCGGCGCAGGACGACGTCACGATCGGGTCGGCGTTGATCCGGCCGCAGGGGGACACCTCGACGATGATCCGGCGGCCGCTACCGCTGCGGATCGATCTGTCCGGGGAACCCGACCTCGGCGAGCTCGCGCAACGGGTGCGCGACGTCACCACCGGCGCGTTCGACCACTCCGGTACCGATCTCGCCCTACTGCAACGCGACCCGCTCTTCCAGATCCTGGTCGAGTTCGAGGACGGCGATGACGAACTCCCGGACTCCATCGACCTGCGCCTGCGGCTGACCCACCACGGCGCCGGCATCACCTGTTCGGCGGACTACCGGTCCGGGCTGTTCGACCAGACCACCATCGACCGCCTGCTCGCCTACCTGGAAGCAGTGTTGCGCCGGGCAACGACCCAGCCACACCTGCGCCTGCCCGAGCTGATGCTCCCGATCGAGTCCGACCTCGAAACACTCCGCGAGCTGGAAGGCGACCTCGAGCCCACCGGCCCAGTCGGTCGGGCACGACGTGACGCCGTGGTCGCCGGCGAACTCAGCGGACTGCACACCCTCGTCGAGCAGCAGGTCGCCCGCACCCCCGACGCGATCGCGCTGATCCAGGGCGAGCGCGAACTCACGTACGCCGAACTGGACCGCCGGTCGAACGCGGTCGCGTGGCAGCTGACCGACCTCGGCGTGAAGCCCGGGCAGCTGGTCGCCGTACGCGTTGCCCGAGGCACCGAGTTGGTTGTCGCGGTGCTCGCCGTACTGAAGTCCGGTGCGGCGTACCTGCCGCTGGACCCCGGCGTACCGGAGTCGCGCTGGGCCTTCATGATCCAGGACGCGTCCGCGGTCGCGTTGGTCGGTGACGACGCGGCGCTGGCCGATCGGCTCGGGTTGCGGCTCGTCCCGGTCGCCGCGACGGACGGCGACCCGCGGGCGCGTCTGGCGCCGCCGGTGCGGGCCGCGGCCGATGACGTTGCCTACTGCATCTACACGTCCGGCTCGACGGGGAATCCGAAGGGCGTCGTGGTTCCGCACCGCGGGCCGGTCAACCTGGTCCGGCACTACCTTCGGACCCGGCGATCGCTGCGGACGTTGCAGTGGACGTCGTTCGGGTTCGACGTGCATGTGCAGGAGATGTTCACCACTCTCGCGTCAGGCGCCGCGCTGGTGCTGATCGGCGAGGACGACCGGTACGACCCGGACGCGGTGATCGCGGCGCTGCGGGATCACCGGGTCGAGCGGTTGTTCATGGCGTTCAGCCCGTTGACCGCGCTGCTCGCGACGATGCGCCGGCTTCCCGAACTGCCTGCCTTGCGCGAGATCGTCGCCGGTGGTGAGGCGATGGTGCTCACGCACAAGGTGCGGGACTTCCTCGAGGCGCATCCGGAGTGCGGGCTGTTCAACGAGTACGGGCCGGCCGAGGCGTCGATCGTGACCACGATCCACGCGGTCGACCCGGCCGAGGACCGGCCGTCGATCGGGCGTCCGGTCGAGGGCGTCGTCGTACGCCTGCTGGACGAGGCGCTGCGGCCGGTGCCGGTCGGTGCGGTCGGCGAGATCCACCTCGGTGGTTCGGCCGTTGCCCAGGGCTACATCGGGCGGCCGGAGGAGACCGAACACGTGTTCGTGCCGGACCCGGGCCATCCGGGCGGGCGGCTCTACCGCAGCCGTGATCTGGGTCGTTGGCGCGTGGACGGGACGCTGGAGTACCTCGGCCGCGCGGACGACCAGGTGAAGATCCGCGGTCACCGGGTCGAGCCGGGCGAGACCGAACACGTGCTGGCCGACCAGCCTGGTGTGGTCGACGCGGTGGTGGTCGCGTATGCGGACCCCGGGGGAGACACCTGCTTGATCGGGTACGTCGTCCTGGAGGACAGCGACCCGGCGGTGCTGGCCCGGTTGATGCTTGACCTGGGCAAGGAACTCCCGATCTACCTGGTCCCGGCGGATCTGATCCCGATCGAGGAGCTCCCGCTCGACGACAACGGCCGGCTGGACCGCGGTCTCCTCCCCGAGCCGGAGTGGCTCAAGCCGTAGCAGCACCGCGTGGCTCGAGCCCTCGCAGTACGGCGGGCAGACCTGTTCTGCACCGTGGACGGGGTTGTGGCGGTGGAGGCCCTCCCGCAACCACCGCCCACCGTCCACGGTGCAGAACCCGCGACGATCCTCATCCCTCCTGAGGATCGATCGCACTCCGCACTCGTCGGCGGAACAGTGATGAGGCACTGATCACGCAGACGAGCAAGGAGTAGATCGCAAGCGCCGCCCCGGCACTGCCGGCCGTGGATCCGACGCTGTCCGGACCGGATCCGTTCCCATCGGATCCGAGTGCTACCACGGCTGTGACCACGACCAGCGCGATCAGCGGGCCGCTCCACCCGAGCACACCCATCCCGTGCCAGTCGTCACTCGGTATCCGCAGGGCGCCGTGCAGGGAGGCGAGACCGCAGGCGGCGGCAACGTTCAGCAGCAGCAGGCGGCCGGCCACGTCCTGGAGTGACGCACCAGCTGGGCCGGTCGCGTCGTACCCGAGCGCGTACAGGTCGACCGGGACAGTGACTGCGGCGGCGCCGATGGCGGCGAGCTGGAACACCCGGGGTCGCCGGATCGAGACGCGCAGGACGTCGTACTTCGACGTTGTCGTGACGACCAGAGCGGTGAAAAAGAGGGCGAAGAGGGGGAGTACCGCGACGTCCATCGGGACCGAGTCTCTCTGGTCGAGCGTTGCCCCGGACAACGCTGGCGGACGGTGGTGCCTCTTCTGCTGTACTCGGTGGTGCTGCGAGGGCGGTGGGCGAGTTTCCTCGCCCGCCGCTCACGCGTTCGGTTGGTCAGACCCCCCTCACCAACCGCTTCCGGCCGATCCAAGGCCCCCTTGACCGACCGTGGATGACGTGCCCCCACCCCATCCATCCGTTGCATCGCGTGGAACGGGGTCGTCGTTACACGGTTTCGGGTGATTGGGTAAAAATTGCGCAAAGGTGCGCGAGACAACCTTTTCCGAGCGCAATCACTGTGTGCCAAGTCTGAGAACCCCGGCTCGCGGGTGAGGTCGGCCGAGGTGAGGGGGATAGGCGGAGGGCGGCGGGGGCGGCGGGGGCGGCGTGGGGGGTGAGGGTCGGCCGGGTTTGCCGGGGCGGCTGGTGGTGCCGGGGAGAGGGCGGTGGAGCAGGCGGGGGCGGTGGATCAACCGCAGCTCGTCGACCAGGCCGACGTCGGAGCAGGGCGGGGTTAGGGCAGGGTGGACCAGGCTTGGTGGGCGGCGCCCAGGAGGCCGGCGTTGGCTAGTTGGGCGGGTTCTACGGTCAGGTCGGCGACGAAGGGGAGCTGGGCCAGGCGCTTCACCCAGGCTTGGACCGGGTCGAAGAGGACTGGGCCGGCCTTTGCCACGCCGCCGCCGATGACGACTGTGGTGAGGTCGACCGTGACCGCGGTGGCGACGATGCCGGCAGCCAATGCCTGGGCGCCGTCGTCGAAGATCGCGAGCGCTAGTTCATCGCCGGAGGCCGCGTCAGCGGCGAGTACGGCGGCGTCCACGTCCTCGTCCGCCCGCCAGCCGCGGCGCTTGGCCCGGGCAACCATCCGCGGCCCGCTCGCGTACGCCTCGACGCACCCGTACGACCCGCAGGCGCACGCCTCGCCGTCCTGGTCGACCACCATGTGACCGATGTGTGCGGCATTGCCCGACTGACCGATCATCGGCCTGCCGTCGACGACCAGCCCACCGCCGACCCCGGTCGACACCACGATGCCGAGCAGCGTGTCGACGTCCCGCCCGGCTCCGGTCCAGAACTCGCCGAGCGCGAAGCAGTGCCCGTCTACTCCCAGCGTCACCGGTACGTCGCCGGCCATCGCCCGTACCCGCTCGACCAGAGGGAAGTTCCGCCAGCCGGTGATGTTCACCGGCGAGACCAGCCCGTGCTCCTGGTCCAGCGGTCCGGCCGAACCGATCCCGACCGCCAGCGGAGTGGCGTCGCCCCGGACGCGTTCGATCAGCTCGGCGAGCGCGGCGAACACCTCGTCCGCACCGCCGGGCGGCGTGAGGATCCGGTCGCCGGTGCCGATCGTGCCGTCCGCGGACACCAGAGCGGCGGCCATTTTCGTGCCGCCGATGTCGATCCCGAGGACCGTGCCCTGATTCATCTCTGCCTCGTCGCTCATGGTCCCCCAGTCAGTGCCGGTGCAGGTTGTCAGGTTGGCTGCTGTCGCCCGGGTGCTCGAGTCCATGGACCAGCTGGACTCGGTCGTGCATGGCAGCGTTCAGCCAGCGGGCGAACGCTTCCAGCCGGGCGCTCTGCAGAAGCTCGCGATGCCAGTCCGCCACCGGTACGGCGGGATCGGCCGGCGGCTCCTGCCCGAGGACGTCGGCCGCGTAGGCCAACTGCTCCGCCGGGATCCGGACGTCCGCGGTCACCAGCGCGGCGACCCGACGTACCGCCTCAGAACCAGCCAGCGCCGCCGCCGTGATGGACCCGACGGCGATCGCGGTCGACACGTCGATCGGATCCGGCTCGCCGACCCCGTCGACCGGCTCGACCCCGTCGACCGCCTCGGCTTCGCCTGCCGGCCCGAAACGAGTCGCAGGTACGGCGTCCGCGCGGCGGCGGAGCTCGTCGAGGCAGAGTTGCTCGGTGAGCACGACCTGCGCGACCCACCGGATGAGCTGACGGCCTTCACGACTGTCGGGCCGGGGGAGCACGCAGGCGGCGTCACCCGCACGCAGAACCGCGAGCCGATCGTCGAGCAGCTCGCGGAGCACTGGTTCCCCGTTGAGGTACGCCATCACCTCCGGCGGCGCCACCGGCGCGTGACTGTGCCCATGACCATGGCCCACCGTCAGAGCCGCCGTCATCGGATCTCCAGGCGGACGGTGGGTGCGTACTGCGCGCGGCCGAACCACATCACCTTCGGCAGCACCCACGCGTGCGCCGGCGTCGCGTCGGCGGGTGCGTGGATCGGCACGGCGACGGTGACGGACGACTTCGGAGGTACGACGACCGGGCGGACGGGGTCAGGCAACCAGGACCAGGTCCCGTACGGCGATGCCAGCTGCAGCTCGGCGCGGATCTCGGCCGACGTGTTGTTGGTGAAGACCAAGTCCAGCGTCTCCGACGTACCGCGTGTGAGCCGGATGTGCTGCGTGGATGGGGCCACGGCGAGGCCGGTGGGGCGGCCGGGCTCGTTGTCGGGTGCACCAGAGCCGTGATCCGGCGCCTCGGACGGCGGCATGCCGAAGCCGAGGGTGGCAGTGAGCTCCGGGCTCTCGCCGACGAAGACCGTGACCACGTCCTCGACTGCTGTCACACCTGCGCCGCCGGCGAGGTCGTCGGTGTGGGTGAGTACCTGGGCGGCGACGAAGTACTGGCCTGGTGCGCAGTTCTTCGGTGGGGTGACGGTCGTGAGATGGCGGACGTAGCCGCCGGGCTCGAGGTGGAGTTGACGATCGGATTGTTCTGTTGTCCAACCGTCCGGGAGTTGGATTGTCAACAATCCTGCGGCCGGGCTGTCGGCGTACTGGTTGGCGATCACCATCGAGAGCTCGATCGGCTTGCCGGCGGTCCGAGCGACCGTGGGGGAGACGGACAGGCTGACCGGGAGGAAGCCCAGCTGAGCGGGTCCACGGTTGTGCAGCCAGTAGCGCGCGTACGACGGCTGGGCCAGCTCGGCCGGTTGACCGAGTACGGCAGGGTTGGCGGGCTCGGTGTGGTCGAGGCCGAGGACGAAGGTGTCGACGGCGGAGCCGGGCAGGTCGATCGTGAAGTTGCCGTCGGCAACGTCGATCGGGGCGCCGCGGTTCTCCAGCAGGTCGGCGTGGTGGGCGGTGGTGATCGGTAGTGCCGAGGTGATCGTTGCGGCCGAACCCAGACCTGTTGCTTCGATCAACCGTACGGTGACACCGTCCCGCGGGTCGGCCGGGACGCCCGACCCGCGGGCGATGGGATTGCCGGCCGGCTTCACGGTGGAAACCAGCACGTCTCGCTCGGGCGTGACCTGCAGCAGGCTGTGCGTGCGTGGCAGGGTCCCGTCGTGCGCGGTGGTGGTTGCCGCTAGCAACGGCGAGGAGAACTCCTGGCCGCGGCTCGGCAGTTGCTGCCTGCGCCAGTCGCCGTCACCGCTGGTCAACGCGTACCGGAACTCGTGCGTCCAGTGCTGCAACTGGAACGCCGACCCGTCCGGCGCCGTACGCCGTGGCGGGTCGATCCAGATCCCCGACGGCCAGCCGGTGCACGACCGCAGCAGTGATGCGTGCAGAGCGCCGGTCGCGTCGACCGCGAATCCCGGCAGACCGTAGGTGAGCAGTGCGACGGTCCGATCCTCGAAGTCTTCGACGACGCCGTCACCGACCACGGTCGCGCTGATCCGCGCCTGTCCCAACTCCACCACAGCAGCCGCAACAGCCTCCGCCGTAGGCAGCACCACGGCCGGGATAGCCCGCACATCCCGCACATCCGCATTCGGCTGCCACACGTCCGCCAACGCAGTCCGCGGCGGAACAAACACAGCGCCGCCTGCGGCGGCGGAGGTGGGGAGGAGTCCGGCGGGCGCCGAAGTGCTGGCAGCGGTGGTGGTCGGCTGCTCCTCCTCAGCTTCCTGCAGCAGCGCGGCTGCTGCGCCGATCAGGATGCGGAGGTCGGGGAGGTTGGAGTCGACCTTGAGGTGGCCGTAGCGAGAGCCACCGGCCAATGACGTGGTGGCGGTTACGCCGACTCGCGCCAGGGCTACGACCAGGTCGCGAACGTCGGCGGGCTCGGAGTCGTCGGGGACCACGATCTCGGCGATGGCGAGCGGGCGGGTGCCCACCTGGTTGCCGTCGGCATCCAGCAGGTCTACCCGCGCGGTGGTGCCGAGGCCGAACCAGGTGTTGGCAGGGTTGTCGAGGGTCCAGGGCGCGGCGGCGCTGTCGACGTCGATCAGTCCGAAGCCGCGGCCGACGACCGCGCCGGCTACCTCGCTCAGCGGCAGCGCGCCTGGTACGTCGGCGGGGAACTTCACGCGGACCAGGCGGTCCGACTGCGCGTGGTCCAGGATCCGCGTGGTGAACTCGATCCGGTCGAGACCGTCGTACAGCGTGACGACCGCCTCGTAGGAGATCCCGTCGACCTCGCCGCGGCTGATCACCCGACTGCCGAGCGGCCCCGCCTGCGTGAACACCTTCGCCGGCGCCGCACCCGACCCGACGACCGGACCCGACGGGATCAGATGCCACGGACCCTCGCCGAAGCGCGGGTGATCCGGGTACTCCTCGTACACCCGCAGTTCGTTGCCGAGCCCCTTGAGTACCTCGCGACCCGAAGCCTTCTCCACGATCGAGCTGACCCCGCCGCCCCGCGACGGATCCACAGTCACGCTGAAGTAGGAGTTCTCCACCGTCTCGCCCGAGCCCGGTCCCCAAACCGCGGCCGCCGTACCAGCCACCAGGCCGTAGCTCCGCCACCCCAGCGACGGCACGTCCCGCGCGAGGAAGGTCAGCTTGTCGCCCTCGACCACCGACGGCACCTCGGCACCGTCGGCGTCGACGATCCGCCACGGCCCCTCACCCGGCACCGCAACGCGAGCCAGATCGGTCCGCGTGAACGACAGCGTGTTCGTGACGACCACGGCCGACGACCCGAAGCCAGACGACCCGAAGGCCGACGTGTCGATCCGCGCCGCGAAAGCCGACAACGACGCGGTACGCGCGGCATCCGACAAGTCATGCGCCTCACGCCACCCGGTGACCAGGTCGATGTAGACCTGGTCCGACTCCGACCCGGTGATCGCGTCGTGGTGAGCGCCGTACGCGAGCTGCCGCCACACCTTGTCCAGCGAGGCTTCCGCGAACCGGCCGAGCCCGAGCAGGTCGGCATACGTGCCGAGCTTCTCCGCGTCGACCGCCGCGACCTCGGCCGCGCGCTGGGCCTGCTTGGTGTCGATGTACGACACGTCCTTGCCGGTGTAGATCGGGTTCATGTCCCGCGACTGCGGTGACGGCCGGCGGCCCTCGGCGGCCAGTTCGGCGCGGACCCGGTCCATGAAGTGCTTCGTCGTACCGCAGACGAACTTCGGCCACGCGTAGCGCGCGTTCCAGTCGTGGTGCAGCGCGGTGATCCAGTTGTTCGGCGGGGTGTAGTCACCGCCGACCGGCAGCAGCGTGTTGCGCGTCGCCGCGACCGTCTTGAGCGTCGCGAAGAGCTGGTACGCCGTGTCGCCCGCGGCCTCGACATTCGGCGCGTTCTGCAGCTCCCAGCCCGGGCCGTAGTGGTCCGGCATGTAGTGCGTCAGTACGCCGTCCCCACTCGGGCTGATCCACTCGAACTCACTGTGGAACTGCATCACCGCGGCCGTGCCCGCCTTCGGCTCACTCCAGGCCTGCCGCAGCGGTCCCCACTGATGGAACGGTCCGCGAGCCCACGCCGAGCCGGTCAGCCCAGCCTTGGCGAGGTAGCCGGGGAACTGCGGGTCGTGCCCGAACACGTCCAGCTGCCAGGCGTTCTGCGGGTCGCCGCCGAGGATGTCGCGCTGGTAGCCGACGCCGTACACGATGTTGCGAATGGTGGTCTCGGCGCCGGTCAGGTTCGTGTTCGGCTCGTTGTAGGTGCCGCCGATGATCTCGACCCGGCCCTCCGCGATCAGCCGGCGCAGGACCGCGCGGTTCTCCGGGAAGGTGTCGAAGTACGGCTTGAGGTAGTCGAGCTCGGCCAGCACGAAGCAGTACGCCGGATCGCGCAGCGCCAGCTTGAGATGCGCGTCGACCAGGCTGAACGCGTTGTGCGTGTAGACCGGTCGCGTGGTGCCGTCGGGGCCCTGCAGGTCCCAGCTGGTCGTGTAGGCCGCCTGCGTGTTCCACCAGACCGGGTCGTAGTGGAAGTGCGAGACCATCACCATGGTCCAGCCCGGCTCGGCGATCACCACCGTGCCGCTGTCCGAGGCGACGTCACGGCCCTCGGCCGACACGATCACGGTCGCCGGGACACTCGCGCCGTACGACGAGCGCAGCGGCCCCGCGATGTCGAGCGGCACCTCGACCCGGGCCGGCCCGTCGCCCGGCGGCAGGTCCGCCGTACCGGACAGGCCGTCGCCGCTCACCCGCACCGACAGGGCGCCGTCGCCGCGGGCACGCGTCAGCTCGACCCGCAGCAACTGGCGCGGATCGTCGTCGCTGCCGGCGAACAACTCGGGCGAGGAGACGTGGGTGATCAGTACGGTCACGGTGTCGGGCTCCGTCGAGAGCGGTCAAGGTCGAGAGACAACGTTATCCGTAGTCGGCCCGGACAGCGAGGGGTCAATCTCAGGAATCCCCGCAAACCCGCAGGAATACGCTCGGGGAACGCCTTGACAACGCCTGACAACGATCGCCCTGACTCCCGTTGTCAGCTGCTGGTCATTAGCTCTGGGTGATGGGGTGGCGCCCGGACCGCGCGCCGGGAGAGGGTAGGGGGATGAGTGAACAGCCCAAGACCTTCCCCGCCCCGTCGCCCCAGTCGCTGGATCGTGATGCCGCCGGCGCCCTGATCGTCGGTCTGCCCGGGACGACCGCGACCGACGAGCTGCGCCGCGCCGTCGCCGGCGGACTTGGCGGGGTCATCCTGTTCACCCGCAACGTCGTCGACGCCGACCAGGTCACCGCGCTGACCGCGTCGCTGCGGGCCGAGCGACCCGATCTGATCATCGCGATCGACCACGAGGGTGGCGAGTTCAGCCACCTCGCCCCGGCGAACCGGTGGCCGCTGGCCTCGCCGCGGCTGCTCGGCGATCTGGACGACGTCGACCTGACCCGGGCGTCCGCCCGGGACGCCGCCGCGACGCTCGCGAGTCTCGGCATCGACCTGATGCTCGCGCCGTCGGTCGACGTGAACAGCAACCCGGCGAACCCGGTGATCTCGACCCGCTCGTTCGGCGCTACCGCCGAACTCGTCTCTCGCCACGGCGTCGCATTCGTCGAGGGCGTGCACGAGGCCGGCATCGCCGCCTGCCCGAAGCACTTCCCCGGCCACGGCGACGTCGCCGTCGACTCGCACGTCGGCCTGCCCCGGGTCGACCGCTCGATCGAGGAGGTCTCGGCGGTCGAGCTCGCACCGTTCCGGGCGACGATCGCCGCCGGTGCCGACGTGGTGATGAGCGCTCACATCGTGTTCTCGGCGTACGACGACCAGCCGGCCACCCTCTCGCATCGCCTGCTGACCGGGCTGCTGCGCGAAGAACTCGGCTTCACCGGCGTGATCACCACGGACGCCCTGGAGATGCAGGCGATCACCAGGACCCGTTCGATCGAGGACGCCGCGGTCGCCTCGATCGGGGCCGGGGCCGACCTCGCCATGATCGCGGTCGGATCCGCTGATCCGCAGGCGCTGATCGCCCGCGTGGTCAATGCCGTCGGCAACGGTACGCTCGCCGCCGAGCGGGTCGCCGACGCCGCCACGCGGGTCCGCGCACTCGCCGCCACGCTCGCCCGGCGCACCCGTCAACCCGGTCTCGACGGTGCACCGATCCGCGAGGTCGCCGCCCGCGTCGTGGCCGGCCAGACGTTCCCCGCCCTTGGCGCGTCGACGTACGTCATCGATCTGACCCAGGGTCTGCACCCGGCCTGGAACCCTTATTTCAGTGGGCTTCCGGAGATTTTCGCCCGGGTCACGCCCGGCTCGGACGGTGTGGTCCTGCGTGGCGAGCACCGCCTGACGGATACCCACTCACCGGCCGGCAACGCGATCGCGGAGGCGGCGAAGGCAGCCGCCGGCCGGCCGTTGGTGATCGCGGTGCAGGACGCCGTGCGTACGCCGTGGATGCGCGAGGCACTCACGCATTTGTTGCAGGGCCACGATGGCGACACCTTCGTGCTCTGCACTGGGATTCCCGAGGACCGGGCACTGGTTCCGGCCGGTGTTCCAACTGCCACGACGTCGGGTCGCAACGTGATCGTGCTCGAGGCGGTAGCGAGGGCGCTGACCGGAGCCCGCTAGACAGCATCACGGGACCTGGGACGGGTCGTGGTGGGTTGGTGCAGGCCATTTCGGCTGTCTTGCTGGATGTGTGGGGTGGTGTGAGTGGGGGTCGGTTGGGATGTGCAGCTCGACAGGACGTGTCGGTGCCGGGGGGTTGGCCGGGTCAGGCATTCACGCCTGAAACCGGCCGCCCGGCCGGGGCAGGGGCCGGGGTCGGGGCCGACACTTCCTGTCGAGCTGCACGTCCCAGCCTCCAACGGCATCCGATCAGCCTCCGTCCAGCCGATCCCGCGCGCATCGGCCGCCACCGTGGTGGGCCACACCGGCGGTTGCTGCAACGGGGCGGGGTTCGTGCGGGTGGCGGTGGGATCAGTGCCGAACTGCGGGACCTGGGACACCCTCTGGGGTCCTCGGACAGGTTGTGCCTTGTCCGCGGTCCCCGGTACCTGCGCGAGGTCGCGGCGGATCCCGCGGTCGGCCGGGGCCCCGAGACAGGACGTGGTGGCCGAGGCCCGAGACAGGACATGGTGGGAGGGCCTGGGACAGGACATGGTGGGAGGGCCTGGGACAGGACATGGTGGGAGGGCCTGGGACAGGCATGGTGGGAGGCCTGGGACAGGACATGGTGGGAGGGCCTGGGACAGGCATGGTGGGAGGGCCTGGGACAGGCATGGTGGGAGGGCCTGGGACAGGACGTGGTGGCCGGGGTCTGGGACAGGACGTGGTGGCCGGGGTCTGGGACAGGACGTGGTGGCCGGGGCCCTGGTATTGCGTGTCTCGGCCCACCGCCAGCTGTCTCACCGGATCCGGGTCCGGCCTCTGACCAGGACGCGGCAGGCCGGCCACCACCCACACAATGAGCAGGAGACCCGCTATTTCCTGTCTCCACCCACGAGCACGTGTCCCCACCGGCATGGCTGACCCATGCACAAGGCGACCCGGCAACCCCCGCCCGGCTCATGGCCGGGTCGGCGGGCGCTCACTCGGGACGGCAGCTGAGCTGCAGGTCCAGCGCCTGGTGCTCGACGTAGTTGAGGGCGTGGCGGACCGCGCCGACCGAGACGATCGCCTCGCCGAGAGACGAGACGGCGACGCGCGGCGGCGTACTGGTGAAACCGGCCAGGTGCTTCTCGATGTCCGGGAGGAGCGCCTGGGCCGCCTCGGCGACCGCACCGCCGAGGACGACCAGCTCGGGATTGAACAGGATGCCGAGCGTCGCCACCACCCGGGCAGTCCGCCCGGCCACGTGCTGAAGGATGCTTAGGGCAACCGCATCGCCGGCCTCGGCGGCGGCGAACACCAGCTCCGCGGTGACCGGCCGGTCACCGGCGAGCTCGCGCAGAGCGGTCCCGACGGCCGGGTCGGCGACCGCCGCGGCGCCCTGTTCGCGGGCCATCCGGGCGATGCCGTGGGTGTCGCCGACACCTTCGACCAGCTTGAGGTAGACCATCTCGCCGGCACCGCCGCGGCTGCCGTGAAGCAGGCGGCCGGAGTCCATCAGCCCGGAACCGAACCGCTCACCGGCCAGCAGTACGGCGAGATCGGCGACATTCCGCCCGACGCCGAGCCAGTGCTCGCCGAGCGCCGCCAGGTTCGCGTCGTTCTCCAGCAGGACCGGCCAGCCGTGCAGGTCGGTCAGCCGCGTGGCCAATCCTGCGTCGAAGCGCCGCCAGAACTCGTCGTCGACCAGGATGTTCCCGTCCCGGTCGACCGGCGCCGCGACCCCGACACCGGCCGCGAGCACCTGGTCGTTGGCGATCTCCGCGGCGGCCAGCGCCTCGACGATCGTCTCGTGCACGATCTCGGTCCGCTCACCGGGACTCTGCGCTCCGGCGACCGACTGCCCGGCCTTGGCGATCGTCTCGCCACGCAGATCGCTGACCAGGACCGTGGTCCTGGCCGCGCCGATGTCGATGCCGAGCACGTAGCCCGCGCGGCTGTTGAACTCGAACCGCCGCGACGGCCGGCCCACGGAGGCGTCGTTGCGGCCCGGATCGTGCTCGACCACCCAGCCCATCGAGATCAGGTCGTTGCAGACCGCGTGCACGGTCGCCCGGGTCAGACCGGTCGCCTCGATCAGGCCGGTCCCGGTCATCACCCGGGCGCGGGTGAGCACGCCGAGCACCTTCCCCGCGTTCACCCGGCGCAGCATCGGCGGCGTGGCCGTGGGCGGTGCAGCCGGTGGTTTCGCCATGAAAAAGAAGCCCCTTGACCTGATCGTGAATCCGCGCGCAGAATACTGCAGAATCTAAATTTAGAGCCTATATAAACAACCGCGCAAGACTGACACTCGAGTGAGGCGAACGTGACCAGTCCGCAGACGACCGACCCCGACTGGTGGCGGCAGGCCGTCGTCTACCAGATCTACCCGCGCAGCTTCGCCGACTCCAACGGCGACGGCGTCGGTGACCTGCCGGGCATCATCAGCCGCGTGCCGTACCTGGTCGAGCTCGGCATCGACGCCGTCTGGCTGAGCCCCTTCTACCCGTCCGCCCTGGCGGACGGCGGGTACGACGTCGACGACTACCGCAACGTGGATCCGCGGCTCGGCACCCTGGCGGACTTCGACCACTTGGTCGAGGCGCTGCATGCCGCGAACATCAAGCTGATCGTAGACATCGTCCCGAACCACACCTCCGACCGGCACGAGTGGTTCACCGAGGCGCTCGCGGCCGCCAAGGGCACGCCCGCCCGGGACCGGTACATCTTCCGCGACGGCGAGGGCGACCAGCCGCCGTCGGACTGGGAGTCGGTGTTCGGTGGATCCGCCTGGGCGCGGACCGACGACGGGCAGTGGTACCTGCACATGTTCGCGGCCGAGCAGCCCGACCTGAACTGGGAGCACCCGGAGGTCCGCGCGGACTTCCTGCAGACACTGCGGTTCTGGTCGGATCGAGGGGTCGACGGCTTCCGTGTCGACGTCGCGAGCGCGCTGGTGAAGGACCTGTCCGAGCCCTTCCCGTCGAAGACGACGCTGCCCCGGCAGTCCGAGTCGAACGGCGAGCACCCGTTGTGGGATCAGGACGGCGTCCACGAGATCTACCGGGACTGGCGGAACCTGCTGAACGAGTACGACCCGCCCCGGTCGGCCGTCGCCGAGGCGTTCGTACCGGCGGCGCGGCGGGCCAGGTACGCCAGTGCGGACGGGCTTGGGCAGGCCTTCAACTTCGACCTGCTGCAGGCCGACTGGGAGTACGAGAAGTTCCGTCGGGTGATCGAGGAGAACCTCGCGCTGGCCGAGCAGAACGGATCGTCCTCGACCTGGGTGTTCTCGAACCACGACGTGGTCCGGCACGCGACCCGGTACGGCCTGCCGAAGAACCCGAAGGGCGGCTGGCAGGACGGCAAGGACTGGCTGCTGAGCGACGGAACCGACCCGACGAACGACGTCGCACTCGGATCGCGCCGCGCCCGGGCCGCGGTCCTGCTGATGCTGGCGCTGCCGGGATCGGCGTACCTGTACCAGGGTGAGGAGCTCGGTCTGCAGGAGGTCGGCGAACTGCCGGCGGCGAACCTGCAGGACCCGGCGTACTTCCGGTCCAAGGGTGCCGAGAAGGGTCGCGACGGGTGCCGGGTGCCGATCCCGTGGACCGTCGGCGGACTGTCCTTCGGCTTCGGCTCCGGTGGCTCGCATCTGGTGCAGCCGAAGTGGTTCGGTGCGTACTCGGTGGAGGCGCAGGTGGGCGATCCGGACTCGACGCTCAGCCTGTACCGCAAGGCCCTCGCCGTACGCCGGGGTCTTCAGGCCAGCAACTCACTGAGCTGGGTCGAGGGCACCGACTGGGTCCTGCACTTCACCCGGCCCGGCGGCTGGCAGTCCGTCACGAACTTCGGTGCTGCGCCGGTCGAGCTGCCCGACGCCGCGGTGGTCCTGTCGAGCGGTCCGCTGGAGGGCGACAAGCTCCCGAGTGACACCACTGCCTGGCTGATCTGATGCGGCAGGATGGGGGTCGTGACCCCCACGCTTGCTGATGTGATCGCCGTCCTCGACCGGCTCTACAACCCTGCCTGGGCGGAGTCCTGGGACGCGGTCGGGCTGGTCACCGGCGATCCGGAGCAGCAGGTACGACGGATCCTGTTCGCCGTCGACCCGATGCGGACCGTGGTGGACGAGGCGATCGAGGGCGACTTCGATCTCCTCGTCACCCACCACCCGCTCCTGCTGCGCGGGGTCAACAGCGTGGCCGCGACCACGCCGAAGGGCCGGATCGTGCACGACCTGATCCGGAGCAACACCGCACTGCACGTCTGCCATACGAACGCCGACAACGCGAACCCCGGCGTGAGCGACGCGCTCGCAGCGGCCCTCGGCCTGCGGGACACCCGGCCGCTGAAGGCGTTGCCGTCCGAGCCGATGGACAAGCTCGTGGTGTTCGTGCCGGTCGACGAGACGCAGGCAATGATCGATGCGCTGGCGAAGGCCGGCGCCGGACAGATCGGTGACTACGACCGGGCCGCCTGGAGCGGAGTCGGCGAAGGAACCTTCCGGCCGCTCGAGGGTGCGAACCCGGCGATCGGTCAGGTCGGGGACATCGAGGTCGTACCGGAGAAGCGCCTAGAGATGATCCTGCCGCGCCGCAAGCGCCGAGGTGTCGTCGAGGCGCTGGTCACCGCGCATTCCTACGAAGAGCCGGCCTTCGACCTCTACGAGCTGGCGCAGTTGCCGAGTGAGCGCGGTGGCGGGCGCGTCGGCGTACTCCCGGAGCCGCTGCCGCTCGCGGACTTCGCCCGGTTGGTTGCGGAGAGCCTTCCGCAGACGGAGCACGGCGTACGGGTGTCCGGGGATCTGGAGCGGACGATCGAGACCGTCGCCGTGGTCGGGGGAGCGGGTGACTCGGAGTTCGAGCGAGTCCGTGCCGCCGGCGTCGACGCCTATCTCACTGCCGATCTCCGGCATCACCCCGCGACCGAGGCCCGGGCGTACGACGAGGGTCCGGCGCTGATCGATGTCGCACACTGGGCCAGCGAGTGGCCGTGGCTGCGGGACGCGGAGCGCCTCCTGGTCGAAAGCTTGGCAGCGCAAGGCAGTACCGTGGACACTCACATCTCGACGCTCCGCACGGATGCGTGGAACCTGCGGCTCTGATTCCGCGGCATGAACACAACTGAACGAGCTAAGGAGCCGATCCTGAACGCCGAGCCCGCCGTCCAACGCCGGTTGCTGGACCTGCAGGATGTCGACCTGCAGCTGGATCAGGTCGCGCACAAGCGCAAATCGCTGCCCGAGCACCAGGCCCTGACCGAACTGGTCGCGGAGAAGACCGTCGTCGATCACGACCTGGTCACCGCCGACACCGAGGTCAGCGACCTGCAGCGGGAGCAGAAGAAGGCCGACACCGACGTCGAGCAGGTTCGGCAGCGGAAGGTGCGCAACCAGCAGCGGATCGACTCCGGTCAGATCAGCTCGCCGAAGGATCTGGAGAACCTGCAGCACGAGATCGGGTCGCTGGACCGGCGGATCTCCGACCTGGAGGACGCCGAGCTCGAGGTGATGGAGAAGCTGGAGGCCGCCGAGGCGGTCCAGGCTGACCTGCGCACCCGCGCCGAGGCGTTCGCCGGCCGGCAGACCGAGCTGGAGACCACCCGCAGCGCCGCGCTGAAGGAGCTGGACGAGCAGCGGGCCGAGCTCGGCGACAAGCGCGCCACGATCGCCGCCGAGCTGCCGGACGCCCTCGTCACGCAGTACCAGAGGCTGCGTGAGCACAACGGTGGCATCGGCGCCGCGCCGCTGGTCGGCAAGCGCTGCATGGGCTGCCGGATGGAGCTCGCGCCGTCCGACCTGAACCGGATCAAGGCGGCCGCGCCGGACGCCGTACTGCGCTGTGAGGAGTGCGGACGGATCCTCGTGCGCACGTCGGAGAGCGCGGCATGAGTGGTCTAAGCCATGTCATCGTCGAGGCCGACGGTGGCTCGCGCGGGAACCCGGGACCGGCGGCGTACGGCGCTCTCGTTCGCGACCCCGCGACCGGTGAGGTGATCGCGCAGGACGGGAAGACGCTCGGGATCGCGACCAACAACGTCGCCGAGTACTCCGGTCTGATTGCGGGACTCGAACTGGCCGCGGAGTATTCGCCGAACGCCTCGATCGAGGTGCGGATGGACTCCAAGCTGGTCATCGAGCAGATGGCCGGCCGATGGAAGATCAAGCACCCGGACCTGCAGCCGCTGGCGATCAAGGCGCAGGGCCTGGCGCCGTTCGGGACCGAGTGGACCTGGGTGCCGCGGGCACAGAACGCCGCGGCCGACGCACTCGCGAACATGGCGCTCGACGGCGTGCCGATCCCGCTGAAGCCGGAGGCTCCCGGACCGGGACCGGCGGTGACCCAGGAGCCGTCGGACCTGCAGAAGGCGTTGCAGGGCTGGGGTGCGCAGGCCGAACCGCCGACGCAACTGATCTTCCTGCGGCACGGCGAGACCCCGCACACCGCGGAGAAGCGGTTCTCGGGTTCCGGCGGTGACGACCCCGGGCTGAGTGAGACCGGTCGGCTGCAGGCCCAGGCGGCCGCGGAGTATCTGTCCCGGATCGGTGGCGTCGACGCGCTCGTGGTGTCGCCGATGCGGCGTACGCGGGAGACGGCGGCCGTGGTCGCCGAGCGGCTCGGGCTCGACGCGGTCGTGGACGACGGCTGGCGTGAGGTCGCGTTCGGCGACTGGGACGGGCACACGTTCGCCGAGATCCAGCAGAAGTGGCCGGACGCGATGAACGCGTGGCTGGAGTCGACCGCGGTCGCGCCGCCCGGCGGCGAGTCGTTCGACACCTGCGCGCGGCGGGCCCGGTCCGCGCGGGACGCGATCCTGGCCAGGTATCCGGGTAAGACCGTGGTCGTGGTCACCCATGTCACGCCGATCAAGCTGATGGTCCGGTCGGTGCTGCAGGCCCCGATGTCGTCGCTGTTCCGGATGGAGTTGCGCCCGGCAACGCTGACCGAGATCCACTGGTACGCCGACGACCTCGCGTCATTGCGTTCGTTCAACGTGCAACCCTCGCTAGTCTGACCTCAGCACAACGCTGAGAAGGACGGAGAGCTCACGTGCCGCTGCAAAGGGTGCATTTCGCCGAGGACGTTCCCGAGGTGTTCCGGGCGTCGTTGCAGGACATCCGGCGTGAGCTCGAGGTGCCGGCGGAGTTCCCGGCCGAGGTGGTCGCGGCGGCGCTGCAGGCGGTGAAGAGTCCGCGGCTGCCGGAGCTCGACCGGACCGACATCGAGTTCGTGACCATCGATCCTCCGGACTCGATGGACCTCGACCAGGCGCTGCACATCGAGCGGACCGGCGATGGCTACACCGTGTACTACGCGATCGCCGACGTCGCCGCCTTCGTCCAGCCCGGTGACCCGATCGACGCCGAGGCGCGCCGCCGCGGCGAGACGCTCTACGCACCGGACAAGCGGACCCCGCTGCACCCGCCGGAGCTGTCCGAGGGCGCGGCGTCGCTGTTGCCCGACCAGGTGCGTCCCGCGGTGCTGTGGACGATCACGGTCGACGCGTCCGGCGATGGCACTGGCGTGGTGTGCGAGCGAGCGCTGGTGAAGTCGCGGGCCAAGCTGAACTACGCGGGCGTGCAGAAGGACCTCGACGCCGGCAACGCGCCGGAGTCCCTGCAGTTGCTCCGCGAGGTCGGCAAGCTCCGCGAGCAGCGTGAGCTCGACCGCGGCGGCGTCAATCTGCCCATCCCGGACCAGGAGGTCGTCACCTCCAACCACGGCTGGGGTCTGGAGTTCCGCGCGCCGCTGCCGGTCGAGGGCTGGAACGCGCAGATCTCGTTGCTCACCGGGATGGCCGCCGCGGAGCTGATGATGAAGGGCAGGATCGGCATCCTGCGCACGCTGCCCGAGTCGCACGACGACCTGCGGCGCAAGCTGGGGAACACCGCCAAGGCTCTCGGGCTCGCCTGGCCGGACGAGACGTCGTACGCCGCATTCATCCACGCACTGGATCCGAAGGTGCCGGCCCACGCGGCGATGCTGGCGGCGTGCACGGTGCTGTTCCGCGGCGCCGGGTACACGGCGTTCTCGGGGAGTGTGCCGGCGAAACCCGAGCACGCCGCGATGAAGGCGGAGTACGCGCATGTCACCGCGCCGCTGCGGCGACTGGTGGATCGGTGGACCAGTGAGATCTGCCTCGCGCTGTCCGCCGGGGCTGAGGTGCCGGCCTGGGTGCGCGAGTCGATGGACGAGATCCCGAAGGTGATGGACGAGGCAGACCGGCGGGCGCACGCGTACGACCGCTCGATCGTCAGCATGGTCGAGGCCGGCTTGGTGGCCGACAAGATCGGGTCCGAGTTCGACGGTGTCATCACCGACGTCGACGACCGCGAGAACACGCGTGGCATCGTCGCGCTGACCACGCTCGCCGTCGAAGGCCGCATCACCGGTACGGCGCCGTTGCCGCTCGGTCAGGCGGTTCGCGTCAAACTCGTCGAGGCCGACATCGCCAAGCGCACGATCGCCTTCGAACTCGCCTAGCCCGTTGCGTCCGAAGATCTGTGGGTCATAGCCCTCAGATCTTCGGACGTTAGGTTCTGGCCAGGTAGTCGTCGACGGCCGCGGTTGTGCGGTTGAGGTCGCCGGTCGCGAGCAGGTCGATCAGCGCACCCCGCAGCATCGCGAGCACGCCGGTACGCCGTGCCTCGGCCGCGGCGGATCCTGGATCCGGCTGACTGGCCTTGAGTAGCTCCAGCCAGTCGTCGACGGTCGAGCGGCCGAAATCCACCCACGGGCCGTCCGGTGCGACCAGTGACCGCCCGTACGCCTCGACCCAGAACGTCATCAGCGGCCGGCGCTCCGGCGCGGCCAGCCAGGTCCACAGCTCCCGCGCGACCACGGTCAGCCCGGGCGGTTCGTCGTACCGCTCGTCGAGCTGGCGGAGCAGTTCGAGCTCGTCGACGCGGGCGCGGGCGAGCAGGGCGCGGATCAGGCCGTCCTTGCTGTCGAACAGGAACAGCAGCACCCGCGGGCTCGAGCCGATCGCGGTGGCGAGCGGACGCAGCGACAGGTCGGCCAGCCCGTGCGTGAGCGAGTAGGCGTACGCGCGCTCCAGCAGTTCCAGCTGGCGCGCGGAAGGAGCTGGCTTCGTGGTCGGCACGGGGCTAGTATCGCTCACTGAAACAGTCGTGTCAGTAGAACGGGCAGGGTGATGACGAAACTGATCAGGAAGCTGGGGACGCCCGGAGACCTCGGGTGGGTGGTGCAGTCGCATGCCGAGATCTACGGAGCCGAGTACGGGTGGGGTCCGTCGTACGAGGTGCTGATCGCGCAGATCGTCTCGGCGTACGCGTCCGAGCATGACGACGAGCGTGAGGCCGCCTGGATCGCCGAGGTGGACGGGGAGCGGGCCGGCAGCATCTTCTGCGTGCGGGGTCCGGATGAGACGACGGCCCAGTTGCGGCTGCTCCTCGTGACGCCGGCCGCGCGCGGTCTCGGCCTCGGAGCGGAGCTGGTCGACATCTGTCTCGCGTTCGCCCGCGCGGCCGGCTACAAACGGATGGTCCTGTGGACCAACGAGCCGTTGGTCGCGGCTCGGCATATCTACCTGTCCCGCGGGTTCCGACTGACCGGCTCCGAACCCCACGAAATGTGGGGCCAGAGCCTGGTCGGGCAGACGTACGAGCTCGACCTGTGAGCTACTCGCCGTTCAGCGGCAGCGTGTCCGTGGTCAGCGATGGCCGGAAAGTTAGGTCGCGCAGGCGGGGGCGCCGGGAGCCGGAGTGTTGTAGAGGGCGTGGGACAGGAAGGTGGTGATGTAGCCGTTCTGCACGGTGAGGGCGTGGCGGGGGCCGACGCTGCCCAGCGGCAGGAACTTCCGCAGCGGGTACGCCAGGTAGTAGGCGCCGTAATCGGTGAAGTTGAAGTGCCGGCTGCCGGGGACGGTCGCGCACCACGACGTACCAGTGCTTGCCTTGAGCAACGAGAGGGCGCGGTTGCGGTCCGCGTCGTTCTTGGCGTCCGGGCCGCACACGCTGGTGATGCACGAGTCGTCCGCGCCGAGCAGCATGATCGGCGCCCGCACGCCCTTGGTCACCACGTCACCGAACTGGCTGCCGTCCAGATCGACCGCCGCCGCACAGCGCGGGTCGAGCCGGCACGCCTCCAGTGACGCCGCGCCGCCGAACGAGTGGCCGACGTACGACGTGCCGAGCCCGGTCTCGACGCTGGCCGGCAACTGCTTGGCCAGCATGCCGGCCGCGAAACGCGCGTCGGCGGCCCAGGTGCCGACGAGATGATCGCCGACGTTCTGCGCCTGCTCGCTGCTGTCGCCGAGGTTCGGCGGGTTGGCCGCCTCCTTGCTCCCGATCGGCTGCCCGCCGAGCACGGTGAGGTTCGCGCTGTACGTCGGTGTCACGCCGGCGACCAGGTAGCCGTGACTGGCGAGATCCTCGGCGAGGCTCGCGTACATCGGCGCGGACAGTCCCATCCCGGGCATCAGCACGACGACGGGGAAGCGCCCGGGCGCGATGGCGACGCGATCCAGCGCGCGATCCTCCAGCGTGTCGAACGGTCCTTGGAACAACGACAGCGGCGCTTTCAGGTGTAGCCCGCTCCAGAGGTCCGGGGCGTACTCGACCTTGCGTCCGGTCGTGCCCTTGGCGACCGGGTACCAGAGCCAGACCGAGAGCTTCCGCGGACCGTCGGCGAACGGATCGCGGCGCGGTGTGTCGGTCCACTCGAACCCACGCCGCCCGACCTGGAAGTTCCCCGTCGGCTCGGGGAGCGATACCGGCTCAGACCGTTTCACCATGATCCAGCCGGCGTACCCGGCGCCCGCGAGCAGCGCGACGAGCACCAGGATCACGATCCCCGTGCGCATCCGGCGGAGTCCTCTGCGCGCCATAGTCCAAGCGTGCCACCACGGAGGTCATGTCTGGTGGTCCCGACACGACCTTGTGTCGAAAGCGGGAGATGGGCTCCGACGTCCCCGGTATCAGTGCTGATCGATGGAGGAGTTGGGATGAACCTTCCGGATGTCGTGTCCCGGGACGAGTGGCTGGTCGCGCGTAAGGCGCTGCTCGCCGAGGAGAAGGAGTTCACCAAGCGGCGGGACGCGTTGAACACGCGGCGTCGCGAACTGCCGATGGTCCTGGTGGACAAGCCGTACGTCTTCACCGGACCGGACGGCTCGGTGGGCCTGGCGGACCTGTTCGAAGGCCGGATGCAGTTGGTCGTCTACCACTTCATGTTCCAGCCCGAGTGGGACGCCGGCTGCCCGAACTGCACCGGCTTCGTGGACGAGATCGGGTCGCTGGAGTACCTCCACAGCACCACCACCACGTTCGCCCTGGTGTCTCGGGCGCCGTACGAGAAACTGGCCGCCTACCGGGCCAAGCGCGGCTGGAACTTCCCGTGGTACTCGTCGTCCGGCAGCGACTTCAACTACGACTACCACGTCACGCTGGACGAGTCGGTCCTGCCGTTCGAGTACAACTACCGAACCAAGGCCGAGTGGGACGTCCACCCCGACAACGGTCACACCCAGACGCAACAGCCCTTCGACCTCCACGGCCTCAGCTGCTTCCTCCGCGTCGGCGAAGCCATCCACCACACCTACTCCACGTACGGCCGCGGCCCCGACGCCATGACCTTCACCCCCACCGCCCTCGACCTCACCGCCCTCGGCCGCCAAGAACCCTGGGAGAAGCCAGCCGGCCGAATCCCCGAACCAACCCACGACGACCACTGCCACTAGGCGGACTGGTTCTAGCGCGCGCCCGCGGAGGCTTGTCGTCCCGCTCTCTGAGGGGCTGGGACAGGTCCTGGTGGGCTGAGACAGGTTATTCCTTGTCTCAACGCCCCAGGAGGTGTCCCAGCCCCCGAGAGTCGGCTGTCCGGGGAGCGCCTCGGACGGAGGAACGGGTCGGTCTGTAAGCCGGATTCTGTGGTGGCGATCATCCATCTACGGTGGCCGTTGCCGGGCACCTCCAGCGGCCTACCCGCGAGCTCGGGCGGGCAGCCCTCGAACGCTCGCGCGGGCGGTGGTTGCCCACCGTCCTTCTTGGCCTTGCTCCACGTGGGGTTTACCGAGCCTCCGCAGTCACCTGCGGAGCTGGTGGTCTCTTACACCACCGTTTCACCCTCACCCGCACTCCCATGAACCACGGGGTTCATCGGAGCCGCTGGCGGTCTGTTCTCTGTGGCACTGTCCCGCGGGTTGCCCCGGGTGGGTGTTACCCACCACGCTGCCCTGTGGAGTCCGGACTTTCCTCGGCGCCCGCTGTCGCGGGCGACGCGATCGCCCGACCGACCCGTTCCTGCTCTCAGGATACGGCCTGCGCGGTCACGGCCGGCCAGCGCCCGTCGGCGCCCTGCTCATAGCGCCGTACGTCGACCACCGCGTCGAGGTTGAGCGGTCCGTAGATGTGCGGGAACATCTGGTCGCCCACCGGCTCTTCACACAGGGCGGACACCAAGCGCTCGGTGTCGATCACGAGCAAGCACAGCGGCTCAGTCACGTCGGCGTACACGAAGTTCGCCACCACGGCCACCTGCTCCGGGCGGGACGCATGGATGAACGTCGCGCCGTCGTCGAGGCTTGTCCCGCGCGTCGACCACCGATAACAACCGGCCTCCCGAGCCGCCTCCCACTGCTCCACGAACGCGATATGCAGAATCGTCGCCATAGTCCCCACGCTAATGGTTGAACGCTTGGATTAGGGTGCTCGACATGGCCAAGGATGAGAGCACCGAGTCCCCGTCCAGTACGGCAGAACCGAAGAAGCCGGTGGACGACCTGGTGACGACGCAGCACTCACTGACGATCGAGGGCCGCGAACTGAAGTACACCGCGAGTACCGGCCGGATCGTGCTGCGGCAGGAGGTGCTCACCGACGGCAAGTTCGACGGGCATCAGCCGAAGGCCGAGGTGTTCCTGACCGCCTACACGCTGGACGACGCGGACGCTGCCGACCGGCCGGTGACGTTCGCGTTCAACGGTGGGCCGGGCTCGTCGAGCATCTGGTTGCACCTCGGGTTGCTCGGTCCGCGCCGCGTCGTGTCGGGTGATGCGGGTCAGCTCGCGCCCCCGCCGTACGGGCTGGTCGACAACGCCGAGACGCTGCTGCGGCACAGCGACCTGGTCTTCATCGACCCGGTGTCGACCGGATACTCGCGGGCGGTCGAAGGGGAGAAGCCGGGGGAGTACCACGGGTTCACCCGCGACCTGGAGTCGGTCGGCGAGGTGATCCGCCTGTGGACCTCGCGCAACGGGCGGTGGATGTCGCCGAAGTTCCTGGCCGGCGAGTCGTACGGGACGACGCGCGCCGCCGGGCTGGCGTCGCACCTGCAGCAGCGGTACGGCATGTACCTGAACGGGGTGATGCTGATCTCCGCGGTGCTCGAGTTCGGCACCCTCGACTTCACGCCGGGCAACGATCTGCCGTACACGCTGTTCCTGCCGTCGTACGCCGCGATCGCGCACTATCACGGTCTCGTCCCGGACCGTTCTCTCGATGAAGTGCTCGCGGACGCCGAGCGGTTCGCGGCCGGGCGGTATCCGAATGCGCTTGCCCAGGGCAACCGGATCCCGGCCGACTACCGGGCCGAGGTGGTCACCAGGCTGGCCGCGCTGACCGGGCTGAGCGAGGACTACATCGACCGGGTCAACCTGCGGATCGAGCACATGCGCTTCTTCGCCGAACTGTTGCGGTCACGTCGGCAGGTGGTCGGCCGGCTGGACGGCCGCTTCGTCGGCTGGGACGCGGACTCCGGTGGTGAGAAGCAGGGCAACGACCCGTCGTTCGCGGCGATCATCGGGCCGTACACGGCGGCGCTGAACCACTACGTGCGGATGGAGCTCGGCTACCAGAACGACCTGCCCTACGAGATCCTCAACTTCGAGGCCGCGAAGAACTGGTCGTTCAAGGAGTTCGAGGGCCAGCAGATCACCGTCGCCGAGAAGCTCGCGGAAGCGATGCGCGCCAACCCGCATCTGAAGCTCCACGTCGCATCGGGTCACTACGACGGCGCCACGCCGTACTTCGCCACCGAGAACACCCTGGCCCGCCTGCAGCTCCCCGCCGAACTGGTCGCGAACATCGAAACGAAGTACTACGCGGCCGGCCACATGATGTACGTCCACGACGAATCCCGGCTGCAACAGTCCGAGGACCTTGCCGCCTTCGTCAACTCGGCGTCCAACCGGTGACCATGCCGCTCGAGGTGGGTACACCTCACCAGTGGGCACGGTCGGCGCCGACGCTCGGCCACTTCTCGGCCTCGCACGGTGCCACGATGCCCGCCAGATGAGCGTGCTCAGTGGCGGCGTGATGTTCAGGGCAGCGTGAGGACCTCGGCGCCGGTGTCGGTGACTACCAGGGTGTGTTCGAACTGGGCCGTGCGGGACTTGTCCTTGGTGGTGGCGGTCCAGCCGTCGTCCCACAGGTCGTAGTCGTACGTGCCCAGGGTGAGCATCGGCTCGATGGTGAACGTCATGCCGGGCTCGATCACGTCGTCGAAGCGCTCGTCGTCGTAATGCGGGATGATCAGGCCGGAGTGGAACGAGGTCGCGATGCCGTGGCCGGTGAAGTCGCGGACCACGCCGTACCCGAAGCGCTTGGCGTAGGACTCGATCACGCGCCCGATGATGCTGACCTGGCGTCCGGGCTTGACCGCCTTGATGCCGCGGTTCAGCGCCTCCTGCGTGCGCTCGACCAGCAGCCGGCTCTCCTCGTCCACATCGCCGACCAGGAACGTCGCGTTGGTGTCGCCGTGCACGCCGTCCAGGAACGCCGTGATGTCGACGTTGACGATGTCGCCGTCCTCGAGCTGGCGGTCGTCGGGGATGCCGTGGCAGATCACCTCGTTCACCGAGGTGCACAGCGATTTCGGGTAGCCGCGGTAGCCGAGGGTCGACGGGTACGCGCCGCGCTCGATCAGGTACTCGTGGCCGACCCTGTCGAGCTCGTCGGTCGTGACTCCCGGCTTCGCCGCCGCACCGACCGCCTGCAGCGCCTGCGCGGCCAGCTTGCTCGCGACCCGCATCCTGTCCACCACTTCGGGCGCCGTCACGTACGAACCGTCGTACGGCGTCGGGGCCGGCTTGCCGACGTATTCGGGGCGCGGGATGGAGGCGGGTACTTCGCGGCGCGGCGAGATGATGCCGGGAGTGAGAGTCGACATGGTGAGATCATTCTAGTGAGCTGCGACAAGACTCCCAGGAGGTGGTCATCCAGATGAGCGACGATCACAGCAACGAGTGGTACTACAACACCAAGACCGGCAAGGTCGAGCCGTACTCGGGGGCGAAGTCGGGCGACCGGCTCGGCCCGTACAGCTCCCCGGAAGAAGCCGCGCGGGCGCTGGAGAAGGTCGAAGAACGCAACGAGGCCTGGGACAACGACCCCAAGTGGAACGACGACTGACAAAGCAACACACCACACCCCGCTGCGCGCGATGGTTGTGGTTGGTTGTGCAGCAAGGGGCACCACCGATGGCCGGTGGTGCCCCTTGGTGTTTGGTGTCAGTCGACGTCGCGCGGACGTCCGCTTCAGCGGGTGACCCGCTGGGCCGGGGCCTTGCGGGCCGGCGCCTTCTTCGCGGCGGCCTTCCGCACCGGCGCCTTCTTCGCCGCGACCTTGCGCGCGGGCGCCTTCGTGGCGGCGGTCTTCCTGACCGGGGCCTTCTTCGCCGCGACCTTGCGCGCGGGCGCCTTCGTGGCGGCGGTCTTCTTGACCGGAGCCTTCTTGACCGGGGCCTTCTTCGCGACCGTCTTCTTCGCGGGCGCCTTCTTGGCCACCGTCCGCTTCGCCGTCGTGGTCGTCTTCTTGGCGGTGGTCTTCTTCGCCGGCGCCTTCTTCGCGACGGTCTTGCGGGCCGGAGCCTTCTTGGCCGGGGCCTTCTTCGCGACAGTCTTCTTCGCGGTGGCCTTCTTGGCCGGGGCCTTCTTCGCCACCGTCTTCCTGGCGGCGGTCGTCTTTGCCGCACTCACCTTCTTCGTCACTGTCTTCTTCGCTGCGCTGACCTTGCGCGTGGACGTCGTCCTCGCTGCAGTGGTCTTCTTCGCGACAGTCTTCTTGGCGGGAGAAGCCTTTTTGGCTGTCGCCTTCCCTGCGGCTGCCTTCTTGGCTGGCACTCTGCCTCCTTGGTGCGGCTGAGGAAAACCACGGTGGATTCCTCGTCGTCATGATGATGACAACACTTGGTGCCTACGTAAAGCACCCGAAACGTTCGCAGGTTAAGGCGTGTGAGCCGCAAAGCGGTGGGCAAATGCCGAAAATCCTTGTGCAGAAGGGATTCCGTCGCGGTCCGAGCATGCCTGAGGTGCTCAAGAATTTCTTGGCGACACGCGCACAAACTGCGTGCCGAACGGTGCAATCGGCGAGTGTTGTCGTCGGCAACGTCCTGCGAACGTGAGGTGGTACAGACCGATGCGGAGTGCTCGAGACGACCTCGAAGACACCGTCACACTGCCCGTCGACGTGACGCGCGTGGTGAGTATCGTGCCGTCGTTGACCGAGTCGATCGCGGTCACACACGCGTCGCTGATCGTTGGTGCGACCGACTACTGCACACATCCCGCGGACCTCGACGTAGCGCGTGTTCGCGGCACCAAGAATCCCGATCTCGAACGCATCCGCGAGCTCGCACCCGACGTCGTACTCGCGAACGCCGAAGAGAATCGCGCCGTCGATCTCGACGCGTTGCGCGCGAGTGGAATCGCGGTCTGGGTGACCGCACCGACGACGGTCGCCGAATCACTCGACTCACTCGACCGCATGCTGTCCGCGATCATCGGCGACGTGCCGGCCTGGTTACGTGATGCGCGGACGGTGTGGAGTTCGCCGTACGCCGGAATGCGCCGAAGGGCCGTGATACCGATCTGGCGGCGGCCGTGGATGGCGTTGGGACGGGACACGTTCGCGGGTGATCTGTTGTCCCGGATCGGCGTCGACAACGTGCTGAGTGATGCCGGTGAACGTTATCCGCGGATCGACCCGGACGTGTTACCCGACTACGACATCGTGGTGTTGCCGGATGAGCCTTATGCCTTTTCACCGACCGATGGGCCAGAAGCATTCACCCGGCCGGCGAAGTGTGTGTCCGGGCGCCATCTCACCTGGTACGGACCGTCGCTGGTCGAGGCGCGGTCGCTGCTCAGCGCCCAGCTGCGGTGACGATCGCTGCCGTCTCAGCTAGACCGTTAGGTATGCCTCACCTACAGTCGCTGCGTGCCATCGATGACCGCGAAGAAGAAGTGCTGCACGGACAAGTGCTCAAACAAGCCCGGCAGCGTTGATCGGGAGAGGGGTGACTCAGGACGCGCGGCGCAGGGTGATCGCGTCGGCGGCCTGACGGAGCAGACCGGGGATGGTGACGTGCGCGGCCTGGCCGGTCGCCTCGAGGTCGTCGCCGTACCACCAGCCGTGTGCGCTGATCGTCTGCAGCTCGAGCTCCTCCTGGTTGGCGAACGTCACGTCGACGCCGTCCACCGCGACCGCGAAGAACGTCTGGTGCTGGATGATCGGGCACCCGCCCCACTCGAACTCGATCGTGTTCGTCGCCACCGGCGCGCCGAGCGCGTCGACCGGCATCCGGATGCCGACCTCTTCGAGCAGCTCCCGGCTGGCCGCCTGCGCGATCGTCTCGCCGGCCTCCACGCCACCACCGATGGTGAACCAGTACGGCGTCTGTGGCTTCAGCGGATCCCAGCCGTGCAGCAGCAACACCTTGCCGTCCGGCCGGACGGGCAGCACGCGCGCCGTCGTACGCCGTACGACGGTGCCGGGCGGTGGCAATCGGGATTCGCTCACACAACAAAACGCTAGACGACACAGGCGGTTCCGCGCCGTCCGATGCGGCGCGTCTCACACTAGTTGCCGCAGACACCTAGGATCAGATGCATGGCAAGCATCGGCCTCGGACTGGCGGCACTCGGGCGACCTGGGTACATCAACCTCGGACATGACGAGGATCTCCCGCCGGGGCGGGCGGTCGAGGATCTTCGGCAGCGCACGCACCAGTTGCTCGAGCAGGCCTGGCAGGCAGGTGTTCGGTACTTCGACGCCGCGCGTTCGTACGGTCTTGCGGAGAAGTTCCTCGGTGAGTGGCTGACGCCGGAGCGCCGTCCGGAGCTGACCATCGGCTCGAAGTGGGGCTACACCTACGTCGCCGACTGGCGGAACGACGTCGACACCCATGAGGTGAAGGACCACACCCTCGCGACCTTCGAGCGGCAGTGGCCGGAGACACTTCGAGCGCTTGGTGGACCGCCCGACTACTACCTCGTGCACAGCCTCACGGCGGACAGCCCCGCACTCGGCGACAAACAGTTGCTTGATCGACTGCGGCAACTCGCGGACGACGGCGTACGCGTCGGATTGTCGACGAGCGGACCGCAGCAGGCGGAGACGCTGCGCAAGGCGGTCGATCTCGGGGGACCGTTCACGGCGGTGCAGGCGACCTGGAACGTGCTGGAGACCTCAGCAGGGAAAGCGCTGGCCGAGGCGCACGACGCCGGCTGGTTCGTGGTGGTGAAGGAAGTTGTCGCCAACGGCCGTCTGACGGCGAGGGCCGGTGAGACGCCGTTCAACGAGTTCGCCCGTCAGCACGGCATCGCGCCCGACGCGCTGGCCATCGGAGCCGCCGTACAGCAGCCGTGGGCCGACATCGTGCTCAGCGGCGCCATCACCGCCGAACAACTCGAGAGCAACCTCGCCTACCGCACTGACGGCCCTCTGACCGAGTTCGTCCAGCAACCCGAGGAGTACTGGACCGAACGCTCCGCCCTGCCTTGGATCTAGGCCGTGCTCAGATGGTGATGAGCCACGGGTTCTGCAGCAGTTCGGTGAGGTCGGCGAGGTAGCGGGCGCCGGTCGCGCCGTCGAGGATCCGGTGGTCGGCGGACAGGGTGTACCGGACGCGGGTCCGGGGACCGATCGTGCCGTCGTCGAGGACGACCGGGTCGCGGCAGACCGCGCCGACGGCGAGGATCGCGGCCTCGGGCGGGTTGATGATCGCGGTGAATTCCTCGATCCCGAGCATGCCGAGATTGCTGACGGTGAACGTCGCGCCGGTCATCTCTTCCGGCCGGAGCCGTCGCTCCCGCGCCCGTACGGCGAGGTCGGTGCTCGCCGCGGCGATGTCGCTCACGCTTCGCCGGTCCGCGTTCCGGATCACCGGGACCAGCAGACCTTCGGCGGTGGCGACCGCGACGCCGATGTTGATGTCGGGGTGCCTGAGCAGTCCGTCGTCCACGAGGGACGAGTTCACGTCCGGGTGGTCCCGAAGCGTCAACGCACAGGCGCGGACGATGAGATCGTTGACGCTGATCTTCTGCCGGCCGGCCTGTTGCAGGCGCTGGTTGAGTTCGAGTCGCAGTGCTACCAGATCCTCCACGTCGGCCACCGCCGTCAACGTGAAGTGCGGGATCTCCCGAGCGCTCTCCGCCAACCGTCTGCCACTCGTCCGCCGCAACAACCCCAACGGCTCAACCACGGAGACAGGGGATGAAGCTGCAGACAGTGGGGAAGCGTGGGGCGCAGGGGTCGATGGACCGGACGCCGCCGGAGGTGCCGGGGCCGTGGCCGTCGCGCGGTCCGCCGGGCCGGGTGCAGCGGACGCCGCATTGTTCGCGGGGCTGGGTGTTGTGGACCCCGCATTGTTCGCGGGGCCGGGTGCTGTGGACGCCGCAGGGTTTGCTGCCGGGGGCCGTGGCGTGGAGGCCGCGAGAGCTGCCGTGGACGGTGGCACGGTTGCGGTCGGCGCCGGTGTTGGCGCCGTGCCGGCTGCGGCTGCGAGGACGTCGGCGCGGATGATGCGGCCACCCGGGCCGGAGCCGATCACTCGCCGCAGATCGACACCGTGCTCGCTCGCGTCCCGCCGAGCCAACGGCGACGCCAGCGGCCGATCAGCGGCACCTGCGCCGTCGTCCTGTTCCGCGGGCACAGCGGCTGTCGCGTCCTCCGCCGTGGTGAGGATGGCGATGGGAGTACCGATCGCGGCCTCGGCGCCCTCCTCGATCAGGACAGAAGTGAGGGTGCCGGGCTCGTACACCTCGTACTCCATCACCGCCTTGTCGGTCTCGATCTCGGCCAGGATGTCGCCCGGCTGGACCTCGTCGCCGGGATGTTTGTGCCAGGTCGCGATCACGCCGGACTCCATCGTGTCCGACAGTCGCGGCATCAGGATCTCGCTCATCGTGCTTCCTCTCGGCGCAACCGGCCGACGGCCGACAACGTCTCCCGGATCGCCGTCGCGGCGTCATCCGCGGACGGCAATGCCGCAGTCTCCAGGCTCTTCGCGTAGGGCAGCGGCACCTCCGCCATCGCCACCCGCCGGACCGGCGCATCCAACTGATCGAACGCCCCGTCGGAGATCGTCGCCGCGATCTCGGCGCCGATGCCGTACGTCAGCCAGTCGTCCTCCAACACCACCGCCGCGTGCGTACGTCGTACCGACTCCACCACCGTCGGACGGTCGAGCGGCCGCAGGCTGCGCAGGTCGATCACCTCGCAGTCGATGCCCTCGGTACGGGCGAGTTCCTCGGCGACCTGCAATCCGACCGCGGCCATCCGCGAGTACCCGATCACGGTGATGTCCGTCCCTGGCCGGGTGATCGCGGCGCGGCCGATCTCGGCCGGCTCGTCGTGGTCCGGCACCTCGCCGCGGGTGTTGTAGAGCGCGAGGTTCTCCAGGAAGAGCACCGGGTCGTCGTCGCGGATCGCGGCCAGCAGCAATGCCTTCGCGTCTGCAGGGTTGCTCGGGGCAACGACCTTCAGCCCGGGCACGAACGCGTAGTACAGCTCGATGTTCTGCGAGTGAGTGGCGCCAAGCTGCTGGCCGCCGCCACCCGGAGTGCGGATCACCAGTGGCACCCGGCACTGGCCCCCGAACATGCCGTGGATCTTCGCCGCGTGATTGACGATCTGGTCCAGGGCCAGCAGCGAGAAGTTGATCGTCATCAGCTCGACCACCGGCCGCAGCCCGAGCATCGCCGCGCCGATAGCCGCCCCGGTGAAGCCCTCCTCCGAGATCGGGGTGTCGCGCACCCGCTGTTCGCCGAACTCGGCCAGCAGTCCCGCGGTGATCTTGTACGAACCCTCGAAGATCCCGATCTCCTCACCGATCAGGAACACGTTCTCGTCGCGCAGCATCTCCGCCCGCAACGTGTCCCGCAATGCCTGCCGGTACGTCATCTCGGTCACGCCTTCACCGCCGTGAACAGCGGCTGAGCAGGCAGCCGGCGAGAGTCGTTGGCGGCCGGCGTCGCGTAGTTGTAGTCGAACAGCGTCCCGATGTCCGGCGGCGGGCTCGCCTCGGCGAACCGGACCGCAGCCGCCACCCGCGCCACCGTGTCCGCCTCGATCTCCTTGGCCAGGACCTCCGTCAGTACGCCGGACGCCCGCAGATCGTCCGCCAGCGCGAACAGTGGATCCGCCGCCCGGAGAGCAGCCGTCTCCTCCTTCGTCCGGTACGCAGCCGGGTCCACCACCGAGTGACCGCGCAAGCGCGAGCTGACCGTCTCGAGCAGCATCGGCCGCCCCTTCCGGGCCGCCGCGATCGCCCGCTCGGCCGCGGCCCGGACCGCGACCACGTCGTTGCCGTCGACCCGCTCGCCCTTGATCCGGTACGACGAGCCGCGCTTGTACAGCTCGGGTTCGCCCGACGACTTCTCCACCGTCGTACCCATCCCGAGCTGGTTGTTCACGACCACGTAGACGATCGGCAGCTGCCACAGGGCGGCGAGGTTGAGTGACTCGTGGAAGGCGCCGGTGTTCGTCGTACCGTCGCCCATGTGGCACATAACCACCTCCGGGCCGCCGCGGTAGGCGATCGCGAGCGCGGCGCCGGTGGCGAGTGGCAACTGGCCGCCGACGATGCCGTAGCCGCCGAGCAATCGCGTCTCGAGGTCGAACAGGTGCATCGACCCGCCCCAGCCCTTGGAGACGCCGTCGCTGCGGCCGTAGAGCTCGGCCATCACCCGGCCGGGCTCGATCCCGCGGCCCAGCGCGTAGCCGTGCTCGCGGTAGTTGGTGAACAGGTAGTCGTCCGGGGCGAGCGCGCGCATCAGCCCGACGACGGTCGCCTCCTCGCCCAGGTTGAGATGGCAGTAGCCGCCGATCTCGGCCTCGGTGTACGCGCGGGCGGCGCGCTCCTCGAAGCGGCGGATGAACAACATCTCCCGGTAGTACTCCAGCAGGACGTCCGGCGGCGTGGTGCGGCGCCGGGAGCGACTCCGGGATGTAGCAACGTCAGGGGACATCGTCTGTCCTTCAGGCGGAACGACGGATAATGACACTGAATAGTATCATTCTTATGAGGTGAGAGATCACGTGAGCCAGCAGGAACGGCGCAAGCTCGGCCGGCCGACGGGTGCGGAGCGGGAGCGGCGGCGCGAGGACATCCTCGACGCCGCGGTCCGGCTGTTCCTCGCCCACGGGTACGGCGGGGTGCCGCTGGACCGCTTGGCCACCGAGGCCCAGGTGACCAAGCGCACGATCTACACCTATGTCGGTGACAAGGCGGAGGTCTTCGCCGCGGTCGTGGCCAGGTTGAACACCCAGGTCCTGCCGTCGGCGGAACCCGACAGTCTCGAGCAGGTCGCGGCCCGGCTGGTGACCACGCTGCACTCGGACGAAGCGATCGACCTGCACCGACTGGTGATCGCGGAGGCCCGGCAGTTCCCCGAACTCGCGTCGGCGTTCTACGCGAACGGCCCGAGCCGCTACCTCGACGTACTCACGGAACTGCTCGACGGTGATGCGGTCACCGCCGAGCACCTCTTCGGTCTACTGCTCGGCGAACCGCACCGCCGCCGCCTGCTCGGCCTCGACCCCGCCCCCTCCCGCCCGCGAGCGAAGGCCCAGGCCCTCGCCGCCCTCGAAGCCCTCGACCTGGCCCGCTAAGGAGATCGGCATGCGCTATTACCAAGCTGAGCATGAGTCCGCCTACCGGAAGATCGAAGAGCTCGGGTACACCCAGTGGAACGACCTGTTCGACCAGAGCGGCGCCTGGACCTATGACAACTTCCAGAACCGCGCGTTCCTCGAGCGGATCATTCCCCGCCTCGATCTTCCGGCAGCGACTGCGACCAGTGTGCTCGAGTACGGCTGTGGCACCGGTCCCGCGGCCTGCTACCTCGCCGCTCGTGGCTTCCAAGTGGACGCGATGGATCTCATCCCCGACGCGATCACGCTCGCGCGACGGATGGCCGAGGAGCGGGGCGTGCAGGTCGACTTCAGCGTGGCGGACATCTGTGCCCTCGCATCCGAACCGGTGACAAGCCGCTACGACCTCGTCCTCGACAGCTTCTGCCTGCAATCCATCGTCATTGACGAAGATCGCGCCGCTGTCTTCGAGGCCGTCCGCGCACGCCTGAAGCCGAGCGGCTACTACATCATCTCGACGGCACTGCATGCGCCGGGACGCCAGGCTGAGCCTGGCTTCAGCTACGACGCATCTACCGGCATGTACTACCGCGAGGTCCCAGCCGGCACGGTTGCCGATCAGGTCGTCGAGATCGACGGCCGCTGGCATATCCCCCACCGAAGACACCTGACGGCCGACGCACTCCGCGCCGAGCTCACATCGGCAGGCTTCGACGTGCTCAGCCTGCAGACCTCGGACGCCGCCGACGTCGTCGTCTGCCGCCTGGGCTAGAAGGTGTGTTCGTCGGCGGGGAAGGTGCCGGAGGCTACTTCGGCGGCGTAGGTGGTGGCTGCGGAGGTGAGGATGCCGCGTAAGTCGGCGTACCGCTTGACGAAGCGGGGCATCGTGCCTGAGCGGAGACCGGCCATGTCCTGCCAGACCAGGACCTGGGCGTCCGTGTCGCGGCCGGCGCCGATGCCGATGGTCGGGATCGAGACGCGCTTGGTGATCTCCGCGGCGACGTCGCCCGGCACCATCTCCAGTACGACGGAGAACGCGCCCGCCTCGGCCAGCGCGACCGCGTCGTCGATCAGCCCGGCCGCCTGGTCGCCACGACCCTGGACCCGGTAGCCGCCGATGCTGTGCTCGCTCTGCGGCGTGAAGCCGATGTGCGCCATCACGGGGATGCCGGACTGCGTCAGCTTCTCCACCATCGGCACTATGTTCCGGCCGCCTTCGAGCTTCACCGCATGTACGCCGGCTTCCTTCATGAACCGGACGGCGGTGTGGAAGGCCTGCTCGGGTGACGCCTGGTACGAACCGAACGGCAGGTCGGCGACGACGAGCGCCCGCTCGACCGCACCCGCGACAGCCCGCGCCAGCGGGATCAGCTCATCGACGGTGACGCGCAGAGTGGTGTCGTACCCGAACACGTTGTTAGCGGCGGAGTCACCGACCAGCAGCACCGGAATGCCTGCCTGGTCGAAGATCTCGGCGGTGTACTGGTCGTACGCCGTCAACATGGCCCACTTCTCGCCATGGTTCTTCATGTCGCGCAGGTGGTGGACGCGGTAGCGCCGCGGCCGCTTGCTGCCCTCACCCGGACCATTGCCACCGGCCGGCTTGTTCTCCGCCGATGAGGGGGAACCGCCGGGCGCGGGCGAACCGCCGAGCTCGGACGGCGCATTGCTCGCCGTCGCCTGGGCCCGGCGTGCCGCGCGGTGTGATGCGCCGGGCTCGTTCGCGACCTGGCTCGGAGCGTCCTGCTGGACGTCCGCACGCCGCCGAGCGCCGAGCCGCTTGGGCTCCTCGCTGACCGGCGTGTTGCTCTCGTACTCCGCGCTCGGATCCGACAGGTAGCCGTTGTCCTGCTTCTGTCCCGGCTCCTGCTGGTAGGACTCGATCGCCTCCGGCACGTACGCCGTGATCGTCGGAGTGTCCACCGGGTAGTTCGGCGGGGGAGTGGCGGGCGCGGCAGGTCGCGGTTGCTGCGGCTGCGGCGGCTGCGGCGCTTGGTTCTGAGCTGGAGCAGGTGGTGGTGTCTGCGGCTGCGGCGCCGGGTTCGACGGCTGCTGCGGGGTCACCCCGTTGTTGCTCGGCCCATTGGCGTGTCCGTTGCTCTGGGCAGGGGTCTGTGGCGGAGCAGGACTCGGCGTCGGGGCCGGACTGCTCCAGTTGGTGCTGCCGTTCGAGCTGTGCGGTGCGGCGGGCCGCTGCGTCACGCCATTGCTCGACTGCGGCGGTGCCGGCGGGCGCTGCTGCGCCGGCGGTCCGGCCGGCGGCTGCGGCTGGCGGCTCGGCGATGTGCCGTTGCTGCCCGGTCCGAACGGACTCGGGCGGCCCTGTGATGGCGGCGGCGTCGGCTGGGCCGGCGTTTGCTGCGGCCGGAACGGGTTCTGCTCCGGGTACGCCGGCTGTCCGTACGTCGGCTCGTCAGCAGCCGACTGCTCACGCTCGGCGTAGTACTCCGGCCGGTGCGGCTGGTCGGCCTGCGGTCGGCTCTGCGGCTGATCGCCGTACGGCCGACTCGGCGGGTGGTCGCCGTACTGCCGCTGCTGGGGTTGCTGCGACGGTGGTGGCGGTGCGGCGGGCAGGTACGGCGGCTTGGGGACGTACGGCTGCTGCGGCACCGGGCCGCGCTCGTACGACCGTGGCGCGTTCGGCAGGGACGGTGACGGGTCGAGGCCGAGCCCGTTGGGCCGGTCCCGCCAGGTGTCGTTGTCGTAGTCCGAGCGGCGGTGCTCCTCGGTTGTCCGGTTCTTCGGTCCGGTCCCGTACGGCGACGGCAGCTCCTCGTCGTCACCCGGGGTACCGGCCGACAGGAAGTTGTCAACCATGCCTTCATCGTCCCACCGTTGCGGAGGGTGAGCGCCACCGCCTGTGGGTGAGCGATCGCTCACATCGGTGAATTCCCTCCCCGCCCGACCGCCGCGGTCGTCAGCGGGCAGGCCGGAACGGCCGGTGGGCTCCTCAGGGGTGCCCCACGGGGTGTCGGTGGATGGGCGGTACCGCCAGGAGTCGCTCAGTGCTCGGCTGCCTTCCTTGCGTCCTCACGCCATGCGTTCGTGATCGGCAGTCGCCGGTCCCGGCCGAAAGCCTTGTGGGTGATCTTCGGGCCCGGTGGATACTGCCGGCGCTTGTACTCCGCCCGGTCGACCAGCTGGATCACCTTCGTGACCAGCTCGGTGTCGAACCCGGCGGCGACCAGCTCGGCACTGCCACGGTCCTGCTCGACGTAGTCGTCCAGCATGTCGTCGAGCAGATCGTACGGCGGCAGTGAGTCGGTGTCCTGCTGTCCCGGGCGCAACTCGGCCGACGGCGGCTTGGCGATCGAGTTCGCCGGGATCGGCGGCTGCTGGCCGCGGTCTATCGCGTCTTGGTTCCGCCACTTCGCCAGCCGCCAGACCAGCGTCTTCGGGACGTCCTTGAGCGGTGCGTAACCGCCGACCGCGTCGCCGTAGATGGTCGAGTAGCCGACGGACAGCTCGGATTTGTTGCCGCAGGCAAGCACAAGGTGGCCGTCGGCGTTCGACAGGCCCATCCAGACGACCGCCCGGACCCGGGCCTGCAGGTTCTCCTCGGCCAGGCCGGTCAGGCCCAGCGTGTCGAGGAACGGCTGCACCATCGGCTGGATCGGTACGACGCGGTAGTTCAAGCCGGTGCGGGCCGCGAGGTCGGCGGCATCGTCCTTGGAGTGGTCACTGGAGTAGACGCTCGGGTTGGAGATGCCGAACACGTGCTCGGGGCCGATCGCATCACACGCGATCGCCGCGACCAGCGACGAGTCGATGCCGCCCGAGAGGCCGAGCAGGACGGACTTGAAGCCGTTCTTCTGGACGTAGTCGCGCAGGCCGGTGACGATCGCGCCGTACATCTCGGCCTCGTCGGACAGCCGCGGCGCGACGGCCGAGTCCATCGGCTCGTACGGCTCGAGGGCGTCCTCGTGGAGGACGGTGTGGACGATCTCGATGCCTTCGTGCGTGCCGGACGGCGTACCTGATGCGGCCGGGAGATCGAGGTCGACGACCATGCTGCCCTGCTCGAACTGCGGGGCGCGGGCGAAGACGCTGCCCTCGGCGTCGGCGATCAGCGAGTCGCCGTCGAAGACCAGCTCGTCCTGGCCGCCGACCAGGTTGACATAGGCGAGCGAGCAGCCGGCCTCGCGGGCGCGGCGGCGGACCAGGTCACCGCGGACGTCGTCCTTGTTCGCCTCGTACGGCGAGCTGTTGACGACGAGCAGCAGACCGGCGCCGGCGGCCTTGGTCACGGCGACCGGGCCGCCGTCCTGCCAGAGGTCCTCGCAGATGACCAGGGCGACGTCGATGCCGTGGATCCGGATCACCTGCAGGGTGTTGCCGGGGACGAAGTGCCGGAACTCGTCGAAGACGCCGTAGTTCGGCAGGTGGTGCTTGACCGCGCTGGTCACGACCCGGCCCTGGTGGATCACCGCGGCCGAGTTCGTCGGCGAGCCCTTGGGGCGGCCGAGCCGGTCGATGCCCATCGCCGTACCGCCGGCGCGGTCGAGGTAGCCGCAGACCACCACGATGTCGCCGAGCCCTTCGTCGGCCAGCCGCTGGGCGAGGTCGTGGATCCGCGCCTGCGACGCGTCCACGAACGACGCCCGCAGCGCCAGGTCCTCCACCGGGTAGCCGGTCAGCCCGAGCTCCGGGAAGGCCACGACGTGGGCACCGCGCTCGACAGCGTTACGGGTCCACGCGACGATCTTGTCCGCGTTCCCGTCAATGTCACCCACGGTCACATTGAGCTGAGCAAGAGCTACCCGAAGCTGAGGCACGGGAGCACATTACTGGTTCCCCCGGCTCTTACCCACGTGAGATGTACTTGCGGACGAGTCGCAGGTTCCCGTCGACCGGATCCAGCGCGTCCACGGTCAGGTGTTCATGGGTCAGGACCGGGAACTCCACGCGCATCCGCTCAACGTGATCCCAGCCGACCTCGTGCCATCCGGGGATGCCCCGCGTGCGGCCCTGCAGCCGCCGTCGATGCTCCACCTCGTCAGTACAAAGGCACATGATCACGTCGAGCCGAGCGTCGTACTCCGCCGCCGTCTTCTGCCAGCGCTCCGCGACCAGATCGTCGATGAGACCGTCCACGATCGCGGACTGTCCGAGCATCAGTTGTCGTTTGATCAACGTCTCCAGGAGGTCGTAGTACATCGCGAGGAAGGTCGGCCGGCTGAGCCCGGTCAGCACGCCGTGCGGCTTGAGCGCTCCCAGCAACCAGTCGCCGGCGAACGCGGGAACGCCGGTCTCGGTAGCGAGGGCCTCGGCCAGGGTCGACTTTCCGGTGCCGGGCAACCCGGTGAACGCGATGACGCTTCCCATGCCGACGAATCTAGCGACGCACCTGAAGGTCGCCTCTGTCGTCGTCCCTGGTTCCTCTGGACCGGGGAGGCTTTCCCTCCCGAATCAGGTCCCGAATCGGGCAGAAATTCTCCCCCACTCCGCTCGCCGGTCACGGGGCGACTTTGTGCACCAGATGCGTACGCCGAGGCAGTCGCCGTGCGGATCTCGTGCACAAAGTGACCGATCGCGATGGTGTGGGCGGCGGCGCTGCGGGATGTCGGCGTGGCCGGTGCAGTGGTCGGCGCGGTCCGGTGGATTGCCCAACGGTTATGGGGCTCTCCTGCTGGATGCGTGGGCGAAGTGCACATCGTCCAGGCAGGCATCAGATCCTGAGGTACGCAACGCGTTCCGGTCGTGGGCGGGTCGGCGGGTGTGCAAGGTCGACAGACATCCCAGGAGTTTGGGTGTCAAGCTGCGAGGGTTTGGGTGGGGTGGGTCCAGGCGGTTGTTTCGTTGTAGTGGGTGTTGGTTTTGAGGCAGCCGTGGAGGATGCCGACGAGTCGGTTGGCGAGTTGGCGTAGGGCGGGGTTGTGGTCGGCTCCGCGGGCTCGTTGTTTGTCGTAGTAGGCGCGGGCTCCGGGCGAGGCGTTGAGTGCGGCGAAGGCTTGGCTCATGAGGGCGTCGATGAGCCGGTCGTTGTGGACGTGGCGGGCCAGGGCGACTTTCTTCTTGCCCGAGGCGCGGGTGATCGGGCTGGTCGCGGCGTAGTTCTTGCGGGCTTTGGCCGATGCGTAGCGGTCGGGGTCGTCGCCGAATTCTGCGAGCACCCGGGCGCCGAGGATCGGTCCCAGCCCGGGCTGGGACAAGATGATCTCAGCGGCCGGGTGCCGGCCAAAATGGGCCTCCACCTGCCCTTGCAGGCCGGTGACCTGCTCGTTGAGGACGGCCAGGACCGCGACCAGTGCGCGGGTCGAGGCGGCGTAGGCGGCGGTGACCACGGCGGGCTGGCCGAGGTGCTCGGCGCGCAGCGCCGCCTGGATCGCCGCGGCCTTGTCGGCGATGCTGCGGCGACGGGCCCGTTTCAGCGCCGCGGTGATCTGGGCGGTGGTCAGCCGGGCCGCCGCGGCCGGGTCGGGGGCCTTGGTCAGCAGCTCGAGGGTGTCGGCGGCGTCCAGGTCCTCGAAGGCTTCCAGCGCGGCCGGGAAGTACTCGCGCAGCGCGTGCCGCAACCGCTGCGTGGTCCGGGTCCGTTCCCAGATCAGGGTCTTGTGCATCCGGGTGACGACCTTGATCGCCTCGGCCTCGGCGCTGTCACCGGCCACCGGGCGCAGCTGGTGGGAGTCGGTGCGGACCATGTCGGCCAGCACATGCGCGTCGGCCGCGTCGCTCTTGGCACCCGACACCGCGTGCCGTTTGCGGTACTGCGAGGCCTGCAACGGGTTCACCGCGAACACCAGGTACCCCGCGGCCACCAGCGCGGCCACCCACGGGCCCCGATCGGTCTCGATCCCGACCACCACCTCGACCTCGTCAGGATCAGCCGCACCGAACTGCTCGGCCACCAGCGCATGCAACCGCGCCATCCCCGCCACCCCCTCGGGCAACCGCGCCTTGGCCAGCACCCGCCCCGCCGGGTCCATCACCTCCACATCGTGATGCGCCTCGGCCCAGTCATCTCCCACAAAGAACCTCAACACCGATCTCCCACACTCTCGACGCCATCCACACCACCAGCAAGCCGGTCGGGAGAACCATCAGCGACCTAATGAAGCAGTGCTCACGCCCCCCAACCACACCAAGGGCCGGGCACGACATCCCATCAGCGATCAAATCTCCCGGTCACCGGCAGGGGCACGATCTGTCGACAGGACTCAAACGGTCCAGGAGGTACAAGTGCTCACCCACCGGCGGCTTACCAGCCCCGAGTCTGCCCGACGGCGACCCGGTAACTCTCATTAGGAGGTATCCGCCCCGGGCCGCCCGGGCCAAGCGTGCATCCCTTGCCCGACCACCACCCCCGGACCGACACGTCCTGTCGAGCTTGCACATCAGCCGACCTCGCTCACTTCGCCCACACATCCAGCAGAAGAGCCGGTTAATGACGCGGCACTGGCGACCAAGGTTCGCCGCCCGGGGACTTTCGGCGGATGCGAGAGCGGGGCCGCGCGGCTTTGACTCGCTGGTATGAGCGTTCAGGGTGGACCGACCGGGTTGAGTGAGCGGGCGTTGGGGCCGGACTTGGCTCGGGGGTTCATGTTGTTGTTCATTGCGTTGGCCAACTCGCATTACTTCATCTACGGCGAGCGCGTGTTCGGGGGGTTTCCGGTCGAGGCCGGGGTCGTGGGGATGGGGATCTCGACGTTCGTGGATGGGCGGGCGTTTCCGATGTTCGGGGTGTTGTTCGGGTACGGCGTGGCGCAGATCGTGCGGCGGCAGCGGGATGCGGGGACCGAGTGGTGGGGGATCCGCAAGCTGCTGTGGCGGCGGAGTCTGGTGTTGGTGGTGCTCGGGTTCCTGCACGCGATGCTGCTCTACATCGGCGACATCCTCGCGGCGTACGGCGTACTCCTCTTCGTCGGCGTCTGGGCGCTGCGCTGGAAGGACCGCTGGCTGTTCATCGTGGCCGCATTCGTGCTCGTGCTCACCGCGCTCCCGACTGACGACTCGATGGCGACCGCCTCCGACGCGGCGGATCCCTCGATGCTGCCGCCGGACTTCCTCGGCCAGTTCGGCGACCGGATCGTCGTGCAGCCGTTCATCGCCGGGCTCGGATGGATCGGGTTCGTCACCCCGTTCCTGATCGGGCTCTGGGCCGGCCGGCGGCGCATCCTCGAGCGTCCCGCCGAGCACCTCACCCTGCTGACCACGACCGCGGTCGTCGGCCTCACCATCGCGGTGGCCGGCGCCCTGCCGGTGTCGCTGGTCGTCGGTGGAGTGATCGACCAGCCGAGCGACCACGCGCTGAGTATTCTCGGTCCGCTGCACGACGCGTCCGGTGTCTTCGGCGGTTTCGGGTACGCCGCCTTGATCGTCCTGATCGCGCTGCGGCTGAACGATCGCCAAGGTCCGATCACCCTGGCGATCGCCGCGGTCGGCCAGCGTTCGCTGACCTGTTATCTGTCCCAGTCCGTGGTGTGGGCTGTCGTCTTCACGCCGTACCTGCTCGACCTGTCGCGCACGCTCACCCCAACCACGACGGCATTGCTCGCCGTCGCGACCTGGCTGGCGACCGTGGTGATGGCCGACCGGATGCGACGTGTCGGCTATCGCGGACCGTTCGAGCTCCTGATCCGTCGCATCACTTATCAGCCGAGGACGACCGCAGCCACCCGGTCGCGCAGCTCGGGCAGCCTGGCGTAGAAGACGTCACCGGGGCACTGCGTCGTGTTGTAGTCCCGGTGCCCGACGATCGCCGCGTGCGGATCGAGGCCGTACTTCGTGCACAGCCAGGCGCACGTCAGCACCGACATGTCGAACAGCGCGGTCGGCACGTTCTCGGTGACATAGATGCCCTCATGCTCGATACCGATCGTGTGGCTGTTGTTGTTCGCCGTCTGGGCGCCGAGCACGTTCTGCCCGTTGTTGATCGAGGACAGCGACTTGCTCCGGCCCTCCATCAGGAACCCGCCGCGGCTGATCGTCAGCTGGTTGCCGATGTCGATCCAGCCGTTGGTGTCCATGTGCAGGTCCTGGATCCAGTGCTGGACCTTGTACGCCGCCGCCAGCGAGTAGTCGGTGACGTTCGGGCTCGCGGTGTGGTGGATGACGATGTGGTCGGGCGCGCCGATCACGGAGGTGGCGGACTTGGGCGGACGCGCGGACCATTCCGTGCGCGTGTAGCAGCGTGGCGCGGGGGCCGCCTGGGCTGCTGTGGTCGGGAGGGCGACGCCGCCGATCAGTACGCCGCCGGCGGCAGCGCCGCGCAGCAGAGTACGCCGGGACATCCGGGCACGTTGGAAATTTTCTGGGGCGGTCATACTTCAGAAAATTCCCTACCAGTGACCCCTCGAAACCGGGGATGGTCTAATGACGGGCGTGACAGAAGGTGTACGGGCGGGGGACGTCCGGCTGGGCCGGATCGGCAAGGGCGTACGGGTGGCAGTCGCCCTGGCCGGGATCGGCCTGCTGATCAACGGTTCGGTGCGGGCCTCCGACGACGCCTGGCCGTTCGGCCCGATGTCGCAGTACGCCGGATCGGTCGCCGACGACGCCGCGATCACGTTCACCCGGATCAGCGCGCTCACCGATGCCGGTACGACGGTCGATGTACCGCTGAACATCGAGGGCGCCGGCGTCGCCCGGGCCGAGATCGAGGCCCGGACCGGCGAGATCGTCAAGGACCCCTCGCTGCTGCAGCAGGTCGCGGACGGGTGGGCGCGCAAGCATCCGGACAAGCCGAAGTACGTGAAGCTCGAACTGATCCGGGACACCACCCAGTTGGTCAAGGGCCGGGTCGAGGGCCCGCCGACCTCCGAGGTCCTCGCCACCTGGGAGGTGCGCAAGTGAGCACCTCCGAGACCGCCGGGCGGACCACGGCCGGCCGGGTCGCCGACTGGTTCACGCCGAAGATCGCCCTCGCCCGGGTCGCGTGGCTGCGGACGGTCTTCTATCTGTTCGTCATCCTCGACATGCACGCGTTCGTCCGCGACACCCGCGACAAGGGCGAGCATCCCGGCCTGTACCAGCCGTTGCTGCTCGCGCGCATGCTCGATCTGCCCAAGCCGTCGGTCGCCAACACGACCGCCCTGTACGTCGTCCTGATCGTGGCCTGCCTGGTCGGCGCGACCAACTACTTCCCGCGGATCGCGGGCTGGATCGTGGCGCCCGCGTTCACGTGGTGGGTGTTGATCGGGATGAGCGACGGCAAGGTCGACCACGACCACCTTGCCTTGGTGGTCGCCCTCTGGGTCCTCCCGACCGTGAAGGCCGGCCGCCGCGGCCGAGCGTCGTACGGCGATCAGACCAGATCCGAGGCCGCCGGCTGGGCGATCAAGTGCGTCCAGATCTCGGTGATCGCGACCTACTTCCTGTCCTCGATCGCCAAGCTCCGTGGTGCCGGGTGGACGCTCGCGTGGCCGAACAGCGCGATCCTGACCTGGGCGATCGTACGGCGGCCGCACCCGGTCGGGGAGTGGTTGCTGCATCACCCATGGATGCTGCACGTGATGCAGTGGGTCGGCATCATCGCGGAGTTCCTCTCGCCGGTGATCCTGTTCCTGAAGGGCCGGTGGCAGTTGCTCGGGGCCCTGTTCTTCCTCGGGTTCCACGCGGCGAACACGGCGATCCTGCTGATCCACTTCCTGCCGACCGTGGTCTGCTGGCTCGCGTTCGCGCCGCTCGAGCGGGTGGTGCCGTGGTTCCAGCGGCGGCGGGCGTCAGAAGGCGGAGAGCCCGAAGACCAGGCCGAAGAGAGCCGGGAGGCCAAGGAGCAGGCCGGCGCGTAGCCGGAACCGGCGGCCGCCGGGACCCGGTGTCCGGACGACCCGGGACAGCACGGCCCCGGCGTACCCGAAGACCAGTGCGGCGAGCAGGATCTGCTTGGTCGGCAGGTTGTCGGCCTCGTGGTGGGTCAGCCCGAGCGTGACCAGGCCGGGGCAGCAGAACGCGAACATGCCGAACCCGAGCTCCGGGACCGGCAGCCAGCGCCGGCCGAGGACGTCGCGCTCGGCGGGCCGCTTCTTCCGGATCGACTGGACGAATCGGGCCGTGCTGAGCAGCAGGTCACTCAGGCACAGCAGTGCGGCCACGATCAGCGCCACCTGGTACCCGGCGCCGAAGATCGTCTGCACAAGGGAACACGCTAGGCCCTGACGGGGTGGATGTCGCCCGCAGCACGTAACGTCTGCTTAACAGAGCCGGGGCACACTGTGTGCGGGCTTCACATCTGGAGGTGGACTGATGGACAAGCAGCAGGAGTTCGTGCTGCGCGCGCTGGAGGAGCGCGACGTACGCTTCGTGCGGCTCTGGTTCACCGACGTGCTCGGGTTCCTGAAGTCGGTGGCGGTGGCGCCGGCCGAGCTGGAGGGCGCGTTCGCCGAAGGGATCGGCTTCGACGGATCCGCGATCGAAGGGTTCGCCCGGGTGACCGAGGCGGACATGCTGGCCAAGCCGGACCCGTCGACGTTCCAGATCCTGCCCTGGCGGGGCGAGACGATGGGCACCGCGCGGATGTTCTGCGACATCAACATGCCGGACGGGTCCGCGTCGTTCGCCGACCCGCGGCACGTGCTGAAGCGGACGTTGTCGAAGGCGGCCGACCTCGGGTTCACCTTCTACACGCACCCCGAGATCGAGTTCTACCTGTTCAAGTCGCTCGTCGGCGCGCCCGGGACGACGCCGGAGCCGGTCGACTCGTCCGGGTACTTCGACCACACGCCGCAGGGGATCGGGAACGACTTCCGCCGTGAGGCGATCACGATGCTCGAGTCGATGGGCATCTCGGTCGAGTTCAGTCACCACGAGGGCGGGCCGGGTCAGCAGGAGATCGACCTGCGGTACGCCGACGCACTGTCGACCGCGGACAACATCATGACGTTCCGGGTGGTGGTGAAGGAGGTCGCGCTGTCGCAGGGCATCTACGCGTCCTTCATGCCGAAGCCGCTGAGCGACCAGCCCGGGTCCGGCATGCACACCCACATGTCGCTGTTCGAGGGTGACCGGAATGCGTTCTTCGAGGGCGGCGCGCAGTACCAGCTGTCCAAGACCGGGCGTGCGTTCATCGCCGGCCTGCTGCACCACGCGGCCGAGATCACCGCGGTGACGAACCAGTGGGTGAACTCGTACAAGCGGCTCGCGGTCGGTGACGAGGCGCCGTCGTTCATCTCCTGGGGGCACAACAACCGGTCCGCGCTGGTCCGGGTGCCGATGTACAAGCCGCACAAAGGCCAGTCGAGCCGGGTCGAGTTCCGCTCGCTCGACTCCGCGGCGAACCCGTACCTCGCCTTCGCGCTGATGCTGGCGGCCGGGCTCAAGGGCATCGAGGAGGGGTACGAGCTGCCGCGTGAGGCCGAGGACGACGTCTGGTCGCTGACCGCCCGCGAACGCAAGGCCCTCGGCATCAAACCGCTCCCGAGCAGTCTCGCCGAAGCCATCCAGGCGATGGAGGACAGCGAACTGGTCGCCGAAACCCTCGGCGAGCACGTCTTCGACTTCTTCCTCCGCAACAAGCGCGCCGAATGGCAGGACTACCGCCGCCAGGTCACCCCCTTCGAGCTGAACAAGCTGCTCCCTGTCCTCTAGAGCTGGTGCCGCGTCAAGCAAGGTGGGGAAGATGATCCGGAGTGACCACCTCCCCGAAGCCGGCCCCGGCGGCACGTGCGGGGTTCACCCCTGATCTGATCCCTTCACACCTGTATGCGGTGGGGTGAAGGGTGCAGCTGCGAGGTTCTCCCCTGATGTTGTCCCGTGCGGAAGCCAGCTGAACGCGTACGACGCCAGCGAAATGCCGGTCCACGTGGGCGCGACAGGCAAGTTCGCGGTGCTGAACCAGTTCGCCGACTGATCAGCCCACCAGGATCTCGATGATCCGCACGGGCTGCCGGGGCGAGGCCGCGATCCGGTAGCCCATTGCCGACGACCTGCAACGGCGGGCGGTCAGACGTTGGCGGGCTGCGGTGGTGCGTCGTCCGAGGCGTGTTGCGAGGTCCACCGGGATGCGGCCGTGGAGTGCCGGTACGGCGGCTCGCCCGCAGACGGCTGTGTGAGGGTCTGGATCGGCGGCTCTTCCACGGCCGGGATGATCGGCGTGCCGTCGGGGGCCAGGGCGTGCACTTCCTCGACCGTGAGCAGGCCGACCGGGCGAACTCCCTCCGTGATCACCACCAGGCAGCCGGGAATCACCTGCTGGGCCCGATTTCCCTTGGCCGGCACGAGAATGCCCTCGGCTTGCGTCCGCCAGGCGCCCGGCGCGAACCGGCGCAGCGCGATCCCTGCCTGACCGTCCTCGGCCGCCCGCGGTGGCAGGTACGCGGTGGCTGTGTAGTCGTAGTCGTAATCCGGCTCAGGCGGCCCGGACACTCGGCCGCCCTGCTGGGGCGTCAACCAGACCACCGTGCCCCGAACAGCGAGCGACCCCGTCATCATGACCATGAGAAGCCATCATGCCGACTACAGCCCGAATATGCCAGGCAACTCCGTGTGTTGATCGCAATCCCCTCGCAATCAGGTCGCGCGCTCATCGAGATTGTGTCACGCGGGAGCCCGCGCGGCAGATGTGAGGGGCCTGGTAGAGCTGACGCCCGGGGGTTGGCGGGTGGGTGCGCTTGGGTAGCCTGCAGAGGTGGCTGAGGCTCGGAGGGGTTCGTGGGAAGGACGGCTGGCCCGGCTGGGCTTCGGGGATCCGCACCGGGCCGGGGTGATGCTGGAGCAACTGGACGCGCTGGACACCCGTAGCCCGATGGCCACCGAGCAGCTGATCACCACTCTCTCGGAGTCGGCGGATCCGGACCTCGCGCTGCACGGGCTGTGCGGCATGGTCGAGGCGCTGCAGCGGCATCAGTACGACGTCGCCGCCTTCACGCGCACGCTCGAGATGGACGACGGCTTCCGGCGTCGGCTGGTGTACGTCCTGGGCGCGAGCGAGGCTCTCGGGCGGCATCTCGGCGTACATCCGCGGCACTGGTACGACCTGGCCGATCCCGCGCTGGCCGGCGCGCGCCCGTCGGTCGAGGACGTCGCGGCCAAGCTTGCGACCGCTGTCGACGCCGACAACCCGGTCGATGCCTTGCGCATCGAGTATCGGCGGTTGCTGCTGAGGTTGGCCGCACGTGACCTCGCCGAGGGTCTGCTGGTCGACGAGGTGGCCGCCGTACTGGCCGACCTGGCCGGGGGAGCGCTCGAGACCGCCCTGCACATCGCCCGCAACGAGTACTTCGCCGCGCACCCCGGCGCGGCCGACTGCCGGCTCGCGATCATTGCCATGGGCAAGTGTGGCGGCCGCGAACTCAACTACGTCAGTGACGTCGACGTCCTGTTCGTCGCCGAGCCGCTCGACGGTGAGCCGGAGGCGCCCGCGCTGAAGACCGCGACCCAGTTGGCCGCCGCCGCGATGCGGATCTGCTCGGCCCACACCGGCGAGGGCACGCTCTGGCCGGTCGACGCCGCGCTGCGCCCGGAAGGCAAGGCCGGCCCGCTCGTTCGCACCCTCGACAGCCACCTCGCGTACTACCAGCGCTGGGCCAAGACCTGGGAGTTCCAGGCCCTGCTCAAAGCTCGTCCGGTCGCGGGCGACGCCAAGCTCGGTCAGCAGTACGCCGAGAAGACCGCGAAGCTGGTGTGGTCGGCGGCCGATCGCGAGGGGTTCGTCGACGACGTCCAGGCGATGCGGCGTCGGGTCGTCGACCACCTCCCCGCGGCCGACGTCGATCGCCAGCTCAAGCTCGGCCCCGGCGGTCTGCGAGACGTGGAGTTCGCCGTACAACTCCTGCAGCTCGTCCACGGCCGTAGCGACGACGCGGTCCGCAGCGGTACGACGCTCGTCGCGCTGGAGGCGCTCACCAAGACCGGGTACGTCGGCCGCACGGACGGCGCCGTCCTCGCCGACGCGTATCGCTTCCTCCGGTCGATGGAGCATCGCATCCAGCTGTACCGGTTGCGTCGTACACATCAGGTGCCGGACGACGAAGCCGACCTGCGGCGGCTCGGCCGTTCGCTCGGCTTCACGAAGAACCCGGTCGGCGATCTGACCGCCGCCTGGAAGAAGCACGCGCTCGAGGTACGACGGCTGCACGAGAAGCTGTTCTACCGGCCCCTGCTCGCGGCCGTCGCCCGGATCCCCGGCGGCGAGGTGCGGTTGACCCCGGAGGCCGCCAAGCAGCGCCTGACCGCGCTCGGGTACGCCGACCCCGCCTCGGCGCTGCGGCACATCGAGGCCCTGTCCGAGGGTGTGTCGAGGCGATCGTCGATCCAGAAGGCGTTGCTGCCCGCGATGCTCGGGTGGTTCGCGGAGTCGCCGGATCCCGACGCGGGGCTGCTTGCGTTCCGGACCATCTCCGACGCGCTCGGGTCCACGCCGTGGTACCTACGCCAGCTTCGCGACGAGGGCGCGTCGGCCGAGCGGCTCGCCCACCTGCTCGCGAGCGGCCGGTATGCCGTGGACCTGTTGCAGCGCGCGCCCGAAGCGACCGCGATGCTCGCCGACGAACGCGAACTCGTGCCACGGACGCAGGAAGCCCTGCTGAGCGAGATGTCCGCCGCCGCCCGCCGGCAGGACGAGCCCGAGGCCGCGGTGGCCGCGATCCGGGCGGTCCGGCGGCGCGAGCTGTTCCGGGTGGCCGCGGCGGATCTGTCCGGGCTGCTCGACATCGAGGCGGTCGGGGAGGCGCTGACCGTGATCTCGGTCGGGACGCTGACCACCGCCCTGGACGTCGCGCGGCGGGCTGTCGCACAGCGCATGATTGCAGAGGGTGAGCCCGAGCCGACCCGGATGGCGATCGTCGCGATGGGCCGGTTCGGCGGGCACGAGCTCGGGTACGGCAGCGACGCGGACGTGATGTTCGTCCACGACCCGAAGCCGGGTGCGGACGAGAAGGCGGCGACCGACTTCGCCACCCAGGCGGCGACGGAGTTCCGCCGGTTGCTGGCCTTGCCGGGCGCGGACCCGGCCGTCGCGGTCGATGCCGATCTGCGTCCCGAGGGCCGGCAGGGCGCGTTGGTCCGGACGTTGGCGTCGTACGCGTCCTACTACGCGCGCTGGTCCGCGGTGTGGGAGGCGCAGGCGTTGCTGCGCGCCGATCCGCTGTGTGGTGACGCCGATCTGTGCCAGTCGTTCCGGGAGCTGATCGACCCGCTGCGCTATCCGGCGAACGGGGTCAGTGAGCGCGACGTGATGGAGATCCGCCGCATCAAGGCGCGCGTGGACGCCGAACGTCTGCCGCGCGGCGCGGACCCGAGCACCCACACCAAGCTCGGTCGCGGCGGTCTCGCCGACATCGAATGGACGGTCCAGCTCCTCCAGCTCCGCGAGGCGCACCGGATCCCCGGCCTTCGGACGACGCGCACGCTCGGTGCACTGGACGCGGCCGTCGAGGCCGGCCTGGTGGAACCGGCCGAGGCGAACACGCTGCGGGCCGCGTGGACGATGGCCTCTCGCATCCGCAACGCGATCATGCTGGTCCGCGCGCGCCCCAGCGACTCCCTTCCGCGCGACCCCCGCGACCTGGCCGCGGTCGCCCAGATCTGCGGCTACCCACCCGGCGAATCCAGCCGTTTCTCCGACGACTACCTCCGCCTGACCCGCCACGCCCACAACACCGTCGCCCGCCTCTTCTGGGACGACTGAGTGGTACCGAGGAACGGGTAGTGGTCGACCCCACCCGCCCCAAGCCCGCCTGGCCACCTCGCGCAGGACCTGCCGGCGGGGACTACTACCCGTTCTTCGGTACGTTTCCCGGGTTTCCTAGACTCGTGCTGGTGGATGCGGTGGATCAGGTCAGGCAGGAAGGTGTGTTCAGCCACGTCCGGCGGAGTGTGCGGATGACGGCTGGGCAGCGGCGCGTGTGGGAGACACGCTGGTCCGAGCTGGGCCACAAGCTCGAGGACCTGCCGCCGGGAGCGGTCGATCTGGCCGAGTGGTTCGGGCGTGACGCGCCGACCGTGCTGGAGATCGGGACGGGAATGGGCGACGCGACCGCCCAGCTCGCGGTCGCGGCGCCGGAGGTCAACCACCTGGCCGCCGAGGTGTATCCGGCCGGCCTCGGCCAGCTGATGCTGTGGATGGAGAAGTACGACCTCGACAACGTCCGGCTGCTGCACGGCGACGCGCTCGACTTCCTCCGCGACCACGTGGCTCCCGGCGGGCTGGCCGGCGTACGGATCTACTTCCCGGACCCGTGGCCGAAGAAGCGGCACCACAAGCGCCGGCTGGTCACGCCGCCGTTCGTGCGGCTGGTGGCGTCCCGGTTGCAGCCCGGCGGGACGTTGCATCTGGCAACCGACTGGGCGGACTACGCGGAGCAGATGCGCGACGTTTGCGAGGCCGAGCCGGCCTTGCGCAACCAGTACGACGGCTGGGCCCCGCGACCCGAATGGCGGCCGGTCACCAAGTTCGAGTCCCGCGCCCAGGCCGAGGGCCGCGCGTGCCGCGACCTTCTCTACACCAAGGTCACGCCGACCGGCTCGTGAAGCTCCACTGCCCGGCCGGCACCGTGTAGATCGTGAACCCGTCGTGGTACGACGCCTCGCCCGCCAGCGGAGCCGGTACGGCGGTGACGTCCGACGCGGCCGCGGACGGTACGTGGACCTCGGCCGTCGTACCGACCGGGACCTGCACGTCCAGCGACAGCACCCGGCTCGTCTTCTTCCACACCACCGACACCCGGCCGCGGATCGTCTCGGTCCGGATGCTCGCGGAGTCCACTTCGCCGCGCGCGTCCGGCCGGACCACGATCCGCTCCCAGCCAGCGTCGACGTTGCGGAGGCCCGCCACGTTCTCGAAGATCCACTCCACGACCGTGCCCTGGAAGTAGTGGTTCCGCGACCGCGAGTCGTCCTCCCACTTCTCCCACATCGTGTCCGCGCCGAGCTCGAACCAGTAGCCCCAGCTCGGGTACGTCCGCTGCAACGCGACCTTCGTCGCCGCGTCGCTGTACCCGTGCGCGGTGAGCACCGGCAGCAGTACGCCGACACCGAGGCAGCCGGTGTTGAGATGGAAGCCGCGTGCCTCGACGTCGCCGGCCAGGTTGGCTGCGACCCGCTCGACCAGTTCGTCGGGCACGATGCCGAACGCCAATGGAACGGCGTTGGACGTCTGCCGGTAGTCCGGATCGTCGGCCGAGCGGTAGCGCCCGGCCTCACGATCCAGGAACGCGCGGTTCAAGCCGTCGGCGAGCTCGGCCGCCGCTTTGCGATAGTCGTTGGGCTGGCCAATGATGTCGCCGATCTCGGCGGCCGCGACCACGGCCCGGTACAGGTACGCCGTACCCGTGAGCCGCCGGTCCTCCGGCGCCGGGCCGCTGCCGTAGCCCGGCGGGAGCCAGTCGCCGAGCACGCTGACGGACAGGCCGTCCTCGACCCGGTCGAGCTCCCAGGCGAGGTAGCGGGTGAGCGACTCCCAGTGCTCGCGCAGCAGTCGCTCGTCGCCGTACCAGCGGTACAGCTCGCGCAGCAGGAACGGATAGACCGTCGGCCACTCGGTCGCGGGGGAGAGGTCGGTGAATCCCCAGCCGCTGGACGGGACGATCACCGGCAACTGCCCGGACTCCGCCTGGCTGTCCCGGATGTCGCCGAGCCACTTGGTGAAGAACCGCGCCAGGTCGAGCGTGGCCAGCATCGTCGGCCCGCCCACCTGCGCGTCACCCGTCCACCCGTTCTTCTCGAAGAACGGCGTATCGGTCGGGATCCCATGCAGATTGCTCAGGATCGTCCGGCGCATCGCCCGGTCGAACTGCTCGTACGACGGCTGGGTCGAGGTGAACCGGGTCACCGGGCGCACGTCGGAGTGGACGACCCGCATCAGCACGTCGGGACGCTCGGTGACGCCCTCGACCTGGACGTAGCGGAAGCCCTTGTAGGAGAAGCGCGGTTCCCACTCCTCGACGCCGTTGCCGGCGGCAATGTATTCGTCACGCTGGATGCGGTCGCCCTCGACGTGCCCGTTGACCGCCACCACGTTGCCATCGGCCACCGTCTCGCCATGGGTGAGGCTGATGGTGGCGCCGGCGTCGGCGGTGACCCGGAGCTTGGTCCAGCCGGCCGTGGTCCGGCCGAAGTCGACGATCCACACACCGGGCCGGGTCTCGGTCACGTCCGTCGGGGGGACGGTCTCGATGACACGGATCGGCTCGTGCTCCTGGGCTCGTACCTGTCCCTTCGGTGCATCCACCTGCGTGGCGGTCGACCAGGTCGAGTCGTCGAAGCCGGGCGCGTCCCAGCCGGGCAGTGCGCGGCGGGCGTCGTACGTCTCGCCCGTGTAGAGGGAGTCGGAGAGGGTCGGGCCGCCGGTGATGCGCCACGACTCGTCTGTGACCACCTCGGCTGTCCGGCCGTCGTCGTACTCGATCACCAAACGGGCGATCAGGCGTGGCTCGGCGGTCCATGGTGTCTGGTGCCAGCGCCAGACGTTCGGGCTGGTCAGACCGAAGAACCCACGGCCGAGCTCCGCGCCGACCACGTTGTCACCGGACTGCAGGAGGTCGGTGACGTCGTGGGTCACGTACAGGACGGTGTGGTCGTAGGCGGTGAAGCCAGGGTCGAGGACCGAGTCACTCACTGCTTGGCCGTTGAGCCGGAGGTCGGCGTACCCGAGGCCGCTCGCATACAGCCGCGCTCGGCGTACGGTCCCGTCGACCGCAAAGCCCCGGCGCAGGAGCGGAGCGCTGTCCACCTCGCCACCGATCCAGCGCGCGGCGGCGAACCCCTCGTCGAGGAGAGCGGTCTCGAACCACTCGGGCGCGGCCCACTCGCCGGCCCGGTCGAGTCCGTCCCACAGGCGCACCGTCCAGTGGTAGCGGGTGCGCGGCGCCACCAGGCCCTCGTGCTCGACGCCGAAGGTCCGCGCCGAGCTCACCTTGCCCGAGTCCCAGACGTCAGCATCCTCCGGTGTCAACAGCTCCGGCGCGGTGGCGACGAGGATCTGGTACGCCGTCTGGGTCGCGCCGTACCCGGGAGCCGTGGCGATCCAGCTCAGCCGGGGCCTGGTCACCCCGGTCCCCAGCGGCCGGACGGCGTACTCGGTCTTGAGGGATCGGGCGGTCAGCGGACCACCAGGCGTCCAACCGTCCGGCAGATCTGGCATCAGGCGGCTCCTCGGGATGGGCTAGGCACCTCGAGGACCGTAGGCAGCCGGGCGGCTCGCTTTCAACACTGTGACCAGATCCGGCCGTGGGTGATCGAAATTGATCGTTTGTCTCACTTCGCGATTTGTCGTCTCACATCGCGAAACCTGAGCATGTTACTCGACTTTGTCCGCTTTCATGGACTCATGCAGGTCACCGCCAACCGGCCCGCCGACGCGCTCACCCGCCGTCGGCACGTCGACCTGCTCCGCGTCGCCTCCGCGACCTGTTGACCTTCGGCGCCGTCCTCAGCCCGCTGCCGTTCCAGCCCGCTCTGAACCACGCCCGCCCGCGGTGATTCTCCGCCGCCCGCACAATCAAAGGTCTTCCTGTGAGCATTCCCAGCATTCGTCCTGCCCGCCGTCGCCTGTTCGCCGCCTCCGCGGCTGCCCTGGCCCTGCTCGTCGCCGCCGCCGGTTGCTCGCGGGCCGACCGCGACGCCGCCCCGGCCGCCTCGTCCGACAAGGGCCCGGCCACCGAGCTCCGGCTCGGCTACTTCCCGAACGTCACCCACGCCGCCGCGCTGGTCGGCGTGGGCAAGGGCCTGTTCACCAAGGAGCTCGGCAGCACCAAGCTCGTGCCGACCAAGTTCAACGCCGGCCCGGAGGCCGTCGGCGCGCTGCTCGGCGGCTCGCTGGACGCGTCCTTCATCGGCTCGGGTCCCGCGATCAACGCCTACGCGAAGTCCAACGGCGAGGCGGTCCGCCTGATCGCCGGTACGACGTCCGGCGGCGCACAGCTCGTGGTCCGGTCGACGATCACCAAGCCGGAGGACCTGGTCGGCAAGACCGTCGTCACCCCGCAGCTCGGCAACACCCAGGACGTCTCGCTGAAGAAGTGGCTGGCCGAGAAGAACCTGACCGGCAAGGTCAAGGTGACCAACCTGGAGAACGCCCAGACCCTGGACGCCTTCAAGAAGGGTGACATCGACGCCGCCTGGCTGCCCGAGCCCTGGTCGTCGCGGCTCGTCCTCGACGCCGGCGCGAAGGTGCTGCTGGACGAGGCGTCGCTGTGGCCGGACGGCAAGTTCCCGACCACCGTGCTGATCGTCCGGACCCAGTTCCTGCAGGAGCACCCGGAGACGGTGAAGGCGCTGCTCACCGGCCTGGTCGCCTCGATCGACTTCGCGAACACCGACAAGGCGGCCGCCAAGACCGTGGTGAACGACCAGTTGAAGGAGGCGACCGGCAAGGCACTGAAGCCGGCCGTCATCGACCGGGCGTTCGAGCACATCGAGATCACCGCGGACCCGATCGCCTCCACGTTCCCGCAGCTGGCCAAGGACCAGGTCACCGCGGGTATCGCCAAGACGGCACCGGCCGTCGCCGGGTTCGCCGACCTCGGCCCTCTGAACGACGTACTGAGCAAGGCAGGCAAGCCGGCCGTCGACGCCGCCGGCCTGGACAGCAAGTAGTTCACGCAGTATCCGAGGGAGGCCCCATGACCGCGATAGTCGAGCTCGATCAGACCGTGTCGGACAGCGTGATCAGTCCGGTGCGGTTCCACCAGGTCGGCAAGGCGTTCGGGACCGGCCGGAAGGCGGTCGTGGCGCTGGACGGCGTCGATCTCGAGGTCGGGGCGGGTGAGTTCGTCTGCCTGCTCGGCGCCTCGGGCTGCGGGAAGACCACGTTGCTCAACCTGGTCGCCGGCCTGGACCAGCCGACCAGCGGGCGGATCGAACTCAACTCGTCGCGGCCGGCTGTCGTGTTCCAGGAAGCCGCGCTGATGCCTTGGCTGACGGCAGCCGGGAACGTCGAGCTCCCGCTGCGGATGGCCGGCGTACCGAAGTCGCAGCGGCGCGCGAAGGCCGCCGAACTGCTGGAGCTGGTCAGGCTGGCCGGACTGGGTGACAAGCGGCCGCATGAGCTGTCAGGTGGCATGCGGCAGCGCGTCGCGTTGGCGCGCGCTCTGGCCTCGACGACGGACAACACCGGTAGCGGCGCGGGCAAGCCGTCGCTGCTGCTCATGGACGAGCCGTTCTCGGCGCTCGACGCGATCACGCGCGACGTCCTGCAGGGCGAGCTGCTGCGGATCTGGCGTGCGACCGGTACGGCGATCCTGTTCGTGACGCACGACGTCCGCGAGGCCGTCCGGCTCGGTCAGCGCGTCGTCCTGCTGTCGTCGCGGCCGGGTCGCGTCGTCCGCGAATGGGACGCCGGCAAGCTGCCCGAGGCTGACTCGGTCGACGAGATCAATGCCGCGCTGCGCAAGGTGATCAGTAGCCATGCCGCAGCCTGAGCTTCTGGAAGCGGGATCGGTCGAAGCCGGTCTGGACGCGCTGGACACGCCGGTCAACGCGCCCGAGGGCTCGCGCGCACGGCGGATCGCCGCCCGGGTGCTGCCGCCGGTGGGTGCGATCGTGGTGATGGTCGTGGTGTGGCAGGTGTTGTGGGCGGCCGCGTTCTGGCCCGAGTTCAAGCTGCCCGCGCCGGCTGACGTCTGGAGTCAGATCTGGCAGCTGGTGACGACCGGCAAGATCGTCGAGTTGTTCTGGGTGTCGGTGCACCGGGCCGTGATCGGCTTCGCGCTCTCGCTGCTGATCGCGGTACCGCTCGGGCTGGCGATCGCCAACATCACCGTCGTACGGCGGGGGATCGGGCCACTCGTCTCCGGGTTGCAGAGCCTGCCGTCCGTGGCCTGGGTGCCGGCGGCGATCCTGTGGTTCGGGTTGAACGACCGGGCGATCTACTGGGTCGTGCTGCTGGGTGCGGTGCCGTCGATCGCGAACGGGCTGGTGTCCGGGCTGGACCAGGTGCCGCCGATCCTGCCGCGGGTCGGCAAGGCGCTCGGCGCCGGTCGGTGGGGCGGGATCCGGTACATCCTGCTGCCGGCCGCGTTGCCCGGGTTCCTCGGCGGACTCAAGCAGGGCTGGGCGTTCTCGTGGCGGTCGCTGATGGCGGCCGAGCTGATCGCGACCTCGCCCGAGCTCGGCGAAGGCCTGGGGCAGTTCCTGCACAACGGGATGTCGCTGTCGGACATCTCGACGGTGTTCGCCGGCATCCTGCTGATCTTCGTGGTCGGGGTCGGCATCGAGCTGCTGGTGTTCCGGCCGCTGGAGAACTCGGTGCTGCGCGCGCGGGGGCTGACCGCCTCGGCCAGTTGAGCTTCGGGATCCGGCTGGTTACGGGTTAGCGACTTGGCCGTCGTGGCGCGGGCGTGTTGCCCGAAGCGCCGTACTGTTGGACCGTGGTCCGATTTCTGCCGTTCCTGATCAGCCTGGTGCTCAGCGTCTACGCGCTGTTCTCCTGCATCCAGACACCCGATGAGGACGTGCCGCATCTGCCCAAGCTGGTGTGGATCGTCCTGATCGTGTTCGTCCCGTTCGTCGGGCCGATCGTCTGGCTGCTCATGTCGCGCACCGCGAGCGGCCGTCGCGACGCCGGCGTCCGGCCGTCGAAGCCGGGCCTGCGCCCGGTCGCGCCCGATGACGATCCGGACTTCCTCAAGTCACTGGATCGCTACCGGGACCCGCGGACGACGGTGAAGCCGCCGGAGGACACCAAGCCGCCCGAGCCGCCGAAGCAGGACAAGCCCGAGGACAAGAAGAGACCCAAGGACAAGAAGCCGCCGGCCGCGCCGGAGGAGACCACAGCAGAGCCCGACGACGGTAAGGCCTGAGCTTTCGCGCAGGCCTTACCGGGCCGGACGATCTGCGGCTGTGGGTGGTGGAGAAGCAGCTCCCCGCGGGTTACGCGGACTTTCGGTGTTCGGGCAGGAGGGTGTTGTCGCGTTCGGACTCCGTGGTGCCGCCCCAGACGCCGTACGGCTCCCCGACGGAGAGCGCGTGCTGACGGCATTCGGGCTGGACCGGGCAGGTGCCGCAGAGCGACTTGGCCACCATCTCGCGGGCTCGTTTGCGGACGCCACGCTCCGATTCGGGCGAGAAGAACAGCTCTGGGTTGACATCGCGGCACGCGGCCTGCGACTGCCAGTCCCACAGATCCATGAGCGGGCGGGGTAGGCGAGGCATCCCTCTCGACATGGCAACCTCCTTGACTCACCGTGAGCGCGGACGGGCGCTCGGTGAAAACTATGCTCAACTCACACCGAGTTCAACCCTCGTTGTCTCGAACTTCGGTCCATTTGTTATCGCGAAGTGGCCGCGCGACGCCGTCGCGGGCCGTGATCAGGGGTTTTCACGCGGAGCCGGTGTTCACGTCATCACCAGGTGTGACATGGGTCACTCGGTTGCTTCAAGCAAGTTCAGAGCGGGCCGTCGTCGGCCGGGTCGTACCGGTAGTACTCGTGCCCGCCGTACGGCGTACCCGTCTCGCCGGTCAGCGCACGGATCACCATCGCGTGCGTGATCGCGAGCACCGGTCCGTCCGTGCTGGCCGTGTGACGGGCCAGTGCCGCCCGGGCTCGCTCCCGGACCCGGGAGAGTGGCTCCCAGGGCCGCTGGAGGCCTTCCGGCCACTCGCCGTCGTACGCCTCCAACTCGGCGTGGGCCGCCCGTACGTCGGCCACCCCGCGCCAGGACCCGGTATGGTCCGGGAGCCAGTCGCGCAGGTCGTAGTCGACCCGGACGCCGAGAGCCAGCCGGTGACCGATGATCGCGGCGCTGTGCAGTGCCCGGGTGAACGGGGAGCTGACCAGGTACGTCGCCTGGATGCCGCTGAGCAGGTCGGCGAGCTCCTCGGCCTGCTTGACGCCGAGGGCGGTGAGCGGGGCGGAGTCGGCCGCCATCCCGGGCCAGCCCCGGGAATCGATCGGCGCGTAGTCCGGCTCACCGTGCCGGACCAGGTAGATCTGCGTCACGGGCATGTTCTACCTGAGATGGCGGGCGCCTGCCCATCCCCGGGCGTGGCTGGGCTGGACCGGATCGCTCAGCGCGGCCGGTGGCCGAACCTGATGGAGCTCGTCGAAGAGGTCGTCGATGCCGGCCGGCTCGGCCGGCGACCCGATCCAGCGGACCTCGGTCGCACCCTGGTGGCCGTGCACCGCGAGGACCGAGTCGAGGTCCGGCCAGACCGCCGTCGCGGGGTTGTCACCCCGCCAGCGCAGCGCCACCGAGCCGTCGGTGAACTCACAGCCCTCGGCGACCACACCCGTGCCTGACACCCCACTTGGATCCCGGTACCGCACCAGCTCGAAGGTCCGCGGCCTCACCACCTGCTGCACTCCCCGTTGTCTCGACCCGTCTTGCAGCCCTCAACGAGTCCACACCGCTCGTGGTTACTGACCGGCGACCGAACGACGCATGAAGATCCGCTCGGCGGGGTCGAGTCCGAACGCCGTCTCCGCCGCCAGCAGGTCGGTCAGTCCGGAGGTCAGCTTCTGCGGCGACAGCTCCTGGAAGCCGAGGCGGGCGTAGTACGGACCGTTCCACGGCACGCTGCGGAATGTGCTGAGGGTCAGGGCCGGCAGCCCCTGCTCCGCGGCCCAGGCGTCGACGTGGCCGATCATCCGGCGGCCGAGTCCCTGACCCTGGTGATCCGGGTGGACGCTGATCTGCTCGATGTGGGCCGCGCCGTCCACCAGCGTGACGAGGACGAAGCCGGTCGGGTGATCGTCGGCGTCGACCGTCACCCAGAGGCGGCCGGCCTGACGGGCCTGCTCGAAGAGCTGGAGCGGTGGCGGCGGGTGCTCGGCAATGTCCGTCATCCCGATGCTGCGGAAGAGCACGCCGGCGGCGGACTCCAGGGTGCGCAGGAGCTCCAGCTCGTCCTGGCGCGCGGCACGGATGGTCACCGGACGAGACAACCATGACCGAGGAGCGGACGCCACGGAGTTTCCGGCAGTGGTAGCCTCTGTCACGTGAAGCGCAGCTATTGGCGATTTTTTGAGTGGCCGGCCTTGGTGCCGGGCGACTCAGCCGATCGCTGACGCCCAACCGCAGACACCAGAGCCGGCCCGAAGGCAAGGACATCCGTCCTTGCCTTTTCTCGTTCCCAGCCGGCTGCCTGCGACCTTCCGCGGTCATCCGGCGGAAAGGTCCCCACTCATGAACACCCTCCCGCAGCAGGCCGATCAGGCGGCGGTCGTCGATCGACGGATCGAGAAGACCGTCCCGCTGATCACGCCGCAGGCCCTGCACGACGAACTGCCGCTGAGCGACGCCCTGGTCCGGACCGTGGTCGACGGTCGCCAGGCGGTCGCCGACGTACTGAACGGCGTCGACGACCGCCTGCTGGTCGTCGTCGGTCCGTGCTCGGTGCACGACGCGAAGGCGGCCCACGAGTACGCCGAACGCCTCCGGCCGGTCGCCGAGCGACTCTCCGACGGTCTGCTCGTGGTCATGCGCGTGTACTTCGAGAAGCCGCGCTCGACCCTGGGCTGGAAGGGTCTGATCAACGACCCGGGCCTGGACGGCTCCGGCGACGTGAACCGTGGTCTGCGGACCGCTCGTCAGCTGCTCGTGCAGGTGCTCGAGCTCGGCCTCCCGGTCGGCTGTGAGTTCCTCGACCCGATCACGCCGCAGTACATCGCCGACACCGTCGGATGGGGTGCGATCGGCGCGCGGACCGTCGAGAGCCAGGTGCACCGCCAGTTGTCGTCCGGCCTGTCGATGCCGATCGGGATGAAGAACCGCCCCGACGGCTCGATCGCTACGGCGGTCGACGCGATCAAGGCCGCCGCCGTACCGCACGTCTTCACCGGCATCGACCACGACGGCGCGCCGGCCATCCTGCACACCCGCGGCAACCCGGACTGCCACCTGGTACTGCGCGGATCGGACAGTGGACCGAACTACGACGCGGACTCCGTCGCGGGTGCGCAGGAACTCCTCCGCAAGGCCCGTCTGCCGGAGCGGGTGGTCATCGACGCGAGCCACGGCAACAGCCGCAAGGACCACCGCCGGCAGCCGGTGGTGGCCGAGGAGATCGGCGCGCAGGTCGCGGCGGGCAACCGCGCGATCGTCGGCGTGATGCTGGAGTCGTTCCTCCAAGAGGGCCGGCAAGACCTCGACCCGACCCGCGAACTGACCTACGGGCAGTCGATCACCGACGCCTGCATGGGCTGGGAAACCACTGAAACAGTCCTCTCGACATTGAGGGATGCGGTGCTCGCGCGGAGGGGCTAGCTGTTCATCTGGAGGTCTCGCAGCGGCTACAGGGCGACCCTAGGGTCTCGACCATGAGTGAGATCTCCCGGCGCCTGGTGCTCGGTTCGGCGGTGGGTGGGGCGGCGGTCTCGCTGCTCCCACCCTCGCTGCACACCGCGATGGCTCAACCTGTACGGCGCGGTGGTCTGCGCGCGATCGAGCACGTCATCGTGCTGATGCAGGAGAACCGCTCGTTCGACCACTACTACGGGACGCTCCGCGGAGTCCGCGGGTACGGCGACCGGCAGCCACTGCGATTGCGCGACGGCAAGAGCGTGTTCCACCAGCCGGTGACCGGTGGCGGCGAGGTGCTGCCGTTCTCGGTCCGCAAAGCCGCCGCAGACGCGGGCCGCAACCCCGACGACATCCAGTACCTGGGCGCGCTGGCCCACGGTTACAGCGACGCCACCCAGGCCTGGGCCAACGGCTGGCACGACAACTGGGTCCAGGCCAAGACGTCGGCCACGATGACCCACTACGAGCGCCGCGACATCCCGTTGCAGTACGAGCTCGCCGAGACCTTCACGATCTGCGACGCGTACCACTGCTCTGTCAACGGCTCGACGAATCCGAACCGCAACTACCTGTGGTCCGGCACCACCGGCTACGAGCCCGGTACGACGCAGCGCGCGGTCACGAACGCGGCGTACTCCTACGACCACGCCGGCTACGACTGGACGTCGTACCCGGAACGGCTGGAGAAGGCCGGTGTCTCCTGGCAGATCTACCAGGAGTGGGACAACTTCACCGACAACGCGGTCGAGTACTTCAAGACTTTCAAGGAGCTCGGGCACCGGATCCTGGCAGGAGTGCCGGGTGGTTACCGGACCACCGAGGAGTTCTACGACAAGCTCTTCGCGAAGTCGCTGGATGCGCGGGCCACTGCGTTGAAGGAGCTGGACACGGCGGTCGAGAAGCTGCCGATCAAAGACCAGAAGCTGTTCCGCAAGGCGCTGTACCGGTCCGAGCCGGAGTCGTTGATCCCGCGGCTCCGGGCCGACATCAAGGCCGGGACGCTGCCGCAGGTCAGCTGGCTGGTGCCATCCGCGATCGACTCCGAGCACCCCGGATCGTCCACGCCGGTAGGCAGCGCGAACCTCGTCTACGACCTGCTCGACGCGATCGCGTCCGACCCGGAGACCTGGTCGAAGACCGTGCTGCTGATCAACTTCGACGAGAACGACGGGTACTTCGACCACGTCCCGCCGCCGGTCGCGCCGCGGCCTGCCGGGGGTGAGGGCGACGACTGGTACGCCGGTCAGCCGATCGGGCTCGGCCCGCGAGTACCGATGACGGTGGTGTCGCCGTGGTCGGTCGGTGGGCACGTCGACTCGCAGGTGTTCGACCACACCTCGGTGATCCGCTTCCTCGAGCTGTGGACCGGCGTACGGGAGCCGAACATCAGCAGCTGGCGACGGACCGCGTGTGGCGACCTCACCACGGCGTTCGACTTCGACCGCTCCTATCGGCAGCCGTCGGTCGACAAGCCCGGCCCGGTGCCGGCGCCGATCGCGCGCTGGAAGCCGACGCCGCCGGCCGACCAGGTGGTGCCGCAGCAGGAGCCCGGCCGCCGTCCGGCCCGTGCGATCCCTTACCAGCCGTCGGCTTCCGGCCTGGTTGCCGATGGCAAGTTGATGTTGGCCCTCGGCAACGAGGGCGCCGAGCCCGCACACTTCGCGATCTATCCGTACGGCGGTGAACTGCCGGCGCCGGCGCATGTCGACGTCAAGCGGTCGCAGGTCGAGAAGATCCCGGTGGACGGCCCGTTCGAGGTGGCCGTGCAGGGGCCGAACCGGTTCTGGGTCGAGCTGGCCGGCTCGGTCGACGGCGCGGCCGCCGGACTCGACGTCCGCGCCGATCGGCACGATGACTCGCTGGAACTGGAGTTGGTGAACACCTCGCGCAAGCCGCTGACCGTCAAGGTGAACGCCCTCGGGTACGGCAGCAAGACGGTGACGATCGAGCTGCGCGGCAAGCAGACCCGCTCGCTGTCCTGGCCGACCGACCACGGCTGGTACGACGTCGAGGTCACCACGACCGACGACACGTCGTACCGCCGCCGCCTAACCGGCCACCTAGAAACCGGCACCCCCAGCATCACCGGCTGACCCACCTCGTTGCGTCCGAAGATGTGTGGCCGATAGCCCTCGCATCTTCGGACGTAAGGGAGTGGTCAGCGGGCGATGGGTGCGGTGCGGGCGTTGGTGACGGTGATCAGGTCGGCGGGGGACAGGCCGATGTCGAGGCCGCGGCGGCCGCCGGAGACGTAGACCGTCGGGTGGTCGGTGGCGGTGCTGTCGACGACTGTGGGCAGGGTGCGCTTCTGGCCGATCGGGCTGATGCCGCCGACGACGTACCCGGTGGTGCGTTCGGCGACGGCCGGGTCGGCCATCACCGCCTTCTTCCCACCGGCCGCGGCCGCGATTGCCTTCAGGTCGAGCTGCTTGTCCACCGGTACCACGCCGACCGCGAGCTTGCCGTCGACCTCGACCAGCAACGTCTTGAACACCTGCTCCGGCGCGAGCCCCAACGCCTCGGCTGCCTCCAGCCCGTAGGACTTCGCCGCCGCGTCGTGTTCGTACGCATGCGTCGTGAACGCGACCTTCGCCTTCGTCAACGCCACCGTCGCCGGCGTCCCCTGACTCTGCTTGCCCTTAGCCACCAGCTGAGCTTAGTCCGGCCGGGACGAGCCGGACGCAGCAGTGGCCGGGGGTCGGGACGAGGCGGGCTTCGTAGGGGATGTCGAGGGTGCTGACGAGGCCCGCGAGAAGATGCAGGTTCATGCCGCAGACCAGCTGAGGCTGCTCCCGGGCGATGCGCTGGAACGGGCAGTTCGCCAGCGCGATGCCGTCCTTGTCCGGGCGGGGCTCGAAGCCGTGCGCGGCCAGGATCTCGGTCAGGGGAGCGCCGCCCGCCGCGCGGCCGAGGGCCTCGCCGTACTCGCGGGCCCGGCGGTTGACCGCGTCGCGCGGGGAGCTGCCGGTCGTCTCGGCGTCTTCGACCGCGGCGGCCAGCAGGCGACCCGCGACGGCGTACTGGCGTTCGGGCAGGGAGATCTCGATCTCGCGGTCGGAGCGGTGGTAGAGCTTCGCGGGCCGTCCGGCGCCGGGGCCGGTGCGGCCGGTCCGGCGCTCGTAGCACGTCGCGAGCAAGCCTTCTTCGGTCAGCTTGTCCAGGTGGAACGCCGCGGTCGTCCGCGGGAGACCCAGCGCATTGGCCGCGTCGTCACGGCTCACCGGCTCCGGCCGGCCGACGACGTACTCGTAGAGGCGGCGCCGGGTCGGTTCCTCCAGAGCGGCGACCGCCTGCACGCGCGCGTCCCAGGAAGTGTCCACGGAATGATTCTATCGACAACATTGGTTGATGTAACAGCTATGATGGCAGTTCGTTGAACTCTCAGGGAGTGTGCAGATGGCGATCTCGGCCGACCTCGAGTCCGTCCCCCTTCACATCGTCGCCGGCCGCGCGGAGATCGATCTTCCCGCCGCCCAGCGCGCTGTCGCGGATCTGCTGACCGCGCTCGGACGGGACCCCCACAGCGCACATCTCGCGGACACCCCGCGCCGGGTCGCGCATGCGTACGCGGAGATGCTCACGCCCCGCGAGTTCGAGCTGACCACGTTCCCGAACGACGAGGGGTACGACGAACTCGTTCTGGCCAAGGACATCCCGGTGCAGTCGCTGTGTGAGCACCACCTGCTGCCGTTCCAGGGTGTCGCCCACGTCGGGTACCTGCCGGGCCAGCGGATCCTCGGGCTGTCGAAGCTGGCCCGCGTGGTCGAGTTGTTCGCCCGCGACCTCCAGGTGCAGGAGCGGCTGACCAAGCAGGTCGCAGACTGGCTCCAGGACCACCTCGACCCGAAGGGCGTCGGCGTGGTGATCGAGGCCGAGCACCAGTGCATGTCGTTGCGCGGCGTCCGCGCAGTGGGCTCCCGGACGGTCACGTCGTCGCTGCAGGGCATCCTCCGCGACAACCAGAGCTCCCGCCAGGAGTTCTTCGCCCTGACCGGCCTCACCCCGTAGGGTACGGCGGTCACAGGCCAAGCGTGACCGGCTAGGCCGAGGCGACCACCACCGATGGGCGGTGATGGGTGTGCCGGCCGGTGGCCAGGATGTGGGCCACCTCGCCGGGGAGCAGGTCGGTGCCGGGGACGGGCTCCATCTCGGAGACGTCGAGCCAGCGGACGACGGTCGCGCCGTCGTGGCCGTGGACGGCGAGGATGGAGTCGAGGTCCGGCCAGACGGCCGTGGACGGATTGGCGCCGTGCCAGCGGAGCGCGACCGAGCCGTCGGTGAAGACACAACCTTCGGCGACGACGCCGGTCCCGGAGACTCCGCTGATGTCGGTGTAGCGCACGAGTTCGAATGTCTGGGGTTTCACCGGCGGACCTCGCCGGGTCTTATCGGGTCGTCGTGGCCGGTGTGGCCTGGGAGAGCTGCCATGGTCCTTTCCCCATAGTCGGCGTGGCTGGGCGCTCGCCACAAACCGGGGACATTACCGACTGTCAGCGGGGAAGGACGGTCTGTAGCGACTCTTCTTCTCAAGACAAGCTAGATCCAAAATGGCCTGATGCGCCAGAGCTCCCGCAGCGTGTCTCGTTCCTCGACGCGTTCGACGCCTGAAACTCCTGACAAACCCGGCGAATTGAATGTCGTTCTGGACGCGTTGCGTGATCGAATACAGCGGTGTTCCTGACGTTTGGCACCGACCTGGCCGGAATTGACGCTCCCGCGAGCGATTTCGGGTTCCTGCTGCACAAGAACCCGGCGCGACCGCAGGCGATCGAGGTCACCGGCGGTTCGGCGCACGTCTTCTATCCCGAGGCGACGAACCAACGCTGTACGGCGGCCGTCCTGCTCGAGATCGACCCGATCGCCCTGGTCCGGTCCGGGCGCGGCAAGGCAGCGGAAGGATTCACCCTCGGGCAGTACGTGAACGACCGCCCGTACGCAGCCTCCAGCCTGCTGGCCGTTGCGATCGGCAAGCTGTTCCGGACCGCGATGAACGGCCGCTGCGACGCCCGTCCCGAACTGGCGGCCCGCCCGATCCCACTCGATGTCCATGTCCCGGCGCTCCCGTGCAGCGGCGGCGCCGAGCTGGCCGAGCGCCTGTTCGGCCCGCTCGGCTGGACCGTCGACGCCCGCCCGGTGCAACTCGATCCCGAGATCCCGGCGTGGGGTTCGTCGCGGTACGTCGACCTGCGGCTGAGCGGCGTACTGCGGCTGGCCGACGCACTCAATCACCTGTACGTGATGCTGCCCGTGCTGGACGACGCCAAGCACTACTGGGTCGGCTCGGACGAGGTCGACAAACTGGTCCGCGCCGGCGAGGGTTGGCTCGGCGCGCACCCCGAGAAGGATCTGATCTCCCACCGCTACCTGGCCCACCGCCGCTACCTCGCCGACGACGCCTTGGAGCGGCTGGCCGAGGCCGACGGTGTGGAACTCGTCGAAGAGGCCTCCGACGAAGGCTCGGTCTCACTCGCGGTCGAGCGTCGTACGGCGGTTGCCGGCGTACTGCGGGAGCTCGGGGCCCGGCGCATCGCCGACCTGGGCTGCGGTGAGGGCGCGCTCGTCGGCGAACTTCTGAAGGACCCGATGATCGGCGAACTGATCGCGACGGACGTGTCCGCCCGTGCCCTTACCACCGCCGAACGACGCCTTCACTACAACGACCTCCCGGACCGTCAACGCGAACGTCTCCGTTTCCTGCAGTCGTCGGTGACGTACGCCGACGAGCGGTTGGCCGGCCTGGATGCCGTTGTTCTGATGGAGGTCATCGAGCACGTCGACCCGCCCCGCCTGCCCGCCCTCGCCCACTCCGTCTTCCACACCGCGCACCCCGGAGCCGTCATCGTCACCACCCCCAACAGCGAATACAACATCCGCTACCCCGCCCTCCCAGCAGGCCGCTACCGCCACCCCGACCACCGCTTCGAGTGGACCCGCGCGGAGTTCCAAACCTGGGCTACCGGTGTCGCGAACGTGCACGGCTACACCGTGGAGTTCCGTCCAGTCGGCCCCGACGACTCGGACGTAGGCTCACCGACTCAGCTCGCCCTCTTTCGCCTGCGTGAGGAGGTGAGCGCTCGATGACGACCATCGACGTACCAGCGCTCTGTCTGGTGGTTCTGGTGGGGGCCAGTGGGTCGGGGAAGTCGACGTTCGCCCGGCGGCATTTTCTGGGCACCGAGGTGATTTCGAGCGACTTCTGCCGAGGGCTGGTTTCTGATGACGAGAATGATCAGGCGGCCACCAAAGACGCGTTCGACGTCCTGAACTTCATCGCCGGGAAGCGCCTGGCCGCGGGACGGTTGACGGTGATCGACGCGACCAATGTGCAGCCGGAGGCGCGGAAGGAGTTGGTGAACCTCGCGCGGGAGCACGACGTCCTGCCTGTGGCGATCGTGCTGGACCCGCCGGAGCGGGTGTGTGTCGAGCGCAACGAGCAGCGAGCCGATCGGCAGTTCGGGACGAAGGTGATCGCCCGGCAGCGGTCGCAGCTGAAGCGCGGGCTGCGGAGCCTCAAACGTGAAGGCTTCCGGACCGTTCACGTGCTGACCTCCGTCGACGAGATCGATGCCGTCAGCATCGAACGCACGAAGCTGTTCAACGACCTGACCGATCAGACCGGTCCGTTCGACATCGTCGGCGACGTGCACGGCTGCCGGTCCGAGCTCGAGCGGCTGCTCACCGACCTCGGCTACACGCTCACCCGCGACGACGCCGGCCGCCCGATCGACGCCGTACACCCGGACCGTCGGGCCGTGTTCGTCGGTGATCTGGTCGACCGCGGCCCGGACACGCCCGGCGTGCTCCGCCTCGTCATGGGAATGGTTGCCAACGGCCACGCTTTCTGTGTCCCCGGCAACCATGAGGACAAGTTGCTCAAGGCACTCAGAGGCCGCAACGTGAAGATCAGCCACGGTCTCGAAACCACCTTGGAGCAACTCGCCGCGGAGCCGCCCGAGTTCCGCGACGCCGTGGAGCGTTTCATCGACGGCCTGATCTCGCACTACGTCTTCGACAGCGGCAAGCTGGTGGTCTCGCACGCCGGCCTGGTCGAGCGGATGCACGGCCGCGCGTCCGGCCGCGTCCGATCCTTCTGCCTGTACGGCGAAACGACCGGCGAGACCGACGAGTTCGGCCTCCCGGTTCGCTTTCCGTGGGCGAACGAGTACCGCGGCCGCGCGACGGTCGTCTACGGCCACACCCCGACCCCCGAACCGGAGTGGATCAACAACACGATCTGCCTCGACACGGGCTGCGTGTTCGGCGGCGCACTCACCGCGCTGCGCTACCCGGAGCGCGAGCTGGTCGCGGTCCAGGCCGCCCAGGAGTACTACGCGCCCGCGAAGCCGTTGCATGTGGCAACCGCACCGGCGCGCGAGCCCGACGTACTCGAGCTGACCGACGTCACCGGTCGCCGGGTGATCGAGACCTCGACCCACGGACGGCTCAGCATCCGGGCCGAGCAGGCCGGTGCGGCGCTGGAGGTGATGAGCCGGTTCGCGATCGACCCGCGCTTCCTGCTGTACCTGCCACCGACGATGAGCCCGGTCGCGACCTCGCCGGAACCAGGTTTGCTGGAGCACCCGCGACAGGCCTTCGAGACGTATCGGGCGCAGGGCGTGACCGAGTTGGTGTGCGAGGAGAAGCACATGGGCTCGCGCGCCGTCGTCCTGCTGACCCGGGACGACGATGTGGCCGAGAAGCGCTTCGGCCTCGCTGGTCGCGGCGCGATCCACACCCGCACCGGGCGGTCCTTCTTCGACGCGGCGCTGACCGACGAGCTGCTGCTCCGCCTTCGCGCCGTCGCCGAGGAGGCCGGCGTCTTCGCGGAGCTGGACACGTCGTGGCTGCTGCTCGACGCGGAACTGCTGCCGTGGAGCGCGAAGGCCGAGGACCTGCTGCGCAACCAGTACGCCGCCGTCGGCGCGGCCGCGCGTACGTCGTTGCCAGCGGCCACTGAGGCGCTGCGGTCGGCCGTCGCGGCCGGTCTCGACGTGGGTGGGCTGCTGGTCGCGACGGAACGCCGTACTGCGAACGCCGCGAAGTTCACGGAGGCGTACCGGCGGTACTGCTGGCCGACGGATGGGCTGGACGGGGTCCGGATCGCGCCGTTCCAGGTGCTGGCGGCAGAGGGCGCGACGTACCACGAAAGGCCGCACGCCTGGCATCTCGGGATCGCGGACCGGATGGTTGCGGCAGGGGCGGAACTGATCACGCCGACCCGGCGGCTGTTCGTCGACGCCGACAACTGGGACGCCGGGATCTCTTGGTGGCAAGAGCTCACGGGTGCCGGTGGCGAAGGCATGGTGGTCAAGCCGGCCGCCAACCTGACGCGGACGGCGAAGGGACTCGCGCAGCCGGGACTGAAGGTGCGCGGGCAGGAGTACCTGCGCCTGATCTACGGTCCCGACTACACCGAGCCGGCCAACTTCGAGCGCCTCCGTGACCGCAACCTCGGTCACAAGCGGTCGCTGGCCCTCCGCGAGTACGCCCTCGGCCTGGAGTCGCTCGAGCGCGCCGCCCGCGGCGAGCCGCTCTGGCGCATCCACGAGTGCGTCTTCGCGGTCCTCGCACTCGAGTCGGAGCCCGTCGACCCACGGCTCTGACGCGGCCGGTCCCCACGGGCGGCGGGCGTCGACGGCGGTGCGCCGGCGGCCAGGGGCGAGTTGTCTCCGGTAGGTAAACGTCTTTCGGAATCGCTTGGCAAGGCGTGGGGGAGCACCTTAGGGTCAGTGCAATGTCACACGGTACTGGAGTGCACGGATGAGTGGAGCGGTGCGGACGAGCGTCGGAGCGGTGGTTCCGGTGGGGGAGGTGGAGCTGACCGGAGGGCTGTTGCGTGCCTGGCAGCAGCGCAATCGGGTGGCGACGATCCCGCACTCGATCGGCGAACTGCCGAAGGCCGGCAACCTGGAGAACCTGCGCCGGCTGGCGGATCCTTCGGTCGGGCCGTACCGCGGGCGGTACCCGTTCCTCGACACGGATCTGTACAAGACGCTCGAAGGGCTCGCGTACGAGGTCGGCCGGGAGGATGCGCCGGCCAGGGCACGGGAGTTCTTCGACGAGGTCGTCGGACTGCTCGAGCAGGCGCAGGCCGGGGACGGCTACCTGAACTCGTACTTCCAGGACCCGGATCAGCCCAAACAGCCGTGGTCGGACCTCGGCTGGGGGCATGAGCTCTACAACCTCGGCCACCTGATCCAGGCTGCCGTCGCGGCGAACCGCCGGCTGGACGACAGTCGATTGTTGACAATCGCCTGCCGCTTCGCGGATCTCGTCGTCCGGAAGTTCGGGGTGGACGGCGAGGAGGTCGTCGACGGGCATCCCGAGGTGGAGATGGCGCTGGTCGAGCTTTATCGAGAAACCGGGAATGCGGACTATCTGACGCAGGCACGGCTGTTCGTCGATCGCCGTGGGCAGGGGAAGCTGAAGCACACGATCTTCCCGGCCGAGTACTTCCAGGACAACGCGCCGTTCCGGGAGCTGCCGTCCGTCACCGGGCACGCCGTACGGATGGCGTATCTCGCGGCCGGGGCCGCGGACGTGCACCTGGAGACCGGCGATCCGACGCTGCTGAAGGCGTTGGAGCGGCTGTGGGACGACATGGTCGCGACGAAGCTCTACCTCACCGGTGGACTGGGAAGTCGACACTCGGACGAGGCGATCGGCGACCGGTACGAGTTGCCGTCCGAGCGCGCGTACGCCGAGACGTGTGCGGCGATCGCGGTGATGCAGTGGGCGTGGCGGATGTTCCTTGCCACCGGCAAATCGTCGTACGTCGATGTGTTCGAGACGGTGCTCTACAACGCTTATGCTGTTGGGCTTTCGGCCGATGGAACGGCGTTCTTCTACGACAATCCGTTGCAGCGGCGGCCGGATCACGAGCAACGCTCGGGCGCCGAGGCCGGTGGCGATCCGCTGCGCCGTCCGTGGTTCGGCTGCCCGTGCTGCCCGCCGAACATCATCCGCTGGATGTCCGAACTCCAGGACCACGTCGCCGCCGTCCGCGACGACACCCTCTACGTCGGCCTGTACGCCGACGCCCGCATCACCACCGCCGACCTAGCCGTGACCGTCACCACCGACTACCCGTGGGACGGGGAGGTGACGATCACCGTCAACCACGCGCCGGAGGACGAGCGCGCGATCGCCTTGCGGATGCCGTCGTGGGCCGCCGACGCCAAGCTCACCGCACCCGGTGGGGTGGAGGGTCCGGTCGTGGCGACCGACGGGTGGGTTGTGGTGCGGCGGCGGTTTGTTGCCGGCGACATCGTTCGGCTGCACCTGCCGATGCGTCCGCGGGCGCACGGATCGCATCCGTATCTGGACGCGACTCGCGATGCCATTGCTGTTGCTCGGGGCCCGCTTGTCTATTGCGTTGAGCAACAGGATGTCGACGCGTCCGTGGACGACCTGTTGCTGGCGCCAACGGCAGTTGCGGCGGCGACAGCGCGCCGGCAGGACGACGGCGTCGTGCTCGAGCTGACCGCGGGTGTCGCACCGACGCCGGCAGCAGAGCTGTATCCGGTGATCACAGATCAACAGACCCAGACCGCCATCAGCGAGGTACCGGCGACTTTCGTCCCGTACTTCCTCTGGGGGAACCGTCAGGCCCTGGCCATGCGTGTATGGCTGCGCGCCGCGAACTGAAAGTAGGCAAATGAAGAGAACGACCATGCTGGTGGGGCTCGTGGCGTCCGGTGCGCTGGCGCTGAGCGCCTGCGGCGGCGGCACGACCGGGGCCAAGGGCGAGTCGGGCGGACCCGGCGGCAAGGCGGCACAGGGCGGCACGCTGCAGGTGCTCCAGAACGCGGCTTACTCCCACCTCGATCCGGCCCGCGGCTTCGACGGCGGTGTCAACAACTTCTACCGGCTGATCTACCGGACGCTCACGACGCAGGGCGCCGCGCCGGGTGCCGAGGGCACCAAGATCGTCCCCGACCTGGCGACCGACACCGGCAAGCCGTCCGACGGCGGGAAGACCTGGACGTTCACGCTGAAGGACGGCCTGTTCTTCGAGACCGGTGCGCCGATCACGAGCGCGGACGTGAAGTGGGGCGTGTCCCGGGCCTGGGATCCCGAGATCGGCATCGGCTCGCCGTACGCGAAGCAGTTGATCGAGGCGCCGGCGTCGTACCAGGGCCCGTACAAATCGGGTGACCTGTCGACAATCGCCACGCCGGATGCGAAGACGATTGTGTTCCACCTGAAGAAGCCGTACGCCGACTTCGGCAGCGTCGTCGCGCAGAACACCTTCACCCCGGTGCCGAAGGGCCAGGGCGCTGGCAACCAGCTGGACAGCAAACCGATCTCGTCCGGCCCGTACAAGGTGTCCGAGTACAAGCCCGGCGCTTCGCTCAAGCTGGTCCGCAACGACAAGTGGGACAAGAAGAGCGACGAGGTCCGGACGGCGAACCCGGACGCGTTCCAATGGACGTTCGGGCTCGACGGCGCGACCATCGACGAGCGGATGATCGCCGGCCAGGGCGCCGATGCCGACGCGATCGCGGGCACGGTCCAGGCCGCCTCCGTGGCCCGGATCCAGACCCCGCAGCTCAAGCAGCGCACGATGACCGGCCTCGGCGGCTGTACGACCTACATGGGCCTGAACACGACGAAGAAGCCGCTGAACGACGTCAAGGTCCGGCAGGCGATCAACCTCGCGGTGAACAAGCAGACCGTGCGGGACGCGGACGGCGGGTCGGCGCTCGCCGACATCGGGACCAGCATCCAGCCGCCGACGGTGGCCGGCCGGGTGGACTACGACCCGTACCCGAGCCCGGACCACAAGGGTGACGTCGAGGCGGCCCGCAAGCTGCTCACCGAGGCCGGTCTGGCAGGCGGCTTCACGATGACCCTCGACACCCGGGCGCAACCGAAGATGCAGGCGATGGCGGTCGCGATCCAGCAGGCGCTGGAGCCGCTGAAGATCACCGTGAAGATCAACACCATCGACACCGCGACGTACTACGAGGTGATCGGGACGACGTCGCAGCAGCACGACGCCGCGATCACCGGCTGGTGCCCGGACTGGCCCTCCGGTGCGACCTTCCTGCCGCCGCTGTTCGACGGCCGCAACATCACCACCAAGGGCAACTCGAACCTGGCCCAGCTGAACGACCCGGGCGTGAACGCGAAGATCGACGAGATCGCCAAGCTGACCGACGTCACCGCGGCGAACGCGGCGTACGGCGACCTCGACAAGCAGATCATGGAACTCGCGCCGGTCGTCCCACTGCTGTACGAGAAGGTGCTGATGCTGGTCGGCAGCAACATCGCCGGCGCGTACCTGCACGACGGGTTCTCCGGTGGGATCGACCTGGTCTCGGTCGGCCTCGCGGACGCCGGGAAGTAGCCGATGACGACGACCATCGGGGGGACTAGCACAGCACTGGTCGAGGAAGTGGTGGGGACCCCGGTCGCGGCCGGCGGTCCCCCGACCTCGACCCGGCGGATCCTCACCATGCTGGCCCGGGACAAGGGCGCCGTACTGTGCGTGATGTTCCTGGCGATCGTGGTCCTGATGGCGGTGGCCGCGCCGCTGATCACCAAGCTCAGCGGCTGGGGGCCGTACGAGTTCGACTCGGCGGCGATCAACTCCGCGCTGGGCGGCGTACCGAACGGCGCGCTCGGCGGGATCAGCCGGGAGCACTGGTTCGGCGTCGAGCCGCAGAACGGCCGCGACCTGTTCGCCCGGATCGTGTACGGCGCGCGGGTGTCGATCACGATCTCGCTGTCGGCGACGCTGCTGACCGGGATCCTCGGTGTCGTCCTCGGCATGCTGGCCGGGTTCTACCGCGGCTGGGTCGACCAGGTGATCTCGCGGTTGATGGACTTCCTGATGGCGTTCCCGGCGCTGATCTTCATGATCGCGATCCTGTCCTCGCTGCCGGCCGGCAATCGCCCGGTCCTGCTGGTCGTGGTGATCAGCGCGTTCGGCTGGCCGTACCTGGCCCGGGTGATCCGCGGTCAGACGATGACGCTGGCGAACCGGGAGTTCGTCGAGGCGGCGCGGGCGTCCGGGGCGAAGGACGTGCAGGTCGTGTTCCGGGAGATCCTGCCGAACCTGCGGGGCTCGATCATCGTGATGACGACGCTGGCGATCCCGGGCTACATCGGTACCGAGGCCGGGCTGTCGTTCCTCGGCGTCGGCGTTTCGCCGCCGACCGCGTCCTGGGGCCAGATGATCGCAAGCTCGGTCAGTTGGTACTCGGTGGACCCGATGTTCTTCGCGATCCCGGGCGCCTTCCTGTTCCTCACCGTGCTGTCCCTGACAGTCCTGGGCGACAAGATCCGCTCGGTGATCGACCAGGGGGAGGCAGCGTGACGCGCTATGTGCTCGGTCGGCTTGGTGGGGTCGTCGTGATCTTGCTGGCCGTTTGCCTGTTCACCTATCTGATCTTCTTCAAGCTGTCGCCGGATCCCGCGGTGATGATCTGCGGCAAGACCTGTACGCCGGACCGGATCAACTCGATCCGTGACGTGCTGGGGCTGAACCAGCCGATCTTCACCCAGTTCTGGGAGTTCCTCCGGGGCATCTTCGCCGGGCGCGACTACGGCTCGGTGCACTGCCCGGCGCCGTGTCTGGGGTACAGCTTCCAGACCAACGAGTCGGTGTGGAGCATGATCACCACCCGGCTTCCGGTCAGCGTGACGGTTGCGGTCGGCGCCGCCGTACTGTGGCTGCTCGCCGGTGTGATCGGCGGTCTGGTCAGCGCGATCAAGCAAGGAACGTGGTGGGACCGTACGGCGATGGCACTTGCCCTCGGTGGCGTGAGCGTGCCGAACTACGTCCTCGCGCTCGTGCTGCAGTACGTCCTGGTCGTGAAGCTGCAGGTGTTGCCGTTCCCGTCGGCGCCGGCGTTCGCGGACGACCCCGTGCTGTGGTTCGAGTCGTACCTGATGCCGTGGACCGTGCTGGCCGTCGGCTACGCCTGTCTGTACGCGCGGTTGACCCGGAGCAACGTGATCGACACGTTGTCGGAGAACTACTTCCGGACCGCGCGGGCCAAGGGACTGAGTCGCCCGCTGATCCTGCGCCGGCACGCACTGCGACCGGCGTTGACCCCGATCACCACGATCTTCGGGATGGACTTCGCCGGCCTGCTCGGCGGCGCGCTGATCACCGAGACCGTGTTCGGGCTGAACGGGATCGGCAAGATGGCCGCCGACTCGATCGCGAAGAACGACCAGCCGGTGATCATGGCGGTCACCTTGCTAGCCGCATTCTTCGTTGTCATCGGCAACGTCGTGGTGGACCTTGTCTACACCGCGCTGGATCCACGAGTGAGGGTGACATCGGCATGACGGACGAGTTGTTCGTGGTGGAAGACCTGACCGTCACATTGCCGACCAGTCGTGGGCCGGTGGATGTGGTGAAGAACGTGTCGTTCACCGTCGGCCGGGACGACACGCTCGGGATCGTCGGCGAGTCCGGGTCGGGCAAGTCGATGACGGCTCTCGCCGTACTCGGGCTGCTGCCACGCGGTGCGGAAACGAAAGGGAGCATCCGGCTGGATGGCTCCGAGTTGCTCGGGCGGTCGGAGCGGGAGCTGCAGTCGGTGCGCGGGAACGCGATCTCGATGGTGTTCCAGGATCCGTTGTCGTCGCTGAATCCCTACTACACCGTGGGTTTACAGATCGAGGAGATGTACCGGGCACACCGTGGTGGGTCGCGGCGCGCGGCCCGGCAGGTGGCGATCGACGCGCTGGACCAGGTCGGGATCCCCGATCCGGGCCGGCGGCTCGACCACTATCCGCATCAGTTCTCCGGTGGCCAGCGGCAACGAGTCATGATCGCGATGGCGCTGTGCTGCTCGCCGGCCCTGCTGATCGCGGACGAGCCGACGACCGCGCTCGATGTCACCGTCCAGGCGCAGATCCTGGAGCTGATGGCTGAGCTGCAGTCGACCACCGGGACCGGGATGGTCTTCATCACGCATGACCTGGCGGTGATCAGCTCGATCGCTCAACGGGTGCTGGTGATGTGCGCGGGTGAGCCGGTCGAGTACGGCACGGCCGAGCAGGTGTTCTCGGATCCTCGGCACGAGTACACGCGCACGCTGCTGGACGCCGTACCGCGAATCGATGACGAGGTGGTGGCGTCGTGACGTTGCTGAAGGTGCGTGGGGTGACGAAGCAGTTCGTCACCCGCGGCGAAGGCGCGATGGCCCGGAAGTCCACGTTCACCGCGGTCGACGACGTCAGCTTCGAGGTGGAGCTGGGTGAGACGCTGGCGATCGTGGGGGAGTCGGGCAGCGGGAAGTCGACCACTGCGCGGATCGCCGCGCGGTTGCTGGAGCCGACGAGCGGGTCGGTCGAGTTCGACGGGCAGGACGTGACCCGGGCGACCGGGAACGAGTTGGCGTCGTTCCGGAACAACGTGCAGGTGGTGTTCCAGGATCCGTTCTCGTCGCTGAACCCGCGGTACACGGTCGAGCGGATCGTCACCGCGCCCCTGACCTATCAGGGGATCACGCCGGCCGGTGGGCGGCGGGCGTTCGCGCAGGAGCTGATGGCACGGGTCGGGCTGAACCCGGACCACTGCCAGCGGTATCCGGCGCAGTTCTCCGGTGGGCAGGCGCAGCGGATCGGCATCGCCCGGGCCCTCGCGGTGAACCCGAAGCTGGTGATCTGCGACGAGGCGGTGTCCGCGCTCGACGTGTCGATCCAGGCGCAGGTGCTGGAGCTGTTGATGCGATTGCAGCGGGAGAGCGGGTTCAGCTACATCTTCATCGCGCACGACCTGGCCGTGGTCCGGCAGATCTCGCAGCGGGTCGCGGTGATGAACCAGGGCAGAATCGTGGAGCTGGGGTCACGCGACCAGGTGTTCGGGGATCCCCAGGACGATTACACGAAGGCGCTGCTGGCGGCAGTGCCGCGGATCAATCCGGAGTGGGATGCCCGGCGCCGGGCGAAGGAGGCTTCATGACCAGCTACACGATTCCTGGAATGCATGTGCGGGAGCACACCGTCGAGGTGCCGCTGGACTGGTCCAATCCCGCAGAGACGATCACGGTCTTCGCCCGGGAACTCGTCGACCCGGTGCGCAAGGACGAGGACCTGCCGTGTCTGCTCTTCCTGCAGGGCGGTCCGGGCGGGAAGGCACCGCGGCCGCCGGGGCGGACGGGATGGATCGACCAGGCGCTGAAGAACTACCGCGTGATCCTGCTCGACCAGCGGGGGACAGGTCGCAGTACGCCGGCCTCCGGGCAGCGGATGGCCGCGATGTCCGCCGAGGAAGGTGCTGACTACCTTGCCTGCTTCCGGGCGGACTCGATCGTCGCCGATGCCGAGCACCTCCGTACGACGGTCTTCGGCGGCCGCAAGTGGTCGACGCTGGGCCAGAGCTACGGCGGGTTCCTCACGCTCACCTATTTGTCGAAGGCTCCGGACGGACTGACGGCCTGCTACGTGACCGGCGGGTTGGCCTCGATCGATCCGTCAGCGGCCGAGGTGTATCGGCGGACGTATCCGCGGGTGGCGGCGAAGAACCGTGAGTTCTACCAGCGCTATCCCCACAACGTGGAGCGGGTCGGCCGGATCGCGGACCGGCTGGCGGATTCCGACGTACGGCTGCCGGATGGTGATCGGCTGACGGTACGGCGGTTCCAGTCGCTCGGGATCGACTTCGGGATGAAGCCCGGGTACGAGCGGATCCACTGGCTGCTCGACGAGGCCTTCGACGGGGATTCGTTGTCGGACACGTTCCTCGGTCAGGCGATGGCGTTGTCGTCGTACAGCTCGAACCCGTTGTTCGCGGCGCTGCAGGAGAGCATCTACGGATCCGGCGAGGGCGCCACGGGCTGGGCGGCCGAGGCGGAGCGGAAACTGCGGCCGGAGTTCGCCGAGGAGGCGCGGCCGCTGCTGTTCACCGGCGAGATGATGTACCCCTGGATGTTCGACGAGATCCGGGGACTGCGGCCGTTCCAGGGTGCCGTCGAGGTGCTGGCCGGCCGGCCGCGGTGGTCGGAGCTGTACGACCTCGAGCGGCTCGCGGCGAACGACGTACCGGTGGCCGCCGCGGTCTACTACGACGACATGTACGTCGACTCCGGGCTGCAGCTGGACACCGCGAGCCGGGTCGGCAACCTCCAGGCGTGGGTGACGAACGAGTACGAGCACGACGGGCTCGGCGTGGAGCGGGTGTTCGCCCGGCTGACCGAGCTGGTGCGAGCCGTCGGGGGTGGCGTACCCGCGAGTTGAGGGGTGGAGTGCATCACAATGGGCGGCGAGCGGTGACCAGGGAGGTGAACGGATGGTTCAGGGGATTTCGGCGGCTCATCGCGCCGTAGACGGCTCGACCGGGCCGCTGCCGAGCGTGCGGCGGCTGAAGCAGCGGGAGAACCTGCGCGACAGCGTGGCCAACGCGCTGCGGGCGGCGGTGATCTCCGGCGAACTGGAGCCGGGGCAGGTGTACTCCGCGCCGATGCTGGGCGCGCGGTTCGGGGTGTCCGCGACGCCGGTGCGGGAGGCGATGCTCGACCTGGTCCGCGAGGGCCTGGTGATCTCGCTGCGGAACAAGGGCTTCCGGGTCACCGAGGTGTCCGACGCGGACCTGGACGACCTGGCCTCGCTGCGGCAGCTGGTCGAGCCGCCGACGATCCGGGTCGTCGTACCGGCGATTCCCGCCGCGGACTTCCCGCGGCTGCGTGCGCTGGCGGAGGACATCGTGGTGGCGGCGGAGGCGGGTGACCTGATCGCGTACATCGAGGCGGATCGGGTCTTCCACGTCACGCTGCTCACGTACTCCGGCAACCAGAGGCTGGTCGACCTGGTGTCGGACCTGCGGTCGCAGACGCGGCTGCTCGGGCTCACGCCGCTGGTCGAGAGCGGGCGGCTGGGACAGTCGGCGGCCGAGCACCACGAGCTGATGGACCTGGTCGAGGCGCGCGACGGCGACGGCGCCGAGCAGTTGATGCGCCGCCACATCGGCCACGTGCGGGGCCTGTGGGCAGGGTCTCAAAGCAGCTGACGCTGGAGCGAGTCGGCGACGAACTGCTCGAACTCCGCCGGCGTCCAGCCCGACTCGTCGACCAGTTCCTGGTAGACACCGGGCGCGGCCAGCGCGCGGTAGACGGCCTGCGCCTGCTTCAGTGGGATGCGTAGTTCGGTCTCGAGTGACGCGATGATCGCGTCCATCACCTCGTTGCGGCCTTGGAGCTTGGAGCGCAGCAACGCCTTGGTCTCGGCGCTTTCGTCGGTGGCGGCCTCGAAGATCAGCACGACGTCGAAGCCCGCCGAGTACAGGTTCGTCAGCCAGGCCGCGGCGCCGTGCAGCCGCTCGACCGGGTCCTCGATCGCCAGCACCTGCTGCGCCCGCTCGACCGCCCCGGCCTCGGTCAACCACAGGTCGCAGATCAGCGACAGGATCTCCCGCTTGGTGCCGAAGGCCGAGTAGACGGTCCGGGTGGCCACGCCGGCGTCCTTCGCGATCGCGTCGATGCTGGTCGCGCCGTACCCCTGCGCGGCGAAGAGCCGGCGGCCGGCCTGCGCGATCCGGATCCGGGTCTCCTCGGCCTGGACCTGGCGATAGGACTTGACAGCCTCGGGCATGTGGGCACACTATCACTGTGTTCAGTGCAGTGACACTGCATCGAGTGCACTGCTAATGCACTATCTGAGGGGGATGGACATGGCTACTTCCGAGGCGCTGGCCGGTACGACGAACGCTGGGCCGCTCGCGGTGCTGGAGCGGATCCTGCACGAGGGGTTCGCGACCGGGGACGACGGCATCGTGGACGAGGTGTGCGCGCCGGACCTGGTGGAGCATCAGTTCGGGCTGTCGGGGACCGGTGAGCAAGCACGTGAGCAGGTGAAGGCGGCGATCCGGGACGTGCACTCGATGATGCCGGACATCGTCTACACGCTGGAGGACTCGGTCGTCGTCGGCGATCTGGTCTGGGCGCGCGGACGAGCACGCGGCACCGCGACGGGCGGATTCTTCGGGCCGCCCAGCAACGCGCCGATCGACATCGCCATCTTCGAGCTGGCGCGCGTCGTCGACGGTCGCATCGTCGAGCACTGGGGCTGCCCGGACCGATTTGCCCTGCTCGCCCAGACGGGTGGGCTCGCTCGGCTTACTTCGTAAGCGCTCCGGCGGCGGTTGCGGCGGCGGGGGAGCCGTAGGTGGCGGTCAGGCGGTCCAGGAAGGTGGGGTGGTCGAGCGTGTACTCCTGGGTGCCGACCGTCTCCAGGACCGTGGTCGCCAGCGTGCAGCCGAGGTGGGCGGACGCCTCGTGGTCGAGGCCGGCCGCGCGGCCGGTCAGGTAGCCGGCCCGGAAGGCGTCGCCGCCGCCGGTCGGGTCCACGAGACCCGGCGCCGGGACGGCCGGAACCTTGGCCAGGATCCCGCTGGTGTCCTCGATCACGACGCCGTCGCCGCCGTGGGTGGTGACCCGGACGCCCACGCGCTCCAGGATCTCGCCGTGGCTCCAGCCGGTCTTCTGCACCATCAGGCCGGCTTCGTACTCGTTGCTGAACAGGTACGCCGCCCCGTCGATGAGCCGGCGGATATCGGCGCCGTCCATCCGCGCCATCTGCTGCGACGGGTCCGCCGCCACCGCGATGCCGTGCTGCTTGGCCAGTTCGGTGTGCTTGAGCATGCCGTCGGGGTCGTCCGCACCGATCAGCACCAGGTCGATCCCGCCGGACTTCGCGTGGATCGCGCCCAGGTCGAGCTCCCGCGCCTGCGCCATCGCGCCGGTGTAGAACGAGGCGATCTGGTTCGCGTCGAGGTCCGTAGTACAGGTGAACCGGGCGGTGTGTACGTTCTCACAGACGCGCACGTGCGACACGTCCACGCCGGCGGTCGTCAGCGCCGCGCCGTACCCGGCGAAGTCGGCACCGACCGAACCGACCAGCAGCGACGGCTGCCCGAGCTGGGCCATCCCGTAGCAGATGTTCGCCGCGACGCCGCCGCGGTGGACGACCAGCTCGTCGACCAGGAACGACAGGGAGACCTTGTGCATCTGTTCCTCGAGGAACTGGTCCTTGAACCGGCCCGGGAACGTCATCAGGATGTCGGTCGCGATCGATCCGGCGACGGCGATGCGCATACGGGGTGCTCCCTCAGGTGGGGTGGGTGTGCGACGTGCGGACAACCCATAGAGACTACAGGCGACCGATCTAATACATGGAGGGCGGAATTCATGGGCCATCAGGTACCTGTGACCGAGGAACTGCACGACTACATGGTCGCGCACGGGATGCCGCTGGACGAGATCGCGACCGAGCTGGTGGCCGAGACCGAGGCGCTCGGCGGCCCCGCGCGGATGCTGACCACGCCCGACCAGGCCGCGCTCCTGACCACGCTGACGCGGCTGATCTCGGCCCGCCGGGCGGTCGAGATCGGGACCTTCACCGGCTTCTCCGCGCTGGCCATCTCGCGCGGTCTGCCGGCGGACGGCGAGCTGATCTGCCTGGACGTGGACGAGGACTGGACGTCGATCGGCCGTAAGTACTGGGAGCGGGCCGGCGTGGCGGACAAGATCGACCTGCGCATCGGTGACGCGCACGAGTCGGTCACCAAGCTGGACGGCGAGTTCGACCTGGCCTTCGTGGACGCCGACAAGGACTGGTACATCCAGTACTTCGAGGCCGTGCTGCCGCGGGTCCGGGCGAACGGGTTGCTGCTGTTCGACAACACGCTGGCCGGTGGCCGGGTGGCCGACGCGGACGGCCCGGCGGACCGCAAGGAGTTCAACGCGCACATCGCCAAGGACGACCGGGTCGACGTGGTCATGCTCGGCATCGGCGACGGACTCACCCTGGTCCGCAAGAAGTGAGCAAGGCGGGGAGTAGGGCCGCGGCGCGACTGGCAGTGACGGATCTGCAGCACAAGTACGGCGACCGGCCGGTGATCGAGGGACTCACGTTCACCCTGTCCGCGGGCCAGGCGATCGCGCTGGTCGGTCCGAACGGCGCGGGCAAGACGACCGTGCTCAAGTGCATCGTCGGCTCGGCCGAGCCCGCGGCCGGCAAGATCCTGCTCGACGGCCTGCCGATCGACGAGCGAGCCGAGACGGTACGGCGTGATGTCGCCACACTGCTCGACGACCTGGACTTCTTCCCGGACCTGACCGCGGCCGAACACCTGGACCTGCTCGCCCGCGCGCACGGCAACCCGGAGCCGGAAGACCTGGTCGACACGCTCCTCGACGACATCGGCCTGCTCCCCGCCGCCGACCAACTGCCCGGCTCGTTGTCCTCCGGTCAGCGCCGCCGCCTCGCCCTGGCGACGGCGCTGGTCCGCCCCCGGAAGCTGATGGTCCTCGACGAGCCCGAGGCGCGCCTCGACACCAACGGCGTCCAGTGGCTGTCGGACCGCCTGATCGAGGAGAAGAAGTCCGGCACCTCGATCCTGTTCGCCAGCCACGACCCGGCCCTGGTGGAGGCCGTCGCCGACTCCGTCGTCACCCTCACCCCGCTGCCATGAGCTCAGCAGAAGGCCCGGTCGTCTTCGACCCGAACGACTTCGGGGCGATCCCGACGTCCCGCGCACTGCGCCAATGGATGCGCACCACCCGGCGGCGGCACGCGGACCGGTCGTTCTGGCAGGTGTTCGAGGACGCCTACCTGGTCATCTTCACCCTGGCCATGCTCGGCGCGACCGGCGGCAACGTGGTTCACCACCTCAACTCCAACGCCGCCAGCTGCCGGTCGTTCACCTGTGGTGAGTTGTCGCACTGGACGCCGTGGATCGTGGTGCCGTTGCTCCTGGCAACCACGCTCCGGGTGCTGCTGAGCGTGGGTCCCGTCTCCGCGTCGCAGGCGACCGGCTTCTGGCTGCTTGCCACTCCGGTGAATCGGGCGTCCTTGTTGCGGCCGACGTACCGGCTGGTGATGGGCGTGGTGGCGGTGGTCGGTTTCGTTGCCTCGGCGATCATCTGGGCGCTGCTAGGATCGAGGTTCGCCGACGTGACCGAGGTGTCGGCGTTGATGGCGGCCCTGCTCGTCTGCATCGGGACGGTGACGGTCTGGGCGCAGCAGACAGCCCAGCGGTCGCGCTGGGCGCTGCGGATCGCGGATCTTCTGCTGATTGCTGCGGTGGTTCCGGCGGTGGCGCTCGCGCTGCAACCTCGCTCCCAACAGGACACCTTCGAGAACCTCGTCGTCGTTTCGAGCTTCACCGGCTCCAGCTCTCCCCCGATCAGCGGCGACTGGACGTCGTCCGGGCCGGCGCTGTTGCTCGGCTCGCCTCAGACCTGGCTGCTGGTGATCTGTGCGGTCGCGCTGGTGCTGTGTGTGGCGCTCGTCGTCGTCACCTCGCAGACGCTCGACAAGCTCAGTCGAACGAGTGTGATCGCGGGCGGGGAGTTGCTGGCCGGTCTCGCCGGAGCGGCGAGCAGTCTGGATATCAGCATGCTGGCCGACGTGGTGTCCGGTCGGCACTGGCGGTTGAAGGGGCGGGTGCATTCGCGGCGCGGCCGTGGGTCGCGAGGGTCGGCTCTGATACATCGGGAGTTCTTGCGGATCCTCAGGTGGCCGCGGCGACTCGTGATCGGCTTCGCGCTGCTCGTCGTACCGTATGCGGTTTCCGGCGCGGGCTTCGACGTACTCGTGCCTGTCGCTGCGGGGTTTGCCGGGTTTGTCGCCGTACGGCCGTTGATGGACGGGCTGCGGTCGGTGTGCCGGTCGACCGGGTTGGTGCGCGCGCTGGGGATGGACCTGCGCGATCTCCGCGTCATCATGGCGGTGGTCCCGGCCGGCTTCGCGGCGCTGTGGTCGCTGCTGGCGTCGCCGGCGATCGGGAATGGGCCGGCCACTTTCGCGGTTGCGGCCGGCATGCTCGCCGGCGCCGTACGTCAGGCCTCTGCCCGGCCCCCGTCGTACTCGGGACCTCTGGTCGCCTCGCCCATGGGCGCCATCCCGCCGGGACTGTTCTCCCAACCGATGCGCGGCTTCGACCTGCTGCTGGTCTGCCTGGCCCCGGTCCTCCTGGGAATCAGCTCCACCTGGGTCCTGATCATCCCCTCGATCGTGCTCATGATCATGTTCGCCGTACGCCCCAAAACCGAGTAACCCTCACCCGCTTACTGCACCCAGTTGGTTGGGTGCGCCCAGGACCTCTCCCGGGTCCCCACCTCGCTATCCCACTGGTCCACAGCCGCCCATCGAGTCGTGGTGTATGGCTGCGCAGCGAAACCTCGAGTCGCGGATTGTGGTTGTGAACTGCTTGGTGTCCGCAGCCCTGTTCCACGACTCGACGAAGGGGGCGCGGCGCTTCGCGGCGGCGCGCGCGAACGGGTGTCGCGGGCTGGTGTGGTTGGCGGCGGGTGGGGCTTGGCGTGTAGCCGGGGTGGGGTCCGGGAAGACGGGTGAGTGGCTCGAGGGATCGGCTGCGGGGCGGCTGTTGGTGTGGGTGGGGCGGGCTGGGGTGGGTGGTTCGGGGCGGCGTGTCAGGGGTGGTGTCAGGGGGGTGACTGGGTGGCGTCAGGGGGGTGGGTCAGCGTGGGCTTGACCTTTTACACATCACTGCCCGGAGGCAGATCGACATGTTTCACCGGATCGGGCGCGTTGTCGTCCGTCACCCCGTCTGGACGATTGTTGCGTGGATTTTCGTCGCGGCCGGCATTGTTGCCACCGCACCCAGCCTGCCGTCCAACAGCGACCAGAGCAGCTTCTTGCCTAAGAGTTATGAGTCGATCCAGGCTGCGGATCTGCAGCAGAGTGCGTTCCCGAGTGCCTTCACGCCGTCCGCGATCGTGCTGTACCAGCGTTCGGACGGCGGCAAGCTGACGCCGGACGATCTGAAGGACGCGGCGCGGATCACCGGCGAGTTGGGTGCGAAGAAGATCGACCAGGTCCAGCAGGTCGTTCCCGGGCCGCCGTCGAAGGACGGTCGCTATGTGCTGGGGCTGGTGTCGATGGACACCAAGAACGCTGGTCAGCCGACGCAGCTGGACGCCGCGAAGACGTTGCGTTCGGACGCCAAAGAGCTCACCAAGGGCACGCAACTCGACGCCAAGCTCGGTGGTTCGGCGGCGCAGGGGCTCGACCAGCAGGACTCTTCCAGCCGTGCCAACGCGCTGACGTTCGTCGGCACCTTCGCGATCATCCTGATCACGCTGCTGATCATCTTCCGCTCGCCGATCCTCGCGGTGTTGCCGCTGGTCGTCTTGATCGCGCTGGTGTTCTCGACGGCCAACGCGCTGATCGCCGACGCAAGCAAGCTCTTCGGGCTGCAGGCGAACAGTTCGACCTCGGCGCTGCTGATCGTCGTACTGCTGGGGGTCGGCACCGACTACTACCTGTTCTTGATGTTCCGCTACCGCGAACGGTTGCGGGCCGGCGACGAGCCGAAGGTGGCGATGGTCAACGCGGTTGGCCGGGTCGGTGAGGCGATCGCCTCGGCGGCCGGTGCGGTGATGATCTCCTTCCTCGCGCTCCTCCTGTCGACGCTCGGCTTCCTCAAGCAGATGGGCCCGGCGCTCGCCATCACCGTCGCGGTGACGCTGCTGGCCGCGCTGACGCTGTTCCCGGCGATCTGCTCGCTGATCCCGCCGCGCGCCCTGTTCTGGCCGTCGAAGGCGTGGCTCAAGGAGCCCTCGAACGCGCGGTTCGCGGCACTCGGCCGCGGTGTCCAGCGGCGCCCGGCCCTGTTCGCGGTCGTCTCGGGCGTGGTGATGATCGCGCTGGCGCTGGGCACGCTCGGTTTCAAGGCGACGTTCGACCTGGCGTCCGGGTCGATGCCGAAGACCCAGGAGTCGATGGTCGTCCAGACCGAGATGCAGAACGCCTATTCGGCCGGCGCCGCCGAACCGACCTCGGTCCTGGTCACCTCGACCGGCGACGGCCGGCTCGACACGGCTGCGCTGCCCGCGTACGAGCGCAAGCTCAGCGCGGTCCAGGGTGTCGCCGACGTCCAGCCCGCCGCGATCAGCAAGGACGGCCGGACCGCCAACGTCACGGTCACGCTGAAGTACGGGTCGGCCACCGACCAGGCGATCAGCGCGGTCGGCGACGTCCGCGACGTCGCACACGCCGACGCACCGCCCGGCACGAAGGCGCTCGTCGGCGGCATGTCGTCGATCTACAAGGACATCAACGCCGCGGTGAACCACGACTACCGCACGGTGTTCCCACTCGCCGCGCTGCTGATCATGATCATCCTCGGCCTGCTGCTGCGCAGCGTGGTGGCGCCCTGGTACCTGATGGCCTCGGTCGGGCTGGGCTTCGGCGCCACGCTCGGTGCGACGGTGCTCATCTTCCAGAAGGGTCAGGGACACTCGGGGCTGATGTTCATGCTCCCGGTGATCATGTACCTGTTCGTGGTCGCCATCGGCACGGACTACAACATCCTGATGATCTCCCGGCTGCGTGAGGAGGCGCGGGAGGGCCGCGATCCGCGCGAGGCCGCCAGCAGGGCGGTGCGGCACGCCGGTCCGACCGTGGCCGCGGCCGGGTTCATCCTGGCGGCCACCTTCGCCACCTTGATGTTGGCAGGCAACTCGCTGCTGACCGAGATGGGATTCGCCGTCTCCTTCGGCATCGTCGTCGCCGCGTTCGTGATGGCGATGTTCTTCACCCCGAGTCTGACCGCACTGATCGGCCACGCCGCCTGGTGGCCAGGCCATCAGGACCGGAAGTCGACCCCGGACGTGGAGACCGTCGACGCCCGGGAGCTCGAACCCTCGGCGAAGAACTGACGTACGGCGCACTGCAACGGGGCTCCGGCGACAGCCGGAGCCCCGTCCGTCGGTCCGTCAAGGCCCGCGCCGGTCGCGGCGACTCAGACCTCGCGGGCCAGCCATTTCTGGGTGATCTCGTGGGGTAGGTCGACGTCGTGCTGGCGGGCGAACAGGAGGAGTTGGCAGAAGACGTCGGCGAACTCCTGGTGGAAGCCGGCCCGGATCTCGTCCGCGGTGAGCCCTTTGGCCCGGGCTCGGCCGGTGTGCTGGAGGTAGGCCTGGGTCAGCTCGCCGGCTTCCTCCTGGAACTTCAGCAGGAACCAGTCCGGATCGCGCTCGAACCCGAGCGTCTCGCCGTACCGGACCGACAGTTTCTCCAACCGCTCCGACAACTTCGTGAGATCCACGCGAGCACCCAACCACGTCCCACCGACAGTCGTCAGCGCCCTGCGGATACTGCGGGCCGCAGGGCGCTGGACCGCCTATTGCGTCGCGGGCTCCTGATCCGCCGGCTGCTCCGGATCGGGTGCTGGTGGTGCATCGGGGACGAGGGGCTGGTCGAGACCGGCGTCCTCGCTGATCGCCGCGCGGGTGACGGCGGCCTCGATGCGGTTCAACTGCTGGCGGAGCGCGGTGCCGGTGCCGGTGGGGGCAGCCCAGAACCGCTTCATGTACTCCTCGATCTCGGCCTGCATCATGGCCCTGAGCTGAGCTTGTGTGTACGGCAAATCGTCCTCCACATGGCCTGGGGTGAAGTCACCGCGGGCGATCGCCGCCCGGGCTGCTGGACCGGGGCAGTCGGTCGGGTCGGGGCGGACCGCGGAGTGCGGCCTGATCGCCGTGCCGCGGGGATAGAGCCGGCGGAAGTCCGCGATCACCGCGCGGGTGGTCGCCTTCATCGCCGCGGTCGGCTGCTCGCCGGTGACGAGCACCAGCAGGATCGCGCCGTACCGCTCGTTCACGTCGTTGTTGCCGTTGGCTCCCGACTGGGTGCGCAGGCCGCGTAGCGTCCAGGCCCGGCCGGACTGGTCGACGGCGACCTGGTACGCGATGTCCGACCAGCCGCGGGTGTCCATGTGGTAGTCCTGCCACCCGCGCAAGGCGGACGCGACCGCGGCCTTGGTGTGGATGACGTTCGTCGTCCCGGTGCCGGGCCAGTGGATCACCGCGCCCTCGACCCGGGACACGGTCAGGTTGCCCGGCCCGGCGGTCGGCGGTCGCGCGTTCCACGCGGACCGGGGCAGATATTCGACCATCAGTGCTCCTCACATGCCTCACAGCACCGCATACCCCACGCTGGCGCTCGGTAATCAACCGATCACACGCGGCACCTGACGTCAAGCACCAACAGTCAGTGGATCCGCCACCTTCACTGTGGGATGTCTATCACCACTGAGCGCGCCCAGCAGACGCAGCCCATCCTCGGCGGGGCTCCCGGGAGCCGCGGACAGCACCAGCAGCTCCCATACCTGACTCGCCCGGCAGTGCGAAGTTCTCCTGGTGCAGCTCCAGCAGTCCGACCAGCGGATGCCGGTACGCCTTGCGTCCGTGTGTTCGGGCGCGCACGTCCGCGCGGGCCCAGAGTCGGCGGAAGCGCTTGCTGCCCATCGCCAGCTCGCCGATCAGCGAGGCGAGGCCCGGGTCGTCGGGGTACTGCCCGGCCGCCAGGCGAAGGTGCCCGACCACGTCGAGGGTGCAGGTCTCCCAGTCGGCGTAAAGGCCACGCTCGGCTTCCTCGAGGAAGATGTGCCGGGCGGTGTTCAGGCCCGGCATCTCCCGGCCGTAGAGGAGCCCGGCGAGGCGGTTGCCGGCGACAACATCCAGCCGGTGGTTCATGATCAGCGCGGGTGCGGCCGTGACCAGGTCGAGCACGCGCAGCAACTCCGGTCGCAGGCGCCCGCTGGGCGACTTCGCGCGGCGGCGGCGCTGCCGCGCCAGCCGGTACAGGTGCTCGCGTTCTGTCTCGTCCAGGCCGAGGACGCGGGCGAGTGCGTCGAGGACCTGTTCGGAGGGCTGGGTGGCGCGGCCCTGCTCCAGCCGTACGTAGTAGTCGACGCTGACGCCGGACAGGTGCGCGACCTCTTCGCGGCGCAGCCCTTCGACGCGGCGGCGGCTGTCGGTGGGGATGCCGACGGCGGAAGGGTCGACCCGGGAGCGCCGGGTGCGCAGGAAGCCCGCCAGATCGTCCATGCGCCAAGTATGGCTCAGCCAACGGCCGTGAAGGGTGGTCCTGCGGATACCAGGAAGTCCCGGCCGATGGAAGAGGCGCCTCTGGATGACGCGGCCCCCGACGGCAGAGCATCTGTGGCGACACGCCTCGTTGAAGGGAACAACCATGAAGACACTCATCGTCTACGCCCACCCTGAGCCGCGTTCGCTGAACGGCTCACTGAAGGACGTCGCCGTCTCCACTCTCGAAGCGGCCGGGCACGAGGTACGGGTGAGCGACCTGTACGCGATGAACTGGAAGGCCGTGGTGGACGCCGCGGACTTCGGCGAGTACGCCACCAGCCCGCTGCGGGTGATACCGAGTTCAGCCGGGGCGCACGACGCCGGCGCGCTCACGCCCGACGTGGCGGCCGAGCAGGAGAAGTTGCTGTGGGCCGACACAGTGGTCTTCCAGTTTCCGATGTGGTGGTACACGCTGCCGGCGATCCTCAAAGGCTGGGTCGATCGGGTGTTCTCCTACCATTTCGCGTACGGCGTCGGGGTGCACGACGAGACCCGGTACGGCGAGCGCTTCGGTGAGGGCACGCTGCAGGGGCGGCGGGCGATCCTGTCGGTGACCGTCGGGGGCCCGGAGTCCCACTACACCGGTCGCGGGATCAACGGCCCGATCGAGGACCTGCTGTTCCCGATCCATCACGGGATCCTGTACTACCCGGGCCTGGAGGTGCTGCCGCCGTTCGTGCTGTACGGCACCGACAGGTTCACCGACGGCGACGTCGAGGACGCCGCGAAGGCGTGGAAGGAGAAGCTGCTGTCGTTGGAGACGACCGAGCCGATCGCGTTCCGCCGGCAGAACTTCGGTGACTACGAGATCCCGTCGCTGCAGTTGAAGGAGGGCCTGGAAGTGCCGGGCCGCAAGGGTTTCGGCCTGCACGTCCGGGGTTAGCCACCGCCGGGTGGCAGGACGGGCGATCGCTTCGGGCCGAGGTCTTGACATCGTTGTCTGGGCTTGATGAAGTTCCGCGAGGGAAGCGGTGAAACGTTTCCAACTCTCGCCGCCCGAGGTACTCGAGGAGATCGATCATGGTCGTGAATCGTCCGGCGCGCGCCCTGCGCGCCGTCCTGGCCGGAGCCGTCGCGCTGGGCCTCGGATTGGCTTCGGCACAGCCGGCCGGAGCCGATCCGGGCCGGGACGCCGAGGGCTCGACCGCCGTCGCGCGGGCCCGGGTCGCGGCCGACGTGCTGATGAGTTCGTACGAGCCGGTGAAGGCGTGGTTCCCGTCGAGCTGGTGGAACTCGGCGGTCGCGCTGCAGACGATCGGCGACTACATGCAGCGCACCGGCGACCGGCGCTATCTGTCCCAGCTGGACAACACGTTCGAGAAGGACAAGGGACCGTTCCCGGCCGGATATCTCTCGGGCGATCCGCTGCTCGGCAACTTCACCAGTCGCGCGATCGACGATTCCGAGTGGTGGGGTCTGACCTGGGTGCAGGCCTACGACCTCACCAAGAATCGCAAGTACCTCGACATGGCGGTCACGATCGCCGAATACGTCGAGGGGTACTGGGATCCCAGCACGTGCGGTGGCGGCGTCTGGTGGGACGGGGAGCGGACGTACAAGAACGCCGTCACCAATGGACTCTGGATCCGGCTCACGGCCGAGCTCCACAATCGGCTGCCTGGCGACCACCGCTGGCTCGGCCGGGCGCAGGATGGCTGGAACTGGCTCAATAGCAGCGGCATGATCAACTCCGACGGTCTGGTCAACGACGGTCTGAACAGCAGCTGCGAGAACAACGGCGGCACGGTGTGGAGCTACAACCAAGGGCTGGCGATCGGCGCCGGCCTGGAGCTGTGGCGGGCGACCCGGGACCCAGGCTTGCTGACCACCGTACGGCGGCTGGCGGACGCGTCGATCGCATCCGGCGGACTGGTGTCGGACGGCGTACTGAACGAGTACTGCGATGCTCCGGACCGGCAGTGCGATGACAACGGCAAGCAGTTCAAGGGCATCTTCCAGCGGTACTGGATGGATCTCGCCGACACCACCCACGACTCGCGGTACGTCGCCTTCGTCCAGCAGCAAGCCAGCAGCGTGTGGGACCACGACCGCGACGCGTCCAACCGATTGGGGGAGCGCTGGTCGGGTCTGACCAATGCCGATCACCCGAACGCCTTCGACTGGCGCACGCAGGCCAGTGCGCTGAGTGCACTGATCGCCGCAGTACCGAAGCAGACTCCTGATCAATCGCTGTCCGCGACGCTGAGTCCGGCCCAGCCGGTGGTGATGCCGGCTAGCGGTGGCCCGACCCATGTCAAGCTCAAGGTCGATCTACAGGCCACTGCGCCGGCTGGTGCGCTCAAGGTCGAGGTGCAGGCGGCAGTGCCCGCGGGGTGGGCCGTGACGCCGGCGCGTGCGACGACCACGCTCTTTCCGCGCGGGAACGCCGTGCCCGCTCGATCGAGTGTCCAGCTGGACGTGACGATTCCCGCGGGCACGACCGACGGGCACTACGCGGTGACCGCGACGGCGACATCCGGTGACCGGCTGGCGTTCAGTGCGCAGGCCGACATCCTGGTTGCGCGCACCGTCGACTTCGACACCGGTACGGCGGCCGAGACGCCTTGGTTGTGGGACGCCGACGGCTCACAGAGCAACGGCGTACAGAACCGGTTCGCCGACGGCAACTCCTACTTCGTCTACCGCTTCCCGTTCCCGGCCGACACCACCGCGGCGCACGCGGTGCTGACGATCGACAACGAGTACGTCGTTCAGGTCAGCGGTGACGGTCAGAACTGGACCACAGTCCTGACCGAGACCCGCCAGCTCCACGACGGCGAGAACAAGGCGGACCAGACCATCGACCTGACTCCCTACCTCGGCCCCGACAAGGCCGCCTATGTCCGAGTCTCCGACTCCTTCCCGACCGACGGCTGGGGCGGCCGCGTCTACCACGTCAGCGCCGCCTACAGCTGACTTCCTGTCGCGTGGCAGGGTGAGGCGCCCGTCCTGGTTGTCAGGGGCGGGCGTCGCAGGTGATCTCCGGAAACAAAAGGGCGCCACGCGACCGGGATGTTCCGGAAAGCGGCGAGCTCTGGGTTCTGTGGCGCGGGTCGAGAGTTGGCCGGCGCACAGTTGGCCGACTCCTCTGGGGGGCGGGGCACCTCCTTGGGGGCCTTGGACAGGAAATAACGTGTGTCTGCCCACCGGTTCCTGTCCAAGGCCACGGCTCCTTGCCCTGCCAGGCCCCACCACCGGTACACCTGACCTCGGGCAGGTCGGCCCCCGAGCTGTCGTCCGCCAACCCTGCTGACCGAGTACGCCTAAGCGTTCTTCAGCAGTGGTGGGAGTTGGTCGCCGACGCGGGCGGTCTCCTCGCGGTATGGCGTGTCGGACAGGATGAAGTGGGTGAGTCCGAGGTCCTGGTACTTGCGGAGGGACTTGGCGACGTCGTCGGCCGACCCGACGAGCCATGTCGTACCGGCGCCGCCTCCGCCGTACTTGCCGGGAGCGGTGTAGAGGTTGTCGTCGAGGACCTCGCCGCGCTCGGCGAGTTCGAGTAGCCGCTGCTGGCCGACCGCCTTGAACCACCGGCGATCGCGAGAGCCCTCGGCCTCGGCCATCTTCGCCACCTTGGCCTCCGCGTCCGCCCAGGCCTCCTCGGTCGTGTCGCGGACGAGCGTCGTGATCCGCAGCCCGAACTCGAGCGGTGGGTGCTCGCGACCGAGCTCGGACTCCAGCGCCCGCAGCCGGCTGATGCGCTCGGCGATCCCGTCCAGCGGTTCGCCCCAGAACAGCTGCACGTCGGCGTCCGTCGCAGCGACCCGCTGCGCTGCCTCCGACGCACCGCCGAAGTACAGCCGCGGATGCGGCCTGCCTTCGCGTACGACGGGACGCGTCGCGACCGTGGACCCGGTGACCGAGAAGTGGTCGCCGGTGAACGTGACGTCCTCCTCGGTCCACAAGCGCCGTACCAACTGCAGGAACTCACGGGTCCGCGCGTACCGCTGTGCCTGGTCGCCCTCGGAGTCGCCGTACGCGGCCAGGTTGTCCTGACCGGACACGATGTTGATCAGCAGTCGCCCGCCGCTCAGTTGGTCGAGCGTCCCTGCCGCCGACGCGAAGTGCGCGGGCTGCCAGTAGCCCGGCCGGATCGCGACCAGCGGCTGGAAGGTCGTCGTACGCGCGGCCAACGCGGTGGCGACCGTGAACGTGTCCGGCCGGCCCCACCCGGTGCCGAGGAGCGCACCGGCCCAGCCGTGATCCTCGGCGAGCCGGGCCAGCTCGGTCAACCGCTCGAGGCTGTTGTGTCCCTGGACGGTGTCGTCCCCGCGATGGCCGGGAGCGACCTGGTTCGGGATGTACCAGAGAAAGGTCATGCAAAGCAGTTTATGTTTACCTGATTAGTCGACTTTCGATCGTCTCGCGGTCTGGTCACTCGCCGACGCCGTCACCACTGGCCGCGTGCAGGCCCAGCCCGGCGTCTGACTCAGTACTGCGAGTTGTGAAGGTCAGTTTGTTTCCGTGTTGGACGGACACAGGGGAACGTGATGAGGATGCTGGAAACGTTCCCGCTACGGTTCGGAGGACCGGATGACGAAGGCAGCACAACGTTCGCTCGGCGACGGTGGACCGGTGGTCAGCGCGCTCGGGATGGGGTGCTGGGCGATCGGCGGCCCGCACGCGCGGCAGGGGAGTCCGGTCGGCTGGGGGGTGATCGACGACACGGAGTCGAAGCGGGCGCTGCGGCGCGCGTACGACCTCGGGGTCACGTTCTTCGACACCGCCGACGTCTACGGCTGCGGGCACAGCGAGAAGCTGATCGCGGCCGCACTCGGTGACGTCCGGGACGAGATCGTGATCGCCTCCAAGGCGGGTTACACGTACGTCGAGGAGACCCGGGAGGCGCCGGGGGAGAACGGCGACCCCGACTACATCCGGTGGGCCTGCGACGAATCGCTGCGGCGGCTCGGGACGGATCACATCGACCTGTACCAGTTCCACCTGGGCGGCTACGACCTGGCGCAGGCGGACGACGTACTCGCGGTGTTCGAGGAACTCGTTGCCGCAGGCAAGGTCCGGGCGATCGGGTGGAGCACGGACAGCCCGGAGCGGGCGGCGGTGTTCGCGAAGAGTGAGCACTGCAAGGCGATCCAGCAGCACTTCAACGTGTTCGGCGGCAACGACGAGGTGCTGGAGCTCTGTGAACGAAACGGACTCGCGAGCATCGTCCGCGGTCCGCTCGGGATGGGGTTGCTGACCGGGAAGTTCGACCAGGACAGCAGTCTGCCGGCGGACGACGTACGGCACGGCTGGAACTTCCGCACCGGCGACCAGGCCGAGTCACTCCGTCGCCTCGACGCCGTCCGCGACGTACTGACGTCCGACGGCCGCACCCTGGCCCAGGGCGCCCTCGCCTGGCTCTGGGCCCGCAGCGAAGCCTTCATCCCGATCCCCGGCTTCAAGACCGTCGCCCAGGTCGAGGAGAACGCCGGCGCCTTGGCGCACGGCCCGCTGACCTCCGGCCAACTCGCCGAGGTGAGCACGATCCTTACTCGGTAACAGCTCGGTCGAACGCGCGGCTTCCCCGCGGCAGCCGATTCCTTTGCGCGGTGGCGGGGGTCTACCTGGTAGAAGGGCCGACCCCCTGAACGGGCCGGTCTCGATCATGCCGAGGAAGGAACGGTGATCGCCATGAGCATCCCCGCCACCATGCGCGCCCTGCAGCAGACGTCCCTCAATGGTCCGCAGGACCTGCGTCTCATCACCGACGCGCCGGTGCCCGTCCCAGGCCGCGCGGAGGTTCTGATCCGGGTCGCTGCCGCCGGGATCAACTTCGCCGACATCTCGAAGGCTCACGGCACGTTCCTGGATGGCCCCAGGCCGCCGTACCTGGCCGGTTTCGAGGCAGCCGGCGAGGTCGTCGCGGTCGGCAAGGAGGTGACCGGCCCGCGCCCGGGGACTCGCGTCGTCGGCGTCGGGAACGGTGCTTTCGCCGAGTACATGGTGTTGCCTGCGGCCGCGGCGGTGCCGGTGCCCGCGGGCTGGACGGAGCCGGAGACGCTGGGCCTGGTCGTGAACTGGCCCACCGCGCTGGCCGCACTCAAGCCTCTGGGCGGCATCGCCGCCGGGCAGATCGTGCTGATCCACGCCGCGGCGGGCGCGACCGGTCAGGCCGCGGTGAGAATGGCCAAGCACTATGGCGCCACGGTCATCGCCACCGCCTCTGCGGGCAAGCACGAGACAGTGCTCGCGCTCGGCGCTGACCACGTGCTCGACTCGGTCGGCGGCGACCTGGTCGCCGAGGTACTGCGGCTGACCAGCGGCGCCGGTGCCGATCTGGTGCTGGAGTCGGCAGGCGGCACCACCTTCGAGGCCAGCCTGGCCGCGGCCAAACGGGTGACCGGGCGGGTCGTCGTCTACGGCCTAGCAGGCGGCGAAGCCACGATCACCAACTGGGAACTGGTGTACAGGCACCAGATCCACATCATCGGCCTCAACATCGGCGTACTCATCCAGGCCGCACCGCAGGTCTTCGGTGAGCTCATGGCCGAGTTGTCTGCGCTGATCGCTGCCGGCGTGCTCACCCGCGGTCGGCCCACCACGTACGACTTGGTCGACGGCCCGAAAGTGCTCGCGGAACTGGAAGCCAGGGCTACCATCGGCAAGCTGGCCTTGCTGCCGTGAGTCGGGCTATCGAGGGGCTCGCGGATCGTCGGCCTAAGCTCGCCGCATGACGGCGCGGTTGCGGGCGACACCGGATCAGGATCGGTTCTCGGCCGAGACGGAGCGGTTTCGGCGGGAGCTGTTGGCGCATTGCTACCGCATGGTGGGTTCGGCGTACGACGCCGAGGACCTGGTGCAGGAGACCTATCTGCGGGCGTGGCGGTCGTACGCCGGATTCGAGCGCCGTGCGTCGATCCGATCCTGGCTGTACAAGATCGCCACCAACGTCTGCCTGACGGCGTTGGAGCCGCGCCGTATCCGAGTCCTGCCGTCGGGACTGGCCGGCCCGTGCGACGACCCCGACCGTGTGCCGAGTCCTGATGCGCCGGGCGAGGTCTCATGGCTGGAGCCGTTCCCCGACGCGTGGATCGCCCCACCCCTGGATGATCCGGCCGCGGTGGTGGTCGCGCGGGAGTCGCTGCGGCTGGCGCTCATCGCGAGCCTGCAGCACCTGCCCGCCCGTCAGCGCGCGATCCTCATCCTGCGCGAGGTGCTGGCCTTCTCCGCGGCCGAGACCGCGGAAGTCCTCGACACCACCACTGCCGCGGTGAAGAGCGGCCTGCAGCGCGCCCGCGCCCGGCTGAACGAACTGGAGACGGAGCCCGCGGAGCTGCTCGAACCGACCGATCAGCGGGCACGCGCGCTGCTGGACGGGTACATCGCCGCCTTCGAGCGGTCCGACGCTGCCCTGCTGGAGAAGGTGTTGCGAACGGACGCCACGCTGGAGGCGACGCCATTCCGCGACTGGCAGGCAGACCGGGCGATGTGCATCCACGTGCTCGACGCCTACGTGCTGGGCACCCCGGGCGACTGGCGGATGCTCGCGACCACCGCCAACGGCCAACCCGCGGCCGTCGTGTACCACCGGGCCCCGGACGGCGTGCTCCGGGCGAACGGTGCCGTCGTGCTGGCCACCACCGCCACCGGCGTCTCACGGGTGGTCGCGTTCCACCACCAGCCTGCGCTCGTGCAGCTGTTCGGTTTCCCGGATGTGTACCCCGCCTGACGACCGAGGCGAGCAGACTCACACGTCGTAGTACAGCTCGAACTGCTGGCGCGCGGTTTGCTGTTGTTGATCGCGAACGGCAGGGCACTATCCGTTGGCAGCCATTGGGTGAGGTTGGCCTCATACGGCTGTCTGACCGCGGATCAGTCCCGCGCAGCCGGTATGAGTACACGTTTCACGAAGTCGTGGGGGTCAATCTCTTGGGCTTGCTTGGGCGTGAGTTGACCCGTGCGGACAAGGTCGTCGGGCGATGGCACGTCACCGATGATCCAGTGTGAATGCATCAGGTCCCCGCGCATGTGCAGCAATTGTCGAGCGATGAACGAGTGCGACGCCAAGGGCCAAGGATCAGAAAGTTGCGCTGCACACCCGCTCAGACTCCGTGCAGCGTCTCTTCAAACTCGGACACGAGTCCTTCGTCGGGGAAGCGGTCCCTGAGTTCCCGGTCGAGTTCTCCGGCGATCATCAGGAGGTGGATCCTGCTCTGGCGGCCGTGCCTGAGTCCGGTCTTGCCGAGTTCCACAGCCTGTTCCAGGTCGCCTTCACGGCCCGCGACGATGCCGAGCGTAATCCGGCACTCGGCTATCCGCATTGGGCTCAGCTCGGCGCCGTCCGGCGTCACGTTGTCGTTGATCACGGTCGTCGCGTACTGCGTGGCCAGATCGTCGTCACCGGCGATCCGGTGTACGTCCATCGCGTAGTAGTCCCACTTCGCGGGGTCGATCTTGAAGTGGTTTTCCGGTCGGTCCGGGTACGGCAGGCGGTCGAGCATCTCCTTGCCTGACGCAAGCACTGTGCTCAGGTTGGATCCACCGAGCCGGGCTTTCGCCTTGGCTTCCTGTGCGATCAGTTGGACGTGGACGCTGGACGACTGCGCGACCGCCTGACCGCGTTGGGCTGCCTCTACGGCCTGCCGGAACCGGCCTTGGGTGAGGGCGAACCAGGCCGTCATCTCGTGGCCCCACCCGGCGATCTCGGGGTGGCCTGCCTCCAGGCCGAGTTGCAGTGCCGCCGTACGGGTGGCCTCAGCAGCCGACCGCATGCCCAGGTCGTACTCCAAACACCCGGCGAGCAGGGCAAGCCATCCACCCGCCACCAGCAGGTCCTGATGGGCCTTCAGACCGACCGGGCGCCGCAACAGTCCGCCGACGTGCTGGAGCCACTCGTGCGCCTCCCGCCGCAGGTCCAGGGCGTCGCGGTAGTTGTACTGACAGCACAGTTCCTCAATGGTCGAGTGCAGTGTCTCAAGTGTCTGCGAGGTTGTGTCGCTCGACTGCATCCGCTGGACGAGTTCGGCCGTCTGCCACGGCGTACGGTCCAGTTTCGCCGCGACATCCTCCCGGGCGGATGCGATCAGCTCGCCTTTCGCCCTCAGCGCCTCGTCGCACAGCCGGGCCAGGTCGTCGGTCGGGGCCTTGCGGCCGTTCTCGATGTTGCTCAGGTACGACCGGCTGTAGTGCGTGGCTCGGCCAAGGTCGGCCAGGGACCATCCCCGGTGGTCCCGGTACTCCTGTAGCCGCCGTCCGAAGCTCACCCGCCCAGTGTCAGCTATGCCGCTGTATCCCTGCATCCCGAACCGTCGGGATACAAGGGAGTCCTCGATCCTGGACACCGGACTAGGCCAAGCTTTCTCGCATGAGCACCGAGACGGGGAGAACCTCCGCCAGCGCGACGGGGAACGACGACCGCCGTTGGCCGGCGCTCAGCGCGCGTCACGGACCGAGCCGTGTGACGGTGTGCAGCCGGAAACCGGGCGGCCGTGCGTACTCGGCCACCACGGGGGTTACCACCGCGACACGTCCGGCGCCGAGTGGCTGGACGACTGACCTCCTGAACCGCAGGGGCGTGCGTGTCGATTCCCTGACATCCGCGCACGCCCCTGCCACCACCGACCCAGGGCCGCCGTGACAACACATCGCCGCAGTAACGATCAGTAGTGGGCTGCGATGTATCCAGCGGGGGTACACATGCGATTCATCACCGGGGGCGGCGCTCCTCGCCCTGACTGGCATCGGCTGCGGCTCTACACCACCAGCGGCCCACGACGCGCTAGAGGAGTTCCTGAAGGTCACCGAGGGATCGGTGGCCTAGGCAGCACCGTCGACGGCTGAGCCTTGGGCCCAGGTTGATCAGTTCCTGCGGCACTACCTGGGTCGTTGCTGATCAACTCCGGCGCTGACGTCAAGGTCGTACAGGCACGGGTACGGCACGCGAGCGCCAAGACCACGCTCGATACGTACGGGCATCTGTGGCCGGATGCAGACGAGTCGACCCGTGCCGCCATTGGTGCTGTGCTGGCGGCACGGGTCGGGAGTCTCACGGAACAGCCACGGAACGCGGAGGAGTCATGACGACGTTTCCGCAGGTCAGCGGCTATCGCCGATCACACGTCGTAGTACAGCTCGAACTCGTGGGGGTGGGGGCGGAGCTGGATCGGGGCGATCTCCTGCTCGCGCTTGAGGTCGACCCAGGTCTCGATCAGATCGGAGGTGAAGACGTCGCCCTCGAGCAGGAAGGCGTGGTCGGCCTCGAGCGAGTCGATCACGGCCGGCAGCGAGGTGGGAACCTGCGGGATGCCCGCGTGCTCCTCCGGCGGCAGCTCGTAGAGGTCCTTGTCGACCGGGTCGGCCGGCTCGATCTTGTTGCGGATGCCGTCCAGGCCGGCCAGCAGCTGGGCCGAGAAGGCCAGGTACGGGTTGGCGGACGGGTCCGGGCAGCGGAACTCGATCCGCTTCGCCTTCGGGTTCGAGCCGGTGATCGGGATCCGGATGCAGGCGGAGCGGTTGCGCTGCGAGTAGACCAGGTTGACCGGCGCCTCGAAGCCCGGCACCAGGCGGTGGTAGGAGTTCACCGTCGGGTTGGTGAAGGCCAGCAGCGACGGGGCGTGCTTGAGCAGGCCGCCGATGTACCAGCGGGCGATGTCGGACAGGCCGCCGTACCCGGACTCGTCGTAGAACAGTGCGTCGCCGCCGGAGAACAGCGACTGGTGCACGTGCATACCCGAACCGTTGTCACCGAAGATCGGCTTCGGCATGAAGGTCGCGGTCTTGCCGGCCGCCCAGGCGGTGTTCTTGACGATGTACTTGAACTTCTGCAGGTTGTCCGCGGTCTTCAGCAGCTCGTCGAAGCGGAAGTTGATCTCCGCCTGGCCCGCGGTGCCGACCTCGTGGTGGGCGCGCTCGACGACCAGCCCGGCCTTCTCCAGGTTCAGCGTGATCTGGTCCCGCAGGTCGCCGAAGTGGTCGGTCGGCGCGACCGGGAAGTACCCGCCCTTGTAGCGGACCTTGTACCCACGGTTGCCGCCGTCCTCGACCCGGCCGGTGTTCCAGGCGCCGGCGACCGAGTCGATCGAGTAGTAGCCGGAGTTCTGCTTGGTCTCGAACCGGACGTCGTCGAAGACGTAGAACTCGGCCTCCGGCGCGAAGAACGCGGTGTCCGCGATGCCGGTCGACTTCAGGTACTCCTGCGCCTTCCGGGCGATGTTGCGCGGGTCGCGGCTGTAGGCCTCGCCGGTCAGCGGGTCGTGCACGAAGAAGTTGATGGCCAGCGTCTTCGTCCCGCGGAACGTGTCGAGGAAGGCCGTGGTCGGGTCGGGCAGCAGCTTCATGTCCGATTCGTGGATCTGCTGGAACCCGCGGACCGACGAACCGTCGAACATCAGGCCCTCTTCGAAAACCTCGGGCCCGAACGACGACACCGGGACGGTGAAGTGCTGCATGATGCCCGGCAGGTCGGAGAACCGGACATCGATGATCTCGACGCCCTCGTCCTTGACGTAGGCGAGCAGCTCCTCAGCGCTGGAAAACATACGTACTCCTAGGGTGGCTCAGAGATTGATCTGAACGTAGGGCCTCGGGATTACTCGGTCGTGACCCTGGTGTTTCGCGGATGTTACGCCCAGCGTGTCCGCGCTGACCCACTGGTGTACGTCGGCTACGCCCTGAGATCTCCAGGTCCGCTGTGAGCGGGGCGTGGCAGCTTCCGTAGGCTAGCCATCATGGCATCATCGGCGCGGCCGGGCACAGGACCCTCCGAAGAATTCCGCTTTCCGGGGAACCGGCTCGGCCTGCCGGAGCAGGGTCCGGGCTCCGTCGCGAGCTGGGGCCGGCGGATCCTCGCACTGCTCCTGGACTGGCTGATCGCCGCCCTGATCGCGTCCGCGGTCACGTCGAAACCGATCTGGGGCGGTGGGAACGACTTCAACACCGCCCAGCTGATCATCTTCTTCGGCATGACCGCGATCCTGACCGGACTGGCCGGCGGCACGATCGGCCACCGCGTCCTCGGCCTCCGCGTGCTCAACCTCAACGCCCGCGGCCAGACCGGCTACGCCGCCCAGGTCGGCCTCCTCGGCGGCGTCATCCGGGCCCTCATGATCTGCCTCCTGATCCCCGCCGTCGTCTACGACCGCGACCGCCGCGGCCTCCACGACCGCGCAGCCAACACAGTCGTCGTACGCCGCTGACCGGTCACGCCAGCCGAGCATCCGCCGTACGACGCATCAGCAGCGAGCGACCGACTTCGTCGGTGAATCCCCACCGCCGGTAGAACGGCACGAGCTCCGGCTGGCAGACCAGCTCGATACTCCGGACATCAGCGAGCCTCGGATGCGAGACGACAGCGTCCATCAGGGCGGCACCCAACCCGGCTCCGCGGTGCAACCGGGCTGGTTCGACGGATGTCAGTACGGCGATCTCCGGCATCCGCCCATTGTGGTCAGCGGCGGGTCAGGCGGAGCTGGACGTCGTCCAGGTAGCCGGTGCGGAAGCCGGCCTCGGAGTAGGCCAGGTAGAACTCCCACATGCGGCGGAAGGTGTGGTCGAAGCCGAGGTCGGCGATGGCCGGCCACCGGTCGATGAAGCGGTTGCGCCAGATCCGCAGCGTCCGGGCGTAGTCCGCACCCAGGTGGCGGATCACCTCGGTGCGCAGGCCGGTGTGCTGGGCGGTGATGTCGTCGATCACCTTGATCGACGGGATCAGGCCGCCGGGGAAGATGTACTTCTGCACCCAGGTGAACGTGTTCCGGGTCGCGAGCATCCGCGCATGCGGCATCACGATCGCCTGCACCACGCCGACCCCGCCCGGAGCCAACCGCCGCTCGATCACATCGAAGTAGACCGGCCAGTACTTCTCGCCGACCGCCTCGATCATCTCCACACTCAGTACGGCGTCGAACTCGCCGATCTGATCGCGGTAGTCGCGCAGCGCCACCTGCACCCGGTCGCTCACGCCCGCGTCCGCGATCCGGCGCTGAGCGAGCAACGCCTGCTGCGAGGCGATCGTGATCGCGGTGACCCAGGCACCACGCTGGGCGGCGCGGATCGCCAGACTCGCCCAGCCACAGCCGATGTCGAGGACGCGTGATCCCGAGACGATCCCGGCCGCGTCGAGGATCGAGTCCAGCTTGTTGAGTTGCGCCTGCGTGAGTTCGTCGTACGACGCGGTCGCGAGGTCGGCCACGGGATCGCCGCCGAAGTAGGCCGCCGAGTACGTCAGGGTCGGGTCGAGGAACTCGGAGAACATCGCGTTGCTGAGGTCGTAGTGCCGGCTGACGTTCTCCCGGGCGCCGGCCCGGTCGTTCTCCTGCTCACCGGGCTGCGTCCGGGTCACCAGCCAGCGCAGCGACTGGGCCCACTTCGGCAGCAGGTGCCGAGTCTCCTCATTGCTGAAGCGCTCGGCGAACGGGACGAGCAGATCGGCCAGATCGGTGCCCGGCTCCGGATCCCAGTCACCGGCCAGGTAGGCCTCGCCGAACCCGGACCCGGCGTCGTGCCCGAGCCGATCCAGGAAGTGCGCGCTGCGGTGCACCCGCATCGCCGGGCCGCCCAGCCCATACGACCGGTTGTTGTCGAGATGGATCGTCGCCGGCAGGTCCTTGGCGATCAGACGGATCGCGGCGAGCGCGCCGGCCCGGCGTACCGGGTTCGACCGCGGGCGAGCCAGCGTCGGCCAGGTCTCGGCCGTCGGCTGGTGCACCCGCGGCATCAGATCCGTCATCTACACCCCTGTATCGATCCGTCCTGGTCGCACCTTAAGGCCAACCAGCCACCCCACCGCGCGACACGAAGGCACTCTCGTGCCACGTCACGACAGATCAACTGCTGACCGGCTGCCGGGTTACCGGCATCTCACTCAGAGAGAACGCTCAGCGCCCCTCAGCGCCCCTTCATGGCCTGCCGGGCGCCCTTGAGGCTCGTCGGCACCGGGCCCTTCGGCATCGGCACCTGGGGGCGGACGGCGTCCAGCGCCTTCAGCCGCTGGAGCAGGTCGGTGATCTCGGACGGCTGCAGCGCGGCCGGCAGCTTCATCACGTGCTTGGTGAGCTTGCGGATGTCGATCTCGTCCTCGCCCTTGCCGGCGACGATCTGGATCACCGGCGCACCACCGGCCACCCGGGTGTGCTTCTTGCCCTCGGCGGCGAGCAGGTTCTTCACCCGGCTCGGCTGCCCCTCGCCGACCAGGACGATGCCCGGCCGGCCGACCACCCGGTGCACGATGTCGGCGTTCTTGGTGACGGCGACGGCGGGCGTCACGGTCCAGCCACGGCGCAGCGTCTGCAGCGCGGACGCGGCCGCACCCGCCTGGCCCTCGATCTGGCTGTACGCCGCCTTCTCGACCCGGCGGCCGAAGACGATCGTGGCGGCGAGGAAGCCGAGTGCGACACCCAGCGGGATCCAGATCATCAGCGGCCCGACCAGCAGGCCCACCACGACGAACACGGCCACGATGCCGAGGAAGATCCCGGCGAGGATCAGACCGATCTTCGGGTCGGACCTCTTGGTCAGCTGGTACGCCGACCGGATCTGCTTGAGCCGGCTGGTCTTCTCTTCGGGCGCGTCGTTCTTGGCCATCTCTACCTTTGTCCGTGATCTCTAAACGTCCTGGGTCGCGGCGGTCATCCGCGACTCCACAGCCTGACGGTACAGCCGACCGGCCCGGTACGACGAACGTACGAGCGGACCGGACATGACGCCGACGAAGCCGATCTGCTCCGCTTCGGCCTGTAGCTCGACGAACTCCTCCGGCCGGACCCACCGCTCGACCGGGTGGTGCCGCACCGACGGGCGCAGGTACTGGGTGATGGTGATGATCTCGCAGCCGGCCGCGTGCAGGTCGCGCAGCGCCTGGCCGACCTCCTCGCGGGTCTCGCCCATGCCGAGGATCAGGTTCGACTTGGTCACCAGGCCGTAGTCGCGGGCCTGGGTGATGACGTCCAGGGACCGCTCGTAGCGGAACCCGGGCCGGATCCGGCGGAAGATCCGCGGCACCGTCTCGACGTTGTGCGCGAACACCTCGGGCCGGGACGAGAACACCTCGGCCAGCTGCTCCGGTACGGCGTTGAAGTCCGGCGCGAGCATCTCGACGCCGGTGCCCGGGTTGAGCTCGTGGATCTGGCGGATCGTCTCGGCGTACAGCCAGGCGCCGCCGTCGTCCAGGTCGTCGCGGGCGACGCCGGTCACGGTCGCGTAGCGCAGGCCCATGGTCCGGACCGACTCGGCGACACGGCGCGGCTCGTCGCGGTCCAGCGCCTCCGGCTTGCCGGTGTCGATCTGGCAGAAGTCGCAGCGCCGGGTGCATTGGTCGCCACCGATGAGGAAGGTGGCCTCGCGGTCCTCCCAGCACTCGAAGATGTTCGGGCAGCCGGCTTCCTGGCACACCGTGTGCAGCTGCTCGGACTTCACGAGCTTCTGCAGCGCCTGGTACTCCGGGCCCATCCTCGCGCGGGTCTTGATCCACTCGGGTTTGCGCTCGATCGGGGTCTCCGCGTTGCGCACCTCGAGCCTGAGCAGTTTCCGTCCTTCTGGGGCGATCGTCACGCCCTCCAGGGTACGCGGCCCGAGTCAGGCGTCATCAGGCCCCAGGGCCTGTCCGGCGCTCCCCTGCGTGCTGCGCGGCACTCGGCACGGCATCTCGGTGCACTGGAGCGAAGGCCACGATGGAAAAACATCGAGGCCTCCACTCCAGCACACCGAGCTACCGCACCGAGCACCTGCTCGCGACTGCAGGGGAGCGCCGGACAGGCCCTAGGCTGATGAGCCATGTCCACGCTTGAGCTCGGTACGGCGCCCGCGGGCGCGGAACCCGGGACACCACCGGCCACGGGGACGACGGTGCGCGGATGGGTGCGACCCGGTCCGACCGCGCGGGAGCGTCGTACCGACGTGTTGCTGGGTCTCGGGATGGCGCTCGCTGCGGTGATCGGGACCGAGCTGGCCCGCGGCGCTGCCCCGACGCACGTCGACCTGGGGATCGGCGGGGTCGAGGCGTACGTGCTGAGTGCGGCGATCGCTCTGCCACTGTGCTTCCGCCGCCGGTACCCGATCACGGTGCTGCTGGCGGTCGCGGTGTTGTTCGTGGTGAACGGCGAGCGGGCCACCTTCGCGTTCGCCGGGAACCTGATCACCCAGGCGACCATGTTCATGGCGGTCTACGCCGCCGTCGCCTGGGCGCGGGACCGGCGGCTCATGAAGGCCTCGGTGGCGCTGGTCTTCATCGCGATGTTCGGCTGGCTCACGATCAACTTCGCCCACGCGCTGCGCAACAACGCGATCGAAGGGCCGAACCACGCGCTGCTCTCGCCGTACGTCTCCAGCGTCGTCCTGACCCTGGCGCTGAACGCCCTCTACTTCTTCGGCGCGTACTTCTGGGGCCGGACGGCGTGGGGGATCGCGCGGCAGCGGCACGAGCTCGAGCAGCAGGCGACCGAGCTCGCCGCCCAGCAGGAGGCCAACGCCAAGCGCGCGGTGATCGACGAGCGGTTGCGGATCTCCCGAGAGTTGCATGACGTCGTCGCGCATCACATCAGCAGCATCGGCGTACAGGCCGGCGGGGCCCGCCGCGTGATGGACACCGACCCGGACGCCGCCAAGAGCGCCCTCAGCGTGATCGAGAACTCCAGCCGCACCGCGGTGAACGAGATGCGCCAGCTACTCGGCATGCTGCGCGCGGCCGACCCGGATCTGGACCTCGAAGCACCGGCCGTCAAGCAGCCGCAGGCCGGCGCCGACCGGCTGCCCGCGCTGATCGCGGACGTGAACGGCGAGGGCCTGTCCGTCGGGTTCCACCAGATCGGCCCACCGGTCCGGCTACCGGAGACCGTCTCGGTCTCGGTGTACCGGATCGCTCAGGAGGCGCTGACCAACGTACGCCGTCACTCGACCGCCCGCAGTGCCCACATCACCCTGCGTTACCTCGGTGACTCGGTCGAGCTCGAGGTGATCGACGACGGCCGGCCGAAACACGCGCCGGTGGGGAGCCGGCTGGGCCACGTCGGGATCCGTGAGAGGGTCGGTCTGCTCGGCGGCGAGAGCGAGATCGGGCCGCGCCCGGTCGGCGGCTTCCGGGTCCGGGTCCGGATCCCGCTCGACCCGCAGAACCGCCCGTTGACCGGAGGGACTCAGGATGAGTGACACCGCGCCCATGCGGGTGCTGCTGGTGGACGACCAGGACCTGGTCCGGGCCGGGTTCCGGATGATCCTGTCGGTCGAACCGGAGATCCAGGTGGTCGGCGAGGCCGCCGACGGCGAGAAGGCGATCGAACTCGCGCTGGCTCTGCGGCCGGACGTCGTACTGATGGATGTGCAGATGCCCGGCATGGACGGGATCTCCGCGACCCAGCAGATCGTCGCCGCGGACGCCGGCAAGGTCGTCATCCTGACCACGTTCGACCGCGACGACTACCTGTTCGAGTCGCTCGGGGCGGGGGCCAGCGGGTTCCTGCTGAAGAACACCGCGCCGGAGGACCTGGTCGACGCCATCCAGGTGGTCCACTCCGGCCACGCTCTGCTCGCGCCCGAGGTGACCCGGCGGGTGATCAAGCGGTTCACCGGCGGCGGCGAACGCGTCTACCGCCCCGATCTGCTCGCCGAGCTGACCGACCGCGAGCGCGAGGTCCTCGGTCTGATCGCCCGCGGCCTCACCAACACCGAGATCGCGAACCAGCTCTACGTCGGCGAGGCCACCGTCAAGACACACGTCTCCCGCATCCTGCTCAAACTCGGCCTCCGCGACCGCGTCCAAGCCGTCGTCTTCGCCTACGAATGCGGCCTCGTCACCCCCGGCGACGATCCGACCGGCTAACCACCGCCACACAGCCGTTGCGTCCGAAGAACTGTGGGTTGTAGGCCACACATCTTCGGACGCAACGGGCGGGGGAGTCCGTCGCGCGGATGACCTGGGTGATCCGTCTGAGGGGCGACGTGGGGGGCGCTTGTCCTGACTAGCTTTGGGGTGCTGGGGACGGACCCGGCGGGGGGCTGAGCTGATGGGGAACGGTGACGGATGCTGAGGGTGGCTGGGCTCACTCGGCGGTTCGGGGAACAGCTGGCGCTGGACGACGTCCACTTCGACGTCGCACCGGGCCGGATGACCGGATTCGTCGGGGCCAACGGGGCCGGGAAGACGACCGCGATGCGGATCATCCTCGGCGTGCTGGCCGCGACGGTCGGCGAGGTGCTGTGGAAGGGCGAGCTGCTGACCCAGGCGGTACGGCGTGACTTCGGGTACATGCCGGAGGAGCGTGGGCTGTACCCGAAGATGAAGATCCGCGACCAGCTCGTGTTCTTCGGCCGGCTGCACGGGCTCGACCCGGACCGCGCCGCCGAGCGGACCGACAAGCTGCTCGAACGACTCGGGCTGGCCGAACGGGCGACCGACGTACTCGAGACGCTGTCGCTGGGCAACCAGCAGCGGGTGCAGATCGCGGCCGCGCTGGTGCACGAGCCGATCGCCTTGGTCCTGGACGAGCCGTTCAGCGGCCTCGACCCGCTCGCCGTCGACGCCATGGTGGATCTGCTCCGGGAGGAGGTCACGCCGGAGGTGCCGGTGCTGTTCTCCAGCCACCAGCTCGACCTGGTCGAGCGGTTGTGCGACGACCTCGTCGTACTCTCCCGTGGCAAAGTCGTTGCCGCAGGCCCCGTTGCGGACCTGGCCGCCGGGCCTTCCCTGACCTACAAGCTGGTGGTGGACGGGGACGCGGGCTGGCTGCGCGACGTCCGCGGCATCCAGGTGCGCGATGTCGCCGGGGGTACGGCGCTCTTCGACGTCGAGGACGACGGTGTGGCGCAACAGGTCCTGCAGCAGTCGATCTCCCGCGGGCCGGTCCTCGAGTTCGGACCCGAGCGGGCGGCACTGAGCGACGTCTTCCGGGAGGCGACCCGATGAACGACCGTACTCTCGATCGGCCCTGGATGCTGATCGCTCAACGTGAGGTGAGCACCAAGCTGCGGGACAAGACCTTCATCGGGTCGACCGTGGTGATGCTGCTGATCGTGCTCGCCGCGGTGATCATCCCGGCGATCCTGGCCGGCCGCGGCGGCGCCGACAAGATTGCCGTGATCGATGACGTCGGCGCCAAGGTCGTGCAGCAGGCGTCGACGACCAAGGGCGGCGACGGTTTCGAGGTGACCCGGGCCGGGGACCGGCCGGCGGCCGAGCAACTCGTCACGAGCGGCGAGGTGAAGGCGGCGCTGGTGCCGGTCGCCGACGGGTACGCCGTCATCGGCAAGGACCGGGTCGACTCGGGGCTGGAGAGCGCGCTGCGCGAGGCGGCATCCAGCGTCGGAATGGAGCAGAACGCGGCCCAGGCCGGTCTCACTCCCACCGAGCTGCGCGCCGGGACGAAGGTCGATCTGGTGTTGCTGAAGCCCGGTCCGCTGCCCGACATCGTGTCCGACTTCGTCAACATCGGGCTGGCGCTGGTGTTCTACATGACCGCGCTCGGGTTCGGCATGATGATCGCGCAGAGCGTCGTCCAGGAGAAGGAGAGCCGGGTCGTCGAGATCCTCGCCGCCGCGGTGCCGATCCGGTCGCTGCTGTGGGGCAAGGTGCTCGGCAGCACCGCGCTGGCCCTCGGGCAGATCGTGGTCATCGCGGGGGCTTCGCTGATCGGGCTGCTGCTCACCGACCAGGCCGCCATCCTCGAGGTGGTCGCGCCGGTGGCGGGCTGGTTCGTGGTCTTCTTCGTCCTCGGGTTCGTCGCGCTGGCCGGGCTGTGGGCGGTGGCCGGATCGCTGGCCACCCGGCAGGAGGACCTCGGGTCGACCACGCTGCCGGGGCAGATGATCCTGATGATCCCGTTCTTCTTCTCGGTGTTCGCCGGGGCGTCGGCCAAGACGGTCGCGTCGTTCGTGCCGATCGCGTCGTCGATGGCGATGCCGGGGCGGATGCTGACCGAGGACGTACCGGTCTGGCAGCCGCTGCTGGCGATCGCGATCCTGCTCGCCGCGACCGTGTTGATCGTCCGCCTCGGCGCCCGCCTGTACGAGCGCACCCTGCTGCAGACGGGTCGGCGGCTCGGGTATCGCGAGGCGCTGACCATCAAGGCGGGGTAAATCATCGTGACAGCCCGGGCGAGTGTTACATGTCTGCCCGGGCTGTGACGAAACCGCAATGTGGGATGCCTGTGTGCTGTGTGACGACCTCGACTACGGTCTCAACGCATGAACGTCGAGCTGCGCCACCTGCGGGTGGTGGTCCTGGTGGCAGAAGCGGGGTCCGTCGGTCGGGCCGCCCGCTGGCTCAAGGTCAGCCAGCCGAGCCTGACCGCGCAGCTCAAACGGATCGAGGCGGCGTTCGGCGGTGAGCTGTTCGAGCGCTCCCGCACCGGCGTGACCCCCACTCCGCTGGGGCGGTACGCCGTCGATCGCGCCCGGGCGATCCTGGTCGACGTCGACCACCTGTCGGCGACCGTGTCCGCGATGACGGCGGTCGAGTCCTCGGCCGTCCGGCTGGGCGGGTTCCCGACGGCTCCGATGTCGGGGATCGCGTCGCGGCTGCGCCACCACGGCGAGATCGAGCAGGTCAGCATCGAGGTCGAGTGGTCGACCAGCGTGCTGCTGCAGCAGCTGGAGAGCGGGCGGCTCGACTTCGCGCTGTTGCGGGAGTTCCCCGGCTTCGAGCTGCGGCTGTCGAGCGGGGTCGAGTCGACCACGGTCGTCGAGTCGGAATCGGCGTACGTCGTGATGGCCGCGGACCACCCGTTGGCGGTGGCGACGCGGGCGCGCGGGGAGATCGAGCTGTCCACGCTGTCGGGGGAGGAGTGGATCGGGGAGCCGCCGGACGACAGCGGGTTCCACGTACTGTTCCGGGCGGCGTGCGAGCAGGCCGGGTTCCAGCCGAAGGTCGAGCACCACTCGGTGGACACGTCGGTGCTGATGGGGTTCGTGACGAGTGGTCAGGGTGTCGCGCTGGTCTCACCGACGTCGTATCGGATGCTCTCCTCCGACGTCACCACCCGCACCCTGGTCGGCGACCCGATCCACCGCAAGCTGATCCTTGCGTGGAGCACCGAGTCACCGCGTGCGCAGATGGCCGGCGACGTGCTCGCGATGGCCAGCGCCGCCTACGACGAAGCCATCACCGAACACGCCCGCCGCGACCAGCACCAACGCATGCACGTCGCCTGAACTCTCAAGCTTCTGCGGGCCTGACCACGGGGTTCTCGAACGCGGTCATGTGGAACTCGCCGGTGTCCTCCGGGTCGTCCATCCGCTCCCGATACTGAGACCCCACCTGCTCCCTGACCGTCGGCACCGCGCCAGCCATCCGCTCCTCCCTACCCGGAGCACCCTGCGGCACCTGCCCCGCTTTACCCGCAGGAGCCTGCTGCTCCACCTTGCCCACCGGAGCCTGCACCACCTGCTCCGGGTTGCCCGCAGGAGCCTGCTCCGCCTGACCCTGAGCAGTCGGCGGCTCCACCCGAGGAGCCTCCCGCGTCGCATCGTTGTCGGCGTCAGCCGCCGGCGCCTGCTCGGCCTTGACCGGGGGAGCGGGCGTGACCTGCGGCTCCACCTTTGGAGCTTCCTGCGTCGCATCGTCGTCGGCGTTCGACGCCGGCGCCTGCTCGGCCTTGACCGGGGGAGCCTCCACTGCCTGCGACTCAACCCTGGGCGCTTCCTGCGTTGCGTCCTCGTCTGTGTGCGCCGCCGGGGGAGTCTGCGCCGCCTGCTGCGTCGCATCCTCACCGGCGTCCGGCACCGGCGCCGCCGTCGCGGCCGGGGGAGCCTGCGTGGCCTGCGGCTCCGCGTTGGGAGCTACTTGTGTTGCGTTGTCGGCGGGGGCTTGTTCCGCTTGCGGCTGCTTCACCGCAGGTGCGGCGGCAGGCTGCTCGGGCGCCACCTTGGGCGCCGCCGGCGGCTGCTGCGGCGCTACCGCCGTGGGCTCGTCGTCGGGAGTGACCGCCTTCTCCTGCTGCGATTCGTGCGCCACCGCCGCCCCAGCGACTGCGGCCGGCGCCGCCCCTGCGGTCCGCTCGCCACCCTCAGGCTGCTGCGGCTCGGGTGCTGCTTCCGGCTGTTGGGCCGGGACCTGGACGGTCTCGTCGCGGTCGGTAGGGACGAGGACCGTGTCATCGCCCGGATAGTTGCCTGAGGCATCGTCTTCCGGAGCTGCGCCGCGGAACTGCGCGGTGTGCTCAGCCGCAGCGGTCGGGTACTGGTCGGTCTGGTCCTCCGCCTGGTTGCGCGGCTGGACCGGCTCCTGCTCATCGTCGAACAGGTCGTCGAACCGGCTCCTGTTGCCGAACGACTCGGCGTACGCCGGATAGGTGCTCCCGGCAACCGGGTACACCGCCGCGGCATCCGCTTCCTGCTCCGCCTGCGCGGCCTCCTGCTCACGCTGCAGGCGATCAGCCTCGACCCGCTCCCGCCGCCGGCGCTGCACGCTGTGCACGATCAGCTGGATCGCATACACCAGCGAGATCACCGCAAGAATCGGAACGACGCCGTTCAGCGTGTACCGCCTCGACCCCTCGATCATCCCGGTCGTGACACCTGGGACGTCGTTCAGGAAGTTTGTGGTCCGGTTCGGGATCCAGAGCCAGCAGTAGATCAGCGCGCCGAAGGCGACGAACGCACCGAGCGCACCGGCGCCGGAGAAGTACGACGCCACGGCCCAGAAGATCAGCGCGCCGATGCCGTAGGCAAGCGCCATCTCCTTCGTATTCAGCTCGATACCACCCGGCGCCGCGAGTACCCCGAACACAGCCGGTCCGGCCAGTGCTACCGCCACGCCGAGCAAGAACCCAAGAAATTTGGCCACACCCACAAGGTAGCGACGTTTTGCCGTCACATCCCGCAGACACTTCGGCACCGCGCGGAAGGGCAATCGCTTGCTTAGGCTGTCCCTATGCGCCCTCCCAACGTCCTCGTTGTCCTGTCCGACGAGCACACCGCCGCTGCGGCTGGGTGGGCCGGGCATCCGCACGTTCGGACACCACACCTGGATCAGCTCGCCGCACAAGGCGTTTCGTTCGACCGCGTGTACACGAACAGCCCCATGTGTGTGCCTTCGCGGCTGTCAGTGATGGCTGGCCAGTACGTGCACCAGATCGGGGCTTGGGACAACGGCGTGATCCCTGGACCGTCGTTCCGCACCTGGGGTCACCACCTGCGCGAGGCCGGTTACACCTCGGTGATCGCGGGCCGGACCCACTTCAACGGACCGGACCGGTTGCTCGGGTTCGATCTCCGGCTGACCGACGACCTGGACTTCTGGCTCGACCACAGCGGCAAGCCACCTCGTCGTACGACGGACTGGCGGCGACCGTCCAATTCACATGTGACCGAACACGGCCCCGGCGACCACGTCCACACCACGCACGACGTCGCGGCAACCGATGCCGCCCTGGACTTCCTGCGTGATCCGAGATCGGAGCCGTTCCTGCTGTACGTCGGGTACATGCATCCGCACTTCCCGCTGGTAGCACCGCCTGCGTATCGCGCTCTCTACGATCCAGCCGACGTCGAGTTGCCATCGACCGCCGATGACGAGCACCCGGTGATCTCGCGGCTGCGGCACGGTTTCCGCAACGACGAGTTGCTGACCGAGGAGGAGTTGCGTGAGGCGACGGTTTGCTACTGGGCGCTGATCAGTCACCTGGACCACCAGATCGGTCGGCTGTTGGCGGCGGTGCCTGACGACACGGTCGTCATCTACACGAGTGATCACGGTGAGATGGCCGGGCACCACGGCATCTGGCAGAAGCAGTGCTTCTACGAGCCCGCCGTACGCATCCCTCTGCTGCTGCGCCATCCGTCGGTGCAGCCAGGGCGCAACCACGACCACGTGAGTCTGGTCGACGTTCTGCCGACCTTGCGAGACATCGCCGGCCTGACACCGGATCCGGCGCTCCCGGGACGGACTCTGCTCGATCCGGTCGATCGGCCGGTGCTGTCGGAGTACCACGCACAGGGGATGGTCGACGGCGGCTTCATGCTCAAGTCCGGTCCGTGGAAGTACTGCTACCACGGTGCGGCGCAGCGGCCGCAGGTCTTCAACGTCGACACCGATCCGCTCGAGCTGTACGACCTCTCGACCGACGAGGCCCTGGTCGCCAGGCTCGATTCCGAGCTCCGATCGATCCTGGACCCCGACCGGATCGACGTACTTGCGAAATCCGACCAGGCCGAGCGCCTGGCCACCCTCACGAGAGGATGATCCTTTGTCCGCGCCCAACATTCTGCTGATCGTTTCGGACGACCATGGGTACGCCGATCGCGGCGTCCAGGGGATTCACGCCGATGTCCGGACGCCTGCGCTGGACCGGCTCGCGGCCGAGGGGGTGAGTTGCACCGACGCGTATGTGACCGCGCCGATCTGCAGTCCTTCGCGGGCCGCGATCATCTCCGGGCAGTATCAGCAGCGGTGGGGTGGCCAGTGGTTCGACTCGGCCGCGTTCCCGCCGGACGACGTACCGACGCTGGCGGAGGTCCTGCGTGATCAGGGGTATCGAACCGGGTACTTCGGCAAGGTGCACTACGGGGGAGAGACGGTCGGTGATCGGGCGTGCCCGCCGCATCACGGGTTCGAGGAGACGTTGTACGGGCTGGCTGGTCAGTCTTTCGGGCGGCTCAACTATCTGCATCACTCGGAGGACGCGGTCTCGTCGTACGGGCAGCCCGCGGCGCATCACATGGCGGTCCAGCCGTTGCTGTCGGGGGACGAGCCGGTTGAGCACGAGGGCTTCCTGACCGCGGAGTTCGGGCGGCGGGCGGCCGAGTTCATCACCGGTGAGGACGAGCGGCCGTACTTCTGCATGCTCGCGTTCAACGCCGTACACAACTTCTGCTGGCAACTACCCGAGTCCGAACTCGCGGCTCGCGGTCTACCCGCCTTCCGCGACTGGACGCCGGACGTCAACGACTCCTTCGCAGAGTGGTACGACGACGTGATCGTGCCGAACCTGCCGCACGGCCGGGAGTACTACCTCGCACAACTGGAACTGATGGACGCCGAGATCGGCAGACTGCTGGACCTCGTCGACGACAACACCATCGTCGTCTACACCACCGACAACGGCGGCTCGACCTGCAACTTCGGCGACAACACACCGCTCCGCGGCACCAAGTACACAGTCTGGGACGGCGGCATCCGCGTCCCGATGCTCTGGCGCTGGCCGGGCCACCTCCCCGCCGGCCGCCGTGCCGATGCCCTCGTCAGCACCCTCGACCTAGTCCCCACCCTGGCCGCCGCCGCGGGCGCGACAGTCGAGGCGACCGACGGCCTGGACATCCTGCCGGCTCTGTCAGGCGAGACGGACGCTGCCCACGACACCCTCCACTGGGACTGCGAATTCCAATGGGCGGTCCGCTCCGGCCCGTGGAAACTCAGCTGGGTAGCCGACACCCCCGACACCCAACACCTCAAAACCTACGAACACGCCCCCATGGGCAACGGCTGGTCCCTGACCAATCTCACCAACGACCTGGCCGAACAACAAAACCACGTCACCACCGAACCCGCCCTCGCCACCCGCCTACAAACCCTCCACACCACCTGGCGAACCAAAGTCGGCCTGCCCCCACTAACAGTGACGATGTAGGCGAGCGCCCTGCACCGGTCCAGGCCCGCAACCGGGACCCCGCCACACAAATCGTCCAGCAGCCAACCGCCGCCCGTCACGCAGGCTGCGGCCGTCAGACACAAGCCACGCCCGCCGAACTCACGGCATCGTCCACAACCGCTCACATTCGGTGCTTTGCCTAGGCACAGACGGATCAGCCGAACAGCAACTGGCAAAGCACCGAATGGGAGCTACCCACACCCACGCAGCGGCAGCGCGACCCTCAGACAGTCAACCCGTAGGTAATGGCAGTCGGCGGTTCCTCATGGTGGTCGATGTCCGGACTCCGCTCGTACTCCTCCCACGCCAGCAGCCGATCCAGATTCCGGCGCACCGATTCGAGCACCTCCGTCACCCGCACATCCCGCCCCAGCTCCCGGGACAGCGTGGTGACATCCGCATCCGAGATCCCACACGGCACGATCCGATCGAACCAGGCCAGATCGTTGTCGCAGTTCAGCGCGAACCCGTGCATCGTCACGCCCTGCGCGACCCGGATCCCGATCGCCGCGATCTTCCGCTCCCGACCGCGATCGTCCGCCGCCACCCACACCCCGCTGCGCCCCTTGACCCGCCCGGTCTTCACCCCGAGCTCGGCGCAAACCGCGATCAGCGCCTCCTCCAGGCGCCGTACGTAGTCCACCACGTACACATGTGAGGCCAGCTTCACGATCGGGTAGCCCACCAGCTGCCCCGGACCGTGCCAGGTGATCTTCCCGCCGCGGTCGACGTCCACCACCGGCGTCCCGTCGAGCGGCCGCTCGTGCGGCTCGGTCCGCTTGCCCGCCGTGTACACCGGCGGGTGCTCGAGCAGGATGACCGTTTCCGAACCGGTGCCCTCGGCAACTTCCGCGTGCAGGCGCCGCTGCTCGGCCCACGCGGCCTCGTAATCCACCGCGTCGGCGCCGAACCCGGCCTCCACATACCTGATATCCCTCACGCCTTCGAGTGTATGCGGCGCCCGATCCCGCCGTACTCCGCCATCCACAGGCCACCGCGCTACGCCGAACCCCGATGCCGTCTGTGGATAACTTCCGCGGCGGTTCCGGCGATTCGTGCACTCTCTTGGGCATGGACCTCGACATCGCCGGCTACAGCCTCCGCAAGAAGCTCGGGTCCGGATCGGCCGGCGCCGTCTGGCAGGTCCGCGACCTCGCGACCGGCCGCAACGCCGTACTCAAACGCATCCCGATCACCGCGATCCCCGACCAGGAGAAGTTCCGTGAGGACATCGCCATCCTGCAACGCATCCGCCACCCGCACATCGCCCGCCTCCTGGAGTTCCGCGAGACCGGCACCGACTGGCTCCTCATCACCCAGTACGTCGTAGCCGGCAGCCTGACCGCTCTCCGGACCCGCCGCGGCCCCCTCTCACCAGGCGAACTGGTGACCCTCCTCACGCCACTCGCCGAAGCCCTGGACCACCTCCACCGCTCCGGCCTGACCCACGGCAGCCTGACCCCCACCAATTCCCTCTTCGACGCCGACGGCCGCCCCGTCCTCACCGACGCAGCCCTCCACCCCGGCAGTCCAACCGACGACCTACGAGCCCTCGCCACCATCGCCCATCAAGCCGGCGGCGACCCAACCACCTTCACCCCCGACCTCTTCACCACCCACAACCTCCCCAGCCGCCTCCTCACCCTGGCCGCCCCCGAACCCATCGACCTGGCCTTCCCCGAAGACCCCACCACCCCTCCAACAACCCTGCCCGACACCATCACCACCCCACCCCACCCCCCAACCACCACCAAACCCGCCACCACCGACGACCCCCTCCAACGCTCCCGCACCCCCCTCACCCCACTCCCACCCAAACCGTCCACACCTCAACCTCCACAAGCCACCACCCCTCATCCACCCGCTCCCACCAAAGCCCTCCCGAAACCCTCCCGCCGCCGCCCCCTCCGCCGCCCCAAACTCACCCGCCGCACTCCCACTCCACCTCCCATCAACCCCCTGACCCGCCTAACCCCACCCGCCCCCTCCTCGCCCGGCCCTTCAACGCCGCCCCACCCGTCGCCCCGGCCCGACACCTCCACGCCGCCCCTTACCTCGACCCCGCCACAGGCTTGGATCCCCGCACAGGCCTGGACCCCGGCACGGACCGCGACGCCGCCCCACGTCTCGACCCCGCCTCCCACCTCCACGCCGCCCCACGCCTCGACTCCGATCGAGGCTTGGACCCCGGCAGCCGTCCAGAGCGCATTGCCCAAGCCGACCCCCGCGCTCGCCTCGACCCCCGCGCCCGCCCAGACCCCGGCGCCCGCTCAGACCCCACCACCCGATCAGAACCAGGCGCACACGCCGACCTCCGCGCTCGCCTCGAGCCCGACAGCTGCCTCCACCGCCATGGTCACGCCGACCAGACCCAACCGCCCGCGCACCCACCGCCACCCCTGGCGCCGCAGCCACGCCCTGTGGTCCCGCCTTCTATACCCAAGAACCTCACCAGAACGACGACGCTTACCTCACCCCGCGTACGGCGTACTCGCCGCAGCCGCCCTCGGAGCCGTCATCGTCCTGGTCATCGGCATAGCAACAATCGGCGCCCTGAACACCCCCACCCCAACCGCCGCGACCAACCAACCCACAACCGCAGAGGCATCGACTCAACCCAGAACCCCATCGACACCCACTCAACCCGCAACCCACCCGACACCCACCGGACCCGCGAGCGCACGCAGCCAGCCCACGGCCTCACCAACAGCCACCCAGCCGACAACCCCGCCCACACCGACCCGGCCAGCAACCCCGCCAACGCCGACCCGGCCCCCAACCTCTCAATCGCCCATCAAGCCTCCGACCACCACATCACGCACCGACGCGGCCCGATGGGCGCTCACCCTCGGAGCCCTAGATGCCCAACGCGCACACGCTTTCTGGACACTCAACCCGGACGTACTGGACAACATCTACGTCCCCGGCAGCCCACCCTGGCTCGCCGACCGCGCACTCCTTGCCTCGTACCTCAAACAAAACGTCCGCATCCAAGGCCTGCGCATCCAGATCGACAAAACCACCGTCACCCACCAAACCCCCACCACCATCACCCTCAAAACCACGGACCACCTCTCAGCCGGCCGAGCAATCGACCACACCGGCACCACAACCCCACTCCCGCCCGGCACCCCCACAACCCGCCTCATCACCCTCACCAGCACCCGAACTACCCCCACCTGGCGAATCACCACCATCACCCCAGCCTGAGCCTCTGCCCGCTACGACCGCTGTCACACCCACCCGCCACCTCGCGACCGCCACCGCTCGCGCCCGCACCCGTCACCCCGCGCACCCGCCGCTCGCGCCCGCCACCCCACGCGCCGGCCACCCCACGCGCCCGCCACCCCACGCACCTGCCACCGCTCGCGTCCGACCACGCCGGCGATCGAGGGCGTGCTGCTGATCAAGTTCGCCGCGATTGGCTTCGTCATCGCCCTTCGGGCATGTGCTTTGGGCCGTCGACGCTTGTCGTCAGCCTCAGCAGAGTCGGCTGCGCATGGCTCCTCAACAATTGGAGTCATCTGCCGCCTGAACGGTCAGCAGTTACTCGACCGAGCCTCATGTTGCCCGAGGCAACGTCCTTCAGGTTGTCCACAGCATCTGATGCTTGTGGATAGCCGACGATGCGTTGTGGATGAGCAGAACCCCTTGAAAACAAGGGGTTCTGGGTTTGAGAACTGTCGGTGGCTGTGTCTAGAGTTGACGGCATGGAACTTCTCGGCGAGCGACCGGTGTGGTCGATGAGCGGCAGCGAAAAGCTCGCGGCTCTCGACGCCCTCGAGGCCGACCTCGCCCGCCGACAGACCTACCGCCTGCACCTCATCGCCGGCCTCGACCAAGACGGCTACGCCCAGGAAATCGGCGCCCACGACACCACCCAGTTACTCGCGTTCCGCTACCGCCTGGACCGCCCCCAAGCCCGCCGCGACGTCCGCCTGGCCCAGACGCTGTCGAAGTACGCCGCCGTGTCGGCCGCCCTACCGACGCCCTACCGCGCAGCAGACAGCCCCGACAAACCGACCGACGACCCGGACGAGGCGGACGAGGCGGCCGAGGCCCACGAGGCGGACGGCGCGGGTGCGGGTGCGGCGGAGGGGTTCCTGCGCCCGGCCCAGGCCGAGGCGATCGTGACCGCGCTCGAGAAAGTCCCCGACACCGTCGCGGTCGAGGACCTCGACGTGGCCGAACGCGAACTCGTCGGCCTGGCCCGCCACCTGTCCCCGGCCGAACTACGCAAGGCCGGCCAACGCGTCCGCGACGTCCTCGACACCGACGGCCCCGAACCCGACGAACACCACGCCTACGCCCGCGAATCCCTGACCCTGATCGGCGCCGACCGGGGCGTGAAGTTCCGCGGCTACCTGGCCAACGAAAACGCCGAACTCCTCCGCTCCCTGATCCACGCCGGCGCCCGCCCCCACCGCACCCTCACCGGCGACCTCGACCCCCGCCCCCGCGACAAACGCCAAGCCGACGCCCTCACCACCGCCCTCACCCTCGCCGCCACCGCCTACGACACCGCCACCACCCCGGCCCCTACAGCCGCTGCCCGCACGGGCGGAGCCAGTACAACGGGCGCCCGCACGCCGGGTGCGGCCGGTGCTGATACGGCCGGTGCTGATACGGCGGGTGCCGGCCTGGCGGACGTGGGTGAGGCCGGCGCCGGTACGACGGGACCAGCCGGTGCCAGGGCGACTGGTGCCGGTCCGGCCGGTACCGGTAGGGCGGGCGGGGCCGGTGGGTCTGGGCGGATTCCGGGGTTCGGTGCGAAGGCGAACATCACCGTGACCATCGACCTGCAGGACCTGAAGTCGGCGGCCGCGGACGCGATCGGCGACCTCGTGTACGGCGACGGCCTGTCCGCGGCCACCATCCGGCGACTCGCCTGCGACGCGAAGATCATCCCGCTGGTGCTGGGGTCGAAGTCGGAGCCGCTGGACGTCGGGCGGGCCGAGCGGCTCGTCACCGGCGCGATGCGACGCGCCCTGAACGCCCGCGACAAAGGCTGCGTCGCCTGCGGTGCGCCGCCGGTGCAGTGCGACGCCCACCACCTGCAGTCCTGGATCGACGGCGGCGCCACCGCCGTGCACAACCTGTGCCTGCTGTGCCGCCGCCACCACGTCGACCTGCACCACGGCGACTGGACCATCACCATCACCGACGGCGAGGTCCACGTCGCCCGCCCCACCTGGGCCGACCCACCACCACAACAATCCCTCCGACCACCCCGGCAGCCCAACCCCTGCCGACCACGGCAACAGGCAGCCCAACAACCACCGCCCACCGGACCAAGCCCGACCAGTCCATCCCGCATGAGTTCGCCGCAAACGGAGCCGATCCTGTGCGGTTCATCCCACGCAGCCTCACCGCTTGCAGGACCGGCCCCGATTGGTCCATCCCGCACGGACCCGCCGAACGTCGGACCAAGCTTGTCCGGTCCATCTCGAACAGCCACAACGCACACCGGTCACGACCCATCAGGTCAGTCCTGGACGGCCTCGCCGGCTGAGCTGGGCTCTACGTCTCCATCGTCCGGGCTCGGCTCTACGACTCCATCGTCCGGGCTCGGCTTGGCGCCCGCGCCGGGCAGCGGCGCTGTATCGGATGTCCGTAGCTCGTCGGGCCCCGCCGTTCGCGGCATACGTGGAGGGATGTTGCATCGGTTGTGGCTGGCTGGCAGCGAGGTTGCTGGGGATGGGGCGCGGTTGTCGGTTCGGGAGGCGGTGAGCTTGGCCATCTGGGGTGAGGTGCCTACCCCATTAGGTGAGCCCGCGGATTCGGATGGGAGGGGGTTGGTCGGCGATCAACCAAGTGATCTCGAGGACGGGCGGCCGACGGATCCGTGGCGCGATGGTGCGGGGGTCGTTCCGTACGGCGGCCGCTGAGGAGATCAGCTGCACCGGACCGATCTCGGCGACGCCCGAAGGAGGGTCGCCACACAACACAGGGTGCCGGCCTCGGGGCTGCGTTGTAGGTCCGGGTGTGCGTAGCGGCGCGGTTCAGGCTAGGAGGTGAGGGCGGCGGAGACGGCTGTGGGGGTGGTGGGGTGGTGGAAGGTGAAGTTGTGGGATTGGAGGCGGGTGGGGAGGGCTCGTTTGCTGCCTAGGAGTTCCCACGCGAACTCGCCCAGGGCGGCCTTCATGACGAAGGCGGGGACGGGGACGAAGGCGGGGCGGTGGAGGGCTGTGGCGAGGGCTTGGGTGAAGTCGTTGTTGGTGGCGGGGACGGGGAGGGTGGCGTTGACGGGGCCGCTGAGGGCGTCGTGTTCGGCGACGAAGCGGACGGCGCGGAGCCAGTCGGTGAGGGATATGACGGGGAAGTACTGGGTGCCGGAGCCGAGGCGGCCGCCGAGACCCACGCGGAAGGGGAGTGAGAGGAGCTGGAACGCGGGAGCCTTGCGGTCGAGGACGACGCCGGTGCGGAGGGCGGCGACGCGGCTGCCGGCGGCGCGGGCGGGTTCGAGGGCGCCTTCCCACAGGCGTACGACGTCGGAGAGGAAACCGTCGCCGAGTTCGGAGTCCTCGGTGAGGATGCGGTCGCCGCAGTCGAGGCCGTAGCCGCCGACCCCGCTCTGCGTGATCACAACCGGCGGACGTTCGAGTTGCCCCGCGACGGCCGCGAGAGTTGCGGTGGTGCTGACGCGACTCTCGCGAATGAGGGTGCGGTACGTCGGAGTCCACGGGCGGCCGATGTTCGCACCGGCCAGGTTGACCAGGACGTCGGGGTCGCCGAGTGCGGCCGGATCCAGGTCGCCGCGGGCCGGGTCCCAGCGGATTTCGTCGGCGCTTGACGGCGTACGTCGTACCAGTCGGAGGACCTGGTGGCCGTCGGTCACCAGGTCGCGGGCGAGGGCTTTGCCGAGGAAGCCGGATGCGCCGGCCAGGACATACTTCATCCAGCATGCTCCTTGATCAGCCGCGTCTGTGGTGGGTCGCGCCGTGGACTGGCTGCGGTTGCAGGTATTCGGGTTCGAATGACAAGGCGCCGGTACCCGTCTCGAGCGAGACGGACACCGGCGCCGGCGTCTGGTCGGGATCAGACGTCGAACTGGGCCTCTTCGAGGCGCTGCTTGACGGCGGTCAGGTAGCGGGCCGCGTCGGCGCCGTCGACCAGGCGGTGGTCGTAGGTGAGGGCCAGGAACACCATCTGCCGGATCGCGATCGTCTCGCCGAGCTCCGGGTGGGTGATGACGACCGGGCGCTTCACGACGGCACCGGTGCCGAGCATGCCGACCTGCGGCTGGTTCAGGATCGGCGTGTCGAACAGGGCGCCGCGACTGCCGGTGTTGGTGATGGTGAACGTGCCGCCTGCCATCTCGTCCGGCAGCACCTTGTTGGTGCGGGTGCGCTCGGCGAGGTCGGCGATCTTCTTCGCCAGGCCGGCGATGTTCAGGTCGCCGGCGTTGTGCACGACCGGGACCATCAGGCCCTTCTCCACGTCCACGGCGATGCCGAGGTGCTCGGCCGCGTGGTACGTGATCTCGCCGGCCTCCTCGTCGATCGACGCGTTCAGCTTCGGGTACTGCTTCAGCGCGTCGATCGCGGCGAGCGCGAAGAACGGCAGGAAGGACAGCTTGACGCCCTCGCGGGCCTCGAACTCGGCCTTCTTCGCGTTCCGCAGCTTGGCGATCTCGGTGACGTCGACCTCGACCACGGTGGTCAGCTGGGCCGAGACCTTCAGCGAGTTGACCATGTGGCTGGCAATCGCCTTGCGGATCCGGCTCATCTTCTCGGTGGTGCCGCGCAGCGGGCTGATCGACGGAGCCTTCGCCGCGGGCGCCGCGGCGGCCGGGGCTGCGGCGGCGGGTGCGGCTGCTGCGGCCTTCTTCGCTTCGGCGGCGGCGATCACGTCCTGCTTGCGGATCCGGCCGCCGACGCCGGTGCCCTGTACGGCGTTGAGGTCAACCTGGTGCTCTGCTGCCAGCTTGCGTACGAGCGGGGTGACGTAGTTCGGGGCGTCCGACGGAGAGCCGTTCGGGGACGCGGCCGGGGGTGTGGAGGTGGACGGAGCCTGGGTTGCGGGCTGTGCCGATGCGGCCGGAGCAGCCTGGGCGGGGACGGCTTGCGCGGCCGGGGCCTGTGCCGCCGGAGCCTGTGCCGCCGGAGCCTGGGCGGGAGCCGCCTGCGGGGCCGGGGCTGCCTGGACGGGGGCGGCTTGCGGGGCCGGGGTCGGGGCGGCGGGCTGGGCTTCGGCGGGGGCCGAAGCGGCGGGTGCCGCGGGGGCGGAAGAGGCGGCCGGGGCGGCGTCGGCGGTGCCTACGATGGCTAGTTCGGCGCCTACCTCAACGGTCTCGTCTTCGGCGACCTTGATTTCGAGGAGCTTGCCGGCGATGGGGGACGGGATCTCGGTGTCGACCTTGTCGGTGGAGACCTCGAGGAGGGGCTCGTCGACGGCTACGTCGTCGCCTACCTGCTTGAGCCAGCGGGTGACGGTTCCTTCGGTGACGCTCTCGCCGAGGGCGGGAAGGGTGACCGAGGTGCCACCGGACGCGGGTGCCGAAGGAGAGTCGGAGGGGGCCTGGTCAGCTGGGGCGGGCGCGGAGTTGGCCGGGGCGGCCTGGGTCTCTGCGGCGGGAGCCTCCTGCGCCGGCGCTTGCTGGGCGGGAGCCTCCTGCGCCGGCGCTTGCTGGGCGGGGGCGGCCTGTGCGGCTGGAGCTTCCTGAGCAGGGGCGGCATGTGCGGCCGGCGCTTCCTGAGCGGGAGCGGCCTGTGCGGCGGCGGGCTGCTCTGCCGGGGCGTCCTGGGCGGGGGCGGAGGATTCGCCGGCGTCGCCGATGAGGGCCAGTTCGGCGCCGACCTCGACGGTCTCGTCCTCGGCGGCCTTGATCTCCAGCAGGGTGCCGGCGACCGGGGACGGGATCTCGGTGTCGACCTTGTCGGTCGAGACCTCCAGCAGGGGCTCGTCGACGGCAACCGTGTCGCCGACCTGCTTGAGCCAGCGGGTGACGGTTCCTTCGGTGACGCTCTCCCCGAGGGCCGGCAGGGATACAGAGGTCGGCATGACGGTCGTTGCTCCTTCGTCTGATCGGTCGAGTGTCAGCCTACGGTGCCGCCGGAGCGGGCGGGATCCGGGTCACGGCGCCCGCACGCCCCCAACGGCCTCAAACCTACTCGGGCGGCCCACAACCCGCCCAAGCGTCCAAGGACAGGTCACCTGACCGACTGCCTACTGCGCGGCACTCAGAGCGCACCGAGGCACTCCGCCGAGCACCTGCTCGCTACGGCAGCCGGTCATGCGACCTGTCCTAATCGTGGAAGTGCAGTGGTTTCCCGGCCAGGGCGAGGTGGGCTTCGCCGAGGGCTTCGTTCTGGGTGGGGTGGGCGTGGATGAGGGGTGCGACGTCGGCCGGGTAGGCCTCCCAGTTGTAGATCAGCTGGGCTTCGCCGATCAGTTCGCCGACGCGCGAGCCGACCATGTGCAGGCCGACGACGGCGCCGTCCTTGGCGCGGACCAGCTTGACGAAGCCGGACGTCTTGAGGATCTGGCTCTTGCCGTTGCCGCCGAGGTTGTAGTTGAGGATCTCGACGTCGCCGTACTTCGCCCGGGCCTGCTCCTCGGTCAGACCGACCGACGCCACCTCCGGCTCGGAGTAGGTGACGCGCGGGATGCCGGCCTCGTCGATCGGGGTTGGCGAAAGGCCGGCGATGTGCTCGGCAACGAAGATGCCCTGCTGGAACCCGCGGTGCGCGAGCTGCAGCCCCGGCACGATGTCGCCGACCGCGTACACCCCGGGCACGCTGGTCTGCAGCGTCGCGTCCACGGTGACGAACCCGCGGTCGAGCGCTACGCCGACCTCCTCGTAGCCCAACCCGGAGGTGTTCGGGCCACGGCCGACGGCGACCAGCAGCAGCTCGGCCTCGATCACCTCACCACCGGCGATCGTCACGCGCACACCGGAATCCGTCACCGCGACGGACTCGAACGGCGTACCCGTCTTGAAAGCGACCTTCCGCTTCCGGAACGCCCGCTCCAGCGCCTTCGAACAGTCCGCGTCCTCGGCCGGGACGAGCCGCGGCAGCGCCTCGACGATGGTCACGGCAGTGCCGAAGGACGTCCACGCGCTGGCGAACTCGACCCCGATCACCCCGCCACCCAGCACGACGGCGGATTCCGGGACACGGTCCAGCGTCAACGCGTGCTCGCTGGCGATCACCCGATGCCCGTCGAGTTCGAGGCCAGGCAGGGAACGGGAGTAGGAGCCGGACGCAAGGATGATGTTGCGGCCGGTGTACGTCGTGTCGCCGACCTGGACCGTGGTCGGCGAGGTCAGCCGCCCCTCGCCCTCGATCACGGTGATACCGCGGGCCTTGACCTGGCCCAGCAGACCCTTGAACAGCCGGTCGACGACGCTGTCCTTGTACTTGTTCACGCCACCCATGTCGACGCCCTCGAGCGTCGTACGGACGCCGAACTGCTCGCCCCCACGGGCCGAGTCGGCCACCTCCGCGGCGTGCAGGAGTGCCTTGGTCGGGATGCAGCCGCGGTGCAGGCAGGTGCCGCCGACCTTGTCCTTCTCCACCAGGGCGACGGACAGCCCGAGGGTCGCAGCGCGCACGCCGGCGGCGTAGCCACCGCTGCCGCCACCGAGAATCACCAGGTCGAACGTCGTACCGCTATCAGTCACAGGTTCCTCCGTGGGTGTCGGTCGGGCGGCCCCGGATCGCGGTTCCTGCCCGCCGTCATCTTTCCACCGATCCCCATCGGCGCCACCGCCGGGCCGGGCACGCCGACGACGGAACCGTTACGCCCGCTTTCGCCCGGGGACTTGCCGGGATAGGGGACACTTACCTCATGAAGTGGTTCGGTCGCCGGCAGAAGGCCGGAACGATGCGCCGGTCGGACACCCCCGATCAGGCGCACCTGCGGGAGTTCGCCCAGACCCGCCAGGGCGTCGAGGGATTCGTCGAGCCGCGGACGGCGGTGACCGAGTACACCTTGCTGCTGGTAGCCATCGACGGCGAGTGGACCCGGCGCCGGGTCCCGTCCGTGCGGTGGGCGCACGACTTCGCCAACCGGCTCGGCATCCCGTCGTACGACGCGGCCGTGGTCGGCTACCCGCCCCGGATGCGTGAGTACAACGCCCGCATGAAGAAGAACGGCCGCGCGTAGCAGCGATCCAAAGGATGGGCACGCCCGCCCGGACCGTCGCGACACCTGGTCGCACGCCGGCAGGACGTGCTCTCATCCTCCACGGCGCCCCAGCCGGAGACCGACCACCGTGATCACGCACGCCACCACGATGTACGCATGCGCCGGCGCCGGAAAGATGGAGGAATCGATGAGCCAGGCACTGCAGTTCATCCTGCCGCACGGCCGTGAGCGGACGATCCCGGTCCGCAACGCCCTCAACGCCGGGTACGCCGGTGTCCTGCTGACGCCCGCTTGCGACCGACACCGACCGGGCACTCGAGGCGCACTGCGTTGCCTGGAGCAAGCAATCCGCACCGGACCTGCTGGGCGACGTCGCCTGGCCCCTCGCGGAGATCGAAGACGACCGGTTCACCGTGTACACGGTCGAGCAGCTCGCAGCGGCCTGGGACTGACGTGAAGGAAGAGAAGGAGTTCTTCCCCGCCCGCAGCGTGGCGTGGACCGATGGAGGCGCCGGGATCACCCAGCGAGTGCTGAGCCAGGATGCCGACGGCACTCTGACCCGGCTGGCCCGCTGGACTCCCGGTACGACGTCGGGCACCGAGGTGATCCGGCACGAGTACGTCGAAGAGGTCTATCTGCTCGAGGGTTCGCTGACCGATCTCACCCTCGAGCAGACCTTCCACCCCGGCGACTACGCCTGCCGGCCGCCCGGGATGCCGCACGGTCCGTACCGCACGACCGACGGCTGCACCATGCTCGAGATCCGCTACTCAGGTCGCTGACGCGGCCAGCTCGATCAGCGTGCGTACGGCGTACCCCGTGCCACCGGCCGGGGTGTAGCCGGACGCGCCGCCCTCGTTGAAGGCCGGGCCGGCCACGTCCAGGTGCACCCAGTCGATGCCGTCGGCAACGAAGTCGCCGAGGAACGCGGCCGCGGCCAGCGCGCCGCCCCACGGCTCGCCGGTGATGTTGGCCAGGTCGGCGACCTTCGAGTGCGACTTCAGCTTGTCCAGCATCTCGGCCGGGATCGGCAGCGGCCACATCGACTCACCGGCCGCGATCGCGGCGTCCACGACCCGGTCCCGGGCCGCGTCGGTGTTCGCGAACGCACCTGCCACTTTGGTGCCCAGGGCAACGACGCAGGCGCCGGTCAGGGTGGCCACGTCGACGATCAGGTCCGGCTGGTCCTCGGACGCGCGGACCAGCGCGTCGCCGAGCACGAGCCGGCCCTCGGCGTCGGTGTTCAGCACCTCGACGGTCTTGCCGCCGTACATGGTCAGGACGTCGGACGGCCGCGCCGCGGATCCGGACGGCATGTTCTCGGCCATCGCGGCGTACGTCGTGACCTGGACCGGCAACCCGAGCCGGGCGATCGCGATGGTCGCGCCGAGCACCGCGGCGGCGCCGGCCATGTCGGCCTTCATGCTCACCATGCCGGTGGACGTCTTCAGGGAGAGACCGCCCGAGTCGAAGGTGATGCCCTTGCCGACGAAGGCCAGATGGGTGACCGGCTTCTTCGGGGTGTAGCTGATCCGGATCAGCCGCGGTGGGTTGGCCGATCCCTGGCCGACGCCGAGGATGCCGCCGTACCCGCCCTTGACCAGCGCCTTCTCGTCCAGCACCTCGACCTTGACGCCGTACTCCTTGCCGAGCTTCACAGCCGAGGCGGCGAAGTCGACCGGGTTCAGGTCCGAGGGCGGGGTGTTCACCCAGTCGCGCACCTGGGCGACCGCGTCGGCGGTCACCTCGGCCCGCTCCAGGGCGGCCTTGGCGTCCTTGTTCCGGGCCAGGTCGGTCAGCACGGTGAGGTTGCCGGGCGCCTCGGTGGTGCCCTCCGCGGACTTGTACGCCGTGAACGTGTAACGACCGAGCAGCGCGCCCTCGGCGATCGCGCGGACGCATTCGGCATCCGGCGCCGGCAGTGCGAACGCGACCGACTGCGAGGTCTTCGCGGCCCGGACACCGGCGCCGGCCGCCTTGCGCAGGTCCTCGGTCTTCAACGCACCGTCGGGCGCCTCGCCCAGACCGACCGCGATCAGGGTCGCCGACTTGCCCGGCTTCGCACCGGGCACCTTGGTCACCTCCCCGGTCTTACCGGTGGCGCCGAGGCCGGACAGCACCTCCACCAACTTCCCGCCGTACGCGGCGTTCAGCGCCTCGGTGCCGGCCGGCAGGGTGACGGCGCCGCCGAGTTTGACCACGCCGATGACTACGGCGTCGGTCTTGACGCCGGCGGCATCTGACTTGCTCAGGGTGATGGTGGTCACGAAATCCTCAGTCCTCCTTGACCGGCGAGGCAGATGGCCGGCCGTGACGGTACGTGAATGCTGCCTCCGCATGCTACGCGTCAGGTAGTTTCCCCTCCATGACCGAGTCGCCTGATCTGAAGAAGTCGCCGCTGCACGAGCGCCATGTCGCGCTCGGCGCCAAGTTCGCCGAGTTCGGCGGCTGGGAGATGCCACTGGAGTACTCCGGCGTCGTCGCCGAACACACCGCGGTCCGTACGTCGGTCGGCGTCTTCGACGTGAGTCACCTGGGCAAGGCGACCGTCAAGGGTCCGGGTGCGGCGGCGTACGTGAACTCGTGCCTGACCAACGACCTCGGCAAGATCGCTCCGGGCCAGGCGCAGTACACATTGTGCTGCAACGAGCGCGGGGGAGTGGTCGACGACCTGATCGCCTACCTGCACGCCGACGACGACGTGTTCCTGATCCCGAACGCGGCGAACACCGCAGAGGTGGTCCGGCTGTTGCAGGCCGACGCGCCCGACGGCGTCGTGGTGACCAACACCCACGACGACTACGCGATCCTCGCGGTGCAGGGCACCAACAGCGACGAGGTGGTGGGCGCGATCGGCCTGCCGACCGGGCACGACTACATGTCGTTCGCGACGGCCGACTTCGCCGGTACGCCGGTCGTCGTGTGCCGGACCGGATACACGGGCGAGCGCGGGTACGAGCTCGTCGTACCGAACGAGGGCGCGGTCGGTGTGTTCGACGCGTTGCTGGCGGCCGGTGCAGCGTATGACATCGTCCCGGCCGGGCTGGGTGCGCGAGACACGCTGCGGACCGAGATGGGGTATCCGCTGCACGGTCAGGACATCTCTCCGGACATCACGCCGGTGCAGGCGCGGTCCGGATGGGCCGTGGGCTGGAAGAAGGAGCACTTCTGGGGTGACGCGGCGCTGCGCGCCGAGAAGGAACGTGGGCCGGCCAGGATCCTGCGAGGCCTGCGTGCGGCCGGCCGTGGCATCCCGCGGCCGCACATGACCGTTCTCGACCAGTCCGGGACCGCACTCGGCGAGGTCACGTCCGGCACCTTCTCACCGACGCTGAAGAAGGGCATCGCGCTCGCACTGCTCGACGCGACGGTGAAGGAGGGCGACCAGGTCTCCGTCGACATCCGCGGCCGGCAGGAGCCGTTCGACGTCGTCAAGCCGCCCTTCGTCACCGTCCACGTCCGCGAAGGCTGAACCCAGGTCACCCCAGTAAGAGGCCCGAGCCGGCGGAAGCCTGGCTCGGGCCTCTTACTGCGCGTATACCTATGACATCGGGCAGCACAGAGGCTTCTGGGACTCGACCCTCATCACACTCGGTAATGCTCCACGAAGAGTAGCTTTTCGTCACAGACTGTCAAAAGCTGGCACAAAATGGTCGCTGGCTGGACTGTGCCGACGCGTTTTGCGAAGGATTGATCGCAAAGGGTGACAGATCGGGGCAAATGTTCCGTTCCAGTACCCGTTCCGGTAACGATTTGTGCACTGGTGCCGAGCACCGCTGGCTTGGTGTCACAGTGTCAGGCAGGCTTGCCCGCGGTTGAGGCGGATCGGCCTGTCAAGGGGATTTGACGAGAGCCCACCACAGAACGAAGCTTCGGCACGATATCCACCGATATGTGCCGGATCCACGGACAGAATTCCGGCTGACAGAGCTGACGGAGCGCGAATGAGTATTGGGTCACCTGACTCGACCGTAGGGATCGAGGACCACCCGGCGTCGGCGGAACCGGTTCGTTCGGCAACCATGGCGCACGGCAAGTCCCCGACACGGATCGCGGTCGACCGGCTTCGTAAGGACAAGGTCGCCGTGACCTGCGTGTGCATCGTGCTGTTCTTCGTGCTGATCGCGATCTTCGCGCCGCTGCTGGCCAAGCTCGAGGGCGGCGACGTCCAGACCTTCCACCCGGAGCTGGTCGACGAGTTCGGCTTCCCGACCATCGGCATCACGCCCGATCACTGGTTCGGAGTGGAGCCCAAGACCGGCCGGGACAACTTCGCCCGCTGGGTCTTCGGGGCCCGGCCGTCGCTGATCGTCGCGTTCGTGGCCACCATCTTCGGCACCACGGTCGGTGTCGTGATGGGCCTGCTGGCCGGATTCCTCGGCGGCTGGGTCGACCGGGTCATCTCCTGGTTCATCGACTTCGTGCTGAGCCTTCCGTACCTGCTCTTCGCCATCGCGATGGTCCCGATCGTCGAGTCGTGGCAGGGTGGCAGCTTCAACATGACCCCGGAGCAACAGGCCAGCACCCGGTTCTACGTGCTGATCTTCGTGCTGTCGTTCTTCGGCTGGGCCGGACTGGCGCGCATCATCCGCGGCGAGGTGCTGTCACTGCGTGAACGTGAGTTCGTCCTGGCCGCCAAGGCGATCGGTGTGTCGACCCGGCGGATCCTGTTCAAGGAATTGCTGCCGAACCTGGTCGCCCCGATTGTGATCTCGGCGTCCCTCGCGCTGCCGGCGTATGTGACCGCGGAAGCGGGGCTGTCCTTCCTCGGCGTGGGCCTGATCGAGCCCCGGCCGTCGTGGGGCCAGACGATCGCCAGCGCGACGAACTGGTTCAAGGCCGACCCGCTGTACCTGTGGCTTCCGGTCGCTGCGATCACCATCCTGGTGCTCGCGCTCGCCCTCCTCGGCGACGCGATCCGCGACGCCTTCGACCCCAAGACTCGCCGGTAGTACGGCGATTGCCCCAGCGGCAGAAAAGGAGAAACCCGACCATGCAGTGGAAACGGATCACCGCAGTCGCGGCGACGGTCATGTTGGCCGCCGTAGCCTGCGGCAGCCCGTCCTCGAACAGCGGTAAGGCCAACGAGTCGAACGGGCCGGCCGCCGGCACCCAGACGAAGGTAACTGACGAAGCCGCGAAGGGCCCGGCTGCGGATGTCGCCGGGGCCAAGAAGGGTGGCACGGCGACGATCCTGTCGGACGTGACGCCGGACACCTTCGACCCGACGAACACGTACTACGTCGACGGTTTCCAGATCGAGAAGCTGTACTTCCGGGCGCTGACCCAGTACCGGCTCGACGGCCCCGACCACAAGCCCGTCCTGGTGCCTGACCTGGCCGAGGACCTGGGCAAGGTGTCGGACGACAAGCTGACCTGGACCTTCAAGCTGAAGCCGGGCATCAAGTACTCCGACGGTACGCCGGTCAAGGCCGAGGACTACGCGTACTCGATCAAGCGGTCCTTCGCGCACGATCTGTACGACGCCGGACCGGCGTACCAGATCCAGTTCTTCAAGGACGGCGACAAGTACAAGGGCCCGTACGGCCCGAACGGTGACGTGTACGCCGGTGTCGAGACGCCGGACGACACGACGCTGGTCATTCACCTGGCCAAGCCGTTCCCGGACATGCCGTTCTTCGCGGCGTTCACGATGTTCACGCCGATCCCGAAGGCGAAGGACACCAAGCAGAACTACGAGCAGAAGCCGCTGTCGACCGGTCCGTACATGGTCGACTCGTACAACCCGGGCACCGAGCTCAAGCTGGTCAAGAACCCGAACTGGGACCCGGCCACCGACGCGGTGCGCCACCAGTACCTGGACGGCTACGACTTCAAGTTCGGCCTGGACACCTTGAAGATCCAGCGGCAGATCCTGGCCAGCTCCGGCCCGGATGCGAGTGCGCTGACCTACAGCAACATCGACTCGACGCTGGTACCTGAGCTGACCGACCAGAACAAGTCCCAGCTCATCGAGGGCGACACTCCGTGCAACCGGATGGTCCCGATGGACACCCGGAAGATCCCGCTGCCGGTCCGCAAGGCCGTTGCGGCCGCGTACCCGTACGACACCGAGCGCAAGGTCGCGGGCTGGACCTCGCTGGCCGAGCCGGCAGCCTCGACGTACATGTCGCCGTCGGTTCCGGGCTGGGAGAACTACGAGCTCCCGGGCCTGAACGGCAAGGGTGACGGTGACCCGGTCAAGGCCAAGCAGATGCTGACGGACGCGAACGCGGTCGGCTTCGAGCTGTCTTGGTACTACTCGAACGACGACAAGATCGCGACGCAGCGCAGCCAGGTCCGCCAGCAGAAGCTCGAGGCGGCTGGATTCAAGGTCAAGGCGATCGGCGTGCCGAAGGCCCAGATCCGTACCGTCACCGGTGACCAGAACGCTCCGGTGAACATGCTGAAGGCTCCGACCGGTTGGTGCTCCGACTGGCCGAGCGGCTCCTCCTGGGCCCCGGTGCTGTTCCGTTCCGACGCGATCGCCCTGGGCAACAGCGTCGGCCAGCTCGAGGACAAGGCGCTGGACGCGGAGATCGACAAGGTCTCGAACATGGACCCGAACGAGGCCCTGAAGTCCAAGGCCTGGATCAACCTCGACAAGAAGATCATGCAGGACTACCTGCCGGCTCTTCCGCAGTACCAGTCGCGGTCGGCGTTCCTGGTCGGTACCAACATCGGCAACGCGATCAACGACCCGACACAGGGCATGCCCGAATTCACCTCGCTGTTCCTGAAGCAGCCCTGATCGGTACCAGTGACCGGACAGCCATGAGGCGTCCGTTCTGATCGCAGGGTAGGTGGCCGGACCGGTAAACGGTCCGGCCACCGCCAGCGATCGGTGAGGAGAATCCCGTGTTGCACTTCCTGGCGCGTCGCATTGTGAGCGCCCTCTCCGTCGTGCTCGTCACCCTCGTCGCGACGTTCGCGCTGTTCTTCGTCGCGCCCACCGACCCCGCGGGCGCGATCTGCGGTCAGCGCAACTGTCCCCAGGAGCGATACCTGGAGATCAAGAAGAACCTGAACCTGGACAAGCCGAAGGTGACCCAGTTCGCCGACTACATGAAGGGCATCGTGGTCGGCCGGACCTACACGACGGCCGGCGTCGATCGCGAGTGCCCCGCACCGTGCCTCGGCTTCTCCTTCAAGAACGACCGCCCCGTCCTGCAGATGCTGGCTCAGCGCGTACCGGTGACGGTCTCGCTGGTCGCCGGTGCTGCGCTCATCATGCTGCCGGTCGGCGTCGCGATAGGTTCGATGGCGGCCAAACGAAGAGGGACGACCGGCGACCGCGGGTTGGTGACCACGTCGCTGGTGATCAGCTCGATCCCGTACTACATCGTCGCTCTGATGGTCGCCCTGTACCTCACCATCTTCTACGCGGTGCTACCGCGTGGTAGCTGGACGCCATTCTTCGAGAATCCCGCCCAGTGGTTCGTCGGGTTGCTGACGCCATGGCTGTGTCTCGGCCTGGTCAACACGACGCAGTACGTGCGGTACTCGCGAGGCTCGATGGTCGAGACACTCAACGAGGACTTCATCCGGACCGCGCGGGCCAAGGGCCTGTCGGACCGGAAGGTCACCTACAAACACGCTCTCCGCGCCGGACTCATCCCTGTCATCACGATCTTCGGACTGGATGTCGCCGGCATGCTCGCCGGCGCGATCTTCACCGAGCGCATCTTCGACCTGCCGGGCCTGGGCAACCTGGTGCTGGAAAGCCTGAACAACTACGACCTGCCCGTGATCATGGGGACCGTCCTGGTGGCCTCGATCTTCCTGGTGGCGGCCAACCTGGTTGTCGATATCGTGTATAGCGTGATCGACCCGCGGGTGAGGCTCACGTGACCATACCCGCCCCTGAAGACCGGAAGGACACCATGGTCGAGAGTGCAGACGGCCAGCCGGAGGCTGCGGCCGCTGAGAAGCGGGGTCCTTCGATCGCGACCCGCGAGAAGCGCCACGGTGTGATCAACCCGAGCGGCGAGACGCCGTACCTGGTGGTCGAGGACCTGACGGTCAAGTTCCCGACCGCGGACGGTGTGGTCAGCGCGGTGAACGGGTTGAGTTATGCGGTCCCGCTGGGCCGGACGCTGGCGATCGTCGGCGAGTCCGGATCCGGCAAGTCGGTGTCCAGCATGGCCGTGATGGGCCTGCACGACCGCAAGCGCACGCAGATCACCGGGTCGATCCGGCTCGGCGGTGACGAGATCGTCGGGTTGCCGGAGAGCGACCTGATGAAGGTCCGCGGCGACGCGATGGCGATGGTGTTCCAGGACCCGCAGTCCTCGCTGCACCCGCTGTACACGGTCGGCAACCAGATCGTCGAGGCGTACCGGGTGCACCACAAGGTGTCCAAGGACGCGGCCAAGAAGCGGGCCCTGGAGATGCTCGACCTGGTCGGCATCCCGAACCCGGCCCGCCGGTTCGCGCAGTACCCGCACGAGTTCTCCGGCGGTATGCGGCAGCGTGCGATGATCGCGATGAGCCTGGTCAACGACCCGAAGCTGGTGATCGCCGACGAGCCGACCACCGCGCTGGACGTGACCGTGCAGGCGCAGATCCTCGACCTGCTGAACAACCTGCAGAAGGAGTTCGGCTCCGCGATCGTGATGATCACGCACGACCTGGGCGTGGTAGCCGAGATGGCCGACGACGTGCTGGTGATGTACGGCGGCCGCTGCGTCGAGTACGGCACCGCCGAGGACGTGCTGGCCAACCCGCGGATGCCGTACACGTGGGGTCTGCTCGAGTCGATCCCGACGGTGTCGGCGGCGAGTGAGCGGCTGCGTCCGATCAAGGGCCTGCCGCCGAGCCTGCTGGCCCTGCCGAGCGGTTGCTCCTTCAACCCGCGCTGTCCGTACGTGGACCGGGTGAAGGGCGAGCGCTGCACGACCGAACTGCCGGAGCTGATGCCGGTGGACGGCGCCGGTGCCCACACGTCCCGTTGTCACCTGCACGACAAGGCCGCGATCTACGCCGCCGAGGTCCTGCCGAGACTGAGCTGACAGGGGCTGAGGAGAGAGATGAGCGACAACGTGCGCAAGGTCGACAGCGTTCCGGCGTCCGGCGGTGCGGGGACCCCGCTGCTGGAGATCCGGGACCTGAAGATGCACTTCCCGATCAAGGAAGCGACCGGTCTGTCCCGGACCAAGAAGGTCGTCCAGGCCGTCGACGGCGTGAGCTTCAAGCTGGAGGCGGGCGGCAGCCTGGGCCTGGTCGGCGAGTCCGGCTGTGGCAAGTCGACCACCGGCCGGATGATCACCCGGCTGCTGACCCCGACGTCGGGGCAGATCCTGTTCAAGGGCACCGACATCGCGCAGCTGAAGGAGAAGGACCTTCGCCCGTTCCGCCGGCAGCTGCAGATCGTCTTCCAGGACCCCTACAGCTCGCTGAACCCGCGGCAGACGGTCAGCAACATCATCAGTACGCCGCTGCGCGTGCACAACCTGGTGAAGAAGGGCAAGGAGGTCGAGCGGGTCCAGGAGTTGCTGGAGCGGGTCGGCCTGAACCCCGAGCACCACAACCGCTACCCGAACGAGTTCTCCGGCGGTCAGCGCCAGCGCATCGGCATCGCCCGGGCGCTCGCGGTGGAGCCCGAGGTGATCATCGCCGACGAGCCGGTGTCCGCACTCGACGTGTCCATCCAGGCCCAGGTGATGAACCTGCTGGAGGACCTGCGCCACGACCTCGGTATCGCGTTCGTCTTCATCGCCCACGACCTCGGCGTAGTCCGGCACTTCTGTGACCGGGTCGCGGTGATGTACCTGGGCAAGATCGTCGAGCAGGGTCAGCGGGACCAGATCTACAACGCACCGCAGCACCCGTACACCCAGGCGCTGCTGTCGGCTGCTCCGGACCTGGGCACCATTCGTGGTGTGCCGCCGAAGGAGCGGATCCGGCTGGTCGGCGACGTACCCTCGCCGATCGACCCGCCGAGCGGCTGCCGGTTCCGGACCCGCTGCTGGAAGGCCGAAGACATCTGCTCCACCCAGGAGCCGTTGCTGGAGATCAAGCCGCAGTCCGGCGCCGGCCACACGGCCGCCTGCCACTTCGCGGAGCCGAAGGTCGACCTGACCGCCGCCACCGCCTGAGACACCTGATCGGCCCCCGCCACCGCGTGGCGGGGGCCTTTCTCATGCGTGCCGTTCGCCGTGCCGCAGTTCGTCCCGCTCCCGAGCGAACCGCACCGACTCGAACACGATCAGACCGGTCAACAGACCAGCCAGTACGGCGAGCTGCCCGAGCGCAGGTGGAACGGTGGGCTCCCGCCTGGTCAGGGTCAGTCGCAAGCCCACCGGCTCTTGTCTTTTACGCCCGGCCGTGGGCCTGCCGGCTGCGGCGGCTGAGGGAGTCGATGGTGACGGCGATCAGCAGGACGCCGGCGGTGACCATGTAGCGAATGCTCGAGTCGAGGCTCAACAGCGCGAGGCCGTTGGAGATCGACATGATCACGAAGGCACCGAGGAGGGCGGAGTACGCCGACCCACGGCCACCGAACAGGCTGGTACCACCGATGACGGCAGCGGCGATCGCGTTCAGGTTGGTGTCGGTGCCACCGCTGCTCTGGCTGACCGCTCCCAGCCTGGCGGCCGCGAGAATGCCGCCGACCGCGGCGAACGTCGAACAGGCCGCGAACACGGACAGGTAGATCATCCGCACGTTGATACCGGCCCGACGGGCGGCTTCTACGTTGCCACCGACCGCGACGACCGAGCGGCCCCAACTGGTCCGCCGGACCGCGAGATCCGTGGCGACGACCAGTCCCAGGAACAGCAGGAACATCGACGACACCCCACGGTTGCCGTTCAGGATCAGGACCGGCACGAACAGCCCGACGGCCAGCGCGCCGGCCTTGATCGCGATCATCGAGGGCGGTGCCGCCGACAACCCGGCGGCGATCCGGGCGCCTCGGCCGCGCAGCCGGGTCAGCACATACAGCGCGACAACCACCACGATCAGTCCGTAGGACAGCGCGGGGGAGAGGAAGCTGCGGGTGGCGAATCGGACCAGCGCGGAATCGAACGGCAGGTTCAGCGTGCCTTCCTTACCGAGCACCAGGAGTTGGAGACCGAGGAAACCGAGCAGACCGGCCAGAGTGATGACGAAACTCGGTACGCCGAAGCGCGTGTAGAGCGCGCCGTAGAACAACCCGATCACCAGCCCGAGGGCGACGCTGACCACCAGCGACAGCACCAGCGGCCAGCTCTGGTTGACGAAAGTGACTGCGAGCACGCTGGCGGACAGACCGCTGACCGAGCCGACCGACAGGTCGATCTCGCCGAGCAGCAGGACCAGAACGATGCCGAGGGCAATCACTCCGATCCAGCTGGTCTGCAGGGTCAGGTTGACCAGGTTGCGACTGGACAGGAACGAGCTGTTGGCGATCTGGAAGACCGCCCAGATGATGATCAGGCCGATCGCCACCGGCACCGAGCCAAGGTCACCCGAGCGCAGCCGTGCGATGAAGGCCGAGACGGCGCCGCTGATGCCGTGGCTGGCGATCAGCCGCTCGTCCTGGAGATCGGCCGGCAGCTGGTCGGCGCCGCTGGCGTCGACGGCCGGATCGGCGGCGCCCGCCGTACCGGACTTCGTTGTCGATGGGGTGTCGTCCTGGGGGCGGGTGCCGGATCCTCGCAGGCTCATGATGCGGAGCCCTCCTCCCGGCTCCGGCGCGCGGCGCGCTCGGAGACCGCGTTGTCGGTCGCGCCGGTGATGGCCGCGATGATGTCCTGCGTCTTGGTGTCGGTGACCATGAAGACGCCGTTGTTGCGGCCGAGGCGGAGGACGGCGACCCGGTCGGCGACCGCCATCACGTCGGCCATGTTGTGGCTGATCAGGATCACGGCGAGGCCGCGTTCGCGCAGTCGTTCGACCAGGTTGAGCACCTCGGCGGTCTGAGCCACGCCGAGCGCCGCGGTCGGTTCGTCCAGCATCACGACCTTGGGCTGGCCGAGCAGGCTGCGCGCGATCGCGACGGTCTGCCGCTGGCCGCCGGACAGGCTCGCGACCGGGATCCGGACCGACGGGATCTTCGCGGACAGCTGGCGGAGCAGCTCCCAGGACGAGCGCTCCATCTCGACCTCGTCGAGCAGGCTGCCCTTGCGGAGCTCGCGGCCGAGGTAGAGGTTGGCGACCACGTCCAGGTTGTCGCAGAGCGCCAGGTCCTGGAACACCGTCGCGATGCCGAGCTGCTGTGCCTCGGCCGGACTGCTGACCCGCACCTCCTGGCCGTCGAACACCATCGTCCCGTCGTCGGCGGTGTAGACCCCTGCGATCGTCTTCACCAGCGTCGACTTCCCGGCGCCGTTGTCGCCAACCAGCGCGAGGACTTCACCGGCCCGGACGTCCAGCTCGATGTTCTTCAGGGCCTGTACCGCGCCGAAACGCTTGGAAACCCCTCGCAGCGTCAGCACCGTACCGGTACCGACGTCGAGGGATGTCGGGGTAACAGTCACTCGATCAGCCTCCTGGGCTTCGCTTCAGGCCATGATCGCGGCGATCCGTCCCGCGGGACAGGGCGACGCGGCAACAAATCCGGACAGGGCTTCGTGGACCGGCCCGGTGTTGCCCCGCACCTCACTGCGGGGCAACACCGAAGGGGCGGTCAGTTGCTGGTCAGGCCGGCAGCGGTGCAGGCGGCGGCGAACGACGCGGTGCAGATGTCGCTCACCTTGTAGATGCCGTCCTTCACCACGGTGTCCTTGATGTTGGCCTTGGTCACGGCGACCGGGTCGAGGATCGTCGACGGGATGCCGCTCTTCTCGGTGGTGGACTCGGGCTTGCCGCCGTTCGCCAGCGCGACCGCGCCCTTCGCGGCGGCCTCGGCCTGCGGCTTGACGGCCTTGTAGATCGTCATCGCCTGGTCGCCGGCGACGATCCGCTGGATCGCGGCCAGCTCCGAGTCCTGCCCGGTGACCGGCGGCAGCGGCGTCACGCCACCGCCCTTCAGCGCTGCGATCGCGCCACCCGCGGTCCCGTCGTTGGCGGCGTACACCCCGACCAGGCCGTTCTTGATCGCGCTGAGCTGGCCCTCCATCCAGGCCTGGGCCTTGTCCGGGCTCCAGTCCGGGGTGTCGAACTCGGCCGCGACCTTGAAGCCACTGGAGTCGAGCACGCTGTGCGCGCCCTTCTTGAAGTCCGCCGCGTTCGGGTCGGTCGGGGCGCCATTGATCATGGCGAGGTTGCCGGACGTCTTGCCGGCCGCCTTCAGCGTGTCGACCAGGGTCTGCGCCTGCAGCTTGCCGACCGCCTCGTTCTCGAACGAGACGTAGTAGTTGGCGCCGTCGATGAACCGGTCGTACGCGATTACCGGGACGTTCTGGCTCTTGGCGGAGGCGACGACCGCGGCGGCGGCCTTGCCGTCGACCGGGTCGAGGACGAGCACGTTCGCGCCCTGGGTCAGAGCCGCTTCAGCCTGCTGTTGCTGCTTCGCCGCGTCCTGGTCGGCGTTGCTGTAGATCAGCTCGCAGTCCGCACAGGCCGCCTTGAGCGCCTCGGTGAACAGCGGCCGGTCGAGCGCTTCGTAGCGGGTCGTCTTCGACTCGGGCAGCAGCAGGGCGATCTTCTTCGCGCCGCCCGAACTGCCGGAGTCGCCGTTGTCCGAGCCGCAGGCCACCAACGAGACGGCCAGGGCCGAGACGGCGATGCCGAGGCCGACGAGACGGGATGGTGACACGGACATATGGCGGCTCCTTGACGTGAAGGCCCGAGTAGGCCTGCCCCGAAGTCAAGCGTCCGCGCGCCTTGTCGTCAAGACTTGAATTCAAGAAATAGACATATTGGCGTTACATGATCGACGATGACGCAGCGACTTCGGCGTACGGCGTCCTCCGAAGTCGTGCTGTGGGATTGCTCAGGAGGTGGTGCTGAGCGATTTCGTGGCCTGGGTGTGGCTCAGGACCGAGGCCAGGTGGATAGCGCCGATGATGTCGGCGTCATCGCCGAGCTCGGCCCGGCGGAGCTCGACGGTGGCGGCGGCACTGGGGATGGCGCAGCGGTCGAGGGCCTCGCGGAGCGGGTCCAGGATCAGGTCGCCGGCTTCGGCCATCAGGCCGCCGACGACGATGACCTCGGGGTTGAGCAGGTTCACCAGGCCGGCCACCGCGACGCCGACCCGGCGGCCGGCATCCTCGATCACGCGGCGGCAGCCGAGGTCACCGGCCAGAGCGCGGGTGACGATGTCCTTGAGCCGGAGCGGGCCGTGTGACGCCGCGAGGCTGTTGATCAGCGCCCGGGAGCCGACGAACGTGTCCAGGCAGCCGCGGTTGCCGCAGCGGCAGATCGGCCCGTTCTCGTCGATCGTGACGTGCCCGATCTCGCCCGCCGTGCCGGCCGAGCCGCGGAACACCTCGCCACCCAGCACGATCCCGGCGCCGACGCCGTACGAGAACTTCAGGTAGCAGCCGTGCTGAACGCCGCGGAGCGCGCCGTTGCGTAGTTCGCCGAGCGCGGCCAGGTTCGCGGTGTTGTCGAGCGCGACCGGGGCGCGGAGATAGCCGGCCATCGCCTCGGCGACGTTGACGCCGCGCCAGCCGGGCAGGACCGCGTCGGAGCCGGCCTCACCGCTGACCGAGTCGACCGGGGCGGGCAGGCCGAAGCCGATCCCGGCGATGTCCTCGACGTCCGAGCTGACGGTCTCGGCGAGGTCGGCGAGCAGCCGGGCGGCGCGTTCCATCCCGTCGTCGGCGACGTGGTCGGCCTGCAACGGCATCAGTTGCTGGGCGAGGATCTCGCTGGACTGGTTCGCGATCGCGACCCGGACGTCGCGCTCGCCGAATGCGACGCCGGCCAGCAGGCCGCCGCCGGAGGCCAGCGAGACGAGGACGGCGCGGCGGCCGTTGCGGATGCTGCGGGACAGGCCGACCATGCCGGCCTGGTCGAGTTCGCGGACCATGTTCGACACGGTGGCGGCGGACAGGCCGGAGGCGGCGGCGATCTCGACCTGGGTCAGCGGGCCGTGCTGGCGGACGACTCCGAGAACGCGCGCACGGTTGGCTTCGCGCAGCGAAGCCTGTGATCCCGGCGCCGGGTGGGTTGCGTTCATTACATAAAGATAACGGATCGCGGGGCGTAAGCCGCCGCACACCGGTCGTGAACCACCAACATCATCATTCGCCCTCGCCGTCACTACCCCACTTCACCGTCCATCCGTGACAGTAATGCACCCGTCACCCCGCACCCCTCCGACCCGCCCCATCCGCCTTTGCCTGGCTGACCCACCAGAGGGTGGGTTTGCCAGGCTGAACCTGGGTGGCAAAGCCACCGCCTGGTGGGTCAGCCAGCCAAATGGGGCTCCTGTCCGATATGGAGGTCGCGATCGGTCCGGGAGCGCTGGCGGGCACGGCGCGGGACGGGCTTTCAGGGCGAACCGGCCGAGTTCGGTGCCCAAGGTGCCTTCGGTGCCCAAGGTGCCTTCGGGTCGCCGCCCCGGACCACGTCCGGGGACCTGGGACAGGTTGTCGCGGGCTGCGACAGGTAATTCCATGTCCCAACCCACCAGTTCCTGTCCTCACCCCTCACGCCCGCCCGCCGGCGCCACCCGAACACACCGCGACCCCACGCCCGGGACAGCCTGGCCGAAAACCGGCCGGGGGGCAGCGCCGAGTCGTGGATCGCGGTCGCCACAAGGCCCTAATCCTGACCCGAATCCACGACTCGACGATCGCAGGATTTCGGGCGGGTGCCGGCACGCGGGAAACGCCTGCGCGCGACCCAGAGCCGCATCCACAGCCCATACACAAAATGGGGGAAGGGTCAGGCGGTCAGGGCGAGGATGAGGAGGGTGATCGGGAGGGCGAGTTCGAGGGTGGCGCCGAGGACGTCGCCGGTGGTGCCGCCGAGGGCGGTCCGAGCGCGGCGAGTGGTGATGAAGCTGGTGGCGACGGCGAGCAGGATGGCGGCCGCGGTGCCGACGAACAGGAGTACGTTGTCGACAATCCGGTCCGGGGTGAGCGGGGCGCTGAGCCACACCAGCAGCAGAGCGGCAGCCAGTACGACGACTGTCGTGAGAGCGGCCGTGATGGGGCGGACTGTGGCCGCGACCATGGCGCCCAGGCCGTCAGGGCGGGCCGCGGGGATCGTCGTTCGGCAGGACCAGGGGAGGGTGAGGCGACTGGCGACGGTGGCGATCAGGATCGACTGCCAGCCGAAGCCGGCCTGGATGCAGGCGGTGAGCGCCGCCACGTCGACCAGGAGCACCCCGACGATGGCCACGACACCGAAGGGCCCGATGTCGCTCTGCTTCATGATCCGGAGCATGGTCTCGCGATCCCGCCGGCTGCCGAGCGCATCCGCGAAGTCCGCCAATCCGTCCAGATGCAACGCCCCGGACAGCCCCGCCACCACAAGTACGCCGAGCACCGCGGCCAGCAACTCCGCGTCCGGCTGCACCAACTGAGCCACCGCCACCACGCCGGCCGCGATCCCACCGAGTAGTACGCCGACCGCCGGCGCGAGCACCATCGCCCGCCCACCGACCACCCGGTCGACACGCGACGGCATCCCAGCCGGGAGCAAGCTCAACATGCCTACCGCCAACCGCAGCCCGTCACCCCACCCACCACGCCGGCCGGCACCGTCAGCGCCGCCCCCCGCCGGCGCAGCCGGAGGCAGGTCGGGCGGCGGCAGATCCGGCGGCCCAGTCGGTGGCCCAGGCTGTGAGGGGTCGGGCGCGGCCCCCGGCGGCGGTGGCTGACGCGGCAGGTCGGGCGGTGGCAGGTCAGGCGGCAGGTCAGACGGTGGCAGGTCAGGCGGCGGCAGGTCAGACGGTGGCAGGTCAGACGGTGGCAGGTCAGGCGGCGTCATGTCAGGGGGAGGGTTCGGCCGGCGATCGTCCAGAGGACTTGGTCGGAGGCTAGCGAGATTGTGGTGTTCAGCCGGCCCATCAGGTCGCGGAAGAGGCGGGTGCCGGGGTCGGCGGGGACCACGCCGGAGCCGATGTCGTTGCTGACAGCAACCACCAGCCGCGGGGTCCGCGACCAGGCCTCCGCGAGGTCGGCGATGCGATCCTCGACCAGCCCGGCGCAGCCGAGATCGGACCAGATGTCCAGCGCGTCCATCGTGCGCGAGAGCCACAGCGTCAGGCAGTCGATCAGCAGCGGTGGTCCGGCGGCGTCGAGCAACGGGACCAGTTCGATCGTCTCCGCCAACCCCCAGGTCGCCGGCCGCCGGGCCTGGTGTTTGGCGACTCGCTCGGCCCATTCGGCGTCACCGGAGTCGTCCCCGCCAGTAGCGACGTACAAGACCTCCGGCTCCGACGCGAGCCGGCGCTCGGCGGCGATCGACTTGCCGGAGCGGGCGCCGCCGAGGATCAGCGTGCGTTGGTCAGGCATCCGTTCTCCCGGGCTCGAAGACGACAGGCGTATCGAAGGCCGCTTTCCGCGCGGTCCGGCGGAAGGCCGTGAGGACCGGCCGGCCGAGCAGCAGCACCAGCACGGCGGACAGCACCCCGCGCGGAATGTCCCACGCCAGCGACGTCGCGACCACGAACAACAGATACCGATGCAGATTCTCGGCCAGCGCGTCGCCCGGCACGAACGAGAAGTCGCTGCCGAAGGTCGCGTACGGCCAGAACCACAGGTTCATCACCACGCCGTACATCACCCCGGACACCAGCGAGTACGCCGCCAGCAGCAACAACTCCAACCGCCCGCCCACTCGAGGCAGCAGGCCCGCCAGGCACCCCACCCACGCACAGGCGAACATCTGGAACGGCATCCACGGCCCGACCCCACCAGTGATGAGCGCGCCGCCGAGCAGCGACACAGCCCCCAGCACGAACCCGAACCCGGCTCCGAACGCGCGCCCAGCCAGCACGAGCAGGAAGAACCCAGGCTCCAGCCCGGCAGTCCCCGGACCGAGTGCCCGTAGCGCCGTACCGACGGCCGCCAGCATGCCGAGCAGCGAGATCACCTTCGCGTCGATCCCCGCCTCGGACAGCTCCGCGAGTACGACGGCCACCAGCAGCGGCAGCAGCAGGACGAAGAGCCAGGGCGCGTCCGTGGTGTGGCCGATCGCGGACTCACCCCCCTGGTCGGTGTGGAGGAACAGCGGCCAGGCGAACGCCAGCAGCCCGACCAGAGACGCAACCACGAGCATGGTCGTGCTCCGCGGTTTGAGCCGGACCAGGCGAAGCGAGCGACCGTGCAGTTTGAGCCGGGCCGTGGTCATGACGCCCGCTCCAGTGCGGTAGCCACTTCTCCGACGGTCAGGAACGGCAAGGGGGCAAGGATCTTCGCCACCTGCGGTGCGAACGACGGAGACCCGGCCATGACCGCTGCTGTATCGCCATCACTGACCAATTCGCCCTCGGCGAGCACCAGCACCCGGGTAGCGACCTCAGCCACCATCTCGACGTCATGCGTCGACAGCACGACCGCATGCCCGGCAGCAGCCAGCTCACGCAGGATCGCCACCAGCCGACGCTTGGCGCCGTAGTCCAGACCCCGCGTCGGCTCGTCGAGCAGCAGGAGCGGCGGAGCGCCACACAGTACGACGGCCAGCGCCAGACAGAGCCGTTGTCCCTCGGACAGGTCCCGCGGATGCATCGCCTGGTCGATATCCGGAGCGAGCCGGTTCAGTAGCGCACGGCAACTACCCGCCGGCACACCGAAGTCGGAGTCGGCGCCCGCACACTCCTCGGCGACCGTGGCGGCGTACAGCAGGTCGGCAGGCTCTTGCGGGACCAGTCCGACCGCCTTGACCAGCTCGGAAGGCTTGGTACGACGCGGGTCCGCGCCGGCCGCTGCCGCCGTACCGGATTGCGCCGGCAGGATCCCCACCAGGGCGTTGAGCAGTGTGGACTTGCCGGCGCCGTTGCGGCCCATCAGTGCGACGATTTCACCGGCCTTGATACTCAGTGACACGCCGCGGAGAGCCATGACGTTGCCGTAGCCAACCACCAGGTCAGTGCACCGGGCGAGCTCGGCACCCGGGGCAGCCGCCGACCTCTGCGGCACGATGGAGTCCAAACGGCCTCGCAACGCGACAGCTGCCCGTCGGGCGTCGCGCACCGACAGGGGGAGTGGCGACCAGCCGGCCAGACGCCCCAGCTCCACCACAGGCGGTGCGACCGGAGCGGTCACCATCCGCTCCGCCGGTGGCCCAGTGGACACAGCAGCCGCACCACCCGGTACTTCGATCACTCGGTCGGCGTACTGGATCACGCGCTCGAGCCGATGTTCGGCCATGATCACAGTGACGCTCAGGTCGTGCACGAGTCGCTGCAGCGCGGCCAGCACCTCCTCAGCCGCCTGCGGGTCCAGTGCGGACGTCGGCTCGTCCAGCACGAGCACAGCCGGGTGAGAGGTCAGTGCGGCGCCGATAGCGGTCCGCTGCCGCTGCCCGCCCGACAGCGCCGTCAACGCCCGATCCCGTACGTCGGCCAGCCCCAGCAGATCCAGAGTCTCCTCAACCCGTCGGCGCATCACGTCCGGCGCGACTCCGAGCGACTCCATGCTGTAAGCGAGTTCGTCCTCGACCGTGTCGGTCACGAACCCAGCCATCGGATCCTGACCGACCATGCCGACCACGTCGGCCAGGTCGCGGGGCCGGTACTCGCTGGTGTCCCGTCCGTTGACGAGCACCCGCCCCGCCAGCGTGCCACCGGTGAAGTGCGGCACCAGTCCGTTGATTGCCCGCAGCAACGTGGACTTGCCGGATCCAGTCCGCCCGATCACCAGCGCCAACTCTCCCTCAGGCACGGTGAAGCTCACGTCCCGCAGCGCCGGCTCCGCGGCACCGTCGTACGTCACTGTCACCCGGTCGAACTCGATCATGCGATCGCCCGCCTGACCTGTGGAGGCGCGACCACCGCTGGCGCCAGTCCGATCAGTACGCCGACAACGGGCACCAGCGGAACGGGTGGAACGACCAACGGGCCCGCCAGCAGCAGTCCGGGGACACCACGTGCCGCAGCGGTGACCATAGCCCCGGCAGCGATCGCACCGGACGCCACGACCAGCCACTCGGGCAGCGCCCACGGATCCGGCCGGTATCGAGTCCGAGTGACCCGCTGACGCCCAATTGCCATGGCTCCGAGGGCCAGCAGCAGTCCGATCGCCAGCGCGGACGCCGCGAGCGGAAACGCCATGGATTCGGTCAGCAACGCGTAGACGCCCAGCAGGATGCCCAGCAACCCCAGCAGGACGCAGCCAGCGGTGAGACGACGCTGCGCTTGCGGGACGTGCGCCGTACGTCCGTAGCCGCGCGAGTCCATCGCGGCGGCGAGCTCGACCGACCTGTCCAAAGCACCTTCCAGCACGGGCATGGCCGTCGTACGGAAGGAGCCGCGGGTGCGGCCGCGCAGTCGGCGTGCGGCGCGGATGCGACGGGCGTCCGTCACCAGCTGCGGCGCGAACGTCAGCGCCACCACACAGGCCACGCCGATCTCGTAGAGGGCCCCGGGCAACGACTTGAGCAGCCGCCGGGGACTGGCCAGTGCGTTGGCGGCACCGACGCAGCAGAGCATGACGGCGAGCTGACCACCGTCGTACAGCGCGGTGAGCAACGCCTCCAGGGTGACCTCACCGCCGAGCTTCACCCCGTTTGCCCAGTCAGGCAAGGGAATCTGCGGCAGGGTGAACAGGACCGTGTTCCCCTGCGAGCGGGTGGACAGCAGCGCTTGCAAAACCACCCGGAGGCCGATGACCACCAGACCGAGCTTGAGGAACGCGGCGTAGCTGTGGGCCCAGGGAGCATCGGTCCGGCGGGCGGCCACTACGAATCCGGTCACTGCGAGGATCAGCCCGAGCAGCACCGGGTTCCGCGTCCTGCTGGCGGCCACGGCCATACCGAGCGCCCACAGCCACCAGGCCCCCGGGTGGAGCGCCCGGGGGAACGTCAGACGATCGACAGCACGCACTTACTTGGCTGTACGGCGGCGACTGAGGAGCAGACCACCACCGGCCAGTACGACGACAACCGCGGCGGCGATGATGATCCCACCCCACGGAGCGCCGTCGCCGTCCGAGGAGGATGCGACTGGCGAGGGGGAGGCCGCAGGTGCGGCACCGACCGCGGCACCGATCTGCAGCGTCACCGGGGTGTCGGTGGCCGGGACCTGGATGTTCTTCACTTGGTCGCCGCAGCCCTTGGCCGGGTAGCCCGCGATCCCGCAGGTCAGGCCCTTCTCGATCCGGACCGGCGCGACCGCGGCCAGGATCTTCGCGCCGGTCGCCTTCACGTCGGTCACCACACACGTGCCGGTGGCCGGACCCGGAGTCTCACCGCCGGCCGCGTCCTCCGGCGTACCCGGGTCGACCACCAGGGCCACCCGCTTCTTGCCGGTCTCGGCCGGCGTCTTGCCGCAGATCGCCTCGAAATCTCCCGCTGCGCGCGGCACCCGGGGCTTCGCGCCGCCGACGGCGAACCGCCAGCCCTCCACCGCCCCGTCGGCCGGGACGACGGCGTCGGAGCCCTTCGGTGAGAAGGCCCATTGGCCGGAAGCCCACTGGTAGTAGCCCCAGAAGCGATAGCCGTCCTCGGCCTGTGCGGTGGTGGCGACGGTCCCCGCCAGCAGGAGACCCGCCAGCAGGGCGAGGACCAGTCGTACGGTCCGGTGTGCAGTCATCTCATGTCCTCGATCGGGCCGTGGCCCGGTGGAGGAAGTCCCGCCTGCACCGGCAGGGTAGGGGCCCCACCCGCGGACCACGGCGGGTAGCTGAGCCTGCCTGCGGCACAGTGTTCCGGCTCGCCACCTGAGGTGGCCTACGGTTGCGGGTCAGCGCCGGACTTGGACCGGCTTCCCTGTGACGCAGGCGTGTTCGGACCGAAGCCTACTCTGGCGCGGCCAGACTCATCGGGCCGTAGACCTCCCGGTCGTCCTCCAGCAGGTACACCTGGGCGACGCCACGGTCGGCCAGGTCCCGCCAGAGCTCACCCAGCCAGCTCTCCGCGTCACCCTGTGCGGAGAACTCGGCCCCACCAACCTCACCGGGGTCGACCAGGGCGCCGGAAGCGGTCTCGAACCGCCAGCTCCAGCTCACGAGCCGGGCCGAGTCTGCGGCGCGTTCTGCGCGGTCTTGGCCGGGTCACGCTCGACGATGCCGCCCAGCGTCTCGTCGATCTGCTTCAGCAGGCTCTCCTCGAGCCTCACCCCGGACGCCTTCACGTTCTCGGTGACCTGCTCGGGCCGGGAGGCGCCGATGATCGCCGAGGACACGTTCGGGTTCTGTAGCACCCAGGCGATCGCCAGCTGGGACAGCGACAGACCGGCCTCGTCGGCGACCGGCTTCAGGTCCTGGACCCGGGTGAGCACGTCGTCGGTGAGGAACCGCTTGATGAAGTTCGACCCGGCCGCGTCGGTGGCCCGGGAGCCGTCCGGCGGCTGCTGACCTGGCAGGTACTTACCGGTGAGCACGCCCTGCGCGATCGGCGAGAACACCACCTGGCCGATGCCGAGCTCCTCCGAGGCCGGCACCACCTCGGCCTCGATCACCCGCCAGAGCATGCTGTACTGCGGCTGGTTCGAGACGAACGGGATGCGCAGCTCCCGGGCCAGCCGGTGGCCCTCCTGGAGTTGCTCCGCGGTCCACTCGGACACGCCGATGTAGAGCGCCTTGCCGGACCGGACGACGTCGGCGAACGCCTCCATCGTCTCCTCCAGCGGCGTCTCGGTGTCGTACCGGTGCGCCTGGTAGAGGTCGACGTACTCGGTCTTGAGGCGCCTCAGCGAGGCGTTGATCGACTCGTGGATGTGCTTGCGGGACAGGCCGGTGTCGTTCGGTCCGCCGGGGCCGGTCGGCCAGTAGACCTTGGTGAAGATCTCCAGCGACTCGCGCCGCTCACCCTCCAGCGCCTCGCCGAGGACCGACTCGGCCTTGGTGTTGGCGTAGGTGTCGGCGGTGTCGAACGTGGTGATGCCGGCCTCCAGGGCCGCCCGCACACAGGCCTTGGCCTGATCGTTCTCCACCTGGGATCCGTGCGTGAGCCAGTTCCCGTACGAGATCTCGCTGACCTTCAAACCACTGTTGCCGAGATAGCGGAAGTCCATACCCCTGACCCTACCGGCCCGGTCAGCTGGGCTTCTCGCCGCGCTTGACCATCGGCTTGGGCATCCGCCAGCGGCGCATCTGCATGGTCCGCCGGACCGCGTAGAACCCCAGGCCCTTGGTGGACTCCTTCGGGAACTTCACCGTGACCGCCTTCCGCAGTCCGGCCGAGAGCAGGAACCAGTCCGCCGCGATCAGCACGATCATCACCAGGAAGAGCAGGTTGACCACGCCGGCCAGCCACGGGAACTGCGCCGAGAACACCACGCCGACCAGCGACACCACCAGCAGGACCGGCAGCGCGAACTCCATCACCGAGTAGCGGGCGTCCACATAGTCCCGGGCGAAGCGCCGGACCGGGCCCTTGTCGGCGGCCGGCAGGTACCGGTCGTCGCCGGTGCGCAGAGCGTCCTGCATCTTGGCCCGCTCGGTGCGGACCTTCTCCCGCCGGTACGCCGACGCCTCCTTGCGGTTACGCGGCTTCTTCAGCGCCTGCTTGCGGGCCGCCTCCGCCTCCTTGCGGGTCGGGGTGGGGCGTCCCTTCCCACCCGGCTTGCCCTGGGGCTCGCCGGGTACGGTGGTAGCTGTCTCAGACTTGGTACGACGGAACACGGGGTCTGAACCTCATTCGCAGGGCAGGTCGCGACTCGGGGTGGTCCCCGGACCTAGGCACTACTTTATCGGGGCCGGTCCTGATGGTGTGGTGACCCGTGGGGACATAGGGTGGATAAGGCACGCCGGGTCGTCACGCCGGCACAGAAGGGGTACGGATATCGATGAGCATCTTCAAGCGGATGTCGACGATCTTCAAGGCCAAGGCGAACTCCGCCCTGGACAAGGCCGAGGATCCTCGCGAAACCCTTGACTACTCGTATCAGAAGCAGCTGGAGCTGCTGCAGAAGGTACGGCGGGGCGTGGCCGACGTGGCCACCAGCCGTAAGCGGGTCGAGTTGCAGGCGTCCCAGCTGCAGTCCCAGTCGGCGAAGCTGCAGGAGCAGGCCCAGAAGGCGCTCTCGATGGGCCGTGAGGACCTGGCCCGGGAGGCCCTGACCCGCAAGTCCGGGCTGCAGGGCCAGATCGACGATCTGCAGACCCAGCACGCCCAGTTGCAGGGCGAGGAGGAGAAGCTGACGCTGGCCTCCCAGCGGCTGCAGGCCAAGGTCGAGTCGTTCCGGACCCGCAAGGAGACCATCAAGGCCACCTACACCGCGGCCGAGGCGCAGACCCGCATCAACGAGGCCTTCTCCGGCATCTCCGAGGAGATGAGCGACGTCGGCCTGGCGGTCCAGCGGGCCGAGGACAAGACCCAGCAGATGCAGGCCCGGGCCGGCGCGATCGACGAGCTGCTCGCCTCCGGCGCGCTCGACGACGCGAGCGGTACGGTCAAGGACAACATCACCCTGGAGCTGGACCGGATGTCGTCCGGCTCCGACGTGGAGAACGAGCTGGCCGCGATGAAGGCCCAGCTGTCCGGCGGCAGTGCGCCGAAGGAGCTCTCCGGTGAGGCCGAGGGTGCCGCGGCGCCGCAGTCCGCCCAGACCCAGCAGCCAGTGCAGCAGCCGGCCGCCGAGCCGGTGCGACCTCAGGACGGAGACGTTCGATGATCGTTCGCATCATGGGTGAAGGTCAGTACCGCCTCGCCGACGAGAAGCTCGACGCGCTGAACGCGGTCGACGGCGACCTGGAGAAGGCGGTCTCCGCCGGCGACGAGGCGGCCTTCCAGACCGCGTTCGCCGCGCTGCTGGAGTTCGTCCGCTCCGGTGCCAGGGTGCCGGACGACGAGCTGCACGACTCCGACGCGATCCTGCCGCCCGGCGACAGCTCGCTGGCCGAGATGCGCGAGCTGATCAGCGGCGACGGCCTGATCGCCGGCTGAGCCACACCCCGATCTCCGTCCCCGACCCGGCGGCTGATCACTACTGGTAGTCAAGTCATTCGAGACCCCCGAGGCCCGCATCGCGGCCTCGGGGGTCTCTGCCTGTTAGTTGGGTTGCGCCGGGGTAAACACTCCCTACTAGTGCTGTTGTACGGGGCATCCTCGTAGTACTGTCTGCTTCACGTCGTTGTGGGGGCGGCGTTCATCGAGGTCCGTGACGGGGTGTGGGTTGGTCACGGGCATCGCTTTTCACCTGTGGGGGGTGACTGTGCGTGACTGAATTTGTCATGTCGGAGGGGTTGGCCGAACCAGCTGAGCTGCGGCCGGCGTCGTCGGGGGAGCGTCGTCGGCCGGTCTGGGTGGTTCCGGACGAGGTCCCGGCGATCGTGCCGCAATCGGCCCGGTTCACCGAGGCACGCTGGGTGGGGAGATACCGGCGGGCCGCGCTCGCCGCTGACCTGGGTGCCGGCGTGATCGGGGGCTCGCTGGCGCTGGTGGCCAGGTTCGGGGCCCAGATCAACGTCGGCTACTTCCTGGTCGGGGCCTTGTTGCCGATCGCCTGGCTGGCCTGTGTGGCGCTGCAGCGGGGTTATGAGACCCGCTACTTCGGCACCGGGCCGGAAGAGTTCCGCTCGATCATCCGCGCCGCGGTGGCGCTGACCGCCGTGGTCGCGATCACGTCGTACGCGACCAAGAGCGAGGTCGCGCGTGGATTCGTCGTCCTGGCGGTGCCGATGACGTGCCTGGCGGCGATGACCGGACGCTGGGTGCTGCACCGCAGCATCTCCTGGCGGCGGTTCGCCGGCCGGTGCATGCGCCGGGTGCTCGTTGTCGGACGCAACGATCAGGTGAGTACGCTGCGGCGGCACCTGGAGGAGCGGCCGGCCGACGGCTACGTCGTGGTGGCGAGCTGCCTGCCGCGCGGCGACGCCTTCGCGGAGCCGGAGCTCGAACTCCTGGGCCGGACCGAGATGGACATCCTGGCCGCGGTCGACAAGTACGACGTGGACGTCGTCGCGGTGGCCGCGGATCCGGAGCTGGCCGGCTACACGCTGCGCAAGCTGTCCTGGGCGCTCGAGCAGCGCGGGGTCGAACTGATCGTCTCGCCGGGGATCGTCGAGGTCGCCGGTCCGCGGATCTCGATCCGCCCGGTGGCCGGCCTGTCGCTGCTGCACCTGGAGCGGCCGTCGGTCTCCGGCGGGCCGCACCTGCTGAAGAGCATCTTCGACCGGGTGGTCGGCTGCCTGCTGCTGCTGGCGATCGCGCCGATCCTGCTCGTCACCGCGGTCCTGATCAAGCTGACCAGCCGTGGACCGGTGCTGTTCCGGCAGACCCGGGTGGGTCGTGGCGGAGAGCAGTTCTCGATGCTGAAGTTCCGCACGATGGTGGCCGACGCGGAGGCCCGCAAGGCCGAGCTGGCCGTGCTGAACGAGGGCAACGGGGTGCTGTTCAAGCTCCGCGACGATCCGCGCGTGACCAAGGTCGGCAAGTATCTGCGCCGGTTCTCGATCGACGAGCTGCCGCAACTGGTGAACGTGCTCCGTGGCGACATGTCACTGGTCGGCCCACGGCCGCCGTTGCCCGCCGAGGTCGCGCAGTACGCGATCGACGACGCGCGCCGGATGCTCGTGAAGCCGGGCCTGACCGGTCTGTGGCAGGTCAGTGGACGCAGCGACCTGACGTGGGAGGAGTCCATGCGGCTCGACCTGCGCTACGCCGACAACTGGTCGATCGCGCTGGACCTGCTGATCTTGTGGAAGACCGCCCGCGCCGTCCTCGGTAGCGACGGCGCTTACTGACCTCGCTCCGGCCTTCTGCCGGCCGGCGCGACATCCAAGCACCACGTCGGGGGACGACTCACAGCGGTGCATTCCCGAGGGGGGAATTCATGACGCAACACCTCAGTGCCGAATCCGGTACTGATCAGGCAACGACCGAGGACACCTCCGTCCGGTCCGAAGCCGCGACCCTGGTGATCCAGGCCGCGTCCGGGGACCAGGGCGCGTGGAGCCGGCTGGTCGATCACTATGCGCGGCTCGTCTGGGCCGTCACCCGCAGCTTCCGGCTCAGCGACAGCGACGCTGCCGACGTGTCGCAGATGGTCTGGCTGCGGTTGCTCGAGCACATTCACCGCGTCGACCCCGAGCGGGTCGGCGCGTGGCTGGTCGTCACGACCCGCCGGGAATGCCTGCGGGTGCTGGCATTCCGCAAGCGTGTCCTGCTCACCTACGAGTCGTCCGCGTTCGAGGGACAGCCGGGCGACCAGCCCGACCTGGATGCCGAGCTGCTCGCCGGCGAGCGGGCGCACGACGTACGGCGGGCACTGGAAAGCCTGCCGGATCGGTGGCAGCAGCTGCTCGGCATGCTGATGGCCGACCCGCCTGCGCCGTACGCGGAGATCTCCGCCACGATCGGTATCCCGATCGGCAGCATCGGCCCGATCCGCGGCCGCTGCCTCGAGAAACTCAGACTGCTGCTTGCCTCCTGAAACAGCATTCTGTGTCCGGTCCGGACCGCCTGATCAGAGCATGATCCAGGCGGTCCGGACCGGTCGTTGTGTGCTGCCCGGCCAGCGGAGCAGGAAGCTGACCAGCCGCGCGGCGGTCGGGCCTTCGGCCTCGCCGCCGCGGGACTCGACCGCGACCGGACCGGACGGGGAGACCCGCAGCTCGATGGTCAGATCGGCCTGACCGTGCACGTCGACGTCCAGGGTGATGCCGTGGCCGGCGAACCGCAGCCGCCGGATGTCTTCGGAACCAGGGGCGTCGATGATGCTGTCGAAGATCAGGTCGAGGACGTCGAGATCCCGCTCGTGCCGCCCGAAGGCGGCATAGCCGACCGAGCGGAGCAGTGCGATCTGCTCGCCCGCGGCACGCTCAGGAGGCCCGATCATCGCCGCTCAACGCTCCTCGGTCACCTTGATCACGCTGTCGCCGTCCTGCCCGTACGGCGCTCCCTGCCACGAGGCCCAGTTCACGCGCGTGCCCTGGCCGTGCACGACGAAGTTCCACGGCCCGGCGTAGGTGTTGCTGAAGAAGCGGTTGCCCTGGTGGTAGGTGATGGCGTCCTGCACGGCGGCCTTCTGGTACGGCGACCAGGTCGGGAACGTACCCCAGTTGGAGAACAACCCGTTGTAGCCACAGCCGCTGCGCGACGCACAGGACTTGCCGATGTTGTCCGGGTCGAGGCTGAACACGTTGTCGTGCACGCGGACGTTCTGGGTCTTCCACCGGCAGTCGCCCAGGTACGGCTGGTTGCGGATGTTGGCCGCGTTGCAGGTCTTGGCGGTGACGACCTTCGTGTTCACCAGAGTGCCCGAACCCGTGCTGGTGTTGGCCGGTGAGCCGGAGAACCGGTCCGCGTTCTCCCAGAGGATCACCCCGGCCCAGTTGTCGGTGAAGACGTTGCCGCTGATCTCGAAGGACTGGTTGAACATTCCGGCCACGCGCTTGTCGGCCCCGGACTCGGAGACGTACAGCGCCGGGGTCGGGAACCCGCCGTTCTGCGGACCCTTGCCGAGACCGTTGCGGACGAACGTGTTGCCGCGGATCGAGGCGTTGTAGCTGGTCTCGTAGACGATGCCCTCGGCCAGGTTGCCGGAGATGTAGTTGCCCTCGATGGCGAAGCTGGTGTTGTTGGTGTCCGCCCACAGCCCCGCGCTGTGGTTGTCGTGGATCCAGTTGGACCGCACGATCGCCCCGGTGACCTCCCAGAACTTGCCGCCGCCGGTGCAGCCGCAGCCCGACTTCACTTTCTCCCAGTCGTCGGTGTTGTTCCCGGCGATCTCGTTGTGCTCGACCACGATGCTGGTGACCTTGCCGGGGTTGTAGGCGCTGAAGCCGTACTGGCCGTTGTCCCTCAGACAGTTGCCGCGGACAACGTTGTGGTCACCGATCATCACCCCGGCGCCGGCGTTCTCCCGGATCGTGTTGGCCTCCACCGTCCACTGCGCGGCAGCGTCGTGGTTCACCGCGCCTTCGTCATTGTTCGTCCGGCGCGCTCCGAAGTTCTGGATGGTGAGGTTCTTGATCACCACGTCGGTGGCATAGCCGGTGAAGGCGTAGCGGTTCTTCCGGCCGCCGTCCAGCACCGCCCCGGGCGCACCGATGTAGACGTTCCCCTGCTTGGGGATGACCTGGGAGAACGCGCCCGAGCCCAGCGTGTGCTTGCCGGCCTCCAGGTAGAACGTGGTGCCGGCCGGGCTGGCCTCGGTGACGTCGTGCAGGTTCTGCGTGGCGCTGACGACGACGGCGCCCACGGGTGCGGTGGCCGGGCCGGACAGCGCCTTGACGTTCCCGCAGATCCTGGCCGGCGGGGTTTTCGGCGCCACGACGTTCGCCGTGGTGGACGTCGCGGCAGGGCCGGAGGACGCCGCCCCCGTCGAGGACGGCCGGTTCGCGACATAGACACCGGCGCCGGCGACGACCGCGAGCACGGCCACTCCGGCGACGATCACCGTCCGCCGGTTGCGGTACCACGCGGTTCCTCGGCCGGAGACCGGCGGGGACGGGTCGCGCTGTTCCATGGCTCTTCCTTCGGGGGGCACGTGCTGTGGGCTAATGAAGCGGTGTGGCTGACTGGTCGATGGCGAACCGGTAGATGTCGAGCAGTTGCCCGATGGCGTGTCCGGGGTCGTGCTTGGCCTCATACGTCGCCCGCGCGTTGCGGCCGAGGACGTCGTACCGGTCGGGGTCGGTGTCGACATCGAGCAGGAGCTTCCCCAGGTCGTCGGGGCGGCCGGGATCGAACAGCGCGCCGTCGACCCCGTCGGTGACGAGCTCGGGGAAGGAACCGTGGGCGGACGCCAGCGGCGGTACGCCGACCGCCATCGCCTCGACCACGACCAGCCCGAACGTCTCCTCCCACTCCGACGGCAGGACGACCCCGCGGGACTCGCCGAGCAGCTCGAAGACCTCCGGTTTGCTCAGCAGGCCGCGCAGCTCGACCGATGGCCGCGAGGCCGCCCACGCGGTCACCTCGTCCAGCATCGGGCCGCCACCGGCGATGACCAGCCGCAGCGCGTCGTCACCCGCGATCGCGCGGTACGCGTCCCAGCCCTTCATCAGCAGGGGCGCGCCCTTCGCCGCGTCGAGCCGGCCGACATATGCGACCTGTCGCTGCTTGCGTCCGTCGCCGGGGCGGCCGACCCGGCCGTCGTACGGCACGTAGTTGTAGCGGACGAAGCTGCGGTCCGGGTCGAAGCGCAGTCCGGCCAGCAACCTGCGCTGCGACTCGGAGATGAACACGAACGCCGAGACCAGGTCGCGCCAGCTCCGCCGGTGGCTGCGGGTGTTCAGCACCGTGCTCGCGGTCGCCAGCGTGGACCCGCGGTAGCAGCGGTGCCGCACACCGGGGAGCGGATTGCCGCCGGCACAGTTGTGACAGACGGCGCCGTCGCGGAAGAAGTCGCCGCTGGCACAGAGCAGCTTGTAGTTGTGCAGGGAGATCACGACGGGAACGCCCGCGTCCCGGCAGGCGTAGAGCACGGACGGACTCAGGACCGGGAACGTGTTGTGCACGTGGACCACGTCCGGGCGGAATCGCTGCAGCGTCTCGCCCAGATCGCGTTTCGCGGCCGGGTTCCAGACCACGCGGGCCGGCAAGGTGGCCTTCTTCCAGGCCGGCCAGTCCTCGATCTCGTCGCTGCGGCGCTCGAACAGTTCGACGTCCTGGCCGGCCGCGGCCAGCGCCGCGAGCTCCTGATCGACCACCCGGTTCTCGCCGCTGGGCGCCGTCGAGCGGTACCTGTTGTGCACCAGCAGGATCTTCATCGTGCTCCCTCACGCGGAGTCCACGAGTACACCAGCGACGCGGCCAGTGTGAGCTCGAGAAGGTACGGCGACGCCTCGCTGAGCCCGCTCTCGGTGAACGAGGCGACGACGCAGTAGGCGACCAGGAAGAGCGCCAGCGCGCGGCGCGGGCCTTGGGGCTGGAACCAGGCCGCGACCAGCACGAACAGGACGAGGACGATGGTGATGCCGACCCCGAGCAGGCCGACGTCGTAGTACGTGCCCAGCCAGTTGCTGTCGATCGGCAGGCCGTTGAAGGACTTGTTGGACAGCCCGAACCCGAAGAAGGTCTCGAACGTCGAGCGCGGCTGCTCGAGGATCGCGTCCCACACCATTTTGCGGCCGGTCAGGGCGCCGAGTTCGGCGGTATCCTGCCCACGGGCCAGCCAGGTGGTCACCACCGAGCTGAGGGTGAGCGCGCCGACCGAGAACACGACGACGCCGATCGCGAACGCCCGGCGGACCCGCGTGCGCGCGGTGAACAGACTCAGCCCGGCGATCACCACACCGGCCAGCATGGCGATCAGCGCCGTCCGGGTATGGGTCAGCAACAGGATCGGCGTCGTCACCAGGACACTGGCGAGTGCCACCGAACGACGCAACAGTCCGGCCATCCACAGCACGGCCGTCAGGCCGATCGCGACCGCGGAGTAGTGGCCGACCTGGGTCGGCGGGATGGGCCACAGGACGCCGCCGAGCCGATCGTCGGTGAGCGCGAGACCGGGTGCGACCAGCAACCCGAGCGCGACCGAGCCGACGATGCACCACAGGACCAGCAGATGGGTGCGCACCAGCAGCAGGTCGCGCCGGGTCCACCACGGAGTGAGCAGCCAGAGCACGAGCACGAACAGGAACAGGCGACTGGTCCGGAACAGCGCGCCGAACAGGAACTCGGCCCGGATGCTCGCCAGCAGGGCCTCGGCCGCCAGCAGGCCGGCCAGGAACATGTAGACGCTGGGCCGGATCCGGGCCGGCCGGTTCACGGTCAGCACCACCATCAGGGCGACGACCAGCGACGACTGGGCGATCAGCTTGCCGACGGAGCCCGGGATCGGAATGATGTGCGGCGCGCCGGGGAAGAACGTCATCACGTTCAGCACCAGCAGAGCCCAGACCAGCTGCACCCGCCGCCGGCGGCGCCGCTCCGGCGCGACGGGCCGGCGGCCGACCGCGGCACCGAGCTTCGGGCCGGCGACCTCGGTGCTCATCGCTCGAACATCTCGATATCAGCGGTCCTGGTCGAGGACTCCAGCTCCGCGATCCCGACGCCCTCGTCGGTCCGGTCGGCCCGCAGTACGACGGCGGTGTCGATCTGCAGGCCCGCGAGCCGCAGCATCTCGCCGGTCGCCTGGATCTTGGCCGTCGTCGACCGTCCCGCCGTGACCACGACGGCCGCCCGGGAAGCCCAGCTGCCCAGATGCTCGGCGCCGAGGGCCGGCGTCAGGGTAGCGAGGGTGAGGACCACGTCGGCGACGTCCCACGCGGCATCCAGGGCGATGTCGTTCGTACCGCCCGAGCGGTTGTTGTCACCCAGCCGCAGGTAGCAGCCCTCGGCCGGTCCGTTGACCGGGTCCGGCAGGAAGACGTCGAGCCGCTTGCCCGGCTCGCTGAACTGCGACTCGTGCGTGCCGGGCGTCTTGACGCCGAGCGTCGCGGCGAGCAGACCGGTCCCGGTGAGGTCGGCGGCCAGCACGTGCCTGCCCTCGGTGGAGTACGACACGGCCAGCGACGCCACGGCCAGCGCACACGCCTTGACGTCGTCGACGCTGACCACGGCCAGCGCCGGAGTCGGCCGCTTCGTCCAGATGATCCGCTGGTCCAGGTGCTGCACCATCAGCTTGATCTCGGGGTTCTGCTGCTGCGAGGCGCGCAGCCGCTTCGGGAACGGCCACAGGCGCCAGCGCGGCGGCCGACCGGTGCTGAGCCGGACCCGGGCGCCGAGCGAGCGGGCGATGTCCTGCCGTTTCCACGCGCGGTCGGACACGAGCGCGCGGACCACCACGAAGCCCAGCCCGATGAAGAGACCTGCCATCAGGCCGGTCATGGCCTTGATTGCCAGCGTCCGCTTCGCCGACACGAGGACCGGCGCGGCCTGGTCGAGCATCCGGCTGCTGTTCATCTTGGACGCCGCGACCTGCTCGTCGAGCAATTGCTGCCGGACGTACGTCGCCTTGTCCCGGGCGGCGCCGAGCCTGATCATCTCCGGGGTCTGCGGCTGCTCCGGACTGTTCGGGTTGCCACCCGCCGCCACCACAGCCTGTTCCGCTGTGGTCTCCTCGTTCTGGGCGGTGACATAATCGCGGCTGAGTGGCGCCCCCTGGAGCGCGATCTGCTCCTTGCGGAAGATCAGGTACGTCTGCGCCAGGGCCGTGGCCAGCTTGGTGGCATCCTCGCTGGTCTTCGCGCTGACCTTGATCTCCAGGACCCGGTCGGTCAGTGGCGCGACCGTGTACTCCTTGAGCAGGTCGTCCGGTGTCTCCGGCAGCTTCAGGAATTCGATCGTCCGCTCGGCCACGGTGCGGGTGGTGGCCAGGCTGGCGTCGGTGGCCATCGCCTTGGTCGGATCCTCGCCGTCCCGGTGGGTCAGCAGCAGCCGGGCGGACGAGACGCTAGCCGTTGGCAGGGCGACGGCCGTCGTGATCCCGCCGGCCAGACCGATGATCGCCAGTACCAGCCAGATCCGCCAGTGCCGCCGGATGGCGTCGCGGAGGAACCGGTAGGTGACCAGGGCGTCCGGCGGAAACGAGGTCGTCGTCTCGTCGGCGAACAGGCCGTCGTCGTCGTCGAACCAGGTGGTCGAGCCGGCTGGGGGATCGGAGTACGGTTGGTTGCTCATCGCGGCCGCCTCGCAGATCCGGTCAGCAGCGTGGGCAGTCGGGAGCCCGCGCGCCGCTGCGCCTGCGAGACCCGGCCGATCGTCCGGTCGGACGGATCGGGATCGGTGACGACCAGGCCGTCGATCGTGCGGTCGTCGGCAGCCGCGGCCACGGCCAGCCGGGCGAGCTCCTCGGCCGTCACGGTGCCGGCCGACAGGGCGACGATCGTACTGGTGGTGGGTTCTGCGCCGTCCAAGTTCGGGGCGTCCTTGTCGACCACGACCAGATGGATGTCCAGGGCAACGGATCCGGACGGTTGCTCCTGGTGGTTGTCGAGCACGATCGACGTACTGATCCCGATCGAGTTGGCGAACGCGGCGAGCTGCGGACCGAGTGGACGGGCCTTGTCGTCCTCGCTGAACGAGATGACGGTCAGCGAGGCCGGCGGCCCACCCTTCACGTCCAGGCCCAGGTTGTGCAACGTCTTGCGCAGGCTCCAGGCGTCGACGGCGGTCGGGGAGTAGTGCTCGAACAGATAGGCCCAGTCCGACACGTCCGTGGCCCGGTACGACGAGACGGAGGCCAGCACCGGCAGCCCGACCGCGTCGGCGACCTCGTCGCGCAGCCGGAGCCGGCGGTCACCGCGGGCCCTGGCCAGCACAGCGATCGATCCGGCCGCGGCACCCAGCAACGCGCCGAGCAGGCCGAAGATGCCGAGATGGACCAACATGTTCCCGCCACGGGCGGTGGTCGCTTCCTCGAGCATCCGGGCTCCCGTTTTCTTCCCGAGGTCACCGGGCAGCTTCTGGTCCGTGGTGACGAACACCAGGTAGATCTGGGCGACGGCGTTGGACAGCCGCATCGCCTGCTGCGCGGAGGTTCCCTTGGCATCGATCCTGATCACGTCCGTCGTGACCGCGGTGACATTGACCCGGTCGCGGACCGTCTTCACACCCAGCGCCGGCGCGAGGTTCTGGCCGGCGCTCCGCAGCACCGGCTCGCTCTCGGCGATGTAGACCTGGGTCGCGATGCTCTGCGTGCCGGCTTCCTTCTCCGCGTCGGTCGCCGGCGGTGGTGGCAGTACCACCAGCGACGTCGCCGTGTGCAGCGGCGGTTCCAGGACGCCGTAGGCGACCCCGCCGAGCAGGCCGACAGCGGCCACCGCGGCGACCACCAGTCGCTGGCGGCGGATGGCCTGCCAGGACTTCTTGACGTCGAGCTGCTGTGCGCTCACAGTCCCCTCCAGTCGAACGTCACCATGACTTCGGAGTAATAGAGGGCGGTGATCCGCGCCTGATACAGCGCGGAGGCAGTGGAGTCCGGTCAGGACCGGAATCGGAAGGTGCTGGTCGCCGGGGCGTCCGCAGCGAGGGTGCCCGAACCGACCAGAGTGGTGATCGGGACCTTGTGGCCGAATCGCGGGGAGTACCAGCCCAGCAACGGATCGTCGCCGCCGCGGTGCGCGGTCCAGCTCAGTCCGGCCGGCAACTCGACGATCGCCGAACCCGTGGGCCACTCCAGCCGGCCGCTGGCTCCGTCCAGCTCGACGGATACCTCCGGACCCAGGTGCCACGCCATCCGTACGTCGGACGCCGCATCCAGGTGGTCCTCGACCCGCAGCACGCCATGATCCAGTACGGCGGTCCGCCGGTGAGTGACCGGTGATTCGCCGGCTCGGTAGCCGTCGTGATCGGCGTCCCAGGTGACCACGTCGCCCTCGACGGCGTACCGGCGTACCCGGCCTGTTGCCCCGCGCAGCCAGAGGAACGGGCCACCCCAGGTGGACTGCTCGGTGCCGGCGACCTCGACGGTGTTGTGGGCGATGGTCGAGCGGAAGTAGTTCCGCCAGGCTTCCTCGCCGTGGTAGCAGTACGTGCCAGGGTCGGCCAGGATGTCGACGCCGCCGACCCGGACCTCGAGGGACAGCGCGTCGCAGTGCGCGTGGGCCGCGATGGACAGGAAGCCGTGCGGGCCGGCGTCGGCGCGGCACCAGATCTCCGGGCCGCCGGCTCCGTCGACACTGGTGCGGCTGCGCAGGATCGTCAGTCCGGCGTCCCCGAAGTGTGCCGGCCGCTCGGCCGGACGATCTGATTGCTTGCCGTTGACCAAGGAGCCGACGATGACCGCGGTCGCCGTGACCGGAGTCTTCGGCCACCAGGGTGCTCGGCCGACGACGGCGCCGCCGAGCGACAGGAACGCTGACCAGTGGTGGACATCCGGTGGATCGAGGACGAGCACCATGCCCTCGTCGTCATCGCCCTGCCGAGGTGGTCGCAGCGTGTCGTCGACGATCGCCGCGGCGACGTCGACGGTGCGCGTGAGCAGAGCCCAGGTGCGGGGGCTGAGCGGATGACCGGCCATGTCCGCCTCGAGAGCGGCGTAGAGGCCGAGCTCGGAGACGAAGCGGTGGTAGTCGGTCGCGAGCTCGCGGTTCACACCGGACGGGAACGTGTTGGCGTCGAGTTCCTTCTCCAGCAGGGCTGCCGCGTCGGCCCGCCAGCGCGCGCTCTTGCTGAACCAGGGGAACGCGCAGGCGCCGACGAGCTGCCCGGCGGCCTCGGCGATCACGTGGTTGTTCGCCGACGAGCCACGGCTCTCGAACGCGGCGAGGTAGCGCTGGTGCCAGTAGATCTGCCGGAGAGCGAGTTCGTTGTGCTCGAACAGGTCGGTGACGTCGGGCCAGTCGTTCAGCAGCCGGCGGATCCAGGTCCAGCTGATCAGCCGGAGGCCGATCTCGATCCCGCTGGCCCAATGGACGCCGGACAGGAACGGGTTCGACCGCCACCAGTCGTTCAGGTGATCGGCGACGCGTTCGGCATACGTGTCGTCGTGAGTCAGGTACCAGGCCGCGGCGAGCTGGGTCAGGTGGTGGTGGCGGGACAGCTCCCACACCTGCTTGACGTTCCCGACCACTTCCTCGTTGCGGTGGTTGAGCCGGAACACGTACTGCGCCGGGTCCGATCGCCGGCCCGTGGTCGGGTCGCGGAACCAGTCCGGCGAGCGCAGGTCGGTCCGGTCGGCGCCGAGCACCTCGAGCTTGCCGGCCATGATCGCGTCGGCCGTGGTGATCACCGCCTTGCGGGCCTCCTCCGGTACGGCGCACGCGGTGTGCGGCGGGAGCGTCGTACCGAAGGTCGGCTCCTTGCGCAGCGGGAGGTGAACCTCCGTGTCCTGCCCGGGCCGGATCTGTTGGTAGGCCCAGGCAGTACGGCGTGCATGGTCGCGGGTGCGCCAGATCAGCTCGGTGGCGGACATCCGGCGCAGGCGGCGGACGTACCAACCCAGGGGCTGACGGCTCATTGGGTCCCTTGAATGGGCTCCGGGCGGCCGCTGGCGAGGCTGCGGTCGACCGCGATGGTCGCGCGGGTGGTGGCGATCAGCGAGTCGAACGAGATTGGCATCGGGCCGCCGGCCTTGACCGCGGCGACGAAGTGTTCGAGCTCGATCCGCTGGCCCTTGTCGGTGCCGCGGGTCTTGCGCGTCGCCGGCTTCCGGCCGATCCACACCGAGGCGCTCTGGAAGTTGTCCAGCCGGCCGTTGCGGCCGCCGCCGGTGATGTCCAGCGTCTCCTTCGGGAAGCGCGCGTTGCCGCCGCCGACGTAGCTGATCGTGCCGACCGAGCCGTTCGCGAACCGCAGCGTGACGACGACGTCGCCGGCGTCGGGACCGGGTACCGCGAACACCTCGGTGGGCGGGCTGTTGAGCCACCAGCTGAGGGTGTCGATGAAGTGGCCGCCCTCACCGCCGAAGCGGCTGCCTTCCTTGTCCTGGTCGAGGTACCAGCTGGACGGGTCGAGCCGGCCCGCGTTCACCAGGTAGCGCAGCGACGAGTTGCCGCCGGGGGTGCCGAAGCGGTCCCGCAGGTCGGTCAGCAGCGGGGCGAACCGCCGGTTGAATCCGACCATCAGCCGGTCGTTGCCGGTGGCATCAACCGTGGCGACGATCCGGTCCACGTCCTCGGTGGTCAGGGCCAGCGGCTTCTCGACGAAGACGGCCTTCCCGCTCTCCAGCGCGCGGCAGGCGAGGTCGGCGTGACTACTGTGCCGGGTCACCACGAACACCGCGTCCAGGCTGCGGTCCGTCAGCACCGCATCCGCGTCGGTCGAGATCGTCTCGAACCCGAACCTCCGTTGCGCGTTGGCCGCCGACAACGACTTGTTCGTCGCCACATGAGCCAGCACCGCATCCTCATCCTTCTGCAGGTGCGGCAACAACATGCTCGACGCGTAGTTCCCCGCGCCGATGAATCCGAGTCGGACGGAGCCGGTGGTCGGAGCGGACGGTCGCGAAACCCGCGTCGTCTGCGGCGCGGCCTCCTGCTGGGTAACCTCCGGGTACTCGAACAGGAAGCCGACTCCGGGGAGGGTGCCTGAGCTGAGTTGCTGGTAGACCTCGGTCGCGTCGGCGATCGGGAACACGCTGGCCACCAGGGACCCGACGTCGATCTGTTCGCGGGCGATCAGGTCGATGAAGCATTCCAGGTTGCGGCGTTCGGTCCAGCGAACGTAGCCGGCCGGGTAGTCGATGCCCTCGAGCTCGTAGCGGTCGTCGTACCGGCCGGGGCCGTAGGAGCGCGAGAAGCGGACGTCGAGTTCCTTGTCGTAGTAGGCGTTCCACGGCAGGTCGAGCTTGGTCTTGCCGATGTCGACCACGCGAGCGCGGTCGCGGGCCAGCCGGGCGGCGGTCTCGACCGGGCCGTTCGAGTGGCCGCCGGCGGCCAGCAGGATGCGGTCCGCGCCGAGGCCGTTCGAGGCCTCGAGCAAGGCCCGTTCCAGCGTTGCGACCCCGGCCTCGTCCGCGGACGAGCAGTGCAACGCGCCGGCCTTCTCCGCCATCCGGCAGCGGTCCTCGACCGTGTCGATGCCGAAGACGCGTACGCCGGCCGCGACCAGCAGCCGCACCACGAGCTGACCGACCAGGCCGAGCCCGATCACGACCGCGGTCTCGCCGAGCTGCACCTCCGCCTGCCGCACGCCCTGCATCGCGATCGCACCGACCGTCGAGAAGGCCGCCTGCTCCGGCGGCACTCCGTCCGGCACCGGCACGCACAGGTTGACCGGCACCCAGTTGTACTCCGCGTGCAGCGCGAACTCGTTGCCCGCGGCAGCGACCAGCTGCCCGACGCTGAACTCTTCGGCACCGGCGCCGACCTCGACGACCACACCACACAGCGAGTAGCCCAGCGGTGTGTAGGAGTCGAGTTTGTTCATCACCTTCTTGTAGGTGTTGACCGCGCCCTGCTGGGCGACCGAGTCGAGCACCTTCCGCACCTGGTCCGGACGCGCTTTCGCCTTGCCGACCAGCGACAGCTTCGCCTCGCCGACCTTCATCAGCTCGGTGCCGGTCGAGATCAACGAGTACAGCGAACGGATCAGCACGCCACCGGGCGCACAGGTGGGCGGAGGCACGTCCAGGACCGCCAGCTCACCGGACTTGTAGTTCTGTGCAACCTGCTTCATGTCGGTCCTTCAGAGAGAGGTGATGGTCACGCCGAGGGACCGCATGTTCCGGGTCCAGGTCTCCAGCGTCAGCAGCTGCCAGATCTGCTTCGAGTAGTCCTCGCGCCCGGCCCGCTCGTCGTCGACCAGCCGCTGTACGGCGCTCTGCCGCAGGAACCCGCTGCCGACGAGCTCGCCCCGCACCAGGGTGTCGTCGACCAGTTCGCGCAGGTCGTTGCGGATCCACGCCCGCAGCGGCGCGCTGAACGACGCCTTCGGCCGGTAGATGATCTCCTTCGGCAACCAGGCCTCGGCCGCCTTCTTCAGCGCGAGCTTGCTCACCCGCCGGTGGATCTTCTCGCTGCCCGGGATCGAGAACGCCGCCCGCGCGACGATCGGGTCCACGAACGGTGTCCGGACCTCGGTCGACGCGGCCATGCTGGACCGGTCGGTGTAGGCCAGGTTGAGCCCTGGCAGGAACATCCGCGAGTCGGCCAGGCACATCCGGTTCACGTGATCGTCGAGCGTGGTGTCGTGGTAGATGTCGCTGTGCTCGGCGAGCAGCTTCCCGACGTACGGCTCCAGGTCCGGACTGATCAGACCGGTCAGCTGGTCGCCGTCGTACATCGTGTAGCTGCGCCGGAACGCCGTCTCCTCGGACAGGTTCGCGAACGTCTCGAACCGCTTCGCCCAGCGCGCGTACCGCAGGCCGCGACCGTTGACGGTCACCGGCAGCCGCCGGACGGTGGGTCCGATCAGGCCGTTGCGCAGTACGCCGGGAAGCCGCTGGTACTGCGCTCCCATCACGCACGCGAGGTGTTTGCGATAGCCGCCGAACAGCTCGTCGGCGCCCATCCCTGAGAGCAGGACCTTGACGCCGGCGTTGCGGGCGGTGTCGCACATCAGCAGCGTGTTGATCGCGGCCGGGTCGCCGATCGGCTCGTCCAGGATGTCGACGATCCGCGGCAGCAGTTCGACCACGTCCGGGGCGATCTCGATCTCGTGCAGGTCGATGCCGAACTGCTGGGCCACCTTGCGGGCGTAGATCGCGTCGTCGGGCATCGCCTCGAGCCGCTGGTCCTGCGCGCGGAAGGTGATCGTGTACGAGTCGACACTCGGATCGAGCCGCTTCGCCAGCACGGTGACCAGGCTGGAATCGAGGCCGCCGCTGAGGAAGGTGGAGACGGGTACGTCGGCGACCATGTGAGCGGCGACGGATTCCTCGATCACCGTACGCAGGTCGGCGCGCGGCCCGGCCGCTGCCTCGGTCGCGACGTCGGTCACGCGCCAGTACGTCTCGTGCCGGCTACTGCCGTCCGGCCGGAACTCGGCCCACGAACCCGGCGGCAGCTTGTCCACGCCCTCGATCGAGCAGCGCTGCTCGGGCAGCCAGTAGTAGAGCATCGACGCGATCAGCGCGCCGGGCTCGGTGCGGAGCTCCGGTCCGATCGCGGCGACCAGCGCCTTCAGCTCGGACGCGAAGATCACGCCGCCCTCGCGGCGAAGGAAGTACAGGGGCTTGATGCCGAGCGGGTCGCGGGCCAGGTACATGCTGCCGCTGTCCTCGTCGAGCATCGCGAACGCGAACATGCCGCGGAACCGCCTGAGTGCGTCCGGGCCCCACCGCCGCCAGGCCTCCAGCACCACCTCGGTGTCGCCGTTGGTCCGGAACGCGACGCCGGCCCTGGACAGCTCGGCCCGCAGTTCCTTGTAGTTGTAGAGCTCGCCGTTGTAGCAGATCGTCAGGCCGCGCTTGCTGAACGGCTGGTCCGCTTCCGACGACAGGTCGATGATCGACAACCGGCGGTGCGCCAGGTACGCGCGAACGTCGCCGTCCTCGAACGGGTACACCGCCGAGGCGTCCGGACCGCGGTGCGCGATCCGGTCGCTCATCGTCTCGGCGAGGGCGAACCCGTCGCGCTGCTGGTAGCAGCCGGCGATGCCGCACACCTCAGGACCCCGTGGCCCGGGCGACGTCGCCGACGTGGCTGACGTGACCGGTGAGCTGGTCGTACACCTCGAGGTAGGCCTTGCGCTGGTGGTTCCAGGCGAGCACCCGCTCGACCCGCTCGCGACCCAGCTTGCCCATCCGGCGGCGCCGGACCTCGTCGTCGAGCAGGTCGACGATCGCCTCGCCGTACTGCGCGACGTCGTTGGGCTCGACGTACACGGCGGCGTCCTCGGCCGACACCTTGGTCTCGATCAGGTCGAAGGCGACGACCGGGAGCTCGAAGGCCATGTACTCCATCGTCTTGTTCATCGTCGACACGTCGTTGAGCGGATTCTTCGGATCCGGCGACAGGCCGAGGTCCGCGGTCGACATCACCGCGCGGACGGTCTCGTCCGGCACCCGGCCGGTGAACTCGACGTGGTCGCCGAGCCCGAGCTCGTCGCGCAGCGCCACGACGTCGTCGAAGGAGTCACCGCCACCCATCAGCGTGAACGCGACGTCGGTTCGGCCGAGCTTGTTCACGATGTGATCGGCCGCGCGGACGACGATGTCGACGCCGTCCTGCGGTCCCATCACGCCGATGTAGGTGACCAGGTAGCGGTGACCGCGGCGGAGCGACTCGTCCGCTCCGCCGCGGCGCAACTTGTCCGGGTCCGGCCCGGTGCGGACCACGGTCACGTCGTGGTTCGCCTTGCCGCTGCGGGTGATCGCGATCCGCCGGTACGAGTCGTTCGTCGAGATGACGTGATCGGCCTTGCGGTGCGTCATCCGCTCGAGGAACCGCAATCCCTTGTACGGCAGGCTCGTCGTACCGCCGAAGCGGGACTGGAACAGCTCCGGGCACAGGTCGTGGTGGTCGAAGACGAACTTGGTCCCGTCCAGCCGGCGCAGCAGCATCGCGATCGGCCAGAAGATGTCCGGCGGGTTGCACGCCTGCATGACCTGGAACTTGCCGGCCTTGCGGGCCCGCAGCACCAGCCGCAGCGTCATCAGGAACGAGTAGGCGTACTCGGTGACGAACCCGACCTTGCTGCCGCCCGGCGCGTAGGCCTTGTACTGGTGCACGGTCACGCCGTCGATGACCTGGTACGACGGGTCGCCCGGACCCTTCGGGCACACGACGGTCACGTCGTACCCGGAGGCCACCAGGGCCTTGCACTCCAGCCAGACCCGGCGGTCGAACGGGACCCAGAGGTTCTGGATGATGATCAGGACGCGCGGACCGTTCACCAGCCCACTCCTTCGTATCCGGGCAGCGCCTCGACGGCGTCGCCGAGCCGGCCGCTCAGGTCGATGGTGCGGGCCGGCGGCGAGCTGAGCAGGGCGTTCACTGCCGCGCTGTCGGTGGCCGAGACGATGGCCAGATCGGCACCCTCGAGGGCTGCCGCCGGGTCGTCGGTGAGCACCCGTTGCAGGTGCGGAAGCTTGGACCTGACGTGCCGCAGGTTCGCGCCCACCAGGCGGCTCGGGTTCACGATCGCGTCGTAGATGCGCAGGTTGTAGCCCTTGCCGAGCAGCCGCTCGGCCAGCTCGACGTTCGGACTCTCCCGCAGGTCGTCGGTGGCGTGCTTGAAGCTCAGGCCGAGCAGCGCGATCTCGCGGCCCGGACCGGCCACGACCCGGTCGACGACGTCGCTCACGGCCCGCTCGTTGGTGGCCAGCGTGCCGGCCAGCAGCGGCAGGTCGGTGTTGTTGACCCGGGCCAGGTGCAGCACCGAGCGCAGGTCCTTGGGCAGGCACGAGCCGCCGAACGCGAAGCCGGGCTTCAGGTAGTACGGCGAGATGTTCAGGCTGGTGTCCTGGACGAAGATCCGCATCACCTCACGCGAGTCGACGCCGTAGTGCCGGAAGATCCGGCCCATCTCGTTGGCGAACGAGACCTTGGTCGCGTGGAACGCGTTGCAGGCGTACTTGAGCGCCTCCGCGGTCCGGACGTCGACAATCTGAACGTCGACGCCGAGGAATCCGAACAGGTCGGCCAGAGCGGTACCGACCGTCGGGTTCCGGGTGCCGACCACCACGAACGGCGGGTCGTAGAAGTCCGCCAGACCCGAGCCCTCGCGGAGGAACTCCGGCGTCATCGCCGTACCGAAGGAAAGACCCTCCGGCGGCGGTACCTCGGCCAGTACCTGTTCGACCACCTCGTCGACCGTGCCCGGTGGGACCGTGCTCCGGACCACGATGCTGTGGAAACCGGAGACCGGCGGGTTCACGACCTGCGCGGCCTCGGCGATGTCGCGGACCGCGCGCCGGATGTAGGTGAGATCAGTACTGCCGGCCTGCGTCGACGGTGTCCCCACACAGATCAAGGAGACGTCGGCGCGCTCCAGCGCGAGCCGCGGATCGGTGGTCGCGTGCAATCTGCCCGCGGTGACCCCCTCCGCCACCAGCTCGTCCAGGCCGGGTTCGACCACCGGGCTGTGTCCCTCTGTGATCGGACCGACCTTCGCAGTGTCGACGTCGACCCCCCAGACGTCGTGGCCGTTGGCGGCCAGGCACGCGGCCGTCACCGAACCCACATAGCCCAAGCCGAATACGGCAACCTTCATAACGCCCCCCACAGGCTCATGACGCAGGCATCCCCCACGTACGTCAGCGCACAGGAGAGCACGCAGGCCGGTGCGCTGATACATGCCTGTGGAAAATGGGTTCGGGGAAATTGCGCGGAACGTATCCTGAGTCACGCAACGTGTTCGGCGCCCTCGCCCGTCCGGCCCCGGACGTTCCCAGTCTCAGGAGCGCTGAGCGCGATCGGCTCGTTCGGGCGTGGACGACGAGACCCTGGCGGAGGTCAGGCGGCGTCGGTTGTGTGTGCGATGAAGGAGACCTCGGTCTTGTCGTCGTCGAGCGCGATGTTGAGTGACGCGTCGAGCGCCTCTGCGAGCCTCGCCAGCAGGGGCAGCGTGGGAACCGTGTCGGAACCTTCGATCCGCGAGATCTTGGCCTGCGTCAGGCCGGCACGTGCGGCCAGCTCGGTCTGGGTGAGCCCGAGATCCGTCCGCCGTCCGTGAACAGCTTGCGCGAGGGCCATCGACAAGCGGATCTCGCGACGAGCATCGGCGACATCTCCAGGCTCGGTGAAGCCCGCCCCGAGCTTCCGCTCGCGCAATGTCTTCCAACGACTGTGGCTCATGGCTCGATCTCGCCTTCCTCGATAGTCCGGAAGAACTCCTGATGTGCTGGGCCGTGCTCTGTCTCACAGACCTTCTTGGCCAGCACGGCACGCGTGACCTCGGAGTTCTCCCGCATGCGCGTCTTCCGAAAGACAGTCAGCAGGACGACTCTCCGATCAGGTGCTAATCAATAGGTGATCCGGATGGCGGCGCCGTCGAGGGTCGGACGTAGCTCCCGAACGCCCTCACCGAGGTGTCGTGCGTACGGTTCTCCGAGTGACGGAGCATGTTCGGCGAGCAACCCGACGAACTCGTCGACCTTGAGGAAATGTTTGGCGGGGAGACTTTCCAGCCAGGCGCGGACCTCCGGCTCGACCTCGATCGCGTAGAGCTCGTCCACACGCCGACAATATATGTCGTCGACGACATATGCAATCCGGTCTACGGCGCGATCGAACCCGAATCCGGTTCGGATGTATCAGACCGGCGCCTCGGTGATCTGTTTGTGCGAATGACAGAGCCGAGGCGTGGGGAGCGACGGATGAGGGTTCTGGTCACCGGGGATCGGGGTTACATCGGGGCCGTGATGGTGCCGTTCCTGCGGGATGCTGGGCATCAGGTGGACGGGTTGGACACCGGGTTGTACGAGGGGTGCGACCTGCTGGGGGGCCCGGATCCGATCGGGCGCCGCAAGCCGCGGGATATGCGGGACGTGACGGCGGGGGAGCTCGAGGGGTACGACGCGGTGGTCTGTCTGGCCGCGCTGTCGAACGACCCGCTCGGCAACCTCGACAAGGCCGCGACGTACTCGGTGAACCTGGAGGGCACGCTGAACGTCGCGCGCGCCGCCAAGGACGCGGGCATCGAGAGGTTCCTGTTCGCGTCGTCCTGCAGCCTGTACGGCGCGGCCGGCTCCGAAGCCGTCGCCGAGGACGCCGAGATGTTCCCGGTCACGCCGTACGGCGAGACCAAGGCGCTGGCCGAGCAGGAGCTGGCGAAACTTGCCGACGACACCTTCAGCCCGACGTACCTGCGCAACGCCACCGCGTACGGCGCCTCGACCCGGCTACGGCTCGACATCGTGGTGAACAACCTGACCGCGATCGCGATGACCAGCGGTCAGGTCCGGCTGGAGAGCGACGGCACGCCGTGGCGCCCGCTGGTCCACATCGAGGACATCAGCCGGGCGTTCCTGACCGTGCTGGAGTCGCCACGCGAAGTGATCCACGACCAGGCGTTCAACGTCGGCCGGTCCGAGGACGTCGTCCAGGTCCGCGACATCGCCGAGATGGTCCGCGAGGCGGTGCCTGGCTCGACCCTGTCGATCGCCGACGGCGCCGGCCCCGACCTGCGCAACTACAAGGTCGACTTCAGCAAGCTGAGCGACACCTTCCCGCAACTGCAACTGCAGTGGACGGTCCGCAAGGGCGTCGACGAGCTGTACAACGCCTACCAGCGGCACGGCCTGACGCTCGACGACTTCAACTCCGCCCAGTTCGTCCGGCTGCGCCGGATCCAGCAACTGCTCGGCGCGGGCCTGGTCGACGACCAGCTGCGCCGGCAGACCGACGACCAGTTCCCCGGTCCTGGGGACGCTCTATTCGAGGAGAAGCACTGATGGGGGAATCAGTCGCCTGCCGCCTCTGTGGCCAGACACTGACGCGGACGTTCGTCGACCTGGGGATGTCGCCGCCGTGCGAGAGCTACCTGCGCGCCGACCAGCTGGACAGCGGTGAGACGTTCTACCCGCTGCACGTCCGGATCTGTGACAACTGCCTGCTGGTCCAGCTGCCGGCGTACGTCGCGGCCGACGACGTGTTCAGCGACTACCTGTACTTCTCGTCGTACTCGACCAGCTGGGTGGAGCACGCCCGCCGGTTCGTCGTCGACATGCAGGAGCGGCTCGACCTCGGCGCCGAGAGCCTGATCGTCGAGGCCGCCAGCAACGACGGCTACCTGCTGCAGCACGCGACCGCGCTCGGTATCCCGGTGCTCGGCATCGAGCCGGCCGCGAACATCGCCGAGATCGCCAACGAGAAGGGCATCCGGACCGAGAGCTACTTCCTCGGCGAGGAGACCGGCAAGGACGCGGCGTCCCGGCACGGGCAGGCGGACCTTGTCGTCGGCAACAACGTGTTCGCGCACGTGCCGGACATCGTCGACTTCGCCAAGGGCCTGCGCGCGCTGGTGAAGGACGACGGGCTGGTGTCGCTGGAGTTCCCGCATCTGCTCCGGCTGATCGAGCGTCGTCAGTACGACACGATCTACCACGAGCACTACCAGTACCTGACCCTGAAGACCGCCGCGCTGGCGCTGGAGAAGGCCGGCCTGACGGTGGTCGACGTCCAGGAACTGGCCAGCCACGGTGGGTCCCTGCGGGTGATGTCGACGCCGATCGAGACCGCGGGGGAGCCGTCCGAGCTGGTCGGGAAGGTCCTGAAGGACGAGGAGGACGCCGGCCTGCACACGGTCGAAGGCCACATGGGCTTCGCCAAGGAGGTCTTCACGATCAAGGCCGAGCTGCTCGAGTTCCTGATCCAGGCCCAGCGCGACGGCAAGACGGTTGCCGGGTACGGCGCACCCGGCAAGGGCAACACGCTGCTGAACCACTGCGGCATCCGCGAGGACCTGCTGACGTACACGGTGGACCGCAGCCCGCACAAGCACGGCATGTTCCTGCCGGGCACGCACATCCCGATCTTCGCCCCGGAGCGCCTCGCCGAGACGCGCCCCGACTACATCGTGATCCTGCCGTGGAACCTGCGGGAGGAGATCGTCCATCAGCTCGGCTACGCACGGGAGTGGGGCGCGAAGTTCGTCGTCCCCATCCCCCGTCTCGAACTGATCTGAATCGTATTAGGGATCTGAAAAACGTGTTGGGGGGAAGGGAAGTCAGATGAAGGTCGTGATCTTCTGTGGGGGGTTCGGGCTGCGGATGCGCAGTGGGGTGGACTCCGCACCGAAACCGATGATGACGATCGGCGACCGGCCGGTCCTGTGGCATGTGATGCGGTACTACGCACACTTCGGCCACACCGAGTTCATCCTGTGCCTGGGCTTCGGGGGGTCCGCGGTCAAGGAGTACTTCCTGCGCTACGAGGAGACGGTCTCCAACGACTTCGTGATGTCGAAGGGCGGGCAGCGGATCCAGCTGCTCGACTCCGACATCAGCGAGTGGAAGATCACCTTCGTCGACACCGGGATCGACACCAGCATCGGTGAGCGGCTGCGCCGGGTCCGTCCGTACCTGGAGGACGACGACGCCTTCCTGGCCAACTACGGCGACGTGCTGACCGACGCACCGATGGACAAGATCGTCGACCACGTGATGACCAGCGACATCACCGCCAGCCTGCTCGCGGTACCGCCGCAGGCGTCCTTCCACGTGGTCGAGTTCGACAACGATTCCCGGATCACCGGGCTGCGGTCGGCCGCCGACCTGAACGTGTGGATCAACGGCGGGTACTTCGTGATCAAGAAGGAGATCTTCGACGTCCTGCACGAGGACGAGGATCTGGTCGGCGACGCGTTCCCGCGGCTGTCCGCGATGCGCAAGCTGGAAGCGATCCCGCACCACGGGTTCTGGGCGCCGATGGACACCCTCAAGGAACGCAGCCAGCTCGAGGAGCTGTACCGGTCGGGCAAGAAGCCGTGGGCGCTGTGGAGCCACGAGGCGCGGGAGCAGCAGGCCCAGGTCTTCGACAAGGCGGCCCTCAACGGATCGGCCGACGGGCCGGTAGTGGTGGCGATCTGATGCTGCCGTTCCAGCTCGGCCTGATCGACGGGCCGGTCCACCTGGTTGCCCTCGGCGCCCATCCGGACGACATCGAGATCGGCTGCGGCGGCACGCTGCTCAAGCTGGCCGAGTCGGTGCCGGAGCTGACCGCCGAGTTCGTGATCGCGACCGGGTCCTCGCTCCGGCTGGAGGAGGCCCGCCGCGCGGCCGAGCTGTTCCTGCCCGACTGCGAGGTGACCGTCACCTCGGCCGAGCTGCCGGACGGCCGGTTGCCGTCGTACTGGAACGAGACCAAAGAGTTGCTAGAGGCAACGGCTCGGGGCGCTGACACCGGTTCTGGGCGTCGCCCCGATCTGGTGCTGGCGCCGAGCCGCACCGACGCGCACCAGGACCACCGGCTGATCGCCGAACTGGCGCCGACGGTGTGGCGCAACCAGCTGGTGCTGCACTACGAGATCCCCAAGTGGGACGGCGACATCAGCCGGCCGTGGCTGTACGTCGAACTGACCGAGGAGCAGCTGCGGGAGAAGATCGCCCGGCTGCACAAGGCCTACCCGTCCCAGGTCCCGCACGACTGGTTCGACGAAGAGGTCTTCGCCGGGCTGGCCCGGCTGCGCGGGATGGAGTGCCGGGCGAAGTACGCCGAAGCGTTCACCACGGCCAAGGCGATGTTGACATGGTGACCGGAGGGGGAGCAGTGAGCTTCAAGTGTCGTGGGTGCGCGGGGGAGAACGTCGTACCGGTGGTGGATCTGGGTGCGCAGCCCTGCGCCGACTACTTCCCGACCGCGGACACGCCAGGGCCGGATCCGCGCTGGCCGCTGGAGCTGTGGCTGTGCCGGGACTGCACGCTGGTCCAGCTCGGTCCGGTCGAGCCGCAGCTGCCTGAGCCGCCGCTGGCGGTCGAGTCGGCGACGAGCATCGCGCACGCCGAGTCGTCGGTGAAGGAACTGCTGCGGGACTACCCGGAGCTCGCCGGTGGCGTGGTCTTCGAGTTCGCCAGCCACCACGGTGGCTCCTGGCTCGAGCACCTGTACGCCGAGGGGTGCCGGCTGGCCGGTGACGGCGAACGGGCCGACCTGGTGGTCGACGTCCACGGCATCGCACACGAGCCGGCGGTCGGTGAGCTGATGCAGCTCCGTGCCGAGCGGCTCGCGCCCGGCGGCCTCCTGGTGCTGGAGTTCCACCACCTGTTGCCGTTGTTCATCGGCAACCAGTTCGACACCATCCGGCACGGTCACTGGTCCTACCTGTCGCTGCGGGCGGTGCAGCGGCTGGGTGCGCTCTACGGTCTGACCGTCGAGTCGGTGAAGCAGGTCGACATGTTCGGCGGCAGCCTGATGGTGATGCTCCGGCACACCGCGGACGCCGAGCCGGACCCGTCGGTCGACGTGCTGCTCGAGGACGAGGACGCCGCGGGCATCGCCGACGAGGTGCAGCTGGCCAGTCTGCAAGAGGCTGCGTGGCATGCGGCTGGCGCGCTGCACGACGTGCTGACCCGTCACAAGGCCGCCGGCCGGACAGTGCTCGGGTACGGCGCTCCGTCGAAGGCGCCGGTGTTGCTGGACCTGAGCAAGGTCGGGACCGACCTGCTGCCGTTCACTGTCGACGCCGCACCCGGTAAGCACGGACGCCGGATCCCCGGCGGCTGCGGCGTACCGATCCGGCCCATCGACGAACTGCGCGCGGCGCGGCCCGACGTCGTACTGATCCTGACCTGGGACATCGCCGACGAGGTGATCTCGCAGCTCGAGGCCGGTGGCGGCTGGGGTGCGACGTACCTGGTCCCGCTGCCGGAGCCCCACGAGATGGGCCGCTGACAATGCGCGGAGTCCTGCGCCGCCTCACCTGGGGACTGGCTGATCAGGCTGTGACCAGCCTGGTCAGCTTCGTGGTGGGCATCGTCGTCGCCCGCGAGCTGGGCGCGCTGGAGTTCGGCGCGTTCAGCCTCGCGTGGGTGACGTACGGCGTGGTGGTCAACATCTCGCGTGGCCTGGGAACCGATCCGCTGGCCGTGCGCTTCAGCGGGGTCGAGCGACCGCTCTGGCGGACGGCGGTCGCGAGTTCGTCCGGGATGGCGATCGCGGTCGGCCTGATCCTCGGCGCGGCCTGTGCCGCCGTCGGTGCGCTGCTCGGTGGACACACGGGTGCGGGATTCATCGCCTTGGGCATCGTGCTGCCCGGACTGATGCTGCAAGACAGTTGGCGGTTCGCGTTCTTCACATCGGGGCAAGGCGGCAAGGCCTTCGTCAGTGACATCACCTGGGCACTCGCCCTGGTGCCGCTGCTGTATCTGGCGTCGCAGGACGCGAGTGTGACCAGGTTCGTGCTGGCGTGGGGCGGGGCCGGAGCGTTCGCGGCGCTGGTGAGCGGGCTGCAGGCCGGCATCATGCCGCGGGTGTCGCGGGCGCTGCACTGGTTCCGGGACCACCGTGACCTCAGCGTGCGCTACCTGACCGAGAACCTGACCATCAGCGGCGCCTACCAGCTCCGGATGTACGGGCTCGGCGCGTTCGCCGGGCTCGCCGCGGTCGGCACGGTCCGCGGCGCAGAGATGTTGCTCGGACCGTTCTTCATCGTCCTGTCCGGTGTCGGCCTGGTCGCGGTGCCCGAGGCGGCGCGGGTGCTGCGGCGATCGGTCCGGGCTTTGCCGATCTTCTGCCTGGCGCTCGGCGGCGCGCAGTTCGTCGCGGCGCTGGCCTGGGGGCTGGTACTGCTGGTCGCCTTGCCGGACGCCTGGGGGCACGCACTGCTCGGTGAGGTCTGGCTGACCTCCTCGGCATTGTTGCTGCCGGCAACTCTGTCGGTGGCGAACGCCGGGTTCAACACCGGCGCCGCGGCCGGCCTGCGCGCGCTCGGGGTCGCCCGGCGCAGTCTGCGGGCGCAGCTGTGCGCCTCGGCGTTCTACCTGGTCGGCGGCGTTGCCGGCGGTGTGATCGGTGGCGCCCGGGGGTCGGCCTGGGGCGCCGCGTGCGCGACGTTCTGCGCCGCCTTCGTCTGGTGGTTCACGCTGCGGATCGGGGTCCGCGAACGCAAGCAGCTGGAAGCGCAGCTGGAGTCTGAGCCGGCCGCGGCGGTTGACCGGCAGGAGATGCCTGAAATGAGGAGCACATGAACGCGCAACCGCGGCTGAGTGTCGGCCTTCCGGTCTACAACGGCGAGAAGTACCTCAGGGAGTCCCTGGACGCCCTGCTGGGGCAGAGCTACGGCGACTTCCACCTGATCATCTCCGACAACGCCTCGACCGACAGCACGGAGGAGATCTGCCGGGAGTACCTGGCCAAGGACTCGCGGATCAGCTACTTCAAGCAGCCGGTCAACATCGGCGCCACCCCGAACCACAACTGGACGTTCGACCAGTCCAGCACCGAGCTGTTCAAGTGGGCGTCGTACGACGACCTCTACGGCCGGGACCTGCTGGCCCGCTGCATCGAAGCGCTGGACGCCGACCCGTACCTGGTACTCGCGCACGCCCACCAGGCGATCATCGACGGCAACGGCGACATCGTGCTGAAGGTCGACTACCCGCTGGACACCGCGAACCCGCACGCACCGGACCGGTTCCGCAGCCTGCTGTTCGACGTCGGCGGCGACGACTTCTACGGCGTGATGCGCTCCGACATCCTGCGCCGTACGCCGCTGAACGGCAGCTACCACCACTCGGACCGGACGATCATGGCCGAGCTGGCCCTGTACGGACGGTTCCACCAGGTGCCCGAGCTGCTCTTCTTCCGTCGCGACCACCCCGACCGGGCCGAGCGGGCCAAGCCGACCATCCGGTCCCGATCGGCGAACATGGAGCCGCGGCGGGCGAGCCGGCTGCGTCATCCCACCGTCCGGCTGGTCTCGGAGTACATCGGCGGCTTCGTCGGCGGGATCCGGCGGGCGCCGCTGTCGTCGGCCGACCGGCGGGAGTGCTACGGCCATCTGACCCGCTGGCTGGCGAGCCGCGCCGTACGCCGCTCGACGGGCCGGATCGAGGACAGCAAGCCGGCGACGCCGCCGACCGCGATCCCGGAGAGCTCCGGAGTCGTCCGGGGCCGGGAGGTCTCGTAGGCATGAACGACGCAGGCAGGCCGCGGGTCGCCTTCTTCGGCCTGCTGGGATCCGGCAACATCGGCAACCACGGCTCGCTCGACGCGATGCTGGCCTTCGTCCGGGCCCGGCATCCGGAGGCGGAGATCAGTTGCGTGTGCGCCGGACCCGAGGTGTTCGAGCAGCAGTACGGCATTCCGTCGGTCGCCATCACGTGGTACCAGCAACACGGCCCTGGCCGCTCCAGGCTCGACTCCGTTGCGCGCAAGGCGTTCGGCAAGGTGGCCGACCTGGTCCGGATGCCGCGGCTGCTCCGCCAGTACGACGTGGTGATCGTGCCTGGCATGGGAGTGTTCGAGACGACGCTGGAGCTGCGGCCGTGGGGCTGGCCGTACGCGCTGTTCCTGATGACGCTGTCGGCGCGGATGGCCGGCACGAAGACCGCGTTCGTCAACGTCGGTGCGAACGTGGCCCGCGAGCGGTCGCTGCGGTGGCTGTTCACCGGGGCCGCGCGGCTTGCGTCGTACCGCTCCTACCGGGACGGGTACTCCCGGGACGCGATGCGGCAGATGGGTCTCGACACGAGTGCGGACGAGGTCTACCCGGACCTGGCCTTCGCGTTGCCCGAACCCGCTGAGCCGGCGCCCGCTGATGAGACGCGGCGCACGGTCGGCCTCGGAGTGATGGCTTATCACGGCACCAACGCCGACCGGGCCCGGGCCGACGAGATCTACGCGGCGTACACCGCGAAGATCATCGAGTTCGCCCGCTGGCTCGTCGACCAGGACTACCGGATCCGCCTCGTCACCGGCGACCCGAGCGACCTGTCGGTGGTCGAAGCGGTCCAGGCCGACCTGCGGCAGACCCGGCCGGACCTGGCTGCGGATCGGTTGATCAGCGAGCCGGCCGATTCGCTCGGTGAACTGATGGAACAGCTCGCCGGAACCGACGTGGTGGTCGCCTCGCGCTATCACAACGTGTTGTCCGCGCTGAAGCTGTCGATACCGACCATCTCGATCAGCTACGGGACCAAGAGCGACCTGCTGATGGAACAGATGCGGCTGGCCGAGTTCCGGCAGCCGATCCAAGGTCTCGACGTGGCGCGGCTGATCGATCAGTTCCGCGCGCTCGAGGCCCGGGCGGCCGCGGTCGTCCCGGCCATGCGTGCACGGAACGCCGAGTACGCCGAGGCACTCGAGCGGCAGTACGACGTACTGTCCGCTGCGTTGTTCGGGGCCGGTACGACGCCCCGCGTCGCGGTGGACATCGAACAGGGGGAATAGCGATGGACGTCATCGAAGTACCGGGAATCGCGGGGGCGCTGGTGTTCCGGCCGAGTCCGCACCGGGACGAGCGCGGGTTCTTCTCGCGCACCTTCGACCGTGATGTGGTGAAGGGGGCCGGGCTCGACCCGGACGCCTTCGTCCAGGACAGCATCTCCCGCTCGCGGCGTGGCGTCGTCCGCGGGATGCACATCCGCGCGGGCGCGGGCGAGGCCAAGCTCGTCCGCTGTTCGTTCGGCGAGGTGTTCGATGTCGTGATCGACCTGCGCCCGGGCTCACCGACGTACCGGAACCGTGAGGTCTTCGACCTCACCGGCGACAACCAGGTGACGGTCTACGTCCCGGCCGGGTGTGCGCACGGGTTCCAGGCGCTCACCGAGCCGGCCGACGTGTCGTACCGGATCGACCGGGCCCACGACCCGTCCGAGGACGTCTCGATCGCGTTCGACGATCCGGACCTGGACATTCCCTGGCCGCTGCCGGTCACCCTGATGTCCGACCGGGACAAGGCGGCTCCCTCGCTCGCTCTGGCCACTGCGAGGCTGACATGACCACATCGTTCGGCAACTCGATCGCGGCGAACAAGCGGCTGCAGGACCTGATCCCCGGCGGCGCGCACACGTACGCCAAGGGCGAGGACCAGTACCCGGAGGACATGGCGCCGGTGATCTCGCACGGCTCCGGCGCGCACGTCTGGGATGTCGACGGCAACGAGTACATCGAGTACGGTTCCGGCCTGCGCGCGGTCAGCCTCGGGCACGCGCACCCGAAGGTGGTCGAGGCGGTCCGGCGCGAGCTGGACCGCGGCTCCAACTTCGTCCGCCCGAGCATCATCGAGCTCGAGGCGGCCGAACGCTTCCTCACCTCGGTCCCGACGGCCGAGATGGTGAAGTTCACGAAGAACGGCTCGGACGCCACCACCGCCGCGGTCAAGCTGGCCCGCGCGGTGACCGGACGGCCGCTGGTCGCGCTCTGCTCCGACCAGGCGTTCTTCTCGATCGACGACTGGTTCATCGCCCGGACGCCGATGTCGGCCGGCATCCCCGGTGAGATCGGCGAGCTGACGATCGGCTTCCCGTACGGCGATCTGGCCGCGACCGAGGAACTGCTGACCCAGCACGAGGGCCAGGTCGCCTGCCTGATCCTCGAGGCGGCGACCCAGCACGACCCGCCGGCCGGGTACCTCGAAGGCCTGCGCGACCTGGCCCACCGCCACGGCGCGCTGCTGATCTTCGACGAGATGATCACCGGCTTCCGTTTCTCGGCTTCCGGCGCACAGGGCCTGTACGGCGTGGCGCCGGACCTCTCCACCTTCGGCAAGGCACTCGGCAACGGGTTCGCCGTGTCGGCGCTGGCGGGTCGGCGCGAGCTGATGGAGCGCGGGGGCCTGCGGGACAACCATGAGCGGGTGTTCCTGCTCAGCACGACCCATGGCGCCGAGACGCACGCCCTCGCGGCCGCGATCGCCACCATGAACGTCTACGAGGAGGAAGGCATCTCGGCTCGCCTGCACGAGCTGGGTGACAAGCTCGCCGCCGGTGTCCGGGAGGTCGCCGCCGCGGCTGGGGTCCAGGATCACGTCCTCGTCCGCGGCCGGGCCAGCAACCTGGTCTTCGCGACGCTCGACGAGACCTTGACGCCGTCGCAGCCGTACCGCACGCTCTTCCTCCGGGAACTAATCCTCGGCGGCGTCATCGGCCCATCGTTCGTGGTGAGCGCGGCCCTCACCGACGAGGACATCGCCCGGACGGTGGAGGTCGTCGCCGGAGCGTGCGCGGTCTACCGCGAGGCACTCGACACCGGCGACCCGAAGGGATGGATGGGCGGCCGCCCGGTCAAACCGGTCTTCCGCCGCTACACGTAACCGCTGTACAGAGACACGACGCGCTGGGGGGCGCGCCCGCCGATGACCTCTCGAGGTAGCCGGCTGGGGTACGGGGACTTGGTCCGAGCCGGTAAGGAGCCGGTTCGACGAGAGGGGGGTTCATCATGCATTCCATCTATGTCGACGCCGAGTTCGGCGACGACGAACGCAGGCAGAAGCTGTACGACGGCGACCTGTTCGTCTACTCGCCGCGGCCGTCCACGCGGGCGCTGACGGAGTTCGCGGCGGCGATGGCCCGGGAGGCCTTCGCGCCGCTGGACCCGGAGACGGCGCAGTTCGAGATGGCCGTCGAGGACTACGCGGCGCTGCTGGCCGAGCTGAAGCCGGCGTTCATCCATCACCCGGAGTCGAAGCGGCTGATCCAGGAGATGCTGGCCGACTTCGGCTGCGACGAGGAGCAGACGTACTTCGACGTACCGCGGATGCGGAGCTCGACGTCGAACGACTACCTCACCACCGGGATCGCGTTCGCGTTCCATCCGCACCGCGACACGTGGTACTCGGCGCCGCACTTCCAGCTCAACTGGTGGCTGCCGATCTTCGCGATCAGCGACGACAACGGGCTGGCCTTCCACCCGAGGTACTGGCAGACCCCGGTCCGGAACAGCTCCCGGGTCTACAACTACGCGGAGTGGAACGCGACGAGCCGGAAGATCGCCGCGACCCAGATCGGCACCGACACCCGGATCCAGCCGGTGCCGGAGGAGGAGGTCGAACTGACGCCGCAGATCCGGCCGATCTGCAAGCCCGGCGGCATCATCCTGTTCTCCGGGGCCCAGTTGCACTCCAGCGTGCCGAACACGTCGGGGCGGACCCGGTTCAGCATCGATCTGCGGACGGTGCACCTGGGCGATGCGGTGGCGGGCCTGACCGCACCGAACATCGACTCGGACTGCACCGGTACGACGATGGGCGACTACCTGCGGGTCAGCGACCTGGAGCACGTCCCGGCCGAGGTCGTCGACGCCTTCGACACTCCGAAGGTCGACGACGACGTCGCCTGAGTTCAGGGTTGTCGTCTGAGCCGGTCGATCAGCAGTCCTGTTGCCGGGACGACAACGAGCGCGCTGCCTACCCCACCGACGGTGTCGGTGGGGTAGTGCGCGGTCAGGTCGATCTGCGCCCAGGCCATCAGCGCTCCACCGAGTACGCCGAGTCCGAGGACGAGCGCCGTACCGAGAATCGGGCCGGCGCGGAGCAGGTCGGCCAGCAGCAGTCCCACCACCAGGCCGATGGCCGCGACCGCGGCGGTGTGACCGCTGGGGTAGGACAGGAAACCGTCATGGATCCGGCGATCGACGACGTACTTGAGACCGGTCGTCAGTACGGCGGTCAGGACTGAGGCAACCACCGCGGTCACGGCCAGGGCGCGGCGCCCGGCGAGCAGGCACACCGCTGTGGTGGCGAGCACCAGGACAGCCCGGCCGGTCGGCTCACCGAGCCAGTCGAGCGCGAGAGCGCTGTCTCGCGCGGCGGCCGGAGTGTGGTCGACGACCGACTGGATCCATCGATCCAGCCGTCCCGGTCGGGTGTCGCCGGCGTAGGCCACCGCGGGCACAGTGAGTAGGAGCAGTCCGAGGACCATCAGCGGCAGCATCGACCGTCGGACCGCCGGCACCACGGCCGGTCGGACCCCTGCGCGCGTACGATCAGCGCCGGCTTGGCTCAATCCCCCCACCCCACGCAAATTCTATCCAAGGGTTTCTCGAGTCCACGTCGTGGCAGGCCCTCGCGCGTAGTACTGTGCCATGTCGCACCGCCGACGGGCGGATGAACTCCTGGGGATGTGTGGCAAGTAGGTTTGCCGTCACCTTTGGTGACGATCTCCGATTGACAGTTTTGACAGGGAGACTGCAGACTGCGCCGGGCACGCACCGTGTTCGGGCGTTGGCAGCGTGAGACGAGGGGCCGGGGTGAGCGGAGCAGAGGCGCCGGATGCGGTCGATGGCCGCCGGCCGCTCTGGGTGGTGCCGCACGAGGTGCCGGCGATCGTCCCGCTTCCGTCGCGATCGACCGAGCCGCGCTGGGTCGGCGTGTATCGCTGGGCCGCCGTGGGCGGTGACCTGCTCGCCGCGATGCTCGGTGTCTCCATCGCCCTGTTGACGCGCTTCGGCTATCACGTCGGCAGCAGCTACCTGATCGTCAGCAGCGTGCTGCCGCTGGCCTGGGTCGCCGCGGTCGCCCTGTCGAAGGGCTACGACCCGCGGTACTTCGGCGCCGGCCCGGACGAGTTCCGGTCGCTGCTGCGCTCGGGTGTCGGTCTCACGGCCGCTGTCGCGATGGCGTCGTACGTGACCAAGACCGAGATCGCCCGCGGCTTCGTCGTCCTGGCGATTCCGGTGATGGTCGGTTCCGCGTTGATGCTGCGGTACGCGTTGCGGAAGGACCTGCATCGGCACCGGGTCAGAGGCCGTTGCATGCACAGGGTTCTCGTGGTCGGGCGTAGCGGTCCGGCCGCGACGCTGTGTGAGCACCTCGAGAGCCGCCCGACCGACGGGTTCCGGGTGGTGGCGACGTGCCGGCCGCGCGGCGACGCCCACGCGAACGGGCCGCTGCAGCCGGAGGAGCTGGCCGAGCCGGACATTCTGGCCGCCGCCGACCGGCACGCGGTCGAGGTGGTCGCCGTCGCCACCGATCCGGAGTTGGCAGGGCAGTCGCTGCGCCGGTTGTCCTGGGCGCTGGAGCAGCGCGGCATCGAGCTGATCGTGTCGCCCGGCATCATCGAGGTGGCCGGCCCGCGGATCTCGGTCCGCCCGGTCGCCGGTCTGTCCCTGTTGCACTTGGAGCGCCCGTCGGTGAGTGGCGGCCCGCACCTGATGAAGGCTGTCTTCGATCGCGTCGTCGCCCTCGGATTCATCGTCCTGCTGGCGCCGGTGCTGATCGGCCTGGCGCTGGCCGTCCGTCTGTCCAGCCCTGGTCCGGTGCTGTTCCGGCAGCAGCGGGTCGGCCGGGCGGGTGTCGAGTTCACCATGCTGAAGTTCCGGAGCATGTACTCCGACGCCGAACAGCGGCTGTGTGATCTGTACGCACTGAGCGACGGCAACGGCGTGGTCTTCAAGATGCGCGACGACCCGCGGATGACGCCGCTCGGCCGGTGGATCCGGCGCTTCTCGCTCGACGAGATCCCTCAGCTGTTCAACGTGCTGCGCGGCGACATGTCGTTGGTCGGCCCGCGCCCGCCGCTGTCGGAGGAGGTCGCGCTGTACGCCGCCGACGACTCGCGGCGGATGCTGGTCAAGCCCGGGATCACCGGCCTGTGGCAGGTCAGCGGCCGCAGCGACCTGTCCTGGGACGAGTCGGTCCGGCTCGACCTGCGGTACGTCGACAACTGGTCGATGACCCTGGACCTGCTGATCCTCTGGAAGACCGTGCGTGCGGTGATCTACGGCGCGGGAGCGTACTGATGGACCATCGTGCACCGGTGTATGTCGCGGGTCACCGCGGCCTGGTCGGCTCGGCGATCTGGCGCCGCCTGGAAGCGGCCGGCTTCAGCAACCTGATCGGCGCTTCGTCGTCCGAGCTCGACCTGCGGGATCGGTCGGCCACCTTCGCGTTCCTGGCCGAGCACCGGCCGGCGGTGGTGATCGAGGCCGCGGCGCGGGTCGGCGGCATCCTGGCGAATCGGGACCACCCGACCGAGTTCCTCAGCGACAACCTCCGCATCCAGGTCAACCTGATGGACGCGGCCCTCGAGGTCCGCACGCCGCGGCTGCTGTTCCTCGGGTCGTCGTGCATCTACCCGAAGTACGCCGAGCAGCCGATCCGCGAGTCGAGTCTGCTGACCGGTGAGCTCGAGCCGACGAACGACGCCTACGCGATCGCGAAGATCGCCGGGATCATGCAGGTCCAGGCAGTGCGACGCCAGTACGGCCTGCCCTGGATCTCGGCGATGCCGACGAATCTGTACGGGCCGAACGACAACTTCGATCCGACCAGTTCGCACGTTCTGCCCGCGCTGATCCGTCGCTTCGACGAGGCTCGTCGTACCAATGCCCCTGAGGTCGTGTTGTGGGGGAGTGGTACGCCGCGGCGCGAGTTCCTGCATGTGGACGACCTGGCCGATGCGTGCCTGCATCTGCTCGAGCACTACGACGCGCCGGAGCCGATCAACGTCGGTGTCGGTGCGGACGTGACGATCCGCGAGCTGGCCGGGCTGGTCGCCCGCGTGGTCGGGTACACCGGTGCCATCAGCAACGATCTGTCGAAGCCGGACGGCACCCCGCGCAAGCTGCTGGACGTGAGCCGGTTGCTCGCGCTGGGGTGGAAGCCGTCCATCGACCTCTACGACGGTGTGGCCGCCACGTACGCCTGGTATCAGGAGCAGGCCCTATGAAGAAGGCGTTCGTCACCGGGATCACCGGGCAGGACGGGTCGTATCTGGCCGAGTTGCTGCTGGCCAAGGGCTACGAGGTGCACGGCCTGATCCGGCGCGCTTCGACGTTCAACACGCGGCGGATCGACCACCTGTACGAGGATCCGCACGCCAAGGACAAGCGGCTGTTCCTGCACTACGGCGACCTGACGGACGGGTCGCGGCTGGTGACGTTGCTGGCGTCGATCCAGCCGTCCGAGGTGTACCACCTGGCCGCGCAGAGCCATGTCCGGGTCTCGTTCGACGAGCCGGAGTACACCGGTGACACGACCGGGATGGGGACGACGCGGCTGCTCGAGGCGATCCGGATGATCGGGCTGGACTGCCGGTTCTACCAGGCGTCGTCGTCGGAGATGTTCGGCGCGACGCCCCCGCCGCAGAACGAGGAGACCCCGTTCCACCCACGCTCGCCGTACGGCGCCGCGAAGCTGTACGGCTACTGGATGACCCGGAACTACCGCGAGGCGTACGACATGTTCGCGGTCAACGGGATCCTGTTCAATCACGAGAGCCCGCGCCGCGGTGAGACGTTCGTGACCCGCAAGATCACCCGTGCGGTCGCGGCGATCAAGCTCGGCCGGCAGGACCGGTTATACCTTGGCAATCTGGACGCCAGCCGCGACTGGGGCTACGCGCCGGAGTACGTCGAGGCCATGTGGCGGATGCTGCAGCACGACAATCCGGCCGACTACGTGATCGCGACGGGTACGTCGTACTCGGTCCGCGACTTCGTCGCACTGTCGTTCGCCCATGCCGGGCTGGACTGGGAGGAGTACGTCGACTACGACGTGCGGTACGAACGCCCCACCGAAGTGGACTCGCTGGTCGGGGACGCGTCCAAAGCCACCACCGAGCTTGGCTGGAAAGCCCAGGTTCACGTGCCCGAGCTGGTCCGGATCATGGTCGACGCCGACCTGGCCGCGCTGACCCCGGAGGACTGACGGATGACCGATATGCACACGGAGCTGGCCGCCGCGGATCGTGTCGATGTCCTCGGCATCCATGTCAGCGTGACCAATCTGGACCACACGATCGGGACGTTCGCGCGCTGGATCGAGGGCGACGAGCGGCAGCTGGTCTGCGTGACCGATATGAACGCGCTGCTGCACGCCCGCGCCGACGAGCGGCTGACCGAGGTGTACAACACGGCCGGCCTGACGGTGCCGGACGGCATGCCGTTGGTGTGGGCTGGTAAGAAGGCCGGCTTCGAGCGGATGGACCGGGTCGCCGGACCCGATCTGCTCGAGCGGGTGATGGCGGAGGCGGCCGATCGCGGCTGGACGCAGTACTTCTACGGCGGCGCGGAGGGCGTGGCCGAGGAGCTGGGCAACACCTTCCAGGAGCGCCACCCCGCGTTGAAGGTCGTCGGCGCCGAATGCCCGCCGTACCGGCCGCTCACCGAGACCGAGGACGCCGAGGTGGTGGCGCGGATGAACGCGGCCCGCCCGGACATCGTGTGGGTCGGGCTCGGTGCGCCCAAGCAGGAGCGCTGGATGGCCGACCACCGGGATCGGCTGAACGCGTCGATCCTGATCGGCGTCGGCGCCGCCTTCGACTTCCACACCGGCCGCCTCGACCGCGCGCCACTGTGGATGCAGCGATCCGGCCTGGAGTGGAGCTACCGCCTCTACAAGGAGCCCAAGCGCCTCTGGCGCCGGTATTTCCTCGGCATCCCGCGTTTCGGCCTGGGCATCCTCCGGCGCCCTCCGCGCCCCATCTAGAGTGAGGCGGTGAAGTTCCGGCGGCCGAAGCTACGTCGGCTGGCCGGACCGGCCGGTCGCGCGAGTTGGGGTTTGGCCGACCAGGCGCTGTCCAGCCTGAGCAATCTCGCCGTCGGAGTAGTGGTCGCGCGGTCCAGCACGGTCGCCGACTTCGGTGTCTACGCGCTGGCCTTCGGCGGTTACACGATCGCTCTCAATGTGTCCCGCGCGGTCTCGACCGAGCCGCTGGCCGTCCGCCACTCCGGTGCGCGGACGCCCGACTGGGAACGGGCGGTGCGAGCCAGTACGGCGACTGCGCTGCTGGCCGGATTCCTGGCGATGCTCGTCACGCTGGCGATCGCGGCGTTCCCCGGCGTTCCGTCGAAGGGGGTGCTGATCGCGTTCGCGGTGACCATGCCGGGGCTGTTGCTGCAGGACGCGTGGCGGTGGGCGTTCTTCGTGGTGGGTGAGGGGCAGAAGGCCCTGGTCAACGACCTGATCTGGCTGCTCGCGATGCTGGCGATCTTCGGCGGCCTCTATCTCACCGACACGGCGTCGGCACCCTCGCTGACCTTCGCGTGGGGATTGGGCGCGATGATCGCGGCGATAGCCGGGCGGTTCCAGGCCGGCGTCTCACCGCGGCGCCAGCTGATCCGCGAGTGGGTACGGCGGAACTGGGATCTCAGCCCGAAGTACGTGGGGGAGATGCTCGCGGTGTCCGGCACGATCCAGGTCTACATGCTCGGCATCACCGCGGCCGCGGGGCTGGCGGCCACGGCCGGCATCCGCGGTGCTCAGGTGCTGCTCGGCCCGGTGAATGTCCTCAACCAGGGGATCCGGATGATCTCCGTCCCCGAAGCCGCCCGTGCCCTCCGCCACTCCTACCGCCGCCTGTGGCTGGTCGGCCTGGCGATCTCCGTCGGCGTCGGTGCCGGCGCACTGGCCTGGGGCGCCATCTTCCTGCTGCTGCCCCCGTTCGTGGGTCGTGAGCTCCTCGGCCCGGGCGTCTGGAACCAGGCCCACGAGGTCCTCATCCCGGTCATTCTCTTGCAGGCCCTGGGCGCCTCCAACGCCGGCGCCTTCGCCATCCTCCGCGCCCTCACCGCCGCCACCCGCGGCCTCCGGGTCCGCCTGATCTCCTCGGTCATCCTGATCACCTGCGGCGTCGGAGGCGCCTTCCTCTGGGGCGCGAAGGGCGCCGCCTGGGGCCTGGCCACCGCCTCCTTCACCACACTCCTCCTCTGGTGGTTCCAGGCCCACCGAGCCATCACAGCCCACCGCCGCGCGACCCCCTGACGCGCGACCCCCTGACGCGTTACGTCCGAAGAAGTGAGGGCTAGAGGCCACACTTCTTCGGACGTAACGGGTTTAGTGAACCGTGATGGTGGAGTAGCCGCCGCGGACTGCGTTGTGGCCGTCGTAGACCTCGATGCGGTACATCTGCGAGGTGCCGGACGGGGCTGTGGTGTCGGTGAGGGTGATGTTCGGCCTGCTCCAGAAGGTGGAGTTGGCCGTGGTGGTGGCGACGACCGTGTTGCTCGCACCGCGCAGCAAGCGGTAGGTGAGGGTGATGTCGTCGTTGTCCAACGAGGTCTGGACAGTGGCCTTCACCTGGCCGGCCGTTGTACTGGACAGCGTCGGCAGGACCGGGCCGAGCGGCGCGGCGCCGGGGCCGAGGTTGGTGAAGCGGGTCAGACCCTGCTGGCCCACGCCGTTGACCTTGGTGAAGTCGCCGCCGACCCAGAGATCGCTGCCACCGGTCGCCGAGACGAGCGGGCCGACCTCGGTCGGCGGCCCGGCGTTCGTGTTCGGGAACCACGGCCCGAGGGATCCGTTGGCCGGGTTCTGCAGCAGCAGGAAGTGCGCGCCCGTGCCGTCACTGAACGCTCCCGGGCAGCTGTGCGCATGCGAGCCCTTGAACAGCCAGCCGTTCACCACGGTGAGCGCCTCGGTCGCTCCGAGGCAGGTGTTCTTCCAGACCAAGTTGCCGGTGGCCACATCCGCCGCCCAGGTCCCGTCGAAGCACCCACCGCCGTCGCCGGCGTTGGAGAAGTACACCCGGTTCCCGGACGTCTCGATGTCCTTGACCCGGGACGTGCACCCACTGGTCGGCAGGGGTACGGCGGAGGCCGCGGCGAACGGCAGCAGCGCACCGGTCGAGTTGTTCACGCTCGCAACGGCCCACCGGCTCGTCCCGCCGACCTTCGCGAAGGTCCCGCCCAGGTAGACCTTCGAGTTGTCGTCGGCCGCGTCGATCGCGTACACGTCGTTGTCGGCGTTCGGGTTCCACGGCAGCAGACTGCCGTTGACGGTGCTGATCGCGGCCGCCCGGTTCCTCGCCACGCCGTTGACGAGCCCGAACGAGCCGCCGAAGTACAGGCTGGTCCCGCCGATCGCGAGCGCCTTCACCCGGTACGACACGCTCGGCTTGATGCTCGCGACCAGTGCGCCGGTCGCGGTGTCGAAGGCCGCGATCCGGTTCCGGACCTGGCCGTCGACGCGGGTGAAGTCGCCGCCGACGTACACCCTGGACCCGTCTGCGGACGCGACGATCGCCCAGACGATCCCGTTCAGCACGTGATTGAAGCCGGTGTCGAGTGCACCAGTGCTCTGGTTGAACGCGGCCAGATAGGTCCGGCTGGTCTGGTTGGTTCCGGCCGCCGCTCCCGGCGGACGGACCTTCAGGAACCGGCCACCGACGTACGCCTTGCCCTTGGCAACGGCCAGGCCGAGCACGCTGGCGTCGGTCTGCCAGGCCGATCCGGCGACCGCGGTCAGGCCGGCCCCGGTGCTGACCGCGGGTTGTGCCGGCGCCAGGCCGAGCACGAGGCCGGCGGCGCCGAGCGCAGCAAACAGTCTTCTCCCCATGTTTCCCCCCATCCCCTTACCCCCTAGACGTCCGGCAGCCCCGCCCGGTTGCCTACGACAAAGGGGTCTGCCCGAAAAGGCAGACCCCTTCGTTCGGGACCGCTCCTACGGAATCTTCACGGTCACCGACGGGCTCTTCATGATGTTGCGCCCGTCGTGGACCTCGATGTGGTAGGTGTACGTCGACCCGCGCTGCAGCCCCCGGTCGGTCACGGTGTAGGACTTCCGCAGCTGCCAGTAGTACGTGCTGTACTTGCTCGAACCGACGTTGGTCGATCCGCGGAACACGTTGTAGGTCAGCGTGATGTTGTCCACGTCGTACACGTCGGAGTACTTCACGTACACCCGGCCGGACGACGTCGCTGTCAGCATCGGCGCCTTCGGTACGGCGGGAGCCGCGCCACCCGGCGCGTTCGTGAACCGGGTCAGGCCCTGCTGGACCTTTCCGTTCACGTGCAGGAAGTCGCCACCGACCCACAGGTCCGTGGCAGTACCGGCCATCGCCAGCGGACCGACCTGGGTGGTGCTGCTCTGGTTCGCATCGGTGTTCGGGAACCAGGGGCCGAGGTTGCCGTTGATGGCGCTCTCGACCAGCAGATAGTGCGTCCCGGTGCCGTTGCCGAAACCGTTGGGCGACGACGAGCAGTCATGCGCGTGCGAGCCCTTGTAGAGCCAGCTGCCGATCGCCTTGATCGCCTCGGTCGCGCCCAGGCACTTGTTCTGCCACAGCAGCTTGCCGGTCGAGACCTGCGCGGCCAGGACGCCGTCGTAGCAGCCGCCGCCGTCACCGCCGTTCGAGACATAGACATTGTCGCCGAGGGTGTCGATGTCCTTCACCCGCGTCGTGCAGGTGGCCGTCGGCTTCGGGATCGCCGCCGCGGCCGGGAAAGCGAAGGCCGCACCGGTGGTGTTGTTCAGCATCGCCAGCGAATAGTGGTCCGCGCCGTTGATCGTGCTGAACGGACCACCGACGAAGACGCGGGTGCCGTTGTCGGACACGTCGATGGCGTACACGTCGCTGTTGGCGTTCGGGTTCCACGGCAGCAGGTCGCCCTGGATCAGCCGGACCGCGCCGAGCCGGTTGCGGACCGCGCCGTCGATCTTGGTGAACGCGCCGCCGATGAACACGCTGTTGCCGTAGATCGCCAGCGCCTTGACGCGGGCCGCGACGACCGGGTCCCAGGCCGACACCATCTTGCCGGTGACGACCGAGAACATCGCGATCTTGCTCCGCTTGACGCCGTTGACGGTGGTGAAGTCACCGCCGATCACCACCCAGTTGCCGTCCGGGCTGGTGGCGATGCTGTAGACCGGGCCGTTCAGGACCGGCGCGAACGAGGTCGGTGCGCCGGTGGTGCGGTTGAACGCGGCGACGTAGCTGCGGACGGCCTCCCCCTGGCCGGCCGGCTTGCCTGGTTGCCGGATCCGGGTGAACAGACCACCGGCGAACACGGTGTTCCCGGAGATCGCGATCGCGTTCACGCTGTTGTTCGTCTGCCACGAGGTCTGCTTGATCGCCGAGACAGCCGAGGCGAAGCCCGGAGTCGCCGCCTCCACCGGAGGTCCGGAGGGGATCAGCGCCGCGGCCAGTACAGCCGCGCCGGTGACAAGGGCCAGCACTAACTTCTTCATTTATGTCCTTCGGACAGGCGGGGGTGGAACAGCACGTGCCTCATCACGCACCAGAGGCGGACATTAGCGCTGGAGGAGGTCCACCGGAAGCGGACCTCCTCCTCGCGTTATGACTTTGTGGCAGAACTCCCGGTCGGACCCGGTCAGCGGGCCGAGTAGTGAGACTGCACTTGCGCCGGAGTGAGCGCGTAGGGATAGACCGCGGCCTCGTCGATTCCCATTCCGGTCTGCGTCGCTCCGCCACCCGGCCAGGTGTTGGTGTTGTCGTACCCGACGCGCCACCAGCCGTAGTACACCGACGCCGGTCCGACCAGGGCACTGCCGGCGAGCGCGCCGTCGACGTACAACTTCATCGCGCCGTTGTCGTAGGTGCCGGCGACGTGATGCCACAGCCCGTCGTTCGTGCCCGAGATGCTGGTCAGGGTGCGCTGGGTGCCGTCGTTCACGCCGAAGACGATCGAGCCGTTGGTGCGCATGTAGAGCATCCGGTCGCCGCCACCGCCGCTGTTCCCGGTCTTCGAGTTGCCGAAGCCGATGATCCGGCCGCCACGGTTGACGCCGCTCTGCTTGACCCACGCCTCGACCGTGAACTGCTGCGGCATGCTGTACGCCTTCTCGCCGACCATCCGGCCCGAGGTCGAGCTGATCGTCATGGCCGTGTTGCCGGCGACGGCGCCCGCAGTGCCCAGTGTGACGCCGGTGAAGGTGCCGTTGTTGCTCTGACCCGAGGCGTCGACGGAGGCCGTCGTACCGGCCGCTTCACCGAGGCGCCAGTACGCCTGCGGGCCGTCCGCGTTGAGGATCTGGTCGTACGCCGTCGACGCCGTGGTGGCGACCGTGATCGGGTCGGAGTAGTTGCCGCGGACCGTCGTACTGCCGTCGGTCACCTCGACCCGGTAGTTCGTCACCTCACCCGGGACCGCGGTGGAATCGGTGAAGTGCAGCCAGGGCCGGTCCCAGGGCTTCGAGGCGGCGGTCCAGGTCGCGATCGTGGTGTTGCTGAAGCCCTTGAGCAGCCGGTAGGTCAGCGTGCTGTCGTCGTTGTCGAGCACGGTCGGGAAGTTGATCTGCACCACGCCCGGCTGGACGCTGTAGGGAAGCAGCTTGGCCGGCTTGGCCGGAGCCGCACCCGGGGCCGCGTTCGTGAAGTGGGTCAGGCCCTGCTGGGCCACGTCGTTCACGTGCAGGAAGTCGCCGCCGACCCACAGGTCGTTGCCACCGGTCGCGAAGGCCAGCGGGCCGACGTTGGTGACGCTGTTCGGGTCGGCGTCGGTGTTCGGGAACCATGGGCCGAGCGACCCGTCGGTCAGCTTCTCGCTCAACAGGAAGCGGTAGTCGAAGCCCTGCGGGAAGCCGCCCGCACCCTGGTTGGCGCAGTCGTGGGCGTGCGAGCCCTTGTAGAGCCAGCCGTTGACAACCTTGACCGCCTCGGTGGCGCCCAGGCACTGGTTCTTCCACTTCAGCGTGTTCGTCGCGATGTCGACCGCCCAGGTGCCGTCGAAGCAGCCGCCGCCGTCACCGCCGTTGCCGAAGTACACGGTGTCGCCGCTCGCGTCGATCGACTTCACCCGCGTGGTGCAGGAGCCGTTCGGCGGCGGGACGGCGGACGCGCCCGGGAACGGCAGTACGCCGCCGGTCGCCGGGTCGAGGCTGGTCACGGTGTTCTGGTTGGTGCCGTTGACGGTACTGAACTGGCCACCGGCGTACACCTTGGAGGCGTCGTCGGCGACATCCACGGCGTACACGTCGCCGTTCACCGCGGGTGCCCAGGGCAACAGGGTGCCGACATCCGCGGTGACGGCCGCGAGCCGGAGCCGGTCCAGGCCGTTCACCAGCCCGAACGAGCCGCCGAAGTAGACCGTCGTACCGGAGACGGCGATCGACTTCACCCGGAAGGACACCGAGGGCTTCCAGTTCGCGACCAGAGCGCCGGTGGCGGTATCGAAGGCGGCGATCCGGTTCCGGGTCTGGCCGTTCACGGTGGTGAAGTCACCGCCGACGAAGATCCGCGAGCCGTCCGCGGTGGCGGCCACCGCGTAGACCTGACCGTTCAGGACCGGGTTGAACGAGCTGACCAGCGCCCCCGTGGAGGCGTCGAAGGCGGCCAGGTACGCCTGGCCGACCTCGCCGGTCCCGGCCGCCGCACCCGGCGGGCGGACGCTGGTGAACCGGCCGCCGGCGTACGCCTTCCCGGCCGCGACCGCGATGCCCTGCACGCTGCCGTTGGTCTGCCAGCTCGGACCGGCGGTCGCCGCGAGCGAGGCCTCGGTGCTCTGCGCCGGCGGCGCGAGCACGAAGACCAGTGCCCCGGCGATCAGAGCGCCCACGACCCCCAGACGCGCGAACGTCCATCTCTTCTTCATCCTGCGATGTCCCCCCTCGGACACACGGGCGCCACCCACGGCGCCGTAGACAGTTCTCACCTGCCCCCGAGAACTCTGAGGAAGAGAGTAGGGCACAGCACGAGATGCTGTGTCCACACCGCCCCGGTGTGCCTATATCCTGGGGCGCTGGCGCGAGGGAGTGAGGTATCGGATGGAACCGGGCACAGTGGTCTGGCGGGAGACCGCCCAGTCACTGCTACGGCAGAAGTGGCTGATCATGGGCTGCATCCTGCTCGGATTGGTCGGCGCCTCCGTGTTCGCGCTCTCCCAGACGGAGCGATGGACAGCCTCGAGCCAGCTGGTGATCGGTCCGGCCGTGCCGCCGGCCTTGGTCGGGAAGCTGTCGACCAGCTCGGACAAGACCGGTCCGCTCGGCATGGACCTGCCGGCCGAGACCCAGGCGCGGGTGATGGCCAGCCCGACACTGCTGCGCGCCGTGGTGAAGTCGCTGGGGATGCCGGACAACGACCAGACCCTCCAGAGCCTCGCCGCGGTGACCCGGGTGAAGGCGGTCACCGACAACGCCTACCTGGTCACCACCGACGGCCCGACCGCGGCGAAGGCGGTCGAGCGGGCCAATGCGATCTCGACCATCTACCTCAAGCAGCGCAACGACGAGGCCAAGGCACTGCTGACCAACGTGGCCGGGCAGGCGGGGGACCGATCGAAGACCGCAACCCAGCAGTCGCGCAGCCTGACCACCCGGATCGACGAGGCGGTCCAGCGCGGGGACAACCAGACCGCCGCCGCACTGCGGGACCAGCAGGTCGGATTGACCACCGAGGCCCGCCAGGCGGCGGACGACGCGGCGGCGATGCTCAAGGCGTTGAACGCCGTGGGCGCCGGCAGCGAGCTCGTCACCCCGGCCACCACGGATACCGCGAGCTCCTCGCCGATGGTTGCCCGCGACATCCTCGTCGGCGGCATCCTCGGCCTGGTGCTGGGCTTCGGACTCGCACTGCTCCGGTCGCACCTGACGCCGTACATCCTGACCCGTGACCAGGCGGCGCGCGCCGCGAGCTCGCCGGTCATCGCGGCTTCCGAGGGGCACCGCCGCCGGTTCTGGCACCGGGCCGCTCCCGAACTACCGCAGTACGAGATCACTGCTCTGGGCGCCGAGGCGAGCGGGGCGCTGGCTCGCCGGGAGCTGAACCCGCGGGCCTTCGCCGGTGGCGGCCCGGGCGCGTTGCTGGTGGTCTCGGCCTCGCCCACGCCGAACTCGGCGGGTATCGCGCTGGCGATGGCCGAGGCGAACGCTCGCGACGGTCGCGAGACCCTGCTGGTCCTGGCGGACATCGAGGGTCCGCCGGTGCTGCCGCATCTGACCGGGCACGAAGGGCTGACCGACCTGGTGATGGAGCCGGCGGCGACGCGGGCGATCCGGGCGCGGAAGCTGTTCCGGCCGGGGACGGTCGCGGACCTGTATGTGCTGCCGCCCGGGTTGAACCACGAGGAGACGGCGGAGGCCGTTGGCCCGTCGCTGGTGCCGGGCATCGTGGCGGATCTGCCGCCTGGGTACTCCGTGGTGATCCACGGACCGGCGTCGGTCGGGCGGCACGGGATCACGCCGCTGGCGGCCGCCGTCGACGCGTCGGTGCTCGTGGTGCAGGTCGGCCTCGACAAGGAGATGGATGTCGCGCGGCTCACCGGTGCTCTGCAGTTCGCGGGTGCTCCGGTGCTGGGCGTCGTACTGATCGGGGCCTCGTCGCAGGACGAGACGCTGGGGATCCCGCTGAACTACAAGCCACTCGACTCGGCTGTCGCGCCGATGCGCTGACGATGCGATCCACGACGACGTACCGCGGTGGCACCGGGCTGGCGCCACCGGTGCCGGGGACGGTCGCGGGGCAGATCGAGAAACCGGCCTGGTTCTGGCTGATGCTGTGGTGCCTGTTCGTCCTCGGCGTCCAGCCGTGGTCGTCGCGGGTCGCCGCGCCGCAGGGTACGACGGGCTCGACGAACAGCGTGATGAAGGGGTTGTTGCTGGGGGCCATCTTCCTGATCGCCCTGGCCGCGACCAAGCCGGGTTTCCGGACCCGGGTCAATCCGGCCGGCAGCATGTACGTGATGTACGTGCTGTTCGCCTGCGCCACCGCGTTCCTGCTGGCGGAGCCACTCGGGCCGTTGACGCGGCTGGCGCGGTTCCTGATCGGGCTGGTGCTGGTGTTCCTGCTCTGGCGGCCGCTGGTGCAGGTCCCGGAGCGGCTGATCCGGGCGCATCTGTGGGCCCATCTGTTGCTGGCGGCAACGGTCGTGCTGAGCCTGGCGTACGCGCCGTCGCAGGCCTGGCGGCCGTTGCGATCGCTCGGCACCGGGTACCGCCTGCAGGGTGTGATCATCCCGATGCTGCCGCCGCGGGTGGGTGAGGTCGGCGCGATCCTGCTCGGGCTGGCGCTGATCGGGTTGCTCTGCCGGAAGCTCTCGCTGCTCCCGGCGGGTGCGTTGATCGGGCTGGGCGGCGTACTGATCGCGGCGAGCCGGACCCGGACGTCGGCGGCGGCGGTTGCCTTCGGGCTGGTGATCGCGCTGGTCATCACCCGCAAGACCTGGGCCGGCCGGATCGCCAGTCTGGCAGTGCCTGGGCTGCTCGGGATCGCGTTCCTGACCATCGGGTCGTTGCACACCTGGTTGTTGCGTGGGCAGGGGACGCAGCAGATCAGTTCGCTGAGCGGGCGGACCACGAGCTGGCAGGCGGTGCTGGACGAGAAGGTGTCCATCCAGACCGCGATCATCGGTCACGGGCTCGGCAACAAACGGGTGCTGCTGCGCCGCGGCGAGGGCGACATCGACGTGATGGCGATCGACAACAGCTGGCTCGGCCTCTACTGGGAGACCGGCCTGCTCGCCGTCATCATCGTCGGGTTGGCGCTGGTCCTGGCCTGGATCTCGGTCCTCCGCGCGCCGACGCCGTACATCCGCGCCTGCGGGGCCCTCCTGCTCGGCTACGTCACGGTCGCCTCCCTCAACGAAAGCGGCCTCTCCGACCTCAGCTCCATGACCCTGCACCTACTGGTAGCCGCGGCCGTCTGCGATGCAGACCGAATACGCCACCGATCCAGAGCTCTAACTACTTACTGAGTCCTGGTCGAAGCCTGATTGCTGCCATTGGTCCCAGGTCATGGTTTTGCCGCGGTAGGCGAAGCGGTCCGGCGTCCCCGCGAGCTGGTAGCTGTTGCGGCGGAAGGTGACGGCGCCGGGTTTGGTGGGGGAGCCTTTGTTCTCGACGACGCCGGTGGTGGCGGTGGCGCTCAGGACGACCAGGTTGCCTTCGATGAGGACGTTGGACAGGACGTAGGTGCCGCGCGGGCCGTCGCCCCGGGTGCGGGACTGCAGCGAGATGCCGTTGCGGTTGGCCTTGACCAGGTTGCCGCGGACCTGCACGTCGGAGGACGTGTTGACGTTGATGCCGCCGCCGTCCCACAGGGTTCCGCCGGAGCCCCGGCCGGTGCCGAAGCCGTTGTTCTCGACCACGTTCTGGTCGATCACCGCCTGGTAGCTGATCTCGTACCGGATCCCGTCGGCCGCGTTGTCCCGGATCCGGTTCCCGGTGATCCGCCGGTCGTACTCCGCGATGTCGCTCCACATCCCGATCCCGCGGTTCGCCACGATGTCGTTGCCCGACACCTCGCCCGACGACCGGGTCGACTTGATCCCGCCGGACTCCCAGTCCGCGATCCAGAACCCGTCGGTGTTGTTCCGGGTGACCAGGTTCGCGGTGATGCGTACGCCGGCCGACTTGTACTGCCCGATCCCGAGCTGCCCGTTGTCCGCGACCGTGTTCCGGCTCACCTCGGCGCCGTCGCCCTCGATCACCATGATCCCGACCGCGTGGTTCCAGCGGAGCTCGTTCGCGCTCACCTTCCACCCGCGACCGACCTGCAACGCACCACCCTGCGGCCGGCTCGCGAAGTGCTCGATGGTCAGCCCGGTCACCGTGACGTCGTCCGCCGACTTCTCGATCGCGGTCTGCGTGCGCGATAGCTCGACCTCACGGCCGTCCGGGTCGTCCCCGACGTACACGGCATTCGCCTCGTAGTCCCCGAAGAACGTGCCCGGCGTCAGCTGATTCAGGCTCATCACGCGGGTCAGATGCTTGCCGTCGACGAACACCTGCTCACCGAGCTGACACGGCTTGGTCTTGTTGTCCTCACACTGCCCCTTGAGCGGGTACGCCGCCGGCAGGACCCCACGCACCACCCACGCATCTCCGGCCCGCGTCCACCCGCTCAGCCGCACGGATCCCGTGAGTACGACGCCCGCGCCGCCACCCAACGTGTCACCGGTGCGCGGCCGGATCGCCTTGCTGATCCGATGCACACCCTTGGCGAAGCAGAACACGCTGCCCTCGGGGGAGGGGTCGATCACCGTCTGCGGATCCGTGCCGACGGGGATCGCGATTCCCCGGCAGGCCTTCGCCGTACCAGGACCTGTCGGTCCGAGCGCCGCGGCGGCCGCGGCAGGCGGACCCGTTGGCACGGTCACCGTGGACGTAGCCGACGGAGCCGACTCCGGCGGCTTGCCGGTACTCCCGGAGTCAGAGCAGCCCGCGAGCACCAACACCAGCACGGCACCACCCACCGCGACACCACGACGCCTCATCCACGTCCCTTCACCCACCCCCGGCGAACAGATCTGCGAGAGACTACCCGCCACAAGGTCGAGCGTTCACCAGAGCCCCACCCCACCTGCGCACGCGTCCCACGCCGCCGCGCGACCGAGGTCCACCCAGCCGACCGCCGTGGGCTGGACCAGGAACTGGGGGCCTTGGACAGGTTATTGCGGCTCTTCTGCTGGATGTGTTGGCGAAGTGAGCGAGGTCGGCACCCACCCACCCCTTCGGATACCGCAGCTGTACCGTACCGCCTGGCTGCGCTGGGCGTGCCAGCTCGACAGGTGGTGTCGGTCCTGGGGTGCTGGTCGGGCGAGGCATTCACGCCTTGCCCCGGCCGGCCAGGTCGCGGCCAGGACTGACACCTCCTAATGAGAGTTACCGGGTCGCCGTCGGGCAGACTCGGGGCTGGTAAGCCGCCGGTGGGTGAGCACTTGTACCTCCTGGACCGTTTGAGTCCTGTCGACAGATCGTGCCCCTGCCGGTGACCGGGAGATTTGATCGCTGATGGGATGTCGTGCCCGGCCCTTGGTGTGGTTGGGGGGCGTGAGCACTGCTTCATTAGGTCGCTGATGGTTCTCCCGACCGGCTTGCTGGTGGTGTGGATGGCGTCGAGAGTGTGGGAGATCGGTGTTGAGGTTCTTTGTGGGAGATGACTGGGCCGAGGCGCATCACGATGTGGAGGTGATGGACCCGGCGGGGCGGGTGCTGGCCAAGGCGCGGTTGCCCGAGGGGGTGGCGGGGATGGCGCGGTTGCATGCGCTGGTGGCCGAGCAGTTCGGTGCGGCTGATCCTGACGAGGTCGAGGTGGTGGTCGGGATCGAGACCGATCGGGGCCCGTGGGTGGCCGCGCTGGTGGCCGCGGGGTACCTGGTGTTCGCGGTGAACCCGTTGCAGGCCTCGCAGTACCGCAAACGGCACGCGGTGTCGGGTGCCAAGAGCGACGCGGCCGACGCGCATGTGCTGGCCGACATGGTCCGCACCGACTCCCACCAGCTGCGCCCGGTGGCCGGTGACAGCGCCGAGGCCGAGGCGATCAAGGTCGTCACCCGGATGCACAAGACCCTGATCTGGGAACGGACCCGGACCACGCAGCGGTTGCGGCACGCGCTGCGCGAGTACTTCCCGGCCGCGCTGGAAGCCTTCGAGGACCTGGACGCCGCCGACACCCTCGAGCTGCTGACCAAGGCCCCCGACCCGGCCGCGGCGGCCCGGCTGACCACCGCCCAGATCACCGCGGCGCTGAAACGGGCCCGTCGCCGCAGCATCGCCGACAAGGCCGCGGCGATCCAGGCGGCGCTGCGCGCCGAGCACCTCGGCCAGCCCGCCGTGGTCACCGCCGCCTACGCCGCCTCGACCCGCGCACTGGTCGCGGTCCTGGCCGTCCTCAACGAGCAGGTCACCGGCCTGCAAGGGCAGGTGGAGGCCCATTTTGGCCGGCACCCGGCCGCTGAGATCATCTTGTCCCAGCCCGGGCTGGGACCGATCCTCGGCGCCCGGGTGCTCGCAGAATTCGGCGACGACCCCGACCGCTACGCATCGGCCAAAGCCCGCAAGAACTACGCCGCGACCAGCCCGATCACCCGCGCCTCGGGCAAGAAGAAAGTCGCCCTGGCCCGCTACGTCCACAACGACCGGCTCATCGACGCCCTCATGAGCCAAGCCTTCGCCGCACTCAACGCCTCGCCCGGAGCCCGCGCCTACTACGACAAACAACGAGCCCGCGGAGCCGACCACAACCCCGCCCTACGCCAACTCGCCAACCGACTCGTCGGCATCCTCCACGGCTGCCTCAAAACCAACACCCACTACAACGAAACAACCGCCTGGACCCACCCCACCCAAACCCTCGCAGCTTGACACCCAAACTCCTGGGATGTCTGTCGAGCTGACACACTCCCAGCCACATCCCCCGCAAGCCACCGTCGGCACCCGACCAGCCCGCACCCGACCAGCCCGCACCCGACCGGCCCGCACCGGCGGGCAGGTGCGGTGGCTGGACGGGTTCGTCGTGCCGGCGGTGGGACCGGTGGCGATCACCGGGAACTGGGACACGATCTGGGTGCCTCGGACAGGCTGTGTGGTGTCCGAGGTCCCCTGTACCTGTCCGAGCTCGCGGCAATCGCGCCCATCAACACTCCGGGCGGCGCAAGCATTTCGGGACTCCGGCGTCTGGGCGTCTGGATGCTGCCGGCCGGATGCCGGGAACCGGGGGGCAGCGACTGGACCATGGGCTTTCTCAAGTCACCGGATCCGGGTCCGCCCACCGACCTCGACACGGCAGGCCGGCCACCACCCACACATCGAGCAGAAGAGCCGCTATTTTGTCCGCGGCAGCCAGGAGGTGCCCTCACCGCACGCACACTCGCAGGTGCCGCGGTGGGCGCGTTAGCCGAGGTAGGTGTCGCGGGCGAGGTTGTAGGCGAGGTCCTGCGCGACCTGCAGAGCGTCGTCCTCGTCGAGGCGGTGCTGCACGACCAGGTTGGCCAGGTAGCCGGCGTCGATCCGCCGGGCCAGGTCGTGCCGGGCCGGGATCGAGAGGAAGGCACGGGTGTCGTCGACGAAGCCGGAGGTGTTGTAGAAGCCGGCGGTCTCGGTGACGAGCTCGCGGAAGCGGCGCATCCCGTCCGGGCTGTCCAGGAACCACCACGGCGCGCCGAGCCGCACGGCCGGATACACGCCGGCCAGCGGCGCGAGCTCCCGCGAGTACACCGTCTCGTCCACCGTGAACAGCACGATCCGGAAACCGGCAGCGTGCCCGAACCGCTCGAGCAACGGCCGCAGCGACCGAGTGAACTCCGTCGCCACCGGGATGTCGTGCCCCTGGTCCGGCCCGTACGTCGCGTGGATCGCCGGATCGTGATCCCGCAGGACGCCCGGATGCAACTGCATCACCAGGCCGTCCTCGGCCGACATCACCGCCGACTGGTACAGCATGTGCCCAGCGAACGCCGCCGCCTCCTCGGCTGACACGTCGCCCTTCAGCGCGCTCGCGTAGATCCGCGCCGCGTCCCCATCGGACAGCGGTACGGCGGCCGCACTCAGATGCCCGTGGTCAGTCGCCCGCGCGCCCGCCGCGACAAAGGCCTGCCGCCGCTGTCGGATCGCCTGCAGGTAACCGTCGTACGTCGAGGTGTCGACCTCGGCCAGCGCGCCCAGTTGCTCTGCCAGCCCGGGCCAGCCGGGCCGATCCAGATGGACGACGGCATCCGGCCGGAAGGTCGGGATCACCCGGCCGGGCAGGTCCGCCGCCAGCTTGGCGTGCTGGGCGAGGTCGTCCGTCGCGGCGTCCGTGGTGGAGATCAGCTCGATCCCGAACCGGTCGAGGAGCGCCCGGGGCCGGAACTCCGGCTCGGCGAGCCGCGCGGAGATCTGGTCGTACAGTTCGTCCGCGGTCTGGGCCGACGGATGCGTGGTGACGCCGAGGACCTCGGCGAACTCGTGCTCAAGCCAGTACCGGCTCGGGGTCCCGAGGAAGAGGTGCCAGTTCGCGCAGAACTCCCGCCAGATCTCGCGCGGGTCGGCCGTCTTCCTGCCGTCGCGGCGCGGAAGTCCGAGGCGGTCGGGGGAGATGCCTTGGGAGATCAGCATCCGGGTGACGTAGTGGTCCGGCACGACCAGCAGTTCGGCCGGGTCGCCGAACGGCGCGTCGGTCGCGAACAGGCTGATGTCGACGTGCCCGTGCAGGCACAGCAGCGGCAGGTCCTTCGTCGACGCGTGGATCCGGCGGGCGACGGCACGGGCCTCGCCGGCGGGCAGGGCGCGGTCCGGATGAGGCTGCAGGGCCTTCGGCATGGGTCCTCCGGTTCACAGGGGCTGCAACGAACTCTGCAAAGGATTGCAGTGCTCTCATGTCCGCACAAGTACTTGTCCACAAGGCGAATTGGGCAGGCCGCAGAGCACGCAGCGTGAGAGCTTGACACGACACTGCAACCGATTGCAGACTGCCGTGGAGCATCAGCCCCTCGCTTCGCGAGGAGGGTGAGAGAAGAGCCGCCTTCGGCGTACCCGGAGGGTGCGCGGTCGGCGAACTGCGCCCGGGGTGGTTGACCTGAGGAGGTGACCATGCCGGCGACGATCCGGGATGTGGCGCGGCTAGCGGGTGTGTCGGCGTCCACCGTGTCCCGGGCGATCTCGATGCCGGGGATGGTCAACGCCGCGACCCGGGCCCGGGTGGCCGCCGCGGTCGAGCAGCTCGGCTACCTGCCGAACCGCGCCGCGCGCGGTCTGATCACCGGCCGGACCGGCACGATCGGCCTGGTCGTGCCCGATCTCGCCAACCCGTTCTTCGCCAGCCTGACCAAGGGCGTGCAAGCCCGCGCCCGCCGGTCCGACGTCGCCGTCTTCGTCGCGGACACCGACGAGGACGCGGTCGCCGAGGTCGGCCTCGTCCGTGCGCTGTCCAAACAGGTCGACGGAGTGGTCCTCTGCTCGCCCCGGGCAAGTGACGCCGAGCTGTCCGCGATCGCCCAGGACACCAACGTCGTCCTGGTCAACCGCGCAGCCGAGGGCATCCCCGGCATCACGTACGACAACGAGGAAGGCATGCGCCAGGCCGTCGCCCATCTGGTCGCGCTCGGCCATCGCCGGATCGCCTGGGTCGGTGGACCGGTCAAGTCCTGGTCGACCCAGCATCGCGGTCTCGGCCTGCGCAACGCGGTCGAGGAGCACGGCGCCACACTGACCCCGGTCGGCAACTTCGCACCGACGTACGAAGGTGGCATCGCCGCGGCGGATCAGGTCGTCGCCACGGGCGCCACCGCGGTCATCACCTACAACGACCTGGTCGCGATCGGATTGCTGGCCCGCTTGCACGCCCGGGGCATCTCGGTGCCCGGCGATCTGAGTGTCGTCGGAGTCGACGACATCGCGATGTCCCGGATGGCCCGGCCGGCTTTGACCACGGTCCGGCTGCGGAAACAGGAGGCCGGCCGAATCGCGGTCGAGCTTCTGCTGACCCTGCTCGACGACCCGGACGGCTCCGTCGACACCCGTGGCACCCTGCACGGCGAACTCGTCGTCCGCGACTCCACCGGCCCCGCGCCTGGTTCCTGATCCGCCTGGTGATCAATCCCGGTCAGTTCGCCGGGTCCGCCCCTGATCCAAGGAGATATCCCGATGCCCGTCCAGCGCAGAATCGGCACGATCGTCGTCGCCGGCCTGCTCACCGCAACTCGTCGCGTGCGGCGCCCCCACCACCAACAAGCCGGCCGCCGAGAGCACCGGCGACGTACCGGACGAGCCGTCGAAGGCAGTGACGCTGAACATCCTCGACGTGGCCGGCAACCTGCAGCTGACCCAGCCGATGATCGACGACTTCGTCCAGCAGCACCACGACGTGATCTCCAAGGTCACCTATTCGAAGGCGCCGGCGCCCGAGCTGTCCGGCAAGATCAAGGCCCAGCAGAACGCGAACCGGGTCGACATCGACCTGGTACTCACTGGCACCGACGGTCTCGCGGCCGGCCAGGAGCAGGGGCTGTGGATCGACCTGCTGTCGAAGTACGCCGGCCGGATCCCTGGCATGAAGGACTACCTGCCGCCCGCACAGAAGATGCAGGAGCTGGCCGGCAACAGCGGCGTCACCGTCACCTATTACCCGTCCGGGCCGCTGCTCGAGTACCTACCGGCCAAGGTCCCCGCGCCGCCGCGCAGCGCCGACGAGCTGCTCGCCTACGCCAAGGCCAACAAGGGCAAGGTCATGTACGCGCGCCCAGCGAACTCCGGTCCCGGCCGCACCTTCCTGATGGGCCTGCCGTACATCCTCGGCGACAAGGACCCGAAGGACCCGGTCAACGGCTGGGACAAGACCTGGGCCTACCTGAAGGAGCTCAACCAGTACGTCGACTTCTACCCGTCCGGGACGGCGGACACCATGAAGGCCCTGGCCAACGGCTCGGCCAACGTCATCGCGAGTACGACGGGCTGGGACATCAACCCGCGCGTCCTCGGCACGGTTCCGAAGGAGGCCGCGGTCACCCCGCTGAAGGGCTTCCACTGGGTCACCGACGCGCACTACGCCGTCGTACCGAAGGGGGTCTCGACCGACAAGCAGGCCGCGATCCTGCAGCTGCTGCAATTCATGCTCACGCCGGACCAGCAGGCGAAGGCGTACGACAAGGGCTACTTCTACCCCGGTCCGGCGATCAAGGGTGTCGACCTGTCGAAGGCGCCGCAGGAGAGCCAGGACGCGATCATGGAGTACGGGCGCCCGGAGTACGAGAAGCTGATTGCCGACAATCCGACCGAGGTGCCGCTCGACGCGAAGAGCCTGGTCGCGGCGTCCGACCAGTGGGACCGCGAGGTCGGCGGCAGCAAGGTGAAGAAGCCGTGAGTAGCTTGGGCCAACTCCGGCTGGAGGGCGTCGGCCGCCGGTTCGGTACGGCGGACGCCGTGGCCGATCTCGATCTGACCATCGAGCAGGGCGAGTTCATCGCGCTGCTCGGCCCGTCCGGCTGTGGCAGGTCGACCGCGCTGAACTGCCTGGCCGGCCTGCTCCCGCTCACCACGGGCACGATCCACCAGGACGATCAGCGGATCGACACGCTGCCGCCGGAGAAGCGCGGCTTCGGCATGGTCTTCCAGAACTACACGCTCTTCCCGCACCTGACCGTGCGCGACAACATCGCCTTCGGTCTGCGGATGCGTCACATCCCGAAGGACGAGGTACGGCGCCGGACCACGGCCGCGATCGAGATGGTCCGACTGACCGATCACGCGAGCAAGCTGCCCGGCCAACTGTCGGGTGGCCAGCAGCAGCGTGTCGCGATCGCCCGGGCGACCGTCCTCGAGCCGTCGCTCGTGCTGATGGACGAGCCGCTGAGCAACCTGGACGCCAAGCTCCGGCTGGAGATGCGGACCGAGATCCGCCGCATGCACCAGTCGCTCGGGCTGACCACGGTCTACGTCACGCACGACCAGGAGGAGGCGCTCAGCATGGCCGACCGCCTGGTCGTGATGCGCCAGGGCCGGGTGCAACAGATCGGTACGCCGGAGGAGGTCCACACCAAGCCGTCCACCTGGCACGTGGCCGACTTCATGGGCTACCGCAACCTGCTGCCGTTGAAGGCCGCGGACGTGACCGATGGCGAGGTGACGATCGAGTTCGGCGGTACGACGATGGTCGGCGCGGCGCAGGGTGTCGTCGCAGCGGGAGACGATGTGATCGCCGCCGTACGACCGGAGGACGTGAAGCTCGGCGGCGAGGGCCTGAAGGGTCTGGTCGAGGTGGTCGAGTACCAAGGCCGTGAACGTGCGGTCGAGGTGGTGCTCGAGGACGACGTTCGGCTGCACCTTCGCACCGAGCAGCAGGTCGGTGCCGGTGAGCAGGTAGCCCTGGCGGTCACACCCGGACGACTCCTGGTCTACCCGTCATGAGCGGGACCTGGCAGCACCGCCTGGCCGAGCGCGGCGTCGACAGGCGGCTCTGGTTGTTGCTCCCGGCCACGATCTTCGTGCTGCTGCTGTTCGTCTATCCGTTCCTCTACGGGCTGAGCCTGTCGTTCCAGCCGCTGAACGGTGGCGGCGTCCTCGCCAACTACGACAAGTTCTTCGGCGACGCGTATCAGCGCGACACAATCATGACCACGCTGAAGATCGCCCTGCCCGCGGCCCTGCTGAACGTGCTCGCCGCGGTGCCGATCGCCTTCCGGATGCGGGGGCGCTTCCGCGCCAAACGGCTGCTCACGACGGTGCTCGTCGTACCGATCACGCTGGGGACCGTGCTGACCGCGCAGGGGTTGCTGAACTTCCTCGGCCCGACCGGCTGGTTCAACCGGGTGCTGCTGGGCCTGCACATTGTTGACAATCCGATCCGCCTGACGAACAACTACTGGGGCGTGTTCTTCTCGCTCGTCATCACCGGGTTCCCGTTCGCGTTCCTGCTCGTGCTGTCGTACCTGAGCGGCATCGACCCGACCCTCGATCGAGCCGCGGCGACCCTGGGCGCGTCCAAGGCGCAGCGGTTCCGCCGGATCACGCTGCCGTTGCTGGCGCCCGGGTTGGCGACGACGTTTCTGCTGACGTTCGTGCTGGCGTTCTCGGTCTTCCCGTCGGCCGTGCTGGTCGGCAATCCGGCCGGCTCGACCCGGGTGATCTCGCTCGCCGCGTACCAGGCGGCGTACGAGCAGTACGACTACGCGTACGCGTCGGCGATCGCGATGATCATGGGTGCGGTCGAGCTCATCGTCGTGGCGATCGTGCTGCTGTGGCGATCGCGGCTCTACACCGGATCGACAGGAGGCAAGGGATGAGCGTCCAGGCGGAGACGGCGAGGCGCGCGGTGCGCACCACACCCCTGGGCTGGGTCATCTGGGCCGTGGTGGCGTTCTTCTTCGTCAACCTGGCCGGCGTGGTCGGATCGGTGCTGGTCAGCTCGTTCGGCACGCGATGGTTCGACACCTGGGTGCCCAGCGGCTTCACCACCCACTGGTACGGCGATGCGTGGCGCGAGTTCGGTCTGTTGCACGTCATCTCCGTGACCCTGCTCGCCTCGGCGCTGGTCGTCGTACTGGCGGTCGTGATCGGCGCGCCGGCGGCGTACGTGCTGGCCCGGAAGAGCTTCCCCGGCAAGCGGCTGGTGTACCTGACGTTCCTGCTGCCGATCCTGATGCCGCCGATCACGTACGGCATCCCGCTCGCGACCGTGCTGTACAAGTTCGGCTTCGCGGGCCACCTGTCCGGCGTCGTCCTGGCGAACCTGGTGCCGTCGGTGCCGTTCGTGATCCTGACCATGACGCCGTTCATCGAGCAGGTCGATCCGCGGATCGAGGACGCCGCCCGGATGCTCGGTGCCGGCACGCGGGCCGTGTTCCTGAAGATCCTCGCGCCGTTGCTCGTCCCCGGCCTGCTGGCCTCGGCGATCCTGGTGCTGGTCCGGACGGTCGGCATGTTCGAGCTGACCTTCCTGACCGCCGGTCCGGACTCGCAGACGCTGGTGGTCGCGCTGTACTACTCGATGTCCGCCGCCGGGATCCGCGCCCAGCAGTCGGTCGATGCGATGGCCGTGATGTACACAGCGATGATGCTGGTATTGCTGGTGGTGGCGCTGCGCTTCGTCAACCCGACCCAACTCGTGGCCCGGGTAAAGGAAGAACCCTCAGAGTGACAGCATCTATTTCAGAAATGGGAACGTATGAGCAGGCTGAGTCTCACCAACCTCCCCGTCCGCCCCGAGGTCGACCCGCGCGCGCTGTCGGTCGGCATCGTCCACCTCGGACTCGGTGCGTTCCACCGCGCCCACCAGGCCGTGGTCACCGAGCGGGCCGCGGTCGTCAGCGGTGAGACGCGGTGGGGGATCGCCGGTATCAGCCAGCGCTCCGCGACCGTCCGGGACCAGTTGGCCCCCCAGGACGGCCTGTACGCCGTTCTGGAGCGCGGACTCGGTGATCCGTCGGTGCAGGTGATCGGGAGCATCCGCGAGGTCCTGACCGCACCGGAGGACCCGGAGGCGGTGGTCGCCCGGATCGCGGACCCGGCGGTGTCCGTGGTGACGCTGACCGTGACCGAGAAGGGCTACCGTGCCGCCGGCGCCGGGCTCGACCTGAACGACCCGGAGATCCAGGCGGACCTGACCGGCAGGCCGCCGCGGACCGTGGTCGGTCAACTTGCCGCCGGACTGGCGCGGCGGGTGGAGCCGCTGACGATCGTCTCCTGCGACAACCTGGTTGCGAACGGCCCCTTCCTGCGGAAGCTGGTGACGGACTACTTCGATGCGCTGGGCAAGGTTCCCGACGTGTTCGAGGCGACCCGGTTCCCGGCCAGCATGGTGGACCGGATCGTGCCCGCGACGACCGAGGCCGACCGGGATGAGGCTGCCCGGCTGCTCGGCGTACGCGACGAGGCGGTGGTGGTGGCGGAGCCGTTCCTGCAGTGGGTGATCGAGGACGACTTCGCCGGCGACCGACCCGCGTGGGAGCGGGGCGGCGCGGTGCTGACGGCGGACGTCGCGCCGTGGGAGCAGGCGAAGCTGCGGATGCTCAACGCCACCCACTCGATGCTCGCGTACCTCGGCGCGTTGCGCGGATACGCGACCATCGCGGAGGCGGTCCAGGACGAAGAGTTGTCCACGCTGGCTCGCGCGCTGATGACCGAGGACGTCGTACCGACCCTCACTCCGCCGGACGGCCTCGACCTGGCCGAGTACGGCGCGAGCGTGCTGGAGCGGTTCGCCAACCCGGCGTTGAAGCATCGGACCGCCCAGGTCGCGATGGACGGCTCGGTGAAACTGCCGGTCCGGATGCTCGGTACAGTCCGCGATCGGCTGGCGGCAGGAGCCGAGCCGCGGGTGATCTCGCTCGCCGTCGCGGCCTGGATGGTCTACGTGCTGAAGACTCCGGCCGTGGACGACCCGCAGGCGGACCGGCTCAAGGCTGCGATCGCGGGGGTGAGCGAGCCGGCCGCCGTGGTCGATGCGTTGCTGGGCGTGGATTCGATCTTCACGCCCGACCTGCGCGACTCAGCGGTGTTCCGCGAGCTGCTGGTCGAGCACGTCAGCGCACTGTCAGCACGCCCGTAGCGTCCAGGATCGCCTGCCCGATCCTGAAGGCGCTCGTGGTGTCCTGGCCGGTCTGGCGCCACTGCTGGGCGGTGTACCACTGGCCGGCCTTCTGGAACCGCTCAGCGGTCAGGCTGTCGAGGTTGTAGGTGTTCCCGTTCAGCGTGACCTCGCCGGCCGGGATGGCGGCGCCGGAGTTCTGCACCATGCCGGTCGCGGTGGTGCCGCCGCGCATCGTCACTTGGTTGCCGGAGACAACGATGTCGCGGAGCACGTTCTGTCCCCACGGCCCGGAGCCGCGGGTGCGGGACTGGATCGAGATGCCGTTCACGTTGTTCGCGACCACGTTGTCGCGGACCTGCACGTTCGACGACGTGTTGATGTTGATCCCGCCGCCGTCCCACAGCGACGTCCCCGAGCCGCGGCCGGTGCCGAAGCCGTTGCCTGTGATCGCGTTGTCCTCGATCACGCCGTTCCGGCCGATCTCGTAGCGGATCCCGTCCGCCGCGTTGTCGACGATCTGGTTGCCGGCGAAGGTGCGACCGTCGTCGTACGCGTCGCTCCACAGCCCGACGCCGCGGTTGTACTGGATCAGGTTGCCGCTCACCCAGCCGCCGCTGGACCAGGTGGTCTTGATCCCGCCCGACTCCCAGTCCGCGATCCAGAAGCCGTCGGTGTTGTTGTAGCTGACCTCGTTGGCCGAGATCGACGCGGACTTCGTGCTGTACTGGCCGACGCCGAGCTGGCCGTTCGAGTGGATGTGGTTCTTCTCGAGTACGGCGTTGTCGGCGTTCACCAGCATCGCGCCGACCGCGTGGTTCCAGCGAATGTCGTTGGCGACCACCTTCCAGCCCAGCCCGAGCACCACCGCACCACCCTGCGGCGGGGTGGCGAAGTGTTCGATCGTCAGCCCGCGCACCGTGACGCCGGTCGCGCTGGACTCGATCGCGGTCGGCGTCTTCGACATCTCCACCGCGTGCCCCGCCGGGTTGCTGCCGAGGTAGATCGCATTCGCCGCGTAGTCGGCGTAGAAGGTGCCGGGGGCAACCTTGTCGCGCGTTGCCACCCGGGTCAGGTGCTTGCTGTCCAGGAAGAGCTGCTCGGCCAGGTAGCAGATGTTCGCCATGTTGTCCTCGCACTGCCCCGTCTGCGCGTACGCCGGGGGCAAGGCTCCCGTGGTCAGCCAGTCGCCGTTGTTCGCCGACCACCTGGTCAGCCGGACCGATCCCGTGAGTACGGCGCCCCGGTCGCTGGCGAGCACCTGGTTCGCCTTCGGGCGGATCGTCCCGGTGAGCCGGTGGAGGCCGGCCGTGAAGCAGAACGTCGTACCCGTCGGGGCGTCGTCGACGATCGTCGCGGCGTCCTGGGCGGGTGTGATCGTGACGCCGGTGCAGGCCGAAACCTGCGACGGCCCGGTGGCGAATGTGCCGTCGGCCGGCGGGGGAGTGGCGGACTGATCATCGGGCAGCAGGCCGGGGATCAGGTCGGTCGGGTCGCCGGCCGGCACGCCGTGCGCCGGCAGGGCGGTGACGGCGGCAGCAAAGGTGCCTGCTGCAACGATCGCCAGAACTGCGGTAGCTGTCTTCATAGAGCGGAGCCTCCGGTGGCACAGGTGAGCCCTGAGCGCACCCCCCATGGCGCGGCTTCGCTTCGCAGACTACTACTACCTCAGGTAGTCGTGGCAATACGTAGTGCACAAATATGTTGCGGTCGGCAAGCGATCAGTTCGCGAGGAAGCTGCCGACCGTGTCCAGCCCGGCGTCGCGCCAACCGGCCGCGGTCAGCTTGGTGCCGGCCATCGCGAACCGCTGCGCGCCGAGCGCGTCCAGCACGTACTTGTTGCCGCTGAAAACGACTTCGCCGGCCGGGATCGGGGAGCCGGAGTTCTGCACCATGCCGGTCGCCTGGGTGCCGCCGGTCATCTCGATCGTGTTCCCGGAGACGCGGATGTCGCGCAGCAGGTACGTGCCCCACGGCCCGGTGCCGCGGGTGCGGGACTGGATCGTGATGCCGTTGACGTTGCCGGACACCTTGTTGCCGCTGACGGTCACGCCGGACGAGGTGTTGATGTTGATCCCGCCGCCGTCCCACAGCGACGTACCCGAGCCGCGGCCGGTGCCGAAACCGTTGCCGCTGACCGTGTTGTTCTCGATGGTGCCGTTGCGGCTGATCTCGAAGCGGATCCCGTCGGCGGCGTTGCCGACGATCTGGTTGGAGCTGATCACCCGGCCGTCGTCGGCGACGTCGGCCCACATCCCGATGCCCAGGTTGGCCTTGATCACGTTCCCGCTGACGGTGCCGGAGGACCGGGTCGACTTGATCCCGCCGGACTCCCAGTCGGCGATCCAGAACCCGTCGGTGTTGTTGGAGCTGATCACGTTGCGGGTCACGGATGCCGCGGCCGAGCTGTACTGGCCGAGGCCGAGCTGGCCGTTGTGGTGGATCAGGTTCTTGTCCACCTTCGTGTTGTTGGCCTTGACCAGCATTACGCCGACGGCGTGGTTCCAGCGGACATCGTTGGCGGTCACCTTCCAGCCAGGCCCGGACACCAGGGCGCCTGCCTGGGGTGCGCTGGCGAAGTGCTCGATGGTGAGGCCGCGTACGACGACGCCGGTCGCGCCCGACTCGATCGCGGTCGCGGTCTTCGACATCTCCACCGCATGCCCGGCCGGGTTGCTGCCGACGTAGATCGCGTTCGCCCCGTAGTCGGCGTAGAAACTGCCGTCGGAGACCGCGGGGGCGCTCGCGACCCGGGTCAGGTGCGTGCCGTCGACGAAGACCTGCTCCCGCAGGGAGCACACGTTCGCCTTGTTGTCCTCACACTGCCCGCTCATCCCGTACGCCGCGGGCAGCGCTCCACGCACCACCCAGTTCGCGCCGGACTTGGCCCATCCGGTCAGCGGCACGGACCCGCTGAGGACGGCGCGGTCCGCGCTCGCCAGCACCTGGTCCGCCTTGGGACGAAGGGTCTGCGCGATCCGATGCACTCCGGCGGCGAAGCAGAACGTCGTACCGGCGGGCTTCGCGTTGATGATCGACTGGGCGTCGTCGCTCGGCTTGATCACCACGCCGCTGCACGGACCCGCGACAGCCGGACCTGCCTCGTCGGAGTCCACGGTGGGGACCGTCGGGACCGGGGGAGTGGGGGTCGTCGTTCCCGGCTTCTTGGCCGTCGGCCGGGTCGTGCTCGGCTTCGTCGAAGGACCGGCCGTCCGGGTGGCCTTCGGCGGCTTGCTCGCCGGTGCGCCGGGCGTCTTGGGGACGCGGTGCGAGGGGAGGACGTGGGAGGCCGCCGAGTCGGTGACACCTGACTTGGCCGCGGTTGTCGCCTTGTTCTCGTTGGCGATGACGGGCAGCGCCACGGTAACGACGGCGAGCGCAGCGGCGATAAGCGCTGCGAACCACAACTTCCTCAATGCACCCTCCGGGCGTTGCATTACCCCGTGAACCAGGTGTAGCCACCGCGAGACTTAAGGTAGTGCCCATGCGGGTCGCCATGTTGCACAACCGTTACCGGACGGGTCAACCCAGTGGCGAGAACACCGTCGTCGCCCAAACGATTGATTTATTGCGTAACTCAGGACATGAGATCGACCTGTACGCCCGGAACAGCGACGATATCGCCGCCATGAGCCGAAAAGATCGCGCACTGTTACCGTTCCACTCCGTCTGGTCATTTTCGGCGGAACGCGATTTAACACATCTATTGCAGGCGCAGCGGCCCGATGTGGTGCACATCCACAACACGTTCCCGCTGTTCAGCGCCTCGGTGCTGCGCGCGGCGTACCGGCTGGACCTGCCGGTCGTGGCGACACTGCACAACTTCCGGCTGCTGTGCGCCAACGCGGTCCTGCAGCGCGACGGCCGGCCGTGCGAGTCCTGTGTGGGCAAGCTTCCGCTGGCCGCCGTCCGGCACGGTTGCTATCGCGAGTCCCGCGTGCAGACGTTGCCGCTGGCCACGAGTATCGGCGTCCACAACACACTGCACACCTGGCAGCGATACGTCACCACTCTGGTCGTGCCGTCCGAGTTCGTCCGGGACCGGTACGTCGCCGCCGGCTACGACCCGGATCAGTTGGTGGTCAAGCCGCACGCCGTACCGCACACCGGCGCGGTGCGCAGTGGCGCGGGGGAGGCCGTGGTGTTCCTCGGCCGGCTGGTCGAGGACAAGGGGTTCGCGGATCTCCTGCAGGCCTGGGATTCCTCGCTCGGCAAGCTGGTCGTCGTCGGCGACGGACCGCTGCGCGCCGAGGCGGAGCAACGGGCTCGGCGGGACCTGTCTGTTCAGGTGCTTGGTCAGCTGCCTTGGGCGGCCGGCATGGATGTGCTCCGGTCCGCGCGCGCCGCCGTCGTACCGGCGCGTTCGTATGAAAGCTTCGGACTCGTGGTGGTGGAGGCGTTCGCGCACGGCGTCCCGGTGGTTGCGTCCCGGCTCGGCGCGCTCGCGGAGCTGGTCGACGACGGCGAGACCGGGGCGCTGGCCGAGCCCGGCGATCCGGAGGGACTGCGGAAGGCGATGGGGTTGGTCGCTGATCCCGAGACTTCGATAGCCTTCGGCGAACGAGCCCGACAGGTCTATCTCGATCGCTTCACCCCGGAGCGTGACCTCGCGGCCACGGAGAGGATCTACACCGATGCGATCGCCCGGCACGCGGACAGCGGCCGGACCCGACGGGGACGCTGGGCGGGCCGTGCGCGAACGGTATAAAGTCACCGCTGACGTGGGGGGCCGCGTCGTACCGGGCACATCGACACAGGGCTCCGTCCGAGAGTCGCAGGGGGCAGCGCTTTTGCTGGGGGATCGAAGCTTGTCGCGGATCGGATGTGTGGCCGGGGTCTTCGACCTGTTCCACGTCGGCCATGTCGACGTACTCGAGCGGGCTCGCCGCGCCTGCGACCGGCTGGTCGTGGGAGTGCTGACCGACCAGTGGGCGCTGGACGCCTGGGGTGCGAGGCCGTTCGTCCCGCTGGTCGAGCGGGCCCAGATCCTCGAGAACCTGCGGTGTGTCGACGAGGTGGTCGTCGTGGACGGCGTACGGCCGGAGTGGCTGACCGACGTACTGGAGGTCCGGACCGTGTTCGCCGCCAGTCGCCTGGACGGTGTGCTGGGGGTGGACGAGCTCGACGGGATCCCGCCCGCGCTGATCACCGTCCTGCCGGCGGGCCGCGGTTCCCGCAGCCCGATCCTGCGCGCCGCCATCGACCAGCGCCAGTCCCGCAGTTCCGTCGCATGACTGTGCTTTTGGCCGGGCCTTCGGCGCCGGCAGGGTCATGGGGCTCTACCTCCCGGTCTTCCCTCGTCGGTCCAGTCGCTGTGTCGGATGCCACGCCTCCGGCGCGGCAGGTCATGGGGCCTGGCTCCCGGTCTTCCCTCGTCTCTCCGGTCGCTTCGCTCCCTGCGTTCCTCAGTCCAGACCGAGGCCCCATGGCCGGGCTCCCTACGCTCCTCAGTCCAGGCCGGGAGACCCCATGACCTCGTTGCGGGAGACGGTTGGGCAACTGTCCCGGGCGCAGAAGCCTTCGGCGGGTACGCCGGCGTACTCGCGGTTCGTGAACCGGCGGATCGGGCGGGTGTTCGCGGCGGCCGCCTTCCTCGGGCACCGGACGCCGAACCAGGTCAGCCTGGCTTCCGGTTTCTGTTCCCTGATCGGCATCATCTTGATCGCGCTGGTTCGACCGTCGTTGCCGCTGGCCCTCGCGGTGACCGCGCTGCTGGTGCTCGGGTACGGGTTGGACTCCGCGGACGGACAACTCGCTCGATTGCGCGGTGACGGGTCGCCGCTCGGTGAGTGGCTCGACCACATGATCGACTCGATCAAGATCGTCCTGCTGCACAGCGCCGTACTGATCTCGTTCTACCGCTTCGATGCCTTCAGCAACGAGTTGGTGCTACTGGTCCCGCTGGCTTATGTCTGCATGTCGTCGGTGCTGTTCTTCGGGCTGATCCTGATCGACCAGCTGCGCCGGCGGCACGGCGGCGCGCAGCAGCCCAACCAGCGTGGCGATTCCGTGCTCAAGTCGTTGCTCATCGCACCGACCGACTACGGCATCCTGTGCCTGGTCTTCCTGGCCTTCGGCACGCCGTCGCTGTTCGTCGTCCTGTACGGCGCTCTGCTCGCGGCCAACCTGCTCTTCCTCGCGGCCGCATTCGCCAAGTGGTACCGGGAGATGGCCGTGCTGGGGGCGAACGGCTGATGGGCATCGTCGGCTACGCGCCCGGGGTCTACGACATGTTCCACATCGGCCACCTGAACATCCTGCGCCGGGCCCGCGAGCAGTGCGACCACCTGATCGCCGGCGTCGTCGAGGACGAGGTGGTGGCCCGGATCAAGGGTCGCCCGCCGGTGGTCCCGCACGACGAGCGGATGGACGTCGTCCGGGCCCTCGGCCTGGTCGACGAGGTGGTCAGCGACTGGTCCAGCGACAAGTTCGAGATGTGGAAACAGCTCCGGTACGACGTTCTTTTCAAAGGTGATGACTGGAAGGGCACCGAGAAGGGGATGAGACTGGAGAGGCTGCTCGGCGAGGTCGGTGCGCGGGTGCACTACTTCCCGTACACCGCTTCGACGTCCAGCACCGATCTGCGCAGGCTCCTGGAGGGGATGAGCTGATGCCGGCCCGGCCGAAGGTTCTGCTCAGTGCCTACGCATGCCGGCCGCAGGGTGGCTCGGAACCGGGGGCCGGCTGGGCCTGGGCGAAGGCCGCCGCACGTGATCACGACGTGTGGCTGCTGACCCGGGGCAAGTTCGCGCACGAGATCGCCGAGGAGTTGGCGATCCGGCCGGTTCCGGGGCTGACCGTCGTACCGCTCGAGCTGCCGAAGTGGATCCTGCGGCTGCGGCGCCGGCCGTCGGACGTGTACTGGTACTACCCGCTGTGGCAGGGGCTGGCCCGTCGTACCGCCCGGGAGCTGCACGCGCAGCACACCTTCGACGTGATCCACCATCTGACCTTCGCGGTCGACTGGATGTCCGCCGGCGTGGTCGAGCAGTCGTCGGCCAAGGTGATCTGGGGACCGGTCGGCGGGTCGACCACGGCGCCGCTGTCGATGGCGCACTGGCTCGGGCCGCGTGGGCTGACGGCCGAGCTGGTACGGCGCGCCTTCACCGGCCTCCGTCGTCGCGTCACGGGCCGGAAGCTGGCCCAGAGCGCCGACCTGATGGTTGCCCAGAACAACGATGTGGCCGAGGCGTTCCGCCCGTACGCGCGGGAGATCGCGGTGCAGCCGAATGTGGCGATCCGGCGGTTCACCGCGTCCGGGCCGTACGAGCCGTTCGGTGCCCCGGGCATCAAGACGGCGCTGTTCGTCGGGCGGCTGATCCCGTGGAAGGGCGTGCTGCTCGGGATCAGCGCACTGGCGCGTCCCGAGGCGGCGAACTGGGAGTTGCGGATCATCGGCGATGGGCCGGACTGGCGGCGCGCGGAGCGGCTGGCCGACGAGCTCGGGGTCCGCGACCGGGTCGAGTTCACCGGTCAGCTGCCGCGGGAGGACGTGCTCGCGGCGATGTTCCGCGCCGACGCCCTGCTCGCGCCGGCGCTGCGCGAGGCGGCCGGCTGGGCGGTGACCGAGGCCCTGGCGTCCGGGTGCCCGGTCGTCTGCGTCGACCGCGGCGGACCGGCCGTCATCGTCGGCCCCGGCGAAGGCATCGCGGTCTCCTGGCGAGGCGACGTCGTCGGCGAACTCGCCAAGGGCCTCGCATCCCTCCGCGGCCGCATCACCCCGGTCGACCGCTGGGGCCCCGACCGCCTCCCCGACATCCTCGCCACCTGGTACACCCCAGCCCGCGTCTCCCAGTGACAACCACGGCGCCCGCCTACGGACGACCGACCCGCGCCTCCCAGTGACAACCACGGCGCCCGCCTACGGACGACCGGCCCGTGCCTCCCAGTGACAACCACGGCGCCCGCCTACGGACGACCGGCCCGTGCCTCCCAGTGACAACCACGGCGCCCGCCTACGGACGACCGGCCCGCGCCTCCCATGGACAAATCGCCTCGTGCCTCCGCGGACAAGACAAGGGGATATCCGGCTCTTCTGCTGGATGTGTGGGCGAGGTGAGCCAGGCTGGCCGGTGTGCAGCTCGACAGGTGGTGTCGGTCCAGGGTGCCGGTCGGACGAGGCATTCACGCATGAGATCGGCTGGCCCGGCCGGAGCTGGGGCCGACACCTCCTAATGAGAGTTACCGGGTCGCCGTCGGGCAGACTCGGGGCTGGTAAGCCGCCGGTGGGTGAGCACTTGTACCTCCTGGACCGTTTGAGTCCTGTCGACAGATCGTGCCCCTGCCGGTGACCGGGAGATTTGATCGCTGATGGGATGTCGTGCCCGGCCCTTGGTGTGGTTGGGGGGCGTGAGCACTGCTTCATTAGGTCGCTGATGGTTCTCCCGACCGGCTTGCTGGTGGTGTGGATGGCGTCGAGAGTGTGGGAGATCGGTGTTGAAGTTCTTTGTGGGAGATGACTGGGCCGAGGCGCATCACGATGTGGAGGTGATGGACCCGGCGGGGCGGGTGCTGGCCAAGGCGCGGTTGCCCGAGGGGGTGGCGGGGATGGCGCGGTTGCATGCGCTGGTGGCCGAGCAGTTCGGTGCGGCTGATCCTGACGAGGTCGAGGTGGTGGTCGGGATCGAGACCGATCGGGGCCCGTGGGTGGCCGCGCTGGTGGCCGCGGGGTACCTGGTGTTCGCGGTGAACCCGTTGCAGGCCTCGCAGTACCGCAAACGGCACGCGGTGTCGGGTGCCAAGAGCGACGCGGCCGACGCGCATGTGCTGGCCGACATGGTCCGCACCGACTCCCACCAGCTGCGCCCGGTGGCCGGTGACAGCGCCGAGGCCGAGGCGATCAAGGTCGTCACCCGGATGCACAAGACCCTGATCTGGGAACGGACCCGGACCACGCAGCGGTTGCGGCACGCGCTGCGCGAGTACTTCCCGGCCGCGCTGGAAGCCTTCGAGGACCTGGACGCCGCCGACACCCTCGAGCTGCTGACCAAGGCCCCCGACCCGGCCGCGGCGGCCCGGCTGACCACCGCCCAGATCACCGCGGCGCTGAAACGGGCCCGTCGCCGCAGCATCGCCGACAAGGCCGCGGCGATCCAGGCGGCGCTGCGCGCCGAGCACCTCGGCCAGCCCGCGGTGGTCACCGCCGCCTACGCCGCCTCGACCCGCGCACTGGTCGCGGTCCTGGCCGTCCTCAACGAGCAGGTCACCGGCCTGCAAGGGCAGGTGGAGGCCCATTTTGGCCGGCACCCGGCCGCTGAGATCATCTTGTCCCAGCCCGGGCTGGGACCGATCCTCGGCGCCCGGGTGCTCGCAGAATTCGGCGACGACCCCGACCGCTACGCATCGGCCAAAGCCCGCAAGAACTACGCCGCGACCAGCCCGATCACCCGCGCCTCGGGCAAGAAGAAAGTCGCCCTGGCCCGCTACGTCCACAACGACCGGCTCATCGACGCCCTCATGAGCCAAGCCTTCGCCGCACTCAACGCCTCGCCCGGAGCCCGCGCCTACTACGACAAACAACGAGCCCGCGGAGCCGACCACAACCCCGCCCTACGCCAACTCGCCAACCGACTCGTCGGCATCCTCCACGGCTGCCTCAAAACCAACACCCACTACAACGAAACAACCGCCTGGACCCACCCCACCCAAACCCTCGCAGCTTGACACCCAAACTCCTGGGATGTCTGTCGACCTTGCACATCCCAGCCTCCAGCTGCGCCCCATCAGCCTCCGACCGCACCCAACCGACCGCACCGCGAGGCACGGCGGAGCGGGAGCCGGGCGGGTTCGTGCTATTGACGGCGGGATCGGTGCGGATCTGCGGGACTGGGGACACCAGCTGGGGTCGTCGGACAGGTTGTGCCGTGTCCGCGGTCCCTGGTACCTGTCCGAGGTCGCGACGATCCCGCCGTCGGCCCGGGGGACTCACGCAGGACGTGGTGGGCGGGGACCTGGTATTGCAGATCCCCGCCCACCACAAGCTGTCTCAGGTCAACGGATCCGGCCTCCGACGAGGACGTGACACGTCGGCCACCACCCACACATTGAGCAGGAGAGCCGGATATCCCCTCGAACGGGAGCCGGTCGGTGGCGGGGCGGCGGGCGGGGTGGGTCAGTCGCGGGCGGTTTTGCCGGGGAGAGCGAGCATGCGGTCGAGGGCGAGCTTGGCGTACTTCTCGGTGTCCGCGTCGACCTTGATCGGGTTGACGACGTGGCCGGCGACCAGGTTCTCCAGCGCCCAGACGAAGTGCGGGAGGTCGATCCGGTTCATCGTGGCGCAGTAGCAGACCGCCTTGTCCAGGAACACGATGTTCTTGTCGGTGTGCTGCTTGGCCAGCCGCTGGACGAGGTTGAGTTCGGTGCCGACGGCCCACGACGTACCGGGCTCGGCCGTCTCGAGGGTCTGGATGATGTACTCCGTCGAGCCGACGAGGTCCGCCTTGGTCACGACGTCGTGCCGGCACTCGGGGTGCACGATCACGTTGACGCCTGGGACCCGCGCCCGTACGTCGTCGACCGACTCGGCCGTGAACCGCCCGTGCACCGAGCAGTGCCCGCGCCACAGGATCATCTTGGCCGCGGCCAGCTGCTCACGGGTCAGGCCGCCCCCGGGCTTGTGCGGGTCGTAGACCACACACTCGTCGAGCGAGATGCCCATCTTCAGTACGGCGGTGTTGCGGCCGAGATGCTGGTCCGGCAGGAACAGCACCTTCTCGCCCTGCTCGAACGCCCACTCGAGCGCGGTGTCCGCGTTGCTCGACGTACACACCGCGCCGCCGTTGCGGCCGCAGAACGCCTTGATGTCGGCGCTGGAGTTCATGTAGGTGACGGGCACGGTCACGTCCGCGACCCCGGCGTCGGCGAGGGCGTCCCAGGCCGCCTCGACCTGCTGGATCCGGGCCATGTCCGCCATCGAGCAGCCGGCCGCCAGGTCCGGCAGGATCACGGTCTGCTCGTCGTTGGTGAGGATGTCCGCGGACTCGGCCATGAAGTGCACACCGCAGAACACGATGTACGGCGCGTCCGGCCGGTTGGCCGCGTCCCGGGCCAGCTTGAACGAGTCACCGGTGACATCCGCGAACTGGATCACCTCGTCGCGCTGGTAGTGATGCCCGAGCACGAACACCTGGTCACCCAGCGCCGCCTTCGCCTTCAGCGCCCGCTCGACCAGATCCGGGTCGGACGCCGGCGGCAACGCGCCCGGACACTCGACACCCCGCTCCGAGTGCGGGTCGGTGTTCTGTCCCAGGAACAGCAGAGGAAGAGCCTTAAGGCCATCCGCAGTAGTCGTCACGTCAAACATCGTGCCATGTCCCACCCCGACGGCCGCGTGGTACACATCACTGCCCAGATTGTGAAATCGCTACCCTCCGAGAGTGAAGATCGCAGGAATGGTGCTCGCCGCCGGAGCCGGCCGCCGGATGGGCAGCCCCAAGGCGCTGGTTCACGACCCCGACGGAGTCACCTGGGTGGTGCGCGCCGCTCGGTTGCTCGACGACGCAGCTTGCGCGCCGGTCGTAGTCGTCGTCGGAGCCGCGGCGGAGCAGGTGCGAGCAGAGCTCGCGGGGATGCCGGTCGAGGTGGTCGAGGCAACGAACTGGCCGGAAGGCATGGGCGCCTCCCTCCGCACCGGCCTCACCGCCCTGGGAGCCGCCGCGGGCTCGGACGACCCCGCGGGTTCGGATGACGCCGCGGGTTCGGATGACGCCGTCGGCGCGGACGCCGCTGTCGGCTACGACGCCGATGCCGGGCCGGAGGGCGTGCTCGTCGTTCCGGTCGATGTCCCCGGCCTGACGGTCTCCGTCCTCCAGCGGATCACGGCCGCCGGGAGCCGGCGTGCCTTGGTGCGAGCCGTCTACGGCGGCCGGCCCGGCCATCCGGTCTTGCTGGGGCGGGAGCACTGGGACGGGGTGATCGCCTCGGCCCGTGGAGACCAGGGCGCCCGCGCGTACCTGAAGGAACACGCTGTGGTGGAGATCGAGTGTTCGGATCTCGCGGAAGGTGCGGACGTGGACACCGTCGGGCAACTGCCGGAGGGCCACCGGCCGGGCTGAGCCTTGGCATCCCGGGGTGACGGGGGCGATGCTGGGCAGATGAACCCCGTCGGCTCCGCGAGTGAGCTTGCCGAGCGTCTGCGGGGGACTGGGTATCTCGCCGGCGAGGGCCTGGCCACGGTCGGGTACCTGGCGCTGGCCCTGCACCGGCCGCTGCTGCTGGAAGGCGAGCCCGGCACCGGCAAGACCTCCCTGGCCGCCGCCCTCGCGGAAGCGCTAGGCGTCCAGCTGATCCGGTTGCAGTGCTACGAAGGCATCGACGCGTCCCAGGCCCTCTACGACTGGGACTTCCCGCGCCAGATCCTGCATCTGCGCACGGTCGAGGCGACCAGCTCCGACGCGGTCGTCGAAGAGGTGGAGAAGAGCCTGTTCGACGAGCGGTTCCTGCTCGCCCGTCCGGTCCTGCGGGCGCTCCGCGAGAGTCCCGCCGTCCTGCTGGTGGACGAGATCGACCGCGCCGACGACGAGTTCGAGGCGTTCCTGCTCGAGGTGCTCTCGACGCATGAGGTGACGATCCCCGAGCTCGGGACGATCACCGCCGACGAGCCGCCGATCGTCGTCCTCACCTCCAACCGCACCCGCGAGGTCCACGACGCGCTGAAGCGCCGTTGTCTCTACCACTGGATCGACCACCCGGGCCTGGCCCGCGAGGTGGAGATCGTCCGCACCCGCCTGCCCGAGGTGTCCGCCCGCCTGGCCGAACAGGTCGCCCGGTCGGTGCAACGGATGCGTGAACTCGACCTGCTCAAGCCGCCCGGCGTCGCCGAGACCCTCGACTGGGCTCGCGCGCTCGATGCTCTCGGCACCGACATCCTCGACGTGGAGACCGCGGCCGCGACCCTCGGCGCGGTCCTGAAGTACCGCGAGGACATCGACCGCGTCCGCGCGTCGCTCGACCGGTTGCTGGCGAGCTGAGCCGAGATGACCACACCCGATGTCGCCCTCGCCGGCTTCGCATCGGCCCTGCGGTACGCGGGTCTGGCCGTGACCGCCGACCGCGTCCACGTCTTCCTCCGAGCGGTCGCCACCCTCGATGCGACCATGACCGCCGACGTGTACTGGTCCGGCCGAGCCGCGCTCTGCAGTGGACCGGACGATACGGCCAAGTACGACGAGGTCTTCTCGGCCTGGTTCTCCGGAGAGCGGTCGGGCGGGGTTGTCCGCCGTACGCCGCAATCTTCGGTGCAGGCCGCACTCGATGCCGACGACGGCGCCGCGGGGGAGGACAGCGACCGGACCGTGAACGTCTCCGCGAGTACGACGGAAGTCCTCCGGCACCGCGATGTCGCCGAACTGTCGGCGAGCGACCGGGCCGAGCTGGCGCGACTGTTCGGAACGCTCCGGCCGCGAGTTCCGGTCCGGCGTGCGACGCGGCGACGCCCGTCGTACCGAGGGGAGATCGACCCGCGGCGGACGCTCCGGGCCCAGCTGCGACAGGTCGGCGAGCCGGCCCGCGTCCAGTACCGCCGGCGCGGCACCCGCCCGCGCCGCATCGTCGTACTGGTCGATGTCTCCGGCTCGATGCGCCCGTACGCCGACAGCCTGCTGCGGCTCGCGCACACGATGGTCCAGCAGGCCCCGCGCTCGGTCGAGGTCTTCACCATCGGCACCCGGTTGACCCGGGTGACCCCGGCGCTGCGTCGCCGCGACGTCGAGTTCGCGCTCCGTGCGGCGGGGGACGTCGTACCGGACTGGTCGGGTGGTACCCGCCTTGGCGAGGTGCTGAAGGTGTTCCTGGACCGCTGGGGCCGGCGGGGGATGGCGCGGCGTGCCGTCGTCGTGGTCTGCAGCGACGGATGGGAGCGCGGGGACGCCGCGCTGCTCGGGGCGCAACTGGAGCAACTGGCCGGCCTGGCGCATCGCGTGGTCTGGCTCAATCCGCATCGGGGCAAGCCCGGGTACCTGCCGGTGCAGGCCGGGATCGTCGCCGTCCTGCCGCACGTCGACGACCTCGTCGCCGGGCACAGCCTGGCCAGCTTCGCGGACCTTCTGGAGGTGGTCGCCGATGCGTGACGTGCTGGAGCGGTTGATGACCTGGTGGGACGCGGGGGAGTCGGTTGCCGTGGGCACCGTCGTCGCGACGTTCGACTCGGCGCCGCGGCAACCGGGTGCGGTGATGCTGGTCGGCCCCGGCCTGGAAGCCGTCGGCAGTGTCTCGGGCGGCTGCGTCGAGGGCGCCGTCTACCAACTCGGTGAGGAGATCCTCGCCTCGGGCGAGCCGGTCCTGCAGCGGTACGGCGTCAGCGACGAGTCGGCCTTCGCCGTAGGCCTCACCTGCGGCGGGATCATCGACATCTTCGTGGAACGGATCGACCGGACGTCGTACCCGGAGCTCGCCGAGGTGGCCGGCGACATCGCTGCCGGGCGTCCGGTGGCGGTGGCGACCGTGGTCGCGCATCCGGATCCGGCGCGGGTCGGCCGGCGGCTGGTGGTCAGACCGGAGGGCCGGCCGGTCGACGGGAGTCTCGGGTCGGAGCGGGCCGACGACGCGGTGGTCGACGACGCTCGCGGACTGCTGGAGAACGGCCGTACGGAGACATTGGAGTACGGGCCGGACGGGCAGCGGCGAGGCGAGGGGATGCGGGTGTTCGTGTCGTCGTACGCGCCGGTGCCGCGGTTGCTGGTGTTCGGGGCGATCGACTTCGCGGCCGCGGTCGCGCGGCTCGGGTCGTTCCTCGGCTATCGCGTGACGGTCTGCGACGCACGGGCAGTCTTCGCGACCGCTTCACGTTTCCCGTCCGCCGACGAGGTGATCGTCGACTGGCCGCATCGCTACCTGTCCGCCGAGGCCGCCGCGGGCCGGATCGACGGCCGGACCGCGATCTGTGTGCTCACCCACGACCCGAAGTTCGACGTACCGCTACTGGAGGTCGCGCTGCGTCTGCCCGAGGTCGCCTACATCGGTGCGATGGGCTCCCGCCGCACCCACGACGACCGCCTCGAACGGCTCCGGGAAGCCGGTCTGACCGACGCCGAGCTGGACCGTCTCGCCAGCCCCATCGGCCTCGACCTCGGCGCCCGCACCCCGGAGGAGACCGCCGTCAGCATCGCCGCGGAGATCATCGCCCAGCACTGGGGCGGCGCCGGCGACCGGCTCTCGCGACGCGCGGGCCGCATCCACCACTGATCCGATCTCTTGTGGTCGAGATCACAGCGGAGCAGGATCAACCGTACGGCGGTTGCTGACATCTGGAGGCGGGGCAATGACCCGGATCACGGTCGAGGTCGACGGAAGCAGCTTCACGGACGACGTGGAGCCGCGCACGCTGCTGGTGCATTATCTGCGCGAGCAGCTGGGAAAGACGGGCACTGTGGTCGGCTGTGACACCGGCAACTGCGGCGCCTGCACAGTGCACCTGGACGGGCGGAGCGTGAAGTCCTGCTCACTGTTCGCCGTCCAGGCCGACGGGCACGAGGTGACCACGATCGAGGGCCTCGCGACCGACGGGCAGCTGCATCCGATGCAGCAGGCCTTCCACGAGAACCATGCCTTGCAGTGTGGATACTGCACACCCGGCATGATCATGCAATCCATCGATCTGATTGCCGACAATCCGGATCCCACCGAGGACGAGGTCCGCCTCGGCCTCGAGGGCAACCTCTGCCGCTGCACCGGCTACCAGAACATCGTGAAGGCCGTCCGGGCCGCAGCCGCCGCGGGAGGTGGCCGATGACCACCACCGAGGACCGCCCGGCGACCGAGATCGGCAACCCGCGCCGCCGCAAGGAGGACGCGCGCCTGATCACCGGCCGGACCCGCTGGACCGACAACATCGTCCTGCCCGGCATGCTGCACCTCGCGATGGTCCGGAGCCCGTTCGCGCACGCCCGGATCACCGCCATCGACACCGCGGCGGCCCGCGCTGCCACCGGTGTGATCGCCGTCCTGACCGGTGCGGACATCGCCGACGAGCAAGGCGGCCTGCCGAACGCGTGGGCCGTCGTCTCCGATCAGAAGGCCCCCGTCCACCCGTCGATGGCGGTCGAGCACGTCGCCTTCGCCGGCGAGATCGTTGCCATGGTCATCGCACGGAACGCGGCCGAGGCGAACGACGCCGCCGATCTGGTCGACGTCGACTACGAGGAACTCGCACCCGCGCTCGACCTGCGGGCCGCGGCCGCGGACGAGGTGATCGCCCACCCGGACCTCGGGACGAACGTGTCTGCGGTCTGGTCCTACGACTCGGCCGAGGCCGGCTCCGGTGACGACGTGGACGCGGCGATCGCGGCGGCCCGTGACGGCGGGATCGTGATCGAGAAGGAGATCCGCCAGCAGCGGCTGATCCCGGCGTTCATGGAACCTCGCTCGATCGTCGTCGATCCGACCACCGAGCAGATGACGGTCTGGTCGTCGACCCAGGTGCCGCACTTCGTGAAGATCTTCATCGCACTGGTGCTCGGCATCCCGGAGCACAAGATCCGCGTGATCGCGCCGGACGTCGGCGGTGGCTTCGGCGGCAAGCTCCAGTTCACGCCGGAGGAAGTGCTTACGGTCATCGCGGCGCGTCACACCGGAAAGCCCTGTAAATACAACGAAACCAGGTCCGAGTCGCTGATGGCGGCGCACCACGGCCGGGACCAGTGGCAGAAGCTCACGCTGGCCGCGAACGCCGACGGCACGGTGACCGGCCTCAAGGTCGACCTGATCGCGAACATGGGCGCGTACCTCGGCCTGGTCACCTCGGCGATCCCGCTGCTCGGGGCCTTCATGTACAACGGCATCTACAAGTTCCCGTCGTACCGCCTCGGCATCACCAACGTCTTCACCAACACGACCTGGACCGACGCCTACCGGGGCGCCGGGCGGCCGGAGGCGACGTTCGCGATCGAGCGGCTGATGGACGAGCTCGCGGTCCGGGTCGGCGCCGACCCGCTGGAGATCCGCGAGCGGAACTGGATCAAGCACGAGGAGTTCCCGTTCTCGACGGTGTCCGGGCTGCGCTACGACTCCGGCAACTACGAGGCGGCGACCGCGAAGGCCAAGGAACTCTTCGGGTACGACGAGCTGCGCGCGGAGCAACTGAAGCGGCGCGAGGCCGGCGACCCGGTCCAGCTCGGCATCGGCATCTCGACGTACACCGAGATGTGCGGGCTGGCGCCGTCGCGCTGGCTCGGCTCGATGGGGTACGTCGGCGGCGGCTGGGAGCACGCGGCGGTCCGGATGCTGCCGACCGGGAAGGTCGAAGTGATCACCGGGACCAGCCCGCACGGCCAGGGGCACGAGACCGCGTGGAGCCAGCTGGTCGCCGACCGGCTCGGCGTCGCGTTCGAGGACATCGAGGTCCTGCACGGTGACACGCAGGTCGCCCCGCGCGGCCTGGACACCTACGGCTCCCGCTCGCTGTCGGTCGGCGGGATGGCGGTGCTCGCCGCGGCCGACAGGGTGATCGAGAAGGCGAAGCCGATCGCGGCCCAGCTGCTCGAGGCCAATGTCGACGACCTCGAGTTCACGGCCGGCCGGTACGGCGTCCGCGGCACCGAGTCGGGGATGACGATGGCCGAGCTCGCGTTCGCGGTCTTCCAGGGGCACAAGCTGGACGGTTCGGCGGAAGGTTGCCTGGACGCCGAGGCGACGCTCGACCCGGACGACTTCTCGTTCCCGCACGGCACCCACCTCTGCGCTGTCGAGGTCGACACCGAGACCGGGGCGACGACCATCCGGTCCTACGTGAGCGTCGACGACGTAGGAGTCGTGGTCAATCCTCTGATCGTCGAGGGGCAGGTGCACGGCGGTCTGGCGCAAGGCATCGCGCAGGCGCTGTTCGAGGAGGCGGTGCACGACGATTCGGGCACGCTGGTCACCGGGTCGTTCGACCAGTATCTGCTGCCGGGTGCGCCCGACCTGCCGAGGTTCGAGACGGCACGCACGGAGACTCCGGCGACGACGAACCAGCTGGGTGTGAAGGGTGTCGGCGAGGCCGGCACGATCGCGTCCACGCCGGCGGTCGTCAATGCGATTGTCGACGCGGTCCGGCACCTCGGTGTGACGGACGTTCCGATGCCATGTACGCCGTACCGCGTGTGGAAGGCGTTGCAGGAAGGAGCCCGGTCATGATTCCCGCGGCGTTCGAGTACTTCAGCCCGACGTCGGTGGACGAGGCAGTGGCCTTGCTGCGTGAGCACTCCGACGCGAAGGTACTGGCCGGTGGGCAGAGCCTGACGCCGGTGCTGCGGTTGCGGCTGGCGGCGCCGGAGACGATCGTCGACCTCGGCAAGATCGACGAGCTGCGGGGCATCCGCGACGACGGGGACGCGCTGGTCCTCGGCGCGATGACACCGCACAGTACGGTGGAGTCCGATCCGCTGGTCGGCGAGCATGCCCGGTTGATTTCGTTGGCGACGGCAACGGTCGGCGACCCGCAGATTCGGCACCGCGGCACGTTCGGCGGCTCGCTCGCCCATGCCGATCCAGCCGGTGATCTTCCCGCGGTGGCGGTCGCACTCGACGCGTCGTTCGTGATCGCCGGGCCGGACGGTCGGCGCACGGTGGCCGCGGCGGACTTCTTCCAGGGAGTGTTCAGTACGGCGCTCGCCGAGGACGAACTGCTGGTCGAGATCCGGGTGCCGAAGTACACCGGTTGGGGAGCGCACTACGAGAAGTTCAACCGGGTCGCCCAGGCGTGGTCGATCGTGTCCGTCGCGGCGGCCGTCCGGCTGGAGGGTGACTCGATCGCGGAGGCGCGCGTTGCGCTCGGCAACATGGGGTCGACGCCGATCCGGGCGAGCGCGGTCGAGGATGCGCTGATCGGCCGGCCCGCGACAGCCGAAGCGGTGCGCGAGGCCGCTGCCCGGGCCGCGGAGGGGACGTCGCCGGTGACCGACATCAATGGTGATGCGGACTATCGGCGGCACCTGGCGACGGTGCTCACCCGGCGGGCGGTCCTGGCTGCGGCAGGTACCGGATGAGGCTGGAGCACAAGTTCGTCGTACCGGCTCCGATCGAGCAGACCTGGGCCGCGTTCAACGACCTCGAACGGGTGGTGCCGTGTTTCCCCGGCGCCACCCTGACGTCGTACGACGGCAACGAGTTCACCGGCTCGGTCAAGGTGAAGCTCGGACCGATCTCGTTGCAGTACACCGGCAACGGCGCCTTCGCCGAGCGCGATCCGGCGGATCACCACGCGGTGATCGAGGCCAAGGGCAAGGACCGGCGCGGCAACGGTACGGCGATCGCGAAGGTCACCACGTACCTCACCGCGTCCGGGCCGACGTCCACGGAGGTCACCGTCGCCACCGACCTCACCATCACCGGCCGGCCGGCCCAGTTCGGCCGCGGCCTGATCCAGGAGGTCTCCAACAAACTCCTCGACGACTTCATCGCGTGCCTGGTCACCAAACTGGAAGCCCCAGTCGAGGCGGCGCCTTCCACGGGCCCGGCAGCCTCGGTTGCCGCCGCACCCGCGGCTGAGCCGACCTCGCCGGCCGCTCAGGCCGGGCCGGCACCGTCAGCTGACGCAGCCACGTCACCCGAAGGCACCACGTCAGCCGGAGGTGCAGTGTCAGTTGGAGGTGCAGCGTCGGCCGCGGGCGCCACCTCGCCTGACCGGCCCCCGTCGCCCGCGGACACCTCGACCGCCTCCCGCACAGGCACGGAGTCTGAATCAGAGACCGTCGCGGAAGTGTCGCTCAACCTCGGGACAACACTGCTCCCCGTGCTGGCCCGCCGAGCCCGCCCGTACATCATCGGCGCGATCGTAGCCCTCATTCTCCGCCGACTACTCCGCCGCTGACGGGCGGGCGAGGGTCGCCCTCAGCCGGCCGTTCGCCCGGAGCGACTCCACCACCCGGCAGACACCACTCACCGTTGTCGCTCCGCCGAGTCAGCAGCAGCCGATCTCCATCCATCACTGCCGCGGCCGCCCCAACCTCAGCGAAGCGGTCCGCCCGACCCGCTCGCTGTACTCATGCCTCGTGGACCTGGGCACCGCGGAGGGTCGTCAGCCATGCTGCGACAGTGGCCGGTGCGGCACCATTGCTCATTTCCGGAACATTGCTGCCACTGGGTGACGATTCCTTTCCGAAGATCGGCCGATCAGAACTGGTCGGGGACGGGTGGGCCGCCGGGTGGCCACTCGACCAGCTCGATGCGGTAGCCGTCGGGGTCTGTGAGCCAGGAGGTCTTGGGGCCCTCGGGGCCACCGGGGAGTTCTGGCGGCGCCGGCTCTAGGCCGGCGGCGGTCAGGTGGTCGATGGTGGCGCTGAGTGAGTCGACCTCGATCGCGAAGTGCTCGAAGCCGCCGGTCTCGATCGACCCGTCGGCCGGCCGGTGCACGAGCTCGAGCGACACGGCGTGTTCATCGGGGAGCTTCAGCCAGACGAGGCTGGACCCGTCGTCGAACGGCACGGTGCCGAGCTCGGTGTAGCCCACGGCCCGGTAGAAGGCGAGCGACCGCTCTAGGTCACTGACGCGGAACGCGAAGAGGATCGTCTTCATGTCGACGATCCAACTGTCGACCACCGGGCCCGTCAACGATCGGGGGTAGGAGAGGATGGCGGCATGCGAGTGCTGATTGCGCCGGACAAGTTCGCGGGCACGTTGACGGCCGTGGAGGCGGCCGCGGCCATCGAGGAAGGGTGGCGGCGGCGGGATCCGGAGGCCGAGGTGCTGGTGGCGCCGATGGCGGACGGCGGGCCTGGGTTCATCGACGTACTCTCGGCGGTCGTCGGCGGGACGCTGCTGTCGGTCACCGTTCGCGGACCGCTCGGCGACGACACCCCGGCGACGGTGCTGCTCGCGGGCGAAACGGCGTACGTCGAGACCGCGCAGGCGTGCGGATTGCACCTGGTGGAGCCGAAGCTGCGCCGGCCCGAGGACGCGACGACGTACGGCGTGGGTCAGCTGATCGCGGCCGCGGTCGACGCCGGGGCGAAGCGGATCATCCTCGGACTCGGCGGCTCGGGCACGAACGACGCCGGCGCCGGACTACTCGCCGCCCTCGGCGCAACGGCAACCAGCGGTCATCAGACGCCCGACGGTGATCAGATGCCCGGCGGTGATCAGACGCCCGACGGTGGTCAAGCGACCGGCGACGGTCGGGCGACCGGCGGTGATCAGGCGGCCGATGATGGTCAAGCGGCCGATGCTGGTCGGGCGGCCGGCGGTGGTCAAGCGGCCGGCGGTGGTCAAGCGACCGGCGGTGGTCAGGCGGCCGATGGTGGCCAGCTGACCGGCGGTGATTCGGGGGCGGGTGCGTCGAGTGGTCGGCTGGACGCCGGGGCTGCCGGGCTCGCCGGGTTGACCTCGGTGGACCTGGAGCCGGCTCGGGCGCGGATGGCGGGGATCGAGTTCGTCGCGGCGAGTGACGTCGAGAACCCGATGCTCGGGCTCCGTGGCGCCACCAACATCTTCGGCACCCAGAAGGGGATCACCGACGACCGCAAGCCCCAGGTCGACGGGTGGCTGACCCACTTCGCCGAGCTGGCCGACCGGAAGACCGCGGACAAGAAGGGCGCCGGCGCCGCGGGCGGCCTCGGGTACGCGCTGCTGCTGCTGGGCGCCGAGCGGGTGTCCGGGATCGACCTGGTCGCGGAGCTGACCGGGCTGAAGGAGAAGGCGTCGCGGGTGGACCTGGTGCTCAGCGGCGAGGGTGCGTTCGATTTCCAGTCCCGCGACGGCAAGGTGATCGCCGGGGTCGCGAAGGTGGCCAACGACGCCATGCGGCCATGCGTCGTACTGGCCGGCAAGGTCCTCATCGGGGCCCGCGAGATGCGCACGATGGGCGTCGAGTCGGCGTACTCCTTGGTGGACCTGGTCGGCGAGGAGCGGGCCTTCGCGGATGCACACGGATCGCTCGCGGCGGTTGCGGAGCGTGTTGCCCGCACCTGGGCTCGCTGACCAGCCTGTGACCGGGGTAGTTGATCCTGGAAATTGGTGTGCGACCATGGGAATGGTTCCGGATCGGCGCTTGTTGGTGCGGAATGACAGCGGACTTTCCGCGCACGGCTGCCTGCCACGCAGCCGGGCGCTCACGAGATGACTGGAGTCAGGAATGACTGAAGCGCAGACCGAGCAGGCCGTCGCCACGGGTGTGATCCTCACCGACGGGGCCGCCGCCAAGGTGAAGGCGCTGCTCGAGCAGGAAGGTCGCGACGACCTCGCGCTGCGGGTCGCCGTGCAGCCGGGTGGTTGCTCCGGCCTGCGGTACCAGCTGTTCTTCGACGAGCGTCAGCTCGACGGCGACGTGGTCGCCGGCTTCGGTGGCGTGAACGTCGTGACGGACCGGATGAGCGCGCCGTACCTGAAGGGCGCCTCGATCGACTTCGTCGACACCATCGAGAAGCAGGGCTTCACGATCGACAACCCGAACGCCACCGGCTCCTGCGCCTGCGGCGATTCGTTCAACTGATCTACCGCCGAAGCCCCGCTCGCCACACTAGGCGAGCGGGGCTTCGTCACGCCCGGATCAGTGCGCCGAGGCTCCTTCGCGGGCGCGCTTCGGCAGCAGCCAGGTGACCGCGAGGCTGATCAGGAACATCCCGATCGCGACCAGCACAGCTGTCTTGGTGGCGCCGAGGAACGCGTGCGCCGGCAGCAGCTGGAAGAAGATCGTGCCGATCACCGCGACTCCGATCGCGCCGCCGAACTGCTGCATGGCGGTCAGTACGCCGGACGCCGAGCCCGCGGCCTGGTCGTCGATCGATGCCAGGATGATGTCGAACAGCGGCGCGAACACCAGGCCGGCACCGATCCCGGTGGCGAGGGTCGCCGGCACCAGATTCCAGATCGTGGTCGCATCGCCGTACGTGTGCAGGGTGAACCAGACACCGCCCATCGCCAGCGTCATCACCGCGACGCCCAGCTGTAGCGCCTTCCGCCCGAGCTTCGGAGCGAGCAGGCCGCCGGACAGCGGCGCGCCGATCGCGATCCCGAGCGAGAACGGCACCATCGCGAGGCCGGCCTTCAGCGGACTGTAGTGCAGTCCGAGCTGGGTGAACAGGTTGAAGACCAGCATGAAGCCGGACATCGCCAGGAAGAACGTGGTGATCACGCCGAGGCCGGCGACGTACCCGCGGTTGCGGAACAGGGACGGGTCGATCACCGGGTTGCCGGACCGGCGCTCACGCCGGCCGAACAGGAGGAACGTCGGCACCGATGCGGCCATCATCAGGATCGTCCACAACGGCCAGCCGAGCTCGCGGCCCTGGACCAGCGGGTAGATCAGCAGACCGGACGCGAGGCTGACCAGGATCACACCGGCCGCGTCGAGCCGGGACGCGCCCGGCGTCTTCACCTCGGGCATGAACCGGAGCGCGCCGACCAGGGCCGCGATGCCGATCGGGACGTTGATGAAGAAGATCATCCGCCAGCCGGCGTCGAACCAGTTCGCGTCGATCAGGGCACCGGCGATGATCGGGCCGGCCACCGCCGACAGACCCATCACCGGGCCGAACATCGCGAACGCCTTGCCGATCTCGTCCGCCGGGAAGACCGCCTTCAGGATCGCGAAGCCCTGCGGGATCATCACCGCGCCGAGCAGACCCTGCGCCACCCGGCTGCCGATCAGTAGCTCAGGGCTTGTCGACAATCCGCAGATCGCGGAGGCGACGGTGAACCCGACGGCGCCGATCAGGAAGAGCCGCCGCCGGCCGACCAGGTCGCCGAGCCGGCCGAAGCTGATCAGCCCGATCGCGAACGCCAGCGTGTACCCGGCCAGCATCCACTGCATCGCCGACTCCGACCCGCCCAGCTCGGCCCGGATCGACGGCGCCGCGATGTTGACGATCGTCGCGTCGACCAGGTCCATGATCTCGGCGATCAGCACGGTCGCGAGGACGAGCCAGCGCCAGCGGTACGGCGTACTCGCGGAGCCGGTCGGTGGTTGGGCGGCTGGGTTGGCCCGGGTGGCAGGCGTGGCCGGGTTGGCCGAGGAGGTGGCGGTCGAGGTGCTCATCGGTGGCTCCTGGGATTGCGAACGGTGTTCGTTGACGAACACTGTTCTACGCGCGAACAGTGTTCCTGTCAAGTACGGTGTTCGCTACAGTGGGGCCATGACCCAGTCGCCGTGGCAGCCGATCAGTCCCGAGAAGCCCGTCCGCGCGGCCCGAACGCCGCTGACCCGGGAACGGATCGTCGACGCGGCCATGCGGGTGCTGGTCGAGCAGGGGTACGAGGCCGTGTCCATGCGCAAGGTCGCCTCGGCGCTCGGGACCGGACCTGCGTCGCTCTACGCGCACGTCGCGAACAAGAAGGAGCTCGATCAGCTGCTGGTCGACCGCGCGGCGCAGGACATGAAGCTCCCGGAGACGCCGGATCCGGAGCGCTGGCAGGAGCAACTGAAGGACGCGATGCGTGAACTGCTCCGGGTGATGCGGGCGAACCCGGGCGTCGCCCGAGCCGCGATCGGGCAGGTACCGCTGGGGGAGCGGGCCCTGCTCAGCACCGAACGGATCCTCGGCATCCTCAAGGCCGGCAACCTCCCCGACCAGGCCGCCGCCTGGGCCGTCGACCTGATCCCGCTCTACGTCACGGCGATCGCCTTCGAGGAGAGCGTGCAGGGAGCCGCCGGCTGGACCGAAGCAGACGTCGAAGGCTTCGTCGCCGGCCTCCGCAACTTCTTCGCCTCCCTCCCCGCCGACCGCTACCCCCTGACCATCGCCCTCGCCGGCCCCCTCACCTCCGGCGCCACCACCGACGCCCGCTTCGAGTTCGGCCTCACCGTCATAGTCGCCGGCCTAGCCGCCCTAGCCGAAACCCCATAACCCCGCCCCCAGCCCGCGCCCCCAGCCTGCGCCGCGTCCAGCGTCTCCCGGCTCCCTGCCCGCCCTCGCCGAAGGAGCCGCGCTCCCAGCCCCGCGCTGCGGCCGCGCCTTGGCTGGGTCTACCTATTCGCCGAGGTCTGACTGCTCGCCACAGCCTGACTACTCGCCAAGGCTTGATGGCTCGATCGGCTCTTGGAGTTCGGTGACCCAGTCAGCAGGGTCCTCCGGGCAGTCGAGGTAGAGCTCCCGCGCAGGCTCGCTGGACCGATAGCCGTTGTCGTCGATCCAGCGAGCCAGCGCCTGCCACGCAGGCAGCACCTGGTCGATCGGCCCGCGATACACCAGCGTCGCAACTCGCACCGCCGGCAGATCAATCACCTCAAGCCCATTGAGGTTGCCGCCGACCCGCTCCGCGTTGCCGTCAGCCAGTGCCGCACTGCCACGAGCCCGTTCGGTGTCGCGGCCGGCTGCCTCCTGGTTGCTGTCAGCCCCCTTCAGGTTGCTGTCGGCATCGAGAGTGGCCGGGACAGTCGCGCGTACGACGACCTCGTCCTCATCCTCGCCCGACTGCGGTCGCGACCGTTCGTACAGACACGTCAAGCGGCCGACCGGTCGGACATCAGCATCGGGGAGCCGGCAGCCGAGTTCGTTACAGAGCGGACGGATAACCGGGACGATGTCCTCCGGAGTGAAGCTCGCAGCCGTGGTGGTCAGTCCGACCAGCCGGATCGCGGGCAGTTCCTTGATCACCACGTCGGCGGCGGGCAGATCGCCCGTGATGCCACGCAGCCGCGACTCGACTTGCGCAAGCCTGGCATAGCTCTCGGCGACGCTCGACTCCAGTTCCGCGCGTCGGATTGTCAACAATGCGAGCAGCTCGGCCGGGCTGATCTCGTCCGCGATCATCGTCCGCACCTGCTCGAGGCCGAAGCCGAGATCCTTCAACGCGACGATCCGGTTCAGCTCGGCGAACTGCCCGGCGGTGTAATTGCGATAGCCCGTCGTCGGATCGACGTACGCCGGCCGCAGCAGCCCAATCGCGTCGTAATGCCGCAACATCCGAACCGACACCCGCCCGTGCCGCGCGAACTCCCCGATGGCGAACAATCCCCACTCCCTTCCAACTCGACGCTAACGCACTCTCATCCGACCGAAGGCGCGCGCCCGCCGATCTGAGTCGAGGCTCGCGTGCGCCCATCTGAGCCGAGGTTCGCGCGCTCCCGTCCGGGCGACGCTCGGACGCTGCCAGGCGGCAGGTCCTCACCGGCTCGAGCAACTGCCGAGTGACTCAAGCGGAGAGCAGTTCTGCGAAGGTGATGGCGGTGTCGTCCTCGTGCCACGGACCGATCACCTGTGCGCCGACGGGCAGACCGTTCGGCGTCTGACCGATCGGCATGCTGAGAGCGGGATGACCGATCAGCGAGGCATGGGCAATCCAGAACGCCTGAGCGTCGTACCGCTGCTCGCCGTACGAAGTCCTGATCGTCCGCTCCTCGAAAGGCCGGTCGTCATGGGGGAACGCAGCGGTGAAGCTGGTCGGACACAGGAACACGTCGACATCCTCGAAGTACTGCTGCCACTTCTGCCGCGTGACCATCCGCCGACGCTCCTGCTCGATCACCTCGGCGAGACTCGCGGACGTCGGCGCGCCGCCGTGCAACGCGAAGAACAGTTCGACTTGGGATCCGAACGCCTCGGCCTGCTCCTCGGGATCGACCCCGTCGGGCCAGCCCTCGACGATCTTGGCGCCACTCCGACCGAGCCGATCGATCGTCTCGGACAGCGCCGTGCCCACCTCGCTCGACACGGGCGCGGCCGCATGGTCGGACACAACGCCGACCCGGAAGTCCGCAAGCCGCTGCCGCCGCGAGGGCCGAAGCTCCCACGAGAACGGCGCCGCCGGCCCGCCGGTCACCTGCAGTGCCGTCCGCAGGTCTGCGGCCGATCGCGCGAGTGGTCCGATTGTCGACAAGTTCGGGAACTCGTTCGGCAGTTCCGGCGGCCCTGGCACCTGGAAGCCCTGCAGGGGGACCAGTCCGGTGGTCGGCTTCAGCCCGTAGACACCGCAGTACGCCGCGGGCAGCCGGATCGACCCGACGAGGTCCGACCCGTACTCGAGGTAGCTCAGTCCCGCGGCCAGCGCCGCCGCGCCACCTCCGCTCGAGCCGCCCGGCGTACGGGAGAGGTCGGCGGGGTTGTTCGTCCGTCCATAGATCTCGTTCGAGGTCTGCCCGAAATCCGCGAGCATGGTGTGGACATTGCTCTTGCCGACAATGATCGCGCCGGCCCGGCTGAGTCGCTCGACCACAGTCGCGTCCCGATCCGCGACGTACTCCGCGAACGCCGGATTGCCCCACGTCGTACGCATCCCCGCGACGTTGAAGCACTCCTTGATCGTTATCGGTACGCCATGCAGCGGTCCGACCGCGCGCCCCTCCGCGACAGCCGCATCAGCCGCATCCGCGGCCAGCAGTGCAAACTCCGCCCGCGTCTCCACGACCGCGTTCACCGCGTCGTCACCCGCGATCCGCGCCAGCACGTCCTCGGTCACCGCCCGCGACGTGACCTCACCGCGCCGAATCCGCTCCGCAATCTCCGTAGCCGTCGTCGTCATGCCGCCGGTCTACGCCCTCACACAGTGTCAGAGTCAACCAACCCACCAGCCGCCGAAAGGACCTAGCACCAGCTGACACCCTGCGGCTAACCGCCGACCGCTAACTAGCGGCTGGTGAGTCGGGCGATGGCGTCTTCCATGTGGGCGGCTAGGAGGTCGTCGGCTTGGAGGTGGTCGCCGGCGCGGATGGCTTCGGCGATGTGTCGGTGTTCGTCGACGCGGGCCTCCGCGCCCGAGTAGGTGGCCGCGAGGGCGTGGATGCACATGCGGGTTTCGGTGATGAGGGTTTTGTGGATTCGGGTCAGGCGGGGGCTGGCGGCCAAGTGGACCAGGAGTTCGTGGAAGGCGATGTCGATCTCGCCGACGGCGGCTGGGTCGCCTTCGGCTTCGCTCATTTTGCGGACTACGGCGAGGAGTTCGTCGCCAGCCGCCTCGTAGTCGCCGGCGACTACGAGGCGGGCGGCGGTGCGTTCGATCGCCTCGCGGGCCAGGTACATGTCGCGGATCTCGTCCACCGTCATGTCGATGACGAACAGGCCGCGGTTGCGGATCGGGACCAGCAGGCCTTCCTGGGTGAGCCGCTGCATGCCTTCCCGGAGCGGCCCGCGGCTGACGCCGAGCTTGCGGGCCAGGTCCGCCTCGCCGAGCTGGGCGCCGGGCTTGAGCTCGCCGGCTCCGATCGCCTTGCGCAGTTTGTCGGCGATGATGCTCGGCGTCGACTCCTGCGTCAGCGGCTCGATGTAACTGGTCACGCGTAGGTCCCCCTTGATGAAAACAGACTGCCCAAGCTTGGCAGAGACGGTACTGGGCCAAGCAAATCGAGCCCTTTCCACACCGTCACCTGGTTGGCGGTGAGCACTGGCTTGCCGATCGCCGCCTCTTCCTGGCTGACCGGCGCGCAAATAGGTAGATTGTCGACAATGCTAACCCCAGACAATCTCGCCGCTGGAAGAGTCGATCCGCGGGCGGGCTCCGGTCTCGGGTACGACGTCGCGCGGCTGGCGGCCGGTCTTCGCCGGGAACTCAAGGGGTCCGTGGCGGACGACCGACGGACCCGGGCGCTCTACGCGACGGACGGTTCGAACTATCGCGCCGTACCTGACTTGGTCGTCGTACCGGCCGATGCCGAGGAGTTGGCGATCGCGGTCACGCTGACCGCGGCGGCCGGGGCGCCGGTGGTGCTGCGCGGCGGGGGTACGTCGATGGCCGGCAACGCGATCGGTGGCGTGGTGATCGATGCATCGCGGCATGTGAACCGGATTCTGGACATCGACCCGGGCGCGCGGACGGCGGTCGTCGAGCCGGGGGTCGTGTTGACGGACCTGCTGGCGGCGGTGAGGCCGTACGGCTTGGCGTTCGGGGCGGATCCGTCGTCGGGGAGCCGGGCGACGCTCGGCGGGATGATTGCCAATAACGCGTGCGGGGCGCATTCCGTGGCCTGGGGGACGACTGCCGACAATCTGCAATCGCTCGATGTGGTGTTTGCGGACGGCACCAGGATGACGGTCGGGTCCACCGGAGACCGTGCCGAGTGTGCGGCAAGGCTCGGGCGTGAGGGGGAGGTGCACCGGGCGCTGCAAGCGTTGGTGGATCGGAATGAGTTGCTGATCCGGCGGAGGTTCGGGCAGTTCAGTCGGCAGATCTCCGGGTATGCGCTGCATCGGTTGTTGCCGGAGTACGGGTACAACGTCGCGGCGCTGCTCTCTGGGAGCGAAGGCGGCCTGGCGGCGACGCTGCGGGCGACGGTGCGGTTGAGTGAGTTGCCGAAGGCAAAGGTTTTGTGTGTGCTCGGGTTCGGGGACTCGATCATTTCGGCGGACTGTGTGCCGATCGTGTTGCGGCATCACCCGCTGACGATGGAATCCATCAACAGCGACCTGGTCGAGCGCCTGCCTTCGGAGGTCCGCGATGCCGCGGTGCGCGCCGGATTGCCGGCGGGGAAGGCGTGGTTGCTCGTCGAGATGGGCGGAGACGACGAGGTGCTGGCCGCCCGCGCCGCCCAGGCCATGCTCGACGAACTCCGCGACTCCGCCCCAACTACGACAACCACCGGCCCGAGCTCACCGGCCGCCGGCTCATCGGCCGCGGCCTCGTCCGGGGGAGCTGCGGGTTCGGGCTTGCCGGCTGCCCGCTCATCTGCTGCCGGCTCGTGGGCCGCGGCCTCGTCCGGGGCAGGCGTGGGTTCGGGCTCACCTGCCGCCGGCTCACCTGCGGCCGGCTCATCGGGCGCCGCTTCGTTCGGGGTGACCGCGGGGTTGGGCTCGGTCGGGGGCGGGGCGGCTGCGACGGCCAGTCTGGTGACGGATCCGGCGGCTCAGGCTGTTTTGTGGCGGTGTCGGACGGATGCGGCTGGGCTGGCGACTCGGAGGGCGGATGGAGCTGAGGCGTGGGGTGGTTGGGAGGACGCCGCCGTACCGCCTGCGCGGTTGGGTGCTTACCTTCGCGGCCTTGACGAGTTGCTGGGCAGGCATGATCTGTCCGGGGCGTCGTACGGGCATTTCGGTGAGGGCTGCATGCATATGCGGATCGACTTCGACCTGCTCAGTACGCGCGGCATCGCGAGGTACCGGGAGTTCGTCGAGCAGGCGACGGAGCTCGTGGTCGGGTTGGGCGGTTCGGTCTCCGGGGAGCACGGCGACGGGCGGGCGCGGTCGGAGTTGCTCAGCCGGATGTACGGCACCGACGGGGTGCGGCTGTTCGCGGAACTGAAGGAGATCTGGGATCCGGCGCGGGTGATGAACCCCGGCATGATCGTCGACCCGCCGCCGCTCGACCTGGCGATCCGTCACGACGGGCCGGCGAAGGATCGTCGATTGCCGACAATCTTCACGTATCCGGACGACGGGCACGACTTCGCGCAGGCGCAACGCCGGTGTGTGGGGATCGGCAAGTGCCGGCAGAGTTCGGGCGGCGTGATGTGCCCGAGTTATCAGGTGACGCACGACGAACTGCATTCGACCCGTGGCCGCGCGCACCTGCTCTGGGAGATGCTGCAGGGCGACGTGATCGCGGACGGCTGGCGGTCGACCGAAGTACGCGATGGGTTGGACCTTTGCCTGTCCTGCAAGGGATGTCTGTCCGATTGTCCGGTCAATGTGGACATGGCGACGTACAAGGCCGAGTTCACCCAGCATCACTACGCGCGCCGCCCATGGGCGCGGCCGTTGTCGCATTGGTCGATGGGGTGGCTGCCGTTGTGGGCCCGGCTCGCGTCGCCGGTACCGGGGCTGGCGAATCGTTTTGCGAGGGCGCGGCTGATCAAGCGGCTTGGTGGGATCGCGGCCGAGCGCGAAGTTCCGCCCTTCGCCCGGCAGACCTTTACTTCTTGGTTTGCTGCTCGTGGGGGTTCGTCGACCGGTGGCAGCAAGGTCGTGTTGTGGCCGGATACGTTCACCGATCACCTGGCGCCTGAGATCGGGCGGGCGGCGGTCGAGGTGCTGGAGGCGGCCGGGTTCGAGGTGGTACTGCCGGACAAGCCCGTGTGCTGCGGTCTGACCTGGATCTCGACCGGGCAGCTGAAGAAGGCCCGGCGCGTCCTCAACCGTTCGCTGCGGATCCTCGCGCCGCATCTCGCCGCAGGTACGCCGATCGTGGGTCTCGAACCGAGTTGTACTGCGGCCCTCCGGCACGACGCACCTGATCTGATTGCCGACAATCCACTCGTCGACCAGGCCGCGCACGCTACGCGGACGTTCGCCGAGTTCCTGGTCGAGTCGGGTTGGGAACCTCCGCAGGTCGGGGGAGAGGCGCTAGTACAGACGCATTGCCACCAGCACGCTGTGCTCGGGTTCGACGCCGATCGCCGGGTGATGGCGGCGGCAGGCATCGACGCCACCGTGCCCGACTCCGGGTGCTGCGGCCTGGCCGGCAACTTCGGGTTCGAGCGCGACCACTACGACGTCTCGAGGGCGATTGGTGAGCGCGTTCTGCTCCCCGCCGTACGAGCGTTGCCCGAAGCGACCGCCGTACTGGCCGACGGCTTCAGTTGCCGCACCCAGATCGCCCATGGCACCTCACGCCGAGCCCACCACCTGGCCGAACTCCTCGCAACCGCACTCCGCCCGCAAGGCGAGGACCGCGGCCCGCGGCTGTAGCTGTGCACCGGTAGCCCGGCGGGCGCGGCGGCCGAGGGGCGCGGCGGTGCGGATGGCCCGGTGGGCGGGTGGTGCGATGGCGCGGCTGCCTGTTGGTGCGGATGGTGCCGTGGGCCGGTGGTGCGACTGCCCGGTGGCTAGTTGGGGAGGTCGCGGTCGAGGTGGTCGGCGTGGAAGAGGGCCTGGTCGAGGAGTTTGCGGACGTGGTGGTCGGCGGCCGAGTAGTAGACGAACGTGCCTTCGCGGCGGCCGCGGACCAGGCCGGCTAGGCGGAGTTTCGCCAGGTGCTGACTGACGGCGGCAGGCGCGGCACCGGTGAGCTCGGCCAGGCAGGCGACTGACGACTCGCCTTGGAGGAGTGCCCACAGCACGCGGATCCGGGTCGGGTCGGCGAGCAGGCGGAAGGATTCGGCGGCGAGGTGCACCTGCTCCTCGTTCGGCATCTCGAAATCGTCGATCGACGAGTGCATGCCCGGCACTCTACCTGGGACCTGCCTACTTGCGTATATGCATGGATGCGCAGATAACATGATCTCATGAATGCAGGACAAGGAGCTCCAGCGGATCACGGTCGATCGCACGATCACGGTCACGGCCACGATCATGATCGCGGGCGTGATCACGGGGATGGTCACGAGGCCGGTGGCGGGCATGGTCTTGAGGCGGGTGGCGAGCGTGGTCACGAGCACGGGCGTGGTCACGATCACGATCAAGGCGACGATCGCGGTCACGGGCGTGGTCACGGCCACGATCACGGGCTCGGTCACGGTCACGGGCATGGGCATGAGGCCGGTGGTGGGCGGCGCGGGGCGGTCGGGTGGGTGGTGCGGATGGTCAGGCCGCATCGGCATGACGCGGCGGAGTCGGTCGACGCCGCGCTCGAAGGGAGTGCAGAGGGCATCCGCGCAGTCAAGCTCAGCCTGGCCGGCCTCGGCCTGACCGCGATCGCCCAGGCCAGTCTCGTCCTCCTCACCGGCTCGGTTGCGCTGCTCGCCGATACCATCCACAACTTCTCGGACGCGTTGACCGCCGTCCCGCTCTGGGCGGCCTTCGTACTGGCGCGCCGGCCGGCGACCCGGCGCTACACCTATGGGTACGGGCGCGCCGAGGATCTCGCCGGGATCTTCATCGTCGCGATGATCGCGTTGTCGGCAGTCGTCGCCGGGTACGAGTCGATCCGCCGACTCGTCGACCCGCGGCCACCCGAGCACCTGGCGGTGCTGATCATCGCCGGTCTGGTCGGATTCGCCGGCAACGAACTCGTCGCGGCGTACCGGATCCGGGTCGGCCGCCGGATCGGCTCCGCGGCGCTGGTCGCGGACGGACTGCATGCCCGCGCCGACGGGTTCACCTCACTCGCGGTCGTGCTCGGCGCGATCGGCGTACTGGCCGGCTTCCCGCTGGCCGACCCACTCGTCGGCCTCGGTATCACGGTCGCGATCCTCGTCGTACTGAAGAGCGCGTGGACCGACGTCTACCGGCGGCTGATGGACGCGATCGATCCGGAGCTGCTCGTCACCGCCGAGACCACCCTGCGTGGCACGCCCGGCGTGACCGCGATCGAGGACCTCCGCCTCCGCTGGACGGGACATCGCATCCGGGCCGAGACGAGCGTTGTCGTCGATCCGTCCCTGACTCTCGCCGATGCACACGCGATTGCGCATGACGCCCACCACCGCCTGTCCCACTCCCTGCCCAAACTCCACAGCGCCACAGTGCACGTAAGCCCTGCCGGGGGCTGATCCTGTTCAGCTCAGAAGGCGCAGGGCGGTGAGGGCGTACGCGCGGGCAGCCGTCACGAGCTCGTGGATCGCCACGGATTCGTCGGCACGGTGCGCCTGCGTTGTGACCGAGCCGGGGCCGAGGACGACGACGGGTACGCCGAGATCGCGGGCGACGTACCCACCGTCGCAAGCCGCGGTCCAGCCGCCCAATGGGAGCTCGGGACCGCCGGCGTCGACCCGGGCGGCCTCGGTGATGCGGACGAGGTCGGTATCGGCCGCGGTCTCGAAGGCGGGCATCTCCATCGGCATGTCGAGGTCGACCGTCAGCCCACGGTCCTCCAGCCGGAGCGCCGCGACGCGGTGACGGAGATCGTCGAGTACGGCGGCCGGCGACTCGCCGGGGAGGAGCCGGCGGTCGGCGACGATCACGCACTCGGCCGGAACGATCGATCCGCCGGTGCCGCCGTTGATCTGACCCACGCTCCAGGTGGCGGGGCCGAGCAGCGGATGGGGGTCGGCGGCAAGGATCGTGTGCAGCCGTTCGATTTCGGCGACGACTGCGGCCGCGCCGTAGATCGCGTTCGCGCCATCTGCCGGGTTGCCGGCGTGACAGGCTCGGCCGTGGACTGCGACGCGTAGGTACGAGTCGCCCCGAGCGGCGATGATTGTCTGCAGGTCGGTCGGTTCGGCGGTGACGCACCCGACGAAGGATCGCTGCGTGTCGGCGACGTACGCGCGGATGCCTTTGCCGGTCTCCTCCTCGTCCATGACCGCCGCCAGCTCGACCGGTCCGCTCAGGCGGGTGCCGCGCAGCGCGGCGAGAGCAACCAGGGCCGCCGCGAGGCCGCCCTTCATGTCGGAGGCGCCGCGGCCGTAGATCCGCCCGTCGCGAACCTCCCCGCCGAACGGATCGGTCGTCCACCCGTCACCAACAGGCACGACGTCCGTGTGCCCAAGCAGCAACACCCCCGCATCATTGCCGGAGGCAAGAGTGATGGTGAGGTTGTCGCGGCCGGGCTCGACGGGCGTGGTGACCACCTCGAGCCCGAGCTCCCGGCCTGCCGCGGCCAGAACCGCGACTGTCGCCGCCTCATCGCCGGGCGGGTTCTGCCCAGGCGCCCGCAACAGTTCCGTGGTGACCCGCACCAGCAGATCCTCGTCGATACGATCCAGCACAGCCTGCTCGGCGGACGTCACGCTCATGCTGCCCTAGCCTAGGCCGACCTCCCGGTCAGGTTGGCCCGCCAGCCGCCGTACGACGTGATCGGAACAACTGCCGCGCCGACTCCGCCGCATCGTCCTCCGAGGCCGGCAGCGGAAACCTTCACCGCTCGAGCGGGCGGAGGAAGCTGCGGTCGTAACGCAGCACGCACCCGCTGTCGTCCCGAATCTTGTCCGCGGCAACGAAATCCGGATCCACCCCGAACAGCGCGCGGTACTTCTCGTACGCCGCCAGGCTCGGGAAACTGAACAACGCAAGCGCCCGATCGCTGGCGCCTTCCGCAGGCAAGAAGTACCCGTGATGAGTACCACCATGCCGCTCGACCAGCTCGATCCACCGCCGGCCGAACTCCTCGAACGCCTCGATCTCCGCCGGATCGATGACGTAGTCGACGACGCACGTGATCATCTCGCTCCTCCTTGCTCTCGCCGCCCTGATGCATTCCGGAGTCTCGCGGACGGACTCGCCGCGCCCGTGCTCGTCGCCCGCGAGACCGGGACACCGGACGACTGTATCCGGACCGCTTCTTCCCTGGAGCCGCACCTCGAGGACAAAGCATCGGACTGCGAGGCAGCTGAGAACCGCGCGCACTCTCGACCGGTCACCGCGCTGAGACAGCCCTGGCCTAGGCCGACCTCCCTGCCAGGTACGCGCGCCAGCCGCCGTACGACGTAATGTCGCGCGCCGGATCCGCGCCATCAGCCGAACACACGAACCCGAGCACCCGCTGCCCGTCCGACAACTCCACCGGGCCGATCGCCAACGGCGGCTCGACCGTCGCCAAGAACCCGCCGAACTCAAGCGCCGGCAAACTCCAGACCTCCACCTCGATCCCGGCGCCGCCCTGATCCGGCACTGTCCGGGTCAGACCAGGCCGCGGTCCGTCCACCAGATACATCCGGTACGACGCGTCCGTCCGCGCATCGAACGCGAGCCGTCCACCCCGTCGTACCAGTTCGTGGTTGAGCGGCTGCCCGGACAGATGTGCACCCGCGACCGCGAGCAGGATCTCCTCCGCGGGTTCACCACCCCAGGTCGCCGCGAGGTCGATCAGTACGCGGTCGTGCCCCGCCGGCGCGAGCAACTGGATCCCGAACGGCAGCCCGTCGCTCCGGTCCGGCCCGGGGAAGGCGACAGCGCACAGATCGAGCAGGTTGACCATGTTGGTGAATCGTCCGAGCCGGCTGTTCACGCCGATCGGATCCGCCGCGACCTCCGCCAGGGTTGGATGCTCCGGCGTCACCGGCAGCAGCAGTGCGTCGAGTTGCGTCCACAGGTGTTCGCTCGCCCGCGCCAGGATCGCCAGTCGATCGAACCCGGCGAACGCATCGGCCGCGGTCAGGGCGGCACCATTGTGGACAATCGACCGCACAGTTGGGTCCACCGCCGGATCATTGACGAGCTTGTCCCCGAAGGCCAGCCAACGCTCGGCCAGCCAAGGGCCGGAGTACAGCAGGTCGGCGGCTGCCAGCAGCGGCTGAACATCCACCTTCACCACGTCGCCGAGCCGATAAGCCTGGTCCAGTGTCGCCTGCCACGCCTCCTCGTGCAGTGGGTCGAGCGCGAGAGACACATCCGGTACGCCGATCACCGCGGGGGACCCGGGCACTCGGCCCGGCCGGCTGTGCGGCAGCGACTCGTACCGCCGGGACCACGCGTCCTCCGGGTCAAAGGCAACCATCACATCGAAGGCGCGGCGCGCAGTGGCGACCGACCGGGCCATCACCGTCACGCAGTCGAGCGACCGACAGGCCGGTACGACGCCACGCGCGGAGACGATCCCGCGACTCGGTTTGATGCCGACAATCCGATTGAAGGCAGCCGGCACCCGGCCGCTCCCGGCGGTGTCCGTACCGAGCGCGAAGTCGACCTGCCCGCTCGCAACCGCGACTGCGCTGCCCGAACTCGATCCACCCGACACATGCTCCGCCGAGTAGACCGAGTGACAAGCGCCGTACGGCGACCGCGTGCCAACCAGCCCGGTCGCATACTGATCGAGATTCGTCTTCCCGAGCGGTACGGCGCCCGCTGCAACCAACCGGTCGACCACAAAGGCGTTGTGCGCCGCCGGCTCGGCATTGCGCGGATCTCCAGCGGTCGTCGGCACCCCAGCCAGGTCGATGTTGTCCTTCAACGCCATCGTGAGCCCATGCAGCGGCCCGGGCCGAGCTTCGACCGGCTCGACGCGGGTGATCCATTCGTTCATGCGCCCCACCGGGCCCGCTCGGCCTCGAAGGCGGCTCGGCGTTTGGCTCGTAGGGTTGCGATGTCCACGGGTGCCTCCTGTTCGATGCGGCGTACGTCGGCGATCGAGAACGTGGACGGGGTGACCCGGAGGTCGGCCCGGCCGGCTGCGATCTCGGCTCGCTCATGGGCGAGTTGCTCGGCGCTCACCGGGGTGAAGCGGATCAGGTCGAACTGCCGCAGCAACCAAGGCTGCTCGTCGGCGGGGGAGAGCCGCCAGACCGGGACGGTCCGGCCGACCAACTGGTAGCCGCCGGGTCCCTCCATCCCGTAAACGCACAGGTAGATCCCGCCGATCCCGACCGCGTTCTGCGGCGTCCAGGTGCGCGCCGGGTTGTACTTCGTCGTCACCAGCCGGTGCCGCGGATCGATCGGTACGGCGACCGGCGCGCCGAGGTAGACGTCGCCGAGTCCGACCACCAGGTACGTCGCGGCCTGCACGATCTCGAAGACCTCGTCGCGTTCGCGCAGATCGTTGACCCGCCGGATGAACTCCACGTTGTCCGGGCACCAGGGTGCGTCCGGCCGGACCGAGGTCGCGTACCGGCGCATCGCCTCATGGGCCTCCGGGTGGTCGAACGCGATCGGCAGCGTCACCTCGCGCGCCGGCAGCACCACGGTCTCGGGATCCTCGAGCCCGGCGGCGAGGAACGCCAGTCGCTCGGCGAGCTGGGTCAGCGCGAGCCGCGACGAGTCGACCGCCACCAGCATCGACCGCACACCCTCGACGATCTCCGTCACACCGTCCGGCCGGTCGGCACGCAAGGACTGCGCCAGCAGATGCATCCACACCCGGACCGTGAGATCGAGCTCGGCCGGTCCTGCTTCGACCAGCAGGTGCCGCTCGCCCGCGCATCTGATCGTGTACGGCGGAGCCGTGGTCGCGCGTTCGGCGTGGTGCAGAGCCTTCGGACGGTCCGTGGTGCTGATCGGGGAGGCGAGCTCGGCCGGGTCCTGCCGGAGATCACTCAACCAATGACGCCGTACCCGGATTGCTTCGGTCGCCGCGGCCATCGTCACCGGGACCAGGTCGACCGTGTCGCCGGCGCGGAGCTGCCCGAGCATCCATCGATCGGCCTCGATCACCACGGCCGGTACGACGAAGCCGCCGAGCGACGGGCCGTCCTTTCCGACGATGACCGGGGTGTCTCCGGACAGCATGATGCCGCCGACCGGATACGCGGAGTCGTGCACGTTGGAGGGATGTAATCCGGCCTCACCGCCGTCGGTCCTGGCCCAGCCCGGCACCGGTCCGACCAGCCTGATCCCGGTGCGATCGGAGCGATGGTCGACAATCCAACTGTTGGCAAAGAATTCGTCGACACCCTCAGCGGTGAGATGGTCCGGGGCGCCGTGCGGGCCGGCGATCACCCGGACTCGCCAACTGCCTGAGAGCTCCGGAAGGTCGACAGACAGCGGAGTGAGTAGGTTCTCCCGCCGGCCCAAGGGGAGTTGGTCGCCTGCCGCGAGCGCGCGGCCGTCGTGACCGCCGAAACCACCGAGCACGAAGGTCGATCGGCTGCCGAGGACGCGCGGGACATCCAGGCCGCCTTCGATCGCCAGGTACGCGCGCAGGCCCGGGCCGTCGAACGCACCCAGGTCGAGCACGGCCCCGGCGGGCAGGCGGACGACCATGCCAGGGCGGACGCGGAAACCGTCGATCGTCGCGTTGCGGACCGCGCCACCAACGCAGATCAGACGGTCCTCGTCGCAGGTCAGCACTGGTCCGGTGACCACACACTCCAGTCCGGCCGCGCTGTCCGGGTTGCCCACCGCGGCGTTGACCAGTGCGAAGGTCAGTTCGTCGGCCGCGCCGGAAGGCGGTACGCCGACGTCCCAGAGCCCCGGCCGGCCGGTTAGGTCCTGGATCGTGGTCTGCGTCCCCGGATTGACGATGGTGATGACGGCCACTGTCACCACCAGCCCACGAGCTGGATCGGCGTCGGATTCCAGCCGTTGCAGGGATTGTTGACCTGCGGACAATTGCTGATCAGCACCAGGATGTCCCGGGAGGCGGTGAGCTCGACGTACCGGCCCGGGGCGGAGAGACCGTCGTCGAACCTCAGGTCTCCGCCGGAGGTGACGGGGACGTTCATGAAGAAGTTGATGTTGTGGGTGAGCTGACGCTGCCCGATGCCGGCCTGCGCGCCGTACCAGAGGAAGGTCTGGCGGCAGGCGTGCTGGTGCCGGGTGTGCTCGCCGTACCGGATGACGTTGCTCTCCTGGGAACACGCGCCGCCGACGGTGTCGTGCCGGCCGCAGGTGTCGTCGCTGATCACCGCGAGCTCGTCGAGCCTGGTCGACAACAGCCGTGATCCGGCCGTGAGGAAGACAGCCCGCTGCTCGCGGATCGTGTCGAAGGCAGAGTACCGGTTGTCGATGTCGTGCGCGTCGTACAGCAAGGTGTCGACAGCCTGATTGCCCTGCAAGTCGACAATCTGCAATCGACCACCTGCCGGCACGGTGAGCAGTGCGCCATCGCCAGGCTCGACCACGGTATCCAGAGCGGTACCCGTCTCGGTGATGGTCACGCGATCAGCTCCCGGGTCAGCTCGAGCGCACGCACAGCTTCCTCGCGAAGCTCCGGATCGCCTGGGGTGGCCGCTTCGATGTGTACGGCGACTCCCGCGGCCGGACCGTCGGACAGCAGATGGTGCGCGGTGGAGATGACGACCAGCAGGTCCTGCTCGGCTCGCAGTGTCACGGTGTCACCGGCTCGTGCGTGTGCCGGTACGAACGCCAGCGATGCGCGCGGGTCGTCAGAGATCGCGACCTTCGAGAAGAAGTTGATGCAGGCATGCAGATCGGCTGCTCCGAAACCGTGCTTGGCCAGTTCGAGCAGCACCAATCGATCGGGGCGCCCGCCGGTGAGGCAGTCGTGCCAATCGAGCGTCGATGCGAGAACGGTCGCCAGGGCGAGGCCGCGGTCGGACATCAGGACCATGCCGGTGCGGATCCGCGCGGACATCTGCGACTTCAGTGTGTCCGGGATGTTCAGCCGATCGAGCCGGTCGGACCCGATGATCAGCACCGACGCATTCGCGCCGTCGGCCAGTGCGGTGAGGGTCATGCTTCGCCCCGCCCGGACCGGTGCCGACCAGGCCGCGGCGGCAGGGATCTCGTGGTTCATGCGCCGGCTCCTTCCGCTTCGGCGACGGCGGGCGCCGCAGCTGACGGCAGGACCAGGCCGATCGAGGCGTGGTACGCGCGGCGCTGGTACCGGTAGGCGATCACTCCGCCGAGGCCCACGATCGCGAGGGTGATCAGCGGCAGATAGTGCAGATACCAGCCCGCGCCGGCCGGGTCGTACACCTCAGCCCGCGGCCAACCGAGGTTGATCGCCATCGCGAGCCCGTAGGAAACCGCGACGATGTTGACAATCAGACCGAACCGTCCGAGCGAGAACAGCGGCCGGCCTTGTTCATCGACCCCGGCGGCCGGTCCGTTGCCGCTCAGCCGTCGTACCAGCAGAGGTGCGGTCACCATCAGATACGCGACGTAGAGCAGCATGATGCAAACGCTGGCGAGGCCGAGGAACAGGCCCGCGTTGCCCACGTTCACCACCAGGCAGACGGCGGCGAGGACGCCGGGCACGATGGTCGCCGCGACCGGCGTGCCGGTTCGGCGGGACACCTGGCGCAACTGACGCGACGCCGGCAGGACGTTGTCGCGTGCCATCGAGAAGATCATCCGCGCAGCTGCGGTCTGGATCGCGAGCGTGCAGACGCACACGGCGAGCGCGACGTCGAGGAGCAGCAGCTTGCCGGCCGTCGAACCAAGCCGGCTGGTCAGTACATAGGGGAGACCCTGCGTCGCGAGGTCCCCGTCGGTCAGCGAGGGCGCCGCCATCAGCGCGGCGACGATGAGGAACGCGCCGCCGATCCCGGACGCGACAACGGCCCGGATGATCGTCCGGGGCGTGGTCGCCCGCGGCCGGTGGGTCTCCTCCGACAACTCACCCGCGCTGTCGAACCCGACCAGCACGTACGCCGCCATCAGCGCCGAGATGAGCAGCGGTACGACGTACCCGGTGGTGCTGTCGAGGTTCGTCGTGTGCAGTACGACGGACGGCCCGCGCTCGGCTCTGGTTGTCAACAAAAGGACGATCAGCACGACACCGACCAGCTCGCAGGTCACGCCGACCGAGTTGACCACCGCGGTGATGCGGACGCTGGTCGCGTTGAGAAGGGTGGTGGCGATGAGGAGCAGGCAGCCCAGGACGACGGCGTTCGCCGCGCCATCCTTCGACGAGAGCGCCGAGTCGGTCCCGACCAGCTGGAAGCCGGACCAGACCGCGGGCAGCACGACCTGCAGGGCGATCGCCGCGGTGGCCAGCGTGATGATCTGCGCGATCACCATCGTCCAGCCGGCGAACCAGCCGACGACGGCGCCGCCGAGCCGCCTGGCCCATTGATAGATCGCTCCGGACAACGGGTAGCGCGCGGCGAGTTCGGCGAAGCACAACGCCACCATCAGCTGGCCGGCCAGGACCGCGGGCCAGGTCCAGAAGAACGCCGTACCGCCGAAGCCGAAGCCCAGTCCGAACAACTGGAAGACCGTGGTGAGGATCGACACGAACGAGAAGCCGGCCGCGAACGAGGCGTAGCTGCCGACCCGGCGCGAGAGCTGCTGGGTGTAGCCGAACCGGCCCAGGTCGTTCGCGCCGAGGTCGTCGGTGGGTGAGGTCAGTGTTTCAGGGGTGGCTGACATTCCGGCCTCCATCGGATCGGCCCGGAACGCACACGGCACCCGGGGCCTTCAAGGCCTCCCGGGCTTTTGTCCCGCCGTGGAACGGCGCCGTCGTGACGGCGCCGCCTCCCCTCTCGGACCAGACCTGCCACGATCGGCAGCGGAACCCTAGGGGCGCCCCGCCCTGGCGGCGGGTCTTCTTTAGTTCAGGGCGCGCCGGTTTCGGTGGGCGTCCTGAGGTGTAACGAGACGGTTAACGAATCCTCTCATCGGGGACGGAAGTGGTGAGAGAACAGAGAGCCACTGCCGGCGCCCGCGGGCTGCGGTTGCCGCGGTTCCATTGGCCGCGGTTGCCTAGGGCAACAGTTTGTCGGCGGCCCGGCGCAGGCGGGCGACGCCCTCGTGGATGCGGTCCGGTGGCGTCGAGGCGAAGCAGAGGCGGAGCGCGTCGTGGAAGCGGCCGGTGGGAGAGAAGGCCGGGCCGGGGATGAACGCGACGCCTTCGGCCAGGGCGATCTCGAACAACTCGCTCGTGTCGACGCCGTTCTCCAACGTGACCCAGAGGAAGAAGCCACCCTCGGGATCGGTCCAGCGGGCGATGTCAGCGAAGTTCTCCTGCAGTGCCGTGTGCATCGCGTCCTTGCGGCACTTGTACTCGAGTCGCTGCGTGACCAGGTGCTCCTCGAGGTGGCCGCCGGTCAGGAACCCGGCGAGCAGCCGCTGGGCCGGCAGGTTCGTGCAGGTGTCCATCGCCTGCTTCGCGTTGATCAGCAACGGCTGCAGTTCGGGATCGGTGTCGACCCAGCCGACCCGGAGTCCCGGCGCGACGATCTTCGAGAACGTGCGTACGGCGAACACGAGCGGATCGCCCGCGCCGAGCTCACGCAGTGACGGCAACGGGTCCCCGGCGAACCGCAGCAGCCCGTACGGATCGTCGTCGATCACCATCGAGCCCCACGAGCGGGCGAGGTCGAGCAGCTTGTGCCGCCGCTCGAGGGAGAGTGTCGCGCCGGACGGGTTCTGGAACGTCGGGATCGTGTAGATCGCCTTCGGCCGTCGTCCGTCGAGGAGCCGTGGTAGATCGTCGACAATCATCCCGTCGACATCGACCGGGACCTCCAGCAGTTCGGCGCCGTACGAGAGCGCGGTCGCACTGCCGTTCGTGTACGTCGGCGATTCGACGACGACCAGGTCACCGGGGTCGACGAAGAGCTTGCAGAACAGGTCGAGGCCCTGCATCCCGCCGGCCGTGATGGTGAGCCGGTCGGCCATGGTCTCGTCGGTGGTGCCGCGGAGCATCTCGAGCAGGGCGGCGTGCAGCGGTGGATCTCCCTCGGTGGCCGCGTAGTCGTACGCGTCGGGACGACTCAGTTGTTCGGCAGCGATCGCGGCGAGGACGGCCGACGGTACTGCTTCCGCGGCCGGTGATCCCATCGCGAACCGGACGATGTCGTGGGTCTGCTTGTGCAGCAACGACGTACTCGAGTCGATCACCGACCCGACGAGACCGGCCACGCGTGCGGCGTACGGGAGAGCTTGCACGGAACTACCTCCTGCTGGTCAGCTCGTCGGACAGATCGCTCAGGCGCTCGACGCCGCCGGCGGTGACCACGATCGGTTCGAACAGACGGACGCGTGAACATGCGACTCAGTGTGCGGCTGGGACAGGATTGTTGACAATCCTACGGACGGGTTCCTAGCCTCGACGCATGCCACCCCCCGCCGAGCGCCCCATCATCACGGTGCTCTGCGAACGGTCTCCAGGGGCAGGCACGCCGGGTGCGGCGAGGGCGCCGGGTGCGGGCACGGGGCCAGGTGCGGGTGTGGGCGCCGAGGTGGGTGTGGGCGCGGAGCCGGGTGTGGGTGGGTTGTTGGTGCCGCCGGGGTTGGAGGGGTTGGGGGTTGAGTTTCGGTTTTGTGATGCGGGCGGGTTGGGGGAGGCGGTGCGGGGGGCTCGGGGGTTGATGTTGTGGGACTTCTTTTCGACGGCGGTTCGGGATGTGTGGGCTGAGGCGGGTTCGGTCGAGTGGATTCATGTGACGGCGGCCGGGGTGGACACGTTGCTGTTCGACGAGCTTCGGGACTCGGACGTGGTGGTGACGAACGCCCATGGTGTGTTCGACCGGCCGATCGCGGAGTACGTGCTGGGCGCGGTGATCGCGCATGCGAAGGACAGTCGGCGCAGCCTGGAGTTGCAGCGACGGCACGAGTGGCAGCATCGCGAGACCTGCAGCATCCTCGGTGCGACCGCGCTGATTGTCGGCACCGGGGCGATCGGACGCGAGACGGCCCGGCTGCTCAGCGCGGCCGGTCTGCAGGTCCGTGGAGCCGGACGGGTCGCACGCCCGGACGACCCGGACTTCGGCGAGGTCGTTGCCAGTAGCAATCTTTCGGCCGAGGTGGGGTGGGCCGATCACGTGGTCCTGGCGGCGCCGCTGACGGACGCGACCCGAGGACTGGTCGACGCCGAGGTACTCGCGGCGATGCGGCCGGGCTCGCACCTGATCAACGTCGCGCGCGGTCCGATTGTCGACGAAATCGCGCTCCTGAACGCCCTGCCGGACGGGCGAATCGCAGCCACCCTCGACGTCTTCGACCGCGAACCGTTGCCGCCGGACCATCCGTTGTGGGACGCGCCGAACGTGACGATCACCGCGCACATGTCCGGCGACGTGATCGGCTGGCGGGACACCCTGGCCGCACAGTTCGCCACCAACGTCCGGCGCTGGCTGGCCGGGGAATCCCTGCTCAACGTGGTGGACAAGAAGCTCGGCTACGTCCCGACAGGAGCCCGATGACGCAGGCAACCGAATTGGTCGACGGATATCGGAACGGCACGATCTCGCCGGTGGAGGCGACGCAAGCGGCGCTGGACGCGATCGAACAGTACGACGACCAGGTCAACGCGTTCGTCCTGGTGGATGCCGAGGGCGCCCTCGCCGCCGCGAAGGAGTCGGAGGCCCGGTGGCATTCTGGGGAGCCACTGGGCCCCGGCGACGGCGTACCGACGTCGATCAAGGACGCCTTGTGGACAAAGGGATGGCCGACCCTGCGCGGCAGCACGCTGATCGACGAGGCCGGGCCGTGGGACGAGGATGCCCCGGCCGTCGCCCGCCTCCGGGAGACCGGCGCCGTCATCCTCGGCAAGACGACCACGCCTGAGTACTCGTGGAAGGGCGTCACCGACTCCTCCAGGTACGGCGTGACGCGTAACCCCTGGGATCCGTCGACGACCCCCGGCGGTTCGAGCGGCGGATCAGCGACCGCGGTCGCGCTCGGCATGGGCCCGTGGTCGGTCGGCACCGACGGTGGGGGATCGGTCCGGATCCCGGCCGCGTTCACCGGAACGGTCGCGCTCAAGCCGACGTACGGGCTGATCCCGTTGTATCCGCCGAGCGCGTTCGGGACGTTGTCGCACGGCGGGCCGATGACGCGGTCGGTCCGGGACGCGGCCGCGCTGCTCGACGTGATCACCGGGTACGACGCCCGCGACTGGTCCGCGATGCCCACGCCGGCCACGTCGTTCCTGCGTGGGCTCGACGACGGTGTTGCCGGCCTGCGGATTGCCTTCTCGTCCGATCTTGGGATTGTCGACAATGACCCCGAGGTCGAGGCGCTCGTCCGCACAGCGGTCGGTGTGCTGGCGGACGCCGGGGCCGAGGTGAGCGAAGTCGATCCGGGGTTCGCGGACCCGGTCGACGCGTTCCACGTGCTGTGGTGGTCGGGCGCCGCGAAGGTGCTGTCGGCGTACGAGGTCGACGATCGCGTCGATCCCGGACTGCGCCGGGTTGCCGCGGTCGGAGCGTCGTACTCAGCCACGGACTTCTTGGACGCGACGACTACCCGGATGGAGCTCGGGCAGCTGATGGGACGGTTCCATCAGACGTACGACGTCCTCGTGACGCCGACGCTGCCGATCACGGCGTTCCCGGTCGGCCAGGATGTGCCGGACGGTTCGGCGTCACCGGAATGGACGAGCTGGACGCCGTACACCTATCCGTTCAATCTCACTCAGCAGCCGGCGCTCAGCCTGCCGTGTGGGTTCACGCAGGCGGGGCTTCCCGTTGGACTGCAGGTGGTTGCGGCGAGGCATGCGGATGCGCTCACCCTGCGCGTCGGCCAGGCGTATCAAGCGGCCACCGACTGGCATCTCCGCACACCCACCTTGAAGGCACGATGAGCAAGCACATCACCGTCAGCCTGGACAAGGGCTGGGTCCGGGGCGACGTGTTCGGAGGGGTCGTCTCGAACCTCGAGGAGTTCGCCGCGGCCTGCCAGGACCGCTGGATGCGCGGCGCCCGCGGCGAAACTCTCTCGTTCAACCGGCGCTAGGTCGAGTCTGGCCGTCCAGCCACGCCTTACAGACCGTTGCGGAAGCCGTCGCGCCAGGAGGCGTAGCCGGGCTGCCAGCCGAAGGTCGCCTTGGCGAGGCTGTTGTCCGCGCCACGGATCTCGGTGAAGGCCGCGACCCCGACATCGCCGGCCGCGAGCCGGCCCAGCCACGCGGGAACGTGCCGCGGCGGCTTCGCCCCGAGGATGCGGGCGAACTCCGGCAACCACACCGCCGCCTGCGCCGGGTCGTCGTCGGCGATCTGGAAGATTCCGGTCGCGTCGCTCTCGACCGCCTTCACCGTCGCGTCGGCCGCGTCGTCGTAGTGGATGAACGACCACACCCCGGCCCCGTCGCCGATCACCGGCAGCTTGCGCTTCTGGATCAGCTCGACCATCGAGCCGCCCTTGCCGATGTCACCGGTCGGGCCGTAGAAGCTCCCGTACCGCAGCGCGACGCCCTCGATCCCCTCGGCGTTCGTCACCACCGACTCGAGGTGCCTGATCCCCGCCATCGTCTTGCGCTGCGCCGTCGCCGGCTCGGCGTCGAGCGGATCCGCCTCGGTCTTCGTCGCGGAGCCACCGTGCTGCAAGTTCCAGCCGGCGTACGACTGGACGACGAACCGTCGTACGCCGGCAGCCTGGGAAGCGGCGAGCAGGTTGTCGGTGCCCTCGGTGCGGAGCCGGTTCGTCAGCGCGAAGCTGTCGTCGAACTTCTTGAAGTCGATCCCACCCTTGAGTGCCGTCATCTGGTGTACGACGACCTCCGGCCGGACCGACTTCACCACGGCCGCGACGGCCTTCGCGTCGAGCCCGTCCGCGAGTGCGACGCCCGCCCCGAACGCCCGCACCCCGGCCGCGCTGGACTCCGACCGGATCATCCCGGTCACCTCGTGTCCGGCCGCGACCAGTTGCGGCACCAGCGACCGGCCCAGTCCGCCGGTCGCACCTGCTACCAAGACCTTCATGTCATTCCTCCGTCGTCTGTCGTTACGACCCGGAGGACACGCGCCGGCCTCGGCGTGTGACAGTGACGCCGATCACGCCTCCGAGGTGACCGTGAACGAGGTCGGCCCGAAGGACATGTTCTGGGTGACGTCGATGGTCAGGTGGTCGGTCGGCGGGTGGCAGGCGAGGGTGAGGACGAACGGCGTCTCGAGGAAGCGGATCGTCGCCACGAACTTGTCACCGTCCGCGTGGGCACTGGAGACGACGCGCTGCCGGACCTGGGGATCGGCCTCCTTGAGAACGCCGACGGAGGTGAGCTCCCGCCAGTCGCCCGGCTCGCAGACGATGTCCACCGGGTCGGTCGCGCCGGGCTCGAGCCCGGCGAACGTGAACGTGCCGGTTCCGTCCGGGTCCAGCCGGACCGCGGTCAGCCCGGTGGCGTTGTCGTCGGCGAACCGGTAGGTCTGTCCGTTCCCACCGGCCGGCGCGGCACCGATCGGCGGCGCCAACTCAAGCCGCGACGGGCGGGCGACCGGGGTGACCTCCTTGCCTTCGAGGGCCGGGAGCAGGTGATCCCAGACGGTGTTCAGGATCGCCTGCATGTCCTCCGTCGCGCTCGTGACGATCAGGACGGCGTCGTACGCCGGGAAGACCAGGCAGAACTGGCCGAACGCGCCGTCGCCGCGGTAGGTGTCGTGGCGGCCGCGCCAGAACTGGAAGCCGTACCCCTGCTTCCAGTCCGGGTTGTCCTGATTGTCGTTGGGCACCTGCTTGGAGGTGGCCGCCTCGTACCACTCGGCGGGTACGAGTTGCTTGCCCTCCCACACGCCGCGCTGGAGCACGAGCTGACCGAAGCAGGCCAGCGACTCGGTGTTGATGCTCAGCCCCCAGCCGCCGACGGTGATGCCCTCCGTCGACACCTGCCAGGACGCCTCGGTCGCGCCGAGCGGCTCGAACAGCCGGGGGCGCAGGTAGTCGAGCAGCCGCTCACCGGTCAGTCGCTGCAGGATCGCCGACAGCATGTACGTCGCGCCAGTGTCGTACACGAACACCGTGCCCGGCTCGTGGTCGACGTCGAGCCCGAGGAAGACCTTGATCATCCGGCGGTCCCGGGAGAGCGCCTCGACGGTGTCCTGGCTGTGCCCGGTGGTCATGGTCAGCAGGTGCCGGACCTTCATCGCGGCCAGGTTGTCGCTGATCGTCGCGGGCAACTCGTCGGGCTCGAAGAACGAGATGACCTGGTCGTCCAGCGACAGCAGGCCGGCGTCGATCGCCAGGCCGACGCCGGTCGAGGTGAAGCTCTTCGACACCGAGAACAGCAGGTGCGGATCGGTCAGCCGGTAGGGTGACCAGGCCTCCTCGAGGACGACGTGACCGTGCCGCAGCAGCATCACGGTCTGGATCTCCGGCGTGGACGCGTCGAGCGCCGCGACGAACGCGTCGAGCGCCGCGGCGGACAACCCCTGGGCTTCTGGCGTACTCCGTGCAAGTCTGCTCATCCCAGGCACGTTATCTTCCCGAACGGACAAATATCAGGTGAGTTCCGCCAGACGAGCAGCTGTGATTGTCAATCCCATCAAGGTGCCCGACGACTTTCGCCGGACCGTCGAGACCGCGGTGACCGAGCGCGGCGTCGACATCGCGCTGTGGCTGGAGACGACCGAGGACGATGCGGGCGTGACGATGGCCCAGCGGGCGGTCAAGGACGCCGTCGACCTGGTCGTGGTCGCCGGCGGGGACGGCACCGTGCGGATCGTCTGTGCCGAGCTCGCCGGGACCGGCATCCCCGTCGCCGTACTGCCGGCCGGGACCGGGAACCTGCTGGCCCGCAACCTCGGGATCTCGCTCGACATGGACGACGCGCTGGCCGAGGTGCTCGACGGTACCGAGCGGCGGATCGACAGTGTGCTGATCGAGGGCGACGAGCTGGCCACCGACCGGTTCGTCGTGATGGCGGGACTCGGACTGGACGCGGCGATCATCGCGGACGCGCCGGACGACCTGAAGAAGCGGGTCGGCTGGGCGGCGTACGTCGTGTCCACGATCAAGAACCTGAACCATCCGTCGGTGCGGGTCGAGATCACCGTCGACGACCAGCCGCCGGTACGCCACCGCGCGCGGACCGTGGTGATCGGCAACGTCGGCACCCTGCAGGCGAACATCCCGCTGCTGCCCGACGCGGTCCCTGACGACGGGCTCATCGACGCTGTGGTGCTGTCGCCCCGGCGGGTCAGCCAATGGCCGCGGCTGGCGTTGAGCCTGGTGGTGAAGTCGATGCGCGAGCAGCATGTCCAGCGGTTCACCGGGAAGCGGATCCAGGTGACGGCCGCGAAGACGGTACGCCGCGAGCTGGACGGCGACACCATCGCCGACGGCCGCTCGCTCAGCGCCTCGGTCGATCCGTCAGCCGTGGTCGTGCGGGTGCCCTGACGGCCCCAGGTGGGTGAGTTTGTCGGGATTGACGACGCCGTGGATGGTCGTGATCCGGCCCTCGGTGACGACGAACGACCAGATGGCGATCGTGCGATCGGCCGGGTCGTGGATGCGGAGCGCCGGCTGGCCGCCGACGTGCACTCCTTCGACGGTCAGGTCGCCGAACTTGCCGAAGGCGCCGATCAGCATCCGGGCGACATTGCCGGCGCCGTGCACCGGTCGCGGGAAGCCGCCCTTGCCGCCGCCGTCCCCGGTGAAGGTGGCGTCGGGTGCGAGCAGGTCGACGAGGGCGTCGAGCTCACCGTCCTCGGCGGCCGCGACGAAGCGCCGGACCAATTCGTCGCGCTCTTGGGGTGATGCGTCGTAGCGCGGTCGATTGTCGGCAATCCGGCGCCGGGCGCGGACGGCGAGCTGACGGCAGGCGGCCGGCGTCTTCGCGATGATCCCGGCGACCTCGTCGTACGAGTAGCCGAAGACGTCGCAGAGCAGGAAGACCGCGCGCTGGTCGGGGGAGAGCCGCTCGAGGACGACGAGGAACGCGGTGGACAGCGAGTCCGACAACGCGGCCCGGTCGGCGAGGTCGACGTACTCGTCGACGGCCGGCTCGGGCAGCCACGGGCCGAGGTAGGTCTCGCGCTGCCGGCGTGCGGACCGCAACTGATCGATCGCCAACCGCGTCGTCACCATGGTCAGGAACGCCTTCGGCGACTCCACCTGGTCTTCTCGATGCAGCCGGAGATAGGCCTCTTGTACGACGTCCTCCGCGTCACCGAAGCTCCCCAGCATCCGGTACGCGATCGACAGCAGCAGTGGCCTGAGTTCCTCCATCACACCTTTCACAGACGATCGAGGACGTCTCCCAGTGACAGTGTCACAGGATCGGATCGCTGATCGTCTGCAATCGGCATGAACACAGTCACCTGGGTCTTCTCCGGAATCCTGGCCGCGATCTTCGCGTACTCCGGTGCCGTCAAGGCCACCATGTCCCGCTCCCGCCTGATCGCCACCGGCCAGACCGGCATCGCGCCCTTCCCGATGCCGCTGGTCCGCGTCGTCGCCATCTCCGACATTTTCGCCGTCGCCGGCCTCTTCGCGCCCTGGCTGACAGACAAGGCCTGCGTCCTCACGCCGCTGGCGGCCGTCGGCCTCACCATCGTGATGATCGGTGCTGCCATCTCCCATGCCTCGCTCCGCGAACCGAAGTCGGTCGCGGCCAACGTCACCCTGCTGGCCCTCGCCTCCTTCGTCGCAGCCAGCCGTTTCGCGGCGCTCACCTGACCAACCCGCAGGCATCGCGGCAAGGCCGGATCGCCAGGCCATCTCAATCGGCTGTCATCAGCGCGGTTGAGCGTCAGGGCCGCCCGGTGGCGGCAATTGTGATGGCCTGGCGGTCCGCTGCTCCTAGCGCTGGACGAGTACGGCGACGGTCCGCGGTGGGACTGTGGCTGTGCCCGTTCCGGCGGTCCAGGTGGTCTGCTTGACGACGGCGTCGGAGCCGTTCGCCTGGACGGGGGACAGGGCCAGGTTGGCGCCGGCCAAGGCCGGGATCTGCTGTGTGACCGCCGCTCCCGTCGAGTTGAAGACGACCAGGACGCCCTTGAGCGCCGGGTCGACGTTGGGACCCACGGTGTCGTCGATGCGCATCGTGATCACACCGGGCGTCGTGCCGCTGACCGGGAAGGTGAGCTTCTGGTTGATCAGTTCCGCGGAGCCGAGCCGGAACAGCGGGCTCGAGAAGCGCAGCTTCAGCAGGTCGGCGGCTGCGGCTGAGGCGGTCGCCACGTCGGCCGCGGTCGGCTTCAGCGCCGGGTTCGCGAGCAGCGGCTTCATGTAGGACCACTTGGCCTCGTTGTCGGCCTTGGGCGGCAGACCGTGGCCGAAGCCGTTGTCGGCACCGGTCCAGTCGAGGGTGTTGAACCAGTCGCCCGAGTCGTAGGAGTTGCGGTCGAGCGACTTGCTCCGCAGCAGGTCGGCGCCCGCGTGCCAGAACGAGGGCGTCTGGGCCAGCGCGGTCGTTGCCAGTGACACCGTGTTCATCCGGATCCGGTCCGGCATCGTCATTGCTGTCGGCAACTTGTAGGTCAGCGTGTCCCACAACGTCTCGTTGTCGTGGGCATCGACGTAGCTGATCACCTCGTCCGGCTGGTCGGCGTACCCGGCCGGTGAGCCGTTGTAGTCGACCGCGTCACCGCGGACGACGTCGCCGGTCGAGGCGGAGCGGAAGGTGAACGAGCGCAGGTTGCCGGCCAGGCCGAGCTGGATCAGATCCGTGTCGTGGGCGAGTCGCTGAGCGCGTTCGGAGGGCGTGCCGTTGATCGGGTCGCCGTTCGGGTCGCTCGCCTCGCCGGAGCCGAAGCCCTGGATCCGCGGGTTGTCGTCGAACGGACCGCCGCCGCGGACCCCGTCGCGGAGCCGGTCGGAGAACGTACCGATCCCGGTGCCGCCGAGGTTGCCCTGCCGCGCTTGGACGAACAGCGCGTCGTTCGCGACCTCGCCGAAGTTCCAGCCCTCGCCGTACAGGTAGATGCTCTTGCCGTCCACCCCGTCCTTGGCCAGGGTCAGCTTGTCCAGCGCGGCGCGGATCTTCAGCATGTTCTCCTTGCTGTGGTGGCCCATCAGGTCGTACCGGAAGCCGTCGACCCGATAGTTGCGCGCCCAGCTGACGGTGCTGTCGACCATGATCTTCTCGGCCATCGCGTGCTCGGTGGCGATGTTGCTGCAGCAGGTCGACGTCTCCACCTTCCCGGTCGCGTTCAGCCGCTGGTAGTACCCGGGCACGACCTTGTCCAGCACGGACGTCGGCGCCTGACCGGCCGCCGGGGTGTGGTTGTAGACCTGATCCAGTACGACGCGCAGCCCCGACTTGTGCAGTCCGCCGACCATCGTGCGGAACTCGGCGACGCGGGCCAGGCCATCACGGGCGGTCGCGTACGAGCCCTCGGGCGCAAGCCAGTGGTACGGGTCGTAGCCCCAGTTGAACCCGTCCTTCGCCGCGACCGCCGTCACGCAGGCCTGCTGCTGATCGGAGTCCGCCGGGAACGACTTCAGATCACAGGCCGGCGTCTGCTGCCCGGTCTCCGGGATCGACGCGATGTCGAACGTCGGCAAGAGGTGCACGGTGTTGAGTCCGGCCGCCGCAAGTGCCTGCAGGTGCTTCGTCCCGTTGCCCTGGTCGGCGAAGGCGAGATAGGTCCCGCGGTGCGCGGCCGGCACGCTGCTGTCGTTGATCGAGAAGTCGCGGACGTGCAGCTCGTAGATCGTCGAGTCGACACCCCGCGCCAGCTTCGGCGCCGGCGTACCCGACCAGAGCGCCGGCTTCCCGGCCGGATCGTTCAGGTCCACGGCGACCGAGTACGCCGAGTCCGTCGTGAGCGCGACCGAGTACGGATCGGTGACGACGTTCGTCTCGACCTTGCCTGTCGAAGGCGCGTAGACCTTCACCTCATAGAGGTACGACGCGTTCTTCCACGACCGTGGTCCGTCGGCTGACCACGACCCATCGTTGTTGAGTCGCATCGGCACCCGGCTGGACCCGACCAGCAGCGTCACCGCTTGCGCGGTCGGCGCCCACAGCGTGAACGTCGGCGCACCACCGTGCCAGTTCACGCCGTACGTGCGCCCCGCGGCACTGCCGTAGACATCGTCGAGCACACCCGGGATCTGGACGCCGGTCGCGTCCAGCAACCGTCCCACGTCGTCGTACTGTGCGAGCCCGAGTTGCCCGGTGAGGATCTTCTGAACGTCGGCGTGGTCGAGTCTGAGCGCGGTATAGCCCTTCAACGCCGGGAACTTCGCCAGCACCGACGCAGGGATCCCGGCCGGGTCATAACGCAGTCCGGACGACGAGCCACCGATGTCGTCCGCGTCGACCTTCAGCGAGCCGTCGTCCGACCAGTGCAGCCGCCAGCGCGACTGCTCCGGGTGGGCGACCGGCGGTACGGCGAGCAGGTCGTGAGTCAGCCAGTAGGCCTTGGCCTGGCTGAGATCCGGCTGGGCACCCGGCCGGGACGTCGTCACGGTCAGCACGTGGGTTGCGATGACGTAGGAGAAGGTGACGACCAGGCCGTCGCCCGGAACGGTGAACGGGATGTTGGCGCCGTTCTTGACTCCGCCGGCGCCGTAGTTCTCGTCGAAGGACAGGTTGTGCGCGACCTTCGCCTCATAACTACCCGCTCCCAACTCACTGGTCGACCACGTGTAGGTCCCGTCGCCGTTCTCGTCGGTCAGCCACGGTCGCATGCACGACGGGTCCCAGTCGCCCGGACAGCCGAGCTCCGACTGGAACGAGCCGGGCACAGTGATGATCGGGCCCTCGGCACTGGACGTGACGTAATGCCGCCCGTGTTCGTAGTAGAAGGTGACCGGACCGGTTGGAGCCGTGTAGGAGATGTTCGCGCCGTTCAGGACGCCGCCGGCACCGTAGTTCTCGTCCCAGGTCTTGTTGATCGCGGCCTTGTAGGCGTGCTCACCGGCCGGGAGGGTGTACGTCCCCTTCCACACCTTGTCCTTCGGGTCCAGCGTCAGCTGTGCCTGGCTGCAGGCCGGATCCCAGTCACCGGCGCAGCCCATCTCACTGTTGTGATCACCAGGCACGCTCACGTTGGCGGGCTGTACGACGGGACCGGTCCCACCACCGCCACCACCTGGCGTCGGAGCATCGCCGACCACGCCGTACGAGCCGGACACCGAGTAGTTGCCCGACACATCCCGCAGCACGGCCCGGTACTCGAGCAGCGTCCCCTTGGGCAGCGCGGACACGTCCTGGAACACGCGGTACGGCGCGTTGTCGTCGGAGCCGAGTCGCTGCCAGGCCGTCGTACCCACAGGCCGGTAGCCGAAGGTCACGGTGACCGGAGTGTTCTCCGGCACGGCCGCACCGATCTCGGCACGCCCACCGACCGTCGCACCGAGCTCCGGCGAGGTCATGTAGACAGCCGGCGCCTTCGGGCGCGACGGGACCTTGTTGGCCGCCTGGTAGACGGTCACGGACAGCGGCGCCTGGCTGAGCAGCACTCTGCCCTCACGGTCGGTCTTGACCGCGTTGGAGCCGCCATAGACCGGCTTGAGCCAGGTGTTCGGGCCGTACGTCGGGATCGTCGCGGACGCGGCCGTCTTCGAGTTGTTCGCGACCACCAGGTACTCGACGTTGTCGGTGCCGAGCCGGCTGAAGGCATACAGGCCGTTGGTGTTCGACGAGTAGCGGTGCACCTGCCGGCCGTCGGCCAGCGCCGGGTACTTGGCCCGCAGCTGCTCCAAGGCCGCGATGTGCTTGTACATCGGCGCGTTGACGTCGTACCGGTCCTTGCTGCCGATCGTCGTCGTACCGGATCCGTCGACGACCTCGTCGTCGGCGTAGTCCGCGGTCTTGGTCGCGAACATGTCCTGCCGCGCGTCCTTGTCACCGCCCGGACCGGTGAACCCCTGCTCGTCGCCGTAGTAGATGACCGGCTGCCCGCGGGTCAGGAACATCAGCGAGTGCGCCAGCTTGTCCCGCGCCAGCAGTTCCTGACCCGACGCGCCGCCCTGTTTGAGGAACATACCGACGCGGCCCATGTCGTGGTTGCCGAGGAAGGTCGGCAGTTGGTACGCGTTCGAGTCGGCGTCGGTGTAGTAGTCGTCGCCCGCGTAGAAGTCCTGCAGCTTGGTGCCGGGGTCACCCTTCGCGTAGGCGACCGCGCTCTGCTGGAAGCCGAAGTCGAGCGTGGCCTGCAATGCGCCCTTCGTCGTGTACGTCGACATGAACTGCGGATTCGCGTCGAACACCTCGCCGAACATGAAGAAGTTCTTCGACCCCGCGCTCTTGGCCGCGGCCAGGATCGCCGGGGAGAACTTCTGCCAGAACTCGATGTTCACGTGCTTGACGGTGTCGATCCGGAACCCGTCGATGCCGAACTCGGCCCAGGTCTTGTAGACGTCGATCATCCCGTCGCGGACCTTGGGCTGCTCGGTGAACAGGTCGTCCAGGCCGACGAAGTCGCCGTACTCCGCGGATTCGCCGGCGAAGGTCGAGTCGCCGCGGTTGTGGTAGAGCGTCGGGTCGTTCAGCCAGGCCGGCACCTTGACGGTCTCGTCCGCCGGCGTCCGGAACACCGGCACGTTCGGGAACGAGGTGTTCTTGTCCAGCGGCGGGAACGTGTCACCGCCCGCATAGGTCTTGTCGTCGAAGACGTTGCCGGCAGCATCCTTGTACGGCGACGTCGACTTCGGGATGTACCCGTACTGATGGGACTGGTAGTCGATCACGTCCGCGGTGTGGTTGGTGATGATGTCGAAGAAGACCTTCATCCCCTTGCGGTGCGCGAGGCTGATCAGCTGCTTCATGTCCGCGTTGGTGCCGAGGTGCGGATCGATCTGCGTGAAGTCGGTGATCCAGTAGCCGTGGTACCCGGCGCTCACGTTCGCGCCGTCGCCCTGCACCGGCCGGTTCTTGAAGGACGGGGTCAGCCAGATGGACGTCGTACCCAGGGACTTGATGTAGTCGAGCTTCTGGATCACGCCGGACAGGTCGCCGCCGTGGTAGAAGCCCTTGTCGGCCGGGTCCAGTCCGGTCTGCAACCGGTCGCCGGTCAGGCCGCCGGCGTCGTTCGCCGTGTCGCCGTTGGCGAACCGGTCCGCCATCAGGAAGTAGAACCGCTCCTTCGTGAGGTCCTTGCGCAGACTTGGTGACGCCAGCGTCTTGTCGGCCGCGGTCACGGTCGGCCCGGCGAGATCGACCGGCTTCACCGTGACGACATGACTGGTGTCGTCGTAGCTGAACACCAGCTTGGCCGGACCCTGGATCGCGAGCGGGATGTTCGCCCCGTTCAGCACACCGCCGGCGCCGTAGTTCTCGTCCCAGGCACGGTTCACGGTGACCTTGTACTCGTACGTGCCGGCCGGCACGTCGAACACCTTCGTGTACGGCGCACTCGTCCCGAGACTGGTCGCGTCACATCCCGGGTCCCAGTCAGCGGGACACCCGAGCTCGCTCTGCAGCGACCCGGCGAGTGTGATCACCCGCTCCGCCGCCACCTGCGCCGGCGCGGAAGTCGCCGTACCTAGTCCGAGAACGATCACCGCAGCCGCGGTGAAGCCTGCCGTCAATCGCCTGAACCTGCTCATCAGGGCACCCCTCCCAGCCGAACCTGCCGGGGACGCTAGCCAAGGGTCAGCGGCAACGGAAGGGTTTGACCGTCACAAGTCGGCAGGCGGTCGCTCAGAACTCCCAGAGAACGGAGGCCGGAAGGGCCGCGAGGTTGGGTCCGAACCGGGTCGCCTCCGGCGCGGTGTGGAGCAGCACGCCGAAGTGGAACCGGTCGCCGAGCCGGTCGGCGAGGAATCGCAGTCCCCGCAGATCGTCGGCGGACGGCGAGCTTGTTGCTTTCACCTCGATGCCCACCACCCGCCCATCCGGATGCTCGAGGACGAGGTCGACCTCGGCGCCGTCGCGATCACGGAAATGCCACAGCGAGGGCCTGCCGTTGGACCAGGTCAGCTGTTTCTTGATCTCGTTGGCGACGAAGGTCTCCATCAGCTGGCCGAGTGGGCCACCGATCTGAGCGACGTTGGACTGATTCGCGCCGATCAGGAATGACGCAAGTCCTGTGTCGGTCAGGACGAGTTTCGGACGGCGGATCACCTTGCGGCTGAGGTTGGTCGACCAGGCCGGGATCCGGTCGACCAAGAACGCCTGGGTGAGCAGCGCGAGGTAGCCGTCCACCGTGCGAGTAGGGAATCCGAACTCTCCTGCGAGTGCGCTCACGTTGAGCTCGGTTCCGGTCCGGGCTGCGCAGAGCCTCAGCAGCCGTGGGATCTCAGCCAGCCGCTCGATCGAGGACAGATCCCGGATGACTGACTGGGTGATCGTCGTGAGGTAGCCGTCGAACCACGATTGGCGCCGGCCGGGTTGCCTGCGTACAACCTCGGGATACCCGCCGGTGACGATTCGCTTCACGATGTCTGCCCGTTCGGTCGACTTGTTCCGGATCAGCGCGATCGGATCATCGAATACGAGGTCCACGAACCGGTCCGCGATGCCGGCGAGCTCGCCCTGCGAGAACGGCCAGAGGTCAATCGTCTCCACCCGGCCGACCAGCGATGCGGCCATGTCCGGGGCCGAGAGCAGGCGCGACGACCCGGTCAAAAGGAACCGGCCCGGGCGACGATCTCGATCGACCTCGGCCTTGATCGCCCGGAACATTTTCGGTTCGAGCTGTGCTTCGTCGATAACGAACGTATCCGCCGGTCGTTGGACAAAGCTGCGGGGATCGGCGTGGGCGGCGAGCCGATTGGTCTCGTCGTCAAGCGTCACGAAGTCGACCGTGCCCGGATACGCCAGCTGACGTGTGAGTGTCGTCTTGCCGACTTGGCGCGGTCCGTTCACCACGACGACCGGTGTGTCGGTCATCGCCGTGCGGATGGCCTCGGCGGCGGCTCGTGCAAGGAGATTCACAGACGAATTATACTGCCGTTTCGTCGAACCCCTGCCCGCCGATCCGTCGGATGCTTGGCTGCCGATCTGTCGTGAATTCGGCTGCGGATTCGTCGGCCGATTCGCTGCTGGTTCGCGTGGCTCACGACAGGAGATCTGGCAGCGTGGTCTCGATCGGCGTGCGGAGCACGGTCGTGGCCTCGTCGTCGTACGGGGTCGGCTGGGCGTTGAGGATGATCAGCGGCTTGCCGGCGGTCAGTGCGAGGTCGCAGAGACCGGCAGCCGGGTAGACCTGCAGGGAGGTGCCGACGGCGAGGAAGACGTCGGCGGCCTCGGTGGCCGCGACGGCCCGGTCGAGGACCGTCTGGTCGAGGGACTGGCCGAAGGACACGGTCGCCGACTTCAGGATCCCGCCACAGACCTCGCAGGCCGGGTCCTCGTCGCCGGCCTCGAGCCGTGGGAGTACGTCGGCCATCGGGATCCGGCGCCCGCAGCCGAGGCAGTCGACAAACCAGACCGTGCCGTGCAACTCGTGGACCAGTTCAGGCGACGAGCCGGCCTTCTGGTGCAGGCCGTCGACGTTCTGGGTGATGAGTCCGGTCAGCCGCCCCTGGCGTTCCAGCTCCACGAGCGCCAGGTGACCCGGGTTCGGCTCGGCGGTCCAGGCCGGCGCGGCCAGGCGATGCTTCCACACCTCCACGCGGACCTCGCGACTGGCGACGTACTCGTCGATGTCGAACATCGCCTGCGCCGCCGGGTCCTTCGTCCACAACCCCTGCGGTCCGCGGAAGTCGGGGATCCCCGACGCGGTCGAGATCCCGGCTCCGGTCAGTACGGCGATGCGCTCGGCGTCGATCACGCCTTCGACCGTAGCGCCTCCCATTCGGGAGCCAGGATCGCCATCACGATGTCGTCGACCCACTCACCGTCCCACTTGAGCGCGTGCCGCAGCCGCCCCTCCTCGACGAACCCGGCCTTCTCGTACACCCGCTGTGCCCGCGGGTTGAACGCGAACACCGTGAGCGAGATCCTGTGCAGGCCGAGCTGCTCGAACCCGTAGCCGACGATCAGCCGGGTCGCCTCGGAGCCGAACCCGTGATCCCGGCCGTCCGCGCCGATCAGGATCCGGAAGTTGCAGGACTCGTCCTCCGGACTCCACCTGTTGAGCACCGCCTCACCGACGGTCCGGCCGGTCGCCTTCGACACGATCGCCAGATCCAGGCGGTCGGTCTGATCCTTTCGGGTCCGCAGCCAGTCCCGGTACGTCTCCTCCTCGACGCCACCACCGTCGTGGTCGCCGGTGAACTTGCTCACCTCGGGATCGGCCATCGCCGCCATCAGCGCGTCGTAGTCGCTCTCGTCCAACGGACGCAGGATGACGAGCTCACCGGTCAGGGTCGGCTTGTGGGCGAAGTCGGTCACACCGCGGAGTCTCTCAGCTGACCCGTCGAACGACGTACGTGTTTTCGACTGCCGACACCAGTTCCTGGGAGCGCATCCGGCACCAGGCCGGGATGTCGGTGGCCGCGGCCGGATCATCTGCGCGGACCGTGACGGTATCGCCGACGGCAACGGTCGGAAGCGTCTTGGCCAGTTTGATCACCGGGAGTGGGCAGAGCAGGCCGCTGCAGTCGAGGTCGACGTTCACATCCCCACCTCCGCCCGGATCCGCCGGACTACGCCTGGCACCACCGCACAGAACCGGTCGATCTCCGCATAGGTCGTGTCGCGCGTCAGGGAAATGCGGACGTTGCCGTGAGTCAGGACGCCCATGGCGGCCAGGACATGCGAGGGCTTGAGCGTGCTCGACGTACAGGCCGAGCCGCTGGAGACCGCGAACCCTTCCGCGTCCAATGCAGTCACGAGTGCCTCGCCGTCCACGTAGAGACAGGAGAACGTGAGGATGTGCGGCAGGCGGTCGTCGGGATCGCCGACCACTTCGACATCCGGGATGTCCGCGGCCATGCGGCGTCGTACTTCGTCGATCCAGGCCCGGTGCTGCTTGTTCAGCTCCTCGGCCTCGCTGAGCCGGGCCTGCAACGCGGCAGCGGCTGCCAACGCACTCGGCACGTCCGGGAACCCGGGGGAGAGGCCGTCCTCCCGCTCGTCCATCGGCCAGTCCGGCGCGATCCGTGTGCCCTTCCGGACCGCCAGCAGGCCGACGCCCGCCGGTCCACCCCACTTGTGCGCGCTCGCCGTCAACGCCGACCACCCCGCGGGTACGGCGTCGTGCCCGATGGACGCGGCCGCGTCGACGAACAGCGGTACGTCGCCACACGCCTCGGCCGCGGCCTCGATCGGCTGCCGCGTGCCGACCTCGTGATTGGCCGACTGCAGCGCCGCCACCGCCACCCCGGTCTGCCGCACCGCCGCCGCGAACGCATCCAGGTCGACCCGGCCCGCCGAGTCCACACCCACCTCGACTCCGTCGGCACCCGCGGTGTGCAGTACGGCGGAATGCTCGACAGCACTGTGGACAACGGTGGACCCAGCCCGTGTCCGGGCGGCCGTGATCGCAGTCAGTCCGGCGTGGATGGCCGCCGTACCCGAGGTGGTCAGATACAGCTCGTCCGCACGCACTCCGACCGCGTCCGCGAGCACCGCGCGGGCGTTGTCCAGCAACAGCCGCGCGGTCCGTCCCTCGTGGTGCAACCGGACCGGATCCGCCCACCCGGAATCGACTGCCGACAGCAACATTTCCCGCGCGGCCGGGTGCAACGACTCGGCCGACGCGGCATCCAGATAGGCACGCTGACTCACACGGGAAACGCTAACTCCTACCTGTGCGCAAGATCGCCAAAGGTGTCCAGTAGTGTTTGGTCGTCAGTCTCACTTGGGAAGGGAAAGGCGCCCCGTGGGTTCGAACGGCACGCCCGGAGTGGAGGAGCGCACGGCAGTACCTGCCGGCGCCACACGTCCGGCGAAGCGACGCCTGCTGGTCGGTACGGGAGTGGTGCTCGGCACCCTGCTGCTGACCGGTTGTTCGCAGGCGACCAAGGAGCAGTGGAAACGGTTCGGTCTCCCCGTGGGTGCATCGGACCGGACCGGGGCCATCGAGAGCCTCTGGGTCGGTGCCTGGATCGCCGCCCTGATCGTGGGCGTGCTGGTCTGGGGCCTGATCTTGTGGGTCGTGGTGCGATACCACAAGCGCAACGACGACGCCCCCCGGCAGGTGCGGTACAACCTGCCGCTGGAGGTGCTCTACACGCTGGCGCCGTTCGCGATCATCGGGGTGTTGTTCTTCTACACCATCGAGCACGGCAACGAAGTCACGAAGATGTCGGCCAGCACGGACCACACCATCAACGTGGTGGGCCAGCAGTGGCAGTGGACCTTCAACTACAAGGACACCGTCGACGGGCAGCAGGGCGTCTGGGAGACCGGCACGCTGTCAAAGCCCGCCCAGCTGTGGCTGCCGGTGGACGAGTCGGTCGAGTTCGTCCTGAACTCGCCGGACGTGATCCACTCCTTCTGGGTGCCGTCGTTCTACTTCAAGCTCGACGTCATCCCGGGCCGGACGAACAAGTTCCAGCTGACCCCGACCAAGACCGGCATCTTCGCCGGCAAGTGCGCCGAGCTCTGCGGGCTCTACCACAGCCGGATGGTGTTCTCGGTGAACGTGGTCTCCCGCGACGAGTACGACGCGCATCTGCGCGAGCTGGCCGCCAAGGGCCAGACCGGCGCCGCCACCGGCGGCTCGGACGCGACCACCATTCCCGGTCACGGGGAGCAGGAGGGCGGCAAGTGACCGACATCGCCGAGCGCACCGGCGCTATCGGTACCACCACCACCACCGTGCTGCCGCGGCGGCGCAGCAAGGGCCAGATCGCGGTCAAGTGGCTGACCACCACCGATCACAAGCTGATCGGCCACATGTACCTGATCACCTCGTTCGCGTTCTTCCTGATCGGCGGCGTGATGGCGCTGGTGATCCGGGCCGAGCTGGCCAGGCCGGGTCTGCAGATCGTGAACGAAGAGGTCTACAACCAGCTCTTCACCATGCACGGCACGATCATGCTGCTGCTGTTCGCGACCCCGCTGTTCGTCGGCTTCGCGAACGAGATCATGCCGATCCAGATCGGCGCCCCCGACGTGGCGTTCCCGCGACTGAACATGTTCAGCTTCTGGCTGTTCCTGTTCGGCGGCCTGATCACGCTCAGCGGGTTCTTCACCCCGGGCGGCGCGGCCGACTTCGGCTGGTTCGCGTACGCTCCGTTGTCCAACGCGGTCCGCTCGCCGGGTATCGGCGGTGACCTGTGGATCATGGGCCTGTGGATGGCCGGTCTCGGCACCATCCTCGGTGCGGTCAACTTCGTGACGACGATCATCACGATGCGCGCCCCGGGGATGACGATGTTCCGGATGCCGATCTTCACCTGGAACATCCTGGTCACGTCGATCCTCGTCCTGATCGCGTTCCCGATCCTGGCCGGTGCGCTGCTGATGCTGGAGGCGGATCGAGCCTTGGGGGCTCACGTCTTCGATGCCGCGAACGGTGGGCCACTGCTGTGGCAGCACCTGTTCTGGTTCTTCGGGCATCCCGAGGTCTACATCATCGCGCTGCCGTTCTTCGGCATCATCACCGAGATCCTGCCGGTGTTCAGCCGCAAGCCGGTCTTCGGCTACATCGGTCTGGTCAGCGCGACGCTGGGCATCGCGGTCCTGTCGGTGGCGGTGTGGGCGCACCACATGTTCGTCACCGGAGCGGTGAACCTACCGTTCTTCTCGTTCATGACGTTCTTGATCGCGGTCCCGACCGGCGTGAAGTTCTTCAACTGGATCGGCACGATGTGGGGCGGATCGGTGTCGTTCGACACGCCGATGCTCTGGGCGATCGGCTTCCTGACCACCTTCCTCTTCGGGGGTCTGACCGGCATCATCCTCGCCTCGCCGGCGCTGGACTACCAGCTGTCCGACTCGTACTTCGTGGTCGCGCACTTCCACTACGTGGTGTTCGGCACGGTGGTGTTCGCGATGTTCGCCGGGTTCTACTTCTGGTGGCCGAAGTTCACCGGGCGGATGCTCGACGAACGCCTCGGCAAGCTGCACTTCTGGCTGCTGTTCATCGGCTTCCACACCACGTTCCTGGTGCAGCACTGGCTCGGTGTCGAGGGTATGCCGCGGCGCTACGCGTCGTACGGCGCGAACGAGGGCTTCACGACGCTGAACGAGGTGTCCAGCGTCGGTGCCTTCATCCTCGGCCTGTCGATGCTGCCGTTCTTCTACAACGTCTACAAGTCGCGCAAGTCGCCGAAGGTCGGCGTCGACGACCCGTGGGGCTGGGGCCGGTCGCTGGAGTGGGCGACCAGTTCGCCGCCGCCGCGGCACAACTTCGAGAAGCTGCCGCGGATCCGGTCCGAGAGCCCGGCGTTCGACCTGCACCACGCCGATCTGGCCCTGGCCGAGTACCCGGACAACCGGGCCGGCAAGGACAACCTGCTGGACGCGGCCGAGGACGAGGGCCGGGTCGAGCACCTGGAGCAGGTCGTCGCCGCGGAGACCGACGCTGAGGGGAAGGACAAGGCGTGAAGATCGAAGCCTGGGTCTTCGGGATCCTGAGCCTGTTCGTGCTGGTCGTCACGCCGATCTACTGGCTGATGTCGAACGACCCGACCGGCACCACGGCGCTGGTGATGACGTTCTTCCTGGCCTTGCTGGTGGCGTTCTACCTGAGCATCACCGCCCGCCGGATGGACCCCCGTCCGGAGGACCGCAAGGAAGGCGAGATCGTCGATGGAGCCGGTGAACTCGGCTTCTTCCCGCCGTACTCGTGGTGGCCACTGTGGACGGCGATGACGCTGGCGGTGGCCGTGCTCGGCATCGTCTTCGGCTGGTGGCTGTTCATCGCCGGCTGCGGCATCGGCATCGTCACCCTGAGCGGCTTCATCTTCGAGTACTACCGCGGTGACCACGCTCATTAGTTGAGCGTCGTACGAAAAACGTCGTCCGGGAACGAACCGGGCGGCGTTTTCGTGCGTCTTTAGAGACGCCACCGGTAACAGGCCGTTGTGGTCCGTACCACTGCGGTGGCGGTGCGTTGCACGGGACTGTCCGTATGACGGGTTACCCTTGCGACGGTTTGACCAAACAGGGGAGAGCTGGGGAATGGTGAGCGGTTCGGTGAGGAAGCACGGCCTTGCCGTGGCGGGGATCTGTGTGCTGCTGCTGGCCGGCACGGCGTGCAGCGACACGGAGGCGGGCGGCAACAGCCCGTCAACACCTGGTGCGTCCACGACGCAGGGCAATGGCACCCCCGGCGCGTCGACGACCCCGGGCGCGTCGACCACCCCGTCGCAGGATCCGGCCGCGTCGAATCTCACGATAGTGCCCGCCCAGGGCGCGTCGTCGGTGCAGCCGGACAAGCCGGTGACCGTGTCCACGTCCCAGGGCAAGCTGTCCGAGGTCACGCTGAAGGACGACGACGGCGACAAGGTCGACGGCAGTTTCAACACGGACAAGACCCAGTGGACCTCGTCGGACCACCTCAAGCCGGGCGCGTCGTACACCCTGAGCGGCTCCGCCGAGGGCACCGACGGCGGGACCGTGCCGATCAGCTCGAACTTCAGGACGCTGAAGGCGACGAAGAGCCTGAAGGCCTCGGTCGTCCCGCTCAACGGTGAGACCGTCGGCGTCGCGCTGCCGATCCAGATCTACTGGAACAACCCGGTCAAGGACCGTGCGGCGGTGGAGAAGCGGCTGAAGGTGACCACCTCGGTCCCGGTCACCGGCACCTGGCACTGGGTGAACAACAAGCAGGTCAACTACCGGCCGATGAACTACTGGCCGGCCGGCACCAAGGTGACCGTCACCATCGACACCCAGGGCGTCAACGCCGGCAACAACACCTGGGGCACGAGCAGCCGCAAGATCGCGTTCAGCATCGGCAAGTCGGTCGTCAGCACCGTCAACGTGACGAAGCACACGATGACCGTGGCGATCAACGGCAAGCTGGCCCGGACCATCCCGATCACCGCCGGCAAGGAAGGCTTCACCACCCGCAGCGGGGTGAAGGTGATCATGGAGAAGTTCCCCACCAAGCGGATGGACGCCGCGACCGTAGGCATCAAGCCGGGCGACCCGAACTACTACAACATCAGCGACGTGAAGTGGGCCCAGCGGGTGACCAGCTCCGGTGAGTTCATCCACGGTGCGCCGTGGTCGGCCGGCAGCCAGGGCAGCGCCAACGTCAGCCACGGCTGCGTCGGCATGAGCCTCGCGGACGCCCAGTGGTTCTACGCCCAGACCCTGCGCGGCGACCCCGTCACCGTCGTCGGCACCACCCGCCACATGGAGCCCGGCAACGGCTGGACCGACTGGAACACCACCTGGGCCGTCTACAAGGCCGGCTCCGCCCTCTCCTGACGCCAGCGCATCGGCTGCCCGCAGGCTGGTCACACCTCCACAGCGGAGATGCGACAAGCCTGCGGGCAGTTTTCGTGCTGGCCGGCGCCTTCCTGTCAGTGACCCATTCGGTGTTGTCGCGGGGTTTTAGCGGCACACGGCGAGTATTGGCAGATGGGCACGTGCGCGGTCCCGGCGAATGGGGCTCGAATATTAGTGACTGCGGTCACATGTAGCGTGTGGCCGCGCCGACTGCCGACCTTGCAGACATCAGCGCAACTGTGTCGTTGATGGCTCAGGTGGCGGTGGAACTCTCTTGCCTGGAACGGTCGAACCCCCGTGTACGCCGACTGCCTCCGCGGAGGTGGCCGACCGGCCAGGCGCAGTTTGCCGGAGTTGCTTAGGACGTTTACAGAATTGTGCGGTTACACATTCCTTGTCGACCCGAAGAATGCCTCTGAATGGCGGACGCCGCATTGTTCGGCCCGCCACAGGAATTGGTGCGGCACCGCGCCACCCTGGGGATCGGGTGAGCAATCTCCGTAAAGAACTCGACGGGCTCGACGAAGCCCGGCAGCCAGGTCCGCGACCCTGAACGACGGCTCGACGCGCGGAGGACCCAGCGAGCACCTCCCACCGCACCTGGCCGCGCATCCCCCAGGCGGCACGCCGGCCCGAGTCGGGTCACGAGCCCGAACCGGCCTGGTCCACCGATCCGAGCAGTTGAGATATCTGATGCTAGACATTGAGATTTCAGTGCCTTAGATTGCAAATGCCAAGCTCGCCCTCGAGATCAAGGAATTTGCGATGCGCCGAATCGTCGTTCTCCTGACTGTGTGGATCCTTGGGTTGACCGTGGCCGCCGGCTGCGGCGGCCATGACGACTCAGGGCGGTCGTCCGCGAAGGCGAAGCTGCCGGACGGGTCGATCGTCATCGGAATGGCGGTCGCGCGCTCCGGGTTCGCTGCGGCGTACGACCTCGGGCCGTCTCGCGGCGCCGAGCTCGCCGTGGCGGACCTCAACGCCCGCGGCGGCGTCCTGGGCCACCACCTCGAACTCAAGTACGGCGATACGAAGTCCGACCGGGCGCTCGGCACCACCGTGGGGCTCGACCTGCTGTCGCACGGAGCGCAGGTCATGCTCGTCACGTGCGACTTCGACCTGGGCAGTCCCGCTGCCATCGCGTCGACCAGCAAGAACGTTGTGGCGGTGTCGCCCTGTGCGGGCTCCTCGCAGTTCGACGTGCCCACGCTGGGACCGCTTGCGTACTCGATGGGAACCAAGAGCGCGGCCGGTGCGGCGAACGTCGCCCAGTTCGCCTACGACAAGGGTTACCGGAAGGCGTTCCTCTGGCTCGATCCGAGCATCACTCACACCAAGGAGACCTGCGCCGCGTTCGAGTCGAGGTTCAGTGCCCAGCCGCAGGCCAAGGTGGTCGGGACCGAGACGATCCAGCAGAACGACGCGTCGTTCGCCGGCCAGATCGCGCGGCTCCGTGAGTCCGGCGCCGACGTGCTCGAGCTGTGCAGTTACAACCCGGGAGCGGCCACGGCGCTGCGTCAGCTCCGAGCCGCGGGCGTCGACATCCCGGTGATGTCGAACATCGCCATGGACGGCAACTATTGGCTGCAAAGCGTTCCGAACCTGAAGAACTTCTACTACGACGCGTTCGGGTCGCTGTACGGCGGTGATCCGCGCGCGGATGTGAACGACTTCTTCGCGCGTTACAAGGCGAAGTTCGGTGAGCCGGCTGTCACCGCCTACGCGCTCACCGGCTATGCGACGATCCAGGTGATCGCCAAGGCGATCGAGGCGGCTCAGACCACCGACGGCGCTGCGCTGGCGAAGGCGATCGACGGACTGGGGTCGTACGAGACGATCGCCGGTCCCGCAGGGTACAGCGCGACGCAGCACATCGTGACCGACCGTCCCGCGGTGATCATGGGCGTCGACGGAGGCCGGGTCAGCCCGGTCGCCATGTACGCCGGCGGACGCAAGATCGCGAAAGGCTGAGCCCGATGCGGCCGCTGCTGTGCACGAGCCACGTCACCGTGCGCTTCGCCGGACTGTGCGCGCTGGACGACGTCGGACTCGAGCTGGACCACGGCGAGATCCTCGGGTTGATCGGGCCGAACGGGGCCGGGAAGACGACGCTGCTCAACGTGCTGTCGGGCTTCCAGCGCCCCACCACGGGCGAGGTCGAGCTCGACGGCCTCCGGATCACCGGCTGGGATCCACCCCGTCGGGCGAGGGCGGGCATCAGCCGGACGTTCCAGGACGTCCGATTGTTCCCGCAGATGACCGTGCGCGAGAACTGCGAGGCGGCGGTGGTCAGCTGCGGCGGAACCTGGGCGGCCGCGCGCGCTCGTGCGAGCGAGGCGCTGGACTGGCTCGACCTGGATGAGAGCGCCGATGTCCTCGCCCGCGACCTGCCGTACGGAGTGCAGAGGCGCCTGGGCATGGCGCGCGCCCTGTGCGCCCGGCCACGAGTGCTCCTGCTCGACGAGCCGGCGGCGGGCCTCAACGACGACGAGAGCGTCGCGATGGCACAGACCGTGCGGCAGATTCACGAGGAGCTCGGCTGCGGGATCGTCGTGATCGAACACGACGTACGGATGATCCTCAGCCTGTGCGATCGCGTGCATGTCCTCGACCACGGCGTCACGCTCCGGGTCGGCAGCCCTGACGAGATCCGGACCGATCCCGAGGTCGTGTCCGCGTACCTGGGGGCGGAGGCGATGGGATGACGCTGCTCGAGATCTCCGACCTGCAGGTCTCGTACGGGCCGATCGACGCCGTGAAAGGGGTTTCGCTGAGCATCGAACGAGGCGACGTGGTCGCAGTCGTCGGTCCGAACGGGGCCGGCAAGTCCAGCATCCTGCAGGCGATCCAAGGTCTGGTGCGATCGCGGAGCGGAACGGTCCGCTGGCGCGGCGCGGACATCACGGACTGGGCGCCCGAGCGCAGGGCACGGGCCGGCATCGCGTTCGTCCCGGAGTCGCGCGGCGTGTTCCGGACGCTGTCGATCGGTGAGAACCTCCGGCTGGCCGGCTGTGCGCTCGCCGGAGGCGTCGATGTCTCGGAGCGGGTGCAGTTGGCCCTGCGGCACTTTCCCGCGCTGGCGGATCGCCTCTCCGAGCGCGCCGCCGTGCTGTCGGGTGGCGAGCGCCAGCAGCTCGCGATCGGACGGGCACTGGTGGCCGCGCCCGAGTTGCTGATCCTCGACGAGCCCTCGCTCGGGCTCGCTCCGGTGGTGCTCGACGACCTGTTCGCCAACCTCGCCGCGCTGCGCGACGAGGGCCGGACGATCCTCCTCGTCGAGCAGAACGTCGCGCGGGCGGTGAAGCTCGCCGACCACCTGTACTCGCTGCGCGGGGGCGTGATCGAGCGGGTGGACGAGCCCGGCGAACTGCTGCGGAACCCCTCGTTCCGGGCCAAGCACCTGGGCATGGGGTGAGCGGGATGGCTCAGAACCTCGTCAACGCGCTCAGCCTCGGCAGCCTCGATGCCTTGATCGCCATCGGTATCGCCCTGCTGTTCAGCATCATGGGACTGATCAACTTCGCTCACGGCGAGCTGGTGATGATCGGCGGGTACGCGCTGCTGTGGTTCGCCGCGCTGCCCTTCGCCGTGGCGGCGGTACTCGTCGTGGCCGTCGTCATCGGGTGCGGGCTCGCGATGGAACGGCTCGCCTTCCGCTCCGTGCGTGGGGCGACCGGGGAGACGCTGCTGATGACGTCCTTCGCCCTCAGCCTGTTCGTCCAGGGCGGCGTCCTGCTGTTCGAGGGCGCCAACCCGAAGAGCGCCGACGTGCTCGGGAGCCTCGGCGCGGGCGTGGAGGTGGCCGGATTGTCCGTCGGCAAGCTCGACATCGCGATCGTCGGTGTCACCGCGGTGCTGCTGCTGGGGCTCGCGTGGTTCCTGCGGGCGACGCCGCTCGGCCTCCAGATGCGCGCTGCGGCCGAGGACTTCAGAATGGCCCGTGCGCTCGGGGTGCGCGCCAACCTCGTCGTCGCTGCCGCGTTCGGGATGAGCGGCGCCTTCGCGGCGATCGCGGCGATCTTCCTGGTTGCGAGAACGGGCACGCTGACGCCGGCCATGGGCTTGAGTCCGGTGCTCACCGGCTTCGTCGCAGTCGTGCTCGGTGGGCTCGGCCGGCTGTGGGCGGCGGCACTCGGTGCGTTTGTGCTCGCCCTGCTCTCGGTGATGCTGCAGGCATATCTGCCCGGCGAGATGGCCCCGTACCGAGACGCCCTGGTGTACCTCGGGATCGTCGTGATCCTCATGTTCCGGCCGCATGGCATCGCGGGCCGCCCCGGGGCGGTGCGCGTATGACGCACCCGCGGACCTCCGTGCTCGCACGCAGCGCCCCCGCCGTCGTCTGCACGCTGCTGGTGCTGGCGGTCAGTGGCCTGGCCCTGATCGGCTCGGAGACGACCCAGCGGACAGCCACGCAGATGCTCGTGATGGGTGTCATCGCCGTCGGCACGTACATCTTCGTCGGCAACTCGGGTGTGCTGTCCTTCGGTCACGTCGTGTTCGTCGCCGTGGGTGCGTATGTCACCGCGCTGACGACCATTCCCCACAACCTGAAGCAGGCCCTGCTGCCCGCGCTTCCGGGGTGGCTCGCGGCGCTCGAGCTCAGCCTCCCCGAGGCGCTGCTCATCTCCGGTCTGCTCTCCCTCCTGCTCGGCGCCGTCTTCTCGCTGGTGATCCTGCGGCTTGACGGGATGGCGGCAGGCATCGCAAGCCTGGCGCTGCTCATCAGCGTGAACGTCGTGATCAGCAACTGGGACGCGGTCACGCGTGGCTCGCAGGGGATCGTGGGGATCCCGGCCGATCTCACCATCGGCGCCACCGTCCCCTGGCTCATCGGAGCGATCGCCGTCGCCCTGGCCTACCAACTGAGCCGGTCCGGTTTCCGGCTGCGGGCTTCCCGCGAGGATCCCGTCGCCGCCGCCGCGCTGGGGGTCCGCATCCGTCGCGACCGCTCGATCGCATTCGTCATCAGTGCGTTCGTGTGCGGCGTCGGCGGTGGCCTGTATGCCCACTTCCTCGGAGCGCTGACCCCGGGTGATGTCTACCTCCAGCTCACGCTGCTCACACTGCTCATGCTCATAGTCGGCGGAATCCGAAGCCTGAGCGGGGCCGTCATCGGGACCGTGTTCATCTCGGTGCTGGCCGAGCTGCTCCGAAGGATCGAGGCCGGGGGCGATGTGGGCCCGCTCGAGCTCGCTCCGCACCCTGGTATCCAGCAGCTGATCCTCGCCCTGACGCTGCTGCTGACCTTGCTCCTCCGTCCCGGCGGAATCACGTCCGGTCGCGAACTCGGCCTCCCACTGCTCGGCTCGATCGGTGGCCGCCGAAGGAGCCCACACACCTGAGGAGACGAAGCTACAAACCCTTCGACCCTGCTCGCAGCAAGGCGCCGGCCAGTTCTTCGGCATGCAACTCCGGCAGCGAGTGGTGGGTGGCGGTCGCGATCCGTACGACGCTCGCCCCGGCGGCACTGGCGCGTCGGGCGATCTCGTCGGGGTCATGCGCCTTGCTGCGATCCGCGACGACGACAACGAGCTCGCTGTCCAAGCGCTCGATGTCAGCCAGTGCCGGCCGCTGCGGGCGGACCGGTCGGGCGCTGGGCTCGAGAGTGGCCAGTCCGGCCAGACGCAACCAGTCCGGCGCGACCGGCAGGCCCTGCGTCTCCCAGCGCAGGAAGGATTCGTTACGTGCCGGGCTGGGCTTCAGGAGCGTGGGGAGTGCTCTGGCGACGTAGCTCGCCTTCAGGCCGGCGAAGCATTCCGTCGGATCGATCAGTGTGAGCTTGCCGACTCGTCCCGGGTTGCGAAGCGCGTAAGTGAGCGCGATCCACGAGCCGTACGAATGTCCGGCCAGCGTGGCGCGGTCGAGTTGCAGAGCATCGAGCACTCCGGTCAGCCAGGTCATCAGATCGTCGACTGTGCGTGGTGGCGTTCCGATCGTGCGGCCTGCGTCGCCGATCAGGTCGACGGCGTAGACGCGGCGATCCTCCGCCAGGTGCTGAGCGACGGCGAACCAGACCGTCGAGGTGGCTCCATGCCCGGCCAGCAGCACCAAGGGAGGGGCGTCGGCGGGGCCGCAGGCGTTCACGTGGGTGCCGCCGAGGTTGAGTTGTTCCACCGGGACTCCCCAGCGGGCGAGGAGGGCGTCGTACGCGTCCTGGAAGGTCATGAGTCGAGAATAGCTCACTCAGTGAGGTAATCTACTGGCATGCGTGAAGGAGTGCGTCCGGCCGATCCCGAGCGGGCAGCGGCGCTGGAGCTGGTGCACCTGCTGCGTGAGGTCGCGGTGCGGCTCGAGCTGGCGGCGGGGGAGTTCGCCCGGACGACCGGTTTGCACGGGACCGACGTACGGGCGCTCATCCGCCTCCTGGACGCCGAACGGGCCGGCCTGGACGCCACGCCGAGCTGGCTCGCTCAGCAGCTGGGAATGACCTCTCAGGCGACGACAGCCGTGATCCACCGCCTGGAGGCCGCCGGCCACGTCGAACGCCTCAGAAGCCGCTCAGACGGCCGCAGCGCCCACCTGCAGGTCTCCGACACCGCGATCGCGCTCGGCTGGCAGTTCTTCGGCCCGCTCCTCGACCGCCTGATCGCCACCACCCAAGCCCTTGCCCCCGGCGACCAAGCGCTGGTCAAGGACTACCTGACCGAGGTCTCCGAGGTGCTGGGATAAACGAAAAGGCCCCGGCGTGATGCCGAGGCCTTGTCGTTCGGTACGACGTCAGGAGCGGTCGCTGGTGACCTCGCGGTAGGTCTCCGTCTCGCTCAGGTCGTGGATCTCGTCGGAGTCGTGAGCGTGCTCGTGACCCTCCTCGAGCTCCTCCCGGGTCGGCTTCTGCACCGCGTCGGCGAAGTAGAACCGGGACAGCCGGGCGCGGAGCTTGTTCAAGGCCCGGCGCGGGGCGCGGACGCCGTTGTCGTCGGTCTCCGGACCGATGTCGAGCGGCAGCAGCCGGTCCCGGGCCGTCAGGGTGTACGACTCGTAGGTGCCGATCGGCTCGTGCCGCTCGGTGTACTTGCCCTCGGGGGAGCGGACGATCACACCGGTCTCCAGGCCGTGCAGCAGCCGGTCGTTGTCGGCGCGCTGCAGCGAGATCGCGATCCGCCGGGTCACCCAGAACGCCAGCACCGGGCCGAGGAACACCGCGAACCGGAGGAACCAGGTCACGTGGTTCAGCGACACTCCGAAGTGGGTGGCGATCAGGTCGTTGCCACCACCGATCCAGAGCAGGGCGTAGAAGGTGATGAAGGCGGCGCCGATACCGGTCCGGGTCGGCATGTTGCGCGGCCGGTCCAGCAGGTGGTGCTCGCGCTTGTCACCGGTGATCCAGCCTTCGATGAACGGATAGAGCGCGACCAGGGTCACGAAGGCAGGGGGTACCAGCAGGGCGGGGATGATCAGGTTCCAGCTGAGTGTGATGCCCCAGAAATGCGACTCGAAGCCGGGCATTATTCGCACCGAGCCTTCCAGCCAGCCCATGTACCAGTCCGGCTGGGATCCCGCTGTCACTTCTGACGGGTTGTACGGGCCGTACAGCCAGACCGGGTTGATCTGCAGCAGGGCGCCCATCAGCGCGGTGATGCCGAAGACGACGAAGAAGAAGCCGCCGGCCTTGGCCATGTACACCGGCATCAGCGGGTAGCCGACCACGTTGTTGTTGGTCCGGCCGGGACCCGCGTACTGCGTGTGCTTGTGGTACACGACCAGGAACAGGTGGACCGTGACGAGGGCAAGGATCAACCCCGGTATCAGCAGCACGTGCACGGTGAAGAACCGGGACACCATCTGGTCGCCCGGGAACTCGCCACCGAAGATGAAGAAACTCAGATACGTGCCGATCACCGGGGACGCCTGGATCATGCCCTGGGTGATCCGCAGACCGGTGCCGGACAGCAGGTCGTCCGGCAGGCCGTACCCGATGAAGCCCTCGATGATGCCGAGGAACAGCATCGTGAAGCCGATCACCCAGTTGAGCTCGCGCGGCTTGCGGAACGCGCCGGTGAAGAAGATGCGGAGCAGGTGCACCATCATCGCGGCGATGAACAGCACCGCGGCCCAGTGGTGGATCTGCCGCATCAGCAGGCCGCCGCGGACGTCGAACGAGATGTTCAGCGTCGACGCGTAGGCGTCGGACATGTGCAGGCCCTTGAGCAGGCTGTACGAGCCCTGGTACTCGACCTCGGCCATCGACGGCTTGAACCAGAAGGTCAGGAAGATGCCGGTCAGGATCAGGATGATGAAGCTGTACAGCGCGATCTCGCCGAGCATGAACGACCAGTGGTCCGGGAAGACCTTGCGCAGGTTCTTCCGGCCGATCTTGCCGATCCCGAGGCGATCGTCGAGATACTTGACCGGTCCGGGGAACTCTTTGTCTGACACTGCAGTCACCCTCGTTCGAAGAAGCTCGGGCCGACCGGCTCCAGGAAGCCGCTCTGCGCAACCAGGTAGCCCTCACTGTCAACTGCCAAGGGTAGCTGAGGCAGCGGACGGGCGGCGGGACCGAAGACGACCTTGGCGCCGTCGGCCAGGTCGAACGTCGACTGGTGGCACGGGCAGAGCACGTGGTGGGTGGTCTGCTCGTACAGCGAGATCGGGCAGCCGACGTGGGTGCAGATCTTGGAGTAGCACAGGATGCCGTCGACACCCCAGTTCTCCCGCCCGGGTGGGGTCTGGATCTCGCTCGGCCTGATCCGGACCATGATCACCGCGGACTTCGCCCGCTGGTTCTGGTACGCGACCGCGCTAACCTCCTGCAGCTCCAGGAGGTTGGACGGGATCCCGTTGACCAGCTGGCCGATGACCATGTCCGACGGCCTGATCGGGCGGCCCGTGACGTCGTTGACGACCCGGACGCCCTTCGCCCAGATCGTGTTGTACAGGCTGCGGCCGGGCAGCGGACCCAGGTCGCGCAGCAGCACGATGGCCGGCAGGCCGAGCAGGGCCATCGCGGCGATCAGCGAGCGGCGGATCATCTTGCGCCGGCCGAAACCGGACTCCGCGGCACCCTGCTTGAACGCCTCGGTGATCTCGGCGATCTGCTCCGGCGACGAGTTCGCCGGGTGCCGGTCCTCGGAGATCTCCTCGTCGACCATCAGCTTCTTGGCCCACTGGATCGCGCCGGCGCCGATCAGGAACAGCGCCAGCCCCAGGCACAGGCCGATCGTCATGTTGTTGGCGTTGCCGGACAGCGGGCCGAAGACGATCCGGCCGTCCCGCGGGATGGCGAAGTACGCCACACACGAGCCGAGCGCGAGCAGGGCGGCCAGGGTGAACATGGTCGACACCTGGCGCTCGACCCGGTCGGCCGCCTTCGGGTCGATGTCGGTGATCCGGTACTCGTGCGGCTCGATGCCCGGGTCCGGGATCGGCTCCGCCACCTGTACCTGGCTGTGCTCCTCGTCCGCCTTCACGGCGGGAAGGTTCTCGTCGTGACTCATTCGGCCTTCGCTCCCTTGGCCTTGACGCCCTTGGCGCCGATCCAGACCGCTACACAGACCAGCAGGCCGATACCGACCAGCCAGCCCCACAGACCCTCCGAGACGGGGCCGAGCCGGCCGAGACCGAAGCCACCCGGGTCCTTCTGCTCCTGCAGCGACTTCACATACGCGATGATGTCGCGCTTGTCCTGCGGCGTCATCACCTGGTCGGAGAAGACCGGCATCTGCTGCGGGCCGGTCAGCATGGCCTCGTAGATGTGCTTCTCACTGACGCCCATCAGCGACGGCGCGTACTTGCCGTTCGGCAGTGCGCCACCGCGACCGGCGAAGTTGTGGCAGGCCGTGCAGTTGGTGCGGAACAGTTCCCCACCGCGGACGATCTGCTCGTCGGTCGCCTTACTGACGTCGTACGACTCCTGCCCCGGGACCGCCGGGCCGGGGGCGAGCGAGGCGACGTACGCGGCCAGCGCCTCGATCTCCGCCTCGGTGTAGGACGGCGTCTTGCGCGGGACCTGCGAGCCCGTCTGCATCGCGGGCATCCGGCCGGTGCCGACCTGGAAGTCGACCGCGGCCGCGCCGACGCCGATCAGCGACGGGCCGGCCATCTTGCCCTCGCCGTTGCTGCCGCCCTCGGCGTTCAGGCCGTGGCAGCTGGCGCAACCGACCGCGAAGAGCTTCTTGCCCTCCTCGATCTGCTGGGACTGGGGCGAGTTGTCCGCGACCGCGTTGTCAGGGGCGAAGGCGGCGTACGCCGAACCCACTGCCAAGAGGCCGAACAGGAGCACGACGAGGCCGGCTGACCGGTGCCGTCGACGTGCGGAGAGGAAGCGCGCCGGTGACAAGGAAAGTCTCTTCTCACTCATTTGAGCAGGTAGATGGTCGCGAACAGGGCGATCCAGACCACGTCGACGAAGTGCCAGTAGTAGGACACGACGATCGCCGAGACCGCCTGTTCGTGGGTGAACTTACGAGCCATGTACGTCCTGGCCAGGACGAACACGAAAGCGATGAGTCCGCCGGTCACGTGCAGACCGTGGAACCCGGTGGCCAGATAGAAGACCGATCCGTACGGCGACGACGAGATCGTCAGGCCCTCGTGGACCAGGGTCGCGTACTCGGTGACCTGGCCGGCGATGAAGGTCGCGCCCATCAGGTACGTGAGGATGAACCACTCACGCATACCCCAGTTGCGCGGATTCGCCAGCGGGCCGGTCCGGCCCACCTTGCCGTGCTCGGCGGCGAACACACCGGCCTGGCAGGTGAACGACGACGCGACCAGGATGAACGTGTTCACCGAGGCGAACGTGACGTTCAGGTGCGAGGTCGAGAAGTCCCAGAGCGTCTCCTGACCGGGCACGGCGGAAGCGGTCGTCACCGACCGGATCGTGAAGTACGCCGCGAACAGGGCGGCGAAGAACATCAGTTCGCTCGAGAGCCAGACGATCGTGCCGACACTGACCATGCTGGGACGGTCGTGGTGTCCGTGTTCACGAGACGCTGGGAGCGCGGTTGCAGTGGCCACGCCGTCATTATGTCGGTCCGGGTATCAACCGCCACGACCACCCCCATGCATGTCGTCAACTCGTTGTTCTTACTGTTGAAGCGTGCTTCCCCTCCACGCCACGCCCGGCGACCAGATCGAGCCGTTCACGCCGCTGCGGTTGCTGACGGCATGGACCTTCGAACCGGTGTTACTCGGCGTGATCGTGATCCTCGGCGGGCTCTATCTGTACGGCGTCCACAAGCTGCGCAAGCGGGGCGACAAGTGGTCCCGGGGCCGCACGTTCTCGTTCGTCGGCGTCGGGCTCGGAAGCGCCGTGATCGCGACCCAATCGGCGCTGGGGACCTATGACACGGTGCTGCTCAGCGTGCACATGGGCCAGCACATGATGCTGTCGATGCTGACGCCGCTGGCGATGGCGCTCGGCGCGCCGATCACGCTGGCGTTGCGGACGCTTCCACAGCGTCCCCGGAAGTGGTTGCTCTCCGTGTTGCATTCACGGCTCGCGAAGGTGCTCTGCTTCCCGCTGGTCGGCTTCACGCTGTTCGTGCTGAGCCCCTGGGCGCTCTATTTCAGCGGCTGGTACGACGCCACCCTGCACTCGACCGGGTTGCACGATCTGCTGCATGTGCACTTCATCCTGATCGGCTCACTCTTCTTCTGGCCGCTGCTCGGGATCGACCCGGTGCCGGGGCGCGTGATCTACCCGTTCCGGCTGCTGTTGATATTCCTCACACTGCCGTTCCACGCGTTCCTCGGCATCACGATCATGTCCGCGAACAAGCTGATCGCCGAGGACTGGTACACGAGCTTCGGCCGCTCCTGGCCGCCGTCGCCGTTGCGCGACCAGTACATCGCCGGCGGCCTGCTCTGGGGCTCCGGTGACCTCATCGGCGTGGTGTTCTTCGCCGTACTGTTCGTCCAATGGGTGCGCGAGTCGCAGCGCGAGGCGCGCCGGGAGGATCGCCGGCTGGACCGGTTGGAGGAACAGGCTCGCCGGGCCGCGCAGCCACCCCGGTAGCATTCGCGGTGTCCAGTCTTCTTAGAACACAGCTTGGGATGGATCGATGAGTTCAGAGCGTCCGCTGAAGGTGCTGGTCTACAGCGACGACCGTACGACGCGGGAGTCCGTCCGGCTGGCCCTGGGCAAGCGGCCGGCCGCCGATCTGCCCGAGCTCGAGTACGTCGAGTGCGCGACCGAACCGGCCGTGATCAAGACCATGGACAAGGGCGGGATCGACCTGGCCATCCTGGACGGCGAAGCCGTGCCGGCCGGTGGCATGGGCATCGCCCGGCAGCTGAAGGACGAGATCTTCCAGTGCCCGCCGCTGCTCGTCATCACCGGCCGCCCGCAGGACGCGTGGCTGGCGACCTGGTCGCGGGCCGAGGGCGCGGTCTCGCACCCGATCGACCCGCTCCGGCTGGCCGAGGTCACCGCGGACCTGCTCCGGCAGCGGCTGGCCACGCTGCCCGCCACCACTGCCTGACGGACGATGGCCGAGTCGGATTACACCTGGCCGCAGGTTCTCAACCCGTTGTTGCGGCGTGAGGACCTGGAGGCATCCGCCACCGCGTGGGCGATGGAGCAGATCCTGTCCGGCGCGGCGTCGCCGGCGCAGCTCGCCGGCTTCGTGATCGCGCTGCGGTCCAAGGGCGAGACCGTGACCGAGGTCGAGGGCCTGGTCGCGACGATGCGCGAGTTCGCCGGCAAGGTCTCGGTGCCGGGCCGGACGCTGGACGTGGTCGGCACCGGCGGTGACCAAGCCCACACCGTGAACATCAGCACGATGGCGGCGATCGTCGCGGCGGGTGCGGGCGCCAAGGTGGTCAAGCACGGCAACCGTGCGGCTTCGTCGGCGTGCGGTGCGGCCGACGTACTCGAGGAGCTGGGTATTCCGCTCGACCTCACCGCCGCGCAGGTCGCCGAGGTGGGGGAGCGGGCCGGGATCACCTTCTGTTTCGCTTCCGCGTTCCACCCGGCGTTGCGGCATGCCGCCGTACCTCGGCGTGAGCTCGGCGTACCGACGACGTTCAACCTGCTTGGACCGCTGGCGAACCCTGGCGATCCGTCTGCGCAGGCGGTCGGCGTTGCGGACCAGCGGATCGCCGGGCTGATCGCCGGCGTGCTGGCGCGACGTGGGATTGATGCGCTGGTCTTCCATGGTGACGACGGGCTCGACGAACTGACCACGCGGACGACGTCGCAGGTGTGGATCGTCGGCGGTGGGTCGGTGGATGGGCCGTTCACGGTGGATCCGCGGGAACTCGGGATCGAGCCGGTCGTCGCGGACGCGTTGCGGGGTGCGGATGCGTCGTACAACGCGAAGGTCGTCCGGGCGCTGGTCGACGGTGAGCCGGGGGCGGTGCGGGACGTCGTACTGCTCAACGCCGGGGCGGCGCTGGCGGCTTATGAGCCGTTGCCGGGGGACATCACCAGCCGGATCCGTACTGGGATGGATCGTGCCGCGGAGGCGATCGACTCCGGTGCGGCGAAGGAGACCCTGGATCGGTGGATCGCGGCCTGCGCCGAGGTGCGCGGCTGACCGGCGGGGGAGTCCCCGCCGGCCCTTTGCACGTTATGCGTTGATCTTGATCTGGCTGACCTTGAAGCGCCAGACCTTCTGCCAGGCCGGCGTGGACCCGGCGATGTCGGCGACGGCCACGTCCGCTGTGCCGTTGCCGCGGTCGATCACCGCGATCATCACGGTCGAGAAGGTCTCCTTGACGCCGGCCTCGTTCACCACGACCTTGGCGACGAGCTCATGGCCGGGATGGCCGCCGACCGTGATCGCCTTGTGGGTGGTGCCGGGCAGGATCTTGACGTCCTTGGAGTACAGGCCGATGATCGCCCGCGACCCCGCCTGCACCGCGGCCTCCTTCAGGCCGGCCGCCGTGTTCTTGTACGGGATGTCGGGAGCCAGCTGCCCGAATGCCGCGTAGTTACCCCAGTCGTGGTCCTTGCCGTCGTAGTTCTTGTGCACGATGAACCAGATCGCCGCGCCGCCCCACAGACCGGTCTGCTCGTCGTAGTTGGTCCAGGCCGAACTCATGATCGGCATCGTGTCGTTGTTAGCGGCAAGCATCTCGGTGCCCAGCACCTTGCCGAACGGCGTGGGCGTCTCGGACGGCTTCACCGACGGACTGACCGTCTCGATCGGCGCCTGATTCCCGGACGGCAACGCGACGGGGCTGACCGCGTCCGCCTTGTTCCAGATCCACCCGACACTCAACCCAGTGGTCGCCAACGCCGCCAGTACCAACACCAACGCCCCCACCAACCGAGCCCTGGTCCCAGGATCCATCGGCGCCTTTCCGCCGCGCCCCGCAGGCCCGGTCACCCCATACTCAGCCGGTCCATGCGCCTCCTGCCCACCCTGCTGCCCGTGCGCCGCCTGCCCGGCGTGCCGACCATGCGACGGCCCACCAGCCAACTGCCCGTACGCCGCTTGCCCGCTCTGCTGCCCGTGTGCCGGGTGGCCGGGCTGCCGGGCAGTCTGTGGCCCTCCGTACGGAGGCTGCCCTGGCTGAGGCGGCCCCACCTGCGGCCGGCCGGGTGGTGTCTGCGCGTGCTGAGGCTGCCCGGGCTGCCAGCCACCTTGCTGCTGGTAGCAAGCCGGCTGTTGCCCGGGCGGCTGCTGCCCACCGTGCCGCGACGGAGCCGGCTGCAGTCCCCACATCTGCTGCGCACCCGCCTGCTGCGCACCCGCCTGCTGCGCACCGGCCTGCTGTGCACCGGCCTGCTGCGCGCCGGCCTGCTGGGTGCCTGCTTGCTGGGGACTCTGGTGTTGCCGACCAGGCTGCTGTGCGTTTGGCTGCCGCGGACCGGCGTGCTGCGGGCCGGCCTGCTGTGCACCCGTTTGCTGGGGACTCTGCTGTTGCGACCGGGGCTGCTGGCCGCCAGCCTGCCCCGGCCCGGCCTGCCAGCCGCCACGTTGTTGCGGTCCGGCCTGCTGGGCGCCCGATTGCTGCGGACCGGCCTGCTGCTGGGGCCAAGGCTGTTGCTGGGTCCAGTGTTGCTGGGCAGGCGGCTGCTGAGGTGCCGCGTGTTGCGGGGCCGAGTGTTGTGGCGCCGCTGGAGGTTGCTGCCCGGGGCGCTGCTGGTAAGGCTGCTGCGGACCCCGCTGCTGTGTGGGCTGCGGCATACCGAAAGGCGCCTGTCCGCCGCGGGCGGACTCTGCCGGCGGGGGAGGGGGCGGCGGCGCCGGCGCGGGCGACTGCCCGAACAACGGATCGGACGACCCACCACCCAACGCATCAGCCCCGGACTGCGCAGACACCGCCGACCGCCCGGACACTGCGGACTGCCCCGACACCGCGGAGTGCGAGTTTGGGGTGGGTGGGGCTTGGGGCGTGCCGGCTAGTGGATCGCCGGAGGGCGGCACGAGGCCTCGAGCCGACGGGTCCGCGGGGGGCGGGGTCGGCGCGTGGGCCTGTGGTTGGTCGCCGTACTGCGGGGTGTCGCCGGAGCCATGTGCGGGCGCACTGTGGCGGGCGGGCGGCCGCTGGGGCGGTTGTGGGGTCTGGTTTTCGTTCTCAGCCAACGTTGATTCCCTTGTAGGCCTGACTCTCGGCCGCCCTCAGATCCGGCCGGGTGTTGGGGATGTCGCTGATGTACGCGACTGCAGTGCCGTCACCGAGGTCGAAAACGGCCACAGTCAGGGTAAGCACTCGAGCGGTCACCTTGGCCGACTTCGCGGTCACCGTCTGCTGGAAGAACCAGCCCGACTTGTCCGAACGCTTCACCGCACCGTTGGCCACCGTCTTGAACGTCACCGGAATGTCCCCGTACATGGAGGTCCGCAGCTGGATCGACAGCGCCGCCGCGGTCGCTTTCGGGTCGCCGTTGAAGCCCGAGCCGGTCCCCAGCGCGCCGACGAAGATGTCGGCGTACCAGTCGTTCGTGCCGTCGAACTTCTCCTGCAGTACGACGTACTGCCCGCTGGAGTCGAGCAACTGCGGCACCAACCGCTTGCGGTCCGACCACGGCGGCGTACGACGGGGGAACGAGATCGCGTCGGACGAGATGCGCGCGCCTTCGTGCAGCTTCGGATTCTTCGACTGCCCCGGCTTGGTGCTGCTCTGGTTCGTCGGCTGGCTGCCGGTCGGCTGTGCGGTCGGCGTACCGGTGGTGTCCGGTCCCGCCTTCTTGTCGCCGCTCGGGTTGACGATCAGGAACACCGCCGCAATCACCAACATCACCAGCGCAACCGCCGCGCCGATGATCAACGGCACCTTCATCCCCGAAGGCCCGCCACCGTCCCCCTTGCCCTTCTTCTCCCGCTTCCCTCCACGCCCAGCCCCACCCGAGCTCAGCTCCTGCTGCCCGCCACCCCAGGCCTCATCCTCTTCCCCCCAAGCCCGAGGAGCAGTCTCCTGGCCGCCAACCGCCTGCTGCGCCGCCCAAGCCACAGCCCCGCTCTGCTGCCCACCACCAACCGCCTGCTGTGCCCCCCACGCCGCAGCCCCGCTCTGCTGCTCACCACTCCACGCCGCCTGCTGCTGACTGCCCGAGTTCAGGCTGCCAATCTGCCTGCCACCCCAACCCTCACCACCGCCCTGCTGCCCACCCCAAGCCGCAGCACCCGCCTCCTGCCGACCACCCGAATCCTGCCCGCCGTTCTGTCCGCCACCCCAGGACTCCCCGCCGGCCGACCACTGGCCGTTGCCGGGCTGGCTGCTACCCCAGTTCTCGCCGCTGGCCTGCTGCGCACCCCAAGCCCCCGTCTCGCCGCCGGAACTTTGGCCGTTGTCGTGCTGGCCGTTACCCCAGGACTCGCCGCTCGCCTGCTGCGCACCCCAAGCCTCGCCGGTCTGCTGCGCACTCTGACCGTTGCCAGTTGCCTGCTGTTCGTCTCCACCCCACGGCGCACCAGCCCCCTGGCCGCCTTGGTCACCAACACCCCAGCCGCCGCCATCTGAAGTCGGCTGCCACGGGTCGGTCCCAGCCTGCTCATGCGCCCAACCACCAGCCTGCCCCGAGCCATCCCCACCCTGCTGAGCCGCCCACCCTTGCGCCTGGTCGCCCTGCACCCCGCTCTGCTGAGCTCCCCAGCCCTGGCCCTGCTCACCCTGCGCGCTCTGCTGAGGTCCCCAGCCCTGCGCTTGGTCGCCCTGCGCGCCGTTTTGCTGAGCTCCCCACGCCTGGCCCTGCTCACTCTCGCCGCTCTGCTGAGCTCCCCACGGCTGGCCCTGGGCGGCGTCATCGCCGGTCGGCTGCGCACCCCAGGCTTGGCCCTGGTCGTCATGACCGGTTTGCTCGGCGCCCCAACTCTGCGCTTGGCCAGCCTGCTGTCCGGCTTCCTGCGTGCCCCAGCCTTCGTCTTGCCCACCGGTCTGCTGCGCGCCCCACGCCGGAGCATCGCCCGCGCCTACGCCGTTCTGCTCTGCGGCCCAGCCCTGACTTTGACCGGCCTGCTCGGCGCCCTCCTGCGTGCTCCAGCCCTCGGTCTGGCGGGTGCCTTCGCCGGTCGGTTGCGCGTTCCAGCCCTGGGACTGGTTGGGCTGGCCAGTCTCCTGGGCGCCCCAGCGCTGTGCCGGGTCGGTGTCCTCGCCGGACTGTTGGGCGCTCCAACCATTTGGTTGGTTGGTCTGCTGCGCGGCCCAGGTCTGGTGGTCCTGGTCGGGTTGGGTGTTCCAGGCTGGCTGCACCTGGGTGGGGTCGTCGCTTCCTTCGTCAGGTCCCCATGGCTGGGTGTGGTCTGTCGGCTGCGAGGTCTGCGGATCGTGCTGTGCGCCCCAGGTGGGCTGGATCTGCGTGGGCTCGTCGGCGTCGTGCTGCGCGGCCCACGGTTGCTGGCCTTCGGGCTGTGAGGCTTGCTGCGGCTGCTGGCCCGCGTTCGGGGCGCCGGTCCAGCTCGCGTCTGACCAGCCCTGTGCCGCCGACTCTGCCCTCGCCCCGTCGGAGGTGTCCGCGCCGCCCACAGCAGGTCCGGCCTTGGCCGCCGTGCCTCCAACCGCGGTGAGACCATTGCGTGCGGCGGTGCCGCCGCCTGCGGCGGGTCCTGTGGCTGCGTTGCCTTCGCTGGGTCCGTTGTGTCCGGCGACCGCGTCGCTTGCGTCGGCTGCTTTGGCTGCGGCGGTGCCGGTTGCGTTGGGGGTGGGCTCAGCGGCTGGTGTGTCGGTTGGGTCGTGGTCGACGGGGGGTGGGGCGAGTTTTAGGGTCCAGGACTTCGGCTGGTCTTGGCTGGTTGTCTCGGCGAGGTCGTCGAGGGGGACGGCTTCGCGTTGGGTCCAGTGTTCGGGTGGGGCGGGGGCGATGACAGGTGCGTTCCAGGTTGCGCGAGCGCGTTCGAACGGGGTCAGGCCGTCCTCGTCAGTTTCAGGATCCTCGTCACCGGCTGCCTCGGTGCCGGCTGGGCCGGTGGTGTTCTCGGGCTGTCCGACCGCGGACAGGTGCGGCCCACCAGTCGACTGGGTTGCCTCGGCGTTGGCCCATAGTTGGGACGTGGCTTGTTGTTGCCACCAACTCGAGTCCGCGGTGTCGCCTGACTCCTGCGAACCCTCGGACCGCGCCTCACCGTCGGACTGCTGCCACGGGCCGGGCCGGACCACGGCTGGCTGCTGCGGGGAGCCGGTCTGTGCGTTGACGGGCTCGGCGGTGGCCGTGGTGGGCTCGGCGTGGTTCGAGTCTGCCGGGTGAGTCGCGGCGAGGTCTTCTTGCTGGGTGCGGTTGGTCCATTGCTTCCCGTTCCACCAGCGGATGGTGTTCGGCTGGCCGGTGGGGTCCGGGTACCAGCCCTCGGGAGGGTTGCTCATGCGTTCACCGTAACTTCAGGTCGTGTCAGCGAGGCCGTGGTTTCCCAGCCCTCAGACACCGTCCTCCTGGCCCAGGCTGAAGGCGGCATCCAGGTCGTGCGTCGAGTACGCGCGGAACGCGATGTGCGTCTCGGTGCTGAGTACACCGGGCACCCGGTTCACGTGGTCCGGGATGACGGTGGCCAGGTCGTCGTGGTGGGCGACCCGGACCATCGCGATCAGGTCGAGCCCGCCGGTGACGGAGTACACCTCGCTGACGCCCTCGATCGCCGCCACCTGCTCGGCGACCTCCGGGATCCGTGCGACGTCGGCCTTGATGAACACGATCGCGGTGACCATGCCGTCCTCTCCTCGAATCACACCCCAACCTGCTGAAGCATAGTGCGGACCACCCCCCAACTCGCGCTCCGAGGTATGACGAGCCGGTCAGGCGGGGTGGGTGGGGTCCAGGGCTCGGAGGGCCTTGGTGGTTTGGTCGTCTGCCGGGAGGAACGCTTCCATGCGGAGTTCGGCGACCGTGACGTCGACCGCTGTGCCGAAGCGGGTGAGGGTCGTGATCAGTCGCAGGTCGCCGTACTCGGAGCGGAGGCAGAGCGGGACCGCGAAGCCCAGGTGCCCGGGCGCCGGCTCTGGGCGCGGTGGGATCAGGGCGATCAGGTCCTGGATCAGGGCGTCGGACTCGGGCGTCGGGTTCTGTGCGGCTTCGCGGGTCAGGGCGTCGATCACGTGCCAGGACCATTGGGCGAAGTTGACGATGCGGGGGGCCAGTCCGGAGGGGTCCAGGAGGAGGCGGGGGATGTTGACGGGCGGCGTGAGGAGGTGGGCTGAGACGCCCGTCGTCAGCGCGTGGAAGACACGGTTCGCCAGCACCAGGTCGCCGCGTCGATCGACGACCACCGCGGGGTACGGTCGATGCCCCTCGAGGATCCCGGTCAGCGCCGTCCGGATCGCCCCGAGCCCCGGTCCGTCGTACGGCGTCTCGTCGTACGCCGGGGCGTAGCCGCCGGCCAGGAGCAGCGCGTTGCGGTCACGGAGCGGGACCTGGAGCGACTCGGCGAGGCGGATGACCATGTCGCGGCCGGGGACCGAGCGGCCGCTCTCGATGAAGCTCACGTGGCGCTGTGTCGTGCCGGCTCGGAGCGCGAGCTCCAGTTGACTCACCCGCCGACGGTTCCGCCACAGCCGGAGGCCGTTCGACAGGTCGGAGGGGTGCGGCGAGGTCAACATGTTCTCTGTCTAGCGCATCGCACCGACAATCCATACCCAGCAGGGAATTGTCCGAGGTACGGCGCTCTCGGCAAGCTCTGAGGCAGGGCGGCGAGGGTCGCCCGGACTCGAGGAGGATGTCTTGTCCGACGCGCAGGAATTGGCCGAGCGGTACGTCGCGGTGTGGAACGAACCCGACACGGAAACCCGGCGGAAGGCAATCCAGGAGCTGTGGACCGAGGACGGCCTGCATCTGCTCGAACCGCCGGAGGAGATCGTCAAGCGGGCCGAGGAGATCGGCGTCACCGCGACGCTGGAGGCCCGGGGGCACGAGGAACTCGTACGGCGGGTGACACGGGCGTACGACGAGTTCGTCGCGCCGGGGCAGTTCGTGTTCCGGCCGCACGGTGAGGCCGCGGCTTTGCAGGACATGGTGAAGCTGCGCTGGGAGATGGTGCCGGCCGGCGGCGGCGAGGTGCTTGCGGTAGGCATCGATCTCCTCCTGCTCGCACCCGACGGCAGGATCCGCACCGACTACCAGTTCATCGAGGCTTAGACACGGACTAGCCGACCCGCGCCGGACCGAGCGGGCGCAGGTGGCGCCGGCGCTCGGTCGGGTGGTGGTGGACGTCGGAGTGGGCATTGTCGAGGCGGGTGAGGTGGCGGCCGGCGCCGCTGACCGGGCAGGTCCAGGTGCCGTCCATCTCGACCAGGCGGATGCCGGGTTGATCGAGCCAGCGCAGGACCAGCTCGATCTCCTCCGGCGAGGCCGAGGCGACCGGGCCGATGCCGGGCAGCACGGTCTCGGCGGACGCGCGGAGCATGTCCAGGTACTTGCGCGGATCCGTCCCGCGCGGGCTGATCCCGGCCGCCGCGAGCCGGCCGCGGCGGATCACATGCAGTTCCCAGCCGCCGTCGTCGGTCCGCCGGGCTGCGCAGATCTCGGCGCATCCGGTCACCGACGCCATCCGCTGCATCCGCGCCGAGCTGCGCACGAAAGCACTCAGCCGATCCCGATGGACGGCGGCATCCTCGAACCGCTCGTCTGCCGACAGTACGTCGATCCGCCGGTCCACCGCCTCGACCACGGGCGTCGGATCCACGGTCAGCGCCATCCGCAGCGCCGTCACGAACTCGCCGTACGAATCCATCGAGATGCGTCCGTCGCACGGCGCCACGCAGCGGCCCATCTCGGCCAGGACGCACGGCGACAACTGCGGGTGCCGTGACATCCGCGCGGTGCACTGCCGGATCGGGAACGCCTCGTGCAGCGCGGCCATCGCCCGCTCGGCCGTCTTCCGCGAGCTGAACGGGCCGAGGTACCCGGCGTCGTCGTCGCGCACCTGTTTCACCAGCGACAAGCGGGGAAACGGTTCGACGGTGACCTTCAGCCAGTGTTGCCGCTCCGGGAACTTCGACCGCCGGTTGTACCGCGGCTTGTGCTCCGCGATCAGCCGCAGTTCGCGGATCTCGGCCTCGAGCGACGTCCCGCACTCGATCCCGCGGACGCCGGTCGCGATGCCGACCATCTCGCCGATCCGGTTGCGGGTCTCGGAGGCGGTGAAGTACGACCGGACCCGGGTCCGCAGGTCCTTCGACTTGCCGACGTACAGCACCTCGCCGCGATCGTCGGTGAACAGATACACACCCGGTGCGTGCGGCAACGTTTCGGCCAGGTGCCGCTTCGCGCGCACAGCCGGCGCGACCCGGGACGAGAACGTCTGCAGATCCTCCAGCGTCTGCACACCGAGCGAGCCGACGCGTTCGAACAGCCCATGCAGCACGTCGACGGTCGCACGGGCATCCGACAAGGCGCGGTGGTTCGGCGTCGTGGTGGTTCGGAAGAGCTTCGCCAGCGTGCCGAGTTTGCAGTTCGGCGCCTCGTCGGGTGTGATCACCCGGCGCGCCAGCAGCGCGGTGTCGACGACGGCGAAGTCCGGCCAGTCGTACCCGTGCACGAGGCTCTCGTGCTTCAGGAAGCCCATGTCGAACGGCGCGTTGTGCGCCACCATCACGCACCCCTGGGCGAACTCGAGGAAGGCCGGCAGCACAGACTCGATCCGCGGTGACAAGGCAACCATCGAGTTGGTGATGCCGGTCAGTACGGCGATGAACGGCGGAATCGGATCCGACGGGTTCACCAGCGTCTGGAACTCGCCGATCAGCTCACCGGCCCGCACCTTCACCGCACCGATCTCGGTGATTCCCGACTCACCCGGCGCGCCGCCCGTGGTCTCCAGGTCGACGACGCAGAACGTGACGTCGCGCAGCGGCGTACCCAGGTCGTCGAAACTCGGCTGGACACCGCGGATCGGCATCAGCGGTTCCGGAGCCGGCGCGCGCACGGGGCTGGTCATGTCCACGACGCTAAGAGCCACCACCGACAATTCCGCAGGTGACACGCGCGGGAGTCGACTAGGCTCTCTGTATGCGTACACAGGCGATCACCGCGATTCCGGGCTTCGTGCCCGCCCGCTGTGGTCTGCATCACTGGCTGAGCCAGGCCAGCATTCCGGCCGGACTGCGGACCGGTGACTGAGGCAGGCACCGCCGCGAGCTCCGCCGCTACGACTTTGCCCGAACCGGTCCGGCAACGGGTTCTCACTCTGGCCGCGCACGCCCTCGGCCAGCTTCCCGCGTCCGACATCCCGGCCCCGTTGCGGCGGTTCGCCAGTTTCGCGCCGGCCAAGCGCGCGAAATTGTCGGCGTCCGTGCTCGGCCCCATCCTCGAGACCGACGACCACTTCCGCCGGCTCGCGGCCTTCCAGGTACGGCGTGAGCACCCGGAGCTCGGCGATGCCGTGGCCGAGGGCATCCCCGTTCCGACCGCGGATCCGATCGAGGTCGCGGCGCTGGCCTACCTGCTCCGCCCGGACGACTGGGAGCAGCGCGTCGCCGCGGCCGCCCAGGTGCCGGTCGACACGCCGCAGGTCGACGGCGAGGTCGTCAGCAGGCTCTCCGACCAGCTCGATCAGGCCCGGACCGAGACCCGCCAAGTCCGCGAACGGCTTCGTGAACAGGTCAACGAGCTCAAGGCCGAGAACGTCACGCTCCGCCGCAAACTGAACGAGGCGCGTCAGCGCATCAGCGGACTGCAGAGCGATCTCGAGCTCCGGACGACGCAAGCCGAGACAGCCGACGAGCGCGTCGACGCCGCCCGCGCCGAGGTGGAGCGTGAGCTGCGCAAACTCCGCGCCCGCATCACCGAACTGGAAGCGGTCGAACACGCGGCCCGTCGTACGGCGGGACAGGAACGCGAACTCGCGTCGACCCGGACACGCCTGCTGCTGGACACGGTGCTCGAGGCAGCGAGTGGACTGCGGCGCGAACTGGCGTTGCCGCCCGGGGGAGAGCTCAGGCCGGCCGACACAGTGGCCGGGAGAGAGCCTGACGCCGCCCCGGTCGGGCGGACCGCGCCTGAGGACGATCCGGCGTTGTTCGACGAGCTGTTGTCGTTGCCTCAGGTGCATCTGATCATCGACGGCTACAACGTGACGAAGACCGCGTGGCCCAACTCACCATTGCATTCGCAGCGTCAGCGGTTGGTGACGGCGTTGGGTGCGTTGGTCGCCCAACGCAGGATCGAAGTCACAGTCGTCTTCGACGGTGCGGAGCTGTCCGGTCCGGTGCAGCTGAATCCGCCCCGTGGTGTGCGCGTGCGCTTCAGCCCGGCCGGGGTGATCGCCGATGAGGTGATCCGGCAACTGGTCCGCGCCGAGCCCCCGGGGCGCCCGGTCGTCGTCGTCTCCACCGACCGCGAGGTTGCCGAAAGCATCATCAACCTCGGCGCCCGCTCACTCTCCGCGGCCAGTCTGATCGCACGCATCGCTCGCGCCTGACCACGAAAACTGTCGGCGGCCTTCTCTAGCGTCCTTCTCAGCCGGATGCAAGTCCGGGTGCTTCCCCACTTTGGAGGACGTTGTGCTGATCGACTGCGACGCGTGCGTGATGAAGGGTCCGGGCTGTCAGGACTGCGTGGTCACGGTGGTGCTCGGCTTCGCTACCGAACGGGCCGGCGCCGCCGGACGGTCCGGCAGCCTGCGGATCGACGACGACGAGAAGGCCGCTCTGGACGCCCTGGCCGAGTCGGGTCTGGTGCCACCGCTCCGCCTCGTTCACGCTGTCAGCAGTGTCGACCCCGACACTGCTGCCGAAAGCCCTGCAGGTGAAGGTGAAACGGCCGTTGGGTCGGGATGATCCTGCGTTAATTTTGGATCAAACCCGAGGGGCGAATTGCACTGGTCACGAAACGGTCACTACTGTTACGTCTCGTTGCCTCAGGGCGCCGGTTGATCAGACCGGCCGGGCAGCGGTAAGCCGAGGGAGTAACCAGTCGGCACCTGTGGGTGAGATATCCACAGCCGGCGCGGTTGACGGGGACGGCGCGAGCAGAGGAAGGGACCGACCGGGCTGTGTCCACCGGACGCATCAACCGCACCAAGGGAATCGCCCTCGCCGCCATCACCAGCACCGCCGTCGTCGCGGGCGTGATCTTCATCCAGGGAGCCGCGGACGCTGATCCGCAGCCCACTCTGGCGCAGGCGAAGGCGCAGGTCGCCGCACTGCAGCACAAGGCCGAGGTCGCCGGTGAGTCGGCCAACGACCTGCGTGGGCAGATCAGCGCCTCGACCGCCCGGGTGAACGCCCTGAAGGCCGCCATCGCCAAGCAGCAGGGCCAGGTCGACACGGTGAAGCGGCAGATCGGATCCCTCGCGGTCGCCGGGTACCAGACCTCCGGGATGTCGACGACGGCTCAGTTGCTGCTGTCGCCGAACCCCGACCAGTTCCTCAGCCAGGCGTCGACCGCCCAGGCCTTCGCGGGCCAGCAGGACACCGCGCTGCGCCGCTACCAGCAGGCCGAGGGCAAGCTGACCGATCTGCAGGCCAGTGAGCAGACCGAACTGTCCGCGCTGCAGGCCGTGCAGGCTCAACAGGACACCCTGAAGAAGCAACTCCAGACCAACCTCGACGCCGCGCAGAAGGTGCTCGACAAGCTCAGCGACTCCGACCGGAAGCGGATCGCGCAGGAGAATGCCGACGCGGCCGAGAAGGCACGCAAGGAGCGGCCGACCCGCTCCGGCGACCGGATGGACAACCTGCCGGTGCCGGTCAGCGGCCGCGCCGGCACCGCGGTGTCGGCCGCGCTGTCGCAGCTCGGCGACCCGTACGTCTGGGGCGCCGACGGTCCCAGCTCCTACGACTGCTCGGGCCTGATGATGTACGCCTGGGCCAAGGCCGGTGTCTCGCTGTCGCACTCGTCGAAGGCGCAGGCCGGCGAGGGCCGCCGGGTCAGCAAGGACCAGTTGATGCCGGGCGACCTGATCTTCTACTACTCGCCGATCAGCCACGTCGCGATGTACATCGGCAACGGCCGGATCGTGCACGCCCCGCGTCCGGGCAAGTCGGTCGAGATCGCCCCGATGGACGAGATGCCCTACAACACCGCGGTCCGCCCGGGCTGACCTGCGTCCTTGACATACTCACCGGCTCCGGGGGGCACGACCCCCGGAGCCGATTCGTTTCACGATCATCCGAGTGCCGTAGTGTCGGAGGAGGCACGTAGTGTCCCGCCTGACTGGGGCAGGTGAGCAGCGAGGGGCCGAGGTGATCGACGAACAGGGCGACACAGTGCCTCTCCCGGCGGCGCCTCCGGCCGGTGACCGTCCGGAGCGAAGTGATGACCGGCCGTCGGCTGTGGACGGCCCAGCCCTGCGTGGTCGCGGGATCCCGCCGTCGTTCGCCCCGATCGCGAAGAAGGTCGCTCTCGGCCTGGCCGTCTGCCTGGTCGCCGGAGCCGGGTACGCCGGACTCCGCCAGATCGCCGACGCGCCGGCCGACCCGAACGCGTCCGGCACGCACCCGCCGCAGACCTCCGCCACTTCCGACGAAGCCGCCGAAGGGGTACGGCGGGCCGTCGCGGGCGAGGCCGTGCTGCAGAAGATGACCGACGCGGTCGAGAACGACAACCGCACCGAGTTCCTGGACAGCATCGACCCGAAGGCCGCCGAGTTCCGGGCCAGCGCGCGGACGATCTTCGCCAACCTGAGCACGCTTCCGATCGGCACATTCCAGTTACGGTACGTGAGCGACGACACCGGGGCGCTCACTCCGGACCGCCGGAGCGAGCTCGGCGGCAGTCAGGCCTGGCTGGCTCAGGTCGAGGTGTCCTGGCAGCTCGCCGGGTTCGACGCCAAGCCGGCCCGGGAGACCCTCCCGGTCACGTTCGTCACGCGTGACGGAGCGACGTACGCCGCCTCGTTCTCGGAGCGGTTCGTGGCCGGTCAGCGCCGGCCGATCTGGGCGCTCGGCCCGATCGATGTGGCCAAGGGCGCCCACAGCCTGGTGATCAGTCTCGGCTCGGAGGCGGACGCGAAGAGTTACGTGTCCGTCGCGGACAAGGCGGTCGAGTCCGTCACCAAGGTGTGGGGCAAGGGCTGGCGGCAGAAGGTGATCGTCTACCTGCCGGCCAAGCAGGCGCAGATGGAATCCGTCCTCGGCGCCCAGCCCAACACCTATACCCAGATCGCCGCCGTCACGATGGCCGAGCTGGACACGCCCGAGGCCGGTGCCCCGGTGCGGATCGTGGCGAATCCGAAGCTGTTCGAGGAGCTCGGCAAACAGGGCCGCCGGATCGTGCTGACCCACGAGACCACCCACGTCGCCTCGACCGCGACGGCCTCGCCGGTGCCGTTGTGGCTGGCCGAGGGGTTCGCCGACTACGTCGCGTTCACCGCCGTACCCGTGCAGGACGAGTCGGCGGCGAAGGAACTGTTCAAGGCGATCCGGGCCGGCAAGGTGCCGGCCACCCTCCCGGCACCGGAGGCGTTCGCGGCGTCGGCGACCGAGCTGCCCCAGGCGTACGAGTCGGCCTGGCTCGCGTGCCGGCTCATCTCCGAGCGGGAGGGGCAGAGCAAGTTGGTGAAGTTCTACCGGGCGGTGCACGCGTCGAAGACCACGAGCGGTCTGGCGGACGCGTTCAAGTCGGTGCTGGGGATGACCGAGGCGGAGTTCGTCGCCGAGTGGCAGCAGTACCTCAAGAGGCTCGCCGGTGTCTGAGCCAGTCGCACGGTGGGCACCACGTGCGGCCGCGGGCGTCCTCGCAGTGGCGCTGATCCTGACGATCGTCGTCACCACGCCCTGGCACCTGATCGACCTGCCCAGACCGGACGCGAGCCTCGACTTCACCGCTGCGGAGATCGCCCGCCAGAACGCGTTCCGCCACGAGTTGTTGCCGTGGTCAACAACCTCGTGGGTGCTCACGATCCTGGTCCCGCTCGCGATCGGCTTCAGCCCGCTCGGCCCTCGCCTGTACGACGCCATCCGCATCCGGCGCTGGTACGTCGCCGTACCGCTGCTCGTTCTCGGACTGGGACTGCTCACCAGCCTGATCACGGTTCCGACTGATGTGATGGCCGAGCGGATCACCCGCAAGTACGGCCTGTCGGTGCAGGACTGGGGGTTGTGGACGCGTGACCGCGCCGTCAACTGGCTGCTGATGTCGCTCGGACTCGCGGTGATCGCGCTCGTCCTGATCGGCCTGGCCAAACGCTGGCGCAGCGCGTGGTGGTTGCCTGCGGCAATCGCTGCCGCGGTGCTGGTGCTCGGAGTGTCGTTCGCCTATCCGGTGCTGGTCGAGCCGCGGTTCAACCACTTCACGTCGATGCCGGCCGGCGCCTTGCGTGACCAGTTCATGCAGCTGGCGGCGCAGGACGGCGTACCGGTCAAGGACGTGCTGGTCGCGGACGCGTCGAAGCGCACGACCGCCGTGAACGCCTATGTTTCCGGCTTCGGTTCGACCCGCCGGCTGGTCCTCTACGACACGCTGCTGAAGAACACGCCGCCCGCGCAGGTTCGGCTCGTGGTCGCGCACGAGCTCGGTCACGCCGCGGAGAACGACGTACTGCACGGCACGATCATCGGCGTGCTCGGCGCGGCGTTCGCGGTGACGTTGCTGGGATTGTTGCTCAGGGCCCGGATGGCCGACCCGCGCCGGACCGCACTGCTGCTCGCGCTGATAGTCGCTGGTACGACGCTCGCCTCCCCGGTGCAGAACCTGGTCAGCCGCCGGATCGAGGCCCGCGCCGACTACCACTCGCTGCACCTGACGAACGACCCGACGGACTTCGTCGCAATGCAGCACGACCTGGCCGTGACGAACATCTCCGGGCTGGACCCGAGCCGCTGGCGATACTGGCTGTTCGCCACCCACCCGACCGCGCCGGAGCGGATCGCGATGGGCCGGGCCTGGGCGTCCGAGTACGGCACGCCTGTCCCGCCGCTGGTGCCGCGATGACGGTGCTCGTCGTCACCAACGACTTCCCGCCGCGCCAGGGCGGGATCGAGACGTTCGTCCGATCCTTGTGCGACGAGCTTCCCGAGCCTGTCGTCTACACGTCGCACGAGCCCGGCGATACGGCGTACGACGAGAGCCTTCCGTTCCCGGTGGTTCGGGACCGGACGACGATGTTGTTGCCGACGGCCCGGATCACGAAGCGCGCCGTCCGGCTGCTGCGCGAGTACGACGCGGACCGGGTGCTGTTCGGTGCGGCCGCGCCGCTCGGGCTGATGGGCCCGGCGCTGCGGCGGGCCGGGGCGAAGCGGATCGTCGCGTTGACGCACGGGCACGAGACCTGGTGGGCCGGCGTACCAGGTGCGCGGTGGGCGTTGCGGAGGATCGGTGACGCGGCGGACACGATGACGACGGTGTCGTCGTGGTGCGAGGCGCAGATCGCGCCGGCGCTGTCGCCGGCCGCCGTAGGACGGATGCGGCGGCTGACGCCCGGGGTCGACACGGATCGCTTCTTCCCGGGTTGCGGGGGAGAGCAGGTCCGTAAGGGGCTCGGCCTCGATGGTGTGCCGGTGGTCGCGTGTGTGTCGCGGCTGATTCCGCGGAAGGGGCAGGACACGCTGATCCGCGCGTGGCCGCGGGTCCTGGCCGCCGTACCGTCGGCGATCCTGCTCCTGGTCGGCGGCGGTCCTGATCGCGAACGGCTCGAGGAGCTGGCGGCGTCGGTGGGAGTGCGGGCGTCGGTGGTGTTCACCGGGCCGGTGCCGTGGGCCGACATTCCGCCGTACGTCGATGCTGCGGATGTGTTCGCAATGCCGTGCCGGACCCGGCGGTTCGGCCTCGAGCCGGAGGCGCTCGGGATCGTCACGCTGGAGGCGTCCGCGACCGGGAAGCCGGTCGTGGTCGGCGACTCCGGCGGTGCCCCCGACACCGTCCGCCACGGCGAGACCGGCTACCTCGTCGACCCCTACAACCCCGCGCCCACCGGCGTACGCATCGCCGAGCTCCTCACCGACCCCGCCCGGGCCCAAGCCATGGGCGCCGCCGGCCGCGAGTGGGTCCAACACGCCTGGACCTGGCCCCACACCGGCACAGAACTCAGGAAACTCCTGGACATCTAGGTCCGCGAATCGTGTACCCTGGCCGACATGCAGCAGATGGGCCGACTTATCGCAGCCGTACGAGCTTCGTGCTCTCCGGCTGCCGCTGCCTGACATCTTCCAACTCCACCGGCGACCGGAAACGGTTCGCCGGTTTTGTTGTTTCTGAGGCCCGGTGGTCTGGTTTCCGGTCATGTGAAAGACAAGGACCAGAACCATGACCATCAGCAGGACTTTCATCGACTTCTTCCTCGACCGCGGTCACATCCCGACGACGGGTTCCACGCTCATCCCGCGGCTCGGTGATCCGGTGCTCTTCACGACCTCGGGGATGCATCCACTGACGCCGTACCTGGAAGGGGAACCCCATCCCCTGGGGCGCAGACTCGTGGGCATCCAGCGATGCTTGCGCACGACCGATCTCGACGAGGTGGGGGATCCGACCCACCTGACCGTGTTCGAGATGCTGGGCTCGTGGTCGCTCGGGGACTACGGGAGCAGCCAGACGCTGCGCTGGGGCTACGAGCTGCTGACCGGCGGCTTCGGCATCGACCACGGGAAGCTGTACGTGACCGTGTTCGGCGGCGACGAACAGGTGCCGCTGGACGAGGAGTCAGTCACGACCTGGCAGGAGCTGGGTGTACCGATCGAGCGGACCACCGAGGACAACTGGTGGTCGAACGGCCCGACCGGTCCGTGCGGCCCCGACTCGGAGATGTTCGTCTGGACCGGTGACGGCGAGCCGGAGGGTACGCCGAGCACCGACAAGCGCTGGGTCGAGGTGTGGAACCACGTGATGATGCGCTACCGCCGGCTCGACGACGGCTCGCTCGAACCGCTGCAGCAGCAGAACATCGACACCGGTCTCGGCCTCGAGCGGCTCACCATGCTGCTGGAGGGCAAGGACTCGGTGTACGAGACCTCGCTGTTCGAGCCGTGGCTGCGGATCGTCCCGAAGCTGTGGCAGCTGGACGAGGAGTCGCAGCGGATCGTCATCGACCACCTGCGCTCGAGCATCGTGATCGTCGGCGACGGCGTGCACCCGTCGAACACCGGCCGTGGCTACGTGCTGCGCCGGCTGATCCGCCGGGTGCTGACGATCCTGTGGCGCGGCGACGAGTCCCGGTCGCTGTCCGACCTGCCGCTGGAGCTGTTCGAGCACACGCTGAACCACTTCCACCAGGGCGAGACGGTCACGCTGGTCCGCCGGATCCTGATCGACGAGGAGATCCGGTTCAGCGACCTGCTCGATCGGGGCCGCAAGGTGCTCAGCCACGAGCGGTTCCACAAGTCCCTCGACGACACCGACTACGAGTACCTGCACGAGACCCACGGGTTGCCCCGGGAGCTCGTCGACTCGCTGCGATAACGCCATTTCAGGGCTCTTCCGCTCGATGTGTGGGTGATTTGAGATGTGGGGTGATTTGAGGGGTTATCCGGATATCCCCTGAAGCGGTGCCTTCTCCCCTGGTATGCGAGGGGAGAACGCTCAGTTGGAGGGGTTATCCGGCTGTTCTGCTGGATGTGTGGGCGAGGTGAGCCAGGCTGGCCGGTGTGCAGCTCGACAGGTGGTGTCGGTCCAGGGTGCCGTTCGGGCGAGGCATTCACGCCTGAGATCGGCTGGTCCGGCCGGGGCTGGGGCCGACACCTCCTAATGACCTTGCACATCCCAGCCTCCAGCTGCGCCCCATCAGCCTGCGACCGCACCCAACCGACCGCACCGCGAGGCACGGCGGAACGGGAACCGGGCGGGGCACGGCGGAGCGGGAGCCGGGGTGGGGCACGGCGGAGCGGGAGCCGGGCGGGTTCGTGGGGTTGACGGTGGGATTGGTGCGGATCTGCGGGACTGGGGACACCATTTGGGGTCGTCGGACAGGTTGTGCCGTGTCCGCGGTCCCTGGTACCTGTCCGAGGTCGCGACGATCCCGCTGTCGGCCCGGGGGTCTCACGCAGGACGTGGTGGGCGGGGACCTGGTATTGCAGATCCCCGCCCACCACAAGCTGTCTCAGGTCAACGGATCCGGCCTCCGACGAGGACGTGACACGTCGGCCACCACCCACACATTGAGCAGGAGACCCAGTTATCCCCTGCCGCTGTGCCTTCTCCGCTCGTACACCAGGGGAGAAGGCGCAACTCGAGTTGATAACCCCTCAAATGGAGGAGGGGCGGGTGGTCAGATGCGGGCCGGGTCGAGGTCGGCGGTGCGGGGGTCCGGGGTGTCGGGATCAGGATCGGAGTCCGGGATCTCCGGAGGCACGACCTTCCCGACCGACGACTGGGCCACGAACGCCCCGACCAGGACGATCGCGCCGCCGATGATCTGGTTGGTGCTCAACGTCTCGCCGAGCAGGATCAGCGCGAAGATGCTCGCCGCGACGACCTCGACGTACGCGACTGCTCCGCCGATGGCGGCCGACAGCCGCTGGATCGCGGCGGCACCGGCCAGGTAGGCGACGACCGTGCTGACGACGATCAGCCAGCCGGCCAGCACCCAGCCGGGAGCGTGCCGGTGGCCGATCGCGATGGTGTCGACCAGCGTGTGCCACGGGATCCCCCAGGGCGCGGAGATCAGGGTCAGCAGCACGGCACCGACCACACTCCCGGCCGCGGTCATCACCAGCGGATCCGCGGCACCCGTCAGCTTGTCGATCAGGATGAAGTACGTCGCCTGGCACGCGGCCGCACCGAGTCCGGCGAGCAGGCCGACCGCGTCGAGCTGCAGCCCGGACCAGATCTCGACCACCGTGGCGAGACCGATCAGCGCGATGCCGACACCGAGTGCGGCGGACCGCGGTACGGCGACCTTCTGGCCGAACTTCAGCCACGCGACCACCAGCACCGGTCCGGAGAACTCCAGCATCAGCGCGACGCCTACCGGCAACCGGCTGGCCGCGATGAAGAACAGGGTCTGACACCCGGCGATCCCGGTCAGCCCGTACAGCACGAGGGGCTTCCAGGACGATCGAGCCGCGCGGAGTCCCGCCGCACCACGGAAGGTCAGCACGAGCGGGACAAGCAGCGCGGCGGCGCCGAGGATGCGTAACCAGGCCGCCTGCTCAGGCGTGAAACCGGCCCCGATGAGGGCCTTGGCGAACGGCCCCGACCCACCGAATGTGATCGCGGAGAACACCGCGAACCCCAACCCCACCGACTTCGTGCTGTACATGGGCATAACAGTCTCATGCCCATTACATCCCTGTCGAGACAGATCTCAGAGGACGTTGATCGCGCGGGCCGCGATCACCGCGAGGGTGAGGAGCGCGATCGACGACTGGATCCCCATCAGTGTCTTCGTCCGCGCGCTCAGTGGCATCGTGTCGGTCGGGCTGAACGCGGTCGCGGCCGTGAACGAGACGAACAGGTAGTCGGTGAACCCGGGCAGCCAGTGTTCCCACCCGGGAAGGTCGACCGTCATCTGCGGGAACAGCAGGTCCGCCCGCTCCATCTGGCGCTCGTGTTCGGGCGCCCGCGCGAACGGGCCACCGCGGTCGATCTCCCAGTACCAGACCGCGAAGGCGACGAAGTTCGTCACCCAGATCACCACAGCGCCCTTCACCAGCACTTTGCCGTTGGTCGCCTCGCCGGAGTTGAGGAAGGCGATCAGGCCGGCCAGGTACAGCGCGTTGACGAGGACCAGGATCGCGACCAGCACGAGTTCCACCCAGCGCAGCCAGGGCTCGTCCCGGCGAAGGTGGAACGGGTTCGTCCACACCAGCGGCAGCAGGAGCAGCGCACCGATGATGGGCATGAGCCATTGCGGCAGCAGATTGATCTGCGTCGGCACGAGCAGTTGCAGGATCAGCACCGCTAACACCGCCAGCGACGCCGGCCACCGCCGCGTATGACGACTGCTCGGTCCGGCAGCGGGTTTCGGCTCCTTATTCACCCCAGCATTCTGACCCCGAAACCTGGTTAACCGACGGAGGCGTCGATGACGGCTTGTCCGACCTCCGTACGGCGATAGTGCACCTGATGTCCCGTACGACGCCGAGTGGCGAGACCCGCGTCGTACAGGGCGGAGAGGTGTTCGGCGACCGTGGCCAAGGCCAACCCGTACTGAGTGGAGAGCGCACTGGTGGTTGCCGGTGGGTCGAGTGCGACCAAGAGGGTTGCGCGGGTGCGGCCGAGGAGGCGGGCCAGCGGATCCGGGGGAGCGGGTGCATCGGACCAGAGGCGGGCTGCGCCGCGGGCTGGGTAGACCAGAGTGGGTTGGTAGCTCGGGTCGACGACGATGACGAGGTAGGGCCATGCGAAGACGCCGGGGGCGAGGAGCAGGCCCTGCCCGGTGAGATCACGGTCTTCCGAGCGGTACCGGGTGGCGATCAGGCGGTCGTCCTCCCAGGTGAGTGTCGGGTGCAGGTCGTCGAAGAGCGCGGCCAAGCCGCCGTCGGTGAGCTGCTGACCGCGGTACGCGATGTCGTCCTCGAGGACGCGGCTGATGAGCGGCCAGTCGGGCTGGATCAAGGTGATCCACGCGCTCTCGATCTCGTCCGCGAGTCGTTCCCGGGTGCCGGCCAGGTCCTGCAGCATCCGGTTGATCGCCGGTGCGGCGGGGTTGCTGAGCTCGTCGCGTGAGCGGATCAGCTCGGTCCGCACCCGCTCGAGCGGCGTACTGCGGACCCGGGCGATCTCGGTCGTGAACTTGGCCCGCGAAGCCTTCGGCGGTGGAGTCAGGAAGTCCGGCGTGAACCCGACGCGGGGCTGCAACGCCTTCAGGCCGCGAAGATCGAGCCCGGCCGCGGCTTCGCGCTTCGTCTCCACCCAGCCCGCGTACAGCGGCTGATGCTTCGAGCCGTTCAGCACGCGCACCGCCGACATCGTCTCCCACAACGGCGAAGCCCCGAACCGGCAGCGCAACGCGTCGCCCTGGGTGAAGCGCAGTACCGTCATCGCAACGAACTTTCGGCCACAACCAAAACTCTACGCCCGCGCCGTCCCGGTCGGGCACGCTCGCGACGTGAGCGCGACTGTTGTGACACCCAACCCCGGCTATCGAGGCGTCCTGCGCGTTCCCGGCATGCCCGCCATCTTCCTCGCCCACACGGTGTCGATGCTCGGGACGGTGGCCGCCCAGGTCGCGTTGTCGATTCTGGTGTTCGAGCGGACCGGGTCGCCGTTGCTTTCGGCCCTGGTGCTGGTGTGTTCGTTCTTGCCGTACGCGCTGGGTGGAATCCTGCTCTCGTCGATCGCGGACCGGTTCCCGGCACGGCGGGTGCTGGTCGGCTGTGACCTGCTCAGCGGGTTGTGGATCGGCGTCATGCTGATCCCCGGACTTCCGGTGGCGGCGCTGCTCGGGCTGCTGCTGGCGACCGGGATCATCGCGCCGGTCTTCGCCGGCGCGCGGGCCGCGAGTCTCGCGCAGCTGCTGCCCGGTGACCTGTTCCCGATCGGGAGGTCGTTGCTTCGGGCAATCAGTCAGGTGACGGTGCTGACCGGGTTCGCGCTGGGGGCGGTCGCGGTGGCGGCGATCGGGCCCACCCGGTTGCTTGCGCTCGACGTGGTGTCCTTCGTCGCGTCCGCCGTACTGATCGGCGTGGGTACGCCGTACACCCCGGCCGGTGAGCGGCGGCGCAATACGGTCCGTGACTCCTGGGACGGGCTGCGCTACCTGTTCACCACCAAACGGCTTCGCCGTCTGATCCTGCTGACCTGGGTGGCGCCGGCGTTCTCCTCGGTCCCCGACGGTCTGGCGGTCGCCTACACAGCCCAGGCCGGTACGGTCGCGGCGGCCGCCGGTGCGCTCTTCACCGGCTACGCGACCGGCACAGTACTCGGCGAGTTCGTCGCCGCGCGGTTTCCCCCTTCCACGCGGCGACGGCTCGTCGTTCCACTCCTGCTGATGACGCAGCTCCCGGCGATCGCCTTCTTCTTCACCCCGTCCATCCCGGTCGCGGCCGTCCTGCTCGCGGTCTCCGGCGCCGGTTACGCGTTCAACCAGGGCGTCGATCCGTTGATCCTGCAGGCGGTCGACCCGTCGTACCGCGGCCGGCTCTTCACCGTCCAGACCAGTGGCCTGATGGCGATCCAAGGCGTCAGCATCGCCCTGGCCGGCGTCGTCGGCACCTTCCTCGCCCCGAACCTCACCATCGCCGCGGCCGGCATCCTCGGTACGGCGACCACACTCCTGATCGCCCGTCAGGCACTCGAGCGGACTACCAGGGGAGCGGTGACCAGCCGGCCGGGCTGATCGACGTCGCCGCTGATCTCCTGGAGCGCGCGGTCGAACAGGCACGATGCGATGTCCCGCAACGGGATCCGCGCTGTTGTCAGTGGCGTGTCGAGCATGCTCGCGAAGGGGAAGTCGTTGAACCCGGTGACCGCGACATCCTCGCCGACCGTGATCCCGCGTCGCTGCAACGCCCGCATCGCGACCACGGCGTACGCGTCGTTGTCCGCCACGAAGACATCCGGCTGATCGGCTTCCTCGACGTACGACGCGACTGCCTCGAGCGACCGGAACGATCGCACGAGCGCCGACGGGAATTCCTGCAGGAACCCGGCCTGGCGCTGATGCACCCACGGCAACGCACTGTCGGTCGCCAGGTAGACCGCGCGCGAGCGTCCGGTCGACCGCAGGTGCTGCGCGATCCCCGCCATCGAGGTCTCGTTGTCCACGTCGACCCAGCACTGCCGATGCTGCGGCCCGGTCCGCCCGAACGCAACGAACGGGAACCGCCGCTGGCTGAGGAACTCGATCCGCTCGTCCCGCGGCATCGTCTCCAGGACGACGATCGCGTCGACCTGCCGGGCGGCGATCAGCTTCTCGTACAGCGCGATCTCCGTCGCACCCTCGGTCGGCGTCGTGACGTGCACGCCGTACCCGGACACCGCCGCGGCCTTCACCAGGCCACCGAGCAGACCGTGCAGGAACCCACCCAGGCCCGGGTTCTGCTCGCTGAACGCGTCGTCCTCGAGGTAGAGCGGCAATCCGATCACCTGGCTGCGGCCGGACGACAACGCCCGGGCCGCGTGGTTCGGGGTGTACCCGAGCTCCTCGATCGCCGCGCGCACGGTCCGGACCGTCGGCTCGGCCACCCGGTGCGGCGCGTTCAGTACGTTCGACACCGTCATCGCCGACACCCCGGCCCGCCGGGCCACATCCGCGACGGTCGTCCGCCGCGGCTTCTGTTGCGTCAATCCAGCCCCCTCTGTCAGACCCGTTGGATCCGGGCCACCCCGGCGATCGGTACGTCGATCGCCCACACCTCCGGCGGTGTCGTCCGCCCGCGATGCACCTCCGTGCCCGAGCAGTCCGACACTACGAGGTCGACCGGCCCAGGTCCGGCATCTTCCACGATGATCCGGCTCGAAGCGCCACTGTTCACCAGCACGATCGACCGATCGGTGTCCGCCACCCGCACCACAGGGTTGGTGAAAACGGCCACCACAGTCTCCGCACCGACAGCCCGGACCTGCGTGTACCGAGCATCCGGCCGCGAAGGCACCAGTACGCCGTCCAGCAACACATCGGCGTGATCACGCAGGAAGCCGAGCCAGTACCGCACCACGCGCTCGTGCTCGGGCGACATCGCATCGAGCTCCATCGACACCTGCGGCGTACTGAACATCGCACCGATGAACTGCTGCGCGACGTTCTCCGCGGACGCCGACGGGTGCCACATCAGCATGTCCGAGTGCACCGCGCGATCCCCGGCCAGCAAGCGGCTGTCGATCGTGCGCACCCGGTTCTCCACCGGGTCCATCGCGCAGTCCCCGGCGCGCAGGAACGTGCCGAACTGCCACAGCCGCGGGTTCACATAGTCCTGCCGGAACTCGATCAGCACATCCGGCCGCAACTTCCGCAGCTCGGTGGTGATCGCCTGCAGCAGCAACTCGACACCCTCGTCGACGGAGGTGCAATCGGCATCCGGCGCCGGCGGCGGGGAAGACCACGCCCACGAGTCGATGAAGTCGATCTTGAGCCCGTCGGCACCCCAGTCCCGCACCGGCCGGATGCAGCTCTCCAGGAGGTGCTCGCGCACCTCGGGGTAGCGCGGATCCAGCACCGCTGTGACCTCACCGTCCGCGAAGCCGAGAATGCGATCCTTCAACCGATCCCAGGCCTTCGAGTGCACGCCGATCAGCGGCGGCGCGATCCACAGCACGTAACGCAATCCGAGCTCGTGCACCCGGCGGACGTGCGAGGCCATGTCGGGGAACGTCCGGCTGGTCGGCTCCCAATCACCGCAGTACGCGTACCCGCGGGCGGTGTCGTCGGTCTGCCAGCCGTCGTCGACGATCACCGCAGCACAGCCGTACGACGCTCCCGCGCGGGCGTGCCGTTCGACGGACTCGGCCGAGACGTGCTGGTGGTCGCTGTACCAGGTGGAGTACATCGCCTCCCGTGCCACCGACGGCACGGGCGCGATCCGGTCGCCGAGCTCGGTAGTCCACTCCGTGGTCACGCCCCGGAGCGCCTCGGCGAAGTGCAGCTCACGAAGGTCGATCCGCAGGGTGAAGCGCCGGGCTTCGACGTCGTCCACGGTGAGCTCGATCAGCTGCTCGGCGGTCTCCTCGTTCACGCCGACGGCGAAGTCGCAGCCGCGGACACTTGCCGACAAGGAGATTGTCGACAAGCTGCGGTCCTGCGCGTCGACGAGGGCCGCGACCGGCGCGGACCGGACCGACCGGACATCGCGGTGCGAACCCCAGTCGATCGGCAGCTCGCGACGCGAGCCCTGCGTGGCGCGCCACAGTGTCACCGCGGTCTCGGCCGGCCAGGTCCACCGCAGCGTCACCGGGCCGTCGGCGGCCACGTCGTACCGCAGCACACCCGGCTCGACGGCCGGCCGCTCGGTCACCGTGGCGGTGCCGTCGATCGTGCCGGTGCGGTGTGTGCGGCCGTCGGGCGACCAGATCTCGAAAGTCGTCACGCTGGGACTATAGCGGTAAAACCAGATCGCCAGAAGGTATTGACCGAATTGGTCCAGGTCTCTAGTTTTAGCGCTAATATCGGATTCATCGAGGAGTGCCCGTGCTGGCTGTGAGCTCCGACAACCCGCTCGTCGAGGACGCCTTCGCCTGGGCCCGCAAGCGGGCGCTGGACTGGGTCCAGACGGACGCCGGGCCCGGCAACCTGCCGTCGTACTGGGCCGGGTATCCGTCCCGGCCGATGTTCTACTCGCGCGACGTCTGCCACCAGGCCACCGGTGCGCATCTGCTCGGGCTGGACGCGGAGAACTTCGCGATGTTCCGGTACTTCGCGCGTTCGGCGACGCCGGCCCGGAAGTGGTTCCCGATCTGGGCGTTCCACTTCGACGGGCGGATCGCCGCGCTCGACTACCACCACAACGAGCACTTCGTCCGGGAGATCCCCGCGGTGTTCGACCTCAGCTTCCGGGCGCTGGAACAGTACGACTGGACCGGCGACCGCCGATGGCTCGACGACCCCGACCTGGCGGCGTACTACCGGCACAGCGTCGGCGAGTTCATCGAGGCCCATGACGCCGACGGCGACGGCGTCCCCGAGGCAGGTGGGACCGGCGACATCTTCCTCGGCACCGCCACCTACAACGAGCGGGAGGCGCCGCTCATCGTCGCGGGCGACGGCATGGCACTCCAGTACGCCGTACTCCGCAAGCTCGGCCGGGACGCCGAGGCCGAGCGGATCCAGGCGACGTACCTGAACGACTGGTGGAACGGCGACCAGTTCGCTCGGGGGCGGACCAAGGACGGGTTCGACTACGGGTGGGGCCTGGAGTCGCACGACCTGGTCCCGCTGTTCGGGCTCAGCGGCACCGGGGAACGCAACGAGCGGCTCCTCGACTACATCGAAGCCCGGATGGAGTCTCACCCGCCGTTGAACATCGAGTCGTTCAGCTACCTCCCGGCCGTGTTCTTCAAGCACGGTCGCGACGAATCCGCCTGGCGCTGGACGAAGCATCTCATCGACAGCCGGGACGACTACCCGGAGATCTCCTTCACCGTCGTCGAGCACCTCGTCGCCGGACTGCTCGGGCTGCGGCCGGACGCGGCGTCGGCGACGTTGACCATCGAATCCCATCTGCCGGCCGCCATCGGCCGGCTGACCGCCGACCACGTCCGGGTCGGCGGCTGGGATCTCCGGATCAGCCAGGAAGGCCGGCACGCGACCGAAGTCACCGTGCACAGCGGACCGGGGCCGCTGACGGTGACGGTCGGCCCAGGAAGCACCAACCGCATCCTCGAACCCGGTCGGACCGCCCGGGTCAGCACCCAGCCGAAGGACCCCTCATGAAGCAACCCAACCGCCTCATCCCTGTGGTCGCCGCCGTCCTGCTGGCGGCAGGCTGCGCCACCGGCAACCAGCCCGCCGGCAACAACGCCGGCAACACCTCCGGGGACTCCGCCACCATCAGCTTCTCCTTCTGGGGAACGAATTCCGAGGCCGCGTCGCTCAAGGCGATCGCCGCGGCCTTCGAGAAGGCCAACCCCGGCACGAAGGTGACCACGAACTGGATCCAGGCCGACTACGAGCAGAAGCTGCAGACATCGATCGCGGCCGGCACCCAGTCGACCGTGATGGAGATCAGCAACACCAGCCTGGCCGGGTTCGCGCCGAGCTTCGCCGAGCAGACCGTTGACCCCGGCAAGTACGTGCAGCCGAACATCTCGTCCGCGCTGCAGTTCCAGGGCAAGTACTACGCGATGCCGTTCGCCGCGAAGCCCAAGGTGATGGCGGTCAACACCGACGCGTTCAGGGCCGCCGGCGTACCGTTGCCTAGCGCAACGACCCCGCTGACGCTGGACGAGTTCAAGACGATCGCCGCGAAGCTGTCGCACGGCGACGGCAGGGCCCGCGTCTACGGCTCCAGCAATCTTTGGTACCGCGGCTGGCTGACGGCCGCCGGTGGTGGCTACTACAACGCCGACGGGACCGAGTGCACGTTCGGCGACGAGACCGGCGTGCAGACCGCGCAGTACGTCGTCGACCTGCAGAAGGACCGCTCGGCGCCGACCTCGGTGGACATCCAGGGCCAGGACCAGGCGCAGTGGTTCGCGGCCGGACGGCTGGCCACCTTCAGTGACTTCGGTCCCTGGACGGTCGCCGACTTCGCCAAGATCAGCAAGCCGAACTGGACCCTGGTGCCCGTGCCCGGCAAGGGATTCCCGATGGAGGTGGACGGGCTCGGGATCGCGAAGAACGCGTCCGGCAAGCAACTCGAGACAGCGAAGAAGTTCGTCGAGTTCGCCAGCACGCAGCAGGTCGCTCAGGACCAGCTGATCCAGGGCAACACGGCGCTCGGCGTACCGATCATCGCGGCGTCGACGCCGACGCTCGAGAAGGTGCTGCCGGCCGATCGCAACCTGGCCGCGTTCACCACCGCGCTGAAGAGCGGCATCGTCGGCCCGTCGGTCGCCAAGGAAGCGCAGATCTCCGGTGACGCGGAGAAGGGCATGACGAGCTACACCCCGCTCGGTACCGGCAAGGACGACGTCGCCAAGATCCTGCCGCAACTGGCCGCCAAGTGCACCCAGTCGCTCAAGCAGTGAGGTAGCCCGTGAACCCGACCATTGGCTGGATCCGGGGACTCGCCGAGTCCTGGGGCGTCCCCACCGTACTCGTGCCGCTGGTCCCGTTCCTGCTCCTGCTGATCGTCCTGTACGCCGTCATCGGACTGGCGGCGTACGGGGCGCGGCGGAAGTGGCCGCGGGCCGACAAGACGATCGCGTTCTGGCTGTTCGTCTCGCCGTGGCTGATCGGCTTCTGCCTCTTCACGGTCGGGCCGATGGTGTCCTCGCTCTACGTCAGCCTGACCTCGTGGGACCTGATCACGCCGCCGAAGTTCGTCGGTCTGGCCAACTACACCGAGGCGTTCCAGGACCCGCGGGTCGGGCAGGCGCTCAAGGTGACCCTGCTGTACGCCGTGATCAGCGTGCCGCTGCAGGCCGTCCTGGCGTTCCTGGTGGCCCTGCTGCTGAACACCGAGCTGCCCGGGATGCGGTTCTTCCGGACCGTCTGGTACCTGCCGAGCCTGGTGTCCGGCGTGGCCCAGATGGTGCTGTTCCTGTGGGTGTTCAATCCCCAGTACGGCTTGGCGAACGACGTACTCGGCAAGGTCGGGATCGACGGGCCCGGGTGGTTCAACGATCCGTCCTGGGCGCTGCCGACCGTGATCCTGATGAGTCTGTGGACGGTCGGCGGGGCGATGGTGATCTACCTGGCCGGGCTGAAGGACGTGCCGACGAACCTCTACGAGGCGGCGGCGCTGGACGGCGCCGGGCCGGTCCGGATCTTCTGGCACGTGACGCTGCCGCAGATGTCGCCGATCATCCTGTTCAACGCGCTGACCGGGATCATCGGCGCGCTGCAGATCTTCACCCAGGGCTTCGTCGCGAAGGGCGGCCCGAAGGACTCGCTGCTGTTCTTCGTCTACTACCTGTACGACAACGCCTTCCAGAACTTCCGGATGGGCTACGCGTCCGCGCTGGCCTGGATCCTGTTCGTCGTCATCCTCGCGCTCACCCTGGTGACGGCCCGAGGCAGCGCGTTCGCCGTGTACTACGAGTCCGATCTGTCCGGTCGCCGCAAGAGGAGGACCCGATGACGGCCCTGGCCGAAGCACGTCCCGCGGTGGCGGTCCGCACCGATCGTCCGTTCTGGCGCCGGAACGTGTCCCTCACCGCCGTCCTGTACGTCGTCCTCGCCCTCGGATCGCTGGTGTTCGTCTATCCGTTCCTGTGGATGCTCGCGACATCGCTGCGGTCCCTGGCCGGAGTGGGCGGTTCCGGGGCCAGTGTGTGGCCGCACGAGTTCTTGTGGGACAACTACACCCGCGCGATCACGTCGTTCCCGTTCTGGCGGTACGCGCTGAACTCGGTGCTGACGACGTTCATCCCGATCGTCGGGACCGTGTTCTCGTGCTCGCTGGCCGGGTTCGCGTTCGCGCGGTTGCGGGTGCGGTTCTCCGGGGTCGTGTTCGCCGTCGTGCTGGCGACGATGCTGCTGCCCGGAGAGGTGACGATGGTGCCGCAGTTCATGCTGTTCAACAACCTCGGCATGATCGACACGCTCTACCCGCTGATCCTGCCGGCGTTCTTCGGGTCGCCGTTCTACATCTTCTTGTTCCGGCAGTTCTTCGCCCGGATGCCGTCCGAGTTGGCCGACGCGGCGGTTGTCGACGGGTGCGGCTGGTTCCGGACCTTCCTGCTGGTCTACCTGCCGCTGGCCCGGCCGGCCGTGGTCGCGGTGTCGATCCTGTTGTTCATGGGCTACTGGAACAACTTCCTCGGCCCGGCCATCTACATCAACTCCGACCAGTGGAAGACCCTCCCGCTCGCCCTGGCCGGCTTCCAGTCCGTCAACGGCACCGACACACCGTTGCTGATGGCAACCTCCGTGCTCATCACGCTGCCCTGCCTGGTGGTCTTCTTCGTCGCTCAGAAGCAGATCACGAACGGCATCACGTTCACCGGAGGCCGCTGATCAGTCCTGACCGAGGATGCCCAGTTCGTAGCCCTTGGCCACCGCCGCCGCGCGGTCGGTCACGCCGAGCTTGGTGAACAGGTGACTGAGGTGGGTCTTGACCGTCGCCTCGCTGATGAAGAGCTCGCGGGCGATCTCGCGATTGGAGGTGCCTTTGGCAACCAGTGCGAGGACCTGGCGTTCACGGGCGGCCAGCGGAGTCGCCGCCGGCGTCCGGACAGCGGAGACCAGCCGGGAGGCGACGGCAGGGGAGAGTACCGTGCGTCCTGCTGCCGCTTCGCGGACCCCGGTGAACAGCTCATCCTGCGGCGCGTCCTTCAGCAGGTAGCCGGTCGCGCCCGCCTCGATTGCCGGCAGCGTGTCGGTGTCGGTGTCCCACGTGGTGAGGACCAGGACCTTCGCCCGGGCGCCGCGGCGGGTCAGCTCGGTGATGGCGTCCAGTCCGCCGCCCCCGGGCATGCGCAGGTCCATCAGGATCACGTCCGGGTCGAGCTCGGCGGCCAGTGCCACCGCCTCCACGCCGTTGGACGCCTCGGCGAGCACGGTGAAGCCGGGCTCCGCCTCGAACATGCCGCGCAGACCGTTCCGGACCACTGGGTGGTCGTCGACGAGGAGGAGCGAGATCTCAGCCATGGAGCACCAACGGTACGCGAGCCGACACCGCCGTACCTGAGCCCGGCTCGGACTCCACGCTGAGCGAGCCGGCGATGCGCTCGGCGCGGGCACGCATGCCGTCCAGGCCGAAGCCGCCGGTACCGGTGCGGGTGGGTAGCGTCATCGGATCGAATCCCTTCCCGTCGTCGCGGACGTCCAAGGTGACCTCGTCGTCCATGTAGCTGAGTGTGACCCCGACGCGGGTGGCGGCCGCGTGCTTGGCCACGTTCGCCAACGCCTCCTGCGTGATCCGCAGGAGCGTCGCCGACACCTCTCCGTGCAGGTGCTGCGCCGGACCCGTGAGGGTGAACTCCGCGCGTACGCCGGTCCGCTCCGCCCACTGGTCGACCGTCTTGCGCATCGCCTCGGGGAGTCCGTCGTACGACAGGCCGACCGGAGCGAGGTTCTGCACGGAGCGGCGGGCCTCGCCCAGGCTGTGCCGGGCCAGGTCGGTGGCCCGGTTCACGTGCTCTCGCGCGGCCGCCGGGTCGGCGGTCTTCGCGACGACCTGAAGCTGGGCGATGATGCCGGTCAATCCCTGGGCGATGGTGTCGTGGATCTCGGCGGCCAGCCGCCGGCGTTCGTCGGCGATGCCCGCTTCCCTGGCCTGGATCAGGAGCTGGGCCTGCAGAGCGGCGTTCTCCTCGTGGGCCTGCTGGAGTTCGGCGATGGTGGCCGCCCGGGCCCGGGACCGTTCCTCCTCCTGGTCGGCGAAGTGCCGGACGACGGTCAGCAGGACGTTGTTGGCCAGCAGCAGGCCGGCGAACACGATCCACTTCGTCGAGTCCTCGACCGGGATGCCGCTGGTCTGGGCCCCCGCCACCGGGATGGAGCAGGCGAACAGGGCGAGCCGCTTCCAGCGCTGTGCGGGGATCAGTTCGTCGGTGTCGAAGTACCCGGCGACGGCATAGAACGCGAAGAACGGATTCAGCACGGTCAGGGCGAAGCCGATCGCCCAGCGGACGGTGTAGTACGTCGCCGAGATCCAGTTCGGTCCTGGGCGGGTGCGGGAGATCCAGCTCCACCACAACTGGAACACGAGCGCAGCCACGACCAGCCCCGCGGCCGCGATCCGGATCGCCGCGGTCGGCATGATCAGCCCGGCCGTGGCGGCCGACAGGAGCGTGGCGACGCCGAGCAGCCCGTACGGCATCCCCTTGAGGTACAGATCCCGCCGCCGGTCGAGGTCCGTGTCCGCAGTCGTCACCTGCTCAGTCTCCTACTCCCACCGGAACCAGCGAGTAGCCGCGGCCGACAGAAGGACAGCCCACGCGGCGAGGACCCCGAGGTGGGACCAGGCCGGCCAGTGGCCGGTCGACGCCTGGTCGAGGGCGCGGGCCGCGGCGCCGAAGGGAGTGAGTACGACGATGTGGGCAAGGAGGTGCGGCATCGCTCGCACGGGCAGCCACATACCCGCGCAGAACAAGCTCGGGAAGAACACCGCGGTGCCGATCGCCGTCGCGATCCGCGCCGTCCGGGCCAGCGCCGACACCAGCGCCCCCAGGGCCAAGGCAGCGGCGGCCGTGAGCAGCAGCGCGAGCGCGTAGCCGAACGCCTGCTGCGGCAGCCGTACGTCGAACGCGAGCCGGCCGATCGCCATGCAGGCCAGCGCCGACACCAGAGCCGCTGCGCCGTTCAGACCCATCTGCGCCGACAACAGCGCGGACGGGCGGACCGGAGTCGCCGACATCCGGCGCAGGATGCCGCGCTCGCGATAGCCGGTGATGACGGGTGGCATCGCCTGCAGGCCGGTCACGATCAGCGCGACCAGGACGAGGATGGGGACGTACACGTCGATCAGCCGGAGGCCGCCGAGGCCTGGGTCGGCCTTCCGGAACGACGGGATGCTGCCCAGGATCACCAGCAGCAGCGGCGGGAATCCCAGGATCCAGAAGAGGTTGCCGGGCTCGCGCCGGAAGAGCCGGGACTCCGCCCGGAGAACGGCGCGGCGTCGGTTGGTACGCGTCGGTGCTGTCGTGGTCATGGGGCCTCCCGGCCTGGACTGAGGAGCGGAGGGAGCCCGGTCATGGGGCCTCCCGATCTGGACTGAGGAGCGGAGGGAGCGAAGCGACTGGAGCGACGAGGGAAGAGCGGGAGTACCAGCCCCATGACCTGCCGCGCCGGAGGCGTGGCGATATGCACCGCGACTGGAGCGACGAGGGAAGGGCGGGAGGAAAAGCCCCATGACCCGCCGTGCCGGAGGCGCGGCCAAAAGCACTGTCATGAGGTGGCTCCGGTGAGGTCGAGGAAGGCGTCGTCCAGCGTGGCGTCGGTGACGCGGAGCTGGTGGGCCGTGATGCGGTGCCGGGCGAGGAGCGAGAGCACCGCGGTGACGGTGTCGTCGGACCCGGCCAGCGTGATCCGGCCCTCCTTGTGCTCGACGGACGCGAGCGCCGGCAGCGCGGCCAGCTCCTCGTCGTCGAGCGCTGCCGACGGGGTGAACGAGATGATGGTGGACCCCGCCGTACGGCTGATCAGTCCGCGCGGGGTGTCGAGCGCGGTGATCCGGCCCTTGTCGATCAGGGCGATCCGGTCACACAGCCGCTGCGCCTCCTCCATGAAGTGCGTGACCAGGAGGACGGTGACGCCCCGCGCGCGGACGTCCTCGACGACCTCCCAGGTGTCGCGGCGGGCGCGCGGGTCGAGCCCGGTCGTCAGTTCGTCGAGGACGACCACGCGGGGGTTGCCGATCAGGGCGAGGGCGATGAACAGGCGCTGCTTCTGGCCGCCGCTGAGGACAGCGAACCGGGTGTTCAGCTGGGCGACGAGGCCGAGGCGTTCGGCGAGTGGGCGCCAGTCGGCCGGGTTCGGGTACAGGGCGGCGTACAGCTCGAGCGCCTCGCGGACGGTGAGCTTGGCCTGCAGCTCGCTCTCCTGGAGCTGGGCGCCGAGGACCTGGGTGACGGCCGCGTGGTCGGCGATCGGGTCGAGACCGGCGACCCGGACCCGGCCGCCGTCGGGGACGCGCAGTCCCTCGACGCACTCGACCGTGGTGGTCTTGCCGGCGCCGTTCGGGCCGAGGATCCCGAAGATCTCGCCCTCCTCGACGGCGAACGACACACCGTCGACGACACTCCGGCCGCCATAGGACTTCCGCAGCTCACTGACTTCGACAACAGGCCCTCGGGCCGTCCGCACACTCTCCAAGGTCATACGACGACTCTCGCGGAGAGACCACCCCGCCCGAATCGCCCATCAGGCTCGACCGGTCGTCACCCGATCGGCTGATCCCGCAGTACGACGTCCTCGCCGTACCTAAGTCAGTGGGACTGGGCGGTGCGCGGGCAGCGCGTCCGCGAGGGTCGGGTAGTGGTCGAGCGGCCGGTCGAGTCCCGCGGCCCGGATCAGGTCGGCCAGCCACTGCCCGGCTCCGGACGCGCGCAGCCAGCCGCCGTGCTGGACGGCCAGATCGTGGGCGTCGACGAGGACGTGGAGGCCGGCCGCCTCCATCGCCGTGACGCGCCGCAGGTCGACGACAAGCTTGGACAGCTTGGTGGTGATCACGTGCCCGAGCTCGGTCCGGAACGCCGGTGCGGTGGCGACGTCGACCTGACCGGCGACGCGGACGACCGCGCACTCTCCGACCGCGCTCCAGCTGAAGACGAAGGGGCCGCTGATCTCCGTCGGCGGAGCTATGGATCCGACGACCCGTGGTGCCGTGCCACGACGGTGGCCTGCATCGTGTCGAGACTTCATGTCGTCCCCGGTACCCGCCGGCAAACCCCCGGCCTACTTGGCGTACAGGGCCTCGACGTCGGCCTCGTGGTTCTTCATCACGATATGGCGGCGCAGCGAGAGCTTCAGCGACAGCTCGCCGGACTCCTGGGTCCAGTCGGTCGGGAGGATGGAGAACTTCTTGATCTCCTCGGCGTGGGAGACCGACCCGTTGGCCTCGGTGACGGCCTTCTGGATCTCGGCGATCAGGTCCGCGTCGTCGGTCAGCGAGTCGACGTCGGTGGGCTTGCCGCGCTCGGTGGCCCAGGGGACGACGTTCTCCGGGTCGATCGTGATCAGCGCGGCGATGAACGGCTTGGCGTCGCCGACCACCATGCACTGACTGACCAGCGGGTGCAGGCGGATCTGGTCCTCGAGCACGGCCGGCGCGACGTTCTTGCCGCCGGCGGTGACCAGGATCTCCTTCTTCCGGCCGGTGATCTTGATGAACCCGTCGACGTCGAACTCGCCCAGGTCCCCGGTGTGGAACCAGCCGTCCGCGTCGATCGCGGCCGCCGTGGCCTCGTCGTTCTTCCAGTAGCCCTGCATCACCTGGCCGCCCTTGAACAGCAGCTCGCCGTCCTCCGCGACGCCGACCGTGACACCAGGAAGCGGCCGGCCCACGGTGCCGACGCGGATGTCGGCGGGCAGGTTCACCGACACCGCGGCGGTGGTCTCGGTCAGGCCGTAGCCCTCCAGCACCGGTACGCCGATGCCGCGGAAGAAGTGGCCGAGCCGGTCACCGAGTGGCGCGCCGCCGGAGACGGCGTACGCGACGTTGCCGCCGAGCACAGTGCGGAGCTTGGAGTAGACGAGCCGGTCGAACAGTGCGTGCTTGGCCTTCAGCACGAACGACGCGCCGCCCTTGTCCAGCGCCTGCGAATACGCGATCGCGGTGTCCGCGGCGGCGTCGAAGATCTTGCCCTTGCCGTCGGCGTGTGCCTTCTGGCTGGCGGAGTTGAACACCTTCTCGAACACCCGCGGGACGCTCAGGATGAAGGTCGGCTTGAACGCGCCGAGATCAGCGACCAGGTTCTTCACGTCCGAGCTGTGGCCGACCTTGACCCGCATCATCACGCAGCCGACCTGGATGATCCGGGCGAACACGTGCGCCAGCGGCAGGAACAGCAGCGTGCTCGCGCCGTTGACGTCGAACAGGTCGTCCAGCACCTTCACCGCCTGGCCGAGCTCGGCGAGGAAGTTCGAGTGGCTGATCTTGCAGCCCTTCGGGCGTCCCGTCGTACCGGAGGTGTAGATGAGCGTCGCGAGATCGTCCGCCGTGACCGCGGTCCGGCGCTTGTCGAACTCGGCGTCGGAGATCTCCTGCCCGAGGACGGTCAGCTCCTCGACCGCGCCCGCCTCGATCTGCCAGATCTCCTGCAGGGACGGCGCCTCGGCGCGGGCGGACTCGACCACCGCGCCGTGGGCAGCGTTCTCGGCGATCGCCACGACCGCCTCGGAGTCGGTCAGGATCCACTGGATCTGCGACGCCGACGAGGTCTCGTAGATCGGCACCGTGACCGCGCCGATGCTCCAGATCGCGTAGTCGATCAGGGTCCACTCGTAGCGGGTGGCGCTGAGCAGGGCGACCCGCTCGCCGTGCTTCACGCCGGCCGCGATCAGGCCCTTGGCGACGCCGGTCACCTGCCGGGCGAACTCGGCCGCGGACACGTCCAGCCAGCCGCCTTCGGCCCGCCGGCTGAAGATCGCGGTGTCGGGATGAGAGGACGCGTTCGCCCACACCGGGTCGCTCAGGCTCCCGGTGAGTGGCTCGGTCACAGCAGGAACGGTGTACTCACGCATCCGCGTCTCCTCAGTCGGTCACGAATTGTCGACGTCCGGCGCACGGTACAGTCACCTACCCACAAGTAGCCAGGTTTATGTGACCCAGGAACTAGGTTCTAGCCATGTCCACGCTCGACATCAGTTGCGACGACTTGGTCGTTGCTGATCCAGCCTACGTCGCCGAGCGGCTCGGTTCGGACACCCTCTGGCGCGAGTGGTGGCCGGACCTCACCCTGAACCCTTCCGAGCGGCGCGGCCCGGAGGGCGTCCGCTGGGCCGTCACCGGTGCCGCCATCGGTACGGCGGAGTGGTGGCTGGAGCCGGTTCGCGACGGGGTCGTCGTGCACTGGTACCTGCGCGTCGATCCGGCGAAACCGGTCCGCGGTCAGGCGCTCGCCAGGTTGAAGGAGCGGTACGTCGCGTCGTACCGGGAGCACCTGTGGCGGTTCAAGGACGAGGCCGAAGCGGGCCGCGCCGCGGGCGAGCGCCGTCCCGGATACGATCCCGCGATAGTCTCCGGGGAGGACGCCGACACCGGCGGTCCCGGCACGACTCGTCCCGACAGTTCACGCACCACCAGCGGCAGTTAAGAGGTGTATCAATGGCGGAACAGACCACCTCGACCATCGTGGTGAACGCGACTCCCAAAGAGATCATGGCGGTGATCGCGGACTTCGAGGCGTACCCGGAATGGGCCGACTCGATGCGGGAGACCGAGGTGCTGTCCACCGACGAGGCGGGCCGGCCGAAGCAGGTCAGGTTCAAGGTCGACGCCGGCGCGATCTCGGACGAGTACACGCTGGACTATGTCTGGTCCCGCAACGAGGTGACCTGGACGCTGGTGCGGGCCAAGATGGTGAAGGGGATGGACGGCGCGTATGTGTTGCGCGACCTGGGAGCGGAGGGTACCGAGGTGACGTACCGGCTGGCTGTCGACGTGGCGATCCCGATGATCGGCATGCTGAAGCGCAAGGCCGAGAAGGTCATCATCGACACGGCCCTCAAGGGCCTCAAGAAGCGCGTCGAGTCCTGATCCAGAGTGACTCGGGTTCTGCTGTACACGGGTAAGGGCGGCGTCGGCAAGACGACCTCCGCCGCGGGCACGGCCACGCTCGCCGCGTTGCGTGGGCTGCGCACGCTGGTGCTGTCGACCGACGCCGCGCATTCGCTGTCGGACGCGTTCGACTCCGAGGTCGGTCTCGAGCCGACCGAGATCGACGACCTGCTGTTCGTCCAGCAGATCGACGCGCAGCGCCGCTTCGAGCGGTCCTGGGGTGACATCCAGGCGTACCTGCGGTCGGTGCTGCACATGGTCGGGGTGGACCCGATCGAGGCCGAGGAACTGACTGTGCTGCCGGGCGCCGAGGAGGTGCTCGCGCTGCTCGAGGTGCGTGACCACGTCCGGTCCGGGCGCTGGGACGTGATCGTGGTGGACTGCGCGCCGACCGCGGAGACGCTCCGGCTGCTCGCGTTGCCGGAGGCACTCAACTGGTACATGGACCGCATCTTCAACGCCGAGCGCAAGGTGATGCGGACCTTCCGGCCGTTCCTCAGTCGTGCGTCGGGGATCCCGATGCCGGACGACACCGTCTTCGACGCGCTGCGGCGGCTGCAGAGCGACCTGTCGGACATCCGCACGCTCCTGGCCGGACCGGACGCGTCGGTGCGGCTGGTGCTGACGCCTGAGGCCGTCGTGGTGGCCGAGGCGCGGCGATCGCTGACGACCCTGTCGCTGTACGGCTACCGCGTGGACGGCGTGGTCGCGAACCGGGTCTTCCCGGCCGCAGGCGCCGACAACTGGCGGCGGCAGTGGGTCGCGGCGCAGCGCGGCATCCTCGAGGACGTGGCGGACTCGTTCCGGCCGCTGCCGATCTGGGAGTCGCCGTACCGGGCCTGTGAGCCGGTCGGCGTGGAGGAGTTGGCCGCGTTCGCAGTGGAGATGTACGGCGGGGACGACCCGTTCGCCCGTGCGACGGATGAGACGTCGCTGTGGGTGGATCGGCACATCGACACCGACGGCCGGACCTACACGCTGACGATGCCGTTGCCGCTGGCCTCCGCGAACGAGCTGGAGTTGGCGCGCCACGGTGACGAGCTGATCATCACCGTCGGGTCGTACCGGCGGGTGCTTCCGTTGCCGGCGGCACTGGCCCGCGGAGTGGTCGCGGGCGCGCGGCTGGACGACGGTCGCCTGCAGGTGCGGTTCGCGCCGCGCGAGACGGCGCGACCGGTGACTACTGAGCTGCCGAGTGGGAGCGGTCCGCTCGAGTCTGCGCAGGAGTTGGCGCAGGGTTTGACGGCAGAGTTCCACGCGCGGCTCGCCCACGAGGCCGCGATCGGGGAGGGCCGGTGAGTAGTAAGGAGCCGATCGGATCCGTCGCGGAGGAGGCGGCCAAGCTGTTCGCCGTACTCCAACAGGCCGCCGCCGGTCCCGGTGGTACGACGCGCGCCGAGCCCGCACCCGCGGACGACGAGCAGGAAACGCACGAGCACCACGCCGGCCCCGAGTGTCAGTGGTGTCCGGTGTGCCAGCTGATTCGCAAGGTCCGGAATACCAGCCCGGAGACGATCGAGCAGCTGTCGTCGGCGGCCGCGCACGTGCTCGGGTCGGTGCGATCGTTGCTGGAGGCGGCCGCAGAGGCTGGCCGGCAGACGCAGGCGGACGCAGCGTCGCGTACCGCTCAGGAGGAGCCGGTCCGGTCCCGGGTGGACCGGATCGACGTGAGTGAGGACCCCGAACCATGGGACTGACGATCGGCATCGATGTCGGCGGAACGAAGATCGCGGCCGGCCTGGTCGGACCGGACGGAGTGATCGGTGCCCGCGCGAATCGCGACACCCCGGCGGACTCGGTCGACGGCACCGCCGCGGCGATCTGCGACGCGGCCGCCGAACTGATCGCCGGGCACGACGTGGAGGCGGTCGGGATCGGCGCCGCCGGGTTCGTCTCGTCGGACCGGTCGACCGTGCTGTTCGCGCCGAACCTGGCCTGGCGGAACGAGCCGCTCGGCGCCCGGGTCGCGGACATGCTGAAGATCCCCGTGGTGGTCGAGAACGACGCGAACGCCGCGGCCTGGGGCGAGTTCGCCTTCGGCGCCGCGAAGAACGTCCAGGACATGGTCTGCATCACGGTCGGCACCGGGATCGGCGGTGGGGTCGTGCACGACGGCGAGCTGCTGCGCGGCGCCCATGGTGTCGCGGCCGAGCTCGGGCACATGCGCGTCGTACCCGGTGGGCATCGGTGTGGTTGTGGGGCGCGGGGCTGCCTGGAGCAGTACGCGTCCGGGCGGGCGCTGGTGCGAGAGGGCCGGGCGCAGGCGGAGTCGGGTTCGCTGAGCGCGATGCAGATGCTGAGCGTGTGCGGGATCTCCGACCCGGCCGAGCTGACCGGGCCGATGATCACCAAGGCGGCGGCCGCGGGCGATCCGTGCGCGGTGGAGCTGCTGGAGGAGCTCGGACGGTGGCTGGGCGAGGGGCTGGCGAGTCTCGCGACCCTGTTCGACCCAACGCTGATCGTCGTCGGCGGTGGCGTGAGCGCGGCGAAGGAGCTGCTGCTGACGTCTGCCGAGACGGCCTTCGAGAAGGTCCTCCCGGCCAAGGCGAACCGTCCGCACCCGACGTTCAGCGTGGCCGAGCTGGGCAACGACGCGGGCCTGATCGGCGCCGCCGACCTGGCCCGCCACCCGGCCCCCGTTCCGGAGAAAACCCGGTCATGACCGGGACACGGGATACTGGAGGTAGTCCGGCGGGGGCTGGGGGTACGGCGAGGAGGGTCGTGCAGTGGCTCTGACGCAGGCTTTGACGATCGGGATCGACATCGGCGGGACCAAGGTCGCCGCCGGCGTGGTCGACCCCGAGGCCAACATCCTGGACCGGGTACGGCGGGACACGCCGACGACGGACCCGAAGGAGACCGAGGACGCGATCGCGGAGATCGTCCACGATCTGGAGTCCCGGCACGACGTGATCGCCGTCGGCATCGGCGCGGCCGGATTCGTCGACGGGACGCGGTCGTCGGTGCTGTTCGCACCGCACCTCGCCTGGCGGCACGAGCCGCTGCGGGACGCGGTCGAACGCCGGCTCGGCCTCCCGGTCGTGGTCGAGAACGACGCCAACGCGGCCGCTTGGTCGGAGTGGCGGTTCGGTGGCGGTCAGGGCGAGAGCCACCTGGTCTGCGTGACGCTCGGGACCGGTATCGGTGGCGCGATCCTGAACGACGGCTCGTTGCAGCGCGGGAAGTTCGGCATCGCCGGTGAGTTCGGGCACATGCAGGTCGTGCCGGGTGGTCATCGCTGCGAGTGCGGCAACCGCGGCTGCTGGGAGCAGTACGCGTCCGGCAACGCGCTGACCCGGGAGGCGCGCGAGCTGGCGCGGTCCGGCTCACCGGTGGCGCACAACCTGCTCCGCGCGGCCGGTGGCGATCCGCGCAAGATCAACGGCCCGATGGTGACCGAGCTGGCCAAGGACGGCGACCCGGTCGCGGTGGAGCTGCTCGAGGACGTCGGCCGCTGGCTCGGCATCGGGCTCGCCAACCTGGCCGCCGCGCTCGACCCCGGCACCTTCGTGATCGGTGGCGGCGTGTCGGACGCGGGTGAGTTGCTGCTGGCGCCGGCGCGGGACGCGTTCAAGCGGACGCTGACCGGTCGTGGGTTCCGCCCGGAGGCGCGGATCGTGCGCGCCGTCCTCGGACCGGAGGCCGGCCTCGTCGGCGCGGCCGACCTGGCCCGGGAAGAGGCGACCTGGCTGCGCCGGGTCCGCGTCAAGACGACCGCCGTCACCGCGAAGACAGCCGCCGCCCGCAGCCGCTCCACCCGCCTCGAACGAGCCGCTCGCAAGTCGGCCGGCCGTCGTACCGGAATGCGCGCCGCGGCCGCCGACGCCGACCTGCACCACGCCGACCTGAACGGCGACCCCGAGGCATGAGTCACGAGCCCACCGACGACGGCTCGAAGCTGGGTCCCGTCGGTGGTACGGCGGTGCTGCGGGTGCTGTCGTACAACGTGCATCGGTGGGGTGACGACCGTACGGCGCTCGCGCGGGTGGTGAGGGCGTGCGCGCCGGACGTCATGCTGGTGCAGGAGGCGCCGACCTGGTGGGGGACCCAGCGGAAGCGGCGGGCGATGGCGGCGAGCGTCGGGATGCGGTACGTCGTCGGCTCGGCCCGCAACGCGATCCTGGTTGCCGACGGCACCGATCTGACCGAACCGCTGCACTGGCGGATCTGGCGGCCGTTCGTCCGCCGGCGGCTGAACTTCATCGCCACCCAACTGCCCGGCGGCGCCGTCGGTGGTCACGTCTCGCTCGGCTCGACCCGGCTCGCCCTGGTCGTCTGCCACCTCGGCCTGCACATCCGCGGCCGCCGGCACGAACTCGAACAGGTCCTGAAGGGCTGCCGCTCCTTCAACCTGCCCTACCTGCTGGCCGGCGACCTCAACGAGGAACCCGACGGCCCGGTCTGGAAACGCCTCGCCGAGGAAGGCCTCACCGATCTCGGCGCCGACGCCGGCCCCACCTTCAGCTCCACCAACCCCCACAAACGCATCGACGGCGCCCACCTCTCACCAGCCCTGAGCGGCCGCATCCTGCCCACCCCGGCCACCCGCGAAGACCTGGCCGCCGCCTCCGACCACCTCCCGCAACTCATCGAGCTCACCGCCTAGCCGCCGCGACCCACCCGCCCGGCGGCTCGGGCGCGCCACTTTGTGCACCGGATCCGCAGTCGACCGCTTCCGCCGTACGGATCTCGTGCACAAAGCCGAGCTCAGGAGCGGAACTCCAGGAGGGGGTTGGTGACGGCGTCACGCCAGTTGGCGCGGTGGTTGGTGGCCTGGAGGCGGTAGTAGAGGGTTTCGCGGCGTACGTCGTCTGCCGCGCCGGAGTGGCCGCCGATGTTGTGTGCCAGCAGGTAGTGGGCGAAGAGGACGCTGCCGGCCGGGCCCGTGGCCTGGATGGGGTCGCCGAGGGGGATCTTCGGATAGGGCCCGGGGTTCATCTCGTCGAGGCGAGTGAGGGCGTCAGCGCCGTGCTCGGCGAGGTAGGCGCCGAGCCGGAGATGCGTGCCGGGCCAGATATAGAGGTTGCCGCGGTCGGGCTCGTCATGGCCGGTCAGCCACAGTCCGGCGAGCATGCTGAACGTCCCCGGCGTGCCGTCGTCGAGACAGGGCGTGATCCCGTCGACGTGCGGCCCACCCGGCCGATGCGGCCACGGCGGAATCGTCGTCGCGACCTGCGCGAAGTCCGGCTCCTGTACGTCGAGATCCGCCCGCAGGAACTGCCCGGCCAGCTCCGCGATCCCGGCCGACCGATACAGCTCGAGCAACGGATGCCCACCGTCGAACCGCGGCCACAGAAAGTGCGCCCCGACTCCCGTAGGCGGCTCGCACTCCAGCATTCGCGCGACGACCTGCCGTCCCACCGCGACCTCGTCGTCGGTCAGCACCGCCGGGACAACGACGTACCCCTGCTCCCGAAACTGCGCCCGCTGCCCCTCGGTGATCTCCGGCATGCCAGCCAGTCCACCAGTGGCCTCCTGCACCGGCAAACGAATTACTGCGCCGGTCGCCGGGCCGGAGCCTGCCCTCCATGATCAGCTGCCGGATCCCCTGTACGTCGAACCACGCGGCCCAGCAGGTACACGGCCAGGACCTCGTTCACGCTGCCCAGCCGAGCCGCGTCGAGCTGGCAATAGTCGATGGCGCCGGCGAGGCAGGCTACGAGCGCCGGCTCTTCGAGGCGACCAAGCTGTACTCCGGCAAGGAGGACGAGGCGCAGGCGTACCCGGACTGGAAGGTGTGGATCGACCCGTCGCTCGGCAACGAGGTCGCGACGCTGCAGACCAACATCGAGAACTACGTGCAGCAGAACTCGCTGCAGTTCATCACCGGCTCGAAGGACCTGAACAAGGACTGGGACGCCTATGTGAGGGGTCTCGACGGTCTCGGCCTGAAGCGCTACCTGGAGATCCAGCAGACCGCCTACGACAAGGTGCCGAAGTAGCGGCTAGCCTCGCTTGCGGTTCAGGAAGGCGAGCATCGCTTCCTGGGCCGCGGGGGAGCCGAACAGGTCGGCGGACAGCCCGGCGAGGTCCTTGCCGCGGGCATCGATGTCGGCGACGAGCTCGCGGTTGAGCAGCTTCTTGCTCTCCCGGAGGCCCTGCGGGGCGCCCTTCAGGAGCGACTGCACGACCGCGTCGACCGTGACGTCCAGCTCCCCGTCGGGCACCGCGCGGGTGACGAGACCGAGGCCCGCCGCCTCGATCCCGTCGAAGCCGTTGCCGGTGAGGAAGGTGTACGACGCCGCGCGGTCGGTCAGCCGGGGGAGCACGGTGAGCGAGATCGTCGCCGCGGCCAGCCCCAGCCGGACCTCGGTCAACGCGAACGTGGCGCTCTCGCCGGCGATGCTGATGTCGGCCGCCGCGACGATCCCGATCCCGCCCGCGCGCACCGGCCCGGCAACCCGCGCCACCACCGGCTTGGGGTTGGCGACGATCGCGCGCTGTACGTCGACCATCCGCTGCGCGCCGACACCCATGCCGACCGTGGTCGCCTCGGACAGATCGGCGCCGGAGCAGAACACGTCCAGCGCCGAGCGGATCACGATCACCCGGACCAGTTCGTCGGTCCCGGCGCTGTCCAGCCGCTCCAGGAGCTCGCCGGTGAGCTGCTGGGAGAGCGCGTTCTTGTTGTGCGGGGAGTCCAGCGTGATCGTGGCCACGCCGTCGGTCACATCCAGCTGCACGAGCTCGGTCATGCCCACATCCAACACCACCCGGTCAGGGTCCCGACGGCGATGCGGTAGGGCTGAGCGGATCGGCGTGCCGGTGGGCGATCTTCCACTCGCCGTCCTCGGCGCGGAAGACCATCGTGGCCCGCAGCACGTGCGGGACCGCCTCGGGCTGGCTCAGATGCCGGACGGTGCAGCGTTCGATCGCGACGGTGTAGGCGGTATCGGAGCCGACGTGCTTCTCGAGGTACTCGAACTCGACCTTCGCGCCACTCGGCCGGAACTGCGAGGCGGCCCACGCGTACCGCGGCCCGATCTGCGACCAGCCGACCTCCTGGCCCCCGAACCCACCGAAGATCGAGCTCTGCTCGCTCCGCGACACCAACGGCAGCCACAACGAGGCATCGCCATTGACGAAGGCCGTGTTGGCCTCCTCGAACCGGATCAGGAAGGCCTCGAAGCTCTGTGACATCGCCAGGCAGTCTACTTGACCTCGGCGTACGTCGGGGACAGTTCGCGGGCCAGGTGTTCGACGAAGAGGCCGACGTCGGTGACGATGCCGTGGGCGTGCGACGAACCACGGTCGGCCAGCTTGGTCACCGTGGCCGGGTTGATGTCCACACAGGTCAGCGGGATGGACGCCGGCAAGATGTTGCCAGTGGCAACGGAATGCAGCATCGTCGCGGCCATCAGGCAGTAGCCGACGCCGGGCAGCTCGGCGCGCATCGCGCGCTGGCCCTCGAGCACGTCGGTGTACACGTCGGGCAGTGGGCCGTCGTCGCGCACGGATCCGACCAGGACGAACTTCTTGCCCGTCTTCACCAGCGCGTGCATCACGCCCGAGGTGAGCACCCCCTGGTCGACCGCGGCCGCGATCGAACCCGCCTTGCGGATCGTGTTGATCGCCCGGATGTGGTGCTCGTGACCGTGCTCGACCCCGCGGCCCCGGTCCAGGTCGACGCCCAGCGACGTGCCGTAGAGCGACGACTCGATGTCGTGCGTGGCGAGTGCGTTCCCGGCGAAGAGGACGTCGACGAAACCGGCCTCCACCAGCGCGACCATGGCCGGTGCCGCGCCGGTGTGGACGATGCCTGGGCCGCCGACCCAGAGCACCTTCTCGCCGTTCGCCTTCGCCTCGCGCATCCCGTCCGCGACCTGGCGGACCAGGACCCGCTGGGGCTTCTCGCTGGAGACGTCCGACTCCATGAAGCCGAATCCGCCCTCGGGGGTCTCGGCGAGCGGGGGCGTGACCCGGACGCCCTGGGCGCTGGTGATGATTCGCATGCCGCCCAGCACCTCCGACATCGGGATGGTGCGGACGTCATCCCCCTCGACCAGCAGGCCGCAGTCCATCTCCGGGTTCCGCACCTGGACCCAGTGGCCGTGCAGCCGGACGCTGGTCGGCAGGTTGGTGGTCGAGTAGAAGCCGTCCGGGAAGACGCCGTCCTGGGTGACCTCGGTGATCTCGGGCTCGCCCGGGTTGACCAGGTTCGCGCCCTTGGTCTGGATCCGCATCAGCAGCCGCTGGAGGGCTTCCTCGTCCTCGGCGCCGACCGTCATCCGGACCGTGGACGGGTCGTCCTTGTCGTAGCCGAGGTCGAACTTGTCCAGCGTGTATTCACCGCCGTACCCGCGGATGTCGTCGAGGACTCGGGACAGCAGCCCGGTGTCCATCAGGTGGCCGGTGATCTCGACGGTCTCGGTGACCTGCACGGGTACCTCCCTCGGCATTCGTCGGATTGTCCGACGATCCGCACTCTAACTCAGACCACGGCCCCGTCATCGGGAGTGTCATCTGGTGGTAACCGATCCTTCATCCGGATGACCAGGGTGAGGAAGCCGCCGACGAAACCGACCACTGCGAGGGTCGTGATCCGGCCGGTGCCGAATTCGAGCACCGCGGCCGCGATCAGCAGCAACGGGCCGCCGATCAGGCCGAGCCAGGCGAGCCGGCTGATCCAGTCCAGCCGCGGACCGCGCGGCGGCTCCGGCGGGACGAAGTGGTCGTGCGGGTCGTCGGCCTTCTTCGCCGGCTCCTCGTCCTCGTCCGCGGCCTTGTCCTCGAAGGTCAGACTCGCCGGTACGTCGATCAGCGGCTCGTACTTCTCGTCGACGTCCTCACTGGCCGGCCACCGCGGCACCGCGGTGTCGCCGCTGTCGTGCCCGGGTGCGGACGGTGCGCTGAACTGCTCGACCAGCGACGCCCACTCGGCGTCCTCGGTGCTCCGCTCGATCACCGGCCGGGCCCGGTCCACCGCGTCGGCGTCGACGAAGATCTCCTCGAACCCGGCCGGCACCGCCGCCGGTTCCTCGGCCTTGGCCGGGGCTTCGGGCTTGTCGGTCGCCTCCGCCTCGGCCCGCGGCTCGTCGGCGGAGTCCGGCGTACGGGCGTCGACCTCGGACGTCTCCGTGGTCCGGGCCTCGCCGGGAGATCCGCAGTACGCGGCGATGCCGGCGTCGGCCAGGGCGGCCAGCACCGGCTCGGCGACGAGTGGGTCGATGCCGCCGAGTGAGCTGTACTGCGCCGCCGTCAGTCCGTTGTCACGCATCGCTGCGACCGCTCAACCGGTGGATGAAGGCCGCGGAATCGGCGAAGATCCGCGGAGCGTCGTTGTCCAGAGTTGCCACGTGATAGCTGTCCTCGAGCAGGGTCTCGGTCACGTCGCGGGACGAGATCGAGGACAGCACCGTCCGCCCCGAGCTCGGTTCCACCACATGATCGACAGTACTGCGGAACAGCAGCACCGGCTGCGTCACCTTCGCGAGATCGTCCCGGGTGAGCTGCCAGAGCTGGGACAGCGAGTGCAGGGCGCGCAACGGCATCCGGTCGTACGCGCCCTCGTCGGCACCCGGCTTCTTGATGTCGTTCGAGATGCCCGGGAACGACGGCACCAGCCGGGACAGCACCGGCAGCAGCACCAATCGCTTGTCGTCGGTCCGCACCGACGGGTTGATCAGGACCAGACCGGAAATGTCCGCGCTGTGCTCCTCGGCCAGCCGCAGGACCAGGCAGCCGCCCATCGACAGTCCGGCCAGGAACACCTGGTCGTGCTCCTTGCGCAACCGCTCCAGCTCGTTGTCCAGGACGGCGTACCAGTCCGGCCAGCCGGTCTTGTTCATCTCCTGCCAGGTGGTCCCGTGACCGGGCAGGCGTGGCACGGCGACGCCGTACCCCTCGGCGGCCAGGTGTTCGGCGAACGGACGCATCGACTTCGGTGACCCGGTGAATCCGTGACTGAGCAGGACTCCGATGGCGGCGTTCTCCCCGGTCCCGGGACTGCGGTATTCCTCCGCGTGGCCTTGCACTGGCACGTCGACTCCTCGCCGGTCAGGGTCCTCACAGGCGGCCAGATCACGGCCGGGGTCACGGCTGGATCTGTGCGCCAGCCCATGGTCGCATCTGGGCTGCGTCCAGTCTGCATCCAGGTGACAACACGGTGAGCAACACCCGGATTCCTGGCGGTGACATTGCCTGTGGGGGAAGCTGGAACGTAATGTCCTGCACCGACGGTGGGCGCCGGCGCTGTCGCAACTGTCGCCGCGGGCGGACACTGGGTACTGGGCCGAGTGTGACGTGACGGACGAGTGACGGAGGTGAAGGCGATGCTGTACCTGTTCCTCAGGCGGTTCCTGGTCGCACCGTTGGTGAAGCTGCTCTTCCGCCCCAAGGTGACCGGACTGGAGAACATCCCGTCCGAGGGTCCGGCGTTGCTGGTCTCCAACCACCTGGCGTTCTGCGACTCGATCTTCCTCCCGGTCGCCGTCCCCCGGCAGATCGTCTTCCCGGCCAAGTCGGAGTACTTCACCGCGCCCGGGCTGAAGGGGAAGCTGGTCGCGACCTTCTTCCGGTCGGTCGGCCAGATCCCGATCGACCGCTCCGGCGGGCGGGCCTCGCTGGCCGCGCTGAACACCGGCCTGGACATCCTGAAGAAGGGCGAGCTGTTCGGGATCTACCCCGAGGGCACCCGCTCGCCCGACGGCCGGCTCTACAAGGGCAAGACCGGCGTCGCCCGGATGGCGATCGTGGCCGGTGTGCCGGTGATCCCGGTCGCGATGATCGACACCGAGAAGCTGCAGCCGCCGGGCACGATCTGGCCGCAGTGGCTGATCCGTGAGCCCGGCCGCCGGATTCCCCGGCTGGTCCGCCCGGGCGTGGCGATCGGCAAGCCGCTGGACTTCTCCCGCTACGAGGGCATGGAGCGGGACCGGTTCGTGCTCCGCTCGGTCACCGACGAGATCATGTACGCGCTGATGGAGCTGTCCGGCCAGGAGTACGTCGACATGTACGCCGACAAGGCCAAGGAACTGATCAAGGCCGGCGAATCGATCGACGAGCACGTTCGCCTCCGCGACACCAAGGCCAGCTGACGGTCTTTTGCCGCCCGTCCGGGTCAGGATGTCGCCATGGACAGCGACCTGAACGTCCTCGGCGAACCGCTGGAGGAGTGTGGGACCGAGCCGGTCACCGGCTTCTACCGGGACGGCTGCTGCACGAGTGGCCCGGAGGATCTCGGGAGTCACACGGTCTGCGCCGTGATGACGGCGGAGTTCCTCGCCCATCAGACGTCGGTCGGAAACGACCTGGTCACCCCGCGCCCGGAGTTCGGCTTCCCGGGTCTGAAGCCGGGTGATCGCTGGTGCGTGGTCGCGGTCCGCTGGCTGCAGGCATACCACGCCGGCGCCGCGGCCCCCGTCGTACTGGCGTCGTCCCACGCCCGCTCCCTGGACACCATCCCCCTGTCAGTCCTCCGCGAACACGCCGTCGACGTCCCCGCCGACCCCGGCTCCCTCACCTGACCTCCGGGCTTCCCAGTCGTAGGAGGGTTTTCACCGAATAGCGCCAGAAACCCTCCACCGAGGTGCTCAAAAGCCTCCACGAGCGGAGCAGATCGGCGAGCACGGGGTGAGGACGCCGGGCCAGCCGCGGAGGGTGAGCGCCGCGGCGATCTGGCCGGCGGCGGCACAGGGGTCGGAAACCAGCTGGTACCCGAAGCGGAGCGTGATCTTGCCTTGGAGCATCGCGGTGTTGTCCCGGCGCATGTCCCGCCAGGTCGACATGGCGTCAGCATGACCCATGCGACCGTCGACCTCGGCGATCACGTCGTACGGAACGTACTCGACGTCGCGGTAGTTGACCTGCTTGCCGTAGGTCGCGCGGACTTGCCGGTTGGCAGCTGGCAGACCGTGGGCACGCTCGACGCGGATCAGGTAGGTCTGCTCGAGGAACGACTGCACACCGGACGCGGCGTCCGAGAGGACCTGCAGCAGCGTTGCCCGCCCACGGAGTCGCGGGAGGCGGGCCAACTCGGCGAGCAAACGGTCCGGAGTCGTACGCCGTTGCCGGCAGACGTCGAGAACAAGCGCCACCCGTCGATCCGGAGCGACACGACCGGCAGCCGCGGTCAGCACCGCCACCTCCAGTCGAACCACGCTCGGCTCGCGCCCGTCCTGGAGCCACGAAGGGAAGTCTTGGTGACGGGTGATCCGGATGCCGGACCGACGCTCCAGCTTGCGGCTCTGAGGAACCGCGAGCTGGATCGTCCGATCGTCCCAGTCGCCGCTGAGCCCGTGCCATCGCAACGCGGTCTCACCGGTCAAAGCGGCTTCCGGGCCGCACGCCAGCCAAGCGGCCCACGCCCTGGTCGCCCACGGCAAGGGGCCGGTGAAGTCCACGTAGACGCCTTGATGGATTCGCCGGATCTGCCGATTCCGGCATCGCCGCGCCAGCGTGCTGTCGTCGATCCCGCTCGCGACCGCTTGGGCGCGGCTGAAAGCACCCTGCTGCCGACCGCGCAGCTCGACGAACCGCCGCACCAGCTCGTCGTCCGCCTGTTGTAATCCCTCCACACCGACAACATGCCCGCGACACCGGGCCCGTTGGACGATGACTTGCCCCCTGTGGACAGCCTCGCCGGACCTTGGTGGGCTTTGCGGCGCTCAGGGGGTATTTCCCTCCTAGATCGGGAGGGAGATCCTCCCCACTTCGCGTCGTGGGGTGGTGAGACGGGTTACGGAGGGGGTGGTGGGGCTGGCTTAGGCTGAGCGCATGCAATTTGCGACGTTGACGGCGGGGGAAGTGCCGGGGGTTCCGAGTCTGGACGAGTTGCGGGCGTTGAAGCCGCTGCAGCAGCCGGAGTGGCCGGACGCGGCGGTGCTGGATCAGGTGATCGGCGAGCTGCGGAAGCTGCCGCCGCTGGTGTTCGCGGGTGAGTGCGACGACCTGACCACGAAGATCGGGGCGGTCTCGCGCGGCGAGGCGTTCATCCTCCAGGGCGGCGACTGCGCGGAGACCTTCGAAGGTGTGACCGCGGAGAACATCCGGGCCAAATTGCGGGTTCTGCTCCAGATGTCCGTCGTACTCCAGTACGCCGCGAGCGTGCCGGTCGTGAAGGTCGGCCGGATCGCGGGTCAGTACGCCAAGCCGCGGAGCTCGGGCCTGGAGACGCGGGACGGTGTCACGCTGCCGACGTACCGCGGGGATGCCGTCAACGGGCTCGAGTTCACCCCCGAGGCGCGGATCCCGGATCCGCAGCGCCTACGGGGCGTCTACAACGCGGCCGCTGCGACGCTTAACCTGACTCGCGCGTTCACCACCGGTGGGTACGCCGACCTGCACCAGGTGCACGCGTGGAACACCGACTTCGTGAAGTCGTCGCCGGTCGGGCGCCGCTACGAGCAGCTGGCGTCCGAGATCGAGCGGGCGCTCGCCTTCATGCGGGCCTGCGGCGCAACCTCGGACGAGTTCCGGACGGTCGACTTCTACGCGTCACACGAGGCGCTGATCCTCGAGTACGAGCACGCCCTGACCCGGATCGACTCGCGCACCGAGCAGCCGTACGACGTCTCCGGTCACCTCCTGTGGGTGGGGGAGCGGACGCGGCAGCTGGACGGCGCACACGTCGAGTTCCTGGCCTCGCTGACGAATCCGCTGGGCGTGAAGATCGGGCCGACCACGACGCCGGAGTACATCCGGACCCTGATCGACAAGCTGAACCCGAAGGGGATCGAGGGCCGGCTCACGTTCATCACCCGGATGGGCGCGGGCAAGATCCGCGCGGCGCTGCCGCCGCTGCTGGAGGCCGTCCGGGACCACGGTTCGCCGATCGCGTGGGTGTGCGACCCGATGCACGGGAACACGTACGAGACGCCGAACGGGTACAAGACCCGCAACTTCGACGACGTCATGGACGAGGTGCAGGGGTTCTTCGACGCCCACGAGCAGGTCGGCACCTGGCCGGGCGGCGTGCACATGGAGCTCACCGGGGACGACGTGACCGAGTGTCTCGGCGGTGGTGAGGAGCTGGTCGCGGAGGATCTCGTGAATCGGTACGAGACCGCCTGCGACCCGCGACTGAATCGGCACCAGTCGCTGGAGCTGGCCTTCCTGGTCGCCGAGCGGCTGCGTGGCGTGCGGGCATGATCGATCTGCGGTCCGACACGGTCACCCGCCCGTCGGCGGGGATGCTGGCCGCGATGACGTCCGCACCGGTCGGGGACGACGTGTACGGCGAGGACCCGACGATCAACCGGCTCGAGGAGACAGTCGCCGGGCTGCTCGGGCATGAGGCCGGGCTGTTCACCGTGACCGGGACGCTCGCGAACATGCTCGGCGTACGGGCGCTGGTGCCTCGCGGTGGCGAGGTGCTGTGTGAAGCGAGTGCGCACATCGTTCGCGCCGAGCTCGGCGCGCACGCGGCCGTCAGCGGGGTCACCACGCGGACGTGGTCAGCGCCGGCGGGACAGATCGACCTCGAGCAGATCCGCGCGCTGATCGCTCCGGACCTCGGCCCGTACTTCGTCACCACCTCGGCGGTCTCGGTCGAGAACACCCACAACTTCGGTGGTGGGGCCATCCAGCATCAGTACGACGCTCTCGCCGACGAACTGGACGCCCGCGGCCTGCCGCTCCACCTGGACGGCGCCCGGCTGTGGAACGCGTCCGTGGCCGCCGGTGTCCCGGCCTCGGCGTACGCCTCCCGCGCTGCCGCCGTGAGCGTCTGCCTCTCCAAGGGCCTCGGTGCGCCCGTCGGCTCCGTCCTGGTCGGCTCGACTGAGCTGATCCGTGAGGCGCGTGTCTGGCGCAAGCGCCTGGGCGCCGGCTGGCGACAGGCGGGCGTCCTGGCCGCCGCCGGCCTCTACGCCCTCGAGCACAACGTGGAGCGCCTCGCCGAAGACCACGCCAACGCCCGCCTGATCGCGGAAACCCTGGCCGACGCCGCCCCCGGCTCGGTCAAACCCGACCAGGTGGAAACCAACATCGTCGTGGCCGACCTCTCCGCCACCGGCACACCCGTGCCTCAAGTGGTCGAGTCCGCCCGCTCCGCAGGTCTGTTGGTCAGCGGCGTCGGCCCCACTCACCTCCGCGTGGTAACCCACCTCGACGCATCGACCGAAGACTGCCGCGCCGCCGCGGAAACCCTCGCCCGCCTGGTCAATTGAGCACCGAGGTCTTGATCAGCCGAGCCCCGAGATAGGGTGCAGATGTCGGGGTCGCAGCGTTCGGGGAGAGCCGTGCGAGAGATCGTCGTGTTCAGCGGAAGTGCCCATACTGGTTTGGCGGAGCGGATCTGTGCCGATCTCGGCGTACCGCTCGCACCGGTGGAAATCCATCGTTTCAGCAACGACTGTCTGCAGGTGCAACTGCAGGAGAACTGCCGGCAGCGGGACGTGTACATCGTGCAACCGCTGGTGCCGCCGACGCAGGAGCACCTGATGGAGCTGCTGCTGATGATCGACGCCGCGCGCGGTGCGTCGGCCCAGCAGATCACCGCCGTGATGCCGCACTATGCGTACGCGCGGTCGGACAAGAAGGACTCCTCGAGGATCTCGATCGGCGGCCGACTGGTCGCCGACCTGCTGGTGACGGCCGGCGTCGACCGCGTCTTGACCATGGCCCTGCACGCGCCCCAGGTGCACGGCTTCTTCTCGGTCCCGGTCGATCACCTCACGGCGATCGGCGTACTCGCGGACCACTTCCGCGACCACGATCTGACCGACACCGTCGTCGTCAGCCCGGACCTGGGCAACGCGAAGACGGCGACGCTGTTCGCCCGGCTGCTCGGCCTCCCGGTCGCGGCGGGCAGCAAGCAACGCCTGGCCGACGACCGCGTGGTGATCGACGCGATCGTCGGCGACGTGGCCGGCAAGCGGGCGATCATTCTCGACGACGAGATCGCCACCGGCGGCTCGATCATCGAGCTGCTGGACCGCCTGAAGGACCGCGGCTGCACCCAGGCGGCCGTCGCCTGCACCCACGGCCTGTTCGCCGGCGCCGCGGTCGAGCGGCTGCGATCGCACCCGTCGATCACCGAGGTGATCAGCACCGACACCGTGCCGCGCCCGGCCGGCTTCCCCGAACTCCAGGTCAGCTCGGTCGCCGGCCTGTTCGCCGAGGCCATCAAGCGCATCCACGAGGGCGAATCCGTCAGCAGTCTCTTCGACGGCGTAGACCCCACCCACGCCCCACCCCAACCCAAACTCCCGTTCTGACAACTGGGTCCAACCCACGCGCGATCGACTGGTCGGCGTCCGCGGTCGAGCGGACTCGATTCCTCAGCCTGTTTTTCCGGCCAGGTCCAGGGTCCGCTCCACGCCGATGCGCCAGCCGGCGACGCCGCGCGCCCCTTCGTCCGCACTCATGTGCGGTTCCCAGCCGTGCGTGATGGTGTAGTTCGCGCGCAGCTCGTCCAGCCCCGACCAGAACCCGGTCGCAAGCCCCGCGGCGTACGCGGCGCCGGTGGCGGTGATCTCGGCCGCGGCCGGAGCGACCACGTGGGAGCCGAGGACGTCGGCCTGAAACTGCATCGGGCTGAACCTCCTGTTACGAATACTTCGTCGCCCGCAGCTCGCGCGGACTCCCCTCGATCCTGGCGCTGCCGACCTCGCGGCGGATCGGCGTCATCGCTGATCCGCTGCGGGAATCACGAAGGGTTCGCGGTCGGGCAATGGGTGGAATGTCGCCTGAACTGGGCACGTTGGATGCGACTGTGAAGATCGGTGAAGCCGCCCGGAGCAGTGGCGTGAGCCCGAGGTCGTTGCGGTTCTATGAAGAGGAAGGGCTGATCGTCCCCGGTCGGTGCAGTAACGGGTATCGCGACTACTGCCGGTCCACGATTACGCGTGTCCAGGTCATCCGCTCGCTGCTGGAGTCCGGGCTGCCCGTGCGACTGATCAAGGACGTTCTGCCGCGGCTCGTGGACGCACCCGACGCGAGCGCGGAGCTGCTGCGGACGGAGTTCCTCGACGAGGTGCAGAGCTATCGCGATCGGCTCGCCGCACGCATCGCAGTCCTGGGTTCCCAGCAGTCGGCCCTCGATGCCTTCCTGCTCGAAGCCCGCCGTACCGCCCGATCGACTTGACCCTGACATCAGTGTGAGGCTCGTAGCTTCGGGCTCATGACGATGAATGACCAGCAAGACGCCGTACGGACGACGATGCCGGCACTGGTTCAGCGGTCGCAGCGTGGGCCGGAGGATCTGCTCCTCAGCACCGACCAGGGCGTCCCCACTCCAGGTACGGGCGAGTACCTGACTCGTGTTGGCGCCGCCGGAGTCAACTTCGCGGACGTCATGCAGACGTATGGAACCTATGCGGGCGGACCGCAGGCGCCGTACGTCGCGGGCCTCGAAGCGGCCGGCGAAATCGTCGGCGTCGGACCTGATGTCGAAAGTGCGCTCCCGCTTGGTACTCACGTCATCGGAGTCGGCCCTGGGGCCTTCGCCGCATACATGGTGATGCCGGCCGCAGGAGTGCTTCCCGTCCCTTCCGGCTGGAGCGACGCGGAGTCTCTCGGCATGGTCCTGAACTGGACGACCGCTCTGGCCGCGCTGCGGCCACTGGGCGAGATCAGGACAGGTGACACGGTGCTCATCCATGCGGCGGCCGGCGGAGTCGGGCAGGCCGCCGTACGCCTCGCCCGTCACTATGGTGCGCGCGTCATTGCCACGGCGTCGCCGGCGAAGCATCACGCTGTCCGCCTGCTCGGGGCCGACGAGGTCCTGGACAGCGCACGGCCCGACCTTGCTGAGCGGATCACCCAACTGACAGGCGGCGTCGACCTGGTCCTCGAGTCTGTCGGGCGGGCTACGTTCGAGGTCAGCCTGTCGGTCACCAAGCCCTTCACCGGGCGAGTCGTCGTACTCGGGGCTGCCTCCGGGGACGCCGGCCTGACCACGCACGACTTGGTGTTCACCCATCAGGTCCAGGTGAAAGGCCTGCATATCGGCGTACTGGCCACCGCCGCGCCCGCCCTCTACCGGGCTCTGCTCGACGAGATCAACGCTCTCATCGCCCAAGGTGTGTATCGCCCGGGCACTCCCCGGATTCATCCTTTGGCCGACGGCCCGGCGATCCTCCGGAGCCTCGGCGCCGGCCAAACCTCCGGCAAGCTCGCCCTTGACCCATGGAGCTGACCGGAGCCGGATAGTTCGTGCCACGAATTAGCTGGGAAACGAGTGCTAGCGTGGCAGGGTGGCTAAGCATGATGACGGTCGGATCGGGGTAGTCGCCGGGCTGGTTCGCTCGGCGTTCCTGGTGAATGCGGTCTACGCACAGGCGAGCCGGGAGCGTGGATTGACGCCGCAGCAGGGGCAGTTGCTCTGTGTGCTGATGGCCGAGCCGTACGGCATGAGCGCGCTGGGCACGATGCTCGGGCTGGCCAAGTCGAGCGTGACCGGATTGGTGGATCGCACCGAGCGCAACGGTTTGGTACGGCGCGAGCCCGATCCGCGGGACACCCGGGCAGTGCGAGTCGCCCTGACGTCGCGCGGCCACCTGGTCGCGGAGGAGTTCTACGCGGAGACCTGCCGGCGCATCGACAAACTGCCTGCGGGCCTGAGTGCCGGCGAGCGGGACGCCCTCGCGGGCCTGTTGGGCCGCGTCGTGCTCGACAACGAGGTTCCCGCTGTCTTCCTGGAGTTGGACGAGACGGGCGGTGCCGCGACGCAGACCTGATGCCGGGGACCCTTCCTGCCGGACACTTGCAGTTCGTACTACGAACTATTATGGTTCGCAGTACGAACTGTTGTCGATAGCAAGCTGTGAAGGGAAAGCATCATGTCGGATCTCATTGCGGTCACGGGTGCCACCGGACTGCTCGGAAGGCTGGTCGTCGACCAGTTGCTCGCCCGGACCTCGGCCGAACGCGTCGTGGCGATCGCGCGGAACCCGGACAAGGTGCCGGTAGTGCTGGAGAAGTCCGTCCAGACCCGCATCGCCGACCACGACGACTGTGCGGCGGTCGATGCCGCCGTCGCCGGCGTCGACGTCCTGTTGCTGATCTCCGGGAACGAGTTCGGCAAGCGGATGGCCCAGCACGAGAACGCGATCCTGGCCGCCCAGCAGGCCGGAGTGTCCCGCATCGTCTACACCAGTGCACCACACGCGGACACGAGTGAGACCGCGATCGTGGCCGAGCACAAGGCCACCGAGCGGATGATCCGTGAGTCCGGCCTGACGTACACGATCCTGCGCAACAACTCGTACCACAAGAACTACGTGCCGTTCCTCGAGCCCGCCCGCACCACCGGAGCGATCATCGGCAGTGTGCGCGACGGCCAGGTGGCCAGCGCCGATCACGTCGACTACGCCGAGGCGGCCGCGGTCGTCCTCTCGAGTGCCGGACACGAGAACGTGGCCTATGAGTTGACCGGCGACACGTCATGGACCTATCCCGAGCTCGCCGCGACAGTCGCGGACGTGCTCGGTACGCCGGTGACGTACCAGGACCTCTCGCCGGCCGAACACGCCGAGGTGCTCAGGGCGAGCGGCGTCGACGGACCGACCATCGACTTCCTTGTCCAGCTGGATGCGGATGTCGCGGCCGGCGTCTCGGCGGAGGCGACCGACCAGTTGCGCCACCTGATCGGCCGACCCACCACGCCCCTGCTGGACGGCTTACGCGCAGCCGCCGCCAGACTCCGCTAACCCCTCGCCGGCGGCGGTGTCCAAGGCCGAGGGGTGACAGATGGCTTACGCCCTCTGTAAGCTTGTGCAACAGTTGCATGTGCATAGACTAGGAGTGAGCCGGTGGAGCGCAGCTTCCTGTTTCTGGAGGGGACGACGCGTCCCGGTGGCAATACCGAGGCGTTGGCGCGGTCCGCGGCGGAACACCTGCCGGCCGAGGTCGGCCAGACCTGGCTGCGGCTGAGCGACCTTGACCTCGAGCCGTTCCGTGACATCCGGCACGACGGTGATGGTGTGTATCCGATCCCTTGCGGTGATCATCGGCGGTTGCTGGAGGCAACGCTGGATGCGACCGACCTGGTGATCGCGTCGCCGCTGTACTGGTTCACTGTGTCGGCGGCAGTGAAGGAGTACTTCGACCACTGGTCGGGCTGGATGCGAGTGCCGGGAGTGGACTTCCGGGCCCGGATGCGGGGCAAGACGCTGTGGGCGATCTGCGCCCACACGGCGAAGGATCCGGCCGAGGTCGAACCGATGCTCGGAACACTGCGGCTGATCTCGGATTATCTGGGCATGCACTGGGGTGGCGAGCTACTTGCCTATGGCAACCGTCCGGGGGAGGTGCTGACCGACCAGGGGGCTGCTGACCGCGCCCGCGACCTCTTCGCCGGCGTGGCAGCGACGCAGCCGGTAGCCAGCTAGGCGCCTGCTGCCTGCGGAAGGCAGCGTGGGGCGGCGCGGCGACGGAGGGGCCGGGGTGGCGCCGCGTGGGAGGATCAGGTGCATGGCGGACACGGTGCGGATGGGTGTGGTCGGGGCGGGGAGTATTTCGGTGCGGGGGATTCTTCCGCATCTGGGGCAGGCGGATCTCGCGGGGCGGGTGACGCTTGCTGCGGTGTGCGATCCGGTGCCGGGGCGGGCGGATGCGGCGGCTGAGAAGTTTGGGGTCGAGCAGGGGTTTACGGAGTATGAGGACCTGCTGGCTCGTGGGGATGTCGACGCTGTCACGATCGCCTCGCCGATTGGTTTGCACTACGAGCAGGGCAAGCTCGCGTTGCAGGCCGGGAAGCACGTGCACTTCAACAAGACCATGACGATCACGGTCGTCGAGGCGACCGAACTCATCGATCTCGCGGCCGCCAACGACCTGCGGATCGTCGCCTCGCCGGGGGAGATGCTGCGCCCGCACCACGTCCGGACCCGCGAGCTGATCGCCGAGGGCGCCATCGGCACGCTGTCCTGGGTGAGCTGCGGCGCGGCGTTCGGCACCTACCACGAGGACGAGTCCGTGCGCGGCGGCAACGACGTACTGACGAACATCGATCCGTCGTGGTACTTCCGCAAGCCCGGGGGCGGACCGATGTACGACATGACGGTGTACGCGCTGCACGCCGTGACCGGGATCCTCGGTCCGGCCAAGCGAGTGACGGCGATGTCCGGCGTACGGGTTCCCGTGCGCACCAGCGGGGGAGTGGATGTCCAGACGGACGCCGACGACAACACCATCGTGCTGATCGACTTCGGCGACAACCTCTTCTGCGTCGCGACCGGCACCGCCGCGGGATTGATGCGGGGCGGCTTCGGCGGTGCGTACTACGGAACGACCGGGACGATCGACGGACTGCTGCTCAACGGCGAGCCGTTCGACTTCCCCAACCGGAACCCCTCCGAGCTCTCGCCCCGCGGGACGGGCAACCAGGCTCTGCTTCCGCACGTGACCGGCGTGCATCGCGAGATCGAGGAGCAGCATGTATATGAGGACGTCATGCAGCTGGTCGACTGGATCCGCGAAGACAAGCCCTCGATCGTCACCGCCGAGCACGCGCGCCATGTGATCGACATCATCGAGTCCGCGTACCGAGCCTCCGCGACCGGTCGGACGCAGGACCTCACGACCTCCTTCTGACAGATGCGCGGCGTCACGAGACGCTCCACGAGCCCGGTACTGCGGTGGGGCGTTATCGTCTGCGGCATGCAATCCGTGTCGCCGCGCGTCCGTGCCCTTCTCGCCGCGGTTCTCTGTGTGGTGATCGCCCTCGGTGCGGCGCTGGCGGTGGACAGCAGACTCGATCGGCACTGGATTCTGCGCGGGCTCACCTTGTTCCTCGCGCTGTGCTGCGCCGCGCTGTTGCTCACCGATCAGAGCCGGCAGTTCCGCCTGGTCATCACCGCGATCGGCTTGCTGATGTTCGGCCTGGTCTTCCCGGTCACGACGACAATCTGGGCGACGCCGCCGGAGATCGACTTCGCGCTTGCGGTCGCGACCGACGCGAAGAACGCGGCCGTGAAGGACGCTCGCAGCGCCGTCACGGTCGCCGACGTGAAGGCCGCGGCCGAAGCCCGCGGTGGTGCCGTCGGCTCGCTCAAGACGGAGAAGAGCCCGCAGGTCCGTGGCGCGGACGCGTTCCCGCTCATCGTCCGCGCCAAGCCCGACCAGGGCCGCCCGCGCGCGTGCGTCTCCTTTGTCCACGGCCTCGACGCCGAGGTCCGCGCCTGCTGAGCTGTACCCGAAGGACAGGAAGTAGTCGGTCGAGCGGCCATCGCCGACCGGCTCCCAGGCGGAGGACGGCAGGACAGCACAGATATACGTCCTGTCCTTAGGCACGCGACTACGTCCCGGCTGCCCTCAGGCACGCGGCTCCGCCGCCCGGTGGTTTAGGCACACGGCTGGCCCCGGCTGTTCCTTTCCTTGGTGCGTGGTCAGGTCCGGCGGGCGAGGTCCTCGGCGCGGTCCAGTGGGTTCCAGGTGATCGGCATGCCTTCCAGTTGGGCCTCGACGACCTCGAGCCCGGCTTCCCACCCGGCGGCGGCCGGTCCGGCGGCGTCCGGCTCGGACAGGTGAACACGAGCCGGCTTCCCTCCGCCGTTCCGGTGATCTCCCAGGTCAAGATCTCGCCGGCCCATTCGTACTCGAGCACCGACGGCGGCTCGTTCCGCAGGATCCGCCCGTTCGGCGCCCGATCCGGGTCGTCGCCATCCCGTGTCGCCAAGCACAGCCCGTTCCAGTTGGCGGGCAATCGATTTCTCATCGACCCACGGCCGCCTTAAGGTCGCGGTTATGACTCTTGGGAATCTGTCCGGCATCAGCGCGCTCGCCGACGTCGAGTCGCGCTCCATCAGTGCGGAGAACCCGACCGGCGAGCCGGGCCAGGGTGGGCGGCGGACCGAGGGGACCGGCGCCCACGCGGCCCGGGATCTGGGTCAGGGCTGGAAGGTCTCGCCGTCGATCGAGATCGGTCCGGGCGAGACCGCCACGGTGGCCGACATCGCCGGGTCCGGCTGCATCACCCACATCTGGCTGACCACGCACGTCGACAACTGGCGGCGGCTGGTGCTGCGGGCGCACTGGGACGGCGACCAGGCGCCAGCGATCGAGACCCCCGTCGGCGACTTCTTCTGCTCCGGCTGGGGCAAGTTCGCCCAGGTGAACTCGCTGCCCGTCGCGGTGAACCCGAACGGCGGCTTCAACAGCTACTGGGAGATGCCGTTCACCGAGCGGGCCACGCTGACCCTCGAGAACACCCACGACGAGAAGGTCGTCGTCTACTTCCAGGTCGACTACTGGCTGGGCGCCGTACCGGACAAGTCGGCGTACCTGCACGCGCAGTGGCGCCGGAGCAACCCGCTGCAGGACGAGACCGTCCACACCCTGCTGGACGGCGTCGAGGGTCCGGGGCACTACGTCGGCACCTACCTCGCGTGGGGCGTCAACAGCAGCGGCTGGTGGGGTGAGGGCGAGGTGAAGTTCTACCTCGACGGCGACGACGACTTCCCGACCATCTGCGGTACCGGGACCGAGGACTACTTCGGTGGCGCGTGGAACTTCGACGTCCCTCACCTGGGCGGCTATACCGAGTTCAGTACGCCGTACCTCGGCATGCCGCAGGTGATCCGGCCGGACGGGCAGTACGCGAGCCAGCAGCGGTTCGGGATGTACCGCTTCCACCTGCCTGACCCGATCCGCTTCAAGGAGAAGCTCCGTGCCGACGTCCAGGCCCTGGGCTGGCACTCGGGCGGCCGCTACCTCCCGCTGCGGGACGACATCGCGTCGACCGCGTTCTTCTACTCGGCCAGAACCAGTACGGCGCGACCGGACGCGCCGACGCACGACGTGATGGAGATCTGCTAACCCGGAGTCGGTAGCGCGTTCTGCAGCGCCGTGCCGGCGAGGACCACCAGCGCCGCGGTCCAACTGAGCGGAGCCTCGCCGGCCGGTTGCAGATCACGGTTGACCTTCTCCGGCAGGGCGCCGGTGCTGGTGCGGTGCCGGTCGAGCCAGGTCAGCAACGCATCGGCTGTCGTGTCGTCTCCGCGAGCCGCCGCGCTCAGCGCGAACAGCGCCGTCTGCGGTGTCCAGGAAACCCCGTCCGCCCGCCAGTCCTCACCAGGTGTCACACCACCATTGGGCTGCGTCAGTACGGCGCGCGCCCGGTCGATCGCCGTGGACACGGCCTCCCGGGCCGGCGCGAACGGCGGCCCCAGGACGGTGATGATCGCGTCGGCGCCACCGCCGAGCTGGACGGGGTCGACGCCCGGCTCGACGAAGCTCGTCGCGCGGCCCGGGGTGCGTGGATAGTCCGGCCCGAAGGCCCGATCAGTTGCCTTGGACAACTTGTCGAGCGCGGCGCGCCACCGGGTGGCCTCGTCCGGGCGGTGCTGCTCGGTGGCGATCAGGACCGCGCAGCGAAGGCCGGCCAGCAGCGGCGCGACCGTGCCCAGGGTCACCTGCGACTCGGGTCGTTCCCAGTAGTCGGCCGACGGACCGGGCAGGCCGTCCGCGTTGAGCTCGGCGACGATCTGCTCGGCCGACTCGCGGACCAGCTCCCAGTACCTGCTACCGCCCCGGCAGAACCATGTTGCCCAGAGCACCCATCCGGAGCCGTCCAGCTGGGGTTCGCGGCCGTCGCCGATCAGGCCGCCGGTCTCGGTGTAGCGGGCTTCCCAGCGCCCGGTCCGCGGCCGGACGCCGTTCAGAAAGGACAGCACCTTGAAGGCTTCGTCGTACTGGCCGATCGAGCAGCGGGCCGCGGCGACGAACGACGCGTCCCTCGGCCAGACGTAGCGCCACGGCCCGTCCCAGCCCGCGAGAGTCGCGCCGCTCGGCAGGGTGAGGGCGTCGAGGTCGGACAGAGCGTGACGGATCAGATCGCCGTACTGTTCGCCGCCACCGCCCAGCGACGAGGTCGTGTGGGGCGCCGTACGGCCCGGGACTCCGTCGGCGACCAGCCGCGGTTGCGGATTGCGGACCAGGTTGCTCGCTGTCCCCGCGGCCAGGAACGCGAGCAGCACGATGATGACGACGGCCGCAAAGCCCCGCCCCTCATTCCCCTGCCGCATCGCCCCTCCTGACCCGCCTATTGTGCGAGGTGCTGCACCTCGGCCTCGATCTTGCGCCGCGGTGCGAGCTCCACCAGATACATCGCCGACAGCACCAGGGCGCCACCGACCAGCATCCTCCAGGTGACACTCTCGGACCCGAACAGGACTGCGAAGGCCGACGCGAACACCGGTTCCATTGTCATCGCGATCGCCGCCCGTGTCGGGTTGAGATGTGCCTGCGCCCAGGTTTGCACGATCAGTGCGAGCGCGCCTGCGATCAGTGCCATGTAGATCACACTGACCCAGTCGCCGCCGGTGCTCGGGACGGTGAAGCCGCCGGGCAGCGCGCCGATGGCACAGACGCAGGTGATCACGATCATCTGGAGGGACGACAGGCCGAAGGCGTTCTGGGGTGTGGACCAGGCGCCGAGCCCGATGATGTGCAGGGCGTACAGGCCGGCCGACGCGAGCGTGAGCAGCTCGCCGGTGCCCATGCTGAAGCCGTTCAGCGACAGGACGCCGAGGCCGACCGTGGCGAGGATCACGGCGACCCAGGCCCAGCGGCCGATCTTGTGGCGCAGGATGACCGCGGCCAGCAGCGGGGTGAAGACGACGTACATGCCGGTGACGAAGCCGGACACGCTGGCCGAGGTGTGCCGCAGGCCCTCGGTCTGGACCAGCTGCGCGATGCCGTAGGTGATCCCGAGGGCAATGGCCCGGCCGCGGTCGAGGCGGCTCAACCGGGAGATCGCCGGCGGGTGGACCAGGACGAGCGCGACCGAGGCGATCAGGAATCGCAACGCCAGGTAGTCGGCGACGTCCATCCTGGTGAGCAGATCCTTGGTCAGGAAGAACGTGGATCCCCACGCCGCTGCCACCGCGAGCAGGGCGAGTACGGCGATCCGCGGGTGATTCACGCCGGACATCTCATCAGACGCCCGGGGTAAGCACCAAAACGAGCTACAGCACTGTAATGGTGACAGTGGTGCCGGGCTGGGCCTTCTTACCGGCGCCGGGGTTCTGCGCCGCGACGATGTTCAGGCCGAGGTTGAACGGCGCCTTCTCCACCTTCACGACGAAGCCCGCGCCGGTGAGGATCTGCTGCGCCTCGGCGGTGCTCTTCCGCTTGACATTCGGCACGTCCACCAGCGGCGGGCCCTTCGACACCACCATCTGGACCTTGTCCTTGGCGAACAGCGTGCCGCTGTTGGGCGTCTGGGTGATCACGTTGCCCTCGGGCACCTTCTCGTCGTACTGCTCGGTGCGGCCGACGAGGAAACCGAGCTTGCGCAGGGCCTTGTTCGCGTCCCGGTAGCTCTTCCCGGTCCAGTCCGGCACGTTGATCGGCTTCTTGCCTTTGCTGACCGCGAAGTTGATCGCGTCGCCCGGCTTCACGACGGTGTTGAACTTCGGACTGATCGCGATCACGCGGCCGTTCGGCACGGTCTCGCTGTACACCTCGTTGATCTGCCCGGTGTTCAGCTTGATCGGGGCGAGCGCCTGCTGAGCGGCATCCAGCTGCAGCCCGACCAGCTGCGGCACGCGGTACCGCTCGGGGCCCTTAGAGACGGTGAGACCGATCTCACCGTTCTTGCGGATCCGGTCACCCGCGGCGGGGTCGGTCCGCATCACCTCACCCCTGCGCACGTCCTCGGAGAAGTCCTGGTTGTCCACAGTGGTCCGCAGGCCGGACTGCTCGGCCTTGGTGGCCGCAGCCGCGGGGACCATGTTCACCAGGTCCGGCGTGGAGGTGTAGCGGTGGATGCCGTAATACCAGGCCGCGGTGCCGATCGCGATGGCGGCGACCAGGATGAGGATCAGCGCAATCGGTCCGCGCCGCCCTCTGCGTTGCTGCAGGGGCGCTTGCATCGGAGTGCCGGTCGGCCGGCCTTTCTCCACCGGTACGACGATCGTGTCGTGGCGCAGGACGTTCTGGTCGGTCGACTCAGGCACTCCGCGCGTGTAACCGTCGTCGTACCCGCTGTCCTGGCGGATCTGCTGGATCGGCACGGTCAGGTCGCCGGTGAGCTCCGGGTCGTCCGGCACCCCTTCCTCGAGCGCACTGCGGACCCGGTGCACCTGACGACTGAACACCCGTGCGTCGGCCGGCCGCAGATCCCGGTCCCGGGCCGTCGCGCGCTGCACGAGTGCATCGACGTACGGCGGGATGCCCGGCTGCTCCAGGGACGGCGCGGGCACGTCGGCGTGGACGTGCGCGTAAGCGACCTGGATCGGGGTGTCCCCGGAGTGCGGCTTGTTGCCCGTGAGCATCTCGTACAGCAGGATGCCGGCCGAGTACACGTCCGAGCGGGCGTCCGCACTACCGTCGGTGACGAGCTCCGGCGCCAGATACGACACCGTGCCCATCAGGAGGCCTTGGGTCGCGGTGTTGCCGGTCGCGCTGACCGCACGGGCAAGACCGAAGTCGGCGACCTTCACTGTGCCCTTGTCGGACATCAGCACGTTCTCGGGCTTGATGTCGCGGTGCACGATGCCGGCGTCGTGGGCGGCCGAGAGCGCGGACAGGATCGGGGCGAGCAGATCCAGCGCGCGGGCGGGGGAGAGTGGCGCCTGGTCGCGGATCACGTCCCGCAGTGTGCGACCGGGAACGTATTCCATGGCCAGGAACAGGGTCCCGTCGTCGTCACCCTGGTCGAAGACGGCCACCACATTCGGGTGCGAGAGGCGGGCGGCGGCCCGGGCCTCGGCCACGAACCGGCGGGCGAACTGGGCGTCGTCGCCGAGCCCGTCGTGCATCACCTTGAGCGCGACGGTCCGGTCCAGCCGCATGTCGAGAGCCTGGTAGACAGTGGCCATGCCGCCCTTGGCGACGCGCGCGCCGACGCGGTACCGTCCGTCGAGCACCCGCCCGACAAGGCGGTCGCTGACCTGCGTCCCCACGTCGTCCGTCACTTGCGGTGAGCCGCCTCTCCAAACCGTTCTGCTCAGAGAGTGTAGATAACGGCGCAGCGTGACAGCGCCAGGCTCACCGCAGGGGATCCCACCCGCGTTCGAGCTGGGCCTTGATCCGGAGCACGTTCTTCACATACAGCTTCGTGTCCGGGTACATCCCGTTCTTCCTCACCCCGCCGAGGCCCTGGTAGTAGCCCGCGACCGCGATATCGAGCCGCGCGGCGCCGGTCAGCCGGTCCAGCAGCACCACTCCGGCGATGACGTTGTCCTGCGGCCTGAGCAGGTCCAGTTCGCGGCCGACGATGCTCGAGGCGAACTTGCCGGTCGACGGGATCACCTGCATCGCGCCGACCGCGTTGGCGGGGGAGACCACCCGCTGCTTCCAGCCGGACTCCTGCCAGCTCACCGCCAGCGCGAGCTCCGGGTCGACGCCGTACCGCTTCGAGGTGCTGACGATCAGGCTGCGGAGCTGGGAGCGGGTCGGCAGCTTGCGGTTCTTCAGGATCGCGCGGTTGCGGTTGGCGCGCGCGACGATGTGGTCGGCGTACGTGCGGCCGGCGAAGGTGTTGTTCTTGTTCTTCGCCGGCGCTTTGGCCTTCGGCCGGATCTTGACCGGGACCTGCAGCGGCTTGCCGGCGTAGATGCGGTCGCTCGACCGTAGTTTGTTGGCGGCCAGCAGGTTTGCCTGGGAGCACTTGTAGCGCTTGGCGATCTTCGAGATGGTGTCGCCTGGTTTGACGATATACGTGACCCGGCCGAGCTGGGAGCGCTTGGCCGGACGCGCCGCGGTCGTGCTGCCCTTGCCGGGGATCTTCAGCACCTCACCGGCGTAGATCGCGTTGCCGTTGCCGGGCAGGTTGTTCAGCGCGACCAGCGTTTTGACGCTGGTGCCGTAGCGACTGGCGATGTGGCTGAGGGTGTCGCCGTCCTTCACCTTGTAGGCACCGAAGCCCGGTGAGCCGGCGGTGATCACGGCCGCGGTCAGCACCGGTACTGCGATTCCGGTCAGTATTCGTACGACGCTTCGCATATCCATCTCCCCGTGTGAACGTCACTTGACCGTAAGTGCTGATGCTGATGTGACAACAGGGGTGCATGGGGTGCTTGTTACGCCTGTAACTCAATGGTTACAATTCAAGGCTGAACTACATGGTTGTGGTTCACAAGCTTCCCGTTGCTCAGGGCAACCGGGAGGCCTCAGTGGCCGGACTGGCCGAACCGGCTGCCCAAGAAGGGTTTCCCGAGCTCTGGCAGGACTCCGGTGCGGACTGTGTCGGCGATGATCTGCGCGGTGATCGGAGTGAGCAGGACGCCGTTGCGGTAGTGCCCAGTTGCCCACAGCAACCGATCCAGACCGGACGGCCCGAGGATCGGTGCGTTGTCCGGTGTAGCGGGCCGGAGTCCGGCGATCGTCTCCACCAACTCCAGTTCGTCGGTGATCGGCAACACGGTCCGGGCGTCCCGCAGTAACGCGAACACGCCACCGGCGAGCACGCGGGTGTCGTAGCCGAGCTCAGAGGTGGTCGCACCAACGACCAGCTCGCCACCCGGCCGCGGCACCAGGTAAACCGAGAAGCCTCGCGCCGTCGCGCGTACGGTGTGCCGCAGTGCGGGCCGGTACGCCTCAGGCACCCGCAACCGCAGCACCTCACCCTTCACTGGCCGCACAGGCGGCCGCAGCTCATCCGGAATGCCTTCCAACTGCGACGACCAAGGCCCGGTCGCGGCGATCACGTGCCCGGCATGCACAGTGTCCCCGTTGTCCAGCTGTACGCCGACAGCCGTCGTACCGGAGGTGATCACGCGGGCTACCCGCTGGCGGATGAGCAGAACGCTGGAGAGGTCGATAGCGCGGCGGAGTGCCTCGACTGCTTGCCTGTTGTCGACGGAGTGGTCGCCTGGGACCCAGACGCCACCGGAGACGCCCGCAGCGAGCAGGGGCTCGCGTCGACGGGCATCGCGACCGGACAGCTCCTCGACCTCGAGCCCGAGCCGCCGCTGGTAGTCGGCGAGCCGGCGCAATGCGGCTGCGTCGTCGACGTCGTACGCGACGGACAGCGTGCCGGTCTGGTGCAGACCTGCCGACAGTCCGGTCAGCTCCTCCAGTTCGGCCGCGAACGCCGGCCAGGCGTTGACACCGGCCAGGTTGAGGGCCAGCAGGTCGTCCTCGCCGTACTCCACCTCGGTGACCGGGGCGAGCATGCCGGCGGCGACCGCGGAGGTCTGGGCGCCCGGCGTCGGGTCGCATACCGTCACCTGCATACCGTCTGCGGCCAGCCGCCAGGCAGTCGCCAGACCGATCAGCCCGGCGCCGATCACCACCACATCGGACGTGTGCTCGGTCATGGGGCCTCCCGGTCTGGACTGAGGAGCGCAGGGAGCGCTGCGACCGGAGCGACGAGGGAAGACCGGGAGTCAAAGCCCCATGACCGCGCCGGCGCCGGAGGCCCGGCCATGAACACAGGCATGCCGTAAGCCTACTTCTGGGCCGTCATGGCAGGCTTTGGGGTGTGACTGACCACAGCGACCGACTGGCCGACGCGCGTCTCTACCTGTGCACGGATGCGCGTGAGAAGCAGGGCGATCTCGAGCAGTTCCTGGATGCCGCACTGGCCGGTGGCGTGGACATCGTGCAGTTGCGCCAGAAGGAGATGGAGGCTGCGGACGAGCTGGCGGCCCTGGAGGTGTTCGCGGACGCCTGCAAGCGGCACGGCAAGCTGCTGGCGGTCAACGACCGGGCGGACATCGCTTTCGCCGCGGGAGCCGACGTACTGCATCTGGGCCAGCGGGATCTGCCGGTGCACGCGGCTCGGGCGATCATCGGTGCGGAGCCGATCGTCGGACGCTCCACACACACGTTCAGCCAGGTGAATGCCGCCGTGACCGAGCAGGGCTCCGACTACTTCTGTGTCGGCCCCACCTGGGAGACCCCGACCAAGCCCGGCCGGCAGGCCGCCGGCCTCGAGCTGGTCGCGTACGCCGCCAGCCGTCCGCAGGCGAAGCCGTGGTTCGCGATCGGTGGCATCGATCTCGATCGGCTGGACCAAGTCCTCGAGTCCGGTGCCACCCGGGTGGTCGTCGTCCGCGCGATCACCGCCGCGGACGACCCGGGCGCGGCGGCCGCGGAGTTCAGCCGGCGGTTGCAGGACGCCGGGTGATCAACAACCCGAAGACCGCGCGGATCGTCGCGATCGTGGTGATCGCGATGCTGGTGATCACCCTGGCGGCGTCCCTGTTCGGCTGCGCCGCCGCCAAGCCGTCGGCGGCGGGCAGCACCGACCCGGAGAGCGGCCTGAAGATCGTCGCGGTCGCAGACCTGCCGAAGGAGGCGCAGGCCACGCTCGAGCTGATCGACCAGGGCGGACCGTATCCGTACAGCCGAGACGGCGTGGTCTTCGGCAACCTCGAGAAGCTCCTGCCGAAGCACGACCGCGGCTACTACCACGAGTACACCGTGACGACGCCGGGCGAGATGGACCGTGGTGCCCGCCGGATCGTGACCGGCACCGGTGGTCAGCGTTACTACTCCGACGACCACTACAAATCCTTCCGCCGAATCGCGGACGACCGAGGAACCTCATGACCGACCTGCGCACGTTGCTGGCCGACGGGCTGCGCCCCGGGGTCTACCGCTGGCGGTCGGATCGCACGCCGGAGCAGGTACGACGTGATGTCGTGGCGGCCGGGTGGGACTTCGTCCTGCTGGACACCGGCGAGATCCACGACAAGGCGGGGTTCCTCGACCTCTGTGCGACCGCGTTCGACCTGCCGCGCTGGTTCGGCCGGAACTGGGACGCCCTCGCCGACTCACTCAGCGACCGCTCCACCGGCGAGCCGGAGATCGTCTTCTGGGCCGGTCTGCAGCACCTGCTCGACCACGACCACGACACCGTCGACGTGGCGCTGCAGATCTTCACCGAGGACATCACGAACTCCGGTCAGCTCCGCGTCCTCATCCACCAGCCGGCCGATGCGAAGACGCCGTCGCTGCTGAGCTCACTGCCCACCGTGTAGCCGCGCGGCCAGCGCGTCCAGGTCCGGCACGAACCACAGGCTCCGCCCGCGGTTGCTCTCCCGCACCCAGTCCGCCAGCGACGTGCTGGCCGCGGTCCGGCCCGCAATGTCGCCGACCACGGCCAGGCCCATCCGGTAGTCCACGAACTTCTGCGCGATCGCGCCCGCCCGGCCGGTCCGCAGCTCGAAGAACTCATCACCCAGTTGCTCCGGTGTGAAAGCCACCCACTCGGCCTGGTGCTCGTAGTGCGCCCGCGCGATGAGCTGGACCGCGTCGCGATCGTCGCCCACCCGCACGTCACTCACGAACACCCGCACCCCACTCAGCTCGTCGATCATTCGTCTAAAGTACCTAAAAGGCCCCTATCTTGCTATTTATAGGGAATTCTAAGGAACCTGCCGTAGTCTGATGGACATGCCTCAGGAGCTGTACTCGGTCGAGCAGGTGGCCAACCGGCTCGGGCTGCACGTCCGCACGATCCGGAACTACGTGCGCGACGGCCGGTTGAAGGCCGTCCGGATCGGGAAGCAGTACCGGATCACCCGCGAGGACCTGGAGGCCTTCACCGGCACGACCGCGGCCGCCCTCGAGGTGGACGAGACGAAGCGGCACGTGGAGGCGTCGAGCATCGTGCACATCGACGCGATCGATCGGGCCGGCGCCGACCGGATCAGCACGCACGTGGTCGGATCCCTCAATCAGAGCGGGATCGGCCGGCTCCGCGTCGAGACCGTGTACGACGAGGATCGCGCCGTACTGAAGGTGATCATCCTCGGCGACCTGGCGCCGACCGCCGAGCTCCTCCGGCTGATCAACCTGATGACCGCCCCGTAGCCGACTCCACCCGACCCCGACCGCCCCGTAGCCGGCTCCACCCGACCCCGACCGCCCCTCCGGCATTTGAGGGATATCCGGCTCTTCTGCTGGATGTGTGGGCGAGGTGAGCCAGGCTGGCCGGTGTGCAGCTCGACAGGTGGTGTCGGTCCAGGGTGCTGGTCGGGCGAGGTATTCACGCCTGGCCCCGCCGGCCCGGCAGGGGCCGGGGTGGAGACGTCCTGTCGAGCTGCACACCCTCAGCCTCCGTCCGCACTCCCCGCAAGCCGCCGTCCGCACTCCGCAAGCCTCCGTCCGCACTCCCGGGCTGCGACCGTCCGCACCCCGATCAGCCGGCACCGGCGGGCATGTGCGGTGACTGGACGGGTTCGTCTTGCCGGTGGTGGGACTGTTACCGGTCCCGGGGCTGGGACACCGTTTGGGCGCCTCGGACAGGCTGTGCCGTGTCCGAGGTCCCCACTGCCTGTCCGAGGTCGGGCCTGGACGACCGGGGCCGGGCCTGGACGACCGGGGCCGGGCGCCGCCGGCCGAGAGCCTCGACCAGACGGGGTGCGCGGGGACCTGGCATTTCTGACCCCCGCGCACCAGGGCTGTCTCAAGTCATCGGACCCGGGTCCGCCCGCCGACGAGGACATGGCCGGCCGGCCACACCTCGAGCAGAAGAGCCGGATATCCCCTCAACTATCCCCTTCTCTGCTCATATCAAGGCGGGAGAAGGGGCAACTTCAGGGGATCTCCCTTCAAGTTGCTGCGGAGGGGCCGGCAGCGGTCGGGTCAGAGCAGGCGGGACGTGGCGGCGATCGCGAGGTCGGCAAGTGCCTTGCGGGCGGTGTCGTCGGCCAGGGGAGCGCGGTCGAGCGCGTCGAGGGCGTCCTCGGTGCGTTCGGTGATCAGGTCCTCGCAGGCCTGCACGGCCCGGGAGTCCTGCAGGATCTCGCGCAGCAGCTGGATCTCGTCGTCGTCCAGGTCGGGCCGGCCGAACAGCCGGTCGAACTCGGCCAGTTGCACCTCCGACGCGTGATCCACCGCGTACGCGACCAGCACGGTCCGCTTGCCCTCGCGCAGATCGTCGCCGGCCGGCTTCCCGGTCAGCGCCGGATCGCCGAACACCCCGAGCAGATCATCGCGCAGCTGGAACGCCTCACCGACCGGCAGTCCGTACGCCGACAACGACTCGATCAACCGCTGGTCCGCACCGGCCAGCGCGGCGCCGACGTGCAGCGGGCGCTCGACCGTGTAGGTCGCCGACTTGTAGCGCAGGACCCGCAAGGCCAGGTCCATGTCGGACTCACCGCTCGCCTGCGCGACGAGATCGAGGTACTGCCCGGCGGTTACCTCGACCCGGACCGCGTCGAAGAACCGCGCCGCCCGCGCCAGCGCGGCCGCGTCGAAGCCTGACGTGTGCAGCAGCTCGTCGGCCCAGATCAGGCACAGATCGCCGAGCAGGATCGCCGCGCCGACCCCGAAGCCGACCGGATCGCCACCGCGACCGGACGCCTCCGACCGGGTCCTTTGCAACGCCTCGAACCGGCGATGCGCAGCCGGTGCACCTCGCCGCACGTCGGAGGAGTCCATCACGTCGTCGTGCACCAGGGCGCTGACGTGCAGCATCTCCAGGCTGGCCGCGGCCGTCAGGATCGGCTGCGCCGGATCACCACCGGCGGCCCGGAAACCCCAGTAGCAGAAGGACGGGCGGAGTCGCTTGCCGCCGCTGGTCGCGTCCCGCGCTGCCTGGACCTGCTCGGTCAGCTCCGGGCCGATCGCGGCCAGTCGCTGCTCCTGCAGGTCGAGGAAGCCGGTCAGCGCCCGCTGGATCTCGGCCGGGATGTCCACATCGCCATACACGTCTCGGAGCGTAGTCGGTACACGCGCGGCGGTAGACACCGCGGGTAACCTGTCGCCATGGCGAACGGACTTCCCTCGACGCTTCCCGGCGGTACGCCGACGATCCGCGAGCTCCTGTCCTCGGGGAGTCGTTCGTTCTCGTTCGAATTCTTTCCACCGAAGACGCCCGAGGCCGAGGAGGTGCTGTGGCGCTCGATCCGCGAGATCGAGCAGCTGCGGCCGACCTTCGTCTCGATCACGTACGGCGCCGGCGGGACCACGCGCGACGGCACGATCCGGGTCACGGAGCGGGTCGCACAGGACACCTCGCTCACACCGCTCGGCCATCTGACCTGTGTCGCGCACTCGCGAGACGAGCTGCGGTCGGTGATCGGCGCATACGCGGGTGCCGGTGTGCGCAACATGCTGGCGCTGCGCGGCGACCCGCCGGGCGGTCCGAACCAGCCGTGGGTCGCGCACCCAGAGGGACTGAACCACGCGGTCGAGCTGGTCGAGCTGATCCGGTCGCTGGGCGATTTCTGTGTGGGTGTCGCGGCGTTCCCGGACAAGCATCCGGAGGCGGCATCGCTGGAGGCGGACGCGCAGGTGCTCGCGGCGAAGGCCGGGGCCGGGGCCGACTACGCGATCACGCAGATGTTCTTCGGGGCCGACGACTACTTCCGGCTGGTCGACCGGGCTGCTGAGCTGGGCTGTGACATGCCGGTGCTGCCGGGCATCATGCCGGTCACCAACATCAAGCAGATCCAGCGGATGGCGGAGCTGACCGGGATGGCGCTGCCGACCGCGGTCACCGACCGGTTGCTCGCGGTCGAGGACGAACCGGCCGCGGTCCGGGAGGTCGGCATCGAGATCGCGACCGAGCTGTGCGAGGCCTTGCTGGCCGGGGGAGCTCCAGGCATTCACTTCATCACCTTGAACAGGTCCACCGCGACCCGTCAGGTCTTCCTGAACCTCCGCTCATCCGTCGTATCCTGACTCGATGGCTGACCCGTCGGATCTGTTGATCGATCGCACGCTCGTCCTGCTCCGGCACTCCAAGTCGGTTCCGCCCGAGTCGATGCCGGACTTCGAGCGCCCGCTGTCCGACCGCGGCCGCGCCGACGCGCAGGCCGCCGGGCGCTATCTGGTTGCCCAGGGCATCGAAGCCGACCTGGTCCTGTGCTCGCCGTCCAAGCGCACCCGGGAGACCTGGAAGTACGCCGTCGAGAGCGGGGCGACCGCGACCGACGTCTGGTACGACCGCCGCATCTACAGCGCCGACGCCGACGAGCTCCTCGACGTCGTCCGGGAGGCTCCGACCGAGGCCCGCACGGTGATCATGGTCGGCCACGGGCCTGGCATCCCGTGGCTTGCCGACGAGCTCGCCCTGGACGGCACCAGCCCGGAGCGCACCGAGCTCAGCCGGAAGTACCCGACCACGGGTCTCGCCGTCCTGCACCTCACCTGCCGCTGGCCCGACCTCGCCGCGAACGAGGCCGACCTCGTGTCGTACGTCGTACCTCGCGGCTAGACGCATCGTTACGTCCGCAGATGTGAGGTCTACAGCACACACATCTTCGGACGTAAGCGATCAGGGCAACCAGTTGGTTGTGCTGTTGACCGTGATCAGGCGCTGAGTCGCGCGGGTCAGGACGACGTACAGCGCGCGGACGCCGCCCAGCGTGTCGCTGACGATGCGGTCGGGCTCGACCACCACGACGGCGTCGTACTCGAGGCCCTTGGACTCCAGCGGACTGACCGCGACGACGCGCGGGTCGCCGAGCTCGGCGAGGACCGGGTCGACGACGGGCCGCAGCTTCGGCGGCACGATCACGCCGACCGTGCCCTCGACGAGCTGGAGCAGCTCGACCGCGGCGTCACCCGCGGCCTCGGCGACCTTGCCGTCGTCGACGATCCGGTGCTCGGGGTCGACACCGGTGCTGCGGACCGCGTTCGGCAGATCGGCATTAGGGAGCGTACGGCGGATCACCTCGCCGGCGAACGCGTAGATCTCGGCCGAGTTCCGGTAGTTGGTGGACAGCCGGAACGAGTGCCGTTGCAGGTGCGACAGCATCGAGTCCATCGCCGCCCGCGCCTCGTCCGGATCGGGCCACGAGCTCTGCGCTGGGTCGCCGACGATCGTCCAGCTCGCCTGCGGACCGCGCCGGGTCACCATCCGCCACTGCATTGGGGACAGGTCCTGTGCCTCGTCCACCAGCACGTGCGCGTACTCCTCCGGCTCGTCGGCCTCCCGCGCGGCGGCGGCCCGGGCGCGACGCTCGGACGTGGTCAGCACCTCGTTGACGCCGTCGCTCAGCCCTTCCATCCAGTCGAACTCGTCGTCCTTGGCCTCGTTGACCGGTGCACGGCCCAGGAGCGTGCTCAGTTCGTCCAGAAGCGCTACGTCGGCAATCGTGAACTCGTCCGTGCTGCGGATCGCACGGGCGAGTGCGTCGACCTCTCGGGGCGTGAGCTCGTTCCGGGCCCAGCGCTGCAGGCGCCGTGGGTCACCGAGCCAGCGCAGCACCGCCTCCGGCGTCAGCACGGGCCACCACTGGCTGAAGAACGTCCTGAAAGCAGGGGTGTCGACCACTCGGTCGCCGAACGCCTCCCGGTCGCCATAGACCCCGGTACGCAAATCGTCCGGGAACCGCTGCCAGAGCGCAGCCACAAGAGCCTTACGAGCCTCAGTGGCGGCCTTGTTGCGTGGCGTCCGGCGCAGTGCGTTCCGCCGTACGTTGTCGAGCTGGTTGGCGTCCAGCTCCACCGTGGCACCGCCGATGAACACCCGGAGTGTGGCCGGGGCCGTCGGCACTCGGTCGCGGGCAGCACGCGCCAGTACGCCACGCATCCGCAGCGAACCCTTGACCGCGGCAACGTCGGCATCGTCGACCGCAGTGGCCTTGATGCCGTCCACCAGTTCGCCCACTGCCCGTAGTGAGACCGTGTTCTCACCGAGGCTCGGCAGGACACGCTCGATGTAGGCCATGAAGGCAGCGGACGGTCCGACGACCAGTACGCCGCCGCGCTCGAACCGCCTGCGGTCGCTGTAGAGCAGGTACGCCGCTCGGTGCAGAGCGACCACCGTCTTGCCGGTGCCCGGCCCGCCGCCGATGACGGTCACACCCCGCGCCGGCGCCCGGATGGCTTTGTCCTGCTCGGCCTGGATGGTGGCGACGATGTCGCGCATCGTGTGACCGCGGGCCCGCGACAGGGACGCCATCAGCGCGCCCTCGCCCATCACGGGCAGGTCCTCGGGCGCACGCTCCGGCGCGAGCAGGTCGTCCTCGAGCCCGACGATGCGGGGGCCCTTGTTCCGCAGGACGCGCCGGCGGACGACCTTCAGCCGGTCCGTCGAGGTGGCGCGGTAGAACGGCTCGGCCGCTGGTGCACGCCAGTCGATCACCAGCGGTTCGTACTCCGCGTCCCGGACACCGATCCGGCCGACGTACAGCTTGTCGAGGTCCGCGGCGGTCTCGGCGGCCGGCTGGTCGTCACCGTGGTCGGAGTCGAGCCGGCCGAAGACCAGGCCCTCGTGCTCGGCATCCAGTTCGGCGATCCGGCGGGCCGCGGCGAACACGAGTACGTCGCGCTCGTACAGCCCGGTCTGCTCCTCCTCGCGTACACGGCCGACGTTCTGCGCCTGCGCGCGCTGGTGCCCTTCGACCGCGATCCGTGACGCGGAGCGGGCAGCCTCCGCGACCCGGTCGTACACCCGGTCGACATGTTGTTGCTCAGCCGCCAGCTCAGCCGGCTCGACGTTCTCGTGATCGGCCGACGTGGGGGTTTGATCCACCGAGGTCCTCTCTACTGCCGGGCACCTACCCCGACATGGAACAGGAACCGTCAATCTTAGTGCGCTGGGTATCTCAACCCCAGACCGGTCTCAGGCCTTCCCGATGGCGTCGGCCACAATCGCGGCGCCGAGCGTCGTCGCCGGTACCCCGGACCCCGGGTGAGCGCCCGCCCCGACGCAGTACAGCCCCTTGACCGGAGACACGTTGGCCGCGCGGCGGCGGGCCGTCTTGTACCCCTCCCAGGCCACACCGGCCCACCATGACGGCGACGTCTGCCGCGACACGACGTTCTCCCGGATGTGCAGCCCACGCGCGATCAGCAGGTCTAGTACGTCGTCCGTCGGGTAGCCGTGGACCAGGACGGACCACGCCTGGTGCCCGACCGGCGCCTGACCACCAGTCCGTACGACGACTGTCGGCGTACCGTGCAGGACGGTCTCGAACGGCAGGGTCGGCACCGGATCCTTCAGTCCCAGGTGGACGACGTACGCCGCCTGCGCCTGGTGCGTCGACAGGATCCTCTTGCGCACCTTCTTGGCCGCCGGGTCGTCGACCAGTTGTCCGTAGAGCTCACGCGGGTCGATGTCGCTGACCACGATGTCCGCCGGCAGCTCCGTCCCATCAGCCAGCCGTACGCCGGACACAGTGCCGCCGGCCGTGATGACGGCGACCACCTCGGCGCTGGTGCGCACGGTGATCTTCCGCTCGCTCGCCCGCTGCACCAGTCCGTCCGCCAACGCGCCGAAACCGCCCTCGATCGTCCAGCGGCCGAAGGTGCGTTCCAGGTACGACCAGACGCCGACGTACCCCGGCGTGAGCTTCGCGTCCGATCCACCTTGCGCTGCGAAGTGGCGCAGCACCGCACGGGCTCTGTCGTCACTCAGCTCGTGCTGCGCGACCTTCTCCAGCGACTGCCAGGGTTTGAGGGCCCGGATGCTCTTCAGCGGCAGCTTGTCCTGCAGGGGTGGCTCGAGCGAGGTCTTCCGGAGGATCTGCCACGTCTCGCCATAGCCGTCGACCAGTGCGGTCCATTGCTCGGCCACCTGCTCGCCGGCCAGGCCCGTCCAGGCCTCCTGCTGCGAGCCGCGGTCGTTGATCGGCAGGTCCAGCACCGAGCCGTCGGCGAACATGTGCCGCCGTGGCTCGGTCACCGGCTCCAGTTGGAGCAGACTCTCGATCGGGCGGCCGCTCTTGCGGAACAGGTCCCGGAGTGCGGCCGGGAGCGTCGTACTGGCTGCTCCGGCGTCCCAGGTGAAGCCATCCGCTTCGACCCGGCCCAGCGCCCCGCCGAGGTGTTCGTCCCGTTCGCAGACGGTGACCTGGTGGCCGAGCTTGGCCAACCGGACTGCACTGGCGAGACCGGCCAGACCGGACCCGATGACGATCACGGTCCCCATCAGACGGCACTGCTCCCCGTCGCCAGTTCGCGCCGTTTCTCCCGCCACGCCTTGAACCGGAGGTACCCGCGCCGGATGAAGCGGAATGCGAAGTACACCCCCATCAGGCCGAGGAACAGCAGGATGCCGGCGATGATCAGCGCGGCCTCCGGATGGAACGCGGCCAGCGACACCACGCCGACGACGGTGATGTCCTCGGCGGACGACGCGGCGATGTTGGTCGCCGGCTCGGGGGAGGTGTTGATCGCCAGCCGCAGACTCGACTTCACCGAGTGCGAGAGCAGGGCGACCAGTCCGCCGGTGGTTGCGATGACGGCCTGGTGCAGCGTGGTCGCCTCGCCGGCGAGCAGGGCGGCCAGGATCGCGCCGATGGTCGGCCGGATCACCGTCGAGATCGCGTCCCAGGCGGAGTCGACGTACGGAATTTTGTCGGCGACGAACTCGAACGCGAAGAGAACACCCGCTGCGATCAGAACGGCGTTGCTGGTCAGTGCCTCCGGGACGTCGTCGGCACCGGCGAACCGGCCGAGCAGGCCGAGAATCAGCACGCAGGCATAGGCATTGATGCCACTGGCCCAGCCCGTCGTGAACGCCAACGGCAACGCTTCCATCGTCGTGCTCCGTAACCCTCAGTCGCCGTTTCGCCGGCGGCATGTTTTCGTCAGTATCGAACCCTTCGAGGTGAGTTTTGGTTAACCGTTGACATCCGGCTCGCCTCGACCCACAGTGACTAGGCTGCCAGTCTGTGTGACCGGCACCCGCCCTTGGGTTCAGGAGAACAACATGCTGCGTCGTCCGAAGATTCTCGCCGCACTGGCTGCGGTAGCGCTGCCCATCACCTTGACCGGCGTGTCGTCCGGAGGTCCACCCGCGGCCGCTGCGCCGCCGCCGGCATCCGCCGCCGTCGAGGCCTCGGCGTACAGCGCGGCCGCTGCGAAATACGGCGTACCGGAGTCCGTCCTGCTGGCGGTGTCGTACTCGGAGTCGCGGTGGGACGACCACCGGGGCGCACCGAGCACGTCGGGTGGCTACGGCCCGATGCACCTCACCGCTCTCGACCCCAGCGTGGTCGCGGACCTGTCCGGCAAGCAGAAGGTCGCCAAGGCCTCGTCGTTGCGGACGCTCTACAAGGCCTCCGACCTGACTGGTCTGGACCCGGCCGCGCTGCGCACCGACGCCACCGCCAACATCAACGGTGGTGCCGCACTGCTGGCGTCGTACCAGCGATCCCTCGGTGTGCCTGTCGGCGCTAACACCTCTCCGGCCGAGTGGTACGGCGCAGTGGCGTCGTACGCGGAGACCGGGGACCGGGTGGCTGCGTCCGGCTTCGCCGACGACGTCTACTCGATCATGGCCCACGGTGCCGCCCGGACGACGAACACCGGGCAGCAGGTCGTGATGCCTGCCGTCGCTGTCACGCCGGACAAGGCACAGGTCAACAAGCTGACACTGCCCGCGGGCACGAAGCCGGCGAACTCCGGAGTGGAGTGCCCGCCGTCGCTCGGGTGCGAGTGGCTGCCGGCCCCGTACTCGGAGTTCGGAACTGCTGGGGACTACGGCAACCATGACCTGGCGAACCGGCCGAAGACCGGCAAGATCGACTACATCGTCATCCACGACACCGAAGGCACCTGGCAGGGTGTGCTCAACCTGGTGCAGGACCCGACGTACGTGAGCTGGCAGTACACGATGCGCTCGTCCGACGGCCACACGTGGCAGCACGTGAAGGCGAACGACGTCGCCTGGCACGCCGGCAACTGGTACGTGAACATGCACAGCATCGGCATCGAGCACGAGGGCTTCGCGCCGCAAGGTGCGACCTGGTTCACCGAGGCGCTGTACCGCAACTCGGCCAAGCTGGTGAGCTACCTGGCCGCGAAGAACAACATCCCGCTCGACCGGGCCCACATCATCGGCCACGACCAGGTGCCGGGCACGGTCCCGTCGACGGTCGCCGGCATGCACTGGGACCCGGGACCGTACTGGGACTGGGAGCACTACTTCGATCTGCTGGGCGCTCCGATCTACGGGCACTCCGTGTTCCCGGTGAAGGCCGGCTCGATCGTCACCATCAAGCCGGGCTTCGAGGGCAACGTCCAGGTCGTCAGCAACTGCGACGCTCCGGGCACCCCGTGCACGCCGCAGGCCACGAACTTCGTCTACCTGCGTCAGTCGCCGGACGACAACGCTCCGCTGGTCAAGGACATCGGTCTGCACCCGAGCGGCATCGACGGGACCACTGACGTCTCCGACATGGGCTCACGGGCCGCCGCCGGCTCGCAGTACGTCGTGGCGCAACGGCAGGGCGACTGGGTCGCGGTCTGGTACCTCGGGGCGCTGGGATGGTTCAAGAGCCCGGCGTCAGCTCCGGATGCGTTCGCGAAGCCGGGTCTCGTGGTGAAGCCGAAGGATGGCATGGCCTCGGTGCCGGTGTACGGACGTGCGTACCCGGAGCAGGCGGCGTACCCGGCGGGCATTCCGTACCAGACGGTCACGCCGCTGCAGTACACGATCGGCGCCGGCCAGGCCTACCCGGTGGGTGATGCGAACATCGAGACGGACTACTACCGGGCCGTGACGTTCGCGGGTCAGCCGCCGACCGACCACGTGCAGGTGCTCGGCACGGACCGGTACTACCAGATCTGGTTCGGGCACCGGATGGCTTACGTCCGCGCCGCCGACGTGGACATCCGCCCAGCCGTCTAGATTGGGTCCTGTGATCGACGAAGCCGTCCAGCGTCTGCTGGACGGCTTCGTCACGTCGATCCGCGAAGTCGCGGCCGTCGAGGCTGTCTGGCTCCACGGCTCGCTGGCCCTCGGCGACTTCCAGCTCGGCCGTAGCGACCTCGATGTCGTCGCCGTCGTCGCGTCGCCACCGCCGGCCGCGATCGAGGACATGCACCGACGGCTGATCCGTGCCGCACCACTGGCCGCCAAGCTGCATTGCTCCTACCTGGTCGCGGCGGAGCTGGCCGACCCCGCCGTCCGGCACGCCACGTTCGCCCAGGGCCGCTACTTCGACCGCCCGGTGACGCCGGTGACCCGCCGGGAACTTGCCCTGAGCAACCTCTCGCTGTTCGGCCCACTGCCATCGTCGTTGCTACCGGCAACCAGCGACGCGGAGCTCGCCGCCTTCATCCGGCGCGATCTGCGGGACTTCTGGTTCCCGGTGACCAGCAAGCGGACCCCGTGGTACGCCGACATCTGGGTCGACCTCAGCCTGCTGACGATCGCCCGCGCCCACGTCACACTGACGACGGGGGAGCTGATCACCAAGCGCACCGCCCTCGACGTGCTGCCGTCTCTGCACGCCCCCGCCGCTGTGGTCTCCGATATCACTCGCCGACGCTACGGCCCATCGCGCCGCCTGGCCCCGTGGTGGCGGCACCGCCGGGCGGTGCTGACCCGGCGGTTCGTGAGTACGACGATCCCGCAGGTGATCAGTTGACGGTGATCGGGGTGCCGTTGGTGAGGGTGAGGAGTTCGGCGTACGTGGTGGGGAAGACCGAGTGGGGGATCCCGGCGGCTGCCCAGACCACGTCGTACTGCTCGAGGGCGGTGTCGACGTACGTCGGGACCCGGCCGGGGTGGCCGACCGGGGCGACGCCGCCGATCGACTGACCGGTGTGCTCCTTGACGAACTCCGGGGTCGCGCGGCGTAGCTTGCCGATCCCGAACTCGGCGGCGACCTTCGCCGTGTCGACCCGGTGCGCGCCGGACGTCAGGATCAGTACCGGGGTGCCGTCGCCGTCGAAGATCAGGCTGTTGGCGATCGCGCCGACCTCACACCCGAGCTCGGCCGCCGCGGCCGCCGCCGTCGGCACCGCCTCGTCGAGGATCACGATCTCACCGGTGGCGCCGGCCGCCCGCAGGGCGTCGGCCACCTTCTGCACGTTGGGATGACTGCTCACCTCCGGAACTCTATGCGAGCTCTGCGGCACCGAACGACACGTTGAACCGATCACACCAGATCGCGACGCTGCGGAAGTCCTCGAGCCTCAGGTCGGTGGGGATGGGGTAGTTCTGGTTGCCGTGGTTGCCCTTCAGGCTGCCCAGGCTGCGATAGCGGCCGTCGTCGAACACGTGCCAGCCGCCCTTGGCCACTGTGGCGTCACTGAGCCAAACCTTGAGGTCGGGGCCGTCGGAGGTGCTGAGGTTCTCCAGCCGGAGCACGCGAGACCCGTCGGGCAGCTCGAGTACGGCGACTGTGCCGGACGTCTCGTGTTCGTGCGTGATCAGCTTTCCGGTCAGCAGTGTGACCGGTCCGGGCCTGGTCGACGGCCGTCGCGCCGAAACTGTCGGTGGCGTCGTCGACGATGAGTGCGTGGAGATCGGAGCAGTGCCGGGGAGCGCCTCGTCGACGACCTTGTCGGTGACGAGCTTCCACGGCTGGAAGAGCGGCAACGCGACCGCCGCTGCCACGACGGCAACGGCCGCCGCGGTGATTCCTGCTGCCCGTTTCCGCACTGTCGTCCCCTTCGTCGGCTCGCTCCCAGTCTGGCGGCCGGAGCGGGCGTGCGGTGGCGCGCCGGGCTTACGGGCCGTTGACGATTGTCGGCGGACGACGCTACGCTTCCAGTGTTCGAACAGATGTTCGATTACCTCTGACCCGGTTTCGTCGGGAGGCCGGGCGGGGGTGAGCCGGACAGCTGGACGGCTCCGGTGCGGAGTTGCGGCCGCATCGGAAACCGGTGGTCCCGGCGGGCCGGGCACCGGGGTGGACCTCGACCCCCACCCCGTGCCGGCCCGCCGGGCCTCCGACCAGGGGCCCAGGGCCCGATCAGGGGCAGCGGTTCGTTCACAGGAGGCGATGGAGCATGTGGGAGTTCGACGAGGCCGTCGAGGTGCACTCGGTGGTTGTGGACGACACCGAGACCCCGGACCAGTTCCTCTGGCGTGGCCGCCTCTGGCGAGTCTGCTCCGTCCAGTCCCACTGGACCGAGACCGCCGCATGGTGGGAGCGCGGCATCATCGGCACCGGCCTGACGTACGACGGGCGCGCCGACCACTGGGCTCACGCCGAGCGCACCCACGCGGGTAGCGCAGCGACGCGCCACCACATGAGCGGCGCGGTGGCGTCGGCGAGTCCCCGTTCTCTCGCCGACTGCCTGGCCGCGCTCGCTCCCGCCGGTAGCGATGGCGCATTCGCTGCCGCCGGGAGCGCCACGGGGAAAAGCGGTGCGGATACGGCCGGCGGGGAGCCGGCTCGCGGACTGTCCGGGAGTCCGGCGGCAGTCGGCGTACTGGATGCGGACTGGGGCCCGCGGCGGGCGGTGTACCGGGTGGAGGCGGGGTGCGGCCGGCACGGTCGGCGGGAGCTGTTCGATCTCGCGCACGACCCGGACTCCGGCCGCTGGCAACTGGAGAGGGTGACGGACCGATGACTGTTTCACCGGTTTCCCCTGCGGCCGCAGGGGCGGCGAGCCGGGAGTTGTCTCGCGCGCGAGCCGCGCTGGCCGAGGCAGTGGAGACGAGCGACCACCTGATCCGCTACTCGAGCGCCCACGTCGCGGCGCTCCGGGTCGCGGCCGCGGTCCTCGCCGTCCGCGCCCGTCCGGTCCGTTCAGGCCCTCGTCGCCGGGTCCAGCGGAACGCCTGGGTGCTGCTGGCCGAGGTCGCTCCGGAGTTCGGCGAGTGGGCCACGTTCTTCGCCGCGGGCGCTGCCCAGCGTGCCGCCGCCGAGGCGGGTCTCGAGCGCGCCGTCAGCATTCGCGAGGCCGACGACCTGGTGCGTGCCGTGGACACCTTCTACACCCAGGTGGAAGCCAGCCTCCGCCTCTCCACGACCCCCGCCCTGACGGCGACCACCGATCCCCAGTCCGTCCTCACCCAACCCTGGATGCAAGCCAGCTGACCAGCCGGCGACGCAGGAGACCCCGAACGTGATCGAACGACGCAGCCGTCTGGACCGAGGCATGGGCGTAGACCTGTGCGGCCGAGTGCACGCCATCACCGGCATCGAGTGCTACCTGCCCGACACGCACTACCCGCGCCCCCACCACTCCCTGACCGGAGAGTCCTGGCACGACGGCCTCTGCACCCACTGCGCCGGCGCCGGCATCCAAGCCGGCGCCCCCTGCCCTCACTGCAACGGCACCGCCTTCGAACCAATAACCCTCCCAGCCCCAGACACTCCCCAACCCGGCTAACAGCCCGGAGGCTGCGGTGGGTGGAATGGAGGGTGACCCTCCGAGCCGCAGACACCCCCCAACCCGGCTGACCAACCCCTCCAACTCACGCGGCCGGAGGCTGCGGTGGGGGGAATGGGATGGGGGAGGCTTTAGGGTCTTGGGCGTGAGTGAACTTCCTGTTCTCGAGGCCGAAGATCAGCGTGTGCTCGGGAGTCTGCTGGAGAAGCAGACGACGGTGCCGGCGTCGTACCCTCTCACCGCGAACGCCCTGCGGACGGCCTGCAATCAGACGAGTAATCGGGAGCCTGTCGTCGACTACGACCAGGCGACGGTAGAGCGGACCGCGCGGTCGCTCAGGGACCGGGAGCTGGTGCGGATCGTCTGGGTCGACACCGGCCGGCGGACGCTGAAGTACCACCAGATCCTCGACGAGCGGCTCGGGCTCGAGACCGACGAGCGAGCGCTGCTCACGGTGTTGCTCCTTCGCGGCGCACAGACGCCCGGTGAGCTGCGTACCCGCACCGAGCGACTCCACGGGTTCGCCGACCGCTCCGAGGTCGAGGTCTGCCTGCGCCGGATGGCGGAACGCCCCGAGCCCTTGGTCCGCGAGCTCGACCTGCGCCCCGGCCAGCACGACCGCCGCTGGATCCATCTCCTCGGGCCGGTGCCGGGGCAGGCCGAGCCGGTCGTCGCGGAGACGGTCGACCGGGACGTGGTGATCGCCGAAGGAGCCGAGGCGCGGGACGCTCGGGTGCGTTCGTCGTACGACGCCGTCGCCGAGACGTACGCCGACCGCCTGGCCGACGAGCTGGCCGGGCTGTCGTTCGAGACCTGGCTGCTCAACCGGGTGATCGCCGACGCCGGCGGACGCCCGGTGGTGGAGGTCGGCTCAGGCCCCGGACACATCACCGCGTACCTGGCCGAGCATGGCGCCGATGCCACGGGCGTCGACTTCTCCCCGGCGATGGTGGCCGAGGCCCGCCGACGCTTCCCGGACCGGAACTTTCAGGAAGGCGACCTGCGGCGGCTAGGTCGCCCACCGACCAGCTCCGGATGGGCGGCCGTCCTCGGCTGGTACTCCCTGATCCACCTGGCGGCCGCCGAACTCCCCGACGCGATCGCGGCCCTCGCGCGCCCGCTCGATCCCGGCGGCCTGCTCGTCCTCGCCCTGCACGCCGGAGCCGAGGTCCGCCACGTCGACCAGTGGTTCGGCCACGAGGTCGACCTCGACGTCGTCCTGCACGACCCGGCGTTCGTGGTCGACGTCGTCGAGTCCGCCGGTCTCGTCGATGTCGAGTGGTACCTCCGCGGTCCGATCGCCGCCCGGGAGGAGACGACCCGGCGCCTGTACGTCGTCGGCCGCACCGCCTCCTGACCCCGCGAAATGCGGTGGACATCGCTTTCCGGCCTACCTTAGCGTTTCTCCTGGCAGCCGTATGTCGGAAGGACCAGAGGGCTTCGCGCGCTCTGCGCTGACGTTGCCCGGTCCGACGCACCAACCGACTCTCGAAAGCGGTGCTCATCCGTGACGCACGCATCCCATCAGGTCCCCTCGCCGCAGCCACCGGTGATCGCGGCGACCTCCCTCACCAAGACCTACACGTTCCACAAGCAGCAGGCCGGTCTCGGCGGGGCGATCAAGAGCCTCGTCCGGCGGACGTACGAGACCCGGCTCGCCGTCGACAAGATCACGTTCAGCATCGATCGCGGCGAGGTCGTCGGGCTGCTCGGCCCGAACGGCGCCGGCAAGACCACCACACTGAAAATGCTCTCCGGCCTCCTGTACGTCACCTCCGGCGAGCTCGAGGTCCTCGGCTTCGCCCCGTCGGACCGCAAGCACGACTACCTGCGCCGGATCGCGCTCGTGATGGGGCAGAAGACCATGCTCTGGTGGGACGTCCCCGCGATGGAGAGTCTCCTGCTGCACAAGGACATGTACGGCCTCACGACGAAGGAGTTCGACCGCAACGTCGCCGAGCTGGCCGAGCTGCTCGATGTCGAGGACCTGCTGAACGTCCAGGTTCGCAAGGTCTCCCTCGGCGAGCGGATGAAGCTCGAGCTGATGGCGGCCCTCGTGCACGGGCCGGAGATCCTGTTCCTGGACGAGCCGACGATCGGCCTCGACGTGGTCGCGAAGGCGCGGGTGCGGACGTTCCTTGCCGAGGTCAACCAGGTCCGCGGCACCACGATCCTCGTCACCAGCCACGACATGGACGACATCGAGGCACTCTGCTCGCGGGTGATGATCATCGACCACGGCGGCCTGCAGTACGACGGGGGCCTCGACGAACTCGTGCACACGGCGCGCCCGCGCAAGCTCGTGCAGGCGACGTACGCGACGACCGTCGACGGCGACCGCCTCGCCGGTCTCGAGGGCGTGACCGCGGTCGACAGCTCCGGCCAGCTGATCAAACTCGAGGTGGATCGCGAGCGGGCCGGCGACGTACTCGAGCAGCTGACGCGGATCGGTCCACTGGTCGACCTCGATGTCGCGGACGCCGACGTCGAGGACATCATGCGCGACCTCTTTCTGCGCCGCAGCACGCTGGGGGACGCGTGACGGCCACGCTCCTGCGAAACCTCCGGGTCCTGCGCCGGATGACCGCGGCGGAGATCGCCCAGCAGTCCATCTACCGCGGCGCGTGGATCATCTTCATGGCGGCCAACGTCTGCGTGCCGATCATCTCGCTGCTCATCTGGCGCACGGCGATCGCGAACGGGGCGCAACTTCCGATCGACGAGCGGTACGTGACGACGTACTTCGTGCTGCTCAGCTTCGTCACGATGGCGACGTCGTCGTGGATGACGGGCTTCCTGGCCAACGACATCAGGCTCGGCAAACTCTCCCGTTGGATGGTGCGTCCGGCGTCGTTGCTGCTGGGCTTCATCGCCAACAACTTGTCGGAGAAGTTCCTGAAGCTGTTCGCGCTGGTGCCGATGATCGGCGTGCTGTGGTGGATCTTCCGCGACTCGATGAACATCCCGGCCGGTCCGGACCGCTGGGCGCTGTTCGCGGTCAGCATCGTGCTCGGGGCGATCCTGGTGTTCACGATCGACATCCTGATCGCGGCGCTCGCGTTCTGGATGGACGACGTGTCCGCGCTGGCCCAGGCACGGTTGATCATCGCGAGTGTGCTGTCCGGGTCCGTCGTACCGCTCGCGCTGATGCCGGACTGGTCGCGCGGCTTCATCGACAACCAGCCGTTCAGGTACACGGTGTCGTTCCCGGTCGAGATCGTCGCCGGCGACCTGTCCGGCCAGGATCTCCTGGTGGGCTTGGGCGTTCAGTTCGCATACGTGCTCGGGTTCGCGACAGTCGCGCGCCTCGTCTGGGCGGCCGGGATCCGCGCGTACTCGGCGGTGGGCGCATGAGCACGTACGTCGACGACCGGCCGCCGCTCGACCGCAACTGGCTGCACAAGCAGCTGCGCCACCTTCGGCTGTGGCGGCGGTTCCTCGCGCAGGCAGTGGTTCGCGAGACGCACTATCGCGCGCACTTCGTCACCACCTTGCTGGTGGGTCTCGTCCAGCTCGGGCTCGGCATCGTGCCGATCCTGTTGCTGTTCGGCTTCACCCAGGAGATGCACGGCTGGTCGCGGGCCGAGGTGATCACGCTCGTCGGCATGTACCAGATCATCACTGGCCTGATGGCGGCGTTCGTCGCGCCCAACCTGGACCGGATGACGGCCTACATCACCGAGGGCGAGCTCGACGCGGTGCTGCTGCGTCCGGTGTCGAGCCAGTTCTACCTGACGCTGCGGTGGATCAACGTCGCGGAGCTCAGCAACGTCGCGAGCGGCATCCTCGTTCTGGTGATCGGGCTCGTGCAGTCGGGCACCAGTCCGGATGTGGGGCAGATCCTGCAGGCGCTCGTACTCGCGGCCTGTGGGGTGGTGCTGCTCGCGTCCGTGTGGAGTGCGATGTCGTTCCTCGCGTTCTGGCTGCAGTCGGTGAACCCGATCGGAGCCATCTACCTGAACCTGGTCGAAGCGGGCCGGTATCCGCTGGTGTTCTTCCCGGCGGTGGTGCGGACGTTCCTGACCTTCGCGTTCCCGGTGGCGTTCGCGACGACGTTCCCGGTCCAGGCGCTGGCGGGCGACCTCGGCTGGGCGCCGGTGGCCGGCGGGATCGCGCTGTCGGTGGTCGCGGTGACGCTCGTCCGGATGCTGTGGCGCCGCGGGTTGCGCTCGTACGCCAGCGCGAGTTCCTAGGGCCTGGTGCGGGTCGGGAGTGGGATGCGGGGTGGAAGTAGGGTGTGGCCCGGTGGGGTGGGCGTTGGGGGACCGGCTGGAGGGTTGTGGATGGTGGATCGGCGGCGGCGGGGTGTGCGGACCGCGCTGGTAGGCGAGGCTTTGCGGGTGGCGCTGGCGGGACGGGCGCGGACCGATCCGGGAGCCGGGCTGGACATCGTCGACCTCGGGGGCGGCACCGGCGGGTTCGCGGTGCCACTGGCTGTCGAAGGGCACCGGGTGACGGTCGTCGACCCGAGCCCGGACGCGCTTGCGTCGCTGGAGCGGCGTGCCAGTGATGAGGGTGTGAGCGAACTGGTCCGTGGCGTCCAAGGGGACGCGGCCGAGCTCCCTGGACTGGCCGGTGAGTCGAGTGCGGACGCCGTCCTGTGCCATGGCGTGCTCGAGGTCGTCGACGACCCCGTTCAGGCGTTGCAGGCGATGGCTTCGGTACTGCGGGAGGGCGGCGTACTGAGTCTGCTTGTTGCCCAGCGCAACGCTGTCGTGCTGGCCCGCGCGCTGGCCGGTCACCTCGCCGAAGCACGCGTCGCGTTGCAGGACCCGGACGGGCGCTGGGGTCCGAGCGATCCGATGCCGCGGCGGTTCGACGAGGCCGGGATCACGGCGCAACTCGCCGACGCCGGCTTCATGGTGCACACGGTGCACGGCGTACGCACGTTCGCCGACCTCGTCCCGTCCGCCTTCGTCGACTCCGAACCGGGGGCCGCCGAGTCCCTCGCCGAGCTCGAGCGCGCCGCCAGCCAGCACCCGGCATTCCGCGCCCTCGCCACCCAGCTCCACATCCTCGCCACCCGCTGATCACGGACGGTGATCGACGGGTGACCTGCGGCGGGAGGGGCTTTCCCGCGGTCGCGAAGCTGTGAGAGAACTGTGAGCAACATGCCGTCGAGCGCGGGTTCGGAGCTCGTGTCGTAGGGGCAGTTGCCGGACCGTGACGCGCTGGACAGGCGGTCAGGGTTTCGTGTGGGGCACGCGCGGCCTAGACTGAAGGCGGCCTATCGAGATCGCGCTCATCATGGAGGGATCGACGGTGCCCCTCTCGGAAGAAGAGCAGCGCCAGTTCGAGCAGCTCGAACGCGCCCTCGCTGCGGAAGACCCGAAGTTCGTTTCCGCCATGCGAGGGACCAATGTGCGCTTGTACTACAAGCGCCGGGCAGTTCTTGCCGGCGTCGGATTTGTGCTGGGCATCGCGGTGCTGATGACCGGCGCGATCGTTCCCAACACCATCATCGGAGTCGTGGGCTTCGTGATGATGGTCGCCTGCCTCTACATCGCGGCGCTCAGCATGAAGCGGATCAGCAACGCCGGGGACACCGACGACATCCCGCCGCCGCCGGCCAAGAAGCACCGGACCCGGCACGACTCGTCCGGCAGCTTCATGGAGCGGATGGAAGATCGCTGGCGCCGCCGCCGCGACGAAGACCTCTGACAGCGCGACGCGCCGCCTGAGCGCGACCCCAGTCGACGAACCACACCCGTGCCCTGGTGGGACGGGTGTGGTTGTTTTTTGCCTCCTGAACCGGCGGCAGAGCATGCGAAGGGCCGTGTACTCCGGGTGGAGTACACGGCCCCTGTGGTGCTCAGTTGGCGTGGCGGCGGGGGAGGACCAGGGACCGGAGGCGGGCCAGGAGGAGGTCGAACTCGTCCAGGAGGTCGGAGGCCTCGGTGCTGCCCCGGTTCAGGTACCAGCGCCAGGACGGCGGCAGCAGGCGCGCCCGCCAGCGGCGACGACGGGGAGCTCGACTCCAGAGAGCCTTGCGTACGGCGGCCGCCTCCGATGTGAGGTCCACAGTTGGATTGGCGTCCCCGGCGTACCGGAGCGCCTCGATGCCGCGCGCCAGCCGGAGTGCGTCGGGCTTCGTCTCGGCGGGCAGCTGCGAGACGAGCCACTCACCCGTCTGTCGTGGCGTGGACACGTCGGACCAGTCCAGCCCGAGGTCGCGGGAGGTGTCCCGGATCTCGGCCCACAAGCCCTCGGCCGAGGCGCGGCCCGGCTCCCGGGCGAACCGCCGCCGCCGGGTCAGGCTGCGGATCATCCAGGGGATGGAAATCAGCAGGATCACCCCGGCGCCGATCCCGACCGCACGGCCCCCGCCCTTGGTCCACCAGTTGCCGCTGTTCAGGGTCGGGATGCCGCTGTCGGCCGGCAGGTTGGGGTCGAGGTTCCGCCGGCTGATCTCGGGGTCGCCGGTCGCGCCGGGCGAGGACGGTGCGGTGCTCGGTGCGGTCGATGGGTTCGTCGGGTCCGGGCTGGCGGCGACCGTCCAGTTCGGAGTGCTGGCCACCCGCGCGGCCGGGGTCGGCTCGAAGCGGACCCAGCCGGTGCCTTGGAAGTACAGCTCCGGCCAGGCGTGCATGTCGTGCATCCGGACCGTGTACTGACCGTCCTTGCCGGACTGACCGGGCAGGAAGCCGATGCCGACCCGGGACGGGATGCCCGCGATGCGTGCCATCAGCGCCATCCCGGTCGCGAACTGCTCGCAGTACCCGGACTTGTTCTCCAGCAGGAAATCGCTGATCGCCTTCATCCCGCTGCCGCGGGCGTTCTCGGTGCTGTAGGTGAAGCCGCCGCCGCTGCGGAACCACTGCTGCAGCAGCACCGCCGCCTCGAACTTGTTGCCGTTGGCACCGGCAATGATCTTGTCGGTCAGCGTCTTGATCTCTGTCGGGGTGCGCTGCGGGACGGCGCTGGTGTACTGGTCCGGCTGGCCGGTGAAGACCGCGCTGGACAGCTGATCCGGCGTCGGCTGCAGGTCGTACGACGTCGCGCTGTACTTCTTGCCGGCGATCACCTGCCCGCCCGCGGAGACGATGTCGAGCGCGCCGGCGTCGTACCGCCAGTCCCGCTTCAGGGAGATCGAGTGCAGCGGGTAGGGGACCGGCACGAACTGGGACCGGAAGTTCCGGGTGACGTCGATCTCCATCTTCGTCTCCGGGACCTTGGACAGGTCGCCGATGTAGCCCGGCGGCGGAGTCAGGTCGCCGTTGATCTTGTGGCCGTCCTCCCGGGGCGATATCCGCCAGGTGTTGCCGTCGAAGAGGTCGAGCGCGGTCAGCCGAAGGTACGTCCCGCCGGACGGGCCGCCCTTGTACGTGAGCGCGACCACGTTGTCGCCTTGCTTCAGGTTCTTGGCCATGTCGAGCATCGGGTCGGTCGACGAGATCGACGTGCCGAACCCGCTCCCCGGTCCGGCGCCGGCCAGACCGTTGCCGATGACACCTTCCGGCAGGGCCGGCAGCAACGCCGGCAGCAGGGCGGCCAGCGCGACCACCGACAGGCCGATCCGGCGGCCGGCCTGGCCGAGCGCGGACGCCTCGACGGGCTCGGCCGCATCCAGGTGCGACACCCCGGAGATGCGGCGGCCCCAGCGGCTCAGCCTGCTCCGGCCCTCCGCGGACAGCAGCAGGATGTAGCCGACCGCCGGCGGGATGAACAGCAGCGCCGGCAGTCCGCCGTGCACGGTCGCGGCCGGCACCGTGTACATGATCAGCAACAGCAACCCGGCCCACGCGGCCTGCCGGAGCTGTACGGCGATGATGTGGATGAGCAACCCGGTCGCCGAGATCACCGAGACCGCGAACAGGGTCAGATGCGAGTCCGGCGGCAGCGGCGCGCTGAACCGGTTGATCGAGTCCATCGCGTTGACCATCTGCTGGTTGAACTCGAGCGCGGTCGCCTTCCACGGGATCAGCCCGAACTTCAGCGTGTCCTTCAGGAAGAAGATCGAGAGCAGTTCGACCAGCACCACGAACTGGACCAGCGGTACGACGGCCCGCGGGGTGCGCAGGTTCTGCAACAGGACGCCGACGCCGGTGATCACGGCGCACACAAGCGCACTGACGAACAGGAACGGCCCGGAGAACACCGGCGTGAGCACCAGCGACCCCAGTACGGTCGCTCCCCAAGCAGCGAGAGAGATCCTGGCGTGACCGGTCATGAGCCAAAGCCCCCTGACCGCGCCCGCGCCGGACGCCCGGCCATGACCCGCCGCGCCGGAGGCGCGGCCACAAGTAGAGTCATGCGATCCTTCCGCTCCGCAGTCCGAGGGTGGACCACACGGTGGGTAGGTGATCTCCGCGCTGGACCTTGACGACCCGCCAGCCGTTCCGGCGCAGTTCGTTCTCGGTGGCGGCGGTGGCCGCGCTCAGGCGGGCCGCCTTCTCCGTCGCCTCGGCGCCGACCGCCCAGCTGGCCGCGTCCAGCAGCAGCGCGACCCCGGTCGCCTGGCTGGTCCGCCACCGGTTCAGGGCGACGACGTCGTCGGAGCTGCACGCGCCGACGATCGCGATCACCAGGCTGGGCTCCTGCGCGTGGCGGTCGACGGTCAGCAGCGGACCGACCTCGGCGTACCGGTGTTCCTCGACGGTCGCGCACTCGGTCAGCAACTGCTGCGCGGTCAACGGCTGATGGACGGCGGCCGACGTGCGACGGGCGATCGCCGCCAGGGTCGTCGGCCCACCGAGCATGGTGGTGACGTAGCCGCGGCGGATCCGGTCGGTGCCGATCGAGGCGGCCGCGCTGACCGCCCACTCGAGGCTGGACGACGGTCCGTGCCCGTGGTGCGAGATCGTCCGCGCGTCCAGGAACATCGTGCACCGGCTCTGCCAGGGCTGCTCCTCGCGCCGGACCATCAGCTCGCCGCGGCGGGCCGTCGATCGCCAGTGCACCCGGCGCAGGTCGTCGCCGTCGCGGTACTCGCGGACGGTCGCATCCTCCTCACCGGCCGACGCGATCGCCCGCGGCCGGTTCTCGCCCGAACCGGCCCGGTCGGCGCCCAGCCGGATCTCGGGCAGTCGGTAGACCCGCGGCGTGACCAGCAGGTGCTGGCTGCGGGTGAACGTCCGGCTGGTCTCGACCAGCCCGAAGGGGTCGGCCACGGTCAGCATCAGCGGCCCGACCTGGAACAGCCCACGGACGTCGGACTTGACCGGGTACGTGACGGTACGACGCCAGTTCGGGCTGACGCGGTCCACCACGAACCGTGGCCGGTGGCCCAGGACATAAGGAATGCGGTCCTCGAGCAGCAGCAGACCGGCGGGCATCCGGCCTTGGTTGCTCAGCGCAAGCTCGACCGTCGCCTGCGTCCCTACCGGGACCTGGTCCGGCGCGAGGCTGCGCCGTACCTGCAGGCGGAGCCTGGTCCGGCCGACGACGAGCGCCGCCACGACCGGCAGGGCGACCAGCAGGACGCCGACCCGCAACAGGTCCTTCTGCCCGAGCAGGAGCGCGCACAGCGAAGCGGTGATACCGGCAGCGAGGAATGCCCGCCCCCTGGTGGTCAGTCCGCGCAGTGCCTGCCGCATGTCTCAGTCCCGACGCGTGCGGGGCAGCGGCACGGTGGCCACCAGCCCGGAGATGATGTCGGCTGCACCGCGCCCACCGAGATGCGCCTCAGCCGCTGGAAGGACCCGGTGCGCCAGCACCGGCACCGCGAGCTCCTGGATGTCGTCCGGCAGGACGAACTCCCGGGCATCGAGCGCCGCGGCCGCGCGCGCGGCCCGGATCAGGTGCAGCGTCGACCGTGGGCTGGCCCCGAGCCGGAGCTCCTGCGACCGGCGGGTCGCACCCACGAGGGCGATCGCGTACTCCTTGACCGACTCCGACACGTGCACCGACTGCACTGTCTTCACCAGGCGCAGGATCTGCTGACCGTCGGTGACGGGCTGCAGCGTGAGCAGCGGATCGTCGGCCGCGTGCCCGTCGAGCATCCGCAGCTCCGCGGCCGGCTCCGGGTAGCCCATCGAGACGCGGGCCATGAAGCGGTCGCGCTGCGCCTCGGGCAGCGGGTAGGTGCCTTCCATCTCGATCGGGTTCTGGGTCGCGATGACCATGAACGGCGCCTCGAGCTGGTACGTCGTGGTGTCGACGGTGACCTGGCGCTCCTCCATCGACTCCAGCAGCGCGGCCTGGGTCTTCGGCGAGGCGCGGTTGATCTCGTCACCGACCACGATGTTCGCGAACACCGCGCCCGGCTTGAACTCGAAGTCGCGGATTTCCTGGTTGAAGACCGAGACGCCGGTGATGTCCGACGGGAGCAGGTCCGGCGTGAACTGGATCCGGCGCACGGTGCAGTCGATCGACTTGGCCAGCGCCTTGGCCAGCATCGTCTTGCCGACGCCAGGCACGTCCTCGATCAGCAGGTGTCCCTCGGCGAGCAGCACGGTGATGGCGACCTCGACCACGTCGGGCTTGCCCTCGATCACCTGCTCCATCGCCCGGCGGACACGTCCCGCCACCTCGGACAGCTCGTCGAAATCCCCGGCTCCTGCCAACGCCGAGCTGGTCGCGGTGGTGCTCACCCTGAGTCCTCTCCATTCATTGACGGCCGACACATTCTCACCCGCTGTAGGGGTCGGGCCTAGAGCAGCGGGGGTTTCGTTACCTGGCGTTTCGGTGTTCATCGGCACACGCCCTCACGGCGGGTCGGTCTCTGGTTTCGAGATTTGGCGTCCCTCCAAGCGTACGGGCGGAGAAAGCAGTGCGTGGGGCGTACGACGTACCGAACGCCTGCAAGGTTCACGGCCCGCACCCCCCAAGAGTTCACCCACCCCGGCGCCCGACCCCCACTTTGAGCATCCACCAACCATTCTGACCACCGGAATCTGGTTGGTGCGTGCCCAAGGTCGGCCGGGGAGCGGAGTGGAGGGGAGCGAGTGGAGGGGAGTGGAGGGGAGCGGGGTGGGGAGTGAAGTGGAGGGGCTGAGCGTGGATCTGGGCGATCGAGGCGGCAGCGACACGCGGTGGAGTCGCGCCGGAATCAGGCGGCACGGGGAGCGATTGGGGCGGAAGTTGGTTGACGGTGGTGCAAAGTGGAGTAAGGTGGAGCGCAGTGGGACCCAAGTGGTGGAAACAGCTCGCCTGAGACGGAGAGTCCGCAACGGGGAGGTGGAGCGTGTTCCTCGGAACGCACTTCCCCAAGCTCGACGACAAAGGACGGCTGTTCCTGCCGGCGAAGTTCCGGGACGAACTGGCTGACGGCCTGGTGATCACGCGTGGACAGGAGCGGTCGCTGTCCGTGTGGCCGGAGCGCGAGTTCGTTCAGCTGACCGAACAGTTGAAGCAGGCGCCGATCACCAACAAGGGTGCGCGGGACTATCTGCGGATGCTGTTCGCCGGGGCCTCCAACGAGGTGCCGGACAAGCAGGGCCGGGTCACCATTCCGCCGATGCTGCGCGATTACGCGGGACTGGATCGTGACTGCGTCGTCATCGGGGCGATGAACAGGGTGGAGATCTGGAACACGGAGAACTGGAACAGGTACTCCGCGGAGCAGGAGCAGGCATTCGCCGACCTCTCCGAGGAGGTACTGCCCGGCATCTTCTGAAGCTGAACAGTGGGCAAGCGGCATCGCGAGCACACCGGCCGTCCGGTGAGATCACGGGTCCGACTTCCGACCTCATGTGTTGGCGCCACTTCCCCGGCGCCAAGACCCCGAGGTACTTCCCCGGAAGGCGAACCCGCGATCTGACCGGACGGAGTCGTCTCCGCACGGCTCACCACTGATCGGCACCGCAACACCACAGAACCTGCGGGGGCAGGGTCGCTCCCGCGGCGACGGAAGGGTCGAGGATGGACGCTGCGGAGCGGCATGTGCCGGTGATGCTGGAGCGCGTGGTCGCGCTCCTGGCGCCGGCACTCGCGCATCCCGGTGCCGTCCTCGTCGACGCGACCCTCGGTCTCGGCGGTCACTCCGAAGCCTTCCTGCGGCAGTTCCCGGACGCCCGGCTGATCGGGCTCGACCGCGACCCGGCCGCGCTGCGGCTGGCCGGTGACCGGCTGACGCCGTACCAGGAGCGGATCACCCTCGTCCACGCGGTGTACGACGAACTCCCGCGCGTACTGTCCGACCTCGACGTGCCGGCGATCGACGGGGTCCTGTTCGACCTCGGCGTCTCGTCGATGCAGCTGGACGAGGCCGAGCGCGGCTTCGCCTACGCGCAGGACGCGCCGCTGGACATGCGGATGGACAGCACCGGCCCGACCACGGCGGCCGACATCGTCAACACCTACAGCGCGGCCGACCTGGCCCGGATCCTGTTCCAGTACGGCGAGGAGAAGTTCGCCCGGCGGATCGCGGACCGGATCGTGCGGGAGCGCGAGACCGAGCCGTTCACCACCAGCGCGCGACTTTCGGAGCTGGTCCGCAACGCGATCCCGCAGGCGGCCCGTCGTACTGGCGGACACCCGGCGAAGCGGACGTTCCAGGCGCTGCGGATCGAGGTGAACGGCGAGCTCGAGGTCCTTCGGCGAGCCCTGCCGGCCGCGCTCGCGGCGCTGGCGCTGCACGGCCGGATCGTGGTGATGAGCTACCAGTCGCTCGAGGACCGGATCACCAAGCAGACGTTCGCGGCCGCGACGAAGAGCGACGTGCCGGACGACCTGCCGGTGATTCCGGCCGGGCACGAGCCGTATCTGAAGCTATTGACCCGCGGGGCCGAACGACCGACCGAAGAGGAGGTCGCGGCGAACCCGCGGGCTGCCTCCGCTCGAGTGCGGGCGGCTGAACGCATCCGGGAGAAGGGGATGGTGGCCTGATGAGTACTGTCTTCAGCCCGCAGAAGGCGCGGGTCACGCCGGCCGCTCCGGCCAAGCGCTCGGAGCCGAAGCTGCGGGTGGTCTATGGCGCGCCGTTCCGGCCGCCGCGGATGCCGTTCGTCATCTTCGTGGTGTCGCTGCTGGCGGCCGGCCTGGTCGGCCTGCTGCTGCTGAACACGGAGTTGCAGAGCGGGACGTTCGAGATCACCCGGCTGAACAGCCAGGCCGACCAGCTGCGCGATCAGCAGGAAGGTCTGGAGAAGCAGGTCCGGACGCTCGAGTCGCCGCAGAACCTGGCCGACCGGGCGCTGCGGATGGGCATGGTGCCGAACCCGAACCCGGTCTTCCTGCGGCTGTCCGACGGGCGGGTGCTCGGGGTGCCGGCGGAAGGAAAGGCCGGCACGGGTACGTCGATGTTCGGTCCGGGGACGCCGACGGGCACCGCGACCAAGCCGCCCGTGAAGCCGCCGGTCGCGAAGCCACCCGCCAAACCGCCGGTCGTCAAGCCGCCCGTGGTCAAGCCGCCGGCGGGCACGGTGAAGCCGGGCACGGTGAAGCCGGGGACGACGACAGCACGGACAGGTACGGCGACGGGAAACAAGCCGCCCGCCACGACGAACAAGCCGCGCGCCGGTACGACGGGAGCGCAGGGCACCACGACCACCGGGGGATGATCGGATGACGGACCGACGGGGCAGCGAGCCGCCGCGCAAGCGCGGCACTCAACCGGGCCGGGGCAACCCGGCCCGCAAGGCTCCGTCCCGTCCGTCCGCCACTACAGACAGCACCCGAACCACCCCCCAGCGTCCCGAATCCACCCGGGAAAGACTCCTCCGCCAGGCCCGCGAGGAGCAGGAGGGTGCCGCTCCGCGCCGCCCGGCCGCGGGCGGGGAAGGAAGGGCCTCGAGTGGGCGGAAGCGCCCTGCGCCTGATGGTGCGGGGCGCGCGGCTGCGCCGCGCAAGCGCGCGGGGGGCAAGCAGGCGCCGAAGGCGGCCGGCGACCGGCCGGCGCCTCGCCCTGCTCCTGACGGAGCCGGGAGAGCGCCTGCCAAGAAGGCTGCGGCGAAGAAGGCTGCGGCCAAGAAGAGCCCGCCGCGGAAGCGGCCGCAGAGCAGGCGGCCTCCGCAGCCGCGGAAGGTCAGGAAGCCGCCGCGGGTGCTGAAGCTGGGGCGGCCGGGGTTGCGGTTGCGGATGACGTTCGGGGTGATGGCGTTCGTGCTGTCGCTGTTCGCCGGGCGGCTGGTGTTGTTGCAGGGCGTGGACCCGGACAGCTACGCGGCCGCAGCCGCGCGGGAGAACACCCGGGACTTTCCCCTGCACGCGTCCCGCGGCACGATCGAGGACCGCAGCGGTGTCCAGCTGGCCGTGTCCGAGGACGCGGTCGCGATCACCGCGGACCCGAGCCAGACGAAGCCCGTGGCCGAGCAGCTCGCCGCGATCCTGGCGCCGAAGCTGACGGGCACGACGTACGCCAAGCTCGTCGCCGCGATGACCGGGGCCGGCCAATTCGCCTACCTCGCGCACCAGGTCAGCCCGCAGAGCTGGACGGCCATCCAGGCCGAGATCAAGACCAGGAACGCCGGCATCGCCGAGCAGAACAAGGGCAAGGCCAAGGAGCAGCAGGCTCCACTGCTGGCCGGCCTCTACACCGAGGACGACCCGATCCGCAGCCACCCCAACGGCAGCGTCGCCGCGACCGTGGTCGGCGTCGTCGGCGCTGACGGCAAGGGCCTGTCCGGGCTCGAGTACGGCCTGAACGACAAGCTGTCCGGCCATGACGGCAGGGCGATGTACGAGGTCGACACCCGGGGCAACAAGATCCCGAACGCGAATCACACGGTCGAGGAGCCGAAGCCCGGCGTCAGCGTGCAGCTAACCCTGGACACGGACCTTCAGTTCTTCGCGGAGAAGCGGATCCAGCAGGCGGTCGAGCAGTACCACGCCACCTCCGGCACGGTGATCACGATGGACGTGAAGTCCGGCGAGATCCTGGCGATGGCCAACTACCCGTCCTTCGACCCGAACGGGAAGTACAAGTCGGCCGACCTGAACAACCCCGCGCTGGAGCGCACCTACGAGCCCGGCAGCGTGCAGAAGGTGGTCACGATGGCCGCCCTCGCCGACGCCGGGCTGATCGACCTGAACACCAAGCTCCGGGTTCCCGGCAGCATCGAGGTGCAGCGGCGGACGATCAAGGACCACTGGGACCACGGCCCGCTCAACCTGACCATCGCCGGCGTGGTCGCGAAGTCGTCGAACGTCGGCACGATCATGGCCGCGCAGCAGATGCGGATCCCGCAGTTCGTGAAGTACCTGCACGACTTCGGCTTCGGCGAGCCGACCGGGCTGAACTTCCCCGGCGAGAGCAACGGCCTGATGAAGTCGGGCGACGAGTGGCCCGAGCTGACCCGGTCGAACGTCGCGTTCGGTCAGGGCCTGTCGGTGAACGCGGTCCAGATGACCGCCGCTGTGAACGCGGTCGCCAACGGGGGCGTCTACGTCCCGCCGAAGCTGGTCCGCAACTACATCGACGCGAACGGCACCGTCGTACCGAACCAGACGCCGGCGCCGCACCGAGTGGTGAGCGAGAAGGCCGCCAAGGAGGTCGCCACGATGATGGAGGCGGTGACCGCGAAGAAGGGCACCGCGCCGCAGGCGGCGATCGACGGCTACCTGGTGGCCGGCAAGACCGGGACGGCGCAGCAGGTCGACCCGAAGACCGGCAAGTACGGCAAATGGGCGACGTCTTTCGCCGGATTCGCTCCCGCCGACAACCCACGGTTCGTTACGTACGTCGTACTGCACGATCCCCTGGGTGCTCGGGGTGGTGGCTTCCAAGGAGGACCGGTGTTCCGAGACGTGATGAGCTACGCGCTGCAGAAGTACGTCGTCCCGCCGTCGGGGGCGAAGCAGCCCGACGTTCCCGTCACCTGGTGACGCAGGGTCAGGTAGGAGTCACAGGGTCCGGAGCGGTAGCCTCAGGGCCCGTGTCCACCCCTACCGCCGCAGGCGGCGCCGTCGCAGCGATCAGGCCACGACATGTCGTGCCGGTCAGCCTTGCCGACGTCGCCCGGATCGCCGGAGCAGCGGTCCCGGCCGGTCCGGCTGCCGACGTCACCGGCGTCACGCTCGACTCCCGGTCCGTACTTCCCGGCGACCTGTACGCCGCTCTGCCAGGAGCCGTCACGCATGGTGCGGAGTTCGTCGCGAAAGCGCGGCAGTCCGGCGCTGGCGCCGTACTCACGGACCCGACCGGCGAGGAGCGGGCCGCGGCAACCGGTCTCCCGGTGCTCGTGGTCGCCAGGCCGCGGGACGTGCTCGGTGCGGTCGCGGCGCGGATCTACGGGGAGCCGACCAGTGAGCTGCGCCTGCTCGGAGTGACCGGGACCAACGGCAAGACCACGACCAGCTTCCTCTTGGACGCCGTATTGCGTGAGCTCGGCCGGACAGCGTTGATCGGGACGATCCAGACCCGGATCGGCGACGAGGTGGTGAAGAGCGTCCGGACCACTCCGGAGGCCACCGACCTGCAGGCGCTGTTCGCCGTGATGCGGGAGCAGGCGGTCGCGTGGTGTGCGATGGAGGTGTCGAGCCACGCGCTGGCGATGGGCCGGGTCGACGGGGCTCGCTTCGCGGTCGCGGGGTTCACCAACCTGACGCAGGATCATCTGGACTTCCACCGCACGTTCGAGGAGTACTTCGCGGCGAAGGCCTCGCTGTTCACCCCGGAGCGGTGTGATGTGGCCGTGGTGACGATCGATGACGAGTACGGGCGCCGGCTCGCCGCGCAGACCGTCGTACCTGTCGTTACCGTCTCCACCAAGGGCGACGCCGACTGGACGGTGGCCGGCCGGCATCAGTCGGAGCACGGCACCACTGTGCTCGACATCCAGGGGCCGCACGAGGCGCTGACGGTCGAGATCGCGCTGCCCGGGGACTTCAATGTGGCGAACGCGCTGCTCGCGACCGTGATGCTGCGGCAACTCGACGTACCCGCCGAGGCGATCGCGGCCGGGCTGCGGACCGCGACCGTCCCGGGGCGGATGGAGGCGTTCACCCGCGAGGACGGCCTGGCGGTCATCGTCGACTACGCGCATACGCCGGACGCGGTCGAGCTGGCGCTCCAGGCCGCGCGGAGTGCGACGAAGGGCCGGCTGTTCGCGATCGTGGGCTGCGGCGGCGACCGTGATCCCGGCAAGCGCCCGGCGATGGGTGCCGCGGCGGCGCGGACCGCGGACGTCGTGATCGTCACCGACGACAACCCGCGCAGCGAGGACCCGGCGGCGATCCGCGCAGCCGCGCTGGCCGGCGCCCGCGCGGCGGTCCCCGGCGTAGACCTGCACGAGATCGGCGACCGCCGGCAGGCCATCGCGAGCGCGATCGCGCTGGCCGGGCCGGGCGACACGGTCGTCGTACTGGGCAAGGGCCATGAGACAGGCCAGGACGTCGGCGGTGTGATCCACCCGTTCGACGACCGCGAAACCGTGCGTGAGCTGTTGGAGGCAGACCGGTGATCCCTGTCAGTTGCGGCGAGATCGCCGACGCTGTGAACGGCGAGCTCGCGGGGGTCGTCGCCCCGTCGGACGTCGTGGACGGCGCGGTGGTGATCGACTCGCGAGCCGCCGGCCCCGGTGGGCTGTTCGTCGCCCTGCCGGGCGAGAACGTCGACGGGCACGACTACGTCGGTACGGCGACCGCCGCAGGCGTCACGGCGTCACTGACGGCCCGGCCGGTCGAGGGCAGTCCCTGCATCGTCGTCGCCGACCCGCAGGCCGCGCTCGGAGCGCTGGCCCGCCTGGTGGTCAGCCGCCTTCCCGACCTGACCGTCATCGCGCTGACCGGCTCGTCGGGGAAGACCAGCACCAAGGATCTGATCGGGCAGCTGATCCGCTCGCACGGCGAGACCGTGGTGCCGGAGGGTTCGTTCAACAACGAGATCGGGCACCCGCTCACCGCGCTGCAGGCGACGGAGCGGACGAAGTACCTCGTCGCCGAGATGGGCGCGCGGCACCAGGGCGACATCACCTACCTGGCCGGGATCACGCCGCCGAAGATCGGGCTGGTGCTGAACGTCGGTACCTCACACATCGGCGAGTTCGGGTCCCAGGACAACATCGCCGTCGCCAAGGGCGAAATGATCGAGGCCGTGACCGCCGGCGGCACCGCGGTGCTCAACGCCGATGACCATCGCGTCGCCGCGATGCGAAGCCGGACGCGGGAACGGGTGCTGACCTTCGGCGAGGCACCCGAGGCCGACATCCGGGCGGAGGGCGTGAAGCTCGACGCCGAGGGACAGCCCGCGTTCACCCTGCGCATCGGTGACTTCAGCGGCGACATCCAGCTGCAGTTCATCGGCGAGCACCACGTGTCGAACGCGCTGGCCGCCGTTGCCGTCGGGTCGGCGGTCGGTATGACCCCCGAGCAACTCGCGGACGGCCTCAACGCCGCCACGCGGGTGTCCGCGGCACGGATGGAGCTGACCGAGCGCCCGGACGGCGTGACGATTATCAACGACGCCTTCAACGCCAACCCGGACTCGACCCGCGCCGCACTGAAGGCATTGGTCGCGATCGGCCGCTCGCGCGGGGCGCGGACCTGGGCGGTGCTCGGCGAGATGCTCGAGTTGGGCGACGCGTCGGCGGACGAGCACGACGCGATCGGGCGGCTGGTGGTGCGACTCGACGTGAACCGGCTGCTCGTGGTCGGAGCGGGGGCGAAACCCATTCATCTCGGTGCCTCGCTGGAAGGCTCCTGGGGCAACGAGTCGGCCTACGTCGACAGCATCCCGGAAGCGCTCGAGCTGCTGCGATCCGAGCTGCGCGCGGGTGACGTCGTACTGGTGAAGTCCTCGAAGGGGTCGAAGCTCCGCAGTCTCGCGGACGCGCTGATCGGGGAGGACGCGCAGTGATCTCGATCCTGTTCGGCGGCGCCGTATCGATGGTGCTGACACTGCTCGGCACGCGCTGGGCGATCACTCTCCTGGCCCGGCGCGGCTACGGCCAGGAGATCCGCGACGACGGCCCGACTTCTCACCACACCAAACGCGGTACGCCGACCATGGGCGGCACGGTCTTCATCCTCGCCACCATCATCGGGTACTTCGCCGCGAAGCTGTTCACGATGACCCCGCCGACCGCCTCGGCGCTGCTGGTGCTGTTCCTGTTCGCCGGGATGGGCGCGGTCGGCTTCCTGGACGACTTCATCAAGATCTTCCGGCAGCGCAGCCTCGGCCTGCGCAGCAAGGCGAAACTGGCCGGTCAGACGATGGTCGCGGTGGTGTTCGCGGTCCTCGCGCTGCAGTTCCCGGACGAGCGCGGCCAGCGGCCGGCATCGCCGTTCATCTCGTTCATCCGCGACATCGGCTGGCTGGAGCTGCCGGTGATCCTCGTGGTGATCTGGATCCTGCTGCTGATCGCCGGGATGTCGAACGGCGTCAACCTCGCCGACGGTCTGGACGGTCTGGCCACCGGCGCCTCGATGATGGTGTTTGGCGCCTACACGCTGATCTGCATCTGGCAGTTCAACCAGAGCTGCGCGACCGCGCAGGGCGTCGGCGCGAAGTGTTACGAGGTCCGGGATCCGCATGACCTCGCCGTTGTCGCCGCCGCGTTGACCGGTGCGCTGTTCGGCTTCCTGTGGTGGAACGCCTCGCCCGCGAAGATCTTCATGGGTGACACGGGTTCGCTGTCGCTGGGTGGCGCGCTGGCCGGCATGGCGGTGATGACCCGGACCGAGTTGCTGGTGCTGCTGCTCGGCGGTCTGTTCGTCATCATCACCGCCTCGGTGATCCTGCAGGTCAGCTACTTCAAGGTCACCAAGCGAACCACCGGTGTCGGCAAACGGATCTTCCGGATGGCGCCGTTGCAGCACCACTTCGAGATGCTCGGCTGGGAGCAGGTGAACGTGGTGATCCGGTTCTGGATCATCCAGGGCCTGTGCGTGGTGATCGGTCTCGGGATCTTCTACGCGGAGTGGGTGGCCTCATGAGCTGTGTTGAATTGCCGCGCCTCCGGCACGGCGGGTCACGGGGCCTTGGCTCCCGCCCTTCCCTCGTCGCTTCAGTCGCTTCGCTCCCTGCGCTCCTCAGTCCAGGGCGGGAGGCCCCGTGACACTGCGAACACGCATCGATGACGGCTGGGCGACGACCCGGTTCGTCGTTCTGGGCTTCGGCACAGCGGGCTACGCGTGTGCCGACTCGCTGCTCCAGGCCGGCGCTGAGCACGTCGCCGTACTCGACGACCGGGACAACGAAGGCTTGCGCGAGAAGGCGCAGATCCTGGAGGTCCTCGGCGCCAAGGTCACCCTCGGTCCCGGCAGTACGGCGGAACTCCCCAAGGAAGTCGATGTCGTCGTGACGTCGCCTGGCGTACCGCCGCACGCGCCGCTGCTCGCTCAGGCGGCCGAGCGGGAGGTGCCGATCTGGAGTGAGATCGAGCTGGCCTGGCGGCTGCGCGACCCGGCGAACGCCGCGCCCTGGTTGTGCCTCACCGGCACCAATGGCAAGACCACGACCGTGCAGATGCTGACCGCGATGCTGACCGCCGCGGGTCACCGAGCCGTTGCTGCGGGCAACGTCGGATTGCCGCTGCTCGAGGCCGTGATGGACCCCGAGCCGTACGACGTGATCGCGGTCGAGCTGTCCAGCTACCAGTTGCACTTCACACACTCCATGTCCGCGCACTCGGCCGCCGTACTGAATCTCGCGCCGGACCATGTCGACTGGCACGGCTCGATGGACGCCTACGCCAAGGACAAGGGGCGGATCTACGAGAACTGCCAGGTCGCGTGCGTGTACAACGCCGCCGACCCGGCCACCGAGCAGCTGGTGATGGACGCGGACGTGATCGAGGGCTGCCGCGCGATCGGCTTCACCCTCGGTACGCCGGGACTGTCGATGGTCGGCCTGGTCGACGACTTGCTGGTTGACCGCGCGTTCGTCGAGCAGCGAGCGACGTCGGCGCTGGAGCTGGCCACGATCGACGACGTCACTCCGCCCGCGCCGCACAACGTGGCGAACGCGCTGGCCGCGGCCGCGCTGGCCCGGGCGTTCGGCGTACCGGCGACGGCGGTCCGGGACGGGCTGCGTGGGTTCAGGCCGGACAAGCACCGGATCGCGCACGTCGCGGACGTTGCCGGGGTCAACTATGTCGACGACTCGAAGGCGACCAACCCGCATGCCGCCCAGGCGTCGCTGCTCGCGTACGAGCACGTCGTGTGGATCGCCGGTGGTCAGGCCAAGGGCGCGACGTTCGACGAGCTGGTGATCGCGGCCCGGGAACGTTTGCGTGCCGTCGTACTGCTCGGTCAGGACCAGGCCGTGATCGCGGAAGCTCTCGAGCGACACGCACCGGATGTCCCGAGGATCATGATCGAGGCAACCGACACTGGAGCCATGGAGATCGTGGTGGGGGAGGCGGCGAAGCTCGCACAGGCGGGTGACACCGTGCTGCTCGCGCCCGGCTGCGCATCCTGGGACATGTTCGCCAACTACGGAGCCCGCGGGGACGCCTTCGCCGAAGCCGTACGTCGGCTGGGCGACAACTGATCCGGGGGTGATCGAGTGACATCGATCGCTGATCAGCCGGATCAGAAGAAGAGCGACGAGCGGCCCTGGCTGGCGGCCATCAAGGACGTGCTGGACCGGCCGCTGACGTCGTACCACATCCTGCTCGGCGCCACCGGCCTGTTGCTGGTGCTCGGGCTGCTGATGGTGCTGTCGGCGTCCAGCGTGCTGTCGCTGCGCACGAACGGGAACAGCTACACGATCTTCATCCGCCAGCTGATCTGGGTCGGCGTCGGCCTGCCGATGGCGTACGTCGCCTCCCGGATGACGCCGCGGCACTTCCGCATGCTCTCGTACGTCGCCCTGCTCGGCTCGATCTTCCTGCTCGTGCTGACCTACATCCCCGGTCTCGGCGTCGGCGTGAACGGCAACACCAACTGGCTGAACCTCGGTGGACCGCTGCAGATCCAGCCGAGTGAGTTCGCCAAGCTGGCGCTGGTGATGTGGTGCGCGGACTTGTACGCGCGCAAGGAGAAGCTGCTCACCCAGTGGAAGCACTTGCTGGTCCCGATGGTCCCGGTCTGCGGTCTGGTGATCGCACTGGTCGTCGGCCAGCACGACCTCGGTACGGCGCTCGTCCTGATGGCCGTGATGATCGGCATGATCTGGATCGTCGGCGCACCGACGCGGTTGTTCGTCGCCACGATCGCAGTGGTCGGCGCGGTCGCGATGTACTTCGTCAACGCGGAGAAGTACCGGATGGAGCGGGTCACCTCCTTCCTCGACCCGTTCGCCGACCCGACCGCGGTCGGGTGGCAGGCGTACCACTCGTTCTACGCGCTGTCGACGGGTGGCTGGTGGGGCGTCGGGATCGGCAACAGCCGGCAGAAGTGGGGCAACCTGCCGGAGGCGCACACCGACTTCATCTTCTCCGTGATCGGTGAGGAGCTCGGCCTGGTCGGGTCGCTCACCGTACTCGCCCTGTTCCTCACGCTGGCCTACGCCGGGGTGCGGATCGCGACCCGGAACACCGAGCCGTTCGTCCGCTACGCAGCGGCCGGGATCACCATCTGGATCATGGCGCAGACTCTGGTCAATCTGGGCGCCGTGATCGGACTCCTACCCATCGTGGGTATCCCGCTCCCGCTATTGTCGTACGGTGGTTCCGCACTGCTGCCGACGCTGATCGCGATCGGCATGCTGCTGTCCTTCGCGAAGGCCGAGCCCGGCGCGCAGGCTGCCCTGAAGGAGACCAGGCGGCCGCGGTTCGGGTGGCTGCCGTCGCGCACGCATTGACGAGAGAACACGCGGGAGCGTTGAAAGCTGTGCCCAGCATCGTCCTGGCCGGAGGCGGAAGCGCCGGCCACACCTCACCCCTGATCGCCACCGCGGACGCGTTGCGGCGGCTCGATCCGACCATCGAGATCCTCGCGCTCGGCACCGAGCGTGGACTCGAGACCCGCGTGGTCCCGGAGGCCGGCTACCGGCTCGAGCTGATTCCGCCGGTGCCGCTGCCGCGCCGGCCCACGCCCGCGCTGCTCGCCGTACCGGGGAAGATGCTGGCCTCGGTCGGTGCGGCCCGCAAGGCGCTGGACGAGGCGAAGGCCGACGTCCTGGTCGGCTTCGGCGGCTACGTCTCCACCCCCGCGTACGTCGCGGCCTGGCGGCGGAAGACGCCGATCGTGGTGCACGAGGGCAACGCCGTACCGGGGATCGCGAACAAGTTCGCCGCCCGCTACTGCACGCAGCACGTCAAGACGTCGTTCCCCGGCACCGATTTGCCGCACGCCGAGTACGTCGGCCTGCCCATCCGGCGCGCGATCTCCACGCTGGACCGGGCCGCGCTGCGGGCCGAGGCGCGGCGGTTCTTCGGGCTGGACCCGGATGCGCCCACGCTGTTCGTGACGGGCGGCTCACAGGGTGCGCAGCGGCTGAACGAGGCGTTCGCCGGTGCCGCCGCGGACCTGCAGGCGGCCGGCATCCAGGTCCTGCACGCGATCGGCCCGAAGAACACGCTCGAGGTCCCGCAGACCGGACCCCTTCCGTACGCCGTTCTGTCGTACATCGACCGGATGGACCTGGCCTACGCGGCCGCGGATCTCGCGGTCTGCCGCTCGGGCGCGAACACGGTCACCGAGGTGTCCGGCGTCGGTCTGCCCGCAATCTACGTTCCGCTTCCGCACGGTAACGGTGAGCAAGCGCTGAACGCCAAGCCTGTGGTGGATGCGGGCGGCGGCCTGCTGGTGGACAACGCGACGGTGTCGCCGGACTGGGTTCGTGCCACCGTTCCGCAACTTCTGCACGACTCGGCGCGTCTGACAGCCATGTCCACAGCGGCGAAAGGCCTGATCCGTACGGATGCCGACGAGCGATTGGCGCGGATCATCCTGGATGTGGTGAGGTCTGCTTCGTGATCGTCACCGCTCCTGACACGACGCTGCCCGCGGAGAAGCTGGGCAAGGTCCACTTCGTCGGTATCGGCGGCGCCGGGATGTCCGGTATCGCGCGGATCATGGCGTCCCGCGGCATCGAGGTGTCCGGCTCCGACGCCAAGGACGGCAAGGTGCTGGCCGCGCTGCGGGCGCTCGGCGCCACCTGCTGGGTCGGTCACGCCGCCGAGCACGTCGCCGACGCCGACACCGTGGTGGTGTCGACCGCGATCCGCGAGACCAACCCCGAGGTGATCGCCGCCCGGGCCGCCGGGATCCCGATCCTGCCGCGGGCCGCGGCACTCGCCTCGGTGATGGTCGGCCGCCGGACCCTCGCGGTCGCCGGCACACACGGCAAGACGACCACGACGTCGATGCTGACCGTGGCGCTGCAGCACTGCGCGGCCGATCCGTCGTACGCGATCGGCGGCAACCTGAACGAGTCGGGCTCGAACGCCCACGACGGCACCGGTGACCTGTTCGTCGCCGAGGCGGACGAGTCGGACAAGTCGTTCCTGACCTACACGCCCGAGGTGTCGATCGTCACATCGGTCGAGCCGGACCACCTGGACAACTACGGCGACGAGGCCAGCTACCGGCTCGCCTTCGAGCAGTTCTGCGACCGGGTCCTCCCGGGCGGTTTCATGGTGATCTGTTACGACGACGCCGGCGCGCGGAGGCTGGCCGATTTCGCCGGCGCGCGCGGCATCGACGTACGGACGTACGGCGAGTCCGAGGACGCGGATCTGCGGGTCACCGAGATCACTGCGACCGGGGCGACGCAGTCGTTCGTGCCGGTGTACCGCGGGCGGAGACTGCCGATGGTGCAGTTGCAGCAGGCGGGCAAGCACAACGCGCTGAACGCGTCGGCCGCGTTGACGGTCGGTCTCGGGCTCGGGTTCTCCGCGGCCGACCTGGCCGAGGGGCTGGAGTCGTTCACAGGCACCGGCCGGCGGTTCGAGTTCAAGGGACTGGAGGACGGCGTGCGGGTGTTCGACTCGTACGCCCACCACCCGACCGAGCTCGCCGTCGACCTGACCGCGGCCCGGCAGGTGGCCGGGGAGGGGCGCGTGGTCGCGTGCTTCCAGCCGCACCTGTTCAGCCGGACCAGGATCTTCGCCACGGAGTTCTCCGAGGCGCTCGCGCTGGCCGACGAGGTCGTCGTGATGGACGTCTTCGCCGCCCGTGAGGACCCGGAGCCCGGTGTCACCGGCGCCCTGATCGCGAACCATGTGCCGCTGAAGCCGGATCAGGTGCGGTTCGAGCCGTCGTGGTCCGCCGTACCTCAGCTGGTCGCGGATCTCGCCGAGCCAGGTGACCTGGTGGTGACGCTGGGCGCGGGCGACGTGACCCTGATCGGACCGGAAGTCGTTGGTTTGCTGGCCGAACGCGCTGCCGCCCGCGAGTCTGCGGCCGAGGTCCTCGCTCCTGTGGTGGAGTAAAAGGGTGAGGTTGACTGGATGAGCCAGAGCGTTGATCTGGCTCGGGCACAACAGCGGTTCGCGCGCCGGCAACGGCTGGTGCGCTGGCGTAGCTGGTTGCCGTGGGCGATCGGCGGAGCTCTGCTCGTCCTGGCCGCGCTGATCGTCTGGTTGTTCTACTACTCGTCCGCGTTCGCGGTCGCCGGAGTCCGGGTGAGCGGTGCGGACACGGTGCCGGTGGCAACGATCGAGCAGGCGGCGGCGGCACCGATCGGCACACCGCTGGCGCAGGTCGACCTGCGGTCGATCGCGGACCGGGTGCGGACGATCCCGGCGGTCGAGGACGCGCAGGTGACCCGCGCCTGGCCGAACAAGATCGTGATCGTCGTCACCGAACGGGTGCCGGTGGTCGTGGTCACCGACGGCTCGCGGTTCGAACTGGTCGACGCGACCGGAACGACGTTCAAGACGGTGCCGGACCGGCCGGCCGGACTGCCGGAGGCGAAGGTGACCGGCACCCGGCGCGACGTCACGATCCGTTCGCTGGTGACGGTTTCGGCGGCACTGCCGGACACGTTGCGGGCCCAGGTCGGGTCGATCTCGGCGCTGTCGCCGGACTCGATCACTCTCAACCTCGCCTCCGGGGTGAAGGTCGTTTGGGGCAGTTCCGATGACAGCGAGCGAAAGGCCGAGGTACTCAGCGTGCTGATGAAACGCAAGGCCAAGGTGTACGACGTCTCGGCGCCCGATCTCCCTGTCACCAAAGGGGAAAAGCGATGACGGATCACATCACAGAGCACATCACGGGGCGCCCGGCGAGGCGCGTGGACATTGCCCGAAGCCGTCCCGTAGCGTGCGTCGTAATCTAAAGTTGACATAAGTCTAAGCATCCACTTGAGGTTCAGTCTTTTCGCTGGAACTTTTCGCTGGAACAGGGGCCAACCGGCCACAACGGGAACAGAACGAGGCGAGAGGCGCGGACGTGGCGGCACCGCAGAACTACCTGGCACTCATCAAGGTCGTCGGCATCGGCGGAGGCGGCGTGAACGCCGTCAACCGGATGATCGAGCACGGTCTGAAGGGCGTTGAGTTCATCGCCATCAACACCGACGCGCAAGCGCTGTTGATGAGCGACGCGGACGTCAAGCTCGACATCGGCCGGGAGGAGACCCGGGGCCTCGGCGCGGGCGCGAACCCGGCGATCGGGCAGAAGGCCGCCGAGGACCACGCGGAGGAGATCGAGGAGGCGCTCAAGGGCGCCGACATGGTCTTCGTCACCGCGGGCGAGGGTGGCGGCACCGGTACCGGTGGCGCGCCGGTGGTCTCCCGCATCGCGCGCTCGCTCGGTGCGCTGACGATCGGTGTGGTGACCCGGCCGTTCTCGTTCGAGGGCAAACGGCGTGCGACCCAGGCAGAGGACGGTATCGCCGCCCTCCGTGAAGAAGTCGACACCCTGATCGTCATCCCGAACGACCGGCTGCTGACCATCTCCGACCGCGCTGTGTCCGTGCTGGACGCGTTCAAGCAGGCCGACCAGGTGCTGCTGCAAGGCGTCTCCGGCATCACCGACCTGATCACCACGCCCGGCCTGATCAACGTGGACTTCGCCGACGTCAAGGCGGTCATGTCGAACGCCGGCTCCGCGCTGATGGGCATCGGCTCGTCCCGCGGCGAGGACCGCGCGGTCGCGGCGGCCGAGGCGGCCATCTCCTCGCCGTTGCTCGAGGCAAGCATCGAGGGTGCGCACGGCGTGCTGCTGTCGATCGCCGGCGGCTCCGACCTGGGGCTGTTCGAGATCAACGAGGCGGCCCAGCTGGTCTCGGAGTCCGCGCACTCCGACGCGAACATCATCTTCGGCGCGGTCATCGACGACGCCCTCGGCGACGAGGTGCGGGTCACCGTGATCGCGGCCGGGTTCGACGGCGGGATGCCGAAGCGGCGCGAGCAGGCGATGAGCACCGCCCGCCCGCAGACCTCTCGGCCGTCGTCGGAGTCGCAGAGCTACTCGGCGCCGATGTCGGGCACGAACAACCCATCGGCTCCGGCCGGCCAGCAGGCCGGTCAGCCCCCGGCGAGCCAGCCGGGCGCCGGGACCGCAGATGGTGGGCAGTCGACGGGTGGCCAGTTCGCCGGTGGACAGCCGGGCGCTGGTGAGGCTGCTGGTCAGCCGGGTGCCGGTCAGTCCACTGCCGGCCAGGGCTCCTCGAACGGGCAGGCGGGTCAGTTCACGAACCCGCCGGCACAAACCGACGACACCGTCCCGGTGCCGGCTCCGACCGAGGGTCGTCCGGGCGCGGGCACGACCAACTCGGCCCGCCCGCAGCCCGGCGATCCGGTCCGCACGGTCCAGTCGGGGCAGCAGTCGCCGCAGTCGGCGCCGCACACCCCGGCCTCTCCGACCGCGCCGGGGACCCAGCACTCCTGGCCGACCCACGGCCCCAGCACCTCGGGCGCGACGCCGGGCTCGGGCGCCGGGTCGACGTCAGGCAACGGTTCGTCCCAGCCCACCCCGACCCGCCCGGCCCGCAAGCCGGACCCCGAAGAAGACCTCGACATCCCGGACTTCCTCAAATAACCGGCCACCAGGTCCGGCCACCCGTCTCCAGGTCCCGCCTCGCGCGACGTCGGCGTACGGCGACAAGCGGGGGCCGTGGACAGGTCCTGGTGGTCTGAGACAAGGAATAACCTGTCTCGCCCCCCGATTCCCTGCGTCAGGTCCCGGCGGATGGCTGGGGCTGATGCGGGCGGTAGACCGAGACGACGACACCGTACCGGGACTCGCCGGGGCCGGCGTCGGTGAGTTCATCGACCATCCGCTCCAGCGTCGCGGCCAGTTCCGCGGCTTGGTCCGCGGTCAGCCGGACGTTCCGCAACAGCACCAGCGGGTCGGCGTCGTCGGTTTCGAGCTCGGCCGCGATCGCCTGCAGGACGACCGTGTTGTTCGCCCGCGCGCCCTCACCGACGAAGTCGAACTTCCGCGCCGATCGCCGGTAGTACTGCTCGGTCCCGCCGCGCACCTGCCGGGTCTCGGCCACGTGCACCATGCCGGCCTCGCGCAGCACGCCCAGGTGATGGGCGACGTTGCCTTTCGCCGTGCCGAGCGCGACGGCCAACTGGCTGATCGTGGCCGCCTCCTGCCCGAGCGCGAACAGCAGGCGGTGCCGCAGCGGGTGCCCGAGCGCCTTGAACTGCGCGGCCGTCGACACCTCCAGCCGGTCGGAGATCTCGCTCATGAATCAAGCGTCAATATCTCTTGACGCTTTGTCAAGCCGCATGCTTCACTCCTGCCCATGCAGACCGAAGAGATCCGCGCCGTCGTCGGCCGGCTGGGCGCGCTAGTCGCCGAGCACTACGTCTTCCCCGAGACCGGTCAGGAGGTGGCCGACCGGCTCGCCGCCGCCACCGCCGACGGCCGGTACGACGAGCTCCGGGAGCCCGAGCGGCTGGCCGAGCGGGTCACCGACGACCTGCAGATCGGCAACCACGACAAGCATCTGCGGCTGAGGTTCCACCGCGACGGGCTGCCGGACGAGGCCGACCCGATCGCCGAGGAGGCCCACTGGCGCCGCCGGGCCGCTCTCGACGCCGGTGGGATGGCGCGGGTCGAACGCCTGGACGGCAACATCGGGCTCCTGGAGATCCGGCCGTTGCTGTACGCCCCTACCCACGCCGGCCCGGCCGTGACCGCCGCGATGACCCTGCTCGCGTCGACCGACGCGCTGCTCCTCGACCTGCGTCGCTGCCTGGGCGGGTCACCCGACCAGGTCGCCTTCGTCTGCAGTCATCTGGTCGATGCCGACGACGCGGTCCATCTCAACGATCTGGTCACGCCGGCCGACGGGACCACGCGGCAGTTCTGGACGTCGCCGTACGTGCCGGGTCCGCGGTTCGGCGGCTCCAAGCCGATCTGGGTGCTGACCAGTTCGGTGACGTTCTCCGGCGCGGAGGAACTGTCGTACAACCTGCAGCAGCTCGGGCGAGCCGTGATCGTCGGCGAGCGGACGGGTGGCGGCGCGCATCCACGGCGTGGGTTCAAGCTGCACGAGCAGCTCGAGGCGACGATCTCGGTGCAGCGTGCGATGAACCCGGTCTCCAGGACCAACTGGGAAGGAACCGGCGTGACTCCGGACGTCGACGTACCCGCGGACCAGGCCTTCGCCGAGGCTTACCGCCGGGCTGCCGAGCACGTCCTCTGCCTGCCATCGGATCCGGAGCGGAACACTGTGACCGACGAGGCTCGGACAGTGCTGGGAGCAGAGGTCGTCGCTGGGTAACCTTCAGTCGTGTTCGGCTACGACGAGGTTCTCGACGACGTCCGCTTCGCCTTCACCGACCGCTTCGGCGGCACGAGCCAAGCGCCGTACGGCGAACTGAATCTCGGCAGCGCGGTCGGCGACGATGCCGAGGCGGTGACGGCGAACTTCCGGCTGATCGCGGCCGAGTTCGGAGTCCGGCCGGAGGGTGTCGTGCGGGTCAGCCAGGTCCATGGACGCGACGTGTCTGTCGTGCGGCCGGACGACGAGCTTCCGATGCAGCCGATGCCGAAGGCCGATGGTGTCGTCACCACGCGCGACGATGTGGTGCTGTGTGTTCGCGCCGCCGACTGTCTCCCGGTGTTGCTCGCAGGTGATGGCGTGATCGGTGCGGCTCACTCCGGTCGCAAGGGCATGTACGTCGGCGTCGTGCCGGCGACCGTGGAGGCGATGCGTGAGCTAGGTGCCACGCGGATCACCGCCGTACTCGGGCCCTATGCCTGTGGGAACTGCTACGAGGTGCCGGCGGAGATGCGGGCCGAGGTCGTCGAGCGGGTGCCGGCGTCGTACGCGGAGACCAGCTGGGGTACGCCGGCCATCGACGTGGCGGCCGGGGTCCGCGCACAACTGGACGAGCTGGGCGTCGAGGTGGTCGACGCGACGGCGTGCACGATCGAGTCGGAGACCCTGTACTCGTACCGGCGGGAAGGCCCCGTCAGTGGCCGGATGGCCGGCCTGGTCAAGCTGGGCGCGGTGACCACGGCGTGACGACGCGCGCGGACGAGCTGCGGGCGAATCTCCACCACGCCCGGGAGCGGATCGAGAAGGCCTGTCAGGCGGCCGGGAGGTCTCCGGACGAGGTCACCCTTGTCGCGATCACCAAAACCTTCCCAGTCAGCGATGTGCGGGCGCTGGCGGACCTCGGCGTCCGTGACGTCGGCGAGAACCGTGAGCAGGAGCTCAAGGCGAAGGCCCCGGACTGCCCGGACCTCACCTGGCACTTCGTCGGTCAGCTGCAGTCGAAGAAGGCCCGCTCGGTCGTCCGCTTCGCGTCGGCCGTGCACTCCGTCGACCGGTTGTCGCTGGTGGCCGCGTTGTCCAAGGCCGCGGTCGCCGAAGAGAAGACCCTTCGCTGTCTCCTTCAGGTGAGTCTCGCGTCGTACGGATCCGCGGACGCCGCGACCGGTGCCGCCCGCGGTGGCGTCGAGCCGGACGCCGTACTGGATCTCGCCGGTGAGGTGGCGTCGGCAGACGGGCTCGAGCTTGGGGGAGTGATGGCGGTCGCGCCGCTCGGCGCGGACCCTGACGAAGCCTTCGCCGGCCTGGGCGAGGTAGCGTCCCGGCTACGCTCCGAACACCCCGGCGCCGACTGGATCTCGGCCGGGATGACGGCCGACCTGGACGCCGCGATCAGGCAGGGAGCGACACACGTCCGGCTCGGGCGCGCCTTACTCGGAACGCGTACCCCCGCGGGTTAGTGTCGACATCGAGCAGGTTTTGCTTCCTGCTCACCGTTGTCGCCGAACCGGATCGAGGGGCTGGAGGGCCATGAGCGGCGCGCTGCGCAAGATGGGTGTCTACCTCGGCTTGGTCGAGGACGGGGAGCGCTACAACGCGCGGTACGACGACGAGTACGACGACCTCGACGAGTACGACGACGAAGCCGTCGACGGGGAGTCCCACGAGACCGAGCCGGTCCCCGCCGGCCGGGAGAACCGGGACGTCCGCGAACCGCGGGCCGAGTCTCACGTTCACCCAGGCCGCGAGGAGCAGGGCGCGACGGTCAGCAAGTTTCCAGAACGACGTGGTGTCGCACCATCCCCGGAGGTTACCGAGTTGGCCCGCATCACCACCGTGCACCCGCGCAGCTACAACGAGGCGCGTGTCATCGGTGAGCACTTCCGCGACGGCACGCCCGTCATCATGAACCTGACCGAGATGGATCACGCCGACGCCAAGCGACTGGTCGACTTCGCGGCCGGGCTGATCTTCTGCTGCCGTGGGTCGATCGAGCGGATCACCACCAAGGTGTTCCTGGTCTGCCCGCCGAACGTGACAGTGGCCGCCGAGGAGAAGGAGAAGATCGCGGCGGACGGGTTCTACAACCAGAGCTGACCCGCTCCCTTCCGCCGTCTTCTACACTCATTGACGACATGGTTGCTCTAGCGCTCGTCCTCAGTGTTCTCAGCTGGGTGCTGCTCGCCTTCTTCCTCGTGCTGGTGGCGCGGTTCGTACTCAGTCTGATCGTCATGTTCGCGCCGCAGTGGCACCCGAAGGGCCCGCTGCTGCTGTTCTTCGAACTGATCTACTCGGTCACGGATCCGCTCCTGAAGCCGCTGCGGCGGATCCTGCCCCCGATCGGGGCCGGCGGGGTGCGGATCGACCTGTCCATGCTGATGCTGTTCGTCATCGTCTCCGTGGCGATGTCGATCAACTCGACGGCCCTGCGCTCACTGTGATCCAGTGCGGCGCAGACCACAGGGAACCGGTGGATCATCCACCGAGTCCGAGGGTGAGGACGCCGGGGACAGGGTAGGTACAACCACGCAGAAACGGGGCCGGTTCGTTGCCGGCGTTCCGCGGAGTGGGCTGTTTCGCCCGCCCGGATTCCGTTAGAACACAACGAAGCGATAACGTGATCTACTGAGTCGCCGATGGTGTAGGCCACGGGGACTCCGCCAAGACACAGACAAACGAGGTGAAAGATGCCGCTGACGCCGGATGACGTCCGCTCGAAGCAATTCACGCCCGTCCGACTACGGGAGGGCTACGACGTCACAGAGGTCGACTCCTTCCTCGACGAGGTCGAAGCCGAGCTCGAGCGACTTCTCGCCGAGAACGAGGAGCTGCGGGCCAAGCTCGCGGCGGCTCAGCGCGCGGGCGCCGGCCAGGAGCGGCCGGTCGACCAGACCGCCGCGCTGCCGCCCGTCGTGCAACAGCCCAAGCCCCCGGTCGTGGTCGAGAAGCCGGAGGAGAAGCCACCCGTGGTACCCGCTGTAGCGGCCGCGGGGGCTGCTGCGGCAGCAGGAACCGTCGGGGACGCCTCCAGCTCCGCTGTGCGGCTGCTGGAGATGGCCACCAAGCACTCCGACGACCTGGTCCAGGAGGCGAAGGACACCGCCGACAAGATCATCGGCGAGGCCCGCGCCAAGGCCGAGCGGCTGGAGAACGAGGCGCGCGGCAAGGCCGACCGGATGACCGGTGAGGCTCGCGCCCGCGCCGAGAAGCTGGACGGCGAGATCGCCGAGCGCCGGGCCCAGATGCTCGGCACGCTGGAGAAGCAGAAGGGCCAGCTCGAGCGGACGATCGACGACCTGCACGCCTACGAGCGCGAGTACCGCAGCCGGCTGAAGACCTACTTCACTGAGCAGCTCAAGGCGCTGGGCAACGGCGACGACACGCTCAGCCCGCGCAACGGCTTCCGCCCGGAGGCACGCGCGCAGGCGCACGGTCACGGCGTCTAAAAACCTCGCGACGAGAGGCGGTGCTTTCCGGCAGCACCGCCTCTTCGTCATGTCCGGGCCCTTTTGACACACCGTCCGGTGTTGGTAACACGGTGTCAGTGCGGGGGTCAGGGCCAGACGAGAGGATCTTTTGCGGCCGCTGAGCGTTTCGACGCACACGGGCCGCAGCCGGTACGGCGTCAGCCGTAGGAACGTATGCCGTGGGTGATTGGAATCTTCCCCCGCGGTAGGAGACGGATCACGCCGCCGGTGCTCGGCTGATGGTGCTCGGGTGCTCGGGGTGCTGTTGCTCGGTTTGGGGAACTAAATGTGCTGTGGGTGACTGAAAAGTTCCCCACAGTGGGGACATGGAGCCAAGCTGCTCCAGCACCTGCTACCCGATGCTCGGGGCGCGGCAGTCCTGATGCGGAATCCACGACTCGGTGTCCGCGCGGGTGGCGGGGTGGGGGTTCTCGGTCCGGGGTGGTGGCGCATCGGGATCTGCGCGCGGGAGTGCGGACATCTCCTGGGGAGTTGGGACATCTGGTCAGATGTCCCAGGTCCCGCTGTCGTGTCCGAGGCTCGCGCACGTGCGGTGGATCCGTCGTCCGACGAGCAACCCTGACCCACCCATCAGTCAGGAAGCCACCTGTCCGGGGTGTGGGGACAAGACATAGCCTCGCCCGGTTCACCGTCCCTGTCCGGTGGGCTGACCCATCTGCGGGTGGGTTGACCCACCTGATTCCGGTGGGCCAACCCACCGTCTGGTGGGCTGACCCATCGGACGGAAAGGGCGGATGGGCAGGTGGGTGGCTGGGGTGGTCAGGCCTTGGTCAGCCAGTAGGTGAGCTGCAGGTCCTCTTCGGTGCCGGTGGCAACGTCCGCGGACTCCGACGGTGCCGACTGGGCCAGCTCGACGGCGAGCACCTCGCGGGCGATCTCGTCGGCGTGCTTGCCGAGGGCATCGGTCAGGTCGGCGTCGGTCGAGGTCAGCCAGACCTTGATCCGGTCCGACACCTCGAGGCCGGCGTTCTTCCGGGCCTCCTGCAACGTCCGGACCACCTCGCGGGCCAGGCCGGCCTGCTTGAGCTCCGGGGTCACCTCGAGGTCGAGGGCGACGGTCTCGCCCTGCTCGTTCACCACGGACCAGCCTTCCTTCGGACGCTCCGACAGCAGTACGTCGGCCTCGCCCACCTCGATGTCCGCGCCGTCGACCACGACCGTCGCCGTACCCGACTCCTTGAAGGAGGCGGCCAGGGCGGCGGCGTCGGCCGCGGCGATCGCGGCGGCGACCACCGGCGTCTGCTTCGCGAACCGCTTGCCGAGCTCGCGGAAGTTGCCCTTCGCGGAGAACTCGACCAGATCCGCACCCGCCGAGGACAGCGGTTCCACCGCGCCCACGTTGAGCTCGTCGGCGATCTCCCGGAGCAGCTCGGGGGACAGGTCCGCGATCGCGGCCGATCCGACGAGCGCCCGGGACAGCGGCTGGCGCGTGCGCACCTTCGCCTCCGCCCGCGCCGACCGGCCGAGCTCGACGACCCGCTTGGCCATCGACACGTGCTGCGCGAGGACGTCGTCGATCAGCGTCTCGTCGTACGCCGGGAACGCGGCCAGGTGGACCGACTCCGGCAGGCCGGGCGTGACCGGGCGGAACACGTCCTGCCAGACCCGCTCGGTGACGAACGGCATCAGCGGCGCCATCACCCGGGTGAGCACGTCGAGCGTCTCGTGCAGCGTCGCCAGTGCGCCGGCGTCACCGGACCAGAACCGGCGGCGGGAACGGCGTACGTACCAGTTCGAGAGCACGTCGACGAACGAGTTGATCAGCAGACCGAGCCGCTGTGTGTCGAACGCCGCGTACGCCTCGTCGGTGTCCCGGACCAGCCGGTGGGTCTCGCTCACCAGCCAGCGGTCCAGCACCGAGCGCTCGGCGACCGCCGGGGCGTCCGTGGGCGACCAGTCGGCCAGCCGCGCGTACAGGGCGTGGAACGCGACCGTGTTCCAGTAGGTGAGCAGCACCTTCCGGACGATCTCGTTCAGCACGTTCGGCCCGATGCCGCGCGCCTTCCAGGGGGAGCCGGACGCGGCCATGAACCAGCGCACCGCGTCCGCGCTGTGATCGTCCATCAGCGGGATCGGCTCGAGGATGTTGCCCAGGTGCTTGGACATCTTCCTGCCGTCCTCGGCCAGGATGTGGCCGAGGCAGACGACGTTGCGGTACGACGACTCGTCGAAGACCAGCGTGCCGATCGCCATCAGCGTGTAGAACCAGCCACGGGTCTGGTCGATCGCCTCGGAGATGAAGTCGGCGGGGTACGTCTGCTCGAACTTCTCCTTCGACCCCTCGGCCCACGGGTAGCCCCATTGCGCGAACGGCATCGCACCCGAGTCGTACCAGGCGTCGATCACCTCGGGCACCCGGCGAGCCTCGGCGCCACAGGTCGGGCAGTCGAAGGTGATGTCGTCGACGTACGGCCGATGCGGATCGGTCTCGCTCAGGTCCCGTCCGGCCAGTTCACCGAGCTCGGCCAGCGAACCGACGCACACCTGGTGGTCGTCCTCGCAGCGCCAGATCGGCAGCGGCGTACCCCAGTAGCGCGAGCGGGAGACGGCCCAGTCGATGTTGTTCCGCAGCCAGTCGCCGTACCGGCCCCACTTGACCGAGTCCGGGTACCAGTTGGTCTTCTCGTTCTCCCGGAGCAAGGCGTCCTTCACCTGCGTGGTGCGGATGTACCAGGACGGGAGGGCGTAGTACATGACCGGGGTGTGGCAGCGCCAGCAGTGCGGGTACGGGTGCTCGTACGGTACGTGCCTGAACAGGATGCCGCGCGCGGCGAGGTCCTTGACCAGATCCTCGTCGGCCTTCTTGAAGAACTGCCCGCCGACCAGCGGGACGTCGGCGTTGAAGTGACCGCTCGCGTCCACCGGGTTCACGACCGGCAGGTTGTAGGCGCGGCTCACCGCGAGGTCGTCCGCACCGAACGCGGGGGACTGGTGCACCAGACCGGTGCCGTCCTCGGTGGTCACGTACTCAGCCAGTACGACGTAGTGCGCCGGCTCGGGGAACTCCACCAGCTCGAACGGCCGCTGGTAGGTCCACCGCTCCATCTCGCGACCGCCGTACTGACCGGTCACCGTCCACCCCTCGCCCAGCTTGTCCAGCAAGGGCTCGGCCACGACCAGGGACTCGGTGCCGTCGGTGGCGACGACGTACTGGACGTCTGGGTGCACTGCGACCGCAGTGTTTGAAACGAGTGTCCACGGCGTCGTCGTCCAGACCAGCAGTGACGCCTTGCCTGCCAGCGGACCTGAGGTCAGCGGGAAGCGGACGTAGACCGAGGGGTCGACGACAGTCTCGTAGCCCTGCGCGAGCTCGTGGTCGGACAGACCGGTGCCGCAGCGGGGGCAGTACGGCGTGATGCGGTAGTCCTCGACCAGCAGACCCTTGTCATGCACCTGCTTGAGCGACCACCAGACGGACTGGACGTACTCGGGGTCCATGGTCCGGTACGGGTGCTCGAGGTCGACCCAGTAGCCCATCCGGACGGTGAGCTCGTTGAACGCGTCCACATGCCGCAGCACCGACGCACGGCACTTGGCGTTGAACTCGGCGATGCCGTACGCCTCGATGTCGTTCTTGCCGTTGAAGCCGAGTTCCTTCTCCACCGCGACCTCGACCGGCAGACCGTGGCAGTCCCAGCCGGCCTTGCGCTCGACCCAGAAGCCCTTCATGGTCCGGTAGCGCGGGAAGACGTCCTTGAAGACGCGCGCCTCGATGTGATGGGTACCGGGCATCCCGTTCGCGGTCGGGGGACCCTCGAAGAACGTCCACGGCTGTCCGCCGGCGGACTGTTCGAGGCTCTTGGCGAAGGTGTCGTGCTCGTCCCAGAGGGTGAGCATCTCTCGCTCGAGCGCGGGGAAGTCAACCTGGGCCGGGACCTGCCGCCAGGGAGTTTCCGGGGTGTCTGCCGCCATCTTCCGTCGTCCTTCGTCGCCAGTGACTGCTGACGAGGGACGAAGCACCAGGCGTGTCGCCTGCTACCGCGCGGTACCACCCTCCTTGGTGACCCAGAGTGCGGTCACCCACTTCCTTTACGAGACGCTGCCGGTTCTAATAGGTCCTTGCGGACTGTTCTTCCGGCGGCTCAGGGGTGATTGCCCCGTCACTGCCTTGCGGATCGCGGTTGTCAGTGTACGGCGTAGTACGAGGCAACTACGAATCGTTAATCGGTGGTCAGGCAAGAATTCAGGGATGAGAATTCTCCTGCGGGTGCGACCGGGAGCTTCACGGACCGCGGTCGGGGGCCGGTACGACGGACCGTCTGGTCCGGCCCTGGTGGTCGCGGTGGCAGCCCGTGCGGTGGAGGGACAGGCGACGAAGGCTGTCCTGGATGCGGTTGCTGCCGCGTTCGGCGTACGACGCTCTGGGGTGACGTTGGTGCGGGGCGTGACCAGCCGCGACAAGGTGGTCGAGGTGGAGGGGGAGGAGAGCGACATCCGGCCGAGATTGAAACGACTGCTCGGCTGAGCCAGGGGAGTAACCGAACTTCTGTCAGTTTCGCTGTGACGCGCGGAACATCGAGTGGGCTTGAAGAACCGACTACCGTATCCCCACGGTCTGCGCGTCGGACTGGCACGTGGTGAACACGTGGCCTAGTGTCTTGCGACCAGTCCGCTTCAGTCACCGACGAAGGCAGGGGGTAGCTGACCATGGCTACATCGGCTCCCAAGAAGACCGCCCCCCAACGCACTGCCGCGGCCAAGAAGAGTGCCGCGAAGAAGACGACCGAGCCGGCCACGACCACGGCCCGCAAGAAGGCACCGGCGAAAACCTCGCCGGCCACGAAGACTTCCGCGGCGAAGAAGTCGACATCGACCGCCGCGGCCAAGAAGGCTCCGGCCAAGAAGACCCCTGCCAAGCATGCTCCGACGAAGAGGGTGGCCATGAAGACGAACGAGAACAGGACTCCGGCAACGGCGCCGGCCAAGTCCGCAGCACACAAGGCAGAGACCCTCACGGTGAAGTCCGGCGAGACCCCGTGGACCGCGGCCGAGCTGGCCGAGCTCCGCGGCGAGCTGGAAGCCGACGTGGTGCACCTGAGGAAGGAAATACACGACGCCGAGCAGGAGATCGTCGGACTGCTCCGGGACGGTGGTGACGGCGCCGGGAACGACCAGGCCGACGTCGGCTCCACCACGCTGGAGCGCGACCACGAGATGTCGCTGGCGAACAACGCCCGGGACATGCTCGACCAGATCGAGCGCGCCCTGGCGAAGATCGACGACGGCACGTACGGCGTGTGCGAGAGCTGCGGCAACGCGATCGGCAAGGGTCGGTTGCAGGCGTTCCCCCGTGCGACACTGTGCGTGTCATGCAAAGAACGCGAAGAACGCCGCTGAACGAACCCGTCTCGTCCCGTCAGGCGGGGGACGCAGAGCCACCGGAGCCGGCCGACGCGCAGTCGGCCGGTTCTCCGTCGTCCTCACCCCCCGATGCCGGGGCCGGTGACGCAACCGCCGCCTCGCCCGCCGAGCCCGCCGGCGATGGCGGCCAGGCGGGGCGGAAGTCCTGGAAGTGGACCGCGCTGTTCGGCGGGGTCGGATTGCTGATCCTGCTCCTGGACCAGCTGACGAAGGCTCTGGCCCTGGCGCATCTGACGCCGGGTGAGCCGGTGAACGTGGTCGGGAGCCTGCTCAAGTTCAACCTGATCCGGAACTCCGGCGCCGCCTTCAGTCTCGGGTCGGGCTACACGCCGTACATCAGTGCCGTGCAGATCACTGTGGCGGTCGGGGTCGTCTACCTGTCCCGGCGGCTGGGGTCGGCGGGCTGGGCGGTGGCGTTCGGGCTGCTGTTCGGAGGCGCGGTCGGGAACATCATGGACCGGATCTTCCGCGAGCCCTCACCGTTCCACGGGCACGTGGTCGACTTCCTGCAGACCCCGCACTGGGCGATCTTCAACGTCGCGGACATGGCGGTCACGTCGGCCGCGATCCTGCTGGTGATCCAGACCCTGCGTGGGGTCAAGCTCGACGGCACCCGGGAGCAGCGCAAGTGAGTTCGCGGACCGTGATGGTGCCGGACGGACTCGCGGGCGAGCGGTTGGACGCGGCGCTGTCGCGGCTGTTCGGTGTGTCCCGGACCAAGGCCGCGGAGCTGATCGAGTCCGGTCTGGTCCAGGTCGACGGCGCCCCGGCACCCAAGTCGTCCCGGGTGTCGGCCGGCGTACTGCTCGACGTGGAGCTACCACCTCCGCCCGGCGAGGTGACCGTCGTACCGGAGACTGTGGACAACCTCCGGATCGTGTACGACGACGACGAGATCGTCGTGGTCGACAAACCGGTCGGGGTCGCCGCGCACCCGTCACCGGGATGGACCGGCCCGACGGTGATCGGCCATCTGGCCGGCGCAGGCTTCAACATCTCCACCAGCGGCGCGGCCGAGCGCAAGGGCATCGTGCACCGGCTCGACGTCGGCACGTCCGGGCTGATGGTCGTCGCGAAGACGGAGTACGCGTACACGGTGCTCAAGCGCGCCTTCAAGGAGCGCACGGTCAAGAAGATCTACCACGCGCTGGTCCAAGGTCATCCCGACCCGTTCACCGGCACGGTGGACGCGCCGATCGACCGGCATCCGCACCACGACTACAAGTTCGGCGTCGTGGCCGGCGGCAAGCCGAGCGTCACGCACTACGAGACGCTCGAGGCGTTCCGGTTCGCCACGCTGCTGGAGATCACGCTGGAGACCGGCCGCACGCACCAGATCCGGGTACACATGTCCGCGATCGGTCACCCGTGCTGCGGCGACCTCACGTACGGCGCCGACCCGGTCCTCGCCGAGCGTCTCCAACTCACCCGCCAGTGGCTGCACGCCATGCGCCTCGGCTTCACCCACCCCGGCACCGGCGAGTACGTCGAGTTCACCTCGAAGTACCCGGACGACCTCGACCACGCGCTGGATCTGCTCGTCGACGCGCAATGAAGCTCTACCTGTCCTCCTTCCGCCTCGGCGACCATCCCGACCGCCTCGTCGCGCTCCTCCCACCGAACGGCCGGGTCGCGGTCATCTGCAACTCGATCGACACCGAGGATCCCGGCGTACGCCGGGCGAAGGTCGCGGACGAGATCACCTGGCTGACTGCGTTGGGCCTGCACGCGGAGGAAGTCGACCTCCGCGAGCCGACCGACCTCCGCGCGGAGCTCTTGCGCTACGACGGTGTCTGGGTCCGCGGCGGCAACGTCTTCCTCCTCCGAGCGGCCATGGCACGCTCCGGCGCCGATCAGCTTCTCCCCGAGCTGATCCGCTCCGAGCGGCTCGTGTACGCCGGCTACAGCGCCGGACCGTGTGTTCTGGCGCCCAGCCTGCGCGGACTCGAGCTGTGTGACGACGCCGGCGCGGTCGACGGTGAGGTGATCTGGGACGGCCTCGGTGTCCTCGACCATGCGATCGTGCCGCACCTCGACTCACCCGGGCACCCCGAGACCGAACTCCTCGCGAAGGTCGCCGACCTCTACGACCGCACCGGCGTACCGTATCTGCCGCTGCGGGACGGTCAGGCTCTCCTCGTCAACGGCTACGACAGCGAACTCGTCTGAACGGCCGCGACCTCGAGCCGGTCTCAAGCGCGCGGATCCGGCCTAGGCTGAGGCATGGCTGAGTCGAAGCCCACGGCGCCGACTCGTGGCCGGTTGCCGGCTGAGCTGACGAGCTTCGTGGGCCGGCGTCGTGCGCTGGCGGAAACGAGGCGGTTGCTGTCGAGTAGCCGTCTGCTCACGCTGACCGGTTCAGGAGGAGTCGGCAAGACCCGCCTCGCGCTCCGGATGGCGGCAGAGGTACGACGGACGTTCCCCGACGGAGTCTGGTTCGTGGAACTCGGCGCCCTGCAGGATCCTGCCCTGCTCGGACACACTCTGGCCGGGACGCTGGAGCTCAGCCAGGTGTCGGCCAACCCGACGGCCGACCTGGCGGAGTACTTGGAGGACAAGCACCTGCTGTTGGTGCTCGACAACTGTGAGCACCTGGCCGAGGCGTGCGCCGTACTGGTGAGCAAGCTGCTGGCGGCGGCACCGTACCTGCGGATCCTGGTCACCAGCCGGCACGTGCTCGGTGTCGAAGGTGAGCAGGTCCTGTCCGTGCCACCGTTGTCGACGCCGACGGCCGAGGTGCCGGCCGCCGACGCCGACCAGTACGAGGCCTTGATTCTCTTCGCGGATCGCGTCCGCGCGGTGATGCCCGAGTTCGTGATCGATGAGACCAACCGGGCTCAAGTGATCGAGCTGTGCCGGCGGTTGGACGGCGTACCACTGGCTCTCGAGCTGGCGGCGGTCTGGATGCGGACGCTGTCGCTCGCGCAGATCATCGACCGGCTCCAGGACCGCTTCCGGTTGCTGACCGGCGGGCGACCGGCCGGGCCGGCCAGGCAGCAGGCGCTGGAGGCAGCCATCGGCTGGAGTTACGACCTGTGTTCCCCTGCGGAGCGGATGCTGTGGGAGCGGTTGTCGGTCTTCGCCGGCGGATTCGACCTGGAAGCAGTGGAGGAGATCTGCTCAGGCGACGGTGTCCCGCGGGACGACGTGCTCGACCTGATTGCCGGCCTGGTGAACAAGTCGGTCATCATGCGCACGGTGGCCACCGACCACGCCGTCGCCTGGTACGACATCCTCAGCACCATGTGTCACTACGGCGGCCGACGGCTGGCCGACGCCGGCCAGACCCGCGAGTTCGAGCGCCGGCACCGCGACTACTACCGGACGCTGGCGGCTCGCTGGGAGGCGGACTGCTTCAGCCCGCGGCAGGCCGACTGGTACATCCGGATGCGGCGCGAGCACGAGAACCTCCGGGTCGCCCTCGATTTCTGCCTGAGCGAGCCGGGTGAAGGCGCGGCCGCCCTGGAGATCGCGGCACCGCTGTGGAACTTCTGGTTCGCCGGGTTCCTCCGCGAAGGGCATCGCTACCTCAGCTTGGCGATCGACGCCGCGCCGGAGCAGACCCCGACCAGGGCGAAGGGGATCTGGGCCGGTGCCTATCTCTCGATGTTCCTGGGCGAGGCCGAGCAGTCGACCCGGCTGCTGGCCGAGTGCGCGGAGCTCGCCGAGCGGTACGACGACGAGCAGTTGCGGGCCCGGATCGCCGAGGTGGAGGGGCAGGCGCTGATCTACCAAGGTGATCTCACCGGTGCCGTCGCCCGGCTGGAGCGCGGCCTGGCGAGCTATCGTGCGGTCCAGGACGAGCTGGGCGAGTTCGACCTGCTGATCTTGTTGTCCGCGGCAACCTTCTTCCTCGGCGATCCGCGGGTCGAGGAGTTCAGCCGGCAGGCCTACGAGCTGGCCGAGTCCCGAAGCGCGGCCTCGTCGAAGGCCTACGCGCTGTGGAGCACCGGCATCGTCCGGTGGCGCGACCACGACCAGTTCGAGCCGGCCACGCGTGCGTTCCGCGAGGCGATCCGGCTGTGGCTGCCGATGAACGACCGCACCGGGATCGGCTTCTGCGTCCAGGCACTGTCGTGGTGCGCCGGGTCGACCGCGCCGGACGAGCGGGCGGCCCGGCTGGCGGGCGCGTCCCGCGCGGTCTGGCGGTCCAGCGGCGCGCACGTCGACGAGACGACGCCGTACAGTCAGTTCGACGAGTCGACCGCCCAGCGGATCCGCGCAGTGGTCGGCGACGAGGTCTTCGACGGGGCCTTCGCGCAAGGTGCCGCGTACTCGTTCGACCAGGCCGTCGCGCTGGCGCTGGGGGAGGAACGCGAGACCGCCACGAAGCCGGGGATGGCCGGCCGGCTGACGCGGCGCGAGCACGAGATCGCGGGCCTGGTCGGCGAGGGGCTGAGCAACCGGGAGATCGCCGCCCGCCTCGTCATCTCCCAGCGGACCGTCGAGACGCACGTCGAGCACATCCTCAGCAAGCTCGGCTTCAGCTCCCGGGCCCAGGTCGGCCGCTGGGTCGCCGAGCACCCCGATCGGTAACGTTTCCACGTTGGACTCGCACGACGTACGTAGCGATATCCGTAGGTGTCCCGATGTCCGTACGCCGTCCGGCCGGGATCGTGGCTGACAACGTTGCCCCTCCCCCCACGTTGCCGAGGTACCCCGATGTCAGCCGAAGTGTGCTGCCCACCCCTGCCGGGCAGCGCCCGCGACTGGTGGCAGACCGCGGTCGTCTACCAGGTCTACGTCCGCAGCTTCGCCGACTCCGACGGTGACGGCATCGGCGACCTCGACGGCGTCCGCGCCCGGTTGCCGTACCTGCGCAGCCTCGGCGTCGACGCGCTCTGGCTCAACCCGTTCTATCCGTCCCCGCAGCACGACCACGGGTACGACGTCTCCGACTACCGCGGCGTCCATCCGGAGTACGGGACGCTCGAGTCGTTCGACCGGCTGATCCGGGACGCCCACCGGCTCGACCTGAAGGTGCTCGTCGACGTCGTACCGAACCATTGCTCGATCGAGCATCCCTGGTTCCGCGCGGCGCTCGCGGCCGGCCCGGGCAGTCCGGAGCGGGCCCATTTCCACTTCGCCGACGGGCGAGGTGAGTACGGCGAGTTGCCACCCAACAATTGGCGGTCGATCTTCGGTGGGTCCGCGTGGCAGCGGGCGTCAGACACCCAGTGGTTCCTGCACACGTTCGCGGCCGAGCAGCCGGACTTCAACTGGCGGCACCCGGACGTCTCGTCGTACTTCGAGGAGGTCCTGCGCTTCTGGCTCGACCGCGGCGTGGACGGGCTGCGGATCGACGTCGCGCACGGACTGCACAAGGCCGACGGGCTGCCCGACCACGAGCACGCCGAGCACGACGAACTCACCGGCGATCCGATCAACCCGCACGCCTGGAACCAGCCCGAGGTGCACGGGGTGTGGCGCAGTTGGCGAGCGATCGCGGAGGAGTACTCCCGGCGGACCGGCCGTGACCGGGTCCTGGTCGGCGAGGTCGGCCTCCTGGACACCGATCAGCTCGCGCAGTACCAGCGCCCGGACGAGCTGCATCAGACCTTCTTCTTCGAGTTCCTCCGCGCCGAGTGGGACGACCAGGCGCTGCATGACGTGATCGACCGGGGGCTCGGGACGATCGCCGGGTCCGGATCTTCCGTCGCCTGGGTGCTGAACAACCACGACATGCCGAGGTCCGTCACCCGGTACGCCGGCGGAGCACCGGGTGCCGGACCCGGCGATCTCCACCTCGGCCTGGCCCGGGCGCGTGCGGCGGCGCTGCTGATGCTGGCGCTGCCGGGATCGTCCTACCTCTATCAAGGTGAGGAGCTAGGACTGCCCGAGGTCACGGATCTGCCGGAGCATCTGCTGACCGATCCGATGTTCCACCGCAGTGGCGGCGTGCGACGCGGGCGGGACGGTTGTCGGGTACCGCTACCGTGGACAGCAGCACACGACTCCTTCGGGTTCTCACCGGACGGCACTCGGGGTACGACGTGGCTTCCGCAGCCGGACTGGTTCGCGGAGCACGCGGCGGACCTGTTGCTGGGCAGTGGTGACTCGATGCTGCATCTCTATCGCGAGGCGCTGGCTCTGCGGCACCGGATCCCGGCGCTCGCCTTCGGCGACTTCCGATGGCTGCCGACGGAGCCCGGCGTACTCGCGTTCACTCGCGGCGACGGACTCGCGTGCGCTGTGAACTGTTCGTCCCGACCGGTCTGCAACCCGGTCGAGGGCGTAGTGCTGATCGCCAGCGACACCGAAGCGGGCGAGAAGCTTCCCGCGAACAGTGCCGTCTGGACCCTCCTGCCAGACGGCACCTAAGCCGGCTGACCTGGCGTCCTGAGACCCCTGCTCGGCGCCAGGTCGGCCGATCCATCCGCTCCGAATCCCTCCGGCTGGGGCGGATGGAGGGCCTGCCTCGCCGGCCAGTTGCCGCGGCCGGCGGGGCACGGCAACTGGTGTGATCGTGGTCTGGTCCACGACCGGATATCGGGCGGCCGTGGGACTGGCCGGAGCGGCGGTTGAGAGACCGTCCATGGCGCCGTTTAGGCTGGCTCAGTCCCGCTCACACACGCCCTGGGAGGTCCGCGTCGAATGGCGTCCAGCGACAGCTTCGTGCACCTGCACAACCACACCGAGTACTCCATGCTGGACGGTGCCGCGCGGATCGACGAGCTGTTCAAAGCCGCAGCCGAGAAGGGTATGCCGGCGCTGGCGACGACGGACCACGGGTTCGTCTTCGGCGCGTACGAGTTCTGGCGGACCGCGCGGAAGTACGACGTCAAGCCGATCATCGGCTGCGAGGCGTACCTCACGCCAGGAACCCACCGCACCGAGCGGCGCAGAGTCAAGTGGGGGGACGCCAGTAACAACAGCAGCGAGGATGTGTCGGGCGGTGGCTCCTACACACACATGACCCTGCTCGCGAAGAACACCGGGGGCATGCACAACCTCTTCAGGATGGCCTCGCTGGCCAGCCTCGAGGGCTACTACTTCAAACCTCGGATGGATCGGGAGCTGCTGCAGACTTACGGCCAGGGTCTGATCGCGACGACCGGGTGCGTCGGCGGGGAGGTGCAAACCCGGCTGCGACTTGGCCAGTACAAGGAGGCCGTCGCGGCAGCCGCCGAGTTTCGGGACATCTTCGGCGCAGAGAATTTCTACTGCGAAGTGATGGATCACGGTATCGACATCGAGCGGCGGACGCAGGAGGACCTGCTCCGACTCGCCAAGGACCTCAACCTGCCGCTGGTCGCGACCAACGACCTGCACTACACGCACCAGGAGGACGCCCCCGCGCATGCCGCGTTGCTGTGCGTTCAGTCCGCATCGACCCTGTCGGATCCGAACCGGTTCAAGTTCGACGGCCAGGAGTTCTACCTCAAGGCGCCGGAACAGATGCGCGAATTGTTCCGGGACCTTCCGGAGGCGTGTGACAACACGCTGCTGATCGCCGAGCAGTGCGACGTCAGCTTCACCGAGGGCGAGGGCCGGTTCATGCCGCGGTTCCCCTGCCCGGACGGCCACAACGAGGAGTCCTGGTTCGTCGCCGAGGTCGAGACCGGCCTGCACAAGCGCTATCCCGGCGGCGTCCCGGACCACGTCCGCAAGCAGGCGGAGTACGAGATCGAGGTCATCACCTCGAAGGGCTACGCGGGCTACTTCCTGGTCGTCGCGGACTTCATCAACTGGGCCAAGGAGCACGGCATCCGGGTTGGTCCGGGCCGTGGTTCCGGCGCCGGTTCGATGTGCGCGTACGCGATGCGGATCACCGATCTGGACCCGCTCCAGCACGGCCTCATCTTCGAGCGCTTCCTGAATCCGGAACGTATGTCGATGCCCGACTTCGACATCGACTTCGACGACCGCCGCCGCCCCGAGGTGATCCGCTACGTCACCGAGAAGTACGGCGACGACCGGGTCGCGATGATCGTCACCTACGGCACGATCAAGGCCAAGCAGGCGATCAAGGACGCCGGCCGGGTGCTGGACTACCCGTTCGCGATGGGCGACCGGATCACCAAGGCGATGCCCCCCGCGGTGATGGGCAAGGACGTGCCGCTGTCCGGCATCTTCGACCCGCAGCACAAGCGGTACTCCGAGGCGGGCGAGTTCCGGCAGCTGTACGAGTCCGACCAGGACGTCCGCAAGATCGTCGACACCGCCCGCGGCCTGGAGAACCTGAAGCGCCAGTGGGGTGTGCACGCGGCCGGCGTGATCATGTCCAGCGAGCCGCTGATCGACCTGATCCCGATCATGCGCCGCGAGCAGGACGGCCAGATCATCACCCAGTTCGACTACCCGAGCTGCGAGACGCTCGGTCTGGTCAAGATGGACTTCCTGGGCCTGCGCAACCTGACGATCATGGACGACGCGATCAAGAACGTCGAGGCCAGCCGCGGCATCACGCTGGACCTGGACGTGCTGGCCAAGAGCCTGGACGACGCTCCGACCTTCGAGCTGCTCGGTCGCGGAGACACGCTCGGTGTGTTCCAGTTCGACGGCGGCCCGATGCGGGCCTTGCTGCGGCTCATGAAGCCGGACGGCTTCGAGGACATCTCGGCCGTCGGCGCGCTCTACCGGCCCGGCCCGATGGGCGCGAACTCCCACACCAACTATGCGCTGCGGAAGAACGGGCAGCAGGAGATCACCTACCTGCATCCGGAGCTGGAAGAGGCGCTGACGCCGATCCTCGGCCCGACATACGGCCTGATCGTGTACCAGGAGCAGGTGCTGAAAATCGCCCAGGAGCTGGCCGGCTACAGCCTGGGCAAGGCGGATCTGCTCCGCAAGGCGATGGGCAAGAAGAAGAAGGAAGTGCTCGACGCCGAGTACGTCGGCTTCGAGGCCGGGATGAAGGAGAACGGCTTCAGCGCCGCGTCGATCAAGGCGCTGTGGGACGTGCTGGTCCCGTTCTCCGACTACGCGTTCAACAAGGCACATTCCGCGGCGTACGGTCTGGTTTCGTACTGGACGGCGTACCTGAAGGCGAACTATCCGGCGGAGTACATGGCCGCCGTCCTGACGTCCGTGAAGGACGACAAGGACAAGATGGCCATCTATCTGAACGAGTGCCGCCGGATGGGCATCAAGGTGCTGCCGCCCGACGTCAACGAGTCGGACTCGAACTTCACCCCGGTCGGCACCGACATCCGTTTCGGCCTGTCCGCGATCCGCAACGTCGGCGTGAACGTGGTGGCCGAGATCGTCGCGGCCCGCGAGGAGAAGGGCCGGTTCACCGACTTCGTCGACTTCATCGACAAGGTGTCGCTGCCGGTCTGCAACAAGCGGGTGATCGAGTCGCTGGCGAAGGCCGGCTCGTTCGACTCGATGAACCACGCCCGGCGTGCGGTCGTCGCGGTGCACGAGCAGGCCGTCGACGAAGCGATCGACCTGAAGCGGAACGAGGCGCACGGCCAGTTCGACCTGTTCTCGATGGGCGACGACGCCGACGAGGGCGAAGGCAACAGCCGGCTCACCGTCACCGTCCCCGAGATCGAGGAGTGGGACAAGGCGACCAAGCTCGCGCACGAGCGCGACATGCTCGGTCTCTACGTGTCCGACCACCCGCTGTTCGGTGTCGAGCACGTGCTCACCAACGGCAGCGACTGCACGATCGGTCAGCTGCTCGCCGACGAGGACCGGCCGGACGGCACCCAGGTGACGATCGGCGGCCTGGTCACCGCGGTCCAGCGGAAGGTGAACAAGCGCGGCGACATCTACGCGATCGTCACCATCGAGGACCTCGAGGGTTCGATCGAGGTGATGATGTTCTCCTCGGCGTACCAGCTGCACGCGCACCTGCTGAGCAACGACGCGATCATCTTGATGAAGGGGCGGCTGCGTCGTCGCGAGGACCGGGTCGAGCTGAGCGGCTCCGAGGTGATCGTGCCGGACCTGACCGAGGGCCCGAGCGGTCCGGTGGTGATCACGATGGCGGAGAACCGGTGCACTCAACCGGTGGCAGATGGTCTCCGTGATGTGTTGCGGTCACACCCGGGAATGACCGAGGTGCACCTCCGGCTGCAAGGTCGGCAGAAGACGACGGTGCTGCGGATCGGCGATCAGTTCAGAGTCACGCCGACCGCCTCGCTGATGGCGGACCTGAAGGCGCTCCTCGGCCCGTCCTGCCTGGCCAGCTGAGGATCACGACCGAAAGGCGGGAGAGCTGAGCGAGGGTGGCCGGGGTGATGCCTGATGTGCTCCTGGAACGGCCCGAGCGCCGACGCGACTAGAACTTGGGTCTGAGGGAAAGCGCGCAAGCGCGCCGGAGCGGGGCGGTGGGGTGCGGCTACCGGGCATGGGCCACACTGTCGAGGTGAGTCAACCAGTGCAGCCGTCGTTGCCACAGCAGCCCGGGCAGCCCTCGCCGTATGCACCCCCACCTGCAGGTGGGCCCTTTGGTACGCCGGCACCGCCGGAGCCGGAGATGCCGTGGGCGAAGGCGATCGTGGTGACCGTCGTGGTGTTCCTGGCCGCCGGTGTGGTGGCCGGGTGGGCGTGGCAGCAGTTCTCGCCGCTCGCGCAGTACACCGTGGACGAGAACGGTGGAGCGCTGGGGGAGGAGCAGATGACCCGGATCTTCGGTCCGGATGGCACGTTCACCGCGATCGGGTTCCTGGCCGGGCTCGTGCTCGGTGGGGCGCTCTTCTGGTGGCTGCGGAACTACGGACCGTGGTCGGTCGCGATCGTGACGCTCGGCGCGTGCCTGGGCTCCGGCATCTGCTGGGGTGTCGGCATGCTGCTCGGCCACGATCCGCTGCAGCCGCGACTGCAGGCGGCCAAGCCCGGTGATCTGATCTCGGCGCCGCTCGAACTGCACATCTGGACTCCCGCCGCGGCCTGGCTGATCGGTGCCGCGCTGGCGTGCGCCATCCTCGCGGCGACCACCTGGCGGAGCGAGCCGGTTGCAACCACATCGCAACCTGCCGCGTCAGAGCCTGCACCACCGGTGCAATAGCCTTTGCCAGTCCGGTGGGTGAGGCCACCGGCCAGCGAGGGAGCATATGTCCGACCAGAACACCCCGCCCACCCCGCAGTACCCGGGTGCCGGCGGTCCGCAGAACCCCCAGAACCCGTACGGCCCGCCGCAGGGTCAAGGCCAGAACCTGTGGCCCCAGCCCGGTCGGCCGCAGTACCCGCCGCAGCCCGGCCCGCAGCAGCCCGCTTACCAGCAGCGCCCGCCGCAGCAGGGTCAGCCGCAGCAGGGTCAGCCGTACGGCGGACCGCAGCAGCCGCACGGTGGACCGCAGTACGGCCAGGGTGCGCCGCAGTACGGGCAGCCGGGTCAGGCGCCGTACGGACCGGCCGGTGGGCAGGCGTCGTACGAGCAGTTGCACGTTGGTGGGCAGCCGCCGCAGGGGCCTGGATACGGGCAGCCGCAGTGGCAACCGGAGCCGAAGAAGAAGCGCGGCAAGGTGATCCCGCTGATCGCGGCGCTGGCCATGGTGCTCGTCGTCGCGGGTGGCGGAATCTTTGCCTACGGCAAGCTCAAGGGCGGCGACCAGCCGTCCGCCGTGCTGCCGGGCACCGCCGTCGCCTACGCCCGGGTCGACCTGAACCCGTCGGCCGGCCAGAAGGTCGCCGCGATCCGCTTCCTGCTGAAGTTCCCGTCGGTCAAGGACAAGCTCGGCCTGACCGGTGAGAAGGACGACCTCCGGCAGAAGCTGTTCGAGCAGATCAAGAAGTACGCAGGCAACGACCTGGCCGATGTCGACTACGACAAGGACATCAAGCCGTGGCTCGGTGAACGCGCCGGCATCGCCGCGCTCCCGCCCGCCAACGGCAAGGACGACCCGGTCGTCGTCCTCGCGGTCCAGGTGAAGAACGAGGGCGAGGCCACCAAGGGCCTCGACAAGCTGTTGGCGAACGAGGACAAGAAGCCGGGTCGCGCGTTCAGCAACGGCTACGTGCTGCTCGGCGACGACCAGGCCACCGTCGACAAGGCCGTCGCCACCGCCAAGGACAACCCGCTGGACAAGAACGCCAAGTTCAGCTCGGACATGGACAAGCTCGGAGAGCAGGGCTTCATGTCCGCCTGGGCCGACATGAAGGGCATCGCCTCGATCTCCGGCAAGGTCGACTCCGCGGCGCTCGGCGGGATCGGCGACGCGAGCATGGCCGCCGCGCTGCGGTTCGACGCGTCGTACGTCGAACTGAAGGGCATCGCGCAGGGCGACAAGAGCATCAAGGTGAACTCGGCCGACGCCGGTGACCTGATCACCAAGCTGCCGGACAGCACGGCCGGCGCGGTCGCGGTGTCGGGCGGCGAGAACCTGGTCGACACGATGTGGCAACAGATGGACAAGGCGTCCAACGGCAACATCAAGCAGCTCACCGAGCAGATCAGCGAGGAGACCGGCCTGACGCTGCCGGACGACCTGAAGAGCTTGCTGGGCAAGAACCTCGCGGTCGCGATCGACAAGGACAGCGCGAACGGCCCGAAGATCGCGGCCCGGATGGAGACCGACCCGGCCAAGGCCGAGCCGGTGGTGGAGAAGCTGACCACCCTGCTGCACGAGCGGAGTTCGGCCAACGTCCCGATCGAGACGGCCAAGGACGACGACACGCTCGTCCTCGCCACCGACAAGGACTACGCCGAGCAGGTGCTCAAGGGCGGCAACCTCGGCCAGTCCGAGAACTTCAAGCAGGCCCTGCCCGACACCAAGGGCGCGGTGACGGTCGGGTACGTCGACTTCGAGGCGGCGGGCTCGCTCAGCCCGCGGTTCAGCTCCGACAAGGACCTGGCGGCCCTCCGCTCCGGCGGTTTCGTGGCCCGCTCCACAGGCGACGGCCAGGCGGAGTTCTCCCTGCGGGTCGTCGCGAAGTAGGACTTCTTCGGCCGGTGATGTCGAAATCGGCCGGACGGCTTCTACCTCCTGGGTGAAAGCACCTTTTCACCCAGGAGGAGAACCACGATGAACCACTTCACTGGCATTCGGACCGTCGGCGTACCGGTCACCGATCAGGATCGGGCGGTCACGTTCTACACCGAGACGCTGGGGTTAGAGCTGTTGATGGACGCACCGCTGCCGCAGTTCGGCGGCCGGTGGATCGTGGTCGCGCCGGCCGATGCGGCCACGAGCATCGCCCTGGTGCCGGCCTCGGAGGAGAATCCGGCCGGCGTCGACACCGGCATCCGGCTGTCGAGCCCGGACGCGCCGGCGGCGCACAAGCACTTCCTCGCCGCAGGGATCGACACCGGCGAACTGCTCGAATGGCCGGGTGTTCCGCCGATGTTCAGCCTCCGCGACCAGGACGGGAACAGGCTCTACGTGTCTCAGGAATGACCCGGCATCGTGATCCCCGTGAGCGAGGCGCAGGCGTCCAGGAAGGCTGCCTGCACCTCGGGATCCGAGGCGGCCGGGTGCGTCCGGTGAGGCTGCAGGTGGTAGTAGTACCCGCCGCTCGGTGTGCTCGGCGCGGTGGCCAGCCAGACCTGCGTCAAGTGTCCTTGGCTCAAATCACCGGGCGCACCCCGGCCACCCATCTTGGTCGGGACCCAGCCCGGATCCACAGCATTCGATCGGACCTCGGGCCACAGCCGGGCTACCGCGAAGGCCAGGATCACGTCGTACAGCTTCGAGTCCGAGTACGCCTGCGCCCCACGCCATCGCCGCCGGGTCCACTGCAGATCATCGAGTACGACGTCACCGCCCTCGTGCATGCCGGAGCTCAGGTAGATCAGCCGGTCCGGCCGATCGATCAGGGCGGTCAGCACGTACGGCGCCAAGGCGTTGACCGCGAACACGTGCTCGAGCCCGTCGACCGTCTCGATCCGCGCTTCCTGGTAGCCGACGGCCGCGTTGTGGATCACCACGTCGAACCGCCCCGACTCGTTCGCCTGCTGGGCCACCTCCCGCGTCGCCGCGATACTCGCGAGATCGCCGATCAGCACGCCCGAGGCCTTGGGCCGTGCGGCGGTGGCGTCGGCGGCCCGGGCCTGGTTGCGGGCATGGAGTACGACGTCGTGCCCTTGATCGATGAGCTCGGAGGCGGCCAGGTGCCCCAGGCCGTCGGCGGATCCGGTGACGAGAATGCGTGCCATCTCTTCAGTCTGCCGTGTCAGACGAGGACGTGGCCGCCGTCGACCGTGAGAATCGTGCCCGTCGCGTAGCCCTGGTTCATCAGGTACACGTAGGCCTCGGCGATGTCCGTGACCTCGCCGACCCGGCCGACCGGCAGCAGCCGCGATGTCTCGTCGTACAGCGTCTGCTGGTCCTCGACGGACAGGTTCGACCACAGTGGCGAGCGGACCACGCCGGGCTTGACCGCGTTGACGCGCAGCGGTGCCAGCTCCACGGCGAGTGCGCGGACGAGGGAGTCGACCGCCCCGCAGATGCTGGCCGCCACCGACCAGCCCGGGTTCGGACGATCGCCTGCGGCACCGCTCGTCAGTACGACGGAACCACCCGGGCGGATCTTCGACGCGGCAGCGCTGACCGCACCGAGGGCGCCGAAGTAGCGGAGCTCGAACGCCTTGCGAGCCTGGGCGAGATCCATCGACTCGACGTCGAGCAGGGTGAGCGACTCACCCGCGGTGTAGACGAGGTGGTCGAACGCGTCGAGGCCATCGAAGAAGGCCTTGACCGCCACGGGGTCCGTGAGGTCGACGGCCTGGCCGGCTGCGGTCGTGGGGAGGGTGTCCAGCGCGCGCTTCACGGACTCGTGGTTGCTAGAGGCAACGATCACGGTCGCACCTTGGGCGGCGGCGAGGCCGGCGGTCGCGAGGCCGATCCCCGACGTACCGCCGAGGAGGACGACGCGCTGATCCTGCAAAGTCATGGAACTGCCTTTCGTGGTCGGGGGAACTCCCTTCCACGATGCGCGGATCGAGCGGTCCCGGTCCAAGACCTGTTCCGTCCGCTGTCATACCCTGAAGGTATTATGGACGTCGACCTCCGCAAGCTCAGGTACTTCGTCGCTGTCGCCGAGGAACTGCACTTCGGCCGGGCGGCGGAGCGGTTGCACATCGCCCAGCCGGTGCTGTCCCGGCAGATCCGCGCGCTCGAGGACGAGCTCCGGGCCCAGCTGTTCCTCCGCACCAAGCGATCCACCGAGCTGACTCCAGCCGGTCGTCAGTTGCTCGACGACGCCCGGCCCCTGCTCGCCTCGGCCGAGGCCGTGCGCCGGCGGGTGGCTCAGGCGGCGCGGGGACCGAAGACGTTCACCGTCGGCTTCATGCCCGGCATCACCGTGACACCGGCCGTCCGGGCCTTCGCCGCGGCGCACCCAGACCTCGAGGTCGAGGTGATCCGGACGACGTGGGACGACCAGGTGGACGTTCTGCACGACGGCCGCGCGGACGTCAGCATCGTGCGCCTGCCGATCGACCAGCAGGGGCTGAGCATCCGCCCGTTGTTCGAGGAGCCCCGGGTCGCGATGGTCCCGTCGGACCACCGGCTGGCCGGCAAGCCGATGATCGAGATCACCGATCTCGCGGACGAACACCTGCTGCAGGATCCGGACGCCGTACCGGAATGGCGTGACATCGCGGTCGAACTGCGTCGCGGCCGGCCGAAGCCGGTCACGGCGTATCGCAGCGTCGAGGAGAAACTCGAGCATGTCGCGGCGGGGCGTGGCGTCTCGATCATCCCGTTGTCAGTGGCCAGTTACTACCAGCGACCCGACGTCGCCGTCGTACCGGTAAGCGAGCTCGCCACCAACAAGGTCGCCCTCGCCTGGATCGCTTCCCGCCGCTCCCGCCTGCTCTACGACTTCGCCGACCTCGCCACCACCGTCGACTGGACACCGCGGCAGGACGGCTGAGCTCTGGTGGTGAGACCATCGGAAGATGGGGAGGTCCGCGGTCGCGGCGCTGGTCGTCCTGGCCTTGGTGGGGTGCTCGGGTGGAGGACAGGAGCCGAGCGCCGATCCGGCATCGAGTACGCCCGCGACAGTCAGCTTCCCCGACCCGGCGACGGCGCCGCTCGAGCCGGCGAAGGCCAAGGTGCTCCAGGACGCGCTGGCGAAGATCGTCGCGTTCCCGGATGACCCGTCGGGGTCCCGCGGTGCGACCGCCGCGGTCATGACCGATCGATGGAACTGGTCCGGTGCGGCTGGAGTGGATGTCCGCGGTAACCCGTTGAAGCCGGCGACGAGCATGGGGGTCGCAAGCATCACGAAGACGTTCGTCGCGGCGGAGGTGATGCTGCTCGCCAAGGCTGGGAAGGTCGATCTGGACAAGCCGCTCTCGACCTACGTGAAACACCGGCTGACCGCTAACAACGCGACCGTACGGCAGCACCTGTCGATGACGTCAGGTGTGCAGGACTACCTGCCAGGCGACTACGCGCAGCTGACCAAGGCGATCGAGGCGGCTCCGAGCAAGCACCGGACGGCTGAGGAGGCGCTGTCCTACCACACAGCGCCGGTCGGCCGGCCGAACAGCCCGTTCAGCTACAGCAATCCCAACTATGTGCTGCTCGGCATGCTCATCGAGAAGGTCACCGGACAGCCGCTTGCCACCGTGCTCCGGCGTGACCTGGCCGCTCCGGCCGGACTGCGGCACGCCGCCTTCCAGGACGGCGAGAAGCCGCAACCACCCGTGGTGGTCGACGACAGTGAGTTCTGTGGCCCGGCGAACGACGGTTACCTTCCGTGCCGCGCGTTCGCCAGCCTCTCGTCGGCGAACGGGGGGGCTCGCGGCCGACGCGCCGACGGTCGCGCGGTGGGGATACCAGCTGTACGGCGGTCGCGTGCTGCCCGCGGGCGTCGTCAGCGAAATGACCAAGGGCGAGGGGGAGTACGGACTGGGGACGATGCGGTTCTCGGAACTGTTCGGCATCGGTACGGCGTTCGGTCATAGCGGTGACTCCCCGGACCACACCAGCCTCCTGATCGTGATCCCAGCGAAGAAGGTCTCCGTCAGCGTGCTCCTTGCCGACGGCAACAGGAACGTCGACCACGCGATGGCCGAGCTGACCAAGGCCCTCCAGCCCCTGCTCAACTGAACAGGGGAGGGCGGTGCTCAGCGGCGGATGCGGTAGCGGAGGTGAGTGGCCGTCGGGGTGTCGATCACCCGCACGACGTCCAGCTCGATCTGCGCGGGTAGTACGTCGAACAGCCGGAGGCCGCGGCCGAACAGGACCGGGACCTGGTCGATCTGGAGCTCGTCCAGTACGCCGGCCTCGAGGGCCTTCTGCGCCGTGTACGCGCCGTGGACCAGGACGCCCTTGTCCCCGGCCGCGGCCTTGGCCTGCGCCATCGCGCTCTCGATCCCGTCGGTCACGAACTTCACCGTCGGGTACTTCTCGGCCCCGGGGGGGCGCCGGCTGGTGACTGAGCACGAAGATCGGCACGCCGTGGTGATCACCACCGTAGTAGTCGACCTGCTCCGCGGTCCGCCGCCCGACCAGCACCGCGCCGGTCGCGTTCAGTTCGTCCCAGATGACTTCGGCCGGCCCTTCCGGGCGGCCGAAGTCGCCGTCCGCGGTCTTGTACCACTCGTGCAACCGCAGGAAGCCGTCGCCGCCCGGATTCCCCGGGGCGTCGTTCGGACCCGCGATGTACCCGTCGACGGACATCGACATCAACAACACCGATGCAGCCATCTGCCTGCTCCTTCACTCCGTGAAGCACAGCCTGCCCGCGCTTCCTACCCTCGCGTCGAAGGCGCCGGAGCAGACTCGACATCACCCGCGACGGATTTCACTCCGGCTCGGCGAGTGCCTCCAAGACGCCCTCGCCGTACTTGGCCAGTTTGTTCTCGCCGATGCCGCTGATGGTGCCGAGCTCGGCGAGCGTACCGGGGAGGTCGGTGGCGATCTGCCGCAGCGTCGCGTCGTGGAAGATCACGTAGGCCGGAACGCCCTGCTCCTTGGCGACACCGGCACGCCACGCCCGCAACCGCTCGAAGACCGGTGCGGCCTCCGGAGCCAGGTCGGCCGCGGCCTTCTTCGCACTGGAAGACCTCGACTTCGACCGCGTTCGCTCGGCCTCGCGCCGCATCATCACCTCGCGGCGTCGGCCGAGAACCTCGCCGCTCTCCTCGGTGAGCACGAGCGTGCCGTAGTCGCCTTCCACCGTGAGCAGTCGCAGCGCCAGCAGTTGCCGGATCACGCCGCGCCACTCGGTGTCCTTGAGTTCGGTCCCGATCCCGAACACGGACAGCTGATCGTGCCGGAACTGCTTGACCTTCTCCGTCTCCTTGCCGAGCAGGATGTCGATCAGCTGACCGGCGCCGAACTTCTGGCCGCGCTCGTGCTGCAGCCGATACACCGTCGACAGCAACTTCTGCGCCGCGATCGTCCCGTCCCACGACTCCGGCGGCGTCAGGCAGGTGTCGCAGTTCCCACACGTGTCGCCGTGCTGACCGAAGTACGCGAGCAGTTGCGACCGGCGGCACTGCACGGTCTCGCACAACGCGAGCATCGCGTCGAGGTGTGCGCTGAGCCGGCGACGATGCGCGAGATCACCTTCGGACGTGTCGATCATCTTCCGCTGCTGGACGACGTCCTGCAGTCCGTAGGCAAGCCACGCCGTCGACGGCAGCCCGTCCCGCCCGGCGCGGCCGGTCTCCTGGTAGTAGCCCTCGACCGACTTCGGCAGATCGAGATGCGCGACGAACCGTACGTCGGGCTTGTCGATCCCCATCCCGAACGCGATCGTCGCGACCACCACCAAGCCGTCCTCGCGGAGGAACCGGGCCTGGTTGGCCGCGCGGGTCCGGCTGTCCAGTCCGGCGTGGTACGGCAGGGCTTCGATCCCGTTCTGCGTGAGGAAGGCCGCAGTCTTCTCGACGCTGTTGCGAGACAGGCAATAGACGATGCCCGCGTCCCCGGCGTGCTCGGTCCGCAGCAGGTCGAGCAGTTGCCGCTGCGGGTTGTCCTTCGCGACGATCCGGTACTGGATGTTCGGCCGGTCGAAGCTCGCGACGAAGTGCTTCGCGTCGCCCAGCTTCAGCCGGGTCGCGATCTCCTGGTGCGTCGCCTCGGTCGCCGTCGCGGTCAGCGCGATCCGCGGTACGTCGGGCCAGCGCTCGTGCAACTCGGACAGCATCAGGTAGTCGGGCCGGAAGTCGTGGCCCCACTGCGAGACACAGTGCGCCTCATCGATCGCGAACAGCGCGATCTTGCCCTGGTCGAGCAGTCGGACCGTCGCCTCGACCCGGAGCCGCTCGGGAGCGAGGTAGAGCAGGTCCAACTCGCCGGCCAGGAATGCCTGCTCGACCTCGCGCCGCTGCTCGAAGTCCTGTGTGGAGTTCAGAAATCCGGCCCGGACACCGAGCGCCGTCAACGCGTCGACCTGGTCCTGCATCAACGCGATCAGCGGCGAGATCACCACTCCGACACCGGATCGAACCAGCGCCGGGATCTGGTAGCACAGTGACTTCCCGCCGCCGGTCGGCATCAGCACCAGCGCGTCGCCGCCGGCGACGACCGTGTCGATGATCTCGGCCTGCTCACCGCGGAAGGCGTCATACCCGAAGACCCGGCGCAGCACATCGACAGCTTCGGAAACGGGCAGCCCGGTTGTCTCGGTCACCCCGCGAGTCTAGTGAGAACGCCCCGGCGATGCTGGGTGCGGAAGGCAAACCTGTGGATTACTGCGCGACTTCGCCGCGATAGGTCCCGACGCTCCACAGATTGCCCTCGTGGTCCTTGACGGTGAAGCCGCGCGAGCCGTAGTCCTCGTCCTTCAGCCCGCGGACGACGACCGCGCCGGCGCCGATCACGCGGCCGATCAGGCTGTCCGGGTCGTCGTGGACGAGATAGATCGACTGCGTGCGGTCGGCCAGCGCGGTGAACTCGTCCGGCTCGGACTTGGCGTCCGCCGAACCCATCATGATGCCGCCACCGAACGGCCAGGTCAGCTCGGAGTGCGCGACCGATCCCTCGGTCACGCCGGGGTACGACGCGATCAGGGTGAAGCCGAGGCCCTCGGTGAGGAACTTCAGCGCGGCCTGACCGTCTCGGTAGTGGAGTCCAGGCCAGACCCCGATCACTGCTTTCTGTTCAGTCATGCTGTTCATGCCTCCGACTCTGCGGCCCAGGCCGGGACGAAGTCTTGAACGTTTGGGAGTTCCTCGACCATCCACTGCCGCGGTGAGCAGCCGGCGATCGCCCGGAACTCCCGGGTCAGATGCGCCTGGTCGGCGTACCCGAAATGGGCGGACAGGTCGGCGAGCCGGGTGTCCGGCCGCCGGCGCAACCGGCCGACCGTGCGCTCGAACCGCAGCACCCGCGCGGCCACCTTCGGCGCGAGCCCGAACTCCGCGGTGAACCGATCCGTCAAATGCCGTCGGCTCCAGCCGACCTCGGCCGCGAGTTCCTGTACGGCGATCGCCCCGCCACGCTCGCACAGTCGCTGCCAGGCCCAGCCGAGCTCCGGCCGCACCTTGGGGGCGTCGCCGGCCCATCGCTCGAGGAACAGTCCCTCGAGCAGATCGAAGCGCGCATCCCAGCTCGGCGCCTCCCGCAGTTGGTCGATGAGCACGCGAGCCGGCCGCCCGAGTACGTCGTCGAGCCCGACCACTGTGGACGCGAGCTCGACCGGCGGCAGGCCGAGCAGGACACGGGCGGCGGCTGGGGTGAGTGAGAGCTGCACACCGGCCCGGCTGGGCGTCGCACCGACGTGGACAGCGGTCGAGTGCAGACCCCCGACGAGCGCATCGAACTTCTCGACGGGTGAGCCGGGCCAGGCGACGCCGAGCGGCTCGTCCAGGGTGATCACGAGCGTCAGGTGCCGCGACGGGAGACCGCGATGGAGGGCCGGCGGATCACCGTCGTACGCATAGCCGCTGAGGTCGCCGACGTACGGGCGCAGGGCGGGGTGCACCGGTCGCGTGTGGTGCTCCAAGCCCGCCATGTCCTCAGGCTAGAGGCGGCCGTGGACAGAATCACCCGCTCCAGAATCCGGGACCCGCGTACCGCCATCCGGACGGGCGTGGCAACATCAGACAAGTCGTCCACGTAGCAAGGAGATGTCGTCGTGCCCGCTCTGAGGTCCCGTACTGTCACCCACGGCCGCAACATGGCAGGCGCCCGCGCGCTCATGCAGGCCTCCGGGGTAGCCCGCGAGGACTTCGGCAAGCCGATCATCGCGGTGGCGAACAGCTTCACCGAGTTCGTCCCGGGCCACACCCACCTCGCGCCGGTCGGCCGGATCGTGTCCGAGGCGATCCACGCGGCCGGCGGGATCGCGCGCGAGTTCAACACGATCGCGGTCGACGACGGGATCGCGATGGGTCACGGCGGCATGCTCTACAGCCTGCCGTCGCGGGATCTGATCGCCGACTCGGTCGAGTACATGGTCGAGGCGCACTGCGCCGACGCGCTGGTGTGCATCTCGAACTGCGACAAGATCACCCCGGGCATGCTGAACGCCGCACTCCGGCTGAACATCCCGACCGTGTTCGTCTCCGGCGGCCCGATGGAGGCCGGCCGGGCCACGCTGGTCGACGGCACCGTCCGCAAGCTCGACCTGATCGACGCGATGTCCGAGGCCGTCAACGAGAACGTCTCCGACGCCGACATCCTGCGGATCGAGGAGAACGCCTGCCCGACCTGCGGCTCGTGCTCGGGCATGTTCACCGCGAACTCGATGAACTGCCTGACCGAGGCGATCGGCCTGTCGCTGCCGGGCAACGGCTCGGTGCTGGCCACCCACACCGCGCGCAAGGCGCTGTACGAGAAGGCCGGCGAGACCGTCGTACAGATCACCAAGCGGTACTACGACAACGACGACGCGACCGTGCTGCCGCGGAACATCGCTTCCCGCGAGGCGTTCGGGAACGCGATGGCATTGGACATCGCGATGGGCGGGTCGACGAACACGATCCTGCACCTGCTCGCGGCCGCGCAGGAGGCGGAGGTCGAGTTCGACCTGGACGACATCAACGCGGTGTCGCGCCGGGTGCCGTGCCTGGCGAAGGTCGCGCCGAATGTCGCACCGGGCGGGACGTACTACATGGAGGACGTGCACCGGGCCGGCGGCATCCCGGCGATCCTCGGTGAACTGCACCGGGCCGGACTGCTGAACGAGAACATCCACACCGTCCACAGCGACTCGATCGACGAGTGGCTGAAGACGTGGGACCTGCGCGGCGGCTCGCCGTCGCCGGAGGCCGTCGAGCTGTGGCACGCGGCACCGGGCTGCAAGCGGTCGGCCACCGCGTTCTCGCAGTCGGAGCGGTGGGAGACGCTGGACACGGACGCGGCTGGCGGCTGCATCCGCGATCTGGAGCACGCGTACTCCAAGGACGGCGGACTCGCCGTACTGAAGGGCAATCTGGCCGTCGACGGCTGCGTGGTGAAGACGGCCGGCGTGGACGAGTCGATCTGGACGTTCCAGGGTCCTGCGGTGGTGTGCGAGTCGCAGGAGGAAGCCGTCGAGAAGATCCTGGCCAAGCAGGTCCAGCCAGGTGACGTCGTGGTGATCCGCTACGAGGGTCCGAAGGGCGGCCCGGGCATGCAGGAGATGCTGTACCCGACGTCGTTCCTGAAGGGCCGCGGCCTGGGCAAGGTGTGCGCACTGGTCACCGACGGCCGCTTCTCCGGCGGTACGTCGGGCCTCTCGATCGGTCATGCCTCACCCGAGGCCGCGTCCGGCGGCACGATCGCACTCGTCCAGGACGGCGACCAGATCCGCATCGACATCCCCGGTCGCTCCATCGAACTGCTGGTCGACGAGTCCGAGCTGACCGCCCGTCGCGAGGCCCTCGGCGGTGTCTACGCCCCTCGCGCCCGCGACCGCAAGGTCTCCCAGGCCCTCCGCGCGTACGCCGCGATGGCGACCAGCGCCGACAAGGGCGCCGTACGGGACGTCTCCAAGCTCGGCTGACGCCCAAACCCCCTCGGCCGTCCATTCGATGGGTTATCCGGCTCTTCAGCTTGATGTGTGGGTGGTCGCGGTCGTCGTCCGGCGATTCGTCCAGGTGGTAGGCGGCCGGCGTGGGCTTTTGGTGGGTTGACGTCCCATGTGGTGGGTTGCCGTACCGGATTCCGGGGCGCCAACCCGCCATCTCGGACGTCAACCCACCAAAGGGGACGCTCGGGACAGGTCCGCGCCGACACACAGCACCGGGCGGGGACCGGAACCGCCGGGCTGGGGCCGGCGGGGTGGGGCCGCCGCGCCGACACACAGCACCGGGCGGGGACCGGAACCGCCGGGCTGGGGCCGGCGGGGTGGGGCCGCCGCGCCGACACAGCACCGGGCGGGGACCGGAACCGCCGGGCTGGGGCCGGCGGGGTGGGGCCGCCGCGCCGACACACAGCACCGGGCGGGGACCGGAACCGCCGGGCTGGGGCCGGCGGGGTGGGGCCGCCGCGCCGACACACAGCACCGGGCGGGGACCGGAACCGGTGGGGTGGGGCCGGAAGCACCGGGGGTTGGGACAAGGAATTGCGGCTCTTGTGTCGTTTCCGTGGGTGAGCGGTCCTTGCGGTGTCGGTGTCGGTGTCGGTGTCGGTGTCGGTCTGGCGGGATCGTTGCTGGTGCGGACCTGAGGCACTCACCAACCTCACCGTCGGGTCATCACCGGCGCAGGTCTGAGCGTGATCGGCCAGGGCGGTGTCTGCGTGGTGAGTGACACAGATCCGCGCCAGGGACCCGGCCAACCTCCGTGCCGTGGCCGGGTCCGTGCCATCCAGTCCGTTACCCCGCGCCGTCCTCGGCCCGGGGTGGATCGGAGCTGTGGACGACCAACGCACTGACCAGACCGAGCAACTCGTCGGCACCACTTGGTCCGCCGAGCGCCGAGCTGCAACTCGACAGCACCACTCGGTGCGGCGCCCGTTCGAGCCGTTCGACGGCGAGGATCGTCTTTGTGCACCAGATCCGTACGCCGAGGCCGGCGCCGTACGGATCTGGTGCACAAAGTGGCCGATCCCGGACCCCCAGTCCGCGTCGGACCAGGGCGTCGGACCGGGTCGGCGGAGGCGCGTGGCGCCGGGCTGTCGTGCAGCCGGCGGGGGTGGTGGTCAGCTGGGATGGGGTTGGGCCGGCCGCTGACCAACTGTCGGGGCCTGGGACACGTACTGGCGGGTTGGGACACGTTATTGCCTGTCTCGGCCCGCGACGACCTGTCCCAGGTCACCAGACGTGAACCGATCCGCGCAGAACAAGTCTGCCGGAACCGCCCGGCCTAGCCTCGCCACATCCTGCACCCCGGCCCAGCCTCGCCACACCCTCCACCCCGGCCCACCCCGGACATCGCCCCCTAGCCCGAACCAGCCCGCCCGGCCGACGATCACCCACCCATCGAGCACGAGGCGATATCCCTTCGTGTGCAGCCTTCTCCCCCCTTGTACGAGCAGAGAAGGCACAACACGTGCGGATATCCCAAGAAATGGCCGCGGCGGCGACCGGGCGCGGTGCTGGGTGGGTCAGAGGGTTTCGAGGTCGAAGGCCAGGGCAATGGCTTCGGCGAGGGCTGGTTCCTGGTCGGGATGGAGGTAGCCGATCAGGCGGCCGAGTTGGGCCTTCGGGATGGTCTGGATGTTGTCGCAGGAGATGGCGCTCGGGTGATCGAGGCCGTTGTCCGGGCCGACCAGGACCTCGGTGGACAGACCGCGGATGGTGCTGGTGATCGGGGCGACCGTCACGTTGGTGAGGCGTGGGCGGATCAGCTCGCGGGTCAGGACCACGACCGGCCTCGGCTTGTCCAGCCGGGCGATGTGGAGCGGACGCATCAGTCGAGGTCAGTGAGCACAGTGCCGGCGGCCGCGGGGGCGAGGCCCTCGAGATCCGGATAGTCGCCGTGCTCGGTCAGGATGGCGAGGTCGCGGGCGGCGAGCTCCCGCCGGCGCTCGCGCTCCATCGCCCGGGCGACCACGGACGCCCGGCTCGTCGCCTTGTCGGTGGCCACGAGCTGGTCCATGAAGTCGACCAGCTCGTCCGGCAACCGCACAGTGATCTGCTTGCTCATACCAACACCATACCGCTCTGGGATTCACATCGGTAGCGCGTCTGCCGGCGCGGCCATCGACCTGGCGATGGTGGCGAGCGTCAGTTCGGGGACATCGTCGACCAGTTGATGAGGTCGGTCGCGGGCAGCGAGGGGAGGGCCGCGATCGCGGCGAGCTCGCTGTCGAGGAGGCCGACCAGCTGGACCAGGCGGGACGTGGTGTCGGTGGCTTCGAGGAGTTTCTGGCGGTCGGGGGTGAGCAGCGTCATCGCGGCCGACATCAGGAACGACAGCGTGCTCGGGTCGTCGGGCAGCTCACCGATGTGCAGGCCCGGCCGGCTGATCTCGGTGACGGCCTCGGCGTACCGGCGGAAGCGGGCCATGGCGATCGTCGCCGTACCCAGCGGATCGTCGCCGAGGTCCTCGTCCAGCCACTCGACGTCGGCGACCAGATAGTCACCGCCGCCGTCCAGTTCGGCCACCTTGAACCGCCGGTTGCCGGTCAGCGTGATCTCCACCGGGCCGTCGTCGTCCGGGTCCAGGCTGATCTCCGAGATCGTCGCCGCGCAGCCGGTCCCGTACAACGACCGGAACACCCGCTCACCCAGCTCGTACCCGTCCCGGACGGCGAGGGCGCCGCAGACCAGTTCGCCACCGTTCTCGACCAGGTCGCGGACCACCGCGCGGCCCTGGACGTCGGTCACCGGAATGGGGAGCACCAGCCCGGGGAAGATCACCGTCTCGACAGTGAGCAGCGGTAGGCGGGAGTCCATACCAACGAGCCTAGGCCATGCCGCGTCCTGATCACGCCTCGTGACTGCCACCTTGTGGATACGGCGCAAACTCGGCAGGTCGCCACCACTAGACTGAGGCCATGATTCGCCGCGTCGACCTGCGGGGCCGAGTGGCGGCCGGAGAGGTGTCCGACCTCCAAGCCGAAGTGAACGCCCTCGTCCCCCGAGCCGTGTTCGACGTCGAGAAGGCCCTCGACGTCGTCCGACCGATCTGCCTGGACGTCCGCCATCGTGGACTCGAGGCGATCAGGGAGTACGGCGAGAGGTTCGACCATGTCCGGGTCGAGGACATCCGGGTCCCGGCCGACGCGCTGAAGACGGCGCTGGAGGAGCTCGACCCGGAGGTGCGATCGGCCTTCGAGGAGTCGATCCGCCGGGTCCGCGAGGTCAGTCAGGACGAGCTCACCCCCGACATCGCCTCCGAGCCCGCGCCCGGCGGCCGGGTCACGCAACGCTTCGTCCCGGTCCAGCGCGTCGGGCTGTACGTCCCGGGTGGTCGCGCGCCGCTCGCGTCCAGCGTGGTGATGAACGTCGTACCGGCGCAGGTGGCGGGCGTCCCGTCCCTGGCCGTGGCATCGCCCCCACAGAAGGAGTACGGCGGTCTGCCGCACCCGACTGTGTTGGCGGTGTGTGCGCTGCTCGGGATCGAGGAGGTGTACGCGATGGGTGGCGCGCAGGCGATCGCCGGGTTCGCGTACGGCTTCGGTGCTGGTGTCACGGGCTGCCGCAAGGTCAACCTGATCACCGGTCCCGGCAACATCTACGTGGTCGCGGCCAAGCGCTTCCTCCTCGGTGAGGTCGGCATCGACTCCGAGGCGGGCCCGACCGAGATCGCGATCCTCGCCGACGACACCGCCGACGCCCAGCACGTCGCCGCAGACCTGATCAGCCAGGCCGAGCACGACCCGATGGCCGCCAGCGTGCTGGTGACGCCCTCCGAGGCTCTGGCTGCCGCAGTGGAAGCTGAACTACCGGTCCAAGTCGCGAAGACCAAGCACCAGGACCGCGTCGCCGAAGCGTTGACAGGTCAGCAGTCGGCCGTCGTACTGGTCGACGACCTGGAGCAGGGCACGGCCGTCGTGGACGCGTACGCTGCCGAGCACCTGGAGATCCAGACCGCGGACGCCGAGGAGCGGGCCGGCCTGATCACCAACGCCGGTGCGATCTTCGTCGGCGGCTGGTCGCCGGTCTCCCTCGGCGACTACTGCGCGGGCTCCAACCACGTTCTCCCGACCGCCGGGTGCGCCTGCCACTCGTCCGGCCTGTCGGTCCGCAGCTTCCTGAAGGCGGTGCACGTCATCAACTACTCGCGCGAGGCGCTCCAGGAGGTCGCCGGCCACGTGGTCGCGCTGGCCCACGCCGAGGACCTGCCCGCCCACGGCGCCGCGGTGTCGGTGCGCTTCCCCGGGGCGAACTGATGGGCCGCTTCGACGGGCTGCCGATCCGCGACGAGCTGAAGAGCTTCGAGCCGTACGGCGCCCCACAACTCGACGTCCCGATCCTGCTCAACGTCAACGAGAACCCGTATCCGCCGAGCGAGGAGACCGTCGCCGACATCGCCGCGGCGGTCACCGTGGCCGCCCGCGGCGTGAACCGCTACCCGGACCGCGAGTTCCTCGACCTCCGCTCGGATCTCGCGGCCTACCTGGGCCGGGAGTCCGGCGCGCGACTGACCGCCGAGCAGGTGTGGGCCGCCAACGGGTCCAACGAGGTCATGCTGCACATCCTGCAGGCCTTCGGCGGCCCCGGGCGGACGGCGCTCTCCTTCGCGCCGACGTACTCGATGTACCCGGAGTACGCGCGGGACACGAACACTGCCTGGGTCACCGGCCGCCGGGCCGAGGACTTCACCCTCGACCAAAGCAAGGCACTGGCGGCGATCTCCCGGCACCACCCGTCCGTCGTCCTGCTCGCCTCGCCGAACAACCCGACCGGTACGGCGCTGCCGATCGACGTGGTCGAGGCGATCGCCGCCCGAACCGCCGCGATGGGATCCGTCCTCGTGGTCGACGAGGCGTACGCCGAATTCCGGCGGACCGGGACTCCGAGTGCGGTGACACTGTTGCCGTCGTACCCGAATCTCGCGGTGGCGCGGACGATGTCGAAGGCGTTCGCGCTGGCCGGCGGCCGGGTCGGATACCTTGCCGCGAGCAAGCAGTTGGTGGACGCGCTGCGGATCGTCCGGCTGCCGTACCACCTGTCCGCGGTGACGCAGGCGGTCGCGCGGGCGGCGCTGCGGCACTCCGACGAGCTGCTCGGCCGGGTCGAGCAGTTGCGGATCGAGCGGGATGAGACCGTCGACTGGCTGCGGTCACTGGGCCTGCGCGCGGTCGACTCGGACGCGAACTTCGTGCTGTTCGGCACGTTCGCCGATCGGCACGCGGTCTGGCAGTCGCTGCTGGACGACGGCGTACTGATCCGCGAGACCGGACCGGACGGCTGGCTGCGGGTCTCGATCGGCACCAGCGAGGAGATGGCCGCGTTCCGCGCTTCGCTGGAGCGCGTCCTGAAGACAGACATGGGAAGGTTGACATGACCCGGACAGCGCGGATCGATCGGGAGACCAGCGAGTCGAAGGTCCTGGTCGAGCTGAACATCGACGGCGAGGGCCGCGCCGACATCTCCACCGGCGTCGGGTTCTACGACCACATGCTCAACGCGCTGGCCAAGCACGCGCTGCTCGACCTGCACGTGAACACGGTCGGCGACCTCGAGATCGACGCGCATCACACCGTCGAGGACACCGCGATCGGCATCGGCCAGGCGCTGCGTGAGGCGCTCGGTGACAAGCGCGGGATCCGCCGGTTCGGCGACGCGACCGTGCCGCTGGACGAGGCGCTCGTGCACTGCACGGTCGACCTGTCGGGGCGCCCGTACTGCGTGCACACCGGCGAGCCGGACGGTCAGGTGTACGCGATCATCGGCGGCGACTACGCCGGCTCACTGACCCAGCACGTGTTCGAGACACTCGCGTTCAACGCCGCGATCTGCATCCACATCCGGGTGCTCTCCGGCCGCGACCCGCACCACATCGTCGAGGCCCAGTTCAAGGCCTTCGCCCGGGCGCTGCGGGCAGCCGCCGAGCTGGATCCGCGGCAGCCGGGGATCCCCTCGACCAAGGGCGCTCTGTGAGCAAGAAGGTCGTGCTCCTCGACTACGGATCGGGCAACATTCGGTCGGGGGAGCGGGCGCTGCAACGGGTCGGAGCGGACGTCACGGTCACGTCCGACTACAACGAGGCGCTGAACGCCGACGGTCTGCTGGTCCCCGGCGTCGGCGCCTTCGAGGCCTGCATGACCGGCCTCAAGGCGGTCCGTGGTGACGTGATCGTCGACCGGCGGCTGAGCGGTGGCCGCCCGGTGCTCGGCATCTGCGTCGGCATGCAGATCCTGTTTGCCCGCGGCATCGAGCACGGCGTCGAGACAGCGGGCTGCGACCAGTGGCCGGGAGTGGTCGAACGGTTGCAGCCCGCGAACGGCGAGCCGGTCCCGCACATGGGCTGGAACACGGTGGACGTCCCTGCCTCGACGTCGTTGTTCCAGGGGATCGAGAAGGAGCGGTTCTACTTCGTCCACTCCTACGGTGTCCGCGCGTGGGAGCTGCGGGACACGCGCGACTCGGTGACACCGGCCGTCACCTGGACGTCGTACGCCGGAGACCGGTTCGTCGCCGCGGTCGAGAACGGTCCGCTCAGTGCGACCCAGTTCCACCCCGAGAAGTCCGGCGACGCCGGCGCCGAACTCCTGGCCAACTGGGTCCGCGCACTCTGATCGCCGCGCGGACGGAGGACGTCTGCCTCATGCGGAGCGGGTGACGACGTCCCGGGTGCCCGGGTGTGGGATGGATTGCGGCGGCAACTCGTGTCGCCGCGACCGAGGGGTGATCGGCGATGACCGGGATCAGCAGCTCGACGAAGACCGCGACCGGCGACATGGCCGTCATGCCACGGTTCACGAGGGACACCGTCCTGGCGGTTCCCAAGGACCGAATGCCGGATGACGAGATGCTGCCGCAGTCGGCGTACCAGCTCGTCCGGGACGAGGTGATGCTGGACGGCAACGCCCGGTTCAACCTGGCCACGTTCGTGACCACGTGGATGAACGACGAGGCGGACCGGCTGTACGCCGAGACGGTCGACAAGAACATGGTCGACAAGGACGAGTACCCGCAGACGGCGGAGATCGAGGCCCGGTGCGTGCGCATGCTCGCCGACCTGTGGAACGCGCCGGACACGGCCGACGCGATCGGGACGTCGACGACGGGCAGTTCCGAGGGCTGCATGCTGGGCGGCCTCGCACTCAAGCGGCGCTGGCAGCACGCGCGCCGCGCCGCGGGTAAACCCTTCGACCGGCCCAACCTCGTGATGGGCCAGAACGTCCAGGTCGTGTGGGAGAAGTTCGCCGAGTACTGGGATGTCGAGCCGAGGTACGTGCCGCTGGAGGGCGACGACCTCTACCTGACGGCCGATCGGGCCCTGCGGTTCGTGGACGAGAACACCATCGGTGTGGTCGCCATCCTCGGTTCGACGATGGAAGGCAGTTACGAACCGGTCGCGCAGATCTGCGCCGCGCTGGACGAACTGGAGGAGCGGACCGGACTGAACGTGCCGGTGCATGTCGACGCCGCATCCGGTGGCTTCGTCGCTCCCTTCATCCAGCCCGACCTGGTGTGGGACTTCCGGTTGCCGCGCGTGGCGTCGATCCAGGCCTCCGGTCACAAGTACGGGCTCGTCTATCCGGGCGTCGGCTGGGTGCTGTGGCGGCACACCGAGAACCTGCCCGAGGAGCTCGTCTTCAAGGTGAACTACCTGGGCGGGAACATGCCGACGTTCGCGCTGAACTTCTCCCGGCCCGGCGCGCAGGTGCTGCTGCAGTACTTCCAGTTCGTGCGACTCGGCCGGGACGGTTACCAGCGGATCCAGCAGACGTGCCAGGACGTCGCCGTACACCTCAGTGACGCGATCAAGGCGATGCCCGAGTTCGAGCTGGTCTCGGACGGACGGGACCTGCCGGTGTTCGCGTTCCGGGTGGCCGACGGCATCACGAAGTACACGGCGTACGACGTCTCGCGGAAGCTGCGCGAACGGGGCTGGCTGGTGCCGGCGTACTCGATGCCGCCGAACCGGGAGGATCTGGTCGTCCTGCGGGTGGTCGTGCGGAACGGATTCAGTCACGACATGGCCGACCTGTTCCTGCGGGACGTGCGGATCGCGGTCGACTGGCTCGACGGGCTGGAAACTCCGATGCCGCAGGAGGAGGAGCCGGCTGGGTTCCATCACTGACCGGAAAGCGACCGGTGATGTCCTTGGCGGGAGCGTTCCGGGCGCGCCAGTTCGTTCGGCAGAGCCTCTGGGTGGTGCCGCTGCTCGGCGGGGTGGCCGGCGTGGCGCTGTCCGGGGTCGATCTGTGGGTCGAGGGCCTGATCAACCTGCCACCTTCGTGGTCGTACTCCGCGGCCACCGCGAACAGCGTGCTGTCGGCCGCTGCGGCCGCGATGGTCGGGCTGATCGGGTTCGTGGTCACGATCGGCGTACTCGTCGTGCAGATGGCGACCGGCACGCTGTCGCCGCGCTTCATGCGGTTGTGGTACCGAGACCGGCTGCAGAAGTTCGTCCTGGCGGCGTTCACGGCCACGTTCACCTTTGCCTTCGCGTTGTTGCGCCATGTGGAGGCCGACTCCGTGCCTGATCTGGGCGTCTCCCTGGTCGGGCTGGCCGTCAGTATCGACCTGGTCCTCCTGCTGCTGTACTTCGACCGCTTCGTGCATGCCTTGCGGCCGGTCGCGGTCGCGGCGGCGATGGCCGAGGCCGGTCTGGCGATCGAGGCCGAGGCCGGTCTGGCGATCGAGGCCGAGGCCGGTCTGGCGATCGAGGCCGAGGAGGATGGCCTCGTCGCATCCGCCGGGAACGATGACCAAGGGGCCGGACTTGGTGAGCCGGACGCGCGGATCCTGGCGCCCCGCTCGGGCGCCATCCAGGACGTCGACATCGCGGACCTCGTCCGGTTCGCGGCGGCTCGCGGCCAGGTCTGCGTCATACCGCACACCATCGGTGACTTCGTCACCGCGGGGAGCGTGCTGATGGAGGTACACGGGGCGGCGAGCGAGACCGATCTGCGGCGATTGCGCGGGATGGTCTCGCTGGGCCATGAGCGCACGATCGACCAGGACCCGGCCTTCGCGCTGCGCATCATGGTCGACATCGCCATCCGGGCGCTGTCGCCAGCGGTCAACGATCCCACCACGGCGACCCAGGTGCTCAACCACATCGACGATCTGCTGCTCGGGATCGGCTCCTCCGATCGAGCCTTCCGGGGAACCGCGCTCGACGCCGACGGGCAGGTCCGCCTCGTCGTCCGGACCCGTAGCTGGTCGGAGTACCTCGACATCGGCGTGACCGAGATCCGCCAGTACGGCGCTGCCTCGCCGCAGATCTGCCGCCGTTTGCGGGCCATGCTCGAGGATCTGCGAGACGGGGTCCCGCTCGCACGCCGGGCGGTCGTGCAGTCTCAACTCGACGCGCTGGACCGGGCGACCGACGCGGCGTTTGCCGACCCGGTCGAGCGGGCGCTGGCGCGGATGAGCGACCGGCAGGGCCTTGGTGCCACCCGGTCCGGTGAGACCTCCGATGCCCGCGGTTGATCGGAGACTGATCGCGCGGACGCGGGCCGTCCGGGCGTTGCTGCTGTGCTCTTCCGCGCTCGGGATCGCGACCGCGGCCCTGGTCGTCGCGCAAGCCTGGCTGCTGGCCGAGCTGCTCTCCGCCTCGTTCCAGGACCGCGCGAGCGTCCACGAGTTGCGCGGGCCGCTGCTCGTCCTGCTCGGCGTCGTCATCGGCCGCGCCGTACTCGCCTGGTGGGCCGAGCTGATGGCGCACCGGTCCGGCACCCAGGCCAAGGCGGAGCTGCGGATGAGCCTGCTGCGGCACGTTGTCGCCCTCGGTCCGGCGTGGCTCACCCGGCACCGCACCGCCGAGCTCGAGTCCCTCGGCACCCGCGGTCTCGATGCTCTCGACGGCTACTTCACCCGCTACCTGCCGCAGTTGGTGCTGGCGGTCGTCATTCCTACTGCTGTCATCACCGCGGCCGTGACCCAGGACATCGTGACGGCGGCGATCATCGCCGTTACGGTTCCCCTGATCCCGCTGCTGATGGCCGTCGTCGGCGCAGGCGCCCGGACGCACGCGGCCAAGCGCCTCGTCGCCCTGCAGCGTCTGGGCGGCCACTTTCTCGACAGCGTCGCCGGACTGACGACGCTCAAGGTGTTCGGGCAGGCGCGCGCTCAGGCAGACCTGGTCCGCCGTACGACGGACGACTTCCGCGCGGAGACGATGGGCACGTTGCGCGTGGCCTTCCTGTCGTCTCTGGTGCTGGAGCTGCTCGCGTCGTTGTCCGTGGCAGTGGTCGCGGTCGCGGTCGGCATCAGGCTGGTCAGCGGCGGCCTGGACCTGTCCACCGGTCTGTTCGTGCTCATCCTCGCTCCTGAGGCCTACCTCCCGCTGCGCACCCTGGGGGCGAGCTTTCACGCCAGTGCGGATGGGGTGGCCGCCGCGGACCAGGTGTTCACCGTGCTGGACAGCCCGCTTCCGGAGGTCCGTCCGGGCGCAGCAGTCCCGGACTGCCCGTTGGTGGAACTGCGGGTGGATCAGGTTTGCGTGAGCTATCCGGACCGGGCCGAACCTGTGCTCGACCGGGTCAGTCTGTCCGTCGGCGCGGGGGAAGTGGTGGCCTTGACCGGGCCGAGCGGCTGCGGCAAGTCGACCATGATCAACGTTCTCCTGGGCTTCGTCGCCGTGGACTCCGGCCGAGTGACGGTCTGCGGGGAAGACCTCGGTGGGCTCGATCTCGACGTCTGGCGCCGGACCGTGGCATGGGTCCCGCAACGGCCCTACCTGCTGGCCGCGAGTCTGGCCGACAACATCAGGCTCGGCCGGCCGGACGCGCCGGAGAAGGACCTCCTGCTAGCGGTTCACGACGCGGGGCTTGCCGAGGTGGTCCGCCGGCTGCCGCACGGACTCGCGACACCGCTGGGCGAGCGGGGCGCCGGTCTGTCCGCAGGTGAGCGGCAGCGCGTCGCTCTGGCCCGGGCGTTCTTGATGGATGCACCGTTACTCCTGCTGGACGAGCCAACGGCCACCTTGGACGGAGAGACCGAGGCGTCGGTCCTCGATGCCGTCGACCGGCTGACCGCCGGCCGGACTGCACTGATCGCCGCACACCGGCCGGCTCTGGTCGCCTTGGCGGACCGGGAGATCCAGCTGGAACGGGCGGCCGCGGTGGGACACCGATGATTTCCGGAGTGACCACCCGGCTGGCCGTGGCCACCCTGCTCGGAGCGGGTGGCGCCGCCGCCGGCCTCGGCCTGTCGGCGACCGCCGGCTGGCTGGTGGCGCGCGCCTCCGAGCAGCCCAACATGGCCGCCCTGGGACTCGCCGTGGTCGGAGTGCGGTTCTTCGGGATCAGTCGCGCGCTGCTGCGGTACGCCGAGCGCCTGGTCGGGCACGATGCGGCGTTCCGGGCGCTGGCCGACGTAAGGATGCGGGTCTACCGCAGGCTCGAGCGTCTCGCCCCGGCAGGCCTGCCGTCCTTCCGGAGCGGCGACCTGCTGGCTCGTTTCGTCGACGACGTCGACTCGCTACAGGACCAGATGCTGCGCGTGGTCCCGCCGTACGTCGTCTTCGCCGCCGCAACCGGGTTGACGGCCGGACTGGTCGGGTCCCTGGTGCCGGTCGCGGGCATCCTGGTCGTGGCCGCCGCGCTGCTCTGCGCGACGGTCGTTCCGCTCCTGGCCCGGCACCTGGTCCGGCGGTCCGAGGCGCGCCGGGCGGAGACCCGCGGTGAACTGTCGACCGCCGTGGTCGACCTGGTCCAGGGAGCGCCCGATCTCATCGCCTACGGTGCCGCGAACGCGCAGCTGGGCCGGGCCGGACGAGCCGATGCCGAGCTGACCAGGGTGGCCGGCGCGGCTGCTCGAACCGCTGGCATCGGCTCGGGGCTCACGACGATGCTCGCGGGCTTGTGCGTCTGGGGCGTGGTCGTGGCCGGGATCGTCGCTGTGGACGACGGCAGGCTCCGCGGTGTCCTGCTCACCGTCGTCGTTCTGATGTCCTTGGCCGCCTTCGAGCTGGTCACCGGACTGCCGCAGGCCTTCGCGATCCACGAGCGGGTACGGCGTTCCCGGCACCGGGTCGACGTGCTTCTGGCGGCCGATGACCCGGTCCGCGAACCGAGTGATCCGGCGCCGATGCCGGCCTCGCCGTACTCGCTTCGGCTGCGCGATGTGCGCGCTCGCTACGGGTCCGGACCGCTTGCGCTCGACGGGATCGACCTGGACCTGGCTCCCGGGGAGATCGTCGCGGTGGTCGGACCCAGTGGGGCCGGGAAGTCCACGCTGGCCGCCGTCCTGCTGCGGTTCCTCGATCTCGAGTCCGGTTCGGCCACCCTGAACGGGATCCGCGTCGCCGACCTGGACCCCGACGCCGTCCGGCGGGTCGTCGGGGTGGCCGGACAGGACGCACACGTCTTCGACCGCACGATCGGGGACAACCTCCGGCTGGCGCGACCGGACGCGACCGAGGCGGAGCTGCGGGCAGTCCTGGCAGCGGTCGGTCTGCTGGACTGGGTCGACGCCCTGCCCAGAGCCCTGGAGACCGAGGTCGGTGAGCACGGCGCCCGACTCTCCGGCGGCCAGCGACAACGGCTCGTCGTCGCGCGCGCCCTGCTGGCGGACTTCCCGGTGCTCATTCTCGACGAGCCGACCGAGCACCTCGACACCCCGGCGGCGGACGCGCTGACAGCCGCCCTGCTGGCCGCGGCCACCAAACGCAGCACGTTGCTGATCACTCACCGGCTGTGCGGCCTGCAGGCGGCCAACCGGATCTTGGTGCTGGACGCCGGCCGAGTGCTGGAGACGGGCACGCACGCGGATCTGGTCGCGGCCGGCGGGGCGTACGCGCGGCTGTGGGCCGAGGAGCAGGCGCATTTCATCCGGCCGGAATGATGCGCGGACCGTGACTCCGGGGCGAGCCTGCGGGAGACGACGAACGCTTCCGACGAGGGCGAAGGCCTGAGATGGACCCGACCGACCTGGCACGCATCCAGTTCGCGACCACCAGCATCTACCACTTCGTGTTCGTGCCCGTGACGATCGGGCTGGCCTTCCTGGTGGCCGTACTGCACACCCAGTGGTACCGATCCGGCCAGGAGGAGCACAAACGGCTGACCCGGTTCTTCGGGACCCTGCTGCTGATCAACATCGCCGTCGGCGTCGTCACCGGGCTGGTGCAGGAGTTCCAGTTCGGCATGAACTGGTCGGCCTACTCGCGGTTCGTCGGCGACGTCTTCGGCGCGCCGCTGGCGATGGAAGGGCTGGCGGCGTTCTTCCTGGAGTCGACGTTCCTGGGGTTGTGGCTCTTCGGCTGGAACGTGCTGCCCCGGCGGATCCATCTCGCCACGATCTGGCTGGTCGCGGTCGGGGCGTCGCTCTCGGCCGCGTTCATCATGGCCGCGAACTCGTGGATGCAGCACCCGGTCGGCTACAAGACCAACGCCCAGACCGGGCGGCCCGAGCTCAGCTCGATCGGGGACCTGTTCACGAACCCGGTGTTCCTCTGGGGCTTCATCCACGTGATCCTGGCCTCGCTGGTGACCGGCGCCGTGCTGATGCTGGCAGTGTCCGCGTGGCAACTCCGGCGCACCGAGCACGGCGGGCTTTTCCGGCGCTCGGCGAAACTCGCGATCGTCGTCCTGGTCCCAGTCTCGATCCTGGCGCTGGCGGTCGGCAGCCAGCTGGGTGTGATCGAGGCGAAGTACCAGCCGATGAAGATCGCGGCCGCCGAGGCACAGTGGGAGACCTGTCAGCCCTGCTCCTTCTCGCTGTTTCAGGTCGGCGGCGGCAGGAACGACGAGACCCCGACCCAGCTGCTCGAAGTACCCCATCTGCTGTCCCTGCTCGCCACCGGCACCTGGAACGGCGAGGTGGAAGGTCTCAACGAACTGCAGGCGGCCGACGTCCAGCAGTACGGCGCCGGCAACTACGTGCCGAACGTGTTCATCCAGTACTGGTCGATGCGGGTGATGGCGTACCTCGGCAGCCTGATCACGCTGCTCGCCCTCTGGGGCGCCTGGCTGCTGTACCGCAAGAAACTCACGGCGTCGCGGGTCTTCCTCGCCGTGGCGACGTGGGCGGTGCTGGCGCCGTTCCTGATGAACACGGCCGGCTGGATGCTGACCGAGAACGGGCGCCAGCCGTGGCTCGTCCAGGGGCTGATGAAGACCGCGGACGGCGTGTCCACCTCGGTCAGCACGACCGAGCTGGCGATCAGCGTCGGGGTGCTGGTCGCCGTCTACGTGCTGCTCGGGATCGTCTACCTCTTCCTGATGCTGCGCTACGCACGGCGCGGTCTCGAGCTCGAGCACGCCGACGGCGAGCCCTCGGGTGATCCCCGGACACCGGCGATCACCTACTAGCGACTGACCCGGGAGGCGGGTGTGGGACTACCCGAGCTGTGGTTCGTGATCATCGCGATCCTGTGGACGGGCTTCTTCGTCCTGGAGGGCTTCGATTTCGGGGTCGGGATGCTGCACCGGGTGGTCGGCCGGACGAGCCTGGAACGCCGGGTGGCCATCAACACCATCGGTCCGTTCTGGGACGGCAACGAGGTGTGGCTGGTGGTCGGCGGTGCGGCGATCTTTGCCGCCTTCCCCGACTGGTACGCCACCTGGTTCTCGGCGAGCTACCTCGCCGTCGTGCTGCTGCTGGTGGCGCTGATCATCCGCGGCGTGTCCTTCGAGTTCCGTGGCAAGGTCGACCAGCCCGGTTGGCGCCGGCTGTGGAGCGGGACGCTGACAACCGGCAGCCTGCTGGCGCCGCTCGTGCTCGGGATCGCGCTCGGCGATCTGGTGGCCGGTCTGCCGATCGACGCGAACGGCGAGTTCACCGGCACGTTCTGGGACCTCTTCACGCCGTTCGGCCTGTGGACAGGGCTGACGATGGTGGTGCTCTGCCTCCTGAACGGGGCGACGTTCCTCGGTATCAGGACAACCGGTGAGCTGCGCAAGCGGGCGCACCGCGCCGCTCGATGGATCGGCTGGGCCGGACTCGTGGTGGTCACGGCCTTCGCTGTCTGGATCCTGATCGTCGCAGACCACGGCTGGGGACCGGTCGTGGTCCTGGTGGTCGCCCCGGCAGCACTGGTCGTCTCCATCTGGGCCGTGCACCAGGAACGCGACGGGTTCGCTTTCCTGCTGTCGGCGGCGGCGACGGTCTGTTCCGTGGCGGGACTGTTCGCCGCCCTCTACCCCCAGGTTCTGGTGTCCAGCACTGACCCCGCGAACAGCCTCACCGTGCACAACGCGGCTTCGGGCAACTATGCGCTGACGGTGATGAGCGTGGTCGCCGCGGTGTTCCTCCCGCTGGTGCTGCTCTACCAGGCCTGGTCGTACTTCGTGTTCCGTCACCGCTTGAGCACCTAGGTCAGTCATCCAACCGGGATGAGGCATCCGGCCCGTACCCGTCGAAGGCTGGAGACATGGCGGACGGTCAGCACTACGACGTGGTCATCATCGGCACCGGAGCGGGAGGCGGCACACTGGCCCATCGGCTGGCACCGTCCGGTAAGCGGATCCTGCTCCTCGAACGCGGGGACTATCTGCCGCGAGAACGCGAGAACTGGGACTCCACGGCGGTGTTCGTCCAAGGCCGGTACCGCGCACCGGAGTTCTGGTACGACGAGCACGGCCACGAGTTCCCGCCGGAGACCAACTACTACGTGGGCGGCAACACCAAGTTCTACGGCGCCGCCCTGTTCCGGTTGCGGCCGCAGGACTTCGGCGAACTGCGGCACCACGACGGCGTCTCGCCGTCAGCATCTACCTGCACATGGGGATGCCCATCGGCGCCACCGCGCACCAGGCGGGCACAGTACGGTTCGGCGACGACCCACAGAGCTCGGCCCTCGATGTGAACTGCAAGGCGCACGACGTCGACAACCTCTACGTCGTCGATACCAGCTTCTTCCCGAGCATCGGTGCCGTGAACCCTTCGCTGACCGCGATCGCGAACGCGCTGCGGGTCGGCGACCACATCCTCGACCGGCTCGGCTGAGCCCAGCGCACCCGGAGTGACTAGGAGAACCACCATGCCAACCGCCGACATGGACGCACTGGTCATCTTCGGCGCGACCGGTGATCTCGCGAAGCTCGAGACCTTCCCCGCCCTGGTCGGGCTGGTCGATCGGGGCGTGCTCGACGTACCGATCATCGGGGTGGCCAAGAGCGGCTGGGGACTCGACCAGTTCCGCGCGTACGCGACAGCGTCGTTACGGGCCAACGGGATCGACGCCGACACCCCAGCGGCAGCCGGCATGCTCCGCCTCCTGCGCTACATCGACGGCGACCTCGACGACGCCGCGACGTACGCCGCGATGGCCGACGAGATCGGCGCCGGGAAACGAGCCCTGTTCTACCTCGAGGTGCCGCCGCCGCTGTTCGGCCGGATCGCCGAGGGCATCGCGGGTGCGGGCAAGACCGACGGGGCCCGGGTGATGGTCGAGAAGCCGTTCGGCACCGACCTCGCCAGCGCCCAGGAGCTCAACGCGACCATGAACAAGGTCTTCCCCGAGGACGCCATCTACCGGGTGGACCACTGGCTCGGCCTGGACCCGCTGGAGAACGTGCTGTTCGCGCGTTTCGCCAACTCGGTGGTCGAACCGCTGCTCAACCGCGACCACGTGGCGAGCATCCAGATCACCATGGCGGAGAACTTCGACGTATCCGACCGCGGCAGTTTCTACGACCGCACCGGGGCGATCCGCGATGTTCTCCAGAACCACATGCTGCAGGTGCTCGCGTGCGTGACGGCCGATCCGCCGGGCCAGTTCGACGACGCGACCTGGCGAGCGCAGAAGTCCGCGGTGATCAAGTCACTACGACCGCTCACCGCCGCCGACACGGTGTGCGGGCAGTACGACGGTTACCTGGACGTCGCCGGTGTCGATCCCACGTCGCGGACCGAGACGTACGTCGCGATCCGGCTCGCTCTCGACACCTGGCGCTGGGCCGGCGTACCGATCGCGATTCGGGCCGGGAAATGCCTGCCGGTCACCGCGACCGAGGTGATGATCCGCTTCCACCGCCCACCGCAGGACATCTTCGGACTGGGGGATTCCGGCGCCGCGAACGAGATGCGGTTCCGGATCTGGCCGGAGAGCGAGGTCGGGCTCATCCTGTGCGGCAAGAAGCCCGGCGCCGGCTGGACCGCGCAGCCCGAGCACCTCACCTTCGCCGAGGTGCCGGGATCCGACCAGCGACCGTACGACCGGCTGATCGGGGCGGCGCTCCGCGGCCGGCAGTCGCTCTTCGCTGCGCAGGACACGGTCGAGGCGGCCTGGCGAGTGGTCGAGCCCGTGCTCGGTGACGTCGTCCCCGTCGTTCCGTACGCCAAGAGCAGCTGGGGGCCGAAGGAGGCCGACGCCCTGCTGCCGCCCGGCGCGAGCTGGCATGACCCGGCCGGATGATCCAGGGGGCCGATCGATGAGCGAGCGAACCAGCAGCGGCGCCGGGGACCGATCGGAGCGCGAACGTGCCTTCACGATGCAGCAGGTCGTGCCCGGTGGCGTCGACCTGTATCACAACCGAACCGGAGACGACCCCTCATGACTGACTACCCACTCATCGCCGACCACGGGTTGATCGGCGACCTGCAGACCGCTGCGCTGGTGACCACGGACGGGTCCATCGACTGGTTCTGCTGTCCACGGTTCGATTCGCCGAGCGTCTTCGCGGCGCTGCTCGACCAGGAACGCGGCGGCTATTTCCGGGTGCGGGCGACCGGCGAAGGCGTGACCAGCCGGCAGCTGTACCTCCCGGACACCGCCATCCTCATCACCCGCTTCCTGACCGAGGACGGCGTCGGCGAGGTCGTCGACTTCATGCCGCCGGCCGGCAAGCAGCCCACCGCGAACCACCGGATCCTGCGGGTGATGCGGTGCGTGCGGGGCCGGATCGCCTTCGAGGTCGACATCGCGCCCCGGTTCGACTACGGCCGCAAGGAGCACGAGACGCAGGTGATCGGGCCCGGGGCGGTCTTCGTGACGGAGGACCTGAGCCTGACGCTGCACGCGGTCCGTGAGCCGGGTGACGAGCGGCTGGCGCAGGTACGGCTCGACGGCGGCGACATCCACATCGACTACGAGATGTCGGCCGGGCAGACCCGGGGGCTGGTGCTGGAGTCGGCGGCCGAAGGACCACCGCGGGAGATCCGGGTCGCGGAGTTCACCGCGATGTTCGACGACGCGACCGCGTTCTGGCGCGACTGGTTGTCGCAGTCGACGTACACCGGCCGGTGGCGGGAGATGCTGCAGCGGTCGGCGATCACGCTCAAGCTGATGACGTACGCGCCTACCGGAGCACTGGTCGCGGCTCCGACGGCCGGGTTGCCCGAGCAGCTCGGCGGCGAGCGCAACTGGGACTACCGCTACACCTGGGTGCGGGATGCGTCGTTCTCCGTCTACGCGCTGCTCGGCCTCGGATTCACCGAGGAGGCGGCGGACTTCTGCGGCTGGTTGCGTGACCGCGTTCAGGAGAAGGCCGGCGGGAAAGGCGGCCCGCTGAACATCATGTACCGCGTGGACGGGTCGTCCGATCTGACCGAGGAGACCCTCGAGCACCTGGAGGGCTACTGCGGCTCCCGGCCGGTACGGATCGGCAACGGTGCCTCGGAGCAGCGGCAGATGGACATCTACGGTGAAGCGCTGGACAGCATCTACTTCGCCGACCAGCACGGGATCGACGTCGACCTCCAGACGTGGGCCGCCCTGCGGGGCATCGTCGACTGGCTGAGCGAGAACTGGGACCTGCCGGGGGAGGGGATCTGGGAGACCCGCGGCGGGCAGAAGGACTTCACCTATGGCCGGGTGATGAGCTGGGTAGCCTTCGACCGGGCCATCCGGCTGGCCACCGAGCGGGGCCTGCCGGGCTCGGTGGGCCAGTGGGTGACGACCCGGGACGCGATCCACAACCAGGTCCTGCAGCGTGGTTGGAACGAGAAGCTCGGGGCGTTCGTGCAGCACTACGGCGACACCGTGCTGGACTCGTCGATGTTGCGCATGGCAACAGTCGGCGCGATCGGGCCCACCGATCCGATGTGGTTGTCGACGCTGGACGCGATGGAGGCCGAGCTGGTGGTCGACAGCCTCGTCTACCGCTATGACCCGGCCGCCTCACCGGACGGGCTGGCCGGTGACGAGGGCACGTTCTCGCTGTGTACCTTCAATTATGTCGACGCCCTGGCCCGGGCGGGCCGCCTCGACGAGGCACGACTGATCTTCGAGAAGATGCTCACCTACGCCAATCACGTGGGTCTGTTCTCCGAGGAGATCGGCCGGACCGGTCAGCAACTCGGCAACTTCCCGCAGGCTTTCACGCACCTGGCTCTGATCGACGCGGCCATCACGCTCGACGCCGCGCTGGATGGCGCGAGGTCCAACCGCCGGTACGCCACGGTAGGCATTCCGGCCGCGCGCGGGGCGGCGGACGCGGCGGCGACCTGAGCGGCGGACAGCTAAGGCAGGGGTTCGCCGGTCTCGTCGTGGGTGCGGGCGAGCCGGCGGTCGATGGCGACGGCGATCGCCGGGTACACCAGCACCGACAAGACGCCCGCGCCCACCAGCGCGGCCGCGTTCTCGGGCAGCATCTCGCCGGTCTCGAGTCCGATCGCACTGAGGGCGACGAGCAGCGGCAACGCCGTCGACACCACGAAGACGAGTTCGAACCGTCGCTGTCGGGGCAGCGCGGTTCGGTACACCGCCAGCGTCGGCAGCCCGCGCACGACGAGCAGCAGGAGGAAGAACAGGAACAGCCGCCCAGGTGCCTTGATGATCGAGTCCAGGTCGAGACTCATCCCTGAGGACACGAAGAAGATGGGAATGAAGAAGCCGTAGCCGACGGCATCGAGCTTGCGGTCCAGTCCCTCGACGTTCCCGGGCGCCCACCGATGCAGGACGACTCCCGCCACGAAGGCCCCCAGGACGACGTCGAGCCCGAAGTCGGCGGCGATGACGAGCAGGAGCAGCAACATCGCGACCGTCCACCGCAGCGTCGTCTGCGAGGTCGCGTCCTGTCCCTCCGACAGGATCTGCGCGATCCGGCCGCCACGACTCAGTCTGGGCGCCAGACTGAGCAGGAGCCCGAGGACGCCCACGGCGACCAGTGAGATGAGCCCGATGAACCGGCCGTGCGACCCGAGAAAGATCGCGATGGCCACGACAGGCAGGAACTCCCCGACCGCCCCGGCGGCCAGGACGTAGGAGCTGAACGACCCGCGCAGCATGTTGTTGTCCCGCAGGATCGGTAACAGCGTTCCGAGCGCCGTCGTCGTCAGACCGAGCGCGACCGGCACGAACGCGTCTACAACGCCCAGCGCCGCGAGCGCCCCGACGACCGCAACGGCCAGCGCCACAGTGACCAGCCACCCGACGATGGCAAGCTTGCCGGCCCGCTGCCGGAAGACCGCCAAGTCGAGCTCATAGCCCGCCAGCAGGAACAGGAACCCCAGACCGACGTTCGAGAGCAGGACGATGCTGCCCGGGTCGGCCAGATTGAGAACCTGCGGCCCGACCACCACGCCGCCGACAATGAGCACCACGACCTGGGGGATCCGCAACCGGCTGAGCAACCCGACGAGCACAGGTGTCAGGGCGGCCACCAGCGCGACGACGAACAGGCTGGTCAGTCCCCGATCGAGGTCAGTGTTCATCCCACCAGCCTCACTGCCCGTACGTACCGGAGACCTCACCCGGTCCGGACGATCCTCACCCGTCACGACCCGTCACAACCCGTGACGTGGCTGGACGTCGGACGGGTCGATCGGCGCCGGCCGGCCGGGTGGAGCCACGCGGTCCACCCGGCCTTGCGCTACTGGGCGACCTTGAACAGCTCGTCGAGTTGCGTGTTGAGCTTCGTCAACGAGCTGACGGGCGAGCTGCCGATGTAGACGGCGTCGAAGCGTGGCGCCATCAGCGCCGCGATGTCGGCGGCGTTCGTCGTCACCGGGAACAGGAACGTCGTCTTGTCGACGACCTGCCGGGTGAACGGGGTGACGTCGAGTTTGCGCTCGGACTTGTTGTAGGCGATCGCCAGTTGGGTGCCGGCCGGCCGGGCCGGGAAGACGACGCCGGACTGGCCGATGATGTTCTGGCACTCCGCGCCGGACAGGAACGCGACCCACTTCGCGGCGTTCTCGGGCTGCTTCGACAGCGTGGTGACCGAGTCGGCCAGGCCGTTGAACATCGACGCCCGCTTGCCGCTCGGCCCGATCGGGGTCGGTGCCAGCCCGATGTCCAGCTTCTTGCCGGAGGAGTCGGTGAGTTTGGTGAAGCTGGAGATCATCCACGACCCGCTGAGGCCCATGGCCGCCGTACCGGACTGGATCTGCTTGTCGGTGCCGATCGCGTTCGCGCCGCCGATCTCCTCGTAGCTGGGCATGTAGCCCTTCTGCACCATGCCGAAGTACCAGCTCAGCGTGTCCTGCAGGGCCGGCTGGTCCAGGTTGAACTTGGTGCCCCAGGGGTTCTTGTCGGTCGCCTGCCAGCCGGCGCTGCCGGCGAACGCCGACCACTGCGTCTGGCCCCAGCCACCGCCGCCGGAGCCTTCGGAGGCGAGGCCATGCGTCTTGACGTGCGACTTGTCGAACCCCGGCTCGTCGCCCCGGACGCCCTTCTCGTCGATGGTGAGATGCGCGACGAGCTTCTCGAACGTGCCGCCGTCCTGGGGGTTCCAGGTGAGGTTCTCCAACTCGGCGGGATCCACGCCCGCCGCCTTGAGTGCGGCGCCGTCATAGAAGATCGCGATCGTGTCCCAGTCCTTGGGTGCGCCGTACCGCTTGCCGTCCTGGCCCTTCCACAGTTCCGCCAGGCCCTGCTGGTAGTCGCCGTCCTTGATCCCACTGGTCGGGCCGAGGTCGTCGAGGGGGCGGAGGACCTTCAGATCGACGTACTGGGCGAACTTCGACAGGTGGTCGGTGAAGACATCGGGTGCGGTATCGGCGATGAAGCCGGCGGTGAGCTTGGACCAGTAGGCGTCCCAGCCGTACTGCGAGATGTGGATCTTCAGGCCGGGATTGGCCTTGGCGAACGCGTCGGCGCACTTCTGGTAGCCCGGCTGCTGGGCCGAGTCCCACAGCCAGTACTCGATGGTGCCGTTCGCGCTGCTACCGGTTGTACTACTGCAGGCGGTCAAGGCCGCGGCGGTGAGCAGAGCGACCGCGGCGGTGCGGATCCGTTGCCGGAAGGTGATCATGCCGGGCTCCTCACTTGATCCCGCTGAAGCCGATGGAGTTGACGATGCGCTTCGCGAAGAGCATGAAGAGCACGAGCATCGGCAGGGCGGCGACGAGGGTGGCGGCCATCAGGCCGGACCAGTCGGGGCCGGTCTGCGGCGTCTGGGACTTGAAGACGCCGAGCGCGACGGTGAGGACGCGCGACCTGTCGGTGTAGCTGACCATCAGCGCCCAGAAGTACTCGTTCCACGCCGCCATGTAGGTCAGGATCGCCAGCGTCGTGATCGGGGCCACCGACATCGGCAGGATGAGCCGGAAGAACACCCTGACCTTGGAAGCGCCGTCCATCAGCGCGGCCTCCTCCACCTCGCGGGAGATCCCGAGGAAGAACTGGCGCAGGAAGAACACCGCGAACGGCGTCATGAACATGGTCGGCAGGGCGATCCCGATCAGGGTGTCCACCAGACCGAGTTGCTTGAGCAGCACGAAGTTCGGCAGCAGCGTGAAGATCGCCGGAATCATCAGGCCGCCCAGGAAGAACGCGAAGAACTTCTCACGGTGCTTCCATTGCAGCCGCGCGAACGCGTACGCCGCCATCGCGGAGAAGAACACCTGCCCGGCAGTGATGAGCGTGGCGACGACGACGGAGTTGAACAGGTAGCGCCAGAAGTTGAGCGCCTGCCCGGCGCCACCGGCATCGATGGCCTCCTGCCCGGTCTGCAGGCCGAAGACCCGCTCGAAGCCGCCGGCCGAGGTCTGCACCGGTAGCAGGCTGCCGGAACCCGAGTAGAGGGCGTTGTTACTGGACAGCGCCGTACGCAGCATCCAGTAGAACGGGAACAGGCTGACGAGGATCACCAGGATCATGAACGTCCAGGCGAGTGCGCGACCGGCGCTGAACCGGTGTGGCTCGCTCGGGGTGGCCGCGCGTTCCCTGACAACTGTGGGCGGCGCGGCGGCGACCTTCGGGGTGGTGTCGGTGGTCATGGTCGCTCCTCAGGCCAGGTCGGAGGACTCGGCGCGGGTGAGCCGGTACTGGACGAACGTCACGATCACCAGGACGACGAGCAGCGCCACCGACATGGCCGACGCGTAGCCGAACTGGAAGCGCCCGAACGCGACGTCGTAGATGTAGTACTGCAGCACCCGGGAGGAATCGACCGGTCCACCGTGCGTCGCGATCGCCACTGTGTCGAAGACCTGGAACGAGCCGACCACCGTGATGATCAGGACCAGTGAGAGGATCGGGCGCAGCAGCGGCACTGTGATGCTGCGGAACATCCGGACTTCGCTCGCGCCGTCGATGCGGCCCGCCTCGTAGACGGTCTCGGGGATCATCTGCAGACCGGCGAAGATCAGCAGCGCGGTGTAGCCGACATGCCGCCAGACATTGATGAAGGCGATCGTCGGGATGACCCAGGCGCTGTCGGACAGGAACGGGATCCGGTCCAGGCCGATCGCCGCGATGATGTTGTTCGCGATGCCGAGCTGGTAGTCGAGGATCCAGAGGAAGACCATCGCGGCCACCACGTTCGAGACGAGGAACGGCGTGAGCACGATGCCGCGCAGCCAGGTCCGCTGGGTCAGGCGCTGCATCATGACTGCGATCACCAGGGCGATAACCGTCTGGAAGCCGATGTTCAGGATCACGTAGTAGAGCGTCACCTTCAACGCGTTCCAGAACACCGGGTCGTGGATCATCCGGACGTAGTTGTCCAGACCGTTGAACTCCGGCGGCGTGAGCAGGTTGAACTTCGTGAAGCTGAGGTAGATCCCGCGCAGGGTCGGCCAGACCAGGAAGACTCCGAAGCCGATCAGTGCGGGAAGGATGAACAGCAGCGCCAGACGGGTGTCGTCGCGCGGACCGTTCCTGGCGCGACCGGCCTTCGCCGGCCGGATCGTGGTTGTGGTGGCCATCAGCTCTCCTTCGCCTGGGGACTGATAGCCGGGGGCCTGGGCTATTTACAGTCAGATTGAAAATAAGCCAGGATGGTCAGTGTGACAAGGGTCACGTCGCATCTTTGTAAACTAGGCAGATGGTGACTGGCACGTCGGAACGATCGGCCGGTGAGCGGGGCCTGACCGCGGGGGAGCTCGCCGTTACCCGCCAGTTGCTGGTCCACGGCCCGGCGACCCGCGGCGATCTCGGCGACCGGCTCAATCTCTCGTACGCTTCGATGTCCCGGTTGGCCCGCGCCCTCATCCTCGGCGGCATGGCCACCGAGGACCTCGAGCCCGCGGCAGCGATCGGCCGACCGCGCCAGATCCTGACCGCGGTGCCCAGTGCCCGGCACGTCGTCGGCGTCAAGCTCACCGGCGACACCGCGTACGGCGTCGTCTGCGACCTGTTCGGCGAGGTCAAAGCCACGACGAGGGCGGCCTTGCCCGGGCCCGAGGAGAGCGGTGTCGTGCCGGTTGCGGCCACCGTCAAGCTCATCGCGCAGCTGGCGAACAGGCTCGCTCCGAAGGTGCCGACCGTGGACGGCATCGGGGTGTCCGTCGGCGGGGTGATCGCGGACCGTTCGGTCGTCCGGGAGGGGACCTTCCTGGGCTGGCGCGATGTGGATCTCGGCGGACCGCTGCGAGACCGGATCGGTCTGCCGGTCATCGTCACCAACGACGTCACCGCGCTGGCTCGCGACCAACTGTGGTTCGGGGCCGGCCGCACCCACTCGACCTTCGGCATCGTCACCGTCGGCGCCGGTCTCGGCGTGGGCGTCGTCCGGGACGGCGTCGCCGTCGAGGAACTGATCGACAACGGTCACCTACTGGCCCACTCGCCCGTCGATAGCGGCGGGCCCACCTGCAGCCTCGGCCACCGGGGGTGCGCGGCGGCTTATCTCAACCGGGAGGATCTCGAGCGCAACGCGTCGGCGGCCGTCGGCCACCCGGTCACCCTGCACGACCTCGTCCGGGCCCGATCCGGCGGCGACCCGGCCGCCACCCGTCGGCTCGACGACGCCGCCCGGGCACTCGGACACGTCGTGGCGTCGTTCGCCGGGGCGCTCCAGACGACCTGCATCGTGCTGGGTGGCGAGGACGTCGCCGCCTTCACCGACTCGCCGGCTCTGCAGGAGACGATCGCGGATCGGCTTCGCCCGGGGCCGTTGGAGACCCAGCGCTGCACGCTCGACGTCCTCACCACCCCGCTGACCTTCACCGACTGGGCGCGCGGTGCCGCGGTAGCAGGCATCCAGCACGTCCTAGGCGCCTAGAACACCTACAACACCGGCATCATCGGCCTGTGGCGCCGCCGGAGAGAGCGTCGACGTACACCCAAGTGCCGTTCTCGCGGGTGAAGTGGCTGTTCTCCTGCTGGTGGCCCGGGCGGCCGTCGAGTGCGTAGTGCGCGCGGAACTCGACAGTTCCTTCGGTGTGAAACGGGCTTCCATCGGTGGTGTTCAGGATCTCGAGACCGGTCCAGACGAGGTCCGGATCCAGCTGGAGGTCGACCGGGCGCGTCGAGGAGTGCCAGCTGCGCAGCAGGTACGGCACATCGCCGACGACGAAGGCCGAGTAGCGCGAGCGCATCAGTTGCTCGGCTGTGTTGGCCGACGTACGGCCTTGGTGCAGGCGGCCACAGCAGTCGTCATAGGCGGCGTCGAGCCCACACGGACAGGATCTGGCCATCTCACACCGCGCCGGGGAAGGCCACCGGAGCGCTGCCCCAGGCAACCTGGGCGCTCGCGGCGGCGAGCAGGCTCTCGATGGCGAAGGCCCGGACGGCCGGCTGCTCGGCCGCCTCGACCAGGTCGCCGTACACGGCTGCCACTCGCCGCTCGATCAGCAGGACGAGGGCGGCGGCGGTGGCCGCGTTCGTGACCGCCTGGGGCAGGTCGTACGCCGGTTCCGCGGCGACCGGAGTCTCACCGGCGGCGACGACCAGGGCGCTCAGGTGGTCGCGGTTGTCGCGGTGCTGCTCATAGCAGTCGGTCGCGGCCTTGAAGCGGGCGCCACTCAGCTTCCCGCCGGCCACGCCCACGCCGTACATGGCCGCATGTTCCCCGGCGAGCGCGGCCTGCAGAGCTTCGAGCTGGGTCACGAGGCGTTGGCCTTCTTGTTCGGGGTCAGGGTTGTCGCCAGTTGGGTCTCGGCGGCGGCGATCATCGCCAGCAGGCGGGCCGGGGCGCCGGACACCTTGGCTGCCGCGGCGGCGTGGGCGATCGCCGCCGCCTTCTCCTGCTTGGCCAGGGCGGTGAGCGCGGCCGACGACGTCCCCGCGACGGCCGGTGTCTTGCCGGCGGCGGCCGTGACCCCGGCGGTCTCCTTGAGCTTGGCCAGGTGACTGGCGTGGTACTTCGCGCCGGCCGCGAGCTGGGTCCGCAGCGCCGGGAACTTCCGGCTCGTCACCGCGAACGCGAGGGATAATAGAGTGACCTGGGTCGCCGCCGTGCTGAGTGCGGCGACGACCGCGGGGTCGGCGGTCGGCGTCTCCTGGGCGCGCCCATCGGACGACGAGGGGTTGACGGCGCCCGGCGTACTCCCGGCCGGATCGTCCTTGCAGCCGGCCAGCGTGACGGCTCCGGGCACCAGGGCCGCACTCACCAGGAGGCTGCGGCGGGACACGCGGCGGGGTTCGATCGGCACGGCGGAACGATACCTGGTGACGCGCCGGTGACCGGTCTGGGACGAGCCGGTGACCTGAGCACTGCGACCGGCCGGATATGGTGGGCTACTGCCCTCGGCCGGACCGCCGGGGGTGGAACGGGTGCACAACTGGAGAGAGAGGCAGGTCAACCTGTGAGCCGAAGGACTGACCACACGGACACCACGAGCCTCGAGAACTTCCTGCGGCCGGTCGTCGATCAGTTCGGCTGCGACCTGGAGGCCGCGGAGATCTCTCCGGCCGGCCGCCGCCGGTTGCTGCGCGTGCTCGTCGACCGCGACGGCGGCATCAGCCTGGACGACGTCGCCGACGTGACCCGGGCGATCTCCAAGGCACTGGACGCCGACGACATCATGGGCGACGGCGCCTACACGCTGGAGGTCTCCAGCCCCGGCGTCGACCGGCCGCTCACCCTGCCCCGGCACTGGCGGCGCAACGTCAGCCGGCTGGTCGCGGTCACGCTGACCGCGGGCGGCAAGCTGACCGGCCGGATCAAGTCCGCCTCCGAGGAGGCGGCCGAGCTGGACGTGGACGGCAAGCGGCAGACGGTGGCGTACGCCGACGTCGAGAAGGCCAAGATCCAGATCGAATTCAACCGGCCCGCCGGCAACGACGAATCAGAAACACCTGCCGACGGCACGGTGGAGGAGAACTGACATGGACATCGACATGGCCGTGCTGCGGTCACTGGAGCGGGAGAAGGACATCGCCCTCGAGGTCGTTGTCGAGGCGATCGAGGCGGCCCTCCTGGTCGCGTACCACCGGACCGAGGGCGCTCAGCAGCACGCTCGCGTCGAGCTGGACCGCAAGACCGGGCACGTCACCGTGTTCGCCCGCGAGCTCGCCGAGGACGGCACCGTGGCCCGCGAGTACGACGACACCCCGGCCGACTTCGGCCGGATCGCGGCCACCACGGCCAAGCAGATCATCCTGCAGCGGCTGCGCGACGCCGAGGACGAGGTCCGGTACGGCGAGTTCTCCGGCAAGGAGGGCGACATCGTCTCCGGAGTCGTCCAGCAGGGGCGCGACCCGCGCTCGGTGATGGTCGACCTCGGCAAGATCGAGGCGGTGCTGCCGGCGCCGGAGCAGGTGCCGGGGGAGAAGTACGAGCACGGCTCCCGGTTGCGGGTGTACGTCGTGGGCGTCCGGAAGGGCTTCAAGGGTCCGCAGATCACGGTCAGCCGGACCCACCCGAACCTGGTCAAGAAGCTGTTCGCGCTCGAGGTCCCGGAGATCGCGGACGGCACGGTCGAGATCACCGCGATCGCGCGGGAGGCCGGTCACCGGACCAAGATCGCCGTCCGGACGCTGAACCCGTCGGTGAACGGGAAGGGCGCGTGCATCGGGCCGATGGGCCAGCGGGTGCGCAACATCATGCACGAGTTGCACGGCGAGAAGATCGACATCATCGACCACAGCGACGATCCGGCCACCTTCGTCGGGAATGCGCTGTCCCCGGCGCAGGTTACATCTGTCGAGGTGGTCGACGCCGCGGCACGTGCCGCGCGGGTCGTCGTCCCCGACTACCAGCTCTCGCTCGCGATCGGCAAGGAAGGGCAGAACGCCCGCCTGGCCGCCCGGCTGACCGGGTGGCGGATCGACATCCGGCCGGATACGGATGTGACTCGTGAGGACGAGAAGGTAGACTGATCTCTCGGTCGGTCGACTGAGTCGCAACCACACCCTGAGGATCACGTACCAAGTGACTGCAGACGCGCGCCCTGGCAAGTCCCGGGAGCGCACCTGTATCGGGTGCCGGAAGCGGTCCAGTCCGGCTGACCTGCTGCGGATGACGGTGTCCGGAGGACGTGTTCTCCCGGATCCCGATCGTCGGGCGCCTGGCCGCGGGGCGCATCTGCACCCGGTGGCCGCGTGCCTCGACCTCGCCGAGCGGCGTAAAGCGGTTCCGCGGGCCTTCAAGGTCCCCGGTCCGCTTGATCTGGCGCTCGTGCGGGAACATGTCGCACAGCGCAGTACCGAAAGCAGTACCGAAAGTGCGGCCACCCGGCCGCCCGCGACGACCGTCGCGACGAACTGAAGGCGGGTCATCGACTCATGACCACTCGATGAGTGTCTACCGATGAGTGCAAAGCGATGAGCACGTACGTCAATTAACGGTCCGCGCCCAGGCTCGGACCAGAGGGAGAGTAGTGGCAAAGGTCCGGGTCTACGAGCTCGCGAAGGAGCTCGGAGTTACCAGCAAGGTCGTTCTGACCAGACTGAACGACATGGGCGAGTTCGTCCGGTCGGCATCCTCGACGATCGAGGCACCTGTCGTCCGGCGGTTGGCGGAGGATTTCGAGAAGAACCCGCCGAAGAAGCGCGCGGCCAAGAAGGCCGCCGCGAGCACGTCTGCCGCGCCGCAGGCGACCGCACCGGTCGCGCCTGCCGAGCCGGCAAAGAAAACCCAGCCGGCCCCGGCCGAGCGCCCCGCGCCGGCCGCTGAGGCGACCCCGGCGCCGGTCGCAGCAAACCCCAAGGCGGAGGTGGCCGAGAAGGTGGAGTCTGCTCCGGCTCCGGTGAAGTCGGTTCCGACCCCAGGCGTGAAGCCGGGGCCGCGTCCGGGCCCGAAGCCCGCGCCGCGGCAGGAGACCGCTCCCGCCGAGGTCGCTCCGGCGGCCAAGGCCGAGACCCCGGCGGCGCCGTCGTTCGAGGCACCGGCCGCCAAGGCCACGCCGGCAGCGCCGGCGCCCAGCCCGGCAGCCGCTCAGCCGGCCGCTCCGGCACAGCAGCGTCCGGCCGCCGAGCAGTCGACCCGGCCGGGTCCGCGTCCGGGTGGGCCGGGATCCGGTCCGCGTCCGGGTGCGCCGCGGCCTGGTGGCCAGGGCAATGCGCCCCGTCCCGGCGCCCCGCGCCCCGGTGCGCCGCGTCCGGGTGGCCAGGGCGGTGGGCCCCGTCCGGGTGCGCCGCGTCCGGGCAACAACCCGTTCAGCTCGACCCAGGGCATGCAGCGCGGTGGAGCGCGCCCCGGCCAGGGTGGTCAAGGTGAGCGTTCCGGTCAGGGTGCGAGCCCGGCCGGGATGGCGCCGCGTCCGCCGCAGTCCCGTGGTGACGACCGTGGTCGCAGCAACGACCGGCCGCGTCCGAGTGGTGTGCCCGGTGCGCCGCGCCCCAACCCGGCGATGATGCCGAAGTCCTCGGCCGGAACGTTCACCGGTCGTCCGTCCGGTCCGGGCGGCGGCGGTGGAGGCGGCGGCGCTGGTGGCCGTGGCCGTCCCGGTGGCGGTTCCGGTGGACCGGGTGCCGGTCCGCGCGGTGGCGGCGGTGGCGGCGGCGGTGGCTTCCGTCCCGGCGGCGGCGGCCCGAGCGGCCCGCCCGGTGGCGGCGGTGGTCGTCCGGGTGCGGGCAACCGTGGTCGTGGCGGGACGCAGGGTGCCTTCGGGCGTCCGGGCGGTCCGGCGCGCCGTGGCCGCAAGTCGAAGCGGGCGAAGCGCCAGGAGTTCGACAACATGCAGGCGCCGGCAGTCGGCGGCGTTCGCGTCCGGCACGGTGACGGCGAAGTCGTGCGCCTCGCCCGTGGTGCGTCGCTGACGGACTTCGCCGAGAAGGTCGGCGTCGACCCGGCGTCGCTGGTGCAGGTGCTGTTCCACCTCGGCGAGATGGTGACCGCGACCCAGTCGGTCAACGAGGAAGTCCTGGAACTGCTCGGCACCGAGCTGAACTACGACGTCCAGGTCGTGTCCCCCGAAGACGAGGACCGCGAGCTGCTGCAGTCGTTCGACATCGACTTCGGCTCCGACGAGGGCGACGAGGACGACCTGGTCAAGCGGCCGCCGGTGGTGACCGTGATGGGTCACGTCGACCACGGTAAGACGAAGCTGCTGGACGCGGTCCGCGAAGCCAACGTCGTGGCCAAGGAAGCCGGTGGCATCACCCAGCACATCGGTGCGTACCAGGTGACGACCGAGGTGGACGGCGAGCAGCGGGCCATCACCTTCGTCGACACCCCGGGTCATGAGGCGTTCACCGCCATGCGTGCCCGTGGTGCGCAGGCCACCGACATCGTCATCCTGGTGGTCGCGGCCGACGACGGCGTGATGCCGCAGACGATCGAGGCGCTGAACCACGCCCGGGCGGCGAACGTCCCGATCGTGGTCGCGGTGAACAAGATCGACGTCCCGAGTGCGGACCCGGCCAAGGTGCGCGGTCAGCTGACCGAGTACGGCCTGGTGCCCGAGGAGTACGGCGGCGACACCATGTTCGTCGACGTCTCGGCGAAGTCCCGGATCAACATCGACGGGTTGCTGGAGTCCGTGGTCCTGACCGCGGACGCGGCGCTGGACCTGCGGGCCAACCCGAACATGCCGGCCCAGGGCATCGCGATCGAGGCCAACCTGGACAAGGGCCGTGGTCCGGTGGCGACCGTGCTGGTGCAGCGCGGCACGCTGCGGGTCGGCGACTCGATGGTCGCGGGACCGGCGTACGGCCGGGTCCGGGCCATGCTCGACGAGCACGGCGACCCGGTCGAGGAGGCCACGCCGTCGCGTCCGGTGCTGGTGCTCGGTCTGACCGCCGTACCGGGTGCGGGTGACAAGTTCCTGGTCGTCGACGACGACCGGATGGCACGGCAGATCGCCGAGAAGCGCGAAGCTCGCGCCCGGGCGGCAGCCAACGCCAAGCGTCGTGCCCGCCGGACCCTCGAGGACTTCATGGCCTCGATGGAGAAGGGCGAGACGCAGGAACTGCTGCTCATCCTCAAGGGCGACGTGTCCGGTTCGGTCGAGGCGCTGGAAGACGCCCTGGTCCGGATCGAGGTCGGCGACGAGGTCAACCTCCGCGTCATCGACCGCGGTGTCGGTGCGATCAACGAGAACGACGTCAACCTGGCCATCGCGTCGAACGCCGTCATCATCGGCTTCAACGTGCGGCCGGCGGGCAAGGCCGGTGACCTGGCCGAGCGCGAGGGCGTCGATGTCCGGTACTACTCGGTCATCTACGCGGCGATCGACGACATCGAGGCGGCCCTGAAGGGCATGCTCAAGCCGATCTACGAGGAGGTCACCCTCGGCCAGGCGGAGATCCGCGAGATCTTCCGCTCCTCGAAGGTGGGCAACATCGCCGGTTGCTGGGTGACCAGTGGGCTGATCCGCCGCAACGCCAAGGTCCGGTTGATCCGGGACGGCGCGGTGGTGGTCGACAACACCGAGTTGTCGTCGCTGAAGAGGTTCAAGGACGACGCGTCCGAGGTCCGCGAGGGCTTCGAGTGTGGTCTGACCGTCAACGGCTACAACGACATCAAGATCGGTGACATCGTCGAGTCGTTCGAGCTTCGCGAGAAGCCGCGCAACTGACACAGCAAGGGTGATCCGCCCGGATCACCTGGGAGTAACGTCCGGAGAGACGGTCTTCGTCTCTCCGGACGTTCTCATGAATGAGGGAGTGAGCCCTGATGGGTGAAGCAAGGGCGAAGCAGCTGGCCGACCGGATCCAGGTGCTCGTCGCCGAACTGCTCGAGCGCCGGGTCAAGGACCCCCGGCTGGGCTTCGTCACCGTGACGGACGCCCGGCTGACCGGTGACCTGCGCGAGGCCAGCGTCTTCTACACCGTGTACGGCGACGAGCAGGCGCGGGCGTCGACCGCAGCCGCCCTGGAGTCGGCCCGTGGCCTGATTCGCAGCGAGGTCGGCAAGGCGCTGGGCCTGCGGCACTCGCCGAGTGTCGCGTTCTTCCTGGACGCCGTTCCTGAGACCGCTGGGCAGATCGAGGACCTGCTGGCGAAGGCCCGCGAGGCCGACGCCGAGGTGGCCAAGGCAGCCGCGGGTGCCAAGCCGGCCGGCGACGCGGACCCGTACAAGCACAAGGACGACGACGAGGACCAGGACTGAGTGCTGCGTTGACCGGCATCGACATCATGTCCCCGAACGGCATCCCGTCCAGTGACTTCACTTCGTCGTCCGACGGGATCGTCGTCGTGGACAAGCCGGCGGGGCTGACCTCGCACACCGTCGTCGCCCGGGTCCGCCGGCTCGCCGGCACCCGCAAGGTCGGGCACGCCGGCACGCTCGACCCGATGGCGACGGGTGTGCTGGTCGTCGGCCTCAACCGGGCGACCCGGCTGCTCGGTCACCTTCAGCTCGCCGACAAGTCGTACGACGCGACGATCCGGCTCGGCGCGACCACGACCACCGACGACGCCGAAGGCTCCGTGCTGACCACGGCCCCGGTCGACGGGATCACGGCCGAGGCGATCGAGTCGGCGGTGGCCGGTTTCCGCGGCGAGATCTCGCAGGTGCCGTCGAAGGTCTCGGCGATCAAGGTCGACGGGCGGCGCGCGTACGAACGCGTCCGGGCCGGCGAGGAGGTCGCGCTGAAGGCTCGGGCGGTGACGGTCTCGCGGTACGACATTCTCGACGTACGCCCGGGGCCGGACGGGATCGATGTCGACGTTTCGGTCGACTGTTCCAGCGGTACCTACATTCGTGCCCTGGCTCGTGATCTCGGCGCCGAGCTCGGCGTCGGCGGTCACCTGACCGCGTTGCGTCGTACCCGGGTCGGCGCCTTCGACCTGGCGGCGGCGCACACGCTCGAGTCGCTGGCGCAGGAGTTCGCCTGGCTGCCGATCGCGGATGTTGCTGCCGGCACCTTCCCGCGGTACGACGCCGACGCCGACCAGGCCGCCGCCATCCGTACCGGACGCCCGCTGTCCGGCCTCAAACTCCAGCCCGGGCAGACCGCGATGTTCGACCCGACCGGCACCTTCCTCGCCCTCTACGAACCGCACGGGCCGGTCGCCAAACCCACCGCGGTCTTCGTCAGCTAGTCCCACTCTGGGGACCTGGGACACCCAACCGGGCCCTGAGACAGTAAATATCAGGTCCCAGCCCTCCATTTCCTGTCCCAGGTCCCGACAGTTGCTCGGGGTGGGCCCGCGTTGTCGGTGGTGGGTTCTACCGTCGGGAGATGAGATACGGGATCGTGATGGCTTCCGGATGCACGGGCGGCTGCTGAGCTGGCCGCTCTGGCTGAGGAGCACGGGTGGGACGGGTTCTTCGTGTGGGAGGCGGTCTGGGGGGATCGACGCCGACTGGTCATCCATGGATCCGACCACCGCCCGCGCAGCGGCCGAGCGTCGCCTGAAGGCCGGCCCGCCGCGTATCGATTGACATGGCGCGTTAAGGCGGCATCAAGATCGATGGCCCGGCCGTCAAGGGGGTGTCAAGACCGGGGCGACGGCGCGCGGCGGGGCGGTTGGCTGGTGTTGTGAAGTTGTTAGAGCTGCCGAAGAGATTCCTGGTGGGGCGGCCGCTGCGGAGTGAGCGGTTGGGTGAGACCTTTCTGCCGAAGAAGCTGGCTCTGCCGGTGTTCTGCAGCGACCCGCTCTCCTCGAACGCCTATGCGACCGAGGAGATCCTGCTCATGCTCAGCCTGGGCGGGTTGACGCTGCTGCACCTCACGCCGTGGATCGCCGCCGTCGTCCTCGCGCTGCTCGCCGTGGTCGTCGCGTCGTACCGACAGACCTGTTACGCCTACCCCAGCGGTGGCGGCGCGTATGCGGTGAGCCGGGCGAATCTCGGTCAGAGCGCCTCACTGGTCGCGGCCAGTGCGTTGCTCGTCGACTATGTGCTGACAGTCGCCGTGTCGGTCGCGGCCGGGGTCCAGAACATCGTCTCCGCGCTTCCGGCGCTCGGGCCGCACGCGGTGGCGGTGTCGATCGGTATGATCGCGATTCTCGCGCTGGCGAACCTGCGCGGCGTCAAGGAGTCCGGTACGGCGTTCGCGATCCCGACGTACGGGTTCATCGCGGTCGTGCTGACGATGATCGCGGTCGGGTTCGTCCGGATCCTCGCCGGCGACCCACCGCGGGCCGAATCCGCGCCGTACGGCATCGAGGCCGGGAACCACCTGACCGGGCTGGCCGTCGTGCTGCTCGCGATGCGTGCGTTCGCATCCGGATGTACGGCGCTCACCGGAGTCGAGGCGGTCAGCAACGGGGTGCCGAACTTCAAGCCACCGAAGAGCAGGAACGCGGCGGCGACGCTGACGATCATGGGCGCGGTGACCATCGCGATGTTCGTCGGCATCACCGCGCTGGCGATGGTGTCCGACGTCCACGTCGCTGCCGATCCGGGCCGGCTCACCGGTACGCCGGACGGGTACGAGCAGCGCACGGTGATCGCGCAGGTCGCCGGTTCGGTGTTCGGCGGGTATCAGTCGATCGGGTTCTTCGCGGTTCAGGCGTTCACCGCGGCGATCCTGGTCCTGGCCGCGAACACCGCCTACAACGGGTTCCCGATCCTGGCCTCGTTGCTCGGACACGACGGGTTCCTGCCGCGGCAGTTCTCCCGGCGCGGCGACCGGCTGGTGTTCAGCAACGGCATCGTCATCCTGTCCGCGCTGGCCGGTGTGCTGATCTGGGTCTTCGACGCCAGCACGACCCGGCTGATCCAGCTGTACATCATCGGTGTGTTCGTATCGTTCACGCTGAGCCAGACCGGCATGGTCGTGCACTGGACCCGCCTGCTGCGGGAGTCGTCCGGGGCCGGGGCCTCGATGCATCGATCCCGGGCGATCAACGGGTTCGGCGCGGTCTTCACCGCCGTGGTCCTGGTCGTCGTCCTGATCACCAAGTTCACCCACGGAGCCTGGATCGTGGTACTGGCGATGCCTGCCCTGTTCCTGCTGATGAAGGGCATCCGGAAGCACTACGACCGGGTGGACGCCGAACTGCGGCCGAGGCCGGGCGGTGTCGTCCTGCCGCCGCGGGTGTTCGCGATCGTGCTGGTCTCCAAGCTGCACACACCGACGTTGCGCGCGCTTGCCTATGCCCGCGCGACGCGCCCGACGTCGCTGACCGCGGTCACGGTGAGCACGGACCCGGACGCGGCGGACCTGCTGTTGAAGGAATGGGGCGAGCGGGACATCCCGGTGCCGTTGAAGGTCCTCCACTCGCCGTACCGGGATGTGACCGGTCCGGTGCTGAGCTACGTCCGGGACGTACGACGGAACAGTCCACGAGACCTGGTTGCAGTGTTCATTCCGGAGTACGTCGTCGGACACTGGTGGGAGGCGTTCCTGCACAACCAGAGCGCACTGCGCCTGAAAGCACGCCTGCTCTTCCAGCCTGGCGTGATGGTCATCAACGTGCCCTGGCAGCTCGGTTCCGCGGAGGTCCTCGAGGCACGCCGGGTGCCGCCCGCGGACATGACCGCGGTCGCCGTGACCACGACACCCAGGGTCGAGGAGCCCGTCTGACCGACCGGCTGACGCGGTCCGCCACCGGACCGCGGCACCGTGTCAGAGTGGTGCCGTGGACAACACGAGGCCGCCCGGACGAGGGGCTGCCGGCGTCGCGCCTGCCCGGAGGTCCGGGCACGGTCGGTGGCGGCGGCTCTGGACCGGCTTGGTCCTCGTTCTCGCCGGCCTGCCGGCCTTGACGGTCGCGCTCGTCCCGGTACGCGACAGCCTCGCGCTCGAGAGCATCCTCCTGCTGTATCTCCTAGTCGTCGTTCTGATCGCGGTGACCGGCGGCCTGGTCCCCGGGGTCGCGGCGGCCCTGGCTGCCGTGCTGCTCGCCAACTTCTTCTTCACCACGCCGTATCACACCCTCGCGGTCGAACAGCGGGACAGCATCATCGCCCTGTTCGTGTTCGTCCTGGTCGCGGTGACGGTCAGCGTGACGGTCGATGTGGCCATGCGGCACCGGATCGCGGCCGCCCGCAGCCGGAGCGAGGCCGACGTCCTGTCCCGCGTCGCGGCCGAACCCGTGACCGGCGACTCGCTCACCGCGGTGCTCGAAGAGGTCCGGGAGACCTTCGGAATGGTGTCGGTCGCACTGCTCGAGCGCCGCGGCGAGATCGAACACGTGGTCGCGGTGGCCGGCGCGCCCCTGCGCGGCAGTCCCGTGATCTCGGCCCCCGCCCGGGACGGACTACGGTTGGTTGCCGAAGGCCCCGAGCTGTTCGCCGAGGACCGGAAACTGCTGACCCGGCTGGCAGGTGCGGCCGCACGGGCCTGGGAGGACCAGCAGTTGGCCGGCGAGGCTGCCCAGGCTCGGCAACTCGCGGAGGTCGATCGGTTGCGGGCCGCCTTGCTGGCCGCAGTCGGACACGACCTGAGGACACCGCTGGCCGGCATCAAGGCCGCGGTCTCCAGCCTCCGGCAGCGCGACGTGACCTGGAGTCCGGACGAGCAGAGCGAACTGCTGGAGACCATCGAGGAGTCGGCCGACCGGCTCGACGACCTGATCACGAACCTGCTGGCGATGAGCCGGTTGCAGGCGGGCGCCCTGTCGGTCGACCTGCGGCCCGTCGTGCTGGAGGAGGTCGTCGCCAAGGCGCTGGTCGGCGTACCGGCGGACATCGTCACCGTCGACGTCCCGTACGACCTGCCGCTCGTGCTTGCCGACGCGGGGCTGCTCGAGCGGGTGATCGCCAACCTGGTCGACAATGCCCGGCGGTTCGCACCGGCCGGGGTCCCGGTCCGGGTCGAGTCGTCGTACGACGAGAACGCCGTACGGGTGCACGTGGTCGACACCGGGCCAGGTGTACCGGAGGAGGACCGCGAGCGTATCTTCACGCCGTTCCAGCGGCTCGGCGACAATCGGTCCGACGGCGGTGCCGGCCTGGGGCTCGCGATCGCCCGTGGCTTCAGCGAGGCGATGGCGGGAACCGTGCTGCCGTCCGAGACCCCTGGCGGAGGATTGACGATGACTGTGACTCTGCCGGTGGCGCCTTGATCAGCGTCCTGATCGTCGACGACGACCGGCAACTGCTGCGAGCGCTGGCGATCAACCTGCGGGCCCGCCAGTACGACGTCGAGACCGCGGCCGACGGGACGACCGCGCTCGCCGCGGCGGCCCGGCGTCCACCCGATCTGGTCATCCTCGACCTCGGCCTGCCGGACCTCAACGGGGTCGAGGTGGTCGGCGGTCTGCGCGGCTGGTGCTCGGCCCCGATCATCGTGCTGTCCGCTCGCGACACCCAGGCGGACAAGGTCGCCGCCCTGGACGCCGGCGCCGACGACTACGTCACGAAACCCTTCGGCATGGATGAGTTGCTCGCCCGGATCCGGGCCGCGCTCCGGCGCACGGCAGTGGACGCCGGGAGCCAGGTGGTCGTCCGGACGGAGGCATTCACCATCGACCTCGCCGCCAAACGCGTGATCACAGCCGAGGGCGACGTCCGCCTGACCCCAACCGAGTGGAGCCTGCTGGAGATCCTGGTCCGCAACCCCGGCAAGCTCATCAGCCAGAAACAGTTGCTGCGGGATGTCTGGGGACCCGGCTACGAGTCCGAGACCAACTATCTCCGCGTCTACATGGCCCAGCTCCGCCGCAAGCTCGAGCTCGACGCCTCCCGCCCCGTCCATCTCATCACCGAACCCGGCATGGGCTACCGCTTCCAGCCTTAGGGCGTGTCCGGCTCGGTACGCTGGGAGCGTGCGTTCCCGTCCGACACTCAGTTGGGCTCCCGGTCCCGAGGTTCTGGCGTTGCAGCCTGGTACGACGGATGTCGGAGCTCTTGCGGATGTCGTGAACGGCGGGGGAGTCGTCGTACTGAGTGGGGCGGGGATCTCGACCGAGTCGGGGATTCCGGACTACCGCGGTGAGACGGGCAGTCTGCGGACGCATACGCCGATGACGTACGGCGACTTCGCGGCGAGCGAATCAGGTCGGCAACGGTACTGGGCGCGCAGCCACCTCGGCTGGCGCACGATCGCCCGCGCGGAGCCGAACGACGGGCATCGGGCGGTCGCGGCCCTGCAGGCTCGCGGCTACCTCAGCGGCGTGATCACCCAGAACGTGGACGGCCTGCACCAGGCGGCCGGTGCCCGCGACGTGATCGAGCTGCACGGCAACCTCGACCGCGTCATCTGCCTGAACTGCGGTACGACGTCGGCCCGCGAAGCCCTCGACCGTCGCCTGCGCGCCGCGAACCCGGACTTCGAAGGGGAGGCGACCCGGATCAACCCGGACGGTGACGTGGACCTGCAGGACTCCATCGTCCGGACCTTCACCGTCGTCCCGTGCACGGTCTGTGGCGGCGTACTCAAGCCCGACGTGGTGTTCTTCGGCGAGAACGTGCCGAGGTCCCGGGTCGAGCGCTGCTACCGGCTGATCGACGACGCGAACGCCGTACTCGTCCTCGGTTCGTCCCTCACCGTCATGTCCGGCTTTCGTTTCGTCCGGCACGCGGCCAAATCCGGCACGCCGGTCCTCATCATCAATCAAGGCCTGACCCGCGGCGACCCGTACGCCGTTCAGCGCGTCAACCTCCCCTTGGGCCAAGCGCTCACCGAGCTCACGCAGCGGCTGTGAACACCACCGGGCCGGGCCACGCGTGAGGTGGCTCGGCCCGGGGTCCGCCGTACGGATTGGAAAGGGTCAGCGTTGCGCGCTGGTCCGCAGGCGGTTCAGGGAGGCCTCGAGGGCCTGAGGGGAGGCAGCGGCCTGGCGGGCCAGCACTAGCCGACCAGCAGGATCGTTGCCTTCGGCGACCTTTGTTTGATGCCCTGGACAACGGCCGTGATCCGGACCTGCGTCTGGGCGAGGCGAGCCTTCAGCGTGTCCACTCCGTCGACCGTGAAGTGTGCCTTGCACGGTGCGCCGGTCGGGTCGGAGGCGCGCAGCCCGGGACACGTGCCGACGATGTCGCCGAACACCCCGAAGTCGTTGCCGCCGTTCCCGAGCGTGACCAGGCCTGTGTCCGGAGTCAGCGCGTCGAACTGCGGCGCGGCCGTCCCGAGCGGTGTGCTCTGCGGCTGCGTCATGTTCGTGGTGTCGGCGCCACCGCAGCTCACGTCGGTGAAGTGGCGAACCCGCAGTGCGGCCGCCAGCATCTTCGGGTAGTTGCTGTACGAGCGCACGCACCCGAGCGACAACAGGTCCGGCAAGGGGACGAGCGGCGCGGAGGTGTACGAATCGCCGAGCGCCACGTAGTTCCGGAACGCGGGCGTCGGGTCCGCCTGAGCAACCGGCAGCGTGCCGAGGAGAACCAGGGACGCGCAGGCGGCGACCAGGCGGCGTAGCTTCACGGGACCCTCCCCAGACTTCGGCGGTGCGGGCCCACTCTAAGTTGAGTCACCGCTCGATCACAAGGGGTGATCGTGGCCCTGCTGCACGGAATCCGGTGGTGACATGGAATCCTGCTCTCATGCGTGTCTGGCACGGATTGGACCAGGTGAGCCCGGATCTCGGGCCGACGGTCGTCACGATCGGCAACTTCGACGGCGTACATCGGGGGCATCAGGAGGTACTCGCGCACGCCAGGGCGCGGGCGGCCGAGCTGGGTGGCCTGCCGGTGGTCGCGCTGACCTTCGACCCGCACCCGATGGTGGTGCTGCGGCCCGACCGGGCGCCGGCGATGCTCAGCCGCCCCGAGGAGCGGGCCGGGCTGCTGACCGGGTACGGCGCCGACGCGGTGCTGATCCTCCCGTTCACGAAGGACGTGTCGGGCTGGTCGCCGGAGGAGTTCATCGAGCGGGTCCTGGTCGGCACTCTGCACGCCAAGGCCGTCGTGGTCGGGGAGAACTTCCGGTTCGGCCACAAGGCCGCCGGGCACGTGGACACGCTCGTCGCGGCCGGCGCCAAGGACGGTTTCCAGGTTGAGGGTCTGAGCCTGTCGGGCGACGCGCAGCCGTGGTCGTCGACGTACATCCGGGAGCGCGTCGCCGAGGGCGACGTCGAAGCCGCCGCGGAGGCGCTCGGGCGGCCGTTGCGGGTCACCGGAGTGGTCGTCGAGGGCGACAAGCGCGGCCGGGAGCTCGGCTACCCGACCGCGAACATCCCCGCCGACGCGACGGCCGCGATCCCGCTCGACGGTGTGTACGCGGGCTGGCTGACCGTGCTCGAGCCGGCTCCGGGTGCTTCGTCGTACGACGAACCGCTGCCCGCCGCGATCAGTGTCGGCAGCAACCCCACCTTCGACGGCGTGGACCGGCGGGTGGAGTCGTACGTGCTCGATCGCGACGACCTGGAGCTGTACGGCGCCCGGATCGCGGTGGATTTCGTGGCCCGGTTGCGGGGCAGTCAGATCCGGTTCGAGACCATCGACGAGCTGCTGGTCCAGATGAAAGCCGATGTCGACGGAGCGCGCCGGATCCTTACCCAGAATTAGGGTGACGCGTCCACGGACTGATACTCTGGGCGCTGCCGTCTGAACGGCCGCGGATCGAGAGTGCCCGGGTGACCCAAGCCCCGGTGCGCCGCGCAACGGACATCGAGAGGATCGCACGTGTCGTCAGCCAATCCTGAGGCGAAGAAGAAGATCATCGGCGAGTACGCCCTGACCGAGGGCGACACCGGTTCCCCCGAGGTCCAGGTCGCGCTCCTCACGCACCGCATCGCGGAGCTCACCGAGCACCTGAAGGAGCACAAGCACGACCACCACAGCCGTCGTGGCCTGCTGCTGCTCGTCGGTCAGCGCCGCCGGCTGCTGAACTACCTGGCGAAGAAGGACATCAACCGCTACCGGTCCCTGATCGAGCGGCTCGGCCTTCGCCGATGACGTCGCGAGGAGCGGCCCCCGAGCTCGGGTGGCCGCTCCTGGCGTATCCGCGCCAGTGCTGAATCGCGGGCGCGGGTCATAACTGAATACAGAAGCACGCAAGACGAACGAGGCGACGCGAAGCGCGTGGCGGGAGGACGACCGGTCCTCGGTAGTGGCTTTCGGAAATTCAACACAGTTTCCGCGGGCCTCGATCGAAGACCGGCACCCCGGAAGCTCGCGCCTCGCAGTCGTCACACTGCTAGAGAGGGGTATCCCGTGTCGGGATCCACAAGCGTGCCCATGGAGGGCGCAGATTTCGCTGAAGCCGTCATCGACAACGGCAGCTTCGGCACCCGTACCATCCGCTTCGAGACGGGCCGTCTGGCCCAGCAGGCCGCCGGCTCCGCCGCCGCCTACCTCGACGGCGACACGATGGTGCTGTCGGCCACCACGGCCAGCAAGAAGCCCAAGGACCAGTTCGACTTCTTCCCGTTGACGGTGGACGTCGAGGAGCGGATGTACGCCGCGGGCCGGATCCCCGGCTCGTTCTTCCGCCGGGAGGGCCGCCCGTCCGAGGAGGCCATCCTGACCTGCCGGCTGATCGACCGCCCGCTGCGGCCGTCGTTCGTGTCCGGCCTGCGCAACGAGATCCAGGTCGTCATCACGGTCCTCGCGCTGAACCCGGACAAGCTGTACGACGTTCTCGCGATCAACGCCGCGTCGATGTCGACCCAGCTGGCCGGCCTGCCGTTCTCCGGCCCGATCGGCGGCGTCCGCGTCGCGCTGATCGAGGGCCAGTGGGTGGCGTTCCCGACCCACACCGAGCTCGAGGACGCGGTCTTCGACATGGTGGTGGCCGGCCGGGTGACCGAGACCGGTGACGTCGCGATCATGATGGTCGAGGCCGAGTCGACCCCGACCACCTTCGAGAAGGTCGCGTCCGGTGTCCAGGCGCCGACCGAGGAGATCGTGGCCCAGGGCCTCGAGGCCTCCAAGGCGTTCATCAAGACGCTGGTCGAGGCGCAGGCCGACCTGGCCGCGCGGGCCGCGAAGCCGACCGGCGAGTTCCCCGTCTTCCCGGACTACCAGGACGACGCGTTCGCCGCGGTCGAGGCCGCTGCGAGCGAGGAGCTGGCGCAGGCGCTGACCATCGCCGGCAAGCACGAGCGTGAGGACGCCACCGACGCGGTCAAGGCCGCCACGGTGGACAAGCTGGCCGCCGACTTCGAGGGCCGCGAGAAGGAGCTGTCCGCGGCGTTCCGGTCGCTGACCAAGAAGCTGGTCCGGCAGCGGGTGCTGAAGGACAAGATCCGCATCGACGGCCGCGGGCTGACCGACATCCGGCCGCTCAAGGCCCAGGTGCGGGTGCTGCCGCGGGTGCACGGTTCGGCGCTGTTCGAGCGCGGCGAGACCCAGATCCTGGGTGTCACCACGCTGAACATGCTGCGGATGGAGCAGCAGCTGGACACGCTGTCCCCGGAGACCCGCAAGCGCTACATGCACAACTACAACTTCCCGCCGTACTCGACCGGTGAGACCGGCCGGGTGGGTTCGCCGAAGCGTCGCGAGATCGGTCACGGCGCGCTGGCCGAGCGGGCCCTGGTGCCCGTGCTGCCGTCGCGCGAGGACTTCCCGTACGCGCTGCGTCAGGTGTCCGAGGCGCTCGGTTCGAACGGGTCGACCTCGATGGGTTCGGTCTGTGCCTCGACGCTGTCGCTGCTGTCCGCCGGTGTGCCGCTGAAGGCCCCGGTCGCCGGTATCGCGATGGGTCTGATCTCCGGTGAGGTCGACGGCAAGGAGGAGTTCGTCGCGCTGACCGACATCCTCGGCGCCGAGGACGCGTTCGGCGACATGGACTTCAAGGTCGCCGGCACCAAGGACTTCGTCACCGCCCTGCAGCTGGACACCAAGCTGGACGGCATCCCGGCCAGCGTGCTGGCCGGTGCGCTGACGCAGGCCAAGGACGCGCGGCTGACGATCCTGGACGTGATGGCCAAGGCCATCGACGCGCCGGGTGAGATGAGCGAGTTCGCGCCGCGGGTCATCTCGGTGAAGGTCCCGGTCGACAAGATCGGCGAGGTCATCGGCCCGAAGGGCAAGATGATCAACCAGATCACCGAGGACACCGGCGCCGACATCTCGATCGAGGACGACGGCACCGTCTACATCGGCGCGACCGACGGTCCGAGCGCCGAGGCGGCCAGGGCCGCGATCAACGCGATCGCGAACCCGACCATGCCGGAGAAGGGCGAGCGCTACCTGGGCACGGTCGTGAAGACGACCAACTTCGGTGCGTTCATCAGCCTGCTGCCGGGCAAGGACGGTCTGCTGCACATCAGCAAGCTGCGTCCGCTGGCCGGCGGCAAGCGGGTCGAGGCGGTCGAGGACGTCCTGTCGGTCGGCCAGAAGCTGCAGGTCGAGATCGCCGAGATCGACGACCGCGGCAAGCTGTCGCTGATCCCGGTCATCGAGGGTGAGGGCGACAAGAAGGCCGACGAGAAGGTGGCTGACTCCGCCGAGTGACGCGAGCCATCACCAGCACCCTGCTGAGCCCGGAGGCGGGCGGTCCGGTGAAACGGACCGTCCTGCCCTCCGGGCTTCGGGTTGTCTCCCAGTCCGTGCCGGGCTTCCGCTCGGTCACCTTCGGCGTCTGGGTCGGCGTGGGGTCCCGGGACGAACCGGACCACCTCGCCGGCGCGACGCACTTCCTCGAACACCTGTTGTTCAAGGGCACCGAGCGCCGCGACGCGCTCGAGATCTCCGCCGCGATCGACGCGGTCGGCGGCGAGATGAACGCGTTCACCGGCAAGGAGTACACCTGCTACTACGCGCGGGTGCTCGACTCCGACCTGCCGCTCGCGGTCGACGTCATCTGCGACATGATCACCTCCGCCACGCTGACGGCTGCGGACGTGGAGAGTGAGCGCGACGTCATCGACGAGGAGATCGCGATGCACGCCGACGAGACGTCGGACCACATCCACGACCTCTTCGCAGAGCAGCTCTGGGGCATGTCCCCGCTGGGTCGCTCCATCACCGGTTCGCCCGAGTCCGTGGCCGGGCTGACCCGCGAGCAGGTCGTGGGCTGGTACCGGCGCCGGTACAAGCCCTCCGACATCGTCGTCTCGGTCGCCGGGAACGTCGACCACGCGGACGTCGTCCGCCTGGTCCGCAAGGCGTTCGAGCGGCACTGGGTGACCACGGAGGCCGAGCCCGCCCCGGTCCGACTAGGTGCCGCCGAGCCAGTTCCGACGTACGGCGGAGTGCGCGTTCACCATCGTGATGTCGAGCAGGCGCACCTGGTGCTCGGGATGCCGGGCCTGATGCGGAACGACGAGCGCCGGTACGTCGCCGGCGTACTGCACGGGATCGTCGGCGGCGGGATGTCGTCCCGACTGTTCCAGGAGGTCCGGGAGAAGCGCGGCCTGGCGTACTCGGTCTTCACGTTCGGCTCGGCGTACGCCGACTCCGGCATGGTCGGCGTGTACGCCGGCTGCCTGCCGAAGAAGGCCGGCGAGGTCCTCGACGTGGTCCGCGCCGAACTCGAGGTGATTGCCAACGGCAACATCACCCCGGACGAGCTGCTCCGCGGGAAGGGCCAGATGCGTGGCTCGGTCGTGATGGGCCTGGAGGACGCCGGCGCGAAGATGACCCGCATCGCCAAGGCGGAACTCGTGTACGGCGAGCTCCCCACCGTCGACGACATCCTCCACCGCATCGATGCCGTCACCCTCGACGACGTCAGCCAGTTGGCCGCCGAGCTGTACGCCGGCACCCCGGCCCTGACCTTGATGGGCCCGTACGACGAAGACAGCACCGCTTTCACGCTCTGACCCGGATCGGCAGCGTCTGATAGCCGCGCAGCACGAGCCTGTCGCGGCGTACGGGCTGCCGGCCGGGATCAGCAGAGAGGCCGGGAAAGCGGTCGAGGAGGCGGGGGAAGGCCACGGATGCTTCGAGCCGGGCGAGGTTGTTGCCGATGCAGATGTGTTGGCCGGCGCCGAAGCTGAGTGGCTTGTTGTCGGCGCGGGTGGGATCGAACCGGTCGGGGCGCGGATACCGGGCCGGGTCGCGGTTGGCTGCCCCGAGCAACAGAATCAGGTCGCTGCCGGCTGGGATGCCGACGTCCTCGACAACGAGGCCGTCGGCGCTTGCCACCCGGGTCGTCACCTGCACCGGAGACTCGTAGCGCAAGGCCTCTTCGATGAAGGCCGCTGTCGTGGTCTGGCCGGAGCGCACCGCCACGGCGAGGTCCGGACGGTCGAGCAGGATCGTCAGCCCGTTGCCGAGGAGATCGGTTGTCGTCTCGAAGCCGGCGACCAGCAGCAGGATCAGGTTGGCGAGCAACTCCTCGTCGGACAGGCGGCCGTCGTCCGCGTCGCGGGCAGCCACCAGGGCGCTGACGAGGTCGTCGCCCGGCCTCGTCCGGCGTTCGCCGATCAGGTGAGTGAAGTACTTTCCGAGTTCGCGGGCGGCTTCGTCGGCCGGACCGTCCACATCGCCCGTGAGTTCCAGCGCCGCGGTCAACGCGGACGCCAGCGGGCGGAACTGGTGGCGGTCGGCCATCGGGATCCCGAGCAGTTCGCAGATCACAGTGACCGGCAGCTGGAAAGCGAATCGGTCCATGAAGTCGACCGTCCGGCCGTCGGCTCCGGACTCGGCCAGCGCTTCGAGCAGGGTGTCCACGGCGGCCACGACCGTCGGCTGCAGCGCGGCGACTCGGCGTGGCGTGAAGACCTGGGAGATCAACGAGCGCATGCGACCGTGGTCCGGAGGGTTGGTCCGCAGAATCGACCGGTTCATCAAGCGCAGCGCTGCCGCGTCGCCCGCATCCGTAGGATCGCTCGGCAAGGCGAATCCAGGGTTTCGAAGCACTTGGTTGACCGCCGCGTAGCCGACCACGAGGAAGACGGTGTCGGTGATGGCCTGAACCGCGCCGTTCCGGTGCGCTGCGGCGTACAACGGGAAGGGATCGGCTCGCCCTGCCGGTGACACCAAGGCCTGGATGATCGCCGCCGCGCTCTCGTCGGGGGAGGAGGCCATCGTCAGCGGACCTGGTGGAGGTCGGTGGCGGCGCGACCGAGGAGGATGTAGCCGATGGCGTACAAGGTCGCGCCGGCTACTTCGAAGATCTGGATCAGGCCGAAGCCTGGTCCGGAGGTGAAGATGAACAAGCCGCCGAGCGTGTACGCGACGGCGCCTACGGCGAGCAGCAGCCCGGCCAGCCGCAAGCCGTGTCGGCCGAGGGTGCGGGCGAGCCACACGTAGCCGAGCGGGAACACCAGTAGTGCCGGGAAGACGATCAGCGCGGCCGGCGTATCGAGGTCGGACGCCTGGTGGACCACGCTCGGGTGGTACTCCGCTCGGACCGGATTGTGCGAGCCGTCGAAGATGATCAGCGCGAACCACAGCAGCGTGCCGACCAGGGCGCCGTACCAGGCACTGAGGTCCCGCCGGCGGGTGATCTGGTTGCCCAGGGCAATGACGCTGGCCAGGCAGACGACCTGCAAGAGCAGGCCGGCCGCCTGGATGTCGTGGGTGAGTCCGTAGCGCTCGCCGGCGGCCGCGATGCTCCAGCCGTCCCGGGCGGGATGCAGCAGCGTGCCGAGCCAGAACACCGGCCCGCCGATCAGCGCGGTCAGCCGGGCGGTGGTGCGGAGTTGGCGACGTGTGGCGCCGGAGTGCGGAAGTGTCTCGGTCATCGGTGCAGGTCTCCGTTCACGGATGCCTCGTGGTGGAATTCACTAGAGTGTTGCTCTAGTGGATCACTAGTGGCGAACTCTAGTCAACTGCTAGGCTGTGGGCATGAACCCCGGTCAGGCCATCCGGCGAGTGGACAAGGCGCGCGCCAATCGGCACCGGATGCGGGGTGCGGCGCTGGGCCTGTTCACCGAGCGGGGGTATGCCGCGACCTCGATGCAGGCCGTCGCCGCCGCGGCCGGCATGGCGGTACAGACGCTGTACTTCACCTTCGGCACCAAGCGCGCCCTGCTCAGCGAGATCCTCGACGTCGCCGTGGCCGGCGACGAGGAACCCGTTCCGACTCTCGAGCGGCCCGGAGTGCTGGCCGCGATCGACGACCCCGATCCGGAGCATCAGCTTCGCGCGCAGACCCGCCTCGCCCGGGAGATCTACGAGCGCGTCGCACCCGTGCTGCATGTCGTCTCCAGCGCCGCCTCGGCCGACCCCGAGATCGCCGAGCTCTGGGAGACCAACAACGCCCAGCGGGCGACGGTGATGGAACGGCTCATCACCGCCCTTGCGGCCAAAGGCCCGCTCCGCGAGGGCGTCGACCCGGCGATGGCCATCGACATCGCGCTCGCCCTGCAGAGCCCGGAGATGTACCACTACCTGACGAAGCGCCGCGGCTGGAGTCCCAGCCGATGGGAGCACTGGACAGCCGACGCCCTGATCACCCAGCTACTCCCGAACCGCGAGGGCTAGACGTCATGAAATGCCCGGGGTGATCTCGCGGGGGCTTCTGTTCCCCGTCGGCTGTCAGATCCTGACCGAAATACCTCCGGGTCCCGATCACCTCGACAGTCCTCACCGGCAGGAGCAAACTGGCCGGTGAAAGGGGGCCTGGGGGAGGGGGGAGTAGGTCATGAGCACGATGACTCCGGAGATTCAGGCGCTCGGCGATGACTTCCGCGGGGAGCTGATCCATCCGGGCGACCCGTCGTACGACGAACAACGTGCGGTCTGGAACGGGTCGATCGACCGGCGGCCCGCGGTGATCGCTCGCTGCACCGGAGTCGCCGATATCCGGAGCGCGCTGGCGTTCGCCCGCCGTACCGGTCTGCCGGTCGCGGTCCGCGGCGGCGGTCACAGCTTCCCGGGCACTCGACCTGCGACGGCGGGATCCTGATCGATCTCGCTGCGCTGAAGGGCATCCGGGTCGATCCGGTACGACGTACCGCCCGCGCGCAGGCGGGTGTGCTGCTGGGTGAGCTCGATCGGGAGACGCAGGCGTTCGGCCTGGCGACGCCGTCGGGCATCGTCACGCACACCGGTCTGGCCGGCCTCACCCTGGGCGGCGGGATCGGCTGGCTGATGCGCAAGTACGGACTGAGCATCGACAACCTGATCTCGGTCGACGTGGTCACCGCCGAGGGTGAGCTGGTGATCGCGAGCGAGGACGTGAACGCCGATCTGTTCTGGGGTATCCGCGGTGGTGGTGGAAACTTCGGCATCGTGACCGAGTTCGAATTCCGGCTGCACCCGGTCGGGCCGATCGTGTACGGCGGCCTGGTGGCGTGGCCGATGGAGCAGTCGCCGGAGTGGATGCGCTTCTACCGGGACTGGATCACCGACGTCCCGGACGAGCTGACCACCGCGGTGATCCATCGTTGGCTCCCAGCCGTGCCGACGATTCCGGCCGAGCTGCACGGCCGACCGGTGGTGGCGGTCGTCGTCGGCTACGCCGGACCGGTCGAGGAAGGCGAGCAGGCGGTAGCGCCGCTCAAGGCGTTCGCACCGCCGTTGCTGGACACGTGCACGGCGACGCCGTACCTCTCCCTGCAGTCGATGTTCGATCCGAGCTTCCCGCATGGCCGGTGGTACTACATGCGCGCGTGCGACGTCGGCGAGTTGACCGACGACGTGATCGACATCGCGGCCGAGCGCGGTTTGGCGATCGATTCGCCGTACACGGCGTACCCGATCTTCCACCTCGGCGGCGCGATCTCCCGAGTGCCTGAGGACAGTACGGCGTTCGGCGGGCGATCGAGCGGGCACACGTTCAACTTCGTCGGGGCGACGCTCGGTCCGGACGGGTTCGAGGAGCAACGGGAGTGGGTGCGGGACTCGTGGCGGGCGATCGAGCCGCACCAGTCCGGGGTGTACGTCAACTTCCTCACCGACGAGGGCACCGACCGCATCCGCACCGCGTACGGCGCCTCGACATACGAGCGGTTGACGGAGCTGAAGCGGAAGTACGACCCGGGCAACCTGTTCCACCTGAACCAGAACATCCCGCCCAGCTGACGCGGTAATCTGCCAGGAGTTGTGTCGCGTCACCACGTGAGACCTCGGCCATCGACGCCGAGGCGGAGCGCGAGATCTTCGCCGACTTACGCCGTACCAAGGACACCCGGATCACGATCGTCGTGTCGCACCGGGCCTGGACGTTGCGCGCGATGGACCGGATCTACGTCATCGACGACGGTTCGGTGGTGCAGTGCGGGACGTACCCGGAGCTGATGGCACAGCCGGACGGGCGGTTCGCACGGCTGTTCGCGACACACCACGAATCGGCAGGCGGGTCGTCCCGGCACAGCCTGCAGGGGACCGGACACTCACCGCAGTCGACGATGTGATGAGGACAACGGCCTGAGTGCGCATTTGTGTGCACAAAGACTATTGGGTGAGATCTGACCTGACGTCTGATGACTCAGGGAGGTTATGTGATTAAGGTGGGGCGGTCCTCCGTGATGGCTGGCTGGTCGTCTGAGGTCTTGGGAAAGTAACGCCTGAGTTACGCGCCGCCGTTTTGTGCCTGACAACGTTGACATGCGCAGTTTCGACCAGCCACCATGACGCTTGATCCGCCCGCTTAACGGCCCTCCCGCCGAGGAAGTTGGTTTGACTGTGCGACGTCTGACTGGGGTTGTGGGGGTGGCACTCGGTCTCGCACTGGTGCTCGCCTCTTGTGGAGATGGGAAGTCCAGTGGTGGCTCCGCCAGTGGTGCGAAGAGTGAGATCATCGCGATCGCTGCCGACCCGCTGGAGTACATCAACCCGCTGAACGAGAACGGCAGTCCGGGTATCCAGGTCGCGATGGCGATGTTCGCCCCGCTGGTGACCACCGATCCGAACTCGGGCAAGCTCGAGAACGTGATGGCCGACTCGGTCACACCGGACAAGACCAGCCAGACCTGGACGGTCAAGCTGAAGCCCGGCAACACCTTCCAGAACGGCCAGCCGCTGACCGCGAAGGACTACGTGGACAGCTGGAACATGACCGCCGAGGGTTCGAACGCCTGGAAGAACAACGGCTTCTTCTCCAAGGTCGAGGGGTACGAGGCGCTGAACCCGCCGACCCCGGACGGCGCCACTCCGAAGCCGACCGCGGTGAAGACGCTGAGCGGCCTCAAGCAGGTCGACGACCTGACCTTCACGGTCAAGCTCAAGGTGCCGTTCTCGCAGTTCGGCCTGACCCTGCAGTACCTCGGCCTGGCCCCGCTGCCGGAGGAGGTGCGGAAGAACCCGGACGCCTACAAGCGCAAGCCGATCGGCAACGGCCCGTACAAGCTGGCCGCCGACTGGAACGCCGGTGACGACATCAAGCTGGCCAAGTGGGACGGCTACAAGGGCCCGAACGCGCCCGAGGCGGACTCGATCACCTACCGGTTCATCCCGAACGCGGACACGGCGTACAACGAGTTCCTGGCCGGCAACGTGGACTTCACCGACGTGCCGTCGACCAAGGTGCAGAGCTTCAAGACCGATGCGCCGGACAAGTGGGTGACCAGCGTCAGCTCCGGCGCGAACTACCTGGTCTTCCCGGCCTGGGACGCGCGCTACAAGAACCCGAAGCTGCGGCACGCGTTCTCGGAGGCGATCGACCGCAAGGCGTTCGCCGACCTGGTCGGCCTGTCCGACCCGGCCAAGGGCCTGATCGCGCCGGACATCGCCGGCTACCGCGACAACGCCTGCAAGTACTGCGACTTCGACGCCACCAAGGCCAAGCAGCTGCTGCAGGAGGCGGGCGGCTTCTCCGGCACGGTCAACATCAGCTACAGCACCACGTCCGCGACCGGGCAGATCTTCGCCGAGGCGATCGGCAACATGCTCCGGCAGAACCTCGGCCTGCAGGTGAAGTACACCGGCAAGCAGGGTTCGGAGATCACCGAGCTGGCCGACTCCCGCAAGCTGGACGGCCTGCGGTTCGGCGGCTGGGGACACGACTACCCGTCGATCGAGGACTACCTGACCCCGATGTTCAAGTCCAACGGTGACGCGAACTTCGCCGGCTACAACAACCCGGCGCTGGACGCCGTGCTGGCCAAGGGCGACGCCGAGCCGGACCAGGACAAGGCGATCAAGCTCTACCAGCAGGCCGAGGACATCGCGCTCGAGGACATGCCGCTGATCCCGCTGTACACCAAGTCGAACGCCTACCTGCACTCGGACAAGATCGAGCCCCGGGTGTCGAAGTACGTCGGGGTGTCGGCGCTCTACGCGACGTTCAAGTGATCCGGTTCGTCCTGCGCCGCGCGCTGGCGGCCGTCCCGATCGGGCTGATCGTCACGCTGGGGGTCTTCGCGCTCGTCTTCGCGATGCCCGGAGACCCCCTGCGGGAACTGGCCGGCGACAAGCCGATCCCGGCGGCCGTGCTGGCGGCCAAGCGGGCCCAGTTCCACCTCGACGATCCCTTCATCATCCAGTACCTGCTGAGCATGAAGGACATCCTCACCGGCCACTTCGGTACGACGTTCGCGGGCGCGGACATCGCCGATCAGCTCCGGCTGCGGATCCCGGTCACGCTGAAGCTGACCCTGCTGGCGAACGCGTTCCAGTGGACACTGGGGCTGTTCTTCGGCGTCTACGCCGGCTTCAAGCGCAACGGGCTGATCGACAAGTCGTTGCTGCTGGCAACGTTGTTGCTGCTCGCGGTGCCCGGACTGGTGGCGTACTTCGCCGCGCAGTACCTGTTCGGCGTCGAGCTGAAGTGGTTCCCGGTCTCGGGTGTGCTGGAAGGGTTCCCGCGCTCGTACCTGTTGCCCGCGCTGGTGATCGGCGTGCTCGGATTCGCAGGTCTCGCCCGGCTGATGCGGACGTCGATCGTGGAGACGGTGAACGCCGACTTCGTGAAGACGGCGCGGGCGAAGGGGATGGGGGAGCAGCGGGTGCTGTGGTCACACATCCTGCCGAACGCGCTGCTCCCGGTGGTGACCTTCATCGGGATCGACCTGGCCGGCATGTTCGGCGGCGCGATCATCACGGAGAGCATCTTCAACCTGCCCGGGCTCGGTCAGTTCATGTTCCAGGCGATCAAGCTGAAGGAGGGTGGCGTCGTGGTGCTGTTGTCGACCCTCGCCTTCATCTCGTTCATCGTGATCAACCTGCTGGTCGACGTGCTGTACGGCGTCCTGGACCCGAGGGTGCGCAATGTCTGAGATCCAGGCGGTCGTCGGCGCCGAGGCACAGGAGCTCGGCGACGGCCGCACGCTGTCGAACCGGGAACTGCTGCGCGCGCTGCTGCGCAAGCCGCAGTTCGTCGTCTGCAGCCTGCTCCTGCTGTTGTTCTTCCTGATGGCCGCGGTGCCGAAGCTCTTCACGCCCATCGATCCGCGGTTCTGCGAGCTGACCAAGAGCCGGCACGGCCGAAGCCCGGGACACTTGTTCGGATTCGACATCCAGGGCTGCGACTACTTCGCCAACGTGATCTACGGCGCACGTCCGTCGGTCCTGGTCAGCATCTGCGCGAGTTTCGGGGTCTTCATCCTGGCCGGCTCGTTCGGGTTGCTGGCCGGGTACTTCCCGGGCTTCGTCGACGCGCTGATCTCGCGGACTGCCGACGTACTGTTCGCGGTGCCGGGCATCGTGGTGCTGATCGTGATCCTGAACTCGGTGCCGAACCGCAGCATCTGGATCATCGTCGGCGTGATCCTGCTGATCGGCTGGCCGGGCGGGATGCGGCTGATGCGGGCCACGGTGTTCTCGGTCCGCAACCGCGAGTACGTGCTGGCGGCTCGGTCGATCGGCGTACCCCCGGTGCGGATCCTCCGCAAACACGTGTTCCCGAACGCGATGGCGCCGCTGCTGGCGATGACTACGCTCGGCATCGGCGGCATGGTCGGCCTCGAGGCCGCGCTGACGTTCCTCGGGGTCGGGCTGCAACCGCCGTCGATCTCGTGGGGTTCGCAATTCGGCGTCGCGGCGTCGTACCGGGACACTCCGCACCTGTTCATCTGGCCGGCGTTGTTCATCTCGACGATGACGATCTCGTTCATGATCATCGGCGACTCGATCCGCGACGCCCTCGACCCGAAGTTGCTCCGATGACCAAACATGGCGAAGTACTGCTGAAGGTCGACGACCTCAGCGTCGAGTTCGACACCCCGCGCGGGCCGGTGCGTGCGGTCGACGGGGTGTCCTGGCAGGTCCGGGCCGGCGAGACGCTGGCGATCCTGGGCGAGTCCGGGTCGGGGAAGAGCGTGTCGACCCAGGCGCTGACCGGGATCCTCGAGATGCCGCCGGGCCGGATCGTCTCCGGTACGGCGGAGTACCGCGGCGTGGACCTGATCGGGATGACCGTGAAGGAACGGCGCAAGATCGTCGGCGACCGGATCACCATGGTGTTCCAGGACTCGCTGTCGGCGCTGAACCCGGTGCAGTCGGTCGGCACCCAGATCGCCGAGTGCTACCGCGTGCACCGCGGCATGTCGAAGAAGGCCGCGCTCAGGCAGGCCGCGGACATGCTCGACCAGGTCCGGATCCCGGCCGCGGCGAAGCGGGTGGGCGACTACCCGCACGAGTTCTCCGGCGGCATGCGGCAGCGGGTGATGCTCGCGATGGCGCTCGCGCTCGATCCCGACGTACTGATCGCGGACGAGCCGACCACGGCGCTCGACGTCACCGTCCAGGCACAGATCCTGGAGCTCATCGCGGAACTGCAGGCCGAACGCGAGATGGGCGTCGTCCTGATCACCCACGACCTCGGCGTGGTGTCGGACGTCGCGGACAACGTGGTGGTGATGTACGCCGGGCATGTGGTCGAGCGAGCGTCCACCGCGGAGGCCCTGGAGTATCCCGTTCATCCTTATACGGAAGGGCTTCTGGGCTCGATGCCGTCGGCGGACCTGAAAGGCCAGGAGCTGCCGACCATCCCCGGTACGCCGCCGTCGTTGCGGGCGATCCCGTCCGGCTGCGCGTTCCGGCCCCGGTGCCCGCACGCGATCGACGACTGCGCGCGTGAGGTGCCCCCGCTGCTCACCGTCGCCCCTGGCCGGGATGCCGCGTGCATCCGCCGTACGTCGATCGCGGAACGAGAGGCGGTGTGATGGCCGACGAGTTGCTGGTGGCAACCGATCTGGTGAAGCACTACGACATCAGTCCGGCGTTGAGCTTCGGGACCAAGACACTGGTTCGTGCGGTCGACGGCGTCGACCTGACGCTCCGCAGGGGCGAGTCGCTCGGCATCGTCGGCGAGTCGGGCTGCGGGAAGTCCACGCTGGTCCGGCTGCTTGCCGCGCTGGAGAAGCCGACGTCCGGACAGCTCTTCTACGGCGGGGTCGACGTCAGCAAGCTGAGGGCGCGCGATTTGCGGCGCTGGCGGCGCAACGTGCAGGTGGTGTTCCAGGACCCGTACTCGAGCCTGAACCCACGGATGCGCGTCGGCGAGATCGTGGCCGAGCCGCTGGAGGTCCACCCGGATGTGGCGAAGCGTGTCGACGTCCGGTCCCGGGTGCGTGAACTGCTCGAACTGGTCGGGTTGCGGGCCGAGGACGAGACCAAGTTCCCGCACCAGTTCTCGGGCGGCCAGCGGCAGCGGATCGGGATCGCCCGGGCGATCGCACTGAACCCCGACGTACTGCTCTGCGACGAGCCGGTGTCCGCACTGGACCTGTCCGTGCAGGCGCAGGTGGTGAACCTGTTGATGCGCCTGCAGCGTGAGCTTGGTCTCAGCATCATCTTCGTCGCGCACGACCTCTCCGTGGTCCGGCACGTCTCGGACCGGGTCGCGGTGATGTACCTGGGCAAGGTGGCCGAGCTGGGCGAGCACCAGCAGGTGTACGACGTCCCCGCGCATCCGTACACGCAGGCGCTACTGTCCGCCGAGCCCGGACTGGCCCGGCAGGGCAGGAAGCGGATCGTGCTGGCCGGTGACCCACCGTCGCCGGTGATGCCGCCGTCCGGCTGCCGGTTCCACACCCGCTGTCTGCGCGCGGAAGCCCGCTGCAGCAGCGAGGAACCGCAGCTCCGCGAGATCCCCTCCGGGCAGACCGTCTCCTGCCATTTCGCCGAAGACGCCCAGGCCGCCTACACCCCGGCCCAAGGGGTATCTGTGGAGTAATGGCCTAGGGTGGCGGCCGTGAGTGCACTACCGATGACCCCGAGGAGCAGGCAGTTCGCGCTGCTGGCCGGGGTCATCGTGGTTGCCGGTGGGCTCGCGGGGTGGTGGATCCTGACCGCGGGCCGGGCCGCCAACGAAGGCTTCGACATCACCGACGAGGGCTACTACCTGTTGTCCTACCGATGGTGGAACAGCAATCCGCTGGCGCTGACCGGAGTGCAGTACCTGTACGGCCCGGTCTTCGAGTGGCTCGGGTACGACATCGTCCGGTTGCGGCTGTTCCGGCTGCTGACCGTGGTCGTCGTGCATCTGATCTTCGGGTACAGCTTCATGCGCTGGTTGCGAGGCCGGCGGCCGGGCGCGGCGCCGACGAAGCTGTGGGAGCTGGCCGGGATGGCGGTCATTCTGGCCGCCGGTGGCATGTGTTACAGCTGGCTGCCGCAGTCGCCCGGCTACAACGATGTGGTCCTGCTCGGTGCGCTGACGCTGGTCTCGTGCGTGTTGTGGATGGCGACGGCGGTCGATCGAGGGCGCCCGGTGCCGTTCTGGGTGCTGGTCGTGGCCGGTCTTGTCATCGGTGCGATGGTGCTGGCGAAGTGGACCTCGGTGGTGGTGATCGGGCTGATCGTGGTCGCCGCCCTGATCGTTCTGGCCGGCCAGGGCTTGCGGGCCGTTGCCCGCGGTGTCGGTCTCGCGCTGGCCGGGCTCGCGGCGGCGGCGCTCGTGGTGCAGTTGTTCGTGGTCCGGCTGAACGTCGCGGTGCCGGGGATCATGACCGTGAACAGGTTCATCGCGGACACGTCGTACTCGCCGGCCGCCCTGTTGCACGTCTACTGGTCGACCGGTCTCAACCTGCTCGGACGGACCCTCCGCGACCACGGGATCCTGCTGGTCGCAGCCGCCGTCGCGGTGATCGCCCGATGGCGTTGGCTGCGCATCGCCGCCGGGGTGCTCGTGCTCGTCGCGTTCGCTCTGTCGGTACGCCGGGTGGTCGCCGATGGCGCCGCCTTGGGTGGGTCCGGGCACACGTCGCGGTACACGGTGACGCTCCTGGCCGCCGTACTCGTCGCGCTGGTGACGGCCGTCGCCGCTGTGGTCGCCGGCCGGCTCCGGCTGACGGACCGGTCCGTGCTGAGCCGCGAGAACGCGCGGGGATGGGTCGTCCTCGGGCTGCTGGTCGTGCTGCCGATGGTGCAGGCGTTCGGCACGAACAACCCGCTCTACACGATCGGCTTCAACGCGTTCGCCGCCTGGGCCGCGGTGATGATCGCGGTCGTGACCGGGATCTGGGCGACGCCGATCGTCGCCCGGGCGACTGTCGGGATCGTGGCCGTTGCGTCGCTGGTGGCGGTCGCGTCCATCGCCTACACCGGGCTGTTCCAGTACCCCTATCGGTCGGTCGGGCACACACAGCTGACCGCGGCGGCGTCCCTGCCGGCGTTGAAGGGTCTCTACGTCGAGCCGCTGGCCGAGCGGAACTACTCCAAGCTGGCGACCGAGCTCCGGGCGTATCTCCAGCCGACCGGGCGGCCGATCCTGGCGTTCGACAAGATGGCCGGGATCGTCCTGATGCTGCAGGGGAAGCCGGTCGGCGAGGCCTGGGTCGCGCCGAAGGAACGGTCCAGGACCGCGGCCGGAATCGGGGAGGTCTGCCGGAACGGACCGCCCTGGGGAGCGAGTCGCCCGCCGATCATCATCCTCAACCGTCCCATCTCCGACGTCGAGGTCACCGCCCTGCGCGCCTGCGGGCTGGACTTCCAGGCGGACTACACGTTGCTCGCGCCCGCGAAGGACACGATCAAGCTGCAGGTCTACGTCCCGCGCGCCGAGCGAGCCGCGCAGAAACCCTGACCGACGGCACCCTGACCGGACCAGAGGGGAGCGGATGAGATCCTGTTGCCCTCGATTCCAACCGGAAGGGTGCGCATGATCAAGGTCGGTGTACTGGGAGCCAAGGGCAGGATGGGCGCTCAGACGTGCCTCGCGGTCGAGGAGGCCGACGACTGTGAGCTGGTCGCCCGGCTCGACCAGGGCGACGAGCTCGAGGAGCTGACCAAGGCCGGTGCGCAGGTGGTGGTCGACTTCACCCGGCCCGAGGTCGTGATGGACAACCTGGCCTGGTGCATCGAGCACGGCATCCACGCGGTCGTCGGGACCACCGGGTTCGACGACGAGCGGCTGGCCACGCTGCGCTCGCAGCTCGACGCCAGCCCGGGCACCGGCGTACTGATCGCGCCGAACTTCTCGATCGGCGCGGTCCTGATGATGCAGTTCGCCGCCAAGGCGGCCCGGTACTACGAGTCCGTCGAGATCGTCGAGTTGCACCACCCGGACAAGGTGGACGCTCCGTCGGGCACGGCACGCCGTACGGCGGAACTGATCGCCGCCGCCCGCCGGGACGCCGGGGCCGGGCCGATCCCCGACGCGACCACGACGGCGCTGGACGGCGCGCGGGGGGCGGATGTGGACGGGATCCGGGTGCACGGGGTCCGGCTGCGCGGTCTGGTCGCGCACCAGGAGGTCCTGTTCGGTGACGAGGGCGAGACGCTGACGATCCGGCACGACTCGATGGCCCGGGTCTCGTTCATGGCCGGCGTCCTGCTCGGGGTCCGGCGGATCGTCGGCACGCCCGGGCTGACGGTCGGCCTCGAGCACTTCATGGATCTAGCCTGACCGGGGCGGTGGGGCGGGGAAAGAAATGACACTGAGATGAGCGCGAAGCGTGCGGCGATCGTGATCGCGGTGGTGTTCGTCGCCTACGCCGTACTGCTCGGCTGGCGTGGGGTGTTGCTGATCGGGACCGGCGACCCGGTGGCGATCGGGCTCGGGATCGCGGTCCTGGTCATCCCGTTGCTCGGGATCTACCTGGTCTGGCGCGAACTGCAGTTCGGCCGCCGGACCGAAGCCCTCGCCGGCGAACTCGAGGCGGACGGTGGCCTGCCGGTCGACGATCTGCCGCGCCGGCCGTCCGGTCGGATCGACCGGACCGCTGCGGACGCCGCGTTCCTGAAGTACAAGGTAGAGGTGGAAGCGGCGCCCGACGATTGGCGGGTGTGGTTCCGCCTGTCCACCGCGTACGACGCTGCGGGCGACCGGAAACGGGCCCGCGCGACGATGCGCACAGCGATCGCTCACCACGACCAAGCGGTGCGCTGAAGGCCGTCAGTTACCTGGGAGTTCGCTGTGAACGACAGGGCGGTAACTGACAACCAGGTGTGAAACGGGATACTTTCAAGACGTGCGTGGCAACCGCCACGTGCAGGTCGGAGACTGGGTGGAGCCGTCCTGTGCCATCAGACGGGTCTGGCCGCGGCTCGGACGACGTGCAGGGGGCAGGATTCGGCGGCCTGCTGCGCCGGCACCGGCGTGAGGCCGGGCTGTCGCAGGAGGGACTGGCGGAGCTCGCCGGCTTGAGTGTCGACGCGATCGCGGCTTTGGAGCGGGGACGTCGGCGCGCGCCGCGAGCACACACGCTGCGCCTGCTCGCGGACGCGCTGCGGCTGGAGGATCCGGACCGGTCACAGCTCACCTCCGCCGCGCGCCGGGAGACCGAGACCAGCCGGCCGCCGATGCGCCAGCCACCCGCCCCGCCGAACCAGCTGATCGGCCGCACCACCGAGCTCACCGCCACCAGACGCTTGCTCGGCCAGCGCATCACCCGCCTGCTGACGCTCACCGGGCCCGGTGGCGTGGGCAAGACCCGCCTGACCATAGCGCTGGCCAACGAACTCACCGACAGCTTCCCGGACGGCGTCTGCTGGGTGCCACTGGCAGCGCTCAGCGACCCGGCCGCCGTCGTACCGGCGGTCGCTGCCTCTACCGGCCTGCACCTGGTGGAGAGCACCCGGCTGGTCGAGGAGATCGCCGAACAGATCGGCCGCAGCCACATGCTGCTGGTCTTCGACAACTGCTCGCACGTCGTCGCGACCGTCGGCCAGATCTGCGCCGCCCTCTTGGAATACTGCCCGAACCTGTCGGTCCTCGCGTCCAGCCGCGAGCTCCTGCGTGTCCCCGGCGAGAGCGTGTACGTCGTACCTGCGCTGGCCCTGCCGCACGACGAGCATCAGCTGGAGTCGTCGGCCGCGGTCCGGTTGTTCGTGGAGCGCGCGATCGCCCGCGGCTACGATCCGGCCGGGCAGATCGACCAGGTCGCGCGCGTCGTCCGGCGGCTCGAGGGCATGCCGCTCGCGATCGAGCTGGCCGCAGCGCGGACCAACGTGATGACCATCGAGGAGCTGGCGAGCGAGCTGGAGACGTCGTTCGGCATCCTGGCCGGCGGCTCGCGGACGGCGTCGCCGCGGCAGCAGTCCATGTCCGGCGCGATCGAGTGGAGCCATGACCTGCTCACACCGGCGGAGCGGGACGTGTTCGCGCAGCTGTCGGTGTTCGTCGGCGGCTGGACGCTGAACGCGGCCGCGACCGTCATGTCGGGGAAGGCTTCACCAGGGCCGTTGGAGCGGGCCGAGGCGCTCGACCTCACCGGGCGGCTGGTGGACAAGTCGCTGATCCGGGTGACGCGGCGGCGCGGGATGGCGCGGTACTACATGCTCGCGGTGATTCGTGAGTTCGCCGCCGACCGGCTGGCGGGGGCCGGCTGGACGGAGGAGGCGGCCAGGCGGCACGCGCAGTACTACATCAGCCTCGCCGAGGAGGCCGAGGGCCACCTGCGCGGTCCGAACCAGACCGACTGGCTCGAGCGGCTGGACGACGAGCTGGACAACCTCCGCTCCGCCATGGCGTGGGCCCTGCGGACGCGGTCGGTCAGCGAGGCGCTGCGGTTGTCCGGCGGCCTGTGGCTGTTCTGCTACCTGCGCGGGCACTACGCCGAGGGCAGCCAGTGGCTCGAACGTTCCCTGACCCTCGCGGACTCGCTGCCGGCCAAAGAGCTGGGCGGTCTGGCTCCTGCCTGCGCGAAGGCGAATCTGGGCGCGGGCATGCTCGCGTTCCTGCAGTGCGAGTACGACGCCGCGACCGTCCGGCTGGAGACCGCCCTGGTGCAGTACAAGGAGCAGGACGACGCAGCTGGTACGGCGCTCGTCCTGCAGCGGCTCGGGGGAGTAGCCCGGGAGCGGGGCGACTACTCGGCCGCGGAGGACCTGCACTGCGAGAGTTTCGACCTCTTCGAGAGTCTCGGCGACCGGTCCGGGATGGCCTGGGCGCACAACCACCTGGGATTCGTGGCCTGGTTGCGCGGCGACCTCGAGGTGGGTGCGCGGCGGTGCCGGCGTGCACGGGACACCTTCCGGGCCATCGGTGACGGCGAGGGGCTGGCCTGGTCGCTGATCAGCCTCGGCGCCATCGCGCAGTACAGCGGTGAGCTGGTCGAGGCCGAGGACCTGCTGCAGGAGAGCCTGGCGTTGTCTCAGCGGCTCGGGTACCGCGAGGGTGTCGCCTGGTCGCTCAACCAGCTGGGCATCGTGGAACGACGCCGCGGCCTGACGGAGCGCGCAGTACACCTGCTGGACGAGAGCCTGGCCGAGCATCGCGATCTGGGTGATCGGTGGCGGTCGGCCAGTGTGCTCGAGGAGCTCGCGGCGGTCGCCCAGCAACGCGGCCGCGGCGACTACGCCGCGTTCCTGCTGGGTGCGGCGGATGGTGTCCGCGAGGTCATCGGCGCACCGGTGCCGGAGATCGAGAAGCCGGACTATCAGGCCACTCGGGCGGCGATCGAGGAGTCTCTGGAGCGGCGGGCCTTCCGGACCGCCTGGTCGGCCGGTCGGGCGGCCCCACTGGCCGCGGTCGCCGACGGCTACCCGCCACCGGCCTCGAGCCACAACCCGAATCACACCGGGCGGCTCTGACGCCGGGCAGAACAAAACCGATCAGCAGTCCACCAGGGCTGCTGATCGGCGTAGGTCGGGTCTGGTGATCGAGCCCCCCGACCTTGTGCCTCGCGGAGCACCACGACCTGGGGGATCGACGGCACCCCGCGAGGGTTTTTGGGAGCGCGGGCGAATGACGCCGTGTGCGTGGCCCGGCCGGCTGTGTCTCTGTCTGACCCCCCAGGCAGTCCCCCCACCCCACAGCCGGCCGAAGCCACGTCGGCGATGGAGACCTGCCGTCGAGCCCTCCCGGTCGACGCCTGGTTCCTCCGCGCTGACTCAAGGTTGTCGAAATCACGCTCTGTCGCACAGGGACGTTACCCTGACATCGCCCTGACAAATTTGTCCTGACAACGAAAGCGTGGTCCGGATTTCGCCGACGGTGATCACGGTCTGTCCGAGCGTAGGGAAATCGGGCAGAAATTGACTGCGTTTTCCGTCCGCGCCGGACAATCCTTTCCTGCGATTCAAGCGTTCGCTCGGATCAGTGGAGATATCCCGAGACGGCTTTGGTGAATCCCGCGATCCGGCGCAGTGGCGCGCTCTCGGCGTACCCCTGCTCGCCGCTCTCCTCGAGCTCCGGTGCCGGGGCCGATGGGGCGGGGATGCCCTCGCCGGTGCAGCTGACGTCCTTGGCCGGCGCCTTCCCGGTGGTGAGGAAGGCGTTGACGATCTTGTCCGCGCACTTGTTCACGCCGCCGTACACGCCGTGGTCGCCCTCGCGGGTGACGGTGAGCAGGCGCGATCCGGCGTACCTGTTGTGGGCGGCGACGGCGAGCGCGTAGTTGGTCGCCGGATCGTGCACCGACTGCACCATCAGCGTTGTAGGTAGGCCTTTGCCGGTCGGCGTCGGCATCGTCAGGTTGGGGCGATCCCAGTAGAAGCAGGGGTTCTCAGTCATGGTCCAGCCGAGGAGTGGGTTCTTCGGACCGAGGCGTCCGGCCAACTGTTGGCCGTACTCGCGGCCTTGCGGCCAGGGCGTGTCATTGCAGGTGATCGCCGTGAAGGTCGCGCTCTCGCCGTCGTCCCCGATCATCCGGCCCAGCGGAGGGAGTCCGACGACGCCGCGGTTGGCGCGCTGGACCAGCTCGTGCTGCCGGGCGGGCGACAATGCGTCCACCTGGCGTTGCGCGGCCCGGGCTCCGCCCTTTGTCTGGGTCGCGGAAAGGTCGCGAAGAAATGCCAGGTCGAGCGCCAGCGAATAGAAGTCGATTTTTGTATACAAATCCCCGGAAATGATCGAGTCCAGGGTGTTCTGGTCGTAGCCGACCTTGACCGAACCGTCCAGGAACTCCTCGACAGCCGGTTGCCTCTTCAGTGCCGCGCGCAGCCGCTCGTAGGTCCGGATGACGGCTCCGGGTGAGGTGCCCAGGTGCAGCTCACCGTCGTACTTCGCCGCCCAGGTCGCGAAGTCCTCGCGGAACCGGCGCTCGAACGCCGGCGGCTGCGCGACGAAGGTGTTGATCCAGGGCTGGGTGAAGTCGGTGTTCGAGTCCAGCACGAAGCGCCCGACGTGCTCGGGGAAGTAGGTCTGGTAGTACGCCCCGAGCCAGGTGCCGCCCGAGTAGCCGAGGTAGTCGATCGTGTCGAAGCCGAGCAGTTGCCGGATCAGGTCCATGTCCTGCACGGTCTGCGCGGTGGTCACGTACGGGAGCAGACCGCGCGACTGGCGGTCGCAGTACGGCTGCGTCATCGCCGACGCCTCGGCGATCAGGTCGAGGTTCCACGGATCCCGGTCGCGCGCGTCCATCGAGTAGCCGGGCGAGCCCTGGCAGGTCACGTCGGTGCTGTCACCGGTGCCCCGCGGGTCGAACCCGACCGCGAGGTGGTCCTTCGCGAGCGGTGCCTGGATCGCCAAGTACGGCGCCATCCCGAGGCCGGCGCCACCCGGACCGCCAGGGTTCCCGAAGATGACCCGGCTCGGTTTGCCCTTGGCCGGTGCGACCTTGCTGACCGCAATCTGGATGTCGTTGCCGGAGTACTGGTTCGCCCAGTCGCGCGGTGCCGTGATCTTGGCGCAGTACGTGCGCAGCTCTTTGTCGCCGCACTGGGTCCACACCGGTCTCTGCTTCAAGTACTTGTTGGCCACCGGATGCGCCCGGTCGACCACCGTCGCGGTTTGCATCGAGGCGGTCGCACCAGACCCCGGCACGACGAGAACAACAGCAGCGGACAGCCCGAGGGCTGCTCCGATCATCACCCGCCTACTGCGCGGCGCTCGATGGGCGCCTCGGCGCGCTGACGAGAAGGTCACGATGCTCCGCATCGAAACCTCCTCTCCAGCACGCCGACGCACTCCATCGAGCACCTGCTCGCGACGGCGGGTGATGATCGGAGCAGCCCTAGACCCACGGCCAGGGTGAGGTACTTCATGCAGACTCCAGCGGATGGCCTTGCGTAATCGGACCGTCGCAATCTGTCATGCCCGCCGACGCCGGTCGAGCACCACCCCCGGCCGGTCGCCGATCCGCCGGATGCTATGGGCGGTGGTGGTCAGATCTCGAGGCCTGTGTGGGTGGAGATGTGGTCCGGGAGGGGGTCGTGGTGGTCGCCGGTGGTGGGGATGCCGGCGGGTTCGATGACGACGATGGAGGCGCCGGCGTCGGAGAAGGGGCGGTGGTAGATGCCGCGGGGGACGACGAAGACCTGGCCGGGGGAGAGGGTGACGACGCGTTCGTCCGGGTCGCGGACGGCGATGCTCAGATCGCCGTCGAGGACCAGGAAGAACTCGTCGGTGGTGTCGTGCACGTGCCAGATGTACGAGCCCGCCACCTTGGTGACGCGGACGTCGTAGTCGTTGATCCGCGTGGCGATCCGCGGGCTCCAGAGGTCGTCGAAGGTCTTCAGGACAGCGTGCAGATCAACTGGTTCGTGGCTCATGCGGCCCAGTCTTCCCGGATGCGCCGGAGATGAGTGAGTGCTAGAAATGGCAGATGCCGAAAGAATCCTCGCACCACGTCGCCGTGATCGTGGACCACGGTTCGAACCCGTTCGAGCTCGGCGTCGCCACCGAGCTGTTCGGCCTGCGCCGCCCCGAGCTGGACCGGGATTGGTACCAGCTCAGCCTCTGTACGCCGGAGCCCGAGATCCGCATGCATTCCGGCTTCTTCACGCTGACCGGGGTCGCCGGCCTCGATCGGGCGGATCGCGCCGACACGGTGATCGTGCCGAATCGTCCCGATCCCGAGGTGCCACCGTCGGACGCCGTACTGGACGTCGTACGGCGGGCCGCGCAGCGGGGAGCGCGGTTGGTGAGTTTCTGCACGGGGTCGTTCACGCTGGCGGCGGCCGGGGTGCTGGACGGGCGCCGGGCTACGACACATTGGCGATGGGCTGACACCTTCCGGCGGTCGTATCCGCAGGTGGAGTTGCTGCCGGACGTCCTGTTCGTTGACGACGGCAACGTTCTGACCGCGGCCGGCAGTGCGGCGGCGCTCGACCTCGGCCTGCATCTGATCCGCCGCGACCACGGCGCCGAGATCGCGAACGCGGTGAGCCGGCGGTTGGTGTTCACGGCGCATCGCGACGGTGGTCAGCGCCAGTTCATCGATCAGCCGGTGCCGGTGGTCGCGGACACCTCACTGGCGCCGCTGCTCGAGTGGGCGCGGGAGCGGCTCGGCAGTCCGCTGACGGTCGCGGACATCGCGACGTACGCCGCGGTCAGTCAAGCGACCCTGCATCGCCGGTTCCAGGCCGAGCTGGGTACGACGCCACTCGCCTGGCTGACCGGTGAGCGGGTGGCCTTCGCCTGCCGGCTGCTCGAACGCGGCGAGGTCAGGCTGGAGACGATCGCGAGGACCTGCGGCCTCGGTACGGCGGCCAACCTCAGGATCCAGCTGAAACGCACCACCGGCCTGACGCCCAGCGACTATCGCCGGCGCTTCGCACTGAGGTCAGTCAGCTGAACCCGGGTCGGTGTGGAGGCGGATCTGCTTGATGCGCACCGACTCGTCGCCGTACAGGTCGAGTTCACGATGCGCGCCGTCCGGGGCCCAGCCGGCCTCGGTGTAGAAGGCGCGGAGGACGTCGTCGGTGGAGTTGACCCACACCGTCACGCGGCTGAACCCGTCGGCGCGAATGGTGTCGACGACCGCGTTCAGCAGCCGCGAACCATGTCCGGCGCGGGTGGCCTCCGGCTTGACCGCGAGTTCGGCGATCAACGCGTCCCGCCGCGGGTCGGCGTCCGGGTCGTCGGACGGCGTGATCGCGGCGAAGCCGACCAAGGTGCGGCCGGCCAGCGCGACCATCACCCGGTTGCGCGCCTCGCCCGGCGCGAGCAACGCGGCCCGCCACTGCGCCGCGAACTGCGCCGGGTTGAGATCCGCGAGGACATCCATCGGCAGCAGACCGGCGTACGCCGTCCGCCACGCGGCGACCTGGATCTCACCGATCTCGTTCGCCTCGGCCGGAAGCGCCAGCCGCACACTCGTCTCGGCCACCGGGCTCTCACTGGAGAGGTCCGACAGGTTGGCGGGTTCCGGTACGCCGAAGTCACTCATACCCGCCATCCTCCCAAACCCGCCTCCGCCTCCCGCCGCGGGGAGACGACCTTGAGCACCCACCAACCAAAATCCGGCGCGGAAGGTGGTTGGTGGATGCTCAAGGTGGGGTCAGTAGACGAGGCGGCGGAGGAGGGTTTCGGCGGGACCGCGGTAGGAACGCTTGCTCATCGCGTACGCGCCGGCCACCGACGCCACCCACACACCGATGGCGATCAGGGCCGCGGTGTACGCCGTACTGCCGAAGCGAAGGTCCAACGTGAAGGGAGCCAGCAGCACCATCCACGAGAGCGACTGGAACAGATAGCCGGACAGCGATCGCTGACCCAAGGCCGACACTGCGCGGACCGGCAGCGACAGCGTGGTGATGCGCGAGACCAGCAGACCGAACAACGCGATGTAGCCGGGTCCACCGAACATCCCACTGACGTGGGACAGATAGCTCAGCGAGTCGACCGCGGTCTCGTCGACGTGCAACCAGCCGGCACCGACCAGGGCGAGCGGCAGACCGCCCAGGATCGTGATCCCCAGGCCGACAGCGGCGACCCAGCACAGCAGCTTGCGGTGTGCACCCGGGTTCTCCAGGATCTGCTTACGGGCGGCCCAGATGCCCAGCCAGACGACCATGATGAAGCCGACCACGCTCGCGGTGTGCAGTGGGTACTCGTGGAGCCGATCGATCACGCTGGCGCCGTACGACGGGGCAGCGAGCGACGGATTCGGGTCGTTGGTGAGCGGGTGTGCGGGCCCCGAGCTGTTGACGACGGTGAGTGCGGCCTGGGCGGCGATGACCAGGAGGTAGACGGTCTCCAAGGCCCAGACGCCGAGGATGATCCGGTGGAACTTGTCGCCGCGGTTGAGCAGGAACAGCGTGCAGATGATGCCGACGATGCCGTAGGCGCCGAGGAAGTCCCCGAAGTACAGCAGGGTCGCGTGGACCAGGCCGAAGGCGATCAGCCAGCCGTTGCGCTTGAGCAGAATCCGCCGGACCGCGCCGGAGGTCGCGCCGGCGGAGCGCTGCCGCCGGGCCAGCTGGACCAGGCCGTAGCCGAACATCACCGCGAACACCGGGTAGGCCCGGGCGTCCACGAAGGTGAGCTTGACGAAGTTCAGCACCCGCTCGAGGCCGTGCGGTGAGCTTTCGACGCCGGGCTGGCCGGCGAAGGCGAAGTTGGCGCTGTTGGCCAGGCCGATCAGCAGCAGCATCGCACCGCGGATCAGGTCGGGTGCGAGCGCACGTTCCGTACCGGTGACCGGTCCGCGATGATCGACGGCCGGGAGGGTCTGCGTGGTCACGGGGAGTCCTTTCCAAAACTGTATAAGCCTTGAACTGAATACTCCCGGTGCACCCGGCGCGGACCCAGCGCGCTGCCACCACTTCGCGGGGTGGACCTACCACCACCCCGTCCGACTTTGTGACACTTGTTGTTGGTTTGGAGAGAAAGTGTCACATCTCGGCTATGCTGCCGGTATGGACAGCTTCCAGGCGACCATCGACGCCGACGGCCGGATCGAGCCGCGGGACGCGATGCCGGCGGGGTACCGCAAGACCCTGATCCGGCAGATCGCGCAGCACGCGCACTCCGAGATCATCGGCATGCAGCCGGAAGGCAACTGGATCAGTCGCGCGCCGTCGCTGCGCCGCAAGGCGATCCTGATGGCGAAGGTGCAGGACGAGGCCGGCCACGGGCTCTACCTGTACGCCGCGGCCGAGACGCTCGGCGTGGACCGCGCGGACCTGCTCGACCTGCTGCACAGCGGGAAGCAGAAGTACTCCAGCATCTTCAACTACCCGACCCTGACCTGGGCCGACATCGGCGCGATCGGCTGGCTGGTCGACGGCGCCGCGATCGTCAACCAGGTCCCGCTCTGCCGCTGCTCCTACGGGCCGTACGCGCGGGCGATGGTCCGGGTCTGCAAGGAGGAGTCGTTCCACCAGCGGCAGGGGTTCGAAATCCTGTACACGCTGTGCAACGGCACCCAGGCGCAGAAGGCGATGGCCCAGGACGCCCTCGACCGCTGGTGGTGGCCGTCGCTGATGATGTTCGGTCCGCCCGACTCCGCGTCCACGCACTCGGAGCAGTCGATGGCGTGGGGGATCAAACGGCACAGCAACGACGAGCTCCGTCAGCGCTTCGTCGACATGACTGTCCCGCAGGCCGACGTCCTCGGACTGCGCGTGCCCGACGACGGCCTGTCGTACGACGAGGAGTCCGGGCACTACCGCTTCACCGAGCCGGACTACACCGAGTTGTACGACGTGGTGAAGGGCAACGGCCCGTGCAACCAGCAGCGGCTCGCGCATCGGGTCAAGGCGCACGAGGACGGTGCGTGGGTCCGTGAGGCCGCGGCCGTTTATGCGGCGAAGCAGGCCGCTCGCAAGGAGAGTGCAGCATGATCGAGCCTCTGTGGGAGGTGTTCGTGCGGTCCCGTCGTGGTCTGTCGCACACGCACGTCGGCAGCCTGCACGCGCCGGACGCGACCATGGCGCTGCGGAACGCGCGTGACGTCTACACCCGCCGTCAGGAAGGCGTGTCGATCTGGGTGGTTCGGGCCGCGGACATCACCGCGTCCAGCCCAGACGAGAAGGACGAGTTCTTCGACCCGGCCGGCGACAAGGTCTACCGGCACCCGACCTTCTACCAGGTCCCGGAAGGCGTCGAGCACCTGTGAACGACCTGTTCGTGTACACGCTCCGCCTCGGCGACGACGCGCTGATCTCCGCGCAGCGCACCGCCGAGTGGATCGCGGCCGCACCGCAGCTCGAGGAGGACGTTGCCCTCGGCAACATCGGGCTGGACCAGTTGGGCCAGGCACGGTCGCTGCTGCAATACGCCGGTTCTGTCGAAGGAGCCGGCCGGTCGGAGGACGATCTCGCCTACTTCCGGGACGAGCGCGACTTCCTCAACCTGCAGCTGTGCGAGCTGCCGACCGGTGACTTCGCCCACACGATGGCACGGTTGCTGTACTTCGCGACCTATCAGCATCTTTTGTACGACGAGCTCCAGACGTCCGCCGACGAGACGCTGTCAGGTGTTGCCGGCAAGGCAGTCAAAGAGGTCGCCTACCACGTCGACCACGCGACCCAGTGGGTGCTGCGCCTCGGCGACGGCACCGACGAGAGCCATAGCCGCATGCAGGCCGCTCTTGAAGCGGTCTGGCCTTACACCGCCGAGATGTTCGAGTCCGACGACCTGGTACGACGTCTCGCGGTCGCAGTGGACCCGTCGACCCTGCAGGACGAGTGGACGCGTCGAGTGATGGCAGTGATCGACGAATCCACGTGCAGCCGGCCAGAGGCGTCGTACCAGCACAGTGGTGGCCGTCAGGGGCGTCACACCGAGCACCAAGGGTATCTGCTCGCGGAGCTGCAGCATGTGGCTCGCTCGCACCCGGGGGCGACATGGTGACCGACAAGCCCGTTGCGTCCGAAGATGTGAGGGCTATGGGCCACACTTCTTCGGACGCAAGGATCTGGGAAGCGGTCGGTGAGGTGCTGGACCCAGAGGTGCCGGTGCTGACGATCGCGGACCTCGGTGTGTTGCGCGGGGTGCGGCACGAGGGCGATGAGGTCGTCGTGACGATCACACCGACGTACTCCGGCTGTCCGGCGATGGATCTGATCCGGCACGAGGTCGAGCTGACACTGCAAGCTCTGCACGTCGACGGGCGGGTCGAGACCGTGCTGTCGCCGGCGTGGACGACGGAGTGGATGAGTGAGGCCGGCAAGGCCAAGCTGACCGAGTACGGGATCGCGCCGCCCACCGGACGACGCGCCGTCGGCGGACCGGTTGCTCTCTCCCTCACCATCCGCTGCCCGCTCTGTGGGTCGCCGGACACCACAGAGCTCAGCCGCTTCGGCTCGACCTCCTGCAAGTCCCTCTGGCGCTGTAACGCGTGCCGGGAGCCTTTCGACCACTTCAAGGCGATCTAGATGACGACGACAGTGGCCCGGCGCCGGGCGGTCTTTCACCCGTTGAAGGTGGCCGCGATCGAGGCCATCACCGACGACTCGGTGGCGATCACGTTCACGGTGCCGGCCGACCTGGTGGGGGAGTACGAGTTCACCGCGGGCCAGCACCTGACGATCCGTCGTGCCGGGGACGAGGTACGGCGGAGCTACTCGATCTGCTCGCCCGCCGGGTCGGGCGTCCTGCGGATCGGTGTGAAACGGATCCCTGGCGGCGAGTTCTCGGCGTACGCGGCGCATGAGCTGAAGGTCGGCGACGAGCTGGAGGTGATGACCCCGCTCGGCCGGTTCGGTACGACGCTCGACCCGGCGAACGTGAAGCACTACGCGTTCGTTGCCGCGGGCAGCGGGATCACGCCGGTGCTGTCGCTGGTCGCGACGATCCTCGCTACCGAGCCAGGCGCACGCGTGACCCTGCTCTACGGCAATCGGACCGCCGGGTCGGTGATGTTCGCCGACGAGCTGGCCGATCTGAAGGACCGATACGCCGAGCGGCTCCACCTGGTGCACGTGTTGTCGCGGGAGTCGACCGAGGTCGAGCTGTTCAGCGGGCGGATCGACGCGGAGCGGTTGCGGCGGATGTTCGCGACGATCCTGCCGTTGGACAGTGTGGACGAGTGGTTCCTGTGCGGGCCGTACGCGATGGTCGTCGGTGCGCAGGAGTTGCTGCTGGGGGAGGGCGTCGCGCGTGAGCACGTGCACGCCGAACTCTTCCATGTCGGCGACGAGGCCCCGACGGCTCCGGTCGAGGAGACGGTCGTGGACGAGGACGCCGCCGAGGTGACCGTCATCCTCGACGGTCGCCGTTCGACCTTCTCGCTCGGCGAGCACTCGAAGGCCGTCCTCGACGCGACGCTGGCGGTGCGCTCCGACGCCCCGTTCGCCTGCAAGGGCGGCGTCTGCGGCACGTGTCGGGCGAAGGTGCTCGACGGCTCGGTCCGGATGGACACGAACTGGGCGCTCGAACCCGACGAGATCCGGGCCGGCTATGTGCTGACGTGCCAGTCGCACCCGACCACGCCCAAGGTGACGCTGGACTACGACGCCTGACAGCGACCGGCCTCCCCTGAAGGCCGGTCGCTGGGTTCAGGGCGGATCAGTCCGTGCCGGACTCCATCGCGGCCCGGTCGAGGAGCTCGTCCTCCTCGGTGGCCTCGCCGCGGGACGCGATCGCATCGGCGCCGCCGGTCGGCATCGCGCCGATCAGGTCGGTGGAGGACGCGAGCGCCGGGTTATGGCTGCCGAACATGCCCAGGCCGGCGTACTGCTCGAGCTTGGCGCGGGAGTCGGCGATGTCCAGGTTGCGCATGGTCAGCTGGCCGATCCGGTCGACCGGGCCGAACGCGGAGTCCTCGACCCGCTCCATCGACAACTTGTCCGGGTGGTAGCTGAGCGCCGGACCGGTGGTGTCGAGGATCGAGTAGTCCTCGCCCCGCCGCAGCCGCAGCGTGACCTCACCGGTCACCGCCGTACCGACCCAGCGCTGCAGGGACTCCCGCAGCATCAGCGACTGCGGGTCCAGCCAGCGGCCTTCGTACATCAGCCGGCCGAGCTTCCGGCCCTCGTTGTGGTAGCTGGCCAGCGTGTCCTCGTTGTGGATCGCGTTGACGAGCCGCTCGTACGCCGTGTGCAGCAGCGCCATCCCCGGCGCCTCGTAGATCCCGCGGCTCTTGGCCTCGATGACCCGGTTCTCGATCTGGTCCGACATGCCCAGCCCGTGCCGGCCGCCGATCGCGTTCGCCTCCAGCACCAGGTCGACCCCGGAGCCGAACTCCTTGCCGTTGATCGTCACCGGCCGGCCCTGCTCGAACGCGATCGTGACGTCCTCGGCCGGGACCTCGACGGCCGGATCCCAGTGCGCGACGCCCATGATCGGGTCGACGGTCTCGACGCTCGTGTCGAGGTGCTCCAGCGTCTTCGCCTCGTGGGTGGCGCCCCAGATGTTGGCGTCGGTGGAGTAGGCCTTCTCGGTGCTGTCCCGGTACGGCAGGCCGTGGGTGACCAGCCACTCGGACATCTCCTTGCGGCCGCCGAGCTCGGAGACGAAGTCCGCGTCGAGCCACGGCTTGTAGATCCGCAGGTGCGGGTTGGCCAGCAGGCCGTACCGGTAGAACCGCTCGATGTCGTTGCCCTTGAAGGTCGACCCGTCGCCCCAGATCTGGACGTCGTCGTCGAGCATCGCCCGGACCAGCAGCGTGCCGGTCACGGCCCGCCCGATCGGGGTGGTGTTGAAGTACGTCCGCCCGCCGGACCGGATGTGGAACGCACCGCAGGCCAGTGCGGCCAGCCCCTCCTCGACCAGCGCCGCCCGGCAGTCGACCAGGCGGGTGATCTCGGCGCCGTACGCCGTGGCTCGTCCCGGGACGGACGCGATGTCGGGCTCGTCGTACTGACCGAGATCGGCGGTGTACGTGCAGGGCACCGCCCCCCTGTCGCGCATCCACGCGACCGCGACCGACGTGTCGAGACCACCCGAGAACGCGATCCCGACCCGCTCACCAACCGGCAATGACGTAAGCACCTTGGACACAGGAAAAGTATGCACCCCTCTGCATGATTATGCAAAACGACAGTGGCGGGCGAGCCTCCGTGGAGGACCGGACCACGGTTGAAAGGATGAGCCGTTCCAGGGTGAGGGGAGTGTGAGGCACGGTGATGGGGCGGTCGCATGCCTTGTCGGGGTGGTGCGCCGGGCTGGTGGTGGCGCCGCTGATCGGGCTGACGTCGGTGGCCGAGGTGGTGCCGTTCGCCGCCGCGACAGCCGGCTACGCACTGCTGCCTGACCTCGATCACCCGGGCGCGAGCGCTTCCCGGCTGCTCGGACCGATCACCCGGCTGATGTCCGGTCTCATCCGCGCCTTCTCCGGCGTCCTCTACGACCTCACCAAGGGTCCACGCGACGAGGACAGTACGGGGAGGCATCGCCACGCGACCCACACACTGGCCGCCGCGATCCTGCTCGGCGTACTCACGGCAAGCCTCGGCGACCGAGGGAAGTGGGCGGTCCTCGCTGTCGCCGTCACCGGTCTGGTGCTGGCCGCCGACGTACTCGGCGACTGGATCGTCCTCGCAGTCCTTGGCGCCTCGGCCTGGTCGGTCTTCGGTACGGCGCTGCCCGGTACGACGACGGCCGACGCCGTACAGGCCGGCTTGTCGGAGATCGGCGGCTGGATCGGGATGGCGGTCGGCCTCGGCATGTTCGTCCACTGTCTCGGTGACACTCTCACTCGCTCCGGCTGCCCGTGGTTGTGGCCGCTGCCGATCCGCGGCGAGACCTGGTACGAGATCCGGCTCCCGCGTCTCCTCCGCTTCAGCACCGGTAGCTGGGTCGAGCGCCTGGTGATCGCGCCGCTCCTGCTGGCGGCCGGCGTACTGCTGCTTCCTGGCGGATTGCGGGCCGTCCAGCACGTCTTCGACGCAACCTCGATCTGGCTGGCGCGCTGAAATGATCGACGCTGCGGAGCGGTTCGGCTACGGAAAGTATCCACAGAAGTTTTTCCGGATTTTTTTCGTGGAAGCTGTAACGACTGCCGGGGCAGGCCCGATAGGACGAGTGAGCCTGGTGGCTGCCCGGACCCCCGAGCGGACAGCCATCAGGCCTACTCATTTCTCCGAGGCTGCGGAGCGGTAATCTGAGCCCCATGTCCTCGCCAGCTTCCTCCGCCACGCCAGCGCCGCCTTTCGGCCGCCTGACGACGGCGATGATCACCCCGTTCCGGCCTGATGGCGCGCTCGATCTCGACGCCGCGCAGAAGGTCGCGACCTATTTGGTGGACCGCGGTAACGATGCCCTCATCATCAACGGGACCACAGGCGAGGCGCCGACCACCTCGGACCAGGAGAAGGTCCAGCTGGTGCAGGCGGTGCTGGCGGCGGTCGGGGACCGCGCCAAGGTGATTGCCGGTGTCGGGACGAACAACACCGCGCACACGATCGAGTGCGCGAAGCAGGCCGAGGCCGCCGGAGCCGATGCGCTCCTGGTCGTCACGCCGTACTACAACAAGCCTCCGCAGGACGGGCTGCGCGCGCACTTCACCGCGGTCGCCGACGCCACCGGACTGCCGAACATCCTGTACGACATCCCCGGCCGGGCCGGCGTGGAGATCAGGAGCGAGACCCTGATCGCGCTCGCCGAGCACCCGCGGATCGTCGCGGTGAAGGACGCCAAGGGCGACCTCGCCGGGACCACCAAGGTGCTGGCGAACACCGATCTGTTCTACTACTGCGGTGCCGACGAGCTGAATCTCGCCTCGCTGGCGATCGGCGCGGTCGGCATCGCCAGTGTCGTCGCGCACGTCGCGAGCCCGGAGTACCGGCAACTGATCGACGCCGTGGTGGCCGGCGACCTCGCCACCGCACAGGAGATCGACCGACGGCTGGTGCCCGCCGTCGAGACGATCATGACCAGGACCCAGGGCGCCATCATGGTGAAGGCCGCGCTCAAGCTGGCCGGCGTCATCGAGCACGCGACACTCCGGTTGCCGCTGGTTGAGGCGACCGCCGAACAAGTGGACTGGCTCACCACCGACCTCAAGACGGCAGGACTGATTGCATGAGCCATCCTCATCCAGATCTCGACGCGCCCGGACCACTCGCTCCGGGCGCTTTGCGGGTGATCCCGCTCGGCGGCCTCGGCGAGGTCGGCCGCAACATGACGGTGTTCGAGTACGACGGCAAGCTGCTGATCGTGGACTGCGGCGTACTGTTCCCCGACGAGAACCAGCCCGGCGTGGACCTGATCCTGCCGGACTTCCAGCCGATCCGGGACCGCCTCGACGACGTCGTCGCGGTGGTCCTGACGCACGGCCACGAGGACCACATCGGCGGGTTGCCCTACCTGCTGCGTGAGCGGGGCGACATCCCCGTGATCGGCTCGCAGCTCACGCTCGCGCTGCTCGAGGGCAAGCTGAAGGAGCACCGGCACCGCAACGTGCCGCAGCAGACCGTGGTCGAGGGCGAGAAGCTTCAGATCGGGCCGTTCGTCTGCGAGTTCGTCGCGGTCAACCACTCGATCCCGGACGCGCTCGCGGTGGCGATCAAGACGCCGGCCGGTACGGTGCTGCACACCGGCGACTTCAAGATGGATCAGTTGCCGCTGGACAACCGGCTCACCGACCTGCGCGCGTTCGCCCGGCTCGGCGAGGAGGGCGTCGACCTGTTCATGGTCGATTCCACCAACTCCGAGGTGCCCGGCTTCACCACCAACGAGCGCGACATCGCTCCGGTGCTGGACCGGGTCTTCACCAACGCGAGGAACCAGCGCATCATCGTCGCCTGCTTCGCCTCGCACGTGCACCGGGTGCAGCAGGTGATGGACGCCGCGGTGAAGCACCGCCGCAAGGTCGCGTACGTCGGCCGCTCGATGGTCCGCAACATGGGTGTGGCCCGTGATCTCGGCTTCCTGACGGTGCCCGGCGACACGCTGATCGACATGCGCGAGCTGGACAACTACCCGCCGGAGCAGGTCGTGCTGGTGTCGACCGGTTCGCAGGGTGAGCCGATGTCGGCGCTGTCCCGGATCGCGGCCAACGACCATCACGTCGTCCAGATCCAGCCGGGCGACACCGTCGTACTCGCGTCGTCCTTGATCCCGGGCAACGAGAACTCGGTGTACCGGGTGATCAACGGCCTGACCCGGCACGGGGCGAACGTGATCCACAAGGGCAACGCGCTCGTGCACGTCTCCGGACATGCCAGCGCGGGCGAACTGCTGTACTGCTACAACATCGTCAAGCCGCGCAACGTGATGCCCGTGCACGGCGAGATCCGGCACCTGCACGCGAACGCGGAGCTGGCCGTCCAGACCGGCGTACCGGCCAAGAACGTGGTCGTCGTCGAGGACGGTGTGGTGGTCGACCTGATCGACCGGCAGGCCGTGGTGGCCGGCAAGGTGGACTGCGGGTACGTGTTCGTCGACGGCTCGACCGTCGGCGACATCACCGAGACCTCGCTGAAGGATCGCCGGATTCTCGGCGACGAGGGTTTCATCTCGGTCATCGCCGTGATGGACTCTGTCACCGGCAAACTGACCGCCGGGCCGGAGATCCAGGCACGCGGGTTCGCCGAGGACGACACCGTCTTCGACGACCTCAAGCCGAAGATCGAGGCGGAGATCGAGAAGGCGATCGGCAGCGGCGTGGACGACATGTACCAGCTGCAGCAGGTGATCCGCCGGGTGGTCGGCAAGTGGGTCAGCGACACCCACCGCCGCCGCCCGATGATCATCCCGGTCGTCGTGGAGAGCTGAGTGCCTCACACGAGGCACTGAGACAACAGGGGAGAGAGGGGCCGGCGATGACCATCAGCGGAGTGAACGGGACGGGCCAGCGCCGGCCCACGATGAAGGAGGTCGCGGCCCGGGCGGGGGTCGCGCTGAAGACCGTCTCCCGGGTGGTGAACGAGGAGCCGAACGTCAGCCCGGAGCTGACCGCCAAGGTCCAGGCCGCGATCAAGGAGCTCAACTACACCCCGAACGAGAGCGCCCGGATGCTGCGCCGCGGCAAGACCGGGACGATCGCGGTGGTGATCCGCGACATCGGCGACCCGTTCTTCGCCTCGCTCGGCCGCGCGGTCGAGCTGTGGGCCCGGTCGTCGGGCTCGGTCGTGATGATCGGGCTCACCGACGAGGACCCGGAGCGCGAGCGGGAGGTCTGCCTGGAGTTCGTCGCCCGCCGGCCGGACGCGCTGATCATGGCACCGATCGGGGAGACCCAGGACTACCTCGCGCCGCACGTCGACGCCGGGATGGCCGTGGTCACGATCGACCGGCCGGCCCACGGGATCGAGGCCGACGCCGTACTCGCGGACAACGCCGGCGGGATCGACCAGGCGATCGACCACCTGGTCCGGCAGGGGCACCGGCGGATCGCGTACCTCGGTGACGACGAGCGGATCTTCACCGCCCGCGAGCGCGTGGTCGCCTATCGGGCCGCGATGGCCCGGCACCGCATCGACGTGGACGAGGACCTGGTCCACCTGTCCGAGCCGACCACCGAGGGCATCGGCATCACGCTGTCCGCCGTACTGGATCGTCCGGAGCCGGCGACGGCGTTGCTGTCGGCAAACAACATGACCACCGCCGAGGTCCTCCGCGGTCTCGCGGGCCGGCGGGATCGGGTCGCGCTGGTCTCCTTCGACGACCTCGCCCTCGGCGACCTGCTCAGCCCCGGCCTGACCGCGGTCGCGCAGTCGGCCGACGTGATGGCCCGGACGGCGATCCAGCTGATGACCGAGCGTCTCCCGGAGCCGCATCGCCCCGGCCGGACGGTCCGCGTGCCGGTGAAGCTCACCATCCGCGGATCAGGCGAGATCCCGCCGGCCTGAGCGCAGCTCCGCCGCCAGCGGGCACTGGAACGGGTCCCGGGCGTGCAGGCCGACGTTGTTGAGGTAGTCGACGACGATCTTGTACGACGAGAACAGGCCGACCTCGGTGTAGTTCACGCCGTGCATGGCGCAGTACTCGCGGACGATCGGCTGCACCCGCCGGAGGGTGGGCCGGGGCATGCTCGGGAACAGGTGGTGCTCGATCTGGTAGTTCAGGCCGCCCATCGCGAAGTCGACCAGGACGCCACCGCGGATGTTGCGTGACATCAGCACCTGGCGGCGGAGGAAGTCGAGCCGCATGCCGGCCGGAACGAGGGGCATGCCCTTGTGGTTCGGCGCGAACGCCGCACCGAGGCAGACGCCGAACACCGCGAGCTGCAGGCCGAGGAAGGCACTGGCTTTCCCGGCCGGCAGCAGCAGATAGAGCGCGGCTACATAGCCGGCGAGCCTCGTGACCACGACCGCGGCGTCGATGCGTTCCAGCCGGCTCGCGTCCCGGCGCAGCAGGTGCCGCAGGCTCGACGCGTGCAGGCCGAGCCCTTCCAGCGTCAGCAGTGGAAAGAAGAGCCAGCCCTGGCGTGCGGCGAACCACTGACCGAGTCGTCCGCGCTTCGCGACCGCGTCCGGGGTGAAGGCGATGGCCTCGAGCTGGACGTCGGGATCCTTGTCGACCTGGTTCGGCGCGTTGTGGTGCCTGGAATGCTTCGTCCGCCACCAGGTCACACTCATGCCGGCGATCGCGCCCGCGAGGATGCGTGCCGTCCAGTCGTTCCGGGCCGCGGAGTCGAAGACCTGCCGATGCGCGCTGTCATGGCTGAGGAACGCGACCTGCACGAGGACGAGTGCGAGCGCAACGGCCAGCACCAGTTGGAACCAGGAGTCGCCGAGCAGGACCACGCCGAAGGCGACGGCCAGCAATGCCGTCAGGACCACGCTGATCCGGGTGAGGTAGTAGCCCTGGCGCCGCCGCAGCAGGCCGAGCTCCCGCACAGTCTGGAGGAGATCCGTGTACAGGCTGACGTACCGCTGCTGGGCGCCCACGCCGTCATCATCAAGAATCATCGTGACGCCAGGCGTGCGGTGAGGTGGACCGGTGAGGTCGGCTGGGCAAAGTGCATCAGTTCCGGTTCTGCGCGACGAGTGGGCACTGGAACGGGTCGCGCGCCCGCAGCCCGACGTTGTTCAGGTAGTCGACGACGATCTTGTACGACGCGAAGAAGCCGACCTCGGTGTACTTCACCTCATGCAGGGCGCAGTACTCGCGGACGATCGGCCGGACCGCCTTGAGCGTCGGCCGGGGCATGCTCGGGAACAGGTGGTGCTCGATCTGGTAGTTCAGGCCGCCCATCGCGAAGTCGACCATCACTCCGCCGCGGACGTTGCGGGACATCAGCACCTGGCGCCGCAGGAAGTCCAGCTTCATCGTCCTCGGCACCAGGGGCATGCCCTTGTGGTTCGGGGCGAACGAACCGCCGAGGCAGACCCCGAAGACGGCGAGCTGCAAGCCGAGGAACGCGCCGGCCTTGCCGATCGGCAGCAGGATGAACAGCACGGCCAGATAGGCGCCGATCCGGCCCACCACGATCGCGGCCTCGATGCGCTCGACCGAGGTCGCTCCCCGGCGCAACAGGTGGCGGATGCTCGAGACGTAGAGGCTCAAGCCTTCCAGGGTCAGCAACGGGAAGAACAGCCAGCCTTGGCGGCGGGTCAGCCACGCCTGGAAGCCAGTGCGCTTGGCAACGTGCTCGGGGGTGAACGCGACTACCCCGATCGCGATGTCCGGGTCCTTTCCCAGTTGGTTCGGCGCCCCATGGTGACGGCTGTGCTTCGACCGCCACCACGCGGCGCTCATCCCGACCAGTCCGCCGGCCAGCAGGCGAGCGGTCCAGTCGTTCCACGCGGCGGAGTCGAAGATCTGCCGGTGCGCGCTGTCGTGGCTGAGAAAGGCGACCTGCGTCAGCACCAGCGCCAGGGCACCCGCCATCAGGAGCTGGAACCAGGAGTTGCCGAGCAGGCCGACACCGACCCAGACCGCCGCGAAGGCGGCCAGCACCAAGCCGATCCGGGTGAAGTAGTACCCGCGCCGCCGCTTGAGTAGTCCGAGCTCGCGGACGGCCGTCAGGAGGTCGGTGTAGAGGTTCGTGTACCGCTGCTGCGGCCGTGGCGGATCATGTTCGTCCGCGACAAGCTGTGACATGGAAATGCCCCGCTCCGGAGTGCATCGGTCGATGCGCTACCGGGTCCAGGGCAGCGGGTACGAGAAGGTGGCTGGTACCCCCAACGGAACCACGCCCAGTAGCCACAAGCAAGCCGGCGTCCGGTGACCGCGCTGGCTGTCCGGCGCTGCCGGTGATTTGGCGTCCAGTTCGCCCGGCCGTCATCTGACTGTCATCAGCGGAGCGCATTTTCGGCTCATGAACTTGAGCCGCCGCCAGCTCCTGGCCGCATCCACCGTCGCCGGCGCCGCCCTCGCAGTACCAGGGGTTGCGACCGCGGTTCCCACCGTCGTTCGCCGTGATCGGCCCGCGCTGCCGTCCGGCATCGCCAGCGCCGACGTGACCCCAGAGTCGGCCGTCGTCTGGTCCCGCACGGACCGCCCCGGCCGGCTGGTCGTCCAGCTGACCAGCCACGGTCGCTTCGACAAGTCGATCCGGCTGCGCGGTCCGGTCACCAGTGCCGCCGACGACTTCACCGCGCGGCTTCCGCTGCGCGGCCTGCGTCCCGGCCAGCGCTACGACTACCGGATCGGCTTCGAGGACGCCCACGGCCGCGTCGGCGAGACCCTCGACGGTTCGTTCAGTACGCCGGGCCGCAACCGGCCGGTGTCCTTCGTGTTCACCGGCGACACCGCGGGTCAGGGCTACGGCATCAACCCGGAGCTCGGCGGCATGATCGCGTACAAGGCGATGCACGACACCCACCCTGACTTCTTCCTGCACTCCGGCGACAACATCTACGCCGACGGCCCGATCGCGGCCGAGCTGAAAGTTGCCGACGGCACCATCTGGAAGAACCTGGTGACCGAGGAGGTCGCCAAGGTCGCCGAGACCCTGGCCGAGTACCGCGGCCGGTACAAGTACAACCTGCTCGACCACAACGTCCGCGACCTGTACGCCGACGTGCCGCTGGTCGCGCAGTGGGACGACCACGAGACGCTGAACAACTGGTACCCGGGCGAGATCCTCACCGACGACCGCTATACCGAGAAGCGCGTCGACGTCCTCGCGTCCCGGGCGAAGAAGGCCTTCCTCGAGTACCTGCCGATGGAGCACGTCGCGGGCCGGGACCGGATCTACCGCAAGGTCGACTACGGCCCGCTGCTCGACGTCTTCTGCCTGGACATGCGGACCTACCGCGGCGCCAACCCGACGCCCGCCACCGCCGGCCCGGTCGCGATGCTCGGTGCCGAGCAGGCCGCCTGGCTGGTCCGCGAGGTGGCCGCGTCGAAGGCGACCTGGAAGGTGATCGCCAGCGACATGCCGCTCGGCCTGCTGGTCCCGGACGGCGACCTGATCGAGGCCGTCGCCAACGGCGTCGCCGGTGCGCCGGGTGGTCGCGAGCACGAGATCGCCTGGGTGCTGAGCCAGTTCAAGAAGCGCAAGGTCTGCAACGCGATCTGGCTGACCGCCGACGTGCACTACGCGGCCGCCCACCACTACGACCCGTCCCGTGCGGCGTTCACCGACTTCGATCCGTTCTGGGAGATCGTGGCCGGCCCGATCAACGCCGGTACGTTCGGGCCGAACGCGCTGGACGACACGTTCGGCCCGCGGGTCGTGTTCTCGAAGGCCGCGGACTTCGCGAGCCAGTCACCGGCGAGCGGCAACCAGTTCTTCGGCCACACCACGATCGACCCACGCACCGGAGTCCTCACGGTCTCGCTGCGCAATCTGTTCGGCACGGTCCTCTGGACCAAGGACATCACCCCGGCCCACCACTGAGGGGCCCGTCGTACTCACCTGGCTCCGGCGCCTGCGCGGGATGCCGCCCACCGGAGCAGGTGAGTACGACGCTCATCCGCGGCTGAAGGTTGTCCTGTCCCGTTAGGTTTGTCCGCATGAGCTATCCGGAGAGCCGCCGCGACGATGTGGTCGACACGCTGCATGGGCAGGAGATCGCCGACCCGTACCGCTGGCTGGAAGACCCTGACGCACCCGACACCCGGGACTGGGTCCGCAGGCAGAACGAGTTCACCCAGGCCGAGCTCTCCGGCTATCCGGAGCGCGAGTGGTTCCAGACCACCATGGCGGCGGTCCTGGCCCGCCCACGCGCCGGCGTGCCGGCGAAGAAGGCCGGCTGGTACCTCGTCGGCCGCAACGACGGCACACAGGCCCAGGATGTCGTGTACGTCGCCGAGTCCCTCGACGCGCTGCTCGCCGGCGGCCGGGTCCTGATCGACCCCAACACGCTGTCTGCCGACGGCACTGACTCGCTGGGCTCGTTCACCGTGAGTCCGGACGGCAAGTACCTCGCGTACGGCGTCAACGAGAGCGGCAGCGACTGGACGACGTTCCGGCTGCTCGACATCGCCACCGGCACGCCTGTGGACGACGTGGTCACGGGGGCGAAGTTCTGCGAAGCCACGTGGCTCCCCGACAGTTCGGCGTACCTCTATCTGCACTACCCGGCGAGTGGTCGCAGTGAGGGGACCGAGACGAAGACGCTCACCGGTGGGCGTCTGATGCTGCACAAGGTCGGCACACCGCAGTCCGATGACGAGCTCGTGCTGAGCTTCCCGGATCACGACCGCTACTTCATCACGCCGGAGGTGTCGGAGGACGATCGCTACCTCGTCGTCCACATCACCGAGGGCACCGACCCCGGAGCTCGGCTCTGGGTCTTTCCGATCGCGTCCGACGGTTTCGGCGAGCCGGTGAAGGTGGTGGACTCCTTCGCCGATGAGATCGCGTTCGTGCGGATGTCCGGCGACCAGCTGGTATTGCGGACCGATCGTGACGCCTCCCGTGGTCGTGTGGTGCTCGCTTCGCTGGACGGTGAGTTCGTCGACCTGATCCCGGAAGGCGAGGCCACACTGCAGGCGGTTCGCGGCACTGCCGCCGGACTGGCCACCCTGACGCTGGTCGACGCACAACCGGCGTTGACGCTCTTCGCGCTCGACGGGTCCGATGCGCGGGTCATCGACGTACCGGGCGGGGGAGTGGTGGGCTTCGATGCCAGCCCCGAGTACGACGAGCTCTTCATCGGCCTGTCGACCACAACCGATCCGACGGTGTCGTACGTCGTCTCGACGTCGTCGGGCGTCGTCCGTGCGTTGCCGGAGCTCGTCCGTGGCTCAGGTGGATTCACGTCCCCGTCGGTCACCGTGACGCGACGGGTCGAGCCGGGTCGCGAGGTGCCGTACTTCCTGATCACTCGCTCCGACCTGGACACATCAGCCCCACGCCCGACGCTGCTCTACGGGTACGGCGGCTTCCGCATCCCGATCCTGGCCGACTACAAGCCGGGCTGGCCGGCGTGGCTGGCGGCCGGCGGAGTGCTGGTGATCGCGAACCTGCGGGGCGGCGGTGAGTACGGCAGCGACTGGCACGACGAGGGACGGCTGAAGAACAAGCAGAACGTCTTCGACGACTTCATCGCTGTCGCAGAGCACCTGCGGGACACCGAGGTGACCACGCCTGCGCAGCTCGCGATCCACGGTCGCAGCAACGGCGGTCTGCTCGTGGGAGCGGCCATGACACAGCGACCGGACCTGTTCGCGGTCGCGCTGCCCGGTGTGGGCGTCATGGACATGTTGCGGTTCCACTTGTTCACAGTGGGCGCCGCGTGGGCCTCTGACTTCGGCCATCCGGACGATGCGTCGGAGTTCGAGGATTTGCTGGCTTACTCACCACTGCATCGGTTGCGCGACGGGACGTCGTACCCGGCGACGCTCGTGGTCACGGGTGATCACGACGACCGGGTGGTGCCGTTGCACAGTCACAAGTTCATCGCCGAGCTGCAGCATGCCCAGTCCGGTCCGGGACCGGTCTTGACCCGCGTCGAGGTCAACACCGGTCACGGCTTCGGGAAACCCGCCGCCATGGTCGCGGCGGAATGGGCGGACCTACTGGCGTTCGCTGCTCACCATGTAGGCCTTGTACCTCCTGAGCAGTAGGAGGGCCGTTACCAGATGCGAGGAGCTTGGAGGTCCCGCGGGTCGTCGGTGGGCTGACAGCCGTGCGCGGTGTCCTCGTACTCCGACCGCGGTCCGCCGGCGGCCAGCGTCCGTACGGCGTTGACGAGCCGGTCCACGTGCTCACGCGTCGTACCGAGGCCGAGGCTCGCCCGGACCGCGGTGCCGTGCTCGGGGGAGTCCGCGAGCAGGTGACCGACGAGCGGGTGCGCACAGAACTTGCCGTCCCGGACACCGATGCCGTACTCGGCGCTCAGTGCCGCTGACACGAGCGTCGAGCTCAGACCGGCAACCGTGAAGCAGACAGTGCCGACGCGGTCCGCGTCCTCGCCGAAGATCGAGTACGTCGTGACGCCGGGGAGCTGAGCCAGGCCGGTCCGGAGGCGGGCGAGCAGACTGCGCTCGTGCTGCTCGATCGCGTCGCGGTGCTTGCTGATCGCGGCACACGCCGAGGCGAGGGCGATCGCGCCGATGACGTTGGGGGAGCCGCCCTCGTGCCGCGCCGGGCCGGTCGCCCAGACCACGGTGTCGCCGGTGACCGCGGTCGTCGCGCCACCGCCGTACAGGTACGGATCGGCGGCGTCGAGCCAGTCGGCGCGGCCGATCAGCGCACCGGCGCCGTACGGCGCGTAGAGCTTGTGTCCGGACAGTGCGACCCAGTCGACGTCGAGTGCGGCGATGTCGACCGGCCGGTGCGGTGCAAGCTGCGCGGCGTCGAGGCAGACCCGCGCACCGTGCGCCTTGGCGACCGCGGCGATCTCCGCGATCGGGAAGATCTCACCGGTCACGTTGGAGGCGCCGGTCACGACCACCAGCCGCGGACCCTCCGGCGCGGTGCGCAAAGCGTCGGCGACGTTGGTCACTGCTTCACTGGGGGAGGCGGGCGCCGTGAGGCGGACGGTCCGCTCAGCCGGCCAGGGCAGGAGCGCGGCGTGGTGCTCGGACTCGAAGACGATCACGGTCGCGTCCGGGGGGACGGCCTGGGCGAGCAGGTTCAGCGCGTCCGTGGTCTGGCGGGTGAAGATCACCTGGTCGTCGGCACGGGCTCCGACGAACGCGTGCACCTCGGCGCGAGCGCGCTCGTACCACTGGGTGGTGATGCGGGACGCATAGCCGTTGCCGCGGTGCACCGACGCGTACGACGGCAGCGCCGCCTCGACGCTGGCCCGGACGGACTCCAGACACGGCGCACTGGCTCCGTGGTCGAAGTTCGCGTAGTCGGTGACTCGGCCGTCGGCCAGCGGAACCAGCAGGTCCGAGCCGACCGTGGTGGGGATGCTGCCGGTGAGGAGCCGGGTGACCGTCGGCCGCGGCGTACTCGCGCTGGCCGGTTCGAGGATGGAAAGAATCGACATGCTGCTGCTCCAGGAAGTCCGCACTTGCCGAGCGGCGTATCCGCACGGCCTGGTCTTCACCCGGGGCACCCCACCGCGGAGGAGGGTTGCCGGCCAGCGAGCCGGGGCTTGGCGCTGGCACTCATGACCTGCCGAGAACGGTAACGAACAGCCCACAGCCCGCGCCAGTGGCAATCTCACATTCCGGGATTCCCAAACACATCCTGAGACGTGCAGACTGTTGCCATGATCGGACGGCTGCATCACCTGGCGATCGACTGCCCGGAACCGCTGGAGCTCGCGCGCTTCTACTCGGCGCTGCTCGGCAAGCCCATCACGTACGAGAGCGACGGCTGGGTGGTGGTCGCCGACAACGACCACACGTCAGGTCTCGCCTTCCAGCGAGCGCTCGGCCACCAGCGCCCGCAGTGGCCGGACCCCACACGTCCTCAGCAGATGCACCTCGACGTCATGGTCGACGACCTCGACGTGGCCGGGTCGGCGGTCCTGGCGCTCGGCGCTCGCAAGCTCTCGGCCACTGTGTACGAGGATCCGGCCGGCCACCCGTTCTGTCTCATCCCGCGACCCGGCTGGGCGCCGCCGGTCAATCCGTAATGGATTCGCTCCGGGCGACCGGGGCGTGTTTGATGGCGGCATGACGTTGACGACGGCGTGGACGGCGCCAGCGGTCGAGCGGCCGGACGGCTCGCTGACCGCACCCGAAGCCGAACTGCTGCGGGGCTACCTGGATTTCTACCGGACCACGCTGCTGTACAAGTGCGCCGGTCTGACGGCCGAGCAGCTGGCCGAGCGGCCGTCGCCGCCGTCCAACCTTTCCTTGCTCGGCCTCATCCGGCATCTCACCAAGGTGGAGCGGATCTGGTTCCGCATCCACTTCGCGGCGGAGTCGCCGGCTGAGCCCCTGTTCGCTCCCGAGCTGGGCAAGGACGCCGATTTCGAGCGCATCGATCCGGCTGAGGCACAGGCGGCGTACGAAGGTCTGATCGCGGAGTGGAAGCTGTCGGACGCGGCCGCGGCCGGGCGGTCGCTCGACGATCGCTTCACCTTCAGCGGGACCGAGTCGACGCTCCGGATGATCTACATCCACATGATCGGCGAGTACGGCCGTCACTGCGGTCACGCCGACCTGCTGCGCGAACAACTCGACGGCACCACCGGGGCGTGAAGCGACCGCTTGCTCTCGGTCTGTGGCTGCAGCCCGTTTGCGGCGGCGCTGTGACGTTATGTATGGGGCAGCGTAATCGGCGTGTGACACGTGGGACTCGAGAGGTAATCGGGGTAGCCTGCTAGATATGGCGACCCGCACGTCTTCCCCGGCGCGGGCGCAGAAGTCGGCAGCCAAACGGCCGAGTTCGGCTCGTTCGGCTGCTGGTGGACGCTCCCGGCCGTCAGGCGCCCAGAAGCGTGGGCAGAGCGCGAAGCGCGGTGGATCCTCCGCCGCGCGGACCAGCACGCCCAAGAACAGCGGACCTGGCCCGTTCGCGGCCGCCATGATCGTTCTCGGTCGCGGCGTGGTGAAAGTCTGGCTCGGCATCGCGCATCTGATCGGCAGCATGGTGCGCGGCATCGGTCACGGCGCCCGCGAGCTCGACCCCGAGCACCGTCGTGACGGCGCCGGCCTGTTCCTGATCGGCCTGGCGGTCGTCGTGGCCGCCGCGATCTGGTGGGATCTCCCGGGCGCGGTCGGCAACGGCATCCGGACCGTCGTCGGCGGCAGCGTCGGCATGCTCGGCTGGGCCGTCCCGCTGATGCTGCTGTTCGTCGCTATCCGCACTCTGCGTCACCCGGACCGCAACGGCCCGGCCGGACGTCAGGTGATCGGCTGGACCGCCATCTCCCTCGGCGTACTCGGCCTGGTCCACATCGCCAACGGTCTGCCCCGTCCGAGCAACCCGGCCGACGGTTCGTTGCAGGACGCCGGCGGCGCGATCGGGTACGTCGTCTCGTCCCTGCTGTCGGACCTGTTGACGCAGTACGTCGCCGCACCGCTGCTGGTGCTGCTGTCGATCTTCGGTGCCCTCGTCGTCACGGGCACTCCCGTCTATGCGATCCCACTGCGGTTCCGTGCGGCGTTCGACGTACTGATGGGGCGTACGGCGCTGCCGGAGGACGCACCGTCCGTCGTGGCCGCGCCGACCGACGACACCGTGCGGCTGACCCGCAAGGAGCGTCGCGCCAAGGCCGCGCAGGAGGAGGACGGCGAGCCGACCATCAAGCCGTACGACTCGCCGGTGCTCGAGGGACGTGAGCTCTCCAAGCGAGGCCGCAAGGCCAAGGCGGCTCCGGTTCCTGAGGAGGACGCGTACGACGTCGACGGTGATGCGGCCGCTGCGGCCGGGGCTCCAGGCCTAGGCATCGCTGTGGGGGCCGGCGGTGGTCCCAGCAAGCCGGAAGCGCCGCCCGAGCCGCCTCCGCACACGCCGATCCCGCAGCGGGTCGAGCAGCTCAGCCTCTCCGGCGACATCACGTACACGCTGCCCGATGGTCAGATGCTCAAGCCGGGTTCGGTCCACAAGGCCCGGACCAAGGCGTCCGACGCGGTGGTCGACCGGCTGACCGAGGTGTTCGAGCAGTTCGGCATCGACGCCCAGATCACCGGCTACACGCGCGGCCCGACAGTCACCCGCTACGAGGTCGAGCTCGGCTCGGCGGTGAAGGTCGAGAAGGTCACCGCCCTGAGCAAGAACATCGCCTACGCGGTGGCGTCGGCCGACGTGCGGATCCTGTCGCCGATCCCGGGCAAGTCCGCGATCGGCATCGAGATCCCGAACACCGACAAGGAGATCGTCAGCCTCGGCGACGTGATCCGGTCGGCGACCGCGCGCAACGACCACCACCCGATGGTGGCCGGCCTCGGCAAGGACGTCGAGGGCGGCTTCGTGGTCGCGAACATGGCGAAGATGCCGCACCTGCTGGTCGCAGGCGCGACCGGTTCGGGTAAGTCGGTGTTCGTCAACTCGCTGATCACCTCGGTCCTGATGCGGGCCACGCCGGACGAGGTGCGGATGATCCTGGTCGACCCCAAGCGGGTCGAGCTGAACCACTACGAGGGCATCCCGCACCTGATCACGCCGATCATCACCAACGCCAAGAAGGCGGCCGAGGCGCTGCAGTGGGTCGTCCGCGAGATGGACATGCGGTACGACGACCTGGCCGCGTTCGGCTACCGGCATGTCGACGACTTCAACAAGGCGGTCCGCGCGGGCAAGGTGAAGCCGCCGCCGGGCAGTGAGCGCGTGCTCTCGGCGTACCCCTATCTGCTGGTGATCGTCGACGAGCTCGCCGACCTGATGATGGTCGCCCCGCGCGATGTCGAGGACTCGATCGTCCGGATCACCCAGCTGGCCCGGGCGGCCGGCATCCACCTGGTGCTCGCCACCCAGCGGCCGTCGGTGGACGTCGTGACCGGTCTGATCAAGGCGAACGTGCCGTCGCGACTGGCGTTCGCGACCTCGTCGCTGGCCGACAGCCGGGTCATCCTGGACCAGCCGGGTGCGGAGAAGCTGGTCGGCCAGGGTGACGGCCTGTTCCTGCCGATGGGCGCGAGCAAGCCGATGCGGATCCAGGGTGCGTGGGTGACGGAGTCCGAGATCCACGGCGTCGTCGAGCACTGCAAGACCCAACTGGAGCCGACGTACCGCGAGGACGTCACCGCCGTCGCCGGGCCGAGCAAGGATCTCGACGACGAGATCGGCGACGACCTCGACCTGGTCGTGCAGGCCGCGGAGCTGATCGTGTCGACGCAGTTCGGCTCCACCTCGATGCTGCAGCGCAAGCTCCGGGTCGGCTTCGCGAAGGCCGGCCGGCTGATGGACATCCTGGAGAGCCGCGGCGTCGTCGGTCCCAGTGAGGGCTCGAAGGCCAGGGACGTCCTGGTCAAACCGGACGATCTAGAGGACTTCATCACCACCCTCCGAGGAGAGTGACCCGTGACCGCCGCGAGTGCACTGCCCAGGCAGGACCATTTCGACCTCGACCCCAAGCCGGTGCCGTTCACCGTCCGCGCCTCGCAGAAGGTGCACGGCGGGCTCGCCCTCGGGGCTTTGCTGGTCGCGGTGGGCTTCGCCACTTCCGCATCCACCAGTCCCACCGGCATCCTGCGATGGTTCGCGGCGGCGGGGTTCGCCGTACTGGCTGTGGTCTGTGCGCGGGCGCTGACGGTCGGGGACATGCTGGTGGCCGACGAGGTCGGCATCCGGTTGCGGATCGGCCACGAATGGATCGGGACGCGCTGGGAGGACATCGACGAGGTGACGGTGCTGCAGCGCCGCCACCTGCTGGACGACGGCCGGATTGCCGTTCATTTGCTGGATCCTGGACCGGTGCTGGGAGTGATGCCGAGTTCGACTCGCAAGACGACTGATGCGAACCGTCGACTGACTGGCTCCTCGCTCGCGGTACCGTTCGGGTTGACGGCTCGGCCGTCGAACGGGGAAGTGGTACAGGCACTGCACATGCTGGCGAATGCCAGATGTCCGGTCAGGGAACAACTCTGATACGTCCGTGACCCCGTCGCACCAAGGCCGTTGACTTGATGTCGACGATCCGGTTGTCGGCATGGCGATGTCGACGGACCGCGGAGATACGCCGGGCGATGGAGAGGATGGTGGGGACGTGAGCATCGGCAGCGAGCTCACGGCGGCCCGGGAACGGGCCGACATGTCGATCGAGCAGTTGAGCGCCGCCACCCGGATCAGAACCGGGCTGCTCGTCGCCATGGAGGCCGACGACTTCTCCCGCTGTGGCGGGAACTTCTACGCCCGCGGCCATATCCGCTCGATCGCCCGGGTGGTCAAGGCTGATCCCGCACCACTGCTCGCCGCCTTCGACGCCGAACACGCCGTCGAGGAGGAGAAGGCTCGCCGCGAGGAACGCGCCGCAGTCAAAGGCCCGACCCTGCATCCGGCCCGGCCGCGGTGGGCGCTCGTGGTCGGCGCGATCCTGGTGAGCCTGATGGGCTGGGGGATGGTCCGCCTCTTCACCCTCCCCAGCGACATCGAGGCCAACGCCTCCAAGACCGCGACCACCGCCGCGACCGTCACGACTCCCACGCCCAAGCCGACGCCGACCGTCCGTCCCACGCGGACGCCGTCCAAGAAGCCACCGGTGCTGAAGACCGAGCTCACCCTCACTGCGAAGGGGGACGGCACCTACCTGACGGTCCGCGACAAGAAGGGCAAGCGCCTCTTCCAGGGGCACCTCAGCCCCGGGATCGCGCAGTCCGTCACCACGACCGGGGACATCCGCATCACCGTCGGCATCCCGGCCAACCTCATCGTCACCCTCAACGGCCAACGCCAATCCACCAAGCTGTACCGCTTCACCGCCCACCCCGACGGCACCCTCACCAAGTACCCGCCGAATTGACCTCTCGCCGCTCAGGGTCTTCAGGTCGCGGAGCGTGGTCCTGAGTTAGGTGCCGGGCTGCGCGGCGCGTCATACTCGGGGGGATGACTACGCCACCCACCACCGTCGCCCTGGTCACGCTGGGCTGTGCCCGCAACGATGTCGACTCCGAGGAACTGGCCGGCCGGCTCGAAGCCGGCGGGTTCCGGCTGGTCGAGGACGCCGCCGAGGCGGACACCGTGGTGGTGAACACCTGCGGGTTCGTCGAGGCCGCGAAGAAGGACTCGGTCGACACGCTGCTCGCCGCCGCCGACTACAAGGACTCCGGCCGCACCCAGGCCGTCGTCGCGGTCGGCTGCCTGGCCGAACGGTACGGCGACCAACTCGCCGAGGCCCTCCCGGAGACCGACGCGGTCCTCAGCTTCGACGACTACGCGGACATCTCCGACCGCCTCCGCTCGATCCTGGCCGGCACCAAGCACCAGGCCCACGTCCCGCGCGACCGCCGCAAACTCCTCCCGCTGGCCCCCGCCGACCGAGCCTCCACCACAGGCATAGCCATCCCCGGCCACGGCGACCCGACCCGCGTCCAGGACGCCGGCCACATCCCCGACCAGCTGAGGCCGGCGCGCGAGGCGTCTGCCGCTGACGACGCCTCGGTTGACGCGCCTGCCCTGAAGGGCCGCTTCGCCACCGGTCGGCCCGAAGAGCTGAAGATCGAGGCCCCCGACCTCACCTCCGCCCCGGCGAGCGGCCCGCGCGTCATGCGCCGCCGCCTCGACGGCGGCCCGATGGCCCCGCTCAAGCTCGCCTCGGGCTGCGACCGCCGCTGCGCGTTCTGCGCAATCCCGATGTTCCGCGGTGCGTTCGTCTCGCGCCGCCCCGCCGAGGTCCTCCGCGAAGCCGAGTGGCTGGCGGAGAACGGCGTACGCGAGCTCTTCCTCGTGTCCGAGAACTCCACCTCGTACGGCAAGGACCTCGGCGACCTGCGCCTGCTCGAGACCCTGGTCGGCGAGATCGCCGCGGTCCCCGGCATCACCCGCGTGCGCGTCTCGTACCTGCAGCCGGCGGAGATGCGCCCGACGCTGATCACCGCGATGACCTCGACCCCCGGCGTCGTCCCGTACTTCGACCTGTCCTTCCAGCACGCCTCCGGTCCACTCCTGCGCCGGATGCGCCGCTTCGGTGACTCGGAGCGTTTCCTCGAGCTCATCGCCCAGGTCCGCGCGGCTGCCCCGACGGCCGGTATCCGCAGCAACGTCATCGTCGGCTTCCCCGGCGAGACCGAGGACGACGTCGACGTCCTGTGCGACTTCCTCTCCCGCGCCGGCCTCGATGCGATCGGCGTCTTCGGCTACTCCGACGAGGACGGGACCGAAGCCGAGACGTACGACGGCAAACTCGACGAGGACACCATCGCCGCCCGCCTCGACCGCGTCACCCGGCTTGCCGAAGACCTCACCTCAGCCCGAGCCGAGTCCCGTACCGGCGAACTCCTCGAAGTCCTCGTCGAATCCCTCGACCCCACCCCCTCCGTAGACACCAAGACCGCAACCGGCACCGAGTTCTCCGCCGACAGCTCCACCTCAGGCGACGAAGCCGGGCGTACGGGGGAGGGGCGGGCCGCTCATCAGGGACCAGAGGTGGACGGCTCGACGACGGTCACGGGTCTGCCGGCGGGCGTCCGGGTCGGCGATCTGGTGTCCGCGAAGGTGGTCGGGAGCGACGGAGTCGACCTGATTGCCGAGTTCGCGGCACTCGTGAGCACCCGGGACGGCCGTCCGGCAGTTAACCTGACCGCGTGACCAACTCGCCGACGAACCCGGCGTCGCACGCATCCTCCGGTCCGCTCCACGCCCCCAGCGTGTGGAACGTGCCGAACGCGCTCACGGTCCTGCGGCTGCTCCTGGTCCCGCTGTTCGTCTGGCTGCTGCTTCGCGACGGCGGCGACGGCGACGGCAACCGCCTGCTCGCCACCGCTACGTTCGTCGTCGCGATCGTCACCGACCGCTTCGACGGCGACATCGCCCGCCGCTGGAACCTGGTCACGAACTTCGGCAAGATCGCCGACCCGATCGCCGACAAGGCGCTCACCGGCGCCGCCTTCATCGGTCTGTCCTATCTCGGTGAACTCCCGTGGTGGGTCACCGTCGTGGTGCTGGTCCGCGAGTGGGGTGTGACGGCACTGCGTTTCTGGGTGATCCGGCACGGCGTGATGCCGGCCAGCCGCGGCGGCAAGCTGAAGACCGTGCTCCAGGCGATCGCGCTCGGCCTCTATCTCCTCCCGTGGCAGTCGTTCGCGCCCCTCCACTGGACCGCCGTCGCGTTCATGGCCGCCGCCGTCATCGTCACGATCGTCACCGGCATCGACTACGTGGGCCGAGCACTCCGCCTCCGCGCCGCCGCGAAACGCCCCCTCCCGTGACCCCGGCCCGGCGTGTCGACGTCCGGGGTCAGTGGGGAAGCCTGGTGGGGTTGCTGGGATCTGTTGGGGAACTGGTGGAGGTGACAGGTGGCCGGTGGGGACGCGGAGCTCGAGGTGGTACTCGCGCGCTTGGTGGGGCTGTTGAAGGATCGTGGGGAGACGCTTGCCACAGCTGAGTCGCTGACCGGCGGACTGGTTGGAGGCGCGCTGACGGATGTGCCGGGCGTGTCGGCGGTCTATCGCGGCGGAGTTGTCGTGTATGCGACCGACCTGAAGGCCAAGCTTGCGGGCGTTCCTGAGGACCTTCTGGCTGCCGTGGGGCCGGTCCACCCAGATACGGCCGCTGCCCTCGCCGCCGGCGTACGGGAGCGGCTGGAGGCCACCTACGGCCTTGCCACGACCGGTGTGGCCGGACCGGACCCACAGGCGGGGATCGAGGCCGGCACGGTGTACGTCGCAGCGGCCGGACCGGGCTCTGTACAGGTGCGGAAGTTGCAACTGACCGGTGACCGGGCAGCGATACGCCGAGCAAGTGTGCAGGCCGTTCTTGAACTCGGAGCAACTCTTGTGGCGGAAGAACTCGACTGATCGAGGTGTTGAGACCACCATGGGGACAGGTAGGACAGACAGGCGCGGCGCACCGAAGGTGGACATTGCGAGGAGTAGTGACCCAGCAACGGGTACCGTTGGTTCCTACGGTCGAGCTACCGTGCGAGTAGAAACGACCGGACAGGCGGAAGGGAGAAACCTCATGGTGCTGGTTCGTGGCCTGCTGGGCGACGTCCTGCGGCGTAAGCGGCTGCGCCAGGGGCGCACGCTCCGCGAGGTATCCGCCGACGCCCGCGTCAGCCTGGGCTACCTCTCCGAGGTGGAACGCGGCCAGAAGGAAGCCTCCAGCGAACTCCTGGCCGCTATCTGCATGGCCCTGGACGTCCCGCTGTCCACCGTCTTCGCCGAAGTCAGCGAAGACCTGGCCCGCGAAGAGGCCCTGGTCCTGACCCACCCCACCATCGAGCCCGAGGTAGTAGCCTCCGCCGCCTAACGGCCCAGGCCCACCGCCTCCACAGCCCGACATCGTCGCCTCCGCCGCCTGACCAGGCTTAAGGCTGTCCGCCGCGCCGGCCCGGTTCTCCGGCGTTAGCGGTGTCGGATCGCCGGCTCGAGAGCATGCTCGATGCGGCGCGTGTCCAAGGTCTCGCAGCCTGCGAGAGCGGCTGCCGTTGCTGCCGGGCTGGACGGAAGCAGCGGTAGGCGCACGTGTGGGCTGGGGATCCGGCCGTGAGCCGCCAGTACGGACTTGATCACCGCAGGATTGGGCTCGGCGAAGAGCGCGCGGGCCAGCGGAACGAGCCGGTTGCCAAGCTCACGCGCGTGTTCGAGCGGCCCGTCGCGCCAAGCGGCGAGGAGGTCTGCGTACGCCCGCGTCGCCACATTGGCGCAGGCCAGGATCGCCCCGTGTGCCCCGAGTGCCAGCAGGGGTCCGACGTACAGGTCGTCGCCGGCTAGAACCGCGACATCCTCCGGCGCGCTGCTCATGAACTCGACAGTCGCATCGTCGATCCCCCCGACTGCGTGCTTGAACCCGGCAACGTTGGGGATCCGAGCGAGCCGCCCGAGGGCATCCGCGCCCAACGGCCTACCTGTGCGGTAGGGAACGTTGTACACGAGCAATGGCACCGGACTGGCAGCCGCAAGTCGCCGGAAATGCTCGACGACGCCATCCTCGGACGGGCGGGTGTAGTAGGGGACAACCGTCAGAGCAGCGGTGGCGCGCGGATCGATCGCGGCGAGCGAGTCAATCGAGCCGGCGGTCGAGTTCGACCCGGCGCCGACAATCAAGTCCGCGCCGCGCTCCACGCACACGTTGACGCAGATATCGACCACCTTGCGGCGCTCCGCTGATGTCAGCGTCGCCGGTTCGGCAGTCGTGCCCAAGGCAACGATCCCGGCCGCTCCGTCATCGAGGACGGCATGGGCGAGTGCCTCCAGCGAATCGGAGGCGAGTTCATCTGCGGCGGTGAACGGCGTGACGAGCGGAACGAAGAGACCAGAGAGCGACATGCCTCGACGATCACGCATTCCGCTCTGCAGATCCAGTTCGCGTTTCTGTCGTCGAGCGTAAGCTGAGCTGATGCTCGACGTACGCAGACTCCGGCTCCTCCGCGAGTTGGCCCACCGCGGAACGATCGCCGCCGTTGCCGAGGCGTTGACATACTCGCCGTCGGCGGTGTCACAACAGCTCACCGCCCTCGAACGCGAGACCGGCGTACCGCTACTCGAACGGACCGGCCGGCGAGTCACGCTGACCCCAGCCGCACGCGCCCTCGTCGAGCGCACCGAGTCGATCCTCGCGATCCTGCAGGAGGCCGCCGCTGACCTGGCATCAACCGCAACCGCACTCACCGGAACCGTGCGTATCGGCGTCTTCCCGACTGCAGTCCCGACCATCCTGACGCCAGCCGTCGTCGCCCTCAGCACCGACCATCCGGGCCTCGACCTCATGGTCACCGAACTCGATCCGGCGTCGATGCCCGATGCCCTCCGCGATGAAAGCCTCGACGTCGCCCTGCTCCAGGAATACGACTACGTCCCAATCGCCTCCGATCCCGGTTTGCAGACAGAACCACTGCTCGAAGAAACCGTCCACCTGGCTGCCCTGACGACCGGACCATTGACAGACCGGCGTGATTCCCCATGGATCGCCGGCACCCCAGGGACCCTCTGCCACTCCCTGACCATCCGGGCCTGCGAGGCCGTAGGATTCACGCCCCGCATCCGCCATCACGCCGACGACTTCGGCGCAGTGCTCGCGCTGGTGGCGGCCGGCCAAGGCGTCGCCTTCGTCCCCGACCTGGGCGCCGCCGCGCCACCCGCCGCCGTCGTACTGACGCCCCTCTCCATCCGACGCAGAACCCACCTGGCCTTCCGCCGTGGCACCGCCACCCACCCAGCCATCTCGGCGGCCCGCACAGCCCTACACGCAGCCATCGCACCTCCGAGCTCGACATCCACGAGCACCACCTCTACGGGCGCCATATCCACGGGCACAACGTCGCGGCACGTCAAGCAGTGATGGCTCCAACCGCTGGTGCACGTCCCGAGCGGTTGCCGTCACCTAGCGCACCACCCGGCCTCACCCGGGCCCTCGCTGAACGGGAACTGGTCGGCCATTAGCGCCTGTCGTCATTGGCGTCTCGCTTGGGGGTGGGGTGGCTGGTGCTTGGTTGGATGAGGGTGAGGCGGTGGGGCCAGAGGAGTTGAAGGGCCGGGAGGGGAGACTCGTCGGGGTCGCGGAACATGTGGTTGGCGGTGAAGAGGTGGGTTGCCGAGTCCGGGAACCGGAGGAGCTCGGCGGTTTCTGGTGGTGGGAAGAACGCCGAGAGGTCGTCGCCTTCGTCGAAGACAGCGCCGTCCATCACTGCCCAGGCCAAGGGTTTGAGGCCTAGGTAGGCCCAGGCTGGATCTGGATCGAAGACGATGATCTCCGGGTGGCGGTACAGGCTCAGCCCGAGGCTGTATCCGAAGCCGGGATTGCGGGCGCCGTCGCCCTCGACGTACTGCATCGTCCAGCCGTAGGTCTGGATGTTCCGTTCGATCTGCCGCGAGTACTGCTCGTTGGTCAAGCCACCGCACCTGTCGCACATCAACCTCTCCTCTCGTTCGAACAAATGTTCGATGCGTCAGAGAAGATATCCGTGTCGCGTCCCGGTGATGGCGTTGTCCACAGGTCAGTTCTCGGGCTGGCAGGCCGGGCACCAGTACGTGATCCGGTCCCGGGGTGGTTCGCCGAGCGAGGCGGTCAGGATCGTCGTACCGCAGCGGCGGCAGGGTTTGCCGGCGCGTTCGAAGACCCAGGATCGCTGGCCGGGTCGGTCGACGCCGGTGCTCACCTGGGTGCCGTTGCGGACATTGGCCTTCATCAGCCGCCGGCTGAGGTCGACCGCCGCGGGTACGTCGACCGCGGACACCGGGCGCCATGGATGGAGGCCGAGCAGGAAGCAGACCTCGGTGCGATAGAAGTTGCCGATGCCGGCCAGGTTCCGCTGGTCGAGCAGCGCCTCGCTGATGGTTCGCTTCGGGTCGGCTTCGACGTTGGCGATCGCGACGGCGCGGTCGAACGACGGCGACAGAAGATCCGGCCCGAGGTGACCGACGACGGTCTCCTCGGCGTCCGTCGCGACGAGGTCGAGCACCGGCAGTCGGTATCCGACGGCCGTCCAGGATGCGGTCTCCAGTACGGCGCGGATCTGGTGATCAGGTCCGCCATGCCATCGCTCGCCGGGGCGGTACAGATGCCAGCTCCCGTCCATCCTGAAGTGACTGTGCACTGTCACTCCACCGGAGAGGCGCATGAGCAGGTGCTTGCCGCGTGCAACGACCTCCAGCACCGTGCGACCGCTGAGGTCGGTCGTCGCCAGTGACGGCACGCGGAAGTCTGTCCGGGTCAGCTCCTGCCCGCCGAGCGCCTGATTCAGCCGCTTGCAGGCCCGCCAGACGGTATCTCCCTCAGGCATTCCCAATCACCCCAGCCATCTCACCAGCATCGCCGATCGCCCGAGTGTTGTGCTCGCGGCCATGGGGCCGTGGCGTGGAGAGGTGATTCGCAAGTGCCGGGCACTGGGGGTGGGTTTCAGGCTCGGAGGCGTAGGCCTCGGGGGGTTGCGTGGAAGCCTGCTTTGGCCAGGGCGTCGCCGAAGGCTGTGTGGCGAACCTGTTCGCCGTCGGCTGTCTCCACGCTGAGCTTGCCGAGTTGGCCGTCTCGGATCGACAGCGCGAGCGCATCGACTGCGGGCTGGAGGAGGTCTGGGTCCTCGGTGAAGCTGAGGACGGTCCGGCCGCCGCGCTCGACGTACACGATCAGCTGCCCGTCCACCATCACGATCAGCGCGCCGGCCTTCCGCCCGGGTCTGTGCCCGCCGGCGCTTTCGCGCTCGGGCCACGGTAGGGCTGCGCCGTATGGGTTCGCGGGATCGGACGCCGCGAGTACGACGGCCCGCACAGTCAGCTCCTCGTCACGCCGGCTGCGTCCCGGACCACCGGCGGCAGACCCGGGTAGCTCAGCCAAGGCGCGCAGCCGATCCACCGCACCGGGCAGGGCGAACTGTGCGGCACCGAGCCCGGCCACGAAGTATCCGCGCCGGCATCGCCCCGACTCCTCGAACGCGCTCAGCACCTTGTAGACGGCAGCAAACCCACCGGGCGTCCGCTCGGTCATCACCGACCCTCGCGTGACGATGCCGTATCGATCCAGCAGTGTCTCCGCCGCGGCATGCGCCCGCCGTGTCGCATCGGCACTACGGGCCGGAAGCAACGACCATCGCCCACCGGCTGTCGGTGGCCCACTGCGTGACGGCATGGCCGGTCGGCCCGGCCGCGTCGGGCGTCCAGGCCGCGCACGAGGCGTCGTACGGCGAGTTCGATGACTACCGCGACCTCCGCCCACGAGCGAGCGCACCGGAGCGAGTGTGTCGTTGGTCAGGTGACCAGCCCAGACGAGATCCCACAACACCCCGACCAGCGTCTCGTCGTTCACCACTCCCGAGGCCGCCCCGACAACGTCGCTCAACTGCCGGAAGAAGAACGCGCCACCGCCCGACAACGCGTCGAGCACGGCCTGATGCGTCTCTCCGAGCTCGAGGGCAGGATCGGGGTCGGGCAAGGTCAGATCGCAGTTGTCCGCGAGATGGAGGGACACCCACCCATCTGTCCCCGGCAACGATCCCGAACCCGCCCACACCACTTCACCAGTCGCTGTCAGCTCGTCCAGCATTGACGGCTGATACCCCGGCACGCGCGACGGCAGCACGATCGACTCCAGCGCTGACGCCGGGACCGCACATCCGGCCAACTGCTCGACCGCACCGAGGAGTACGTCGTACCCACGGCCGCGGCTGCTCGTGATGCCTTGCCAAGCGGGCAGGAAGCGGGCGAGCGCGGATGGATCGACCGGCTCGACCTCCTTGCGCAGCGCCGCCAGAGACCGCCGCCGGAGCAAGCGCAAGATCTCGCTGTCGCACCACTCGAGAGCAATCCCGCCCGGCAGGAACTCGCCCTCGACGACCCGCCCCGCCGCACCCAACCGCCGCAACGCCTCGGTGACGACAGCAACGCCGATCCCCAGATGCGTCGCCAGGTCGATAGCCCGGAAAGGCCCGTGCGTTCGCGCATAGCGGGAGACCAGGTCCCCAAGCGGGTCGGCGACCGGCTCCGCGTGCGCCTCAGCGACCCCAGGTGGGAGCGGTACGCCGAGCGCATCACGCAACCGCGCCACATCCTCAACAACTGCCCACCGGTGCTCGCCGGCGATCCGAACCCGTACGACCCGACGAGCCGCGGCCAAGGAGGTCAGCCAAGACTCCGCGTCCGACCCGTCGACACAACGCTGCGATGCTTCGGACAACGACAGCGGACCGACCATCCGCAGTACGTCGAACAGACCCTCCGCATCACGAGCGCGCCGGTCCTCGGCGAGCCGTTGGAGCTCGGCCTCGGTCCGCAGCACGACCTCGGCGTCGAGGAGCTCGCGCAGCTCGGTCCGCCCGAGCAGCTCCGCGAGCAAGCTCTGATCCAGCGCGAGCGCGGCCGCACGCTTCTCCGCGAGCGGACTGTCACCCTCGTACATGAACGCGCCCACATAGCCGAACAGCAACGACTTCGCGAACGGCGAAGCCTCTGGCGTCTCCACCTCGACGACCGAGATCCGTCGTTCGCTGATCCCCGTGAGTAGGTCCTTCAGCGCGGGCAGGTCGTAGACGTCCTGCAACACCTCGCGCAAAGTCTCCAGCACGATCGGGAACGACCCGTACTTGCTAGCCACCGACAGCAGTTGCGCCGACCGCTGACGCTGCTGCCAGAGTGGCGACCGCCGCCCCGGATTTCGCCGCGGCAGCAGCAACGCGCGGGCCGCGCACTCTCGGAAACGCGCCGCGAACAACGCCGATCCGCCGACCTCAGCGGTGACCAAGTCCTCGATCTCCGCCGGATCGAACAGCACCAGCTCCGCACCGGGCGGCAACTCGTCGGTCTCCGGCAACCGCAGCACGATCCCGTCGTCACCCGAGACCGACTGCGCATCCATCCCGTACCGCTCGCGCAGCCGCGCCGCGATCGCCAGCGCCCACGGTCCGTGCACCTGACCGCCGTACGGCGAATGCACGCAGACCCGCCAGTCGCCGAGCTCGTCGCGGAACCGCTCGACCACGATGGTCACGTCATCGGGCACTCGGCTGGTCGCGTCCCGCTGCTCGGCGAGATACGACACCAGGTTGTTGGCGGCGTACTCGTCCAGGCCGGCAGTCCGCGCTCGCTCGATCGCCTTGGCTGCCGGCAGCGCCGCCATCTTCCGAACGAACGCACCGGTGGCCGCACCCAGCTCAGCCGGCCGCCCGACTGCGTCGCCCTTCCAGAACGGCAAGCGTCCCGGCTGCCCGGGCGCGGGGGAGACCAGCACGCGATCGTGGGTGATGTCCTCGATCCGCCAGCTCGACGCTCCCAAGGTGAACACGTCGCCGACCCGCGACTCGTACACCATCTCCTCGTCGAGCTCGCCGACGCGGTGGTTGGTCGACTCGCCGACCAGAAAGACGCCGAACAGGCCGCGATCCGGAATCGTCCCGCCGCTGGTGACCGCGAGTCGCTGCGCCCCCGGCCGCCCCGAGATCTCGCCGCTGACCCGGTCGAACACGATGCGCGGGCGCAACTCCGCGAACTCGTCCGACGGGTACCGGCCCGAGAGCATGTCGAGGACCCCGTCGTACGCCGATCGTGGCAACGTCGCGAAGGGCGCACAGCGTCGTACCAAGGCGAACAGCTCGTCGACGTCAACGGTGTCCAGGGCAACGATCGACACGATTTGCTGCGCCAGCACATCGAGCGGGTTCGCCGGGATGTGCAGGCTCTCGATCAGCCCGTCGCGCATCCGTTGCACAACAACGGCAGTGTCGATCAGATCGCCGCGGAACTTGGGGAACAGGACGCCACGCGACACCGCTCCGACCTGGTGGCCGGCGCGACCGACACGCTGCAGGCCGCTGGCGACCGACGGCGGTGCCTCGACCTGGATGACCAGATCGACCGCACCCATGTCGATGCCGAGCTCGAGGCTGCTCGTCGCCACCACGCACGGCAGCCGGCCGGACTTCAGGTCGGCCTCGATCAGCGCCCGCTGCTCCTTACTGACCGAACCGTGGTGCGCGCGCGCGATCAACGGCGGCGCCGCGAGCGACGCACCCGACTGGGCCATCACCTGAGCCGGCGAACCCTGGTCGGCCAGCTCGAGCTCGGCCCGCTCGGCGGCGATCTCGTTCAGCCGGGCGGTGAGGCGCTCGGCGAGGCGGCGCGAGTTCGCGAAGACAATGGTCGAGTTGTGCTGGCCGATCAGGTCGAAGACCTGCTCCTCGACATGCGGCCAGATGGAGGCGTGCTGCGGCGGTCCCGCGGCGGATCCGGAGGTCTCGAGCTCGGTGGACGCCAGCTCGGCCATGTCCTCGACCGGCACGACGACGCTCAGCTCCCACTGCTTGGCGAACTTCGGCTGCACGACCGTCACCGGCCGCTCGCCACCCAGGAAGCGCGCCACCTCCTCGACCGGCCGCACCGTCGCGGACAGTCCGATCCGCTGCGCCGGCTTCGGCAGCAGCGAGTCGAGCCGCTCGAGCGTCAGCGCCAGATGTGCGCCGCGCTTCGTCCCCGCGACCGCGTGCACCTCGTCGACGATGACGGTCTCGACACCGCGCAGCGACTCCCGGCCCTGCGACGTCAGCAGGAGGAACAAGGACTCAGGAGTGGTGATGAGTACGTCGGACGGCCGCGAGGCGAACCGTCGTCGCTCGCCGGCCGGCGTATCGCCCGATCGCACCGCAACCTCGATGTCGAGAGGCGCCTCGCCCAGCCGCCGAGCGGTCTCCCGGATCCCGATCAGCGGGGCCCGCAGGTTCCGCTCGACGTCGACCGCGAGGGCCTTCAGCGGCGACACGTACAGCACCCGGCAGCGCAGCTTCGGATCGTCGGGTGGGGGAGTTGTGGCCAGCCGGTCGAGCGCCCACAGGAAGGCAGCCAGCGTCTTGCCCGAGCCGGTCGGGGCCACCACCAGCGCATCCCGGCCCGCGGTGATGGCGTCCCACGCCTCGAGCTGGGCCGGGGTGGCCGCCTCGAAGACGTCGCCGAACCATGCCCGGGTCGCGGGCGAGAACCGGCTCAACGCGCTGGTTTTCTTCACGTCGCCCATCTTGCCGGGTCCCGCCGACAGTTTTCATCACCCGTTCATCGCCCGCTGTGAACAGGCGCTTTCCGTCCGATGCGGATCTTGTCCCCCTCGTCTGGAATGATCGGCGACATGATCAACCGCGTGCGCGCAGCGCTCCTCGTCGTGGCCTGCCTGGTCGCTTTGACCGGGTGCGTGCAGCTCGACGCCGATCTCAAGGTCGGCTCCAACGAGACGGTCTCGGGCAACATGAAGATCGGCGTCGACAAGCAGCTGCTACAGGCCAGCGGCCAGTCGCTCGACACGATCCGGAAGCGGATCGACGACGCGATCAAGCAGACCACGACCGAGGGCGTCACCTGCACGCCGTACGACAACGACAAGTTCGTCGGTTCGACCTGCACGTTCGAGAGCGTTCCGTTCGACAAGATGGGCAGCTCGAGCGGGGACGGGGTGAGCTTCCGCAAGGACGGCGACAAGGTCATGGTCTCGGTCAAGGACTCGAGCCTCGGCCAGGTCCCGTCCGGCAGCCAGCCGGAGGTGAACTTCAAGATCACCATGCCGGGCAAGATCCTCGAGCACGACGACGGTGCGAAGATCGACGGCCGGACCGCGACGTACGACAGCCTCGACACGCTCGGCAAGGTTTCGCTGACGTCCGAGGCCGGCGGCGGCTTCCCGACCTGGGCGATCGTCCTCATCGTCGTGCTGGTGCTGCTCGTGATCGGCGCGGTCCTCTTCCTCGTACTGCGTCGTCGCAAGGCCAAGGCCCAGCAGGGCTACGGGCCCTACGGTCAGTACCCGGGGCAGTACGGCGGACAGCCGGGGCCGTACCCGGGTCAGCCGGGCTACGGGCAGCAGCCTGGCTACGGTCCGGGCGGTCAGTACCCCGGGCAGCCTGGGCAGTACGGCGGTCAGCCCGGCCAGTACCCGGGTCAGCCGGGGCCGGGCCAACCTGGTCAAGGTCAGCCTGGACCGGGGCAACCGCCGTATCCGGGGCAGCCTGGACAGCCGCAGTACCCTGGACAGCCTCAGCCGCAGCAGGGCCGACCGGGGCAGGGGCAATGGGGTCCGCAAGGACAGCAGCCGCCGGGGCAGCAGGGGCAGCCGCCGCAGCAGGGTCAGGGTGGTTGGGGACGGCAGCCGGGCCAGGGACAGCCGCCCGGTCAGCCGCAGCAAGGATCGCCGTACGGCCAGCAGCCGCCCCAGCAGGGCGGCTGGGGACCGCCACCGAAGGACGACAACGGGCAGGCATGAGACTGACGGAGTTCTGGGACCGGATGGATCGCCATCTCGGTACCGCTTATGCACGGACCTGGGCTGAGACCCAGGTCGTCCAGGGGCTCGGCGGCCGCACGGTAGTGGAGGCTCTGGCCGACGGCGAACATGCCAAGACCGTTTGGCGCGCCGTCTGGGCCCACCTCCAACTCCCACCCAGCGAACGCTGACCTGCACCTGCTAGGTGCTGGTGAGTGCCGACTCGCTCTCGGGCACGCTGTCGGCCGGCTCGGGATCGCGCTTGTTGGCCAACTGGCTCGGCCACCACAGGTGCCGGCCGATGTCCAGGTTCAGGGCCGTGACCAGCACGGAGCGGACGATGATGGTGTCGAGCAGTACGCCGAGCGCGACCGCGATCCCGATCTCCGCGAACGCGACCACCGGCAGCGTCGCCAGCACCGCGAACGTTCCCGCCAGCACCAGGCCCGCCGAGGTGATCACGCCACCGGTCGCGGCCACGCCGATCAGCGCCCCGCGCCGGGTGCCGTGCACCTTCGACTCCTCGTGCACGCGCGTCATCAGGAAGATGTTGTAGTCGATGCCCAAGGCAACCAAGAACACGAAGACGAACAACGGCAGCGAGGTGTCGGCCCCCTCGAAGCCGAGCGCCTTGAACACCAGTGAGCTGATCCCGAGCGCCGCGCCGAACGACAGCACGACAGTTGCCACCAGCATCAGCGGCGCGACCAGTGCCCGCAGCAACAGTGCGAGGATCGCCAGCACCACCAGGAGCACGATCGGGATGATCACCTTGTTGTCGTGATCGGCCGCTCGCTGTGTGTCGAGCAGGATCGCCGCACCACCACCGGCCAGCGCGTCGGCGCCCGGCACCGCGTGCACCGACGCCCGTACGCGATCCACGGTGGTCTTCGCCGCCTGCGAGTCTGCCGCGTCGGTCATCGTCCCCTCGAGGTACGCCAGTCCGCCGCCGACCCGCGGTTGCGCCACTGCGGCGATACCTTGCGTCGAGGACATCGCGGTACGGACCTCGGCGGCCTTGTCGGCCTTGCTCACTACGACCAGTGGATTGCCGGCGCCCGCTGGGAAGTGGGCTGCCACGACCTTCTCACCGACCACGGAGTCCGGCGTACCGACGAACGACTCCGCGTTGGACAGGCCGTTGGCGTTGAGCGTCAAGGTGCCGAGCGCGGCGATGGCCAGGATGAGGGATGTGGTGATCCAGGTGACTCGTGGACGTACGGCGATCCGCCGGCCGATGCGACCCCAGACACTCGTCTCGGTGTGGTCATCCGATCCGTACGTCGGACGCAGCGGCCAGAACACCCAGCGACCACAGATGACGAGCAGTGCGGGCAGCAGGGTCAGCATGGCGATCAGTGCGATCACGATGCCGACCGCTGCGACCGGACCGAGCCCGCGCGTGGAGTTCATCGACGCGAACAGCAGACAGAGCATGCCTGCCACCACGGTGGAACCGGAGGCGATGATGGCCGGACCTGACCGGTGCAGCGCGAACGCCATCGCCTCATGTCTGTCCTCATGCCTCCTGAGTTCTTCGCGGTAGCGAGCTATCAGTAGCAGGGCATAGTCCGTCCCAGCACCGAACACCAGGACAGTGAGGATGCCTGCGCTCTGGGCATTGACGGTCAGGTTCGCTTGGGTCGCCAAGGCGTAGATCACCGCCTGTGCGGCGAAGAGTGCGACGCCTGCGGACAGCAGTGGCAGCATCCAGAGCACCGGGCTGCGGTACGTCAGCAGCAGGATGACGATCACTACGGCGGCAGCGGAGTACAGGAGTTTGCCGTCGATACCTGCGAAGGCCTCCTGCGAGTCAGCCGAGAAGCCGCCCGGCCCGGTCACGTGGAACGACAGTCCGTCCGGACGATCCGCGGCGATGCGCCTGATGTCGTCGGCGCGCGCACCGATCGTCTCCCAGCCGCCAGACCCGGCGTTGATCGGGACGAGGACCTGTAGTGCCTTGCGATCCTCGGACGGGATCGGCCCGATGACATCACGGTCGACGTCGGGCAGACCGCCGTACTGCGTGACCTGGCGTGCCACTGCTTGCTGATCGGCAGCAGTGATACCGGACGAGCGCTCGTACACCAGCACCGCCGGGATCTCGTCCGGGGACGAGAACTGCGCGGACTCCTTCAAGACCTTGGTGGACTCTGCGTTGCCGGGCAGCCAGGAGACAGCGTCGTTCTCTTGCGCACCGGTCAGCTTGCCCGCCGGGCTGAAGCACACCGCCACGGCGACGATCCACAGCGCCAGTACGATCCACTTGGACACCTTGCCGCACGGCAACGCCGCCAGCCGTCCTGCTCCGGCCACCCGAACCACGCCCCCTGAGAGGGACACCCGCCCGCACGCCGGGCCGACCACGACGTCCCTGCACCCAGCCTGCTGGGTGCAGCAGACCGGGGTCAACGACCGCGCAGTAGTACTGCGCTCACCGTGCGTCCTGCTGCCCACTCGGGCATCAGGTCACTCAAGTGGTCCAGCCGGTACGCGCGGCCCACTCTTCGGCGGGCAGGTAGATCAGGTCGCAGACCGGGTCCTTCAAGTCGGTGTAGTCCGCGACGTCGACCTGCAGCGCAGCGGCCTGGCGCTTGAAGGCGCCGTACGCCTGTGCTGTCTCCGGATGACTGCGCAGATAGTCGCGGAAGAGCAGTGCGTACCGCTGGTTCGCACGACCGGCGACTCGGACGTGCAGGTTCACCCGCCGCCGGTACATCGGCTCGCGCAGCATGCGCTTCACCCACTGCAGGTCGTCGGCGGGCAGCCCGGGGACGGGATGATCCCGTCGGGGCGGGCGGAGCTCCCAGTCCGCTGCCACCATCCGCTCGGCCACGTCGTCGAGCTCCGGCTCCGTCCCGACCGTCACCTGCATGTCGAGGATGTCCTTGGCGGGCAGGCCAGGGACTGAGGTCGATCCGATGTGGTCGATCCGCTGTGCCAACTCGCCGAGCAGTCCGCCGACCGCGTGCGCGATCTTCTCGTACTGCGCCGGCCAGCTGTCGTCCGGTTGTGCGATCACGATCCCAGTCATGCCGAGATCATCCCAGGACTGCAGCCGTGGCCCCAGTGTTTGTCAGAACGGCTTGACCCGGAACGCACTGCTGCTGAGCAACTCCGCGGTCTCGTACGCCGCCTTGCGGATGCCCTTGCGCTCGTCGAAGAATCCGCCGACCACGCCGACCCCGGGAAGCTTGCCGACGAGCCGGGCACCGATGCTGCCGCGCGGGCGGTCCTCGAAGACCTCACCGAGCCCACCGAAGAGCTTGCTGATCCGCCACACCATCCGGACGCCCATGCGCAGTCCTGCCTCCTCGGACTCATCGCCGAGCCCCAGTTGCTTCGCGACATCCTGGCCCGCCGCTGTCGGGTCGTCGTACTTGAGTACGTCGTCCGGAGTGATCGGACGGTCCGTCAGTACCCGTGCGATTACCGCCGTACGGTCGGCATGCGCCTCGACGCCGTACTCGCGGCAGACCGCACCGATCACCATCGCCTGGACGGCCGCGCCGAGGGTGTCCTTGACCGGCAGCCGGTCGGCGGCCGCACCGGTGATCCGGGGGAGACCGGCGACGACGGCCGCGAACCCGCCGAGTCGCTCGACCCACCAATCGCAGCGCTTGGCCAGCGGCAGCGAGGGCCACTCGGCATGCCCGGGCACTCTCATCCTGAGCAGCTGGTCGACCGCCAGGATCAGGCCCTTCTCGGCCAGGTTGGGTTGCTCCTGGGCGGAGTAGTCGGCCAGGACGCTACGGATGCCGAACGGGTCCTGGGTACGAAGCGCGTCGAGGACCGAATCGATGCCGAACTCGACCCGGCTGAGGGCGAGGACGACGGCGGAGTCGGGGACGTCGGGACGGTCTGCCACGCCCGCCAGGGTAGGGAGCCGGCGGTCCAGGATGGTTGCCGGGACAGCTTCGGCGTGTCAGTTGCGATTCGAACACGTGTTCGGGATAGTTTGGTGTCCTGAAGGTGCGCCGGGCGGCCGAGTTGTCCACAGATTCGAAGTGGCGGCGAAAACTGTCCGACGAGACGTTTACCTTCTCTGGCGACACGAAGTTTCTCCGGGCGGCTGGGACAGCGGCCCCGAATATCAGATGGGTCAGGTGGCAGTCATATGGCTGGTGCAGCGGCGAGTGCGGAGCGCGCGGCGGCGGATCGCGAGAAGGCGCTGGCGACCGCGCTGACGCAGATCGAGCGGCAGTGCGGCAAGGGTGCGGTGATGCGTCTGGGCGAGCAGGGCCGCGCGCCGATCGAGGTCATCCCGACTGGTTCGATCGCGCTCGACATCGCGCTCGGGATCGGCGGTCTGCCGCGCGGTCGCGTGGTGGAGATCTACGGTCCGGAATCCTCCGGTAAGACGACGGTCGCCCTGCACGCGGTGGCGAACGCCCAGAGCGCCGGCGGCATCGCCGCCTTCATCGACGCCGAGCACGCGCTCGACCCGGATTATGCGCGCAAGCTGGGCGTCGACACCGACGCGCTGCTGGTCTCGCAGCCAGACTCGGGTGAGCAGGCGCTGGAGATCGCCGACATGCTGGTTCGCTCCGGCGCCGTCGACATCGTCGTGATCGACTCGGTGGCCGCGCTGGTGCCGCGCGCCGAGATCGAGGGCGAGATGGGTGACAGCCACGTCGGTCTGCAGGCCCGGCTGATGAGCCAGGCGCTGCGGAAGATGACCGGTGCGGTCAGCGGGACCAACACGACCGTGATCTTCATCAACCAGCTACGCGAGAAGATCGGCGTGATGTTCGGCTCCCCGGAGACCACGACCGGTGGTAAGGCGCTGAAGTTCTACGCCTCGGTGCGGCTGGACGTGCGCCGGATCGAGTCGCTGAAGGACGGGTCCGACGTGGTCGGCAACCGGACCCGCATCAAGGTCGTGAAGAACAAGGTGGCCCCGCCGTTCAAGCAGGCCGAGTTCGACATCATCTACGGCCAGGGCATCAGCCGCGAGGGCAGCCTGCTCGACCTCGGCGTGGAGCAGGGCTTCGTCCGCAAGGCCGGCGCCTGGTTCACCTACGAGAGCGACCAGCTCGGCCAGGGCCGGGAGAACGCGCGGAACTTCCTGCGCGACAACCCCGATCTGGCCAACGAGCTGGAGAAGAAGATCAAGGAGAAGATGGGCATCGGCCCGACGCTGGACCAGCCGGCCGACGAGGCCGCCACGGCCGAGGTCGATGTCGACTTCTGATCGACCCCCCGCGGGCGGCGGCGTCCCCCGGCTCCCAGCCGACGACGCTGCCCCCGTGGCCCTGTCCCTACCTCACGAAGAACGCCTGGCCCTGGCGCGAAAGCTCCTGGCTGAGGGCACGGCCGCATCTACAGGGCCTTCCGGCACCTCCCCACAACCCAACCGAGGTTCCGCCCAACACAGTCGCGACCAGGCTGCACACACCTCCGCGCGTGACGGCGATTCGGCTGGTGACGGCGGTTCTCGCCTCGGTGGCTCTCTGCGCGACGGTGGTTCTCGCGCCGGCGGCGCTTCTGGCACGGGTGGTTCTCGCGTCGGTGGTGCTTCTTGCGACGGTGGCACTGTCGGCGAGGGGCGTCGTACCCGCGGCGGTAGGTCGGGTGCGAGGGCTGTTGATCCGTGGGCCGATCCGGACGACGTCTCGGCTGACGACGACTTTCCGGGGTCGGGCTCGCCCCGACGCCGGGCAGGCTCGATCCGTCGAATTGCCGAGAACGACGAGGTTGCTGAAGCCGCGGCACGCAAGGCCGACTCCCGGGCAGCTGCACAGGCCTTCGCAACCGAGGACGAGCTGCCGAGCCGCGCCCGCGGTTCGCGCCCGCTAGACCCGTGGGCAGATTCAGATGACACCGCGCCCGACGGCGAGTTACCCAGCCACACCGGACGCGCGCCCCGATCCACACGGCGCCCGGCTGATTCCCGCGCAGATGACGAGACCGCGTCCGCCGGTGAATCGCTGAGCCAGGCGCGTGGCCGTGGCTCCGATGCGAGGCTCGTTGATCCTTGGGCAGATCCGAACGACATCGCGTCCGTCGACGAGTCGCCGAGTAGCTCTCCTGGTCCTGGTTCCGAGGTGGGGAGCGCCGATCCGTGGGGCGACTCACAAGACGGTTCGGCCGACGAGGGTGCCGGACCTTCGACCGACACCGGTGCCGTCGTACGTCGGGCATCTGACACCGCCGCCGGAGGAGAGTCTGGTGCCTGGGGCACCGGAGACGATGAGTTCGGCGCCGGGCAAGACCCCGACCGGGCCGGGGATGCGAGCAGCGGTGCTGGTGCTGTGACGGATACCCGCGCGGCGGGGCGCGCCAACGCCGGCGATGCGCCGCGTGCTGGGGCTAATCGGGATGCAGAGGCCGTGCGTACGCGCTCCGGAGACCCTGCTGACGAGCGTGGTCGCGCGGGGGCGGGTTCGGGGGGCGGGGAGAGAAAGCAGCGGCGGACGGTGGGGCGGCGGGGCTTTGGAGGCGGCCGGGGGAGTCGACGTGGAGCTGATGGGCCTGAGGGGGCGGCGGATCCGGAGTTGGATGGGGTGGAGGATCCGGGGGTGGTGGCTCGGGGGATCTTGCTGGACAAGTTGACGGGGCAGCCGCGGACTCGGGCTGAGTTGGCGGATCTCTTGGCGGAGCGGGAGATTCCGGATGAGGTGGCCGAGCAGGTGCTGGATCGGTTCACCGACGTCGGGTTGATTGATGATGCTGCGTTTGCCAACGCATGGGTTGAGTCGCGGCATCGGGGGCGGGGTTTGGGGAAGCGCGCGCTGGCTCAGGAGCTGCGCCGGCGAGGTGTGGATGACGAGCTGGCGCGGGATGCGCTCGATGAGCTCGATCCCGAGCAGGAGGAAGAGACAGCTCGCGCTCTGGTTCGGCGGAAGTTGCGGTCCATGCGTTCGCTTGATCGGCAGGTCGCGATGCGTCGTCTGCTCGGGATGCTTGGGCGCAAGGGGTACCCGGGCGGCCTTGCGATGACGATCGTGAAGCAGGAGTTGGACGCTGGCCACGACGAGCTCCCGCTGCTGGATCCGTCTGGGCTGGAGCCGGACTGACCGCGGGGGCTGAATCTGTTCACCTGCGCAATAAGTTGTGCCTGGAAACTAGTTCGGCAACGTTGGAGCAGGTGCCGGATGAAAGACACCTTCCGGGCGAAGTGTCGGTGACGGAAGCCGCCGCTCCTCCCGGAGGCCGGCTCGCGGCTGAACATGGCCGCCCTACGAGACGGCCCAACTGCCGGCCCCGACTTTCCCGGGGTCCGCGCAGGTCGTTCCCCACCAAGAGCGCGGCACCCGCCACCGCCTCTGACGAGCGAGCGTGACCAGGCGATCGCCCCATCGCCTGGTCACGCCACCGCGCAGCCGGCCGCGTCACCCCAGCGAGAAGGTCACATCGGACCTGCGAGAAGCTCGCCTCATGTCGGCGAGAAGGTCGCGTCGTGTCGGCGAGAAGGTCGCGTCGGGCTGGCGACAAGTTGGTGGGATACCTCCTTTTGTTCAAGTCGAGGGTCTGCCCGGCGGAGTAGCGTGACCGGCATGGCGACCCTGGATGACGTGCAGCGACTGGTCGCGGCGCTGCCGGAGACCGAGCAGACGACGCGGCACGGCAACCGCACCTGGGCGGTAGGCGGCAAGGGCTTCGCGTGGGAGCGCCCGTTCAGCAAGGCCGATCTGAAGCGCTTCGGCGACGAAACCCCGCCGGACGGCCCGATCCTCGCGGTCCGCGTGGAGGATCTCAGCGAGAAGGAAGCATTGCTCGCCGCTCGGGCCGCCGACGGGTTCTTCACGATCCCGCACTTCGACAACTACGCCGCCGTACTCATCGAGCTGGACCAGGTCTCGGAGCCCGCCTTGAGCGAGGCACTACTCGACGCGTGGCTGCTCTTCGCGCCGCCGGCGTTGGCAAAAGCGCACCTCGACGCCAACGCGACCTAGTCAGCTGGTCGATCCGTACCGAGGTGGCGAAGGTAGAAGCGGGCCGAGTCTTCGACCTCGAACCACGGCACGTGATGGTGGCTGCCGGTGTTGGCGTGGAGCGTCTTCTCCTTCGAGGCGAACGCGTCGAACAAGTCGAGACCGGTCTGGCGGTGGATCTCCTCGTCGTCCCACGGGAGCAGGAACTGGACCGGGATGGTGATCTGACGCGCCGCCTCGGTGAGAGCGTCGTACACGAAGACCCCTCCGACGACCGCGGCGGTGATCCGGGGTTCGATCGCCATCAACGGAAGCCCGATCGCGCTCGCCAACGTCATACCGCCGTAGCCGATCGGTGCCTCGGGCCCGATCTCGGGCAGTGACTGGAGGGCGTCCAGGGTGGCCTGCCATTCCGGGACGTGGCGCTCGGCCAATGAGATGTTGTACTCGGCAATGATCAGGCCCATCGGCTCGCCGGCCGCCCGAGCATTCTGGAGTGCGGCGACCCACTCTTCGTCCTGCGCGTTACGCGGTCGGTCGCCGTGTCCAGGTGCGTCGATGGCGGCGACGGTGAAACCGCAGGTGGTCACGTAGTGGTGAGCACGGGCCACGAGTCCCGGTGTCTTCTTGTGCAGGCCGCCCGGGTGACCCATCAGGACCAGAGGCGCACCGGCGACGCCGGCTGCGGGTGACCAGAGGACGCCGGGTACGTCGCCCAGCGTGAAGTTGCGTTCGACGACACCGTTCGACGATGTCTTCGCGGTGAAATGCATGGCTGTTGCCTTTCGGGAGTGCCAGTTGGTCGAGGCGCTCCCGGCGATGACTACAGCTGTCGCCCAACCGTGAAAACGAAGAGAGCGCCCATGGGGGCCTCACCTCCTCGCGTTGTGTCACGGACGGCCGAGACGTTAGCAGTCAGGGCGTCATCTGGCCCAGCGCTTTTCCACCGCGGGAGGACGTCAGGAGCGCGTAACGACGGAGAGTGAGGGCAATCGGAGGGGGTGCGAGCGGCGAGGGGCGTTGACGGGTGCGGTGTGACGGTGTGTTATCCGAAGTAGGGCCGGTGTTTTGGCCGGTCCGTAGGCTGGGGATTTTCCGTCGATCCGCCCCTGAACACCGCGGAGGGTGCAATGAACGATTTCCAGGAACAGGCGAAGAACTGGCTCCGGAATGTCGTCAAGCAGAACCCGGACAAGATCAAGGCCGGCGTCGAGAAGACCGGGGACCTGGTCGACAAGCAGACTGGCGGGAAGTACGCGGAGAAGGTCGACGCTGTGCAGCAGAAGGTCGGCGGCCTCGTGGATTCCCATGCGTCCGAGGGCACCTCCGCCGAAGCGCCGTCCGCCGTGGACCAGGCGAGTGAAGCCGGTGCGGGTGGCGTCGCGTCCCCCGGTGGTGGCGGCGCGCCGGAAGCCGAGGTTGTCGGCGGGGAAGCTCCCGACCCGGCGTCCCAGCCGGACAGTTCGGTCGGCTCAGGCACGGAAGGCGCAGGTACGGGCAGCACCGCGACCGGCCAGACCGACGCGGAAACCGCCGGCACCGAACCGCCGCTGGAGTCCGAGGGCGAACTGCCCGGCCCGCGCCCGTAGCCCGAGCCGGCCTCCAGGAGCCGGGACGGCCTCGAGAACAGAGTCCGAGCCGACGTCCAGAAGCCGCGCCGACCTCGAAACAGAATCCGGGCCAGGCTCGAGAATCCGGGACGACCGCCAGAGTCCGGAACCGGCCGCCGGCAACTTCGGCCGACTCCAACCGGTTGCCCTGGATTGTGTCGCGCCCGGAGCGATCTGTTGTGGAGTAGACCAATGTGATTAGTGGTCTTGTGACAGCGATGACGGGGAAGAGTGGCCTTCGTGCTCGCGGTGATCGGTGGCCGGGCTGCGAGTGTCCGTCTTGACCGCGTGGTAGGGCACGCCTAGCCTCGGAATCAGGAAGGGATCACTCCACCTGACGGTGGCGGATATAGGCACCGGCGGGCCGGTTGATCCGGCTGACCGGCCGCAGAAGACGACACGAATCGCTCGACCGAGCTGAAGGAAGGACGACGGCGGCTCGCAGCGCCGTCGGATAGACGGCACCGCGGCGGACGGATCCGGCGGTGGAAGCGGCCATGAGCAGCGATCCTGGGTGACGCATACCCAGACAAGGCTCCGGCAGCGGCCACGATCGGTAACGGACGGCGCGAACACTGCGCAGCCTCGCACGGAACGCACCAGCGTTGTGGGCGGTGGCGCCGTAACGGAGGGACAAGGCACCGCCGGATGCCGGTGGTGCGTTCAGCCGTATCTTCGACCGTACGAGTGGCGAGTCCCTTCGACCGACGCCAAAGTTCCGCCTGGGCGGAACTCGAAGGAGAGGGGAGACGCCGATGTCACTCGCGGCCTTGCCCACAGCGACGTCCCTCGGGCTGACCCTGATCGGACTGCTGATCGCCGGATTGCTGGCCTGGATCGGCTTCACCCTCTCCCGCCGTAAAGCCGCCGACAGTTCCGCGGCCGCCGCCAGCGCCCAACTCGAGGCCGCCCACGTCGCCGCCGGCGCCAAGTCCGCGGCGGAGCTCGTCCGGCGCCAGGCCGAGGAAGAGGCCGCCGTACTGCGGGTTCGCGCGGAGTCGGCCGAGCAGCGTGCCGAGGAGATCCGCCGCGCCGCGGAGGACCGGTCCCTGGAGGTACGGCGAGAGGCCGAGCAGCGGGCGTCCGACGTACGGCGCGAAGCCGAGGCCGAGGCCCAGTCGATCCGGGACGATCTGCGCGAGCAGCGCCTGGAGATGGAGCGTCGTGATCATCGGCTGACCGAGCGCGAGGAGCGGCTCGACGAGCAGCACCGCTCGATCGAGGAACGGCAGGCCGAGCTGACCGCGCAACTGGCCGTACTCGACCAGCGCAAGGTCGAGATCAAGGATCTCGAGGACGAGCGCCGCCGGATCCTGGAAGGCGTCGCGAACCTCACCACCGAGCAGGCGCGGGCCGAACTGGTCGCGTCCATCGAGGCCGAGGCGAAGCGGCACGCGCACACGATCGTCCGCGACATCGAGCGGCAGGCACTCGACGAGGGCGAGGTGAAGGCACGCAAGATCATCACCGGCGCGGTGCAGCGGCTCGCGTCCGAGCAGACCAGCGAGTCGGTCGTGTCGGTCGTGCACCTGCCGAGCGACGACATGAAGGGCCGGATCATCGGCCGCGAGGGCCGCAACATCCGGTCGTTCGAGCAGACCACCGGCGTGAACCTGATCATCGACGACACCCCCGAAGCGGTGCTGCTGTCCTGCTTCGATCCGGTCCGGCGGGAGACCGCGCGACTGACTCTGGACTCGCTGGTGCTCGACGGCCGGATCCACCCGAGCCGGATCGAGGAGATCTACGAACGCAGCAAGGGCGAAGTGGCCGAGCTGTGCGAGCGGGCCGCCGAGGACGCGATGGCGGAGGTCGGCATCACCGACCTGCATCCGGAGCTGGTCCGGACGATGGGTCTGCTGCGCTACCGGACGTCGTACGGGCAGAACGTGCTCAAGCATCTGATCGAGTCCGCGCACATCGCCGGGATGATGGCGGCCGAGCTCGGGCTGGATCCGAAGCTCTGCAAGCGCGGTGCGTTCCTGCACGACATCGGGAAGGCGCTGACGCACGAGTCCGAGGGCAGTCACGCGATCGTGGGCGCTGAGCTGGCCCGCAAGTACGGCGAGAACGACGACGTCGTGCATTGCATCGAGGCGCACCACAACGAGGTCGAGGTACGCACGGTCGAGGCGGTGCTGACGCAGGCCGCGGACGCTGTCAGCGGTGGCCGGCCGGGTGCGCGGCGCGAGTCGCTGGAAGCGTACGTACAGCGGCTCGAACGGCTGGAAGAGATCGCGATGCACCACGACGGCGTGGAGAAGGTGTTCGCGATGCAGGCCGGCCGGGAGATCCGGGTGATGGTGCTGCCGGACGCGGTCGACGACATCGCCGCCCAGGTGATGGCGCGCGACATCGCCAAGCAGGTCGAGGAGGAGCTCACCTACCCTGGCCAGATCCGCGTGACTGTGGTCCGCGAGTCCCGCGCTACTGAGGTGGCGAAGTAGCGTACTTCGCTCTCCAGGCCGGCGCCTCGAACGGGGCGCCGTAGATGCGGGTCTCGCGCGCGATCCGGCCGTCGCGGAACTCGACGACGTTGGCGACGTAGTAGATGTCGCCGCCGTAGTCCGATCGGCCGAGGACGACGAAGTGGTCGCCTTCGCCGGTGATGCGCAGGATCTGGATCGACGGCGGCGCCGGATACTCCTGCTGCATGGCACGCATCCGGTCCCGCCCGACGATGCGCTCGCCGGACTGCGGCATCTCCAGCACGTAGTCGTCAGCACGCAGCTCATGTTCCGCCTCGGCCGACAGCGCGAGCTTGTCGTCCGTAGGCCACAAGCGTTCGAGTACTTCCCGATTGCGGTCCATGAAGCCACCCTCCGCGCGATTCTTCAGGCAGGCTTGAAGCCCTACCGTAAGCCTCTGTCGTCCCCGCGCAGATGGGTGGGAGTCACGTCGATGGGCTGGTCGGCGACCTGATGCGGCGGCTCGGTGCGGTACTGCTTCTCCACCTCCGGGTCGATGACAGCCGTTTCGCTGCGCCGGCGCCGGTTGGCGAGGCGGTAGGACAACCAGATTCCGGCGCCGCCACCCAGCATGATGATGATCCCCAGGGCGGTCAGGTTCAGCGTGTCGGACGTGTCGCGGACGGCGAAGGCGATGATGGCCCCTGCCACGATGAGTGCGATTCCGGCCCCGATCCGCATACCTGCTCCTTCCCGAACACTCGCAGTAGCTGATCCCACCCCCGGTGCCCAGACCGGGGGAGCATCATGCGCGAGCCGTCAGCGGAAGGCGGCCTGGCCGGTGAGCGCCTGGCCGATCACGAGCTGGTGGACCTCGGAGGTCCCCTCGTAGGTGAGGACGGATTCGAGGTTGTTCGCGTGCCGCATGATCGGGTACTCGCCGCTGATCCCGTTCGCGGCCAGGATGGTGCGGCATTCGCGCGCGATCGCGATCGCCTCGCGGACGTTGTTGAGCTTGCCGACGGAGACCTGTTCCGGGCGCAGCCTGCCCTTCTCCTTCAGCCGGCCGAGGTGTACGGCGAGCAGGATGCCCTTGTTGAGTTCGACGGCCATGTCCGCGAACTTCGCCTGGGTCAGTTGGTACGCCGACAGCGGCTTGTCGAACACGATGCGCTCACCGGCGTACGCGACCGCCGTCTCCAGGCAGTCCCGGGCCGCGCCCATCGCGCCGAAGATGATGCCGAAGCGGGCCTCGTTCAGGCAGCCCAGTGGGCCGGACAGTCCGCGCGCCTCCGGCAGCTGAGCCGACCCCGGCAGCCGGACGTCCTCGAGCACCAACTCCGACGTCACCGACGCCCGCAGCGACATCTTCCGGGTGATCTCCGGCGCCGAGAACCCAGGCGTCGAGGTCGGTAGGACGAAGCCGCGCACGCCGTCGTCCGTCCGGGCCCAGACCACCGCGACATCGGCCACCGAACCGTTGGTGATCCACATCTTCGAGCCGTTCAGCACCCAGTCGTCGCCGTCGCGGCGGGCGTTGGTGCGCATCCCGGCCGGGTTCGAGCCGAAGTCGGGCTCGGTCAGCCCGAAGCAGCCGATCGCCTCACCGGCGGACATCCGCGGCAGCCACTCGGTCTTCTGCTCCTCGCTGCCGTACTTCCAGATCGCGTACATCGCCAGCGACCCCTGCACCGACACCAGCGACCGCATCCCGGAGTCCGCCGCCTCGATCTCCAGGCACGCCAACCCGTAGGCGACCGGTCCGAGGCCGGCACACCCGTAGCCGGTCAGGTGCATCCCGAGGAACCCGAGCGCTCCCAGCTCCTTCGCCAGTTCGCGCGCCGGAATCGACGCCGACTCGAACCACTCCGGCAACGACGGCCGCAACCGCTCGTCCGCGAACCGCCGCGCGGCCGCCCGGACGTCGACCTCCTCCTCGGTCAGCAGGGAGTCGACGTCGACGAGATCCAGCGAAACGGTCATGCCTGAACGCTAGCCGCAACGGGCTCCCGGATCACTTCCGGTACCAGGGCCACCACCAGTGCCGCTTCCGCGGATGCCGGACCGTCACCGAGCTGTGGCGCGCGCGGCCGGTGACGTAGAGGTGGACGCCGTTCGGGGCGGACGCGGTCGCCTTGTTCTTGGTCGAGCTGCCATGCAGGTCGACGTCGTCGATGGTGACCGACCAGCCCTGCGGGACGATCATCACGATCGAGCTGTGCTGGATGTCGGCGGCCACCTGGACCTCCGGCCACTGGACTACCGCGTCGGTGAAGTCGAGCCGCACCGACGAGTGCCTCGCCTGCGTCACCACGCGCTCCGGCACATTCCAGGCGCCCTCCCGCTTCTGCGAGCTGTGCGTCGCCTTGATGACGATCTCGGCCCGGTTGTTAGACCGCACCGGCACCAGATCGGCCGTCGCGTTCCGCAGTTCGAGCTGTGTCTTCGCCGAGTAGATCTGGGTCAGCCGCTCGTCCAGCTCCTCGAAGTCCAACCGCCCGTCGCTGTGTGCTTCCTGGACCACGGCGGCGGCGCGCTCGCGGTCGTTGTCAGACGCCCGATGACCGGGCGGCGGCTGCTCCAGACTCATGCCCCCAAAGGTAGCGCCGCGGCAGGTTCCCGAGGTCCGGCGAGGTCCAGGAAGCGGCCGAACACTCCGGACCAGATCTGCTCCAGCTCGGCGTCGTACCGCTCGGCCTCCGCGATCACGTCCTCCGGGCTGAAGCCCAACGAGCGCAGCGTGTCGACGCTCCAGCGCCGCACTCGGTCGGCACTGACCTCGGGATGGAACTGGACACCCCAGCTGCGGCCGATCCGCAGCATCTGATGCGGGCAGCGTTCGCTGGACATCAGCAGCACCGCATCGGTCGGCAGCCGGGTGATCTGATCCTGATGACTCTCGATTGCCCGCACCTTCGCCCGCAAGCCGGCGAGCAACGGATCGTCCTCGGCACCGGGCAGCAGGGTCAACTCGGTGACGCCCTTCTCCGGAAGGCCGTGCTTGCCCAGTACCTCACCACCGAACGTGTGCGCCAGCAGTTGCGCGCCCAGACAGATGCCGAGCACCGGCACCCGGTCCTGCTCTGTCGTCGCGCGCAGCAACTCGCGCTCGGCGGCCAGCCAGGGAGAGGCGTCGTCTGCGTCTGGCAGCATCCCGCCGCCGAGCAGGATCAGGGCGGCATGGCCGTCGGTGCTCACCGGGATCGGCTCGCCGTCCCACGCGCGGACGACGACCGCTGAGAGGCTCCGCTCCTCGAGCCAGTCGAGCAACCGGCCCGGACCGCTCCCGGGATCGTTCTCGATGATCAACACTGTCGTCGGGTGGGTGGCAGCTTCAGACACAGTCGCCAACGCTAAACCACGGCGGCACACCGCGTTCCGCCGTACCGGGCTCGTCGTTCCGGGATACTGATGTGCCGGGGGTGACGATGGAGCCGATCAGTGGATTCGTGCGGGCCGTGGTGGGCGACGTTGCCTTCGTCTTCGGCAAAGGCATGGTGAGTGCGTTCCTGCTGGCACGCAGCAAGGACAGCTCGCTGGGACCGCGGCTGAACCTGCTCGTGCGGTCTCACGGTCAGTACGCCCCGCTGTCCATCCCCACTGGGACAGTCCCTGCCGTTGACCGGGTAGTCGGGCTCGAGGAGGCCCGGCCGGCGCCGCTGCTGACAGTCGAGTTCACTCCGGGCGACAGTGGGGCCGAGGCACATCTCACCGCCAACAACCCGGTGCTGATCACGATCACCGATGTCAGCCACCGCGAGTACGACGCTGTCGTGCTCACCACGGCCCTGGGCGGAGCGGCGTACGCGCAGCTGCCTCCCGGCTACTACCACGTGTCCGCTGTGGTCATCGACGAGTACGACAACCTGCTGGTCGGGTACGGCGCTCAGCACAACCTGCATGTGGACAAGGGCGACGACCTGATCGTCTCGCTGGCGATCCACACCGCCGGCGTGGGTGAGATCGTGTCGGCGCTGGAGTCCGGGCCACAGCCGGTGCTCGTGGGAGCGGACGGGGACGTCGTACCCCTCCTGGACCTGGTGCGGATCGGGCGGGCGCCGGACTGCGATCTGATCCTGGACCATCCGGAGGTGAGCAGACACCACGCCGAGCTGCTCCGGATCGACGCGATGACCTACGAGGTGCGCGACCTCGGCTCGACCAACGGGACCCGGGTGAACGGCGTACCGGTCGAGGCAGCGATGGTCGGTGACGGCGCCGAGATCCGCCTCGGGAGCCTCCCGCTGCGCCTCTACCTCGCGTGAACGCACCGGATCGTCACCATGGGTGCACACCTGGGACAATGGCGCCGTGAACCCGCGAACCGTCGTCATCCTCGGCTCGACCGGCTCGGTCGGCACCCAGGCGCTGGAGCTGATCGGCCGTAACCGCGACCGGTTCCGCGTCCTCGCCCTCTCGGCGGGCGGCGACAACGTGGCGCTGCTGGCGGAGCAGGCGCTGGAGTTCGGCGTCGAGGTGGTCGCGGTGGCGAAGGCCACGGTGGCCCAGGACCTGCAGCTCGCGTTCTACGCCGAGGCGCAGCGCAAGGGGTACGCGCAGGGCGAGTTCAAGATCCCCAAGATCATCACTGGCCCGGACGCCTCCAGTGAGCTCGCGGCGGTGCCGTGTGACGTGGTTCTCAATGGCATCACCGGCTCGGTCGGACTGAAGCCGACCCTCGCCGCACTCGACGCGGGCAACACGCTCGCGCTGGCCAACAAGGAGTCGCTGGTCATCGGCGGTCCGATCGTCACCCGCCGGGTGAAACCGGGCCAGATCGTTCCGGTGGACTCCGAACACAGCGCGATCGCCCAGTGCCTGCGCGGCGGTTCGGCCAGCGAGGTGAGCAAGCTGGTACTGACCGCGAGCGGTGGGCCGTTCCTGGGCAGACCGCGCAGCGCGCTCGCGGACGTCACGGTCGAGCAAGCTCTTGCCCACCCCAACTTCGCGATGGGTCCGGTCGTCACGATCAACTCGGCCACTCTGGTCAACAAGGGCCTCGAGCTGATCGAGGCGCACCTGCTCTTCGGCATCCCGATGGATCGCGTGGAGGTCGTCGTACACCCACAGCAGGCGATCCACTCGATGGTCGAGTTCTCCGACGGCGCCACGATCGCGCAGGTGGGGCTGCCGACGATGACGGTGCCGATCGCGCTCGGCCTGGGCTGGCCTGACCGGATACCGGACGCGTCGCCGCCGTGGAACTGGGCCGAGGCGAGCACCTGGCAGTTCCTGCCGCTCGACGGGGAGGCGTTCCCGTCGGTCCAGCTCGCCCGCGAGGCGGGGACGCGGGGCGGGACCGCGCCGGCCGTCTACAACGCCGCGAACGAGGTCTGCGTGCAGGCGTTCCGGGACGGGCGGCTGCCCTTCCTGGCGATCGTCGACACCGTGGCCCGGGTGGTGACCGAACACGACGTACCCTCGTATGAGGAACTGTCCATCGACGACGTACTCGCCGCGGACGGCTGGGCCCGTGCCCGGGCCCGCGAACTGACCGCCGTACAGGAGACCAACCAGGCATGAGCGCGCTTCTCACCCTCGTCGGCATCGTGCTGTTCGTGGCCGGAATTCTGATCTCGGTCGCGCTGCACGAGATGGGCCACATGGTGCCCGCCAAGGCCTTCGGGATGAAGGTGACGCAGTTCTTCGTCGGCTTCGGCCGGACGGTGTGGTCCACCAAGCGCGGTGAGACCGAGTACGGCTTCAAGCTGATCCCGGCCGGCGGCTTCGTCCGGATCATCGGCATGATGCCGCCGTCGAAGGGCCAGGACCCGACGAAGGTCCGCAAGGCCAACACCGGGCCGATCCAGTCGATGGTCGAGAACGCGCGGTCGGCGGAGTACGAGACGGTCGCGCCCGAGGACGACGGCCGGCTCTTCTACCAGAAGGTGTGGTGGAAGAAGCTGATCGTGATGGCGTCCGGGCCGATGGTCAACATCGTCATCGCCTTCGTGCTGTTCGGCGGCCTGTTCATGCTGTACGGCGCCAACGTCGCGCAGACGAGCGTGGCCACGGTCACCGACTGCGTGATCCCGGCCTCGCAGGCGACCGCCGACCGCAAGTGCGAGCCGGGGGACCAGGTCTCGCCGGCCAAGACGGCCGGGTTCCAGGTCGGCGACAAGATCGTCTCGTTCAACGGCACCCAGATCACCAGCTGGGACCAGCTCACCCCGCTGATCCGGGCGAACACCGACAAACCGGCCGTGATCGTTGTCGAGCGCAACGGTCAGCAGCAGACCCTGCAGACGAAGACGATCGTCAACCAGATTCCCGACCAGGCCGGGTCGGACAAGATCGTCTCGGTCGGGTTCCTCGGCGTCTCGCCGGAGATGAAGCTCGAGCGGCAGAACTTCGGCTTCGTGGTCGGCAAGATGGGCGAGCTGAGCGTGGCGACGGTGAAGGCGATCGGCAACTTCCCGGAGAAGCTGGTCGGTGTGGCCAAGTCGATCGTCGGCGGCACCCGCGACGAGAACAGCCCGATGAGTGTGGTCGGCGCCAGCCGGGTGGCCGGCGAGATCGCGTCGAACCAGTCGCTGACCGGCGGTGAGCGGATCGCGTTCCTGGTCTCGCTGCTCGCCTCGCTGAACCTGTTCCTGGCCCTGTTCAACTTCATCCCGCTGCTGCCGCTGGACGGCGGGCACATGATCGGCGCGATCTGGGAGGGCATCCGGCGCGGCTTCGCCAAGCTGCTGCACCGGCCCGACCCCGGCTACGTCGACGTGGCCAAGCTGCTGCCGATCGCGTACGTCGCGGCCAGTGTGATCGTGGTGATGGGCGTACTGCTCGTCATCGCCGACATCGTGAACCCGATCAAGCTCTTCAACGGCTGACCTCACACCAACGGTTAAGGACTCATGAGCATCAACCTGGGCATGCCCGCGCTGCCGCCGCCGACCCTGGCGCCACGCCGCAAGACCCGCCAGATCAAGGTGGGCAAGGTGCTGGTCGGTGGGGACGCGCCGGTCTCGGTGCAGTCGATGACGACGACACCGACGAACGACGTCAACAGGACGCTGCAGCAGATCGCCGAGCTGACCGCCGCCGGTTGTGACATCGTGCGGGTCGCCTGTCCGCGGCAGGAGGACGCGGACGCGCTCCGGGAGATCGCTCAGCACTCGCAGATCCCGGTGATCGCCGACATCCACTTCCAGCCGAGCTATGTCTTCGCCGCGATCGAGGCGGGCTGTGCGGCGGTCCGGGTGAACCCCGGCAACATCCGCAAGTTCGACGACCAGGTGAAGGAGATCGCGCAGGCCGCGAAGGACCACGGCACGTCGCTCCGGATCGGCGTCAACGCCGGCTCGCTGGACCCGCGGCTGTTGCAGAAGTACGGCAAGGCGACGCCGGAGGCGCTGGTCGAGTCCGCCGTCTGGGAGGCGTCGCTGTTCGAGGAGCACGACTTCCACGACTTCAAGATCTCGGTCAAGCACAACGACCCGGTCGTCATGGTCCGCGCGTACGAACTGCTGTCCGAGCGGGGCGACTGGCCGCTGCACCTCGGCGTGACCGAGGCCGGGCCGGCGTTCCAGGGCACGATCAAGTCGTCGGTCGCGTTCGGCGCGCTGCTGTCGAAGGGGATCGGCGACACGATCCGGGTGTCGCTGTCCGCGCCGCCGGTCGAGGAGGTCAAGGTCGGCCTGCAGATCCTGCAGTCGCTGAACCTGCGTGAGCGCAAGCTCGAGATCGTCTCCTGCCCGTCCTGCGGCCGCGCCCAGGTGGACGTCTACACGCTCGCCGAGCAGGTCACTGCCGGCCTCGAAGGCATGGAGGTCCCGCTCCGCGTCGCCGTGATGGGCTGCGTCGTCAACGGCCCCGGCGAGGCCCGCGAGGCCGACCTCGGCGTAGCCTCCGGCAACGGCAAGGGCCAGATCTTCGTCAAGGGCGAGGTCATCAAGACCGTCCCCGAAGCCGCCATCGTAGAAACCCTGATCGAAGAAGCCATGCGCATCGCCGAACAAATGGGCGAATCCGCCGAATCCGGCGACCCCACCGTCACCGTCGGCTGACCTGCACAGCCCGCACGACGCCGTACCCTCGGAGCTGCAGATGACTCATGCCGATCGGCGAAGCACCGACCGCGCGGACGAGTTGGAACGCCGCCGGCGAGCGCAGCAGATCGTCGCTGCGTTCGACACGGTGGACTGGGACTTCAGCGGATCGGCCGACGGCTGGAGGTACGGCGGTGGCCGCGATCTGAGCCGATTGGCGGAGGACGCACGCCGTTCGAAGGCCCGCGAAGCTGAGGGTTTCGCTGGTGACTGAGTTTGTCGTGGTCAGTGCTGTGGCTGGTGAGGCGCGGTACATGCCGGAAGGCGTTCCTGTGGTGATCACCGGGGTCGGGAAGACCGCTGCGGCGGTGGCCACGTCGCGGATGCTGGCGGGGCGGGACACATCGGAGCTGGTTGTGCTGAACGTGGGTACGACGGGAGCTCTGGTTGACGGGCTGTCTGGGGTGTACCTGCCGAGCACGGTGATCAATCACGATCTGAATGCCGAGGCGATTCGGGGGATCGGGCTGGATCCGCAGGAGGAGTTGCACGTCGAGGGTGGGGACGGGACGGTGCTGGCGTCGGGGGACGTGTTCGTCACGGATCCCGTCGTACGGGCGCGGCTTGCGGAGCGGGCGCAGCTCGTCGACATGGAGGCGTACGGCGTCGTCTACGCGTGCTGGGAGTACGGCGTGCCGGTGCGGGTCGTCAAGCATGTGTCCGACTCGGCCAACGAGGCGGCGCTTGACTGGCCGGCCCTGGTGGACGCCAGTGCGAAGGTGCTGGGGGAGTGGGTCAGCGCGTACGTCGACTGAGCCAGTCGAGTACGGCGGTCTCGCGTGTGAGCCAGCGCATGACACCGACGCCGCCGGCCAGCACGGCGTGGTTGGCGGTCAGGGCCTCGCCGACCGTTACCCAGCACGGAGTGAGCTCCAGGTCGGCCTCGTAGCCCTCGAGTTGCTGGCCGCCGACCGGCGATCCACCGGAGCAGGCGAAGTAGTGCGAGGTCATGCCGAAGACGTCGTACTCCGGCTCGGCCGCCGGCACCTCTTCGCGGGTCGTGCCGAGTTCGGCGCCGACCACCACGTCGGCGTACCCGCACTCCTCGCGGAACTCGCGATGCAGCGCCGACGCGAACGACTCGCCGGGCTCGACACCGCCGCCGGGGAACTTGTAGTCGCCGTGGCGCGACGAGAGCAGCAGCAACTCCCGCCCGCGGAAGAGCACACCCCGGACCGCGGTCCGCTCGACCAGCCGTCCGCCAGGCTGGAGTTCGGGTGAACGAAAGGTCCCTAGCAGCATGCGGTCTATGCTGACTTGGCCTTGGGGCCAAGGTCGGTGTCAGGGTCTCGTACGCCACTCCCCTGGAGGTCCGCATGCCCGGCTCGTCGCCCTTGTCGGTACTCGTCGGAGCACTCGCGGACGGGTCGATCGAGGTGGTGGACCTGACGTCGCCGCTGTCCGCGTCGACGCCGGTGATCCAGCTGCCGCCGGAGTTCGGGCAGACGGCGCCGTTCGCGCTGGAGCAGATCAGCAGGTACGACGACCGCGGGCCGGCGTGGTACTGGAACAACTTCACCAGCGGCGAGCACACCGGCACGCACTTCGACGCACCGAACCACTGGGTCACCGGCAAGGACCTCGCCGACGTGGCGTCTGTCCCGGCCGGCCGGCTGATCGCGCCGGTGGTCGTGCTCGACTTCACCGCCGAGGTCGAGAAGAACCCCGACTTCCTCGTCGAGGTCGACCACCTCAAGGCCTGGGAGGCGGAGAACGTACCGCTGCCCGCCGGTGGCTGGCTGTTCGTGCGCACCGGGTGGGCCGCGCGGTCACACTCGCAGGAGGCGTTCCTCAACGCCGACGAGGCCGGGCCCCACACGCCGGGCCTGTCGCCGGAATGCGCACGCTGGGTCGCGCAGGAATCGCCCGTCCTCGGCCTCGGCGTCGAAACCGTCGGGACCGACGCCGGGAAGGCGCACTCGTTCGACCCGCCGTTCCCGTGCCACTCCTACCTGATGGGCAGTGACAAGTACGGGTTGACGCAGCTGCAGAACCTCGCGAAGCTGCCGCCGACCGGCGCCGTCGTCATCGCCGGACCGTTGCCGATCGTCGGCGGCTCCGGTGCTCCCGCACGAGTGCTCGCGCTGGTCGAACGCCGGTGAACGTCGCGGTCGCCGTCGGCCGGGCGTTGGCGGCCGCGGGCGTCCGCCAGGTCTTCGGCGTGATCGGGTCGGGCAACTTCCATCTGACCAATGCGATGGTGGCCGGCGGCGCGCGGTTCGTCGCCGCGCGGCACGAGGGCGGCGCGGCCACGATGGCAGACGCGTACGCGCGGATGAGCGGGACGGTCGCCGCGGTCTCGGTCCATCAGGGGTGCGGCCTGACGAACGCGATGACCGGGATCGCCGAGGCGGCGAAGAGCCGGACGCCGATGATCGTGGTGGCAGCGGAGGTGACCGAGCCGCGGTCGAACTTCTACGTCGACCAGGCGGCGCTCGCCCGTTCGGTGGGTGCGGTGCCGGTCCGGGTCACCTCGGCGGAGACCGCGGTGGCGGAGGCCCTGGACGCCGTGGCGACGGCCGTTCGGGAGCGTCGTACGGTGCTGCTGAACGTTCCGCTTCCCGTGCAGGCGTTGGAGACTGCGGCACCGACGGTCGCGCCACCGCCTTCGCGGGATGCCGTCGTGCCGGACGCCACCGAGGTCGCCGCGCTGACCGACCTGCTGCGGCGTGCGGAGCGACCGGTGTTCGTCGCGGGTCGTGGGTCCCGTGGACGTCGGCAAGCCCTCGAATTGCTGGCGGAACGCTGTGGCGCGCTGCTCGCGACCTCGGCCGTCGCGCACGGTCTGTTCCGCGGCAACCCATGGTCGCTCGGGATCTCGGGAGGCTTCGCCTCGCCACGGACCGCCGAGCTGATCCGCGGCGCCGACCTCATCGTCGGATGGGGATGCGCGCTGAACATGTGGACGATGCGGCACGGTCAGCTGATCGGACCCGACGCGACGGTGGTGCAGGTCGACGACGACGCGTCCGCGCTCGGCGCCCACCGCGAGATCCAGCTGGGCGTCACCGGCGACGTCCAGCTCACGGCCACGATGGTGCTCGAGGCGTTCGGCGAGCAGCGGGTCGGCTTTCGCACGGCCGAGATCGGGAGCGTGCGCTGGCGGGACGTCCCGTACGACGACACGAGCACGGCGGAGCGGATCGACCCACGGACGCTGAGTATCGCGCTCGACGACCTCCTGCCGGCCGAACGCGTGGTCGCCGTCGACTCCGGCAACTTCATGGGCTACCCGAGCGCCTACCTGTCGGTGCCGGACGAGAACGGCCTCTGCTTCACCCAAGCGTTCCAGTCGGTCGGGCTGGGGCTTGCCACCGCGATCGGTGCCGCGCTGGCGCAGCCGGACCGGCTGCCCGTCGCCGCACTCGGCGATGGCGGTGCGCTGATGAGCGCCGCGGAGCTCGACACCGTACGCCGGCTCGGCCTGCCGATGCTGGTGGTCGTGTACAACGACGACGCGTACGGCGCCGAGGTGCACCACTTCGGTCCGGGCGGGCACCCGTTGGACACGGTGACGTTCCCGCCGACCGACCTCGCCGCGATCGGCCGGGGCTACGGCTTCGAGGCCGCGACCGTCCGCACAGCCGGCGACCTCGCGGCGGTCACGGACTGGCTGAACGGACAGCGGTCGGCGCCGATGCTCGTGGACGCGAAGGTCGTCGCGGACCATCCGTCCTGGTGGCTGGAAGAGGCGTTCCGCGGCCATTGACCCCGGCTATCCTGGCTTGACCTTGACCCTGGGGGCAAGGTTTAGCGTTGGGTGAAGGAGGCGGAATGCGGATCAGTGATCTGGCGGCCGAGGCCGGTGTGACGGTCAAGGCAGTGCGGTACTACGAGTCGCAAGGGCTGCTCAAGCCGCGGCGGGAGCCCAACGGCTACCGGTCGTACGAGGCGGACGACGTGGTCGTCGTCCGCGAAGTGAAGGCGCTGCTTAGCCTCGGGCTGACCGCGGAGCAGACGTACCCGTTCATCGAGTGCCTGCGGGCCGGCAACGAGCGGGCGGACGTCTGCCCGGCCTCGCTGACGGCGTACCGGAGCCGGATCGCCGACGTGGATCGCCGGATCGCGGAGCTCACCGACCTGCGGGCCCGGCTGACCGACCTCCTGACCGATGCCGAGAGCTGGAGGATGAACCAACAATGAGTGACCTGCGGACCGTTGACGAGGCGACCTTCGACGAGCTGGTACTGCGCTCCGACAAGCCGGTGCTGGTGGACTTCTGGGCCCAGTGGTGCCCGCCGTGCCACCAGATCGCGCCGGTGCTCGCCCAGATCGGTGCCGAGCGCGAGGACCAGCTGACCGTGCTGAAGCTGAACGCCGACGAGAACCCGGCGATCTCGGCCAACTACCGGGTAATGGCGCTACCGACGCTGATGCTGTTCCGCCGGGGCGAGGTGATCTGGTCCGTCGTCGGCGCTCGTCCGAAGCACAAGCTGCTCAAGGAGATCGACGACGCCCTTCTCGCCGCAGTCTGAGTCGTCAAGCTGACGGAGACCAGCAAACTCCGTCAGCTTGTTGTCGATTAGCTGTCTAGGATGCTAGCAATATAGCCATGGCCGAGAAAGTGCAGTTCAACGTGTATCTGCCGCCGGAGTTGGTGCGGCGGGTCAAGCACAAGGCGATCGACGAGGCGGCGAGTCTGTCGGCGCTGGTGGAGCAGGCCCTGACCGAGTACCTGGACAAGCACGGGGAGGCCCGCGGATGAACGACGTACTGTACGGCTACAAGCTGCATGAGTCCCGGCCGGACGATCGCTGGTCGGTCACGCCGTACCTGACCGGCGTGGATCCGGCGGCCTGGCTGCAGGTGCTCGAACTAGTCGGCGCCGACGCGACCCTGCGCTTCGGGCCGGCCGACGCGGAGTACGCCGTACGCCTGGATCTGTCCACCACCGAAGACCTGGATGACGTACGGCGGCGACTCAGCGGCCACCAGGTGACGCAGACTGGAGAAATGCTGGAGATCGTGGATCCGGACGGGCAACTCCTGGTCGTGCACGGATGATCGAGATCCGGAAGGCCGAACTCGCCGAGGTCGACGCGGTGCGGCAGATCGGGGTGACGACCTGGCCGGTCGCGTACGCCGGTCTGGCGTCCGATGAGTTCATCACCGACGGAATCGCGCAGTGGTGGTCGCCGGAGGTGGTCGAGTGGGGGATCCGCAACGGGATCACCCTGGTCGCGGCGGAAGGCGACGACCTGGTCGGGATGGTCGGCCTCGGACGCGAGGGCGACTCGTGGGTGATGTGGAAGCTGTACGTGCTGCCCGAGCACCAGGGCAAGGGATCGGCACGGCACTGCTCGACGCCGCGATCGCCGCGCTTCCCGAAGGTGCGACGGAACTGCTGCTGGACGTCCTGGTCACCAACGAGAAGGCGATCGGCTTCTACCGGGCCCACGGGTTCACCGAGGCGCGGGCAACCCCGGACCGGGATCTCGGCGTCGACCTGATGTGGATGGTCATTGACCTCCAGCCGACGTGAGGTTGCAAGATTCCGCCATGACAACTGCTGCGCCGCGCCTGCGCGACGATCCGGACTTCCGGCGGTACTGGCTGGCCCGGGCGCTGTCGATCACCGGATCGATGGTGACCGCGATCGCGCTGCCGGTGCTCGTCTACCGGTTGTGCGGTTCGACCGTCCTGACGGCCTTGGTGACCGCGCTCGAATCAGCGCCGTACCTGCTCACCGGGCTGTTCGCCGGCGCGCTCGCCGACCGGTGGAACCGGCGCCGGGTGATGGTGAGCGCCGACCTGGTCAACGCGGTCTTGGTCGGGTCGATCCCGGTCGCGCATCTGCTCGAAGTACTGACCGTCGCGCAGGTGCTGGTCGTCGCGTTCACGGTCCAGAGCGTCTACACCTTCTTCGACGGAGCGAACTTCGGTGCCCTGCCCGTGCTGGTCGGCAGGGCCCGGGTCGCGCAGGCGAACTCCGCGGTCTGGACGGCGTCGAGTCTGATCGAGTTGTTCGTCCCGCCGCTGACCGGTCTGCTCCTCGCGGTGCTGGATCCGGCCAGCCTGCTGACGCTCGACGCGTTGAGTTTCGCCGCGTCGGCCTTCGCGGTGCGGGGGATCGTGCGGGCGATGTCGGAGCGGCGCGAGGGGCTGGCGCCGCTGAGACCGCGAGTGGTTCTGACCGACATTGCTGAAGGGCTTCGCTATCTGGTCCGTCACCCAGGTGTCCGGACGATGACGATCGTGGGCAGCCTGCAGTCGTTCGGTGGCGGCGGGTTCATGGCGCTCATCGTGGTCTGGTGCGACCAGGTCCTTCACGTCGGTACGTCGGGACTCCGGTTCGGGCTCGTGTGGGGGACGTGGGGGATCGGCGGGCTGATCGCCGCGGTCGCGCTGCCGCGGTTGCTGAAGCGGCTGTCGCCGGCGGCGATCACGCTCTACGCGCTGCCGGTCTCGGCGTTCCTGGGGGTGCTGTCGCCGCTGGCGCCCGGGTGGGTCGCGGCCGCGATCGCGTTGCTGGTGTGGGGTTCGGCGTACGTGCTCGTCATCGTCAACGCGGTGTCCTACAGACAGCAGGTCACACCCGAGAAGCTGCTCGGACGGGTCAACACAGCCGCCCGGATGCTGTCGTGGGGTGTTGGCTGGACGTTCGGTTCGGTGGTGGGCGGCGTACTCGGCAAGGAGTTCGGCATCCGGACCGGCATGGTGGTGATGGGACTCGCCGGCTTCGTCGCGGTGGTGGTCGCGTGGACATCGCCGCTGCGCCGGATCGCGGCGACACACGATCCGGCGGCGGTCTGATCCGGCCCCTTGCATGCCGAACTGCAGAACATCCGCTAGGTTCTGCGCGTGGGCGTACGGGTTCTCGGTCCTCGTGACCTCGCGGCGGCGCGCGCGGTCATCGCCCGCGATCCGGTCGTGAACGTGTTCGTCGACAGCCTCGTGCAGGCGTCCGGACTCGATCCGCGCCGGGGTGCGGAGGTCTGGGGGTACGTCGAGAAGGGCGCGCTGGAGGCCCTGTGCCACGCGGGCGGCAACATGGTGCCGGTCGGCGCGGACGACGCCGCGTTGCGCGCGTTCGCGGCGTACGCGATGCGCCGGGGCCGGAACTGTTTCCAGATCCTCGGCCAGGCCCGCGCGGTCGAGCAGTTGTGGAGCATCCTCGAACCGCACTGGGGACCGGCCCGCGAGGTGCGCGACAACCAGCCGTTCATGGTGATCGAGGGCCCGCCGGTGATCGCGCCCGATCCCTTGGTCCGCGCGGTCGAGCCGGTCGAACTGCCGATCCTGTACCCGGCCTGTGTCGCGATGTACACCGAGGAGGTCGGCGTACCGCCGCAGACCGGGCCGGACGGGACGTTCTACCGGTCGCGGGTCGCCGAGCTGATCCGGGCCGGGCGTGCGTTCGCCCGGATCGAGAACGGGCGCGTCGTGTTCAAGGCCGAGGTCGGGTCGGTCGGTAGCGGCGTCTGCCAGATCCAAGGCGTCTGGGTGGATCCGGAGTTCCGCGGCCAGGGATTCGCCGCGCCGGGGATGGCGGCGGTGGTCGAGCTGGCCCGGCAGATCACGCCGGTGGTGACGCTGTACGTCAACGCGTTCAACCTGCCGGCGCGGGCGGCGTACGAGCGGGTCGGGTTCCGGACGATCGAGACGTTCGCGACGATTCTGTTCTGACTACCAGCGAGTAAGCTCCCGCGCATGGCGTCTCGGAGCAGGACCACCACCGGCCTCGCCGTTCTGTTCGGCGTTCTCGGCACGCTGCATTTCCTGAAGCCGCGGCCGTTCGAGCAGATCGTTCCGCGGGCATTGCCCCGGAAGAAGGAACTCGTCTACGCATCCGGAGTGGCGGAACTGGCGTGCGCGGGCGGTCTGCTCCACCCGCGCACGCGACGGGTGGCCGGCCTGGCCAGCGCCGGGCTGCTGGTGGCGATCTTCCCGGCGAACGTGCAGATGGCCGCCGACCTGCAGCGCAAGGGATCCCGGCCGGCTCAAGCGATCGCTTGGGCCCGGTTGCCGCTGCAGCTGCCGCTGATCCGCTGGGCGCTGAAGGCCGCCCGCGAGGACCGGGCGGCGTGAGCCTGTGGATAACGTGGTGAGAGCATTACCGCCGGGCCGATATTCTCTGTCCCGTCCGTTGTTTTATTCCTGACCCGTTGCACGCTTGGAGACTCCCGTGATTCTGCGTATGTCGTCGCTGTTCCTCCGCACCCTTCGCGAGGACCCGGCGGACGCGGAGGTCCCGAGCCACAAACTGCTCGTCCGCGCCGGGTACATCCGGCGGGCCGCGCCCGGCATCTACACCTGGCTGCCGCTGGGGCTGCGAGTGCTGCGCAACGTCGAGCGGATCGTGCGCGAGGAGATGGACGCGATCGGCGCGCAGGAACTGGTGTTCCCGGCGCTGCTGCCGCGCGAGCCCTACGAGGCGACCGGCCGCTGGACCGAGTACGGGCCGAACATCTTCCGGCTGAAGGATCGCAAGGGCGCCGACATGCTGCTCGGGCCGACGCACGAGGAGATGTTCACGCTGGTCGTGAAGGACCTCTACTCGTCGTACAAGGACCTGCCGCTGTCGATCTACCAGATCCAGAACAAGTACCGCGACGAGGCGCGGCCGCGGGCCGGCGTGCTGCGCGGGCGCGAGTTCGTGATGAAGGACTCGTACTCGTTCGACGTCGACGACGACGGCCTCGCGGCGTCGTACGAGCTGCACCGCAAGGCGTACATCAACATCTTCGACCGGCTCGGCTTCGACTACGTGATCGTCAAGGCGATGTCCGGTGCGATGGGTGGCTCGCGCTCGGAGGAGTTCCTCGCGATCGCGGAGAACGGTGAGGACACCTTCGTCCGCTCGCCCGGTGGGTACGCCGCCAACGTCGAGGCAGTCGTGGTCCCGCAGGCCGCGCCGGTCGACGCGTCGGCCGTGCCCGCCGCGGAGGTCGTCGACACTCCGGACACGCCCACCATCGACACGCTGGTGGACGCGATGAACGCGAAACACGCCCGGACCGACGGGCGGGAGTGGACCGCCGCCGACACGTTGAAGAACGTGCTCGTCATGCTGGTGAATCCGGACGGCACGCGTGCGCCGCTGGCGATCGGCGTACCGGGGGACCGGGCGATCGACGAGAAGCGGCTCGGCGCGCAGGTGGAGCCGGCCGAGGTCGTGGCCTTCGAGGAGTCTGACTTCGAGAAGCACCCCTCCCTCGCGAAGGGCTACATCGGGCCGGGTGTGCTCGGGTCCGAGAACACATCGGGCATCCGCTACCTGCTCGACCCCCGGGTCGGCGAGGGGTCGGCGTGGGTGACGGGTGCGGACAAGCCCGGCTTCCACGTGATGAACCTGGTGCACGGCCGCGACTTCACCGCCGACGGCACGATCCAGGCCGCGGAGGTGCGCGACGGCGACGAGGCGCCGGACGGTTCGGGTCCGCTGTCGAGCGCGCGCGGGATCGAGATGGGCCACATCTTCCAGCTCGGCAAGAAGTACGCCGAGGCCCTGGACCTCAAGGTGCTCGACCAGAACGGCAAGCTCGTCACGGTCACCATGGGCTCCTACGGTGTCGGCGTCACCCGCGCGGTGGCCGCGATCGCCGAGGGCAACCACGACGAGCTCGGCCTGATCTGGCCGCGCGAGATCGCCCCCGCCGACGTCCACCTCGTTGCCACCGGCAAGGATGCTGAGCTGTTCGAGAAGGCCGCCGCACTGGCCGCCGAGCTCGAGTCCCGCGGCCTGTCCGTCATCTACGACGACCGCGAGAAGGTCTCCCCGGGCGTGAAGTTCAAGGACGCCGAGCTGCTCGGCGTCCCCACCATCGCCGTGGTCGGCAAGGGTCTCGCCGACGGCACCATCGAGGTCAAGGACCGCCGCACCGGCACCCGCACCGACATCCCAGTCGCCGACGTCGTCGACCACCTGGTCGCCACCGTCCGCGGCTAACCGCATCGGCCCCCGCTCCAGCGGAGTGGGGGCCGGCCTGCACCACGTCTCGCGTGTCGCCTGTCCGCAGCGATTCGCCGTACTCGCGATCTCGGCGCCTATATGGCGGCACGTCCTCGGTTCCGGAAGCTTCGCTCGGTCGGCTTCAACAACATCCAGAGCCGAGGCAGCCCGGCCCGGAGAGGTCGGTGGGGAAAGAAGTTTGCATCTGGCGACGAATTCTTTCCCCACCACCACCACGACGTCGCCCGGGCGGCTGATTACGTCGAGCTGGCCGCAGTCCAGCTGGGAGCGGGTGGGGTTGGTGGGTTAGGGCCTGACCCAAACGGTCCAGCGTTCCAGGCGGAGGTAGTTGAGGCGTTGGTAGACGGGCTGGCCGTTGTCTGAGGCGATCAGGGCGGCGGGGTGGTCGCGGTGGTGGGTAGTGGCTGCCCAGGTGATGGCTGCTCCGGCGCCGCGGCCGCGCGCGGCAGGCATGACGGCGACGTTCTCGACGACGGTGAGGCCGGCGGCGTGGTGGGCGGTCGAGGTTGCCAGGGGTACGTCGCCGTCGTAGCCGACCCAGACCGCGGAGCCCTCGAGGAACGAGACGTCGTACAAGGCGCCGGGCTGGAACGGCTGGAGCTCGGGGAGCGGGTAGCCCTCGACCAGGACGCGTTCGGCGTCGGCCAGGCCGGCGGCGTCGGTGACCTGACGGATCTCGAGATCTGTGACCGGGGGAGTGGTGGGAAGCGCTGGGAGGTGGACCATCAGCGGCGGGTGACCGGCCAGGGCTAGGCCGTGCTCGCGTAGATCGCGCGTCGGCCAGGCACTGACGAACAGGTACGGCACGTTGTTCGGCAGTTCGCGCGCGGCCTCGGTGATCACCTCCGCCGGGTCGACGGGTTGCTTCGGGACGACCCAGTTCGTGAGGGGGCCGCGGTCGCCGAGGATCCCGCCGGCCCAGGTGTCACCGTCGTACCAGGGTTGGCCGGCGCGGCGGGGCGCGTCGATCGCCCAGGAGGCGTGCGCGAGGACGGCCTGCCGGACGAGTGAGTCGGCCGCCGCGAGCTCCGGTTCCCAACCTGTGGCGAGGGTTTCGCCCTCAGGTGGCAGGATCGAGGACGCCATCTGCCCACTGTGGCATCGTGGACGTGGTTTGTCTCTCATTCCCCGGTGTAAGGGTTGAGCCGAACTATGGGCTTACCTGATCATCGGTGCGTGAGGACTTGCCGCCGTGCCTGATGTTTCGTTGTGGACCCTAGTCTTCCTGGTGATCGCGGCCTTCGCGGCCGGCTGGATCGATGCGGTGGTCGGCGGAGGCGGGTTGCTGCAGCTGCCCGCGATGCTGCTCGGACTGCCGAACGCGTCGCCGGCGCAGATCCTGTCGACCAACAAGATCTCGTCCTTGTGCGGTACGGCGACCAGCGCGGTCACGTTCGGGGTGAAAGTACGGCCCGACAAGAAGACCGTCGTACCGATGGCGATCCTGGCCGGACTGGGAGCCGCGGCCGGGGCGCTGGTGGCGACGAGGATCCCGATGTCATGGTTCAAGCCGATCGTGCTGGTGCTGCTGATCGGCGTCGCGATCTACACCGCGCTCAAGCCGTCACTGGGCGCACGGACCGCGCTCCGCTTCGACGGCCGTGACCACTACGTCGCCGCGAGTGGGATCGGCGTAGTGATCGGCTTCTACGACGGCGCCGTCGGTCCGGGCACGGGTTCGTTCCTGATCTTCGCGCTGGTCGGCTTCCTCGGCTACAACTTCCTCCAGGCGAGCGCCAAGGCGAAGATCGCCAACGTCGCCACCAACCTCGGCGCGATCATCATCTTCGCGCTGCACGGTTCCCCGCTCTGGCTCCTCGGCCTGATCATGGGCGCCGCCAACATGCTCGGCGGCCTCCTCGGCGCCCGCACCGCCGTAGCCCGCGGCAGCCGCTTCGTCCGCGTCATCTTCCTGATCGTCGTCTCAGCCCTCATCCTCCGCCTGGCGTACGACGTCTTCCACGGCTGACTCCTAGTGCTTGGTGAAGGTGGGAGCCCAGGGGGCGTTGTCGAGGCCGATCCGGTGGATGGCGATGGAGGTCTGGGTGGCCAGGGCCTGCAGAGCGGCGATCTCGGCGGGAGTGGCGTGGTAGTGGCGGGACCAGTAGGCGCCGATGGCGGCGACGGGGGTGGGCGAGCCGACCGGGACCATCACAAGGCTGCGGACGAACGTGGGGAGGTAGGCCTCGAGGGGGATGCGGTCGTCGACGGAGATGTCGGGGACGACGGCGGTCTCGTCGTGGAGCATGGCCCAGCCGCTGATGCAGGTGGCGATCGGGAAGCGCTGTCCCTTCCACAGGGGCGCGATCGCGTCCTCGTCCGCGTAGAAGCAGCGGTCGTTCTCGCGGAGGACGAAGGTCGCGCCCTGTGCTCCGGTCCGGCGGCGCGCCTCGACGCGCACGACCTCGCCGACCTCGCCGAGGGTCTGCGCCGCGTCCAGTCCAGCCAGCAACTCCGTCATGCGGCCATTCTCCGGCTGATCCGCCTCAGGCGATAGGGTCGGCGTCATGGTCGACTACGACGGTCGAATGGGCAGTGTGTACGTCGCCGGCCGGGGGATGTCCCCCGAAGGAGTACGACGGTGGACCGCCGCGCTCGCGGCGTACCTCCCTGAGCGGCGACCCGTGCAGATCCTCGACCTCGGCAGCGGCAGCGGCCGCTTCACCCCCGGACTGGCCGACGAGTTCCACGGTCCGGTGTACGGCGTGGAGCCGTCGGACCGGATGCGGGAGACGGCGGAGAGGGCCGCCGCGCACCCCGCAGTCACCTACCTGAAGGGCAGCGCCGAGGACATTCCGTTGCCTGAGGCATCGGTCGACGGGGTGCTGATGTTCCTGTCCTTCCATCACTTTCCGGACCAGCTCAAGGCGCTCCAGGAGGTGCACCGCGTGCTGCGGCCCGGGGGAGTGGCGTTCCTGCGCAGCCAGTTCGCCAACCTGATGCCGGACCTGTTCTGGTACGACTACTTCCCGTCCGCCCGCGCGGTCGATGCCGGCATGTATCTCACCGTCGAGCAGTCCCAACAGCTTGCGCGACAGGCCGGGCTCGTCCCGGACGATGAGCTGGTCTGGGTGACGACCGAGGAACCACGCACGTTCCGCGCGGCGTACGAGCGGCTCAAGCTGCGGGCGCTCTCGACGTTCGAGCACCTGCCGGAGGACGAGATCGCGCCCGGTTTCGAGCGTTTCGCGGTCGACGTGCAGCGCGACCCGGATCGCCTCGTGCCCGTCTACTCCGCCGCGATGCTGGTCCTCACGCGCCCCGGTCGGTGAGGTCAGCGGCGCGCGTCACTCGGAGCGCCTCGCTGACCGGATCGCCGGCGAGCAGCCAGGCTCCGGTCTCGTCGGCGATCGCCTGGCTCGCACCGGCCCCGGCCAGCGCCAGTGGTGCGGCCGACGCGAGTCGGCGCAGCTCGCCGACGATCGGCGTGAGGCGTTCTGGGACGGTGGCGGCGAGGACGACCAGTTCGGGGGCGCTGTCCTCGGCGATCCGGAGTACGTCGGCAATCGGGGTGTTTGCGCCCAGATAGCCGATCCGCCACCCGTTGCGCGCCAGCACGATGCCGAACACCATCAGCGCCAGGTCGTGGTGCTCCTCGGACGGGCACGCCAGTACGGCGTGTGGTCCGCGCCCACCGCCCCAGCCTCGGGCCAGCCCGGCGAGCCGGCCTCGGATCACGTGGCTCGCGAAGTGCTCCTGACCGATCCCGACGACGCCCTGCGCGACGCGCTCGCCCAAGTCGTGCAGGTAGGGGATCACGACGTCACGGAGCACGGTCTCGACGGTGAACTCGTTCAGCAGCTGGTCCAGCGCGCCCTGTGCGCCCGGCTCGTCCATCGCGTCCAGCGCGACGCCGAATGCCGCCGCGGCGCCGTCAACGGGCGGCACTTCGTGGACCGCGCGGTCAGCTACGCCCACCGGCAGCTCCCCGGCCAAGGCCACGCGGGCCGCCTGAGCGGCTGACAGCCCGTTGGCCAGCTCGGCCTGCATCCGTCGTACCCGGCGCTCGTCGTTCTCGGAGTACAGCCGGAAGCCGCCGGCGGACCGCACCGGGGAGAGCAACCCGTACCGGTTCTCCCACGCGCGCAGGACGTGGTCGCTGACGCCGACCCGGCGGCTCAGCTCGCCGATCCGGAGCAATCCGGGCCCGTCCGCGGAATCCATGGCAGACACTCTACATTCCTTAGACGGACATTAGACAGAGTTGGCCTGATTGCTCTAGTATTCCTAGACAGAACCTAGACAGCATGGAAGGCCACCCGATGAGAGCTCAGCTCCTGCCCCGTTTCCTAGGACTGCTCACCCTCGGGTACGGCGCCTACACAGCAGCCCGCCCGGACTCGCTGATCCGGGCCGCGGATCTGGCGGACGGCCTGCCGATCGGCCGGTCCGGGCGGGTGCTCGGCACGGTGATCGGGGTCCGGGATGTGTTGTCGGGCGCGACGATGCTGCTGGCCCCGGCGGGTCGCCCGCTGCAGGCGGCGATTGTCGCCCGGGTCGCGTGCGACCTCACCGATGTGGCCGGCTTCGGCCTGGCCGGACCACCACGATCGCGGGCCAAGGTGGCCGGCATCGCTGCTGGCTGGGGACTGCTGTGCGCGTCCTCGCTCGCGGCTGCGCGGGACCGCCGATGACCCGCACCACCCAGCCGACGGTCGCGGTCGTCGGAGCCGGTGTCTCCGGCCTGACTGCGGCGTACCTGCTGTCGCGCTCGCACTCGGTCACCTTGTTCGAGGCCGAGCCCCGGCTCGGCGGCCATGCGAACACCCAGGTCGTCCGCGACGCCGCCGGCGCTCCACTGGCGGTCGATACGGGCTTCATCGTGCACAACGACCGCACCTACCCCAAGCTCCGCAAGCTGTTCGGAGAGCTCGGCATCGCGACCCGGCCGACCGAGATGAGCATGAGCATCAGCGATCCGGCCACTGGCCTCGAGTACGCCGGAGGTCTCGGAGCCGGCGGGGTCTTCGCCCAGCGTCGCCGGGTCGCCGATCCCCGGTTCCTCGGTGTCCTCGGCCAGGTCGGCCGGTTCCATCGGCGGGCGGCTGCGTTCCTGGCCTCGACCAGTGATGTGGACCTGACCAGCCTTGGCGACTTCCTGGACTCGGAGGGCTTCTCACCCCGGTTCCGGCGGCTGTACGCCGTACCGCTGGTGTCGTGTGTCTGGTCGACCGGTGCACAGTCGTCGCTGCAGTATCCGGCCCGCTACTTGTTCCGCTTCCTCGAGCGGCACGGCATGTTGTCCTTCCGGGACTCGCCGCAATGGTCCACGGTCGTGGGTGGTTCGCGGACCTATGTAGACGCAATCGCGGACCGGCTCGAGTCGGTCCGTGCGGGCAGGCCGGTTCGGGGCATCGTTCGTGGCGTCGACGGCGTACGGGTGACGGACGCCGCCGGCGAGACGGCGTGCTTCGACCGGGTGGTCGTCGCGACCCACGCCGACACCGCGCTCGAGTTGCTGACCGATGCGGATCCGGCCGAGAAGGAGGTCCTCTCCGCCTTCGAGTACTCGCGCAACGAAACAGTGCTGCACACCGACGCGTCGCTGCTGCCACGGACGCCGAAGGCCCGGGCGGCGTGGAACTTCCGCACCACCTCCGACGATCGGCCCCCGGTGGTGACCTACTGGATGAACCGGCTGCAAGGTCTGGACACCGAAACCCAGTTCCTGGTCACGCTGAACGCCCGGGAGCGGATCGATCCGGCCGCGGTGCTCGCGGTGATGGATTACCGCCATCCGGTCTACGACGCGGCCGCGGTCGCCGCCCAGTCACGGCTCCCAACCCTGAACACCGATCGCACCACGTTTGCGGGCGCGTACCACGGGTGGGGCTTCCACGAGGACGGCTGCCGCTCGGGCGTCGCGGCCGCCGCCGCGTTCGGAGTCGAGTGGTGACGACACTGAGCGATCTGCCGACGCTCCCGGCGCTCGTCGTCGGACATGTCTGGCACCGGCGCCGAATCCCGGTCCGGCACGAGTTCCGGCATCGTGCGTACCTGTGGCTCGTCGACCTTGACGAGTTGCCCCAGCTTCCACCCTGGCTGCGGCCGCTCGCCACGTTCGACGCACGTGACCACCTGGGCAGCGGATCCGCCGGAATCAAGCCCGCTGTCGAGCGCTACCTGGCCCACCAAGGCGTCGTACTCGGATCCGGCGACCGCGTCGTCATGCTCGCGAACGCCAGGGTTCTCGGCTATGTCTTCGACCCGCTCACCGTGTTCTGGTGTTTCGCCGCCGACGGCGCGCTCCGATGCGTGGTGGCGGAGGTGCACAACACGTACGGCGAGCGGCACGCGTACCTGCTCCGCCCCGAGGCCGACGGTACGGCGGAAGTCGGCAAGGAGTTCTTCGTGTCGCCGTTCAATGACGTCTCCGGCCGTTATGCCTTCCGGTTCGCGGTGTCGCCGGAGCTCCTGTCGATCTCGATCACGTTGAACCGTGGCGACCGACCGGTCTTCGCGGCCGGCTTCGGCGGCCGGATCCGCCCGGCGACGGCCATGGCCGTGGCCAAGACCGCACTCGTCCTGCCGGCGATGCCGCAGCGCGCCTCGATCCTGATCCGCGCGCATGGGATCTGGCTGTGGCTCCGCGGCCTGCCGGTGCTGTCCCGACCAGTTCACCAACCACCGGAAGGAGTCCGATGACCTCGATCATCACCTCGCCGCGCATCCACAATCGGCCAGGCCCGCTACGTCCCCGGGCCTGGCTCACCCGAGCCCTGGTGGACCGGGTCCTGGCGGGCGTGCCGGTACGGGCGCTCTACCCGGACGGCACCGTCCGGGGTGGCGGCGGCCCGGACGATCCGGCCCTGCGGATCGTCCGGCCCGTCGCGTTCTTCGACCGGCTCGGGCGCAACCCGAAGATCGGTCTGGGCGAGGCCTACACGGCCGGCGACTGGACCGTTGCCGAGGGCACCGATCTCGGTGAGTTGCTGACGCCGTTCGCCGCCCGGCTCACCGCGTTGCTGCCCCGCCCGCTGACCCGGCTGCGCGGTCTCGTGGACCAGCGCGTTCCTCGCCGGTTGCGCAACTCGCTCTCCGGGGCACGCGCCAACGTCAGTGCGCACTACGACCTGAGCAACGAGCTCTTCGCCCGATTCCTCGACCCGACGATGAGCTACAGCTGTGCGGTGTTCGACGGACAGCCGCCGTACGGCGCTCAGAGTCTGGAGTCGGCCCAGCGTCGCAAGATCGACCGGATCCTCGATCTGGCCGGAGTGACCGAGGGCACCCGGCTGCTCGAGATCGGCACCGGTTGGGGCGCACTCGCGATCGCGGCCGCAGGCCGGGGTGCACTGGTCACCGGCGTGACCTTGTCCAGCGAGCAGCTCGACCTCGCGACGAAGTGGGTGGCCGACGCCGGTCTCGGCGATCGAATTGAGCTGCGGCTGCAGGACTACCGGTCGGTGCGGGGTGAGTTCGACGCGATCGTCAGCGTGGAGATGATCGAGGCCGTGGGCGAGGAGTACTGGCCGACGTACTTCGCCGCACTCGACCGCCTGCTGGCTCCTGGTGGCACGATCGCGTTGCAGGCGATCCTGATGGACCACGACCGGATGCTGGCGACGCGCAACTCGTTCAGCTGGATCCAGAAGTACATCTTCCCGGGCGGTCTGATTCCGTCTCGGCGGGCGATCGAGGAGAGCCTGGCCGCGAACACCGGGCTCCGGATCGTCGCCGATGATCGGTTCGGTCCGCATTACGCGGAGACGCTACGGCGCTGGCGGCGACGCTTCGAGGAGCAGTGGCCACAGCTCCGGCGGTTCGGGTTCGACGAGAGCTTCCGTCGGACGTGGGAGTTCTATCTGGCCTACTGCGAGGCCGGCTTCGCGTCGAGCTATCTCGATGTCGGTCAGCTGCGGCTGACCCGAGGATCGCGATGAGCGCCCTCGCAGGCCGGGCGGTCTGGGTGATCGGCGCCTCCAGCGGAATTGGTGCCGCCTTGGCTGCCGAGCTGGTCGTCCGGGGCGCGCGGGTGGCGATCTCGGCTCGGCGGGCCGATCAGCTCAAGGATGTCGCCGACGATCAGATGTTCGCCGTACCGCTCGATGTGACCGACCGGATAGCTGTCGATGCGGCCGCCAAGGAGGTCGCCGGCCTCATCGGTGCGCCGGACCTGGTCGTGTTCAGCGCCGGCGTCTGGGAGCAACTGGACGCCGCAGCCTGGGACCGGGACCTCTTTGCCCGGCACATCGAGGTCAACCTGCTCGGCCTCAACAACGTTCTCGGCGCGGTGCTGCCACCTATGCTCGAGCGTGGCCGTGGCGGGTTCGTCGGGGTGTCGTCCGTGGCGGGATATCGCGGCCTGGCCGGGGCCGAGGCGTACGGCGCCACCAAGGCCGCGCAGATCAACCTGCTGGAAGCGTTGCGGATCGCGGTCGCCGGGCGGGGAGTCGATGTCGTCACGGTCTGTCCCGGGTTCGTCAAGACCGAACTGACCGCCGGGAACTCGTTCCCGATGCCGTTCATCATCGAAGCGGATCAGGCCGCCCGGGCGATCTGCGACGGACTCGAACGGGGCCGGGCCGAGATCGTCTTCCCGCTGCCGATGGCCGTGCTGATGAAGATCGCCCGCCTGCTTCCGGTCCGCCTCTGGGCGACCGCGATGCAGCGGGTCAGCCGTCCCACAGCACGTTGAGAGCGGACGGCTTGCGGAAGACGAGACCCCGCGGTGGTGGTGACCCAGCTGCGAGTCGCAGGCCGGGCAGCCGCAGTACGGCGTCAACCGCGGTCAGCGTCTCCAGACGGGTCAGGTGCATCCCGAGGCAGATGTGCGGTCCGCTGGCGAAGGCGAGATGGCGTCGCGCGTTGGACCGCCGTACGTCGAACTCGTCGGGCGACTCGAAGACCGCGGGATCCCGGCCGGCGCCGGCGAGCGACACGGTGACGAAGTCGCCCTGTCGGATGGACTCACCGGCCAGGTCGACATCGCGGGTGGCGTAGCGGTCGACCACGGCCGCGGCCGGTTCGAGGCGGAGCGACTCCTCCATCGCGTTGGGCAGCAACGAGCGGTCGGCGAGCACAAGATCCAGCTGATCCTGGTGCGTCAGCAGATGCCACAGCGCGTTGGTGATCATGCCCTCGGTGGTCTCGATCCCGCCGAACATCAGCACGGCGGCGTTCGCCACCACCTCGTCCACACCGAGTCCGGCCTGCGCCGCCGCCGCGACCAGTGAGTCGGACGAGTCGATGCCTGAGGCAACGTGTTTGTGCAACTCCGCGAAGGCGGCGGCGCCCTCGGCGGTGATCTGCCGTCCGGCCGAGACACCGGACACCGAGTCGGAGATCGCGGTGTACCAGCCCAGCACCGTCGAGGCAGAGGCCGGCGGCAACCCGAGCGAGTACGCGACCACCGCAACGGACAACGGCCCGGCAAGAGCTGTCCGAAGGTCGGCGCCGGCGGGCTGGACGGCCGCGAGCAGCTCGTCCACGGTCTGTTGCACGAAGGTGGTGAAGCGGTGGCGGGTCTCGGCAAGACCGAACGGCGGATCGAAAGGCTCGCGGTGCGCGGCATGCGCGGCGCCGTCCAACGACAGCATCGAGGGTCCGACCACCTGCGCGGTCGAGAACCGCGGGTCGTCAACGGTGAAGGTCTCCGGATCACGCAGAACCTGGAGAGCCAGCCCGCGCGACGACACCACCCACCCGCCGAGCGCCTCCACCCACCCCACCGGCCGGAGCGCGGCGAGGGCCGGGTGCGGATCTGTCTCGAGTTCCTCCAGGGTGACCACGCAGCCACCCTAGATCGATGAGACCAGCGAGTAGACTGGTATTGCTGAGACAGATTGGATCTCAACGACTCAGCGGGCCTCCGGGTTACGGATCCCGGAGGAACGCCCTCTAGGGTGTGGGCCATGTCTGAGAACCTGGTGCTGCTGCCTGCCGTGGATGTGGCGGACGGTCAGGCGGTCCGGTTGGTGCAGGGCGAGGCCGGAAGCGAGACGTCGTACGGCGATCCGCTGGCCGCTGCGATGGCGTGGCAGGACGCGGGTGCGGAGTGGATCCACCTGGTCGACCTGGACGCGGCGTTCCGCCGGGGCAGCAACCGTGAACTGCTAGCCGAGGTGACCGGCAAGCTGGACGTCCAGGTCGAGCTCTCCGGTGGCATCCGCGACGACGACTCGCTCGAGGCAGCGCTCGCGACCGGAGCGCGCCGGGTCAACATCGGCACCGCCGCGCTCGAGGACCCGCAGTGGTGTGACCGGATCATCCAGCAGTACGGCGACCGGGTCGCGATCGGGCTCGACGTCCGCGGCCGGACCTTGGCGGCCCGCGGCTGGACCAAGGAAGGCGGCGACCTGTACGAGGTGCTCGAGCGGCTGGAAGCGGCCGGCTGCGAGCGGTACGTGGTCACCGACGTCACCAAGGACGGCATGCTCCAGGGCCCGAACCTGGACCTGTACCGCGATCTGTGCGCGCGCACCGCGAAGCCCATCGTCGCCTCCGGCGGCGTCTCCAGCCTGGACGACCTGAAGGCGCTGAGCACACTGGTCCCGGACGGCGTCGAAGGCGTCATCGTGGGCAAGGCTCTGTACGCCGGTGCGTTCACCCTGACCGAGGCACTCGAGCTCACGCGTGGAGGCGAGAAGTGAGTCTGGCCGACAAGCTCAAGGACAAGAAGGTCCTGGTCACCGGCGTCACCGGGTTCGTCGGTGAGGCCTTGCTGCATCGGATCATCGGCGACCTGCCGGGCACCACCGTGGTCGCGATCATCCGCCCGAAGGGCTCGCTCACCGGCACCGACCGGATGGCGCAGCTGCTGAAGAAGGACATCTTCAAGCCGTTCTACGGCGAGGGCACCGAGCACGCCGACGCCGAGGCGCTGTCCGCGGCCCGGATCCGGGTGATCGACGGCGACCTGTCCGACGTACCGGAGCTGCCGACGGATCTCGACATCGTCGTGCACTGTGCCGGCGACGTCAGCTTCGACCCGCCGATCCACGAGGCGTTCACGACCAACGTGCTCGGCACCAAGAGCCTGCTCGAGCGCATCGATGAAAGCCGCGCAGGGACCGGCCGTCGTATTCATTACGTGCACATCTCCACCGCGTACACCGCCGGACGGCGCCGGGGCGCGATTCCCGAGGCGTCGGTCGAGCACACCGTCGACTGGCGGGCCGAGGCCGAGGCCGGGATGGCGATGAAGTCCCGGATCGAGGAGCAGTCCCGGTCCGCGCCGATGCTGGGCAAGTTCCGCAAGGACGCCGAGAAGCTGCACCGTCGCGCCGGTCACCTGACGGCCGCGGCCGACACCGAGCGCCGCCGTACCGAGTGGGTCGCGAAGAAGCTGGTCGAGACCGGCACGGAGCGGGCCCGCAGCCTCGGCTGGACCGACTGCTACACGTTCACCAAGGCGCTCGGCGAGCGCGTGGTCGAGGAGTTCTCGTCGAAGCTGCCGACCTCGATCGTCCGGCCGGCCATCATCGAGTCCGCGGTGCAGAGCCCGCACCCGGGCTGGATCGAGGGCTTCAAGATGGCCGAGCCGCTGATCCTGGCCTACGGCCGCGGCGAGCTGCCCGAGTTCCCGGCCAGCCCGGACTCCGTGGTCGAGATCATCCCGGTCGACCACGTCGTCGGCGCGATCTGCGCCGTGATGGCGACCGAGCCGGAGCTGTCGAAGCCGGAGTACTACCACGTCAGCTCCGGGGCGCGGAACCCGCTGACCTTCGAACAGCTGTACGCCGGAGTCCGCGCGTACTTCTCCAAGCACCCGTTCGACCTGGGTGAGCGCGGCGCGGTCCGGCTGCCGGTGTGGAAGTTCCCCGGCGGCGACTCGGTCGAGTCGATGCTCCGGTACGGCGAACGCGCGCACAAGCTGGCCGACGCCGTGATCACCCGCGTCCCGCGCGGCGAGCGGACCCGGAAGTACGCCCGCGAGCTCGATGTGCAGAAGCGCCGGCTCGACTTCCTCCGCCGCTACATGGATCTGTACTCCGAGTACGCCCAGGCGGAGCTCCAGTTCATCGACGACAACGTGCTCGCCCTGCACAACGCGCTCGAAGGCGACGACCAGGAGAAGTTCTGGTGCGACACCTCGATCGTCGACTGGCAGCACTACCTGCAAGAGGTGCACTGCCCGAGTGTCACCGACTCGCTCCGCCGGCTGGACGTCGTACGCAAGAAGCGGAACAAGGCGCTGGCCGAGTCCGCCGGGGTGCTCAAGAAAATCGACGAGCCGGCTGGTAGCAACACAGACGCGGAGGTGATCGCCGCGTTCGACATGGACGGCACGCTGCTGTCGTCGAACGTGATCGAGACCTACCTGTGGATGCGGCTGCCCGAGCTCGACAGTCACCAGCGGGTCGGCGAGATCGGCTCGATGCTGCGCCGGCTGCCGAAGCTCATCTCGGCCGAGCGCAAGGACCGGGGCACGTTCCTCCGCACGATCTACCGCCGCTACGAGGGCGCCGATCTGGAGGAGCTGAACCGGATCGTCGACGAGATCCTCGCCGAGCATGTGCTGGAACGGCTGAGCGGCGCTGCCGTACGACGGATCCGCGAGCATCGCGCGGCCGGGCACAAGACGATCCTGATCACCGGCGCGATCCGGCCGCTGACCCGGCCGCTCGAGCCGCTGTTCGACGAGATCGTCGCCGCCGAGCTGGCGGTTGACGACCGCGGCCGCTGCACCGGCTTCCTGTCCGGGCCGCCGCTGGTCGGTGAGTCCCGGGCCGCGTGGATCAAGCACCGCGCCCGCGGTACGAACATCGACCTGTCCAAGTCCTACGCCTACGCCGACAGCCATTCGGACCTGCCGATGCTGACGACCGTCGGCAATCCGGTCGCGGTCTCGCCGGACGTGTCGCTGTTCCGGGCCGCCCGGGCCGCGCGCTGGCAGATCGTCGACTGGAAGACCCCATCCACCTCGTCCCGACTGGAGCTCCCTGGGGTGAACGCCCGATGATGCTCGCGCTCGAGATGTACCGGTCGCCGGCCAAGTTCCTGGCGGCCAAGGCGGTCGGCGGCCGCATCCCCGGCATCCTGACCGGTCCGGCCGCGCCGCTGCGTCTTGTCACGATCAACGAGCCGAAGGCCGAGCGGGAGGGCTGGGCGCGGATCCGCCCGATCCTGTCCGGCATCTGTGGCTCCGACCTCGGCATGGTGACCGGGTCGACCAAGCTGTACTTCTCCGCGGTGGTGTCGATGCCGTTCGTGCCCGGCCACGAGATCGTCGGCGAGCTGCTCGACGACTGCGAGGACCTGCCGAAGGGCACCCGCGTCGTGATGGACTCCGTCCTGACCTGCGCCGCCCGTGGTGTCGAGCCCTGTGCGGGCTGCGCGTCCGGCAACACCAACCGGTGCGACCGGATCACCGTCGGCCACGTGGCGCCGGGCCTGCAGACCGGGTTCTGCCACGACACCGGTGGTGGCTGGGGCAACGTGATGATCGCGCACCGCAGCCAGCTGTACGCCGTACCGGACGGGATGTCCGACGAGCGGGCCGTGCTGGTCGAGCCGTTGGCCGGTGCGGTGCATGCCGCGCTGCGGGCCAAGGTCGAGCCGGGGCAGTCGGTGCTCGTCAGTGGTGCCGGTGCGGTCGGGCTGTTCGCCACGCTCGCGTTGCGGGAGCTGACCCAGGCCGGCCGGATCACGGTGGTCGCCAAGCACGCGAGGCAGCGTGAGCTGGCGCGGGCGTTCGGTGCCAGCGACGTGGTCGCGCCCGACGAGGTGTTCCGCGGCGTCCGGCGGTCGACCGGCGCGTTCCGGCTGAAGCCGGACTTCGGGGCGGGCGAGTTCCTGCTCGGTGGTGTGGACGTCGCGGTCGACGCGGTCGGCAGCAAGGACTCGATCGACACCGTGCTGCGGGTCACCAAGGCCGGCGGCCGGGTGGTCCTGTCCGGGATGCCGGCCAGCGGCGCCGACCTGTCGCCGGTGTGGTTCCGTGAGCTCGAGGTGACCGGCACTTACGCGTCCGCGCGGGAGGAACCGAACGGCCGCCCGGCGTTCGAGACCGCGCTCGACCTGGCCGGCCGGGCCCCGCTGGACGGGATCGTCGGGGCCCGCTACCCGCTGTACCGCTGGCGCGAGGCGATCGACCACGCGCATTCGGCCGGCCGACTCGGCACGGTCAAGGTCGCATTCGATGTGAGGGCCTCATGAGGGCGCCGAACGTACGACGAGAGAGGTTCTGACATGTCTCGGCCAGGGTTTGTGCTTGAGGTTGACGACCGGACGCCGCCGCTGCTCGTGCACAACGGTGAGGGCTTCCTGCTGGAGCGGTTCCCGCTCGGCACCCGGGTGGTGTACCCGCCGGAGGCGCTGCCGCCGGTCCGGGACGTCGAGGAGGCGATCCAGAACGCGCTGCTGAACCCGATCGACTCCGAGCCGCTGCCGGAGTTGCTGCACGCGGGGATGCGGCTGACCATCGCCTTCGACGACATCTCGCTGCCGCTGCCGCCGATGAAGAAGCCGGACATCCGCCAGCGCGTCATCGAGGCCGTCCTGACGCTGGCCGCCGACGCGGGCGTCGACGACGTCGAGCTGATCTCGGCGAACGCGCTGCACCGCCGGCTGACCCCGAACGAGTTGCGCGACATCGTCGGCGAGCGGGTCTTCCGGTCGTTCTTCCCCGACGGCAAGCTCTACAACTTCGACGCCGAGGACACCGCGAACCTGACCCACCTGGGCCAGACCAAGCACGGCGAGGACGTCGAGATCTCCAAGCGGGCGGCCGAGTCCGACCTGCTGGTCTACGTGAACGTGAACCTGGTGGCGATGGACGGCGGCCACAAGTCGACGTCGATCGGGCTGGCGTCGTACAAGTCGCTGAAGCACCACCACAACAGCCACACGATGATCCACTCCCGTTCGTTCATGGACCACAAGGCCTCGAAGATGCACCACTCCGCCTGGCGGATGGGTGAGGTGCTGACCCAGCACGTCAAGGTGTTCCAGATCGAGACGACGCTGAACAACGACATCTTCGGTGGTCCGCTGGAGTTCCTGCAGAAGCGCGAGTGGGAGTGGTCGATCAAGGACCAGGCCTCGATGCTCGGCACCAAGCGCGCGCTCGCGGCGGCGCCGAACAAGCTGCGGCACCGGATCTTCACCGACGTCCGGTCGAACTACGGGCTGACCGGGATCCACGCCGGCGCGATCGAGCCGGTGCACGAGAAGACCATCGCGAACGTGCACCGCCAGCACCTGGTCGAGGTGCAGGGTCAGTCCGACGTCGCGATCATGGGCGTGCCGTTCGTCGGCCCGTACAACGTGAACTCGGTGATGAACCCGATCCTGGCCGCCTGCATGGGCCTGGGCTACTACTTCAACTCGTACCGGGGCAATCCCGTGGTCCGCAAGGACGGCGCGGTCATCCTCTACCACCCGGTGCCGTACGAGTTCAGCCAGCTGCACCACCCGTCGTACGTCGACTTCTTCGAGGAGGTGCTCTCGGAGAGCACCGACCCGGCGACGATCGAGGCGAAGTTCGAGAAGCAGTACGCCGAGGACCCGTGGTACATCCACCTGTACCGGACGTCGTACGCGTACCACGGCGTGCACCCGTTCTACATGTGGTACTGGATCTCGCACGCGCTCGACCACTGCGGCGACATCGTCTGGGTCGGCGCGAACCGCAAGACGGTCGAGCGGATGGGCTTCCGGTCCGCATCGACGCTCCAGGACGCGCTCGAGATGGTCAGCCACTCGGTCGGCCGGTCGCCGTCGATCACCTACCTGCACAACCCGCCGCACCTGCTCGCGGACGTGCGCTGATGGGTACCGGCCTGGTGAAGTTCAGCCGGGACACCGCGCGTGACGTGAAGCAGGTCGCGCGCGGCTGGCGGTGGGGCCGGCGGCCGCAGGTGCCGCGGTCGGCCGAGCCGTACGTGATCCCGAAGGAGACCTCGGTCTTCCCGACGAAGTGGGCCCGGACGCCGGCGGCGATCGCGGTCCGCGAGGTGCTGCAGAAGGGCGCACTCAACTCGGTGCTGCGCTTCGAGGTGAACCCGCAGGTGAGCGGGCTCGACTCGCTGCTGAAGCTCAACGGCCCCGCGCTGATCGTGGCGAACCACTCGTCGCACCTGGACACTCCGTTGCTGCTGTGCACGCTGCCGGACGGTATGCGTCGCAAGACCGCGGTGGCCGCGGCAGCGGACTACTTCTTCGACACCTGGTGGCGGGCGACCGCCTCGGCGATCGTGTTCAACACGTTCCCGATCGAGCGTCGGGGCGGCAAGCTCAGCTCGACCCCGGGCGACCTGCTCGCGGACGGCTGGAACGTCGTCGTCTTCCCGGAGGGGACGCGCTCGCCCGACGGCTGGATGGAGCGGTTCCGGATGGGTGCGGCGTACCTCGCCGTCGAGCACCGTGTGCCGGTGATCCCGGTCGGCATCAAGGGTTCGTTCGCCGCGATGCCACGTGGCCGCGGCTGGCCGATCCCCGGCCGCCCGGCGGTCGCGGTCCGGTACGGCGATCCGCTGCACCCGGCCGAGGGGGAGAGCGCGCGCGAGTTCGCGCCGAAGATCTCCGCCGCGGTCTCGGCCCTCCTCGACGAGGAGTCCACCACCTGGTACGAGTCCCGCCGTCGCGTCGCGGCCGGGCAGTCCCCGTCCCAGTCCGGTCCCGACGCCGCCCGCTGGCGCCGCGTCTGGGAATCCACCGCCCCGATCAAGCCGGCCCGCACCAACCACCGCGCCTGGAAGTAGAACCTCGTTACGTCCGAAGATCTGTGGGCTATCAGCCTCAGATCTTCGGACGCAACGGTCAGATGGTGCCGGCGGCGACAGCGGCCAGCGCCGCGTAGCCGGCGTCGTTCGGGTGCAGGTGATCGCCGGAGTCGTACGCGGGGTCGAGCCGCTGCTCGTCCGCCGGATCACCGACGGCCAGGGCGAAGTCGGCGACCGCGTCGTACTGGCCCGAGGTGCGGATCCAGTGGTTGACCTGGTCGCGGATGGCCTCCGCCCGGGCGAACTCGGCCGGTTCCATGTAATCGGCCTTGAACGGCGTGATCGTGCCGCCGACGATCCGCACACCGTGCGCGTGCGCGGCGGCGATCATGCGGCGGTAACCGCCGATGAGTTGCTCCGCGGTGACCCTCGGAGTGACGCCGCAGCCGAAGTTGTGCTCGCTGTCCCAGATGTCGTTCTCGCCTTCCTCCACGATCACGGTGCGAACCCCCGGCTGCCCCAGGGCGTCGCGATCGAACCTGGACACGCCCTGCGCGCCGAAGCAGGGCAACTCGCTGAGCAGCAGGTTGCCGGTGATACCGACGTTGGCCACGCCGAGCCGACGTGTCCGGAGCCGCTGTGCCAATGCGTCGGAGTAGCGGTGATCGGCACCGACGGTCGAGTTGTGTCCGTTGGTGATCGAGTCGCCGAACGTGACGACAGTGCCGGTCGCGCCGGTCACGTCGACGCCGGTGAGGTAGTAGACCGAGTGACTGGTCTCGCCACCGGCCGCGTCGTCGTACAGATGGTTGTCGTCGGCCGCGTACGTCGTGGTGAGGGCGTCCTCGTGGAAGGTGGCCGGCCCGGTGGCGCCGTCGACGTACAGCGAGAACGTGAGTTGTTCACCGGCGGTGGTCGCGAGGTTCAGCGGGTCCGAGGTGATCGTCCGGCCGGTCGCGATGGTGGTCCGCGGTGAGCCGTGGAAGGTCGCCGTCAGGTGCCGTTCGCCGAGTGTCAGGCCGGTGAGGTGGAGCGGCTTGGTGCCGTACTGGTTCGAGAGCCGGATCCGCAGGCTCCGGCCGCCCGTGCTGAGCCGGATCGTCTGCCGGATCGTCTGGTGATGGAAGCCGGTCGTGCTCCAGTTGCCGGTGGCCGGGGTGGGACGTTGCATCGCCGTCGCCCAGGCAGCCGACCAGGTGGGATCGCGAGGCATGGCTTGCGCCGGCGACGTGACGAGCGCCGCGGCGGTCAAGGCAAGCGCGGCGAGCAGGGTGGTGCGCATCGTGGTCCTCTCGTAGGGAAGATCCGATAGTTGCAGGGCATCTAGTTGCAATGCAACTAGATTTCGAGGAAGACCAGGTTTGCGAGGTTCGAGTCGGTACCCTTTCCGCGTGACTCTTGCCGTGCGCGTGATCCCTTGTCTGGACGTCGATGCCGGGCGGGTGGTCAAGGGTGTGAACTTCACCGGCCTGCGGGACGCCGGGGACCCGGTAGAGATGGCCCAGGTGTACGACGCGGAGGGCGCCGACGAGCTCACCTTCCTCGACATCACCGCGTCCTCGGGCTCGCGCGAGACGACGTACGACGTGGTCGGGCGGACCGCCGAGCAGGTGTTCATCCCGCTCACCGTGGGCGGCGGGGTCCGCGAAGCGGCGGACGTGGACAGGCTGCTGCGGGCCGGTGCGGACAAGGTCGGCATCAACACCGGCGCGATCGCCCGGCCGGAAGTCATCCGGGAGATCGCCCACCGTTTCGGCAACCAGGTGCTGGTGCTGTCCCTCGACGTACGGCGTTCCGCGGAGCAGCCGAGCGGGTTCGAGGTGACCACCCACGGCGGCCGCCGGTCGGCCGGACTGGACGCGATCGAGTGGGCTCAGCGCGGGTGTGAGCTGGGCGCAGGGGAGATCCTGCTGAACTCGATGGACGCCGACGGCACCAAGCAGGGCTTCGACCTCGAACTGATCCGGGCGGTCCGCGAGGTGGTCGACGTACCGCTGATCGCCAGTGGGGGAGCGGGGGCGCCGGAGCACTTCCCGCCCGCTGTCGAGGCCGGGGCGGACGCCGTACTCGCCGCCAGTGTGTTCCACTTCGGGGACTTCCGGATCGCGGACGTCAAGAAGGCGTTGCGCGACGCCGGGATCGTGGTCCGGTGAGTGTGCAGATGCCGGACACCGGACGATCGGAGCACGGCGAGCAACTGGTCGCGGACATCGAGCAGCAACTGTCCGCCCTGTTCCGCCGATCCCGGTCTGCCTCGCTGCGGCTCGCCCGCCGGGTGCACCCCGAGATGGACGCGGCCGGCTACGCGCTGATCTCCCAGATCGAGCTCGGTACGGCGAGCGGTGGCGCCGGGGTCCGTGCGTCGGACGTGGCCCAGGTCCTCGGCCTGGACAAGTCCACGGTCAGCCGCGGCATCACCCAGCTCGAGAACCTGGGCCTGATCGAACGGGTCGGCGACCCCGACGACGGCCGCGCCCGGCTGCTCCGCCTCACCACCACCGGCGCCGAGCGCTTCGACGCGATGCGCGCCCAGCGCCAGACCGAGTTCCGCGCGATCCTGACCCGCTGGAACCCCACCGACCTCGCCGACCTCGGACGCCTCCTGGCCCGCCTCAACACCGACCTGGGCTGAGTTCACCCGCAGTCAGCAGGTATCCACAGGCTGCGTAGATGGTTGTGGAAACCAACTAATTCGGTATATAGTTGGGTTATGCAACTAGCTCAGCAACCCCTTGTCCCGGGGGTAGAGCGGGACGCGTCGGCCCAGGAGCTGCTCGAAGGTGTCAGCTCATTGGTGCGGGCCGTGCGCTGTATCGAACATCGGCACCTGATGCCCGACGGCGGTCTGCGCCGTTCCGACGCGAGTGTGCTCAAGGTCCTGCTGCGCGACGGCGAGCAGCGTGGTGGCGAGATCGCCGCCAAGCTCGGCGTCGACGCGTCGGTGGTGAGCCGGCAACTGACCGCCCTGGAGGCCGACGGACTGGTGAGCCGTCGACCGGACCCGGCCGATGCCCGGGTCGGGCTGGTCTGCCTGGCGCCGCGCGGAAGGGCCCAGTTGGAGTCCCTCTACTCGTCCTACACCCAGCATCTTCGTGCCGCCCTGGCGGACCTCGACGACGACGCGCTGCTGGCCGCTGCGGACACCATGCAGCGGATCGCGCACGCCATCACCGAGGCCAGTCAGGTCGTGCGGCGCACCCAATCGACTGGAGACTGATGACTGTCACGGAGACCCGGCAGCAGCACCTGCCCGCTGCACCGGAACTCACCCATCGCGAGATCCTCGAGATCCTGATCGGCCTGCTCGCCGCGCTGTTCACGGCGATGCTGAGCTCGACGATCGTCAGCAACGCTCTGCCGACCATCATCGCCGACCTCGAAGGCACCCAGACGCAGTACACCTGGGTGCTGACCGCGAGCCTGCTGGCCACCACGGTGTCCACCCCGATCTGGGGCAAGCTCGCCGATCTGATCAACAAGAAGCTGCTGGTGCAGCTGGCGATCTCGCTGTTCGTGGTCGGCTCCGCTCTGGCCGGCCTGTCCCACAACGTGCCGTTCCTGATCGGTGCCCGCGTCCTGCAGGGCCTCGCGATGGGCGGTCTGATGGCGCTGGCGCAGGCCATCATCGGCGCGGCGATCCCGCCCCGCAACCGCGGCCGGTACTCCGGCTACATGGGTGCGGTGATCGCGGTCGCGACCGTGAGCGGCCCGCTCATCGGCGGCGTCATCGTCGACACCTCCTGGCTGGGCTGGCGCTGGTGCTTCTACGTCTGCGTCCCGCTGGCCGTGATCAGCCTGGTGATCCTGCAGAAGTACCTGCATCTGCCGACCTTCAAGCGTGAGGTCCGGATCGACTACCTCGGCGCGATCCTGATCGCCGTGGCCGCGAGCCTGCCGCTGCTCTGGGTCAGCTTCGCCGGCTCGGACTTCGCCTGGATCTCCTGGCAGTCGGCCCTGTTCGTCGGTGGCACGCTCCTGTTCGGCCTCCTCGCCGTACTGGTCGAGAGCCGGAGCCCGGAGCCGCTGGTTCCGCTGAAGGTCGTCAAGCAGCGCACCACCGCGCTGGCGATCGTGGCGAGCGTAGCGGTCGGCGTCGCGATGTTCGGCAGCGCGCTGTTCCTCGGTCAGTACTTCCAGATCGCCCGTGGCTACAGCCCGACCGAGGCCGGCCTGCTGACGATCCCGATGATGCTCGGCTCGTTCCTCGGGTCGATCGGCTCGGGGCAGATGATCACCCGCTACGGCAAGTGGAAGCGGTACCTGGTCAGTGGTGCCATCCTGTTGGTCATCGGCCTGGTCCTGCTCGGCACGATCGACCACACCACGCCGTACTGGTACACCGGTATCGGCATGCTGGCGATGGGGCTCGGCATGGGTATGACCATGCAGAACCTGGTCCTCGCCGTACAGAACACGGTCGACGTCCGGGAGATCGGCGCGTCGAGTGCCACGGTCTCGTTCTTCCGCAGCCTCGGTGGTGCGGTCGGCGTGGCGGTGCTGGGCGCCGTACTCGCGGCGCGGGTCAAGGACCTGATCATCCAGGGTCTGCTGGCCGGACCGGGCGGCGCCGAGGCGGCGCGGAAGCTGCAGGAGGGTGGATCCGGCGGCACGAGCCTGCTGGACGTCAACCACCTGCCGCCGCAGCTGGCCGAGCTGGTGCGTCAGTCGTACGGCGACGCCACCGGACGGGTCTTCCTGATCGCGGCCGCGTGCGCCCTGGTCAGCCTGGTGGCCGTGTTCTTCATCAAGGAGGTTCCGCTGCGGCGCACCGTCGCCAAGGTCGACGAGATCGAGGACCTGGTCGACAGCAGCGTGCACGACTAAAGCTCAGGTGGTTGCAGACCGGTCAGGTCGCGGGTGCGGATGATCGGTGAACGGACCAGCCAGAGCACGGACAACAGGCCGCCGGCCGCGGAGACGAGAAGGGTTTCGCGAACACCGATCCAGGTGCCGAGGAATCCTCCGACGACCGCGCCGAGCGGCCTGACGCCGTAGTTGATACTGCTGAAGGCGCCCGCGACGCGGCTGCGCATGTGGTCGTGGATGACCGCGGCCTGCAACGAGTTCAGCGGTACGTCGAAACACATCACGGCGAAGGACGCGACGAACTCGCCTGCGGCCAGCGCGGCGGCGCGAACCCAGACCGGCCCCTGGGCGAGGACCACCAACGCCATGGCGCCGGGGAATACGATCGCTCCGGCTGCGATCACCCGGCCGGCCCCGAAGACCCGGGTCAACGGCCCGGCGGCGATCGCGCCGAGGAGTCCGCCGGAAGCGCCGATGCCGAAGGCAAGACCGATCGTGCCGGCGGACAGCCCCAGGGTGCGGCTCGCGAACAGCACCAGCAGTGCCATTCCCATCATGTTGAAGAAGTTGACCGTGGTCGCACAGCCGAGGCTGCCCCGCAGATACGGGTGCTTGAGCACATAGCGCATGCCGGCCCGGGCTCGGCTGAGCAGCGGCTCCGATGCCTCGTCGGCCTCGCCCGGTGGGATGTCGAGCCGGCTGATCTGGACCGCCGAGAACACGAAGGACAGCGCGTCCACGACGATCGCGACCGGCGCGCTCAGCCACTGCACGAGCACACCACCGACCGCCGGACCGCCCATGAACGAGATGGATCGGGTCACGGACAGCTTGCTGTTCGCCTCGAGGAAGTGGTCCCGGTCGACCAGCCGGACGAAGAACGACGCGTAGGCGGTGTTGAACACGACGTGCGCCGTACCGGTCAGGATCGCGATCGCGTAGAGCTGGCCGAGCGTGAGCAGGTCCAGCCAGTACGCCGCCGGAAGCGTGAGCAGCAGGATCGTCCGGGCCAGGTCGGCGGCGATCATCAACGGCCGTTTGTCCCGGCGCTGGTCGACCCAGGATCCGATGAAGAGGCTGGCCAGGTTCGGCAGCCAGACCGCGGCGGTCAGGAAGCCGACCTGGCTGGGGGAGGCGTCGAGCACGGTGACCGCGATCAGCGGCAGGGCGAGCTCGGTGATCCGGTCGCCGAACTCGGACACGGTCTGCGCGGACCAGAAGGTCCGGAATCGTCGGTCGCGCCACAGGCTGGTGGCGGAGAGTGTCCGCACAGTAATCCCCCCAGGATCCGGGTCAGGTGGTTGCTTCGGGCAATGACATGCGGAGGTAGCGGACCGGCTGCGCGCCGGCCGGTGTGTCGCCGGCGTCGCGGCGCTGGACGTACGGCGCGAGCAGTTGCTCGATCGCGGACTCGATCGCCTCGGCCTCCGCGGGCGTGAGGACCAGGAGGGTGTTCGCGGATCCGGCCAGCCGGCTCCACTCGGGATCGAGGACGGGCTCGGTCTCGGCGATCCAGTGCTGGGCGGATTCGAGCGCCTGGTTCATCATCTCGGTCCGCAGCAGGCGCCCCGCCTCGGTGCCCTCCGGGGTGTCCGGCATCGCGTACCGGAACCCACGGGCGACCGCGTTCCACCACCGCTGCCGCCGGTCCGACCCACTCGGTGGTGGGCCGTCGACCACCAGGCCGAAGGTCGCCAGATGCCGCAGGTGCCAACTGGTGACCGACGGCGAGGCACCGACGTGCTCGGACAACTGCGTGGCGGTGGCCGGGCCGTTCTTCTGCAGGTAGCTGAGCGCGGCGAGCCGAACCGGATGCGCCAGCGCCCGCATGGCCTGTGGGTCGGTGATCTCGAAATCGCCGTACGGATTTCTGAGAGACATGTTTCGAGAGTAATCTCTCAGATCTCCGGGGGGCAACCCCGGAGACTTTCTCCCCGGCGGACGGAACCGGACTGGCAGGTCGCGCGTGTTAGCCGTGTAATGAGCGGTGGGGAGGTGGTACCGGGTGCCGGACGACCCTGAGCTGGTGTCGGACGTGGCCGCGCTGTACCGACGGACCTGGCCGCGGCTGATCGGCGTGCTGGTGTCGATCGGGGGATCGCGGGCCGATGCCGAGGAGGTCGCCCAGGACGCGTACGTGAAGCTCCTCGCCCGCTGGGACTCGATCCGCCGGTACGACGATCCGGAGGCCTGGGTCCGGGCGGTCGCGGTCCGGACGCTGATCAGCCGGCTGCGCCGGCAGCAGGTCGCACACCGGGCGCTGTCCAAGCTCACCGGCCGGCCCGGAACGGTTCGGGGACCGGATGGCGATGCCCTCGACGTGGCGGCCGCGCTGGCCCGGATCACGCCGGATCAGCGGGCGGTCGTCGTACTGCATCACGTCATGGATCTGCCGGTGGAGCAGATCGCAGAAGAACTGCAAGTCCCGCCGGGAACGGTGAAGTCCCGGCTGGCCCGAGCCCGGCATGCACTCGGTCCGGTGCTGGAGGTGTCCGAGAATGCGTAGCCCTCTGGTCGAGTACGTCGACAAACAGACACCGGACGAGGCGCCGCCGTTCGAGTACGTCGAGCAGGCCGTCCGGGAGCGGCGCCGGCGAAAGTACGTCGTGTCCGCTGCAGTCGCGGCGGTCGTGGTCGTGGCCGGCATCATTGCGGGCATCGGGGTTCCGCGGGCACTGCGTGAACCGGTCACCCCGCAGCCGACGCCCACGGTGCCGGCGCCGACGGCGCTGGACGACGGTCCGCCGCCGCAGCAGTTCAGGATCGGTTCCATCCGGCTGTTGCTGCGTGGCGAGATCGCGGTGACAGCGGTCACCCCGGATCCTCGCGACGCATCGGTGCTCATCGTGAACGTCGCGCCCGACGAGATCGCGATCGAGCCGTGCGCGCCGAACACCATCGTCCGGATCCTGTCCCAGGACGACCAGTCGATCCGGGTCGCGGCGTACCGGTACGGCGTCGGACCGGATCAGAACGAAGGCCATCTGTGCGCCCAGCGGAGCAGGGCGCCGACCACGCTGCGGATCAGGCTGCGGAGCCCGCTCGACGGCCGCACCGTGTACGCCGGCAGCACCGGTCAGCGAGTCGTCCTCAGACCGTGATGGTCCGGCGCCAGATGTCGCTGATCAGGTCGGGCCGCATGCCGACCCCGGTGTAGAGCGCGACCGCCGGCGTGGGGTTGCTGCTGTCCACGTGCAGGATCGTGCCGGATCGTCCGGCGGCGGCGTCGACCGCAAAGGCGTCATGCAGCAGGAACTTGGCCAGGCCGCGACCGCGAGCCGACGGGACCACGGCCAGCCGCCCGATGTACCCGCAGTTGTCGGTGCTGACGAAGTTGTCGTTGCACTCGGTCACAGCGACCGCCTGCCCGTCGAGTTCAACCGTGGTCAGCTGAGACCAGTCGAAGGTCGATCGGCTCTCCCGCGACGCCGCCCACTCCTCGAACGGCCGCGGCAACGCCGACGGCTGCCCCCTGAAAGCCTCGATCAGTACGGCGTGCGCCGCCCGGCGACTCGGTTCGTCGAGGGCCCCGCGCCGTACCACTGCACCGTCCGGCGCCGCGGGTGCCGGGACCGGGCCGTCGAAGGTGATGCGCATGCGATGCACCGACGTACCGAGCTCGAACCCCCGGGCGGAGACGATTCCTCGCAGGAACTCGTCCTGCCGGATGACCGCGACGCTCATCAGCACGTCGGTTCGTCCAGCGGCTTGCGCGACCTCGACGGCCCGGCGCGCGGCCCGATCAAGCAGCCACGTCACGATCGCGGGCGTCTCACTCAGCGCTTCGACGTTCACTCGCGACCCGTCGCCGGAAGACATGGCAGTCGCGGATCCGGCGAAGCGGCAGTCTGGGTCGAGCACGACCCATCCGTCCGTCGTGGGGTGGAAACCGGGGTCGCCCAGATAGTTCGCGACGTCCTCGGGGCTGTGCTTCGCAAAGCCGAGCAACGCCCGCGTGTACGCGCCGGATCGCTCGGCGATCGTCGCGGCGTCGTCCAGCCGCATCGGCCGGGCGGTGTAGCCGGCGGGCAAGATCGTCAGGCCTCCACCTCCAGCTGCCAGACATCGATCACGAGCGACGCCGTCATGCCGACCGAGAGATACAGGTCAAGCGCCGGCGTCGGATTGTTGGTGTCCACGTGCAGGATCGTGCCGGTCCGGCCCGCCGCCGCGTCCAAGGCGAACTGGTCGCCGAGCAGGAACGTCGCGAGCCCCCTTCCACGGGCCTCCGGCACAACTCCCAACCGCCCGATGTAGGTGCAGTTCTCGTCCTCGACGTACTGATCTGTGCACTCGCGAAACGCCACCGTCCGGCCGTCCAGGTCGAGCAGCGTGATCTGCGACCACTCGAATGTCGACTGGTTCTCGTGTGCCGCATGCCATTCCTCGTACGAGCGTGGGCTGAATCCGAACTGGCCTGCGAAGGACGCGTTCAGCACGCCCTGCGCCGTCCGCCGGCTCGCATCGTCGGGCGCACCCCGGAGCACCGTGATCCCGGCCGGGACCTCGGGCGCGTCCACCGGCCCGTGGTGGTCGATCCGCATCCGGTGGTAGGTCGTACCGGACGTGAAGCCGTTCTCGGCCAGCCAGGCCGCGCGGAACTCGTCGGCGCGGTAGACACCGATATCCAGCAGCACGGACGAATGCCCGAACGCGTCGGCGATCTCGCGCGAACGCCGGGTGATCTCACCGAGCAGGTAGCCCATCACCGCCGGATCGGCGGTGATGACGTCGATGGCAAGCTGGTGATGGTCGCCCTTGCCGAAGACCGAGCCGTAGCCGACCAGCCGGTTGCCGTCGAAGACCAGCCAGCCGTCGGTCTCGGGTTCGAATCCCGGATCGGTGAGCTCGTCGATCATGTCGTCGAGCGTGTAGTCGGCGAACCCGATCACGGCGGTGTTGGCGGCGGCTACCAGGTCGAAGACCGCCTCCGCGTCGTCCTTCGTCGGTGGGCGAACGGTGTGGGTATCCGGCAGGACGGCGGTCATTCACCCATCGTGGTGAACGACCGCCGTACTGTCGAACGGATTAGCTCAGCAAGCCTTGTCCCACTCCAGGTCACAGGTGGTCTGGGTGGTCTTGAGGCTGTTGGGCGAGACTGCCGCCGGAGCGGCCTGGTCCGACCAGGAGGCCAGCGTGACGCCGACCGCGTCCTCGATCGAACGCGGGCTGACCAGGTAGTTGTTGCTGAGCATCGAGAAGACCAGCTTGCGGCCGTCCTTGGTGCTGACATAACCCGACAGCGCCGTCACACCGGTCAGCGAGCCGGTCTTGCCGTGCAGGTTGTTGGCGGCCGGGGTGTTGAGCATCCGGCTGCGCAGTGTCCCTCCGACGAAGCGTTCCGGGTTGCCGGCGATCGGCAGCGCGTCGTACCACTGCTGCCACCACGGCTCCTTCTTGGCGCCGATCAGTACGTCGGTGACGCTGTCGGCGGTGACGTTCACCTTGCGGGACAGGCCGGAGCCGTCCGAGAGCCGGATCCGGCTGGTGTCGACGCCGATGCTCTGGGCGTAGTCAGTGACGACGCCCAGTCCGGCCGACCAGCTGCCGTCGGCCTCGACGACCGCGCCCATCGCCTTGACCAGCGTCTCGGCGTGCATGTTGTTGGACAGCTTGAGGAACGGCGTCATCAGTTCGCCGACCGTCATCGACTCGTCCCGGGCCAGCTGCTTGGCGGTCGAGGGAGTGGCGGCGTTCTCGATCCGGCCGCTGACCTGGATGCCCTGGGATGCCAGTGCGCGCCGGAACACGTCGGCCGCGTAGAGCTCCGGCTCCCACACCGTCACCCATTCCTGACCCACCGAGGCGCCGAGCGGAACCGAACCGGTCACGCGGACGATGTTGGTGCCGTGATCGCGCTCGATGTTCAGCGTGTTGGACGACCCGGCCGCGCCGGTCGTCGCGGTGTTGATCAGCTTGATGACGCCGTTCGCCGGCACCAGGGAGAGCTTCACCGGTGTACCGGCCGCCGCTCCGGGCCGGCTCTCGACGATCGCCGTACCCGAGTCGTAGTCGGTGTTCGGGGCGAGCGTGAGGGCCGAGATCTGGGCGTTGTAGTAGAACGGCTCGTCGTCCCAGGCCCAGCTGTCACCGAGCCGGACGTGGTCGAAGTACGTGTCGTCGGCGATCAGGTCACCGTCGACGCGGCGTACGCCGGCCGCGCTCAGCTGCTTGGCCAGTCCGACGTAATCGGACTCCAGTGCGGTCGGGTCGCCGTACCCCTTGAGGTACAGGTTGCCGCGCAGCTTGCCGCCGACGACGGGCGCGGTCGCCAGCACATCCGTGTGGAAGCGGTACGACGGGCCGAGGACGTGCATCGCGGCCGTCGACGTGAAGAGCTTGGTGTTCGACGCGGGCAGCATCCGCTGGGCGCCGTTCCGGTCGTACAACGTCTCGCCGGTCGTCGCGTCGCGGACCACCAGCGCGACCTGCGAGCCGTCGTACCGGCTGTCGTTCAGCAGGCTGTCCAGCCGCTGTTGCAGCGCCGTCCCTTGGACGGCGGTCGGCGCTCCGGCCGATTGGGAGACCACCCCACCGACGGCCGCCGCCACTGCGGCGACGGAGGCGACCATCGCGCGCCCCGACACTCTCGGTAAATACTTCACGAGAAACTCCCTCAACCCAGGCGGAAATCAACTAGCGGGAGTCTCCACCCCGGATCGCCCCGGGTCCAGTGATCAGCGCGATTGACCTCTCGCTCTTCAGGTGAATCGATGGAAAAGTTCTCCGCACAGGTACCCGCCCGACTACGCCGACTCCTGGGTGGAGAACTCGGTCTTCGCGCCGGTCGCGGGTGGTTACACGCTGCACGTCGGGTACGCGAACGGCTCGGGTGCGACCGCCAGCCACGGACTCGTTGTCAACGGCAACAGTCAGGGTGTGCTCAGTTACCCGGTCACCGGCTGGGACAACTGGCAGCCGGTCTCGGTGACGCTCAACGCCGGGTGGAACACGATCCGCCTGACGAAGGGTGATCTGCACACGGAGGTCGACTACCTCGAGTTGCAATGAGGCTGCCGGGTCAGGGGATCACCCCGCGTGACCCCGGTCCTGACCCGGGAACCACCCGTCCGGCGCGTGGCGTGGTGCCACGGCCCTGCGGCGCGCCTCGTACCCTCGTAGAGCACAGCGGGACCGACGGGGAGCATGAAGCGGGCGATGACGAAACCACCAGAACAGATGTCCGGCGACCGGCGGCGGAGACGCCCGCGGCCGATCTGGCTGGACCTGCGCCGGACCGGCCGGGGCCTGCAGGCGATGCTGCTCGGTGGTCTGGCCTCGCTGATCTCGCTGATCATCGTGTTCTGGACGCTGCCGCAGATCAGCAGTGACGGCCGGCTGCCGATCCTGCGGCTGGTCGTGCTGCTGGCGGTCTTCTCGATGCTGATGCGCTGGGCGCTGGCCGGGGTCGCGATCCTGATCGGCTCGATCGGCGTCCTGGTCGGGGGACTGCTGTCGCAGTTCGGCGTCGTCTACCTCGGCATCACCGTGGATCCGGGCGTGACTCTGCACGGCGGCGTCGAGGCGCCGCTGCTGGTCGCGATCTGGATGTCGACGGTGAGCGCGTTCGTCGGCTGGGTCGCGTACGCCGGCACCGACGACGCGTACGTCGCCGAGGTGATGCGGGTCGTGCACCGGCGGGCCCGGAAGATCGAGGCGGCGCCGAAGACAGGGATGCTGATCATCCAGATCGACGGGCTGTCCGAGCCGCTGCTGAACTGGATGGTGCTGGCCGGGAACCTGCCCAACCTCGGCGGCTGGATCCGGGACGGCCGGCACTCGATGGTCGGCTGGCACACCGGCGTACCGGCGACCACTCCGGCCAGTCAGGCCGGCATCCTGCACGGCGGCTCCGGGCAGATCCCCGCGTTCCGGTGGTACGAGAAGGACACCGGCCGGGTGATGGTGACCAACCGGGGCCGGGACGCCGCCGAGATCGAGACGCGGATGTCGACCGGGCGGGGGCTGCTGGCCGACGGCGGGGTCAGCATCAGCAACAACTGGTCCGGGGACGCGGACAAGTGCGAACTCGTGTTCAGCCGGGCCGGTCTGCCGGACAGCCGGAGCCGCGGCTATGTCCGGTTCTTCTCCAGTCCGCAGGGTGCGGCCCGCGGTCTGATCCTGTGCGTCGCCGAGATGGTGAAGGAGCTGCACCAAGCCCGGCGACAGCGAGTCCGGCACCTGGTCCCACGGGTCAAGCGCGGTGGGTCCTACATCTTCCTGCGTGCGATCAGCAACGTCCTGCTCCGCGACCTCAACGTCTCGCTGATCACCGACGAACTGGTCAAGGGCACCCCGGTGATCTACTGCGACTTCGTCGACTACGACGAGGTCGCGCACCACGCCGGCCCGACCCGGCCGGAGTCGATGCAGACGCTGGAAGGTCTGGACCGGGTGCTCGGCGCACTGCAGCGGATCATCGACATCCTGCCGCACTCGTACGAGATCGTGGTCCTGTCCGACCACGGCCAGAGCCAGGGCTCGACCTTCCTGCAGCGGTACGGCCGGACGCTCACCCAGGTCGTCGACGACCTGGTCGATACCACCAAGCAGCCGGTCGCGGCGGTCGGGAGGTCCGAGGGCTGGGGTCCGGTGAACGCGTTCCTGACCGAGCTGTCGCTGCGCCGGAGCGTGGCCGGAACCGTCACCCGCAGAGCGCTGCATGGCAAGGCCAGGAGCGGTGAGGTCGAGCTCGGCCCGAAGGACTGCGAGCCGCCGGTCGCCGCCGACGAGCAGGTCGTGGTCACCGCTTCGGGCAACCTCGCGCTGATCTACCTCGCGACTACCCCGGGCAGGGTGCCGCTCGAGGAGATCGAGCTGCTGCACCCGAAATTGGTCAACGGTCTGGCGACGCACCCAGGGGTCGGGTTCATCGTGGTCGACTCGCTGGCCGAGGGACCGGTCGCGATCGGGCGGGCCGGGGTCCGGGTGTTGCGGTCCGGCCGGATCGAGGGGGACGACCCACTGGCGCCGTACGGGCCGTTCGCGCCGGCGTCGATGCTGCGGCAGGCCGAGATGCCGCACAACGGCGACATCGTGGTGGTCAGCCGGCTGGACGACTACACCCACGAGGTGGCGGCGTTCGAGGAGCTGGTCGGGTGCCACGGCGGCATCGGCGGCTGGCAGACCGAGGCGGTGCTGGTGCACCCGAGTCGTTGGGTCCTGAAGGAGCCTCCCGTAGGCTCCGACGCGGTCCACGAACTGCTGATCAGCTGGCTGGAGAAGCTCGGTCAGCGCAAGGACCTGCGGGAATCGGTCGAGTCGAGTGTGGAGGCCTGAAGCGTGCGAATCACCTGGTGGGGGCACGCCACCACCACCATCGAGGCCAACGGCACGCGGCTCCTGACCGACCCGGTGCTGACCTCGCGGATCGCGCATGTGCGCCGGCGGCGCGGACCGGCTCCGCTGCCCGAGGCCGGCCAGTGTGACGCCGTACTGGTCTCGCATATGCACGCCGACCACCTGCACCTCAGCTCGCTGCCGCTGGTCGCGCCGGACGCCGCGCTGGTGGTGCCCCGGGGCGCGGCCAAGCTGATCCACCAGGACAGCGGCGCCGCGTTCTCGGACCGCTGCATCGAAGTTGCCCCGGGCAACCAGATCCGGATCGGGTCGCTCGACATCACCGCGGTCACCGCCCTGCACGACGGGCGCCGGCTGCCGTGGTCGTCGTACGCGGGACCGGCCCTGGGATACCGGGTCGAAGGTTCGCCCAGCGTGTGGTTCGCCGGCGACACCGACCTGTACGACGACTTGGCCACGGAAGCCGGACCGGTCGACCTGGCCCTGGTGCCCGTCGGTGGCTGGGGGCCGTCGCTCGGTCCGGGACACCTGGATCCGGTCCGTGCGGCGGAAGCGGTTCGCCTGGTCCGCGCCCGGATCGCGATCCCGATCCATTTCGGGACGTTCTGGCCGATCGGGTGCGACTGGTTGAAGCCGGATCTGTTCCTGCCACCGGGAGACAAGTTCAAGACCGCGATGACCGAAGTGGCTCCTGAGGCGTCGGTGGAGGTCCTGGCACCGGGAGAGTCGACCGAGGTCGACGCGTGAGTGGGGACACCCGGTTCGATCTGTGGTATCTCATCGCGCTGGCCGGGGCGGTGCTGGTCGGCGCGGTCCTGCCGGTGCTCCCGACCGGCGCGGCCGTCTCGGCGGGCGCCGTACTCGCGTTGCACAACAATCCGATCGGGCTGGGCGGCGTACTGATCGCCGGTATGGCCGGCGCGTATGCCGGCGACCTGATCGTGTATGCCGGCTGCCGGTTCGGCGGTGAACGGCTGGCCAAGCGGGTCGGGTGGCTGCGCGACAATGCCTCGCTCGACGCACTGCGGGTCCGGCTGGACGCGCACGAGATCAGCGTGCTGCTGACCTCCCGGCTGATCCCGGGCGGCCGGGTGCCGGTGCTGCTCGCGGCCGGCCTGGCCGGGTACCCGTGGGAGCGGTTCGCGCTGGTCGACCTGGCCGCGTCGTCGCTGTGGGCCGCGGTCTACATGGCCATCGGGCTGCTCGGGTACGCGCTTTTCGACGAGCCGTGGCAGGGCGTGCTGGCGGCGATCGTGCTCGTCGTGCTCGTGACCGTGCTCAGCAGCCTGGTCCAGCGGGCCCGGCGCAAGCGGGCCGCCGCGAAGTCAGACTCCGAATGAGGCGCTGCGGAGCCGCTCGACCGTCTCCGCGTCGCCGTCCAGCTTCACGTCGGCCACCTGCTGGCGGCCCATGCAGAACAGGACCAGCTCGGCCGGCGCGCCGGTGATGGTCACCGACCCCAGCTCGGTCGGCCGCTTCGCGACGGACGTCGTCCCGTCCGGGAGCCGGAGCACCAGGCCACTGGGCGCCTTTCGGGTCAGCGTCTTCGCGCCGAGCCGGATCGACTTCCACAGTCCCGCCTCCTGATCGGCCGGCAGTGTGCGAATGTCGTACGTCGGCTGTGCCCGGCGGACGTCCTCGTGGTGCACGAAGTACTCGGTCGTGTTCAGCTGGTGACCGAACTTGGGGAACGCGTAGATCGAGATCGGCGGCGGCCCGTTACGGACCTTGTCGACCACCTCGGTGAAGCTGTAGCGCTCCTTGGCCCGCTTCATCCGCCGCTGGGTGGTCTCCGCCAGCGCCGCGATCATGATCCCCGGCCCGGCCATCGGATCCGCTTCCCGGACATACAGATGGACGGCGAGATCGTACGTCGACCACCCTTCACACAGCGTGGGCTGGTCAGGCCCCAACTGGTCGAACAGATCACACAGAGCGAGTCGTTCTACCCGGCTGTAGTCGGTCACAACTCGATCGTAGTTGTCGGCTCCCAATGGCAGAATGTCAATCGTTGTCATGCCTATGCCCGGTGTTCGCACCTGACTGACCTGGAGAGCGTCTTGCCCATGCCGAAGGTCCCCGACAAGGGCAGCGTCACCCGGAGAGGGCTCGCGGTTCTGCGGGTGGCGATCTGGGAGGAGCCGCGCATCTTCGCGCTGTCCGTGCTGGCCGCGATGCTGTACGGCGCGATGACGGTGGCCGGCGGCTTGGCGCTCGGCTGGGCCACCGACCACGTGCTCCGGCCGGCCTTCGAGAGCGGTGAGACCACCTTCGCCGCGATCGCCTCGCTGATCGGGTTGTTCATCGGGATCGCGATCCTGAACGCGATCGGCGTGGTCGGGCGTCGGCTCGGCGCCGGTGTGATGCAGTTCCGGCTGCAGGCGACGTACCGCCGCCGGGTCACCCGGCAGTACCTGAAGCTTCCGCTCGAGTGGCACCACCAGCACTCGACCGGCATGCTGCTCTCGAACGCCAACGCGGACGTCGAGTCGACCTGGTTCGTGATCGCTCCGCTGCCGATGGCCATCGGGGTGCTGGCGATGCTGGGGTTCGCGACCGTGGCGATGTTCGCGGCCGACGTCTGGCTCGCGCTGGTCGGCTGCCTGGTGTTCCCGCTGGTGTTCCTGGCGAACGTGATCTTCCAGCGCTACCTGCAGCCGCTCGCCACCCGGGCGCAGCAGTTGCGCGCGGATGTTTCCGAGGTCGCGCACGAGTCGTTCGACGGTGCGCTCGTGGTGAAGACGCTGGGCCGTGAGTCCGCCGAGACCGAGCGCTTCCGCGCCCCGACGTACGCGCTCCGGGACGCGAACATCGCGGTGAACAAGGCCCGCGGCATGTTCGATCCGGTGATCGACGGCCTGCCCCGGCTGGGGGTGCTCGGGGTGCTGCTGGTCGGTGTCTACCGGGTCAGCTCCGGCGGCGCCGACGCGGGTGACGTGGTCCAGGTCGCGTTCCTGTTCACGCTGATCGGGTTCCCGATCCGTGCGCTCGGCTGGGTGCTCGGCGAGTTGCCGCGCTCGGTCGTCGGGTGGGATCGCATCCAGCGAGTGCTCACCGCCGAGGGCGGGATGGAGTACGGCGACGCCGTGCTGACGTCGGCGAAGGCGGCCCGGTTGCAGGTGGCCGACGTACGGTTCGGGTACCTGCCGGAGCGCGACGTACTGGCCGGCGTGGACTTCGTCATCGAGCCCGGCCGGACCGTCGCGATGGTCGGACCGACGGGTTCCGGGAAGTCCACGATGACCACGCTGCTGACCCGGCTGATCGACCCGGAGGAGGGTGCGATCAAGCTCGACGGCGTCGATCTGCGCGACCTGGCCCGGGACCAGCTGGCCGGCTCGGTCGCGCTGGTGGCGCAGACCGCGTTCCTGTTCGACGACACGATCCGCGGCAACATCACGCTCGGCGGCGACTACAGCGACGAGGACGTCTGGGACGCTTTGCGGATCGCCCAGGGCGACGGCTTCGTGAAGGGGCTGCCGCATGGTCTGGACACCAAGGTCGGCGAGCGCGGTACGACGCTGTCCGGTGGCCAACGGCAACGCATCGCCCTGGCCCGGGCGCTGGTACGGCGACCTCGGCTGCTGATCCTGGACGACGCGACCAGCGCGGTGGACCCGCAGGTCGAGGCGCGGATCCTGGCCGGGCTGCGGTCCGCGGTGCAGGGTGCCGAAGCCGCGACGACCGTGCTCGTGATCGCCTACCGGAAGGCGACGATCTCGCTCGCCGACGAGGTGCTGTTCCTCGACGAGGGCCGGATCGCGGCGCAGGGGACGCACACCGACCTGCAGGAGACGTCGGCTGCCTACCGCAACCTGGTCGACGCCTACGAGAAGGACGCGGAGCGCCGCCAGGAAGAGGCGGACCTGGCCGCCGAGCTCGACGATCTGGACACGGAAGGAGCATCCGCGTGAGCGGGGCGGAAGCAAGTCGGCTCGACCATGCCGACGACGCGAGTGGCTTGGACACGTTGCGGCAGGGGCTGAAGGTCTCGCCCGAGCTGGCCAACGGCTGGTGGGTCACCGGGATCCTCGCGCTGACCATGACGGCCGGGCGGATTGTCGTACCGATCGCGGTTCAGCAGACGATCGACAAGGGCCTGTCCGGTGCGGGCGGGCCGGACATCTCGTACGTCGCGTGGATGTGCCTGGTCTGCACGCTGGGCATCGTGGTCACGGCGGGAGCGTCGTACCTGACGACCGTGCGGCTCGCGATCAACTCCGAGCACGGGCTCGCGACGATGCGGATCAAGGCGTTCCGGCACGTGCACGACCTGCCGGTCCTGACGCAGAGCACGGAGCGGCGCGGTGCGCTGGTCAGCCGGGTCACGTCGGACGTGGACACGGTGTCGCAGTTCCTGCAGTTCGGCGGGTTCATCTTCCTGGTCAGCATCGGGCAGATGCTGCTCGCGACCGTGGTGATGTTCTTCTACTCCTGGCAGCTGGCCCTTGTCGTGCTGGGGTGCTTCATCCCGCTGTTCGCCAGCCTGAAGTACCTGCAGCGCGCGATGTCCAAGGCCTACGGTGTGGTCCGGGCGAAGGTCGGCGAGATGCTGTCCGCGATCTCGGAGCCCGTGGTCGGCGCACAGGTGGTCCGCGCGTACGCGGTCGAGAAGCGGACCCAGGACCGCATCGACGCCTCGATCGAGGACTACCGGCGGACCGCGACCAGGGCGCAGGCGCTCACCGGTCTGACGTTCTCGATCGGCGGTCTGGCAGCGGGCCTGGCCAACGCCGGTGTGCTGTCGGTCGGTGTGCTGCTGGGTGTCGACAAGCAGGCGACGTTGGGGGAGCTCCTCGCGTTCATGTTCCTGGTCGCGCTGTTCTCGGATCCGGTGCAGATCGCGACCCAGGTGCTGACCGACGCGCAGAGTGCGTTCGCCGGGTGGCGTCGGGTGCTCGGGGTGATCGCGACCCCGGCCGACGTGGTCGACCCGGGTGAGACGGGGGTGAAGCAGCCGCGCGGTCCGATCACGGTCGACTTCGCGGATGTGGACTTCGCCTACCCGGAAGGCGAGCTCGTCCTGCGCGATGTCGACGTACGGATCGAGCCGCACCGGCGGGTCGCGGTGGTGGGTGAGACCGGGTCCGGCAAGACGACGTTCGCGAAACTGCTCACCCGGTTGATGGATCCGACCGCGGGCGAGGTCCGCTTGGACGGGGTGGACGCGCGGGAGATCTCGTTCGAGTCGTTGCGGGAGCGGGTGGTGATGGTGCCGCAGGACGGGTACCTGTTCGACGCGCCACTGGCCGAGAACGTGCGGTTCGGGCGTCCGGAGGTGACGGACGAGCAGTTACTCGATGCGTTCCAGTCGCTCGGGCTGACCGACTGGCTGGAGTCGCTGCCCGACGGTCTGCAGTCGCCGGTCGGCCAGCGGGGCGAGTCGCTGTCCGCGGGTGAGCGTCAGCTCGTCGCGCTGGTGCGGGCGAACATCGCCGACCCCGATCTGCTCGTGCTCGACGAGGCGACATCGGCCGTCGACCCCGGCACCGAGGTGCGGGTCAACGCAGCGCTGGAGCGACTGATGTCCGGGCGTACGTCGGTCACCATCGCGCACCGATTGTCGACCGCGGAGGCGGCCGACGAGGTACTGGTCTTCGACAACGGCGAGATCGTCGAGCGAGGCCCGCACGCGGACCTGGTCGACGCCGGCGGCGTCTACACCCGCCTCCACGACAGCTGGATCGCCCAACGAAGCGCCGTCTAGGACCCGCGCGACGGCCGGGCTCGTCTGGACGGGCAACGACGGCTGGGACCGTTTAGACCGGCGCGATGGGCTGGGGCCGTGTGGACGGGCGGGATGGTCTTGGCCGTGCGCGGCAGCTGGGCTCGTCTGGACGTGCGCGACGTCGGGCCGTCTACACGTAGCGCGACGGCCGGGACCTCAGGGAGGAGAGGGTCCCGGCCGTTCGCGGTCTCACCTGTCAGGCGGTCGGCGCAGTGCCGGCACCAGGCTGCGGTACCAGCAGGAACTCGACCCCGCCCTTGTCGTCGACCGCCGCGTCCAGAATCTTGTCGTCGAGCGCGTTCGCCGCGTTCTGCTCCAGGAACACCCGCGCTCCGGCTTCCTCGACCACCTGGTCACCGGGCCGCGGCGCCTCCGTCGTCGTCACCGCGAGCGCCGGATCCGCCGGGTTCTCCTGCGAGATCCGCACTCCGGCCCCCTCCGGCGCGCCTTCGACCCCGGTGATGCTCTTGATCACCAGCGTCGCGTTCTCAGTCAGGGTAAGCACAACCACTCCATCCGTCGGTCAACACTGAACCCGCCCCGTGCCCCCTCACCCAAACCCCAAACAACCCGCCCCCAACCACCCCGCCGCCCGCCGTACGCAACCATGCAGCCGCGCCGCCCGCCGACCGCAAGCACCTGGCGCCACGACGCCGCCCGCGCCGCTCGCCGCCCGCAACCCCGCAACACGCCCGCCCGCCGCAACCACGCCGGCCGGGCCGGCCGCCGTGCGCAAGTCCGCGACTTTGTGCACCGGATCCGTATGGCGGGACGCGAAAGGTACGGACGTGGTGCACAAAGTCAGCGAGGCAGGGCGGCTTGAGGGTGGCGGCGCGGGCGGGTCAGGCCGCGGCAGCCGGCGTAGGCAACCGGCCGGCGCAACCGCACCGGCCGGGGCCGTCCGCCGTACGCAACCGCCCTGGCCGCGCCGCCCCCACCACCGCCCGGCGCAACTACGCCGGCCGGGCTGCCCGCCGTACGCAAGTCGCGGGGACAGGGCTGCTTGAGGGTGGCGGGCTGGGCGGGTCAGGCTGCGGGGCGCCAGGTGGGTGAGGGCTCGGTACGGCGCGATCCGCGGTCGAACGCGGCGCGGAAGCGGTGGGCGAGCTCGTCGGGGCCGCGTACGACGTCCTCCCAGCCGAAGTGGACGAGCTCGAGACCACGATCGGCCAGTCGCTGGTCGCGTTCGAACGCCCGTCGGAGCAGCCACCGGCGCTCGGCGGCCGTCGACGCCTCGAACTTCGCCAGCCCGTCCGCCTCGCCGACCGTCCGGAACTCCGGCCACCAGAAGTCGACCCGGTCCGCCAACCAGCGATAACCGTTCCAGAACTCCGCTTGAAGGATCGGCGCCGGCAGACCACACTCCACGAACACCGCACGCGCGAACGACTCCAGCGCCGACTCGGAGCGCGGGTCCCCGAGGCCTACTGCTGCCCGTGCGTTCTGCACACCGGGCCAGCGGTACTGGCGCTCGAGTGCCGCCTCGAGCGCGGCGCGGGACACGAATCCGGACAAGGCGTGGTCAATCGTCACAACCGCCTCACGCAGGGGCAGTTCCCGGGCGATGTCGATTGTGGTTCGTGCTTCTGAGGTGAGCCACAGCCCCCGGTGCAGTCGGAGGTCCGCCTCGGTGAGGGCGGCCCGGCGGAGTACCACGTCCGCGCGCTTCAGGTTGCGACGGCAACCCGGCTCGCAGCTGAGCCAGACAATGTCCGGAGACCGGTCTTGGCTCGTCCAGACTCTCAACCCCATCAGCTCCGCAGCCGTGAAATGGCTGATGACGGACCTCGGATGGGCCGCCTGAGCACAGGCGATGCAGGCGAGACGTGCGTCAACCTGCCCGCCGACATAGCGAGCGTGGGCCGTCTGAAGCTGACCGCCTCGGACGAGCCGCTCCACGTCGTACTTCTGCAAGCCGAGTTCCATCAGCTCCAGGTGCCGCAGCGGTCTGCCCCACTGATCGACGAGCCGCTGCCGCACGTCGTCCCCGAGCCTCTCCACCGCCCGATCCTCCCCGAGATCGCCGCCCGACCGCTCAGGCGCCTGTGGATAACCCGACCTTGTGCACCAGATCCGTACGGCGGCTCGCGAAATGTACGGACGTGGTGCACAAAGTCGCCTCTTTGGGCGGCACCGAGGGCCGAGGGCGGACGGCCGGAGGCCGGGGGCGAGGGGGGACGTGCGGGCGGGAGCCGGGGACTGGGGGGAAGGGCGGACCTCGGGGCGGGAGCCGGGGACTGGGGGGAAGGGCGGACCTCGGGGCGGGAGCCGGGTCCGGGCGCCTGGAGGAAGGGCCTGAGGGGCCTGGCGGTGGGGGTGGTGGATGGGAAAGTCGGGTGCGGGTGTCGGTGGGGTGGTGTGTGATCGGGGGATGGCGATTGTGTTGGGGACTCTGGGGATCGATGGGTTGGGCGAGGTTGTGCGGGTGCTGCGGGAGTGGCAGTGCGACGAGGGTCCGGTGCAGCTGCATCCGGGGGACTTGGGGTGGTTCTGGCGGTTCGGGGTGGGGCAGACCGCGGCCGCTACCAGGACGTGGAGGCGGGGCGGCGAGATTATTGCCGTCGGCCTGCTCGACGATCCGGAGTTGTTGCGGCTCGCGATCGCGCCGGAGGCTCAGCGTGACGAGGAGCTCGCGCAGCGCCTGGTCGAGGACGTGTCCGCGCCGGAGGCCGGCGTACTGATCGAGGGCAAGGTGTACGTGGAGGCGCCGATGGGAGCGCTCGTCCAGGACCTGCTCTCCAAGGACGGCTGGATGACGGCGGACCCGTGGGTGCCGCTGCGGCGCGACCTGAGCGAGCCCGTGCCGGACCCCGGCCTGCGGGTCGATGTCATCGGTGCCGAGGAGGCGCACGAGCGGACCGCCGTCCAGCGGGCGTCGTTCGACGGGTCGACGTTCACCGACGCCCGGTGGCACGCGATGGCCGACGGCGAGCCGTACGCCGACGCGCGCTGTCTCGTGGGCCGCAACCAGCTGGGTGAGTCCGTGGCGGCCGTGACCGTGTGGTCCGCGGGGGCAGACAAGCCAGGACTGATCGAGCCGATGGGCGTGCATCGACTGCACCGCGGGCGCGGCTACGGCACGGCGATCACCGTCGCGGCGGCGAGAGCTCTGCAGGAGCTGGGTTCGTGCAGCGCGGTCGTGTGCACGCCGGGCTTCAACGTCGGCGCGATCGCCACCTACGAAGCGGCCGGCTTCGAGCGGTTGCCCGAGACCAGAGACCACTACCGGGACGCTTAGGCAGCGGCTGCGTCGTCGGCGGCGCGGAGGACGCGGAGGATGTTGCCGCTGGCAAGTTTTGCCAGTTCGGTGTCGTTCCAGCCGCGGTCGGCGAGGGCCTCGAAGAGGGCCGGGTACGACGCGACGTCCGCGAGGCCGGTGGGGAATTCGGGGCAGCCGTCGTAGTCGCCGCCGAGGCCGATGTGGTCGACGCCGGCGATACCGCGGACGTGGTCGACGTGCTCGACCACGTCGTCCAGGGTGACCTCGGGCTTCGGCACGTCGTACGACTCCGCCAGCTTCGCCTGGTCGGCCGGGTTCATCGGGTTCAGGTCCGGCTGCGCCTCCTTGGCTCCCTTGACCCAGTCGACGTACGCCTGGGAGACGAAGTACGGGACGAAGGTCACCATGCAGACGCCGTCGTTGCCCGCCAGGGTCTCGAGCACGTCGTCCGGCGCGTTCCGCGGTACGTCGCAGATCGCGCGGGCCGACGAGTGGCTGAAGATCGCCGGCGCGCTGGTCACCCGCAACGCGTGCCGCATGGTGTCCGCGGAGACGTGCGAGAGGTCGACCAGCATGCCGATCCGGTTCATCTCCCGGACGACCTCCTCGCCGAACTCGTTCAGCCCGCCGAGGACCGGCTCGTCGGTCGCGGAGTCCGCCCAGGACACGTTGTTGTTGTGGGTGAGTGTCATGTAGCGCACGCCCAGCTCCCGCATGACCCGCAGCACCCCGAGCGACTCACCGATCGAGTGGCCGCCCTCCATCCCCATCAACGAGGCGACCCGCCCGGCCTTGATCGCGGCGTCGACGTCATCCGCGGTCGATGCGAGCTGGAGCCAGGCCGGGAACCGCTCCACGAGCCGATGCACGAAGTCGACCTGCTCGAACGTACGCCGTACCGAGTGCTCGTCCTGTGGGACCCACAGGGACCAGAACTGCGCGCCGACGTGTCCGGTCCGCAACCGGGGCAGGTCCGTGTGCAGGGACGGCACCGAGCCGCTCAGGTCGTGGGCGTCCAGGTCGTACCCGCACAGCTCGTAGAACGCGATCGGCAGGTCGTTGTGGCCGTCGATCACCGGGTGCTCGGTCAGCAGTTCCTGGACGCGTGCCTCACTCGTCGTCATGCCCTCATACTGTCAGCCCGTCCCACTACGCGTGTTCATCGCGAGGCACCGTGTTCGGAGTGCTCCTGGTGATCGGCGACAATGGGCGGGTGAGTATTGACGAGCTGACCTTCGACGCGGCCGGGCTGATCCCAGCAGTGGTGCAGCAATACGACACGCGTGAGGTCCTGATGGTGGGCTGGATGAACGCCGAGGCGGTCCGCCGGACCGCGGCGACCGGGCGGAGCACGTTCTGGTCCCGCAGCAGGCAGGAGTACTGGGTCAAGGGCGAGACCAGCGGCCATCGTCAGCACGTCAAGCAGATCCTCGTCGACTGCGACGCCGACACCCTGCTCGTCCTCGTCGACCAGGAAGGCCCGGCCTGCCACACCGGCACCCGCACCTGCTTCGAGCACGGCCAGATCGAGGTCAAGGCATGAACTCACCGGACCTCGAGACCTTCCGCGACTATGCCAAGGACCGTCGAGTCATCCCGGTGACGCGGCGGCTGCTGGCCGATGCGGAGACGCCGATCGGTGTCTATGGCAAGCTCGCTGCCGAGCGCGAAGGCACCTTCCTGCTGGAGTCCGCGGAGAACGGCGGCGTCTGGTCGCGCTACTCGTTCATCGGCGTCCGCAGCGCGGCGACGCTGACCGAGCGCGACGGCGAGGCGATCTGGACCGGCAACCCGCCGGTCGGCCTGCCGCAGACCGGTGACCCGCTGAAGGCGCTGCGCGAGACGCTGGAGATCCTGCACACGCCCCGGCTGCCCGACCTGCCGCCGCTGACTGGCGGCATGGTCGGCTTCCTCGGGTACGACGCGGTCCGCCGGCTCGAACGGTTGCCCGACACAACGACCGACGACCTCGGCCTGCCCGAGCTCACGTTCCTGTTCGCCACCGACCTGGCCGCCCTCGACCACGAGACCGGCGAGATCTGGCTGATCGCGAACGCGGTCAACTGGGACGACTCCGACGAGCGCGTCGACGAGGCCCACGCGGACGCCGTACGCCGCCTCGACGCGATGGAGGCGGATCTGGCGCAGCCAACCCCGTCGTATGTCGTGCGCGCGGACCGGACCGCGGTGCCGGATCCCCACCGGCAGCGGTCCAGCGCGGAGTACCGGGAGGCGGTCGAGCACGCCAAGGAGGAGATCCGCGCCGGCGAGGCGTTCCAGATCGTCGTGTCCCAGCGGTTCGAGCTGCAGACCACGGCGTCCGCGCTCGACATCTACCGGGTGCTGCGCCGCTCCAACCCGAGCCCGTACATGTACCTGGTCCGCCTGGACGGCTTCGACATCGTCGGATCGAGTCCCGAGGCGCTGGTCAAGGTCACCGACAACAAGGTGATCCTGCACCCGATCGCCGGCACCCGCCGCCGCGGCGCTACGCCGGAGGAGGACCACGCGCTGGAGGAGGAGCTGCGCGCCGACGCCAAGGAGCGCGCCGAGCACCTGATGCTGGTCGACCTCGGCCGCAACGATGTCGGCCGGGTCTGCGCGCCCGGCACCGTGGAGGTGGTCGACTTCATGGACGTCCGCCGCTACAGCCACGTGATGCACCTGGAATCGACCGTCACCGGGCAGCTGGCGGCCGGCAAGACCGCGTTCGACGCGCTCACCGCCGCGTTCCCGGCCGGGACGCTGTCCGGTGCGCCGAAGCCGCGGGCGATGGAGATCATCGACAAGCTCGAGGTGACCCGGCGCGGTGTGTACGGCGGTGTCGTCGGCTACCTGGACTTCGCCGGTGACGTGGACACCGCGATCGCCATCCGGACCGCGGTGTTGCGCGGCTCCACGGCGTACGTGCAAGCCGGCGCGGGCATCGTCGCCGACTCCGACCCGGCCGCCGAGGACGCCGAGTGCCGGACCAAGGCGGCCGCCGTCCTGAACGCGATCGCGGTCGCGGGAACGTTCAGCGACGTATGAAGCCGCAGCGACTCGTCGATCTCCTCGCCGTCGTGGCGCTGGTCCTGCTCGGGTTGTCGGCGTACCTGACGTGGTCTACGGCGCACCCGGGGAGCGGGCGTCCGAGTGTGGACTTCAACGGATACACCGTCACGAAGGCACCGGTGACGCTGGCACTCGCGTCGGTGGTCGCGATCGTCGTTACGAAACTCGCAGGTACAGCATTGCGTCGCGTGCTGGGTGCGCTGGTGCTGTTGATGGGCGTTGCCGCGATCGCCGTCGCGCTGCAGGTGCGGCCCGACGTGAGTGAGCTGAGCAGGATCCGGCCGGAGCTCAGTCAGGCGGTCACCGACCACGTGAGTCTGTCCGGCGGTCCGGCGCCCTGGTTTGCCCTGGCCGGGGGCGTCGCGCTGGTCGCGACTGGTCTGATCGCCTTGCTGACAGCGCATCGCTGGCGTCGCGCGACCGCGCGTTACGAGCGTGATCCGGCCGCCGCACCGGCCGATCAGTGGAAGGCGATCGACGCCGGGGAGGACCCGACTCTCTGACCGCGGCGGCCTACCGCCACAATAGGACGGGACGACAACGAGGAGTGGCGCCAACCATGGACAATACGACGGCCGATCAAGTAGCGACGCGGGTGAGCGAGGAGGCTCCCCACGACCTGCACGGCAACAGCCCGGCGGCGTGGACCGCGGTGACCATCGTGCTGATCGCGTTCACGGTCGGCGCCATCGCGATGGTGCTCGGTCCGAACTGGGTGCTGTTCTGGATCGCGGTCGCCATCGCTGTGCTGGGTGCGCTGACCGGCAAGGTCATGCAACTGCTGGGGTTCGGGGTCCCGGCCGACGGCGACCACTGAGGGGCGGACGGACATGACTGTGCTTGACGACATTCTCGCGGGGGTCCGGGAGGACCTCGCGGAGCGCCAGGCGCGGGTCAGCCTGGACGACCTGAAGCAGGAAGCCCAGCGCAAGCCCGACGCCAAGGACCCGATGCCGGTGTTCCGCGGTGACGGGATCGCGATCATCGCCGAAGTGAAGCGATCCAGCCCGTCCAAGGGCGAGCTGGCCGAGATCACCGACCCGGCCGCGCTCGCCGGGGAGTACGAGGAGGGCGGCGCGGCGGCGATCTCGGTACTGACCGAGCGGCGCCGGTTCAACGGCAGCCTGGACGACCTGCGCGCGGTGCGCGGCCGGGTCGACGTCCCGGTCCTGCGGAAGGACTTCATCGTCTCGTCGTACCAGCTCTGGGAGGCCCGTGCGGCCGGCGCCGACATGGTGCTGCTGATCGCCGCGGCGCTGGAGCAGGAGGCCCTGGTCTCACTGATCGAGCGCGCGCACTCGATCGGCCTGTGCCCGCTGGTCGAGGTGCACGACGAGGAGGAGACCCGGCGTGCGGTGGATGCCGGCGCTCAGCTGATCGGCGTGAACAACCGGAACCTGAAGACTCTCGAGGTCGACCGGGACACCTTCGCCCGGGTCGCGCCGACGATCCCGTCGAACCTGGTCCGGGTGGCGGAGTCCGGAGTTCGCGGCCCGCATGATGTAATCGAGTTCGCGCGCGCCGGGGCCGATGTCGTCCTCGTCGGTGAAACCCTGGTGACCGGCCGCGACCCCCGCGCCTCGGTCGCCGACCTCGTCGCCGCCGGATCGCATCCCGCCATCCAGCAGCGGCACTAGACCCGGCCGGTCCAAACGGCACCGGGACGGACACTCTCCCGCGCTGTAGAGCCGGGTTTTGGAAGGTTTGTCGGATGAGTAGTGTGCTGCCCGACCAGCTCGGGCACTTCGGCCGTTTCGGCGGCAGGTTCATGCCGGAGGCGCTGATCGCGCCACTCGACGAGCTCACTACGGCGTGGCGCGAAGCCATGGCCGACCCGGAGTTCACCGGTGAGTTCGAGCGGATGCTGCACGAGTACATCGGCGCCCCGAGCCTGCTGTACGACGCGACCCGGCTGTCCGACGCGGCCGGCGCCCGGATCCTGCTGAAGCGCGAGGACCTGAACCACACCGGTGCGCACAAGATCCGGAACGCGATCGGCCAGGCCCTGCTGACCAAGCGGATGGGCAAGACCCGGGTGATCGCCGAGACCGGCGCCGGCCAGCACGGCGTCGCGACCGCGACCGCGTGCGCCTACCTGGACCTCGAGTGCGTGGTCTACATGGGTGAGGTCGACACCCGGCGGCAGGCGCTGAACGTGGCCCGGATGCAGCTGCTCGGCGCCGAGGTCATCTCGGTGAAGACCGGCAGCCGGACGCTGAAGGACGCGATCAACGAGGCCCTGCGGGACTGGGTCGCCAGCGTGGACAAGACGCACTACATCCTGGGTACGGCGGCCGGCTCGCACCCGTTCCCCGCCATGGTGCGCGACTTCGTCCGCGGTATCGGCGACGAGGCCAGGGAGCAGTCGCTCGAGTTGCTCGGCAAGCTCCCGGACGCCGCGGTGGCGTCCGTGGGCGGCGGGTCGAACGCGATCGGCCTGTTCACCGCGTTCATCCCCGACGAGAGCGTGAAGCTGTACGGCATCGAGCCGGGTGGCGACGGGTTCGAGACCGGCCGGCACGCGGCCACGATCACCGCCGGGCAGGTCGGCGTACTGCATGGTGCGCGGTCGTTCCTGTTGCAGGACGAGGACGGTCAGACGATCGAGTCGCACTCGATCTCGGCCGGGCTGGACTATCCCGGGGTCGGGCCGGAGCACGCGTGGCTGGCCGAGACCGGGCGGGCGTCGTACCGGCCGATCACGGACGCCGAGGCGATGGAGGCGTTCAAGCTGCTGTCCCGGACCGAGGGCATCATCCCGGCGATCGAGTCCGCGCACGCGGTCGCCGGCGCGCTCGACATCGCGACGGAGTTGGGGCCGGAGGCAACCATTTTGGTGAACCTCTCCGGTCGCGGGGACAAGGACATGGACACGGCCGCCACCTGGTTCGGCCTCGGCGAGAAAGAGGCCACCGGTGAGTGATCTGGTTGCCCTGGGCAAGGCCGGCACCGCGATCCGGAAGGCCAACGACGAGGGCCGCGGCGCCCTGGTCGGCTACCTGCCGGCCGGCTTCCCGACGTACGACGGTGGTGTGGACGGGATCAAGGCGATGATCGACGGCGGCGTCGACGTGGTCGAGGTCGGCCTCCCGTACAGCGACCCGGTGATGGACGGCGTCACCATCCAGCGCGCCACCGAGGTGGCCCGGGCCGGCGGGCTGCGGACCCGCGACGTGCTGAGCACGATCGAGAAGGTCGCGGCGTACTCCGATGTCCCGGTGCTCGTGATGACGTACTGGAACCCGGTCGAGCGGTACGGCGTGGACCGGTTCGCCGCGGACTTCGCCGGCGTCGGGGGAGCGGGCCTGATCACGCCCGACCTGATCCCGGACGAGGGTGCGGAGTGGATCGCGGCCGCGGACAAGAACGACCTGGACAAGGTGTTCCTGGTCTCACCGTCGTCGACCGACGAGCGGATCCGGATGACCACGGCCGCCTGCCGCGGCTTCGTCTACGCGACCGCTGTGATGGGTGTCACCGGTGCTCGGGACAAGCCGTCGGAGCTGGCGGCGCCACTGGTGGCGCGGACGAAGGCGGTCACCGGCCTGCCGGTCGGCGTCGGCCTCGGAATCTCGAACGCCGACCAGGCGGCCGGTGTGGCGGCGTTCGCGGACGCGGCGATCGTCGGCGCGGCCCTCGTCAAGGCGCTCGAGGACGGCGGCCCGGCCGGGGTCCGCGCGCTCGCGGAAGCCCTGTCCGAAGGCGTCCGCAGGGAACCCAGCGCCGCCGCGAGTCGTTAGTACGCCGTGAGTCGAACCAGGAACGCGGCACTTCTACTGGCCGCGGTGGCTCTGCTCGCCCTCGCGGGCTGCAGTGGCGGCGACAAGGAGAAGGCGGACAACCCCGGTGGTGCGATCATCCGCACCACGCAGGATCCGAACGGTCTGCGCGGGGCGACGCTGGACCGGCCGTACTCGTTGCCGGCGGCCACGCTGACCGACACCGGCGGGAACCCGTTCAACTTGGTCACCTCGACCAAGAAGCCGGTCACGCTGGTGTTCTTCGGCTACACGAACTGCCCGGACGTGTGCCCGACCGTGATGGCCGATGTGGCGTCCGCGCTGACCAAGCTGGACCAGCCGGTGCGGGACCAGGTCCAGCTGCTGTTCATCACCACCGACCCGGCCCGTGACACCGGCCCGGTGATTCGCAAGTACCTGGACCGGTTCGATCCGTCGTTCGTCGGGCTGACCGGTTCGCTGACGTCGATCAAGGACATCGCGAAGGCCGTCGGCGTACCGGTGGAAGGGATGCAGAAGCTGCCCTCCGGCGGGTACGAGGTCGGTCACGGTGCGCAGGTGATCGGCTTCGGCAAGAACGACAAGGCGAACGTGCTCTGGTTGTCGAACGCCGCCATCGGCGACCTGGCCCACGACTTCGGGAAGCTGGTGGAGGACAACCAGTGAATCGTCGACCCTGGTTCGAATGGGTCTCGCTGGGAGCGCGGCTCCTGCTCGGCGGCGTGATGCTGGTGGCGGGCGCGTTGAAGGTGACCGATCCGGAGACGGCAGCCCAGGCGGTCCGCGCGTACGAGCTGCTGCCGGCGTCGCTGGCGGCGCCGGTGGGCTGGGGGCTGCCGTTCCTGGAGATCGCGATCGGATTGCTGTTGATCGTCGGTTTCGGTGTCCGCGCCGCGGCGGCCGCCGCGGGTGTCTTCCTGGTCGTGTTCATCGCCGCGGTGGCGTCCGCCTGGGCGCGCGGCCTGGCGATCGACTGCGGCTGCTTCGGCGGCGGTGGCCAGGTCGCCCCCGGTCAGACGAAGTACCTGCAGGAGATCCTGCGGGACGTCGGCCTGCTGCTGCTGGCGGCCTGGCTGTGGTTGAACCCCACCAGCAAGTTCGCCCTGGAACCCGAACCGCAAGGAGTCATTGCGTCGTGAGCAACACCAAGGCCCCCGCGAATCCGCTGCTGCAGCCGCCGAAGCGGCGGATCTCGCCCGGGATCATCGTGGTGATCGTGCTGGTGCTGGCCCTCGCGGGCGGCGTCGGCGTGCAGTACTGGCGCGGGCACTCCAAGGTCGAGGTGAGCTCGAACGGCAAACCCGAGCCCACGGTGATCACCGGCCCGGGCACGTCCGGCAAGGGCGTCACCGTCGGCAACGCCGACGCCAAGGTGCACATCGACATCTACCTCGACTTCCGTTGCCCGCACTGCGCGGAGTTCGAGGAGTCGACCGGTGGAGTAGTCGACAAACTCGTCCAGGACGGTACGGCGACGCTGACCTACTGGCCGCTCGCCTTCGTCAACCCGGACGCCTCGCCCCGGCTGGCCAACGCCTTCGCCGCCGCGGCCGCGAACGGCAAGGCGCTCAGCTACGCCGACGAGATGTACGGCGACTTCAGCAAGTCGTGGACCACGGACCAGCTGCTCGACCTGGGCAGCCAACTCGGCATCGGTGACGCGAAGTTCCAGCAGGCCGTGCGGGACAACACCTACGGCGGCTGGCTCGACACGGTATCGAAGGCCGCGGACGACCGCGGCGTGACCGGGACGCCGACGGTCTACGTCAACGACAAGCAGCTGGAAGCCAACCAGCTGACCGCCGACGGCTTGCAGAAGGCCGTCGATGACATCGCGAGCTGACGCACCGAGTCCCCATCGTGACCATGAGTTTCTGGTCGTGCCCTGGCCGGTCGAGTAGCGTTCCCCTTTGCCATGTCTAGTCTGATTCCCGCCGTGATGGTTCCGGCGTTCATTCCCAGCCCGAGCCAGGGTGTCTGGCACATCGCCGGCCTGCCGATCCGCGCGTACGCGCTGTGCATCCTGGCCGGTATCTTCGCCGGCTACTGGCTCGGCCGCCACCGCTGGGTCGCCCGCGGCGGCTCACCGACCGTGCTCGCCGACATCATGTTCTGGGCCATCCCGTTCGGGTTGGTCGGCGCCCGGATCTACCACGTCGTCACCGATGCCGAGCTGTACTTCGGCGAGGGCCGGCACCCGATCGACGCGCTGAAGATCTGGCACGGCGGGCTCGGCATCTGGGGCGCGGTCGGCTTCGGTGCGCTCGGCGCCTGGATCGCCTGCCGGCGGGCCAAGGTGCCGTTCCTGGCGGTCGCGGACGCGATGGCGCCGGGGATCGCGCTGGCGCAGGTGTTCGGCCGGTTCGGCAACTACTTCAACCAGGAGCTGTTCGGTAAGCCGACGACCAAGCCGTGGGGCCTGGAGATCTCGCCCGAGCACCGCCCGGACGGGTACGCCGACTTCGCCACCTTCCACCCGACGTTCCTGTACGAAGCGATCTGGAACCTCGGCGTGGTCGCGCTGGTCATCCTGGTCGACCGCCGCTTCAAGCTGGGCCACGGCCGGGCGTTCTTCCTCTACGTGGCCGGCTACACCTTGGGCCGCGCCTGGATCGAGAACCTGCGCATCGACACGGTCAACCATTTCCTCGGCCTCCGGCTGAACGTCTGGACTGCCATCATCCTGTTCGTCCTCGCCGTCGCCGCCTTCATCATCAGCGCCCGCAAGTACCCCGGCCAGGAAGACATCTCCACCGGCCCCTCCGCCGGCAAGCCCACCGACAGCGAGAAGCCGGAAACCGGCACCGACTCCGACGAAGCCGACGCGGCGACACCGGAAGCCGGCACTGGGGAGGACGCGGCCGCCGACGCGCCGACGCCGGAGGCGAGCTCCGCGAAGCCCGCTGGGACGGGCTCCGGCGATTCCACCTCCGCCTCGGCAGAGCCGGCCGGAGGACCGGCTGCCGAGGCGACGCCAGCAGACAAGCCGAAGGTTGACGCGACCAACGGTTCCGAATCAGATGGGTCTCGTGACTGAGGTTCCCGAGGTTTCTGCCGAGCATCACGGAGATCACACTCATCGTGATGTGAACGGCGGCTGGCTGCGCCCGGCCGTGTTCGGCGCGATGGACGGCCTGGTCTCGAACTTCGCCCTGATCGCCGGCATGGACGGCGGTACGGCGTCCGGCTCGAGTGTGATCGTGCTCGCCGGGCTGGCCGGCCTGGCCGCGGGCGCGTTCTCGATGGCGGCGGGGGAGTACACCTCCGTCGCCTCGCAGCGCGAGCTCGCCCGGGCCGAGATCGAGAAAGAGCGCAAGGAGATCCAGCGGCACCCGATCGACGAGGAGATCGAGCTCGCCGAGACCTACCGGGCCAAGGGCCTCGACCCGGACCTGGCCAGCAAGGTCGCGAAACAGTTCCACACCGACCCCGACCAGGCCCTCCAGGAACACGTCCGCGAAGAACTCGGCATCGACCCCAACGACCTGCCGAACCCGGTCATCGCGGCCGCGTCGTCGTTCATCTGCTTCGCGGTCGGCGCGTTCATCCCGCTGCTGCCGTACCTGCTCGGCGCGGGCAGCGTCGTACCGGCCCTGATCATGTCGCTGACCGCGCTCTTCGTCTGCGGTGCGATCGTCTCCCGCGTGACCAGCCGGTCCTGGTGGTACTCCGGTTTCCGCCAACTCCTCCTCGGTGGTCTGGCAGCAGCACTCACCTATGGCGTCGGGACGTTGGTCGGACCCGGCATCGGCTGACTGTGCGTGAACAGCCCGCTGTAGGCGTTGAGCGCGGGCTGGCCACCCAGGTGGGCGTAGAGGACGTTGGCGTCCTTGGGGATGTCGCCGTTCCGGATCAGGTCGATCAGGCCGGCCATCGACTTCCCCTCGTAGACCGGGTCGATGATCATCCCTTCGAGCTGACCGGTGAGCCGGATCGCGTCCAGCGTGGACTGCACCGGGATCCCGTACCGGTCGCCGGCCCAGCCTTCGAGCACGGTGATCTCGTCGTCGCGCAGGTCGCGGCCGAGCTCGATCAGCTCGGCGGTGGCGCGGGCGATCCGCTCGACCTGGTCGCGGGTCTCCTGCAGCTTCGCGCTCGCGTCGATCCCGATCACCCGCCGCGGCCGGTCGTGCCCGGCGAACCCGGCGATCATCCCCGCCTGTGTCGACCCGGTCACCGCACACACGATGATGGTGTCGAAGAAGACCCCGAGCTCCCGCTCCTGCTGCTCGACCTCGACCGCCCAGTTCGCGAAGCCGAGTCCACCGAGCCGGTGGTCCGAAGCACCTGCCGGGATCGCGTACGGCGTACCTCCGCGCGCCTCGACGTCGGCCAGCGCCTCCTTCCAGCTGTCCTTGAAGCCGATCCCGAACCCGGCCGGATCGAGCCGGACCTCGGCGCCCATGATCCGGCTGAGCAGGATGTTCCCGACCCGGTCGTTGAGCGCGTCCGGCCAGTCGACCCAGTTCTCCTGCACCAGCACGGCCTTCAACCCGACCTTCGCCGCGACGGCCGCGACCTGCCGGGTGTGGTTGGACTGATAGCCCCCGATCGACACCAACGTGTCCGCACCGTGCGCCAGCGCATCCGGAATCAGGTACTCCAACTTCCGGGTCTTGTTCCCGCCGTAGGCGAGCCCCGAATTGCAGTCCTCCCGTTTGGCCCAGACCCGAGCCCCACCAAGGTGCGCACTCAGCCGATCGAGCGGATGCACCGGACTCGGCCCGAACGTGAGCGGATACCGCGGAAAGTCACCCAGCGCCATACGTTCCTCCCAAAACTCGGTCGCCGTCCGGCGTGGTCCTGACTAGCGTCCCCCAGATGTTCCCCGGCGAGATCGACGTACTCCCAGCCACCTACCTCAATCACCTGGGCACCATCTTCACCCGCTTCACCACCCAGGACTCCGGCAACATCTCGTACGGCGTCCGAACCGCCACCCGGACGTACTTCGTGAAGACCGCGGGCGATCCCGCGGACTCCGCGCCGTACCTCGACTTCGACGGCCGGGTCGCGTTGTTGCGCAACGCCGCCGCCCTTGCGGAGTCCGTCGTACACCCGGCCCTCCCAGCCCTCCACGCCGTCATCGAGTCCCCAGCCGGCCCGCTCCTCGTCTACGACTGGCGCATCGGCGAACACCTCGGCACCAACCGCGACGACCCTGTCAGCGCCCATCAACGCTTCAAGGCCTTGCCGGTGCCGGAGATCCTCGCCGCCCTGGATGCTCTCTACGACCTCCATGCTCGGCTCGACGCGGCCGGCTGGATCGAAGGCGACTTCTACGACGGCGCCCTTCTCTACGACTTCGACGCCCGCCAACTCACCGTCATCGATCTGGACACCTACCATCGAGGCCCCTTCCGCAACACGATGGGCCGCATGTTCGGCTCGACCCGCTTGATGGCCCCCGAACAACACTCCCTGGGCGCCCCCATCGACACCCGCACCACCGCCTACGTCCTCGCCCGCGCTGCCCTCGTCTTCCTCTCCGACGCCAGCCTGGACCGGACCGCCTTCCGCGGCACCGACGCCCAGTACGCCGTACTTCAGGAAGCCACCACCACCCGCTATCCCAGCTACGACGCCTTCTACCGGGCGTGGCACGCGGCCGGGCGGACCGCCGGCCTCACGCCTGGGTGAGGTTTCGGCCTAGGAGAGATCGACTTTGTGCACCAGTTCCGTACCCGCTGGGCCGGCGCCGTACGGATCTGGTGCACAAAGTGACCGACCGAGGCAGCCGAGGCGGGGTAGCGAGGCGGGGCTGTCGGGCAGCCGGGCGGGTCGAGTGGCGGCGACCAGCGGCCGGGGCTGGCGCAGTGGTGTCCGCCGGGGTGGGGTTGGCCCCCGGGCCACCCATGGAACGGCAGGACAGCCGCTATTTCTGTCCGCGGTCCCCAGAGGATGTCCGCGGGCTCGGCGCCGCGTGTTCAGCTGGTGGACGGATGCGTCGGTTGTGCCGAAGAGCCGTAACGCCAGGAGGTAGTCGGTTCGACGCCGCCGGCCCGGGGGCGGTCCCCGCCTGAACTCCTGTCCGGGTCTTGCGCTGGATCGACTACCTCCTGTCGTTATGCCCTTTCCGGATCGCTCAGGCATACGCGACTGCCTCTTCGACCACCGGGGAGAGCCTGACGAGCCGCTCGACGTGATCGTTGGGGTCTGGCTGGCCGAGTGCCCAGGCCGTACGCGACAAGCCGGTGTACGCCGCCACCAGCACCGCACCTCGTCGAACGGCGTCCAGGTCGCCGCCGTGAGCTGCCAGTAGTTGATCGAGTGGCGTGTCCACGGCCAGCAGTAGGTAGCCGAGGTCGAAGCCGGCCGGGCCGTGGCCGAACTGCTCCCAGTCGGTGGCCAGTACGTCGTCGCCGTCGCGGCCGAGCAGGTTCACGGGGTGTGCGTCACCGTGGGTGGGGACTCGCGGCAGGTCGTCCAGGACCGCCAGCGCTGCGTCTCGCCGCCGCCACAGGGCGTCCGTCGCCGCCGAGCTGAGCCCGGCGCGCGCCAACGCACTCCACCCACCGCGCCGCTCTACGGTCGTCAGGCGGTCTCGGAGTACGTCCCGAGCGGCCCAGGCGGGCGCTGGCGTCGGGGAGCGTGCGAAGCGGCCCAGAGCGGCAGCCAGAGCTACTGGTGTCGACGCGACCGGGGGTACGAACGCCATCCGCAGCGTGATGCCGGATGGGTCGCGTTCGACGCCCAGACACGCCGGTGCGCGGAGGCCTGGAGTGGCCGCGACGATGCCGGATTCGGCGACCAAGGCCTGGCGTTCCCAGTAGGCGTGGTGGCGTGGGTCGGTGACGCCGGGGACGAGGCGTTTGACGACCTGTTGGTCGGGTGTGAGCCAGACCCCGCCGGTGGCTTGTCCGGTGCCGGACGTGAGGGCTTGCCAGTCGGGGGAGGGGTGCCAGGACATGGCTGTGGCTTATCAGGGACGGGCGGTCTCAGCAGGTGAATTTCAGGTGCTGTGGGTGGTTGTGTGGGCGGTTGGCGGGGATGATGGAGGCTGGCAGTGAGCGCGTGCCTACTGAGGGTTATGAGGGCGTTGTGACGGTGGAATGGCTGTCCATCTGTCGAGCGTCATGAGGTAGTCTCGGGACACCCGGCTTGGGCCAATGTTGTCCCGCGGCCAGTTGTTGACCGTAGGACGACGGGAGCCCCTGAATGTTTGGTCGCCCCCCATTCCCGAGCGAGGGTTTGTACGACGGACAGCACGAGCACGACGCTTGTGGTGTCGCCTTCGTCGCGACCCTGACCGGTGAACCGAGCCACGACATCGTGGCCAAGGCTTTGACCGCCCTGCGCAACCTCGAGCACCGCGGCGCGTCCGGCGCCGAACCGGACTCCGGCGACGGCGCCGGCATCCTGATCCAGATCCCGGACGCGTTCTACCGCAAGGTGTGCGAGTTCGAGCTGCCGGTGCAGCGCGGTTACGCCACCGGCATCGCGTTCCTCCCGGCCGACCCTGACGACGCCGCAAAGGCAACAGACCGGATCGAGGAGCTGGCCGCCGAGGAGAACCTGGAAGTCCTGGGTTGGCGGGACGTCCCGACCGACCCGGACCTGCTCGGCGCGACCGCACGCTCGGTGATGCCGACCTTCAAGCAGTTGTTCGTCGCCGCGAAGGCCGGCCGGGTGCTCGGCCTGGCGCTGGAGCGGATGGCGTTCCGGCTGCGGAAGCGGGCCGAGAAGGAGACCGAGACCTACTTCCCGTCGCTGTCCGGCCGGACCATCACCTACAAGGGGATGCTGACCACCGACCAGCTGGACAAGTTCTTTCCCGAGCTGACCGATCCCGACTTCGCCTCCGCGATCGGTGTCGTGCACTCGCGGTTCTCCACCAACACGTTCCCGTCCTGGCCGCTGGCCCATCCGTACCGGTACATCGCCCACAACGGCGAGATCAACACCGTGCAGGGCAACCGCAACTGGATGCGCGCCCGTGAGGCGCTCCTCAGCAGCGACCTGATCCCCGGCGACCTCGAGCAGCTCTACCCGATCTGTACGCCGAGCGCGTCGGACTCGGCCTCGTTCGACGAGGTCCTGGAGCTGCTGCACCTGGGCGGCCGTTCGCTCCCGCACGCGATGCTGATGATGATCCCGGAGGCGTGGGAGAACGCCACCACGATGGATCCGAAGCGGCGCGCGTTCTACGAGTTCCACTCGACGCTGATGGAGCCGTGGGACGGCCCGGCGTCCGTGGTCTTCTCCGACGGCACCAAGGTCGGCGCGGTCCTGGACCGCAACGGTCTCCGGCCGTCGCGCTACTGGGTCACCGAGGACGGTCTCGTCGTACTCGCGTCCGAGGCCGGCGTCCTCGACATCGACCCCGCGACCGTGACCGAGAAGGGCCGGCTCGAGCCCGGCCGGATCTTCCTGGTCGACGTCGAGGCGCATCGGATCATCACCGACTCCGAGGTGAAGAACGCGCTCGCCACCGAGCACCCGTACGACGAATGGCTGCACGCCGGCCTGATCCGGTTCGAGGACCTGCACGAGCGCGAGCACGTCGTCCACAGCCACGCGTCGGTGACACGCCGCCAGCAAGTGTTCGGGTATACCGAGGAAGAGCTCCGCGTCATCCTCACCCCGATGGCAAGGGCCGGCGCCGAGCCGATCGGCTCGATGGGCACCGACACGCCGATCGCCGTACTGAGCGACCGGCCGCGGCTGCTGTTCGACTACTTCGCCCAGTTGTTCGCGCAGGTCACCAACCCGCCGCTGGACGCGATCCGCGAAGAGCTCGTCACCTCGCTGTCGTCGAGCCTCGGCCCGGAGGCGAACCTGCTCAGCCCGAGCCCGGCGTCCTGCCGTCAGGTAGTGATCCCGTTCCCGGTGATCACCAACGACGAGCTCGCGAAGCTCCGCCACATCAACCTCGACGGCGACATGCCGGGCCTGGCCACCACGGTCCTGCGCGGGGTGTACGACGTCGAGGGCGGCGGCGAGGCGCTGAAGGCACGGCTCGACGAGATCTGCGCCGAGGCCGACGAGGCGATCAGGGGCGGGGCCCGGATCCTGGTTCTGTCCGACCGGCACTCGAACGCCGACAGCGCCCCGATCCCGTCGCTGCTGCTGACCGCCGCGGTTCATCACCATCTGGTGAGGGAGAAGACCCGCACGCAGGTCGGTCTGGTCGTCGAGGCCGGCGACGTCCGCGAGGTCCACCACGTCGCCCTCCTGATGGGGTACGGCGCGGCCGCGATCAACCCGTATCTCGCGCTGGAAGCGGTCGAGGACCTCTGTCGGCGCGGTACCTATCTGCCGGGCGTCGAGCCCGAGCAGGCCGTGCGCAACGTGGTGAAGTCGCTCGGCAAGGGCGTGCTCAAAGTCATGTCGAAGATGGGTGTCTCGACGGTCGCGTCATACACCGGCGCCCAGATCTTCGAGGCGAACGGTCTGTCTCCGGAGCTGGTCGACACCTACTTCACCGGTACGTCGTCCAAGCTCGGCGGCATCGGGCTCGACACGATCGCCGAGGAGGTGCGCCGCCGGCATCTGCGCGCGTACCCGGCGGACGGCATCCTGCCCGCGCACCGCAAGCTGGAGATCGGTGGCGAGTACCAGTGGCGCCGTGAGGGTGAGCCGCACCTGTTCGACCCGGACACGGTGTTCCGGTTGCAGCACAGCACCCGGACCGGGCGCTACGACATCTTCAAGCAGTACACGTCCCGCGTGGACGAGCAGTCCGAGCGGCTGATGACGCTGCGCGGCCTGTTCGGCTTCAACTCCGACCGGGAGCCGATCTCGGTCGACGAGGTGGAGCCGGTCAGCGCGATCGTCAAACGGTTCTCCACCGGCGCGATGAGCTACGGCTCGATCAGCGCCGAGGCGCACACCACGCTGGCGATCGCGATGAACCGGCTCGGCGGCAAGTCGAACACCGGTGAGGGCGGCGAGGACTCCGACCGCCTGCACGACCCGGCCCGGCGCAGCTCGATCAAGCAGGTGGCGTCCGGACGGTTCGGCGTCACCGCGGAGTACCTGACGAACTCCGACGACATCCAGATCAAGATGGCGCAGGGAGCCAAGCCGGGCGAGGGCGGTCAGCTGCCCGGCAACAAGGTCTACCCGTGGGTGGCGAGCACCCGGCACTCGACGCCGGGTGTCGGCCTGATCTCGCCGCCGCCGCACCACGACATCTACTCGATCGAGGACCTGGCCCAGCTGATCCACGATCTGAAGAACGCGAACCCGCGGGCGCGCATCCACGTGAAGCTCGTCTCCGAGGTCGGCGTCGGCACGATCGCCGCGGGGGTCAGCAAGGCGCACGCGGACGTCGTACTGATCTCCGGTCACGACGGTGGCACGGGTGCGGCGCCGCTGACCTCGCTGAAGCACGCTGGTGGTCCGTGGGAACTCGGGCTGGCCGAGACCCAGCAAACCCTGCTGCTCAACGGGTTGCGCGACCGGATCGTCGTCCAGACCGATGGTCAGTTGAAGACGGGCCGGGACGTGGTCATCGCGGCGCTGCTCGGCGCGGAGGAGTACGGCTTCGCCACCGCGCCGCTGGTGGTGTCGGGCTGCATCATGATGCGGGTCTGCCACCTGGACACCTGCCCGGTCGGCGTCGCGACGCAGAACCCGGTACTGCGCGAGCGGTTCTCCGGCAAGCCCGAGTTCGTGGTGAACTTCTTCGAGTTCATCGCCGAGGAAGTCCGTGAGTACCTGGCCGAGCTGGGCTTCCGGTCCCTGGACGAGGCGATCGGGCACGCCGAGGTGCTGGACATCCAGCGCGCGGTCGACCACTGGAAGGCCGACGGGCTCGACCTGTCGCCGATCCTGCACGTGCCCGCGCTGCCCGAGGGCGCCTCGCGGCACCAGGTGGTCGGGCAGGACCACGGCCTGGACAAGGCACTCGACAACGAGCTGATCCGGATCTGCCAGCCGGCCTTGGACAGCGGCGAACCCGTCCGGGCACAGCTGGCGATCCGCAACGTCAACCGGACCGTCGGGACGATGCTCGGTCACGAGATCACCAAGCGGTACCGCGCGGCCGGCCTGGCCGACGGCACCATCGACCTGACCTTCACCGGGTCGGCCGGCAACTCGTTCGCCGCCTTCGTCCCGCGCGGTGTCACGCTGCGGCTCGAGGGTGACGCCAACGACTACGTCGGCAAGGGCCTGTCCGGTGGCCGGGTGGTGATCCGGCCGGATCGGCACGCGCGGTTCGACGCGGCCGGCCAGATCATCGCCGGCAACGTCATCGGGTACGGCGCGACGTCCGGCGAGTTCTTCATCAGTGGTGGCGTGGGGCAACGGTTCTGTGTCCGGAACTCGGGCGCCACCGCGGTCGTCGAATCGGTCGGCGACCACGCCTGCGAGTACATGACCGGTGGGCGCGTCGTCGTACTCGGCGCCGTCGGCCGGAACTTCGCGGCGGGCATGTCGGGCGGCGTGGCCCACGTGCTCGATCTGGACCACGCCCTGGTGAACCCGGAGCTGGTGGATCTGCACCCGGTCACCACGGACGAGTCCGAACTGCTGCACGACCTGGTCCGCAGGCACTTCGAGGAGACCGGATCGGAACGGGCGGCCAAGCTGCTCGCCGACTGGCCCGCGGCCGCCGCCAGGATCACCACGGTGATGCCCCGCGACTACGCCCGGGTGCTGGCGGCCAAGGCGGCCGCCGAGCGCGACGGGCTGGACGAGGACGCCACCACGCGAGCGATGATGGAGGCCATCTGATGGCTGACCCGAAGGGATTCCTGACCACCCGGCGTGAGGTCGCCGAGCGGCGCCCGGTGGACGAGCGGGTGAAGGACTGGAAAGAGGTCTACCCCGGTGGGCCCGGCAAGGCGCTGCTGCCGATCATCACCAAGCAGGCAGGTCGCTGCATGGACTGCGGCATCCCGTTCTGCCACAACGGCTGCCCGCTGGGCAACCTGATCCCGGAGTGGAACGACCTGGTCTGGCGCGACGACTGGACCGGCGCGATCGAGCGGCTGCACGCGACCAACAACTTCCCGGAGTTCACCGGCCGGCTCTGCCCGGCGCCGTGTGAGCCGGCCTGCGTGCTCGGCATCAACCAGGAACCGGTCACGATCAAGAACGTCGAGGTCGCGATCATCGACAAGGCCTGGGAGTCCGGTGACGTCAAGCCGCAGCCGCCGGAATGGCTGACCGGCAAGACGATCGCGGTCGTCGGTTCCGGCCCCGCCGGCCTGGCCGCTGCCCAGCAGCTGACCCGCGCGGGCCACACCGTCGCGGTGTACGAGCGTGCGGACGCCCCGGGTGGTCTGCTGCGGTACGGGATCCCCGAGTTCAAGATGGAAAAGGAACAGGTCGACCGCCGGATCCAGCAGATGAAGGAGGAGGGCACGGTCTTCCGCTCCGGCGTGAACGTCGGCGTGGACGTGACCGGGACCCAGCTCAAGCAGCGGTACGACGCGGTCGTGATCGCGACCGGGGCCACCGCGGCCCGCGACCTGCCGGTGCCGGGCCGCGAGCACGGCGGCATCCACCAGGCGATGGAGTACCTGCCGCAGTCCAACCGGGCCTCGCTCGGCAAGCTGGTCGAGAACCAGATCGTTGCCACTGGCAAGGACGTGGTGATCATCGGTGGCGGCGATACCGGCGCGGACTGTCTGGGTACGGCGCACCGGCAGGGTGCTCGCTCGGTCACCCAGCTGGAGATCATGCCGCGCCCTGGCGACGACCGGCCGGCCGGGCAGCCATGGCCGACGTACCCGATGATCTACCGGGTCGCCTCGGCGCACGAGGAGGGTGGCGAGCGGGTCTACTCGGTCTCGACCGTCAACTTCGAGGCCGATGCCGAGGGCAACGTCTCCGGGCTGAACCTGGTCGAGGTCGAGTTCAAGGACGGCAGGTTCGTCCCGGTCGAGGGCACCGAGCGGACCATCCCGGCGCAGCTGGTACTGCTCGCGATGGGCTTCCTCGGTCCGGAGCGCGAGGGCTTCCTGGAGCAGCTCGGCGTCGAGCTCGACGAGCGTGGCAACGTGAAGCGGGACAAGACCTACCAGACCTCGGTCGAGGGCGTCTTCGCCTGCGGCGACGCCGGCCGCGGCCAGTCCCTGATCGTCTGGGCCATCGCCGAGGGCCGCTCCTGCGCCAACGGCGTAGACACCCACCTAACCGGTTCGTCCACCCTACCCACCCCCATCCCCCCGACCGCCCGCCCGCTGGCGGTCTGACCTTGTGCACCCGCCAACCACGATTCGTCACGAGAAGTGGTTGGTCGGTGCCCAAGGTGGGGCGTCCCGATAGGTTGAGAGGGTGGCTACGCGCCTGGTGACCAAGGCTCGGCTCCGTGCGATCGCGCCGTGGGCCGCACTGACCGCGCTCTGGTTGGTCACCTCGGTCGCGATCGGTCTGTTCGCGTTCGCCAACGATTCCGAGCGGGTCACGATCGGCGCCCATGCGGCAACCGTCTCGCCGACCTTCGACGGGCACGCCACCGTCGACCTCGGTGCCGTGCTGCCCCGGTTGCGGATCGCCGCCCACAATCCGCTCGGGCTCGGCGTGAACATCGACGTCCAGGAGACCGACGCCGACAACCTGACCGACCTGATCAACCGCGACGCCCTGATCGCCTCGCAGCCCGACGGTGAGATCGCGCGGATCCAGCAGGTCGTGCAGGCCATGGCTGTCGACGACGGGCTGGCCGGTGCCGGTTCCGGTCTGCTCGTGGTCGTGGTGGTGGCGACCGTCTGGGCGGTGATCGGCGCCCGGCGCCGCCGCGAACTGTGGCACCTGGTGCACCGGCACGAACGACGCGTCGAGCACCGCGCGATCGTCGTCCTGGTCGCGATGCTGATCACGATCGCGTCGATCTTCGGCCCGGCGCGGATGCGGCCGGCCGACGTACCGCCGACCGAGTGGCGCCCGCTCGCCCAGCTGCTGCCGGAGATCCCCCTGGACAAACAGCTGCAGGGGGTCGAGGTCGCGTCCGGGTTCTCCACCACGGGTGGGGTGGGGGTGATCCGTACGGCGGTCGAGACGTACCAGCGATCCACCCGGTTCTACGGTCAGCTGAAGGACCGGGTCGGGGACGTCGCGGACGAGATCCATCAGCCCGGCGAGGGCCAGAAGGTCGCGATCCAGGTCAGCGACCGGCACGACAACATCGGCATCGACGGCTTCGCGGCCGAGGTGGCGAAGGCGGCCGGTGCGAAGATCCTGATCGACGCCGGGGACGACACCTCGTCGGGTCAGTCCTGGGAGGTGTTCAGCATCAACTCGTTGCGCCAGCACTTCAAGGACTTCAAAGTGGTCGCCGTCGCGGGCAACCACGACGCCGGTGGACACGTCGAGAACGCCATGCGCAAGAACGGTTTCACGGTGCTCGACAGCAAGCCGGTCGAGGTCGAGGGCATCCGGTTCCTCGGTGACAGCGATCCGACCAAGACCGGCCTGGGCAGTGCGGACCAGCCCGGCGACGAGACCACCTCCGAGCAGTCGAAGCGGCTGGCGGACATCGCCTGCGAGCAGCCCGAGGACAAGCGCATCTCGACGTTCGTGGTCCACGACCCGTCGTCGTTCGCCGACACCGCCGCCCGGGGCTGCGCGACCCTGCTGCTGTCGGGTCACCTGCACCGGCAGGTCGGCCCCGAGAGCAAGGTCGTCGACGACCGCCCGGTCACGACGTACACGAACGGCACGACCGGGGGAGCGGCGTACGCCTTCGCCCTCGGCTACACGCTGCGCCGGCCAGGTGAGGTCACCCTCATCACGTACCAGAAGGGTCAGCCGATCGGCCTCCAGACGGTCACCGCCGAACTGACCGGCGACATCACAGTTGGCGCCTACACACCCTTGCCTTCTTGACGATTCAGGCTTCGTCTCCGGTTGTCATCACCTGTTGACGGTCCAGTAAGGGGGGCGGACCACCGGGTGTAGTGGTTTGTAGGAGTAGGGTTTTGTGACGTGCGTCGCGCAAAGATCGTTTGTACGCTTGGCCCGGCTACGGCCGCCCCCGAGCGCATCCTGGAACTCGTCGAAGCCGGTATGGACGTCGCGAGGCTGAACCTCAGCCACGGTGCCCATGCCGAGCATGAACGCATCTATCAGCGGATCCGTACCGCAGCGGCGGAGACCGGCCACAACGTCGGCATCCTCGTCGACCTGCAGGGCCCGAAGATCCGGCTGGCCGAGTTCGCCGAGGGCAAGGCCACGCTGACCTACGGCGAACGCTTCACCATCACCACCCGGGAGGTGCCTGGTGACGCGACCATCTGCGGTACGACGTACGACGGCCTGCCGGGCGACGTGAAGCCGGGCGACCAGCTGCTGATCGACGACGGCCGGATCGCGCTGGTCGCCGAGGAGGTGACCCTGACCGACGTGGTCTGCCGGGTCACCGTCGGCGGCCCGGTGTCGAACCACAAGGGCATCAACCTGCCGGGTGTCGCGGTCAGCGTGCCGGCGATGTCGGAGAAGGACGCCGAGGACCTGCGCTGGGCGCTGCACCTGCCGGCCGACATGATCGCGCTGTCGTTCGTGCGGGACGCCGCCGACATCCAGCTGGTGCACAAGATCATGGACGAGGAGGGTCTGCGGATCCCGGTCGTCGCCAAGATCGAGAAGCCGCAGGCGGTCGCCAACCTGGACGAGATCATCGACGCCTTCGACGGGTTCATGGTGGCCCGCGGCGACCTCGGCGTGGAGCTCCCGCTCGAGGAGGTCCCGCTGGTGCAGAAGCTGATCATCGACCAGGCCCGGCTGAACGCGAAGCCGGTGATCGTCGCCACCCAGATGCTGGAGTCGATGATCTCCGCGCCGCGGCCGACCCGGGCCGAGGCGTCCGACGTCGCGAACGCCGTACTGGACGGTGCCGACGCCGTGATGCTGTCCGGTGAGACCAGCGTCGGCCGGTTCCCGATCGAGACCGTCAAGACGATGTCCCGGATCGTGGAGTCGACCGAGGAGCACGGCCTCAGCCGGGTCCAGTCGATCGAGTGGGAGCCGCGGACCAAGGGCGGCGTGATCGCGCGGGCCGCCGCGGACGTGGCCGAGCGGCTGGAGGCGAAGTACCTGATCGCCTTCACCCAGTCCGGCGACACCGCGCTCCGGCTGGCCCGCTACCGCACCGAGGTCCCGCTGCTCGCGTTCACCCCGGTCCCGTCGGTCAGCGCCTGGCTCAGCGTGGTGTGGGGCATCGAGACGCACATCGTCCCCACCGTCGACCACACCGACGAGATGGTCCGCCAGGTCGACCAGCGGCTGCTCGAGCTCGGCAAACTCCAGAAGGGCGACCTGGTCGTCATCGTCGCCGGCTCCCCACCCAGCATCCCCGGCTCCACCAACGCCCTCCGGGTCCACCGCATGGGCGACGCGATCGAAGGCATTGCCCCGGCCTACCGGAGCCCCAACCCGTAACCACCTGAGGTGAGGCGGACAGCCGAGTCGGCTGTCCGCCTCTCGTCATTCCTGCAGGTTGTAGGCGACCGGGTGCAGTGGCTGGTACACGGGCAGGCGGGCGCCGCTGGGCAGCGGGATGCTGGCGAGCCGGCCCCAGCGTTCCTCGCTGATCTCACGCGAGACCTCCACCCCGGCAGCGGCCAGCTTGTCGAACAGCGCCTCGATGTCCTCGCACATCAGATAGAACTCGTGCCACTCGTCCCCATCACTCGGATGGACCGCGACCTCCGCCGGCGGCAACCGAAAGATCAACCACCCGCCCCCGGTATCCACATGCGGAAACCCCAGCACCTCCGCAATGAACCCCCGATCAGCCTCCGCATCCCCGCTGTACAAAATCACATGAGCCCCAACAAACACGCCGTACTCCTCTCCCTCCAGCCTCACAGTACGACGAGCACCTCGCCTACGACTTCGGCCCGACAAACTCGTCCAGTCGGGCGACCGCCTCGCGCCGGGCGACCGACAACGCGTTCCGCCGAGGCATTCGCCAGGGGAGGCCCAGCAAGTCGAGCGCCCACTGGCAGAGCCGCATGATGTCGGCGGATTCGTTGGAGAACATGTAACGCGGGTACTCGTACCTCTTCACCTCGCCGCCAACCGTCCGCGTGGCCCAGTTCGCCACCCGGCAGCCGTCGGAGTTGAACAGCCCGCGAAGGAACCGGTCCGGGTGCTCGGCAACGATCTCCCGCTGCCAGGTCGTCAGCTCGATCCGGCGCCGGTGCTTCGGCCCAGGACCGTGCTGGGGGAACAAACACGGCCAGTGCTTCCAGTACGAGACGACGGACGTGTAACCAACAGCCTGGACCCGGTGCACCGGTCGGCTCGGGTGAACGGCGACGATCGCCGCCTCCGCCTCGTCGATGAGCCGCGGATAGGCATCGCCACAGGCGATCCGCAGGGCGAAGACGTCCTTCCGGTGCTTCGAAAGGCATCCGTCGCCCAGGTAGAGGCCGAGGAGATGCGCGTACGACGCCTCCGCCAGCTCCCCGTCCGTGCAGCGGGGACAGCCGCTCGGGTAAGGCCTACGTCCCTCTCCGTCCCGCCAATCACGGAGCGTAGCCCGACTCACCCCGAGCCGCTTGCTGATCGCGTTGAGGCTCTCGCCGGCCGCCATCGCCGCCCGCGCTACGGCACGCACCTGCTCGTCGTACATGAGCCGAGATTTGCAGGCGCAACCGACAGTTTGTCAGTCGTATGTGTGCCCTGGGTGGGACTCGAACCCACACTGGATGCTGTTTGAGAGCACGGCCTCTGCCGATTGGGCTACCAGGGCATCTACGCTCGATGTGCGCTCCAAGATCCTAGCCCATCCGGTCGGGCAGAACGTGACAAGGGCACGCGGTCCGACAGCCGTCGAGGAAACTGTCGGTGCTCTGTCCGAGCATCAGACATGGGTCACTTCAGGTCGCGGGAGACGGTCGAGTGGGCGTTGCGGATGTCCGACGAAGGCATCCCCGATCGTGTCAACGCTGACATCCATGGCGTTGCGTTGCAGACCATTCGGACGTGGCGGCGGCGATATCGGCTTGAGGGACGGATTCGCGGGGGTGCCGCGTATCCGGGGACGCCGTGTAGTTGAGTCCCCGATAGTGGTGTAGCGCGGTCGCCGAGTTCGTCACCGGCGTGTACGTCGGACGAAGAAGCGGCCACCGCGTGATCCTTCGAGTCAACCTTCCACAGAATCCTCGAGGACCAACCACGATGACCGCACCACATATTGTCGACCCTGCCGGCCTGCTTGGCGAAGCGCTCGCCGAGGCCTCGCCCGATCTGATGCGCAGCCTGCTGCAGTCGATCATCAACGCCCTGCTGTCGGCTGATGCCGATGCCGTCGCCGGCGCCGAGTGGGGCCGTCCCAGCCCGGGCCGTGCAGCTCAGCGCAACGGCTACCGCCACCGCGACCTGGACACCCGCGTCGGCACCATCGACGTCGCGATCCCCAAGCTGCGCAAGGGCACCTACTTCCCCGAGTGGCTGCTCGAGCGCCGTAAACGCGCCGAAGCGGCCCTGATCACGGTCGTGGCTGACTGCTACCTCGCCGGGGTGAGCACCCGGCGGATGGACAAGCTGGTCAAGACCCTCGGCATCGACTCGCTGTCGAAGTCCCAGGTGTCGCGGATGGCTGCCGACCTGGACGCGATCGTGGACGACTTCCGCCACCGTCCCCTCGACGCGTCCGGGCCGTTCACGTTCGTGGCCGCCGACGCACTGACCATGAAGGTCCGCGAGGGCGGCCGCGTGGTCAACGCCGTGGTCCTGCTGGCGACCGGAGTCAACGGCGACGGGCACCGCGAAGTGCTCGGCATGCGCGTTGCCACCAGCGAAACCGGGCCGGCGTGGAACGAGTTCTTCGCCGATCTGGTCGCCCGCGGCCTGGCCGGTGTCCGGCTCGTCACCTCCGACGCCCACGCCGGCCTGCGGGAGGCGATCGCAGCCAACCTGCCCGGCGCCAGCTGGCAGCGGTGCCGCACCCACTACGCCGCCAACCTCATGTCGATCTGCCCCAAGAGCATGTGGCCGGCGGTGAAAGCGATGCTGCACTCGGTCTACGACCAGCCCGACGCGACCGCCGTGCACGCCCAGTTCGACCGACTGCTCGACTACGTCGCCGAGAAACTCCCCGCCGTCGCCGACCACCTCGCCGCCGCCCGCGAGGACGTCCTCGCCTTCACCGCCTTCCCCAAGGACGTATGGACCCAGATCTGGTCCAACAACCCCGCCGAACGACTCAACAAGGAGATCCGCCGCCGCACCGACGCCGTCGGGATCTTCCCCAACCGCGACGCCATCGTCCGCCTCGTCGGCGCCGTCCTGGCCGAACAGACCGACGAATGGGCCGAAGGACGCCGCTACCTCGGCCTCGAGATCTTGGCCCGCTGCCGCCTCACCACCATCCCCACCACCAACCCCGAGATCGGAGCCGACGACCTGCCCGCACTCACCGCCTAACAACCGCCCAAGGATCGCGCAGCGCTACACCACCACAAGGGACTTGACCCGCCGTGTCCGCGGTGTGATGGTGCCGAGCTGGATGAGGCGGCGTACGCGCTGTTGCTCGGGTGGTATCTGGGTGACGGGTCCATCGCACGCGCGCGGCGGGGTGTGTTCACACTGCAGATCGCGAACGATCAGAAGTATCCGGAGCTGAATCAGGAGATCGCGGCGACGATCAAGCGGGTGAAGCCGAACGCGAGTCCGTGCCTGCGTGGCGGGTCGACTGCGATCCGGATCGAGGCGCGGTGGAAGCATTGGCCGTGTGTGTTCCCGCAGCATGGCCCCGGACGAAAGCACCTGCGGAAGATCGAACTGGAGCCCTGGCAGTGGGAGATTGTTGCTAAGTACCCCCAACAGTTGCTGCGGGGGCTGTTCCACTCCGACGGATGTCGTGCGCATAACTGGGCCCGCAAACCCGGAGGCAAACGGTACGACTACCTGCGCTACATGTTTTCGAACGAGTCCGAGGACATCCTGAGCATCCTCACGCGAACCCTCGACCTGCTGGGCATCCCCTGGCGGCAGCCGCGGCGGAACGTGATCGCGGTGAGCCGGAAGGAGGGTGTCGCCGCGCTGGATGCCTTCGTGGGTCCGAAGAGCTGACTCCGGGTCGATAAGGTGTCAGTTGTGACTGCTAAGCGTGTGGTGATCGCTGAGGATGAGGCTTTGATCCGGATGGATCTGGCCGAGATGCTGGCCGAGGAGGGGTACGACGTCGTCGGGCAGGCGGGGGATGGGGAAGAGGCCATCCGGCTGGCGACCGAGCATCGGCCGGATCTGGTCATCCTCGACGTGAAGATGCCGAAGCTGGACGGCCTGAGCGCGGCGGAGAAGATCGCCGGCGACCGGATCGCTCCGGTGCTGATGCTGACCGCGTTCTCGCAGCGCGAGCTGGTCGAGCGGGCCCGCGACGCCGGCGCCATGGCGTACCTGGTGAAACCGTTCTCCAAGGCCGACCTGCTGCCCGCGATCGAGATCGCCGCCTCCCGGTACGTCGAGCTCGCCGAGTTGGAGCGTGAGGTCGCCGACCTGGCCGAGCGGCTGGAGACCCGCAAGCTGGTCGACCGGGCCAAATCGATCCTGCAGACGAAGTTCGGGCTGTCCGAGCCGGACTCGTTCCGGTGGATCCAGAAAACCGCAATGGATAAAAGAGTTTCCATGCGTCAGGTCGCGGAGTTGGTTGTTGACGAGGCTGGCGGTAGCGACTGAATCACTCTCCGCTCACAGGCGTGAGCGGGTGTACAGCAATCACTGATCCTCACACTGCTTACCGCTGTAACGACCTCACAACACACGCTCCGTCACATCGCCGGGAGAGCTTGCTGAGGTCTAACCTGCGGGTGCTCGCGGGAAACGCGGGGGTCCGGGATCTCCGGACTATCCAGACATGGGAGGAACAGTGCACCAGCGTTCCGTAGTAAGGGTCGGCGCGTCGCTGATCGTTGCGTCGTTGGCCCTGACTGCCTGCGGCTCACGCAGTGGCAACGACTCCGGGGGGAACTCCGGAGGTTCGACGAAAACTGCCAAGATCGGCGTGATCGCGCCCTTGTCGGGAGACTTGTCGGCGCTGGGCCTGGGCATCCAGCACTCGGTCGAGCTGGCCGTGAAGCAGGCCAACGACTCCAACGCGATTCCGGGCTGGAAGCTCGAGGTCGTGCCGAAGGACGACGAGGCGAAGCCCGACCCGGGTAAGAACGCCGCGACCGCGCTGGCCGGTGACAAGGACGTGATCGGCGTGGTCGGCACGCTGAACACCAGCGTCAGCCAGCAGGTCCAGCCGGTCCTCGCCGCGGCGAAGATCGTCCAGGTCTCGCCGGCCAACACCGGCCCGGGCCTGACCCAGGGCGCCAACTGGCAGACCGACCCGAAGCGGCCGTACCCGACGTACTTCCGCACCTGCACCACCGACGCGGTCCAGGGTCCGTTCGCGGCTCGTTACCTGTACGAGACGGCGAAGATCACCAAGGTCGCCACGATCCACGACAAGAAGGCGTACGGCCAGGGCCTGGTCGGCACCTTCACCGAGGAGTTCAAGAAGCTGGGTGGTCAGGTCGTCGCGGCCCAGACCATCAACCCGGACGACTCGAACTACCAGGCCGTGATCTCCTCGATCAAGCCGTCCGGCCCGCAGGCGATCTACTACGGTGGTGAGTACCCGCAGGCCGGTCCGCTCTCGCAGCAGATGAAGGCCGCCGGTCTGAACGTCCCGCTGATGGGCGGCGACGGCATCTACGACCCGAAGTACATCACCCTGGCCGGTAAGACCAGCGACAACGACCTGGCCACCTCGGTCGGCGCGCCGGTGGACACGCTGGACTCGGCGAAGAAGTTCGTCGCCGACTACAACGCGCAGGGCTACAAGGACCCGTACGCGGCGTACGGCGGTTACTCCTTCGACGCGGCCAACTCGATCATCAACGCGCTGAAGACCTCGCTGAAGGACGCCAGCGACGCCGAGTCGGCCCGCCAGGCCACGGTCGATGCCATGAGCAAGGTTTCCTTCGACGGTGTGACCGGCAAGGTCGCCTTCGACCAGTACGGCGACACCACGTCGAAGGTGCTCACCGTGTACAAGGTCGCCGGCGGCAAGTGGGCCACCGTCGAGACCAAGGCGTTCGAGGCCAAGTAACCGGAGTCGACCTCATACCACGGGGGTGGGAGCGATCCTCCCACCCCCGTGGTGTGTCATAGCTGAGGTAGATGGGAGGTCGACGTGGACCAGTTCTTCCAGCAACTCGTGAACGGGCTCACCCTGGGGTCGCTGTACGCCCTGATCGCGGTCGGTTACACCGTCGTCTACGGCATCGTGCAGCTGATCAACTTCGCCCACGGCGAGGTCTTCATGATCGGTGCGTTCGGCGCACTGACGACGTACCTGTTGTTCTTCGACGGCAAGACCAACCTCTGGATCCTGCCGATCATGATCATTGGCGCCATCTTCGCCTCGGTCGGCACGGCCGTGGCGATGGAACGTGTCGCGTACCGTCCCCTGCGGAACGCGCCACGACTCGCACCGCTGATCACCGCGATCGGCATCTCGGTCTTCCTGCAGGAGTTCGTCCGGCTGTTCTACGAGCGCCCGGGCTGGACGTTGTTCGCCTTCGCCGGCATGGCGCTGGGCATCGGCTACTACGTCGGCACGCGGGTGTCGAAGGCCGAGCTGAACCACCCGGTGACCAAGTGGTACGACCGTGCCGCGCTGATCGGCGCCGTGGTCGGCCCCGTCGCCGTCTGGGCAGTGGTACGGCAGATCAACAACGACCTGACCGCCGTGCTGGTGGTGGGCGTGGTCATCGTGGGCGCGATCGTCGGCACGGCGATCGGCTGGCTGGCCGGTCTGGCCGCACGACGGAGGGCGCGCACGGAGATCAAGATCCCGGCGATCGCGGCGTCCGCGGCCACCGCAGCCGTCGCCGCGGTGGTGGGCTGGGTGCTCTTCGAGAAGCTCATCAACAGCATCACCTGGCCGAGCGCCAAGCAGCGTATCCCGTTCCCGCAGATCGATGTGGTGACCGGAACGGCGATCGAGATCGGCGGCGTGACGATCCAGCGGTCCGCGATCTTCACCATGGGCGCGCTGGCGATCTGCGCCATCCTGCTGTGGTTCTTCATCAACCGGACCCGGCTCGGCCGCGGTATGCAGGCCGTGTCGCAGGACCCGGACACAGCCCGGCTGATGGGTATCAACGTGGACCGGATCATCGTGGTCGCGTTCGCACTCGGCGCCGTACTCGCGGCTATCGCGGGTGTGTCGCAGGGCCTGCAGAACAACAACATCGACTTCCGGATGGGCTTCCTCGCAGGTCTGAAGGCGTTCACCGCCGCCGTCCTCGGTGGTATCGGCAACATCTACGGCGCCGTCGTCGGTGGTCTGGTGCTCGGTGTCATCGAGGCGATGGCGACGCAGTACATTCCGGGCCAGTTCGGTGGTAGCACCTGGAAGGACGTCTGGGCCTTCGTGATCCTGATTCTGGTATTGGTGTTCAGGCCGCAGGGCCTGCTCGGCGCGAGGGTGGTGGACCGGGCATGACCGATGTGAAGACGCCTCCGGCGGAGCCAGGGACTACGGCTCAGCCGCACGCCAACCGGTTCGCCTGGCCGTTGGGCCTGGCCGGTGTGGTGCTGGTCGTCGTGGGCTCGTTCCTGTCGTGGAGCTACGACAGCACGATCCTGGGCGACCTGTCGATCAACTTCTACCCGGGTGGCCTGCAGATCCTGGCGATCATCCTCGCCTTGCTCGCGCTGGTCCTGCTGCTGGCCGAGAAGGGCCCGCTGACGAAGCTGGGCGTGTGGCTCGACGCCACGGCCGGTCTCCGGGCACTGGGCTTCACTCTGACGCTGTACATGCTGCTGGTCCTGATCGCGATCTCGGTCGACTCCGACGGCTTGATCAACGTGAACCCCGGCGCGTACATCTCGTTCGTCGGTGCCGTGCTGATCCTGGTCAGCGCCTGGATGCTGCCGTTGCGGCAGTTGCGCGACATGAGCCAGGCCAAGCTGCCGGCCTGGGTCGAGATCCTCGCGATCGCGCTGCTGATGGCCGGCGTGCTGTTCCTCGCGGCGTACGCGCTCGGGTTGGAGGACGCCTGGTCGTTCATCCTTTGCCTGGTGTTCATCGCCGCGGTCGTGGCCGTACTGTTCCGGACCGGGGCAATGTCCTGGGTCGGCCATGCCTCGCAGCGGCAGCGCAAGGTGCTGACGCTGTCGGCGGTCGTGGTCGCGTTCCTGTTCCCCTTCACCCAGGGTGGCTCGGACGCGAACATGTCGATCGCCACCCAGGTGCTGGTCTTCGCGGCGACCGCGATGGGCCTGAACATCGTGGTCGGTCTGGCCGGCCTGCTCGACCTCGGGTACATCGCGTTCCTCGGATGCGGCGCCTACGTGGCCGCCACCATGTCGACGTCGGCGTTCGCGACCATCGGGTGGAAGCCTCCGTTCCTGGTCGTGATGCTGATCGGCGCCAGTGTCGCGGCGACCCTGGGTCTGATCATCGGCACGCCGACACTGCGGGTCTCGGGTGACTACCTCGCCATCGTGACCCTCGGCTTCGGTGAGATCTTCCGGTTCTCGATGTTCAACCTGGACGGCAACAACGGCCCGAACCTGACCAACGGCCCGAACGGTGTCCCCGGCATCCCGGACCTGGAGATCGGCGGCTTCAATTTCGGCGACGTGCACACGGTCGCGGGGATCGAGCTGGGCCGGTTCTCGAACTACTACTTCCTGCTGCTGGTGCTGACCGGCTTCGTCATCCTCGTCTTCTCGCGGCTGAACAACAGCCGGATCGGCCGTGGTTGGGTGGCGATCCGGGAGGACGAGAAGGCGGCCGAGGCGATGGGCGTGAACACGTTCGGGCTGAAGCTGCTCGCGTTCGCGACCGGTGCCTTCCTGGCCGGCCTGGCCGGCACCATCAAGGCCCATCAGGACGGCGCGGTCAGCCCGGACCAGTTCATCTTCCTGGAGTCGGCGTTCCTGCTCGCCGCGATCGTGCTCGGCGGTATGGGCACCATCGCCGGTGTGTTGCTGGGGGCAACGATCCTGAAGCTGCTGCCGGAGAAGCTGCGGTTCTTCTCGGAGTACCGGCTGCTGCTGTTCGGCCTGCTGCTGGTGCTGATGATGCGGTTCCGCCCGGAGGGTCTGGTCGCGAACAGACGCCGCCAGTTGGAGTTCCACGAAGAGGACGAGCAGCTGGCCGTCGAGATCGACGAAGAGCACCTGTTCGTCGAGGAGGCGAAATGACCGTCACCGAAACGACCCCGGCACCGGCCCGGGCGTCCGGCGCCGCGGTGCTGGAAGCCACCGGCGTGACCATGCGGTTCGGTGGTCTGCTGGCGGTCAACGACGTCAACCTGACCGTTCGCGAAGGTGAGATCGTCGGCCTGATCGGCCCGAACGGGGCCGGCAAGACGACCTTCTTCAACTGCCTCACCGGCCTCTACAAGCCGACCAGCGGCCAGGTCCGGTTCGCCGGTACGCCGCTGCCACCGAAGCCGCGGGCGGTCGTCAAGGCCGGGATGGCGCGGACGTTCCAGAACATCCGGCTGTTCGCCAACATGACCGCGCTGGAGAACGTGATGGTCGGCCGGTACTGCCGGACCAGCTCCGGCGCGCTCACCTCGGTCCTGCGCGGGCCGAAGTTCCGCCGCGAGGAGGCTGCCACCATCGCCCGGGCCCAGGAGCTCCTCGACTTCGTCGGCCTCGGCAAGTCCACCGACCACCTGGCCCGGAACATGCCGTACGGCGACCAGCGCCGGCTCGAGATCGCGCGAGCGCTGGCCACCGACCCGAAACTCGTCCTGCTGGACGAGCCGACGGCCGGTATGAACCCGCTGGAGACGCGGCAGGCCAGTGACCTGATCTTCAAGATCCGGGACTCGGGCCTGTCGGTCGTGGTGATCGAGCACGACATGCGGTTTATCTTCAACCTCTGCGACCGGGTGCTCTGCCTGGTCCGCGGCGAGGCGCTGATCGAGGGCACGCCGCAGGAGGTGCAGTCCGACCCGCGGGTGATCGAGGCCTACATCGGCACCGGCGAGCAGGACGACGAGGAGGAGGCCGAGGACGTCGTGCCGCAGCCGCCGCAGGATGTCGTCGACGGCGGGGAGGACGAACAATGACCGCGATGCTCGAGGTCCGCGACCTGGAAGTTGCCTACGGCAAGATCGTCGCGGTGAAGAAGATCAGCTTCAGCGTGGAGCAGGGGCAGGTGGTGTCGCTGATCGGCACCAACGGCGCCGGCAAGACCACCACGCTGCGGACGATCTCGGGCCTGCTCCGGCCGACGTCGGGCGAGATCCTGTTCCAGGGCGAGCGGATCGAGCAGGTGGCGGCGCACGACATCGTGGCGCGCGGGCTGGCGCATTCGCCGGAAGGGCGGCGGATCTTCCCCCGGCTGTCGGTCGAGGAGAACCTGCTGCTCGGCGCGTTCGCCCGGAAGGACCCGGCGGGGGTGCGCACCGATCTGGACGCGGCGTACGACCTGTTCCCGATCCTGGGGGAGCGGCGCAAGCAGCCGGCCGGGACGTTCTCCGGTGGTGAGCAGCAGATGCTGGCGATGGGCCGGGCGATGATGAGCCGGCCGAAGCTGCTGATGCTGGACGAGCCGTCGATGGGGCTGTCGCCGATCATGATGAAGCGGATCATGTCGACGGTCACCGAACTGCAGCAGCAGGGCACCACGATCCTGCTGGTCGAGCAGAACGCGCAGGCGGCGCTGAAGCGGGCCGACTACGGCTACGTGCTGGAGGTCGGCAAGATCGTGCTGTCCGGCTCCGGCCGCGACCTGCTGGTCAACGACGAGGTCCGCAAGGCCTACCTCGGCGAGGACTGACTCCGTTGCTCTGAGCCCCCTGGTGCGACACAGCACCAGGGGGCTCAGTCGCGGATGACAACCAGCAGTTGCACAAGCAGGGGAGCAACGATCAGCGCCGGCAGCAGATCGGCCACCGCGACCTGCTTGAGCTTCAGCAGCCTCAGTGCGACACCGATCAGCATCACCCCACCAGTGGCCCCCAGTGCGGTCACGTGCGCCTCCGGGAGTACGTCGCCCAGTACGGCACCGACGGCGGTCACCGAGCCCTGGACGACCAGCACCACCAGCGCGGACGCGGCCACGCCCCAGCCGAACGACGCGGCGAACGCGATCGAGGTGAAACCGTCCAGAACCGCCTTCAGGTACAACTGATCCGCGCCGCGGCCCAGCCCGTCGGACAAGGACCCCAGGAACGTCAGCGGCCCGACACAGAACACCATCGACGCCGAAACGAAGCCCTCGACGAAGGTGCTCTGCCCCTCACCCCGGTCGAACCGCTGCTGGATCCACGCGCCGAAACCCTCCAGCCGCAGCTCGATCCGCAGCAGCGAACCGGCGATCCCGCCGATCAGCATCGCGCCGAGCACGATCAGTACCGGAGCGCTGTCGCCGACGGCTTCACTGAGGACGTGATCGCTGACCGCGAGCGCCCCCGAGATCGCGATCACCAGCGTGACCAGGCCGATCGCATCGGTGACCAGATCGCGGGTCCGGTGACTCAGGCGGTGGCCGATGAGTACGCCGAGTACCGACCCGACGAGCACCGTCGCGACGTTCACCACGGTGCCGATTCCGATGAACAAAACTGTCTCCGATCACCCCGTGCGGCGCTGCTTTTGCAAGTGACCTCCGAGGGCCTACTGTTGCGCGAGGACGAGCGTAACCGCCGTCTCCGTTCACCTCGGGGGTGGACCAGACCAGGAGGTCGCTGTGGCAGCAGCCATCGAGGTGCGGGACGCCCGGCGGGGTGACGCCGATGCCCTCGTCGCGTTGTGGCGCGAGCTGGCCGGCGCCGGCGCGCATCCGTCCCGGTTGCCCGCGACGCCGTCCGCGGCCGCCGTCGAGGTTGCCGTCAGCAAGCACCTGGACGATCCGTTCGGCCGGCTGCTGGTGGGCGAGCTGGACGGGGAGGTGCACGGCATGGCCTACCTGCGCCGGACCCCGGTCACCCCGCTGCACGATGACCAGACGGTGGCGATCGAGTACCTGCACGTCAGCGACGCCGCCCGTCGGCACGGACTCGGCAAGGCGCTGATCGCGGAAGCGGTCGCCTGGGCCGAGTACGAGTGCTGTGCACACCTGGCCGTGGTCGCGCCCGCGATCGCTCGCGAGGCGAACAGGTTCCTCGCGCGGCTGGGTCTCGGTCAGGCCGGCGTACTGCGGTTCGCGACCACGCACACGGTGCGCCGCCGGCTCGCCGCCGAGCACGCGCCGAACCTGCTCGCCTTGCTTTCGTCGCGACGGTCCGCGATCGCCCGCCGTGCCCAGCTCGGCCGCCCGCTGCCGGTCGACGGGCCGGCGCTGGGCACCGACGTCAGCTACCCGGCGGAGCCTGAATCAGCTGGCACGTGATCCGCGCGGTGCAGACCCGCTTGGCGCGGTCGTCGGTGATGACCACTTCGTACGACGTCGTGGTCCGGCCGAGGTAGATCGGAGTGGCGACCCCGGTCACGGTCCCTTCGCGGACCGCGCGGTGGTGGGTGGCGTTGATGTCGACACCGACCGCGACCTTGCCGTAGCCGGCCGCGTGCAGCGCGGATCCGATGGAGCCGAGGCTTTCCGCCAGTACGCAGGAAGCGCCGCCGTGCAGCAGTCCGTACGGCTGGGTGTTTCCCTTGACCGGCATCGTCGCCATCACCCTGTCCGGGGTCGCTTCGCTGACAACGATTCCCATCAGCTGCAGCAGGGTGCCCTCCATGCCCATGCCCGGCCCGAGGTCTATTCGATCAGTCACAGAGGCAGACTACGCGGGTGTGCGGGAACTGCCTGTCCGGGGCGGAGGGGCGGGGAAGGAAAAGTGTCCGTGGGAACCACTAGAGTCGGTGTGTGGCTCCAGAAACCGACACCTCGACGATGACCAAGGACACCCCGCAGGCCGGCGCCGGCCGCCCGCGGATCCTGCTGCTGGACGGGCACTCGCTGGCGTACCGGGCGTTCTACGCGCTCCCGGTGGAGAACTTCTCCACCACCACCGGGCAGCACACCAACGCGGTGTACGGGTTCACCTCGATGCTGATCAACATGCTCCGCGACGAGCAGCCGACGCACATCTGCGTCGCGTTCGACGTGTCCCGCAAGACCTTCCGCTCCGAGCAGTACGCGGAGTACAAGGCGGGCCGGTCGAAGTCGCCGGACGAGTTCAAGGGGCAGGTCTCGCTGGTCAAGGAGGTGCTGGAGGCGCTCCGGATCCCGACCACCGAGATCGACGGCTGGGAGGCCGACGACGTCATCGCCACCCTCGCCACACAGGCCGCCGAGCAGGGCTTCGAGGTGCTGATCAGCAGCGGTGACCGGGACGCGTTCCAGCTGGTCAGCGACGACGTCACGGTGCTGTACCCGAAGCGTGGCGTGTCCGAGATCGCCCGGATGGACCCGGCGGCGGTCGAGGACAAGTACGGCGTGACCCCGCGGCTCTACCCGGATCTCGCGGCGCTGGTGGGGGAGCAGAGCGACAACCTGCCCGGTGTGCCCGGGGTCGGGCCGAAGACCGCGGCCAAGTGGCTGAACCAGTTCGGCTCGCTGAACGACGTGGTCGACCGGGTCAACGAGATCAAGGGCAAGGCCGGCGAGTCGCTGCGTGAGCACCTCGCCGACGTGATCCGGAACCGGCAGATCAACGAGCTGGTCCGCGACCTGACCCTGGACGTCACGGTCGACGACCTGGTCCGCACGCCGTGGGACCGGGACAAGGTGCACACGCTGTTCGACAGCCTCGAGTTCCGGGTGCTGCGCGAGCGGCTGGTGGCCGAGCACGAGGAGGTCGACGCGACCGTCGACCACGGGTTCGAGTTGGACGGTGTGCAGCTCAAGCCGGGCGAGGTGGCCGGCTGGCTCAAGGAGCACGTCAGCGCCGGCGAGCGCGTCGGCGTGGCGGTGCAGGGCAGCTGGGGCCGCGGCACCGGCGAGATCACCGGCCTGGCGCTGGCGAACACCTCCGGCGCGGCGGCCTGGTTCGACCCGATCGCACTGACGCCGGACGACGACGCGGCCTGGCAGGCCTGGCTCGCCGACCCGAAGCAGCCGAAGGCGCTGCACGACGCGAAGGGCCCGCTGCTCGGTTTCCTCGAGCGTGGCTGGACGCTGGCCGGCCTGAGCTCGGACACCCAGCTGAGCGCGTATCTGGCCCGCCCGGACCAGCGCTCGTACGACCTCGCCGACCTGACCGTGCGCTACCTCAAGCGCGAGCTGCGCAACGAGGAGGCCGAGAACGGTCAGCTCAGCTTCGACGACATCGAGGGCGGCCCGGCCGCGGACCACACGATGCTGCGTGCCCGGGCGATCGCCGACCTGGCCGACACGCTGGACGCCGAGCTCGAGAAGCAGGCCGGCACGGCGCTGCTCGCGGACGTCGAGTTGCCGCTGATCGACGTGATCGCCGGGATGGAGCGCGACGGGATCGCGGTCGACCGTCCGTATCTGGAGGAGCTCGAGGAGCGGTTCGCCACCGGAGTCCGGGAGGCCGCGACGGCGGCGTACGAGGTGATCGGCAAGGAGATCAATCTCGGGTCGCCGAAGCAGCTGCAGGTGGTGCTGTTCGACGAGCTGCAGATGCCGAAGACCAAGCGGACCAAGACGGGATACACCACCGACGCGGACTCGCTGCAGGCGCTGTTCGAGAAGACCGAGCACCCGTTCCTGGCCTACCTGCTCGCACACCGCGACGCGACCCGGCTGCGGCAGACCGTCGAGGGGCTGCTGAAGACGATCAGCCCGAAGGACGCCCGGATCCACACCACGTTCAACCAGACGATCGCGGCGACCGGACGGCTCAGCTCGACCGACCCGAACCTGCAGAACATCCCGATCCGGACCGAGGAGGGCCGCCGGATTCGGCAGGCGTTCATCGTCGGCGAGGGCAACGAGGCGCTGATGTCGGCGGACTACAGCCAGATCGAGATGCGGATCATGGCGCACGTGTCCGAGGACGAGGGGCTGATCTCGGCGTTCAACTCGGGCATGGACTTCCACTCGGTGACGGCGTCGCGGGTCTTCTCGGTCGAGCCGTCCGAGGTGACGCAGGAGATGCGGGCCAAGATCAAGGCGATGAACTACGGGCTCGCGTACGGCCTGTCGGCGTACGGGCTGAGCCAGCAGCTGAAGATCGGCGTGGACGAGGCGCGCGGTCTGATGGACGAGTACTTCGAGCGGTTCGGCGGCGTCCGGGACTACCTGCGGTCGATCGTCATCGACGCCGGCAAGAGCGGGTACACCGAGACGATCCTGGGCCGTCGGCGGTACCTGCCGGACCTCACCAGCGACAACCGTCAGCGCCGTGAGATGGCCGAGCGGATGGCGCTGAACGCCCCGATCCAGGGCTCGGCCGCGGACGTGATCAAGATGGCGATGCTGAAGGTCGACGCGTCACTGCGCGAGTCCGGCCTGAAGTCGCGGATGCTCCTGCAGGTCCACGACGAGCTCGTCTTCGAGATCGCCCCCGGCGAGCGCGAGGCGCTCGAGGAACTGGTCCGCCGCGACATGGGCCACGCGGTCGAGATGACCGTCCCCCTCGATGTCTCCGTGGGCATCGGCCGCACCTGGCACGAGGCCGCGCACTAGCGGGCGGCCTCCTCCAGCCCGGAGGTACGCATGCCCGCAGGACAGTTGCCGGGGGCGTAAACAGGAACTGGTGTGCCGAGGCAGGCTATTTCGGCTCTCCTGTCGTTCCTGTGGGTCTCGGCCCCGCCGGGCTTTGTGCACCGATCAAGCACCGAGCCGGTGGGCGGGGATTTCGGGCCGGAGCAGGGGGCTAGGGCAAAAGTGTCGGGGCCTGGGACAAGGTGTCGGGACCTGGGACAAGTCATGAGTTGTCCGAGGCCCCGACCTGGTGTCCGCGCCCCGGCCCGCCCAACGGCACCCCGGGATAGTGGACCGGATGTCCGGACGCGTGCTGGGTTGTCTGCGGGTGTCGGCCACAGCAGAGACATCGACTTTGTGCACCAGTTCAGTACGCGGAGGGCCGGCGCCGTGCGGATCTGGTGCACAAAGTGGCCGACCAAGGCGGCCGCGCGGGGTAGCGAGGCGGGGCTGTCGGGCAGCCGGGCGGGTGGAGTGGCGGCGGCCAGCGACCGGGCTGGCGTAGTGGTGTCCGCTGGGATGGGTTGTTCCCCGGGGGGACCCACGGTAACGGCAGGACAGCCGTTGTTTCGTGTCTCAGGCAGCCGGGAGGTGTCTCAGCCCCCGACTCCCGGTAGTAGCGGCAGCGGGTTGGGGGAGAGGGCGTTGGCGATCGACTCGTGCTCGCGGGAGGTAAGCGGGGGCAGGTCGGCCAACGGCCACCAGCGGACCTCGAGGGACTCGTCGTCGTTGACGCGGGGCTCGCCGCGTAGCGGGCGGCAGCGGAAGCAGAGTTCGAGGTACTGGACCTGGTCGCCGTTGGGGTAGCTGGCCGGCGGCAGTGCCGTGACGCTGACCAGGCGCTCGACGGCGACGTCGACCGCGGTCTCCTCGTGGATCTCGCGGGCCAGGCCGTGGGCCGGCTGCTCGCCCGGTTCGAGGATGCCGGCAACCAGGCTCCAGCGCCCGTTGTCGGCGCGCCGGACGAGCAGGATCTCCGCGCGGTCGTTCAGGACCACACCCGTGATGCCGGTGAGCCAGAGCAGGTCATGCCCGATCTTCTCGCGCAGTTCGAGGATGAACTTCGGGGTCGTCATGCGCAGCACCCTATCGAGCCGCTGCCCGGACTTACTTTCCGCAAGAAAGGTGTCCGATTGACAGCAAGTGGAAAGCGTTTGCACGCAAGATGCGGACAGTGAGCGACTGATTCCGGTCGGTTGCCGTCGAGGTCTTCCGCACCGTCTTTTTCTCTGTCATCCTCCCGGGCAAGATCCGAGATCCTATCGGATATTGCTCTCGGATATTTCGTGTCGTTCCGACCCCGCCGCCTTGGAGGAACCCCATGCCGAACTTCGATGCCCGGAGCACCGGACTCAGCCGTCGATCACTCATCGCGGGGGCACTCGGACTGACCGCCGCGACAGCCGGCGGCGGTCTGCTCAGTGCCTGAGTAGTTCGAGCAGCGCCGGCGGTGCTGCCGCCGGGGCCGGCCAGGCCGCGCCCAGCGTCACCCTCGGCCCGAAGCTGACCACGGTGCAGTACCCGGAGGGGTACGTCGGACCGGTCGCCCGGGAGCTGAAGCCGATCACCAGCGAGAAGGTCACCTTCAAGATCGTCGTACCGCAGGACGTGACGATCGGCGACTGGAAGACCAACGCCTTCACCAAGTGGCTGGAGCAGAAGACCAACATCCACATCGAGTGGAACCAGGTCGGCGGGACCGACGACGACATCATGACCAAGGTGAACGCGATGATCGCGGCCGGCGACATCCCGGACGCGTTCATGGGTGTGCACTTCACCCGCTCCCAGCTGTACCTGTACGGCCAGCAGGGACTGTTCACCGACGTCGGCCAGTACATCGACGGGTACGCGCTGAACCTGCAGCAGGCGATGAAGGACTACCCGGACACCCGCAAGCTGGTGCAGGCGCCGGACAAGAAGATCTACTCGTTCCCGAACATCAACGACTGCTACCACTGCCGGGCCAGCAACAGCCGGACGTTCCTCAACACCGACTGGATCAAGCAGGTCGGCCTGGACGTCCCGAAGACCACCGACGAGTTCCGCGAGGTGCTGCGCGCCTTCAAGAAGGCCGACCTCGGCGGCAACGGCCGGACCATTCCGTTCGCCGGCTACAAGGACGCGCCGCTCGACACGTTCTTCATGAACTCCTTCCTCTACAACCCCGGCGACCCGTGGCTGGTCGTCAACGACGGCAAGGTCGACGTCACCTTCGACAAGGACGAGTGGCGCGAGGGCCTGAAGTACATCCACGGCCTGTACGCCGAGGGCCTGATCAACAAGGACGTGTTCACCGCCGACCAGGACCAGATGGACCGGTACGGCAAGGCGCCGGGCAAGCCGATCATCGGCGGCGCCCGGTCCTACTACTGGGGTGGCTTCCTCGACATCGACCAGAAGGACCCGAACGCACGCTGGCGCAAGTACCTGGCCATCCCGCCGCTGGAGGGACCGAACAAGGTCCGGTACGCCGCCTGGAACTATCTCGGTGTGGGTGTCGAGGTGGCCAAGCTCGTCATCACCAAGAAGTGCGCCAAGCCGGAGCTGCTGGTCCAGTGGGCCGACGCGCAAATGGAGCTCGAGGCGGTCCTGCGCGGCTACGGCGGCCCGAAGTTCGAGTGGGCCAAGAAGGGCGACCTCGGGATCAACGGCAAGCAGGCCGTGTACGGCTTCTCGGCGACCTGGAACACCGAGAAGAACATCAGCTGGAGCCAGGACAACACGATGTACCGGTCCCAGGACTTCCGGCTCGCCGAGCGGGTGAACCCCGCCGACCTGACGTTCGAGAAGCCGCTCTACCAGCAGACCGTCGACAACTACTTCCCGTACAAGCAGCCGCAGGAGATGCAGTTCCCGCCGGTCACCCTGGACCAGGACCAGGCCGCGCAGGAGTCGGAGCTGAAGACGAACCTGGAGACCGAGGTCAACCAGTCGCTCGCGCGGTTCGTCACCGGTCAGCTCGACCCGAACGACGACGGCGCGTGGAACGACTTCAAGGACCGGGTCGGCAAGATCGGCGTGAAGCCGTACCTGGACCTCCAGCAGGCTGCCTACGAGACCTACAACGCATGAGCGCGGCCGGTACGCTGCCGCCGGACGAGCGGCGGCTCGCGGTGGGGGCGTCGATCCAGGACACCCGTGGCGACAAGATCGCGTCGGCCTGCATCTACACCGCGCTCGGACTGTTCTGCCTCGCCGTCCTCTACCCGTTGATCTACGTGCTCAGCGCCTCGGTGAGCAACACCGAGAAGGTGGCCTCCGGTGAGGTCTGGCTGTGGCCGGTCGGGTTCACCCTGGACGCGTACAAGGCGATCTTCGACTACGACTCGATTGTCAGTGGCTTCGGCAACTCCGTGTACTACGCGGTCGTCGGGGCTGTGGTGGCCACGGTCCTCACGCTGCTGGCGGCGTACCCGCTGTCGCGGAAGGGGCTGCCGGGCAAGGGCCTGATCATGGCGGCGTTCGTGTTCACGATGATGTTCAGCGGTGGGCTGATCCCGACGTACCTGGTGGTGGACAAGCTCGGCCTGCTGAACACGCGGTGGGCGATCATCCTGCCGGCCGCGCTGGCGGTCTGGAACGTGATCATCACCCGGACCTATTTCATGGTGACGATCCCGGAGGAGCTGGTCGAGGCCGGGAAGGTGGACGGCTGCAGCGACTTCGGGTTCTTCTGGCGGATCGTGCTGCCGCTGAGCAAGCCGATCATCGCGGTGAACCTGCTCTTCTACGCGGTCGGGCAGTGGAACTCGTTCTTCAACGCGCTGATCTACCTGACCAACGAGCACCTGTTCCCGTTGCAGGTGATCCTGCGGCAGATCCTGATCCAGTCGAGGATCGACCCGTCCCAGATGCCCGACACCAGCAAGCTGATCCAGCTGAAGGAGCTGCAGCAGCAGCTGAAGTACTCGCTGATCGTGATCGGGATGATCCCGCCGCTGCTGGTCTACCCCTTCGTCCAGAAGCACTTCGTCAAGGGAGCCATGATCGGCTCCCTGAAGGGATGAGCATGGTCACCTCCACCGAAGCACAAGCGCGCTCGTCGGTCCGGACGGCGGCTCACAAGCGCACGCGTACGGCGAGGTCCGCGGTCGGACTGGGGTTGCGGATGCGCCGGAACTGGCAGCTGTACGCGATGCTGGCGCTGCCGCTGATCTGGCTGGCGATCTTCGCCTACTGGCCGATGTACGGCGTGATCATCGCGTTCAAGGACTACAACGTGGTGTCCGGGATCTGGGGCAGCCCGTGGGTCGGGACCAAGCACTTCCACCGGTTCGTGGAGTCGTACCAGTTCTGGCGGCTGATCAAGAACACCGTGTACCTGCACGTCTACGAACTGGTGGCCACGTTCCCGCTGCCGATCATCCTCGCGCTCTGCCTGAACACGATCCGGAAGAAGTGGTTCAGCCGGTCGGCGCAGCTGATCACCTACGCGCCGCACTTCATCTCCACGGTGGTCGTGGTCGGGCTGGTCGTCGTACTGACGAACCCGAACACCGGGGTGGCGAACAAGTTCCTCGGGCTGTTCGGCTTCGGGCCGGTCGACATCATGGGCGACTCCGGGATGTTCCGGCACATCTATGTGTGGTCGGGGGCGTGGCAGACGATGGGGTTCGCCGCGATCATCTATCTGGCCGCGCTGACCAGCGTGCCGCCGGAACTGCACGAGGCGGCGATTGTCGACGGGGCATCCCGGGTGCGGCGGATGTGGCACATCGACCTGCCGGCGATCGTGCCGGTGGCGGTGATCCTGCTGATCCTGAACATCGGCTCGATCCTGTCGGTCGGGTTCGAGAAGGTGCTGCTGATGCAGAACAACCTCAATCTCGACACCGCGGAAGTGATCGACACCTACGTTTACAAGATCGGTCTGGCCTCGGCGGTGCCGCAGTTCAGCTATGCGACGGCAATCGGGTTATTCCGCTCCGTCATCGGACTGGTGCTGCTCGTGCTGGCGAACACCTTCGCCCGCCGGTTCGCGCGGTCTAGCCTTTGGTAAAGAGCGGCCAGCCTCTGGTGAGCTAAGTGCTGGCCTGGCGATGGAGTCCTGTCGCCAGCACGGCCGACAGCAGCAGCGCGCAGGTGCTGGTCATCGCGACCAGCACCTTCACGCCGTTGAGCCCGGTGGCGATGCCGGTGCCGAGCACGATCCCGGCCGCGACCGCGAGTACGGCGAGGCCGACCCAGATCACCACGGCGGCACGCTTCTCCTGCTGCGCGATCGCCGCGTACACGACCAGTTGCAGTACGGCGTATGCCGAGCCGGAGACCGCGAACAGCCACGTGTACGGACCGAGTGGCGCATACTTCTCCTCGCCGCCGATGATCGCGACGATCAAGTCGGGCAGCACGAGGGTGCCGATGACGGCGCAGACGCCGAGCCCGGCAACGGCGGCGATCGCCTGGCGTAGCCGCCGGGTGTCGCCGGGGGAGCTGGCGAGTGACGGGAACACGATCACGATGACGAACTGCGGCAGGAACAGACAGGCCTTCGACACGATCAGCCCGGCCGCGTAGTACCCGCTGTCCCTGCCGTCCAGTAACGCACGCGCGAACAGCACGTCCGCGTTGGCGATCGCGAAGAACGCCAGCAGGGTGTGCGTGCCGTGCATCGTCTCCCGCAGTACCGCCTTCATCTCCGCGGCGGTAGCGCCGGCCGATCCCCGGAGCAGGAAGCCACCCAGCAGCGGAGGTACGGCGGCGCCGAGAGCGAGACCGATCATCGCCGAGTCGAGTGATGGGTGCACGAGCAGTGCACCACCACCGAGCACGAGGCGGCCGACGCCGACAGCGGTGTAGACGGCCGCCAACTCGGTCCAGCGCTGGCTGCCTTGGAGGACACCGAGCTGTGAGCCCATCAGCGTCAGGAAGCCGAGGGTGGGAGCGAGCAGCAGGACCGCGACCACGGAGTCGATGTGCAACATCCACATGAACAGGGGCGTCGCCACCAGACACACCGCGGTGAGTCCGACAGCCGCACGGCGACCCGCCTTGAGCATGGTGTCGGCCAAGCCCGCGGCGCTGTCCCCGCTGTGAGTGGCGAGGCGGCGGGCGCCGGTAGCCTGCAGACCGAGCGAGGCGACGTTGCCGATCAGCAGCAGGCCGAGCAGCGCGGTCATGGCGCCGAACTGCTCGGGCACCAGCGTGTGCGTCCCGATCAGTGTGAAACCGTAGGCGGCTACGTTCATGATGGCCATGCCGACGGCAACGACCGTGGCACTGCGCAGGAATGCCAACCGTCTGGGCTCTTGCTCCGGAGTGGTGTCTGAACTCATGCTCTACTGCCTCAGGGCATTGGGTGGGGAGGTGGTCATGTCAGAACGTGCCAAGCGCGTCCTGCCGTGGTTGTGGCCTGTCCTGCTCACCCTGCTGATCACTGCTCCGCTACTCGCTCCAGGCTTCGTGGTCGGCTACGACATGGTGTTCGTGCCGGACCTCACGGTACGGCTTGACCTCTTCGGTGTCACAACGGCCATGCCGCGCGCGGTCCCGTCGGATGTCGTCGTGGCCCTGCTCGACGTGGTCGGCGGCGTACTGGTCAACAAGCTCGTCCTCGTGGCCATCCCATTACTCTCCGGCCTCGGCATGACCGCTCTCTGGCGCGAGGTCCGGCTGGGTGGCGCGCTGCCGGGCGCTGCGGCCGCCACGCTCTACCTGTGGAACCCGTTCGTCGCCGAGCGGCTGCGGCTCGGTGCGTGGGCCCTCCTCCTCGGGTACGCAGCCCTGCCGTGGCTGGTGCGGTCGGCGCTACGACTGCGGCGGGGACACGGGTGGCCTGGATTCGTGCTGGCGTCGGCCGGGTGTGCGCTGACGGCATCGGGTGGAATCACCGGACTGCTGATGGCGGGGCTGATCCTGCTCTGGCCGCCACGGGCTCCGAAGATCTGGCCGCTGGGCGCAGCACTGCTCGTCAATGCACCGTGGCTGGTGGCGGGTCTCGTCCATGGCGGAGGTGCAACCAGCGATCCAGCCTCGGTGACTGCATTCGCGGCACGTGACGAGGGCTATGGGGGAGTGCTGCCCACACTCCTCACGCTGGGTGGCGTGTGGAACGCAAACGTTGTCCCCGGCAATCGAGGCGACCTACTGCCGACCATCTTTGCAGTCGCGATGCTGGTCCTGTCGGTGGCCGGCGTAGTGCTGTGGTGGCGACAAGAACGCGTAGTCGGCGCACTGGTGACGGCAGCCGTGGTCGCTCTGCTCATCGGGCTGGCCGGCGTGGTCGCACCGGGTGCGTTCGCCCAGGTCGTTGCGCACGTGCCAGGAGCCGGCCTGTTCCGCGACGGGCAGCGCTATCTTCCACCACTGATCCTGCTCGAGTCCGTCGGCTTCGGTGTTGCGGTGACAGCTGTACTCCGCCACGTCCGCATGCAGCGTGTCGTGGGAGTCACTGCGGTGCTGTTGCCGATCGCCGCTCTGCCTGCGTTGGCCGGGGGAGCCGGCCTGAGGGTCTCGGAGTATCCGTCGGACTGGCAGCAGGCACAGCACGCGGTCGCCGGCCGCTTCATTCCTTGGCCCTACGAGTCCTATCGGGCACCGGTGTGGAACAGCCGCCGTCCGGTGCTCGACCCGATGCCCCGCTACTTCGCGCAGCCTTCGATCGCGCCCGACGAACTGATCGTCGGCGGGCACCGCCTGGCCGGCGAGGATGCACAGGCGGCCGACGTGGCAACCGCGATCCGGGCCGGCGTGCGGGACGGGTCGGATCCGACTGACGTTCTGCTGCAGCATGGTGTGGGCTGGATCGTGGTCGATCGCGAGGCGGGTGGTCCGATCCCGACAACGCTGTTGCACGGGCTCAAGGAGGAGTTCTCCGGTCCGACCGTGACCGTCTACCGGCTCGCGGGAACGCCCGTGCCGCAACACCACGCGCCCTGGCGGATCGTCGTCGTACTGGCTGCCTGGGCGGCTGCCGCGGCGACCTTGATCGCCGCTCTGGTTTCTCTGGCGAGGCGTTGTTACTCTTCGGTTCACTTGACCGGGAGGGGACACGTTCCATGGGATCACTGATCGGTGCGGCCATCGCCGTACTCGCCGGACTGGCAGTCGCTACCACGACGGTTGTCGGGGTGGTGCAGTCGGTGAAGGACGACCCGGCGCCGCCGCCCGGCCAGACGCAGGGGCAGGCGGACGACCCGATCGTCGGCTACGGGGTGAAGTAGGCGTCAGCAGCCGGTCGAAGGCCAGTGCGGCCGCACACCAGGTGAACTTGCCCGCACTGGCCGACGCCCCTTCCGACAACCGCTGCCGCATTGCGTCGTCCTGCAGCAGCGCGGTGATCGCGCCGGCGAAGTGCTGCGGGCTGTCCACCAGCACACCCGACACTCCGTCGTGGACGGACTCTGTCGGGCCGCCCGCACTGCGGTAGGCCACCGTCGGTACGCCGTGACCCGCGGCCTCGCCGACGACCAGACCCCAACCCTCTTTGAGGCTTGGCAGTGCGAGCACCCAGGCCTCGTCGTACGCCGCGTGCTTGTCGTCCTCACTCACATGGCCGCGGAACTCGACCGCGTCCCGCAGACCACGCTCGTCGACGTACGCACGGAGCGAGTCCTCCCACCAACCTGAGCCGACAACGATCAGCCGCGCATCGGGAAGGACCTTGCGTGCTTCAGCGATCGCGTCGACCGCGTGCTCGAGTTGCTTGTGCGGAACGATCCGTCCGACGCACACGACCGTTGGCACTGTCGATTGCGGGCGCTGGCGTGGCGGTGCCGGATCGGTGCCGTTGTGGATCACCGTGATGTCGCTGACGCCGAGTCCGGCGAGCTCGTCGCGGGAGGCCGACGACACCGTCACATAAGGGCAGTCGTCGTACAACCGTGGTGCTACCCGCGATTCGAGCCACCAGCCAAGCCGGCCGCGCCAGCCCGGGTACACGACCTGCCACTGCTCCTGGTGCACGTGATGGACGAGTACGACGACACTGCGACGTACGAGACGGGTAAAGAATGGGAGTCCGTTCTGCACGTCGACAACGCGGTCCGGTTGGTGCAGCAAGGTGTGCACGAGACCGCGTAGGTACACCGTGACCTTGGAGCCTCGATACACGTACCGGACGTCGTGGCGACGGGCTTCGCGGGGGCTCCCCGGGTACGCCGCGCACAGCACGGTCACCGACCAGCCCAGTGCTGCAAGGCCTCTCGCCACCTCCTCCACATAGCGCTCCGAACCTCCACCTTCCGGGTTCGTCGTGTCCCGCCAATTCAGCAACAGCACGCTCTGCGCACGCACCTGGTCAGCCCCACCCCTCCGGTCACCTCCCCCGAGGTAATGGGCGGGGACGTTACCAAGGAGTAACGATGTCCGCCAGACCTCGCGAGATCCGTTAATGTCCCGCCTGTGCAACTGATGACGAACGCGACGGAAAGCCCGGAGTGGACGGCCGATCTCGGCCGTGCGGTCCGGCTGTTCCGGGCGTTCGGAGTCGAGCAGTCGGACCCGGCTCGCTTCTACGAAACGCTTGCTGCAGATTCGGTCGGGCAGGTCCGGCAGTACGCCGAGCTGCCCGGCGCACTGCTGCTCGACGTCGGTGGCGGGCCCGGGTACTTCGCCGACGCGTTCCGCCGGGCTGGAGCGACGTACTACGCGATCGACTCCGACCTCGGCGAGCTGAGCGGGCGCGGCGAGCCCACACCGGGCACTGTGCTCGGCAGCGGTATGGCACTGCCGGTTGCTGACGCCGCAGTCGACATCTGTTTCTCGTCCAACGTGCTCGAGCACGTGCCCGACCCATGGCTGATGGCTGACGAGTTGGTCCGAGTCACTCGGCCGGGTGGGACGGTCTTCCTGTCCTACACCGGCTGGTGGGGACCGCACGGCGGCCACGAGACCGCGCCGTGGCATTACCTCGGCGGACACCGCGCTGCCAGCCGCTACGAGCGCCGGCAGGGGCATCCGCCGAAGAACCAGTTCGGTGAGTCGCTGTTCCCGATCACAGTGGCCGGGGGACTGCGGTGGGCTCGCTCCTGCCGGACAGCGGACCTCGTCGCGGCGGTGCCGAGATATCACCCGCGCTGGGCGTACGGCGTACTCGCGGTGCCCGGTGTGCGGGAGGTCGTGACCTGGAATCTCGTCCTGGTCCTCCGGCGCCGATGAGGAGACTCAAGGCGGGCAGTTCGGAGCAGGCGGTCTGGCGAGCGAGGCTCGTGCTGGGCTGCCTGGTCCTGATCGCACTGTGCTTCCATCAGGCATCCGGCAAGATCGTGCCCGACACCAAGCTCGACCTGACCGCCGGACCGGGCGGCTTCCTCGTTCGGGCTCTGCACCTGTGGGATCCACAGGGTGCCTTCGGTCAGCTGCAGAACCAGGCCTACGGCTACCTGCTGCCGATAGGCCCGTTCCACTGGCTCCTCGACTCGCTGTCGGTGCCGGACTGGATCACCCAACGCCTGTGGTGGTCCTTGGTCCTGTGCGTCGCGTTCCTCGGGGTCTGGAAGCTGTGCAACGCCCTGCAGTACGGCGTGCCGTGGACGCGCTTTACCGTGGCGCTGCTCTACGCACTGAGCCCTCGCATGCTCGGCGAGCTGTCGATCACCTCGATCGAGGTGTGGCCGATCGCGATGGCTCCGTGGGTACTGCTGCCACTCGTCACCCCACGCGCCCGCTCGGGCTGGTGGCGGGTCGGCTGGTCGGCCGTGGCGTTCGCACTGGTCGGGGGAGTCAACGCCGTCGCGACCGGTGCCACGCTCGTACTGCCGGCGATCTGGCTGATGACGCGGCGGCTGGACAGGTCGACGCTGAAGGTGGCGGTCGGCTGGCTCGGCTGTGTGGTGGCGGTGTCGATCTGGTGGCTCGTGCCGCTGATGCTGCTCGGCCGGTACAGCCCGCCGTTCCTCGACTGGATCGAGAACGCCCGGGTGACGACCGGCATGGCGAGTGTGTTCGAGTCTTTCCGCGGTACGTCGCAGTGGCTCAACTTCCTGTCCGGCGGCGGCGGACCGAGCTGGCCGGCCGGCTGGCTCTACGTCACGCAGCCGATGCTGATCCTCACCACCGCGGCCATCGCCCTGCTAGGCCTTGCGGGCCTCGCGATGGGCTCGCTGAAGAACCGCGGGTTCCTGCAGCTCTCCCTCGTGGCAGGACTCCTGCTGGTGACGCTCGGCCACGCCGGTGCGGTCGGCTCACCCTGGGCGCCGCAGTTGCAGGAGCTGCTCGACGGACCGCTCGCAGCGCTTCGCAACACGCACAAGTTCGAGCTGGTCGTCCGATTGCCACTCACCCTCGCCGCAGCGCATTCCCTGAGCCGCCTCGCCGATTGGGCGGTATCGCATCGCATCCACCGTCGCGTCGTACCGGTGCTGGTGGCGTGTCTGGTCGTGTCGGTCGCAACGCCGGCCATCTTCGGTCAACTGCCCAGGAGCGAGGGGTACGACGCTATCCCGGCGCACTGGCGGGAAGCCGCGTCCTGGCTCGACAACCAGTCCGCGCCGGGCAGTGTCCTCGTCGTGCCGGCCGCATCCTTCGCGGACTTCACCTGGGGCTCGACGAAGGACGAGCCGTTCCAGGCCTTGCTGAAGCGACCCATGGCTGTGCGAGACGCCGTACCACTGGGGTCTGCCGGGACGACGCGATGGCTCGACGAGGTGGAGCGCCGGCTGGGGTCCGGCGTCGGCGACCAGACACTGCGGCAAGCCCTCGCGCGTGCGGGCGTCAGGTACGTCGTGGTGCGCAACGACCTCAGGTACGACGCGCAGGTGACGCCGACCCTGGCCGTGCACGAGAGCCTGGCCGAGTCGGGCATCAAGCGGGTCGCGTCCTTCGGCCCGCCCACCGGCAGCACCATCGAGCAGCCCGGCGTGACGCTCGACGGCCACATGCGGCTGCCGTACCCGAGCGTGGAGATCTACGACGTCGGTGACACCAGTGCGGGCCGGCTGGTCCCGGAGTCGCGACTGGTGGAAGTCCGCGGCGCGGCTGAGGACGTACCGGCGGTGTTGACGGCACTCGGCGGTGACCGTGACGCGGTGACCAGCTCCGACGCCGCCGGGCGACTCGACGGACTCCCGCTGGTCCAGACCGACGGCATGCAACGTCGTGAGGTGTCGGTCGGCCGTCCGGCCGAGAACTACTCGCCCGTGCTCACCGCGGCCGAGGGGAGCCGGCAACACCGCCGCACCCTCGGGTACGACGACGGCACCGCAACTCCGAGTACGACCAGGACGTGGGGTGGCGGCATTGCCGACGTACGGGCGTCCTCGTCGGCATCGGATGCGGACGCCACATTGCGGACCGGGCCGGGCAACGGACCGTTCGCCGCAGTAGACGGCGATCCGTCCAGTCGCTGGATCTCGGGGACGTTCGGCCGGAGCAGTGGGGAATGGCTGGAGCTGACCTTCGACTCGCCGCGCACGGTCGACGGGCTGAAGGTCCAGTTCTCGCTGGCGCCACCCACGACCGAGCCGGTCCGGACGTTGCAGGTGGACACGGACGCCGGATCGCTGACGTCAGTGGTCTCGGGGTCGGGCGATGCGCAGAGCATCCCAACCCCACCGGGTCAGACGAAGCGGTTGCGGCTGAGTGTCGGTGTGACCGACGGCAAGAACCCGAGTGGTGTGTCGATCGCGGAGGTGACCCTGCCGGGCATGCAGGCGGTCAGTCGGCTCAGCGTGCCGGCCACTGAGCGGCAGCCGAGCGCAATGGTGTTCAGGAACGAGCAGATCGGGCGGTCTGCCTGCCTTCACGTGGACACCCGGCCACTGTGCCGGCAGAGCGTGGCGAAGGACTCGGAGGAGCCGACCGGCCTCTTGCGCAGTATCGAGCTGCCGCAGGCGGCGTCATACCAGCTGCACGGGACCGCACTGCCGAAGGACGGCGCGACTCTCGACGGCATGCTCGTGATGCCGGGTGCCATCACCGCGTCTGCATCGTCCCGAGCCGTGACGGCCCCAGAGGGGCGACCGGGCGCTGCCGTCGATCGCGATCTCGGGACCGGCTGGGTAGCGGACCCGAGCGACCCGGCTCCGAGCCTGACCCTGAGGTTGCCTGCGGCAAGGGAGCTGAGTGGGCTGCAGTTCCTGACCGATCCGTACCTGACGGCCTCTCAGCCGACCGAGGTGCTGCTGCGGTTCGACGGTGGTGCGCCGACCCGGAGCACAGTGGACTCCGAGGGCTACGTTCGGTTCGCCGAGCGGAAGGCGCGGACGGTCGAAGTGGACTTCGCCGAGACCAGACCGATGGTGGACTTCGACTCGGCTACCGGGTTGGCGCAGACCGCGCCGGTAGGCGTCGCCGAGGTGCGAGTGATCGGCGCCGACGATCTGCGCAAGGCACTCGACCTGAACAGCCAGACCGGGGCGTACTGCGGCTATGGGCCGGGGGTGCGCGTTGACGGCGTACCGGCGGACACACAGCTCAAGGCGACGGTGCGGGACCTGCTGCAGCGACGGCCGGTCGCGTTCAGCACGTGTGGAAAGGACTCCGCGGTTCCACTGCAGGCAGGACGCCATGCCGTGGATGTCCTGGCCGGTGGAGGCTTCGTACCTATCGAGACCACGCTGACCAAGGCAGGATTCAGCGACGTGTCCGTCACGCCGGTGCAGGACGTGGACGTCTGGCGGCCGAACCCTGCCGAACTGACCGCCGAGGTGCCGGCCGCGGACGAGCAGTCCGTGCTGACCGTCGCCCAGAACTACAACGACGGCTGGGAGGCGTACGACGGCACTGGCCACAAGCTGACGCCGATCCGCATCGGCGGCTGGCAGCAGGGCTGGGTGCTGCCGGCCGGGCCCGAGCAGGTGGTGACAGCTCGCTTCATGCCGGATCGCACGTACCGCGGCGGTCTGCTGGTCGGACTGCTCGCACTGCTGTCGGTGATCGCCATGGCCGTGTTCTTCCGGCGTCGGTCAAGGCATTCGGGGCATCGCCTGCGCGAAGGCCGCAATGTCGGGCCATGGGTCGCTTTGGCCCTCGGTGCGGTCGCGGGCACGGTCATGTCCGGGTGGATCGGCCTGGCCGCCGTTGCGGTTGCTGCCGTCTGTTCGTGGTTCCTGCCGAAGCGGGTGGTGCTTGTCGTGGTCGCGGCTGTGGTGACGCTGGGGACTCTGGTGGCGGCCGTTCAGCCCTGGCCGAACGGAGATGCCGGAGTGACCTCGGCAGTCGTCCAGTCGTCGATCTTGTTCGGATGTGCGCTGGCCCTGTTGTCCACGTTCACCGGTGAGACGTCGTACGACCTGTCTCGCCTGCCAAGGCGCATGATGGGCCGCTCCATCCCGTAGTAGCTCGCTGCGGCGACGGCGGCCGAGATGACGAGCGTCGGGAAGAAGAGCAGGGCGAACTTGCCGCTGAACAGGTTGTAGCCGCTGATCCGCTCGACCAGACTCAGCACAATCAGGTGGTACGCGAAGACGCCGTACGAGATGTCTCCGGCGATGTGGCCGACTCTCCCGCCGAGGACGCCGGCGATGCGGGTGGTCGGGGTCAGTGCCGGAAAGAGAACGCACGCTGCGATGCCCGTGTAGAGGATGGCCTTCACGAACGCCTGGCCTGGTGTGGACGCGGACAGGTTGTACGGACCGGCGACCGGGCTCGCAGCGATGAGCAGCAGCGCTGCACCGACACCCCAGACCGTCCCTGGGACCTTGGTGAGCGTGTCGAGCGCGGACGGGCCGAGCCGGCCGCTGCTGCGAGCCACCTGCCACAGGGCGAACCCCATCCCGACGGCGAACCAGCCGACGTACCCGGGTAGCCAGAGGCCCGCCTGCGGGTGACCGGTCGCGTTCACAGCGGCCATCCAGACCGGTCCGAGAACGATCAGCACACCGAGTACGACGAGTCGCCAGCGCACGCTGCGTCGAGTGGGACGCTCGTACCCGGTCAGCAGTTTCGCCAGCCCTGGCAGGAGAAGGTAGAACGCGACCTCGGTCGCCAGACTCCACAGCTGCGTGAGTCCGTCCGCCGCCGGCCCGTGGAAGTAGACCTGCGTGAGTGTGGCGTGCTGGAGGTACGTCGCCCAGGTCACGCCGTCCTTGTGCGGCACGAGGACGACAGCGAGCACTACCGCCAGCCAGAGCGCCGGCAGGATCCGCAGTGCGCGGTTGCGCAGGTAGGGCAGTGTGAGCGGCGGCAGCGTCCCCTCGAACCACGCCACCGCGTGCGGCCGGTAGAGCAGGAACCCGGAGATCGCGAAGAAGATCGCCACCCCGATGTCCAACCGGGCAAGGATCCCGGCGAACGGCCCGTTCAGCGAGGTCCCGGTGTGAAACCCGACATGGGTGGTCAGCACCGCAAGCGCACCGACAGCCCGCAACCCGTCCAACGCCGGGAATCTGGTCCGTGTCATCTGGGCAATCCGATCTCGAGGTTCTCGACGCAGAGGTTGGTCGCGGGATCGGAGGAGCGTAGCCGCAGTTGCGTGGCGGTGATCCGGGGGGACGGCCCGAAGTACATGTTCCCGGCTCCAGCGGGCCAGTCGGCCGCAGGGAGCGCCGCGACGTTGCCGTCGGCGTCCAGCAGTTCGATCGCCACGGTGTTCTCGCGGTTGGAGAAGTACGCCGCCTTGACGAACCACGCCGCGGTCGCGACTCCGTGCTGGGTGGGCACCAGCGGCACGGTCACCGGATCAGTGCCACGCACCAGCAGGTTGCAGAAGGAGTTGGCCTGCGACGTCGGCGCACCGCGTGACCAGACCGCGAGCTGCGACCTGCGGAGGTGCCCGGTGTCGTCGACCAGCAGTGGCTCACTGGTCGGTGCCTGCAACTGGAACGGGATCCTGGCCATCCTCAGTACAGGCGACAGCCGGATGTCTGCCATCAGCGCAGTGGCGATCGAGGGCGGCATCGGGGTGTCCCAGAGATTCACGTTCGGTCCGGCCCGATCCAGCTCCGCGGTGACGGTCGCGAAGTACGCCTTTGCCGGGTTGTTCCCCCACTCCCGGGCGAATCCGGCGTCCGACACGACCACGCCGACGACCAGACAGGCGACGGGTACGACGGCCAGCCGCAGCTGGACCGTCCGAAGCGACAGCACCACAGCCAATGCGAGTGGGATCGAGACATCGGACCAGTAGTGGTAGTGCACGGTGAAGATCGAGCCGAACCCACGGAAGCGTCCGTAGGACACGAGGAGCACGGTCACCAGAACGTAGACGGCGACCGAGGCCCACAGCAGCAGCGCACGCCGGCCCCGCCGCCACGCGGTCGCGAGCAGCACAATGGCGACCAGCCCACCGAGCGCGAACGCCGCGACGGGAGGCGTGGCGACGCTCATCGACTGCCCGGTGCCGGCCCAGGTCCAAGGGCCGCCGACCAGTGCGGACAGCGGCACGCCGAAGCCGCGCGCCGTGAGCTCGAGCAGCTTGCCGGGGCCGGGCAGCCGGCCGGTCGACGGATTGCCGTGCGTCAGGTAGAGGATGCCGAAGGCAATGATCGGCACGGTGAGAGCGGCGGCGTACCGCCACCAGCCGCGGAGCCAGTCGCGGAGCGGGCCGGTGCGCAGATAGAGTGCCAGGGCAACGGCCGTGACCAGGATCAGGGCGGACTTCTCCCAGCAGGCCACTGAGATCAGCAGCGACAATGGGCCGTAGGCAACGGCACGCCGGCGGTGGCCGTCGTGCCAGTCGATGGTTGCGTGCAGCAACAAGAGGCCGAAGACGTGCGCGGACAGGTTGTTCACACCACTCGACAGCGACATGAACGACGGCATGCTGAGTGGGGTGATCGCGTAGAAGATCGTGCCGATGACCACCCACCAGTTCGAGCCCAGGATGCGCTGGAGGAGCAGACCCATCAGGGTGATCGCGAGCGCCTGCATCAGCACCCGCCAGCCGATGGTGAAGCCATGGTTCAGTGGAGCGACCTCGGCGAAGATCGCGTAGACGAGGCGCAGCCCGGGCGCGATGTGGTCGTTCACCGGTGTCAGCAGCTCGGCGGGCGCGAAGCCGCGACCGCCCTGGACGAGGAAGTCGAGGTCGTCGCTCAGCCACGAACCCCGGCGGGCGAGCAGACCGAGGACCGTCGACTGCAGCACCGCGATCGCCACCACGACACCGCGGAGCACCGATGTCTGTGGTGGCGCCGGCAGTGTCCGGTTCCCCCTCATGCGGCGCGACTATATGACAGTTCGAAATTCCCACCCGCATCGTCTGTTCAAGCTGGCTACCCGCTGGTAGCGTCCCGCGGACAGACCGGGAGGGGATGCAGTGGGGACACGCAGTCGTGCGGTGTTGATCGGGCTCGGGGTGTTCTTCGTCGGCGTTGCGGCGCTGGCCAGGTTCTATGCGTATCCAACGCTGGCGGTCGCGCCCGCGGGCCAGATCGCACATACGGTGTCGGCCGGTCCGGACGCCACCATCTTCAGCGTCGCGGACCTGAAGGAGAAGAAGGGCGTCGAGCTGGAAGCCCGGCGGACGGTCCGCGGTGACGTGGTTGCGGCCGACAAGATCAGCAAGGCACTGAATCGCAAGGTGGTCGTGTTCGACACGGCCGTGGTGACGGACGACTCCAAGAACTACAAGTTCCCCGACGACGCGTCGCTCACCGGTCTGATGCCGCTGAGCTTCGTCCAGGAACGCGTCGTCCTGGACGCGCGCACCGGTGAGGCGGTGCGCTGGAACCCGTCGGGTGGCGACGACAGCGGCGAGTACATCTCGACCACGCTGGAGAAGGCGGACCGGCTCAAGCCCGACCCGAAGAGCCCGCTGTTCAAGGGACACGAGGGTCTGGTGCTGAAGTTCCCGTTCGGCACCGAGAAGAAGACGTACTCCTTCTGGGACACCACGCTCCGCAAGGCGTTCCCGATCCAGTACAAGAAGGAGACCAAGCTGGACGGGCTCAAGGTCTACGTCTTCGAGCAGGAGATCCCGAAGCAGGAGGTGCCGCTGGCCAAGCCGCTGCTCGTGCCGGGCAGTCTGGTCGACGACTTCAGCAAGGACTCGGTCGCAGTCCAGCGGACGTACAAGAACACCCGGACCTTGTGGATCGAGCCGATCACCGGAGCGATCATCAAGGGCGAGGAGAAGCAGCTCGCCACCATCGCGTACGACGGTGAGGACAAGCTGACCGCGACACAAGTCACCATCGCGTACGACGACGCGACGGTGAAGAAGAATGTGAAGGGCGCGACCGAGAACGGGGTCGACGAGGGCGGCTACCAGTCGAAGGCGGCACAGCTGCACCTGATCGGCTTCTGGGTGCCGTTGCTGTCGCTGATCCTCGGACTGCTGTTGCTGGGGGCCGTCGGCTTCCTGCAGACGCGTCGCCGGACCGAGGCGGACTGACCTACTGCTTGTGCGCGGACCAGATCGCGGTGCCTGGGACCAGGCGGCCGCGGTCTGGTCCCCAGCCGCCCCAGACCAGGTCGTGCCCGGCCGGCCACTCGGGCTCGAGCAGGTCGTCGACGACGAACCTGGCGTCGGTGAGTTCGCGGATCCAGTCGCCGGTCGTCCGGTGGTGTTCGGCGTACACCGGCGTACCCGCGGCGTCGACCTCCACGTACGGCGTCCGGTCGAAGTAGGAATGGGTGATCCGCAGGCCGGCCGGCGTCGGGTCGTCCGGCATGGTCCAGCGGAACGGATGGGTCACCGAGAACACGAGCAGGCCGCCCGGCTTCAGCGTCCGGGCGATCTCGCGTAACGCGGTCCCGGCGTCGGCGACGAACGGCAGCGCGCCGAACGCCGAGCAGACGATGTCGAAGGTGGCGTCGCGGTAGGGGATCGCGGTCGCGTCGGCCGCGACAGTCCGGACGACGGTGCCGGTGCGGGCGTCGAGCTCTCGCGCGATCCGGAGTTGCTCCAGCGAGATGTCGAACGCAACGACGTCCGCGCCCTGCTTGACCAGCCACCGCGAGCACTGCGCGGCGCCGCAGCCGACCTCGAGGATGCGCCGGCCCCGAACCGGGCCGAGCAAGTGGGCGTGCTCCTCGTCGACCCCCTCGGGACACCAGATGAAGCGGTCGTCGCCGAGGAAGTCGCCGTGTTCAGCGAGATACTCGCCGGCCGCCGAGTTCCAGTAGGCCCGGCTGGCCCGGGAGGTCTCCGCCTCGGTCAACTCCACCCGCACCGGCCCGGTCACGGAGGAAACTCTAGTGTTCGGCTGTATGAGCGACTTCGCGGCCAGTGCGGTCCCCCTGACGGGCGGGTACGGCGGTCAGACGTATGCGGTCAGCGCCGGCGGCGAGGACGCCGTACTGAAGTTGTATGTGAAGGACCCTGGGCGGGCTGCTGTGGACGCGGCGCTCCTCCAGCTCGTCCGCGGGCTGTTGCCTGTTCCGCGAGTGCTGGACACCAAGCGCGAGGGATCCGCCGAGGACCCGCCCTATCTGCTGACCGAGCGGCTGCCGGGGGTGAACCTGCAGCTCTATCTGGAGACGGCGGGGGAGGACGAGCGCCGGACGGTTGGGGAGCAGTTGGGTGAGCTGCTGGTGCGGCTGAGTGGGATGCCGTTCCTCACCTTCGGGATGTTCCGTGACGGCGAGCTGGCGATCGAGCCGTTCGGGATGGGCGACCTGGAGCGGTACGTCGCGGGCCTCGACCTGGGGCTGAGCCCGGAGCAGTCCGAGCGGTTCGCCGGCGTGATCGCCGAGGCCGAGGACGTGCTGGCCGACGGGGTGGACCGGGTCTGCCTGGTGCACAGCGATTTCAATCCGAAGAACCTGCTGGTGGACCCGGCGACCGCGCGGATCACCGGGCTGATCGACTGGGAGTTCGCCCACGCGGGGTCGCCGTACACGGATCTGGGAAACCTTTTCCGGTTCTGCGTGGACCCGGTGCTGGCCGGGGCGGTGCTGAGCGTCCTGCGAGGGAGCGGGCTGGCGCTCGGTGAGCCGCTGGTGGACCTGGGCCAGGCGGCCGATCTGTGGGCGCTGCTGGACCTCGCCGCGCGGTCGACCGAGCACGAGATCGCGGCCGCCGCGCACGACCTGGTGGCCCGAATGGCGGACACGAGTACCCTCTCCGGACGACGACCCGCCCTGGACGTCGTACATTGAGATGGATGGCACGTCGGGAGACCTCGGCGGGCGGCCGGTAGGCACCGGGTGCCCCAGGTTGTGCTGCCTTCGTCGAGACCGGTATTCTGTCAGGTGCGCTATGGGCCCGCGCGACCTCGGACGGAGCAGGCTCGTGCTCGCAGCAGTCGGTGGTGAATCTGTGCTCTCTTCAGGCAATCCAGCGGTTTGATGCGATCCAACGGTTCATGACGCGACCGCACAACACCACCAGTCCACGGAGCAACCCACCACATGACGGCCAGCATCGAGGCACCTCTCGACCCCGCAGTACGCAGCACCCCGCAGGTAGCGGTCAATGACATCGGGTCGGAGGAAGACTTCCTCGCGGCGATCGATCAGACCATCAAGTACTTCAACGACGGCGACATCGTCGAGGGCACCATCGTCAAGGTCGACCGGGACGAGGTCCTGCTCGACATCGGTTACAAGACCGAAGGCGTCATCCCCTCCCGCGAGCTGTCGATCAAGCACGACGTCGACCCGAACGAGGTCGTCCACGTCGGCGATCACGTCGAGGCCCTGGTTCTCCAGAAGGAGGACAAGGAAGGCCGTCTGATCCTCTCGAAGAAGCGCGCCCAGTACGAGAAGGCCTGGGGCACGATCGAGAAGATCAAGGAAGAGGACGGCGTCGTCACCGGAACCGTCATCGAGGTCGTCAAGGGTGGACTCATCCTGGACATCGGCCTGCGCGGCTTCCTGCCGGCCTCCCTGGTCGAGATGCGCCGGGTCCGCGACCTCCAGCCGTACGTCGGCCAGGAGATCGAGGCCAAGATCATCGAGCTGGACAAGAACCGCAACAACGTGGTCCTGTCCCGCCGGGCGTGGCTGGAGCAGACGCAGTCCGAGGTGCGGATGAACTTCCTCACCCAGCTGCAGAAGGGCCAGATCCGCAAGGGCGTCGTGTCCTCGATCGTCAACTTCGGTGCGTTCGTGGACCTCGGCGGCGTCGACGGTCTGGTGCACGTGTCCGAGCTGTCCTGGAAGCACATCGACCACCCGACCGAGGTGGTGGAGGTCGGCCAGGAGGTCACCGTCGAGGTGCTGGACGTCGACATGGACCGCGAGCGTGTCTCGCTGTCGCTGAAGGCGACCCAGGAAGACCCGTGGCAGCAGTTCGCCCGGACCCACCAGATGGGCCAGATCGTGCCCGGCAAGGTCACCAAGCTGGTTCCGTTCGGTGCGTTCGTCCGCGTGGAGGAGGGCATCGAGGGTCTGGTGCACATCTCCGAGCTGGCCGAGCGGCACGTCGAGATCCCGGAGCAGGTCGTCCAGGTCAACGACGACGTCATGGTCAAGATCATCGACATCGACCTGGAGCGGCGTCGGATCTCGCTGTCGCTGAAGCAGGCCAACGAGGGTGTCGACCCGGTCTCGGACGACTTCGACCCGACGCTGTACGGCATGACCGCGACGTACGACGACCAGGGCAACTACGTCTACCCCGAGGGCTTCGACCCGGAGACCGGCGAGTGGCTCGAGGGCTTCGACAAGCAGCGTGAGGAGTGGGAGCGGCAGTACGCCGAGGCCCACGCGCGCTGGGAGGCCCACAAGAAGCAGATCGAGGACGCCAAGACGGCGGACGTCGAGGCCGGCGAGGCGTCGACGTACTCCTCCGCCGCGGCTCCGAAGGACGACGCTCCCGTCGAGGGCGCGCTCGCTTCCGACGAGGCGCTGCAGGCCCTCCGCGAGAAGCTGACCGGCCAGGGCTGATCCTGACCGGTAAGTAAGGCCTGAGACCCCCGCATCCCCGTACTGGATGCGGGGGTCTCGCCTGTCCGCGGGTGGTCAGTCGTAGGGGAGGCGGGGCTTCTTCTGCTTGCCGAAGTCGATGCCCCAGCGGCCGCGGCCCTCGCCCTTCAACTGGCTCTTCAGCTCGATCACCTGCGCCCGGGCCGGGCTCGCGGAGAAGAAACCGACCTTGTACGGCTCGTTCGGCGCGCCTGCCTCCCACGCCGGCACCTGCACCTCGCCGTACCGGACCATTCGGACCGGTAGGTCCTCGCCGGCCCGGATGCGGGCCGCGTCCTGCGCACAGGCCGGCACTCGGCGGGTCGGTCCGCTGGCCGGCGTCCAGACGACATCTGTGCTCGACGGTCCGTGCTGTGGGTTGAAGAAGCACGGCGTACGCCGCTCCGGCAGGGGAGCGCCCGTGACCCGGGCCCGGGCGCACGCCAGCGCGTACCGGCCGGCGGTGAGGGTGTCGACCACGGTGCTGACCGACTCGGCCGACGTCAGCTTGTCGACCATCCGCCGGGCAGACTCGTAGGCATCGAGCGCAGTCTGGTAGTCCTGCCGCGTCTCGGCGTCGAGTTCGCCGGCCCGGACCTCGCCGAAGCGCGCGAGCTCCTCACCGAACTGGATCACGTCCTCTTCGGCCATCGATCGAACCTGCCGCAGATCGAGTGCGGCCGTCCGTCGAAACCACCCCAATCGAAACCACCCCATAAGCCATGTTAGGCAGGGTGTGACTAAGGTGCTGGCGTGCTGAGAGTGGGACTGACTGGTGGGATCGGGTCCGGGAAGAGCGCTGTGTCGTCGCGGCTGGCCGCTCGTGGGGCGGTGGTGATCGACTCCGACGTACTCGCGCGCGAGGCGGTCGCCAAGGGGACCGATGGACTCGCCGAGGTGGTGGAGGCGTTCGGGAACGACGTACTGACCGCCGAGGGCGAGCTGGATCGGCCGGCGCTCGGGCGGATCGTGTTCGGTGACGAGTCGGCCCGGCGGCGGCTCGAGGCGATCGTCCATCCGCGGGTTCGCGCCCGGGCCGCCGAGATCGAGGCGCAGTCGCCGGTCGCCGCGATCGTCGTGCACGACATCCCGTTGCTGGTCGAGACCGGTCAGGTGGATCGGTTCGACCTCGTCCTCGTGGTCGACGCGCCGGTCGACGTACAGCTCGAACGGCTGACCGCACAGCGTGGAATGACTGACGAGGAAGCGAAGCGGCGGGTCGCCAGCCAGGCGTCGCGCGCGGACCGGCTCGCGGCGGCGGACCTGGTGGTCGAGAACTCCGGCACGCTCACCGACCTGGACCGCCGGATCGACGAGGTGTGGGCCACCCTCGAACAGCGCGCAGGCCACGGTCCGGACACGAAAAGGTGACCCTCGCGCGGTAAATGATGATCCCGGGACCAGCTGTACGAGAATCTGTCCCGGTTCGGCCCGGGGTGATCGGGCCGTGACCACCGACGGCGCGCCCCGCGCCGGTCCGGAATGATGTCCGAGGTTGGGAGGATGGCGTGGTTTGTCCGCGCTGCAACTCTGACGTCCCCGAGGTGTCGCACTTCTGCCATCACTGTGGCAGCGACGTGCGCTCCGGGGATGCGGAGCGGAAGAAGGCGTACGCCGCCAGGCCCGATGAGCCGGTCGCGTCGTTCAAGCTGGTGTCCACGATCATGCCGCAGGGCTCGGGTAAACAGCCCTACACGTACAAGGTCGCGCTGGGCATCGCCCTGCTGCTGACCGTCGTGACGGCCGCGCTCGGCGCGTTGCCGGTGGCGATCATGATCGCGGCGTTCGCCATTCCGATCGTCTACATCCTCTACCTGTACGACGTGAACCTCTGGGAGGACGAGCCGATCCCGGTCGTCGCCGCGGCGTTCGTGCTGACCGGCGTCCTGGCCGCGGTGTTCACCTGGCTCTGGTCGGACAAGCTCGCACTCTCCCTGGACACGATCGGCGGCAACCACGCCGGCCCGTCCGGGCGCGACCTGCTGATCCTGCTCCTGCTGGTGCCGGTGGTGTCGGAGCTGATCCGCCAGATCGGCCCGCTCTATCTGGCCTCCCGGCCGCGGTACGACGACCTGATGGACGGCTTCACGTTCGGCGTGGTGGCCGGTGTCGGCTACGCGTGCTTCGAGACGCTGGTGCTGCACTGGGGCTGGATCAGCGGCGGCTTCGCCGGTCCGGGCAGCAGTGCCGGGACATGGATCTCGATCGTGGTGCTGCACGGCTTCATCAAGCCGCTGATCTACGGATCGGCGACCGGCCTCGCGGGTGCGGAGTTCTCCGGCCTGGGCGAGGGATACGACGGCTTCACGCCGCGCTGGGTGTTCGCGGTGCTGCAGGCGATCGCGGTCAACGCGCTGTTCCAGGGCGGTGTCTACCTGCTCGGCTTCGTCGGCGGCCACGGCTCGACCATCGGCGCGATCCTCGGTGTGGTCTGGGGTCTGTTGCTGCTCGGCGCGCTGATCATCCGGGTGCGGACCGTGCTGCACAAGGGTCTGCTCGAGGCGGCCCTGGAGTCGGCCGCACGCGGTGGCTCCAACCACGCGTCGGGCGACCTGGCCTTCTGCTCGCGTTGTGAGATGCCGCTGCTCCCGCACTCCGACTTCTGCTCCGCGTGCGGCAACTCGGTTCGCTCCGTGCCGAAGTCCGCCCGCGGCCTGGCGGCCATGGCGGGTGCGAGTGGCTACGAAGCGACGACTGGGGAGACGCAGGCATGAGCAACCAGCAACCGCCCTACGGTCCGGGCGGTCAGCAGCCGTACGGCGGCCAGCCGGGGCAGCAAGGTCAGCCGGGCCAGCCGGGTTACGGCCAGCAGCCGGGCCGGCCGCAGGGTCAGCCGGGCTATGGTCAACCGCAGGGCCAACCGCAAGGGCAACCTGGGTACGGGCAGCAGCCGCCGCAGGCTCAGCCAGGCTACGGGCGCCCGCCGCAGGCACCCCCGGGATACGGCCAGCAGCCGGGCCAACCGCAGTACCAAGGTCAGCCGGGTCAGCAGACCTTCCCCGGTCAGCAGCCGCCGTACCCGAGCCAGCAGCAATACCCCGGCCAGCAGCAGTACCCGAGCCAGCAGCAGGGCTACCCGGGTCAGCAGCAGCAGTACGGCGGCGGCCCGCAGCAGTGGGGTCAGTACGGCGGCCGGTCCCCGCGCGGCAAGGGCGGTAACAAGATCCTGTTCATCGCCGGCGGCGCGTTCGCCGTCGTCGCGGTGATCGGTGTCGTCCTCGCCCTCATCTTCAGCGGTGGCGACGACAAGAAGGCCGAGCCGGACCCGCAGCCGACGACCAGCCAGAGCACCCAGCCGACCGTCAACGTCGACGAGGGCATCGAGGTCGCCGAGGGCGTCTTCGTGAAGCCCCAGCCCGGTTACATCCGCAAGAGCCTGGACAAGTTCACCGGCGTCTACCTGCTCAAGCAGGGCGAGGCCTACTTCATGGTGAACGCTTGGAAGGCGGAGGCCGACGAGAACACCGCGACCGTGCTCCCGCAGCTGCTGACCGCCGAGACCAAGGACCTGTCCTCGGTCAAGACGGGCCAGCCGAAGGAGAGCAAGCCGGGTCCTGACGACAAGACCGACGTCAAGGTCGTCACCACCCAGAGCTTCGACGCGGTCTCCAGCTCCCAGAACGGCAGCTTGCCGGTGGTCGGGTTCGTCGGTGTGATCGAGCGCAACGACGGCGTGATCACGATCATCCGGGTGTACGGGCGCAAGGACAAGGTGTCCACGATCCAGCCGGACTCGACGGCGATGCTGCAGTCGGTCGTCAAGAGCCAGTGAGCGGAAAGCGCGACAAGGGTTCCGGAACGGGCAACCCCTGGGTCAACCAGCCCGGTCCGGACGTGGACGACGCGGCAGAGCCGACTGAACCGGCTCTGCCGCCGTCGCCGTGGAACCTGGAGGTGCCACCGCCGCCGTCGCCGTGGGGTGACCCGAACACCGCCGGGCCGGGACCCGGACCGGCGACGGAGACGAGTTCGGCGTGGGGTGACAAGGTCGGGCCGCCGTCGTTGCGGCGGCCGCCGCCGGAGAAGAAGGGGCCGCGGTTCCCGCCGCTGCTGATCCCGATCGGCGCCGGCCTGATCGTGGTCGTGCTGGTCGCGGTCGCGCTGGTCCTGCTGTCCGGTGGCGACAAGACCGCGGACCCCACACCGAGCCAGTCCCCGGCGCCGACCGCGAGTACGCCGACGACGTCGTACCAGCTGCCGGCCAACGCGATCGCGGTCGGCTTCGGCGTCTCCGTCGTACCGGTGGAGGGGTGGAGCCTGCTGGAGAAGGAGACCCGCGGCAAGGAGCTGGTCACCTATGCACCGAACGGCGATCCGCGGGCGTTCTTCTGGGTCCGGCAGAAGGAGAACGTGACCGCGCAGGCGTACGTGCTCGGCATCGTCGAGGGCGAGACCGAGAACGAGATCGCCCAGCTGGGCAACGTGCGGAACCTGCCGTGCCCGAAGGACGTCTTGGAGGAGTGCGTCGCGATCAGCTACACCTCCACCGCGAAGGACAAGACCGGCGCGGACGTGAGGGTCCAGGGCTACGTCGAGGCGTACCGGCGCAAGGACAAGGTGGTCACCGCGCTGGACTTCCGGACCCGGGTCGACTTCGCCCCGAAGGCCGAGGCCGACGCCGCGACGATGAAGAAGTCCGTGCTCGACAGCCTGTGATGACGAAACCAGAGACACACCGCGAGGATCAGCTATGAGTCAGCAGTACGGGCCGCCCCCGGGACCGCCGCCCGCCCCCGCTCCTGGCGGCTGGGGACCCGGACCAGGTACTCCGGGTCCTGGTGGCTGGGGTCCGGGGCCTAGCCGGCCGCCGGATCGGCCGCGCAAGTCGAGCCGGAACCAGTGGATCATCATGGGCTGCGCCGTCCTCGCCGTCGTACTCGTCGCGGTCGGCGTGGTCCTGCTGGTGACCGGCGGTGGCCAGGACGCAGGCCCGGTCTCCCAGCAGACCCCGGATCCCGTCGGCACGCTGTACACGCCGTCGCCCACGCCCACACCCAACGACTCCAAGGGTCCGAACGACACCGGCGTCGAGGTCGGCTGGGGCGTCTGGTTCACCCCGGCCAAGGGCTGGCTGCCGGACTGGGACAAGTCCAAGGGCGGGAAGAACTACATCCTGCAGCAGTTCAACGCGCGCGGCCTGATCGACGGGTACTACTGGGTCCGGCAGACCGAGTTGTACGACGCGAAGGGGTTCGCCGAGCACCTGGTCGACATCGAGTCGAACGGCATGCAGGGCGTCCGGATCGGTAAGGGCGTGGCGTGCAAGCCGGCCACCCCGGCGGTCAAGGCCTGCTACGCGCTGTCGTACACCGGGGTGTGGGTGGCCAAGAACGGCAAGAAGATCGCGATGCAGGGCTTCGTCACCGCCTACCAGGACCAGTTCGACCGCGTCACCGCCACCGACGCCGCCCTCGAGACCCGCGTCTACAAGCGGCGCGTCAACGAGCTGATGTACATGAACAATTCGGTGGTAAAGAGCTTCTGACCTGCTCTCCTGCTCGATGTGGGTGGTCGTCGGCGGGGTGTGCTGGTCGGGATAGCGAGCGATGTCCGGGATGGGCAGCGTGGAGGGTGTGTCGAGGCTGGGCCGGGCGGTTGTGGCGGGCTTGTTCCCCGCGGATCGGTCCACGTCTGGTGGGCTGGGACAGGTCGTGGTGGGCTGCGACAGGTTATTCCGGGTCTTGTGTCGTTTCCGTGGGCGACTGGTCCTGGCGGTGTTGGAGACCGGTGTGCCCGGATCGTTGCTGGTGCGGACCTGGGGCACTCACCAACCCCACTGCAGCGTCATCACGGGTGCAGGTTTGAGCGTGACCGGTCGGGGGCGGTGTCTGCTTGGTGAGTGGCCCAGATCCGCGCCACGGATCCGAACCGCCCCGTGGTGGTGACGTCGGTTCCGTGCGCTGCCCTCGCCGGCGCCGTCCTCGGCCGGGGTGGATCGGAGCTGTGGTCGAGGGCGGGGATCGTCTTTGTGCACCGGATCCGTACGCCGAGGTGGTCGGCGTACGGATCTGGTGCACAAAGTGATCGGCCCGGACGAGGTCCGTGCAGCCGGGCTGCTGTGCAGCCGGGCTGCTGTCAAGCTGGGCGGTGGTGTCCGCTGGCGGGTGGTGTCCGCTGGGATGGGGTTGGGCCAGTCGCTAGCCAACTGCCGGGGCCTCGGACAAGACGTGGTGGGCCGGCACACGTTATTTCGTGTTCACGCCCCCGGGGAGGTGTCCCACCCCACCACGACCGGCCCCAACCCACCGGTTTCAGCTCACCGGCTTCACCTCACCGCTTCCAGCTCACCGCTTCCACCTCACCGGTTCCAGCTCACCGCTTCCAGCTCACCGCTTCCAGCTCACCGGTTCCAGCTCACCGGTTCCAGCTCACCGGTTCCACCTCACCGGTTCCAGCTCACCGGCCCCAGCCCACCGGTTCCGGTCCCCGCCCGATGCTGTGTGTCGGCGCGGACATGTCCCGAGCGTCCCCTTTGGTGGGTTGACGTCCGAGATGGTGGGCGCCCCGGAATCCGGTACGGCAACCCACCACATGGGACGTCAACCCATGAAATGCGCGAGCGGGCCGCCTACCACCTGAGCGAGGTGCCGAACCGCCGGACGACCGACGAGACCGGGGCAGAGGGGCGGGGACGGGAAATTGTCGGCGGCGGGTCGTACGGTTGGGGGCATGAGACAGGTCTCGGATCTCCAGCGTATGGTCGCCCCGCTGAAGGTGGTGTCCGATTTCGATCCGGCCGGTGACCAGCCGGCCGCGATCGCGGACCTCGAGCGGCGGATCAACGCCGGCGAGCAGGACGTCGTCCTGCTGGGCGCCACCGGCACGGGTAAGACGGCGACGATCGCCTGGCTGGCCGAGAAGATCCAGCGCCCGATGCTGATCCTCCAGCCGAACAAGACGCTCGCCGCCCAGTTCGCGAACGAGTTGCGGCACTTCTTCCCGCAGAACGCGGTCGAGTACTTCGTCTCCTACTACGACTACTACCAGCCGGAGGCGTACGTCCCGCAGACGGACACCTACATCGAGAAGGACTCCTCGATCAACGAGGAGGTCGAGCGGCTGCGGCACTCGGCCACCTGGTCGCTGCTGACCCGCCGCGACGTGGTCGTGGTCGCGACCGTCTCCTGCATCTACGGCCTGGGCTCCGCCGACGAGTACCTGAACCGGATGATCCACGTGAAGGTCGGCACCGAGATGGACCGCGACGGCCTGCTCCGCCAGCTCGTCGGGGTGCAGTACGCGCGGAACGATCTGGCCGGCACCCGGGGCACGTTCCGGGTCCGTGGCGACACGCTCGAGGTCTTCCCGGTGTACCAGGAGCTCGCCGTCCGGGTGGAGTTCTTCGGCGACGAGATCGAGCGGGTGATGACGCTGCACCCGCTGACCGGTGAGGTGATCAGCGAGGAGGACGAGGTCTACATCGGCGCCGCGACGCACTACGTGACCGCGCCGGAGCGGATGGAGCGCGCGATCACCTCGATCGAGGCCGAGCTGGAGGAGCGGCTGGCCGAGCTCGAGCGCGGTGGCCAGTTGCTGGAAGCCCAGCGGCTGCGGATGCGGACGACGTACGACATCGAGATGATGCGTCAGATCGGCACCTGCTCCGGTATCGAGAACTACTCGCGGCACACCGACGGACGCGAGGCCGGTACGGCGCCGCACTGCCTGCTGGACTACTTCCCCGAGGACTTCCTGCTGGTCATCGACGAGTCGCACGTGACCGTGCCGCAGATCGGCGGCATGTACGAGGGCGACATGTCCCGGAAGCGGACGCTGGTCGAGCACGGGTTCCGGCTGCCGTCGGCGATGGACAACCGGCCGCTGCGCTGGGAGGAGTTCCTCGAGCGGATCGGCCAGACGGTCTACCTGTCCGCGACCCCGGGGCAGTACGAGCAGGACAAGTCGGACGGGTACGTCGAGCAGCTGATCCGGCCGACCGGTCTGGTCGACCCCGAGGTGATCGTGAAGCCGACCAAGGGCCAGATCGACGACCTGATCCACGAGATCCGCGGCCGCGTCGAGCGGAACGAGCGGGTCCTGGTCACCACGCTGACGAAGAAGATGTCGGAGGACCTGACCGACTACCTGCTGGAGATGGGCATCCGGACCAGGTATCTGCACAGCGAGGTGGACACCCTGCGCCGGGTCGAACTGCTCCGCGAGCTGCGGATGGGCGAGTACGACGTACTCGTCGGCATCAACCTGCTGCGTGAGGGTCTCGACTTGCCGGAGGTCTCGCTGGTCGCGATCCTGGACGCGGACAAGGAAGGCTTCCTGCGGTCGGGCCGGTCGCTGATCCAGACCATCGGCCGCGCCGCCCGGAACGTGTCCGGCCAGGTGTTCATGTACGCCGACAAGATCACCCCGTCGATGGAAATGGCGATCGACGAGACGAACCGGCGCCGCGCCAAGCAGATCGCGTACAACGAGGAGCACGGCGTCGACCCGCAGCCGCTGCGGAAGAAGATCGCCGACATCACCGACATGCTCGCCCGCGAGGACGCCGACACCGCCGAGCTGCTCGGTTCGGGGCGGACGCAGTCGCGCGGCAAGGCGCCGGTGCCGGGCGGCGGCAAGGCGAAGGCGGGGGAGAAGGCCAAGGAGCTGGCCGGCGGCCTGCCGTCGTCCGACCTGGCCGACCTCATCCAGCAGCTCACCGACCAAATGCACAATGCTGCGGCCGAGCTGCAGTTCGAGGTCGCGGCCCGCTACCGCGACGAGATCTCCGAGCTCAAGAAGGAGCTCCGCCAGATGACGAACGCGGGGATGAAGTAGCCGGCTACTGATTGGGTACGACGGTGTGCTGCGGCGACTCGTCGGCGAACAGGGTGAACACGTCCGGCCGCGAGTAGTGGCCGACGGCATCGAAGTCGAACTTGCTCCGATCCAGGTCGCCGAGATCGAGCTCGGCCACGAGGACACCCTCGCCGCCCCGCAACGGGCCGGCGAGGATCTCGCCGAGCGGGGAGACGATCACGCTGCCGCCGTCGATCAGGACGGTCGCCGGCGCGTCGCCCTGGATCGGGTGGACGTCGTCGGGCAGGTCGGCGCGGGTGAGGTACTGGTTCGCGCCGATCACGAAGCAGCGGCCCTCGAGTGCGACGTGCCGCATGGTCGCCTGCCACTGGTCGCGATCGTCCACCGTCGGCGCGCACCAGATCTCGACGCCCTTCGCGTACATGGCCTGGCGGAAGAGCGGCATGTAGTTCTCCCAGCAGATCGCCGCGCCGAGCACACCGAATTCGGTGTGCACCGCCGGCATGGTCGAGCCGTCGCCCTGACCCCAGAGGAAGCGCTCGGCCGCGGTCGGCATCAGCTTGCGGTGGTACGCCACCAGCCCGTGCCGCGGGTCGATGAAGACGGCGGTGCAATAGAGCGTCCCGCCATCGCGCTCGATCACGCCGGCGACGAGGTGAACACCGAGTTCCGCCGCGAGGTCCGCCAGCCGGGCGATCTCCGGACCGGACAGCTGAACGGCGGCCTCGCGGTAGCGCCGGAAGACGTCACGTCCTTCGGGTGACCGGGAGCCAACCGTCACGCCGAAGTCGAGGCCCTTCGGATAGCCGCCGAGGAACGCCTCGGGCAGCACGATCAGCCGGGCGCCGGCCGCGGCTGCCTCGCGCACGTACCGCTCGGCCTTGGCCAGAGTCGCGGGCGTGTCGAACAGGGTGGAACCCGCCTGTACTGCGGCGACGACAACGGAAGTCATGTCGAGCAGCGTAGTTCTGTCCCCGACGGGTCTACTGTGCCTCTCAGAGCCACCAGGGGAGGAACCATGTTCGACCACCTGTCCTTGCAATGCGACGACGTGGGCGCGAGCCGTCGCTTCTACGAGACGGTCCTGACACCGCTCGGCATCAGCGTGTCGATGGAGTTCGGCGACGTCCTCGGGTTGTCCGGGCAGGACGGCGTACCGAAGTTCTGGCTGGGGAAGACGACCACCGGGGGAGCTCAGCGGGAGATCCACCTGGCGTTCACGGCCCCCAACCGTGCGACCGTCGACACCGTGTATCGCGCGGTCCGGGAGCTCGGGGCCGAGATCCTGCACGAGCCTCGCGAATGGCCGGAGTACCACGCCGGCTACTACGCGGTCTTCATGCGCGACCCCGACAGCAACAACGTCGAGGTCGTCTCCCACAGCTGAGAGGTGCACGCGATGGCGAGGCTGAGTGGGGACGACATCCTCGCGCACTGCCTGGGCAAGCCGGGTGCCTGGCAGGACGAGCCGTGGGAGGGGGATGTCGTCGCGAAAGTCGGGGACAAGATCTTCGCGTTCCTCGGTGGCGGCGAGGGGGTCGGACTCAAGTGCGGCGCCAACCGGGACGAGGCGGACGAACTGGTCGACACCTATCCCGGCGACGTCAGCAAGATGGCGTACATCGGGCGCTCGGGGTGGAACACGGTGCGCCTCGGCGGCAGCGTCCCCGACGACGAGATCCTCGAGCTGATCGACGCGTCGTACGAGACGATCGTGGCCAAGTTGCCGAAGAGCAGGCGTCCGAAAGTCGATGACTGATCACTCGGCGCGACTATTCCCCGAACCGGCTGTGATCATTTCGACAGCCGGACACGGTGTCCCGGATTTGGAGACTCGTACGTCCACCCGTCAGAATGGTCGTGGAGAAGGGGAGTATTCCTTCGCGGTGGCATCGTCATCACGGTCAAGGGCTTGTGTCCCGCGCCCGGTGCCGCCGGCCAGGCTCACTCGGTGAGTCCGGCGGAAGAGACCTTCGGAGTCCTGTTTCGTCTGAGCTCCGGAGGTTTTCTGTGCACGTTGCTGACTACGTTTGGTACATCACGGTCGGCGTGCTGCTCGCGCTGCTGGCCTTCGACGTCTTCATCATCGGCCGCCGCCCGCACGAGCCGACCACCCGTGAGTCGGCCACCGCGATCGCGTTCTACATCGGTCTGGCGGTGCTCTTCGGCCTCGGGGTCTGGGTGTTCTCCGGCGGCAACTACGCGGGGCAGTTCTTCGCCGGCTGGCTGACCGAGTACAGCCTGAGTGTCGACAACCTGTTCATCTTCCTGATCATCATGGCCAGGTTCGGGGTGCCGAGGAAATACCAGCAGACCGCGCTGCTGATCGGCATCATCCTGGCGCTGGTCTTCCGCGGCATCTTCATCGCGGTCGGCGCGGCCGCGATCAACGAGTTCTCCTGGATCTTCTACCTGTTCGGCGCGTTCCTGGTCTACACCGCGATCCACCTGGCCAGGCAGGGGGAGAACGACGACGAGGACTTCAAGGAGAACGCGGTCATCCGGTTCGCCAAGAAGCGGCTGAACGCCACCGACGAGTACAACGGCGTCAAGCTCACCATCCTGAAGAACGGCAAGCGACTCGTCACCCCGATGGCGATCGTGATCATCGCGCTCGGCACCACCGACCTGCTGTTCGCGCTCGACTCGATCCCGGCGATCTACGGCCTGACCCAGGAACCGTTCCTGGTCTTCGCCGCGAACGTGTTCGCGCTGATGGGCCTGCGGCAGCTGTACTTCCTGCTCGGCGATCTGCTGAAGCGCCTGGTCTACCTGTCGATCGGCCTGTCGGTCGTGCTCGCCTTCATCGGCGTGAAGCTGGTCCTGCACGCGATGCACGTCAACGAACTCCCGTTCATCAACGGCGGCCACCACATCGACTGGGCCCCCGAGATCCCGATCTGGTTCTCCCTGGGCTTCATCATCATCACCCTCGGCATCACCACCGTCGCCAGCCTCCGCAAGTCCCGCACACTGGAGGCCGAGGCCGACGGTACGGCGACCACCCCGGAAGCCTCGCCCGCCCCGTCGGAGCCCGAGCTCGACCCGAAAACCAAAGCCGAACTCGACGCGATCCGCCCGCCGGAGCCCCACGAGTCGGACGCCAAGAAGTCCTGATCTGATCTACCCACGTCGCCCTGGACTTTCGGTCCGGGGCGACGCCTCTGTGCCAGTGCCGCGTCAAACAGGGCTGCGGAGGTAATCCGCAGTGCCCCCGAATCCGGTCCGGCGGCCAGATGCGGGGTTCACCCCTGATCTGGACCCTTCACCCCAGGTATGCGGTGGGGGAACGGTCCAGCTGGGAGGTTCCCCCCTCAAATTGACCCCGTGCGGAAGCCAGTGCGGCAACGACCTCGTCGTTCTTTGTGAGGCACCCGAGCGCTCACTCGCACACCGTCCGTCGTACCAGCGATCTGGTGTGGACGGACCGATCCGGGGTGTGGTCTGCCCCGAACCGCTGGAGAAGGCGGAGTCCGCTCTCCCGACGGCGGACTGGCGGAGGGATCGAGATCATGCGCGTGCCCGGACTGCACAAGCTCATCAAGCGACCCGGCCGAGACCAGGGACGGCATCGCCGCGGCCGGCCGGCGGCCCAGAGTCGCTGGCAGCTGGCGGGTTCGGTCGCCGCGGTGGTCACCCTCGCCGCGCTGGCGACAGCGCAGCTTCCCGACCGCCCGCCGGCCGGCGGGTCCGAGGCGGCCGGCCGGTACGACGCGGCCGGGGCCGCGGAGGCGTCAGCGGTCGATCCGTTCATCGATGACGAGGTGCTGAACGAGTTCGTCAAGCCGGAGCAGCTGATCGCGGTCCCAGTCGGGCCTGGCCGGGTGGCGAAACCGGTGCAGATGGTGCTCTCCGGTGCGCCGGTGATCAAGACGCTCGGCGAGAGCGGGATCCCCGACGTCGCCGTGCGGGCGTACAAGCAAGCCGAGGCGCGGTTGGCCGTCGGCGATCCCGGCTGCGGGGTGCCGTGGTCGCTGCTTGCAGCGATCGGACGGGTGGAGTCCGACCACGGGCGGTTCGGTGGTGCACAGCTGCGCGACGACGGCTCGGCGACCCGACGGATCCGCGGCATCCCGCTCGACGGCCGGCCGAACGTCGCGCTGATCCGCGACTCCGATGGCGCTACGCCCGTGGCCGACCACCGCGCCGCCGGCGCTACGCCCCTGGCCCACCGACGCGCCGCCAGCGGTTGGCTCCTGGCCGACCGCCGCGCCGCCGGGGGACACGGTGCTCGCCAAGCCCGCCCCGACGCAACGGACCGAACCTGCGGCGCCACCACGCCCGGTGACCCGCCCGCGGACGACGACCCCGCCGCTCACCCAGCCGAACCCGCTAGCCCCCCGGCCCAGCAAGACCGCCGCCCCCAAACTGCCCGCGACCACCTCCCGGCCGACCATCAACCCGAAGCCATCCGAGCCCAGACCGTCCGAGCCGAAGCCGTCTCAGCCGCAGGCGTCCGAGCATCAACCGTCTGAGCCCGGGTCGGCCGGGACTGGATCACCCACGGCGGCACCGTCCGCCGAACGCACCCTGGAGCGGAAGCCGACGACAGCCGCGGTCGGCTGGGCCCCGGCGATGCGCCAAGTAGTCGGCCAGGCCCTTGCCCGACCCGCCTGCCCCCAAGCCCGCACCCCGCAAGCCGGCACGCCCAAAGCCCGCACCCGGCAAGCCGGCACCCCGCAACCTGATCAGCGCCCCGGGACCTGCGCCGCCGATTCGTCGGAACCGCCCCTGGCCCGGGACGACAAGAACCGGGAACGGTGCACGCCGCAGCACGTGTGCAAGGTCCCAAGCTCCCCCCTTACACCGGCCAGGCCCAGGCGCTGAGCTACTCAATGGCGCTTGCGGCGGTCAGCCTTCGACTGGGCGCGGCGGCGCTTGCGCTCGCGGCGAGCACGGTCCTGCTCGGTGTCCGTGTGGTGGTGGTCGGTGCCGCTCGCGGACGCTGTGTCTTCGGCGGCCTTCGTGCGGGCGTTCCGGATCAGAACAACGACCACGCAAAGGATCGCCAGCCCCGAGAAAATGAACACGTACCACATGCTGAACCCCTCCCGCTCGCTGTCGATTCTCGGCGGGATCAGCGGTGGGGACCTCATCCGTTGCGGATGGCTGCCGCCGCGGTGAGCCGGGCCACCCAGAGTTCTTCGGCGGGCCACTGCGAGGCCCAGGCGGTGCTGACGATCTCGTAGTACGGGTGGTCTGGTGCGTCCGGTGGGGCGTAGAGCTCGTGCAGGGCTTCGACACTGAAGCCGAAGCCGCGCAGGAGGCGGATCCAGTCGCCGTGCGAGGGGTGGAACTCGGCGCCGCCGCCCGGCCAGCGAATGTGGTAGGCGGTGCGCTGTCCGCGGTGGAGGCTGGCGGTGGCGACGCCCTCGTCCTCTGGCACACAGAGTGCGGACAACAGGCTGTTGGTGAGGAACACGAGTCGTCCACCGGGCCGCAGTACTCGGGCCGCCTCGGCGAGCCAGCGTTCCGGGTCGCACCACGCGGCGCTGCCGTGTTCGCTGACGACGAGGTCGAAGGAGGCGGCCGCGAGCGGCACGTGGTCAGCGTCCGCCTGCACCAGTGGGAAAGTGGGTCCGGTACGGCGCTGCAGCCCGCGAGCCGTCCGCAGCTGTTCCTCCGACAGATCCACGGCGACCACGCTGGCGCCGGACCGGGTGAGCCAGGCCGAGCAGTACGCCGTACCGCAGGCCAACTCGAGTACGTCGAGGCCGTCGACCTCCCCGAGCACGCCGAGTCGCCGCTCCGGCACCTCGAACAGCCCCCACACCAGCTCCGGCCTGGACCACAGCCCCTCCGCCGCCGGACCGGTGAAGCGCTCGTTGACCACCGCCCACAGCGCCCGATTCACGGCGATCTCGTCAGCCCGCTTCCCCTCCATCCAGCCAGCGTAGGCGCGAAGCGTGCTGATCAGCTCTGCGAGAGGGCCTGGCGTACGGCGAGGGTCCGGGTGGTCAGTTCGTCGATGGTGATGCGGTCGAATCCTCGGACGGCGCTGCGGACGATGCGATTGCCTTGGGCTACCAGGTCGGCGGGGACGGCGGACGCGCCGTGGAGGGCGCCGAAGGTGCTGCCGACGGTGGCGGCGTTGGAGTCGGTGTCCCGGCCGGCGGAGACTGACAGGCCGAGAGTACGGCGGTAGTCGCCGTCGCCCCAGAGCAAGGCGATGCTGATGATCGCCGCGTTGTTGAGCGTGTGGACCCAGTTGTAGTCGAGGGCCGAGTCGACCCAGTCGAGGGCTTGCTCAGCGGTGGCGCCGTCGGTGCGCAGCTCGAGGACGGCACGCTGGCTGACGGCCAGCCGCGAGTTCGGCGGGACGACCTCGACGGCGACGCGCAGCGCGTCCGCGGCCGAATCGGCGACGAGTGCTTGGGCGACCAGGGCGGCGGCCCACTGTGCGCCGTACACGCCGTTGGCGGTGTGGGACAACGACGCGTCCACCAGCGCGAGCCGGGCGGCCTCGGCGGGGTCGCCCGGGTTCGCATAGCCATAGGTGTCGACGCGGATCAGGGCGCCGATCCACTCCCGGTAAGGGTTGCGGACCGTAGCCGTCAGCGGCGGCCGGAGCCCCGCGACAAGGTTGCGGTAGGCGACACGCTCGGCCGTGTAGGTCTGGGTGAACGGCATCCGGTCCAGCCACTCGCGGGCGACGTCGTCGGTCGTCAGCCCGCGGCCGTACGTCTCCAGTAAGTGGAGCCCGAGCATGGTCCAGTCGATGTCGTCGTCGCGCGGGATCGCGTCGAACCGCCCGTCCGACGCCTCGCCGGCTGACAGGTGCGGGCGGAGCCCGTCGGGTGGTGTCTCCAGATACGGCACGAATCCGGTCAACGGCCACGCATCGGCGGCTCGCAGGTAGGTCTGCACGTCCGCCCGGGACAGACCTTCCACCGGTTTCCCCATGGTGTTGCCGATACAGCGCCCGAGCCACGCGCCGCTGATCCGGTCCGCCAGCGTGTCCTCGTCGACCGGTGCCGGTCGCAACTCCACGGGTGCTGCCGCCGGTTCGTCGTACGGCCAGTCCGCCGGCTGCTCGAGGGCGGCGAGCTCGGTCTCCACCGTGGCGAGCGCGGTCAGGTCATCGTCAGCGGCAGCCTGCCGGGCTCGCTCCAGCAGGTCCGCGGCGGGATAGCCCGCGCTGACCAGCTGCTCGGCCTCGTCCGGAATCAGGTCGCGCGGATCCAACGCATTGTGCACAACATCTCCTCCGAAAGTGGCGGTCAGAAGCGTGCGGCGGTGACCAACGTGGCTCGGCGGTCGTCGGTCAGGGGTGCGTTCTCGAGCTTCTTCCCTGTCTCGGAGGCATGCAGCATGCCTTCGGCGGAGACGAAGCCGACGTGATGGACCTGCTGGCCAGGGCGGCCGAAGAAGTAGAGGTCGCCGGGCCGAGCCTCGTCGACGGGGATGTGTTCCATCGCGGCGGCCTGGTCGTGGGCGTCCCGCGGCGTCCGCAGGCCGAGGACGCGCCCGACCGTGTGGATCAGACCAGAGCAGTCCAGTCCGTACGCGGACGTACCACCCCACAGATATTCGAGTCCGAGGAACATCGACCCCAGCCGGAGCCGGTCCTCCGGAGTCGCCGGGTCCTCGACAGACCGCAGTACGTCGTCCGCCAGCCAGCCGGACCCGTCATCCGGAGTGGCGACCCGCGTGTACCCGTCCGCGTGCTCGATCGACGCCAGCACGGTCCCGAACGACAGCTCGGTCAGCGCGGCACCGCCAGGCTCGGCGGTCAGCGATGCCGTCGGTACGGCGATCGCGACCGGAGCCGAGGCGCTGCCCGGCAACTCACCCAGGTGGCTCGACGGGACCCAGCCCGGGTAGCCCAGCTCGTCCTGGGAGGACGGCTGCCACGGGGCGACGATCTCGGACCAGCCGTCCCGTTCGGAACGGACCAGCACGGGTTCGGCGAACAACAGCTGGGTCAGGGTCCGGCCGTGCAGGCCGAGGCGGGTCTCGGTGTCCATGGACTTGGCCCAGGCGGCCACGTCGGGCCGGGCGGCGGTTGCCGGAGCGTCGATGTCACGCGGCGCATCCGGAGAAGTCCACACGGTACTGACCGGGACTTTGGCGGCGACTAGCTTCATACGGTCAAGCCTGTCACGCCCAGCCCAGGAGCCGCAGGCAGGTGGATCAGCGAGCCTTCATAACGAATGCCGCCGGCCACCGGAGCCTCGCGAAGCCACCACGCCGCGTCCAGGTCGTTGACCGCGGTCGTCGGGTACGCCGACACCAGCGCGGCCGCCGCACCGACGCCGACGTGGCTCTCCATCATCGAGCCGACGATCATGCCCAGACCGTGTTCCCGCGCCAGCTCGAGCAGCGTCCGCGCCGGACCGAGCCCGCCACACTTGGCCAGCTTCACGTTGACCAGGTCCGCGGCGCCCTGCCGGATCACGGCCACCAGATCGCGCACGCCGTACACCGACTCGTCGGCGAGGATCGGCGTACCGACCCGATCGGTCACCCACGCCATCCCGTCGAGGTCGGCCGCCACGACGGGCTGCTCGACGAGCTCGATGGCGCAGCCCGCGTCCTCCAGCGCACGGATCGCGGTGACCGCGTCGCGTCGCGACCAGCCCTGGTTGGCGTCCAGCCGGAGTGTCGGCCCCGGGCCGATCGCCTCGCGGACCCGCCGGACCCGCTCGACGTCGGCCTTGGCGTCGGTGCCGACCTTGACCTTGAGTACGTCGAAACCGTCCGCGACCCGGGCTCGTCCGGCGGTCGCCAGCGCCTCGGCGTCACCCACCGACAGCGTCACATCGGTGCGCACGACGTCGACCGTCGACCCGAGGAACCCGTGCAGCGTCTGACCGCGACGGCGCGCGGCCAGGTCGTGCAGGGCGACGTCGACGGCCATCTTGGCGCCGAAGTTGCCGGCGGCGGCGTTCTGCACGCGGCGCAGTGCCTCGGTCAGATCGTCCGGGCCGAGACCGTCAAGTGCGGTGGTGATCGGGCCCTCGACGCAGGCTTGGGCGCCGGCGAGCGAGTCGCCGGTCACCTTCCAGACCTGCGGGGCCTCGCCCCAGCCGCTCAGCTCACCGTCGCTGATCTCGACCAGCAACGAGTCAGCGTGCGTCGCCGTTCGCAGAGCCGTCACGAAGGGCGTGTGCAGCGGCGCCGACACCAGGTGCGTCGTGATCTTCACCGGATCGCCTCCAGGTCGTGCCGGTGATTCCAGGCTTCGAGGGCGATCGCGGCGATCAGCTTCTGCGCCTCGGAGTCCGGCAGGTCGGACGTCGTACACACGACCAGGACGAACGGGTCCGCATCCGGGGGCCGGACGATGCCGCCGTCGTGCCGGATCCGGGTGTCCCAGCCGTTCTTGTGCTCGACCCGCGTGCCGGTCGGCAGCAGGGCCGGGATCTCGCCGTTCCACTGGTTGCCGGCCAGGAGGTCCCGCAGGTAGTCGTCCTTCTGGTTGCCGACCGCAACCAGTACGCCGGCGAGTCCGGCCGGGCTCATCGTGTTGCTGATCCCGGCCCGCTGAGCGGCGGCGTCGTCGATCCCGCGCCGGATCGCGCTGTCCCCCGGTCCGTACTCCGCGAGCACCGCGTGGGCGGCGTCGACGCCGACCTGCTCGAGCACGAGGTCGGTCGCCAGGTTGCTGGAGCGGGTGATCATCTCGCTCGCCAGCCAGCCGAGCGGCACCGGCGTTCCCAGCTTCGTCCAGGTCGCGGGCGCCTCGTCCTCGTCCGGATTCACCCCGAACCGGCCGCCGGCCGCGGACGCGAAGTCGTTGTGCACGGTCACCGGCTGGTCGAGCGTCAACTCACCCGCCTCGACCTTCCGCAGCATCGCCATCGCCACCGGCAGCTTCATCGTGCTGGCCGCGTAATGCGTCCGCTCCGCCGCGTGCTCGAACACCGGTACGCCGTCCAGCCGTCCGAGCCAGACCCCGAACTCCCCGCTCCCGTCGACCTCCCGGAGCAGCTCCGCGATTCCCATGCGGATCACCCAATCACAACCCCACCTGGCAGACTGCCGAGGGTGTCCAGGGCTCTCGGCATCCTCCTCGGGTTCGCCGCCGACCGTGTCCTCGGCGACCCGCGCCGCTTCCACCCGGTCGCCGGCTTCGGCCAGGCCGCCGCCCGGCTCGAGTCTCGCTGGTACGACGACTCGCGCGCGACGGGTACGGCGTACGCGACCGTCCTGGTCGGTACGGCGACCGCCGCCGGAGTCATCGCCGAACGGCTCACCCGGAATCGTCCGATTGTCCACACGATCGTCACCGCGGCCGCGACCTGGACAGTGCTCGGCGCGCGCAGCCTGGAGCGTGAGGCCGAGGTGATGGCCGGGTTGCTCGAGGAGAAGGACATCCCGGCCGCGCGAGACCGCCTCAGCCATCTCTGCGCCCGCGACGCGACCGACCTGGAAGCCGATGAACTCGCTCGCGCGACCGTGGAGTCGATCGCCGAGAACACGTCCGACGCCTGTGTCGCGCCGCTGCTGTGGGGCGGCGTGCTCGGCGTACCCGGGCTGCTCGGTTACCGCGCGGCCAACACGCTCGATGCGATGGTCGGCTACAAGTCGGCGAAGTACCTCAACTTCGGCTGGGCATCGGCGCGGCTGGACGACGTACTCAATCTGTTGCCCGCCCGGGTCTGCGCCTTGCTCACCGGACTCGCGGCGGGGCGACCGCGGCAGGCGGTGACCGTGTGGCGGCGGGACGCGCCCAAGCATCCGAGTCCGAACGCCGGACCGGTCGAGGCTGCGTTCGCCGGAGCCCTCGATCTGACGCTCGGCGGGACCAACAGCTACGGGTCGTATCAGGAGGACCGTGGCACGCTGGGCAACGGACCCACGCCGGCGGTTGCCGACGTACGCCGTACCGCCGCGCTTGCCCGGCGCGTCGGAGTCGCGGCGGCGGGGGTCGCCGCAATGCTGGCAGTACGTCGGAAAGGGACACGATGGATCTGAGTCGGCGGCCGTTGCGGATCGCGCTGATCCGGCACGGCGAGTCCGAGGCCAACCTGGACAAGACGATCTTCGAGCGCGTCCCCGACCACGCGATCCCGCTCACGCCGCACGGGCACGAGCAGTCGGCCAAGGCGGGGAAGGAGCTGCGGGAGCTGTTCGAGGACGAGCCTGTCCGCGTGTACGTCTCGCCGTACCTGCGAGCCCTGCAGACGCTGGACTCGCTCGGTCTGGACGATCTGATCGGCCTCGCCCGCGAGGAGCCGCGGCTGCGGGAGCAGGACTGGGCCAACTACCAGGACACCGCGGACATCGAGCAGCAGAAGGAGCTGCGGAACCGGTACGGGCACTTCTTCTACCGGTTCACGGACGGTGAGTCGGGCGCGGACGTGTACGACCGGGTGTCGTCGTTCCTGGAGACGATGCACCGCGACTTCGAGACCCCGGGGGTTCCGCGCAACGTGCTGCTGGTGTCGCACGGGCTGACCATGCGGTTGTTCTGCATGCGCTGGTTCCACTGGTCGGTGCGGTTCTTCGAGACGCTACGCAACCCGCACAACGCCGAAACACGCGTCCTGCTGCGGCAGCCGGATTTCCAGTACAAGCTGGACCGGCCGTTCGAACAGTGGACGCATCACGAACCGACGGAACGGGAGCGATCGGCATGGTTGTAGAACAGACCCGGGAAGCGGTCCTCGAGCTGCTGGCGAGTCTTTCGTCCGCCCAGCTCGACAAGATCACGGCGGCGTTCGACACGCCGGATCACCACCAATGGACGTATCTGCCCGGTGCCGTTCCGGGCCTGCCGCTGCACGAGCTGTCGGCGGCGCAGGAGGCTCTCGTCGTGCGCCTGCTCGGGCTCGTCTACAGCGAGCGCGGTCTGGCCGATTTCCGCGGGGTGATGGCGGCCGAGATCATCGTCCGCGGCCTCGCCGATCCGATGGAGGTCGCGGAGGTCGGTGGCTGGGCCGGTTCGACGGTCGGCGATCGCTACTACCTCCGCGTGCTCGGCGACCCGGCCGGGTCCGGGCCGTGGGCGTGGCGGCTGAACGGTCACCATCTCGCGCTGCACGTCACGCTCGTCGACGGCGCCATCTCGTTCACCCCGCAGTTCTTCGGCTCGAACCCGGCGGAGGTCCGCACCGGCCCGCACGCCGGGCGACGGTTCCTCGCCGCGGAGCAGGACCTCGGCTTCCAGCTCCTGCACGCGCTCGAGCCGGCCCAGCTGTCCGTCGCGCTGGTCTCCGACGCGGCGCCGGACGACATCCTGACCCGGCACGATCCGGTCGCCGACGCATCCCTGCTGCACCGCGGGCTCGCGTACGGCGACATGACACCGGAGCAACGGCAACTCCTGAGCCTCCTCATCGGTCAGTACGTCGGCCGCGCCGCCGGACCGATCGGGCTGCAGACCTGGCAGGACATCACCGACCAAGGCATCGAACGCCTCACCTTCGCGTGGGCCGGCGAGACCGAACCCGGCGTCGGCCACCGCCACTACTACTCGATCGCCGGCCCCACCTTCCTCGCCGAGTACGACAACACCCAGGACAACGCCAACCACATCCACTCCGTCTGGCGAGATCTCCGCAACGACTGGGCCACCGACCTCCTCGCCGCCCACTACGCAATGCATCGCTGAGGCCGGACCGCCAGGCCATCACAACTGCCGCCCGCAAGGTGTCGCGTCGCTCACGTGCGCCCGGTCGCGCCGATTGTGATGGCCTGGCGGTCCACGCAGTCCGATAGAGTCACGGAGTCAATCGACGGCATCAGCAGGAACCCGGTGTGAGTCCGGGACGGTCCCGCCACTGTGAACCCCTCGAACCCGAGGGGGAGTCAGGAACTGCCGCCGTCGTACCTCCGGTCGGGGCGTGGACACCCCGAGGAAGGACCGGTTACGCGTGCCCGCGAACCTGCTGCTGCTCTCGACCGCCGACACCGATCTGCTCGCCGCCGCCGAGGCGGATTCCGGCTGGACGGTCGCGAACCCGGCCCGGCTCGACCTCGACGGCCTGGCGCCGTTGCTCGCCGCCGCCGAGGTCGTCGTGGTCCGTCTGCTCGGCGGACGCCGCGCCTGGGAGGAAGGTCTCGACGCGGTCATCGCGTCCGGCAAGCCGGCCGTCGTGGTCAGCGGTGAGGCCGCACCCGACGCCGAGCTGATGTCGCTGTCGACCGTGCCCGCGGGCGCGGTGACCGAGGCGCTCGCCTACCTCCGGGAGGGCGGTTCCGAGAACCTGCGCAACCTGGCCGGCTTCCTGCGGGACACACTGCTCCTGACCGGCGACGAATTCGAGCCGCCGCGCGCCCTCCCGGCGTACGGCGTCCGCGGGACGTACGTCGTGGACGACCGGCCGGTGGTCGGGATCGTCTACTACCGCGCGCACGAGATCTCCGGGAACACCGCGTTCGTCGACACGCTGGCCGCTGCGGTCGAGGCGGCGGGTGCGCAGCCGCTGCCCGTGTACTGCGGGACCCTGCGTGGACTGGATCCGACGTCGTCCGAGAATGCCGGACTGTTCGACCTGCTGCGCAAGTGTGACGTCCTGGTGACGACCCTGCTCGCCGCAGGCGGATCCGTCGCGGCCAACGCGAGCGCCGGCGGTTCCGACGACTCCTGGGATGCCGGGGCGCTCGCCTCGCTCGACATCCCGCTGATCCAGGGCCTCGCGCTGACGTCGACCCGTGAGCAGTGGCTGGCCAGTGACGCCGCGGTCAGCCCGCTCGACGCCGCCACCCAGGTCGCGATCCCGGAGTTCGACGGGCGGCTGATCACGATCCCGTTCTCCTTCAAGTCGTACGACGCCGACGGGCTGGCCCGGTACGCGCCGGACCCGGAGCGGTGCGCCCGGCTGGCCGGGATCGCAGTCGCGCACGCTCGCCTCCGCCACGTACCGGCTCACGACAAACGATTGGCTCTCGTGTTGTCGTCGTACCCGACCAAGCACGCGCGGATCGGGAACGCGGTCGGTCTCGACACACCGGCGTCGGCCGTGGTCCTGCTCGGTCAACTCCAAGACGCCGGGTACGACCTCGGCGACCTCGATCTCAGTGAGCTCCAGGGGCCGGACGGCGCCGACGGGCTGATCCATCGGCTCATCGCCGCAGGTGGTCACGACGTCGACTGGCTGACCGAGGAGCAGTTGGCGAACGCCGTCGCGAAGGTCCCGCTCAGCATCTACGAGCAGTGGTTCGGGCGAGTGCCGGAATCGTTGCGTACGGCAATGACCGAGGCGTGGGGCGAGGCGCCGGGCCAGCTGTACGTCGACACCTCCGGCGACGAGCCCGCGATCGCCCTGGCGGCGTTGCGTTTCGGGAACGTCGTGCTGATGATCCAGCCGCCGCGTGGCTTCGGCGAGAACCCGGTGGCGATCTACCACGACCCGGACATGGCCCCGTCGCACCACTACCTGGCGGCGTATCGCTGGCTCGAGGCCCCGGCCGAGGAGGGCGGCTTCGGCGCGCACGCCGTCGTCCACCTGGGCAAGCACGGGACGCTCGAATGGCTGCCGGGCAAGGGGATCGGGATGGCGGCCGACTGTGCGCCGGACGCCGTCCTGGGGAATCTGCCGATGGTCTACCCGTTCATCGTCAATGACCCCGGCGAGGGGACGCAGGCCAAGCGGCGCGCGCACGCGACCGTCGTCGACCACCTGGTGCCGCCGATGGCCCGGGCCGAGACGTACGGCGACATGGCGAAGCTGGAGTACCTGCTCGACGAGTACGCGACCGTGTCGGCGCTGGATCCGGAGAAGGTGCCGACCCTGCGGGCGCAGATCTGGACGCTGATCCAGGCGGCGCAGCTGCACCATGATCTGCACACGGACGAGAAGCCGGGCGACGCGGAGTTCGACGAGTTCGTCCTGCATCTCGACGGGTATCTGTGCGAGATCAAGGACGTGCAGATCCGCGACGGGCTGCACATCCTCGGCGGTGCGCCGGCCGGCGATGCGCGCGTCAACCTGGTGCTCGCCGTACTGCGGGCTCGTCAGTTGTGGGGTGGTTCGTACTCGATCCCCGGTCTGCGGACAGCGCTGGGGGAGACGTTCGGCGTGGACGAGGCCGAGCTGCTCGCGAGCCCGGGACGAGCCGCGGACCTGGCCGACCTCGCAACGCTGGCGGATCTGCCCGCAGTGAGCGGGGCCGATGGAGTGGATCTGCTCGAAGCGGTCGCGCGCAAGCTCGTCGTGGCAATGGAGACCCTGAGCTGGGACGCCGCGAAGGTCCCGGTCGTCGTGACCGAGGTGCTCGGGCGGTCGTCGGCGCAGGTCGAGTCGTCCCTGACCTTCGCCGCCGAGGAGGTCGTGCCGCGGCTCGCACGGACTGGTGACGAGCTGACCAACGTCCTTCGCGCGCTGGACGGCCGCTTCGTCGAGGCCGGACCGTCGGGCTCGCCGACGCGTGGTCTGGTCAACGTGCTGCCGACCGGCCGCAACTTCTACGCTGTCGACCCGAAGGCGATCCCGAGCCGCAACGCCTGGGACGTCGGGGTCGCGCTGGCCGACTCGCTCCTCGCCCGGCACCAGGCCGAGACAGGGGAGTGGCCGCGATCGGTCGGCCTGACCATCTGGGGCACGTCGGCCATGCGCACCCAGGGCGACGATCTCGCCGAGGTGTTGTGGCTGCTCGGCTGCCGCCCGGTCTGGGACGAGGCGTCTCGGCGCGTCACCGGCTTCGAGATGGTCGGTCCGGAGGAGCTCGGCCGGCCGCGGATCGACGTGACGATCCGGATCTCCGGCTTCTTCCGGGACACGTTCCCGCACGTGGTCGCCTTGCTCGACGAGGCCGTGCGGACGGTCGCCGCCCTGGATGAGGATGCGGCCGGCAACTACCTGCGCGCGCACGTCGACGCCGATGTTGCTGCGGGCAACGACGTACGCTCCGCCACCGCGCGGGTCTTCGGCTCGAAGCCCGGCTCGTACGGCGCCGGACTGCTGCCGCTCGTGGACGCGCGGAACTGGCGCACCGACGCCGAGCTGGCCGAGGTGTACGCGGTCTGGGGCGGGTACGCGTACGGCAAGGACCTCGACGGGGCCGAGGCGCGCGGCTCGATGGAACGCGCGTACGCCCGGATCCAGGTGGCGGCGAAGAACGCCGACACTCGTGAGCACGACATCATGGACTCCGACGACTACTTCCAGTACCACGGCGGCATGATCGCCATGGTCCGCCACCTGACCGGATCCAATCCGAAGGCTTACGTGGGGGATTCCGCCGTACCGGCGCAGGTTCGGACGCGGACGCTGGAGGAGGAGACGAAGCGTGTCTTCCGGGCCCGGGTGGTGAACCCGCGGTGGATGGCGGCGATGCGGCGGCACGGGTACAAGGGTGCTTTCGAGATGGCCGCGACGGTGGACTACCTGTTCGGGTACGACGCGACCGCGGGCGTGGTGGACGACTGGATGTACGAGACGCTGACCACCGAGTACGTCGCCGATCCCGAGATGGCCGAATTCTTCCGGAAGTCGAACCCGTGGGCCCGGCACGGGATCGCGGAGCGGCTGCTCGAGGCGGCGCAGCGCGGTCTGTGGTCGGCGCCGACCGACGAGGCCCTCGAGACGCTGCGCAGTGCGGTCCTTGAGACGGAAGGTGACATCGAGGATCGAGGCTGAGGCTGTGTGATTGGGTAGTGGCATGGCGCCCGAACAGCTCAGAGTCCTGATCACCAACGACGACGGTTACCAGGCTCCGGGGATCCGGGCGCTCGCACCCGCGATCGCCGAGCTCGGGCACGACGTACTGGTGGTGGCTCCGCTGCTCGACGAGAGCGGGGTCGGATCGGCCATGGCCGGTACGGTCGGCCGCCCGATCCGGACGGCGACCGAGGAGGAGGCCGGGGTCACCTACATCGGCATCGACGGCACGCCGGCCCTCGCGGTGACGCTGGCGTCCATCGGGGCGTTCGGGCGGACCCCGGACGTGGTGGTGTCGGGGATCAACCGTGGCGCCAACATCGGCGTGCCGATCTTCCATTCCGGGACCGTGGCGGCCGCGCTCACCGCGGCTGAGGAGGGACTGTCGGCCGTTGCGATCAGCATCGACTCGGAGGATCCCGACCACTGGGCGACCGCTGCCACCGTGGCCGCCGAGGCGCTCACCTGGATCGTCCCCGAACCGGCCGGCACAGTGCTCGCCATCAACGTGCCCGACCGGCCGCTCGACCGGCTGGCCGGCGTTCGCCACGCCTCGCTCGCCCCGATCAAGCGCTCCCGCCTGGTCGGCACCACCGCCCCGAACGGCGACCCGATGATCGAACTCGGACCACCGCACGCCAACCCGATCCCCGGCTCCGACGAGGCCCTCCTCCGCGAGGGCTACGTCGCCGTCACCCCGATCGTCGGCATCCGCGAGGTCAAGGACGACGCGGCCGCCACCGCCCTCGCCAAACGCCTGTCCTGAGGCTCTTCAGCGCATCCGGTCGGCGCTCAGTGATCCGGTAGCCGTCGCTCAGCCAGGGCGGCGGCTGCCACCCGGCTCGTCGTACCCGTCTTCCGGAGAATGTTCGAGACATGCACGCTGACCGTCTTGTCGCTGATGAACAGCTCTTTGGCGATCTCGCCGTTCGACCGCCCGGCCACCAGAAACGCCAGCACCTCCCGCTCCCGTCCGGTAAGCCCCGCCAGGACCGGGTCGTCGGCCGCCGGCACCACCGGAACCGGCTCCTGCAGATCGATCCTCGATCGCCGCGCCAACGCTTCGATCGCGACCTGTATGGGCTTGGCTCCGAGCTCGACCGCGCCACGATAAGCCTGACGCAGAAGCTCACGCGCACTCCACGGAGTCCACCCACTCGCCAGCCCCGCCTCAGCGCACCGCCACTGCGCCATCGCTTGATACCAACGACTTCCCGCCGCACCGGCGGTCTCCACGGCCTCCCGCCAGCGCTCGGGTTGATCCGCGCTGTTCCGGTAGCGAGCGAGCTCGGCCGCGAGGAGCGATCGATACATCGCTTGGGCGTCAGCGCCGTCCAAGGAGACGGTGAAAGGTTCCCACGGCCAGTCGTCGAGGACCTTGTCGACCATCTCCGCAGGGTTGTGTTCCCCGCCGTTCAGGACGGCCTCGGCCGCTACTCGGACATAGGCCGGAAGCACCTCGTCGTCGTCCGGCTCGGGAAGATCCGGAACGGACAGCCGTGGGCGTGCCCAGGCGAGAGCCTCAGCGGCTCGGCCTTCGGCGATCATCAGCTCGATACCGGTGCGGGTCATGGGCGGGCGGAGCGGGTTGAAGTCCTCGGAGACCAGCTCCAACGCCCGATCGAAGTGCTGCCGTGCCTCCTCGGTCCGCCCGGACCGCACCGCCAGCAGGCTCGCCGACAACCTGACACCCGCTCCCGGGATACCGGTGCAGCGTGCGGCCAACGCCGACCGCAGCAAGGCCCGGCACTCCTCCCAGCGGCCGAGGTCGATCAACAGATCGGAGGCCTGGAAGGCAAGGAAGTAGGCCCAGGTGCCGGCACCGCCGGTGACTGAGTCTTGGTACGCCGCGACAGTGACATCGGCGGCCTCGGTCCGCCGGCCGAGCGCTCGCAGAGCGTCGAAGCGCCAGATCGCGGCCCCGGTGGCGGTGTCGAGATCCCCGCACGACCGACCCAGCCTCTCCGCCAACTCGGCGTCGGCGAGCGCGGCCACCGGCGCACTGCGGTCCGACACAGCGGCGCTGGCGCTGAGGGCTCGTCCGAGGGCCTGCGCCGAGCCGGACCTGCGCGCGACCCGGACGGACTCCTCCGCGTGGACCCCGGCGTCCGGCATGCCGTACATGGTCTCCGTCTCGGCAAGCTCGGCGAACGCAACAGCACGCTCCACGCTGTCCGGGTACTCCTCGGTGAGCGTGATCGCCTCGAGGAAGTCGTCGAGGTCTGCCTCCCCGGGCGTATCCACTTGCCAGCGAGCATCAGCCCATTTGATGAGCAGATCGCTGGCCAGCAAGGGTTCCTGCTCTTTGTTCACCAGGCTCAACGCCTCCGTGAGGAGTGTCACCGCCACCTCCGGCAAACCTGCCCGGCGGCAGATCGAGCTCGTCCGTCGCAACAGGCTGATCCTTTCGTTCCGCCCGCCCCGGATGGCCGGTGACACCGTCTCCCAGAGCGCGCACGCCCGGCGGAGTTGGATCGCCTCCTCGGCGGGTGCCCGGAGCTGCGCTGCTTGATCGGCCGCGATCAGCGACCAGCGGTACGTCGCGTCGATGTTGCCGGCCTTTTCGTTGTGGACTGCCAGATCAGCGGCGGTCGCCTCACCTGGTCGCGCTTCGAGGACGCGGAGGTAGTCGGCATGGAGGGCCGCGGCTTGTCCGGGCGGCAGGCCGTCGTACAAGACCTCGGCCAGCAGCGGATGGCGGAACCACCAGCTGTCGCCATCGGTGTGCACGACGCCGCGGTCCTGCGCCTCCGACAGAGAAGCGGTGGTCTCGGGTCCGTGGCCGGTCGCCACCTCGGTCAGTACGGCGGATGACGTCGGCCGGCCGCCGACCGCGAGGATTCTGGTGACCAGCCGGGCCTGCTCGGACATGCTGTGCCACGCCGCAAGCAAGGCGTCGCGGAGGGCTGCCGGGACGGTCGCAGGCAAGCTGTGCTCGGCACCGGACAGACCGCGGACCATCAGCTCGATGAGGTAGGGGTTGCCGTCCGACCTGGTCAGAACCTCGCTGACGAGCTCGATGTCGGGCGGTCTGCCCAGCAATCCTTGGATCTGGTGGGCGGCGGCCTCCAGGTCGAGCGGCTCCAGCCGAACCTCACTGAACAACGGCATCCGGCGCATATCCGCCAACCACGAGTGCAGCGGATGCCCCTCGGGCCGTTCCTCGGTCCGGCAGGTCGCTATCACCACCAGACGCTGCCCCCGGAACCCGGCAATCAAGTAGGCCAGCACGTCAAGCGACGCGACGTCCGCCAATTGCAGGTCATCGATGATCACCACGGTCGGCCGCCGCTCCGCGATCCGATTCAGCACAAGGTCAACCAGCACCGGCAGTCTCGAGAACTCTTGCCAGGTTCGCTGTCGCTGCGGCCGAGTGAGGGCAACAAGGCGCTCAGGCCTTCGGCGCCGGCGAAGACCTCGGCGGTTTCGTCAGCATCCGCGTGGCTGAGCCAGTCCTGTAGCGCACCGGCGAACGGGGCGAACGGGACCGACGCGCCACCGAAGTGCACGCAGGATCCCCAGAGCACGTTCAACTCTGAGGCTCTGCAGACTTCCCGGGTCAGTCGAGTCTTGCCGATCCCGGCTTCGCCATGGATGACGATCGCGTGCGGACCGCCGGAAACGGCGTGTCGCAGCGCGTCGCCGAGGAACTGTTGTTCGGCAGCGCGTCCGGCGAAGCGACGATCGGGCTGCAGACCCCCCATGGGTACTCAGTGAACACCCTGCAGCGCCTTGGCGGGACCCTTCGGCGAAGTGGGCCGTGATCAAGCGTTCGACCCCCGAGGTGAACGCTCCTAGGTGAGCCGCAGTCCGGCGATGAGGAGGCCGACCATGCGGCGGGCGTCGTACCGGACGTTGTTCTCGGCGCCGATGCAGAGGTTGCCGACGCCTCGCATCAGTTCGTAGGCGTCCACGTCGGCGCGGATCTCGCCGGCCGCGGCGGCCGCCTCGAGCAGCTTGGCGCACACGGGCACAAGGCGGTCGAGGAAATAAGTGTGCAGCGTCTGGAAGGCGGCATCGTCGGACTGGAGGGCCTCGGCGAGACCGTGCTTGGTGACGAGGAAGTCGACGAAGAGGTCGATCCAACTTGCCAGGGCGGCGTGCGGTGACGTGCTGTCCGCCAGCAGCGCCGGACCCGCCTCGGCGCACGCTTCGACCTGGTGCCGGTAGACGGCGATGATGAGGTCGGCCCGGGTCGGGAAGTGGCGGTAGATCGTGGCCACGCCGACGCGGGCCCGGGCGGCGATGTCGCGGACGGGCGCATCGACGCCGGAGTCGACGAACGCCGCTGCGGCGGCGTCCAGCAGTGTCTTCTCGTTCCGCCGGGCGTCGGCCCGCTTCCGCTGAGCAGGCTGCGCTGATCCGTCGTCGGCCATGCTCTCGCTGTCTCCCACCTTGCTAAGCGGAACGTCGTTCCGTATCTTGGGTAACGGAACATCGTTCCGTATCCGCCCATCATGCCAGGAGGAGCACCGTTATGCAGTACCGCACCTTGGGCCGCACCGGCGTACAGGTCAGCACCCTCGCGCTCGGCGCGATGAACTTCGGCGCGATCGGCCGTACCGGCCAGGACGAGACCACCGCGATCGTCGACGCCGCTCTCGAGGCCGGCATCAACCTGATCGACACCGCCGACATGTACGGCCAGGGCGAGTCCGAGGAACTGGTCGGCAAGGCGATCGCCGGCCGTCGCGACGACCTCGTACTGGCCACCAAGGCGACCATGCCGATGGGTGACGAGCGCAACCACCAGGGCAGCTCGCGCCGCTGGCTGGTCACCGCGCTCGACGACAGCCTGCGCCGGCTCGGCGTCGATCACGTCGACCTCTACCAGATCCACCGGTGGGACCCGAGCACCAGCGACGAGGAGACGCTGTCGGCGCTGACCGACCTGCAACGCGCGGGGAAGATCCGCTCGTTCGGCTCCTCGACGTTCCCGGCGTACCGGATCGTGCAGGCCCAGTGGGCTGCCCGCGAGCACCACCTCGGCCGCTACGTCACCGAGCAGCCCAGCTACTCGATCCTGCAGCGCGGAATCGAGGCCCACGTCCTGCCCGTGACCGAGGAGTACGGTCTCGGGGTGCTGGCGTGGAGTCCGCTGGCATCGGGCTGGCTGTCGGGTGCGGTCCGCGCGGGCCAGGAGATCAGCACCAGCCGCTCGGTCTTCGCGCCGGAACGCTTCGATACCACGCTTCCGTACAACCAGGCCAGGCTCGATGCGGTCGAGCAGTTGGCGAAGGTGGCCGACGAGGCCGGCCTGACGCTGATCCAGTTGGCTCTCGGCTTCGTCACCGCCCACCCGGCCGTCACCAGCGCCCTCATCGGCCCACGGACCTTGGATCACCTGCACTCGCAGCTCGCCGCTGCCGACACCGTCCTCAGCCCTGACGTCCTCGACGCGATCGACGCCATCGTTGCCCCCGGCATCGACCTTGCACCGCACGAGAAGTTCGACACACCACCGGCGCTGCTCGAGCCGTCGCTGCGGCGCCGGTGAAAGGACAAGCTATGTCGCAACCCAGTTTCGGGATCATGACCGCGCCGATGCAGGTCGACTATCACGACGTACTGCGGGTGTGGCGCGAGGCGGACGCCATCCCGGAGATCGAGCACGCGTGGTTGTTCGATCACCTCATGCCGATCGGCGGTGACCCGGGCGGACCGACGTACGAAGGCTGGACACTGCTGTCGGCGCTTGCCGCACAGACCGAACGACTGCGTCTCGGCCTGCTCGTGACCAGCAACCGCTTCCGGCCGCCGGCGATGCTCGCCAAGATCGCCACGACCGTCGACATCGTCTCCGGCGGGCGGCTCGACTTCGGCATCGGCGCGGGTTCACGACCGAGTCACCCGTTGGCCCGGCGCGAGTACCAGGCGCACGGCCTGCCGTACGACGACTTCGCACACTCGGTGGGGAATCTCGCCGAAGCGTTGACAGTCATCCGGCGGTTGTGGACCGAGGCTGAGCCGTTCGACTTCGAGGGCAGCTACGTCCGCCTGACCGGAGCGTTCGGCAACCCGAAGCCCGTTCAGCGTCCGCACCCGCCGATCCTCATCGGCGGACGCTCGTCCGCTGTGCTCCGCGTGGTCGCCGAGCATGCCGACCTGTGGAACATCCCCGGAGGCGACATCGACGACGCCGTACGCCGCAGCGCACTGCTGGACCGCTACTGCGCCGAGATCGGCCGCGACCCCGCCTCGATCACCCGCTCGATCCACCTGCAGATCTCCTACGACGAGCCTGACGTCACCCGGAAAGCGATCGACGAAGCGCTCGGCGCCGGCTTCCGGCACATCGTCCTCGGCCTGTCAGCTCCCTACCCGCCCGACGTCGCCCAATGGGTCGCCGACAAGCTCATCGCGACTTCGGGCCTGACCTAAGGGGGTGTGGCGCAGATCTAAGGGAGGGCGCCTGATGTGGCGGTCGCAGCGCTCAGCGCACGGTGGATGCAGACGGCGATCCACGCCGTGAGGAGGAGTTATGAAGCACGTCCGTACCCTGATCGCTGTACCGGCAGTGACCTGTGGGTTCGTGCTGGCCGGGGCGACCCAAGCGTCGGCTCAGTATGCCGATCCCGAGCGTGGCACCCACGGCGACCCTGCCGTGGTCGTCCCCCAGCCGGGACCACCCGTGCAGGTCGACGACAACGTCGCCGAGAGCGTGCAGGCAGGTGCAAGTGCCATCGGCGGGGCCGGGATCGCGCTGGCGGCCCTGTGGGCTTACCGGCGCCGCCATCCGATCAGCGTTCACTGATCCGGCAGCCGTCGCTCAGCCAGGGCGGCGGCTGCCACCCGGCTCGTGGTGCCGGTCTTCCGGAGGATGTTCGAGACATGGACGCTGACCGTCTTGTCACTGATGAAGAGCTCCTTCGCGATCTCACCGTTCGACCGCCCGGCCACCAGGAAAGCCAGCACCTCCCGCTCCCGCCCAGTGAGTCCTGCCAGGACCGGGTCATCGACCACCGGCGCAACCGGGACCGGCTCGTGAAGATCGATCCTCGACCTCCGGGCCAGCGCTTCGACCTCGGTCTGCAAGGGTTTGGCGCCGAGCTCGACCGCGCATCCGTGTGCTTGACGCAGCAAATCGCGCGCCTCCGGCGAGGTCCAGCCAGTGACCAGCTCGGCCTCGGCGCACCGCCACTGGGCAACAGCCTGGTGCCAACGACATCCCGCGACACCGCAGGTCTCCACGGCCCGGCGCCAACGCTCGGGCTGATCCGGAGTATCCCGGCAGCGGCTGATCTCGGCGGCCCAGAGCGCCTGTTTCATCGCTTGGACGTCCGCCCCACCCCAGGCGTTGTCGAACGGCTCCCGCGACCAGTCGTCGATAACCCCGTCCAGTGCCTCCACCGCCGCGGCCACCTCGGCAGGATCACCGCGATCCCGGGCAACGCGAGCTGCCTCGGCCGCCGCCTGGGCGTAGACCGGAAGCGCCTCCTCGTCCCAGGAGTCGGGCGGCTGATCCAGAGCCGTCAGCCGCGGGCGTGCCCAGGTCGCGGCGTCCGCAACCGTGCCTTCTGCGAGCATCAGCTCGATGCCGGCGCGGGTTACGGTCGGGCGGAGTGGGTTGAAGTCTTCGGAGATCAACTCCAGTGCCCGATCGAAATGCTGTCGGGCCTCCCCGGTCCGCCCTGACCTTGCGGCCAACAGGCTCGCTGCCAGCCTGACAGCAGCTCCAGGGATCCCGGCGGATCGTCGCGCCAACGCTGACCGCAGCAAGGCCCGGCAGTCGTCCCAGCGGCCGATGCCGATCAACTCGAGCGCGGCCATGCCGGCGAGGAAGTGCGCCCAGGAGCCGGCGCCGGCGGCGACGGCGTCGAAGTAGGCCGCCCGAGTGACCTCGGCTGCATCGGCCCACCGGCCGAGCGCATGCAGGGCGTTGAAACGACCGATGGCGGCGTTGTTGGCGGTGTCGGTATCTCCGCACGCTGTCGCCAAGCGCACTGACTGCTCCGCCTCGGCGAGCGAGGCCAGCGGCGCGGAAGGCTCCAGCGCCGCCGCGCGGGCGCAGTGTGCCCGCCCAAGGGCCTGCGCCGAACCTGACCTGCGCGCGATCCGGACGGCTTCCTCTGCGTGGACCAGGTCACCCGGCAGACCGTGCAGCGTTTCGGTCTCGGCAAGCTCGGCGAACGCGACGGCGCGCTCCGCACTGTCGGGGAACCCCGTCGTGAGCTCGATCGGTTCGAGGAACTCGTCCAGGTCGGCCATCCCCGGCGACGTCGTCTGCCAGCGGTAGTTGGCCCTGAGCACCAGGAGATCGCAGGCCGCCAACGGCTGCTGTTCCCTGTCCAGCAGACTCAACGCCTCGGTGAGGAGCGTCACCGAAACCTCTGGCCAGCCGGCCCGCTCGCAGACGGAGCTCGTCCGCCGCAACAGGCCGATCCTCTCGTCTCGCGTTCCGCGCACGGTCGGTGACACGGACTCCCAGATAGCGCAAGCCCGGCGGAGCTGGATCGCCTCCTCCGTCGGCGCGCGCAGACGATGTGCCTGATCGGCAGCCACGAGGGACCAGTGGTAAGTCGCGTCGACGTTCCCGGCTCGTTCGTTGTGGATCGCCAGGTCGGCAGCTTCAACCTCGGTGGGGCGTGATTCGAGGACGCGGATGTAGTCGGCGTGGAGGTCCGTGGCTTGGTCGGGTGGCAGGCCGTCATACAGGACCTCAGCCAGCAGCGGGTGCCGGAACCAGGAGGTGCCGTCGGCGGCGGTCGCCACTACACCGCGGTCTTGGGCCTCCGCCAGGCATGGGGTGATCAAGCCCGCCTCGAGTCCGTGGCTGGCGGCGACCTCGGTCAGTACGGCCGAGGAGGTCGGTCGGCCGCCGACGGCGAGGATTCTGGTGACCAAGCGGGCCTGGTCCGACAGGCTGTGCCAGGCGGCGAGCAGGGCTTCGCGGAGCGCAGCGGGAACGGTGGCCGGAAGAGTGCGCTCGGCACCGGACAGACCGCTGACCATCAGTTCGACGAGGTAGGGGTTGCCGTCCGATCTGGCCAGGACCTCGGCGGCGAGTTCGATGTCGGGCGCCTGGCCGAGCAGTCCTTCGATCTCGCTGCTGGTGCCGTCCAGGTCCAGCGGATCCAACCGGAGCTCACCGAAGAAGGGCATCCGGCGCATATCGGCCAGCCAGGAGTGGAGGGGATGCCCCTCGCCGCGTTCCTCGGTCCGGCACGTCGCCAGCAGTACCAACGGCTGGGAGCGGAATCCGGCGATCAGATAGGCCATCGCGTCCAGCGAGGCGACGTCGGCCCATTGCAGATCGTCGACGACCACCACTGTCGGCCGGCGTACTGCGATCCGGTTGAGCACGAGGTCGACGAGCATCGGAAGCCTCGTGCTGTCGACGCCGCCGCTGACGCCGAGCGAGGGCAGTAAGGCACTCAGCCCGTCGGTCCCGGCGAGAGTGTCGGCCCTCTCGTCGGCATCAGCTCGGCTCAGCCAGTCCTGCAAGGCGCCGGCGATGGGGGCGAACGGGACCGACGCGCCACCGAAGTGCACGCTCGATCCCCAGAGCACGTTCAGCTGCGAATCGCCGCAGACCTCACGGGCAAGGCGGGTCTTGCCGATGCCGGCTTCGCCATGGATGACGATCGCGTGCGGTACGCCGCCCACGGCGTCGAGCAGCACATCGCCGAGGAACCGTTGTTCGGCTGCGCGTCCGGCGAAGCGATGATCGGGCCGCAGACCCCCCATGCGTCCCCAGTCAACACCTTCAGGCAGGCCGACGGGAGCCCTCGACCTGGTCGACTACCGCCCGGACGCAAACGGCTTCGACCAGGGCCTCTCGGGCTGCCGGTGTACCGACGGACGGGTAGTGGTCAGCCCCAGCCCTGGCGTCCCCGCGTGCAGCGCGGCGGCGACGGGGCGCTCGGCGGACTACTACCCGTCCTTCGGCACGCGTCACCGACCGCGAGCCGCACGCTCCGTTGGCCGACGCACTTCGCGAGGCTCGTGTCGACGTGGGGGTTGCCACGTGACCGTGGTGGTTGCCGGGCGGGTGGGGTGTGCCATGATCGGGCCGACGGTTGTGGAGGAACACCGGTGACCGGCTGAGGCCGGGAGTCCGGGGCGGTCCCGCCACTGTGACCGGGCCAGATCGAAGTCGACGCGGCCCGGGAGCCAGGACATCCGCGTCCGTCCGCCGGGCCACGGTCACCGCGGTACGGCGTACCAGCCGTGGCGGGCGTGGATACCCGCTCGACGAAGGGACCCACCGCCGATGCGGCCAGCCTCACCGTCCACCGGATTCCCGTTCACCGCCGTAGTCGGAATGGACGACCTTCAGCTCGCCCTGATCCTGGCAGCCATCTCGCCGGCGATCGGCGGGGTGCTGATCCGGGGCGAGAAGGGTACGGCGAAGTCGACCGCGGTCCGCGCGTTGACCGAGATCCTCCCACCTGTGGACGTCGTACCGGGTTGTCGGTTCTCCTGCGACCCCGAACACCCTGACGACACCTGCCCCGACGGACCGCACGACAGCACGGAGGCCCTCAACCGGCCTGCCCGGCTGGTCGAGTTGCCCGTCGGCGCGACCGAGGATCGGGTGCTCGGGTCGCTGCATCTGGAGAAGGCGCTCGCCGAGGGCATCACGGCGTACGAACCCGGTCTGCTTGCTGCCGCGCACCGCGGACTTCTGTATGTCGACGAGGTCAACCTCCTGCACGATCATCTGGTCGACGTACTGCTCGACGCCGCCGCGATGGGTCGCGCGACCGTCGAGCGTGACGGGGTGTCCGTCACGCACCCGGCGCGCTTCGTCCTGGTCGGCACGATGAACCCGGAGGAGGGCGAGCTCCGGCCGCAGTTGCTCGATCGCTTCGGCCTGACCGTCGACGTCGTCGCCAGCCGCGATCCTGCCGTGCGTGTGGAGGTGATGCGCGCGCGGCTCGCGTACGAGGCTGATCCGGCGGGCTTCGTTGCGCGGCACGACGGACCGCAGCGGGAGCTCGCCGAGCGCATCGTCAAGGCGCGCGACCTGATCACCGAGGTCATCCTGACCGACGCCGCGCTCCGCCAGATCGCCGAGATCTGCGCGTCCTTCGACGTTGACGGCATGCGCGCCGACCTGGTCACCGCGCGTACGGCGGTCGCCCACGCGGCCTGGTCCGGCCGCACCGTCGTCGAGGTCGACGACGTCCGCGCCGCCGCCAAACTCGCCCTGCCCCATCGCCGCCGCCGGAACCCCTTCGACGCCCCCGGCCTCGACGAGAACCAACTAGAACAAGCCATCCAAGACAGCACCCCAGCACCCAACCCCGACGACGACCCGGATGGCCCGGGTGGGGGAGCGGACCCCGCAGACGACGGCAGCCCGGCTGACGCAGACCGGTCCGACGTAGACCAGTCGGACGCGAACCTATCCGGCGCGGATCGCTCCGACGGAAGCCGAGCGGACTCGGACTCCCCGGCCCCCGGCGCCAGCCTGGAGGACGGCGCGGATCCCGGCGAGGCGGGTGGCCGGCCGGCGCCGGTCGGCGAGGTGGCCGGAAGCTCCGAGCCCTACAAGGCGCGCCTGCTCAGCGTGCAGGCCGCAGGCGCCGGTGTCGCCGGGCGGCGGTCCCGGGCGATCACCGAGGTCGGGCGCGTGGTGGGTGATCGCGCCCGCATCGGTCGGGAGGCTGGGCGTCCGCATCTGCTGGCGACCATCCGGTCCGCTGCCCCGCATCAGCACGCTCGGGGTCGCGCCGGCGCCGGGCTCGCCGTACGACCCTCGGATGTGCGGCTCGCCGTGCGGGAAGGGCGCGAGGGCAACCTTGTTCTGTTCTGTGTTGACGCGTCGGGGTCGATGGGGACGAAGCAGCGGATGCGGGCGGTGAAGACCGCGATCGTCTCGCTGCTGCTCGACGCGTACCAGCGTCGCGACACCGTCGGCCTCGTCACGTTCGCCGGCGCCGCGGCCACGGTTGCGTTGCCGCCCACCGGCAGCGTCGAGACCGCCGTACGACGTCTCGAGTCGCTACCGACCGGTGGACGCACACCCCTCGCCGAAGGTCTGCTCCAGGCAGCGGAGGTACTACGGATCGCCGCGATCCGCGACCCGCGACGTCGGCCCCTGCTCGTGCTTGTCACCGACGGCCGCGCGACCCACGGAGACCAAGCCTTCGCCCGGGCGAGGCAGGCCGCCGGATGGCTTGCTCAGCAGGGGATCGCCACCGTCGTGGTCGACTGCGAACCGCATCGTGGGGTCCGGCTCGGCCTGGCCGGGGAACTCGCCGCGGACCTGGGCGCGGAGTACCTCGACCTCGGGGAAGTTGCCGCAGGCAACCTCATCCGCACCGTCACCGAGCGGAAGGCGGCCTGAGATGCCGAAAGGACAGCCGACGGTCGTCCCGGCGGACGGCCTGACCACCCGGCAACGCCGGAATCGCCCGCTGCTGATGGTGCACACCGGCGAGATGAAGGGGAAGTCGACGGCGGCCTTCGGGATGGCGCTGCGCGGCTGGAACCAGGGCTGGAACATCGGCGTGTTCCAGTTCGTGAAGAGCGCGAAATGGAAGGTCGGCGAAGAGAGCGCCTTCAAGGCCCTCGGCCAGTTGCACGTGGCAACGGGTGAGGGCGGCCCGGTCGAATGGCACAAGATGGGCGAGGGGTGGAGTTGGTCGCGCAAGGCCGGCACCGACGAAGACCACGCCGCCGACGCGCTCGAAGGCTGGCGGGAGATCCAGCGCCGGATCGCTGCGGAGACGCACGACCTCTACGTCCTGGACGAGTTCACGTACCCGATGAAGTGGGGCTGGGTCGACGTCGACGAGGTGGTCGACACGCTGGTGAACCGACCGGGCCACCAGTACGTCGTCATCACCGGCCGCAACGCTGATCCGCGGCTGCTCGAAGCCGCCGACCTGGTGACCGAGATGACGAAGATCAAGCACCCGATGGACGTCGGCCAGAAGGGCCAGAAGGGCATCGAGTGGTGAGCGCACGGTCGCGAGGGGAGGGCGCGTGATCCCGCGGGTGGTGGTGGCGGCGCCGTCTTCGGGGGCGGGGAAGACGACCGTTGCCGTCGGGCTGATGGCGGCGCTGCGGCAGGCCGGGCACACGGTGGCGGGGTTCAAGGTCGGGCCCGACTACATCGATCCAGGGTTCCACGCGGTCGCCACCGGTAGGCCGGGGCGGAATCTCGATCCGATGTTGTCGGGGGAGGAGCGGGTCGCGCCGCTGTTCGCGCACGGGACCGTCGGTGCGGACATCGCCGTCGTCGAGGGTGTGATGGGCCTGTACGACGGTGCCCTCGGGACCGAGGGGTATGCGTCCACGGCCCATGTCGCGAAGTTGCTTCAGGCACCCGTCGTACTGGTCGTGGACGCGTCGGCGGCCGGACGCAGTGTCGGTGCCGTCGTCCAGGGTTTCGTTGCCTTCGACACCGAGGTGCGGATCGTCGGCGTGGTCCTGAACAAGGTCGGCTCGGACCGGCACGAGGCCGAGGTCCGCGCCGGCGTCGCGCCGACCGGCGTACCGGTGCTCGGCGTCCTCCGGCGCGACACCCGCCTGACCGTGCCCAGCCGGCACCTCGGTCTCGTCCCGGCCGGTGAGCAACGCGAGCAGGCTGTCGACGCGGTCGAGGCGGCGGCCGAACTGGTCCGCCAAGGGGTCGACCTGGAAGCGTTCGTCGCGGCCGCCCGAGCTGCGGCGCCGGCCGCCGTCGAGGCCTGGGATCCTTCTGCCGAGGTGACTCCGGCCGAGAACGGGCGTCCGGTGGTTGCCGTTGCCAGCGGTCCGGTCTTCTCGTTCCACTACACCGAGACCACCGAGTTGCTCGTCGCCGCCGGCGCCGAAGTGGTTACCCTCGACCCGTTGTCCGATCCATTGCCTGAGGCAACTGCAGCGCTCTACCTCGGCGGTGGTTTCCCCGAACTGCATGCCGAGGCGCTGTCCGCCAACGAGGGCCTCCGCCGCCAGGTCGCCACCGAGGTGGCGGCCGGGCTCCCGGTGATCGCCGAGTGCGCCGGGCTGCTGTACCTCTGCCGTGAGCTCGACGGCCACCCGATGACCGGCGTCCTGCCCGCGGCCGGCCGGATGACGAGCCGTCTGACCCTCGGCTACCGGACGGCGATCGCCGCTACAACCACCACGTTCCTCGACGAGGGCCGCCGCGTTCGGGGCCACGAGTTCCACCGTACGGCGATCGAGCTCGACGCCGAGGTGGATCCGGCCTGGTACCTGCCGGGTGGCGTCGAGGGGATCGCGTTGCCCCGGCTGCACGCGTCGTACCTGCATCTGCACTGGACGGCGACCCCGGACATCCCAGCCCGCTTCGTCGCCGCGGCCCGCGTCCACACGGGCCTGGACAAATGAACCTCGTCGTCGGAGTAGGCCTCCGCGCCGGCACCCCCTATCAGGAACTCCGCGACCTGGTTGCGGGTGCGCTGGCCGAAGCAGGCGCGGGGACAGTGCGCTACGTGGTCACGGTGGCCGGCCGTGAAACCGAGCCTGGACTACAACGCCTGACGGCATCACTCGGCGCCGAACTCCAAACCGCCGCACCTGAAGAGCTGGCACGCCACCCGGTCCCGACGCCGAGCCAAGCGGTCGAGCACCTGACAGGCGTCCCAAGTGTCGCGGAGGCGGCCGTCCTTGCGACCGGAGCAGAGCTCGTGGTCACCAAGCGCCGCTCCGCACAGGCGACAGCAGCTGTCGGCCGACTGCCGGAAGTTCCGCCGGCTCCTGGCTACCTGGCTGAGGAGCGGGCGGTGGTGCATCGGGTGATTGCTGAGCGGCGGGATGTGCGGCGGGGGTTCTTGGATCTGCCGGTTGATGATGAGGTGCTGTTGAGGGTGCTGGAGGCGGGGCATCGGGCGCCCAGTGTGGGGTTGAGCCAGCCTTGGGACTTTCTGTTGATCCGGGATGTGGCTACTCGGCGGAAGGTGCATGAGCTGGCGACGGCTCAGCGGGATGCGTTCGCGGCGTCGTTGCCGGCGGATCGGCGCGGGGCTTTCGACGGGCTGAAGATCGAGGCGATTCTCGATACTCCGTTGAACATTGCGGTGACCTGCGACCCGGGCCGGGGTGGGCGGCATGTGCTGGGTCGGCACGCGGATCCGCGGACGACGTGGTTCTCCGCCGCGATCGCGATCCAGAACCTGTGGCTGGCCGCGCGCGCCGAAGGGCTTGGCGTCGGCTGGGTCTCGTTCTTCGCGCCGGATGAGGTCGCGGCGGTGCTGAACCTTCCGGCTCACATTGAGATTGTCGGTTATCTGTGTGTCGGGCACGTGGAGGAGTTCGCCGCCGCGCCCGAGCTGGTGCGTACGGGCTGGGCCGCGCGCCGGCCGCTCGCCTGGGCGGTTCACCACGAGGAATGGGGCCGGCGCGCGTCGATTGTCGACGATGCGGTGCAGGCCGGGCAGGACGCCGTACCAGTTGCAGGCGGTCAGCGAATCACCGTGATCGTGGGCGGCGATCCGGCGACAGACCTGAAGCAGTCCGATGCGTTGGTCGTCGTACTGCGAGCTGAGAAACCGGCAGCCGACTTCGGGGTGCTGTGGCGACCGGCGCGGACGCCGGTGGAGGCGGTCGAGCTCGGAGTCGAGATCGCACGGGATCTGGCGATGCAGGGGGTCGGGGAGATCGTCGTACGGGCGGCAGGGCAGTCAGCGGAGGCGGACGCGCTGGCTCGCGGACTGCGAGTGGGCGCCTCGGCCTGTGGCGTGAGCTGTGTCGATGAGCCGGGTGGGATGGCACACTCCTCGCCATGACACCGGAGTCGACCATGCACGTGCCCGCGTTCTCGATGAAGCAGCGGGTCACCATGATGGCCAACAAGTACGAGCTGATCGCCGCCAACCCGGACGGGAGCGACGGCCCGCTGCTGGCGTTCGCGCAGCAGAAGCGGATGGCGTTCAAGGAACAGGTCACCTTCTACGCCGACGGCACCAAGTCCCGGCCGGTGTTCTCGTTCAAGGCCCGCAAGACGATCGACCTCGGCTCCGGCTACGACGTGTTCGACGCGAACGGTCAGCAGATCGGGTGGTTCAAGAAGGAGTTCGGCAAAAGCCTGTTCCGGTCCAGTTGGCAACTGAGCGGAGCCGGCGTGGACGCGGACGGCACGGAGCGCAACCCGACCGTCGCGATCGTCCGCCGGGTCTGGGAGTTCGTCCCGTTCGTCGGAGAGATCCCGCTGCCGTTCATCTTCCACTTCGACTTCACCGATCGGGGCACCGGGCAACCGGTCTTGTCGGTCGAGCGGAAGATCTCGGTCCGGGATCGTTACCACGTCACCGTCCAGGACCAGCGCCTGGATTTCCGCGTCGCCGCCGCAATGACAGTCGCCCTCGACGCTCTCCAGGGCCGCTGATTCACGCCGTACGGCGAGCCGGCTGAGGGAAACCTGAGTCCGGTGTACTACCACGGTCTTACTCCGGGCTCACTCTTTTGGGTGAACTGACCCTGAGACCCTTGGTTCCGGCCTGCGCCGGTGCGAGTCTTGATGCATGGGTGTAGTGCAGCGCAGTCGACGGTGGATGGTTCCGGTCGCGACAGTCGCCGTGGTGGCAGGTGTGGGGGCACTCGGGCCGGTTGTTGCCGATGCCTCGCCCAAGCTGCCCGGGATCACCGCGCAGGATCTGCTCGCCAAGGTGCAGACCGCGAAGGTGGACGGCCTGAGCGGCACCGTGCGCTCCGCCACGGATCTGGGCCTGCCCTCGCTCCCCGGGATGCACGATGGCGGCAGCAACCAGATCCTCGACCTGCTGAACGGCGAGCACACAGCCCGGGTTGCGTTCGCGAGCCCGGACAAGGCTCGGGTCTCGGTGCTCGACAACATGGCCGAGCGGATGTGGACGACGGATGGCACGTCGGCCTGGGCGTACGACTCGTCGAAGCGTGAGGCTGTGAAGCTGACTGTCCCGGCGCACACGTCGAAGCCGGAGAAGGCCACGCCGCAGGACTACAACCCGCAGGCGGTGGCCAAGCAGTTCCTGGACGCGATCGACCCGACCACCACGGTTGACGTGAGCGGCACAGAGAAGGTCGCCGGCCGCGACGCGTACAAGCTGCGCCTGGTGCCGAAGACCGACAAGACGACCGTCGGCTCGGTCACGCTGGCGGTCGACTCCAAGACGTGGGTCCCGCTCGAGGTGACCGTGATGCCGCGGACGGGGAACAGCCCGGCCGTGCAGCTCGGGTTCACCTCGGTGTCGTTCGACGTACCGGCTGCCAGTACCTTCGCGTTCACCCCGCCGCCGGGTGTGAAGGTGACGGAGAAGGCGCCTGCTGCCGGCGAGATCCCGAAGCAGGGCACGCCGCCGAAGGCGATCGGTCCGAAGGGCGAGAAGCCGGTCAAGCCCGGTACGGCGAAGTCGGACGGCCCGACCGTGATCGGTAAGGGCTGGGAGAGCGTCGCGATGGTGCGTGGCGTGCCGGCCACCACCGGCAACGGAGCGCTCGACCAACTGCTGGCCAAGGCGCCGACCGTCCAGGGCTCGTGGGGTACGGGCAAGGTCCTCACCAGCAAGATGGTGAGCGTGCTGATCACCGACGACGGTCGCGTCTTCGTCGGCCTGGTCACCCCCGACACCCTGCAGGCCGCCGCAGCCAAGGCACCCCGCTAACCGTGAGCACACCGACCCCGCCCCCTCCGCCGTCACCTCACGCAGCGGAGGGGGCCCCTGCATTCGCGGCGACAGGTCGGTTTGTCGGGACGCCCCCGGCGTCGGCGACGCAGGTGGGTGGGAACCCCGTGGTGACTCGGGGCCTGACGAAGCGGTTCCACGGGGGCCAGGTAGCGGTCGATGCGGTTGATCTCGAGGTGCCCGCGGGGAGTGTGTTCGGGTTTCTCGGGCCGAACGGGTCAGGGAAGACGACAACGATCCGGATGCTGCTCGGCCTGATCGCCCCCACGTCCGGCTCGGTCGAGCTGCTCGGGGAGCCGATGCCGAAGGCGCACCTCAGGGTCCTCCCACGCGTCGGCGCGCTGGTCGAAGGCCCCGCGTTCTACCCGTTCTGGACCGGGCAGGCCAACCTGCTCAGGTTCGACGCCGCCGACCGCACCGCCGACCCCCGGACCCGCAAGGCCCGCGCGGGTGAGGCGCTCGAACGGGTCGGCCTCTCGAACGCGGCCGGCAAGAAGCTCCGTGCGTACTCACTCGGCATGAAGCAGCGCCTGGCCATCGCGGTCGCGCTGATGCAGCGCCGCGAACTCCTCGTCCTGGACGAGCCGACCAACGGTCTCGACCCCCAGGGCACCCGCGAGGTCCGGCACCTGATCCGCGAGCTCGCCGCCGACGGCACCACAGTCTTCACCTCGACCCACCTGCTGGCCGAGGTCGAGCAGGTCTGCACCCACGCCGCCGTGATGAGTCGCGGTCGCCTGGTCCGCCAGTCCACCGTCGCCGACCTCCGCTCCGAGCTCCGGCCCCGCCTGATCGTCCGTACGCCGGACCTGGGCCAGGCAGCCGACACACTCCAGGGCCTGGGTGTCACCGACCTCAAGACCACTGCCGAGACCGTCGAAGGCGACCCCGGCGAACTGCCGATCGAGAAGTTCGCCGCCGCGCTGGTCGCCGCCGACGTCCGCATCCACGGCTTCGGGCTGGAGCGGCCCAGCCTGGAAGATGCCTTCGTCGCACTCACCGGGGAGGGCTTCGATGTCGCCGAGTAGTGCAGTGGCCGTCGCTGGGCCGGTGTCCGCCGGCCGCCATACCCTCGGCCTGTTCCGCTCAGAGTTGCGGCTCGTCTTCGGGCGGGCCCGCACCCAGGTCGGCCTCGGTGTCCTCGCGGCCGTCCCGCTGCTGATCGGGATCGCGATCAAGCTCTCCGGCTCCGAAGGCGGCACCGAGGGCTTCCTCGGCCAGGTCGCCGGCAACGGCCTGTTCCTGATCGTCGCGAGTCTCGGGCTGTCGCTGCCGTTCTTCCTGCCGACCGCCGTGACGGTCATCTCGGGCGAGTCGCTCGCGGGCGAGTCCAGTCTCGGCACCCTGCGGGTCATGCTGACCGCGCCGGCCGGGCGCTCCCGGTTGCTCGCGGCCAAGATGGTCGCGCTCGCCGTGTTCTGCCTGGCCGCGACGATGACGATCTGGGTCTCCGGCCTGATAGTCGGATTCGTACTGTTCCCGGTCGGCGACGTACTCCTGCTCTCCGGTACGACGGTCTCGCTCGGTGACGGCCTGCTCCGCGCGCTGGGGATCGCCGTGGTGATCTCGCTGTCACTGCTCGGGCTCGCCGGGATCGGGCTGTTCGTGTCGTCGCTGACGTCGACCCCGCTGGCCGCGATGGCCGCCACGTTCGGCACGTTCATCGTGCTCGGCATCATGACCGCGATCCCGCAGATCCACGTGATCCATCCGTGGTTGCTGATGTACCGCTGGTCGTCGTTCGCCGACCTGTTGCGAGATCCGCCGTACTGGCATGACATCGGCCTCAACCTGCTGCTGCAAGCCGGGTATCTGGCTGTCTTCTACACCGCCGCCTGGGCCCGGATCACCAGCCGCGACATCACCTGAGAGGCTGGGCCGGTGGAGGCCGACCTGGTAGCGGTACTGCGCTGTCCCGTCTGCGGCGACGCCCTCGCCCTGACCGACCGGACCGCGCGCTGCCCGCGCGGCCACGCCTACGACCTGGCCAAGCAGGGCTACCTCAACTTGTTGCCCTCGGCATCCACCGGGATCGACGGCGACTCGGCCGGGATGATCGGCGCCCGGACCGTGTTCCTCGGCAGCGGCCACTACGCGCCGATCCGGGACGCGCTCATCCTGGCAGCCGCGGGTCTGCGTGACGACGACCTGGTGGTGGAAGTCGGCGCCGGCACCGCCTACTACCTGGCCGGCGTCCTCGGCACCGCAACCAGCCGGCGCGGGGTCGCCTTGGACGTTTCGCGGTACGCCGCTCGCCGCGCGGCAAGGGCGGATCCGCGGATCGGGTCGGTGGTGTGCGACGCCTGGCAGGAGCTGCCACTGCTGGACGACTCGGCCCAGCTGATGCTGAACGTGTTCGCCCCGCGCAACGCCGCTGAGATGGCCCGGGTACTCGCGCCTGACGGCACATTGCTGGTGGTCACACCGAATCAGCAGCACCTTGCCGAGCTGGTCGGCGTACTGGGGCTCGTGACGGTGGACGAGGAGAAAGAGCGCCGGCTGCAGGAGTCGTTCGCCGGGGTGTTCGTCCGGTCCGGCAGCGAGGTGATCGAGGAGACGATGCGGCTCGACCGAACAGCGGTCGAGCATTTGGTGCTGATGACGCCGAGCGCGCGGCACGTCAACTACCGGGAGCTCACCGGGCGGCTCGCCGTACTGCCCGAACCGGCGATCGTCACGCTGTCGGTCACGCTGTCGACCTGGCGGCCCGTCTAGGTGGACTCCCGCCACTCACATGGCGGGCGTCCGACACCTGTCAGGCGGCCTTGCCGACGAGCGCGCGGCCTACCACGGTGCCGTGTTCCTCGGCGGTGACGTGGGCCGCCGACTCGGAGACCTTGGAGGCGTCGATGAGCTCCTCCATGCCCGGGGTGACCGGGGCGAGGGTGAGCTCGGCGGCGGCGGTGCGGATGTTCATGCCGAGGATGTCGCCGAAGACGCGCTCCAGGTACGGCGTGGCGTGGTCCCAGCCGTGCCTCGGGGTGCCGGGGCTGTAGCCGCCACCGCGAGCCAGCGTGAAGATGACCGGGCGGCCGGCCGTCGGGCTGGGGCCGCGGACCAGTTCCTGGTCGATCAGCAACAGGTCGATCCAGGTCTTCACGTGCTGTGCGATGCCGTAGTTGTACAGCGGTACGGCGAGCAGGATCGCGTCGGCGTTCTTGACCTCGGCCGCGAGTTCCTCGGCGAGGGCCTTCGCTTCCGCCACCGGCATGCTGTCGGCAGCGGACTCCTGGCCCAGCATGGCTCCGGCCAGGGCCGGCCAGGCGGTCGCGGGCAGTGGGTGCAGCCCGAGGTCGCGCCGGACCACGACGCCGTCCGGGTGCTCCGCCTTCCAGGCGGCCTCCGCGCTGTCCGCCAGGGCGCGGCTGACCGATCCGTCCACGCGGATGCTCGCGTCGACGCGTAGCAGAGTGCTCATGTCGTAGATCTCCATCGGAGTGTGAGAGTTAGGCTGTTCTGAAGATAGTCTGTGCAGCAGAACATATTCAAGTCAGATCGTATTCCGAGTGGCATACACCACGTACGATGGGAACGTGAGCAGTTCTTCGCCCGAGGTCGCGACCCGGGCCACCCGAGAGGCCGAGCCCGGGACCGCCAGCGGCGCGCCCGTGGAGTCCGACCTCGGTTGGGCGCTGGGCGTGGTGTTCCGGCGGTACGCGAAGGCGGCGGCCGCCGCGCTGGACGACATACCGGGCGGGCCGCGGGGTTACCAGGTCCTGGCGACCACGAACTCCGAGGGCCCCAAGCGCCAGCTGGATCTGGCCGCGCTGCTCGGCGTGGACCGGACGGTGATGACCTACCTGCTGGACGACCTGGAGAAGGCGAGTCTGGTGCAGCGCCAGCCCGATCCGGCCGACCGGCGGGCGCGGCTGATCGTGCCGACCGAGCAGGGCTTGGAGACGCTCTGCGACCTCGAGCGCCGCCTGGCCACCGCTGAGCAGGAGGTGCTCGGCATCCTCGACGAGTCCGAGCGCTCCAGCTTCCGCCTGCTCCTGCAGCGGGTGGCGATGAGGGCCGACGCGATCGACCCGCTGCACAACGCGTGCGTCCTGGCTGACGACTCCGTCGACCTGGCCGACACCTGAGATTCAGTGCAGCGGTACGAAGCCTGACTCGTACGCGCGGATGACGGCCTGCGTGCGGTCCCGCGCGTTCAGCTTGGCCAGGACGTTGGCGACGTGCGTCTTGACCGTCTGCAGTCCGAGGATCAGCTCCTCGGCGATCTCCGCGTTCGACAGGCCGCGGGCCATCAACCGCAGGACCTCCTGCTCGCGATCGGTCAGCTGGTACTCGTCCAGGCCGGTCGGCCGGGATGCGTGCGTGCCCACGTGCGCCAGCGCGAGGGCCCGGATCGCCTCCGGGAACAACAGCGACTCGCTCCCGGCGACCGTGCGGATCGCGGCGATGATGTCGTCCGGCGGCGTCCGCTTCAGCAGGAATCCGGATGCCCCGGCGCGGAGTGCGTCGTACACGTAGTCGTCGTTCTCGAACGTCGTGACGACCAGGACGCGCGGCGCCGGGTCGAGGTTCTCCAGCAGCAACCGGGTCGCCTGGATGCCGTCCACGGCCGGCATCCGGACGTCCATCAGCACGACGTCGGGGCCGGTCCGGCGGACCACCGGGAGCACCTCCGCGCCGTCACCGGCCTCACCGACGACCGTCAGGTCGGGCTCGGCGTTGATGATGGCGCGCAGCCCGCTGCGGATCAGCGGCTCGTCGTCGACCACGACCACCGACACGTTCATGTCATCCCTTCGTCGTCACGCTGACCGGCAACGTGACCGCGAGCCGCCAGGTGTCTCCGGTCAGGCCGGCATCCACGGTCCCGCGCAGTACGGCGACCCTTTCACGGATGCCGGCCAGTCCGCGGCCGCCGCCCGCGTGGTCCGCCGGACCGTCGACCGGCCCGCTGACCGGGTTCGTCACGACGAGCCGCAGTCCGGTGGCGTCGAGCCGGATCGACAGGTCCACGCTGAGCGCATCGGCAGGGTGACCGGCGTGCCGGATCGCGTTGGTCAGGCCCTCCTGGATGATCCGGTACGCCTCCCGGGACAGCGCCGCCGGCAGCTGGTCGAGATCGCCGGAGCGTTCGAGCTCGACCGTGATCCCGCCGGCCCTGGTCGCGTCGACCAGCCGGTCGAGCTCGCCGAGGGTCGCCTGGGGACTGGTCCGGGAACCCGGCCGACGGTCGTCGCGGAGCAGGCCGAGGACGTGGTCGAGGTCGGCCAGCGCGGCCCGGGCGGACGTCTCCATCGCGGCCAGCGCGGTCTCGGCGAACTCCGGATCGGTCGCCAGCACCCGGCGCGCGGCGGCGGCCTGGATGGTGACCAGACTCAGGGCGTGCCCGACGCTGTCGTGCAGCTCCCGGGCCAGACGGTTGCGCTCGGCAAGGGTTGCGGTCTGCCGCTCGAGCAGCTCGATCCGCTCCGCGGCGGTCGGGCCGAGGACGCGCGGCGCCAGGTGGGCGAGCAGCGCGCCGACCGCGGCGGACAGCATGAACAGCACGACGATCCCGGCCAGCGCGGCCGCCGGCAGCCAGATGTCGGTCCAGGTGCCGCTGATGTCGTACGACATCCCGGGGACGATGTCGTGCGGGCCGGGGGAGCGGAACGGCGCCGCGAGCCACATCGCGCCGACCCCGAACACGATCGTGCTGAGGATGCCGACGACACCGCCGGCGACCAGGTGCAGGCAGAACCAGACCGCCGTACGCCGTCGTTGCGCTCCGGTCCGCGCCGGACCGAGCGGACGCTCCTCGAACCGCACGTCGAGCAGCGACTCGACCGCGATGCCCTCGACCTCGCGAACCGCCGGCAGCATGCCGAGCACGAGCGGCGGCCCGGCCACCAGGATCGCGAGGACGATGCCGGCGGCAACCTTCGGCAGCTGGAGCTCCTCGACCACCGAGCCGAGCGCACTGTCCACCAGGATGAACGCCAGGACCAGCGCGGCGCCGAGCAGCAGATAGACCCAGCGCAGGTACGTCGACGTCCGGACCAGGCTGGTCACCGCGTGTCCGGCGTACGACGCCCAGCGGCGCAGCGGCGACGACCGGCGACCCGGCTCGCGCGCGGGACGCGCCGACCCACGCACCAGTCCGTACGTCACCCCCTCATCGTGTCAAATCCCGTCTCCGGCCACCTCCCTCCCCGGAGGGATCGCGGGAAACCCCCTGGATCCGGCGCCCCTCGGAGGGTGGCCTGAGTCGTCCCGGAAGTGAGGGTTAACGCAAATTTGACGGGGTAGGGACGGGTTCGGAGCCGGTGGACGTCGCGATCTGCTGTCCGGACGGGTACGGTCTGTGGTCGGGGCGGGATGCCGGTCCGACCACGGACAGGTATGGGGAACGGCTCCAGGACAGGTGGCCGGTAGGCTCGGCGAGGATCGGCGCGGTGGATGTGAAATCACCGTGAAGTCCCCGGAGGGCCGATTGACCACCTTTCCATATTTGATGTTTGATCAAATATCGGAACGAGAGAGGTCGATATGAGGTTGAGGCGTTCCGTCATCGCACTGGTGGCGGTCCTGGGGCTCGCCCTGGTCAGTGCTTGTAACAACGGTGACGACAAGAACAAGGCAGCGGACAGCGGCCTGACGAAGGTCAGCTACCTGACCTCGTTCAACACCTTCGGCCGGGAGGCCTACGCCTATGTGGCCCTGGACAAGGGCTACTTCAAGGACGCCGGCTTCGACGTCACGATCAACCCGGGCTCCGGCACGGTCGACGTGATGAAGCTGGTCGCCGGCGGCCAGGCCGACTACGGCATCGGCGACTTCACCGCGGTCGTCATCACCCTGGGCAAGCAGAAGCTGCCGGTCACCACGGTCGGGATGATCCACCAGCGGTCGATGGCCGCGATCATGTCGCTCGAGGGCTACGGCATCAACACGCCGAAGGACCTGGTCGGCAAGCAGATCGGCGACCAGCCGGGCTCGACCAACACGGTGATGTTCCCGGTCTACGCCAACGCGGTCGGCATCGACCCGAACTCGGTCAAGTTCATCCCGTCGCCGCCGCCGGCGCTGCCGAACCTGCTCGCCACCAAGAAGGTCGACGGCATCGGCCAGTTCGTGGTCGGCCAGCCGCTGATCGAGAAGGCCGACCCGAAGCACCGCAAGGCCATCACGCTGTCGTACGGCAAGGCTCTGCCGGACCTCTACGGCAACGCGATCATCACCCGGTCCGACCTGGCCAAGGACCACCCGGACCAGGTGAAGAAGTTCACCGGTGCGCTGCTCAAGGGCCTGCAGGACACCGTCGACGACCCGGCCGGGTCCGCCGCGATCCTGAAGAAGTACGTGCCGAACACCGATCTCGAGGTCGCCACCAAAGAGCTGACCATCATGAAGGACTACACCAAGCCGACTGACTTCAAGGGCCCGCTCGGTGAGGTCGATGTGGACCGGGTGAAGACGATCATCAAACTGCTCGAGAACGCGAAGGCGATTCCGCAGCCCGGCTCGGTGACTCCGGACGACGTGGTCACCGTCAGCCTCGCTCCGAAGGCCTGAGAATCCTGTCGATGATCCAGCTGGACGGTGTCGGGCAGGTCTTCGACGGACGCGAGGGCCAGGTCACGGCCCTCGAGAAGATCGACCTGCACGTCCGCGACGGCGAGTTCGTCACGCTGATCGGCCGGTCCGGGTGTGGCAAGTCCACCCTGCTCCGGCTGATCGCGGGACTCATCTCCCCGACGTCCGGTGCGGTCCAGGTGGCGGGCGAGCCCGTCACCGGGCCGCGCCGGGACGTCTCGTTCATGTTCCAGCGCCCGGCCCTGCTGCCGTGGCGGTCGGTGCTGTCCAACGTGATGCTCCCGGTCGAGATCGACGGGGGCGCCGGCGACCGGCGGGAGTCCCGGAGCCGGGCGGCGTACCGGGACCGGGCCCACGAGTTGCTCGAGATGGTTGGCCTGCAGGGGTTCGAGCGGCGGCTGCCGCACGAGCTGTCCGGCGGCATGCAGCAGCGCGTGTCGCTGTGCCGGTCGCTGATCCGCGACCCGCAGGTGATGCTGATGGACGAGCCGTTCTCCGCGCTCGACGCGCTGACCCGGACCGAGCTGTCCGAGGAACTGCAGCGGATCAAGATGGAGCTGTCCACCACCATCGTGTTCGTCACCCACTCGATCGAGGAGGCCATCGTGCTGGCCGACCGGGTCGTCGTGCTGACGCCGCGGCCGGGCCGGATGCGTGAGGTCGTCGACATCGACATCCCGCGGCCGCGCAGTCTCGGCCAGGACGCGCACCTGACCGAGGTGGCGCAGATCAGTGTCCGGCTGCACGGACTGCTGGCCGAGAAGACCGCGCAGCGCCCGGTCGACGAGGTGCGGCAGCGATGAGCAAGCGCTCCTGGCTGACCGGTTCACCGGCCGCCGCCGTCGTCCTTCCGATCATCGGCCTGATCGGCGCGATCGCGCTGTGGTGGCTGGCCACGGTCGTGTTCTCGATCGAGCCGTTCCTGCTGCCCAGCCCGGGCGATGTGATCAGCAAGTTCTCCGAGCAGCCGGTGTACCTGCTGAAGGAGACCGGGGTCTCGCTGCTGGAGACGATCGAAGGCTTCGTCCTGGCGATCGTGATCGGTGTGCCGATCGCGATCGTGATCGTCCGCTCGGCGGTCCTGGAGCGCCTGGTCTACCCGCTGCTGCTGATGGTGAACGCGATCCCGAAGATCGCGGTCGCGCCGCTGCTGGTGGTGTGGATGGGCTTCGGGCAGTTGCCCAAGGTCGTGATGGTGCTGCTGATGTGCTTCTTCCCGGTGGTCATCTCGACCGCGCAGGGGATGAAGTCGACGCCGGTGGAACTGGTTGAGTTGCTCCGGTCGCTGAACGCGAGCCGGGCCCAGGAGTTCTTCAAGCTGCGGCTGCGTTACGCGATGCCGCAGATCTTCACCGGGCTGAAGGTGGCGATCTCGCTGGCGGTGATCGGTTCGGTGATCGCCGAGTTCGTCGGCGCCACCCGCGGTCTGGGCTACGTGATCCAGCAGTCCGGCGCGAGTGCCGACACCACGCTGGCATTCGCCGCGATCACCTTGCTGAGCATCATGAGCATCGTCTTGTTCTACAGCCTGGTCCTACTGGAGCACCTGCTGCTCCCCTGGGCCCAGGAGACCCGATGACGGCTCAAGCCTCCGACGCGGATCCGCGCGTTCTGGTCCGGCCTGCGTGGCTGGAAGCGACTGTCTCGGCGGTGTTCAGTGCGCTCGGCTTCGACCCGGCCGACTCGGCGAAGATCGCCGCCGCGCTGGTCGAGGCCGACCTGCGCGGCGTGAGCTCGCACGGCGTCATGCTCGTCCCGATGTACGTCGAGCGCCTGAACGCCGGCGGCGTCACCCGCGAACGCGAGCTCGACATCCTGTACGACGCCGGCGCCGCGATGGTCGTGGACGCGCGCGGCGGCATGGGGCAACTGTCCAGCCCGCAGGCGATGGGGCACGCGATCGAACGGGCCGGGCAGTTCGGCATCGGCCTGGTGTCGGTCCGCAACGCACATCACTTCGGTGCGGCCAGCCGCTGGGCCATGCAGGCCGGTCAGGCCGGGTGTATCGGTATCGCAATGTCCAACACCACGCCGTTGATGCCGGCCCCGGGCGGGGCCGAGCGGATCGTCGGCAACAACCCGCTGGCGATCGCGGTGCCGACGTCGGCCGGCGTGGAGATCGTGCTCGACATGGCCCTGTCGGCCGTTGCCCTGGGCAAGATCCGGCTGGCGGCGTCGGCCGGCCGGCCGATCCCGGACACCTGGGCGACCGACCCGTCGGGGATCCCGACCTCGGACCCCGACGAGGCCGTGCTCGGGATGTTGCTGCCGGCCGCCGGTCACAAGGGCTTCGGGCTGGCGCTGATGATCGACGTACTGACCGGCGTGCTGAGCGGCGGCGGCTGGGGCGACCAGGTCCGGCCGCTGTACCGGGAGCCGGACCGGCCGAACGACTGTGCCCACCTGTTCCTGGCCATCGACCCGGAGCTGATGGGCGGCGTGGAGAGCTTCCGGCGGCGCTCGTCCGGGCTGGCCGCGCGGGTCCGGGGCAGTGCGACGGCGCCGGGGGTGAACCGGCTGCATCTGCCGGGGGAGATCGAGGCGGACCGGGCAGCACATCAGCGGCGGCACGGCGTACTGATCGAGAGGTCGGGGCTGGACGGGCTGCTGGCGGCCGCGCGGGCGGTCGGTGCCGTCGTTCCGGCGGGAGGGTTACTGAGCTGATGGCGAAGACACAGGTTTCGACGACCGCGCTGCACACCCCGAACGGGGTGTTCTCGCAGGCGACCACGATCGAGGCGACCGGGCGGTTGGTGTTCGTCTCCGGGATGACCGCGCGCCGCCCGGACGGCGGTATCGCCGGCGTCGGCGACATCCGGGAGCAGACCCGGCAGGTGTGTGAGAACGTGCGGGCCGCGGTCCAGGCGGCCGGTGGCACGCTCGCGGACGTCTGCCGGGTGGATGTGTACGTGCGCAACATGGAGGACTTCGCCAAGATCCACGAGATCCGGGCGCAGTACTTCGCCGAACCGCTGCCGGCCTCGACCATGATCGAGGTCAGCAAGCTCGCGCACCCTGATTACCTGATCGAGATCAACGCGATCGCGGTGATCTCATGATCCGCGCATGAGCGGGCCGTTGGAGTTGCTTCCAGGTGGGGGCAAGGGCGGGCGTCGTACGCTCGCGGAGCACGCCGCGGCCGAGCTGCACCAGCTGATTCTGTCCGGTGAGCTTCCCAGCGGTACGCCGTTGCGCCTGGTGGAGCTGGCGAATCGGCTGGAGATGAGCCAGATGCCGGTCCGGGAAGGGCTCCGCCGACTCGAGGCGCTCGGACTGGTCGAGATCATCCCGCACCGCGGCGCGTGGGTGCGCGATCTGTCGCTGGAGGACCTGCGCGACACCCACGAGACCCGGCTGGCCCTGGAGTCGCTGGCAGTCCGTGCCGCCGCGGGGCGGTTCACCAGTGACGACTTCGAGAAGGCGGCGGCCGCACTGGCCGATCACCTCCAGCTCTCCCGGGCGCACGACTCGGCGGGTGCCCGGCAGGCGCATGCGGACTTCCACTTCGCCATCTACCGGGCGAGCGGGTCGCAGTGGTTGCCGCGAGCGATCGAGCCGGTCTGGCAGAACAGCGAGCGGTACCGGTTCGGCAGCCGGCCTACCGCCTTCCTGATCGAGCGGAACCGGCAGGAGCACCAGGCCATCCTGGACGCCTGTCTCGCGCGCGACTCGGACGGGGCCGAGCAGGCCTTGCGCAACCACCTCGCCGGCGCATTCCAGCGGATCACCGAGACTATGACGAGTCGGGCCGAGGGGAAGCAGCACGAGACGTCGAAGCAGAAGGAGACGTCATGAAGGTGAGCTTCGACGCGACAGGTGAGGTCGTCGTGATCACCGGTGGTGCGCAGGGCATCGGTGCGGCGCTGGCCGCGGCCGTGAACGCCGCCGGTGGCACGGCGGTGGTCTTCGACGTCGTGAAGCCGGCCGACGCTGCGGTCGAGTACGTCGAGGTCGACGTGGCGGACCGGTCCTCGTTGCAGGCGGGTGTCTCGGCTGTCGTCGACCGCTACGGCCGGATCGACGGACTAGTCGCCGGAGCGGCTGTCCAGCCTCGGTCGCCGGTGCTGGAGATGGACCCGGCCGAGTGGACCAGGACTCTGCAGGTGAACCTCGACGGAGTGGTGTGGACGTGCCAGGCCGTCGTACCGCACATGGTGGCGCGGCGGTCGGGATCGGTGGTCGTGTTCACGTCGGGCATGGCTGTCACCGGGTACGCCGGTGCGGCGGCGTACGCGTCGAGCAAGGCCGCACTGACTGCCTTCGCCAAGACACTGGCCGCCGAAATGGTTCAGCACCGGGTCCGCGTGAACGTGGTCGCGCCCGGCGTCATCGACACCGAGCAGTTCCGTACTGCGAACGCGGGTGCGGACCGGGAGCACTGGCACGACACCATAGGTATCGGCGACCCCGAGGACGTGGTCGGGCCGTTGCTGTTCCTGCTGTCCGACGCGGCCGCGATGACCGGGTCGGTGCTGACCCGGGAACGTGCCTTTGCCAAGCTCACGAGGTTTGCGGAGTGATGAGTGACTGATCAGCTTCCCGTCGCGGTAGTCGGTGCCGGACCGATCGGCCTCACCACGGCCCTCGGCCTGGCGCACTACGGCGTACCGTACGTGCTGCTCGAGGAGGACGCCGTCCTGTCCTCGGACACCAAGGCCGGTACGACGCTCAGCCGGACACTGGAGATCTGGAACCGGTACGGGGTCGTCGACGGGATCCTGGCGGCCGCACTGCGGATCGACGAGATCGGTGACATCGACCGGGCCACCAACACGCCCCGGGCGTCGGTTCAGCTGGCCGAGCTGGTCAACGACACGCAGTTCCCGTTCGTGATCAACCTGCCGCAGCAGAAGATGGAGCCGATCCTCGCGGCGGCGCTGGAGCAGCCGGTGCTGACCCGGCACCGCCTGCTGTCGTTCGACGTCCTGGACGACCGGGTAGTGCTGCACGTGGAGACGCCGGACGGGCCGCGGGACATCGAGGCCTCGCATCTGCTCGCATGTGACGGCGGCCGGAGCAAGATCCGCGACGCGCTCGGTGTGAAGGTGGTGGGGGAGACCCTGCCCGAGCGGTACATGCTGATCGACGTCCTGGTGGATCTGGACGTCAGCAACGCGCGCGACTACCCCTACCTCGCGTACTTCGCGGACCGGTCCGAGTGGATGGTGCTGATCCGGCAGCCCGACAACTGGCGCTTCCTGTTCCCGCTTGCTGCCGGGGCAGAGCCGCCGGACGACGAGGACCTGCTGGTGAAGGTGAAGCAGTTCATCGGCGAGGTGGACCGGATCGAGCTGATGGGCTCGGTGGTCTACAACGTGCACCACCGGGTCGCCGAGCAGTGGACCAAGGACCGCAAGGTGTTCCTGATGGGCGACGCGGCGCACTTGATCACGCCGATGTGGGCGCTGGGCCTCAACACGGGTGCGCTGGACGCGTCGAACCTGCCGTGGCGCCTGGCGTGGGTGCTGCGTGGCTGGGCGGAGCCCTCGCTGCTGGACGGGTACGAGCAGGAGCAGCGGCCGGTGGCGATCGAGGGCTCGGGTGAGATGGCCGAAGCCGCGCGCAAGTACATGGCCCAGCAGCGTGGTGCCGTCACCGAGGACACGGGTGCTTGGGCGACGGCGTACAACCGCACGCTGCTGAGTGTCCGGCTCGACGTGGACGGTGTGGGCGACTGGTCGATGGTCGCGACCAGCGCCGAACCTCCGGCTGTCCGAGCGGGTGACCGGGCCCCTGACCTGGTCCTGCAGAGTCCGACCGGCCGGACCACGATCCACGACCTGTGCCGGGACTCGTTCGTCGCGCTGTACTTCACCGACGTACGGCGGCGTCCGGACATCCCGTTGAACGACTCGCCGGCGTTGAAGCACTACGCCGTCTCCCGGTGGGACGCACCGCACGACTCCGGCCTGCGGGACCGCGCTCTGTTCGATCCAGGCAGCGTTGCCACGAACAGGTACGGCGTACCGCCGGAGAGCGTCGTACTGGTTCGGCCGGATGGACACATCGCTGCCGTGGCTCCGCTGAGCGCCGGTGTGGCCGAGGAGCTCTACACCCGGACCACCGGCCGGGAGGCCCCATGACAGTGCTTTTGGCCGGGCCTTCGGCGCCGGCGTGGTCATGGGGCTTTGTCTCCCAGCCTTCCCTCGTCGCTCCAGTCGCTGCGCTCCCTTCGCTCCTCAGTCCAGGCCGGGAGGCCCCATGACCTTCGACGAGCCGCTGCGAGAGGTTTTGCTGCAGACAGAGGACCTGGAGTGGGTGGAGAAGTCACTCGCCGGGCTGTCACACAAGATGCTGTGGCGCGATCCGGAGACCGAGGCCTCGATCGCGCTGGTGCGGTTCGAGCAGGGGTCGGGGATCCCGTCGGAGCACAAGCACGCGTCGAACCAGTTCATGTTCTGCCTGTCCGGGCGGTACGTGTACCTGCCGACCGGGACGACGCTGACCAAGGGCAGCTTCTACTGGAACCCCAAGGGGTGCGCGCACGGGCCGACGCTCGCCGAGGAGACCTCCATCCTGCTGGAGGTGTACGACGGCTCGCACTACCCGGAGCGGCCGGAGTTCTACGACAACGACGAGGACGCCCGCTGACATGGCCGGCTGGGACGTCCACACGCACCTGATTCCGCCGACAGTGCTGACGGCGGCGCACCGCGGTGAGTTCGGTCTGTCGATCGACAGCGGTCAACTGGTGGTCGACGGGCAGCGGCTGCCGTTGGGGCGACTGGCTGACCCGGCTGCACTGCTGCAGTGGATCGCCGACCAGGAGTTGGACGGTGCTGTGGTGTCTGTTCCGCCGGCTTTGTTCCGGTACGACGCCGGCGTGGAGTGGGCCGAGCTTGTGAACCAGGGCCTTCGGGAGCTCGTCACACCCCAGCTCCGCGTCCTCGGCCAGCTGCCACTGCTCGATCCGTCCGCACCGGCCGTGGCCGCGGCCCTGGCCGGTGAAGGTGTCTTCAGCGGCTTCGCCCTCGGTACGCCGAGCTACGTGGGGCTGGAGCCGGTGTGGCGGGTGCTGCACGAGCTGGAGGCGTTCACTCTTGTTCACCCGGGTCCCAGTGACGACAAGCGGCTCGATTCGTTCTACCTGTCGAATCTGTTGGGGAATCCGTACGAGACCGGGGTGGCCGCGGCGTCGCTGGTCTTCGCGGACGTGCCGGGGCGGTTTCCGGGGATCCGGTTCTGCCTGTGCCATGGGGGTGGTGTGACGGCGACGCTGGCCGGACGGTGGCAGCGCGGCATCGATCAGGCCCGGCCCGGGATCGATCCGCTGTCCTTGTCGGTGGCGGAGGCGCTGCGCCGGTTCTACGTCGACGATCTGGTGCACGACGACGCGGTACTGGAGCTGCTGACGAAGACGTTCGGGGCCGAGCGGGTGCTGGCCGGGAGCGACTGGCCGTTCCCGATGGGCAGTGACGTGGTGTCGGCCGCGCGGTCCGGCGCGGCCGGGGAACTGACCAGGCCGCTGGCGAAGGAGGTCGTCGCCTCGTGAGACAACGCTTTCGGCAGCGCCTAGGTGTGATCAGATATCAAATTGTGAACGGGGAAGAGGCATGATCGAGCGAAGCGAGATCATCATCGAGCACAGCGTGCATTGCGCCTCATCCGCGCCCGGAGCGAAGCGAGGACGTGGATGAGCTTGCGGGGGATCGTAGTGCGGAGTCACGGGCCTGGAGAGCAGTTGAAGGCCGAGGAGATCGAGATCGTCGCCGAGACGGGCGAGACGCTGGTGGAGATGCGGCTGGCCGCGGTGACCCAGCAGGACAGGTCGGTGCTGGCGGGCAAGCAGCCCAGTACGCCGTTCACGCCGGGCTCAGAGGGAGCCGGAGTCGTTGTCAGCTCTGGCGTGTTCGAGGCCGGCACTGCGGTGGTGGTTCGGGGCGATGGCGTCGGGGTGACCAGGCCTGGTCTGTGGGGCCGGTACGCCGTCGTACCGGATGCCGCCGTACATCGTCTGCCGTCGGGTCTGGAGCCGACGGCCGCGGTCGCGTTGTTGACACCTGTGCTGACGGCCCATACCGCAGTACGACGTGTTGCCGAGGTAGCCGAGGGCGAGACAGTGGTGGTCACCGGGATCACGAGTCTGCTCGGCCGGCTCTGTGCCGCGGTGGCCCGGTCGGCCGGGGCTGCCAAGGTGATCGGACTGGCGTGGACCGGTGAGTCCGTCGAGTCCGCGGCCGGATTGGTCGACCAGATCGTCCGGGTGGACTCGCTGGGGCAGGTCGGTCGCGAGCTGTCCTGGTGTGACGCCGCCATCGACACTGTTGGTGGTCCGGTGACCAGTGGGGTGCTCGGGCACATCAGTCCGGGCGGACGGGTCGCCGTACTGGGTTACCACGCCGGTGAGTTCGCCACGATCGATCTGCATCAGCTGATCGGCCGGGACCTGCGAGTGCTGCCGGTGAATCTGCAGCGGACCAGCCTCGAGCCCGGTGCGGTCGCTCAGGCGCTCGCGGATGTCGCGACTGCGCAGTGGCGACCGGAGTTCGAACTGCTGCCCGCGGACCGTGTCGGAGAGGTGCTGGATCCGCAAGCAGGACGGGTGTTGCTCGACCTGACGGCGTTGAGCTGACTGCCCTCTGCGGGCCGACTGGCCTAGACCACACAGGGTTGTCAGAGCCTCCCTTGGGCAATCTGTCGTCGGAGTGCCCGTGATACCCCGAGGGGCGGCTACGGTTACCTCCCAGAGTTGTATGCAATGAAGGAGAGAGGCAGCCCGCAACCGATGACCCGACGACTCGAGCTCACACCTGGGGGACCGACCGGCCGTCGTACTCTCGCCGAGGAAGCCGCCGCCGAGCTGCACGAGCTCATTCTGTCCGGCGAGCTTCCCAGCGGTACGCCGCTCCGGCTGGAGGAGCTCGCGAAGCGCCTCGACATGAGCCAGATGCCGATCCGGGAAGGACTGCGGCGGATGGCAGCGCTCGGGCTGGTCGAGATCGTTCCGCACAAGGGCGCTTGGGTGCGCGAGCTGTCGATCGAGGATCTGCGCGACACCCACGCGACCCGGCTGGCCCTGGAGTCGCTCGCGGTCCGGGCGGCCGCGACCCGGTTCGCCGAATCGGATGCGACCCTCGCCCGGGCCGCACTGGCCGAGCATGTCCGGCTGTCGAAGCTCGGCGACAACATCGCGTCCCGGCAGGCGCACACCGAGTTCCACTTCGCCATCTACCGGGCCGGCGGCTCGCGCTGGCTGCCACGGGCGATCGAGCCGGTCTGGCAGAACAGTGAGCGCTACCGGTTCGGCTCCCGGCAGACCAAGGCACGGATCGAACAGACCCGGCGCGAGCACCAGGCCATCCTCGACGCCTGCGTCGCGCACGACGAGGAGGGCGCGGAGGCGGCTCTGCGCGAACACCTCGAAGGCGCCATGCAGCGCATCACCGAGACGATGGAGCGCCGCTCCGCCAAGCCGTGAGCACCTCGAACCGGTCCTGCTGCCAGCCGGACGCGTCGAACACCGCCCTCAGCAGCACTCCGTCCCCGCGACCGCCGTACGTCGTGACGAGGTCGGGGAGCGACTGAGTCCCGAGGCCGTCGTAGTACTGGTCGAGTGCTTGGCGCCGGCGCAGCTCCGGTACGCCGGAGATCTCCTCCAGCGGTGTGCCGTCGTCGCATCCGGTGACACGGCCTGACCCGATCGACTCACCCGGCAACAGCTCCCGCACGAGTCGCTCACCCGCACGGACGTCCTGGGCTCGCAGCCGTGCGCCCAGCGCCCGGCACTGCCGGTCCTTCAGTGCGAGCCGGACGGCTTGTGAGATCGCGATGTGGTCCGGGTGGCCGGTGAGGCCGTCACTGCCGACGGTCAGCAGCAGTTGCGGCGAGAGCTCGTCGATGGCCCGCTCGATCTCCTCCGCGACCGCACCGGGCTCGGCGCGGGCCAGTGTGCGGGGTCCGTTGACTCCTCCGTCGTCGATCCACCGGTCCGCGTCGCTGAGCCAGCCCCACTCGTCGATCCCGAGCAGCGCGCACGACGCGGGGAGGTGGTCCGCAGTGCCTTGCCATCCCTGCGTGGCAACGCGCAGGACGACCCGCCAGCCGGCGTCGTGCAGCACCCAGGTCGCGGCGCCGGTGGCGAACGCCTCGTCGTCCGGGTGGGCGTGGACGACGAGCGCCGTACGCACGTCAGTCGGCAAGGCGGGCCGGGAAGCCGCCGGTGGCGACCGGACTCCAGCGGTCCGGGGTGATGCGGATCAGGCACTTGCCCTGGGTCCGCATGGCCTCGCGGTACTCGTCCCAGTCCGGGTGCTCGCCCGAGATCGAGCGGTAATAGTCGACCAGGGGCTCCACCGCGTCCGGCAGCTCGATGACCTCGCCGCTGCCGTCCACCTGGACCCACGCGCCGTTCCAGTCGTCCGACAGCACGAGGACGCCGGCCCGCCCAGCGCGCTTCACGTTGGTGCTCTTGGCCCGCTCCGGGTACGACGAGATGACGATGCGGCCCTCGGGGTCGACACCACCCGACACCGGCGACGCCTGCGGCGTACCGTCCGCCCGGGTGGTGATCAGCAGCATGTGGTGACGGGGCCGGACGAACTCCAGCAGTCCCTCGAGGTCGACCTTGGTGTTGGTGGCAATAGTCCTCGGCATGCCTCCACCCTATGGGTCCGGCGACCGGATTGACATGTTCGAACAGGTGTTCGAACATGGAGTTATGACGGGGACTTCGACAGCCGGGCAAGCGGGCCGGGTCACAGCGCTCGACCGGGCCCGGATGCTCCTTGCCCAGGTGCAGGCCGGCAAAGCCCAGGATGCCCCTGTCACCGACTCTCCGGATTCTCCCGCTCGTCTCGCCTCGGTCGCGAGCTTCGACCCCGACTCGAGGCACGACCTCGATCCGGACCCCGCCACCCTCGAGGCCCCCACCCCTCCCACGGCTCGCCTGGCCTCGATCACCGGCTTCGACACCCGGGTCACCGAGACCCGGATGCAGCAGGCTCTGGACACCGCCGGGGTGGATCGGGAGTTGCCCACGCTGCCGGCTGTTTCCGAGTTGCTCGCGGGGGCCGGCCTGCGCGGCGGCTCGGCGTACTCGGTGCGGGGTTCGGCCGCGTTGGTGATGGCGTTGATGGCCGGTCCGTCCGCGGAGGGGGCGTGGTGCGGGGTCGTCGGACTGCCGTCGTTCGGCGCGGAGGCGGCGCGCGGGCTGGGGGTCGACCTCGAGCGTCTCGTGCTGGTGCCCGACCCCGGGCACGACTGGCTCAACGTCGTCGCGGCGCTGGTCGACGCGCTGACCGTGGTGGTCGTCCGGCCGCCCGGTGAGGTGACGCCGGGGGAGGCGTCCCGGCTGGCCGCTCGGCTGCGGACGCGGGGAGCGTTGCTGATCGCGTACGGGTCGTGGCCGGGAAGCGAGGCCCGGCTGGAGGTGGAGAGCAACACCTGGACCGGTCTCGGCGACGGAGCAGGTCTGCTCACCGCCCGGCAGGCGACGGTCGTGGTGACCGGCCGGAGAGCCGCCGTACGCCGTCGGCACCAGCTCTGGCTCCCCGGCCCGGACGGCACCATCCGCTCCGCCGAGATCGTCCGTGACGAGGCACGACGCTGGCAGGAAGAGGCGGTGGGCTGATGGGCGACGGAGGTCTCACCCGCACGATGGTGATCTGGGTGCCGGACTGGCCGGTGACCGCGGCCGCGGTGGCCACGGGCCGGTCGCCCGACGAGCCGATCGCCGTACTGGAGAAGGGCAAGGTGCTCGCCACCTCCGCCGCCGCGCGGGCCGAGGGCGTCCGCCGCGGTCAACGGGCCCGGGACGCGCAGTCGCGGTGCCCGGAGCTCGTCGTGCTCAAGTACGACCCGGTGATCGACGCCCGCGCGTTCGACCCGGTGATCGCGTGCCTGGAGGCGCTCACGCCCGGCATCCAGGTGATCCGCCCGGGCATGTGCGCGTTGAAGGCGCGGGGGCCGGCCCGGTTCTACGGCAGTGAGTCGGTGGCCGCGGAGAAGCTGCTCGACCGGCTGGAGACGTTCGACGTCTTCGGCGGCCGGGTCGGGATCGCCGACGGTCCGTTCGCCGCCGAGCAGGCGGCGCGGGCGAGTTCGGTGCGGGCGCGGGTTCTGGTGGTGCCGCCGGGGGAGTCCCCGGAGTTCCTCGCGCCGCTCACCGTCGACGTCCTCGAGCAACCCACCCTCACGGACCTGCTCCGCCGGCTCGGGCTGCGGTCGCTGGGTGCGTTCGCGCAACTGCCCCGCACCGAGGTGCTGACCAGGTTCGGCCCGACCGGCGCCTTCGCCCACCGGCTGGCCCGTGGGTACGACGATCGCCCGGTGGTGGGCCGGGAGATCCCGCCGGAGCTCACCCGCACCCTCGACTTCGAGCCGGCCGTGGACCGGGTCGACCAGGTCGCCTTCGCGGTCCGGTCGGTCGCCGACGAACTGATCGCCCGGCTGACCGAGCTCGGCCTGGTGTGTACGACGCTCCGGGTCGAGATCGGCACCGAGTCCGGGCGGATCCACGAGCGGGAGTGGTTGCATCCACGCTGGTTCACCGCGGCCGACGTGGTGGACCGGGTCCGCTGGCAGTTGCAGGGGAGTGGCACGGCGACGAGTGAGCTGACGTCACCCGTCGTACGGCTCCGGCTCGTCCCCGACCAGGCGGATCCGGTCGGTGCGCATGTCGACGGGTTGTGGGGCGGTGGGCCGGACGAGCGGATCCACCGGGCGTTGTCGCGGGTGCAGAGCATGCTCGGTCATGGTGCGGTCGCGTCGGTGGTGATCGGCGGCGGCCGGGGGTTCGCGGAGCGGCAGACGCTGGTCCCGTGGGGCGATCCTCCGGTGCCGGCCAGGCCGCCGGACCAGCCGTGGCCCGGGGCGATCAGTTCGAGTGACCCCGTCCGCTGGCCGACCCTCGCACCGACGACGATCTTTCCCCAGCCTCTGCAGGCGAAGGTGTTCGCCGAGGACGGCACTCAGGTCTCGGTCAGCGCCCGCGGCGAACTCTCCGGCGTCCCCACCGCCTTCTGCCTGGCCCCGGCCCCACAAGTTGCCGACAGCAACAAGATCCACCCGATCACCGCCTGGGCCGGCCCCTGGCTGACCGACGAACGCTGGTGGGACCCGAGCACCGAATCCCGCCAGGCCCGCTTCCAGTTCCACACCGCCGACAGCCGCGCCTGGCTCTTCACCCTCCACCAAACAACCTGGCAAGCCCAAGCCACCTACGACTGAGGTCCTGGGCCACCCTGCCGGGTTTCGGCGCCGACTCGTGGGTGGTGGTTGATGGATCCGCCTTTCCGTAGCCGATATCCGCGACTCGGCGAGCGGGCTTCGGGACGCGGTCGCGCCGGCTGCTTGGTGGGGTGGTCAGGGGGTGGGCAAGTCGATGCGCATGACGGTGCGGCGGAGGGTGGGTGGGTTATCTGGTCGAAGCCGGCTTCTTCGAAGGCTTGATGGGGGCCGACATGCAGTTCACCCCCAGGTGATGGTTCTGCCGGGCTGGGTGAGCATGGGATAGGCCTCGAGGGCCCGGGCGCCGCGGGCGCGGGCGCGACGCAACGGGGCTGAGCGACCCGGGACCATCGCCGGGAGAGCCCGGGACGTCCGTCCCTTCCACGGTCCTCACCGCTCCGGCAATCCTGGACGGGAGAGCTGGGAGGCGGGGCCGTGAAGTCCGGAAACGTCGTGCGACAGCGACGCGATCCAGCACGCTGGGCTCCTTGGACGGCCGCTCTGGTCGGCCTGCTGGGTGTTGTCGGCGTGCTCGACGCGGTCAGTCCGCCGCTTCGGCCGCGCTTGGAGGCGCTGACCGACGTGCTGCCGGTGCTCGTACCCCAGACAGCTGGTGCAGCCGTGCCGCTCGGCGTTGTACTGGTCCTGTTGTCCCGAGGCCTCGCCCGCCGCAAACGCCGGGCTTGGATCGGAGCCCTGGCCACCTCAGCCGGCCTGCTCGTTCTCAACGGATTGGCTCACTCGATCGGGGAGTCGATAGCCGCCGGCGTGGTGATCGTGGTGTTGCTCAGCACCCACGCGGCCTTCACCGGCCGCCCCGATCCGGGCAGCCGGCGCACCGTACTGGCGACCTGCCTGACGTCGTTCGTGCTGGCGACGACCGTGGGTGCCGCCTCCCTCCTCGCCGACCCCGACGCGGTGGAGCGCCTTTCGGCGCCGAAGCTGTTCAGCGAGGTTTGGCTCGGCTTCCTCGGAATCAGTGGTCCGGCACAGTTCGAATCGGCGCAGACGCGGCAGCGGCTCGAGACCACGCTCCTGCTCCTCGGTGTGGTCGTCGCGGTGGCGACTGTGCTCGTGGCGTTGCGGACTGCCCGCGCGCCCAAGCATCAGGTCGACGCCGAGGGCGAACGGCTGCGCTCGTTGCTGGCCGGGCACCGCAACGACTCGTTGGCCTACTTCGCGCTTCGCGACGACAAGTCCCTGATCTTCGATCCCACCGGTACGGCGGCGATCGCGTACCGCGTTGTCGCTGGAGTCTCGTTGGCCGGCGGAGACCCGCTGGGCGACCCAGCCGGGTGGCCGGGTGCGATCAGTGCCTGGCTGGCCGAGGCGCGCGGCTATGCGTGGACCCCGGGCGTCGTGGGAGCCAGCGAACGCGCAGTGCCGAGCTACCGCGCACACGGGCTGGCGGCCATCCAACTCGGGGACGAGGCGGTTCTCGACGTCGCCTCCTTCAGCTTGGCCGGCCGCTCGATGCGCGGTGTCCGTCAGGCGGTACGGCGAGCCGAACGGCGGGGCAATGTGGCACAGGTTCGCCGGCTGCGCGACGTCGACCGGACCGAAGTGGCGGAGTTGTCCCGGCAGGTGGCCAGGTGGCGGGCGGGTCAGGCGGAACGCGGCTTCTCGATGGCGCTCGGGCGGTTCGGCGATCCACGCGACGGCGACGCGGTGGTGGTCACCTGTCGCGACGGGTCCGCGGATCTCGTCGCCGTCTTGAGTCTCGTGCCGTGGAACGAGGACGGGCTGTCGCTGGACCTGATGGTCAGGTCGCCGAGCGCCGGAAACGGGGTGATCGAGTTCATGGTCAACGAACTGGTGCGAAGTGCCCCGGAGCTGGGGATCGCGCGGGTGTCGCTGAATTTCGCGGTCTTCCGTGAGGTGTTCGAGCGCGGCGGTCTTGCCGGAGCCGGTCCCGGTCTGCGGTTGTGGTACCGGATGCTGCTCTGGCTGAGCCGGTTCTGGCAGATCGAGTCCTTGTACCGGGCCAACGCGAAGTACGGCCCGGCCTGGACGCCGCGGTTCGTCTGCTACCCACGGGCCCGTGATCTGCCCCGGATCGCTTCGGCCACGCTGCAAGCCGAATCCTTCGTCCGCTGGCCGCACCAGCGCAGGTCCGGGCTCGCAGTGAACGACGTGCATGACGCCGGGCAATCCCACGCCCTCCACGGATAGATCTGCCAGCCACCCGTCCGGACTAGGTTGGAGCGCATGACAGATCTTGCGGCGACGTTCAAGCACGAGGCCGTGGCGGAGGCGTACCAGCACCGGCCGCCGTACCCGGATGAGGTTTTCGAGCGGCTCGAAGGGCTGATCACCGACGAGCCGCGGCGCGTGCTCGACATCGGCGCCGGGGAAGGTGCGATCGCCCGCCCGCTCGCGGCCCGGGTGGAGCGCGTCGACGCGATCGACTTCTCCCAAGCGATGGTCGACGCGGGCCGGCAACGACCTGGCGGGGATCAGGCGAACATCAGTTGGCAGGTCAGCAGCATCGAGACCGCCGAGCTGACCGGGCCGTACGCGCTCGTCACCGCCGGCGCGAGCATTCACTGGATGCCCTGGGAGGAGACGTTCGCCCGGATCGTCCCGCACCTGACCCCCAACGCCCAGCTCGTCGTGATCGAGCACGGGGCAGTGGACGAACCGTGGTGGGACGACATCGTGCCGGTCCTCGAGCGCCACTCACGTAAACAGAACCACGACCCGAAGTTCAGCGTCGTCGACGCGATCCGCGAGCGCGGGCTGCTCGACCTGACCGGTACGACGAGGACCGCGCCGGTCACATACCACCAGCGGGTCGACGACTACATCGAGCAGTTCCACTCGACCTCGAGCCTGGCCCGCGATCTGATGCCCGCCGACGAGGCAGTGACCTTCGACACCTCGATCGAGCGCGCGGTGTCACCGTACGTGCAGGACGGCGTACTGGAGCTGCAGATTGTCGCCGAGCTGAGCTGGGGCCGGCCACGGGTCGCCTAGAGGGCGTCGGCGCGGGTCTGCAGGTAGCGCCGCTCGGGGACGCTCTGCGTCAACCGCGCCGCCAGCTGGTACGCCGACCGAGCGGCCGGCCGGTCGCCGGACAGTTCGAGCAGATGCGCGCGTACGGCGGCCAGCCGGTGATGATCCTTCAACGCGGGATCGGCGTCGTCGAGCAGCGCGAGCCCGGCCGCCGGACCGTGCACCATGGCGACCGCGACGATCCGGTTGAGCGTCACCATCGGGCCTGGCGCGGTCGACTCGAGGAGTTCGTACAGCATCAGGATCTCGCGCCAGTCGGTGTCCTCGGCGCGCTTCGCCTCGTCGTGGACCGCGGCGATCGCGGCCTGCAGCTGGTACGGACCGACCGGTGCCGACTGCAACGTCGACGCGATCAACTCGGTGCCCTCGGAGATCGCCTGAGCGTCCCACCGCGTCCGGTCCTGCTCCGGCAGCGGCACCAGCGCGCCGTCGGCCGTCGTCCGCGCGGGCCGGCGCGCGTCGGTCAGCAGCATCAGCGCCAGGAGGCCCGCGACCTCACCTTCGTGCGGCAGTGCGGAGTGTAGCTGCCTGGTCAGCCGGATCGCCTCCGCGCTCAGCTCGACCCGATGCAGTGACGAGCCGGACGACGCGGTGTAGCCCTCGTTGAAGATCAGGTACAGCACATGCAGTACGGCAGCCAGCCGCTCGGACTGCTCGGACGCCGGCGGCAACGCGAACCGGGCACCCCGCAGCTTGGCCTTGGCCCGGCTGATCCGCTGCCCGATCGTTGCCTCCGGCACCAGAAATGCCCGGGCGATCTCGCTCGTGGTCAGGCCGCCGACGGCCCGCAAGGTGAGCGCGACCTGCGACTGCGGACTGAGTGACGGGTGACAACACAGCATCAGCAACGTCAGCGAATCGTCGACCGACGACGCGGGCTCCGGTTCCGGAGCGGCGGCGATCGCTTCCTCCCGCCGCTGCCGTGCCGCCTCGGTGCGCAGCACCTCGATCCGCCGCCGCGACGCTACCGTGATCAGCCACCCGCGCGGATTGTCCGGTACGCCGTCACCCGGCCACTGCAGGGACGCGGCCAGCAGCGCCTCCTGGACGGCGTCCTCGCACGCGTCGAAGTCGCCGTACCGGCGGACCAGCGCGCTCAGCACCTGCGGCGCCTGCTCCCGCAGCTGCTCCTCGATCTGCATCAGGTGTACGCCGACAGGTCGCGAACCGGGCGTACTTCGACGATGCTGAACGGCGCCTCCGGGATCTGCGCGACGATCTCGACGGCACGATCCATGGAGTCGCAGTCGAGCAGGTAGAACCCGGCCAACTGCTCCTTGACCTCGGCGAACGGGCCGTCGGTGGTCATCGGCCGGCCGTCCCGGACGAGCACCTGCTTGGTCAGGCCGGGGTCGTCCAGCGATTCCGAGGCGACCAGCTCTCCGCGCGCGTCGAGTGCCTCGTGCAGCGCGGCGTACCCGGCCATGCCCTCCTTCTTCTGCTCGTCGGTCAGGGAGTCCCAGACCGCCCGGGACTCAGGGTTGCCGTAGATCAGGACCAGGAACTTCATCTCCACCCCTCCCGTTCAACAGCGTAAGCATCACCCTTGCGTATCGATCGGGTCACCGGTTCATCGCGGGCGTAGCGGGAAGGGGTCCGCCGCGTTCAGGTAGCAGGGGAAGGCCCGGCTTGCCCCGGGATGGCCGGGCGTAAACCTGTCGAGGTGCCCAAGTACAGTTACGACCGGTATCAGGGTGAGAGAGGGAGGGATCGCGTGCCGGAGGTGGAAGTGTCCGACCGGGTGCTCACGATCCCGAACGCGCTCAGCTTCCTCCGGTTGCTGGGAGTGCCGCTGTTCCTTTGGCTGATCCTCGGTCCGGAGGAGGACGGCTGGGCGCTGCTCGTGCTGGCCATCTCCGGGTTCACCGACTGGGCCGACGGCCAGATCGCCCGCCGGATGAACCAGACCAGCCGGCTGGGCCAGATGCTCGACCCGGTCGCGGACCGGCTCTACATCTTCGCGACCGTGATCGGCCTGGCGCTGCGTGACATCATCCCGTGGTGGCTGGCGATCGCGCTCCCGCTGCGGGACCTGCTGCTCCTCTTCACCCTGCCGGCCCTGCACCGCCGCGGCTTCAACGCGCTGCCGGTGCACTTCCTCGGCAAGTCGGCCACGTTCTGCCTGCTGTACGCGTTCCCGCTGCTCCTGCTCGGTGACGGCGACAGCACCCTCAACCTGCTCGCGCGGGTGTTCGGCTGGGCGTTCGCGATCTGGGGGACCGGGCTGTACTACTGGGCCGGCGTCCTGTACTTCGTCCAGCTGCGCCACCTCGTCCAGACGGTGAAACCGATCAACCATCCGGCCGGGTAGACCCGTGACTCAGCAATCCCCACCGAAGCCTCGGCGCGTCGACGCGTCGATGTCGCTGCTGAACAACCTGATGGCACACCCGCTGGACGAGGGGTACGCCGTCGCAGCCCGGACCCGTCCGAACAAGGGCGGCAAGTCGCTGCGATCCCGGCACCGGGTGATGCTGGTGGTGGCCACCCTCGTGCTCGGCTTCCTGCTCGCGATCGCGGCCTCGCAGAACTACCGCGGCGCGCCCGAGGCCGAGAAGGAGCGCAAGGAGCTGATCACCCGGATCAATCAGGCCAACACCCGGCTGAACGGCATGCGCACCCACCAGACGCAACTGGCCGACGAGGTACGGCGGTTGCAGGCGAGTGGACTGAGCAACACCAGTTCGGGCGCGACGCTGCAGCAGCAGCTGGACACGCTGGAGCTGCAGACCGGCGCGGTCGCGGCCACCGGGCCCGGGATCAAGGCGGTGATCGACGACGCGAAGAACGCCGACGCCAAGGAGGGCCGCCTGCTCGACGTCGACCTGCAGCAGCTGGTCAACGGCCTGTGGACAGCGGGCGCGGAGGCGATCTCGGTGAACGATCACCGGCTCACCTCGCTGACCGCGATCCGGGGTGCGGGCAGTGCGATCACGGTCGACTACAGCTCGCTGACCCCGCCGTACACGGTGCTCGCGATCGGGGACACCGCGACGATGCCGGCCCGCTTCGCGCAGAGCTCGGGCGGCCAATGGGTGCAGTATCTGGTCAGCAACTTCGGTGTCCGGATGACGACCACGACGGAGGATTCCTTGCTGGTGCCGGCCGATGCGACCATCGCGTTGCGCTACGCGAAGGTGGGACGCAGATGATCGCCGTACTCGGACTGGTGATCGGTGTCGTGATCGGCCTGCTGGTCGCGCCCGACGTCCCGGAGTGGGCCCAGCCGTACCTGCCGATCGCCGTCGTCGCCGCCCTCGACGCGGTGTTCGGGGCGCTGCGGGCGTTCCTGGACGGGATCTTCGACGACAAGGTGTTCGTCGTCTCGTTCGTGTCGAACGTCCTGATCGCCGCGCTGATCGTCTACCTCGGTGACCAGCTGGGCGTCGGCTCACAACTGTCCACCGGTGTGGTGGTCGTCCTCGGCATCCGCATCTTCACGAACATGGCCGCCATCCGTCGGCACATCTTCAGGGCCTGACATGAGCGACGACAAACCCGAGCCAACGCCTGATCCGGCAGCCGCCGATCCGGCCGACCGGCCGCAGCCCGAGACGCCGACGCCGATGCCCAAGCCCCGGACGCCGAACCTGGCGCTGCGGCGGCTGCGGGCCGGGTTCAGGCCGTCCCGGGGGCAGGCGATCGTCGCCGTCGTGCTCGCGCTGGTCGCCTGCGTGGCCGTCGTCCAGGTGCGGGTGAACCGGGCCGACGACGGCTACCAGAACGCCCGCCGCGAGGACCTGATCGCGATCCTCGACGGCCTAGGCCAGAACACCCGCCGGCTGGAGAGCGAGATCGCCGAGCTGGAGGCGCGGAAGAACTCGCTGTCCTCCAGCGCGGACAAGGCCCAGACCGCGCGCGAGCAGGCCGAGGCACAGGTCCGGGTGCTCGGCATCCTGGCCGGCACGCTGCCCGCGCAGGGGCCCGGCGTCCGGATCACACTGAACGACCCCGACGGCAAGATGACCTCGAGCAACCTGCTGGACGCGATCGAGGAACTCCGCGACGCCGGCGCCGAGGCGATCCAGATCAACGGTTCGGTCCGGGTCGTCGCCAGTACCGACTTAGTCGACGACGCGCCGGGGATCCGGATCGACGGTCAGAAGCTGAATTCGCCGTACGTTGTCGAGGCGATCGGGGAGTCGCACAACCTGTCCGAGGCGGCCAACTTCCCGGGCGGCCTGGTCAGTGAGGTGACCGGTCCGCAGGTGGGCGGAACCGCCGAGGTGACCGAGGTTCCGACGCTCCAGATCACCGCCTTGCACGCGCCGGAGGAGCATCGCTACGCTCGCCCGGCACCCAGCCCGACCAAGTAGCTGTGTCCGATGCAAAGAAAGAGGACCGAGGTGTACCCCGAAGACCTGAAGTACACGGCCGAGCACGAGTGGGTCAAGGCCGACGGCGAGGCGCCGGTGCGGGTCGGCATCACCGACTTCGCACAGGACGCGCTCGGTGACATCGTGTACGTGCAGCTGCCCGAGATCGGCAGCGCGGTGCGGGCCGGCGACGCCTGTGGCGAGCTGGAATCGACCAAGAGCGTGAGCGACCTGTTCGCGCCGGTCAATGGCACCGTGACCGCCGTCAACGAGGCGCTCGCCGACCAGCCCGACCTGGTCAACAGCGACCCGTACGGCGAGGGCTGGCTGCTCGACATCGAGGTCGAGGACGCCGCCGAGGTGGCGGCGCTGATGGACGCCGAGACCTACCAGGGACAGCTCGACCAGAGCTGACCGGCAGCGGCTTGGCCGCGCCTGGTACGTTGTCCGGACCTCAACTGCTGGTCGAGGGTTGAGGTCCGCGAATCTGCGTCCACACTTGTTCATACGGGGTCTATCGAAAACGTCGCCGGACCGCCGGCGATCGGGAGGATCACAGCATGCCGTTCTGCAACCAGTGCGGGCACGAGAACTCCGACGGCAGCCGGTTCTGCTCGCAGTGCGGAGCGATGCTTCCTGGCGCGGACCGCCCGGCGGCAGCCCCAGCGGCCGCGCCGGCGACCAACGGTGTCACCGACACCGCGATGCTGACCCCGATCGGCGCCGAGCCCGAGCCCGAGCGCACCGGCGAGCCGCTGTCGGTGGAGGACGAGGCCGCGGTCGGCGCCCTGCCGGCCGGATCCGCCCTGCTGATCGTCCAGCGCGGGCCGAACGCGGGCAGCCGGTTCCTGCTCGACGTCGACGTGGTCACCGCCGGCCGGCACCCGGACAGCGACATCTTCCTCGACGACGTCACCGTGTCGCGCCGGCACGCGGAGTTCCGCCGCGACCCGTACGGCGTGAAGGTCCGCGACGTGGGCAGCCTGAACGGCACCTACGTGAACCGGGACCGGATCGACGAGGTCCAGCTGACCAGTGGCGACGAGGTCCAGATCGGCAAGTACCGCTTGGTGTACTACGCCAGTGGCCAAGCCTGAGCCTTCCGTCGAGGGCCCCGCTGAAGGCCGCGGCATCGGAGAGGTGCTGCAGCTGCTGCAGGCCGAGTTCGCCGACGTCACGATCTCCAAGATCCGGTTCCTCGAGGCCGAGGGACTGGTGACGCCGGCCCGGACCTCCTCGGGCTACCGGAAGTTCAGCGCGGCCGACGTCGAGCGGCTGCGCTACGTGCTGACCGCGCAACGTGACCAGTACCTGCCGCTGAAGGTGATCAAGGAACACCTCGGCGCGATCGATCGCGGCCTGCGCCCGGCGGCCGGCGGTCCACCGGTCGCGCCGAGCTCGTTGCCGGAGCCACCGCGGCTGCCGGTCGCCGACGACTTCGGTGCTGCGGGCATCGATCTGAAGCTGACCCGGGAGGAGCTCCGCGCCGCCGCGGGGATCTCGGCCGAACTGCTCGGCGAGCTGGAGGGCCATGGCCTGGTGGTGGCCCGTGGCAACCACTACGACGGGGACGCGATCGTGATCGCCCGGCTGGCCGCGGACTTCGCGCCGTACGGGATCGAGCCGCGGCACCTGCGCCCGTTCCGGACGGCGGCCGATCGGGAGGCCGGCCTGATCGAGCAGGTGACCGGCCCCCGCCGTACCGAACAGACCGAGGAACTGGCCGCGCTCGCCGTCCGCCTGCACGCGGCGCTGGTCCGTTCCCGCCTGCCCAGGTAACCGGGGCACCCCGCGGGCCTACCCGGGGCTTCCCTGCGGAGTAGGCTGAAGGGGTGCGCGAAGTCGACGTGGTCGGAGTCCGGGTGGAGATGCCCTCGAGTCAGCCGATCGTGCTGCTGCGAGAGGTTGGCGGGGAGCGGTACCTGCCGATCTGGATCGGCGCGGCCGAGGCGAGTGCGATCGCTTTCGCCCAGCAGGGGATGGAGCCGCCGCGGCCGCTGACGCACGACCTGTTCGCGGAGACCATCCGGGTGCTCGGGCACACCCTCAGCCAGGTCCGGATCGTGAACCTGACCGACGGCATCTTCGAGGCGATCCTGGTGTTCGACGACAAGACCGAGATCTCGGCGCGACCGTCGGACTCGATCGCGCTGGCGCTGCGCACCGGGACCCCGGTGTTCTGCACCGAGGAGATCCTGGCCGAGGCCGGCATCCCGGTTCCGGAGAGTGAGACCGACGATCCCGACGAGGTGGTGGAGGAAGAGGAGGTCGAGCGATTCCGCGAGTTCCTCGACCAGGTGACACCCGAGGATTTCGACAAGAGCTGACCAGTTCAGTTCACCGCAGTGGTACAAGATCAGATAGGTAACGATTCGTACGACGGCCGCGACACGCTCCCGGCTCGGTGCGGTTGTCGTTGACCCTCCCTGGTCGGCGGCTTACCTTGAAGGAGTCGTGGGGTGTTGTCACTCCACGGATGTGACCCGTTCCAGTCGGTACCCAGGGAGGCTCAGGCGTGACACGCACCGGCGACACGGATCTGACGGCGCAGTCGACGTCCGACGCACACGCCCAGGCGGCCGCTGCCGCGGGCGTCCAGGGTCTGCTGTTCGACGACGACCTGCGGCCGATGCCGGAGGATGTCGGGTTCCGCGGTCCGACGGCATGCGCGGCGGCCGGGATCACCTACCGTCAGCTCGACTACTGGGCCCGCACCGGCCTGGTCTCCCCGTCCGTCCGCCCGGCGACCGGCTCCGGCACGCAACGGCTCTACGGCTTCCGTGACGTCCTGTTGCTGAAGGTGATCAAGCGGCTGCTCGATGCCGGCATTTCACTGCAGCAGATCCGGACCGCGATCGCCCACCTCAGCAAGCGCGGCATCGACGACCTGACCCAGATCACGCTGATGAGCGACGGCGCCTCGGTCTACATGTGCACCTCGCCGGACGAGGTGATCGATCTGCTCGCCGGCGGTCAGGGCGTCTTCGGTATCGCCCTCGGGGGTGTCTGGCGCGAGGTCGAGGGTTCGCTGTCCGAGCTGCCGACCGAGCGTGCCGACGGTCACGACGACGGCGACAGCCACGCCAACGACGAGCTCGCGGCCCGCCGCCGGGCTCGCATGACCGGCTGACCTGTTTCATCCCGTGCGCCTCTACGCGCACGGCACGGCGGGGGAGTTCCAGTCCGGCCGGCAGACGGCTCCTGCCCGAACTGTTCGAGGATTCCTGGTAGCCTCGGTTCAGCCGTACACAGCACTCGGGAGAGACCCGTGCAACCGGGCGCCGAAGGGGCAATTCCTCCCCGGAACCTCTCAGGCCCATGGACCGAGTGCCACAGGCGACTCTGGAGCGCCCCTGCGTGAGCTGGGCGTGACAGAGGGGGAGGCGACCGGAAGCACTGTCAGCAACGGAGCCTCTAGATGAACAACTCACCCCAACTCTCGGCGACGTTCGCCGACCGGCACATCGGGCCGCGTCCGGACGAGATCGCCCGCATGGTCCAACTCCTCGGGTACGACGACGTCGACGCGCTGGTGGATGCCGCGGTGCCGGCGTCGATCCGGTCCGCCGAGGCGCTCCGGCTGCCCGAGCCGGCCTCCGAGGTCGACGCGCTGACCGAGCTCCGCCAGCTGGCGGCCCGCAACACCGTCGCCACCTCGATGATCGGCCAGGGGTACTACGGCACCTTCACGCCGTCGGTCATCGTCCGGCGTCTGGTCGAGAACCCGGCCTGGTACACGGCCTACACGCCGTACCAGCCGGAGATCTCCCAGGGCCGGCTCGAGGCGCTGCTGAACTTCCAGACCGTCGTGTCCGACCTGACCGGCCTGCCGACCGCGAACGCGTCGCTGCTGGACGAGGGCACCGCGGCAGCCGAGGCGATGACGCTGGCCCACCGGTCGAACAAGAAGAGCAAGTCCGACCGCTTCCTGGTCGACGCCGACTGCTTTGCCCAGACCATCGCCGTGGTGCGGACCCGGGCCGCGGCGCTCGGCATCGAGGTCGTGGTCGCCGACACCACCGACGGTCTGCCGGACGGTGACTTCTTCGGCTTCCTCGTGCAGTACCCGGGCTCCGGCGGTGTCGTCCGCGACCTGAAGCCGCTGATCGCTGCCGCGCACGAGCGCGACACGCTGGTCGCGGTCGCCTCCGACCTGCTCGCGCTGACGTTGCTCGAGGCACCGGGTGAGGCCGGCGCCGACATCGTGATCGGATCCTCGCAGCGGTTCGGCGTACCACTGTTCTACGGCGGTCCGCACGCCGGTTTCATGTCCGTCCGGTCCGGCCTCGAGCGGTCGTTGCCCGGCCGCCTCGTCGGTGTATCCGTCGACTCTGACGGCGCACCGGCGTACCGGCTGGCACTGCAGACTCGCGAGCAGCACATCCGCCGCGAGAAGGCGACCTCCAACATCTGTACGGCGCAGGTCCTGCTGGCCGTGGTCGCGTCGATGTACGCCGTCTACCACGGGCCGGACGGTCTGAAGGCGATCGCGGAGCGCGTCCACGACTACGCCGGCCGGTTGGCCGCGTCGTTGCGTGCGGGAGGTGTGGAGGTCGTGCACGACGACTTCTTCGACACCGTGCTCGCCCGGGTCCCCGGTCAGGCCGCGGATGTGGTCGACGCCGCCAGGCAGAACGGCATCTGGCTCCGGCTGGTCGACGCGGACCACGTCGGCATCTCCTGCGACGAGAAGACCGACGTCGCCACGCTGACCCGGGTCTGCCAGTCCTTCGGCGTGCGGTACGACGGTTCGCTGGACGCGGCCGCAGTTGCCGTGCCGCGGACCACGGACTACCTGACGCACCCGGTGTTCAACACGCACCAGTCCGAGACCGCCATGCTGCGGTACCTGCGCAAGCTGTCCGACAAGGACTACGCGCTGGACCGCGGGATGATCCCGCTCGGGTCCTGCACGATGAAGCTGAACGCGACCACCGAGATGGAGCCGGTCACCTGGCCGGAGTTCGCCGACCTGCATCCGTTCGCGCCGATCGAGGACGCGGCCGGGTACGCGGTGCTGATCGGTCAGCTGGAGCGCTGGCTGGCCGAGGTGACCGGGTACGCGAAGGTCTCGATCCAGCCGAACGCGGGTTCGCAGGGTGAGCTGGCGGGGCTGCTCGCGATCCGTGGGTACCACCACGGGCGGGGTGATCTCGATCGCACTGTGTGCCTGATCCCGGCCAGTGCCCACGGCACCAACGCCGCCTCCGCGGTGATGGCCGGCATGAAGGTGGTCGTTGTCAAGGGCAACGACGACGGCACGATCGACCTGGACGACCTGCGGGCGAAGGCTTCTGAGCACGCGGCCAAGCTGGCGGCGATCATGATCACCTACCCGTCCACGCACGGCGTGTACGAGGAGAGTGTGACCGAGGTCTGCCGGATCGTCCACGAGCACGGTGGCCAGGTGTACGTCGACGGCGCGAACCTGAACGCGTTGCTCGGTCTGGCCAAGCCCGGTGAGTTCGGCGGCGACGTCAGCCACCTGAACCTGCACAAGACGTTCTGCATTCCGCACGGCGGTGGTGGCCCCGGCGTCGGACCGGTGGCCGTGGCCGCGCACTTGGCGCCGTACCTGCCGAACCACCCGCTGCTGGACCAGGCCGGACCGGAATCCGGGGTCGGCCCGATCAGCGCGGCGCCGTTCGGTTCGGCGGGGGTGCTGGCGATCTCGTGGGCGTACATCCGGATGATGGGTGCCGAGGGTCTGACGGCTGCCACGAAGTCCGCCGTACTGACTGCGAACTACGTGGCGAAGCGGCTCGAGGGTGCCTTCCCGGTGCTCTACACCGGCGAGAACGGCCTGGTCGCGCACGAGTGCATCCTGGATCTGCGGCCGATGACCAAGGAGACCGGGATCAGCGTCGACGACGTCGCGAAGCGGCTGATCGACTACGGCTTCCACGCGCCGACCATGTCGTTCCCGGTCGCGGGCACGCTGATGGTCGAGCCGACCGAGTCCGAGGACCTCGGCGAGCTGGACCGGTTCTGCGACGCGATGATCGCGATCCGGCACGAGATCGACCGGGTCGCCGCGGGGGAGTGGCCGGCCGGCGACAACCCGCTGGTGAACGCGCCGCACACCGCCGAGTCGGTGATCAACGACAAGTGGGAGCACGCCTACACTCGCGAGGAGGCCGCGTTCCCCCGCTCCGTCGACCGCGCCTCGAAGTACTGGCCCCCCGTCCGCCGCATCGACGGCGCCTACGGCGACCGCAACCTCATCTGCTCCTGCCCACCCCCGGAGGCGTTCGAGTAGGCGAAGCGCGGGCTGCGGATCCAGCTCTACCCGGCTACCTGATCCGCAGCCCCGCAGCCTCGACCGCCCGACGAAGGTGTCCAACAGCGCAGAACGATTGACCGGACAGTTCCCAGACCGCGACGCCGTGCACCTCCGCCGGAGCTGTGAGGACACCGAGGGACTCGCCGGCCGAGTTGACCAGCTCCGGCCAGGGACGGTTCAGCTCACCCATGGCGTCGTCCTGTAGCTGGAACGCGGCGAAGGCACATGCTTGCTCCACGCCACGGTGCCCGACGTCGAGCGGGAACTCGTGTCCGCCGGCGACCAAGATGAAATCGTCACCAGGCGTTCCGGTCCAGGCAGGGTCGCCCCGGAACTCGACGCTCCGCAGTCCAGTCCCGGCAAAGTCCGCGTTCAGCCGATCAGCGACGAAGGCCTGCGCCGCCCCCTCGTTTCGCTCTCGGTCCAGGTGTCCATGACAGCTCCCAGGTCGTTGATCACACTAGTTTGCACTTGATGAAAAACTTCTGCACAACTGCGCCTTTGGTGTCGTACGACGTGCCAGTGATCTTGAAAATCTGTCCCGGCTTGTACGTCCGCAGATACCGGTTCTTCGACCTGTCCCACGTTCTCGCCGGAAGCGATCCGTGTGGCGGGTAGCTCTGCTTCTTGCCGTCGACCTTCTTCGAGCCGACATAGATGCTCACGATGTACCGCTCGGCGGGCAGGTTCGGGTACGTACCCCATTGGATCGATGTTCCAGGACCCTTCTGCTGGATTGACAGTCGTCCAGCTTGTTTTCGTCGGTGTAGTTCGGCGAACAGGAGTGGATTGTTGTCGAGCCCGAGCCAGGCGGGGGCACGTCCGCGGCGCATGCTTTGACCGTCGGTCCAACCATCGCGACAAGCGCCAGCGCGTGCGCCGGCCTCCCCGCCCGCCTGAGCTTCCTCACGAAGTTTTCGTGATGGCCGGCCGAGCATCCCGCGATGCGGGTGACCATAGTGAGGAGTTGACGCGGTTTCTCCTTGAGTTCCTCGATGGCGGGCATCGTCCTGTCTCCGATCTGGTTCTTGGGCGGCGGCCGCCCCCGCTCGGCGGTGCAGGGCACCGAGCGATGGCCGCCTCGGGTGTGATCGGCTATCCGGTTGGCGAAACTGCGAATGGCCGATCCCGGTGGAACGGCGGAACGGACGCGGAGCGCTGGGGACTTGGAGATGCCCTCTCAGCACGTTCGCTCTGCCGGCTCGGTGGCGATCAGCACTTGATGGTCGCCGCAGCTGAGGTGGTCGCGGATGTCCAGGGGATTGCCGAGAACTGCCAAGTGATGCAGGGTCGGTACGACGAGTGCTAGGCCATCCGACTCCAGAAGCGAACCGAGGAGGTCGAAGACGGCATCCGGCGGCCCGAGCCTCTGCACGTACACCGTCTCGAGCCGATACCCGCGCTCGGTGGCGCAAGCGATCAGCCTTCGCTGCATGGCCAAAAGCTCACCGGTGCTTCTCACGAAGAGCATCGATATGAGTCCGAGTGCAACCCTGCCTTGGAGCTGATCGGCTTCCTTGCCATCGCTCATTCCTGTGCCCGGCATCTCGCAACAAGCAGGTTCAGCATCGCCGTCGTCGAACCTGCCGTGATGCGCGGCAGAAGTAACCGCTCTGTCGCCATGCTTTGTCCTCCCGAGACGAGCTCACCGGCCCACTCGGCCCAGACTCAGCCAACTCGCTGGTTACGGGGAGGTACTAATCGCGTCAAAACTGTCAACTTCTGCGAGAATTCGCGCAAGGTGACACGACGTCGAGGAGACGCTTCGCTGTGAACGATGTTCTGGACGAGCTTCTGCGGGAGCTGGGCTGGTCACCTCGTACGTTGGCGCGCCGTCTCAACCGGGACTTCGGCGCGGGCACGGTCGCGGAGACAGCGCCGTACCACTGGCGAGACTCGGGTGGCGTGCCTCGACCACCGCTACCCGCGCTGGTGGCCCATCTCCTGTCCCGTGAACTCGGGCGACTGATCACGGTCGGCGAGCTCTGGCAGGGGCGCGCAGTGGACTCGCCGCTGGTCGTCCCTGCTGACGCAGCTCTGCGCCAGCCCTGGACTCGAGCCGGCACTCTCAGTGCTATCGACGACTGGGTGGTGGCGGGGCTGTTGGACAGGCGACAATTCCTGGCGATCTCCGGTGTGAGCCTTACATCGATCCCTGGCGACTACCTTGCGGGCGGGAAGGCTGCACGCGAGTTCGCGCGCGTCGCCACAGACAGCCCTCTGATCGAGCAGATCGAGCAGACAATTCCGTTGCGCCAAAGGTTGGACGATGTCAGTGGAGGTGGTGGTCATCTCGAGTATGTAGGCGCACAGTTCCGCTCGGTCGCGTTGTTGGTACGGCAAGGGGGACAACCACGTCCGATCGAATTTCGCCTACTTTCGGCACTCGCCGAGATCGGCCAACTGGCTGGTTGGATGGCCTTCGACGCAGGCCTCCACGGCCCGGCACAGCGCTACCTCTTCACCGCCCTCCGGGCAGCGCACGAGTGCGGGTACAAGTCGATGGCCGCTCACATCGTGGCGGATCTTGCTTTCCAAGCGGCTACCCGGGAGCAACCGTCAGACGCGGTGGCACTGGGCGAGTCTGCAGCCAAGATCGCTCGGCGCGCCCCGGCGAGCGTTCGAGCGTCAGTCCAGACGCGCCTCGCCTACGGGCACGCGATCGCAGGCGACATCTCCGCATTCGAGCAGGCACACAAGAGCGCTGTGGACGTTCTGGCCGACAGTGATCGTTCTGAGGATCCAGCCTGGATGTACTACCTGACGCCAAGCCATCTCGACACGCAGGCCGGCTACGCGCTGACACACGTCGGCACACTCGCGTCCGAAAGCGGCGATGCATCTGTCGGCCGTTCGATGCTGCGCGAGGGCGAGAAGCTCCTCCGCAAAGGTGCTTACGACAGACCACTCACCGCGGAAGCGCAACGTCGTGCCCTCTTCGAAGGTGCGTGGCTTGCTACAGCGGCCGCAGGCCGGGGCAACCTGGAGGAGGCCTGCGCTCTGGGACGCACTGCCGTCGCGCGAACGGCGACAGTGCGCTCCGCTCGAAGTCTCGACGTACTCAGTCGGCTCGCGGCGCGGCTGCGGCGGGCGAGGCGTAACGAGTACGTCAGGGACTTCCTGCCGTCGCTCGAGGCTTGTCTTGGTAGGACGTCGGCGTCGTGAGCCAGCGTGTTGTTGTTGTCGGGGCGGGTGTGGTCGGACTGACCAGCGCTGTGCGGCTCGCTGAGGCAGGTCATCGGGTAGATGTGGTGGCGGCCGAGCCACCGCAGGCGACGACTTCGGCCGTGGCCGGTGCACTCTGGGGTCCGTGGCTGGTGGAGCCGCGCGAGCGGGTTCTTCTGTGGGCCGCCCACACTCTGAAGGTCCTGGGCGAACTCGCTGATCACCCGAGTTCAGGCGTTCGGGTGGCAACGGGCGTCGAGGTGTCCCGGATGAGCTACGACCCGCCGGACTGGGCCGGCCTGCTGCCTGACCGGACCCCTTGCACGTCCGAGGAGATCCCACCTGGCTACAGCCAGGGCTTCCGGTACAGCGCGCCGCTGGCTGACATGCCAGTTCACCTCGACTATCTGCTGACCAGGCTGCGGGCTGCCGGAGGGACGCTGACCATTCAGCGGCTGACATCGCTGGATCAGGCAAGCACGGACCCGCGGGCCGTGATTGTGAACTGTTCGGGCATCGGCGCCAGACAGCTCGTTCCGGACATGACTCTCTTTCCGGTTCGCGGCTACCACGTCGTGACCACGAACCCGGGTCTGACGGACTTCCTCGAAGCCGACACCGAAGATCCAGCGGACCTGCTCGCGATCTACCCGCACGGCGATCACGTGATCCTCGGTGGAACCGCCGAGCCTGAGGCCTGGGATCGCGCGCGTGACGACGCGATCGCAGCTGCCATCGTTGCCAGATGTGTGAGGCTCGAACCCCGCCTTGCCAAGGCCACGATCATCGAGCACCGAGTCGGCCTACGCCCGACCAGAGCTTCGATCCGTGTCGAGGCCGAGCGATCAGCGCTCGGAAGTCTGGTCATCCACAACTATGGGCACAGCGGCGCCGGCGTGAGTCTCGGCTGGGGATGCGCGGAGGAGGTCGTCTCGCTTGTCTCCGCTGCCGGGTTCTGGCGTCCGACGAAAGGGGGTTGCGTCTAGTATGACGGGATGTCGATGAACCTGTTCGCCACGACGCGATCATCGACTCGCAGGCTGCTATCGCCTGCTGATCTGCCCGTTCCCGCCCTGGAGGCCTCTGAGTGAGTTCTGTTCGTCCTGACACTGCCGCTGCTCTGTACGCCGAGATCGCGACAGCGCAGAGCGAATGGAAGTTGCCTTCGATCAATGCCGGAGTGGTCCGGGACGGTTCGCTGGTGTGGACCGGGTCGCGGGGGCAGTTCGCCACCGCGGACGGTGGTGTGCCGGGGCCGGACGTGCAGTACCGGATCGGCTCGATCACGAAGACGCTGACGGCTGTTCTGGTGATGCAGTGCCGGGACGACGGGCTGCTCTCGCTGAACGATGCCGTGGGCAAGCATCTGCCGGGGATCGCGTTCGGTGATCGGACGGTCCGGCAGCTGCTCGCGCACAGCGGCGGGATGAACGCCGAGCCCGAGGGGCCGTGGTGGGAGCGGAACCCGGGCGTCACGTTCGACCAGTTGACCGCGGCGATGGACGAGTCCCAGGCGGTCGGCCCGGCCGACCGCCGGCACCACTACTCGAACCTCGGCTACGGACTTCTCGGCGAGATCGTCGCGCGATTGCGGAACGGTGCCTGGTTCGACCTCGTGCAGGAGCGCATCCTCGATCCGCTGGAGATGCGTCGTACGACGTACTTCCCGACCGGCTCGTCCGCGCAAGGGTTCTCGGTGCACCCGTTCAGCGGTCAGTTGATGGACGAGCCGGCGTACGACGCGGGTGCGATGGCGCCGGCCGGGCAGTTGTGGAGCACGATCGAGGACCTGGCGACGTACGCGAACTTCTGGATCGATCCGCTCTACGAGGTGCTGAACCGGGACACGGTCGACGAGATGGCGGCGCCGGTCGCCGCGGATCCACGAGAAGGACTGACCGCGTCGTACGGCTTGGGCCTGCGCCTGATCGCCGACAACCCGCATCTGCTGGTCGGCCATACCGGCTCGATGCCCGGCTTCCTGGCCGGCCTGTTCGTCGACCGCGTCCGCCGCGTCGGCGCCGTCACCCTCGGGAACGCGACGTACGGTCGCGTCGCCTCGCTCCCACCCGACTTGATCAAGACGCTGGTCACCTACGAGCCCAGCCTTCCGCTGGAGTGGCTCCCCGAGCCCCCACTCGCCCAGGGCGCGGACCTCCTCGGCAACTGGTACTGGGGCAACACGCCCGTCACCATGTCCGTCTCCGCCGGCATCCTCCAACTCTCCGGTGGCCTCACCACCCGCTTCTCCCCGCTGGGCCCCGACCTCTACCAGGGCCGCGACGGCTATTTGGCCGGCGAAAAACTCCACGTCATCCGCGAAGGCAACCGCATCACCCACCTCAACGTCGCGACGTTCGTCCTCACGAGGACGCCGTACGGACTAGGAGATGATCTCCACCAGGCGTAGTTGTTCTGTCGGGCCACGGACGGACAGTTCGGCGACCTGGCCGATGTCTTTGACGTAGTACTTGTTGTCGAGGACGTCTGGTTCGAGGGCGGTTGTCTCGGCGGTGCGGAGGGCGTGGTGGAAGGTGCCGCGGGGGACGGTCACCGTGGTGTTGCGGGCGATGAGCCAGAAGACGTCCTCGGCGTGGCCGGCGTACCACTCCTGGCGGAACTTGCGGCCGAGTTGGGGGTGGGCCTGCATGAAGACGCCGGGCTGGGCGCCGTCGATGCCCGCGTGGAAGCTGCCTTCGCGGCTGACGACGCGGCCGTGGCTGTCCAGCTCGGCGGTGTCCTCGCCGAAGTACCAGACGTTGCCGCAGCGGTCTTGCGCGTAGTAGTCGCTGGTGCGCTCCTCGAGGATGTTGTTCAGGTAGAGGCGGTCCTCGACGACGCGGGTCCGGACTCCCGCGATCACTCTGGTCCGGGACGTCGCGGCGAACAGATCGAGAGCCTTCTCGCCATCCTTGACGCCGGTCGAGACCAGCGTGCGTCCGGGTTTGAGCGGGAACCACGGGTTGGTCACGTTCGGGGAGAAGTCGCCGGGGTCGATCTTGGGGTGGTACCGGCTGCCTGGTCCGAACACCGGTAGCGGGCACGCCGACGGGTGGTGGTGCTCCGCGTGCGCGGAGCTTGTGAGGGGAGTGGCACCGGCAAGCAGTGCGGTGACTGCGAGCAAGACCCCGGTTTTCGTCCAGCCGATCATGAGCTGTGCTCCTTTCGTCCACGGCTCAGCCTGCGTCGGGTGGGCTGAACCAGGCCTGAACGGGTGAGAGGCTCGCCACTCCGCGGGTGGCCGAGTTGACACGATGAGTGACTCGGGACAAAAGTTAGGCCTGCCTTAGTAAGGGTTGCCTTACTCGACAACTTCCCGGGAGATCTGGTGCCGCATCCTGCGCGTCTGACCGCGTTGCCCTCGCCTGTGCGCAACCCGTTCACCGCCGCGTGGCCGCTCGCTTCGACGGTGTCCGATCGCGACCGGGGGCCGTTGCCGCACGGCTCGCCGGCGGAGGTGCTGCGGCGTACGGCGGAAGTCCTCGGCGAGCCGCGGGTCCCGTCGACCGGCGTCGGTGAGTCCGCGGCGCTCGACCTGATCGCGGGACTGCTCGAGGAGAACGGGATCGACCTGAGCCACCCGCACGCGGCGGCGCACCTGCAGCCGCCGGTGCTGCAGGTCGCGGTCGACGCGGACGCGCTGGCGTCGGCGAGCAACGCCTCGATGGACACCTACGACTCCGGTCCCGCGACGCTCGCGATCGAGCAGTGGGTGGTGAAGGCGCTCGCCGGCCTGGCCGGGTTCGGTCCGGAAGCGGACGGCGTCCTGACACCCGGCGGGTCGATCTCCAACCTGCTCGCCGTACTGATCGCCCGTGACAACGCTGCCGCTGTGGCCGGAGTCGACGTACGGCGGAACGGCCTGCGGGGACTGGATCACCCGGTCGTGTTCTGCTCCGAGCTCGCCCACTTCTCGGTCCAGCGAGCATGTGCCGCGCTCGGGCTCGGGGAGGAGGCCGCGATCACGATCGCGTCCGACGAGGACTTCCGGATGCGCACCGACGTACTCGCGGACGAGTTGGCCAAGCCGGGCCGGACGCCGATCGCGGTGATCGCGACCGCCGGTACGACCGACTTCGGCTCGGTGGACCCGATCGCGCCGATCGCGGAACTGGCCCGGCGGTACGGCGCCTGGGTGCACGTGGACGCGGCGTACGGGTTCGGCGCGCTGTTCTCCGAGCGGCTCGCGCCCTTGCTGGCCGACCTGTCGCAGGCGGACTCCGTCACGCTCGACCTGCACAAGATCGGCTGGCAGCCGGCCGCGACCAGCGTGCTGCTGGTGGCCGACCGGAATCGCTTCTCCGCTCTCGGCCGCTCGGTCGACTACCTGAACCCGGCCGACGACATCGACTCCGGGCTGGACGGCCTGCTCGGCCGCAGCCTGCAGACCACCCGCCGGCCGGATGCGGTCAAGGTCGCTACCACGCTGACGGCGTACGGGCGGGCCGGACTGGGCACGATGCTCGACACCTGCCACGAGCTCGCGCACGCCGCCGCGGCCCGGGTCGTTGCCGACAGCAACCTTGAGCTGCTGGCGCCGGTGACCCTGACCACGGTGCTGTTCCGGGTCGCCGGGAAGAGGCTGGAGGCAGCGGCTGCCGATGCCCTCCAGGGTGAGGTCCGGCGCCGGTTGCTGACGTCCGGGCGGGTGCTGATCGGCCGGACCAAGATCCCGGCCGGCCGCGGCGGCCCGGCGGTGGTCGCGTTGAAGCTGACGCTGCTGAATCCGAACGCCACCGCGACGGACATCGAGGACCTGCTCGATCAGGTCGTGGCCACCGGCCTCGACGTGCTGGCGGACCCGACCGGGGCGGCGCGGCGGGGACGGAAGCTCGATGGCGAGGGAGCGGCGTGACTGTGCTTTTGGCCGGGCCTTCGGCGCCGGCGTGGTCATGGGGCTTTGTCTCCCGGCCTTCCCTCGTCGCTCCAGTCGCTGCGCTCCCTACGCTCCTCAGTCCAGGCCGGGAGGCCCCATGACCTCAACAGCAATTGCTGCCCACCTCAACGCGATACTGCGGTGCTATACGCGGGAGACGGGTGTGCCCGTCGCGATCGGGTTGTTGACATTGCCGGTGGGGGACTCGACCGTGACGGCGCGGGTCGAGCATACGTCCAGGACCGGCCTGCACCAGTTCACCGACGTACACGTGGATGGCGTGGAGCCGGCCCCGGAGGATCTGGTGCGGCTGCTGTCCGCGGACGCGGATCCGGCGGAGATCGACGACCTGGCGGCGCGGACCGCCGAGTCGGTGCGCAACGTCGAGCTGTTCTGGGACCGGGCCGACGGTGAGCGGGGTCCTGGTCGCTTCCTCGAGTTCGAGCAGGCGTTGCTGCTCGGGCATCTGAATCACCCCGCGCCGAAGAGCCGGGACGGATTGAGCGGTGACGAGCTGGCGGCGTACTCGCCGGAGCTCGGTGGCCGCTTCGCTGTGCACTGGTTCGAGGCCGACGCTGAGCTGGTGTCGTCGGATCAGGTGGCTGGCGCGCCCTCACTGCAGGGACTGGACGCTGTGCAGTTGATGGGCGCGCTGGCCGGTATCACTGCGTCGTCCGGTCGGGTGCTGATCCCAGCGCACCCCTGGCAGGCGGCGTCGTTGCTGGAGCGACCGCGGGTGGCTTCGCTGGTCAAGGCCGGCCGGGTGAAGGCTCTCGGTCCGCAGGGTGCGCAGTGGTACCCGACGTCGAGTCTGCGGACCGTCTTCCACCCGGACCTGCCGGTGATGCTGAAGCTGTCGCTCGGCCTGCGCATCACCAACTCCCGGCGGGAGTCGACCTCGACCGAGCTGCGGCGCGGGCTGGAGATCAACCGGCTGCTGGACGCGGCCTACAACGCTGGTACGGCGACCGCGCACCCGCGCTTCACCATCGTCCGCGACCCAGCCTGGATCGCTCTTGACGAAGGTGGACCCACATTGACTGGTCTTGACGTTGCTGTACGAGAAGTGCCAATAGACGTCAACAGTTATGCATGTTTGGCCGGTTTGGTCGCGCCGAGGCCTGGTGGAGTGAGCCGGCTGAGCGAGTACGCCGCTGAGGACCCGGCCGGCTGGGTGGCGTCGTACATCGACAACGTGCTGATCCCGATGCTGCATCTGTACGCCGAAACAGGGATCGGACTCGAAGCACATCAGCAGAACACACTGGTCCGATTGGACGAGGCCGGCCGGATCACGGGTGGCGCCTATCGCGACAACCAGGGCTACTACCTGGCTTCGTCGTACCTGCGCGGTCTGTTGGCCGTGACCGGGATGCGCGACTCCACGCTGGCTGTGGTCGATGATCCGATTGTCGACGATCGACTGACCTACTACCTGCTGCACAACCAGGCGCTGGCTGTTGTCGGCTGTCTGGCGGTGGACAGGCTCGCGGAGGAGGCTGAGCTGCTTGCTGTGGTGCGTGATCGGCTGACGCAGGCGCTGCCCCTGCTGAAGTCGGCCGGCCCGGATGGTGATCGGCTGGCGCGGCGCTGGCTCGAGGCGGAGACGCTGCCGTGCAAGGCCAACATGATGACCCGGCTGCGCGGCATCGACGAGGTCGTCGCTCCGCTGGATGCGCAGTCGGTCTACCTCGACATTCCGAACCCGCTGCGATGAGGTGTGACAGCAGGCCGATGCTCCACCTGGACAACGGGTTCGACCTCCGGCCGGCCGGAGCCGAGGACGCCGCCAGGATCGCGGTGTGGATGGCGCAACCGCACATCCAGCGGTGGTGGCAGCAGGACTGGTCGGTGGAGCGCTGGACGGAGGAGATCGCCCGGCAGGCGGCGGGGGAGCACTCGGTCCCGTGCGTGGCCGCGCTCGACGCGGAGGACTTCGGGTACGTCGAGCTCTACCGCGTCCGGCACGACCGGCTGGCGGAGTACTACGACGCTTCGGAGCACGACTGGGGTGTGCACGTGGCCATCGGGGACGTGACCCGCGTCGGTCGCGGCCTCGGGCGCCAGTTGCTGCGTGCGCTCGCCGATGCATTGCTCCGCGCCGATCCGGCCTGTCAACGCGTCGTGGCCGAGCCGGACATGGAGAACACACCATCCGTCCGCGCTTTCGTCGCAGCGGGCTTCGTCCAGCAAGGGGAGCTGCAGCTGCCCGAGAAGACAGCACAACTGATGGTCCGCACCCGGACCGCGGAGGTATGACATGTACGACGTGATCGCGATCGGCTGTGGTCCGTTCAACCTCGGACTGGCCGCGCTGGCCGACGGTGTGGACGACGTACGCCTGGCTGTGCTGGACAGCCGGCCGGAGTTCACCTGGCACCGCGGGCTGATGTTCGACGACGCGATGTTGCAGGTGTCGTTCCTGGCGGACCTGGTGTCGTTGGTCGAGCCGGCTCATCACCTGTCGTTTCTGTCGTTCCTGAAGGACAACGACCGGATGTACCAGTTCTACGTGCGGGAGAAGTTCCATCCGACGCGACGCGAGTACGAGACGTACCTGCGATGGTGTGCGGCGCAGTTGGACTCACTCCACTTCGGTCACCACGTGCGCTCGGCGTCCTGGAACGGTTCGTTCTTCGAGTTGACGGTCGAGCGGGGCGACGCGCTGGAGACGTTCGAAACCCGGCACCTGGTCGTGGGCGTCGGCACTGAGCCGTCTGTACCTGCTGCGTTGGCCGGACTGCCTTCAGAGCGCTTCCTGCACTCCGCGGACTACCTGTTCCGGCGCGAGGACCTGTTGAAGACCGGCCGGGTGACCGTCGTTGGATCGGGCCAGTCCGGCGCTGAGTGCGCACTCGACCTGCTGCGCGCGAACGGTCCTGCGGTGTCCTGGATGACCCGGACGCCGGCCTTCACGCCGCTGGACTACTCGAAGCTGGTGCTCGAGATGACGACGCCGTCGTACGTCGACTACTTCCACGCACTGGACGAGTCGACGCGCGACAAGCTGGTCAAGGAGCAGTGGCGGCACTACAAGGGCATCTCGTCGGACACGCTCGACGACATCCACGATGTCCTCTACCAGCGCGATCTGAACGGCGCACCGGTCGACCTGCAGTGCGGTGTCGCCGTGGTGTCCGCTGTTGCCCGTGCTGACGGCATCGAGCTGACCATGCACCACGCGGACAGCGGCAGGACCTTCCAGCACACTTGCGATGCTGTAGTTGCGGCCACCGGCTATCGCAATCGGCCGCTGCCGTTCATGACCTCTCTGGAGGATCGGGTACGACGTGACGCCGCGGGCCGGTGGATCATCAATCGGGACCACAGCGTTCTCGCGGACGACGAGCTGGCCGGCCGGATCTTCGTGGCGAACGCGGATCTGCACAGCCATGGTGTCGCCGCGCCGGACCTTGGCATCGGGGCGATCCGCAACGCGACCATCCTGAACAGCGTGGCCGGGCGTGAGGTGTTCCGGCTGCCGAAGTCCACCGCCTTCACGACGTTCACCATCCCCGGATGAGTGAGTGGACCCGCTGTTCGTCAGAGCTGCTGGCGAAGCTGATCTCCCAGTCCTGCACGGAGAACCTGCTGCAGCCGGTCGACAATCGACTGGACCTCGGCGGTGTGTCGTACATCTTTGAGGCGACACGTGGTGCCTTCGGCAGCTGGCGGGTGGCGGCTGACTCGATCCGTCGTACCACTGCGGGCATCCTGGGAAATGACGAGAGCGAGGTCGCTACCGACCCGATCCAGTTCTTCGTCGAGGCAGCCGGCGTACTCGGACTCGACGGGTCCACTGTGGCCGGTTATGTCGCGGAGTTGACCAGCACGCTGGCGGCCGACGTACGAATGGCTTCTACCGCAGTCGCGCCTGCTGAGCTGTTGGAACTGCATCACAGCCGGCTGGAAGGACATCTGACCGGGCATCCGTTGCTGGTGGCCAATAAGGGCCGTCTCGGGTTCTCTGCCTCGGACAGCCTGCGGTACACACCCGAAGCGCGCACGCCGCTCCGCTTGGTGTGGCTGGCTGTCCGACGCGGCCTAGCAGAGTTCCGCGGCACCCCCGACCTGTCAGAGCACTCGGTCGTCGGTCGAGAGCTCGGTCCGTCGGTTCTGGAGACTTTCCGCGCCCAGTTGGTCGATCCGGATTCGTATGTATGGCTTCCGTGTCACCCCTGGCAGCTGGATCACGTCGTACGCACGCAGTGGGCCCGTGAGCTCGCCACGGGCGAGATCGTCGTACTCGGAGATGGGCCGGATGAGTATCTGCCGACCCAGTCGATCCGCACGATGGTCAACATCACCAACCCCGCGCGTTACCAGGTCAAGCTTCCCCTGAAGATCCTGAACACCTCGGTCTACCGCGGCATCCCCGAACACTGCACCCTCGCTGCCCCGATGATCACCCAATGGCTCCGCGGCCTCAGGTCCCGGGACGAGGTCTTCACCCACCTAGGCACCGAACTCCTCGGCGAAGTCGCCTCCGTCACTGTCCGCCACCCCCAACTCTCGACGGCTCCCGGCATCCCCTACCAATGGACCGAAACCCTCGGCTGCATCTGGCGCGACCCCATCGACGCCCGCCTCCGTGAGGGCGAATCCGTCTGGCCCCTGGCCGCAGTCCTCCACCCGGCCTGGCCCTCGAGCTGATCACCCGCTCCACCGCAGACCCGCAAACCTGGCTCAGCCACCTACTAGCCACCCTCTTACGCCCGCTACTCCACCTGATGCACCACTACGGCATCACCGTGAACCCCCACGGCGAGAACCTGGCCATCATCACCAACCCCAACGGCCTCCCTGCCCGCTTGGTCATCAAAGACCTGGTAGACGACATCAACATCTCCACCACCCCCATAGATGCCCGAGGCCCCGAACCCGACTCCCACCACCGAGTCCTGCCCCGCAAGCCCTGGCACATCCTCCGCCAATACCTGGTAGACGCCCTCCTCCTGGGCGTCCTGAACCCCCTATCCGACGTCAACCTGGTCCCCCAAGACACCTTCTGGGGCTTGGCCCGAGGCGAAATAGACCTCTACACAACCACCCACCCCGAATACGCCGACCGCATCGAGGCCACCGCTCTAACCGCAGAAACCTTCGCCCGCTACCCCCTCAACGCCTACCGCCTAACCCTCGGCTACACAGAGCTAGACACCCGCCCACCCATCCCCACCACGGGCCGAATCCCCAATCCACTTCACTTCGCGGAATCCATCCCACCCATCAGCTAAACGCCGGTTGGGGGGCCGTGGCGCCAGAGGTGGAGGTCTTCGTCTATGCGGATGCCGAGGGCTAGGAGGTTGGCTTCGCGTTCGGGAGTGGTGGCTAGGGAGAGGCCCACGGGGAGGCCTCGGATGTCGAAGCCGGCGGGGACGTTGAGGGCGGGGAAGTCGGCGATGGACCAGGGGATCGAGAGGCGGATGCGGGGGCCTTTGGGTGGCCGGGTGTGGTCGATCAGGGGTGGGGCGGCGTCGATGGTGGGGTGGGCGATGGCGTCGAGACGGTGGGTGGTCATGATCTCGCGCCAGTCGTGGGTCCACTGATCTCTCAGGCGAAGAGCTTCGGCGTAGCGTTCGGGGCTGATGCGTTCGCCTTTGCGGACGCGTTCGCGGACCTGCGGTGTGTAGAGGTGGCTGTGGGGGACCAGGGCGTCGTGGATCTGGTGGGCTTCGCTCTCGTTGATGGTGTCGAAGACGCCGGTGGACTTCTCGAGGACCGTCTTGGCGTTCGGGGGGTTGCCGATCTCGACCAGTTGAGCGCCGCGGGCGACCAATAGGTCGAGTGCGTCACGGCAGACCGCAGCGATCCGATCGTCGACCTGCTGCCAGGACATCTTGGTCGGCAGACCGATGCGTACGCCGCTCAGATCGGTCGGCGGCTCGAGCGGGTACGACGGGATCGGCTCGTTCCGTGTCGCCGGGTCGCGCGGGTCGTGTCCGGCCAGCACGTGCATCAGGATCGAGATGTCGAGCATCCGCCGAGCCATCGGACCCGCCACGTCGAACGACGGACTCAGCGGGATCACGCCGTACCGGGAAATGCGGCCGCGGGCGCTGCGGAGGGTGCAGACGCCGCACGCGGCGGCCGGGATGCGGAGCGAGCCACCGGTGTCGGTGCCGGTGGCAATCGGGACCATCCGGCCGGCGAGCGCGGCCGCTGATCCGCCGGACGATCCACCAGGCGTACGGCGTACGTCCCACGGGTTGGCCGTCGGTGTCGACGCCGTACCGTAGGCGAACTCGTGGGTCGTGGTCTTCCCGAGCAATCCGGCGCCGGCCGCCGACAGGCGCTCCCAGACCGCGGCGTTCTCGGCCGGGACGTAGTTGGCGAGGACCTGGCTGCCCGCGGTGGTGAGCACGCCCTTGGTGAGGAACACGTCCTTCACCGCGACGGGTACGCCGGCCAGTGGGCCGACCGGCTCGCCCTTCACCCGGGCCTGGTCGGCGCGGTCGGCGGCTTCCAGCGCGAGGTCGGGTGTGCGGGTGACGAATGCGCGAACCGATGATTCGGACAACTCGATCCGGCGCAGGCAATCCTCGACGAGTTCGCGCGCGGAGAGTTTGCGCTGCCCCAATAACGGGAGCACCTCGGTCAGGCTGAGATCCGCGGCGGAGTCACTCACGTCTGCGAGCCTACGGAAAATACCCGCCCGGGGGAGTCCCGGGCGGGTGTCGAGGGGTACTGCGGGGATGCTGCGGTCAGTGCCCCATGGCGGTGGCGACGTTGTACAGGCCGAAGCAGAAGACCATGACCACTCCGAAGAGCAGAATGAACAGAATCTGTTTCCAGAAGGAGATCAAGAGCACCGCACTGGCCAGCACGACAACGGTCGCGACGAATTCGTTGGGAGGCATGGCGTTTCCTCTTTTCCTTCGATTCACTTCCCTTGAGTTCTTGTCTTTCGCCGCTCACTGGTTAGAGTTGGGCGGCGGCTCGGCGTTACTGGTTACGCTTTCAGTGAACGCCGCGACAATCGGTTGTCAATCCAGATAGATTGGCACGACTTTCTTTGTCCGGACATGATTTTGGCAACCTCGCGCCGACGCGCACCAAGGCTTTGGCAGGCGGCGTTGATACGCTGGCGGCTTTCCCGGTATCGCTTTGCGCCAGTTGGCAGACCCGGCCTGCCAACTGGCAGGAACTGGCACAACACGCCGCCAAAACTCGTCTGGTTGGGAAGTTGCGAGGACGCGGCAACCGTCCGCTAGCATTTCGGGTGTGGTGATCAGCGCCGCCGGCCCGGCGGCTAAGGCGGACGTCCCACCGCCTCCAGTTCCAGCAGTCGTCCACTCCCCGGCAGCCAGGCTCTCGCTCGACGATTGCCGAACGCATGCACCGGGGTTCGCCGACCTGCTGCTCGACGCCGTGCAGCGGCACGACGTCCCGAGCCGCGCGCTGAGCGTGCGCACGCTGCTGCATCTGCCCCGGCTGGCACGGCCGAACGGCAGCATCGGGCGCACTGCGGTGATTGCCGAGCTGAATCGCAACGCGGCCCGTCTGCAGCGCGATCAGCAGGCGATAGAAGACCTCATTCCGAAAGACAAGTACGAGCTCGCCGATCTGCGTTTCGTGCGGCTGGGGAATACCGATGCCGACCAGATCTTCAGTCGTCTGCATTACCTGCGCAGCGCCCGTGCGGGCTCGGTGAACTTCGCGCTGGTGGACCCGGTGAACAAGCTCCCGGTGACGCTCTGCAGTGTTTCCCCGCTGGAATGGATGCGCGTCGGCAAGCAGTTGCAGGCGCAGTTCGGCGTACCGCTCGGCGCGGCCTGGGACGTGTCCCGGGTGTATTCGTTCGACGTCGCTCCGGTGAATGCGATCTCGTATCTGCTGTCGAAAGTCCGGCAGGTGATCCGGCGCGAGATTCCCGGCGTACAACTGCTGACCACCGCGGTCGACCCGAATCTCGGATTCGTCGGATCCAGCTATCGGGCCGCCAACTGGCAGCAGTGGATGTCGATCGAGGCGCGGCCCTATCTGTACGTTGACGGCATCTACGCCAGTCCGCGCCAGCTCCGGACCCGGTACGGCGGCGCGAACCTGGCCGAACTGCGTCGCGCCAACCCCGGCGGCCGCTTCGAGCAAAGCCGCGCCAAGCTGCTGGACTCAGTGATCTACTGCTGCCGCCTCCGCGGCATCACCGAGCCCGTCCCGCTCGAGAACCAGCGCCGCCTCCGGCGCTAGCCCAGACCACCGCCGGTCACCGTGAACGGCGAGCGGGACAGCAGCGCGTCGATGCGTTTGCGGTCGGGCATCGAGTTCGACAGCGGGAAGTCGGCGGACGCGCAGGACATCGCGGCGGCCGCCCACAGCGCCACCTCGCCGGTGAACTTCCGGTCGTTGTCGATCAGTCTGGCCGCCAGCGCCGCGCAGAACGCGTCACGCGAGGCGGCCGACTCCTTGTAGATCGACGGGATGATCGGCACGCTGAGCACCTCGTGGGCAGGGCCGGAGTAGACCGTGCATCCGCCGTTGACCAGCAGGCAGAGGGTCTCCACACCGAAGGCGAGCAGGTTCCGCGCGACTGGGTCCGGGTCGAACGGGCTGAGGCCCTGCGACGCGAAGTGGCCGAGCTCCCAGGGGTGCGCCACCAGGTAGTCGATCCGCGGGAAGGCGTCCCGCGAGATGCGTTCGTCGACGTACGGCTGTCCCGGCGTCACGATCACCAGTGGCCGACTGGCTGGGGTGCGATGGGCCAATGCGAGCGTTTGCTGCATCGTGTCCCGCGGGACCTCGAAAGTCATCAGCAACGCGTCGCAGCCGGCCAGGTGGTCGTACCGCTCGTCCATGTCCTCGGGCTCCAGGAACACCTCGGCCTGGTTGCGCCAGTTGACCGCGATGCTGTCGCCCAGCTCTCGTTCGAAGACGCCGGTGAACGGCGTACGGCGGCCGCGGACGCGTTTGACCAGGGACGTGTCGACACCCTCGTCGCGCAGGTGCTGCAGGATCTCCTCGCCGAAGCGGTCGTCGGTGACCGCAGCGATCAGGGAGGTGTGCAGACCGAGCCGAGCAGCCGCGACCGCCTGAGTCAGCGCCTTGCCGCCGGGGGAGAGGTCGAAGCCGTACGCCTCACTCGACGTCTCGGGAGCCGGCAGCGCCTTGATGCGGAACGTCGCGTCCATGACCGCGCCGCCGACGACGATCACACGGCCTTTCCGTGGAGTGTCGGCAGTCGGGGCGGCGTCGAGCATCGCGACGGTCTTCGAGCCGACGGAGTAGATGTCCCGGCGGATGAGTTGGTTGGCGAGCTCCCGGAGTACGGCGGGCTCGGTTGTGCCGCGGAGAGCTCGGTCGCTGGGGGCTTCGCCGGGCTTGTGGCCGAGGGCCTGGTGGAGGCGGTGCCAGTGGTTGAGGAGGGTCTCGCGGCGGCGGCCCAGGGAGGTGCTGTAGAGCGCGAGGGTGATGCGCTCCTCGATCCCGGCGCGTGTGTAGGTGTCCGTATGCAGGCCGAGGGCCAGGATCGCGTCGGCGACGATCTGCTGGGTGCCGTTCAGGTCGTCGCCGACGCAGGTGGCGACCAGGTCGAACGCGGCCGACGCAGGGTCGAGCTCATGGACCGAGGCGAACCGGCGGGTGGCCGCGAGCTCCATCAGCGGTGCCGCGATGCCGGACCGGCCGGCGTGCAGTCGAGCGGTGGTGAGGCCGTCATGGGTGCGGAGTTTTTCGAGCACGCTGGCAAGCAGCAGCACATCCGCGGTCTGCTTGTCGCTGCGGTTCGTCATCCGGCCCCCGGGTCGTGATTCTCCTCGAACCAAGTATGCGGACCAGCAGGCCATCCGGGAAACCGAGCGCGCGCGTCACCGCAGGGCGGTGACCCACCGGGCGACCTGTTTGGCCTGGGTGAGGCGGCGCTCGTAGGTGGCGCCGACGGTGAGGAGGATGGCGCCGGCGGCGCCGAGGGTGATCCAGCGGGGGATCAGCGGGGCGACCTCGAGGAACTGCCAGATGCCGATCTTGGCGAGGACCGCGGCGCCGATGACGAAGGAGGCCTGGAGGCCGCCGTAGACACCCACCATGATGACCGCGAGTGCGGCGGCGACGACCAGGGTCACCCGGATCCAGTTATCGTTGCTATCGGCAAGCAAGGCGGAAGGAACCAGTCCGATCAGCAGGCCGGGGCCGAGGTAGACCCAGCTGGATTCGTTGCGCCAGGCCAGTACGCCGATCGCGAGCATGGCGACCGCCGGCGGGATCGTGAACCACTCGACCGTGGTTGCGCCGGACGCGACGACGAAGGCTGTGTTGGCGATGATCAGCAGCAGGCCGGCGATCAGTAGTCCGATCCGCCGGGCCGGATTCATGCCATAGGCAATCAATGGTGCCGCCGCGATGGTCAGTACGACACCGGTCGCCGTCTCGGTGGCGGTCACCATCAGGGCCGTGAGTTGCGCGAGCAGGACAGCCAGCGCCGCAGTACTCATCAACACCCGTTCCAGCGGCTGACCGACGTACCGGCAGGCGAGTCCGATGCCGGCCGCGCCGACGAGCGCGAGACTGACCGCGGCGGCCCAGAGACCGATGTACTCGTCGCCGGCGAACAGCGGGATCGCTATCTGCGCGGCAAGCGAGGCGACTCCCGCGGCCGGGACCGCGTCGACCACCTTGCGCACAGCGGCGAAGACGGCCAGTACGGCGACGATCGCGGCGAGGAAACCGAGTTGCCGGATGTCGTCCCGCGCCAGGCAGAAGAGGAGGTCGACCGCGGCGACGGTGATGATGGCGACGTGCAGGATGAGGGCGAGCTTGCCGGTTCGACGGGCCAGCACGATCTTCGTGATCCCCAGGACGGTGAGGACGCCGGTGGTCAGCCAGCGGCCAGGTCCGGGGATCTGCGGGAGGCAGGTGGCGACGGCGAACCCAGCCGCAGCGGCGCACACTGCCTCGCCGAGTCCCCACTGGACCGAGGCGGGGAGTGGTCGCTTGCGGAGGGTGACCAGGCCTGTAGCGGCGGCGAGGCAGACGACGGCGGCCGTCGCGATCGTCCTCAGCAGCTCCGCGTGCGTGGGGACCGGGCCGAGGTCGAGGTAGCCGCCGGTGGAGTACGTCGCGAGCAGGCCGACGAAGGTTCGGGTCATGCCGGCGAGCAGGATGCCGCAGAAGACCACGGCCGAGGTGATCGCGCCGGTACGACGGACGATCGCGGTGCCCTTGGCCGACAGGATCAGCGTGATGACCACCTGGGCCAGGAGAGCGGCGAGCAGCACCGGGAGGCTGGTGCGGTCGACCAGGACCAGCGCCAGCGGGAACTGACCGGCGATGACGGTGGTGACACCGTACGTGACGACCTTCGGTGCCATCCGCGTCATCAGGAGGTTGATCAGGGCAAGGGATCCGAAGACGATCGCGCTGTAGGTGAACCAGTCGATGGCGACCAGTGAGCCGAGGCCCAGGGCGCGGACGCCGTACAGGTCGACCGTGAGCAGGCCGCAGCCGAGAATCGCGAGGGCCTCGGCGGTGCCGGCCAGGGAGCGCCGGCTGGCGGGGACGGAGCCCGCGAAGGCGAGGGTGGCCAGGGTGCCGATGATGCCGGCCTGCAGGGAGACGGGAAGGCTGTCCCAGTTGACGGCCAGGAAGGTGACTCCGGCCGCGAGGAGCAGCAGTACGCCGAGGCTCAGCAAAGTGCCCTGTGGACTCAGGTGTCGCGCCTTGTGGGTTGGCTTGGGCTGCCGAGGCGGCTCCGGTAAGCGGTGTGGCGCGGCAGGCTTGGTCGTTCGAGCTGCGACCGGTGCGGGTTTCGGAGTGGCGACTGCCCGGGGCGCAGGCGCCGGGAACTGAGGCTGCGGAGCGGGTTGCACAGGCTGCACGGGCTCGATGCTGAGCTGCAGCGGGGTGTGGCACGTCGGGCAGGTGATTGCGGCGGTCGGCATCGCGTCCTCCTGAGGCTCACTTCACTATCCCGATGAGGAAGGGATGCCTGCGTGAGTACGTCTACTCAACTTGTGACGTAGGCTGCTGCGGTCTGCCGGTCGTCCAGACCGGCGTGACGAACACGGGGAGCAACATGAAGACTGGACACGTCGAGCTTGCGAGAGCTCAGCAGGAACGTTGGCAGACGGCGTACGCACACCATCCGCAACTGCACGGATCGGAGCCGTCGGCCGCCGCACAGTGGGCGGCCGAGGCGTTCGGTGCCGCAGGCATCGATGACGTGCTCGAGCTCGGCGCCGGGCATGGTCGCGACGCGCTTTTCCTGGCCAGGCAGGGTTTCAGCGTGCACGCCACCGATTTCAGCGAGTCGGCCCTCGACCAGCTGCGCCTGGAAGCACAGCGTGAGGGCCTGGACGACCGCGTCACGGCCGCGCTGCACGACGTCCGCGATCCGCTGCCGCCGGCCGACGCCACGGTCAACGCGGTGTTCGCGAATCTCCTGCTGAACATGGCGTTCTCCCGCGCCGAACTGCGATCCCTGGTCGCCGAGATCCACCGCGTGCTCTGCCTTGGTGGGCTTTTCGTGTACGCCGTGTGGTCGGTGGCGGACCCGTGTTCGGCGAATTGGCAGCAACTGGACGGCGGTCTGTCCGTGCACGACGGTTTCGTCGGACGGTTCTTCGACGAGCAGTTGGTCGCCGAGTTGGCCGATCAGTGGGAGTTCGGCGACGCGACGCCGTACGACGAAGGCCGGCGGCGGCTGTGGCGCGTCACGCTGACCAAGCCGGCGAGCTGAAGCCGGCTCTAGCTCTCGGCCGATTCCGAAAAGGTGAAGTTGGCTCAGGCCCCGGCGCGGGAGATTGCGGTGTGGTCACCAAAGCGAAAACCTGCATTGACGAACCCGACCAGTTCCGACAGGCTCTGTCCGCGTCTCACCTTCGACCAACGGAGAATCAGCAATGCAGTGGTACATCGACGTTCTCAAGAAGTACGCCGTGTTCAGTGGCCGGGCCCGGCGCAAAGAGTACTGGTTTTTCGTGCTCTTCAACGTGATCGCCTCGATCATCCTGGGCATCGTGGACAAGATCATCGGCACGGACTACGGCAACGGTGGCAGTGGCATCCTGTCGACGATCTACAGCCTCGCGGTGCTGCTGCCGTCGATCGGTGTGGCGATCCGGCGGATGCACGACACCAACCGCAGCGGCTGGTGGATCCTGATCAACCTGATCCCCTGCATCGGCTGGATCTGGTTCATCGTGCTGGCGGCCCAGGAGGGCAACCCCGGTGACAACCAGTACGGTCCGGACCCGAAGGCGGCCGAGCGCTTCGGCCAGCCGGGTGCCGGCCCTGCCGAGCCGGGCTACCCGACTGTCTGACCCCAGACATGCAGAACGCCCCGCGAGCTACTCGCGGGGCGTTCTGCTGTCTTCAGCTGGCCTGGCTGACGCTCGACATGTTGAAGTCCGGGACCAGCAGCGGCGGCGTCGCGGTCCGGGAGAAGTAGTCGCCCCACTCCCGCGAGAACGACGGGACCGTGGCCCCCGCGGTGGTGAAACGGGCGAGCAGGTCGACCGGGCTCTCGTTGAAGCGGAAGTTGTTCACGGCACCGGTCACCTCGCCGTTCTCGACCAGGTAGACCCCATCGCGGGTCAGTCCGGTGAGCAGCGACGTCTGCGGGTCGACCATCCGGATGTACCACAGGCAGGTCAGCAACAGTCCGTGCTCGAGCCCGGCGACCAGGTCGTCGGTCGATCCGGAGGCGCCGTCGACGGACAGCACATAGTTGTCGATCGCCGGTGTCGCGGCCGGAGCCTCGATCAGCGCGGCTGTGTGCCGGCTGGTCATCAGGTGCTCGAGCTTGCCGTCGCGGATCCAGTCCGTCGCGGTCAGCGTCAGCCCGTTGTCGAAGACGCTCGAGGATCCGCCGGATGACCGGGCTACCGCGAACGGGAAGGTTTCGAGACCGGGCAACTGCGGGTCCGACACCAGGTTCACCGGCTGCGACGACAGCGTGTCACCGAGCCGCGTGCCGCCCGCCGGCTTGGAGAAGACGGTGCGTCCCTCGACGGCCTCGCGCCCGTCCAGCTGCCAGTACAGGTACGTCATCAGGTCCGCGACGGCGGCCGGCGGGAGCACGGTCGCATGCCGGCCCGGCTCGACCGAGACGGTCCGCGTCGCCCAGCCCAGCCGGCGGGTGAGCTCGGCGTCGAGCGCCAGCGCGTCGATGTCGGCGAAGTCGCGGGTAGCCGCGCCGACCCAGGCCGACTGGCTCAGGTCACCCGACTTGCCGGTCGCGGTGACGTGCCCGCGGGGGAGCGCCTGACGCAACCGCAGTCCGGCGGACGAACCGACGTACAGGGTGACGACCTCGTGGTCGGCGAACCCGTAGAGCCAGCGGCCCTCCTTGGTCGCCCGCTGCAGCGTCTCACCGAGAGCGGGAGCGAACTTCGAGTAGACGTTGACCGACGTTTCCTCCGCCTCCGCGTCCCAGTCCGCGTCGGCGGTGCCGTCGACAAGGGGGCGGGCGTCCTCGGCCGGGCTGGACGCGCGGGCGGTCGCGACGGCGGCCGAGACGACCTCGCGCAGCGACGCCTCCGTGACCGACGAGCGGCCGACCACCCCGGCCGCCGTACCCTCGCCGGCACCGACCGTGGCGATCACGGTCACGCTGGTGCCGCGCATCGCGCCGTTGGTGGTGAGGGTGTTGTTCGCCCAGCGCAGGTTGGCGCTGGAGGTCTCCGCGACGATGACGACGCAGCCATCGGCGCCCTCGGCCGCGGCCAGGGCGAGACCCCGCTCGATCGTGTCCTGCGGGGTGAGCTGAATGGCGGTCGTCACCGGCCGGCCTCCTGCGTGGTGTTGAGAATGCGGACGCTGCGGAACAAGGCGGACGGGCAACCATGACTGACTGCACCGGACTGCGCGGGCTGGGCCTTGCCGCAGTTCAGCGCCCCACCGAGGACGTACGTCTGCGGGCCGCCGACCGCCTCCATGGACCCCCAGAAGTCGGTGGTGGTCGCCTGGTAGGCCACGTCGCGCAGCTGGCCGTCGAGCTTGCCGTCGGTGATCTTGTAGAACCGCTGTCCGGTGAACTGGAAGTTGTACCGCTGCATGTCGATCGACCAGGACTTGTCGCCGACGATGTAGATCCCGTTCTTGACCCGGCCGATCAGCTCCTCGGTGGACGGGCCGTCCGCGGCGGGCTGCAGGGAGACGTTGGCCATCCGCTGGATCGGGATGTGGCCGGACGAGTCGGCGTACGCACAGCCGTTGGAGCGCGGCGTACCGAGCAGGTCCTCGTTGACCTTCGCCATCCGGCGGTCGACCTGGTAGCCGACCAGTACGCCGTCCTTGACCAGGTCCCACTGCTGTCCGGCGACACCCTCGTCGTCGTAACCGACCGTGGACAGGCCGTGCTCGGCCGTGCGGTCGCCGGTGACGTGCATGACCGGCGAGCCGTACTTCAGCGTGCCGAGCTTGTCCGTGGTCGCGAAGCTGGTGCCGGCGTAGTTCGCCTCGTAGCCGAGAGCGCGGTCCAGCTCGGTGGCGTGGCCGATCGACTCGTGGATGGTGAGCCAGAGGTTGGTCGGGTCGATGACCAGGTCGTAGGTGCCGGCCTCGACGCTCGCCGCGGCCATCTTCTCGGCCAGCCAGCCGGGGATCTGGGCGAGCTCCTCGTCCCAGTTCCACCCCGTGCCGGTCATGTACTCCCAGCCGCGGCCGGCCGGCGGCGCGACGCTGGACATCGAGTCGAACCGGTCGGCCTGGACCGCGTGGGCGGTGATGTCCGGGCCGATCCGGACCCGCTGCTGGGTGAAGGACGTCCCTTCGGAGTTCGCGTAGAACTTGCCCTCGTGGACGGTGGCGACGTGGACGCTCACGTGCGCGACACCATCGGCCTTCAGCAGCCGGTCGCTGTAGTCGGTGAGCAGCGCGACCTTCTCGGCCCGCGGCACGCTGAACGGGTCGATCTCGTACGACGACACCCAGGTGACGTCGTCGTACACCGGCTCGTCGGCGAGCTCGATCGGCTCGGCGTTGATCGGCCGGGACACCTGGGCCATGTTCACCGCCTGCTCGGCGACCTGGACCGCCTCGTCCTCGGTGAGCGCGACACCGGCGGCGAACCCCCAGGTGCCGTCGTGGATCACGCGCACCGCGAGGCCGAGGTCCTCGTCGTCCGTGGCGCTCTCCAGCACGCTGTCGCGCAGGGCGATCGACTCGGACCGGATCCGCTCCAGGCGGAACTCGGCGAAGGTGGCACCGAGGTCGCGGGCACGCTGCAGCGCGGCGTCGGCGAGCTCGTGACGGGGAAGGGCGAGGAAGGTCGCATCGACTTCAGGCACAACCCGACCCTATACACGGGAACCCGGCGATCACCCGCGGTGTAGTCACAATGTCAGGAAGTTGACCAGGAGGCGCGATCAGTCAGGCTGACGAGGCGGAGATTCTGGCTCGGGTGCGTGGTGGGGAATCGGCCGCGTACGGCGAGTTGGTGCTGCGGCATGCCTCGGTGGCGAAGCGTACGGCGGCGTTCCTCGGAGCAGGCGCGGATGCGGACGACGTGGTCCAGGAGGCGTTCGTCAAGGCGTATCGGGCGCTCGGGGGCTTCCGGTCCGGGTCGGCGTTCCGTCCGTGGCTGCTGCGGATCGTCGCGAACGAGACACGGAATGCAGTGCGGTCCCGCGGCCGCCGATCTCGTCGTGAGGAGCTGGCCGTGCCGCTGGACGTCGTACTGGATCCAGCGGAGGAGGCGGTGTCGCTGGAGCGGCGGACCGAGCTGCTGGCCGCAGTACGCGCGCTGCCCGACCCGATGCGGCTCGTGGTGACCTGCCGCTACCTGTTGGACCTGGACGAGCAGGAGACGGCGGTAGTGCTCGGCTGGCCGCGCGGAACGGTCAAGTCCCGGCTGCACCGCGCACTGGGGCGTCTGCGGGACTCACTACCCGACAAGGAGGTGCAGCGATGAACTTGGACGAGGAACTGCGAGTCCTCGGACGTTCTGCGGTCGTACCTCCGGTGGCTGAGGACCTGACCGCCGCAGTGCTGTCCCGCGTGGCCGATCTGCCCGTGCGAAGGCGACTGCGGGACCGCTGGCGCGCGTTCGTGGCCGGATTGCTAGTGCTGGTTGCCGGTGCGGCGCTCACACCGCCAGTACGGGCGACCGTCGCGGAGTGGCTGAACATCGGGGGAGTGCAGGCCCAGCCTGTCGGCACCGGACCGAGCACCGCGCCACCGGTGCCTGGAGTGCCAGGGCACCTGTCGCTGGAGGAGGCCGAGCGTGTCGCCGGCTTCAAGCCTGTGAAGCCGAAGGACCTGGGCGCTCCGGTCGGTGTCGAGGCATCGAAGGGTTTCGTGGCGATGAGCTGGGACGGCGTTCGGCTGGAGCAGTTCCAGGCGCAGATGTCGATGCGGTACATCAAGAAGTACTACGCGAGCCTTGAATATGTGCCCGGGATCGACGGCTACTGGTTCAAGACGCCGCATGAGCTCGTGCTGGAGGACGCGAACGGCGCGGAGCGTGTCGTACGCGTCGCCGGACCCACGCTGGTCTGGGTGCGCGACGGAGTCACCTTCCGCCTTGAAGGGGTCGAGAAGGCCAAGGCCGTCGAACTGGCGAGCGGAACCTCCTAGCCGCCGGCGGTGTATCCGGGGTGAGTCCTCGACTTCAGGGAGAGCCGCCATGGTCCGCCGCACGCTCGCATTGCTCGCCACCCTGCTCGCCGTCGCCGCCCTCGGCGCCACCCCCGCGCACGCGGGCGGCCCGACCAGCGTCATCCTCAGCGCGCCACCGCATGTGGTTGCCGTCGGCTACGAGGATCCGGCGTACGGCGAACTCCAGCGGGTGACCGAGAACGGCGGATCGACCAGCGCGGGGAGTGCGGGCAACGTCGAGGAGCATGCGTCGGGTCACTTCGTCCGGGCGACGTGGCTGATCCACGACGTGTCGGTCTGGCGGATCGACATCATCTACCCCGACGCACCCGGTGGACCCTGGATCGCGACCACCGAGTCGTTGACGACCGGCAGCATGCCTGAGACGCCGACGTGGCACCTCGCCACGGACGGCGCCGCCCTCATCAAGCTCCTCGACGCCCTTAAGCTCCTGCACGGCCAGACCTTCGACGGGGGCCCGACCACCCTCGACTACCTTCCGGCGCCGGCTTCTGAGCCTTCGGCGGAGCAACTGTCCGCCGCTGCACAGCCGCCGGCAACAACCCAAGCCGCGTCCCCCGGAACGTTCACCGGCTGGCGATGGACGATCCCCGGCTTCCTTGTGGGTGCCGCAGCAGCAGTCCTCGCCGTCCGCGTCCTCCCCAAACGCCGCTGGGACCTCATCGACGCGGAATGACGGTTGTCCTGCGTGACCAGATCGGGGCAACGACACCAAGGAGGACGCGGAAACTTCGGATACGACGTGCTCCCGGCCCTGGCCGCCGCCGCTTGAGAGTACATGTTTCGTCGGTCGATCGTTGTGTGATGTTTTCCCTTGTGGATAAGGGGTTTCGGGGTCTTCGTCGATTTGCGGCGGTCCAGTGGCGGTGCGTAGAATCGCACACATGTTCGAAGGAGATCTGGCGACGCTGTCGACGGCCGACCTGCTGGAGTCGGCCGTCGAGTGGCGTGCCGTCGGCACCCGGGCCGATGCCCGGGTCCTCGAGGTCGCCTTGGTCTATGCCGATCGCTTTCACCCTGACGCGGGCCCGGCCCGCCCGGGCCGCCGTGCCTGCGACGGCCGCGAACGCGCGGTCGTGCTGGGTGGCGACGGCTGCCCGGAGATCCTGGAGTTCGCGATCGCCGAGTTCGCGGTCATGCTCGGCATCTCCCCGTGGGTCGCGGCGAACTACGTGGGTCAGGCGTTGGCGCTGCGGCACCGATTCCCCTTCACCTGGGCCAGAGTCCTGGCCGGTGAGGCCACCGCGTGGAAGGCCTGCCGCATCGTCGCCGACTGCGCGAAACTGACCCAGGACGCCGCCGCCTACGTCGACCAACGGATCGCAAGCCTCATCGACTCGATCACCCCATACCGGCTGAACAAGATCGTCCAGGCCGCCAGGATGCACACCGATCCCGACCTGGCGCGGGCCGAGGCCGCCGAGAAGACCCGCGAACGCGGCGTGTTCGTCGGGCACAGCGACGAGCACGGCACCAAGACCATGTACATCAAGGCCGCCGCCGGCGCGGTGATCCGCAACAAGGCGACCCTCGACGCGATCGCCGAGGCGCTGAAGACCTTCGGCGACACCCGCCCGGTCCAGCACCGCCGCGCGGACGCGGTCGGCATCCTCGCCGACCCCCGCTACACCCAAGAACTCCTCACCCAAGCCCGCCACCACCTCCACAGCACCACCGACACAGCGCCGAACGCCACCGCACACGACAACACCGCTCCACCCACCACCGGCGCCACGGACACCACCGCGGGCACCACCGAGCCCGGCGCGACCGTTCCGAGCACGAGCGCTCCGGGCGCCGCGAGAGGCGGGACCGCTCAGGGCAGCACCGCTCCGGACAGCACCGCTCCGGACACCGCCGCTCCCGACACCGTGGACCCCGAGGCAGACCCCTACGACGTCCGGGCGAGCGTCCGCGACGAGGCCCGCCCGGACGACGAGGCCGACCGCGACGCACCCCACCCCAGCACCAGCGACCTGCCCGACCCCCTCGACACCCCCGACACCGTGCCGATCGAACCCTTCGACCCCTCCGACCCCGGCCTACACCTCGACCCCGACGACGGCGAACCCCTGAACGCCGCCGCACGCCGCGCCCTGCACGCGCGCCTGGCCCAGATCAAACTCGACGCCTACACCCACCCCAACACACCAACCGGCACCGACCGCACGCGCGGCGCCAGCGGCAGTAGACGGCCACGCCCGGGACAAACCCAGATCTATGTCCACCTCACCGACCACACCCTGGCCACCGGCACCGGCGTACTCCGCGCCGAAGCCATCGGCCCGCTGCTCGCCGACCAGCTGAGCGAGCTCATCGGCCACGGCCCGTACACCGTCAAGCCCGTCATCGACCTCAACGACGCGGTCAGCGTCGACGCCTACGAGATCCCCGACCGGATCCGCGAACGCGTCAAACTCACCCACCCGGTCGAGTTGTTCCCGTTCGGCACCCAAGAGACCCGCAGCGGCATGGACCTGGACCACCTCCGGCCCTACGACCCCCTCGGCCCACCAGGCCAAACCAACAGCACCAACCTCGCACCCCTCGGCCGCTACGGTCACCGGGTCAAGACCCACGCCCACGGCTGGACCGTCCGCCGCCTCGACCACCAGACCCTGGAATGGACCACACCCCACGGCTTCACCTTCCACGTGACCCCCGCCGGCACCATCAGAGTCAATCGTCCCCGAAGCGAATACCCGACCTAACCACCCTGCTCGTTCCGGCGCTTGACCGTTGCCTGTCTTCGACACCACACGACTGCGCCGACACTCCCGGCCATCTCGGCGTGTGAAGAGATGTCGCCAGCCGGTGAAAGTCGCCGCCTCCGGGAGGTCGCCCGTCTCTGGAAAAGCTCGCTGCCTCTCGGCGGCCGTTCCCCGGGTGCCTTCGGCAGCGCAGATACGGCAACGGTGGCGGCGTGCACTGGTAACATGTCGGAGCCTACGGCGAAGGCGAACCCGTCGCGGTCAACGCAGACCCCGAGAAGCAGATAGAGCACGGGCGCAGCCGGCCGATGCATCGTCCTCTGGTGGTTGTTCTGGTCCCGACAGACGCAGGTGTGGCGGATGGGCGCATCCTTCGTCTGCACCAAGACAACAAGGAGGCCCGCCATAATCCCGAGGGCATCGACCGGTCACATGGTGTGAACGATCGGGTTGGCGAGGTTGGTCGGCTGCACCACCGCTCGGGGTGCGAACCGAGCGTGCAGCTGGATTCGTCCGGCGGGTCATCGGCAAGCAGATGGTGATGTGTCGAGCCGGCCTGCTGCGGTCCAGCTCATGCTGCTGCGCCTATGAGCGACCCTCGCAGATCAGATCCAGTTCCCCCCGTGGCTGCGTCGCCGCAGGCAGTTGTCTCGCCGATTGCGTCCGGTCGTCTTGGCGCTGCGCGACTGCCGCCGGAGGCGGCCGAAAGACTGGCGCCGCGAAGCGGGGTCCTTTAGGCAGATTCTCTCGACGAAAAGTGACTCGTAGGTAACATAAGCACATGGCGAGTCAGGTGTTGGGGATGTGGGAGCGGTTGCGGGTGGTGCCCGGTGGGGAGCGGGTGTTTTCGCGGGCGTTCACGTGGCGGGCGCCGTACTTCCGGTCGATCCGGCCGCGGTTCGTGCAGGTGAGTCCGAACTATGCGGCGCTGGTGCTGCCGAAGCGGCGGGCGGTGCAGAACCACATCGGGACCGTGCATGCGATTGCCGTGTGCAACGGTTTGGAGGCGGCCATGGGGGCGTTGGCGGAGGCGACGGTTCCGCGCGGCAAGCGGTGGCTGCCGAAGGGGATGGAGGTCGCCTACCTGGCCAAGTCCACCTCCGACCTGACCTGCTCCGCCGAGACGGATCCGGGTGCGTGGACCGCGGGTCCCGACGTACCCGTGAAGGTCAAGGCCACTCGCGACGACGGCACCGTGGTTGTGGAAGGCACGATCCATCTGTGGGTGACGGACCGGCCCGCGTCGTAGGGTCGACGGCGTGACTGATGCGCTGCGGTTGGTGGACCTCACCGAAGACCACCTCGAGGACGTGTTGCGGGTCCGGAGGCAGTCGTTCGGGGCGTTGGGGTCGGGGGCCCGGGACGAGTGGTGGAAGTACGCCGTCAAGTTCCTCGAGGACGGCCGGTACGTCGGGGTCGCCGACGGGGACGAGGTGGTCGCGGCGGCTCGGTTCTGGGACTTCGAGCAATGGTGGGGCGGCCGGCGGGTCCCGATGGCTGGTGTGGCCGGCGTGGTCGTGGCACCGGAGTACCGCGGGCGTGGTGTCGGCAGCAAGTTGATGCGTGGGGTGCTGCGGCGCGCGGCCGAGAAGGGCTTCCCGCTGTCCGGGCTGTATCCGGCGACCACGGTGATCTATCGGCACCTCGGCTACGAGTTCGGCGGCTCGCGGTACAAGTTCTCCTTCCAGTCCGCGGATCTGCGCCGGCTCGGCGGCAAGGACGTCAGCATCCGGAGGGCCGGTCCCGACGACGCCGAGCGGTTCCGTGAGGTGGCGAGCCGGGTCAACGAGTCCCGGCGGGCGAACGGTCCGCTGATCTGGCCGCTCGACGAGATCGAGGAGTGGCTCGCGGACGAGGACAACACCGCGTTCCTCGCCGAGGACGGTTTCGTTCTGTACAACTGGGCGGGCGACGAGGAGTTGGGCATCGAGGAGTTGATCGCCGGCTCGGAGCGGACCGCCCGGGCGTTGTGGGCGACGGTCGGTTCGGGGTCGTCGACCGCGAAGACGGTGCATGCCTACCTTCCGCCGGCCGATCCGATCCACTTGATGGTCGAGACCGAGGCGGCGAAGTCGGCCGAGATCCAGCGGTGGATGCTGCGGCTGCTCGATGCCCCGGCGGCGATCGCGGCCCGTGGGTTCGCGGCCGGCGCCGTACTGGAGTTGGACGTGCGCATCGAGGATCCCGACGTACCGGAGAACAGCGGGGACTGGCATCTGTCGGTGGCTGACGGATCCGGGCAACTGGCGAAGGCGCAGTCGTCGGGGGACGCAATCGGGGTGGGGCCGCGCGGATTGGCTGCTTTGTACGCCGGTACGTCGCTCGCAGCGCTGCGGGGAGCTGGCTTGCTTCAGGGTGGATCGGTGGCCGCGGATCCAGCCATCGAGGCCGCCTTCGCGGGGCCGACACCGTACATGCTCGACTACTTCTGATCCGGCGCGTCGATTTCCGGCTGTCCGGGACCGCCGACTAGGGTTGTCGAACAAACGTTCGGAGGTGGTCCATGCGCGTGCTCGGCGTCGACCCGGGGCTCACCCGGTGCGGCCTCGGCATCGTCGAGGGCACCCCGGGCAAGCCGCCGACGCTGGTCGCCGTCGGGGTGATCCGGACGCCGGCCGACCTGGACGTGGCCAAGCGGCTGGTCCGGATCGAGGCCGAGCTGGAGGAGTGGATCACCAAGCATCGGCCGGATGCGGTAGCGGTCGAGCGGGTGTTCGCGCAGCAGAACGTCCGCACGGTGATGGGTACGGCGCAGGCGTCCGGAGTGGCCATGGTCGTCGCGGCCCGGCGCGGTCTGCCGGTCGCGTTGCACACGCCCAGTGAGGTCAAGGCCGCCGTCACCGGATCGGGCCGGGCCGACAAGGAGCAGGTGACCACGATGGTCACCCGGATTCTCAAGCTGGCCGAGCGCCCGACGCCCGCTGACGCAGCCGATGCGCTGGCGCTGGCGATCTGTCACGTCTGGCGTGGTGGCGTGACGAGCAAGTTGCAGGAAGCGGCCGCGAGCCGGACGAACCTCGAGGCCCTGGCGCAGGCGCAGTCCCGCCTGCAGCTGGCCAGGTTGCGGGCCGCGGTGGCAGCACAGGAAGGCAGGAGATGATCGCGTTCGTGCGGGGGCCGGTGGCGGCCATCGGGGTGGACAGTGCCGTGATCGAGGTCGGGGGAGTGGGCCTGCAGGTGTTCTGCCATCCCGGCACGCTGGCGGGCCTGCGGCCGGGGCAGGAGGCCCGGGTCGCGACCTCGATGGTCGTGCGGGAGGACTCGCTGACGTTGTACGGGTTCTCGGACGACGACGAGAAGGATCTGTTCGAGCTGCTGCAGACGGCGTCCGGAGTCGGGCCGAAGCTGGCGCAGGCCGCGCTGGCCGTGCTGAGCCCGGACCAGCTGCGACAGGCGGTTGCGACCGAGAATCTCGCCGTACTGGTGAAAGTTCCCGGCATCGGCAAGAAGGGCGCGCAGCGCATCGTGCTGGAGCTCAAGGACAAGATCGGTGCGCCGTCGAAGACGGTCACCGGCCGTCCGCTGCAGGCGCAGGAGGCCTGGCGTGACCAGGTGCACGCCGGTCTGGTCGGCCTCGGCTGGTCGGCCCGGGACGCGGAGGATGCCGTCACCGCGGTCTCGCCGCTCGCCGCCGACAACCCGAACCCGTCCGTCCCCGATCTGCTCCGCGCCGCGCTGCGCGTGCTCTCGAAGGCGTAATCCATGGAGGACAACGTCCGGCCGCTCGTGTCCGCGGACGCGGTGGATCTCGAGGAACGCAAGATCGAGTCCGCGCTGCGGCCGCGCACTTTGGCCGAGTTCGGCGGGCAGCGCCGGGTCAGCGAGCAGCTCGAGCTCGTCCTGCACGCCGCCCGCGGACGCAGCCGGGCTCCGGATCACGTCCTGCTGTCCGGCCCGCCCGGGCTCGGTAAGACCACGCTGGCGATGATCATCGCCAGCGAGCTGTCCGCGCCACTGCGAGTGACCAGCGGTCCGGCGATCCAGCACGCCGGCGACCTGGCCGCGATCCTGTCGGGTCTGAGCGAGGGCGAAGTGCTGTTCCTCGACGAGATCCACCGGATGTCGCGGCCCGCCGAAGAGCTGCTCTACATGGCGATGGAGGACTTCCGGGTCGACGTGATCGTCGGCAAGGGGCCGGGCGCGACCGCGATCCCGCTGGAGATCCCGCCGTTCACACTGGTCGGCGCGACCACGCGCGCCGGGTTGCTGCCGGGGCCGCTGCGGGACCGGTTCGGGTTCACCGGTCACCTGGAGTTCTACGAGGCCGCCGAGCTGGAGAAGATCGTGAACCGGTCGGCCGCGCTGCTCGAGGTCGACATCACCCCGGAGGCCGCGGCCGAGATCGCGTCCCGGTCCCGCGGTACGCCGCGGATCGCGAACCGGCTGCTTCGCCGGGTCCGCGACTACGCGGAGGTACGGGCCGATGGCATCGTGACGCTCGCGCTGTCGAAGGCGGCGCTGGAGCTGTACGAGGTGGACAAAATGGGCCTGGACCGGCTCGACCGGTCCGTTCTGGACGCGCTGTGCCGCCGATTCGGCGGGGGACCGGTGGGTCTTTCCACGTTGGCGGTTGCGGTCGGCGAAGAACGTGAGACCGTGGAGGAAGTGGCCGAGCCATTCCTGGTCCGGTCCGGTTATCTGGCCCGTACGCCGCGCGGCCGCGTCGCCACGCCCGCGGCCTGGCGGCACATCGGGCTCAAGGTCCCGAAGGGCGCCACCTTCGCGGACACTCTGTTCGACACCGACGACGACTGAAAGAGTTCGACCCAGACTGACACCGAGGGAACGTCCGTGGGTGCCGGTACGTAGACACTGCGTAGCGAGTAACTCAAACGTGACCCGGTGTCATGAGGTACTTGTTGCCGCTCAGGGTTAGACTCCCCGATGGCCTGACCTCAGGCCATTCCGCTGCGACCTGCGCGCTTGAGCAGAGCGTGCCGGACGCCCGTACTCCCGATCGACGAAGGATTCTGAGACCCGATGCAACTCCTCGCCGTACCGATGGCCTCTTCCGGCGGCTCCGGCATCACGCTGCTGCTGCCGCTGATCCTGATTGTCGGGATGATCTGGTTCATGAGCCGCACGCAGCGTAAGCAGCGCGCCCGGCAGGCAGAGACGGTGGCCGCGCTCAGCCCCGGCACCAAGGTGATCACCACCAGCGGTCTGGTCGGCATCGTCGAAGAGACCGACGACGAGTACGTGACCCTGGAGATCTCCGAGGGCGTGCTGGTGCAGGTGGTCAAGGCCGCGGTCGGCCGGGTCGTCCCGGACGACGACGGCGTCGACGACGCGGACGAGCCGATGATCGACGGGACCGCCAAGGACACCGTCGACGTACCGCACGCCGGCAAGGACAAGGCCGACGGCAAGGTGCAGGACGCGCCGAAGCTGCCGCCGACGCACACCGAGAACTGATTTCCGTCCCAACGGCCTGCGGCGCGACGCCCGGCGTCCACTCGACGTTGCGGCGCGCCCAGAAGCACAAAGGTTGAATCTGACGTGGCAACGACGACGACATCCAGGCCCTGGCGGAACTTGATCGCCCTGGCGGTCATCGTGGTCCTGCTGTTCGGGATCATGGCGCTGACCAACACCTGGAAGCCCAAGCTCGGCCTGGACCTGCGCGGTGGCACCACCATCACGCTGACCGCGAAGCCGGTGGCAGGCAGCGGCTCGGTGACCGCCGATCAACTGAACGAGGCGAAGAACATCATCTCGCAGCGGGTCAACGGCGCGGGTGTCGCGGAGGCCGACATCACGACCTCCGGCGGAAACCACATCAACGTGGCCGTCCCGGGCGCCACGCAGGACGCGCTGGTGAAGCAGGTCGGCCAGACCGCGCTGCTCTACTTCCGGATCGTCTACGACGCCCAGGCGCTCGCGCCGGCGGCGACACCGACGCCGGCCCCGACCGGGACGCCGAAGCCGAGCACGACGCCGAAGCCCAGTACGACGGTGAAGCCCGGCACCACGGTCAAGCCGAGCACCACCCCGAAGGGCCGGGCCTGGACCAGTGCGCTCGGTGAAGCCACGCCGACTCCGAAGCCGAGCACGACGCCGACCGCCAAGCCGAGTACGCCGGCCGCCACGCCGCCGGCGCCCGCGACCAACACCGGCGACCCGTTGACCTACACCCCGGACGCGGCGATTCAAGCCGCGTTCGCAAAGTTCGAGTGCGGTGACCCGCAGACCCAGGACCCGAGCCTGCCGCAGTTCTCCTGCGACCGCAACAAGCAGTACAAGTACCTGCTCGGCCCGGCGATCCTCAGGGGTACCGACCTGGCCGACGCCAGCGCGGGCATCCCGCAGGGCGGCTTCCAGTGGCAGGTGAACCTGAAGTTCACCGGTGAGGGCGGCGACAAGTTCCTCAAGGCCACCACGAACATCTCCCAGCGCGGTCAGGGCCAGAACCTGTTCGCGATCGTGCTCGACGGGGTGACGATCTCGACGCCGAGCGTGGAGAACCCGATCCCAGGTGGCCAGGCGCAGATCACCGGCACGTTCACCGAGGCCGAGGCGCGCGACCTGGCGAACGTGCTGAAGTACGGCGCCCTGCCGGTCTCGTTCGACATCTCCTCGGTCGAGACCGTGTCGCCGCAGCTCGGTGGCGACCAGCTGACCGCGGGCATCTGGGCCGGCATCATCGGCCTCATCCTGGTCGTCGCGTTCTGCTTCCTGTACTACCGGGGGCTGGGGATCGTCGTGGTGGCGTCGCTGGGGATCGCGGGCATCCTGGTGTACCAGCTCGTCTGTCTGCTCGGCCATGCGATCGGGTTCACCCTGACCCTGGCCGGCATCGCCGGTCTGATCGTGGCGGTCGGTATCACCGCGGACTCGTTCATCATCTACTTCGAACGACTCCGCGACGAGGTCCGTGAGGGCCGCAGCCTGCGCTCCTCGGTGGAGACCGGGTGGGCCCGCGCCAAGCACACGATCATCGCGGCCGACTCGATCTCGCTGCTCGCCGCGGCGGTGCTCTACGTCCTGGCGATCGGCAGTGTGAAGGGCTTCGCGTTCACGCTCGGCCTGACCACGCTGCTCGACCTGCTGATCGTCTTCATGTTCACCAAGCCGCTGATGACGCTGCTGGCCAGGACCGAGTTCTTCGGTCACGGCCACAAGCTGTCTGGTCTGGATCCCGAACATCTCGGTGTCGAGCGGCTACCGGGCCAGACGAAACCGTCGGCCCGGCCTGCCAAGCCGTCGTCGAGGCCCAAGCCGGTTGGAGGGGAGGTCTGATGTCGAAGCTCGGACAGCTGGGTGCCAAGCTGCACCGCGGTGAGGTCTCGTACGACTTCATCGGTCATCGCAAGCTCTGGTTCGGCATCTCCCTGGCCCTGATCGTCGTGTCGCTGGTCGGCCTGTTCGCCCGGGGCCTGGCGCTCGGCATCGAGTTCAAGGGCGGCGTCGAGTACCAGGCGAACGTCAAGGTCACCAGTAGCACCGTCGACGACTTCACGAACGTGGTGAAGGCGACCAATGCCAAGGATCTCGGCGACCCGGTCGTGACCACCATCGGCTCCGACAAGGTGCGGGTGCAGACCAAGCCGCTGGCGCAGGACGACATCGCGAAGGTCCGGGCCGCGATCGCCAAGCAGGCCGGGATCCCGATCGAGCAGGTGACCTCACAGCAGATCGGCGCGTCCTGGGGCAAGCAGATCGCGGACAAGGCGATCTGGGCGCTGGTTGTGTTCCTCGGCCTGGTGTTCCTGGTGATCTGGGCCTACTTCCGAGAACCCAAGGCCTCAGCGGCCGCGATCATCGCGCTGATCCACGACGTGACGATCACGGTCGGCGTGTACGCGTTGGTCGGTTTCGACGTCACGCCGGCCACGGTGATCGGCGTACTGACGATCCTCGGTTACTCGCTGTACGACACCGTCGTCGTGTTCGACAAGATCCGGGAGAACACCCGGGGCATTACCGGGAACAACCGGTACACCTACTCCGAGGCAACCAACCTGGCCGTCAACCAGACCGTCGTACGGTCGATCAACACCACGGTGACCGCGTTGCTGCCGATCGCCTCGATCCTCGTCGTCGGCACCGTGGTGCTGGGGACCGGGCCGCTGAAGGACCTGTCGCTGGCGCTGTTCGTCGGTGTCGCGGTCGGTGCGTACTCGTCGATCTTCATCGCGCCGGCACTGCTCGCGACCTTCAAGGAGCGCGAGCCGGGCATGCAGGCACTGCACCGCCGGGTCATGGCCAGGCGGGCCCAGGCGGCGAGCGCGGCTGCTCCGGTCGCGGTGGCGCCCGCGGGTGCTGCTGCGGGTGCGGGTGCGGCCGCCGCGCGGTCCGTCCAGCAGGACACGCCGCGCAAGAAGGACCGGCCGGCAGGTACGGCGCCGACGCCCGCGGCACGCCCGATGAAGGCGACAGCGGCCGGTCGGCCGCAGCCGACGCGCAAGCCGCGGTCGAAGCGCGGCAAGTGATGCGGTCGCTCGAGCAGGTCCTGACCGACGGCATCCGCGACATCCCGGACTACCCGCAGGCGGGGGTGGTGTTCAAGGACATCACCCCGCTGCTGGCCGACCACAGCGGGTTCGCCCAGGTGGTCGAGGCGCTGGCCGCCTCCGGGAAGGACGACGACGGGAACCCGGTGGTCGACAAGGTGGTCGGGATCGAGGCGCGCGGCTTCATCCTGGCCGCCCCGGTCGCGCTCGCCCTCGGCGCCGGGTTCGTGCCGGTGCGGAAGAAGGGCAAGTTGCCGGCTGCGACCTACGAGGAGTCGTACGCGCTGGAGTACGGCGAGGCGACCATCGAGGTGCACCAGGACGCGTTCGCGCCGGGGGAGCGGGTGCTCGTGATCGACGACGTCCTCGCCACCGGCGGCACGGTCGAGGCGTGTCTGCGGCTGATCCGGCGCTGCGGCGCCGAGGTGCTGGGGACGACGGTGCTGCTGGAACTCTCCTTCCTGCCGGGCCGCAAACGCCTCGCCGACGAGCAGTTGACCGCCCTCGTCACGGTGTGAATCAGTCGCCCTACCCGGCGTGTTGTCCACAGGGTGTTTCTGCCTCGTTGGCCGTCGCCCCCTAGACTGGTGGTCTGTCGGCGGAGGGACACAACGTGGGCGAAGACCCGGCGATGACATCGGCGGTGCCGAACGTGGTACCGCAGGAGCCCCCGCGCGCGCCCACACCCGTTCGCCCGGCGCCCGTGTCGCCGCCCGCCGCCCAACCGCCCCGGCTCGCGCCCGCCCGCGTTCGCGCCCGGCTCGCCCGCCTCGGCGGCACCAGGCACCCGAACCGCGCGCCGATGCTCGAGCCGCTGTTCCGGGTCGTCCGTGCGACCCACCCGAAGGCCGACCTCGGCATGATCGAGCGCGCCTACCGGACCGCGGAGAAGTACCACACCGGCCAGCTCCGCAAGAGCGGTGACGCGTACATCACGCACCCGCTCGCGGTCGCCACCATCCTGGCCGAGCTCGGTATGACGGCGCCGACCCTGTGCGCCGCGCTCCTGCACGACACCGTCGAGGACACGCCGTACACGGTCGCGGACCTGACTCGCGACTTCGGCGAAGAGATCGCCATGCTCGTCGACGGCGTCACCAAGCTCGACAAGGTCAAGTACGGCGAGTCCGCGCAGGCCGAGACCATCCGCAAGATGGTCGTCGCGATGGCCAAGGACATCCGGGTGCTGGTGATCAAGCTCGCCGACCGGCTGCACAACATGCGCACGCTCGGCTTCCTGCGGCAGGAGAAGCAGGAGCGGATCGCTCGCGAGACCCTCGAGATCTACGCCCCGCTGGCCCACCGGCTGGGTATGAACACGATCAAGTGGGAGCTCGAGGACCTGTCCTTCTCGACCCTGCACCCGAAGGTGTACGACGAGATCGTCCGGCTGGTCGCCGAGCGCGCGCCGTCCCGGGACGAATACCTCGCGTCGGTCATCGACCAGGTGCACGAGGACCTGCGCGGGGCCAAGGTGAAGGCGACCGTCACCGGCCGGCCGAAGCACTACTACTCGATCTACCAGAAGATGATCGTGCGCGGCCGCGAGTTCGGCGACATCTACGACCTGGTCGGCATCCGCGTGCTGGTCGAGTCGGTCCGGGACTGCTACGCCGCGCTCGGCATACTGCACGCGCGGTGGAACCCGGTGCCCGGCCGGTTCAAGGACTACATCGCGATGCCGAAGTTCAACATGTACCAGTCGCTGCACACCACCGTGATCGGGCCGCAGGGCAAGCCGGTGGAGCTGCAGATCCGGTCGTTCTCGATGCACCGCCGGGCGGAGTACGGCATCGCCGCGCACTGGAAGTACAAGGAGGACCCGACGACCGCCGCGCCGGACGTGGCCGGTGCGCCGACCACCGAGATCGGCGGGCCGAACGAGATGCCCTGGGTGCGGCAGCTCGTCGACTGGCAGCGGGAGACCTCCGACCCGTCGGAGTTCCTCGACTCGCTGCGGTTCGAGATCAACAACTCCGAGGTCTACGTCTTCACCCCGCGCGGCGACGTGATGTCGCTGCCGACGGGGTCGTCGCCGGTCGACTTCGCGTACGCGATCCACACGGAGGTCGGGCACCGCTGCATCGGCGCCCGGGTCAACGGCCGGCTCGTGCCGCTGGAGAGCACCCTCGAGAACGGTGACGTCGTCGAGGTCTTCACCTCGAAGGCACAGGGCGCCGGTCCGTCGCGCGACTGGCTGACGTTCGTCAAGAGCCCGCGCGCGCGGAACAAGATCAAGCACTGGTTCTCCAAGGAGCGCCGCGACGAGGCGATCGAGCACGGCAAGGACGCGATCGCCAAGCAGCTCCGCAAGGAGGGCCTGCCGCTGCAGCGCCTGCTCTCGCATGAGACGCTCACCGCGGTGGCCAACTCGCTGCGCTACCCGGATGTCACCGGTCTGTACGCCGCGGTCGGCGAGAGCCACGTCAGCGCACAGGCCGTCGTACGGCGTCTGATCGAGACATACGGCGGTGAGGAGGGCGCGGCCGAGGATCTGTCCGAGGGCGTGCGGCTGCCGGCCAGTCGTGAGCGCCGGAAGCGGACGGCTCGCGGCGACGCCGGTGTCATCGTCAAGGGCGCGACGGACGTGCTGTCGAAGCTGGCCCGGTGTTGTACGCCGGTGCCGGGCGACGAGATCATCGGCTGGGTCACGCGCGGCGCCGGGGTTTCGGTGCACCGGGCGGACTGCGCCAACGTGGAGAACCTGCAGACCCAGCCGGAGCGCATCGTCGAGGTCGAGTGGGCCCCGACCGCTCAGTCCGTCTTCCTGGTCGCGATCCAGGTCGAGGCGCTGGACCGGGCCCGCCTGCTCTCGGACATCACCCGGGTGCTGTCCGACTACCACGTGAACATCCTGTCCGCGGCCCTCACCACCACCCGCGACCGGATCGCCAAGTCCCGCTTCACCTTCGAAATGGGCGACCCCACCCACCTCGGCCATGTCCTGAAGGCCGTCCGCTCCGTCGAAGGCGTCTTCGACGTCTACCGCGTCACGCAATAACTCGGTCGACACCAGGTCCGGTGCTCGGCAAGCTGGTCCGATGCCCTTTCCTGATGAGATCCACGCGTCGGTTTCAGTTGTCGACTATCAGCCGGGGTGGCCGGACGAGTTCGAGCTGATCGCCGGGAGGCTGGCTGCGGCGCTGGGGCATCGGGCGGTGGCGGTGGATCATGTCGGATCCACCTCGGTGCCCGGTCTGCCGGCCAAGGACTGCATCGACGTGCAGGTGCGGACTGCCGACCTGGACGGCGATGGGCTGGTGGAAACGATGGAAGGGCTGGGCTTCCGGCTGAGGCCGGAGCCGTGGAACGTCCTCGAGGTCTCGAGCGGTACGCAGAGCCGCAAGCGTGTCTTCGCGCCACCGGTGGGGGCTCGGTCGTCCAACATCCACTTCCGGATCGCGGGCGGGCCGAACGCTCGGTATGCGTTGCTGTTCCGGGACTACCTGCGGGCCGACGAGGCGGCGCGGGTCGGCTGGGGAGCGTTCAAGCAGCGGCTGGCGGTCAGCGTGACCGACTGGGCTGACTACGGGCAGATCAAGGCACCGGCGACGCAGGTGCTGATCGCGGGCGCCGAGCGGTGGGCGCGGGAGACCGGCTGGTCGCCCAGCTGACCTGGCTGCGTTTGAGGGCCGGGGGAGACTGCGAGTATGAGCTCGTCAGGTCGGCTTGGACGTCGCGGACTGCTGGTATCGGGTGCTGGGTTGCTGGCCGGGTGCAGTGGATCCTCGGCTGACAGTGGGCCGAGCAGTTCGGTTGCCTCGAGTCCCGCGGGGACGTCGAGGGCACCTAGCACGCCAACGGCGTCGACGGCGCCGGCTACACCGAGTGCGCCGGCTTCTACTCCCACGGTCGCGCTGCCTTCGGTGCGGGCGTGGATACCTGGGTCCGGGGAGATCCAGCCTGAGGCCAAGGCGGTGGCGGTGGCGGCTGTGGTGAAGTTGCTGCGGCCGGCTGGGACGCGGTCGGTGATTGACGTGATCGATGCGCAGTACGGCGGGATCCTGAGCAACTCGGCGAGTGTGCTGGTGCCGTGCCGGGTGTACACGATCAGCGGTGGGCGTGTGGTCAGCGGTGGTACGACGGTCGACGTACGGCTGAGCAAGTCGCGGGGGAGTTGGCGGGTGACGGCGACGCACCCGGCGCAGCCTGGAGCGGCGGCCGCGCGGTTGTCGGCGGCGGCGCGGCAGGTGCTGGCGAGTGATCGGATCTCGTTGCCGCCGGCATCCGCGGCCGACATCCGGTCGGGGCAGGTGCATGACAGCGTGCTCACCACGATGCTGCAGCTCGCCACGACGTACCGGATCGGGATCAGTGTGATCCGCTCCGGTCATCCACTGGATGTCTTCGGCACCAGCAGGCCGAGCGATCACCCGCGCGGGCGGGCGTTCGACACCTGGCAGATCGATCGTCACCCGGTCGTTGCCCCGAGCACCTCACGGTCGCTGATCACGTCGTACATGCGGGCGGCGGAGTCGCTCGGCTCGTACAACGTCGGCGGCCCGTACCAGCTGTCCGGTGCGGCGTTCTTCTCCGACCAGACCCACCACGACCACGTGCACGCCGGCTTCCAGACCTGAGCGTCAGTCCCACTCCCACGCGATGCCGACGGTGCCGGGATCGGTGGACGGCTCCACGACGTGCGCTCGGCCGTCGGGGGTGAGCATCAGGTCGCGCCGGACGAGGTCGGGACCACTCGTGTGGCGACGGCGGAACTTGTGCACTCGGACCGGCAGAGCGGCCCGGTCGAACTGCACCTCGAGCACGTAGTGGGCCCCGCCCCACTCGTTGAACCGCTGATAGTCCATCGCCGGTAGGCCGGTCCGGTCCTCGATGTCGTAGTGCACGACGGCGGTGTCGCCGACTGCGAGCATGCGGTCGAGCAGGAGTTCACCGAGCATCGCGCCGGTGTCAGGATGGCGTGCGATCCGGCCGGTCCGGCAGCCGCTCACCGCGCGCAGGGCGATGTGGTCGACGTTGCAGCCCGGCTCGCCTTGGGCAGCGATGATCAGGCGATCCACCGGTTGTACGGCGATGACACTCTGGGTCACGCGTCTTAGGTGGCCGCTCCGGTCGGGGCCGAGGTGGAGCTCCTCGAGCACGGTCACGTTGCGGAGGCGACCGTGGGCGTCGCGGCGGAGCCGATCGAGCAGCTCGGTCAGGGCCACGGCGTAGTCGACGACGGCGTACGGATGTGTGGAGCAGGCCGGCTCGCTGCGGGCGGGTGGGATGCGGACCGTCAGCCAGCCGGTGGGCAGGTGCAGGAGCTCCTCGAGCGCGGTGATGACGGCCAGCGAGTCGTCGCGAGGGATGCGGCGGCCGCTCTGCCACGTGCTGAGCGTGGCAACCCCGACCTGCAGGCCGCGATCGGCGAGGTGAGTGCGGATCCGGTTCAGGGCGAGGCCGCGGCGCGCTATCGCCTGCCGCAGCGCCTCGGCGAACGACGTCTCAGGAGTCACAGCCGGCACCGACGATTCGATCATGGTGACGCTCCTAGGGAATGGCGGTCCGCGGCTCAGTGTAAACATTCACAGCACAGTCCGGCACCGGCTTGTCACCCGCTGTTCACGGCAGCTTCGCGTTCACAGCGGGCGGTGGCGTCGTACGCCGGTTCTTGCCGCGGCCCGGCCGGGTCCCGACGATGGACATCCACCACCCATCGAAGGAGGCTCCATGAGCAGGCTTCGCCCCCGCCGCTCCTGGTCATTGCTGCTGGCAACGATCCTCGGACTGGCCGCGCTGGCACCGCTCGCGCCGCCGGCGTCGGCCGCGCCCGGCAGCTACTACCTGAACGTCACCGGGCAGTCCCAGCAGAAGTCGAACTGGTGCTGGGCGGCGAGCGGCAACAGCATCGCGGCGTTCTACGGACGCGCGTACTCGCAGAACCAGTTCTGCAACCTGGCCTTCGGCAACAGTCAGAACGCGACCTGCCCGAACAACCAGGCCACGCTGGCGAACGACCAGCAGGCCTTCCGCTCGATCGGGATCAGCGCCGGCAGCTACGTCTCGGGCACGCTGAGCTTCAGCACCCTCGTCACCGAGATCGCGGCCGGGCGCCCGGTGATGACGCGGATCGGCTGGACGTCGGGCGGCGGTCACATGATGGACATCATCGGGTACGACTCCTCCGACTCGACGATCGAGTTCTACAACCCCTGGCCGGACGACCCGCGCTACAACTACTCGACCTACAACTGGTACCGGTCGAACTCCCAGTTCACCTGGACCCACTCCCTGTACCGGATCGGAGCCTGACCATGCCCCGCCCCAAGAACATCCTGCTCCGCTCCGCCGCCGTACTGGCCGTCGGTCTCGGACTGCTGATGACCTTCGCCGGTGGTGCGAATGCGGCGACCCCGCAACCGGTCTCCGCCACTGAGTTGTCCAAGGCAACCACTGCGGCCCAGTCACCGACCGCCCTCCGCCTGCTCGGCAAACTCGCCACCACGAGCTCCGCGAAGACCACCGGCAAACTCGCCGTCGCGCCGGACACCCACGCGATCTACGCCCTCAATCCGGCCTTCGTCCGCGACACCTCGGCGCCCGTGGCAACCTTCTGGTACGCCGCAACTGCCGCCACCCAAGGCAATCAGTCGCTGACCGTCTTCACCGCCCTCGACGCGGCCACCGGCACCTGGCAACCGGTGAACGTAGCCAGCGGCAACACCGAAGCCCGCATGAGCACCGCAGCCCGCGGCGCCCTCGTCTTCACCGAACCCCAGATCGGCGCCTGGTACGCCCTCACCGGCACCCGGATCCGCCCCCTCAACCCCGCCGCCGCCAAGTCCATCGGCACCGCCCCCATCACAGTCGCCGCTTACCAAGACCTGGTCGCCACGCGCTACTCCGACAAACTCCCCGGCACCCACTACTCCGACGAAGGCACCGCCGGCGGCTACGACGTCGCCACTGCACCCTCCACCGACAGCTACAACGACCTCACCGCCGCACCCCCCACCGATACCTACAACGACCTCATCCTCCCCATCACCTGCGCAGCCGCACTCCTTCTGGTCCTCGCCGTCGGCGTTCTCCGCCACCGCCGCGGCAAGCCCGCCTCCAACTAAACCCTCGCCCGCCGCGAGCCGGCAGCCAGGCGAGTTTGCGCGGCACTTGACGGGCCGTGAAGGGCAGCCCGGCGAAGTAGTACGGCAGGTCGTACTCGAACATCCCAGCAGGAGGCCCTCAGCGTGCTGAGAGTTGTCCACAGGGAGTGAGGTCTTGACAACAGGTTGATGGAGTGGCGAGCTTGCTGGAGGCAACAGCGCTCTCGGGGGACTAAGGGGAGTGCGGTATGACGATTGGACGGGTTCGGCTTGCGGTAGCGGCGATCGGGTCGGCGGTGCTGATAGCGGGGCTGGTGACGGCTCCGGGCAGCGCTGTTGGCAGTGCGGTGGTCGACGACACCCCGACGTTGCAGCCGGGAGCGGCGCCGCCGCGAATCAGTGAGGAAGACGAGCAGGTCCAGCTGCAGCGGGACCTGTTCTTCATGAGTCGCCGTACGGCGGGCGACCAGCCGCTCGACAACCAGCAGGCCGGAGCATTGCGTGCGGCCGCGGCCCGCGCCGCGGCCGACCTCCGTAAGAACGGGACGCCAAGTCCTGGCCCTGCGACGTTCACCGGTACCTGGACCGGCCTCGGACCAGATCCGATCGTCCAGGTGACCCGCAGTACGCCGATCTTCACCGCGATGGCCGGGCGGATCGGGGCACTGGCGATCCGGCCCAGCAACGGCCAATTCATCCTCGGCGGCGCCCAGGGTGGCATCTGGCTCTACGACCCATCGACCGGCACCTGGTCGGCGAAGACTGACGGCCAGCCGTCCCTCGCCATCGGCGCGATTGCCGTGGCACCGTCCAACGACGCCATCGTGTACGCCGGTACCGGTGAGGGCGCACTGTCCGGCGACAGCTACTTCGGCAACGGCGTCATGAAGTCCACCGACGGCGGCGAGCACTGGGCCCACGTGTCCGGCGACTTCTTTGAAGGCGTGTCGACCTCGGCCCTGGTGGTCGATCCGGCCAACGCGAACCACCTCTACGCCGCGATCCTGCGTGGGCGCGGCGGAGCCAAACGTACGACGCCTCCCGTGCACTCGAAGTACGGCGTCTGGGAGTCCAAGGACGGCGGCACGAGCTGGACCCTGCTGAAGGAAGCGAAGTCGGAGCTGAACGGCGCCACCGACCTCGAGCTGGACCCGCAGAACCCGAGCATCCTCTACAGCTCGTTCTGGGGGGACGCGATCTACAAGAGCACCGACGCCGGCGCGCACTGGGCACCGATCATGACCGGTCTGCCGGCCGCCGACTACGCCGGTACCGGGACGCGGTTCGCGCTCGGACTGTCGCATCCGGCGGGGCAGAACGCCGTACTGTACGCGGGATTCAACTGGAACGATCAGCCTTCCAGGGTCTTCAAGTCGACGAACCAGGGGGCCAGCTGGGCGATCCTGCCGGCCGGCACCGGCGCTGACACCGTCGAGGACTACTGCGCGGAGCAATGCACGTACGACAACGTGATCCTCGCGGATCCGGTGAACCCGAACATCGTCTACGCGGCCGGCCAGTTCAACTACGACATCGGATCCGGCGGCATCTTCCGGTCCGACGACGGTGGCCAGACCTGGAAGAACCTCGGCTGGGACCAGCACCCGGACTTCCACGCGGTCGCACTCGACCCGGCGAACCCGGCGCACGTCCTCATCGGCAACGACGGTGGCGTCTGGTACAGCGCCGACCGCGGCGGCCGGCCGAGCGCCACCGACCCGCTCAGCGCGGTCACGTGGCAGAACCTCAACGGCACCGTGGATCCGAACACCGCGGCGGTGACCCATCGCACCGGTCTCCAGCTCGGTCAGTTCACCTCGATCGCGAACGTGCCGACCGTGCCGGCCAGGGTCTGGGGCGGTACGCAGGACAACGGCACCGACCGTAAGTCGACGGCCTCGGCCAGCTGGTTCGACGTCGCCAGCGGTGACGGCGGTCAAGTGCTGGTCGACCCGAACGACGCGAACTTCGTGTTCGGCACGTACTTCGGCATCACCCCGTATCGCTACACCGACGGCGGAGCGGCGTTCTTCTCCAACCAGTTCATCCAGACCGGGATCAATCTGAACGATCGGGCCGAGTTCTACATCCCCTGGGTGCAGAACCAGCAGCGGACGGATCAGCTGTTCCTCGGCACCTACCGGCTGTACCGCACGGACAACGCGAAGGCTCCGTCGGCGGGTGACGTGCGGTGGAAGCCGATCAGTCCCGACCTGAGCAGCGGCTGCACCGGCGCGGCTCCCAACGGCGGACGCGGCTGCTTCATCTCGGCGATCGGCGTGGGTGGCGGCAACGCCGTCTACACCGGCGCGGAAGACGGGTACGTGTACGTCAGCCCGAACGCCCAGGTCACGGACACGCCCACCTGGACCCGGCTGGACAACGGCAAGCTGCCGAAGCGGCCGCCCACGCAGATCGCGGTCGACCCGAGCAACTACCGGATCGCGTACATCTCCTACGCGGGCTTCAACCGGGCGACGCCGTCCCGGCCCGGTCACGTCTTCAAGACCACCGACGGCGGGGCGAGCTGGACCGACATCAGCTTCAACCTGCCCGACAGCCCGGTGAACTCGATCATCCTCGACCCGTCGTACGCGAACACTCTGTACGCCGGAACGGATGTCGGACCTTTCGTCACTCACGACGGCGGCGTGCACTGGGCACCGCTCGGCTCCGGCATGCCGGACGCCGCGATCTGGCAGCTCAACCTGGATCCGTCCCACCGGGTGCTGGCAGCCGGAACCCACGGTCGGGGAGCGTTCCGGAGCTTCGACACGACGGCCGTCCCGGCGCTCGTCGTGAGCAAGGTGGACGCGGGCGTGCCGGTCGGACCGTCGAGCCGACTCGACTACGCGATCACGCTGAAGAACATCGGCAACGCCGCCGCAACCGGGGTGAGGCTGACCGACCCGATCCCGGCGAACACATCGTTCCTCGACGCCGACAACGGTGGTACGAACGTTGCCGGAGTCGCGACGTGGACCGGTCTGACCATTCCGGCGGGCGGCAGTGTCACCGTGCACCTCGGCGTACGGATCGCCAGTTCGAAGAAGCTGTCCGCGATTGTCAACGACGGCGTACGAGCCACGTCCGCCGAAGGTCCCTTCACGACCGGCTCACCGGTGACGACCCCGATCGCACCGGCCTACGCCGTCGGCCTCACGCCGGCGACGCAGACCGACGGCGGTCGGCCGGGGACCACGGTGAACTACCCGCTGTCGGTCAAGAACCTCGGCTTCACCACCGACAGCTACACGTTGTCGAGCAGTGGCGGGACCGACCCGGTCGCGTTCTTCGACTCGACCTGTACGACGCCGGCCACGACGACACCGGCGGTCGCGCCAGGGGCGACGGCAGCGGTCTGCGTCAAGGTGACGGCTGGGGCGACCGGCACGAACACGGCCACCGTGACCGCGACCTCGGCCGGTAGTCCGGGGGTCACGGCGACCGCTTCGATCAAGACCATCGCGGTCACCGTCGACACCTTGCTCGTCGACAACGACAACAACTCGCCCGACGTGCAAGGGGTGTATTCGACCGCCCTGACCAGCAAGGGTGTCCAGTTCGACACCTGGGACCTCGGCGCCGACAGCAACCTGCCGCTGAACTACCTGCTCGCACACAAGAACGTCGTGTGGTTCACCGGGAACAGCTACCCGGCACCGATCACGCCGTACGAGCAACGGCTGCAGGCGTTCCTGACCGCGGGCGGGCGGCTGCTGATGTCCGGTCAGGACATCCTCGACCAGGCAGCGGGTACGACGGCCTTCGTGCACGACTTCCTGCACATCACCTGGGACGGGAGCGAGACGCAGAACGACAAGGGCACTGACGCCGTGCACGGCGTCGCCGGGAACCCGGTGACGAACGGCATCGGCACGGTGCCGCTGAACCACGCGGTCCTGGGCGCTGAGTTCGAGGACCAGATCACGCCGAACGGTGGTGCGCTGACGGCGTTCACCGATGACGCCACTCAGCCGGACGCACTGTCGTTCGCCGGGACGTACAAGGTCGTCTTCCTGGCCTTCCCGTTGGAGGCCTACGGAACGGCGGCCGACAAGGCAGACCTGATCGGCCGGACGATGACCTTCTTCGGGCCGTAAGCCCGGGCTGACGCCTGCGGGAGCGGGGCCCGCGGGCGTCAGCTGAAGTCGGTGAGGGCGTTTTGGGCTTGGGTGAGCCATTCGCGGCGGGCGGCGATGGCTTCGCGGGCCTCGGTGGCCTTGCGGGCGTTGCCTTGGGACTCCGCCTTGGCGGCCTGCTTCTCCAGGTCGGCGATGAGCGACTGGAGCTGCTTGACCGTGGCCTCGGCCCGGGCGCGGGCCTCGGGGTTGCTGCGGTTCCAGACCTCGTCCTCAGCGGCCTTCACGGCCTGCTCCACGGCGCGCAGACGGGAGTCGATGGCGCGCATCGAGTCGCGCGGGACCTTGCCGATCTGGTCCCAGCGGTCCAGTAGCTCGCGGAGCTGCTCACGGGCGACCTTCGCGTCCTCGACCGGCAGGATGGCCTCGATCTCGACCAGGAGCGTCTCCTTGGCCTGGAGGTTCTCCACCTGCTCGGCGTTCTCCTCCGCCTGTACGGCGTCCCGCGCGCCGAAGAACGTGTCCTGGGCGGCCCGGAAACGCGCCCACAGCTTGTCGTCCACCTCGCGCGGCGCCGGACCGGCGGCCTTCCACTGCCGCATCAGGTCCCGGAAGCGGCCCGACGTCGGACCCCAGTCGGACGACGACGCGAGCGTCTCCGCCTCAGCTGCGAGCCGCTCCTTCACCACCGCGGCCTCCTCACGCTTGGAGGACAGCTCGGCGAAGTGCTGCTTACGGTGCCGGGTGTACGTCGTGCGCGCGGAGGAGAACCGGTGCCACAGCTCGTCGTCGCTGGACTTGTCGAGCCGGGGGAGTGCCTTCCACTCGTCGAGCAGTTCGCGCAGCCGGGTCACGCCGTGCCGCCAGTCGGTGCCGGCGGCGATGGTCTCGGCCTCGGTGGCGATCTTGGTCTTGGCGGCGCGGGCCTCTTCGACCTTCGCGGCCCGCTCGGCCTTGCGCTTCTCGCGCTGCTGGGCGACCAGCGGGGTGAGCGCCTCCAGCCGGGACCGCAGGCCGTCGAGGTCGCCGACCGCCTGCGCCTCGTCGATCGAGCTGGTCACCTTCTTCACCGCAGCTCGCGCGTCGTCCGGCGACACCGTGCCCGCCTGGACCCGCTGCTCCAGCAGCTCCACCTCGAACGCCAGCGCGTCGTACCGGCGGGTGTAGAAGGCGAGGGCCTCCTCGGGGTTCGCGTCCGGCCACTGGCCGACCGCCCGCTCACCGTCCTTGGTCCGTACGAAGACCGTTCCGTCCTCAGCTACCCGGCCCCAGCTCTCTCCGGCCACAACTCGCCCCTTCCGGCGGTATGCACTGCGCTCGTGCCCATTCTGGTCAGTCCCCGGTCCATCCGCGCGAACAGGGTCCGCCTGGGCGCGTCGGGCGCTGTCCCGACGCTTATCCCTGAACAATCACAAACTCCCAGCCGTGACGCAACGGTGTTGCGTCACAATCCGGTTCGAAGTCACCGCCCGCGCACCGGTAGCCTTGGGTGGTCCGGAACCGTTTCAGGAAGGTCTGTCGTGCTCATCGCCGGGTTCCCCGCGGGTTCGTGGGGTACGAACTGCTACGTCGTCGCCACCGGCCAGGGCGCGGAATGCATCGTCATCGACCCCGGTCAGGACGCGACCGCCGGCGTCGAGCGGGTGGTGCGGGAGAACAAGCTCAAACCCGTCGCCGCACTGCTCACACACGGTCACATCGACCACATGTTTTCCGTACTCCCGGTCTGCGGGACGTACGACGCCACCGCCTGGATCCACCCGGACGACCGGCACCTGCTGTCGGACCCGATGGCCGGGCTCAGCCCGGAAACGGCGCGGATGCTGCTCGGCGGGACGCACGAGTTCGCGGAGCCGGACGACGTCGCCGAGCTCACCGACGGTCTGAGCGTCGAGCTGGCGGGCCTTGATTTCACCGTCGACCACACCCCTGGACACACCAAGGGGTCGGTCACGTTCACCACGCCGTACGACGGGCCGGAAGACGTGCCCGCGGTTCTTTTCTCCGGTGACGTGTTGTTCGCCGGGTCGATCGGCCGGACGGATCTGCCTGGGGGCGACCATCCGGCGATGCTGCATACCTTGGCCACCAAGATCCTGCCGATGCGCGACGAGATCGTCGTCCTGCCGGGTCATGGTGGCCAGACCACGATCGGCCGGGAGAAGGCGACCAACCCCTACTTGCAGGACCTGGAGATTCAGCAGATATGAGCAAGGCCAAATGATTAGACTCAGCCCACTGAGCGGGTTCCCCGAATTCCTTCCGCAGGACCGGATCGTCGAGCAGCGGTTCCTCGACGTGATCCGGGAAACGTTCGAGCTGCACGGTTTCGCGTCGATCGAGACTCGTGCGGTGGAGCCGGTCGAGCGCCTGTCCAACCAGGGCGAGGACGCCGACAAGGAGATCTACGGCGTACGGCGCCTGGCCGCCGGAGCCGATGAGGACGCGGCGCTCGGGCTGCACTTCGACCTGACCGTGCCGTTCGCCCGCTATGTGCTGGAGCACAGCGGCAAGCTGGTCTTCCCGTTCCGCCGCTACCAGATCCAGAAGGTCTGGCGTGGTGAGCGCCCGCAGGAGGGCCGCTACCGCGAGTTCACCCAGGCCGACATCGACATCGTCGACAGCGGCGAGCTGCCGTTCCACTACGAGGTCGAGCTCCCGCTGGTGATCGCGGACGCGCTGCGCAAGCTGCCGGTGCCGGAGTTCGTGATCAAGGTGAACAACCGCAAGATCCCCGAGGGGTTCTACCGCGGACTCGGCCTGGACGACGTGACCACGGTGCTGCGGATCGTCGACAAGATCGACAAGATCGGTCCGGAGAAGGTGGTCGAGCGCCTGATCGAGGCCGGCGCGACCGACAAGCAGGCTCGGCTCGCGGTGCAACTGGCCGACATCTCCAGCACGGACACGTCGTTCGCCGACCAGGTCCGCGCGCTCGGTGTCGAGCACCCCACGCTGGACGATGGCCTCGAGCAGCTGAGCCAGGTGATGGCCGCGGCCGCCGAGCACGCTCCCGGTCTGCTGATGGCCGACCTGCGGATCGCCCGCGGCCTGGACTACTACACCGGCGCGGTCTACGAGATCTACCTGGTCGGCCAGGAGTCGTTCGGCTCGGTGGGTGGCGGTGGGCGGTACGACTCGCTGGCCTCCGACGGCAAGACGACGTACCCGGGCGTCGGGATCTCGATCGGTGTGTCCCGGCTGGTGCACCGGCTGATCAGCCAGGGGTTGCTCAAGGGCAGCCGCAGTACGCCGACCGCCGTGCTGGTCGCGCTGAACGCCGAGGAGGACCGGGCCGACGCGATGCGGACGGCCGCGCAGCTGCGTTCGCGCGGAATTCCCGTCGAGGTGGCGCCGGCGGCGGCGAAGTTCGGCAAGCAGATCCGGTTCGCGGACCGGCGTGGGATCCCGTTCGTGCTGTTCAGCACCGAGAACGGCCCTGAGATGAAGGACATCCGCAGCGGCGAGCAGGTGCCCGCCGACCCGGCCACCTGGACGCCTCCGGCGGCCGACGTACGACCTCAGATCGACACCCTTCAGGAGAACTCGTGATCCGTACCCATTCCGCAGGCTCGTTGCGCGCCGAGAACGCCGGGCAGACCGTGATCCTGGCGGGCTGGGTGGCGCGGCGGCGCGATCACGGCGGCGTGGCGTTCCTCGACCTGCGCGACTCCACCGGCACCGTCCAGGTCGTCATCCGCGACGAGGACGCCGCGCACGGCCTGCGCTCGGAGTACTGCCTGAAGGTCGTCGGCGTCGTCTCCCCGCGCCCCGAGGGCAACGCGAACCCGAATCTGCCGACCGGTGAGATCGAGGTCATCGCCGAAGAGGTCGAGGTGCTGAACGAGGCCGCCCCGCTGCCGTTCCCGGTCGAGGAGCACCACACGACCCCGGTGAACGAGGAGGTCCGGCTGAAGTACCGGTACCTCGACCTGCGCCGCCAGGGCCCCGGTTCGGCGCTCCGCCTGCGCAGCCAGGTGAACCGCGCGGCCCGGGAGGTGCTCGCGAACCACGACTTCGTCGAGATCGAGACGCCGACGCTGACCAAGTCGACGCCGGAAGGCGCGCGGGACTTCCTCGTCCCGGCGCGGCTGCAGCCCGGCTCGTGGTACGCGCTCCCGCAGTCGCCGCAGCTGTTCAAGCAGCTGCTGATGGTGGCCGGGATGGAGCGGTACTACCAGATCGCCCGCTGCTACCGGGACGAGGACTTCCGCGCCGACCGGCAGCCGGAGTTCACCCAGCTCGACATCGAGATGAGCTTCGTCGACCAGGACGACGTCATCGCGCTGTCCGAGGAGATCCTGACCGCACTGTGGAAGCTCGTCGGGTACGACGTGCAGACGCCGATCCCGCGGATGACGTACGCCGAGGCGATGGCGCGGTTCGGCAGCGACAAGCCGGATCTGCGGATGGGCCTCGAACTGGTGGAGTGCACGGAGTACTTCAAGAACACGCCGTTCCGGGTGTTCCAGGCGCCGTACGTCGGTGCCGTCGTGATGCCGGGTGGCGCCGACCAGCCGCGGAAGCAGCTGGACGCGTGGCAGGACTGGGCCAAGCAGCGCGGGGCTCGTGGTCTGGCCTACGTGCTGGTCGGCCAGGACGGTGAGCTGGGCGGTCCGGTCGCGAAGAACCTGTCCGAGGAAGAGCGCATCGGTCTGGCCGATCACGTGGGCGCGAAGCCGGGTGACTGCATCTTCTTCGCTGCCGGTCCGGTGAAGTCGTCGCGGGCGCTGCTCGGTGCGGCCCGGCTGGAGATCGGCCGCCGCGGTGGGCTGATCGACGAATCGGCCTGGTCGTTCGTGTGGGTCGTCGACGCGCCGCTGTTCGAGCCGGCCGACGAGGCGACCGCCGCCGGTGACGTCGCGGTGGGGTCCGGCGCGTGGACCGCCGTACACCATGCCTTCACGTCGCCGAAGCCGGACTCGATGGCGACGTTCGACACCGACCCGGGGTCGGCGCTGGCGTACGCGTACGACATCGTCTGCAACGGCAACGAGATCGGTGGCGGGTCGATCCGTATCCACCGCGAGGACGTGCAGAAGCGGGTCTTCAAGGTGATGGGTCTGACCGACGAGGAGGCGACCGAGAAGTTCGGGTTCCTGCTCGACGCGTTCAAGTTCGGCGCGCCGCCGCACGGCGGGATCGCGTTCGGCTGGGACCGGATCACCGCCCTGCTGGCCGGCACCGAGTCGATCCGCGACGTGATCGCCTTCCCGAAGTCCGGCGGCGGGTTCGACCCGCTGACCGCCGCGCCGGCGCCGATCACGCCCGAGCAGCGCAAGGAGGCCGGCGTCGACGCCAAGCCCGAGAAGAAGGACGACGCCAAGCAGTAGCGCGGACCGTCAGGCGAGTTGCGCTCGTACCCAGGTCTTGTCGGGGGTGAGGTAGTCCGTCAGGGTCAGGCCGGCCTCGGTCAGCTGTGCGGACAGCTGCTCCTCGGTGAGGTTCTGGGTGAGGATCCGTTGCGACCAGGAGCGGCCTCCGATGGTGTGGGTCAGGGTCGCGGCCTGGCGATTGCCGGGGAGTTCCTCGACGTCGGAGACGACCAGGCGGCGGCGGTCGTTCTCCATCACGGCGGGACCGCGCAGCATGCCGGGGATCTGCTGCTGGAGGAGGACGGCGCCGCCGGGGCGGACGTGGAGGGCGCAGGTCTGCAGCAGGCGCAGGCGTTCCGCGTCGTCGGCGACGTTGATCAGGTACGACATCATCAGCACCACGTCGAAGCGGCGGTCGAGCCTGAGGTCGCCGATCGTCGAGCAGATCGTCTCGGTCCCGGTGACCCGCGCGATCATGTCCGGCGACTCGTCGACCGCGACCACCTGATGCCCGCAGGCGAGCAGCGGCCGGGTGATCCGCCCGGTACCGCAACCTAGCTCGAGAATGCTGCTGCCCGGATCGATCGCGGCGTTGATCAACTGGTCCTCACCGTGCACCGGCGTGACCTCGTAGAGTTCGATCGCACTGCCGTCCGGGGTGTGCGGTCCCGGCCCGGTCCCACCTTGTCCGACTCTCATCCCACCACCTTCGAGCAGGCTGTCGGGGAGCTCCAAGCTTTCGGTACCCGCCGAAAGTCCGCTCTGGGCCTAGGCTCGGAGGGTGGCGATCGTCGTACCGGTGGGGCTGCTGGGGCATCTGCGGCGTGCGCGGGATGTTGCCGATCGCAACTATGCGGAGCCGCTCGACCTGGCCGGGCTGGCGGCGGCCGCCGGGGTGTCGAAGTACCACTTCCTGCGCTGCTTCGCGGCCGAGTACGGCGAGACGCCGATGCAGTACGTCACCCGGCGGCGGATCGAGCGCGCGACCGATCTGCTGCGGGCGACGAACCTCACCGCGACCGAGGTGTGCGGGCTGGTCGGCTACAGCAGCCTGGGGTCGTTCTCGCAGCGGTTCACCGAGCTCGTCGGGATGAATCCCACCGAGTATCAGCGGACGCAGACCGGCGCGCGGATCCCGGGTTGCTTCGTGTTCATGCTCGGGCTGAACTCCGCAATTCCGGAGAAGCATCCAGGGGCGGCTGCCGCCTACCGTCGTACTGACGACTACCAAGAGGAGGAGCCGTGATCACCAACGTCAGCCTGGTGACCGTCTATGTGAACGACATCGACGCGGCGAAGGCGTTCTACACCGACAAGCTCGGGTTCGTGCTGGGGGAGGACATCACCCTCAGCGAGGACTTTCGCTGGTGCACGGTGCACCAGTCCGAGCATCCCGAGCTGGAACTGGCGCTGATGCTGCCCGGCCCGCCTCTCGACGAAGAGTCGGCCGGCTGGATCCAGCGGATCATGGCGAAAGGCTCGATGCACGGTGTCGGCCTCGCCACGGACGACTGCCACAAGACGTTCGCCGACCTGGTCGCCAAGGGGGTCGAGTACATCCAAGAGCCGGCCGATCGCCCGTACGGCGTGGAGGCAGTATTGCGGGACAACTCGGGCAACTGGCTGGTCCTGGTCGAACAGAAGCCCTACACCGCAGAAGACTTCGCCTGAACCCGGCCAGCTGAATTCCCCCGGGGCCGCCGATCCGGCATGGTGAGCGGATGGATATTTCGGTGGATCCGGTGGGGATCACGCCGCCGTACGAACAGGTGCGTGCGCAGATCGAGGCGTTGATCCGGGCCGGCGAGCTGGCCCGGGGGACGCGGCTGCCGACAGTTCGGCAACTGTCGCTGGATCTGGGGCTGGCGGTGAACACGATCGCGCGGGCCTACAAGGAACTCGAGGCCGACCGGCTCGTCGAGACACGCGGGCGCAACGGCACGTTTGTACTGGCGTCCCGCAGCCAGGTCGACGACGAGGAGACCCGCGCGGCGGCAACAGCCCTAGCCCGAGCCGCCCGCCGCGCCGGCATCAGCCTGGCCGAGGCCACCGAGATCCTGAGCCGGGCCTGGTAGGGGCCTGTACCGAAGAACGGGTAGTAGTGGTCCCCGCCTTTGGCCGTCAGGCGTGGGCGACCCCGTCAACTCCTCGATATCGGCACCACTACCCGTCCGTCGGTACGCGTGACCTCGGAAACGATTCCAAAATACCTCGGGCGACGGTGTGACGAGCTATGTACACGCTGTCGTGACGTTGCTAATCTCCCGGCTGATTTGACATCGATGTCAACCTCAGGGAGTGGTCACGATGGTCTCGAGACGTGCGTTCCTGGCGGGCAGTGGCGCGGTGACGGCGGGTGGGTTCGGGTTGCTTCCGGGCCTCACCGCCAGCGCGAATGCCGCCGATCTCACGACCGGAAGCGGCTCCCGGCTCCTGCCGGTGTTCAACCGCCCGAAACACCTGGACTACGGCGACGTCAGCAAGCTCAGCGGTGGCGATCAGACCCTGCTGACAACGTTGCAAGGCGTCGTCAATCGCACTCAGCCCGAGCTGTACTTCCTCTACGACACGGGCACCATGAGTACGCCGGACGCCAAGTGGCTGGCCGACATGCACTTGCCCACCAAGCTGTACGCGAACCCGCTGGACCTGGTCGCCAAGTACCGCAGCCGGATCCGGGGCGCGATCGTGCACGACCCCGACGTACCCGACTCGCTCAACGTCGCGACCACCTTGGCCGGCTTGGAGAACGCGGTCGTCGCCGACGCCGATCAGGCCAAGGCGCACGGGCTGCGGATCGTGAAGGACCTGCGCGGGATGTTCGACGCCGACCGCGTGAAGACCTATCGGTGGCAGCTCGACAACCTGTTCCCGCGGGTCACCCAGCAGCTGCTCGCCGGCCTGCCGCCGACCCGCGTGGTCGCGGTCGAGAACGTGCAGTGGCAGGAGATCGCCCGCGAGACCCGGCAGATCCGCGACTCCTCGAACCGCGGCAGCTACGACCTGGACGTCTCGGCCAAGCTCGGCCAGCAGGCCGTGTTCGTCCGGTTCCAGGACTCGTTCACCGACGACGGCTGGGGACCGTCGGTCTCCGAGGTCACGGTCAAGGCGAACGGCACCGAGATCGCCCACTTCCTGCCGAACACGCCGGAAGAGGCGCAGTACTTGTTCGACGGTGCCAACTCCTCGATCGGTGGTGAGGCCAACCGCTTCAGCGACGGTGGCGGCTACTTCATCTACCGCTTCGAACCACCCGCCGGTACGACGTCCCTCGTCGTCACCGTGACGATGTGGAACCAATACCTGGTCACGGCCACCGACACCGCACCGACCCGGATCGAGCCGTTCCCGTACTTCCGCGACTACGTGGTGGCCACCAAAGCCCTGGTGAGCTGGCTACCGCCGGGCGGCGAGACCGGGGACCTGCTCATCGAGCACTACGCCAAGTACCCGCCGCTGGCGCCGTACATGGGGTGGTTCGCCAACGACGTCTCCGGCGAGTGGGACGGCGTCGACCTCGCCTCGCAGGGCGGTTCGCCGGTGATCGCGGCCGACTTCTACATGAACGGGACTGTCCACGCCGGGTTCACCGCCCCGATCTCGGACACGGTCCGGCCGGTACGGCGGATCACCAAGCCGAAGAACAAGGTCTACGTGACCCTGACCTTCGGCGAGGGCGACAACATCCAGTACTGCCAGCGCCGGATGCGCGACATCTGGGACGACCCGAAACGCGGCGAGGCACTGGCCAACTGGACGATCAGCCCGCTGCTTGCGGAGACCGGTCCGGGGTTGTTCAGCTACTTCCAGCGGACCGCAACGGCCAACGACCTGCTGGTCTGTGGTCCGTCCGGTGGGGGCTACACCTATCCCGGCTCATGGCCCGCTGACCAGTTGACGTCGTACCTGAAGATGTCCGGCGACTTCATGCGCCGCACCGGGATGGATCAGGTCTACGCGTACAACAACCGCCAGAACGGCCAGTGGGTGCCGTTCCCGGAGGAGATCGCCAAGGGGTACGCCGACTACACCCCGGTGAAGGGGATCATCCAGTCGTGGGACGGCGACCCACTGCTGGTCCGGCGCGGCGGACTGCCGGTGATCGGGATCTGGGGCGCACCCGGCAAGGCCGCCGAGTACAAGGCCGCGCTCGATGCGAAGATCGCGAACTGGGACGGTGCGAGCCCGCTCTTCATCGCGGGCGGGATCGGCGCCTGGTCGTGGACACCGTCCGACATGGCCGAACTCGCGCCGATGCTCGGCGATCCCTACGAGTTGGTGCTCGCGAACACCTTCTTCGACCTGCTCAATCGCGTGCTCTAGAAGGCGAAAGCGGTCGCCCGGTGGGGGAGCCGGGCGACCGCGGGGTGGGGGCTTACCAGTGGTGCGCGACGTCGATCACGAGGCGGGTGTTCGATCCCGGCCCCGCGAGCGTGTAGACGCGGAACGGGAGCCTGGCGCGGACGCCGACACCGATCGTGGTCTGCCCCTCGAAGCTGCCCGCGGAGGCGAGCTGGCGGAGCGTTGTGTAGCCGGCCACGTTGGTCAGCTCACGGTCGTTCTTCGGCAGGTACGTCGCCTTCCCGTTGTCGTCGTACGCCGGGGCGTGGACGACGATCTGCAGTTTTGCGCCACCGCGGAGCGGGATGAGGAAGCCTGCGCCGTCGGTGTAGACGTTCTTGACGTAGCGGACGTCGTAGCCGGCTGCTCGACCGTGCACGTCGACGACGATCCTGTCGAAGCACGGATGCCGTCCGGTGCGGACGTTCGTGACGGGTGCCGGCGTCATCCGGCTGTTTGCCTCGGGCAACGATCCCCAGCCGCTCGGGCAGGCGGCGGCGACCGCGGCGGTCGAGGCGGTACGGGGTGCGGTGGATGATCCGGTGAGGGCCGGCGCGGCGAACGCGGCGGCCGGGACGGCCATCACCGCGAGTGCGGCGAGGATCGTCCTGGGTGTGATGTGGTGGACGTTCATGATGGTGTTCCCCCCTTGTATGGACAACTACTTGGACGACACCAGTTGCCAACTGGTTTACTTTCGAGCCTGGTGATTTCTGGTAGTCGATCAGGCACGATGTGCGGATGACGCCAGCCGAGTTGCTCGAGGTGTTCCACCGCCGGATCCGGTTGCCGGACGCCGACGCCATCCCCGGCTGGAAGGAGGAGCGCGACGGCCTGGTGCATCGCTCGTACGACGACGGGCCCGACGGCGCCGGGTTCGTCGAGACACCGCGCGGTCTGGGCAACGACCCGGACGCCGTGATCGCGGACCAGGTGGCGTTCTTCCGTGACCGTGGCCTGCCGTTCGAGTGGAAGACGTACGCGTACGACGAACCGGCCGACCTCGGCGAGCGCCTGGTCCGGGCCGGGTTCAGCCGGGAGGAGCCGGAGACGCTGATCCTCGGCGAGGTCGATCGGATCCTGGAGCGGCCCTCCGCCCTGCCGTCGAAGGTGCGGCTGCGGGAGGCCGATGGACCGGAGGACTACCACCGGATCGGCGTACTCACCGACACGTTGTGGCACAACGGGCTGGATCGGATCGTGGAGCGGCTGGCGGCCGAGGCGCGGATGTTCCCCGACCGGTTGTCGGTGTTCCTGGTCGAAGACGCGCTGAAGGGGGCGGACGGGCCGGCGGTGTCGGCCGCGTGGGTCCGGTTCCACCCCGGGACCGGGTTCGCCAGCCTGTGGGGTGGCGGGACGTTGCCGGAGTGGCGGCGGCAGGGGTTGTACAGCGCGCTGCTGGTGCACCGGGCCCGGCTGGCGAAGGAGCGTGGATACGAGTTCCTCCGGGTGGACGCGTCCGAGGACTCCCGCCCCATCCTGCAGAAGCTGGGACTCCACGGCGTCACGATCACCACCCCCTACGAGTGGACACCGTGACCTGACGCGCGGAACGACGGTCCGACGCTGTACGTTTCCGGATCATGGCCCTGAAAATCGCGTCTCGCTTCCGCCGGCTGCTGCAGCGCCCCGGTTCGATCGATCTCGGCCCCTACGAGCGGCTCACCCAGCTGGTCGGCGAGGCGGAGGAATCGGTCCTGGCCCTGACCGACGAGGAGCTCACCGAGGCGGTCGCGGAGCTACGCACCACCGGCGGGCTGCACGAGGACGAGCAGATCGAGTTCCTCGCGCTGGCGCGGGAGGCGGGCCGGCGGACGATCGGCGAGCGGGCGTTCGACGGCCAGGTCGTCGGCGCGCTGGCGATGCTGCAGGGCCGCGTGGTCGAGATGGCCACCGGTGAGGGCAAGACGCTGGCCGGTGCGTTCGCCGCCGCCGGGTACGCGGTCGGTGGCCGCAAGGTCCAGGTGCTCGCAGTGAACGATTATCTGGCCCGCCGCGACGCCGAGTGGATGGGCCCGGTGTACGAGCTGCTCGGCGTGACGGTGTCGCACATCGGCCAGGCGTCCACGCCGGAGGAGCGGCGTACGGCGTACGAGGCGGATGTCTGCTACGCGCCGGCTAGCGAGATCGGCTTCGACGTACTGCGCGACCGGCTCGTCACCGATGTCGCCGACCGGGTCACGGTCGAGCCGGACGTGGCGCTGGTGGACGAGGCGGACTCGGTGCTGATCGACGAGGCCCGGGTCCCGCTGGTGCTGGCCGGTGCGACCCGGACCGAGGAACTGGACGAGGACGTGGTCCAGCTGGTCCGGATGCTGCGCGCGGGCGTGGACTACGAGATCGACGGCGACGGCCGGACGGTCGCGCTGACCGACAAGGGAACGGACAAGGTCGAGGAGACGCTCGGCGGGATCAACCTGTACGAGGACGACAACCTCGACCGGCTGACCCAGATCAACGTCGCGCTGCACGCCGAGGTGCTGCTGCGCAAGGACGTCGACTACCTGGTCCGCGACGGCAAGGTCAGCCTGATCAACAACAACCGCGGCCGGATCGCCAAGCTGCAGCGCTGGCCCGACGGTCTGCAGGCCGCCGTCGAGGCGAAGGAAGCCGTTCCGGTCAGCGACTCCGGTGAGGTGCTGGACAGCATCACCGTGCAGGCGCTGGTCAAGAGCTACAAGACCCTGTGCGGCATGACCGGTACGGCGGTAGTCGTCGGGGAGTCGCTGCAGGAGTTCTACGAGGTCGACGTGGCCGTCGTACCGCCGAACAAGCCGAACATCCGCAAGGACGACCCCGATCGGCTGTATCTGACGGCCGAGCAGAAGAACGTGGCCCTGGTCGAGCACATCGCCGAGGTCCACGAGACCGGACGGCCGATCCTGATCGGCACGCACAGCGTGGAGGAGTCCGAGCAGTTGAGCGACCGGCTCGAGGCTGCCGAGGTCCCGCACGTCGTACTGAACGCGAAGAACGACGCCGAGGAGGCGGCGATCATCGCCGAGGCCGGTGTGCCGGGGACGGTGACCGTGTCGACGCAGATGGCCGGTCGCGGTACGGACATCCGGCTGGGCGGCAAGGACGAGTCGCACGACAAGGACAAGGCCATCGAGCTCGGCGGCCTCTACGTGATCGGGACCGGTCTGCACGCCTCGCGCCGGCTGGACGACCAGCTGCGTGGGCGCGCCGGGCGGCAGGGCGACCCGGGTGGCACGCTGTTCTTCGCCAGCCTCGCCGACGAGCTCGTGACGCGCTACTCCGTCTCGTCAGGTCTGCGGCCGCATCCGGACGAGAGTGGGCGCCTGACGGACCGGAAGTCTGTCGGGATGCTCGAGGGTGCACAGCGGGTCGCCGACGGCGCGAATGCCGAGCTGCACCGGACGACGTGGCAGTACCACCGGCTGACCGGGCAGCAGCGGGCGATCCTGCTCGACACCCGGGAGAAGGTGCTGGTCGACGACCTCGCGGCCGAGGAGCTGGCCGAGCGGGCCAAGGAGCGGTACGACGAACTGGTCGACGAGGTCGGCGAGGACGTGGTGAAGGACGCGGCCCGGCGGATCGTCCTGGGTCACCTCGACCGGCGCTGGACGGATCACCTGGCGTACCTGGCGGATCTCCGCGAGGGGATCCACCTGCGGTCGCTGGCCGGCGGCATCGTGCACCTGAAGCCGATCGACGAGTTCAACAAGTCGGCGATCGCGTCGTTCGACACGCTGATCGCGGACGCGTGGACGGACGCTGTCGAGACCTTCCAGGACGCCGAGATCACCGCGGACGGGCTGGACGAGGAGGCCAGCGGCATCCCGCGGCCGACCGCGACCTGGACCTACCTGGTCAACGACAACCCGTTCGGCACCGAGGCGGACCGGATCCTGGGTCGCCTCCGCAACGCGATCAAACCCGAGTCGGTGGCGGAGTCGGAGGAGATCCTCCCCGAGGAGTTCGACGAGGACGACCTCCCGGAAGAGCTCCGCGACGCGGACGACGAGGACGAGCTGCCCGAAGAGTTGCGCGACGCGGACGACGACGAGGACGAGCTGCCCGAAGAGCTGCGTGACGCGGACGAGGACGAAGAGAAGCCGGACCAGAAGGCGTAGACCTTCGACTTTGGTCTGATCGGCCGCAGCCGTCCGCCCGATGCCGGGCACCGGCCCGGCGGGCGAGTCTCGGGTCATGTCCCGCACCCGCGACCGCGTCCGGTTCCTCGTCTTCGACATCGCCACTCCGCTCGCGCTGTACTACGGCCTCCGAGCCGCCGGCGCGAGCAACGTGACCGCTCTGCTGGCCGGCACCGTGCCCGGTTTGATCAGTGCGGGGATCTCGATCGCGCGTCGCCGCCGTACCGATCTCCTGGGGGTGGCGGTGATCGTCAGCATGCTGGGGAGCGCGGTGGTGGCGGTCCTGGGTGGGGATGCCCGGCTCCTGCTCGTTCGCAACGCCTGGATCAGCCTCCCGTTCGCCGGGATCACACTGTGGTCGCTCAGGCATCCGCAACCGCTCTGCTACACGTTCACCCGCGCGATCTTTTCGTGGCGGGCGGCCGTGATGGACCGGCTGTGGGACGAGGATCCACGGTTCCGGCAGGCCTGGCGGAGGATCACGGTGCTCTGGGGGATCACGTCCGTCCTCGACGCCGTGATCCGGGTCGTCGTCGCGTACACGCTGCCGATTCCCGTCGTACCCGCGATGGAGCCGGTGATCACGGTGGTAACGATCATCGCGCTGCAGATCCCCACCCAGGTGCTGCTCCGCCGCAGCGGCACGTGGCACGTGGTCTTCGCTCCGCGGGCGGCGGCACGGCGAGCAGGCGCGGAGCTGTAGCGCCGGGGTGATGGATGCGGGCGCTGTCGGTGCCGGCGGATAGGCTCGGGACGTGAGTGATGGGTTGTTCGACCTTCCGGGAGCGCCGGCGCCGGCCAGGGGCGGCGGGAGTCTGGCGGACGTGGACCATACGGCGGCTCCGCTGGCCGTGCGGATGCGGCCGCGGAGTCTTGACGAGCTCGTCGGGCAGCAGCACCTGCTCGCACCCGGGTCGCCGTTGCGGCGGCTGGTGGAGGGTGACCAGCCGATGTCGCTGCTGCTCTGGGGCCCGCCGGGGACGGGGAAGACGACGATCGCGGCGGTCGTGTCGCATCAGACCAACCGGAAGTTCGTGGAGTTGTCGGCCGTCACGGCCGGGGTGAAGGACGTCCGGCAGGTGATCGACGGCGCCCGCCGGGATCTGTCCCGCGGGACCGGCACCGTCGAGACCGTCTTGTTCATCGACGAGGTGCATCGGTTCACGAAGGCTCAGCAGGACGCGCTCCTTCCCGGAGTGGAGAACCGCTGGGTGACGCTCGTCGCGGCGACCACCGAGAACCCGTTCTTCTCGGTCATCTCGCCGCTGCTCTCGCGGAGTCTCCTGCTCACGCTGGAATCCCTGACGGACGAGGACATCTCGACGCTCCTCGACCGGGCGTTGACCGAAGAGCGCGGACTGAACGGAGAGTTCGAGCTCGCCGAGGACTCGCGGGCGCATCTGCTGCGGATGGCCGGGGGAGACGCGCGGCGCGCGCTGACCTATCTGGAGGCCGCAGCGGGCGGAGCGCGGGCGAAAGACGCCAAAGTCATCGATCTGAAGACGCTGGAGACCGCGGTCGACCGGGCCGCGGTGCGGTATGACCGAGCCGGAGATCAGCACTACGACGTCACGTCGGCGATGATCAAGTCGATCCGGGGCTCGGACGTGGACGCGGCGATGCACTACCTGGCGCGGATGATCGAGGCCGGCGAGGATCCGCGGTTCATCGCCCGCCGGCTGGTGATCTCCGCCAGCGAGGACATCGGCATGGGGGACCCGACCGCGCTCGGTGTCGCGGTGGCCGCGGCTGAGGCGGTGCAGCTGATCGGCATGCCCGAGGCGCGGATCAACCTCGCCCAGGCCGTCGTCGCGCTGGCCCTGGCGCCGAAGTCCAACGCCGTGATCATGGCCGTCGACGCGGCCATCGCGGACGTGAAGGCCGGCAAGGTCGGCCCGGTCCCACCCCACCTCCGTGACGCCCATTACGCCGGAGCCAAGAAGATCGGCCACGGCTCGTCGTACCAGTACTCCCACGACGACCCGCGCGGCATCGTCCCGCAGCAGTACGCACCGGACGTCGTCGACCGCACCGACTACTACAAGCCCACCCGCCGCGGCGGCGAAGCGGCGTACGCCGACCGCGTCGCCAACATCCGCAAGATCCTCAGGGACCGCGAGTGAGCCGGATGGCGTGATCCCGTGGTACGCCGAGGTTGCCGAGTGGTCGATCCAGTGTGGAAAGAGTGATGTGGGTAAGCCCTTGCCGATGGCACGCTGCTCGCACTCGATGGCATATCGCCCGCGCTCGGCACGGTGGCTTCGGTGGCGTGGGGCGGACGAGTAACACGGTGGCTTCAGTGGATTTGGAGCTGTGGACAATGTGAGGTGCCGCGTACGGGGTGCGGGCATTGTTGGGTGATGGGGAAGATCGACGGACCACCACTTGCCGTGCGAAGGCGGGAGTTGCTCGCTGTTGGGGTCACCCGAGCGCAGCTGGAGTCACCACACTGGGTATCGCCGCATTTCGGTTACCACCGGTCGGCACAGGTGAACGATCCCATCAGGTAGCGGATCCTGGACGCAACGGCGGTCATGCCGGACGGTGGCGTGGTTGGCGGCTGGGCGTCGGCGTACTTGCAAGGCGTGGCATACCTCGATGGCGGCTGGGCACGGACCGCGCGTGGCGAGCTGCGCGTCGGTGAACCCGTTCTGCTCGTGGTACCGCCGAGAAGCGTCGTGAATCGGCCAGGCATCAACACGCTGCGCGCAACCTTGGAGCCTGATGACGTGGTCGAGTGCCACGGCCTCCGGTGTACCAGCGGCGTCAGGACGACGTACGACCTACTGCGGCTTGCGCCGAATCTGACTGAAGCTGTCGTGGCCGGTGACTGCCTCCTCCATGCCGGGCTTGCGGACCCTGGCAGGATTTCGGCCTACGAGATGGCGCATCCGCGCCGGCGCGGTGTGCGGCAGCTCCGCGCGGCGCTGCCCTTGCTGAACAAGCTGGCGGCGTCTCCACCGGAGTCGAGGCTGAGGTTGCTCTGTCGACGCGCGGGACTTCCGCCACTCGAGGTGAACGCACCGATCTTCGATGTCGACGGCACCTTCCTGGGCATCGTCGACCTGCTGGAACCGATCTCGGGACTTGGCCTCGAGTACGACGGCGCGTACCACCGGGAGATCAGTCAACAGACGGCGGACAATCATCGCGAGGAAGGCCTCGAACGCCGCGGTCTGACGATCATCCGGGTGACGTCGGTGGACATGGCGGACGAGCCGGCATTGATCACCAGAATCCAGCGCGCACACCACGCCTGCCTGTCCGCGCCCCCCATCCACCCCCACCGCTGGACCTTCACCCCCCGCGCTCCCTAACCCACCAACCCACCAACCCACCAACCCACCCATCACATCGAGTGTGGGCAACGTGCGGCTGGTAAGCCCCTTCCAATCACACACCGCTCACAGCCGATGGCACATTCCCCTCATTGGCACGGTGGCTTCGGTGGTGAAGGGTGGGTGGTGTGCTGGTTTCGGTGCCCGGTGCGTTCTGTGGTGGGATCGAGTGGGTAGGCTGCCTCTCGGCCTGGGGGTGAAGGGTTCGCACGTGACGCAGTTCCGCCTCGCTCGACATATCCGCAGTTCCGGTCCCCGACACAGCCGCCGACGTCTGCCGCTTCTGAAGCTGGGCGCACTCGCCGCGGTCGTGGTCGCACTGGCCGCCATTTTGTTCTTCGTTCCGTCCCGCTCGCACGACTCGGCAACTACCCAGGCACCTCCGAGCACGACCTTGTTCAGCCCGCAGGTCGAGCGGACCTCGGGTACGACGCGGTCGGGCAAGCGACCGTCTCTCCCGGTGGGGAAGCCGTTGCTGCCGGTCACCACCCCCTGGTTCCCGTCGACGCGGCCGACGCCGACCCCCAGCGCGCCGGCCCCACCGTGGTCAGGCCCGCTCTCCGGGCCGAGCCGGTCCAGCACCCCCGTCCCGCCGACCACCCTGGCGAAAACCACCCCGTCGAAACCCACCTCGACGACTCCGGCCCCAGCCAAACCGGCCACAACGACGGCCAGCCCAACGACGCCCAGCCCTGCGGCGCCGAGCTCGACGACACCCACTCCGACCACACCGAGCCCAACGTCGCCGAGTCCGGCGACACCGAGCTCGACGACACCGAGCTCGACCACCCCCACAGCGGTGGTGTACAAGGACTGCGCCGAGGTCCGGGCAGCCGGCAAGGCGCCCCTGTACCGCGGTGATCCGGGCTACTCGACAGCGCTCGACCACAACGGCGACGGTGTCGCGTGCGAGAACGGCAGCTCCTGACCGTTGCCGTGGGATGACGTGCTGTCGCGGTTTGGTGAGGGACTGTGATGTGCGGGATGGTGTCCTGGAGCGGAGTGCGCCTGGACCGCGCGATAAGGTCGGGCGGTCCACGAGGTCGCAACGGAAGGTGGATCGTTTCCATGAGCGTCGGTGAAGTCGCGGGGTTGATAGCCGCCTGCGCGCTGCTCATCCTGGTGGGCCTGCTGGCCTATCCGATCCTGAAGCTGGGCAAGGTCTTCGACGAGACCCGGATCATGGTGAAAGGCGTCTCGAACGAGACCATCCCGTTGCTCGGCGAGGTGACCACCACCGTGACCACCACGAACGCCCAGCTGGCCAAGGTGGACACCATCACCGACAACGCGACCACGGTGACCACCAACGCGGCCGCGCTCATGTCGCTGTTCTCGGCCACCGCCGGCGGTCCGCTGGTGAAGGCGGCCGCCTTCAGCTACGGCGTCCGTCGCGCGCTCGGTGACCAGCAGCGCAAGGACGTCAGCCGACGGGTGAAGGAAGAGATGAAGGCCGAGCGGAAGGCGCGGAAACAGTGAAGCGGATCTTCTGGCTGATCCTCGGGATCGTCGTCGGCGTGTACGCCGTCACCCGGCTGAAGAAGCGTGTTCAGGTGCTCGCCCCGGAGAGCATGCAGGCGTCCGCGGCCAAGCTCGCCGCCGCGGTCCGGCACTTCGGCGACCAGGTCCGTGAGGGCATGGATGAGCGGGAGGCCGAACTACGCGACTCCCTCGGCATCGACACCAACAGCGCCATGCCTCCGGCCCCACCCACAACCCACCCGGACACGCGTGAGGACTACCGGTAACACCCATGGAAACCAGTGAGATCAGGCGGCGGTTCCTGCAGTACTTCGAGGACCGGGGCCACACCGTGGTGCCGAGCGCACCGCTCCCGTCGCCGGACCCGAACCTGCTGTTCAACGTCGCCGGCATGGCCCAGTTCGTGCCCTACTTCGTCGGCCAGCAGACGCCGCCGTACGCGCGGGCGACCAGCGTGCAGAAGTGTGTCCGGACCCTCGACATCGACGAGGTCGGCAAGACCACCCGGCACGGCACGTTCTTCCAGATGAACGGCAACTTCTCCTTCGGCGACTACTTCAAGGAGAAGGCGATCGAGTACGCCTGGGACCTGGTCACCCGGTCCCAGCGCGACGGCGGCTACGGCTTCGACGAGTCGGTGCTCTACGCGTCGGTGTACTACGACGACGACGAGGCGATCGACCTGTGGAAGCGGATCGCCGGCCTGCCCGACGACCGGATCGTCCGGCTCGGTATGAAGGACAACTTCTGGTCGATGGGCATCCCCGGCCCGTGCGGCCCGTGCTCGGAGATCCTGATCGACCGCGGCCCGGAGTTCGGCGCCGACCGGGACTGGGAGGCGGGCGACCGCTATCTGGAGTTCTGGAACCTGGTCTTCATGCAGAACATCCGCGGTGAGGGTGGCGGCAAGGACGGCTACGAGATCCTCGGCGAGCTGCCGAAGAAGAACATCGACACCGGTCTCGGCCTCGAGCGCGTCGCGTACCTGCTGCAGGGCGTCGACAACATGTACGAGATCGACGAGATCTACCCGGTGATCGAGCGGGCGTCGGACCTGAGCGGCCGCAAGTACGGCGTCGAGCACGTGGACGACGTGCGGTTCCGGGTGGTCGCCGACCACGTCCGCAGCGCACTGATGCTGATCGGCGACGGCGTCACCCCGGGCAACGAGCAGGGCGGGTACGTGCTGCGGCGGCTGCTCCGCCGCGCGATCCGCTCGATGCGCCTGCTCGGCTACGAGGACCCGAGCCTGGTCGAGCTGCTGCCGGTCAGCCTGCAGCAGATGAAGAAGTCGTACCCCGAGCTGGAGGCCGACTTCGGCCGGATCAGCCAGGTCGCGTACGCCGAGGAGGAGGCGTTCCGCCGGACTCTGACGGCCGGGACGAGCATCTTCGACGTCGCCGTCCGCGAGACCAAGTCCGGCGGTGCCCACCAGCTCGAGGGCGCGAAGGCGTTCCAGCTGCACGACACGTACGGCTTCCCGATCGATCTGACCATCGAGATGGCCGCCGAGCAGGGCCTGCAGGTGGACACCGAGGGCTTCAAGGCCCTGATGAAGGAGCAGCGCGAGCGGGCCAAGGCGGACGCCCGGGCGAAGAAGGCCGGTCACGCGGACACCTCGGGGTACCGGGAGCTGCGCGAGAAGGGCGTCACCGAGTTCACCGGCTACCAGGAGCTCGCGACCGACTCGCAGGTCCGTGGCCTGCTGAAGGAAGGCGTGGTCGCGCCGGCCGCCGAGCAGGGCGAGACCGTCGAGGTCGTGCTGGAGAAGACCCCGTTCTACGCCGAGTCCGGTGGCCAGATCGCCGACGAGGGCCTGATCGTTGCCGACGGCGTCAAGCTGAAGGTGCTCGACGTCCAGCGCCCGGTCAAGGGCCTGATCGTGCACAAGGTCGAGGTGCTCGAGGGTGTCGTCCAGCCGGGCCAGGACGTGCACGCCGAGGTCAACCACGAGTGGCGGGTCTCGGCCTGTCAGGCGCACTCCGGCACGCACGTCGTCCACGCTGCGCTGCGCCAGGTGCTCGGCCCGAACGCGCTGCAGAGCGGTTCCTACAACAAGCCCGGCTACCTGCGGCTCGACTTCGCCTGGTCGTCGGCGCTGGATCAGGCGACCCGATCCGAGATCGAAGAGGTCGCGAACCTCGCCGTCCGGAAGGACCTGCCGGTCTCGGCGCAGTACATGACGCTTCCGGAGGCCCGGGACTGGGGTGCGCTGGCGCTGTTCGGCGAGACGTACGACGAGCAGGTCCGCGTGGTCGAGATCGGTGGCCCATGGTCCCGCGAGCTCTGCGGTGGCACACACGTGAAGCACTCGTCGCAGGTCGGCGCGCTGACCGTCACCGGCGAGTCGTCGGTCGGAGCGGGCGTTCGCCGGATCGAGGCGTTCGTCGGCCTGGAGGCGCTGCACTACCTCGGCCGCGAGCGGGCGCTGGTCCGGCTGCTCAGCGAGAACCTGAAGACCCGGCCGGAGGAGCTGCCCGCGAAGGTCGCCGACCTGAGTGAGCGGCTGCGCGCCGCCGAGAAGGAGCTCGAGCGGATGCGGGCCTCGCAGGTCCTCGCGGCCGCGGCCGAGCTGGCGAGCAACCCGCGAGACGTCTTCGGCGTCCAGTACGTCGGTCACCGCGCCCCCGACGGCGTGAACGGCGGGGACCTGCGCAAGCTGGCCCTCGACGTGCGCGGCCGGATGCCGAGCGACAAGCCGGCCGTGGTCGCTGTACTCAGCGTGAACGACGGCAAGCCCGGTGTGGTGGTCGCGCTCAACGACACCGCGCGCGAGTGGCGGCTGAAGGCCGGCGACCTGGTCCGGGTCGCGGCCGAGAAGCTGGGCGGTCGCGGCGGCGGCAAGGACGACGTGGCCCAGGGTGGTGGCACCGATCCCGGTGGCTCCGACGAGGCACTGGCTGCGGTGGAACACACCGTCGGCCAACTCGTCACTGGCTGATGAGAACGGGCGTGCGCCTCGCGCTGGACATCGGCGATGTCCGGATCGGCGTTGCCAGCAGCGATCCGCGCGGAATCCTGGCGACCCCGGTGGAAACGGTCCGCCGAGGGCCTGGTGATCTGGATAGGATCGCGGCACTCGCCGCCGAACTGGAGGCGTTCGAGATCGTGGTCGGGCTGCCCCGCTCCCTGTCCGGGGGCGAGGGGCCGGCCGCGGTGAAGATCCGGGAGACGGCGGAGCTGGTGCGGACAAAGGTGCAGGAGGGCAAGGCGGACACGGCGGTGCGGCTGGTGGACGAGCGGTTCACCACGGTCACCGCCGAGCGCATGCTGCGGGAACGGGGAAAGAAGGGTTCCAAGCGGCGCGCGGTGGTCGACCAGGCCGCCGCGGTCGTGATTCTGCAACACGCGCTCGACCTCGAGCGCGAGACCGGCAACCCGCCCGGGAGGCCTCTGTGAACGGACCGTCGTTGGACGAAGACCTGAGCGAGAGCGACGACCTCGGCTCCGGGCTCGGGTTGCGCCCGGAGACCCGGGTCGAGCGCCGGGCGAACCGGCGCAAGGCCCGCGGCCGGCGCGCGTTCGGCTGCTTCGCCGGCCTGATCTCGCTGCTGGTGGTCGGCGCCCTCATCGCGGGCGCGGTGATCGGGTTCGGCAAGGGCAAGGACGCGATCGAGCAGATGTTCGCCGCGCCGGACTACTCCGGCACCGGCAGCAAGGAAACGGTGGTCGTCGAGGTCGCCAAGGGTCAGGCGGCCGCCTCGATCGCGGACACGCTGGAGAAGAAGGGCGTCGTGAAGAGCGCCCGCGCGTTCGAGAAGGTGGCCAAGGCCGACTCGCGGTCGCTTCAGATCCAGGCCGGCACCTACACGCTGCACAAGCAGATGTCTGCCAAGGCCGCGCTCGACCTGATGCTGGACACCGCCAAGTCGATCCTGGTCACCCGGATCAGTTTCCGGTCCGGCCTGACCAAGGCCGAGGTCAGCGAGACCCTGCAGAAGTCGAAGCTGAAGCTGCCGGCCGGCGCCGCCGCGGGCGCGCTGGCGAAGCCGGCTTCGCTCGGGTTGCCGGCGTACGCGCACAACAACGCCGAGGGCTTCCTGTACCCGGGGACGTACGACGTGCCGAAGGGCGCGACGGCGTACACGATGCTGAAGCTGATGACGGCGCAGTACGCGAAGAACGCGAACGAGCTGAACCTGGTGAAGACCGCGCAGGGCAAGAAGCTGGATCCGTACCAGGCGGTGATCGTGGCCAGCATCATCGGCGCCGAGACGAACCGCCCGCAGGACTACGCCAAGGTCGCCCGGGTGATCTACAACCGGCTGCGGATCGGGATGAAGCTCCAGATGGACTCGACCATCCACTACGTCGTCGGCAAGGACGGCGGCGTGTTCACGACGCCCGAGCAGCGCCAGATGGACTCGCAGTACAACACCTACAAGAACAAGGGCCTCCCGCCGACGCCGATCAACTCGCCGACCAAGGAGACCCTGCGGGCGGCGATCAACCCGGCGCAGGGGCCGTGGCTCTACTTCACGCTGATCGACCTCGACACCGGCGAGACGGCGTTCGCCAGTACGCCGGAAGAGCACATGCAGAACGTGAAGAAGCTGCAGACCTGGTGCGCCGCCCACAAGGGCCGCTGCTGATGATGAGATGCGCCGTGCTCGGGTCGCCGATTGCGCACTCGTTGTCACCGGCGATGCACCGGGCCGCGTACGCCGCGCTCGGTCTGGACTGGCGGTACGACGCGTTCGAGGTCGAGGAGGACGAGCTCCGCGGGTTCGTGGCGACCCTCGGCGAGGACGTCCGCGGGTTGTCGCTGACCATGCCGTTGAAGCGGGTGGCACTCGACCTGGTCGACACCGTCGATCCGGTCGCGGAGCTGATCGGCGCGGCGAACACGATGCTGTTCGAGCCGGACGGATCACGGTCCGCGCACAACACCGACGTACCCGGGCTGGTGAACGCGTTCGCCGAGCACGGCATCACCGCGGCCGACACGGCCGTCGTGCTGGGTGGCGGCGCGACCGCCGCGTCCACGCTGGCGGCATTGCGCGCGATGATGGTCACCGAGGTGACTGTCGTCGTCCGGGACGTCGCCAAGGCCGAGCGGCTGCGGGACCTGGCGGCCGAGCTCGGGCTGCGGACCTCGGTCGCGGACTTCACCCAGGTCGAGCAGATCGGTGGGTTCGATCTGTGCGTTTCGACGCTGCCCGGCGGTGCCGTCGACCCGTGGGCCGAGCACTTCGCAGGCGTCGCGCCGGTGGTGTTCGACGTCGCCTACCACCCGTGGCCGACCCGGCTCGCGATCGCGGCGCACCGGATCGGTACCGAGCTGTTGAACGGACTTGATCTCCTCGTGCACCAGGCTGCGCTCCAAGTGGAGATGATGACTGGTAGGACGCCGGCACCTCTGGCGGCCATGAGGGCAGCCGCTCGTGAGGAGCTCGGGGATCGTGAGCCAGTTTGACCGCCGAACGGTACTGAAAGCAGGTGGCACGCTCGTTGCCGCCGCACTGACCAGTTGCTCGGACGCGAAGAAGGCGAGCGCAGGCCCTGCGGCCGACACCCTCGCCGCGGCCGCTCCGAACTGGAACAGCTTCGCCCGGTCCCTGACGGGCCGCCTGTACCTGCCCGCGTCGCCCGGCTACGCCTCCTCGCACCTGCTCTTCAACCCGCGCTGGGACACCGTCCAGCCGGGTGCCGTCGTGAAGGCAGCGAACGCCACCGACGTGCAGAAGGCGATCAACTTCGCCCGGGCGAACAAGATAGTGCTGGTGCCGAAGAGCGGCGGCCACTCCTACGTCGGTGCGTCGACCATCAGCAAGGGGATGCAGCTCGACGTCGGCGCGATCCGGGGCCTGAGCTACGCGAACGGCGTCGTCACCATCGGCGCCGGAGCCCACCTGTACGACGTGCACGCGTTCCTCGACAAGTACGGACGCTCCCTGCCGACGGGGACCTGCCCGACCGTCGGGATCGCCGGGCTCGCGCTCGGTGGCGGGATGGGCATCCACACCCGCGCCTTCGGCCTGACCTGCGACCGGATCCTGTCGATGGGCGTCATCACCGCCGACGGTACGGCCCGCAACGTCAGCGCGGCCGTGGACCCGGATCTGTTCTGGGCGTTGCGGGGCAGCGGCGGCGGGAACCTCGGCGTGGTCACCTCGTTCCGGATCTCCACGATTCCGGGGACGAAGCTCGGATTCTTCCGGCTGACCTGGCCGGAGTCGCAGGCGGCGGCCGTCGTCCGCGGCTGGCAGAGGTTCGCCCAGTCCGCGCCGATCACCTCCTGGGGCAACCTGCACATCGATGCCGTCAGCAACGGCACGCTGTCGATCCACGTGCTCGGCATCTCCACCACCGGCAACGCGACGGCCGCGGCCGCGCAGCTCGAGTCGTTCGTCGGGTCGAGAGCGTCGGTCCGTTCGATCACGGTGAAGACGCACATGGAAGCCGTGACGTATCTCGGCGGCGGGACGACCAGCCCGCGGACCGGGTTCCTGGCCGGCTCCGACGTACTCAAGGGGCCGATGAACGCGGCCACGATCACCGCCCTGCTCGGCGCGGTGAAGGCGGCGGCGCGGGCCAAGACCCCGGCGTCGGCGATCCTCGACCCGCTCGGCGGGCAGGCGACCAAGCAGCCGGCGGGTGGCGCGTCCTGGCCGTGGCGGTCGGCCCTCGGCGTCGTCCAGTGGTACTGCGGGACGCCCGCACACCCGACCACGGCGCAGCTCAAGGTGGCGCAGACGTTCATCACCAACGGGCATCGCGCGGTCCGCGCGTACTCGGCCGGCGGGTACGTCAACTACGTCGAGACCGGTCGCTCGGTCAGCACGTACTACGGCGCGAGCCTGCCCCGGCTGCAGACGGTCAAGAAGAAGTACGACCCGGCGAACTTCTTCCACACGAGTTACACCCTCGGCTAGATAGTCTCCCGCCGTGAAACTTTGGCGGGTCGTCGCAGGAGTGCTGATTGCCGGATTCGTCGCGGCTGGTGTGACGCCCGCCTGGGCGTGCGCGTGCGGCGGCTACCTACCGGATGCCCAATCGCGCGCTCGTGCGTTCGGCGAGAACGCGCTGGTCCAGCACGATGCGGGGACGGAGAAGATCACGCTGTCGATGGCGATCAACGGCTCGTCGAAGAAGGCGGCCTGGATCATGCCGGTGCCCGCGGCGGCCAAGGTCGAGCTCGGTGACGACGACGTGTTCTATCGGCTGGACCGGATGACAAGGCCGAAGACGGTGATCCGCAAGACCTACTGGCCGTTCCGGGACCTCGGGATCATGAGCAGTGGCGACCCCCTTGCCGCTGAGGCGCCGGCTGCCGGGGTCAGCGTGCGGCAGCAGATGGTGCTCGGGCCGTTCCAGGTCGCCCGGCTCGGCGGCTCGAGCGGATCCGCGGTGACGGACTGGCTCCGCACGAACGGGTACGTCGTACCGGCCACGCTGGCCGCGAACCTCACGCCGTACCTGACGGAGAAGTGGGAGATCGTCGCCGTGAAGCTCGCGCCACGGCAGGCCGGCGAGAGCCTGAGTGGGGCGACGCCGCCGTTGCGGCTGACGTTCGCGTCGGACCGGATCGTGTACCCGATGCGGCTGAGCAAGGGCGCATCCACCGCGCAGACGGTCACCGTGTACGTCGCGGCCGCGCATCGCGTCGACGCCACCAAGCTGCCGGACGCGGACGTGAAACCGGACCTGCTGTTCGCCGGCCGGGTCGAGGACGACGCACTGGCGAAGCCGGCCGACTATCTGACCGCGTTCACGGTCACCTATCGCGATCCGGGCCGGATCACCGACGACTTCACCTTCGCGCCGGCGGCGACCGACGACGGGTTCCAGCGGGTCGAGTACGTCACCGAGAACGACGGTCTGTGGAGCACGATCGGCGTGGTTCTCGGCGGCCTGCTGCTGCTCGGCGCCGGTGCGGCGGCGATCGCCAGGGTGCTCGTCCGGCGTTCATCCACAGGACGGGCGTAGCCGCGGGCCGAAATCGTCTAGGCTCCTGGATCGTGCCGGCAGACAACGCGTTGCTCGCCGCCGGGATCGGCGTGGTCTTCTGCGGCGTCTCGGCGTACGTGCTCGCGCCCTTGCTGCTGCGGAGCATCCCCGAGCCGGTCCTGGAGGAGGGCGAGACGAAGGTCCCGTACGCCGCGCTGGCCGGTCGGCGGGCGGCGTACTGGTGTGGCGGTCTGGCCGCGGTGTCCGGGGGACTGCTGGGGCTCATGCTCGGAATGTCGGCCGTCCTGCCGGCGTGGTTGTTGCTGGCGGTCGCCGGGTCGGTGCTCGGGTACATCGACGCGCGGACCCGGTTTCTGCCGTCGGTGATCATCTGGCCGACGTACGCGCTGGTCGGGCTCGCGCTGCTCGGTGCCGCGGTGGTGTCGGGGGAGTGGGGCTCGCTGCGGCGGGCGGTGCTTGCGGGGGCGATCGGGTTCGCGGTGTTCTACGTGCTCTGGTTCGCGTTTCCGCGCGGAGTCGGGTTCGGCGACGTCCGGCTGTCCGGGCTCCTCGGGCTCGCGCTCGGCTGGCTCGGCTGGGGTGAGTTCGCCAGCGGCCTGTACGGCGGATTCTTCCTCGGCGCGATCGTCGGGATCGTCCTGATCGTGGGCAAGGTGATGACCCGCAAACAGATGGTCCCCTTCGGCCCCTTCATGCTGGTCGGTGCCTTGGCCGGCGTGTTTCTGGGCGCACCGCTCGAGCGGTTGTACGTCGGATAGCCGGTGTAGTCACCAGCCCGGGTAGCGGGTGATCCAGGTGGTGTGTGGTCCGTAGTCGCCGTGCAGCCGCTTGGAGGCCTCGGTGAACTCCAGTGCGAAGTCGTCGGCCAGCTGGAGGATGACAGGGCGGCCCTCGACGGTGAAAACGAGCTCCGGCGGCAGCGCCGTCTCACCGTGGAGGGCGCCGAGGACGTTCCCGCAGATGGCGCCGGTGGAGTCGCTGTCGCCGGAGTGCGTCACCGATAGTGCGAGGGCGTCCAGGATCTGCTCGGGCGCGGGGCAGGCGAGGGCAGCGTAGACAGCGATCGCCAGCGCCTCTTCCGCGACCCAGCCACCACCTAGTCGCTCGACCGTCACCGGTCCGCGCTCGGCCCCTGTCGCTGCCAGGTGGCGCGCGAAGGAGAGCGTCGTACTGGTCTCCTCGTGGTTCGGGTGCTGCACGAGCAGGGCGGTTGCGGTGTCGAGGGCCGCGTCGAGGGTGGCGCCGCCGCAGATCTCGTGGACGATCGCGGCCAAAGTGCCGGCGGCGAGCTTGCCGGTCGGGTGGCCGTGTGTGTAGCCCGCGGCGGTCGCGGCCGAGTCGAAGACCCAGTCGGTGGGGAACATGGCCGGCAGTAGTCCGAACGGCGCTACCCGCATCACACCGCCACAGCCCTTCGAGTCGTTGATGGCCTCCGCGCCGAACTGCGGGATCCGCGGCTCGCCCTTGCGTGCTTCCGTCAGCGCGTTGAGGCACGTCGTACCTGGTGCTCGCCGGGCGTACAGCCACTGTTCGGCGTGCAGCCAGCCGTCCCGCTCGCCAGTCGGTCCGGGCTGGGTCTGTGTGTCCAGCCAGCGGTCGTACGCGTGCTGCACCACCGCCACCGTGAAGCCGAGGCCGCGATCGGTCCGGACGCCGGCCCGGATCAGCCCTTCGACGGTGAACAGCGTCATCTGCGTGTCGTCGGTGATCGTCCCCGGCGGCCACTCGGCCGGTCCGGAGACGAAGGTCCGGAGCCGATCCGGGTGCTCGGCCATGATCGACCGACCGTCCTGGAACTCGACGGGCCCACCCAGCGCGTCCCCGATCGCCCCGCCCAGCAGACTCCCGCGAACCCGCGCCCGCCACGTCTCTTCCGCCACCCGATTCATGCCAGAACCCTACCGACGGTGGTGCCAGCGTCCTCACCCTCCGCGACGGCCGCACCGAGGACACCCCCACCTGCCGATGGGTTGAGTGATTCTGTCCAGTCTGTCTAGACTGTTTCATGAGGTGATCGGTGATGACGGTGACGGCTGGACAGTGGCAGCTGCAAGAGGCGAAACAGCATTTCAGTGAGTTGATCCGCGCCGTTCAGACGGATGGTCCGCAGTTCGTGACGAAGCACGGACAGCAGGTCGCCGTGGTTCTGGACATCGTGGACTACCGGCGGATGACGGGAGTGGAACTGGTGGACTTCAAGCATTTCCTGGCCTCGGCGCCGGATCTGAGCATGCTCGAGATCGAGCGCTCGACTGCTCCGGTGCGGCAGGTCGAGTTCGAGTGAGCTTCCTGCTCGACACCAACGTGGTGTCGGAGTTCCGGAAGAAGTCTCCGGATGCCGGCGCCTCGGACTGGCTCGGGTCGGTCCGGTCGAGTGAGCTGTACCTGAGCGTTCTGGTCGTCGGAGAGATCAAGCAGGGCGTCGAGCGACTCGCGGCGCGGGACCCGGAGCAGGCGGCGGTGATCGAGGACTGGCGGCAGCGCCTCGTCCGTGGGTATGCGGACCGCATCGTCCCGGTGTCGCTGGAAGTCGCCGAGACCTGGGGCCGCCTGAACGCGACGGCCCCGTTGCCGCTGGTCGACGGTCTGATGGCCGCCACCGCGCTCGTCCACGACTGGACGTTCGTCACCCGGAACCACTCCGACGTCGAGCGGACCGGCGTACGACTCCTCAATCCCTTCTGGAACTGAGACCGGCGTCTGCGGGCTGGGACGGACGTGAAAGAATCGCGGCATGCTGCGCTGGCTTACTGCCGGCGAGTCGCACGGACAAGCGCTCGTCGCCGTACTCGAAGGTCTTCCCGCCGGGGTTGAGGTCACCACTGATGACGTGGCCGATGCCCTGGCTCGTCGTCGGCTGGGTTACGGCCGCGGGGCTCGGATGAAGTTCGAGCGGGACGAGGTGACGTTCCTCGGCGGGTTCCGGCACGGCCTCACACTCGGGAGCCCGGTGGCGATCCAGGTCGGCAACACCGAGTGGCCGAAGTGGGAGCAGGTGATGAGTGCGGACCCGGTCGACCCGGCGACACTGGCGGACCTGGCCCGCAACGCTCCGCTGACCCGCCCGCGGCCCGGACATGCCGACCTGGCCGGCATGCAGAAGTACGGCTTCGACGAGGCCCGCCCGGTGCTGGAGCGCGCCAGCGCTCGCGAGACCGCGGCCCGGGTCGCCCTCGGTGAGGTCGCGGCTAGGTTCCTCCGGCAGGCGTACGGCGTGACGATCGTCAGCCACGTCGTCGAGCTCGGCACCGTCAAGGCGCCGTACGGCGTCATCCCGGCGTACGCCGATGTCGAGAAGCTGGACGCGGATCCGGTGCGCTGCCTGGACACCGACGCAAGCAAGGCGATGGTCGCCGAGATCGACGCCGCCCAGAAGGCCGGCGACACGCTCGGCGGCGTGGTCGAGGTGGTCGTGGACGGACTCCCGCCGGGCCTCGGCAGCTACGTGCACTGGGACCGCCGGCTCGACTCCAAGCTGGCCGGTGCGCTGATGGGCATCCAGGCGATCAAGGGCGTCGAGCTCGGCGACGGGTTCGAGCTCGCCCGCACCCCGGGGTCGCAGGCACACGACGAGATCGTCGCCGAGGACGGCACCATCCGCCGGGCCAGCGGCCGGTCGGGTGGCACCGAGGGCGGTATGAGCACCGGCGAGACGCTCCGGGTCCGGGCCGCGATGAAGCCGATCGCGACCGTCCCGCGCGCGCTCCGCACGATCGACACCACGACCGGCGAGGCCGCGTCCGCGCATCACCAGCGCTCCGACGTCTGCGCCGTACCGGCCGCGGGCATCGTGGCCGAGGCGATGGTCGCGCTGGTGCTGGCCGACGTCGCGCTGGAGAAGTTCGGCGGCGACTCGGTGGCCGAGTCCGCGCGCAACCACAAGGCGTACCTGGCGAGCCTGCCGACCACCATCACGCCGCGGGAGTGGGCCGAGCAGTGAGTCCTCTCGTCGTTCTCGTCGGGCCGCCCGGATCGGGCAAGTCGACCGTCGCCGCACTGCTGTCCGAGCGGTTGCACGCCCGGCACCGCGACACCGACACCGATGTCGAAACCGCTGCGGGCCAGCCGATCTCGGACATCTTCGTCGACTCGGGTGAAGCACACTTCCGCGCGCTGGAGCGAGCTGCGATCGTGGCCGCGCTCGCCGACTCCGGCGAGGTGTTGTCGCTGGGCGGTGGTGCGATCCTCGACCCCGACACTCGTGCCGACCTGGCCGGTCAGACGGTGGTCTTCCTCGACGTCAGCCTCGGCGAGGCGGCGAAGCGCGTCGGTCTCGGCGTCGCGCGGCCGTTGCTGCTGGGCAACGTCCGGACTCAGCTGCGCAACCTGATGGAAGCCCGCCGACCGCTGTACGCCGAGGTCGCCAAGCTGACTGTGGTCACCGACGAGAAGACGCCCGAGCAGATCACCGACGAGATCCTCAGTCAGCTCGGAGCCCGCGGGTGACCGGCGAGTCGACCCGGATCAGGGTGACCGCGGCCGCGCCGTACGACGTTGTCATCGGCAACAATCTGCTCGGTGAACTGCCTGGCCTGCTGGGCGACGGCGTGCAGCGGGTCGCCGTCGTCCACCCGCGCGCGCTGCGGACCAGCGGCGACGCGATCCGCGACGACCTGACCGCCTCCGGGTACACCGCGCACGCGATCGAGATCCCGGACGCCGAGGACGCGAAGACCGCCGAGGTGCTGGCCTACTGCTGGTCGGTGCTCGGTCAGGCCGGCTTCACCCGCTCCGACGCGATCGTGAGCATCGGCGGCGGGACGACGACCGACCTCGCCGGCTTCGTCGCCGCGACCTGGCTGCGTGGGGTGAAGGTCGTGCACATCCCGACGACGCTGCTCGGGATGGTCGACGCGGCCGTCGGCGGGAAGACCGGGATCAACACCGCCGAGGGCAAGAACCTGGTCGGCGCGTTCTGGGAGCCGGCCGGCGTGCTGTGCGACCTCGCCGCGCTGGAGACGCTGCCTCGCAACGACTATGTCAGCGGTCTCGCCGAAGTGGTGAAGTGCGGATTCATCGCGGACCCGGTGATCCTCGACCTGGTCGAGAAGGATCCGGCCGGCGCGACGAGTCCGTCGTACGACGCGACCGGGGAACTGATCGCTCGATCCATCCAGGTGAAGGCCGACACGGTCGGCGCGGATCTGCGTGAGCGGACCACCACCGCCGGGGGCCGGATCGGCCGCGAGGCGCTGAACTACGGGCACACGCTCGGCCACGCGATCGAGCGGGTCGAGCGGTACAAGTGGCGGCACGGCGCCGCGATCAGCATCGGCATGATCTTCGTCGCCGAGCTGGCCCGCGCGGCCGGCCGGCTCGACGACGCGACCGCCGACCGCCATCGCGCCGTACTCGAATCCCTCGGCCTCCCGGTCTGCTACCGGGCCGACGCCTGGCCGCAGCTCCAGGACGCGATGAAGCTCGACAAGAAGACCCGGGCCGACCGGCTCCGCTTCGTCATCCTCGACGCCCTGGCCAAGCCGACGATCCTCGAGGCCCCGGACCCGAGCCTGCTCGTCGCGGCGTACGCCGAGATCAGCTGAAGCCGTGGCCGGAAACGGTCACCTGCTGGACCAGGCCTTGTACATCGGTGCAAACCCCTCAAGGATATTTGGAAAGGGCTTTCCGACCTGAAGGGGCTGCATGTCTGACAGCAAGCACCGGATCGCAATCGTCGGCACCGGCGGGATCGCCAACTCCCATGCCAAGGCGGTCACGTCGCTGCCCGAGCGCGCCGAGCTCGTCGCCGCGGTCGACGTCGACCTCGACCGGGCGAAGGAGTTCGCGACCAAGTGGGACATCCCCGCGGTGTACCCGAGCCTGACCGAGCTCCTCGCGGCCGGCGGCGTCGACCTCGTCCACCTGTGTACGCCGCCCAGCTCACACGTGCCCTTGGCTGCCGAGTGCCTGGCGGCGGATGTCGACATCCTGGTGGAGAAGCCGCCGACGCTGTCGCTCGACGAGCTCGACGCGTTGCTGGAGGCGGAGAGCGCGTCAGCTGCTCAGGTCGCCTGCATCTTCCAGCATCGGTTCGGGGCCGGGGCGGTGCGGTTGCGCGAGCTCGTGGCCGACGGTGTTCTCGGCCGGCCATTGGTTGCCTTGTGCAACACCACCTGGTACCGCGACGACGCGTACTTCGCGGTGCCGTGGCGGGGGACCTTCGACGTCGAGGGCGGCGGCCCGACGATGGGGCACGGGATCCATCAGTACGACCTGCTGCTGTCGATCCTCGGTCCGTGGGAGAAGGTGACCGCGCTCGCGGCCAGGCAGGCGCGGCCGACGCAGACCGAGGACGTGTCGATGGCACTGGTCACCTTCGAGAACGGCGCCGTCGCCTCGGTCGTCAACTCCCTCGTGTCGCCGCGGCAGACGTCCCAGCTCCGCTTCGACTACGAGAACGCGACGGTCGAGCTGGAACATCTCTACGGCTACAAGAACCCCGATTGGACGATCACCGCGGCACCTGGCCAGGAGTCGGTGACCGATGCCTGGTCTACCGATCTGCCCGACGTCGCGAGCGGGCACGCTGCCCAACTGGCCGCGGTTCTCGATGCCCTGACTACGGGTGCGCCGGCGCCGGTCACCCTCGCCGAAGCTCGCAACACGGTCGAGTTGGCTGCCGCCATCTACGCGTCCGCCTTCACCGACAAGCCGGTTCGTCGCGGTGAGCTGACCCGGGGAACTAGCTATGCCGAGCGCATGGGTGGCCCGGGCGCGCCTTGGTAAGTCAGTTCGCTCGGCAGGTCGCGGGTGTGCAGGACGTCGAGGCGGGAGACGGCTCGGGTCAGCACAACGTAGAGGCGATTCAGGCCGCGGGGCTCGGCGCTGACGATCTCGGCCGGTTCGACGGCGATCACGTGATCGTACTCGAGGCCCTTGGCCAGACTTGACGGTACGACGGCCACCCGGCCGTCGCCGTCCGGCGGGACGGATTCGATTCCGGCCGCCTTGAGCGCATCGGCCAGGGTCGCGCTGTGGTGGTCCGCGGTGATCACGCCGATCGAGCCGTCGTACTCGAGTGCTGCTTGGACGGCGGTCACGCAGCCCGACGGGAGATCGTCGACCCGCGTGATCGTCAGTTGCCCGTCGGAGCGGAACGAGGTGGTCGGCGGCACCGAGACGCCGAGCGGCTTCAGCAGCCTGTTGGCGATCTCCACCACGGCTGCCGGCACGCGGTACCCGGTGGTGAGCGCGACCACCTCGGCCGACGGCTTCCCGAGGTGCGTCAGCTGTGTCTCCCAGTCGCCGGCCGCCCAGGTTGTCGTCCCTTGAGCCAGGTCGCCGAGCGCGGTGATCGAGCCGTGCTCGCTGCGACGGGCGATCGCGCGGCACTGCATGGGGGAGAGGTCCTGCGCTTCGTCGACGATCACGTGGCCGTAGGTCTGCCCGCGTTCGAGGAGGGCGCTCACCTCGTCGAGCAGTACGGCGTCCGCCGCGGTCCAGCGTGCGCTCTTCGCCTTCCGCGGCCGAGGCCAGGCGATGGCCTCCTGCTCTTCCGTGGTGAGGATGCTGTCCGCGGCGGTCGCCAACTGATCGGGGTGGCTGAGGAGCTCGGCCAGGATCTCGTCGGCCTTCACGTTCGGCCACACGGCTTCGACCGCCGGCTTCGCGGCTCGTGCCATCGCCCGGAGCCATACCGCGTTGCAGTTCTGACCGCGCGCCTCTGCCTGACGCTGCAAGGAGGCGACGATCCGAGCGGTCACTCGCTCGCGACCGATCAGGTAGGCAGTCGCATCCGCCCGGGCCTCGGCCACGATCTCGTCGAACTCGTGCTGATTGACCCGCCACTTGTACGACCCGTCAGCCACGACCACGGCCTGGTCCGGCCGCCCGATCCGCCCGTACACCGCGTTCCGCAGTACGTCGGCCATCCGCGGATCGTGCTTGATCGCGGCTATCTCCGGCTCGTCGATGCTCCGGATCGTGCCGCCCAGCAACTCCTCGACGGTTGTCTGCTCGACGTCGACCTCGCCGAGCGTCGGCAGCACGGCCGAGATGTAGTGCAGGAAGGCACGGTTGGGGCCGAGCACGAGTACGCCGTTCCGCCGCAGCCGCGACCGGTGTGCGTAGAGGAGGTAGGCGGCCCGATGCAGTCCGACCGCTGTCTTCCCCGTGCCGGGTGCACCTTGGATGCAAACCGACAGCTCCAACTCGGTCCGCACCAGCGCGTCCTGCTCCGGCTGAATCGTGGCCACGATGTCGCGCATCGGACCGACCCGGGCTCGCTCGATCTCCCGCCGGACGAGATCGCTCGAACCGGACGGCGCGCCCGAGGTGAGGTGCTCGTCCTCGAAGCTGGTCAGCCTGTTGCCCGACCAGCCGAAGCGGCGACGGGTCTCAACCCCTTGCGGCTCGACGGCCGAGGCTTGGTAGAAGGCGGTCGACACCGGGGCGCGCCAGTCGATCACCATCGGCGGGCGCCCGATCGCATCCGAGATGTGGCGCCGGCCGAGGTAGTACGTCTGGCCACGGTGCTCGCCGGCGCCGGACTGCGCGCCGTACCGGATCAGCCCGAAGAACGGCGGGTTGTCACCCTCCTCGCCCAGGTCGCGGGCGAGCGTCTTGAGGTAGTAGCCGAGTCGCTCGGCGGTGTACCGATCGCCCCAGGTGTCCTCGCCGACGACCACGTTCTCCCGCGCGCCGGCCACCATCCGCCGCAACGCCTCCCGGCACCGCTCGGCGTACTCGCGCTCCCCGCCCAGCTCGCGCATCACCCTCCTGAAAGTTAACCCGGTCAATCTTCTGACTAGGTTAACATGACGTCGTGACCGGACTCCGCGCCCGCAAGAAGCAGCAGACCCACGACGCCCTCTCCGAGGCGGCGATCACGCTGTTCCTCGAGCGCGGTTTCGACGAGGTGTCGGTCACCGACATCGCCGCGGCCGCGAACGTCTCCAAACCCACCCTGTTCAAGTACTTCCCGACCAAACAGGATCTCGTTCTGCACCGCATCGCCGACCACCAGCACGAAGCCGCCAGAGTGGTCGATGCCTCCGCAGCGCCCCCGATCGAGGCCCTCCGCGACCACTTCCTCGATGGCCTCGACCGCCGCGACCCGGTCACCGGTCTCAACGACCACCCAGCCGTGCTCGCCTACAACAACCTCGTCTTCACCACTCCGGCTCTGGAGACTCACCTCGCGCAGTTTGTCGCCGGCGACCAGCAGGCCCTGGCGGTTGCCCTGGGCAATGACCTCCGCGCCGAGATCACAGCGGCCTGCCTGATCTCGGTCCATCAGGTGCTCAGCCGCCGCAACTGGCAAGCCATGAGCTCCGGGACCGCGGCCTCCGTCTACTACCCGACGGCTCGCGCCGAGGCGGTCACCGCCTACAACTCGCTGGCCGCTGGGCTCTAGGGTGGGTCGGGTGACTGATGTGCGTAGGCGAGTGCTGGTGCTGAACGGGCCCAACTTGGGGCGGCTGGGGTCTCGGGAGCCGGAGAAGTACGGGTCGACGACGTTCGCCGAGTTGGTGGGGGAGTGCGAGAAGGCGGGTGCCGAGCTCGGGCTGGAGGTCGAGGTGCGGCAGACCGATGACGAGGCTGAGCTGGTCGGCTGGTTGCACGAGGCGGCTGACGGGCGGATCCCGGTGGTGCTGAACCCGGCCGCGTTCACCCACTACTCGTACTCACTCCGCGACGCCATCGCCCAGCGGACCGCTCCGCTGATCGAGATCCACCTCACCAACCCCGCCACCCGCGAGGAGTTCCGGCACACCAGTGTCGTCGCGGGCGTGGCCACCGGTACCATCGCCGGCTTCGGCCTCGACTCCTACCGGCTCGCGCTTCGCGCCCTCACCACCCTCCCGGAATAACCAAACTGCCCTTTCGGGCATCTAGGTGGTGTGGGCACACGTCGCGGACCCGGCCAAGAGATCGGGGTGAGACGCCGGTGAGAGGCGGATGGTTCACTCTAGGCGTGGGGCCCCGCTACCGGCCGTCACCGGTCTGAAGGCTGGCTGAAGGTTCGGCGGCACGATCGAATCGACGATTCGGGGGTTCGTGTGACTGCGGATTCGATCCGTCCCGTTCATCAACGCTCTGGGGGAGTGACAAGCATGATCACGCAACAAGGCATACCTGTCTGGGTGAAAGCGCTGGACCCGTTGTCGCAGTTCGGGCTGGTGCACGCGCTCAAGCAGCGGCGCGAGATCGCCCTGATCAGCGACGCCGACCTAGCGGCGCTGCAGCAGAGCCCGCCGGCCGACCAGCGCACCGCCCCGCCAGTGGTCGCGTTGGTCGCCGTCGACTCGCTGGACAGCGGAGCCGTCCAGGTCCTCCGGGCGGCAACGCAACGGGGGTGTCGCCGGACCGTGCTGATCGGCGGCACGATCGACGACGAGGCGCTGATGACCGCGGTCGAGCTGGGGGTGTCCGGTGTGCTGCGGCGTACCGAGGCGACGGCCGACCGCATCGTGCACCTTCTGCAGGCCGCCGCGGCGGGTGACGGCAGCCTGCCTCCGGATCTGCTGGGCAGGTTGCTCGGTCAGGTGTCGCGGATGCAGCGGCACGTGCTGGCACCGCGTCGGTTGTCCGACACCGGGCTGTCCGACCGCGAGACGCAGGTGCTGCGGCTGGTGGCCGACGGCAAGGACACCCAGGAGATCGCCCGCGAGCTGTCCTACTCGGAGCGGACGGTGAAGAACGTCCTCCACGACGTGACCAGCCGCCTGCAACTGAAGAACCGCTCGCACGCCGTCGCCTACGCCCTCCGCGAAGGCCTCATCTGACCCATCGCCACCCCGCCGGCCCTCGCTCCCCGCGAGGGCCGGCTTCTTTGCTAGTGGCTGTGGTCTTGGAGGAGCTCGGTGACCAGGCTGTCGATGGACAGCTGGCGGGCCGACTCGGCGATGTGGTCCGCCTCGGGGCCGAGGGCCTGGCGGCACAGCGTCCAGGCGGTGGCGACGGCGGCGAGTTCGTCGGCGATGAACAGTGGGGCGCTGATCTCCTCGCGCTGGTGTTCGGCGGTCTTGAGAAGGCGGACCGCCAGGTCGTGGTGGCCGGCGGCGGCCTCGACCGAGGCGAGCAGGCCGAACGCGTCCAGCACGCCGACGGAGTAGCCGACGTTCCGCGCGGTCCGCAGGGTGTGCAGGCCACGGTCCCGGGCGGCGGCGAAGTCGCCGGCCTGGAAGTCCATGATCCCGAGGTTGCCGCCGGCAATCACCATGCCCTGGTCGTCCTGCAGCCCGGACCAGGCGGCGTACGCCTCCTCGAACATCGTCCGGGCCTCGACCGGGTATCCGAGCTGCCGGAGTGCAAGGCCTGAGCAGTTCAGCGCCCCACCCAGGAGTACGCCGAAGTTCAGCCGGCGCGTCAGCAGCTCCGTCTCGTGGGCGTAGTCGAGGGCGGCGTACTCGTCGGCCAAGCCGAGGCTGGTCAGTGTGAGTCCTTGCAACGCGATCGCGAGTCCGCGGTCGTCACCCAGCGCGCGGTAGATCTCCACGCATTCCAGGCCGATGTCGCGCGCCTCGGCGTACCCACCGCTGAAGCGGGTCTGGACCGCGAGCGCGGCCAGCGCGGCGGCGCGCTCAGGTGAGCCGGGCGCGAGCATGGCGAGGGAGCCACGCAACCAGCCGCGGGCCTGGGTCATCATGCCGCGGTAGTACCAGTGCCAGGACAGCGGCGCGACGATCTCGCTGACGCGACCCGGGTCGTTGCCTTCGCTGAGGCACCAGTCGAGCGCGGCCAGCAGGTTGGGCTCCTCGGTCCGCAGCCGCCGCGCTGCCACCGGCTCGGGCAGGGACGACCGCTGGTTCAACCGTGCATAGTGCTCGCCGAACTTCGCCAGCCCCGCGCACCACGTGACATGACGCGCCCGTACGGCGGCCTCCTCACCGGAGGCCCGCAGTCGCTCGTGCCCGTACTCGCGGACGGTCTCCAGCAGACTGAACCGCTCGTCGTCGTCCATCGTCACCAGACTCCGGTCCACCAGTACGGCGAGGAGCTCCGCCACCTCATCGACCCGGATTCCGTCGCCGCCGACGACCGCCTCGGCGGCCTCCAACGTGCAGCCCCCGGCGAACACCGACAGCCGGCGAAGCGCCGTACGGACTGGTAGTTCGAGCAGCTCGTGACTCCAGTCGAGGGCGGTCCGGAGGCCCGCGTGCCAGGGTCCCGCGTCGCAGATCAGCAGGCGGTCGTCGATCCGGTCGGCGAGTTGCCGCACGGGAAGGGTTCGGGTCAGGCCGGCGGCGAGCTCGATAGCGAGGGGGAGACGGTCGACGGCGGCGCAGATCTGGTCGACGGCGGAGCTTGCCTCGACCCCGCTGCGATCGCAGAACAGCGCGACCGCGGCCGTCGCCGAGAGTGGGCCGATGCGCTGGACATGCTCGTCGGAGAGCTCGAGCGCGCGCTGCGAGGTGACGAGGATGGACAGGTTGGCGGCCTTGACCCGCAGTTCGTCGATCACCGGGCCGATCTCGGCGGTGAGGTGTTCGGCGTGGTCGACCACGAGCAGCGCGCCGGTGAGCAGTTCGGCGGCCTGTCCGATCGAACCACCGTTGCTGTCGGCACCGATCGCCGCGGCGAGGGCTGCGACCAGGTTGTCCGCGGCGTGCAGTGGGGCGAGGCCGAGCCAGGCGACCGGACGACCCTCGCCGACGGCTTGCGCGGCGACCTCGCGGGCGAGCCGGGTCTTGCCGGCTCCGGGGTCGCCGAGCAACGTGATGAGGGTCGGGCGGGTGAGGTCGCTGAGCAGCTCGGCTTGTTCGTGCCGGCGGCCGACGAAGCTCTTCGCTGCCGTGGGCAACGAAATCCGGGGCATCGTGGGGCGATGGCCGCGGAGGTCGTCCTCGATCGCCACAGTCTCCGGTGCGGGGTCGATGCCGAGTTCGTCGGCGAGTTGGTGGCGCAGACTCCGGAGCCGGTCGAGCGCCTCCGCTTGCCGGTCGGAGCGGGCGAGTGAGAGGGCGGACAGGCCGACCAGGCGTTCGTGCAGTGGGTGGGCGGCGACGAGACGTTCGAGGTCGGGTCCGATGGGGTGACCGAGAGCCAGGCCGGCCTCGGCCCAGGCCAGTTGAAGCTCCAGTTGGAGGGACTGCAGGCGGTGCCGTTGTGCTGCGACGAAAGGGATGTCGTCCAGATCGCCCAGCGGCTGACCACGCCAGAGGTCGATGGCGGTCGCTGCCGTCGCGAACACGCGGGCGTTGTCGTCAGTTCGCCGTACGGCGTCGATCGTGGCGAGCGCACGCTCGGCGGCGATCAGGTCGGCAGGCTCGGCCCGCAGGCTGAACCCCGCCGGACTCCGGTCGAGGGCACCCGAGAACTCACCCAGCGCACCACGCAGCCGGGACGCCAGCACCCGCAGCCGCGCGGTCGGCCGGGCCGCGTCCGCGTCAGCCCACAGATCCCGGATCAAGATGTCATCGGCAACCGGTTCACCCCGGGCCAACGCGAGCCGCACGGCCAACGCCCGAGCCAGCGGTTGCCGCACCGCAAGCCGCACCCGGGCAGCCGTCACCACCTCGGCCGGGCCAAGGACATCGACCTGCAGGAGCAGGTGCCTCGTCGCTCTCACCCCCAGTGGAGGACGTCGTACCCGCCGATCTTAGAGCCTGCCCCTTCGCTAACCCGGAAGGTCCCCCGGTACGGCGCCATCGCACCAGCCCGCCGGCGTTCCCCATACCTACCGTCGAACACCAACCCGCCACCCCCGCTCCCGCGACACTCCCACCCACCCCCCGCGGGCGCTTCCCGGCGGCGCACAGCTGCCCGTCGTACGACCGTTCGGGCGAGGCGGTGTGGTGACTCGCGGAGTGAAGCCGGTCGCGCTGTCGCGGGCTGCTGGCGGCGAGTGGAGCCGGCCGCGCAACGCGGTTGTTCTAGTGCGGCTTTGAGAGGTTGCCCCCTGAGGTGATGGGTTGCACAGCCAGAATGTCAGGCGGCAACCCACCAACTCAGGCGGCAACCCACCACCTCAGGGGGCGACAACCCGCGGCGTGCTGACGCGGCGATCTTGAGGTGGAGCGGATTATGCTCCCGGATCACACTCCCGGATCGGCCGGAATCCTCCCCATCTGTTGCCGGCGCAGTGTGGTGACCTGGGAGGTGAGGCCAGTGCTGTCGTCGTCTGGCTGCTGGCGGCACCACCAACCTCCGGCCGGGTACGGCTAATAGCCCACGGTGAAGCGGTGGCGTATGTGTTGTGGCTGCTCGGCCTCGTCCAGCAAGGCGATCGCGAAGTCTTCGATGGAGAGGTGGGAGTTGCCGTGGGCATCGGTGAGGAGGTGGTCTGTTCCCTTGCGGTAGGTGCCGGTACGGGTGCCTGGTTCGAGGAGGGCCGGGGGACTGACGTACGTCCAGTCGACGTCGTCAGCTTCGCGGACCAGGGCGAACTGTTCGTTGCAGGCAAGGGCGATCGGGCGCAGAAGGGCTGGGAAGTCTGGTGCGTCCACGAGCATGTGGTTCGTGCCGGGGACGATCAGGCCGGCCGCACCGCCGACCAGGATCAGGCGTACGCCGCTGGACCGGAGACCGATGAGGAGGCCTTTGGCCGCTTGGACCAACTCGGCTTCCTGACCGGGCTGTGGACGGGTCGCACTGATGACGACGTCGTGGCCGGCGCTCAGGGCGGCGACGTCATCCGGGTCGGACGCGTTGCCTCGGCGGATGTGTAGAGCGGGAGAGGCGGGGAGTGTCGCGAGGCGGCTGAGGGTTCGGCTCACTGCCGTCACCTCGTGGCCGCGGGCGAGGGCGTCGTGGACGACTCGGCTGCCGACTGCGCCGGTGGCGCCCCAGACGAGGACGCGCATCGTCAGCTCCTCTCTCCCGCTGCCACGAGGACGGGCGCTGGACTGACTGGCCTCGTCCTGCGCCGTACCTGGGCGCTGATGAGCGCGGCCAGCACGATCAGGCCGCCGATGGCTTGGGCGGTGGTGAGGCGCTGGTCGAGCACCAGCCAGCCGAGGGTGGTGGCGGTCACCGGGCTCAGCAACCCGAGGAACGTGACATCGGTGGGGGACAGCTCCCGAAGGCCACGGAACCAGAGGGCATACGCCACCGCGGAGCCGATGATCGTCAGGTAGGTGTAGCCCGCGATGTTCTGCAGGGTGAACGCAGGCGGTGCGCCCTCGACCAGGAACGCGACGGGCAGCAGCACCACACCGCCGGCGACGAGTTGCCAGCCGGTGGTGGCCAGCAGGGGAGCGGGCGACGTCCAGCACTTGCTCAGTACGACGCCTAGCGCCATGACGACCGCTCCACCAAGGGCTGCGAGCACACCCCAGGTGTCGAGCTGGGCGTTGGCTCGGAGGACCAGCATGCCGACCCCGAACACACCGGCGATCGCAGTCAGGACAGTCCGCAGCGACAGTCGCTGACCCAGCAGACCGGTAGACAGCAGCGCGACGAGGAGCGGCTGGATCGCGCCGACCGTCGCGGCCACGCCACCTGGCAGCCGATAGGCGCCGATGAACAGCAGTGCGTTGAACGCCCCGATGTTGAGCGTGCCGAGGACCAGCGATCGCCACCACCAGCTGCCGCGCGGCAGCGTGCGGGTGATGGCGATCAGCAGCAGTCCGGCCGGCAGGGCCCGGAGCAGCGCCGCGAGGAGCGGACGGTGTGGTGGAAGGAGCTCAGTGGTGACCAGATACGTGGTGCCCCAGAGCATCGGCGTGATCGCCGTGACCAGGAGGAGTGAGACCCGATTGCTTAGCACTAAGATAAAGTATCTCAGCGCTAAGCAACTTTCAATACCTCACCGCTAAGCGAGTTGGCCGTAAGCTGGACAGATGGCAGATCACGTCGACCTGGTGCTCGAGCAGTGGAGCGAGCAGCGGCCCGACCTGGACGCGTCGCCGATGGGCGTCATCGGCCGGCTGAGCCGGCTGAGTCAGCTGTTCGACGGCGAGCTGCGGCGCAACTTCGCCCGGCACGACCTCGACCGGGCGTCGTTCGACGTTCTCGCGACCCTGCGGCGCAGCAACTCCGAGCACAGCCTGACCCCGGCCGGTCTGATGCGCTCGTCGATGGTGACGTCCGGAGCGATCAGTCAGCGCCTCGACCGGTTGGAGGCCCGCGGCCTGGTCACCCGGGCGCCGAGTGAGACCGACGGGCGCGGCGTTCGGGTGACGCTGACCGCCGAGGGTCTGCGGTTGATCGATGCCGTGCTGCCGACCCACGTCGACACTGAGAGCCGGCTGCTCGCCGGGCTGTCCGGGGCCGAGCGCGATCAGCTCGCCGGTCTGCTGCGGACGCTGCTGGAATCGCTCGGGGACCAACAGGACTGACCGCCATGGCTGCCCTCGGCAACGACTCGGCCCAGGCGGAGTTGTTGCGTGCGGCCCTCACCCGGCATTTGGTTGCTGAAGGCACCATCCGTGACGAGCGGGTGGCTGCCGCGTTCCGGACGGTGCCGCGGCACCTGTTCGTCCCGTACACTCCGCTCGACCTCGCGTACGCTGACGATGTCGTGCTGATGAAGCGGAACCAGGCCGGCGTGGTGATCAGCTCGGTGTCGCAGCCGAGCATCGTGGCACTGATGCTCGAGCAGGCCGGGATCGAGCCCGGTGACCAGGTGCTGGAGATCGGCTCCGGCGGCTACAACGCCGCCCTGATGCGGGAGCTGACCGGGCCGAAGGGGTCCGTGACCACGGTCGACATCGACCCCGAGGTCACCGCCCGCGCCCGTGCGCTTCTGGACCAGGCCGGGTACGACGACGTCCTGGTCGTGCAGGCGGACGGCGAGTACGGTGCGCCGGGTCAGGCGCCGTACGACCGGATCGTGGTGACCGTGACGGCCTGGGACATCCCGCTGGCTTGGATCGACCAGCTTCGGCCTGGTGGGCGGATCGTCGTACCGCTGCGGGTGCGTGGGCAGACGCGGGCGATCGCGTTCGACCGGGTGCACGGTCACCTGGACAGCCGGTCGATGACTTGGTGCGGATTCGTCTGCATGCAAGGGGCCGGTGCGAACTATGAGCGGCTCGTCCCGATCAGCGGCGACGAGGTGGGCGTCTGCTTCGACGAGGATCAGGAGGTCGACGCGCATCCGTACGACGGCGTGCTGGAGCAACCGGGGGAGCGGGTCTGGTCAGGGGTGGTGGTGAACCGCGAGGAGCCGCTGTTCGATCTCAACCTCCGGCTCGCGACCACACTGCCCGGGTACTGCGTTCTGTCCGGTGGCGGACCGGGTGTCGTCGCGCCGACGCCGCATTGGGGAGCCGCAGCGGTGGCGACCCGCGACAGCGTCGCCTATCTGACGTCCCGTCAGGCTCGGAGCGCCCTGGCCTCGTTCGTGGAGTTGGGGTGCAACGGTCATGGCCCGGACGCACGTGACCTGATCGATCGGATGGTCGACCAGGTGCGGATCTGGGACGTCCATCACCGGCGTGGTCCCGGGCCGGCGTTCCAGGTGCACCCGGTCGGCGACGAACTGCCGCCGGGCTTCCACATTGGCCGGCGGCACAGCTACATCACGGTCAGCTGGCCGGAGTGACTCCGGGGCGCGGCGGGTTGCGGACGGTCTGCCAGAGCTCGTCGATGTCGGAGCGGTCGTCGGGCTCGGGGGTGTCGACCCAGCCACTGGCCCAGACGTCCTCCTCGCGGTCCAGGTCGAAGATCGACTCGGCGAACGCGGCCGAGCCGACGTACCGGGACTCGTCCTCGTCCGGCTCGGCGTCCGCGGACTGCGGCGAGCCGGCGGTGGTGCCGGTCGGCGCGACCAGGGCGCGGGCGTACTTCTGCGCGTCGAGGATGCCCAGGTCCCGCTCGTCGCACAGCAGCCGGATCGCGCCGACCTCGTGGCCGGTGCGCATCAGCTCGCGCACCCGGGTGTCGAGGTCCTGCTTCGGTGCGGGCAAGTTGTTCTGCGGCGGGCGATGCGCGGGCGGCTGATTGGTCGGCAACCAGATCTCAGCCGGCTGGTTCTGCGGGGCCGACTGGGTCGGCAGTTGATTGGACTGACCGGGTGACGTCCGCTCACCCAGGTGCCGCGGCTGGCGGCCGGCCTGCATGCTCTGCTGGAGCGCGGCGGCCACCTGCTGACTGCCCGGCGCGGTCCCCTGCTGCGCCTGGATCCGCTCGATCAGCTTCTGGACCCGCGGGCTCGGCGTACCGGTGCGCTTGGTCGACTGCTGCTTCAGCTTCCCGATCACGCTGAGCACGATCATGATGACGATGAAGATCGCGAACTCGGCCACCGGGTGCCTCCGTAGTGCTCGGGACTGCCAGCGTAGTCGCCGCCAGGGCCGCCGGCCGCCACGGAATCGGAGGAAAGCGGTGGTGACCGCTACAATCCGGTGTTACCGCTGATCGATTTCGAAGGGCATACCCGCGTGGCAACGACGAACGACCTCAAGAACGGCATGGTGCTCGACCTGGACGGGCAGCTGTGGTCCGTCGTGTGGTTCCAGCACCACAAGCCGGGCAAGGGCGGCGCCATCGTCCGGACGAAGCTGAAGAACGTGCTGTCCGGCAAGGTGGTCGACAAGACCTTCAACGCCGACGTCAAGGTCGACGTGGCCACGGTCGACAAGCGTGACATGACGTACCTGTACAACGACGGCTCGGCGTACGTGTTCATGGACAAGAGCACCTACGACCAGCTGCAGCTGCAGCCCGAGGTGGTCGGCGACGCCGTGCACTTCCTGCTGGAGAACCAGGACGCCATCGTCGCCGTGCACGACGACCTCCCGCTGTACGTCGAGCTCCCGGCCTCGGTCGAGCTCACGGTGCAGTACACCGAGCCGGGTCTGCAGGGCGACCGCTCCAGCGGCGGCACCAAGCCGGCGAAGCTGGAGACCGGCTACGACATCCAGGTCCCGCTGTTCCTGACCACTGGTGAGAAGGTCAAGGTCGACACCCGCACCGGGGACTACCTCGGCCGCGTCACCTCCTGAGGCTTTGAGAGAGCTGACAACAGAACATGTCTGCCCGTAGCAAGGCCCGCAAGCGCGCACTGGACGTGCTGTTCGAGTCGGAGGTCAGGGGACTGCCGGTCGGCGGCACCCTGGCCGACCGGGTGGCTGACAACGATCCGCCGGTGAACGAGTTCACCGTGGCGCTGGTCGAGGGTGTCGCGAAGCACATCGACGTGATCGATGGCCTGCTGGAGACGCACTCGGTGGGCTGGTCGCTGGACCGGATGCCCGCGGTCGACCGGAACATCCTGCGGATCGGGACCTACGAGCTGTTGTTCGACGACCAGGTGCCGGACGTGGTCGCGGTGAGCGAGGCGGTGGCCATGGCGCGGGACCTGTCCACCGACGAGTCGCCGGCGTTCGTCAACGGGCTGCTGGCCAGACTGCTGCAGTTGAAGCCCACCCTCGGCGTCTGAAGAAATTTCGAGCTGAGGAACGAGGGGGCGAGCCCTCCGGGAAGTCAGGCCCGAAACCGTCTCGGTACGGTCTCGGGCCGGGTCTACGTCCCCGTAGTGATGGCGCGGGGGGAACGGCCCCGGCGTCGATGGTGCTGTTGTGACCTACTGCGGTACTGCGAGGCGGGCGGCCGTGGGCCAGCTGCTACGAGCCCCGACCGTCTCTGCTGCCTCCGTCCGGCGTCAGGCGCCGGCTGCCTCGGACTCCTCGACGTCGCCCTTCGCCTCTGGGTTCAGCACACCCCAGGAGATGAAGCGCTCGGTCAGAGTCGTCGGCGACTCGTCGTAGATCACGGCGAGGGTCCGCATGTCGTCCTGACGGATCGACAGCACCTTGCCGTTGTAGTCCCCACGCTGAGCCTGGATCGTGGCCGCGTACCGCGTCAGCGGACCGGCCTCGCTCGCGTCGAGGTGTTGCAGGGCCTCCAGGTCGAGGATCAACCGGGGAGGAGCGGCAGCCGCGGCGGCCGCGCTGGCGTTACCAGGCAGCAACTCACGGATCGGCACGCCGTAGAAATCGGCGAGCTCGGCGAGCTTCTGGACCGTGACGGCTCGATCGCCGCGCTCGTACGAGCCGACGACGACCGCCTTCCAGCGACCCTTGGACTTCTCTTCCACGCCATGCAGCGACAACCCCTGCTGCTGGCGGATGGCGCGTAGCTTGCCACCCAGTGTCTTCGCGTATTCGCTAGGCACGCTGGTTCTTCCCTCCGACTAGATTTCGTCATGTCCGGCCCGCCGGAACGGGCCGGTCGGTGAAACCCCCTCGATTACTGAGAGTAACAATATTCTGGGCCGGAGGCCAGCGTCAAGACGGCGTGTCACATCCGATACCATGTCAAGCGGTCCGAACCTGCTTTAAAGACCCGTCCAGAGAGGCGGGAAAGGAGGAACGGTTGCGATGAACCATGCCCACAACGCCGCGCCCCAACCGGCGCCGCGCGAGGTCCTGGACGCTTCCGACATTTCCCGGGCGTTGACCCGGATCGCGCACGAGATCCTCGAGCGCAACCGCGGTGCCGACCCGGTCGTCCTGCTCGGCATCCCCACCCGAGGCGTCGGCCTGGCCGCACGCATCTCCGCCCGGATCGCGGCGGTCGAGGGGCAGAGTGTGCCGACAGGGTCACTCGACGTGACGATGTACCGCGACGACATCGGCCTCAAACCACCCCGCGGCCTGGAACACACCGACATCCCGCCGGGCGGTATCGACGGCAAGGTCGTCGTGCTGGTCGACGATGTGCTGTTCTCCGGCCGCACCATTCGCGCGGCCCTGGACGCCATCGGCGACATCGGCCGTCCGCGCGCGGTCCAGCTCGCGGTGCTCGTCGACCGCGGCCACCGCGAACTGCCCATTCGCGCCGACTACGTGGGCAAGAACCTGCCGACCTCCCTGGTCGAGCGGGTCACCGTCCACCTGACCGAGTACGACGGTGCCGACGCGGTGCTGATCGCCGACAAAACGACGCCGACGTCCGAAGATCCGAGGTTCAGGACCCACGGTTCTTCGGACGTAAGGGATGGGGTGAGGTCGTGATGAAGCATTTGCTGAGTGCGGGGGATCTGAGCCGGGACGAGGCGAACCTGATCCTGGACACCGCCGAGGAGATGCGGTCGCTGGCCGACCGCCCGATCAAGAAACTGCCGGCCCTGCGCGGCCGGACCGTGGTGAACCTCTTCTTCGAGGACTCCACCCGGACCCGGATCTCGTTCGAGGCCGCCGCCAAGCGGCTGTCGGCGGACGTGATCAACTTCTCCGCCAAGGGCTCCAGTGTGAGCAAGGGGGAGAGTCTCAAGGACACCGCCCTCACGCTGCAGGCGATGGGCGCGGACGGCGTGGTCTGCCGGCACGGATCCTCTGGAGCGCCGCACCTGCTGGCGACCTCGGGCTGGATGACCGGGGCGGTGGTCAACGCCGGCGACGGCACCCATGAGCACCCGACCCAGGCGCTGCTCGACGCGTTCACGATGCGGCGGCACCTCGGTGCGCTGGACGGCCGCCGGATCACGATCGTCGGCGACGTCCTGCACTCCCGCGTCGCCCGGTCGAACGTGCTGCTGCTGTCGACGCTCGGCGCCGAGGTCACGGTGGTCGCGCCGCCGACGCTGCTGCCCGTCGACATGACGAACTGGCCGTGCGCCACGTCGTACGACCTGGACGCCGCGCTGGCCAAGAGCGACGCGGTGATGATGCTGCGGGTGCAGCGGGAGCGGATGAACGACGCGTTCTTCCCGAGCGCCCGCGAGTACACCCGCCGCTACGGTCTCGACGTCCACCGGATGGCGCAACTGCCGGACGACGCGATCGTGCTGCACCCCGGCCCGATGAACCGCGGCATGGAGATCAGCGCCGACGTGGCCGACTCCACCCGCTCGGTCATCGTCGAGCAGGTCACCAACGGCGTGGCCATCCGGATGGCCGTCCTTTACCTGCTGCTCTCCGGCAGCAACGACACGAACGAGGAGCAGACCGCATGACGGCGTACCTGATCACCGGAGCGAAGATCCTGGGTGGTGAGGTGGCGGACCTGCTGATCGACGACGGCGAGATCGTTGCCATCGGCACCAACCTGGAGGCGCCGGGCGACGTCGAGACGATCGACGCCGCCGGGCTGATCGCGCTGCCGGGACTGGTCGACCTGCACACGCACCTGCGTGAGCCCGGCCGTGAGGACGCCGAGACCGTCCTCACCGGCACCCGGGCCGCCGCGCTGGGCGGGTTCACCGCGGTCTTCGCGATGGCCAACACCGACCCGGTGGCCGACACCGCCGGGGTCGTCGAGCAGGTCTGGCGCCTCGGCCGCGAAGCCGGGTACGCCGACGTCTACCCGATCGGCGCGGTCACGGTCGGCCGGAAGGGGACGCAGCTCGCGGAGCTGGGCGCGATGGCGGACTCGGCGGCCCGCGTGCGGGTGTTCTCCGACGACGGCGACTGCGTCTGGGACGCCGCCTTGATGCGGCGCGCCCTCGAGTACGTGAAGGCCTTCGGCGGCACGATCGCCCAGCACGCACAGGAGCCGCGGCTCACCCAGGGCGCGCAGATGAACGAGGGCGCGCTGTCCGGCGTCCTCGGGCTGACCGGCTGGCCGGCTGTCGCCGAGGAGGCGATCATCGCCCGCGACGTCCTGCTGAACGCGCACGTCGGCTCCAAGCTGCACATCTGCCACCTGTCCACCAAGGGCTCGGTGGAGATCGTCCGGGCGGCGAAGCGCCGCGGGCTCGACGTGACCGCCGAGGTGACGCCGCACCACCTGCTGCTGACCGAGGACCTGGCCGCGTCGTACAACCCGGTCTTCAAGGTGAACCCGCCGCTGCGGACCAAGGAGGACGTCGAGGCGGTCCGCGAGGGCCTGGCCGACGGCACGATCGACATCGTCGCCACCGACCACGCGCCGCACCCGGTCGAGGACAAGGACTGCGAGTGGAGCGCGGCCGCGCCCGGCATGCTCGGTCTCGAGACCGCGCTCAGCGTGGTCCAGCACGCGATGGTCGACACCAAGCTGCTGACCTGGGCGGAGGTCGCGGAACGGATGAGCTACCGGCCGGCCGCGATCGGCCAGATCGGCGACCACGGCCGGCCCTTGGAGGCGGGGAGCCCGGCCAACCTTGTCCTGGTGGATCCGGCGGTCGTGCGGACGGTCGTCCCCCGGGAGACGGCGTCGCTGTCGCGGAATACGCCGTTCGACGGGATGACGCTGCCGGGCAAGGTGGTCGCGACGTTCCGGAAGGGTACGGCGACCGTCCTGGACGGGAAGCTGGCCAGGTGAAGGCGTTCCTCGGCATTCTCGGCACGCTGCTGATCCTGGCGGCGGCCTACTACGGCATGTACCGGGGCTGGCGGAACCGCAAGTCCCGGCAGGCCGATCTCGCGCCGCTGCCCGCGGTGCCGGAAGGCAGGACGCGGGGCGTGGAGGGTGTGTACGTCGCCACCACGTCGGCCGGCGACTGGATGGACCGGATCGCCGTGCACGAACTGGGCGTCCGCAGTACCGCGGACCTGGCCGTCAGTGAGGCCGGCCTGATCTTCCATCGGCAGGGTGCGGCGGATGTGTTCATTCCCGCGGACCACCTGACCGGCGTCCGGACCGACCGCGGGATCGCCGGCAAGGTGACCGCGGAGAAGTCCGGCCTGGTGGTGGTCACCTGGAACCACGACGGCCGCGCGCTGGACACCGGCTTCCGGCCCCGCCGCAAGGCCGACACCGCCCCCTTGACCGAATCCATCGCAACTCTGATCGGAGCCGAGCAGACATGAGCCAGCCTGCATTGCTGGTCCTGGAGGACGGCCGGTCGTTCGCCGGTACGTCGTACGGGGCGACCGGGGAGACCTTCGGCGAGGCGGTGTTCACCACCGGCATGACCGGCTACCAGGAGACGCTGACCGACCCGTCGTACCACCGTCAGATCGTCACCCAGACCGCGCCGCACATCGGCAACACCGGGGTGAACGACGAGGACGACGAATCACAGAAGATCTGGGTCGCGGGGTACGTCGTCCGCGACCCGGCCCGGGTGCCGTCGAACTGGCGCGCGACCCGGTCCCTCGACGACCAGCTCAGGGGCCAGGGCATCGTCGGGATCTCCGGTATCGACACCCGCGCGCTGACCCGGCACCTGCGCGAACGCGGCGCGATGCGGGCCGGGATCTCGACCGAGATCCTGGACCCCGCCCAGCTGCTGACGAAGGTGCTCGAGCAGCCGCCGATGGTCGGGGCGGACCTCGCCGACGAGGTCACCACGGCCGAGACGTACGTCGTCCCGGCCGAAGGGGAGAAGCGGTTCACCGTCGTCGCACTCGACCTCGGGATCAAGTCGATGACGCCGAAGCGGATGGCCGAGCGCGGCATCGAGGTGCACGTGCTGCCGGCCACCGCGACGCTCGACGAGGTGCTCGCGGTCGACCCGGACGGCATCTTCATGAGCAACGGTCCCGGCGACCCGGAGACCACCGAGCACCCGACGGAGCTGCTCAGGGCCCTGCTGCAGCGGGGGAAGCCGTACTTCGGGATCTGCTTCGGCAACCAGGTGTTCGGCCGGGCGCTCGGCCTGGGCACGTTCAAGCTCAAGTACGGGCACCGCGGGATCAACCAGCCGGTGCTCGACCGGGCCACCGGCAAGGTGGAGATCACCGCGCAGAACCACGGGTTCGCGGTGGACGCGCCGCTCGACGAGACGGTCGAGACGCCGTACGGCACGGCTGAGGTGTCGCATGTGTCCTTGAACGACAACGTGGTCGAAGGGCTCAAGCTCACCGGCCGCGACGGCCGGGTGCTCGCGTTCTCTGTGCAGTACCACCCTGAAGCGGCAGCAGGGCCGCATGATTCGGCCTACCTGTTCGACCGGTTCGTAGAACTGATGGAAGGACGGGTCTGATGCCGCGGCGTACAGACATCGAGTCGGTCCTGGTGATCGGCTCCGGCCCGATCGTGATCGGGCAGGCCTGCGAGTTCGACTACTCCGGCACCCAGGCCTGTCGCGTGTTGCGCGAAGAGGGCTTCCGGGTCGTGCTGGTGAACTCCAACCCGGCCACGATCATGACCGATCCGGAGTTCGCCGACGCGACCTACGTCGAGCCGATCACGCCGGAGTTCGTCGAGAAGGTGATCGAGAAGGAGCGCCCGAACGCGCTGCTCGCCACCCTGGGCGGCCAGACCGCGCTGAACGCGGCGATCGCCCTGCACGACAACGGCGTCCTGGAGAAGTACGGCGTCGAGCTGATCGGCGCGTCCGTCGACGCGATCCAGCGCGGCGAGAACCGGGAGTCGTTCAAGCACATCGTCGAGAAGCTCGGCGCGAACGTCGCGCGGTCGCGGATCTGTCACACCCTGGACGACGTGATGGGTGCGGCCGCCGAGCTCGGCTACCCGCTGGTGGTGCGGCCGTCGTTCACGATGGGCGGCGTCGGCTCCGGGATGGCGTACGACGAAGCCGACCTGCGCCGGATCGCCGGCGCCGGACTGCACGCCAGCCCGACCACCGAGGTGCTGATCGAGGAATCGATCCTCGGCTGGAAGGAGTACGAGCTGGAGGTGATGCGCGACAAGGCGGACAACGTCGTGATCATCTGCTCGATCGAGAACGTCGACCCGATGGGCGTGCACACCGGCGACTCGGTCACGGTCGCGCCGGCGATGACGCTGACCGACCGCGAGTACCAGGTGATGCGGGACCTTGCCATCGGCATCATTCGCGAGGTCGGGGTCGACACCGGCGGCTGCAACATCCAGTTCGCGGTGAACCCCGACGACGGCCGGCTGATCGTGATCGAGATGAACCCGCGGGTGTCGCGCTCGTCCGCGCTGGCGTCGAAGGCGACCGGCTTCCCGATCGCCAAGATCGCGGCGAAGGTTGCCATCGGCTACACCCTGGACGAGATCCCGAACGACATCACCCGGCAGACGCCGGCCAGCTTCGAGCCGACGCTGGACTACGTGGTGGTGAAGGTGCCGCGGTTCGCGTTCGAGAAGTTCCCGGCCGCGGACGCGACGCTCACCACGCACATGAAGAGCGTCGGCGAGGCGATGGCCATCGGCCGCAACTACACCGAGGCACTGCAGAAGGCGCTCCGCTCGCTGGAGAAGCCGGAGGCCCGGTTCTCCTGGGCCGGAGCGCCGTCGACCGACCTCGAGCCGTTGCTGGAGGCAATCAAGACGCCGCACGACGGCCGGCTGCGGACCATCATGGACGCGATCCGGGCCGGGGCCACGCCGGAGCAGATCTTCGACTCCACTCGCATTGATCCCTGGTTCGTGGACCAGCTCTACCTGATCCACGAGACCGCTCTCCAGGTCTCGGCCGCACCGCGGCTGACCCCGGAGGTGATCAAGCTGGCCAAGCGGCACGGGTTCTCGGATCTGCAGCTGGCCGAGATCCGCGGGCTGACCGAGGACGTCGTCCGCGGGGTCCGGCAGGCGCTCGGGATCCGCCCGGTCTACAAGACGGTCGACACCTGTGCGGCCGAGTTCAAGGCCGAGACGCCGTACCACTACTCGTCGTACGACGAGGAGACGGAGGTCGCACCGCGTGAGACCCCGGCCGTGCTGATCCTCGGCTCCGGGCCGAACCGGATCGGCCAGGGGATCGAGTTCGACTACTCCTGTGTGCACGCGTCGATGGCGCTGCGCGAGGCCGGCTACTGCACGGTGATGGTCAACTGCAACCCGGAAACAGTCTCGACCGACTACGACACCTCCGACCGGCTGTACTTCGAGCCGCTCACCTGCGAGGACGTTCTCGAGATTGTGCACGCCGAGCTGCAGGCCGGCCCGGTCGCCGGGGTGATCGTGCAGCTCGGCGGGCAGACGCCACTGGGTCTGGCGCAGCGGCTGGCGGATGCCGGCGTACCGATCGTCGGGACCTCGCCGGCCGCGATCCATCTCGCGGAAGAACGGGGTGCGTTCGGCAAGGTTCTCGCCGAGGCGGCGCTGCCGGCGCCCAAGCACGGTACGGCGATGTCCTTCGACGAGGCGCAGCTGATCGCCACCGAGATCGGCTACCCGGTGCTGGTGCGGCCGTCGTACGTGCTGGGCGGTCGGGGCATGGAGATCGTCTACAGCGAGGCGGAGCTGACCGCGGCGCTGAACCGGCTGAGCGCGGGGTACGGGTCGTGGGAGCATCCGGTGCTGATCGACCGGTTCCTCGACGACGCGGTCGAGATCGACGTCGACGGGCTGTTCGACGGCGACGAGTTGTTCCTCGGCGGCGTGATGGAGCACATCGAGGAGGCCGGGGTGCACTCGGGCGACTCGTCGTGTGCGCTGCCGCCGATCACGCTCGGGAACGCCGACATCGAGAAGATCCGGACGTCGACCGAGGCGATCGCCCGTGGCGTCGGCGTACGGGGGCTGCTGAACGTGCAGTACGCGCTGGCCGGGGACGTTCTCTACGTGCTCGAGGCGAACCCGCGGGCGTCGCGGACGGTGCCGTTCGTGTCGAAGGCGACCGCGACTCCGCTGGCCAAGGCGGCGGCCCGAGTGATGCTCGGGGCAACCATTTCCGAGCTGCGGACCGAGGGACTGCTGCCGGCCGAGGGCGACGGTGGGACCCTACCGACCTCGACGCCGATCGCGGTGAAGGAAGCCGTGATGCCGTTCAACCGGTTCCGGACCATCGACGGCGCGTCGGTCGACACCGTGCTCGGGCCGGAGATGCGGTCCACCGGCGAGGTGATGGGCATCGACGACACCTTCGGGACCGCGTTCGCCAAGTCGCAGGCCGGGGCGTCACAGCCGCTGCCGAGCTCGGGCAAGGTCTTCGTGTCGGTCGCCAACCGGGACAAGCGGCACATGATCTTCCCGGTGAAGCGGCTCGCTGATCTCGGCTTCCAGATCTACGCGACCGAGGGTACGGCGGACGTCCTGCGGCGCAACGGGGTCGAGGCGGTCACGGTCCGCAAGAGCAGCCAGGGTCCGGGGCCGAACGGTGAGCCGACGATCGTGCAGATGGTCCAGGACGGCGAGCTGAACCTGATCGTCAACACGCCGATCGGGATCACCAAGGGCGGGTCGCCGCGGCTGGACGGCTACGAGATCCGGAGTGCGGCGGTGGCGCGCAACATCCCGTGCATCACCACGGTGCAGGGGCTGGCGGCCGCCGTCCAGGGGATCGAGGCGCAGCAGGCGGGAGACATCGGTGTCCGGTCGCTGCAGGACTGGGTGCCGAGGATCCGCGGTGTATAGGCGGGTCGTCCGGCCGGTCCTGTACCGGCTGGGAAAGGGCGACGCGGAGGTCGCGCACGAGCAGACGCTGCACGGCCTCCGCCGCCTCGGCCGGATCCCCGGCGCGGTCGCGGCACTGTCCCGGACGTACGGCGCGCTGCCGACCGGATCGCCCCGGACGGTCTTCGGCGTCCGCTTCCCGTCCCCGGTCGGTCTGGCTGCAGGGATGGACAAGAACGGGATCGCCCTGCCTGCCTGGCGCGCGGTCGGCTTCGGCTTTGTCGAGGTCGGCACCGTGACCGCCCACCCGCAGCCGGGGAACGAGAAGCCGCGGCTGTTCCGGCTGGTCGAGGACGAGGCCGTGATCAACCGGATGGGCTTCAACAACCTCGGCTCGTCCGCGCTGGCCGACCGGCTGGCGGCGTACGGCGACCTGGGCTACCCGCTGGGGATCTCGATCGGGAAGTCGAAGGTGACTCCGCTCGAGGACGCGGTCGAGGACTACGTGACCTCACTGCGGCGGCTCTCGGCGTACGGCGACTACTTCGCGGTCAACGTGTCCTCGCCGAACACGCCGGGACTGCGGTCGCTGCAGGACGCCGGACACCTGCGTGAACTGATGACCGCCCTGCACGCCGAGGCGGCCTCGCTGAGCGTCGGCGGCCTGGGCGGGAAGCCGATCCTGGTGAAGATCGCACCGGACCTGACGCCGTCCGCCATCGACGAGTTGCTCGCAGTGTGCACCGAGGTCGGCGTGGCGGGGATCATCGCGACCAACACCACCATCGGGCGGCCGGGGGTCGAATCCCATCCACTGGCAGCGGAGACCGGCGGGTTGTCCGGGCGTCCGTTGACCGAGATCGCGGCCAAGACGGTCGCGCACATCCACGCGGAGACCGGGGGAGCGCTGCCGATCATCGGGGTCGGCGGCATCCTCGAGCCCGCCGACGCGATGCGGCTGTTCGACGCCGGGGCCAGCTTGGTCCAGGTGTACACCGGACTGATCTACCGGGGGCCCGGCCTGATCCGCCGCATCAACCGAGGACTGACATGAGCCACCGACCCATCGGGAGTGACATGAGGAACGAACCCTTCGGCACCCGGCTCCGGGCGGCCATGGACACCCGTGGCCCGCTGTGCGTGGGGATCGACCCGCACGCCCACCTGCTCGAGCAGTGGGGCCTCCCGGACACCGCGGAGGGTCTGGCGTCCTTCACGTACGGCGTAGTGGACGCGCTGGCCGACAGGGTTGCGGTGTTCAAGCCGCAGTCCGCGTTCTTCGAGCGCTTCGGGTCGGCCGGGATCGCCGTACTCGAGCAGGCGACGATCCGGCTGCGGGAGGCCGGCGCGCTGGTGATCATCGACGCGAAGCGCGGTGACATCGGGTCGACGATGGCCGGCTACGCGGCGGCGTACCTGGCGGAGAAGGGGCCGCTGGCGTGTGACGCGCTGACGGTCAGTCCGTACCTCGGGTTCGGGTCGTTGCAGCCGGCGATCGAGGTGGCACGCTCGGCTGGTGCGGGGTTGTTCGTGCTGGCGCTGACGTCGAATCCGGAGGGGCCGCAGTTCCAGTCCGCGCGGACGGTCGATGGTCCGACCGTCGCCGGCGCAGTGCTGGACGGCCTGCGTGCGCTCAATGCGGACGCCGACGACCTCGGGTCGTTCGGCGCCGTCGTCGGCGCGACGATCGCCTCGACCGATGAAGACCTCGACATTCGTGGTCCGCTCCTCGCGCCGGGCCTCGGCGCCCAGGGCGGCACGGCGGACGGGTTGGTCAAGGTGTTCGGCCCGGCGGTGCGGAACGTCGTACCGTCGAGCTCGCGCGAGATCCTCGGCGCGGGGCCGTCGGCCGTCGCGCTGCAGGATGCGGCCGATCGGGCAAATGACGGGTTCCGGGCCGTCCTGGGGTACTGACAAAGGCCGGTGAAATCCGGTAGGATTTGATTTACCAAATGGCGCGATCAATTTCGCGCCATTTGGTGTTTCTTCTTGCATTGACCGGATTGCGCATGCGATCTTTCTCAACATGTCTCCGGGTCTGGAATTGTGTCGGCGGTTCTACGGCGAGGTGGTGCGTCCGCTCCTGACGGTGCCGCACAGCGCGGCACTGATGGGCCGCGGCTCCGAGGTGCTCGGGTTCGACGACGAGATGTCGACGGACCACAACTGCGAGGCGCGGGCCCTGCTCTTCGTCGCGGAGGGAGTCGCGTGTCAACCCGAGGTGCCGAATCGCTTCGCCGGGCGTCCGGCCTTTGTCGAGGTGCACACGATCCGCTCGTATTTCGAGCAGCAACTGGGATTCGATCCGGCCCAGGACCTCGCGGTGCGGGACTGGTTCACGTTCCCTGAGCACAAGCTCCGCATGTTCACCGCGGGCGCGGTCTTCCACGACGATCTCGGGCTGCAATCCGTGCGGGATCGGCTGGCGTACTACCCGGATGATGGCTGGCGCTATCTGATGATCGCGGCGTGGTGGCGCGTGCATCCGGAGATGAATCTGGTCGGCCGGTCCGGATATGTCGGCGACGAACTCGGGTCCGCGCTGATCGGCGCACAACTCGTGCAGGACCTGATGCGGTTGTGTTTCCTGATGGAGCGCGAGTACGCGCCGTACTCGAAGTGGTTCGGTACGGCGTTCAGCCGGCTGTCCTGTGGTTCGACGATGGAGCCGGTGCTGCGCGACGTGTTGCGAGCCGAGACGTGGCAGGAGCGCGAGCAGGCGCTGATGGCGGCGTATCGGCTGGTGGGGGAGTTGCACAACCGGCTGGAGATCACAGCGCCGGTGGAGCTCGGGATCGAGCAGATGTGCGGCCGGCCGTTCAAGGTGGTGTGGGGTGACTTCCCCGGCGCGCTCGCGGCCGAGATCCAGGATCCGGAGGTACGGCGGATCGCCGAACACTGGCCGGTCGGCGGGATCGACCACATCCGCAACGTGATTCTCTGGAGGGCCCAGGACCTCCGTCAGTTGGTCGGGCTCCTCGACTCCTGAAAGAGGCTGGTGAGCAGGGCGACGGCGGCTTCTGTCGCCGGGTGCGGGTCCTGACGGTGCCAGATCAGGTGTACGTCGACCGGCGGAGCGTCACGGAGTGGACGGTAGACGACGCCGTCGCGCCGGTACTGCGTCGTCGTCGCCTGCGGGGTCACACCTACGCAGCGCCCGGAGGCGATCGCGGCCAGCCAGTCGTCGACGTCGTGGGTGTACTCGACCTTCGGACGCGCCTCCTCCGGCCAGAGGTCCACAGTCGTGCTCCCGGTCCGGCGGTCGATCGACAGCGTGCGATCGCGCAGCTGGTCGAGCGTGAGCGTTCGCTTCCGGGCCAGCGGGTCGTCGGCGGGCAACGCGGCGTACCGCCGCTCCTGAGCCACCGTGACGTGCGCGAACCGTCGCAGATCGATGTGCGTCCGCACCACTGCGAGATCACACAATCCCTCCGCCAGGCCGCCCGTCGCCGTGTTGGTCCGGATCAGCTGCAACTCGATCCCCGGATGCTCGCCGGCCCACCGCCGCTGAAACTCCGTCGTCAACCGCCCCAACGCCGACCACGCATGCCCGATGCGCAACCGCGTATGCCCGCTCGTTGCCTCGATCACCAACTCGTCGACCTCGGCAAGCACCTGCCGCGCCCGCGCCAGCACCCGCACTCCCGCGGTCGTCGGTGTCACCGACCGACTGGTCCGATGCAGCAACCGCACGCCCAGTTCCCGCTCCAGCGCCATCACGGTGCGCGACACCGCCGCCTGCGACACCCCTAACTCGATGGCCGCATCCGTAAACGTCCCCGCATCCACCACCGCGACCAGACACCGCAACTGCCTGACCTCGAGATCCATAACCCCAGCGTATAGATCGCCCGACCGATGCATTTTGCGGATGACCTCCGCGGCCTGACGCTCGGAGCATGCGCAGAGGCAAGCTCGGTGGGGTACTGATGATGCTCGGGAGCGGGCTCTCGAACCAGGTGGGCGCGTCGGTGGCCGCGCTCGCGTTCCCTGTCATCGGGCCTGTGGGTGTGGTGGCCATCCGGCAGTGGATGGCTGGGGCTGTGTTGCTGGCGGTCGGCCGGCCTCGACTGCGGAGTTTCACGGCTCGGCAGTGGCGGGTGGTGCTGGGACTGGCGGCCGTGTTCGCGGTGATGAATGTGTCGCTGTACACGGCGATCGACCGGATCGGGCTCGGGCTGGCAGTGACGCTGGAGTTTCTCGGGCCGCTGGCGGTGGCGCTGCTGGGGTCGCGGCGGCTGCTCGACCTGATGTGTGCGCTCGCGGCTGCGCCTGCGGTGGTGTTGTTGACGCGACCTGAGGCGACGACGGATTACCTGGGTGTCGGGCTCGGGTTGCTGGCGGCGGTGTGCTGGGCCTGCTACATCCTGCTCAACCGGGTGGTCGGACAGGAGTTGCCGGGAGCAACGGGGTCGGCCGCGGCGGCGGGGGTGTCCGGGCTGGTCTACGTCCCGGTCGGCGTGATCGTGCTGTGGCATCACCCGCCGACACTCGCGGCCGCGGCGTACGCGTTGGTGGCCGGGGTGCTGTCGAGCGCCGTCCCGTTCCTCGTCGATCTGCTCACGCTCCGGCGGGTGCCGGCCCAGTTCTTCGGGGTGTTCATGAGCGTCAACCCGGTTCTCGCGGCCCTCGTCGGGCTCGTCGTGCTGAACCAGCACCTCGGGACGCTCGACTGGCTGGCGATCGCGGTGATCGTGGCAGCCAACGCGGTCGCGATCTCGTTCGGCGTACGGCGCGACGCGCCACATCACAGCCCGGTTCCAGTCGGCCGCTGCGACGTTGTTCACGGCGTGCCGGCCGGGGCGTTGACCCCGCGGTTCGGAAAGGTGTCCGCGGACGGGGAGCGACGGGCTTCCCGCGCGACACAGTAAGGATCGGAATGCGCAAGGTGGCGGCCCTCGCGGCGGCAGTGACAATCGGCGCCGGCCTGTTGACGGCGTGCTCAGGTGGCGACTACTGCGGCGACCTGAAGAACTATGCCGAGTCGGCGAAGAACCTCGACATCAAGAACTCCGACGCTGTCGGCAAGATGCTCGACCAGGCCAAGAGCGTCTCGAAGTCGGCGCCGGACGACCTGAAGGACGACTGGAAGACCGTCATCGACTACGCCGAGAAGGCGCAGGACGCCAAGGGTGACACGGGCAAGCTGACCGAGCTGGCCAAGAACGACGGCGAGAAGATCACGCCGGCCATGGACGCGATCACCAAGCAGGCCAAGGACACCTGCAAGGTGGACCTCGGGGCCTGACCCGCCAGGACGGCGGCCGTCCCCGCCGTCCTGCCCTGCTACTGCGCTGCGGAAAGTATTCGTTTCGGATGGTTTGGTGACCGCCGGTAGCGTCGGGCCTGTGAAGCGCACACTCGCCCTCGCCCTGACCGTGATCGCCGGTGCCGCCACGTTGACCGCCTGCACCGATGAACAGGCCTACTGTGTGGATCTCGCCAAGTACGCCGCCGGTGCGGTGAACGTCGACCCGCAGAAGCCGGCCGACTACGTGAAGATCCTCGACGACGCGAAGAAACTGCAGGACTCCGCGCCCGACGCGGTGAAGGACGACTGGGGCGTCGTGGTGGCGTTCGCCGAGAAGGCCCAGAAGGCGGGCTCGGACCGGGTCGAGCTGGCCAAGCTGAGCAAGGAGACCGGCGGCGTGATGACGGCGTACAAGGCCATCAGCAGCCACGCCAAGGACTCCTGCAAGGTCGACGTTCCCGCCCTGAACTGATCATACGATCGTTCCAATCCGCCACCTGGTGTCCGACTCCGCTCACCAGCGCCGGATCAGAGGCTGGACCCGTGTTAGGTTCCCTTGCGAAGCCATACAACGGGACAGGTGAGACGGTGCCACTTCCTACTTTGACCCCGGAGCAGCGAGCGGCGGCTCTGGACAAGGCCGCGGCGGCGCGGCGTGAGCGAGCCGAGATCAAGAACCGGATCCGGCATTCGGGAGCGTCTCCGACGGAGGTGCTCCACGAGGGGCAGACGAACGACGTGATCGGCAAGATGCGGGTCAGCGCGCTGCTGCAGTGCATCCCCGGCGTCGGCAAGGTGCGCGCCCAGCAGATCATGGAGCGGGCGGGGATCTCGGAGACGCGGCGGGTGCGCGGCCTCGGCTCGAACCAGATCGCCGCGCTCGAGCGCGAATTCGCCGAGTGAGCCAGACCGAAACCCTGACCGGCTCGTTGGACACTGGTGTGACGATGACCACGCACCCGAAGAACACCACGAACGAGCCGGCGACGGGAGGACCCGCGGCCGGCGGTGGGCGGCCCGCGCGGCTGACCGTGCTGGCCGGCCCGACGGCGGTCGGGAAGGGGACCGTCGCCGCGGACATCCGTGAGCGATTCCCGGACATCTGGATCTCGGTGTCCGCGACGACCCGCAAGCCCCGGCCGGCCGAGGTGCACGGTGTGCACTACCTGTTCGTGTCCGATGCCGAGTTCGACCGGATGATCGCCGACGGTGAGCTGCTCGAGTGGGCCGTCGTGCACAAGGCGGCCCGGTACGGGACGCCGAAGCAGCCGGTGCTCGACAAGCTCGCCGATGGCCGGCCGGCGCTGCTGGAGATCGACCTGCAGGGCGCCCGCCAGGTCCGCGAGACGATGCCGGAGGCGCAGTTCGTCTTCCTGGCCCCGCCGAGCTGGGACGAGCTCGTCCGGCGTCTGGTCGGCCGCGGGACCGAAACGGTCGAGGAGCGCGAGCGCCGGCTGGAGACCGCGACCCTCGAACTGGCCTCCGAGAAGGAGTTCGACGTGACGATCGTGAACGCGTCGGTTCGGGAAGCCGCCGATCAGTTGGTAAAGTTGATTCGATCACCCAAAATCTCTGAAAAGAGCTGACACTTGTCTGGCAACCAGCCCGTCGCCATCGGCATCACCTCCCCGCCGATCGACGACCTGCTCACCCACACCGACTCCAAGTACAAGCTCGTGCTGTACTCGGCCAAGCGGGCGCGGCAGATCAACGCCTACTACTCCCAGCTCGGCGAGGGCCTGCTGGAGTACGTCGGGCCGCTGGTCGAGACGCACGTGCAGGAGAAGCCGCTCTCGATCGCGATGCGCGAGATCAACGAGGGCGTGCTGACCTGCACCGACATCGACCCGGAGGCCGAGGCGGAAGCCGCCGCGGCGGAGAAGTCCGAGTAGTCCTGACCCGGCGACCGGGAAACGGAGTCCACGGAGATGTCCGCAACCGGTGAAACCCCCGGAGCCGCAACCGGCCCGGGGGCTGTCGTCGTGCCCAGGACCCGGCCGAATGTCGTGCTCGGGGTCGGTGGCGGGATCGCGGCGTACAAGGTCTGTGATCTGCTCCGGCGGCTGACCGAGTCCGGCCACAGTGTGCGGGTGGTGCCGACGGCGGCCGCGCTGGAGTTCGTCGGCGCGGCGACCTGGGCGGCGCTGTCCGGGCAGCCGGTGACGGCCGACCCGTTCGACAACGTCGAAGAGGTCCCGCACGTCCGGATCGGCAAGGCGGCCGAGCTCGTCGTGGTCGCCCCCGCGACGGCCAACCTGATCGCCAAGGCCGCCCACGGCCTGGCCGACGACCTGCTCACCAACACGCTGCTCACCGCCCGCTGCCCGATCCTGTTCGCGGCCGCGATGCACACCGAGATGTGGGAGCACCCGGCCACCCAGGCCAACGTCGCGACCCTGCGGTCCCGCGGCATCACCGTCCTCGATCCCGCCGTCGGCCGCCTGACCGGCGCCGACACCGGGCGCGGCCGGCTGCCCGAGCCGTCCGAGATCTTCGCGATCAGCCAGTTGATGCTCGCCGACGAGGCCGCCCGCGCGGCCGGTCAGTCGGTCGCCGATCTGACCGGCAAGCACGTCCTGATCAGCGCCGGCGGCACGCGCGAGCATCTCGACCCGGTCCGGTACCTCGGCAACTCGAGTTCCGGCAAGCAGGGCTACGCGCTCGCCCGGATCGCGGCCGCCCGGGGCGCCAAGGTCACGCTGGTCGCCGCCAACTCCGAGCTGCCCGACCCGGCCGGCGTCCAGGTCGTCCCGGTGACCAGCACGCGGAACCTGTACGACGAGATCACCGCCCGCGCGGGCGACGCGGACGCGATCGTGATGGCGGCGGCCCCGGCCGACTTCCGCCCGGCCGACGTCGCCGAGCACAAGATCAAGAAGACCGCCGACGGCTCGGTCCCCGCGGTCAACCTGGTGCAGAACCCGGACATCCTGCAGACGATCTCGCACGACCGCGCCCGCGCCGACCAGGTGATCGTCGGCTTCGCGGCGGAGACCGGCGACGCGGAGCACAGCGTGATGGAGCTCGGCCGCGCCAAGCTCGAGCGCAAGGGCTGTGATCTGCTCGTGGTGAACGACGTCTCCGGCGGCAAGGTCTTCGGCAGCGACCTGAACGAGGCCGTCATCCTCGACCGCGACGGCAACGCCCTCCCGGTGCCCTCGGGCTCGAAGGACGCGCTGGCCGGCGTGATCTGGAACCTGGTCGCCGCCCACTGGCACTAACCTCTCTGGCCGACTGACCACCACCGCCACACCACACCACCGCCACGCCACGCCCCCGCCACGCCACACCACCGCCGCCTGACCACCCCACCGCCGGCGCCCACACCGGCTCGGTCAGCGCACCCAGCTCAGCTGGCGGCCATTTCAGGGGTGAACCCCTGACCTCGCCCGTTCGCCTTGCGCATGCAAGGGGCGAACCCGCCATTTCAGGGGTGAACCGCTGAAATGGCTATCCACAGGTTGATGGTTGAGGGCTTGTGGGGTGCCCGGAGCGGTGATGCTTGGTGGGGTGAACCCCATGTTGAAGCTGCTGGCCGAGCAGCAGGGCGGTGTGTTCAGTCGTCAGCAGGCCATCTCCGGTGGCTACACGGCGAAACAGGTCCGGTCGCGCCTCGACGACGGTCGCTGGGTCCGGATCCGGCACGGGCAGTACGCCGAGCAGCAGGATCTGAGTGCACTAGAGCCCTGGGTTCGTATCCGGCAGGAGCATCGGCGCATGGTCCATGCCGTGGTGAACTCGTGGCGGCGCAGCGCCATCGCGGTCAGTCATCAGTCGGCTCTGGCGGTGCACGGCCTGCCGCTGTGGGGGCTCGATCTGCTGCAGGTGCACGTCACGCGGTTGGACGACCTGACCGGTGGCACCGTCTCTGGCGTACGCCACCACGTCGGCAAGCTGGCTGAGTCCGACCTCACCGAGGTTGAGGGGCTGACGGCAACCTCCGTTGCTCGTGCCGTCTTCGAGACGGCCTGTACGACGTCCTTCGAGGTGGCGGTGGTCAGCCTCGATGCGGCATTGCGCGATCGTCTGATCAGCTCGGATGACATTGTCCGACTTCTCGATGTCACCGAGTTCTGGCCCGGCAGTGCGACGGTTCGCGCTGCACTCGGCTTCAGCGACGCTCGGTCGGAGTCGGTCGGCGAGTCACGCCTCCGGGTTCTTCTGCACAATCACGGACTGCCGGCGCCGGTCCTGCAATACGAGTTCCACGATGCCAATGGGTTCGTGGCTCGAGTCGACTTCTACTTCCCGGAGTTTCACACCGTGGTGGAGTTCGACGGGAGAGCGAAGTACGGCGATGCTTCCGCCGATGTACTGGTGCGGGAGAAGATCCGCGAGGACCGGCTACGGGCGCTCGGCCTGCAGGTCGTTCGATCCGATTGGACGGATTTCAACCGGCCCGATCTTCTCCTGGCCCGAATCCACCAAGCCTTCGCCAGGTCACAACGCGCCGCCTGACGCCCTTCCTCGGGTTAACCCCTGACCTTGCCCCTTCTCCCTGCGGATGCGGTAGGGAGAAGGGGCATCTTGAAGGGTCCTCCCCTCAAATGGCCGTGGCGGGAGGGTGCATCGGCGCGGGGAGGGTGGATGGGCGGGGTCAGGGGTGGGTGGATCGGCGGGGTCAGGGGTGGGCTCCGGGTGTGAGGGGGGATGCCGTGGTTAGGACAGGAGTTGTCCGTTTCTGTGGTTAGGGTCGGAGGAATGGAGATCACCTGGCAGGCCGTTGTTGCCCAGCGGATGCGGCGGCACTACCTCACCGAGTCCGCTGCGACACCGGTTGACGCCGTACGTGCGATGTCTGGGGCGCATGCGCAGATCCTGGCGGCGGGGGAGTTGTCGGTGGCGCTGCGGGTCGCCGGCGCTACCCGGGAGAGCGTGCAGCAGGCGGACGGGCTGGTGAAGACGTTCGGACCACGCGGGACGGTGCACCTGCTGCCCCTCGAGGACCTGCCGTTGTGGACCGGTGCGCTGTCCGCGTTGCCGCGGGGTGCCCAGGCGCCTGAGGTGATGCGGATGACTCCCGGCCAGACTGCCGAGGTGATCGCCGCGATCGGTGCTGCCCTCACGCACGATGACCTGACCGCAGACGAGCTCACGGTCGAAGTCGTACGGCGCACTGGCGCATGGGCCGGCGATCTCGTCATGCCGGCGTTCCAGGGCTACTGGCCGCGCTGGCGGCAGGCGATCTCGGACGCGGCGAATGCCGGTGTCCTCTGCTACGGCCCGATGCGCGGCCGCGTCACGACGTACTCGAACCCGCACCGCATCAAGCCCTTCGAACCGCTGCCGGCCGAGAAGGCGCTCACCGAACTCCTGCACCGCTACCTCTACGCCTACGGACCGGCCACGCCGCAGCACTTCGCCCGCTGGCTGAAGACGACGCCGACGTTCGTCAAGCCGTACTTCGACGACCTCCCGCAGGCCGAGCTCGACGGGCAGACCGTGTGGCATGCGCCGGGCGACGAGTTCCCGGACGACCGGGCAGACGGTGTGCGGCTGCTGCCGTACTTCGATGCGTACGGCGTCGGCAGCTACCCCAGGGAGCGGCTCTTCCCCGGCCAGGCCTTCACGAGGGCGACCGCGCGAGGCCAGGCCGGCAACTACCCGCTCCTGCTGATCGACGGCATCGTCGCCGGGGTCTGGCACCAGAAGAAGGCCGGCCGGACACTGCAGGTCACCGTCGAGACCCTGAGCACCCTGAATCGCCGCAGGCGCACGCTGCTGGACGCCGAGGTGGACCGGTTGGCTGCGATCCTTGCCTGCACACCGTCGCTCACCCTGGGCGACGTGGCGGTCGGTCCGCACGCCTGAATCCGGACCGCCTGTCCAACATATGACCGCGAGTCTCGGATAGTGGGCGAATTCGGAGCGTCACCGGGACTCCGGGGAAAACTGCTGGCATACTTTCCGAGATGCATCGCCAACCGCCGGTGCATGGGGGGATCGTGCGGCCTCGGTCGCGCGGCACAAGAGGAATCCGAGGGAGAACTGTGGCGAGGCGCCTTTTCACGTCCGAGTCAGTGACCGAGGGTCACCCGGACAAGATCGCTGACCAGATCAGCGACTCCATCCTCGATGCCTTGCTGGCCGAGGACCCGAAGAGCCGCGTAGCGGTCGAGACCCTGATCACCACGGGTCTGGTCGTCGTCGCGGGCGAGGTCACCACGACGGCGTACGTCGATATCCCGGGGATCGTGCGTGCGCGCATCCTGGAGATCGGCTACGACTCGTCGCTGAAGGGTTTCGACGGCGCGTCCTGTGGGGTGCAGGTCGCCATCGGCAGCCAGTCGCCGGATATCGCGCAGGGCGTCGACACGGCGTACGAGACGCGGTCGGACGCGTCGAAGGACGAGCTGGACCTGCAGGGGGCGGGCGACCAGGGATTGATGTTCGGGTACGCGTCGGACGAGACGCCCGAGCTGATGCCGCTGCCGATCACGATCGCGCACCGGCTGTCCGAGCGGCTGTCCGAGGTCCGCAAGAACGGCACGCTGGCCTACCTGCGGCCGGACGGCAAGACCCAGGTCACGGTCGAGTACGACGGTGACAAGGCGGTCCGGATCGACACCGTGGTGGTGTCGAGCCAGCACGCGTCCGACATCAGCCTGGACACGATGCTGACGCCGGACATCAAGAAGCACGTGGTCGACCCGGTGCTCGAGCAGTTCGACATCGACTCGGCCGGCTACAAGCTGCTGGTGAACCCGACCGGCCGGTTCGAGGTCGGCGGCCCGATGGGCGACGCCGGGCTGACCGGGCGGAAGATCATCATCGACACCTACGGCGGGATGGCGCGGCACGGTGGTGGCGCGTTCTCCGGCAAGGACCCGTCGAAGGTGGACCGCTCGGCGTCGTACGCGATGCGCTGGGTGGCGAAGAACATCGTCGCCGCCGGGCTCGCCGCGCGGGCCGAGTGCCAGGTCGCGTACGCGATCGGCAAGGCGGCGCCGGTCGGTTTCTACGTCGACACGTTCGGCACCGAGACCGTGCCGGTGGAGCAGATCACCGCGGCGGTCCGCGAGGTGTTCGACCTGCGGCCGGCCGCGATCATCCGCGACCTGGACCTGCTCCGGCCGATCTACGCCCAGACCGCCCGCAACGGCCACTTCGGCCGCACCGGCGAGGACTTCACCTGGGAGCGCACCGACCGCGTCGAGGCGCTGAAGGCAGCCGTCAACAAGTAGTTGTCCACAGGGGGACGGCAGTGCGCACCCGCACTGTCGTCCCACCGGACTAGCATTCCCCAGTGACATCGAACGGGGACTCACCGGAGCAGCTGACGCTGTTGCGGGACACCGTTCGCAAGTCCCGGACCAAGGAGCCGGCCGGGATCACGTCGTCGCTCCCGGTGGCCCGGATCGCGGTCGACGTCTCGTTGCCACATCTCGACCGGCCGTTCGACTACCTCGTTCCCGAGGATCTGGCCGCGGCCGCTCAACCCGGCGCGCGCGTGAAGGTCCGCTTCGCCGGCAAGGACCTCGACGGCTTCGTCCTGGAGCGCCTCGAATCGTCCGACCACGACGGCAAGCTGGCCCGGATCCGCAAGGTCGTCTCGCCCGAGCAGGTGCTGACGCCGGAGATCGCCGACCTCTGCCGCGCGGTCGCCGACCGGTATGCCGGAGTGTTCGCGGACGTCACCCGGTTGGCCGTCCCGCCCCGGCACGCGAAGGTCGAGGGTGAGCCGCTGCGCTGCAACCAGCCCGCGCCCCCGCCGCTGTCCACCTCGCGTTCCGAGTGGTCGGCGTACCCGACCGGCTTCCTCGACGCGATCGCCCGGTCGGAATCACCGCGGGCGATCTGGACCGCCGTACCAGGGGCCGATTGGGCGCTCGCGTTCGCGCAGGCGGCGGCGGTGTGTGCGGCGTCCGGTCGGGGCGCGTTGCTGCTCGTGCCGGATGCGCGTGACCTCGAGCGGTTGGCAGCGGCCTGTACGACGGTGCTCGGGGAGGCGGGGTTCGTCACCCTGTCCGCGGACCTCGGGCCGACGGCTCGCTACCGGGCATTCCTCGCGGCGCTGCGCGGGTGTGCGCGGGTGGTGATCGGGACGCGGGCGGCCGCGTTCGCGCCGGTGGCGGAGCTCGGGCTGGTCGCGTTGTGGGACGACGGCGACGACTCGTACGCCGAGCCGCGGGCGCCGTACCCGCATGCGCGGGAAGTCTTGCTGCTCAGGGCTTTCCGGCAGAAGTGTGCGGTGCTGCTCGGTGGGTTCGCGCGTACGGCGGAATCCGCCGCGCTGGTGGAGTCGGGGTACGCCAACGAGCTGATCGCGGATCGGGCGGTGATCCGGACAGCCGCTCCGGCGGTGCACATCGCGGGGGAGTCGGACACGGACCTGGCCCGCGATCCGGCGGCTCGGGCGGCGCGGTTGCCACATCGCGCTTTCGAGATCGCCCGCGAAGGGCTGCGGTCGGGGCCGGTGCTGGTGCAGGTGCCGCGGGCCGGGTATCTGCCGAGCCTGGTGTGTCAGACCTGCCGGGCCCCTTCGCGGTGCGCGACGTGCGGTGGGGCGCTGCGTCGTACAGGTGGATCCGGGCCGGCGAGTTGCAGCGTGTGCGGTCGACCGGCGACGGACCATCGCTGCCCGGAGTGCGGCGACACCCGGATGCGCGCCGCGGTCGTCGGAGCTCGTCGTACGGCGGAGGAGTTGGGCCGCGCGTTTCCCGGCGTGGTCGTGCGTACGTCGGGGGGCGACAACGTGCTCGACGTCGTGTCGGACAGCCCGGCGTTGATCGTCAGCACCCCCGGAGCCGAGCCGGTCGCGGACGGCGGCTACAGCGCGGCGCTGCTGCTCGACACGTGGCTGATGCTCGCTCGTCCTGATCTGCGTGCGCCGGAGGAGGCAGTACGACGCTGGTTCAACGCGGCAGCGCTGGTCCGCCCGGCCCGCGACGGCGGAACCGTGATCCTGGTTGGCGAGCCCTCCGCGCTTCCGCTGCAGGCGGTGGTCCGCTGGAGCCCGGAGGGCTTTGCCTCGCGCGAGGTCGAGGACCGCCGGGCTGCCCGCCTCGCCCCGGCCGGCAAACTCGCCGAGCTGACCGGCTCGTCCGAGGCCGTGGCCGACCTGATCGCTCGCGTTCGCGAGTTGATCCCGGCCAACGCTGGGCTGGAAGTCCTGGGGCCGGTCGATGTTGACGAAGAGACCGTCAGGGCTGTTGTCAGGATTCCGCGGCCGGCCGGCTCGACCCTGGCTCGCGCGCTGAAGGAGGCGCAATCCGCCCGCAGCGCGAAGAAGAGCCCAGGCTCGGTCCGGGTGCAGGTGGACCCACCGAGCTTCGGCTAGTCAGGCGGTGGGAGCCAGCTGAGTGGACGCGGTCAGCAGCTGGTTGCCGAGCGAGGTCCGGTCGGATCATTGTGGACGGCTACGCAGCGACGTCGTGGCTTTTGCTCGCCGCGAGAATTTAGTGGTGATTCCAAGAGGCTGATAATCAGCGATCAGAAACCCACCAAGCGTCAGCCACGCGGTCACGTCGAATGCGATCGTCACCCGGTAAAGCACCGGCTTGCGGCCTGCCGCTATGAGTTCGAGATAGGTCGCTGGCAAGGAACTGGTCGTACCGAACGGAAGGATGAGGGTGATGAACAAGACCATGAGAGCCAGGTAGGCAAGTCCTGTCAACGGTGCCCAACGCGATAGAAAACTGTGCCAATTCACGTCGCTTGCGCCGTCTGACAAGGTGGTGCGAACTCGGTCTCGATGTGCTGGTGTTTGCACTGTTCTGATCTCCTGGTCGCGTGTCGTGATGTGCGTGCACCACGCGCTCAGGTGGGCCGAAGGCGGCGGCGCAGCGATCCGGCGGCGGTCATGACGGGGAAGAACAGGCGGGTTGCCATGTTCCGGGCCGCGATTCCCTTTCGGGTGGCTGGGACGATCAGGGCGGCGGCTGAGGCGAAGCCCCGCTGCTTGGAGTCCACGAGGGTACGGTGCCGGGTTTCGTATCGGCGAAAAGCGGTTGCCGGGTCGGTACGGTTGGCGGCCAGTTCCTCGGCGAGGGTGTGGGCGCCCGCTATCGCGAGGGTGGAGCCGTCTCCGAACAGCGACATGCATGAGGCGGCGTCGCCGAGTACCGTGATGCGTCCATTCGACCATTGGGGCAGGCGGACTTGGCTGACGGAGTCGAAGTAGATGTCGTCGGCGGCTTGTACGCGTTCCAGGAGTTCGGGTATCCGCCAGGAACCGTCCCTGAAGATGGTCGTCACCAGCTGTTTGTGTTGCTCGGTGTCGCGATGGTCGAAGTTGGGCAGCGCCGGGCTGCGGAACATGAAGGCGGCGACAGCGTGGCCGCGCGAGGGGTGGACAGAGACCACCCGGCCGGGGGTGTTGTACAGGGTCACTTCCCGGTCGTTGTCGACTGAGCCGTCGATCGGCAGTGTCGCGACATAGATTCCCATGTGGTGAACGAAGTCGTTCTCGGGGCCGAACGTCAGTCGGCGGACCGCCGAGTGCAGCCCGTCGGCTCCGATCACCAGGTCGAAGCGGCGGGGTTCGGCGCGGTCGAAGGTGACGTTTACTCCGTCCTTGTCCTGGCTGAGGGCGACGATGGCGTCGTCCCACAAGAATTCGGCGCTGTCGCGGCTTGCCTCGAGCAGAATCGAGGCAAGCTCTGCGCGTGGCACTTCCGGTTCGCGATCTCCAGCTGACATCTGAAAGGCCTGCAGGTTGATCCGCCCGACGCGGCGACCGGTGGCATTGACGAAACTCATGTGCGTCACAGCGGAGTCGGCCGCGCGCAGGCGTGGCATGAGGCCCATCCGCTGTGCCACCTCCATCGCCGGCCCCTTGACGTCCACCGGATTTCCGCTGGAGCGAAGCCCCGTCGCGCGTTCGACCACGGTGGGACGAAACCCGTGCCGCGCCAGCCAATACGCCAGCGTGGATCCGGCGATGCCGGCTCCGGAGATCAGCACCGTTTGGTCTCTCATGCTCTCCTCGCTATCTGGACGAATTTCGTCCGGTTACGGCACGCTACACTATCCGGAGGAAATTCGTCCAGTTGACTGTGGGAGCTCCGATGTCGAAAGAGCTGGGGTTGCGCGCCGACGCCCAGCGCAACAGGGACCAGATCGTCGCTGCGGCCCAGATCCACTTCCGGGAATCCGGGTTCGACGTGCCGATGGAGGAGATCGCCCGGGGTGCCGGCGTCGGCGTAGGCACGCTCTATCGCCGTTTCCCTGATCGAGATTCGTTGATCTGGGCGACGGCTCAGGCGGTCTTGCGCGACTTGGCGGACATGGCGGAAACCGCCTGGCGCGAAGAGCCCGACGCCTGGGCCGCGCTCTGTCGGTTCCTGCGTGGCTGTGCCGAGCGACGGCTGGGCGCGCTGGCATCGGCGATTGAACCCCGCCTGCATGCCTCGATCCAGTCCGATCCCGAGCTGCGCAGTTCACGGCAGACGGTGAGTGACCTCGTCGAGCGGATGACGGCGGCGGCCAAAGCGGACGGAGCGATGCGTCCCGACGTCAGCCCAGCAGAGGTGGGCCTCCTGATGACCGTTCGGATCTACACGCCGTCGGACATGTCCGACGACCAAGCCATGCGCCGTGTTGTCGACATCGTGCTGGACGGATTACGAACCGGACGAGAGCCGGACCCGCGCAAAGCCACCCAGGCTCGGTCCGGGTGCAGGTAGACCCACCGAGCTTCGGCTGGTCAGGCGGTGGAAGCGAGGGGAGTGGACGCGGTCAGCAGCTGGTTGCCGAGCGAGGTGCGGTAGTAGAGCACGGCCCGGCCATCCCTCCGCGAGTCGACCACACCGGCGTTGCGCAGGATGCTCAGATGCACGCTCAACGTCGGTGCGGACACCCCGAGTTGATGCGCCAGGTGCGTCGTCGACATCGGCAGATCCAGATGACTCACGATCGCGGCCCGCGTTCGCCCGACCAGGTCCGCGAGCGGCGACTCGGTCGCGTCCTGCCGGTCCTCCCACAGCCGCCCCAGGCCACGCGGCGGATACGTGATGGTCGGCACGTGCGGTGCCTCGGACACCGGGAGCGCGGCAGGCCAGGTGAACACGCACGGCACCAGCAACACCCCCTGGCCGGCCAGCGGTTCACCGTCGCACGCGAACGGGCGATCGATCTCGATCCGATCGCCACTGAACCGCACCGACGGATGCAGGTTGCGGAACAGCCGCTCGATCCCACCGCTGGCCAACTCGTCCAGCCGGAACGCCAGATCCTCCTGGAGCAGTGCGCGCATCCGGCGCCAGTCCGGCTCGAGCGCGCGCTGCCAATAGGTCTCCAGTGCCGACGTGATCAGGTCGAGGGCCTTGGCCGGATTGTCGATCAGGTCCGGCAGGAGAGGGTGCGGGTTGTGCCGGTGCAGCCTGCCGATCTCGTTCACGACCAGGTCGTGCGGCGTTGCCGCGATCGCGGCGAGACCGGATTCCAGGCTGGTCGAGCGCCGCGGCGGGGCCGGCGTGATGAAGTCCGGGATGTAGCCGAAGGACGGGATGAGGGCCTTCAGCAACGTCAGGTCCGGGCCCTCGATGATCGGCCGGACCTTCTGCAGCCACGGGCCGTGCACGCTGCGCGCGGTGTTGTTGCTGAGCGCCCGCACACTGGTGACGGCCTCCCATACGGGCGACAGTGCGAACCGGATCCGCCCGACGTCCTCCGCGTTCAGCCTGATCGTGATCACGGGACCAGTCTAGCTGATTAGTTCTGTGCCTAATCGTCGACACCGGCCGGGTGGGCCACGAGAGTTGTGCGCATGACGACTGCCGCTGCTGTCGAAGCCCCCGCTCCGACTGCTCTGCCCAGGGCCTTCTGGGCGCTGTGGGTGTGCCAACTGGTCAACCGGCTCGGCAGCTTCGTGCAGCCGTTCCTGGTCCTCTACCTCACTCACGACCGTCACCTCTCCGCCGGTACGGCGGGTGCCGTGGCGGCCGCGGTCGGTGCCGGGACCGTGGCCGCGCAGCTCGCCGGCGGCTGGCTGGCCGACCGGGTCGGTCGCCGGCTGACCATGCTGATCTGCTTCTTCGGCACTGCGGCGGCGCTGATCCTGCTCGGCTCGGCCCGAGCGATGGTGATGATCTGGGTGGCCGCGTTCCTGGTCGGTCTGCTCGGTGACCTGTTCCGGCCGGCGGTGCAGGCGACGGTGGCCGACATGCTCCAGCCGGGCGAACGGGTCCGTGCGTACGGGCTGCTGTTCTGGGCGATCAACCTCGGATTCTCGGTCTCGACCGTGAGTGCGGGGGTGCTGGCGTCGATCGGCTACGGCCTGCTGTTCTGGCTGAACGCCGGTACGTCGGTGATCGCCGGCGTGGTGATCTGGGCGATGGTGCCGGAGAGCCGCCCGGTGCTGGACGAGGACGCGCCTCGTCGTCCGCTGCTGGCGGTGGCTCTGCACGACACCGTGTTCCTGCTGATGATCCTGATCCAGATCGGGTACGCGACGATCTACTTCCAGGGGTACTCGACGCTGCCGCTGGCGATGGCGGCCGACGGTCTGCCGTCGCAGACCTACGGACTGGTGATCGCGCTCAACGGTGTCGTGATCGTGCTGATCCAGCCGTTCCTCGGCAAATGGCTGGTGAAGATGGACCGGCCGAAGCTGCTGTCCGCGTCGATGCTGGTGGTCGGTCTCGGGTTCGGGCTCGGCGCGGTCGTGCACAGCTGGTGGGGCTACGGTCTGTCGGTCGTGGTGTGGACGATCGGCGAGATCGGGTTCGCCGCCGTGATCGGCGCGGTGTTCGCCGATCTCGCTCCGGTTGACCTGCGCGGGCGCTACATGGGCCTGTCCGGGATGGCCTTCGGCGTCGGCACGGTGATCGGGCCGCTGGCCGGGACCAACGCTCTCGAGCATCTCGGCCCGACCGTGACCTGGATCGGCTGTGCCCTGCTCGGCGTGGTGATCTTCATCGGGCAGTACTCGCTGGCTCCCGCGCTGCACGCCCGGGCCGCGGCGAACGCGGCGACCGTTTGAGCTGAGTCGTCCGGCCCCGTCACATCCGGTCTCGTAGGGTTGCAGACATGACTGAGCGGACGATCGACGTGGTGGTGTTCGACATCGGCGGGGTGCTGCTGGACTGGAGCCCGACCTACCTGTACGCCGACCTGATTCCCGACGAGCAGGCGCGGACACATTTCCTGACCAACGTGACCACCCCGGCCTGGAACCACAAGCAGGACGAGGGTCGCCCCTGGGCCGAGGCGATCGAGGAGCTCACCAGCCTGCATCCCGAGCACTCCGAGTGGATCGAGGCCTACGACACGGGCTGGCTGAAGATGGTCAAGGGCGTGTTCGAGGACACTGCGGCAGTTCTCACCGACCTGCGGGCTCTCGGCATCCCGACGTACGCGCTGACCAACTTCTCCGGCGAGAAGTGGGAGGTCGCGAAGGACGCGTTCCCGATCCTCACCCACTTCGACGGCGAGGTCGTCTCGGGCGTGGAGCAGACCGTCAAGCCGGACGAGAAGATCTACCGCATCCTGATCGATCGCTACGGTCTCGACCCCGCGCGCACCTTCTATACCGACGACATGCAGTACAACGTGGACGGCGCCCGTACGGTCGGCCTCGACGCCGAACTCTTCTCAGGCGCCACCGAACTCCGCACGCAGCTCCGCAGCCGCGGCCTCTCCGTGTAGCTACAGTGGAACGGTGAGCATCCGGCCCGAAGACCGCTCGTCCCTGGTCAGGGATACCGACCGGGACACGGCCGTCCGACGCGTGCAGGAGGCCTACACCGAGGGGTACATCTCGTACGAGGAGATGGACCGGCGCCTCCACCAGGTGCTCACCGCCACGACCCGCCACGAGATCGCGTCGGCGCTGGCCTCGCTGCCGGCGGAGGACCCTGGCACCACGTCCACGATCTCCGCGGCTGCCGGCCGGATCCAGCGGCGTGGCGAGTGGCGGGTGCCCAGAACCCTCAAGGTTCAGTCCGCCTTCGGCCGGGTGCAGCTGGACTTGTCCCGGGCGGTCTTCGAGCACCGGGTCGTCGACCTCGAACTGCACCTCGGCACCGGCGGCGCCAAGATCACGGTGCCACGCGACGCGATCGTCGATCTCGAAGGTCTGCGCACCGGCTGGAAGGACTCGCACTACACGCCGCGGCGGCAGCCGCGCCCGGGCGGGCCGACGATCCGGATCTCCGGGATCATGGGGTTCGGACGGTTGAGGATCCGCCACGCGCGGCGCTGAGAGCTGTCGTCAGGCGACGGCTGCCGCGATGGTTTCCGTGTACGCCGGTGAGTTCGAGAGGTACGCCGCCTCGACGTACACCGTGCCGTCCTGGCAGGTGAGGGGAGTGAGCACGGCACCGGCCGGACTGGTGTAGATGCGCTGGGGTTGGGCGAGGTCGGGGCGCCACCGGTTGATCTGATAGGCCTCGGTGCCGGCGGTGACGGTGCGCGTCTCCCAGAGGATCCAGTTGCCGCAGGCAAGAATCGTGTCGGTGACGACGGTGCCGAGGGAACGGGCGGGGGAGTCGCCGGTCGGGCGGACGTACGCCTTGCTCTGGTACTGGTCCGGGTCGGACGCGGCGACCTCCGACCAGACGGTCGCGCCGCGCAGCGAGGCACCGCTCCACTGGATGCAGTTGGTTGCCGCTGGCACCGGTTGGGCGGACCCGGCGGTGAGCGATGCGGTGAGGAGGCGCTTGCAGCGGCGCGCGGTCTCGGGGGCGGTGATCTCGCTGAAGGTGACGGTGTCGGCCGACACGACCGGATCGGCGATGTAGCCGGGGGCGGCGACGCAGGTGACGGTGCGCGACTTGAGGGTCGCCAGGTCGGCGACGATCAGGCACGAGCGGTTCTTCGTGTCGGTGGAGGAGTAGGCGAAGGTGCCGTCGTACGCACCGATCTCGGGCTCGGAGATCTGGGGGAGTCCGGTCGGGCCGGCCGGGCGGCCGGTGGTGAGGTCGTAGCGGAAGAGTTTGATCTGCGGGTCGGGTCCGTCGGAGCGGATGTCCTCGATGAGCGCCCAGTGATCGTCGATCACGACGGGGGACTGCGCGACGAACCCGGTCGCGGGGGTGTGCCGGACCACGACCTTCTTGGTGGTCCGGTCAGCGACCGTTGTCGTGCCGGCTTCGTCGCTGCCGCGGGTGACGACGTACTTGCGCTGCTGGGTGACGAGATGCTGCCCGTCCACCGGTTGCCGTAGCACCTTCGCCCAGGCCAGGATCGCCGTACCGGAATCGGTCGGCGGCGCCGGGGTCGACGGCCTGCCCATCGGTGTGGTGGCCGGCGAGCTGGTGGGGCCCGCCTCCCTCGACGGCGACGAGCAGCCGGCCAGGAGCAGGACGAAGAGGGTGCCTACGGCAACGGTGGTACGGCGCATCAGAGCCCGATGTTCTGGAAGGAGTTGGCCAGGGTGGCGTTGAAGAGGGCACTCGCCGGGACGTTCTTCGGGCCGTCGGTCACGTTGCCGCGGCTGTTGGAGCGGCGTTCGTTGAACACCTCGTAGATGCCGATCGTGCCCTTGGCCCGGTCGTAGCCGCGGCCGACCTGGTAGTGGCCGCTGTGGTTGAAGGCGAGGTACGGGAAGTACCGCTTCAGCAGTTGCACGTGCTCGATCACCGGCGCCTTGTAGACGCCAAGGTGCTGCTGGTGGACGGTGAAGAAGGTCTGCGCGTTCCAGTGCGACACGCTCTGCACGATGTAGGCGCCGGCCGGCTTGTCCCAGTCGGTCTTCAGGTTGGTCTGCTGGACCATCGCGGAGATCGCCGTCCCGGACGTGGTCGAGCCGAGATCCTTGGCCCACGACGCCTGGGTGTCCTTCTGGTTGTCGTCCGCCCAGTCGATCGACTGGAACGTGGCCGGACCACACCAGTACCCCTTCTCCTGCGAGGTCTGGAACCCCTTCATGATGTACGCCGAAGCCGGCAGCTTCACCGGCGCCGCCGGCGGATTCACCGGCGGGGGCACCGGCGTCGGCGTCTCCTGGGTGGGCGTAGTCCGCGTCGGCGTAACCGGAGGCAGAGTAGGCGGCGTAGCAGTCGGCGTCGGCCCAACCGGAGTCGGCTGAGGCGTCGCCGGACTGACCGGAGTCGGCTGAGCGGTCGACGGCTCCCCGCTCTCCGTAGGTGCAGCGGACTCGGCGAGCAGGCGCAGTTCACCTGCCTTGGCCCGTCCGTCCCACGCCGTCTGCATCTCGTCCAGTTCGGCGTTCACGCGGGTGCTCTTCGGCATGGCCGCACGTTCCGCCACGAAGGCGGCAGGCGTGAGATCGCCCGTGGGGATGTCCTGCTCGACCGCCACCTCGCCGTCGGTATGCCGCTCCGGCGGGCTGAGCGTCGCCCGCAGTTGAGCCCCGGTCGGGATCTGGTCGACGAACCCGAGCCCAAGACAGTAGTTCTCGGTCTCGAGCTTGAAGCACCGCATCATCGATGCGGCCTGCGCGGACGTGTCCGCCGACCGCACCTGCAGATCACCCGGCGACGTCTCGGTCACCTGCGCCACCACCTCGCTCCACGACCGCGCCGCCGGCTGCTCAAGCACCGGCTCGCTGGGGGCGGTTGTGAGGGCCTCGGTAGGACTCGGGACAGGCTCGGCCGGAGGAGCCACGCCGGCCGGCTCAGGATCGCGGGGCTGATAGGCGGTGGCTGTGAGGGGTGCCTGTGCAAGCAGTGCACCCATGAGGATCAGAGTTGCCCCCCGTGCTGCTGTGGGCATTGGGTCTCCCGTTGGGCGTGTGACGGCAGTGACTGTAGGTACGCCTGAGACCACAGTACGTGCTTATGGCAACAATGTGGAGGGCCCTGCCCCCTGGGCCTCCGCCCGCGGCCAACTAGACTTAGCCGGTCCTGGTCCGTGGAATGCTGTGGAGAGTCTGTGTCGGTCCAACCCATCCGCCTGTTCGGCGACCCCGTCCTGACCACGAAGGCCGAGCCGGTCGTCGATTTCGACGCCGAGCTGCGCCGTTTGGTCGCGGACCTCACCGACACCATGCAGGCCGCACCCGGCTCCGGCCTGGCCGCGCCGCAGATCGGGGTCGGGCTGCGCGTGTTCACGTACCACGTGGAGGGCGAGCTCGGGCACCTGATCAACCCGGAGCTGACGCTCTCGGCCGACGAGCAGTTCGGCCCGGAGGGCTGCCTCTCGATCCCCGGCCTGACGTTCGACTGCCGCCGGGCGCTCTCGGTGATCGCCAAGGGTTTCAACATGTACGGCGACCCGATCGTGATCGAGGGCTCCGAGCTCCTGGCCCGCGCCATCCAGCACGAGACCGACCACCTCGACGGCATCCTGTTCGTCGACCGGCTCGACACCGACACCCGCAAGCAGGCGATGAAGGCGATCCGCGAGGCCGACTGGTCCGGCCTGTCCGGCCCCCCGCAGATCAGGGTCTCGCCACACCCGACGAACGGATTCGGCCTGTGAGAGTCGTCTTTGCCGGTACGCCGGAGCCCGCCGTCACTGCCCTCAAGGCGATCGTTGCCAGCCGCCACGAACTCGTCGGCGTGGTCACGCGTCCGGACGCCCCGGCGGGCCGTGGCCGCAAGCTGGTCGCCTCGCCGGTCGCGCAGTACGCCGAGGAGCTCGGTGGGATCGAGATCCTCAAGCCGGTGAAGCCGAGGGACCCCGACTTCCTGGCGCGGCTGGCCGAGATCGCGCCGGACTGCTGTCCGGTGGTCGCGTACGGCGGCCTGTTGCCGCAGGCGGCCCTGGACATCCCGCGGCACGGCTGGATCAACCTGCACTTCTCGGTGCTGCCCGCCTGGCGTGGCGCCGCGCCGGTGCAGCACTCGATCATCGCCGGGGACGACGTGACCGGGGCCAGCACGTTCCAGATCGTGAAGGCGCTCGACGCCGGTCCGGTGTACGGCGTACTCACCGAGCCGATCGGTCCTTCGGACACCTCGGGTGACCTGCTGAACCGGCTCGCGGTGTCCGGCGCGAAGCTCCTGGTCGACACGCTGGACGGGGTCGAGGCCGGCGTACTGGAGGCTCGCGAGCAACCGGCCGACGGCGTGACGCTGGCGCCGAAGATCACCGTCGAGGACGCCGAGCTGGATCTGGCCGCGCCGGCGCAGCGGGTGGATCGGCTGGTGCGTGGGTGCAACCCGGCGCCGGGGGCGTGGACGATGTTCCGGGGCGAGCGCTTGAAGGTTCTCGCCGTACGGCTGACCGACGAGGAGCTGAAGCCTGGTGAGCTTCAGGCGACCAAGTCGAGCGTGAAGGCCGGCACCGGGAGCAAGGCGGTAGAGCTGGTGACGGTTCAGCCGCAGGGCAAGAAGCCGATGGCCGCCGCCGACTGGGCTCGCGGTGTCCGCCTCACCGATGAGGACCGCTTGGGACCGTCCGCGTGAGCAGCGACCGGTCGCCGCGCAATCGGACGCCGCAGCGCCGCCCGGACCGGGTGCGCCGGGTCGCGTACCAGGTCATCCGGCAGGTGAACGGCGAGGCCGGCTACGCGAACCTCGTCCTCAACAAGGCTCTGCGTGAGTCGCGCCTCGGCGGTCGCGACGCCGCGTTCTGCACCGAGCTGGTGCACGGGACGCTCCGCTGGCAAGGCACGTACGACGCCTTCCTCGCGCGCAGCGTGTCCCGCCCACTCGAGGATCTCGACCCCGAACTCCTCGACCTCCTCCGGCTCGGCAGCCACCAGCTCCTCCGGATGCGCGTCGACTCGTACGCTGCCGTCTCGGAGATGGTCACGCTCACCCGGGCCGAGATCGGCCAGAAACGCAGCGGTCTGGTCAACGCCGTCCTCCGCAAGATCAGCCAACGCACTCTCGACCAGTGGATCGCCGCGGTGGCGCCGCCGGCCGCCGAGGATGCCTACGGCTACCTGGCGATCGCCAAAGCGCACCCTCGCTGGGTGATCGAGGCCTTCGCCCAGGCACTGGGTGACGGCAGTGGGCTGGAGCGGTTGCTTGAGGCGGACAACGAGCCGCCTCGGGTGACGCTGGTGGCCCGGCCGGGGCTGGCCGAGGTGGATGAGTTGGTCGCCGCTGGGGCCACTGCGGGGAAGTGGTCGCCGTATGCGGCCGTGCTGCAGGGTGGTGGCGATCCCGGGCGGATCGACGCGGTTGCCACCGGTCGGGCCGGCGTGCAGGACGAAGGATCGCAGCTCGTCGCGCTCGCCCTGGCCGCGGCTCCGATCGAAGAATCGGACAGCAAGTGGTTGGACCTCTGCGCGGGACCAGGCGGCAAGTCGGCGCTGCTCGCAGCGCTCGTGCAACAACGTGACGGCCAACTGACCGCGGTCGAGCCACTCAAGCATCGGGCCGAGCTGGTCCGGGCGAACCTGCGGGCGATTCCCGGAGAACACAAGGTTCTCGTCGGTGACGGGACCAAGCCGACGTGGCCGGCCGGATCTTTCGACCGCGTGCTGGCCGATGTGCCGTGCACCGGCCTGGGAGCGCTCCGGCGTCGCCCGGAAGCCCGCTGGCGCCGTACGCCGGACGACGTGAAGGAACTGCGGCCACTCCAGGAAGACCTCCTGGACTCGGCGATCACCTCGGCGCGTCCCGGCGGCGTGGTCGCGTACGTCACCTGCTCACCGCACCTCGACGAGACCCGCGCCGTGGTCGACGCCGTACTGCGCGAACGGGACGACGCGACCCTCGAGGACGCGCGACTGCTGTTCCCCGGCGTACCGGACCTCGGCGACGGTCCCGACGTGCAGTTGTGGCCGCATCTCCACGGCACCGATGCGATGTACCTGGCACTGATCCGCCGGTCATAGGGTGGACCGGTGTCAGGCGCAATCCGGCGAACGGTCATGATGGTGACGTGACAACGACCGCGACCCGCCCGCCGACCTCGACCCGTCAGCACCACCTGATCGGGCTCACGGCCGCCTTCGGCATCGGGATGCTGTTCGCGATCCAGTCCCGGATCAACGGCGAACTCGGCGATGTCCTCGGTGACGGCGTCGCGGCTGCGCTGATCTCGTTCGGCACCGGCCTGCTGATCCTGCTGATCGGTACGGCGCTCATCCCCGCGGTAAGGCGCTCTCTCGGCAAGGTCTGGGAGGCAATTCGCGAGCCGGTGCGTGCGCACGGCGGCCTGCGCTGGTGGCAGTGCATCGGCGGACTCGCGGGCGCCTACCTCGTCGCGACCCAGTCGATCACCGTCTCCGTGATCGGCGTCGCGGTCTTCACCGTGGCCGTCGTCGCGGGTCAGGCGGTCAGCAGTCTGGTCGTCGACCGCCTCGGCTTCGGCCCGGCCGGCCCGCAGCCGTTCACCAGCTTGCGCGTCGTCGGCGCGCTCATCGCTTTGGTGGCCGTCGTACTCGCGGTGTCGGACCAACTGAATCACCCCGCCGGCCTGCTCCTCGCTGTACTGCCCGCGCTCGGAGGCGTCTTCACCGCGGTCCAGCAGGCGATCAACGGACGCGTCGCGCGCACCGCGTCACCGGACGCGTACGGCGCAGTCGCGGCCGGCGTGGTCAACTTCCTGGTCGGGCTCGCCGCGTTGCTGGTGGTGTTCCTCGCCGACCTCGCGCTACGGGGTGCGCCGCATCACCTGCCGAGCAACCCGTGGCTGTACTTCGGTGGCGCGTGCGGTGTGATCTTCATCAGCGCGGCGGCGGCCGTGGTTCGGGTGGTCGGCGTGTTCGTGCTCGGTCTCGGGACCATCGCCGGTCAGTTGATCGCGAGCCTGTTCATCGACCTGTTCCTCCCGGCCGCGGACAAGGCGGTCACGTTCCCGGTCGTCGCCGGGACCGTGCTGGCCCTCGCCGCCGTGGTGATCGCCGCCGTCCCCAACCTCCGCCGCTAGTCCCGTTGGTGTGCAGTTCGACAGGAGGTGTCGGTCCGCGGGTGGTGGTCGGGCGGTGTGCGCAGGCGTGAACCCGGCCGGGTGAGGCCGGACCCGAGCCGACACTTCCTGTCCATCTGCACCAGCACCACGCAGGGATAACCCTCAACACTCCGCGCGGGGATACCCGGCGCTCCGGTCGGTTCGGTGGGTGTTGCCCATGCCGTCGACCGGATCGCCAGGCCATCACAACGAGGCGAGGACGATGGCCTCCCGCGGGCGGTCGCGACGTCTCGGTGATTGTGATGGCCTGGAGGTCCGTTCTCCACTGGTGTGCCGGGGGAGTGACGGCGCCGGCGACGACCAGGCGCGGCGCTAGGTCGTCGCCGGCGCCTCGGCCGCGACGATCGGCTTGCGCCGCGGCGGACGCAGCAACCCTTGCGAGACGGCGACCCCGAGCAACACGACCAGACCGCCGACCGGCTGGTACCAGGTGATGTGCTCGTGCAGCACGAGCACGCCGACCACGATCGAGAAGACCGGCATCAGGTAGGTCACCATCGACGACCGGCTGGCCCCGATCAGCCGGATGTTCCGCAGGCTGAGCACGAACGCGAGCCCACTGCCGAGCGCACCCAGCGCGACCACACTGAGCACGACCTCGATCGACAGCGACCACGGGGCCGGCGGCGCCTGCCGGGTGACGATCGGCGCCACGATCGCGAGCTGGACCGTTGCGCACAGCAACAAACTCGCGGACAGCGCCGTCCCGGACAGCGTGGTCCCGGCGATGAACCGCTTCTGGTAGGGAATCGCCAACCCGTAGAAGACCGCGGCCAGCATGCACAGCGCCTGCCCGGTCAGATCCGCTCCGGCGTCGACATGCCAAGCACCGAGTACGACGAGCATGCCGGCGAACCCGATGATCAGCCCGAGCACCCGCTGCAGCGAGAACGTCTCGGTGCGGAAAATGAGCACGGCGATCGGCAGCACGACCAGGGGCGTGATCCCGTTCCAGATCCCCGCCAGGAGGGACGGAATGCGCTGCTCGCCGTACCCGAACAGCGTCCAGGGGATCGCGGAGCCGATCGCGCCGAGCACGAACGAGTGCAGCCACAGCCGCCGGTCGCGAGGTAACGGCTCGCGCTTCACCGCCAGGATCACCAGCAGGACGACGGAGCCCGCGATCACGCGGCCGAGTGCCAGATAGAGCGGCGGAAGCTCGCGCACGCCGACCGAGATGAACAGGAAGCTGCAACCCCAGATGGCGGCCAGGGTCAGCATCGTCGGAAGCCAGCCCCGCACCGGGGCGGCCGTGTCAGTAGTCGTCACCGTGCTCACTCCTGACATCCTGCACTACCGCTGCGACATTCCGAAGATTTTTATCCGGGATCGGGCAAACCTGGTGAGAAATGGACAACCGATGGCAGCGAGTGCGGTCGCCGGGGGAGGATGACAGCCATGGGTGCCTTCGAGGTCGTGTCCGTCCGCAAGCAGTTCCCCGCGCTCGACGAGGGTGCGGCGCATTTCGACGGTCCGGGTGGATCGCAGACCCCGCATGTGGTCGCCGACGCGGTGGCCCGGACCCTGACGTCGGCGCTGGCGAACCGCGGCCGACTCACGACTGCCGACCGCCGGGCCGACGAGATCGTCATCGAAGCGCGGGAGGCGATGGCCGATCTGCTCGGCACTCAGGCGAATGGCATCGTCTTCGGCCGCAGCATGACTCAGCTGACCTACGACTTCTCCCGCACGCTCGCCAAGACCTGGTCCGAGGGCGACGAGGTCGTCGTGACCCGCCTCGACCACGACGCCAACGTCCGCCCGTGGGTGCAGGCCGCCGAGGCCGTTGGCGCGACCGTGAAGTGGCTCGGCTTCGACCCCGGGACCTCCGAGCTGGACGACATCGCGCCGCTCCTGACCGACCGGACTCGCCTGGTCGCCGTCACCGGCGCATCCAACCTGCTCGGCACCCGTCCGGACGTCGCCCGGATCGCGGATCAGGTCCACGCGGCCGGTGTGCTGATCTACGTCGACGGGGTGCACCTGACCGCGCACGCTCCGGTCGATGCGGCGTACGCCGACTTCTACGTCTGCTCGCCGTACAAGTTCTTCGGGCCGCACCTCGGGGTGCTGACCGCCAAGCCCGAGCTGCTGGAGACGCTCCGGCCGGACAAGCTGCTCCCGTCGTCGGACGCCGTACCCGAGCGCTTCGAGTTCGGCACGCTCCCGTACGAGCTGCTGGCCGGCACAACCGCGGCCGTCGACTTCGTTGCCGGTCTCGGCGGGACTGGAGCCACGCGACGCGAGCGCCTGCTCAGCTCGATGCAGCTGGTCGAGGAGTACGAGGACGGCCTGCGTGAGGATCTCGAGTCTCGGCTGGCCGCCATCCCGGGCGTCACCCTTTACGGCCACGCGGCTCGCCGTACGCCGACCCTGCTCTTCACCGTCGAGGGCCATCCGCCGGCCGCGGTGGCCGAGCATCTGGCCGCCGCCGGGGTCAACGCTCCGGCGGGCTCGTTCTACGCCTACGAGGCCGCCCGCCACCTGGGCCTGGGGGCTGCCGGAGCCGTCCGCGCCGGCCTCGCGCCGTACTCCGACCAGTCCGACATCGACCGTCTCGTCGCGGCGGTGGAGAGCCTTGACGGTTCTTCTGACCATTAACTAAAGTCCGTGGGGAAATTCGCCGCCGAGGGAGTCAGGTGAGAGAACCGAACGCTGTTTTCGTCCAGGCGGGACTCTCGGACGGGCTGTCCAGCACGGTCCGGACCGGCGCGACCTGGTCGGCCGACGGCATCGATGTCGGCTGGTCGGACGGCGCCATCGACGTCACCGGGCCGACCGTCTCGCGCGTCGCGCTCCGCTGGTCCGAACGGCTCCCCGCCGACGCGTTGATCCTCGGCGACGCCTGGGAACGCTCGTACGGCGACCTGCAGTGGCGTCACCAGCAACCGGAGCGACTGCTGCCGTGGTACTTCCTCTCCCACGACCCGCAGACCGGTGCGACGACCGGCGCAGGCGTCGACGTGCAGCCGAACGCATTCTGCTCGTGGACCGTCGACGCCGACGGGTTCACGCTCTGGCTCGATCTCCGCAACGGCGGGGGTCCGACCCAGCTGAACGGACGTACGCTGGCCGCAGCGACTGTCCGTCGGTTCGAGGACGCCGGCTCGCCCTGGCTGACGCTGCACGCAGCGGTCGCCACCATGAGCACCCGGCTACCGGCGCGACCTGAGCCCGCGCCGGTGGTCGGGGCGAACAACTGGTACTACGCGTACGGCGAGAACTTCGACCAGAAAGCAGTAGAGGTCGACGCCGCGACGATCGTGGAGCTCGCCGACGGTCACCCGGTCAAGCCGTTCAGCGTCGTCGACGACGGCTGGTACCCGGGCGGCATCGCGTCGGGCGGTCCGTGGGACACGGGTGCGCCGGGAGTCTTCGACGACATGGCCGGCACGGCCGCGGCGATCACGGCGATCGGCGCCCGCCCGGGGCTGTGGTTCCGCCCGCTCCTGGTTCGCGAGGCCGGTCCGTGGGGTCGCCCCGGGCCGCACGACAAACCCGGTCGCGCGCTCGATCCGTCGTACCCGGAGGTGCTCGACCTGGTCCGCGCCGATCTGCGGCGGTTCAAGGACTGGGGCTTCGAGCTGGTGAAGCACGACTTCAGCACGTACGACGTGTTCGGCCGGTTCGGGCCCGCGATGGGATCGCGGCTGACGAGCAGCGGCTGGCAGTTGCATGATCCGTCCCGGACGACGGCGGAGATCGTGCTCGCGTTCTATCGCGAGATCCGGGCGGCCGCGGACGACGTCGTACTGATCGGCTGCAACACCGTCGGGCACCTCGCGGCCGGGCTGGTCGACGTGCAGCGGACCGGCGACGACACGTCCGGACGGGACTGGGAGCGGACCCGCAAGATGGGCGTCAACACGCTCGCATTCCGGTTGCCGCAGCACAACCGCTTCTTCGCCGTCGACGCCGACTGCGTCCCGTGTACGCCGCAGACGCCGTGGGAGCTGAACCGGCGGTTCCTGGATCTGGTCGCACGGTCGGGTACGGCGCTGTTCGTGTCGATCGATCCACAAGCCCGCACCGAGCGGTCGGACCGCGCGCTGAGCGACGGTATACGGTTGGCGCTCAGTGGTGGTGACGCGTCCGGGATCGAGCCGCTGGACTGGCTGACGAACACGACCCCGACCTCCTGGCGCTCGGGCGCCGAGACGATCCAGTTCGACTGGTCACGTCCGTGGGGTGCGGACCCGATCTCCGACTGAGTGGGGGAGTTGTGACTGTACGCCGGGGCACGAACCTGGATCGTGTCGGCGGTTTCAATGACGCTGTCGTGCTCGATGCGATCCGCCGGAGCGAGCAACTGAGCCGGGTCGAGCTCGCCGAGGTCACCGGCCTGTCCGGTCAGGCGATCTCCAACATCGCCCGCCGCCTCCTTGACGCCGGTCTCGTCCGCGAAGCCGGCCGCCAGCGCAGCGCGGGCCTGGGCAAGCCGCGCACTCTGCTCGAGCTCGAACCCACCGGCCAGTACGCCGTCGGCGTTCACCTCGACCCCGCCGTCGTGACCGTGGTGCTGCTCGACCTCACCGGCGATGTGGTCGCTCGCCGGCGGGTGGACACGCCGTACGCCGACGATCCCGACGTACTGATCGCCGGAATCGCGGCGACGATCGAGGACGTCATGACTCTCGCCGCCGCGCCACGAGATCGCGTGGTGGGTGTCGGAATCGCCGCACCCGGGCCGATCGATGCCGAGCGTGGTTTCGTGGTCGACCCACCCAACCTGGCGGCCTGGCATTTGGTCCCGATCCGGGACGAGCTCCACGAGCGGACCGGGCTGCCGGTGCTCCTCGACAAGGATGTGACCGCTGCGGCGTCGGCCGAGAAGTGGGCCGGCGGAGGTGGGAGCTTCGTGTTCTTCTACCTGGGCACCGGCGTGGGGGCCGGCCTGGTGATCGGTGACGAGGTGGTCCGCGGTTCGTCCAGCAACGTGGGCGAGATCGGTCACGTCATCGTCGATCCGGACGGGCCGGTCTGCTACTGCGGGCGGCGCGGCTGCGTCGGCGAGGCGAGTCAGCCGCGGTACCTGGTGCAGCAGGCGGTCCGGGCCGGGGTGCTTGCCTCAGGCATCGATCTGGACGACCGGAAGGCCGTGGACGCGGCGTTCGCCCGGCTGTGTTCGCTGGCCGCGGCGGATCCCGGGCCGGCCCGGGAGATCGTTGCCGCACTGGCCGTCCGGATCGCCAAGGTGGTCGAGGACATCGCGAACCTCCTCGACCTGGAGCGGGTGGTGTTCGGCGGCCCGCACTGGGAGCGGCTCGCGCCCCTGTTCGGCGACGCGGTCCGGGCCGCCCTGGACGGACGATTCCTGGTCCGCTCCGTCCACCCCTTCGAAGTCGCCGGTACGGCGCTCGGCGTCGACGTCGGCGCGATCGGCGCGGCCAGCCTGGTCCTCGACCAGACCTTCTCGCCGAACCCCTCGGTACTGTTGCAGAGCCGCGAACTCGTGGCAGATAGGTGACTGTGTTGATAATCGATCCCGAGGTCCTCGCCCGGGCTACCGCGGCGGTCCACCGGGCGACCGGCGACGAGACGATCGCGGAGATGTTCCGGCGCTCGATGGCCGAGAACCTGCCCGCCGTCGCCGAACGGCTGCCGGACGGGACGACGTTCGTGCTCACCGGCGACATCCCGGCGATGTGGCTGCGCGACTCCGCCGCCCAACTCCGGCCGTACCTGCTGCTGTGCAAGGACGATCCGGGCCTGCAGGCGGTCCTGATCGGCGTCCTGCACCGGCAACTGGAGTACGTCGTCCTCGACCCGTACGCCAACGCGTTCAACCGCGGGGCGAACGGCGCCGGTCACACCACCGACGAGACCGAGATGTCGCCGTGGGTGTGGGAGCGCAAGTACGAGATCGACTCACTCTGTTTCCCGCTCGAGTTGGCATACCGGCTGTGGCGGATCACCGGTCGGGCGGACGTGATCGACGAGCGCTTCCGGGCGGCGGCCTCGGCGATCATCGAGCTCTGGACCGTCGAGCAGGATCACGAGGCGAGGTCGCCGTACCGGTTCCAGCGGGACGAGCCGGACATGCTGCCGTCGGACACGCTGGTCCGCGAAGGGCGGGGCCGGCTGACCCGGCCGACCGGGATGTCGTGGAGCGCGTTCCGGCCGAGTGACGACGCGACCGAGCTCGGGTTCAACGTGCCCGGCAACATGTTCGCCTCCGTCGTCCTCGGCTACCTGCAGGAGATCGCGGCCGAGGTGCTGGACGACGAGCCGCTGTCCGCGCGAGCCAAGGAACTCAAGGCCGACATCGACGACGGCATCGCACGGCACGGCACGATCGATCATCCGGAACGCGGTCACGTCTACGCCTATGAGGTCGACGGCGCCGGGGCGACGCTGCTGATGGACGACGCGAACATGCCGAGCCTGCTGGGGATCCCCTTGACCGGGTACGCCGCGGCCGACGATCCGACGTACGTCGCCACTCGCGGGCTGCTGCTGAGCCCGGAGAACCCGTACTACTACAGCGGTACGCACGCCGCCGGCATCGGCAGCCCGCACACCCCGCCGAACCAGGTGTGGCCGATTGCCCTTGCTGTGCAGGGATTGACGAGCACGTCGGCGGAGGAGCGCCAGCGGTTGCTGGAGCTTCTCCGCGACACCACGGGCGGCACCGGTCTCATGCACGAGTCGTTCCACGTCGAGGATCCAGCCGTCTTCACCCGCGAGTGGTTCTCGTGGGCGAACGCGATGTTCTGCGAGCTCGCGCTGGTGCACGCCGGGATCAGGTGACGTCCCGGCGCCGCGTCGTCCAGACCGCGAGTACGGCGAAGATCGCGCAGTAGGCGATCAAGGTCAGCAGGGCGCGCCCACCACCGACCGCATCACGGACTCCAGGCGGTGCGTCGTCGGCTGCCATGCCGGTGACGCTGAACACCAGCGAGCCCGCGTTCGTGCCGGGCAACACGTTGGCGAGGAACTTCAGATCCGGCAGCAGGCTGCTGACCACGCCGGCCACCAAGGTCTCGATGCCGAGAATCCACACCACGCCGAGGCCGATCGGCAACGCGACGTTGCGGAAGGCAACGGCCAGGACCGCGCCGGCCAGGCACCACATCATCAGCACCAGCCAGCCACCGCCGAGACCTCGCAGCAGGTCGAGCGGGCCGGGCCAGTTCATCGCGCTGCCCTCGGCGGCCGCGATGCCGATGCTGCAGAGCGCGCAGGCCGCGAAGATGGCGAGCACCCAGATCGCGATCATTGTGGCGAGTGCGAGGAACTGCGCCGCGAGTACGGCGCCGCGGCCGGGTCGCTGGGTGAGGATCGTCTTCAGCGTTCCCCAGGTGTACTCGCCACCGATCACGATCGCGCCGAGCACGAGGGCGAGCGCGCCGGCGAAGATCGGGTAGCCGCCGATCGTGTTGTCCAGGACGCGTTCCGGCAGCATGCCGCGGAGGATCTCGGCGCGCGGGATCCCGCTGGTCTGCGGGTTGTCGTCGCCGGTCGCGTAGCCCAGGTACGGCAGCAGGTAGCCGAAGATCAGGCTCAGCACCAGCCCGGCACCGAACAGGACCCAGACGGCCGATCGCTTGCGGAGCTTCAGCAGCTCCGCTCGATAGCTACCCAGCATCCGTCTTCTTCCCGCTGGTGGTGAGCTCGAAGAAGATGTCCTCGAGAGCTCGTTCGGTACTGTGCAGTTCGGACACCGCGATCCCGGCCTGGACCAGCACCTGGTTCACCTCGGCGGCCCGGCCCGGGTCCACCTTTACCCTGAGCGTGTCGTCGTACAGGTGCACGGTGCCGGTGCCGAGGAAGCCGGTGAGGACCGATTGCGCGGCGTCGCGCGGTGTGGCGCGGACGACCAGCTCCTGCTCGCCGCGCAACTCGTCGACGTTGTGCTCGGCAACCATCCGGCCGGAGTTGATGATCCCGACCCGGTCGCAGATCTGCTGCACCTCGCCGAGCAGGTGGCTCGACAGCAGTACGGTCCGGCCGTCTGAGCCGAGTTCGCGGATCAGCCGCCGCATGTCGCGCATCCCGGCCGGGTCGAGCCCGTTGGTCGGCTCGTCCAGGATCACGAGTTCCGGATCCTTCAGCAACGCGGCCGCGACGCCGAGCCGCTGCTTCATCCCCAGGGAGTACGTCGAGAACCGGTCCTTCGCCCGCTCGGCGAGATCAACCTGCTCCAGGACCTCGTCGGTCCGCTGTCGTGGCACTTCGGCGTACTCGGCCAGCAGACGCAGGTTGTCCAAGCCGGAGAGGTACGGATAGAACGCGGGCGACTCGATCATCGACCCGGTCCGGCCCAGTACGTCGGCCTGCCCAGGATGACCGCCGAGCACGCGGACGTCACCACTCGTCGGCGCGATCAACCCGGTCAGGATCCTGAGCGTGGTCGTCTTCCCAGCCCCGTTCGGCCCGAGGAACCCGTAGACCTCCCCAGGCAGAACCGTCAGGTCGACACGATCCACCGCGAGGGTGTCGCCGTACCTCTTCGTCAGCCCGCGGACCTCGACTAGCGCATCCATACCCCAGAGCGTGCCGGTGCGGGCCTGCCGACCGCGTCGCCCAGGAGGAGTGACCGCAGCTACCCCACTCGGAGTACTGCCGAGCATACTGAGTGATCGTGGAGCGTCGAGAAGCAGTGCTGTCGGTCGGGCCGCTGGACGCTGAGACCTGGCCGGCGTTCGCCGCGCTGGTCGAGGCGAACAACGGTGTCTGGGGTGGATGCTGGTGCATGGGCTTCCATGTGAAGCTGGGAAAGGGACGCACCGCGGCCCAGAACCGCGCCGAGAAGGAGCAACGCGTCCGGGATGGGAGCACCCACGCCGCGCTGGTCTTCGACGGCGACCAGTGCGTCGGCTGGTGCCAGTTCGGCACGCCTGAGGAGCTGCCCGAAGTCAAGAGCAAACGCCTGTACGAGAAGGGCCTGACCGACCTTCCGGACTGGCGCATCACCTGCTTCTTCACCGGCAAAGGGCACCGCGGCCGCGGTGTCGCCGACGCGGCCCTGGCGGGCGCTCTCGCCCAGATCGCCCAGTATGGCGGTGGCACCGTGGAGGGCTACCCCGAGGAAACCGACGACCGGAAGGTCTCCGGCTCCTTCCTCCACACCGGCCCGATGCCCGCCTTCGAGTCCCACGGCTTCACCCGGGTCCGGCCGATCTCCCCGCACCGCTGGGTCGTCGCCCGCACGGTCACCCCGGACTGAGCTTCAGCCGAGCCAACCAGGCCGGACCAAGCCGGTCTGGTAGGCGACCACGACCAGCTGGGCGCGGTCGCGGACGCCGAGTTTGATCATTGCGCGGCTGACATGGGTCTTCGCTGTTGCCGGGCTGAGGACGAGGCGCTCGGCGATCTCGTCGTTCGAGAGGCCTTCGCCGACCAGGGCGACGATCTCCTTCTCGCGTTCGGTGAGGACGTCGAGTTCCTTGCTGGCGTGCGGTTGGCGGCTGCGGGAGGCGAACTCCGCGACCAGGCGGCGCGTGACCCCGGGGGACAGGAGCGCATCGCCGCGCGCGACCACCCGGACCGCCTGCAGTAGCTCGACCGGCTCGGTGTCCTTCACCAAGAACCCGCTGGCCCCGACCCGCAGTGCCTCGAAGACGTACTCGTCGAGGTCGAACGTCGTCAGGATCACCACATGCACATCGGCCAGCTCCGCGTCGGCGCCGATCTGCCGCGTCGCCTCCAGCCCGTCGGTGCCAGGCATCCGGATGTCCATCAGCACCACATCGGGCTTCTCGGCCCGCGCCGCTGTGACCGCCTCGGCTCCGTCCGCCACCTCGCCGATCACCGTGATGTCGTCCTCGGCATTCAGCAACGACCGGAACCCGGCCCGCACCAACGCCTGATCGTCCGCCAGCAGCACCCTGATCATGCGCTCACGCTAGAGCATCGGTCAGGCCAAGCCCGCGTCGTGCGCCAGCAGCGCGATCTGGGTACGGTTCCCGAGCTCGAGCTTGGTGAGGATGTGCGAGATGTGTGCCTTCACTGTCGCGACGCTCATGTAGAGCTCCGCCGCGATCTGCGCGTTCGCCTTCCCCTGGGCGACCGCGAGCATCACGTCGTACTCGCGGGGTGACAGCCGCTTGAGCGACGTCTGCGCGATCGTGTGCGCGTCGGCCTGGGTCGCGGCCTGGTCCATCAGTCGCCGGGTGATCGCCGGTGACAGGATCGGGTCGCCGGCGGCCACCCGCCGTACCGCTTCGACGATCTGGGCGGGCGGCGTGTCCTTGAGTAGGAAGCCGCTAGCCCCGGCGCGGAGCGCGTGCAGCACGTTCTCGTCGGTGTCGAACGTCGTGAGGACGACGACCTCCGGCGGATCGGTCCGCGCGCGCAGCCGCCGCGTCGCGACGATCCCGTCCACCCTCGGCATCCGCAGGTCCATCAGCACGATGTCCGGAAAATGCGCGTCCACCGCGGCCGGTACCTCGTCGCCGTCGGCGGCCTGGCCGACCACGGCGATCCCGTTCGCGCCGTCGAGCATCATCTCCAGGCTCGCCCGGACCAACGCGTCGTCGTCCACCACCAGGACCCGGATGGTCGTCTCACTCATCCGCGTCCTCGCTTCGCTCCGGGCGCGGCTGAGGCACAAGTCGCCCTGTGCTTGATGATGAACTCGCTCCGCTCGCTCATGGGGGCCACGGTAGCGAGGCCTCGAGCCGGAAGCCGCCACCGGGCACCCGCCTATGGTCCAGCGTGCCGCCGGCGAGTTGCACCCGCTCCGTCAGGCCGACCAGCCCGGTCCCGCTGCCGGGGGTGAGCGGCGTCCCATTGGACGCCGGATTGGTCAGCTCGATCCGCAGCCCGTCACCCGGCCGGCCCGCCACCGTCAGCGTGACCGGATGCCCGGCCGCGTGTTTGCGCGCATTGGTGAGCCCTTCTTGCACGATCCGGTATGCCGTCCGCCCCGTTGCCGGCGGCAACGACGTGGCGTCGGCGACACGATCGTCGTACGAGATCGCCGTACCGGCCTCGCGGGACTCCTCGACCAGCGCCCGGAGGTCGCCGAACGTCGGCTGCGGCCGGCCGCCCGGGAGATCGTCGAACTCGGTGTCGCGCAGCACGCTGATCACCTCACGCAACTCGTCGAGCGCCTGGTGCACGCCGGTGCGGATCACGCCGGCCGCCTTGGCGAGCTTCTCCGGCGACGAATCCGGGCGATACTCGAGGGCACCGGCGTACGTCGCGAGCAGGGACAGGCGATGCGCGAGTACGTCGTGCATCTCGCGGGCCATCTGCGTCCGTTCGAGGGTCCGCGCCTCGGCGACCCGGCGGCCCTGCTCGGCCTCGGCCCGTTGCGCCCGCTCCCGGAGCGAGGAGAGGAGTTGCTGCCGGGCCTGGACCCATTGACCCCAGCCGAGCAATGCGGCGTGGACGGCGAAGTCGAGTACGGCGAACCACAGGAACGGGAGATTGCCGATCGGCCACAACAGACCTTGGACGAGGTGCGCCGTGGCCTGGAAGAGGGCGACGGGGGCCGCCGTACGCAAGGGGAATCGCAGGGCGACGGTCAGCGTGGCGGCCGTCGACGGTGGCGTCGCGGCCGGGGAGACAGCGGCCAGTACTGCCAGCGCGATCGCTGTCGGTATCGGGTGGCGGCGCAACCCCAGCATCAGCCCGCAGGCGACGACGCCGACCACGATGTCCAGCGCGAGCCACTTGTGGTGCGCGGGATCGGACATCCGGCCGACGATCGTCAGCGCCGACAGCAACCCGATCGCGGCGACGCCTGACACCTCGGCCGCCAGATTGCGCCGCTCCGGCAGACAACTCACCATGCCGCCGACCCTAGGCCCTGCCCTCATCCGTCACCACCGACCAAAGTCGATGCCTGGCCGACTTCGGACCACCTCACCTGCATCGTGTCCCTCGGCAGCCCGCTGTTGAACGGCATCGGCGTCGAGGCCAAGCTCGGCCTCGCCTCGCTCCACCTCGTCGTCGGCGCCGCGGTGATCGTCGGACTCCGCCGTACCGCCCTCACCGCCATCGAACGCTGCTAAGGGAACTGGAGTTGGGCGGCCTGATAGAAGCCACGGATATGCGCGGTCACCAACTCGGCCGCGCTGTCCGGCTGACCGGTGCGGACCGCGGTCAGGATCGCGCGATGCTCGGCGCGGAGTCCGACCGCGGTCGCCTCCCAGTCCGGCAGATTCGGTACGGCGGCCAGCACGTACTCGTGGATCGCCGACCGCAGCGACGCCATCACCGCCGCGATCAGCACGTTCCCGGCCAGCCCCGAGAGCGCGACGTGGAACTCCGCGTCGAGCAGATGAAACTCCTCGGGTGACAAGCCTGGGCGATCCATCCGGTCGAGCAACGCCTCGGCGACCTCGAGCTCACTCGGCTCCGCCTGCCGCCCAGCCGCCTCCCGGGCCGCCCATGACTCCAGCAGCAGGCGGGTCTGGACGACATCCCCCATCGGCAGATGATTTGTTGCCAGATGCAACCGCAGTACGGCGGTCAGCGGCGACACCGGCTCCGCCACGATGACCGCACCGGCCTCCGGCCCGGACCCGGTCGCGGTCCGCACCACGCCCATCGCCTCGAGCACCCGGACCGCCTCCCGCACCGACGGTCGGCTGATCCCGAGCTGCTCGGCCAGCACCCGCTCGCCCGGCAGCCGCCCTCCGATCCGCAGCCGCCCGGCCGCGAGATCCGCCTCAACCCGATGCAACACCAACTCGTAGTTCTTCACGCCCACCACCCCAACCCGGTGCGGGCAGGATTCCTGCGGGGTTCGGGGAGGGTTTTACCCCCGATTCGGGCAGAAAACCTCCCCGAAGCCCGCGGCCTCCACGCCAGGGAGGGAGGTGGGTTGTTGTGCACTTGGACGACTCTACTGTGTGGTCGGACCACAGGCTATGCTGTGGTCCGACCACAGATCAGGTCGGGCGGTTCGCCGTACCGCGCCTGGTCTCCGCCGGCCGTTCCGGAGTACTGATGACCGATCGACAGCTGCCCAAATGGTCCGAGCTGAAGCCGCTGCTGCGGCCGAAGCCGATCACGGCGAACCCGACCGACCGCCGGCTGGAGAAGGCGCTCACGATCGCGGATCTGCGCGCGATCGCCAAGCGCCGGACGCCGCGGTCGGTGTTCGACTACACCGACGGCGCCGCCGAGGCGGAGATCAGCCTGAGCCGGGCCCGCCGGCTGTTCGCCGAGATGGAGCTGCAGCCGTCGATCCTGCGCAACGTCTCCGAGATCGACCTGGGTACGTCGATCCTGGGCGGGCGCTCGGAGCTGCCGTTCGCGTTCGCGCCGACCGGATTCACCCGGATGATGAACCACGAGGGCGAGAGCGCGGTCGTCAAGGTCGCCGAGCAGATCGGGATCCCGTACGCGCTGTCCACGATGGGCACCACGTCGATCGAGGACGTCGCGGCGGCCGCGCCGGACGCGCGGAAGTGGTTCCAGCTGTACGTGTGGAAGGACCGGGACGCGGGGGAGGACCTGGTCAAGCGATCCGCGGCCGCTGGGTACGAGGCGCTGATGCTGACGGTCGACGTACCGGTTGCGGGGGCGCGGCTGCGCGACGTACGCAACGGCTTCACGATCCCGCCGTCGCTGACGGCGAAGACTGTGCTCGACGCGTCGCTGCACCCGGCCTGGTGGGCGAACCTGCTGACCACGCGGCCGCTGACCTTCGCATCGCTGTCCACCTGGCACGGTACGGTCGCCGAGCTGCTGGACAAGCTGTTCGACCCGACCATGACGATCGACGACCTGACCTGGCTGCGCTCGATCTGGTCCGGGCCGTTGATTGTCAAAGGCATCCAGACCGTCGAGGACGCCCGCCGGGTGGTCGACGCCGGCGCCGACGCGATCGTGCTGTCGAACCACGGTGGCCGTCAGCTCGACCGGGCGCCGACGCCGCTGCGCATCCTCCCCGACGTCCGCAAGGCGGTGGGCACTGACGCCGAGATCTACCTCGACACGGGGATCATGTCGGGTGCGGACATCGTCGCCGCGATCGCACTGGGCGCCGACGCCTGCCTGGTCGGCCGCGCCTACCTCTACGGTCTGATGGCCGGCGGTCAGCGTGGCGTGGCCCGGTCCGCTGAGATCCTCACCAAGGAGGTCCGGCGGACGATGGCTCTGCTAGGCGTGTCCCGGGTCGCCGACCTCAACCCGTCCCACGTCCGCCTGCCCTGACCGTTCGGGCAGCGGCAACGTCGCGATGATCCGCAGCCCGCCGGTCGGCCTGCGGGTCGCGGTGAGGGTGCCGCCGAGAGCGGTGGCGCGTTCCCGCATGCCGACGATGCCGTTGCCTTCCGCCGGCGGGCCGGTGAGCGACTGGCCGTCGTCGTCGACCTGGAGTACGAGCGCCTCGTCGCCGTACTGGATCCGCACCGTCGCCTCGGTCGCCCTGGCATGCCGTACGACGTTCGTGAGCGACTCCTGGATGATCCGGAGCGCGGCCCGGTCCAGCCCGATCGGCAGCGGCTCGGGGTCGCCGTGCACGATCGTGTGCACCTCGAGGCCGGCCCGGGACGTCCGGCTGACCAGGTGCTCCAGCCGATCGAGCCCGGTGACCGGCTGCCGGGGCGCCGACTCGTCGGACTGCCGCAGGATCCCGACGATCGACCGTAGCTCGACCAGCGCTTCCTTGCTGGCGTCCTTGATCGCCGACAGTGCCGGGCCGGCCTGCTCGGGCTGCCGATCGACCAGGTGCAGCGCGGTCGACGCCTGCACGTTGATCAGCGAGATGTGGTGGGCCACCACGTCGTGAAGCTCCTGGGCGATCCGCAGCCGCTCCTCACCGGCCTGCCGCAGCTCAGCTTCCTTCCGGGTCCGTGCCGCCGCCATCACCCGGTCGCGGTGTGCGCGGAAGAGCTCCGCCACGAACCCCAGTACGATGAAGCACGCGCCGACCAGGAGGACCTGGTACACGCCGTCGTGGTTGATGCCGAGCACCATTCGCCCGCCGACGTGCCCGAGGTACAGACCGGCCAGGGCCGACCAGCCCGCGAGCCGATACCCGAGCCGGATGCTCGTGAAGACGGCGATGACGAACGGGAGGATGACCGGACCCCACGGGTACTGCATCAGCATGTAGACGAGCGTCGCGACGACAGTTGCCCACAGCACCGGAATCGGGTGGGTCCGGAGCCAGTACAGCGCCAGCGACGCCTTCAGGAGCAGCAGCACCATGAACCAGTCGGCCGGCCGGCGATCCGGCTGGCCGTCGGCCGCTCCGAACGAGCCGACGACCAGGAAAACAGCCAGGAACAGCGGCAGCGCGAGCCGGCGCACCCGGGACCCGACGGTGGGTGCGGCGATCGGCTCAGTCGTGCTCACAGTACGAAACCGTAGAGGTCCGCGGGGCAGGTGTCATCGTCGCCACGGAGTATCCCGACCTGCTCCCTGCGCGGTAGTTCAGTACTTGACGTTATAGATCTTCTCCTCATAGGCCTTGCCGTAGTACTGCTCGAGCTCGGTCAGGTCGGTGTCCTGCCGTTCGAGCGTCTTGGAGATCTGCGCGCGGCTCGGCATCGCGTCCGGCTCCCAGGTCTCGGGCTTCCAGAGCTGCGAGCGCAGGAACGCCTTCGAGCAGTGGTGGAAGATCTCCTCGATCTCCACCAGCAGCGCCAGCTGCGGGCGGTTTCCCTTCACGATCATCTCGTCGAAGAACGGCGCTTCCTTCACGATCCGGGCCCGTCCGTTGATCCGCAGCGTGTCGCCGCGGCCGGGGATGAAGTAGATCAGCCCGACGTGCGGGTTGCTCAGGATGTTGGTGAACCCGTCGACCCGCCGGTTCCCCGCGCGCTCGGGGATCGCGATCGTCGTGTCGTCGAAGACCTTGGTGAACCCCGCCGGGTCGCCCTTCGGCGAGACGTCGCAGCTGCCGTCGGCGGCCGACGTGGCGATGAGGCAGAACGGCGACGCGGTCAGCCACTGCCGGTCCAGGTCGTGCAACTCCTTGCGGGCCTTGCCGGCCGCGGCGGCCAGCGGCTGCGGAACCACGTCCCGCAGTTCGTCGTGGGATGTGATTTCAACCAGTCCGGGGATCTCCATCAGGCGGCGTTCTCCTTTGCCGGCAACGGCTGGACGGCCCTCGTCCGTGCTGCCCATCGTACGGCGGGACCAGTTGCGCAACTGGTCCCCAGGAACAGTGCACCGACGACGATCCAGCCGATCGGACCCCAACCGAGGATGACGGTGGTGAGCAGCGCCGGGCCGAGCATGCGGGCGATCGCGGGGCCGGTGCCGAAGAAGCCCTGGTACTGGCCCTGCTTGTCGGCCGGTGCGAGACCGAAGCTGATCTCCCACGCACCGGACGCCAGTTTCATCTCTCCGAGCGTCAACAGAGTGGCGGCGAGCACCAGTACGACGGCAGCCGTCGCCGCGCTCATCTTGGCGGCGGAGATCGCGAAGACCCCGCAGGCGGCCAGCATGGCGACTCCGGCGTACCGGACCGAGCGGGTAGCGGTGTGGAGGTCCGTCACGCGCTTGGCGATCCGCACCTGGCACAGTGTGACTCCCACCGTGTTGACGATCAGCAGCGAGGCGACGACCCAGTTGGGCGCATCGGTGTGCGAGACGATCCACAGCGGGGCGACGAGGCTGAGCAGCGGCATGAAGAGCAACATGATCGCGTTCAGCAGCGCGAGGACGGCGTACGGCCGGTCCCGCAGTACGGCGAGACGGGGCTCGCCCTTGACCCTTGTGCTGACCGCGACCGGCGGGACGCGGTGGATCAGGCGGGCCGCGATCAGGAAGCTGACCGCGTCGATCGCGAAGACCGTCAGGTACGCCGCTGAGGTGTCGAAGCGGAGCGCGATACCGCCGAGCGCGGCGCCGACCGCGAGTCCGCCGTTGACCGTGGACTGGAGGAACGCGCGGATCCGGGTGCGCTCGGCCGGCTGCACCAGCCCTGCGAGCAGTGCCTGGCGCGCGGCGGTCAGTCCGGTCTGACTGCTTGCGTAGGTGATCGCCGCAACCAGGAACAACGGGAAGCTTCGCACGAACAGGAACGAGCCGACCGAGACTGCCGTGGTCAACGCCAGCGCGACCGCGACCCCACGGGCGCCCTTCCGGTCGGCCAGGTTGCCCAGCGGGACACCCGTGAGGAAGCCGATCAACCAGGCGACCGTGAGTCCGAGTCCGACCTCGGCGGTCGACAGCCCGACCACACGGGTGAAGAACAGCGCTGAGGTGACGATGAAGGCTCCGTCGCCCACCGAGTTCGCCAGTTGCGCCATCGCCAGGTCCCGGGCCGCTCCGGCCGGCGGCAGGATGCTGGAAGGCCCGCGGTCACGCTTGCTGCGGATGCGGTCGGCGGTGAGGCTCATCGGGTCTCCCTCGGCTCGGTGTATCTCGAGCCTAGGAGCGTGGCGGCCCAGCGGGCAGGTCCACTTTCACCCTCAGATGATGGGCCACATTGGTCTGTGGACAACTCAGATCCGGGGTCGGAATCACGGCACCTTGTTAAGTATGAGCTTCCAGAACCTGGCACCGACCTGGGCCACTCAACCCCTCTCCGACCCCGCGCTCGCCACCGATGTCGTCGACCTGATGGTCAGCCTCGGCGATCGCCGGAGCGGCACGTTCACCGCCGTGCTGTGCGACCACGACGACCGCTACATCGCCACGGTCGCCATCGACCTGCCGTCCGAGTTCGAGCACCTCGAGCCGTCCCTGCGGAGCGATGGCCTCTGCGGCTCGGCCCTGAGCCCGATCATCCCCGCCCTCCGGACCACCCCCGGCGCCGCCCTCATCCTGGCTCTGGGCCGCCCCGGCCCGGCGGTCTGGCCCGACCTGGACACCGAATGGGCCGAAGCCGCCACCCACATCTGTACCGCGGCCGAAGTCCGCCTCCTCGGCTTCTACATAGCCTCAGCCACCCACATCTACCAACCAGCCGTGCGAGCGTCGGCAGCCGCCTGACCGGCCGCCTGCTGAGGCGAGGCCGTCAGCGCACGCCGCGGGGGCGGAACTGGATGCTGATCCGCGGACCTACCCGTCCCGACGTCTTGGGGATCGCGTGCTCCCAGGTGCGCTGACACGAGCCGCCCATCACGATCAGGTCGCCGTGCCCGAGCGGATATCGGACAGTCGACCCCACCGGCCCGGTGGAACCACCACCCGGTCGCGGCCGCAGCGCGAGCACCCGCGGCTCACCGACGGACAGGATCGCCACCATCGTGTCCTCGTGGTTCCCGCGCCCGATGCGGTCCCCGTGCCACGCGACGCTGTCCCGGCCGTCCCGGTAGAAGCACAACCCCGCCGTCCGGAACGGCTCGCCCAGCTCCTCGGCGTAGCGCGCACTCAACGCATCCCGGGCCTCGTCCAGGATCGGCAGCGGCAGGTCCTCGTTCTCGCCGTAGAAGCAGAGCAGTCGCGGCACGTCGACCACCCGGTCGTACATCTGCCGGCGCTCCGCCTGCCACGGCACGTCCCGCGCCAGCCGCTCGTACACCTGATCCGCCCCGGTCAACCATCCCGGCAGGACATCGATCCACGCACCGCGCCCGAGCTCGGTCCGCCCGAGCCCATCCAAAGACCCCAACGCCGGATCCTCGAACGCATCCAGCAACGAGCCCTGAAGGTCAGCACCCATGCCCCCACCATACCCCGGGATTCGAACACCCGTTCCCTTAAGATCAGATGCTGTGATCCCGAGGTCTGAAAAGCGGAGATCGGCGGTTCGAAACCGCCCCTGACGTCCGGTTCCATGTCGCGAGACCGCCGACCAATTCGCTAGCCCAGGTCCAGCACCCCCGGGCCGGCCGAGTCTTGATCGGGTGGCCCGCCGGCATGAAACTACGGAGATGCCGCGTGACCTCGTCGAAGTCGCATGCCGCTGGGTCGACGCGTTGGAGCAAGCGGACGTACCAGCGGCCAACGTGGTCAGCGGTCTCCTCGGATGGGATCCAGGTCCGTGGATCGCCGAGGCGTGGCAGCCAGATGTGGAAGAGCTCGCGGGTTCGGACCGGACGGTGAGCAGCGCGCGGCAGGTCAACGACCACATGGTCCGCGTCGTCCTGGTCGGCAACCGTGGACAGGCACTCGTGAGCGTGGTGCTCGACGAGGCCGCAAAGGTCGTCGGTACGTCGGTCGACCCCGACGAGCAGGACGGACGATTCTGGGTCGTCGTGGGCTGCCCCCAGGAGCGAGAGGACGAGCTGCGCGCCTTCTACACGATGCTCACCCATGGACGGATCGGGCCGGGCGAGGGCCGGATGCGCCCTCCACGCTGGCGCGACCCGGCAAACCCAACGCAGATCCACCTCGACGTGCACGTCGCCGACCTGGAGGCCGCCGAGCGCGCGGTGCTGGAGCGCGGCGCGACGAAGCTGGAGGACTTCCCCGGCTGGCGCGTGTACGCCGACCCGGTGGGCCATCCCTTCTGCCTGTACCCCGGCCTCACCAAACCCACGGACCGATTCGGCACGCTCGTCCGCGTGGTGATCGACTGCGCCGATCCACCACCGCTGGCGCGGTTCTGGGGCGCCTTGCTGGACATGCCCCGTACGGTCGAAGACTCACCCGACCGGATCGTGATCGCCCGCGCCGACGACCGGCTGCCGATGCTCGCCCTGCAGCGCGTCCCCGACTACCAACCACCACGCTGGCCCGACCCCGAATACCCGCCGCAGATGCACTTCGACATCGGCTTCGACGACCGGGCCGAGAAGGAACGCCTCGCCCTCGGGCTCGGAGCGGCACGGCTACCGCCGCAGGGCGGCAGCTGCCCCGTGTACGCCGACCCCGCCGGCCACCCGTTCTGCCTTTGCTACAAGGGCGAGTGAGCCGACGGCAACGCTCTTCAGGAGGCCCGTCGGTCTTCTGCAGCGCGGCCGGAGTCAGGCGGTGCCCGGGGCGCCTGGTCCCGGAGCGGCCGGAGCCAGCAGAGGGAAGATGGTGGCGAGGAAGTTGCGCAGCACCTTCAGCGCCTGTTCTGGGGGCACGTCGGCCTTGGGGTCCTTGGGCAGGCCTTCGATCTCGATGTGGTTTTGATCGGCGTGCTCCCGTATCCCCTGGTACAGGGTCTTGCCCAGCGTGGACAGGCTCGTGCCCAGGGCTACCGCATCCTCCATGAACTGTGGCACCGGTCGCGGATCGGGGACGGGCCAGGTGGCCGGGTCTCGCGGAGTGTCGAGGGTGAAGACGTGGGAGAACGTCCGGGCAGCAGCATCACGCGCCGTGAACGGGTCTCCCAGACCCCACTGCTCCCGCAGCGTGGCGATCAGGGAGGTGTGCCGGTACTCCTCGTTGAACACCTCGGCTTCGGCTACCCATGGCGACACGATGATGGCCGGGACCCGGTAGCCCGAGCGGTCGAACGTGAAGCCGTCCTGGCCTGCCGGAGCGGACGGGTCCGGTGACGGCACCGAAGGGGGCACAACGTGGTCGTAGGTGCCGCCTGGCTCGTCCCAGCCGATCAGCAGGGCCGTGTTCCAGACGTTGGACCCGGTGGGGGACTGCATCCCTTTGTAGGCGTTGTAGATCCGTGCCAGGAGCGCCTCACCGCCCAGAATCGAGGACGGCGGGTCAAAACTCTGCACCGCGATCCCGTGCCCCAGGGCTCGCCCGCACGCCGGGTGGTAGTCGTTGTGCCCCACCCCCAGGGACGGCTCGAGGAACGAGAAGTCGGGCAGGTCCCCGTGAGCGGCGTCGGCCACGAACTGGGCGAACGGCACGACGTGTGTCGCGAACCGGTCCTTCAGCCGGGAGAAGTGGATCAGGCCCGTGGCGGAGAGCTGCATCGGCTCGGCGACGGCAAGATGGGCGGCAACATGCGCCAGCGGACGTACACCTTCCAGGTCTTGCCGTGGTCCTCGAGCCGGTTGAAGATCGTCTCCGCAGTGTTCTTCTGCACGAAGTTCTTGACCGGCGAGTTCACGGAGAATCCCGAGGACGTTGCGGCGGTCCAGAACGACCGGTTGGGCAGCGTCTGCGACGGCACCTCGCAGAACCAGTGATCGAACACCCCGAACCCCCGCGCCAGCCCGCTCAGCACCGGGATCTGCTCCGGGGTGAACCCGGTCATGATCTGCGAGTACTCCTCGTAAGTGGGCTGGCGGCCCATCTCGGCGGTGAAGCAACTGATGTAGTCGGTGACGTAGCCGTCCATCGTCGGCATCTGGCCGGGCGCCGGCGCGTTATAGGGCGCCGTGATCTCCTCGCCGAGCTTGAACCGGTTCTGCTCGTTCTGGATGTTGAACAGCTGGGTGTTGGTGTGCGGGTACTCCTCGCCGGAGTCGGGATTGGGGCTGTCCATGTCGGTGGCCACCGTGTACGGCACCACCTTGCGATCGGCACCATGCTCGGCCCACTCCGGGATCGGGTTGGAAAGGTCCCTGCCGAGCACGCCCTCGAATGTCTTGCCGTCCCCAGGCCCGTACAGGCGACCGAGCACGTTATCCAGTGACCGGTTCTCGAACAGCACCACGACCACGTGATCAAGCGCGTTGTCCCTGCTCTGACCCGCCATCCCAGACTCCTGATCTCCCGATAGAGCACCGCCGCCACAGACCGCCGCAGGCGACGCCGGTGTTCTGGTTCCAGGCCGAATGTAGGCAAGTTGTGCCACAGATGAGCCACCCCGCGAGGGTGATCTCGGCTGGAGGACCGGACCGAGAGGTGCAACCTCGGCGGATCGTCGTGGTTGGTGAGCAGCGAGTCATGTAGCACTGCATCCGATGGCCCGACTGTCCACGAGACTGCCGTACGACGCCCACGACTGGCCTACTGGGCTGTGAGCGCCTGCACGATGAGTTCGTTGCGTGCATCCTGCCCGCCGGGCACCGTGGTGTGGACGCCTTCGCGCAGGTACATGGTGAGGCGCGCCGGCTTGGCCGCGAGGTATTCGGCCCAGCGGACGATGCGGAGGTTCGGGTATTTCTTCTGCGCGTCGGACAGTTGGGAATTGACCCAGGCGCTGTTGCGCTGATCCGCGAGCTGAACGGTCGCGGACTTGGTGGTCCGGGCGATCTGGGTGTTGACCCAGACGACGGTGCGGTGCGATCCGACGATGTTCATCGTGCGGTCCACCTGGGCGGCGAACGCCGGTGGATTGAAGATGTCGTTGGTGCCGGTGGCCATCAGGATCCGTCGCGGCAGGCCGTACCTGGAGGCCCAGCTCTGGAGCGCGTCGACCGCGGGCGCGGTGGGCCGCCCCGACCAGTTGTTGACCGCCAAGCTTGCGCCGGAGCGGCTCAGCAGCCGGGTGGCCAGCGCCTTGCCGTCCTGGACCGCGATACTGTCGCCGAACATGTACACGCCGTCGTGGTCGCGGACGAAGGTGATCGTCGCCTCGCTCGCGATCGCCCGGCTGAGGACGGTCCAGTTCACGAGCTCGCCGGATCCGTAAAGGTCGGCCGCGGTAGCGCTCTCGGCAGCTACAACGGTCGAAACCGCCGCCACCGCCCCGGCCATCAGGACATGCCGTCGATTCGGTCTCATAGTGATTCCCCCCAGACAAGAACTGTGAGGAAGGCCCCCGCCCCCGCAGCTCGAACGTTAAAATCCTTGCCACGTTGACGATTGGTCAACAGCGGCGGCCTGAACGATACAGGCCTAGTCCGCACGGGCGTCAAGGCAGCGAGACCGAACGGAGACCTGATCTGCAGCTTGCTGCATTTCCTGTAACGCCGATACGGGCCTGACCGATAAGCCGGCACACCCCGGCCAGGAATGGCCGGGGTGTGCGTGGGTCGAGCTGTCAGCTCACCGTGAGGATCTTGTTCACGGTGTACGCCTGGGCGTGGTCGGCGTCGGCCGGGAACCACACGCGGTAGGCGATCTGGCCACGGATGGCCGGCTTGATGCCGAACGCGTAAGCACCGGACGTGCTCAGCTTCACCGAGGCGATCGACGTCCAGACCTTGTTCCCGTACTGCTGCAGGTACACCAGTTTGCCCGAATGCGCCGGTGCGACGTACCCGTTGAACTTCGTCACACCGCCCAGCCGGACCGACGCCGGCGCCAGCGTCGCCGAGATCGTCGGCGCCACCTGCACCGTGACGTCCGCGGTCCGGGTCCCCATCAGGTCACCGTTGCCCGGGAAGGTCAGCATGATCACCGACGACACGGCCGGCTTGTACGCGTAGCTGAGCGTGCCGGTCGACGACGTCTTCAGCGCCGCCAGCAACTTGAACGCCGTCACGTTCTTCGGCCGTACGTAGATGTTGACCGGCAGCCCGGCGTACGCCTTGTTGTCGATACGCAGCGTGCTGCCCTTGATGGTGATCGACCCGCCGTAATTGATCAGCGTCGACGTGACGGCGATCCCCGACTTCATGCCGAGCAGTTGCGTGGTCGCGACCGGGCTGACCTTCCCACCGCGGTCCTTGACCCACGCCGCATAGGTGTACGTCGTCCCCTGCAGCAACCCGGTGTCCTTCACCGCGGACCCGGACCCCGCGTAGACCAGCACCCCGGTGGTGATCGTCGGCGCCTTGCTTCCGGCGTTCCGCCGCAGGATCACCTGATCGAGGTCGGGGGTCGCCGGCACCTTCCACGACAGGTTCGCCGCCAGGTAGGCGCCAGTGGCGTCGAACGTCCCCACCGCCTGCGGTGCGAGGTCGGCCGTGCTGAACACCGTCCTGACCAATGGCAGCCCCGTGCCGTCGGCAGCCTTGAGAGTCTCGCCGATGATCTTGTACGCGGTGTTGTCCAGCAGCGGCGCGGTCGGCGTGATCGTTGCCTTCCGCGTTGCCGCGTCGTACGTGAGGGTTGCCGGAACGACGGCGTCCGTCTTGCCGTTCAGCAGCTTGACCGTGGCCGGGATCACGGTCGCCGGATCCATGTCGCGTGCGAACGTCAGTGTCGGCTTGACGGACACCGCTGCCGACGTCGACAGGTCCGCCGGAGACACGTCACGCACGGGGTACGGCGAGCCCCAGCTGGAGCCACCGGGGCCCTCCGCGCTGACGGTCAACGTGTATGCCCGCGTGTCCCGCGACCCATTGTCGTTGCGCACGGCAATGAACGTGCTGCCGGCCTGCACGCTGACGTTCGCGGTCGCGGTCAGCTGTACGGGCGCGCTGCACCCCGTATCCGGGTCGATCGGCGTCGTCGGGTACGGGTTCACCGCATCGGTGAGCGGGAGCAGGTCGCCGTCGTACACCGCCACCCGTGGCCCGAAGTTCGACGAGAAGGCACAGTTGAACTGCGGCCCGGTCAGAGACACCTTGAGGTTGCGCGCGGCCGCCGAGGTCACCTCGTACCAGTCGACGTCACCCTCGACGCCGATGGTCGAGCTGATCGAGCCGGTGTCGGTCGACACCGGCATCGCCCGCTCAGGCTGATCGTTGCCGTCCGCCGCGTTGACCGGGAAGTCCGTCGTCCACTTGCCGCCGAGAGCGGCGTACGCGTCGAGCATGCCGGCGCCGTAGTACGGGTCGTTCCCGCGTGGTCCGGCGTCCCGTGCCAGAACCTTGAGTCGCTGGGCGACCTGGGCGGGGGTGAACGTCGGCCACTTGTTCTTCACCAGCGCGGCCACACCCGCGACGATCGGCGCCGAGCAGGAGGTGCCGGTGCAGTACCAGTACGGCAGGAAGCCGGGCGGGGTCAGCGACCGCGCGCCGGTGCTGAGGATGTCCCAGCCCGGGGCGGCGATGTCCACCCAGTCGCCGTACGAGCTGAAGTCCGTCAGGACGCCGCCGGCGTTGGTCGCCGCGACGGCGATGACCTCGGGGTAGGCCGCGGGGAACTGGAAGTCCGAGTTGCCCGAGTTGCCGGCCGCCACGACCACCACGACGCCGCCGGCCACGGCCCGCCGCACCGCGTCGTGCAGGACCGGGTTGTCGTCCGGTCCGCCGAGCGACATGTTGATGACCTTGGCGCCGTGGGCGACCGCCCAGTCGATGCCCTCGGCGATGTCGACGTCGTACCCGGTGCCGTTGGCGGCCAGGACCTTGACCGGCATCGCCTTCGTGGACCAGCCGACGCCGGCGACGCCGACGCCGTTGTTGGCGCCGGCAGCGATGATGCCGAGCGTCATGGTGCCGTGGCCGTTGTCGTCGATCGGCCCGCGGTTGGGTGAGGTGGCGTTGTAGCCGGGCACGAGGTGACCGACGAGGTCGGGGTGACCGGCGTCGACGCCGGTGTCCAGGACGGCGACGATCTGGCTGCCGGTCGACTTCGACAGGTCCCAGGCCTGCGGAACCCGAACGGTGTTCAGGTAGGTCTTCTGATCGGTGCTGTAGAACTCGTCGTTCGGGACGGCCGAGATGCTGCGCTTGTAGTTCAGCGAGGCGAGCTCGACCGTCGGGTCGGCCTTCACCTTCTTCAGCAGGTCCGGGGCCGGGAGGTCGCCGGTGAGCTTGACGACATCCGACGAGACGGAGTCCTCGGTAGTGGCGCGGAACTTGGAGACCGCGGCCTTCCTGGCCGAGGACGTCGCCTTCTTCTTGAACTTCACCATCACCGCGTTCGGCTCGAACTCGGTCTTCGCGGCGTTGTGGTGAGCGGTCAAGGGCGGCCGGTACGGGCCTTGGGCCGCGGAACCGGAGGAACTGGTCAGGACGACCAGTCCGCCCGCGACCAGGGCGGCGGGTAAGCCCACGCGTAGCAAGTGGGCGGGGCGGAAGGACAAGGGGACCCCCCCAAGGGTCTCAGAGTGATAGTCGCCCGGAGTATGTCAGAGGTCTGGACCGCTGTGCGTGCCGGACCAGATGTCAAAAGCTGCAATCGTGCAACGACGTCCCGGCTGAGTGCCGACGTACGGCGCTGGACACTACGAAAGGTGATCGATGAAGTACATGTTGCTGATCCGGCCGGATGACGACTACGCCGACGGCGTGCCGGAGGACATGGTCCGGAGGACCGAGGCCTGGGTGGCCGAGGTGACGGCTCGCGGCATCCGTCGCGAGGGCGCCGCCCTCCAGCCGCCGGCCGAGTCGACCGGCGTACGACGCCGCGCGGGCAAAGTGGTGACCACCGACGGCCCGTTCGCCGAGTCCAAGGAGCAGATGGGCGGCTTCGACCTGATCGACTGCCGGGACCTGGACGAGGCGATCGAGATCGCCTCCAAGCACCCGGTCGCCGAGTTCGGCATGGTCGAGATCCGCGCGATCGTCGAGGACCTCCGAGAGTGAGGACCGGCGTCGGCCCGACAACAGCTTGTTGCCGATCGCGCACTCTAAGCTTGCGCTCATGACTGCGGCACCGAGCTCCGACCTGGCCGGCTGGCGGCGGGCGCCGTTCACCGGCGCCGGCCTGACGTTCGACTGCTTCGAGAAGGGTGCAGGCCCGGGGGTCGTGTTGATCCCGGAGATCCCCGGTCTGACGCCCGAGGTGCTGGGTCTCGGCGAGCACCTGGTCGCCGAGGGATTCACCGTGGTGATCCCGTCGCCCTTCGGTACGCCGGGGCGCCCCGAGACCATGGGGTACACGCTGGGCATGGTGGCTCGCCTGTGTGTCTCCAAGGAGTTCCGGTGCTTCGCGGCCAACGCCGAGCGTCCGATCACGAAGTACCTGGGTGCCGTCGCCAACGACCTGGCCGCGCGGACGCCGGGACGCGGGGTCGGCGTGATCGGGATGTGCTTCACCGGTGGGTTCGCGCTCGCCGCGGCGGTCGAGGACGCGGTCAAGGCGCCGGTGCTGAGCCAGCCGTCGACGCCGTTCCCGGTGTCTGCGCGGCTGCGGCGCGATCCGGGTTTGTCCGACGCCGAGCTCGACGTCGTCAAGGAGCGGACCCGCACCGACGGGCTGTGCGTGCTCGGCATGCGGTTCAGCCACGACCGGATGTCGCCGTCCGAGCGGTTCACCACTTTGCGGGCGCAACTCGGTGACGCGTTCGAGGTGATCGAGCTCGACTCCGCGCCTGGCAATCCGGAGCGGTACGGCAGGAGCGCTCACGCAGTGCTCACCCGGGACCTGCGGGAGGACCCGCCGAACACGGCCTTTCACGCCCGCGCCCGGATGGTCGAATTCCTCCGGCAGCACCTCACAGCTACCGGCTGACAGCCGCTGGTGACTGTCAGTGTGGAAATGTTAAAGCAACGTTGAGGATTGCAGAGCGTGTGATTCAGTGGACGCTGCGTGGGGGAGGCTTGCTGTAGCTGGGGTGAATTGTTGCGGAGTGTAAGGGCGGGGGCGCGGTGGGTGACGCGCGGGCATTTCCTCTGGTCTCAAGCGCCGCAGGCATGGCACGATCGGCCACCGGAGGCACTTCAGGGGGCGCGCATGGCGATGGCCAGGCACTTGACGAGTGAGGCTGCATGAACGGGCGGACAGCGCAGGAGAGCCGAGTCCCGGTGAACGGGGCCGCGGCCGCGAACGGGACCAATGGTCACGGTCCGCAACCGGAAGCCCGGCTCGGACAAGTCCCGGCGGACGACCCGGCCGGCGCCGGCTGGCAGGCCGACCAGCAGATCGCCGAGATCCCGGTGGGCGAAGGCGAGGCCCAGGTCAAGGACGCGGGCGAGAAGCAGGCCCAGGACCCAAGCCGGAAGGGTCCGCCGCGCAGCGACTGGACCAAGGAGGTCCGCGACCGCCCGAGGGTGCCGAACGGTACGCTCGGCCAGTTCAACACGCCCGTCCGGGTCGACGAGATCGCCGTCGCCGCGATGGCCCTGTCCGAGAACCTGCAGGCCGCGACCCGTGGCATGCCCGAGACCGTCGAACTGCGGCGGTTCCGCCGCGACCTCGACCAGGCCGCGAGCACCTTCCGCACGATCGCGAGCGAACTGGAGGTCACCGCCGGTCAGCTGATCCGCCTGGCGGCGAACGAAGGCCAGGCCTGCGGTGTCGGCTGGGGTGTCTGTCCCAAGCACGGCCTCACCCTGATGAACGTCGGTGAGACCGTCACGTGCCACATCCTCGGCTGCGAGCACACGAACGAGGGCGCTGTCGAGCGCTGTCAGCACCCCGTCGCGTACCGGGTGGTCGATGCGGCCGGCCCGGCGCTCCTCACCTGCGCCGGCCACGCGATCGCCTGCCGCCTCTACTTGGACAACCCGGTCATCTCCGCCGCCGCGGACAGCATGGAACTGTTCTAGGAGATCCGGCAGGACGTCAGCTGGTCACTCGCGTTCGGCGAGAGCGCGATGAAGTTCGGCGTGTCCGAGGTCCTGGTCCACGCCGGACGCGCCGCCGTAGTCGACGCGTTCGTAGAAGATCACGCCACCCGTGCCCTGGTTCGGCATCGGGACCGTCGGCCGGACCGACGTCACCGGTGCCTGCCCCTTGAACATCCGACCGCCATCGTTGGTCAACCGCAGGTAGTAGTCGGCGGAGCACGCCGTACCGTCCTCGTCCAGCGCGCGGATCCCTGAGCCGGCCAGCGAGCTTCATGGCTGACTCCTGTGGGGGCGGTAGGAAATCTTGAACAGACTCTTGCAAGAAAGCGATCGTCGCAAGCTCTTGACGCCGTTCTCGCGTGAACTTAGTTTGTTGGGGCAACAGACAAAGTCGGGGAGGGGTGGCAGATGACGCTGACCGACGGTCGTCGCCCGGGGAACCGGGGGGTCGCTGCCGATCACGTCTCGCTCCGCCGCAACAACCTGTCGGTGGTCCTGCGGCACGTTCGCGACCTCGGTCCGCGATCGCGCGCCCGGATCGCCGCCGACACCGGCCTGAACAAGGCGACCGTCAGCAGCCTGGTCGCCGAGCTCGTCGAGCGCGGCCTGCTCCGCGAAGGCCCGGCCGACTCCACTCGCGCCCTCGGCCGCCCCGGCCAACTCGTCGAGCTCGACGGCACCGGCGTCTGCGGCGTCGGCGCCGAGATCAACGTCGACTATCTCGCCGTCGCCGCGCTCGACCTGGCCGGCAACGTCGTCCTCGAGAAGCGGATCCCGCTCGACGTCGCCCACCTCGACCCGGGTACGACGCTCGACCGGTTCGCGGGCCTGGTCGGTGAGGCGGTCGCGGCCGTGGATGCACGCGGTGGACAGCTCGCCGGGGTGACGCTCGCCGTGCCCGGTCTGGTCGAAGGCGAGACCGGTGACCTGAAGCTCGCTCCCAACCTGGGGTGGGGTGAGCTCTCGGTCGCTCAGGAGATGCGCGCCCGGCTGGGCGAGCCGACGTACCCGTTGCATGTGGACAACGAGGCGAACCTCGCGGCTCTCGCGGCGTACTCCGAGATCCGGCAGCACGACCAGGTGCACGATCTCGTCCTGCTGACCGGGGCAGTCGGTGTCGGCGGCGGGGTGGTCACCGGAGGGCACCTGCTCCGCGGCGGGCACGGGTTCAGCGGTGAGGTCGGGCACATGCCGGTGGCGCCGCCCGGCCGGGTCTGCGGCTGCGGCCGGACCGGCTGCTGGGAGACCGTCGTCGGGCTGCCCGCACTGTTGCACGAGGCAACGGACGGCGACGATCCGGTCCGCGATCCGTCCCTGGACGTGGAGCAACGGCTGGCCGGCATCGTGCGGCGCGCCGAGGCGGGTGACGCACGGACACTGACCGCGCTGAAGGACGTCGGCACCTGGCTGGGGATCGGGGGAGCGATCCTGGTCAACATCCTGAACCCCGACGTGCTCGTGCTCGGCGGCTACTTCGCGGTGCTCGGACCGTGGCTGCAAGAGCCACTGGAGAAGGCTGTCCGCGACCGCGTGATCGCCCCGGACGGCGGCGGTTGCCGGGTGGTCCGGTCCGAGCTCGGCTTCGCCGCCGCGGTCCGGGGCGGCGCGCAGATCTCGCTCGACCAGGTCTTCGTCGATCCGACCCTGGTCGGCCGCGTGACCACGGGGATGGCCCAATGACCGATTTCGAGAGCTAAGAGGAGAGCAATGACGAACCTGGGCATCGGCCTGATCGGCTACGCGTTCATGGGCGCGGCCCACTCGCAGGCCTGGCGGAGCGCGCCGCGCTTCTTCGACCTGCCGCTGGACCCCGCGATGAACGTGCTCTGCGGCCGCAACGCCGAGGCCGTCCAGGCGGCCGCGACGAAGCTCGGCTGGAAGGAGACCGAGACCGACTGGCGCAAGCTGCTCGGCCGCGACGACATCCAGCTGATCGACGTGTGCACGCCGGGCGACAGTCACGCCGAGATCGCGATCGCGGCGCTGGAGGCGGGCAAGCACGTGCTGTGCGAGAAGCCGCTGGCGAACACGGTCGAGGAGGCCGAGGCGATGACCGCCGCGGCCGAGGCAGCGGCCGCGAACGGGATCAGGTCGATGGTCGGGTTCACCTATCGCCGGGTGCCGGCGATCGGGCTGGCTCGCCAGCTCGTTGCCGAGGGCAAGCTCGGCACCATCCGGCACGTCCGGGCGCAGTACCTGCAGGACTGGATCGCCGACCCGGAGGCGCCGCTGTCGTGGCGGCTGGACAAGGAGAAGGCCGGCTCGGGCGCGCTCGGTGACATCGGCGCGCACATCATCGACATGACGCAGTACATCACCGGAGACACCATCGGCGAGGTGAGCGCCCGGCTCGAGACGTTCGTGAAGGAGCGCCCGGTCGCCGCCGAGCACTCCGGCCTGGCCGGTACGGCGGGCACCGAACGCGGACCGGTCACAGTCGACGACGCGGCCGTGTTCCTGGCCACCTTCCGCTCCGGGGCGCTGGGCGTCTTCGAGGCGACGCGGTTCGCCACCGGCCGCAAGAACGCGATCCGGATCGAGATCAACGGCAGCCTGGGCAGCCTCGCGTTCGACTTCGAGGACATGAACCTCCTGCATTTCTACGACGCCACCGAGGACTCGAGGACAGCCGGCTTCCGCCGCATCCTCGCCACCGAACCCGCCCACCCGTACGTCGCCGCCTGGTGGCCGCCCGGCCACCTGCTCGGTTACGAACACGGGTTCACCCATCAGGTCGTCGACCTGGTCACCGCGATCGCCGAAGGAGCCGATCCGGCACCGTCGTTCGCCGACGGGCTGCAGGTCCAGCGTGTGCTGGCCGCGGTCGAGTCCAGTTCCACGACACGACAATGGCAGGAGATTGCCGAATGAACAGCTACACCCCGACCAAGGACGACAAGTTCTCCTTCGGTCTGTGGACCGTCGGTTGGCAAGGCGTCGACGTCTTCGGTACGGCGGTCCGCCCCGCGATGGACCCGGTCCACGCGGTGGAGAAGCTCGCGGAACTGGGCGCGGCCGCGGTCACGTTCCACGACGACGACGTCGTACCCGACGACGCCACTCGCGGACAGGTGCTCGAGCGGTTCACCAAGGCGCTGGCCGACACCGGCCTGGGCGTCGAGATGATGACCACGAACCTGTTCAGCCACCCCGTCTTCAAGGACGGCGGCCTGACCGCGAACGATCGCCAGGTCCGGCGGTACGCCCTGGCGAAGGTGCTCCGCAATGTCGACCTCGCGGCCGAGCTGGGGGCGGCGACGTACGTGCTCTGGGGTGGGCGTGAGGGCGCCGAGTCCGGCGGTTCGAAGGACGTGCGGGCCGCGCTCGATCGGTACAAGGAGTCGATGGATCTGCTCTGCGCGTACGTGCGGGAGCAGGGCTACAACATCCGCTTCGCGATCGAGCCGAAGCCGAACGAGCCGCGCGGTGACATCCTGCTGCCGTCGATCGGTCACGCGATTGCCTTCATCAACGATCTGGCGGATCCCGAGCTGGTCGGCATCAACCCCGAGGTGGGGCACGAGCAGATGGCCTCGCTGAACTACGCGCACGGCATCGCGCAGGCGTTGTGGCACGGCAAGCTGTACCACATCGACCTGAACGGGCAGCACGGTCCGCGGTTCGACCAGGACCTTCGGTTCGGGGCCGGGAACCTGCGGGAGGCCTTCTGGACGGTCGACGTCCTGCAGGGGTCCGGAAGCTACCCGGCGTACGACGGGCACGTCCACTTCGACTACAAGCCGCCGCGTACCGAGGACGAGGAAGGCGTCTGGGAGACCGCGAAGGCCTGCATGCGGAACTACCTGATCCTGCGCGACAAGGCGCGGGCGTTCCGGGCCGACCCCGAGGTCGCGGAGGCCCTTGCCGCCGCACGCGTCGCGGAGTTGTCCGAGCCCACGCTGGCCGAGGGTGAGACGCTGGCCGACCTCCGCAGCGAGAAGTACGACCGGGAGGCGCTGGCCGACCGCGGTCTCGGTTTCGAGAAGCTGGACCAGCTGGCGATGGAGCACCTGCTCGGTGTCCGCTGACCATGATCGCCTGAGGAGTGGACCAGATGGCTCGACCGATCACGTTGTTCACCGGCCAGTGGGCCGACCTGCCGTTCGAGGAGGTGGCCCGGCTGGCGTCGTCCTGGGGATACGAGGGGCTGGAGATCGCCTGCTGGGGTGACCATCTCGACGTACGGCGTGCCGCCGAGGACGAGGCGTACGTGCGCGACCGCCTCGACATCCTCGAGAAGCACAACCTGAAGGTCTGGACGATCTCGAACCACCTGCTCGGGCAGGCGGTCTGCGACGACCCGATCGACCAGCGGCACCAGGCGATCCTGCCCGCGCACATCTGGGGCGACGGCGAGCCGGAAGGCGTCCGGCAGCGCGCCGCCGAGGAGATGAAGACGACGGCCCGCGCCGCCCGCGCGCTCGGGGTGGACGTGGTCGTCGGCTTCACCGGGTCGTCGATCTGGAAGACGGTCGCGATGTTCCCGCCGGTGCCGCCGGCCATGATCGAGGCCGGGTACCAGGACTTCGCCGACCGGTGGAACCCGATCCTCGACGTGTTCGACGAGGTCGGGGTCCGGTTCGCGCACGAGGTGCACCCGTCGGAGATCGCGTACGACTACTGGTCGACGACGGCGACCCTGGACGCTATCGGTCACCGGCCGGCGTTCGGGCTGAACTGGGACCCGTCGCACTTCGTCTGGCAGGACCTCGACCCGGTCGGTTTCCTGTGGGACTTCAAGGACCGGATCTACCACGTCGACTGCAAGGACGCGAAGCGCCAGGTCGGCAACGGGCGCAACGGCCGGATGGGTTCGCACCTGGCCTGGGGCGACCCGCGCCGCGGCTGGGACTTCGTGTCCACCGGCCACGGCGACGTCCCCTGGGAGGCCTGCTTCCGGATGCTCAACACCATCGGGTACGCCGGCCCGATCTCGGTGGAATGGGAAGACGCCGGGATGGACCGCCTGGTCGGCGCCGCCGAAGCCGTCCAGTTCGTCCGCTCGCTCGCCTTCGACCCACCCACCGCCTCCTTCGACGCGGCCTTCTCGTCCTAGAGCTTGGCGAAGAAGTCCTGGAGGTCCCTGATCACATGGTCGGGGGCTTCCAGGGCGGCGAAGTGGCCGACGCGGTCAGGTGCCGGGCTTGATGCCGCTGAAGAATCGTCAGGCAGCGCTCGAGGACGGCCGACCTGTTGCCGTTGGCGATCGTGATGAAGTGCGTCACGTGGTAGTCGGCCAGCGGCCGGGTGCGTACGCCGACCCGTCGGAGCGAGCGATACGACTGTGCCATCAACGCGGCACCGACCCTGGCCGCGACAAGTGCGAGAATCGCCTGCACCGTGTGAGCGGTCGCAACGCAGTGGGGGACCGCACCGAGGTCTTGGTAGATGGCCATCACCTCGTCATAGGCCTGGGGTGCGGATTCGCGCGGCCACATCACCAGGTCCAAGTTCCTCAGCGCCTCTGATGCGAGCGGCCCGGTGTCGGCCGCCAGCGGAGAGTTGTCGGGAAGGAAGACACTCAACGGCTCCTGCGCCCAGGGGATGCTCAGGAGTTCCGGGGCCCTGATCGGGAGGCGATGCACCGCGAGGTCGAGGTCGCCGGCCTTGATCTCCGCCATCAGCGACATGTCGTCGAAGGACTCCCGCAGTTGCAGTTCGACCTCTGGCAGCTCGCTGCGCAGCCGCGCGATGGCCGGACCCAACGGTCCATTGATGGCAGATCCGACAAAGCCGATCCGCAGGCGTCCGGCGTGCCCGCGGGCGACGGCGCGGACCTCGGCGTCGAGGTTGTCGACACTGCGGAGAATGTCAGCCGCCCGTGCGACGAACACATCCCCGGCGGCGGTCAGGGTGACCCCTCGAGGCGTCCGGTCCAGCAGCGCCACGCCAAGCCGCCGCTCGAGATCGCGAACCTGTCTCGTCAGCGACGGCTGGCTGATGGTGAGCCGCTCCGCCGCCGCGGTGATCGATCCCTCGTCGGCGATCGCGCACACGTACGACAGCAGGCGAAGGGTATAGACGAAAGGCATGGCTCAGATGCTAAGTCATGCCTTTTGCTCGCGAGCCTGTCCGCGGTCCCGCATCCTCGTGACGACCACCGACACGCCGGAGGGAAGCGACATACGGTGACTACGAAGACCTTGACCGCCGCGATCGTCGGCTCGGGAAACATCGGCACGGACCTGATGTTCAAGCTGCTGCGCTCGCGACAGATCGAACCTCGATGGATGGTGGGAATCGATCCCGAGAGCGCCGGCCTGGCCCGCGCCCGCGATGCCGGGCTGGAAACGACCGCGGAGGGGGTGAATTGGCTGCTCGGCCGGTCCGAACTGCCCGACATCGTGTTCGAGGCGACCTCGGCCGCGGTTCACGCGGCGAACGCGCCTCGCTATGCCGCGGCCGGTATCACGGCGATCGACCTGACGCCGGCCGGTGTCGGGCCTGCCGTGATCCCGGCCGTCAACCTCGACGATCACCTCGAGGCCCCGAACGTGAATCTCGTGAGTTGCGCCGGGCAGGCGACCATCCCCATGCTCGCCGCGATCAAGTCCGCCGCGAACGTGACGTACGGCGAGATCGTCGCCTCGATCGCCTCCGCGTCGGCCGGACCTGGCACCCGGCAGAACCTCAGCGAGTTCTGCCTCAAGACGGCGGACGCCCTGCGGACTGTGGTCGGCATTCCGCGTGCGAAGGCGATCTCGGTCATCAACCCGGCGGAGCCCGCGATGACGATGCGGGCCACCGTCTACGCCTCCGTGACCGACTCGGACGAATCCGCGATCGAGGCCGCCGTGACGGCGATGGTCGCTTCGGTGGCGACGTACGTCCCCGGTTATGAACTGCAACTGCTCGACGTCGACCGCGACGTCGTCACGTGCATGGTCAACGTCGAGGGTGCCGGCGACTATCTGCCTCGCTATGCCGGAAACCTGGACATCATCACCGCCGCGGCGGTTGCGGTCGCGGACGGAATCGCCCTCACCCGATCCGAGCAGAAGGAGACCGTGGGATGACCTTGAACCTCGTGGACACGAGCCTGCGCGACGGCATGAGCAGCGTCTCGCACCAGTTCAGCACAGACCAGGTCGCGGCGATCGCCGGTGGCCTCGCCCGCGCCGGCGTCCGGACCATCGAGGTCGCCCATGGTGTCGGCATCGGCGGTTCGTCGCTGCAGTACGGTCGTGCTGCCGCCACTGACAAGGAGTACGTCGAAGCCGCTGTCCAAGCGGCTCCCGGAGCGTCGATCGCCGCCCTCTATGTCCCCGGCATCTCGACCTTTGCCGACCTCGACGACATCGAGCAGGCCGGAGCCACCACTCTGCGGGTGGCGGTCCACTGCACCGAGGCCGATTGCGCGGAGCAGGCCGTGCGACGGGCCCGCCAGGATGGTCTCACCGCCATCTGCTTCCTGATGATGAGTCACAAGATCGAGCCGGCTGAGCTTGCGCAGCAAGCATCCAAGCTCGAGAGCCGCGGCGCGCAGGTCGTGTACGTTGTTGACTCGGCCGGAGCCATGGTCCCCACTCAGGCAGCGGCACGCGTTGCCGCCCTGCGCGGCGCTGTCGACATCCCAGTGGGCTTTCACGCTCACAACAATCTCGGTCTCGCGATCGGGAACTCACTCGCTGCCGCTGAGAACGGAGCGACCTACATCGACGGCTCGCTGCGCGGGCTCGGTGCCAGCGCGGGGAACGCGCAGACGGAAGTGCTGGCGGTAGCGCTCACCCGGTCGGGCTTCCAGCTGGATGTCGATGCCTTCGCCCTCGCCGAACTCGCCGAGCAGGTGGTCGCGGCCTGCATGAAGGCTCCCCAGATCATCGACGAGGCCGCGCTCCTCATCGGCTACGCCGGTGTCTACTCCACCTTTTTCCACCCGACGAGACGTGCCGCCGCCAAGTTCGGCACACCCGTGCGTGACATTCTGCTGGAGCTGGGCCGACGCAACATCATCGGCGGTCAAGAGGACATGATCATCGACGTCGCGGCCGAGTTGGCCGGGCAGCGCGAGGCCTCCCGATGACAGTGGCATCGCGCGATCACCAGGCGGCGAGTCAGATCGCCCAGGAGCTACTGACGGCCCGGCGAGGACGCCTGCCGATGCCGCCGATCTCCAGAACGCACCCGGCGCTCGACATCGACGACGCCTACTCCATCCAGTCTCACCAGGTCGATCAATGGCGCCTCGACGGCGACACGATCGCCGGATTCAAGATCGGCCTGGTGGCCGAAGCGATGCAGCAGCAGATGGGAGTCCACGAGCCGGACTTCGGGCACGTGATGGCCAGTTCGATCCATCGGCCGTCGACGGAGCTGGACCGGGCCGGATACGTCGCACCCTTGGTGGAGCCAGAGCTCGGCTTCGTCCTCGCCGCTGACCTGCCCAGTACGGGCGTCACCGCCGACGATGTCCTCGCCGCCACGGCGTACGTCGTACCGCTCGTCGAAGTCGTCGACTCCCGGATCAGCAACTGGGAACTGACCATCGTCGACACCGTCGCGGACAACGCCTCCTCGGGCGGCGTCTACCTCGGTGCGAGCCGGCACTCCCCGGGCAGCATCACGCTCACCGATGTCACCTGCACCCTCCTGGTCAACGGGGTCGAGCGTGCCGGCGGCACCGGGCGGGACGTCCTCGGTCATCCCGCAGAGGCTGTTGCCTGGCTCGCCAACGAGCTGGGGCGCCGCGGGGTCCGGCTCGGGGCCGGCCATCTCATCCTGTCCGGCGCGATGACGCGGGCTGTTCGCGTCGACGTCGGTGATTCGATCACCGCGGGCTTCGGGCAGTTGGGTACCGTGCGACTCCCGGTGACCCGCTCCGCCGCAACACCAACTCACGACATCTCGTTCGACGCGGAAGCGAGGAAGGGCTCCGGATCATGAGCGTGCCAACCACTGCCTCCCATGTCGGCGTTCTCGGCCACACGATCGAAGGCGCGGCGTTGTGCTGGACCGAGGTCGCCCGCCACAGCGCGAAGCTCGGGCAGCCCCAGCATCCTGACATCACGATGGACTGCATCTCGTTCGAACGAGTGATGCCGGCCTGGGAGGCGGGCGATCTCGCAACGGTGCGGGCCGTTCTCCGCACCAGCGCCGAGAGACTTGCGAAGGCCGACGCGGAGTTCTTCGTCTGCCCCGACAACACCGCGCACCTGGCGCTCGAGGCCGCCGGGCCGGAGTTTCCGCTTCCGGGCTTGCACATCGTCGACGTCGTCGCCGACGCCGCCCAGGCTGCCGGCTACCAGCGAGTCGCGATCCTGGGTACGCGCTTCACGATGAATGGTCCCCTCTATCCGCGCGAACTGGCCAAGCGTGGCATCACAGCGGTGATCCCGGCGGAGACCGAACGCGAACGTATCCACGACGCGATCTTCACCGAGCTCGTCTACGGGCGGGTGCCGGAGAGCGTGCGGAGCACCTTCCACAGCATCGCCGAGCGGATGCAGGCGGAGGAAGGCTGCGACGCGGTTGCCGCTGTGTGCACAGAGATCCCGCTGGCCATCGACTCCTCCACCTCCCCGATCCCCGTCCTCGACTCGACCCGCCTCCTCGGCCGCGCGGCCGCCGAGGTGGCGCTCGGGCGCCGCCCGCTTCCGGTGTGGAGCGGGGGCGCGTTCGGGTGAACCGACCACAGGACCACCTCGCCAGAGCTGGTTTGGAGCTGCCCCCGCACCCACCCGGGCCGGCTGGGGCTTATCGGTCCGCCACCCTCGACAGGGGCCTGCTCTTCACCTCTGGCCAGGTCCCGCTGGCCGATGGGCAACTGCTTGCCCAAGGCAAGGTCGGCCAGGAGGTCGAGCCCGGCGTCGCAGCGTTGTGCGCACAGGCGGCGGCTCTGAACGCTCTCGCGGCGGCGGCCGAGGTGATCGACCTCGCCGAAGCCCGCGGCTGTGTCTCACTGCGCGTCTTCGTCGCCGGTACGCCGGCCTTCACCGACTATGTATCGGTTGCCGACGGCGCATCACGAGTCATCGCGGCGGCGTTCCCGGACGCAGGCCTGCCCGTTCGCACCGCAGTCGGTGTGGTGTCGCTCCCGCTGGACGCCCCTGTTGAGGTGGAACTGATCCTCACGCTGGACGACGCCCGCTGACCACTGGGGGCTACGCTCTGTGGCATGACTGCTGGCAGGTACGTCGCGCGGATCGTCGAGGTCCCGGATCACGGCATCAAGCTGGAGCCCGCGGAGGGTTCGGTCACGCCGGAGGAGCCGACCGAGGTGAACCTCCTCGGGATGGCGATCGCGCTGGCGCTCGGTGCGGCCGGGTATCGGCATCACGCCGAGCAGCGTGATCCGGAGCTGCAGACACTCGACACGTTGTTGAGCGGTGACGCCGTGATGCCGTGGCGACCGGCCGACGGCGGTGCTACGCCGTACATCGTCTGCGCGCTGAACGACGGGCGCCCGACGTGCGAGGTCCGCCCGACCGCCGACTGATGGCGTGCCGGCGGCGTAGGGACCTGCGGTCTGCTGACTGATGGCCGACGCGATCTGGCCGGCGGCGCCGGAGCTGCGGCGGCCGCGGATCCTGCGGCAGCGGTGGCTCGATCTGACGTTCCTGCACTGGGCCGTCGAACCGGCTGACGTCGCGCAGTTCTTCCCGGCAGGCACCCGTCCCGACACCTTCGAGGGACGCACGTACGTCGGCCTCGTTCCGTTCCGGATGGTCGACACCGGGTTGCCGCACGGACCCGCCGTACCGTATGTGGGCACGTTCCTGGAGACGAACGTGCGCCTGTACTCCGTCGACGAGGCCGGCCGGCGTGGTGTCGTCTTCCTCAGCCTCGACGCGAACCGCCTGGCTGTCGTCACCGCGGCCCGCACCGTCTTCGGCCTGCCATACCGCTGGGCTCGGATGACGCACATCCGCGACGGCAACCACCACACCTACACATCGACTCTCCGCTGGCCCGGCGTTCAGGCGAGCGCGACCATCGACGTCGAGGTCGGCGCTCGCCTGGAACTCGGGCCGCTCGAAAACTTCCTCACCGCCCGCTGGGCCCTTCACACCCACCGCGCCGGCCGCACCTGGTACCTCCCCAACCACCACCCACCCTGGATCCTCCACACCGCCGAGCTTGTTGGGCTGGATGCCGACGACGTCCTGACCTCGGTCGGCCTGACCGCGCCGGGCCGACCTCCCGATCACGTCGCCTTCAGCCCCGGCGTACCTGCCGAGTTCGGCCTGCCGCCGAGGGCTACTTCAGCAGGGCGTCCGTCTGGCTGACGAGGAACGGGAGTTCGACCTGGCGGGCCCAGCGGTTGACCTCGGTCGCGAGCGCCCGGGATCCGGCGAGGTCCCCTTCATCCCGAAGCAGTACGGCGAGCAGAGCCTGCTGAGCCAGCGCACCCAGCAGATGCCCCACCTTCTGCCGGAGCTCCGTCGACCGCTCCCACTGCTCCCGCGCAAGCACGAGATCGCCGGCAGTATGAGCGTGATCGCCGAGATGCCGCAGCGCGAGCGAGGCGAGCAGTTCGTCGCCGCTCTTCTCGCCGAGCTGCATCGCGGCAGTGAAGTGGATGAACGCCTCGTCGCTGCGGCCCCGGAGATTGTCGGCGATCAGGCCGGCGTAGAAACTCACCGCACCGCGTCGAGGGTCACCGGGAGCGTTCTCGCCGAGCCGTTCCGCGCGGCTGGCGAGAGCGGCCGACGTAGCCTCGTCACGCCCCTCTGGGCCGAAGCTCAGATCGCCCGACTGGACCAGGGCTGTGCCGTAGTCCTTGCGCAATCGCAGCATCTCGACGTCCCAGGTGACTGTTGCATCGGTCGATTCGCCGATCAGTTGGGTGATGGCGGTGAGCGCCGCGGGGGCATGGGTTGTCTGTTGGGCGAAGTCTTGGTCGACGGCGACCTCGGCGCGGGCCAATGCAAGGGCTTGGTGCTCGGCGGGGTTCTCGGCTTGGCTGGCGCGGAGGAGTTCGGTGGCGGCAGTCCATTGGCCGGCGCGCATGAGGTGGGTGGCGGCGGTGACGACGGCGGTGGCGGCGAGGTGGGTCATGGGGGTGCTCCTCACGATGAGCTGGAGGCTGGAGCAGCAGGGTATTTCGACGTCGAAATATTTGACAACTAACCTTCAGCGGATGAAAAGTTAGACGGGTGAAGGATTGGGTGGATGACCATGTCGACCTCTGGTCTGCGGAGTGGCCGGAGCTCGATCGCCGAGTCGAGGGCATCGCGGTCCGGCTGCAGGCGCTGGCGCGCTACCTGGATCGGCATCGGGACGCGGTGCTGGCGGAGTTCGGGATGCAGTGGTGGGAGTTCAAGACGCTCCACATGCTCCGCCGCGGCGGTTCGCCATACCGGGCGACCCCGGGCGAGCTCGCCAAGCAGCTGGGGATGTCGGCGGCGGCGCTCACCAACCGCCTGGACGCACTCGAACGCCGCGGCTATGTCGAGCGCTCGCACGACCGCGACGACCGCCGCAAGGTGGTCGCCACGCTCACCCCGTCCGGCCACGAGATCTGGGAGCGCGGCATCGGCCAGATCCAGCACGTCGAACAGGACCTGATCCACAGCGTGTCCTCCAGCGACCGCATCCGCCTCGAGGCGCTCCTCCGCCGGCTACTCATGGCGACCGAGAAATCCGACGGCTGATTCACGCACGGGATGTCAAGATCGCGTCCGCGGCTCCGACCTCTGGTTGTACGGACCAGAGAATCGGAGGACGGAGTGATGGAACCGCTGAACCTGATGGTGTCGCTGAGTCACTTCGCGAACCAGAAGCCGAAGAACAAGCGCGGGCTGAGTGAGCGGGTCGGGCGCGGCCGGCGGGGTGAGGAGCGTCCGCAGCCGGAGCGTACGCACGGATGGTGGCGGAGCCGGTTGCACGGGGTGGCGAGGATCGCCACGCGGTGAGCCGCAGCGGCGGGAGGCCGGTGGTCACGGATGGTGGGGCTCGGCTGCAAGGAGTGGCGAGGACAGCCACGCGGTGACGGGCTGGCATTTCAGCAGGGTGAAATACAGGGCGGATTCCGGGGAGTCGTGGAAGAGTCCTCTCGTGACCGATGCGAAGAGTGAGCAGGCCCGGCAGTTGCTGGCGGTGTACGACGACCAGCTGCGTGGGACGAGCGAGAGCGCGGACGTGCCGACGAGCATGGACGGGCCGGTGATCCGGGTCGAGTACCCGAACCGTGGGTTCGTCAGCTACCGATCGCTGGAGGGGCTCGACGGCGCTGAGGTCGACGCGCTGATCGCCCGCCAGCGGGACTACTTCGCGGCCATGGGCCAGTCGGTCGAATGGAAGCTGCGCGGTCACGACCTGCCGGCGGATCTGCAGGAGCGGCTGCGCGCGGCCGGGTTCGAGCCCGAGGAGCAGGAGACCGTCCTGGTCGCGGAGAGCGCGGACATCGTCGAGCGGCTGCGCGGACGCACGTCCGTCGACGGCATCACCATCGGCCTCGTGAACGACCGCGCCGACTTCGAGCGCATCGCGGCGATGGAGTCGACCGTCTGGAACGACGACTGGTCCTGGCTCACCGACGATCTGGTCCGCCGTCACGCGACCGGGCTGACCGACATCTACGTAGCCGAGGCGGACGGCGAGGTCGTCTCCGCAGCGTGGGCGGTCTACAAGAAGGGCACCGAGTTCACCGGTCTGTGGGGCGGCTCGACGCTCGCGGAGTGGCGTGGCAAGGGCATCTACAAAGCCCTCGTCGCGGTCCGCGCCGCCCGCGCGGTGGAGCTCGGCTACAAATACCTCCACGTGGACGCGTCCGACGACAGTTCCCCGATCCTGCAGCGCCTCGGCTTCCTCGCGGTCACCACCACCACGCCGTACGTCTACACCCCGTGAGTCAGCTGGGTGGGCGGTAGAGGGCGTAGTGCATCGGGCCGTTGTGGGGGAGTTCCAGTTCGGCGATCGTGGTGAAGCCCAGAGACTCGTAGAACGAGAGGTTCGCCGGGTCCTGGGTCTCCAGGTACGCGGGTAAGTGCTCGCGGTCCGCGGCGGCCAGGCCGGGCGCGACGACCGCTCGGCCCAGACCCTGGTGCTGCCGGTCGGGGGCGACGCCGAGGATGGCGAGGAGCCAGAGTGGAGTGCGTGGGCGGAAGATGCCCATCGCCTGGCCGTACTCCGCGGCGACGGCTGCGCGTGATCCGGCGAGTTCGTTGAAGGCGTCGGCGAGCTTGCCCAAGGCATCCGGGGGAGTGGCGGGCGTCGTCCAGATGGCCACGGCGCCGACGTCGTCGGTGACCCAGACCCGGCCGTGCGGGATGCCGATGCCGGTGAGGAAGTGGCGGTTGTACTGCGAGAGCCGGGTGAGGTAGTCGTCGGGGTCGAGCCCGGCCCGGGTCATCGGGTAGTCCTCGAACGCCTGCGTCAGGGTCCGGACCGCCGCGTCGATGTCGGAGGTCGTTGCCTGGCGCACCTTTTCGGTCATGATCGGAGCGTGTGCACGATCAGGTCGGCGACGGCGCGCATGCCGGCCGCGTTCGGGTGGTACGGGACGAAGCCGCGGAGGCGGCCGAGCGGGCCCCGACTGAACCCGGTCGTCCACGGCTCGGGGGAGCCGATGCCGTGGTCGCGGCTCGCGGCCGAGGCCGTGATCAGCTCGGCGCCCGTGCTGGCCGCAGCCTTCGCGAACGCCGCCGCCAGGCCGTCGGCCATCAGGGCGACGCTCGGCAGTTGTTCCTCGTTCAGTGGTACGTCGCGACGCGGACGGGTGCTCGGCCCGACGAGGGTGAGGTAGTCGACGAGCACGACCTGGGCGTCCGGCGCACGCTCCCGGACGCGCTCGACCACGGCGACGAGGGAATCCGTGACGGCCTGGTAGGCCGCGTCGTCCTTGAGGTAGCTGACCCGCGCCCGGATCCGGTTCGCGACGCGCCGGCCGAAGATGGTGGCCGGCTTGGCCAGCAGGTTGAGGTAGCTGCCGCGGATGAACGTCCCGACGTAGTCGAGATCGTTGCCGCCGACAGTGATCGTGACGAGCGCCGTCTCCGGGGTGACGGCGTCGAGCTGCGGGGCCGCCTCGTCCTGCCGGGTGTCGAGGAGGTGCGCGGTGGTCGCACCGGAGTAGGTGACGTCGGTCAGCTCCAGCCCGAGCTCCGCCGCGACCAAGTGGGCGTAGTTGTTGCCCGATCGGCCCGCCGGGGCAGACACGATCGGGTCGATCCCCGGACCGGAGGCGAACGAACTTCCGAGGGCGACGTACCGGCTGCCGGGAGAGATCACCGGACCACGATAGCCGGGCCGGCGGGCAGGCCGGCGGCGTTGGGGCATACTGCACCGGTGAGCGACGACGTGTTCGGTACGGCGGGGATTCGCGAGCGGGTGCTGGCCGGGTGGTCGGCGGCGCCGGTGCGGTTCCGGGAGGACGCGAACGCCGAGGAGGATCTGGCGCTCGGTGGGTACGTCGACCGGCTCGTGATCGAGCTCGCGCAGAACGCCGCGGATGCGGCCGCGCGGGCGGGGGTGCCGGGCCGGGTGCTGTACGAGTTCCGCGGCAGCACGCTGGTGGTTGCCAACACCGGTACGCCGCTGTCGGCCGAGGGAGTCGAGTCACTTGCGACGCTGCGTGCTTCGGCGAAGCGGGACGAGCCGACGGTCGGGCGTTTCGGGGTGGGGTTCTCCGCCGTACTCGCGGTGACGGATGAGCCGGTGATCCTGTCGCGGACCGGTGGGGTGCGGTTCTCGAAAGCGGACACGGCGGCCGCGATCGCCGGGCTCGGGTCGGCCGGCCTCGACACCGAAGTACGCCGGCGGGACGGGCAGGTGCCGGTATTGCGGCTCCCGTTCGAGGCCGAGGGCGAACCACCCGAGGGCTACGACACCGCGGTCATCCTGCCCCTCCGCGACGAGGCCGCCGCCGCACTCGTCCGTCGACTGCTGGCTGAGGCGGGAGACGCGCTGTTGCTCGCACTACCCGGTCTCGAACGCATCGAGATCGAGACCGACGAGGGACGCCGGGTCCTGCAGGACGCCGAGTCCCGCTGGTGGATCCACCGCGCCGCCGGAGTCTTCGACGACCTAGAACGCGAAACGCTCCTCGCCGACCGCCCCGTAGAAGAACGCTCCCGCCCCAACTGGTCGGTCCTGTGGGCCCTTCCACGCCACGAGGTCGCGGTGCGAGAAGAATCGTCGGGCGGCGGTGTGGAGTTGCCAGGGGTTGTCCAGGCCCCTACACCTACGGACGAGCCGTTGTCGCTGCCTGCGTTGCTGTTGGCCAGTTTTCCGTTGGATCCGACGCGGCGGCATGTGGCCAAGGGGCCGTTGGCGGATCGGCTGGTGTGGGAGGCGGCCAGGGCGTACGGCGAGTTGGTGCGGGAGCGGGCTGAAGCCGGGGGTGACGTCCTGTATCTGGTGCCGACCGGGCTGGCGGCGGGTGCTCTTGATGGTGCGTTGAGGGACGAGATCGGCAAGGTGCTGCCCGGCACGCCGATGGTGCGGGCGGTTGAGGACGATGTCTTGCTCAGGCCGCGAGATGCCGTGGTGGTGGAAGGCGCGGACGACGCGTTCAACCGGGTGCTGGCACCGATCGTGCGCGGGTTGATCCGGTCGGCACGACAGGACAGCCTGGCGTTGGATGCGCTTCACGTACGGCGGCTCGAGCTGGCGGAGGTGGTGGATCAGCTCGGGGGAGTGGCGGCCGACGAGCCACCCGAGTGGTGGCGGAACCTCTACGGCTCGCTGGCCGGCATGGTGACGGATGCCTTGCTGCGTGAGTCTCTCGGCACTCTGCCCGTCCCTCTCGCCGACGGAAGGCTCGTCCGGGGCGCCCGCGGTCTGCTCCTCCCAGGCCCGGAGATCCCCACCGACAACCTGGCCGCCTTCGGGGAGTACGGCGTCCGCGTCGTGCACCCGGAGGCCGTCGACCCGGCGCTCGAGCGACTGGGCGCGCTCCCGGCGACACCACGGACGTTGCTCGAGGACAGCGCCGTACGCACGGCCGTCGAGCACTCGATCGAGGCTGACGATCCCGACGCCATCGCGCACGCCGTCCTCGGCCTGGTCGCGGCCGACCCGTCCCAAGCCGAAGGGCTGTGGTGGCTCTCCGACCTGGTCCTCCGCGACGCCGACGGCGACCACGTCCCCGCGAACGCGCTCGTCGTCCCCGGATCCGAGGCCGAGGCGGTGCTCGACGACGAGGAGGTCGCGCCGGTCGCCCGCGAGGTGCTGGACCGCTACGGACAGCCCGCGCTGGAGGCGGTCGGCGTACTCGCGACCCTCGGCCTGGTGACGTCCTCGGACGTCGCCCTCGATCAGTTGCCCGAGGCACTCAAAGACCTCGACGGCATCGAGGACTGGGCGTACGACGTGGCGCCCGACGGATCCCGGTACGGCGCAACCGTCGGAGAACTCCTGGCGATCCGCGACCTCGACTGGATCACCGACGACGCCTGGCCGCGCGTCCTCGAACTGCTCGGATCGTCACCGGAACTCCGGCGCGCCCTGGTCACCCAGGTCCGCGTCGTCGGGCCGGACGACCGTCCCCTCGGCGTACCGTCGTACGCGGCCTGGTGGATCCGCGACCGCGTGCTGCTGGACGACGGCGAACCCTTGGCCGGGCGGGCCGATCCGGCCGCCGAGCCCGTGCTGGCGACCTTCCTGGACGACGCGCCCGAGTGGACGGCCGGCCTCGACCCCGAGGTGCGTACGGCGGTCGGCCTGGTCCGCGAGGTCGGGGATCTCGACGCCGACGGCCTCAGCCTGTTGCTGGAACGGCTGGCGGACCCCGACCGAGAGGTGGAGGAGGTCGATCTGCTGCGGCTCTGGCGTCATCTCGGCACGCTGTCGCTGTTTCCGGGCGACGCGCCGGACCACGTCCGGGTCCTCGCGGACGACGGCCTGACCCGGGTCACCGATGCCGGGCGCGCGGTCGTCGTCGACGGCCCGATGTGGTTGCAGCGTGCGGATCTGGGCGGTTTCGTGGTGGCGTCGGGTGCCGCGGCGGACGGTTTGAGCGACCTGTTCGACGTACCGATGGCGCAGGAAGTTGCCGAGGGCAAGATCGACGGTCCGGGTACGGCGGCCGGCGTGCCGGCGATCGTCCGCGAGCTGGTCCCCGAGGTCCCGCCGACGTGGTGGGAGCACGAGGAGCTCACCGTCGATGGCGTCGAGGTGTCGTGGTGGGTCGACGCCGGCGGCGCACCGCACGCGGCGACGTTCGACGGCCTCGCGAAAGCGCTGGCGTGGGCGAGCGGCCGCTGGGATCAGCGCCATGTGATCCGCGCCGTGCTCAACGAACCGGACCGCAGTTCAGAGCTCCTGATCGACGCCGCCTACGACTGACCGCAGCGCGGGGTTGTCGATCGAGGTGCTGAGCGACTGGGCCGAGGCTGCGGCTCGGGGGTCGCCCAGGCGGCCGAGGTGGAGTTGAGCGTGGACCAGGAGTTCGCGCAGGTCGCACCGAGCAGCCAGGGCGGAGAGTCTGGTGGTCAAGGTCAGCGCGCGTTCGGTCTCGGATCGATCCAGGGCAGCCGTGATCGCGGCGTCCAGCACGTGTGCGTGGACCCATTGGTAGCGGTCCGGCTCGGTGCTGGCCCGGGTCAGGGCCACGTCGAGCCACTTCGTCGCGGCCGAGTAGTCGCCTCGCCGGGCGTTCAGCAGGGCGAGACCCCGGCCGGCCATGCCTTCCCAGCAAGGGTCGCCGAGTTGGCAGCTCAAGGCCCAGGCCTCCTCGAAACCGTCCGTGGCCGTGTCGAGCTTCCCGGCGTACAGGTCGAGCTCGGCGGCGAGCGCTTGCGGCCAAGGCTGGAAGGCGATCCAGCGTTCCTGCCGGACCAGGTCCAGCGTCTCGGCCAGTGCAGCCCCTGCCTCGCTGTACTCCGAACGCAGCAGATGTGCGCGCCCGACGAGTGACAACGACCACGCCTGCTGGCGGCGATCGCCACAACGGGCGGCGAGTTCGACCGATGCGTGCAGTTGCTCGAACGCGAGCGCATAGTCGGACCGGTCGGACGAGTTCATGCCGCGGACACCGAGGATCGCGGCCCGCTCGTCGTCGGTCTCGGCCACCGCCTGTGCCTTGCCCAGCCACTCGTCGGCGGTACCACGCCGTCCGGCCTGCACCTCGATGAATCCCAGCTCGCGCATCGCAAGCACCGCGGTCGCTCGCTCGCCGGCTTGATCGGCGACGAGGAGCGCTTCGTTCAGGATGATCGCACCCTCCTCGTCGTGGCCGCGGATCGCGTGCACGAGCGCGCCGCCAAGAGCTGTGAGCGCACGGGCTTGCAGCGTCTTGTCGTTGCACCGCACGGCCGACGCAGCTGCTTGCCGTAGGCAAAGGATGCCGGCGTCCACGGCACCGGCCACCAGTGCGGCGCGTCCGGCCTGGAGCTGGCTCACGGCCGCCGCACGACTGCTGAGCGGTGGCCCCTGCTGGGTCCCGATCAGGGCGGCTCCGCGCAAGGATTCGGTCACCTCGACCCCCAGCTCGTTCCGGAACAGGTCCTCACACAACGTGATCTGGCGCAGCGCGCCGGCCTCGTCGCCCGACTGCGCCAGGCTGCGGACGAGCAGTTCGTGATTGCCCTGCTCGAGTGGATGGGCGGCAACCGCTTTGGCCGCGAACGGGATCGCGTCGGCAGCCTGTCCGGTTGCCAGCAAGGCGATCGCGTGCTGCCGCAGCCGCGCCTCGATGGCGCCGGCGACCCGGCGACGCTCGACCAGCAGCCACGACTCGAACTCGGGACATGACTCGAGCTCCACACCCTCCAGCAGTTCGCCGCTCGACATCAGCAACAAGTCGTCCAACTGCAGGACATCCACCGTCGTGGCGTCGAGCCCGGCGGACACCGGATCGCCGGTCAGCACCTCCGGTACGCCGATCGCCCGGCGGAGCTCGGCCAGGGTCCAGCGGAGTGCGCCGAGCGGGTCCTCGGCATCCGCGAAGAACAGCTCGGCGAGCCGGCGGCGGCTGGGGGGCCGCTCGGCCAGCAACACATACCCGAGCAGCCCCCAAGCCTTCTTCCCCCGCGGCTGACGCCCCGGCTTCTCGATCACCGGCGGTCCGAGCAATCGGATCAGCGGCACAGGTCTCACCCCCTCGCGTGAGACCTCCAGTGTCGCCCGGTGCGTCACCCGTGTCAGCGTCGTAGGCCGACCGCCTCCAGGTACTCCGCGCGCGCCGCGACCGTACCGTCGTCTGCGTAGTCGAACGCTCGCGGTACGTCGGCGAGATCCGTGGCGAAGTGGCGATAGTCCTCACCGTCCAGCGACCCGGCCAGGCGGGTGATCGGTCCGTAGAAGTCCATGAACCACATCGCGAAGTGCTCCGGCGAGTGGTAGCGGAACACGTACTCACGCTTGGTCAGCGCCGTCCACTCGACCCGATCACCGAACAGCTCGACCAGATGCTCCTCGGTACCCCACAGCGTCGGCGACTGCACCCCGGCCGGCGGCGGCGCCCACTTGGACACCACCTTGAACAGCTGACCGATCATCCCGGCCGGCGTCCAGCTCGCCAGTGCGATCTTGCCGCCGGGCTTGACGACCCGGACGAGCTCGTCCGCCGCGCGCTGGTGATCGGGCGCGAACATCACGCCGACCGTGCTCAGCGCGAGATCGAACGCTCGATCCGGGAGCGGCAGCTTCTCCGCGTCGCCTTCAGTGAAGGTGACCGGAAGGTGCTCCGCCGCGGCCCGTTCGCGGCCCTGCTCCAGCAGGTTCGCCGCGTAGTCGACACCGGTCGCCTCGGCGAACCGCCGGGCCGCCGCCAGTGCCGCGTTGCCCTGACCACAGGCGACGTCGAGGGCACGCTGCCCGGCCCGGACGTCGGCGGCCTCGACCAAGAGCTCGGCGATGATCTGCAACGTGTTGCCCACCCGTGGGTAGTCGCCGGTCTGCCACCCGGTCCGCTGCTTGTCCTTGATCGCCTCGAAGTCCACGGCCGTACTCGTCATCTGTTTCCCCCTGGAAGTCACTACCACTTCGGTGGCCGGATCTGGCCATCTGGATCCCAGCCAAAACGGTCACCGTGTGACGCGGCGTGTGACGACGCACGGCGTCGTACGACGGGACCAACACCCGCACTGGTCACACAGAGCAAAACATCGTTGTCATAGGTTGGTATATCGACTGATCTGCGGATATGACTTCATCTTTCCAACGTGGCAACGAACTCTTGCCAACGTTGTCATCGCTACTTATAGTCCGACACACCTCTCGGTCGGTGACCGCCCTGTCCGCGCAACGGAAACGGAGGTGACTTTCGTCATGAACGAAGCGCCGCGCCCCCAGTTCGAAGATGTCGAGGATGTCGTTCGCTATCAGTTGAGTCGGCGAAGCCTGGTCGGAGGAGGTGCCGCGGCCGCGATGACCGCCTTCCTGGCGGCCTGCTCCGGCGGTGGCGGCTCGTACTCCGACAAGCCCGCCAACAACAACAAGCCCGCTGCCACCAAGTCGATCCAGATCGGCAAGGCCAACATCCCGGTCCCACGGGACCAGTCGGTCATCGTCGGCCAGGTCGAGTACACGGTCTTCGACAGCTTCAACGGGATGATCCCGAACGGCTCGCCGTCGGGTGCCGGCGTGGAGCTGAGCACCGAGCCGCTGTTCTACCTCAGCTTCGCCACCGGTGAGATGAAGCCGTGGCTGGCGACCGAGTACAAGTACAACGACGACCACACCGAGGTGACCTTCAAGTTCGACCCGAAGGCGCACTGGAACGATGGACAGCCGCTGGGCGCGAACGACTTCAAGTTCACCATCATGCTGCTGAAGGATCGCCCGGACCTGTTCGGCGGCGGCGGTGAGCTGAAGGAGTTCGTCAAGGACATCGAGGTCCCGGACGCTCAGACCGCGGTGGTCAAGATGACCAAACCGGGACCACGGTTCCACTACAACTTCATCTCCGCGATCGCCGGTCCGCCGCTCGGGATCATGCCCGAGCACATCTGGAAGTCGCAGGACCCGACGAAGTACAAGGACAACCCGCCGGTGCACAGCGGTCCGTACAAGCTGAAGCAGGCGATCCGGAACCAGAAGATGTTCGTCTGGGAGAAGGATCCGAACTACTGGAACAAGGACAAGCTCGACGTCAAGCCGCAGTACGTCGTCTACCAGAGCACGTCGAAGCAGCTCGACCAGGCGTCACTGGCGTTCGAGCGCGCGGAGTTCGACGTCGGCTCGGTGGACGAGCAGCACGCCAAGCAGTTGCGCAACACCGGCTACCCGGCCTTGCAGACCACGCGGTTCCACGACCCGAACCCGCGGGTGATGTGGCTGAACTGCGACCCGTCCCGGGGTGTGATCTCGGAGCCGAAGATGCGCTGGGCGATCAACTACTGCCTCGACCGGGAGAAGATCGGCAAGTCGATCTGGCCGGTCCCGGTGCCGCCGGCGCAGTATCCGTGGGCCGACTACCCGACCAACGACAAGTGGAAGAACGACGAACTCGCGAACAAGTACAAGTTCGAGTTCAACCCGGACAAGGCGACCCAGCTGCTCGACGAGATCGCGCCGAAGAACGCCGCCGGCAAGCGCACCTACAAGGGCAAGGAGATCAACCTCGAGATCATCACGCCCTCGCCGGTCGACGGCGGTGAGTACGCGATCGCGAACGTGCTGAAGACCGAGCTGGCCAAGGTCGGTGTCCCGGCCACCCTGCGCAGCCTGGCCGGCAACGTGCACGACGAGAAGTTCCAGCGCGGCCTGTACGACATCGACTCCAGCTGGGCCGGGATCGCGGTCGACCCCGAGCAGCTGTACTCGGACTGGACCAGCGACAAGTACCAGCCGGTCGGCAAGAACGCGGCCGGCAAGAACAAGCTGCGGTACCGGAACCCGAAGTTCGACGCGATCTCCGAGAAGCTCGCCCAGCTCGACCCGAACAGCGAGGAAGCCAAGCCGCTGCTCAACCAGGCGCTGGAGATCTACTTCCAGGACCTGCCGATGCTGTCGGTGATCCAGACCGGCTACCCGTCGTACTTCAACACGACGTTCTGGAAGGGCTGGCCGACCGACGAAGACCTGTACGAGGTCCCGCTGAACTGGTGGCAGCACTTCATCTTCGTGCTGGGCAAGATCGAGCCCACCGGGCAGAAGGGACCGGCGTGACGGCGGAGGCCCCGCCTGCGGTAGCTGTCGACAAGAGCCAGGACTCCGCACCCGTCTCGGGGGTGCGGGCCTGGCTGTCGCGGCATCCGCTGGCGGCGTACGCGATCCGCCGGTTCGGGCTGTATCTGATCGAGCTCTGGGGCGCACTGACCATCGCGTTCTTCTTCTTCCGGCTGATGCCGGGTGACCCGATCCAGACGCTGATCCAGACCCTGCAGCAGAACTACATCTACAACGCGCAGGCGAGTGCCGAGATCATCGCCCGCTACAAGCACGAGTTCGGGCTGGACGGGAACCTGCTGACGCAGTACCTGACGTACATGCAGAAGCTGATTCTGCACGGCGATCTCGGGCCGAGCCTGATCAACTACCCGACGCCGGCCCAGACGGTGATCCTGCGATCGTTGCCCTGGACGATCGGTCTGCTCGGCATCTCCGCCGTACTGGCCTGGATCCTCGGCATCGCGATCGGCGCGGTGGCCGGCTGGCGGCGCGGCAAGGCCGGCTCCGCGATCGCCACCAATCTGTCGATCGCGCTGTCGCACGTGCCGTACTTCTTCGTCGCGCTGGTCCTGGTGTACATCTTCGCCTACTCGATGGGTGTGCTGCCGGCCAGATCGGCGTACGACTCCAACATCAATCCGGGGATCAGTCCGCATTTCGTCGGCAGTGTGCTGAAGTACGGGTTGTTGCCGGCGCTGTCGATCGTGATCATCGGGACGTTCAGCTGGATCCTGTCGACCCGGATGCTGATGGTTCCGATTCTCGGCGAGGACTACCTGGTGTACGCCGAGGCGAAGGGACTGAAGGGCCGGCGGATCCTGACCCGGTACGCGCTGCGGAACTGCTACCTCCCGCAGGTGACCGCGTTCGGGATCTCGCTGGGCTTCATCTTCAACGGGAACGTGCTGGTCGAGCAGCTGTTCAACTACCCGGGACTGGGCACCACGCTGGTCACCGCGATCCAGCAGCTCGACTTCAACACGATCCTCGGCGTGACCGACATCGCGATCTTCTCGGTCCTGACCGCCGTCCTGCTCCTCGACCTCGTGCTCCCGCTGCTTGACCCGCGGGTCAAGTACTGGAATTGACGTCCTCCCCGCCCGTGAAGGATGGGGATTCCAACTACTACGCGGAGGTAGCGAGTTGAGGTTCACGCTTCGGCGAGACCCGTGCGGACGTCTCTCGGCGTGCGCTGACGGCCCGTCCGGCCGCGATGTTCACTGCAGCGTTCATGTCGGCGTTCGCCCGATGTCCGCAGGCCACGCACCGGAACACCGCTTGGCTCTCGCGGTTTTCCGGTGCGCTATGCCCGCAGACGCTGCAGGTTTGCGACGTGTACGCAGGGTTGACCTTCTCGACGCGTCTGGGTGCCTTGTGCTCCAGACGACGTACCAGGGCGCCCCACCCGTTGGCCAGGATGCCGCGGTTGAGTCCGGCCTTTGCATGGCGCTGGTTATGCAGGTACGCGCCTGGCTGTGCGGGATCGGGCTTGGGTTTGGGGCGTCGGGTCATCGGGGCGATGCGCAGGTCTTCCACGCGGATGATGTCGAATCGCCGCGCGAGGTCGGTGCTGGTCTTCTCGACCCGGTCCTTGCGGCGGTCAGCGGCGCGGGCATGCAGTTTGGTGATCGCGTCTCGGACCCGTCGGTGCCGGTTGGAGCCGCGGCGGCACCGGGCGAGACGGCGCTGCTGCTGCTTCAGCCGGTCCTCCTCACGCCTCGACAGGCCGGGACACGACAGGAGTTCCCCGGTGGAGAGGGCCGCCGAGACAGATACGCCGCGGTCCACGCCGACGATCTCCCCCGTGCCGGGTGCGGGGATCGGCGGAGGGATGACGGCGAACGCGAGGTTCCAGCGACCCGCCCGGTCGCAGGTGATGCGGTACGACTTCGCCTCGGGAATGGCACGGGACAGCCGGAGCCGGACCCAGCCGACCTTCGGCACGTTGACCTTGGCCCACTTCCGGTTGAGCCTGACGATCCGGGATGCCTGGGGACCGACGATGCGGAACCCTTCGTGCCGCCCGGTCTTGCGCCACGTCGGGCGCCTGTGGGTGCGTGCGTGGAAGTTCTTGATGGCCTGGTCGAAGTCTCGCAGGGCCTGCTGTTGGACGGTCTGAGATCCGGATCGCAGCCAGGCGCACGCGGCCCGTGCCGCGGTCAGTTGCCGGCACTGCGCAGGAAAGTCTGGCGTCGGGCCTTTGTCGCGGGTCCACATCGACCACTGCTCGAGCGCCAGGTTCCACACATATCGGGCATGCCCGCACTGCTCCAGCAACGCAGCTTGCTGTGCGGGAGTCGGGTACATCCGGAACCGGGACATGCCACCTACCCAATCAGCCGGGACCGACAGTCCCCGACCTCCGAAGGGAGGCAGTCGCGGGTCCGCCCCGCCCCGAGGGCCGGGGCCTCCCCGCGAGCAACCCGATGAGAAGAGCACTTGCTGCAGTACTACGGACCATCCGGCACAGCAGACGGCTGGCGATCGGGCTGGTCATCCTCGGACTGTTGATCCTGATCGCGCTGTTCAGCCCGCTGATCACCAAGGCCATCGGTGGTGGCCAGGACCCGATCGAGCTGGCGGCGTACGACAAGTGGCTGGTGCCCGGGCCGGACCACCTGCTCGGCACCGACCAGTTCGGGCGGGACGTGTTCGCGATGGTGGTGAAGGCACTCGCGGTGTCTCTCCAGATCGGTGCGATCGCCGGTGTCATCTCGACGGTGATCGGTGTGATCGTGGCGTTCGTCGCCGGGTACAAGGGCGGCTGGATCGACAACGTGCTCTCGACGTTCACCGGGATCCTGCTGGTGATCCCGACGTTCCCGTTGCTGATCGCGCTGTCGGCGTACGCGAAGAGCGTGAGTCTGTTCCAGGTCGGCGTGATGATCTCGATCTTCGCCTGGCCGTTCGCGGCCAAGACGATCCGGTCGCAGGTGCTGAGCCTGCGGACCCGTCCGTACGTCGACCTGGCGCGGGTCAGCAAGGCACGCGACCTGGAGATCATCACCACCGAGCTGCTGCCGAACCTGCTGCCCTTCATCGGCGTCGGGTTCGCGGCGTCGGCGCTCGGCGCGATCTTCGGCCTCGTCGGCCTGGAGATCATCGGCCTCGGGCCGGCCGGCGTGATCGACCTCGGCCAGATCATCTTCAACGCGATCGGCACCGGCGCGCTGACGCTGGGTGCCTGGCCGATGTTCGTCGTGCCGATCGCACTGCTGACCTTGTTGTTCGCGGCGCTGAACATGGTCAACATCGGCCTCGAAGAGGTCTACAACCCGCGACTGAGGGGAGTGGCCGGTGAGTGACTCGGCGAACGTGCTGGAGATCATGGGACTCGAGGTCGCCTACTCGACCAACCGTGGCGACGTGAAGGCGGTCCGCGGGATCGACCTCGACGTACGGCGCGGCGAGATCCTCGGCATCGCCGGGGAGTCGGGCAGCGGCAAGAGCACGCTCGCGGTCGCACTGCTCCGGCTGCTGAAGCCGCCGGGCAAGGTGACCGGTGGGTCGGCGATGTTCCACCCGGCCAGGCGGTCGCCGGTGGACCTGCTCAAGGTGCAGGGCGAGGAGCTCCGGGTGCTGCGGTGGTCGGCCTTGTCGTACCTGCCGCAGGGGTCGATGAGTTCGCTCAACCCGGTGATGCGGGTGCGCGACCAGTTCAAGGACGTGATCCTGGAGCATGCGCCGGGGCGACGCGACTCGCTGTCCGAGTTGATCCCGCGGCTGCTGGGACAGGTCGGGCTGGAGCCGCGGGTCGCCTCGATGTATCCGCACGAGCTGTCCGGTGGGATGAAGCAGCGCGTGCTGATGGCGATCGCGGTCGCGCTCGAACCGGATCTGGTGATCGCGGACGAGCCGACCACCGCGCTCGACGTGACGATCCAGCGGGTGATCCTGCAGTCGCTGGCCGACCTGCGCACCGACTTCGGGGTCACGCTGATGGTGATCTCGCACGACATGGGTGTGCACGCCCAGCTGGCCGACCGGGTCGCGGTGATGTACGACGGCGAGTTGGTCGAGGTCGGCGGCGTACGTCAGGTCTTCAAGAATCCACGGGATCCCTACACCCGGCAGTTGATCGAGTCGATCCCACGACTGGGACGGAGGGCATCGTGACGTTGGAGCTCGAACTTCGTGGCGTACAGCAACGATTCCATGCGCGCGGTGTGGCCGGCGGGTATGTGACCGCGGTGGACGACGTGAGCTTCACGCTCGCCGCGTCGCCGCCGCAGATCGTGAGTCTGGTCGGTCAGAGTGGCAGTGGGAAGAGCACGATCGCGCGGAACGTCCTCGGCCTGCAGAAGCCGACCGCCGGCTCGGTGCGGTACGGCGGGAAGGACATCTTCCGGCTGAGTCGCGCGGAGTACGACGAGTACCGGCGCGACGTCCAGCCGGTGTTCCAGGATCCGTATGCGATCTTCAACCCCTTCTATCGCGTGGATCGCGCGCTGTGGAAGGCGGTGAAGAAGTTCGGGCTGGCCTCCACGCGGTCAGCCGGTCTGGAGCTGATCGAGGAGTCCCTGCGGGCGGTGCGGCTGGAACCGGAGAACGTCCTCGGCCGGTATCCGCATCAACTGTCAGGCGGCCAGCGGCAACGCATCATGCTGGCCCGGGTGCACATGCTGCGTCCGTCGTTCATCATCGCCGACGAGCCCGTGTCGATGCTGGACGCCCAGGTCCGCAAGCACTTCCTGGACATCCTGCTCGACTTCCAGCGCGAGCACGGGATGACCACGCTCTTCATCACCCACGACCTGTCGACCGTCTATTACCTCGGCGGCGAGGTCATGGTCATCACCAAGGGCCAGATCGTCGAACGCGGCCCGGTCTCCACCGTGATGCACGAGCCGTCCCACCCGTACACCGAGCTCCTGCTCGACTCGATCCCGCAACCCGACCCCGACAACCGCTGGACCACCCGCATCCAGGTCGACGAACTGGACCGCGTCGACGACAACACCCCCGCCGACGCCACCAAGCCGGAAGCCCCGATCCTCTGAGCAACCGTTTCACGGGTCAACCCCCGAGCCTGTGGGTTGCCCCCTCGAAATCCCAGGGGGCAACCCACCAGGTGAGGGGTCGACCCCTCAAAGGGGGCTCTACTGCGCGATGTGTTGGGGGGTCTGGTTGGTCGCTGGGCCGGCGAGAGCTCACGGCCACCCGGACCGCCCAGGTGAGCTGAACGCCTCCCCTGCGGCCAGGACCCGTGCTCGGCGCCAGCGATGCGCCCGCCTCCGCCCCCGGCCCAGTCCGGGGAGGGTTTTACCCCCGTGAGAGGACATTTCCCTCCCCAGTCCACCCACCTCCCGGAGCTGGGCACCAGTCCACGGCCGCTCGGAGCGGACCCAACCGATCCACGATCCGAACCCACCTCAGCGGACGCTGAGTCGTGGATCCAGGCGATCAAACCAGCGTGTCGACAACCCCGATCCACGACTCGACGACCGTCCTGCCGTTGACACCTCGCTCCACGACTCGCCAAGACACAACCACGATCCCTGTGCACGCCCGACGACTAAACCCGGGGGGGGGGACGCCACGGCTTGGGGCGAGGGTGCGGTCAGATGGTTTTGATGGCTGGGTCGCTGATGCCGGGGGTGCCGGTTTCGACGTGGCCGGCGAAGCGGCGCAGGTACGACGGCTCCGAGTCGATGGCGACCGAGACGTCGTACCAGCGGCTGGTGGTGGTGATGGTGTGGGTGGTCTTGCCGGGGCGGAGGTCGAGCCGCTTCGGCTTGCCGCCGTACGCGTCGGTGATGGTGAGGCGGCGGGCGGTGTCGGTGGTGAGGGTGAGGTCGACGTTGCCCGTGCGGGTGTTCTCGCGGGCGGTGATCTCCAGGCCGGTGGCGGGCTTGCCTTTGAAGGTGCGGAGGAAGCCGTTCGGGCCGTGCACGGTCAGGTCGTAGATGCCGTTGGAGTAGCTGGTGTTCCAGCTGTCCGCGACGCTCTTACCGGCCTCGGTCGTGTAGGTCCACGGGCCGTCGGTCCGGTTCGCGGACGTGATCAGGAACTGGGCGCCGGCCTGCGCGCCGGAGCTGAAGGTCAGCTTGTACTTGCCTCCGGCAACCACGCCGTCGACGATCGATGCGTAGGGCAACGGCCTGGTACGGCGGCTGCCGCGCTCCTGAACCGGGATCCGGCCGACCGCCGGCGGCGTCGGCACGTAGTCCGGGTGCCGCTTGTCGTCCGGCGGCTCGTAGGCCGAGGTGTCCGGGAGCCGCGCCGGCCGGGTGGCCGTCGTACCGAAGTCTAAGGCCGAGGTGAGGTCACCGCAGATCGCCCGCCGCCACGGCGAGATGTTCGGCTCGTGCACGCCGAACCGCTGCTCCATGAACCGGATGATCGAGGTGTGGTCGAACACCTCCGAGCACGTGTAGCCACCGGTGCTCCAGGGCGACACGACCAGCATCGGCACGCGCTGACCCAGACCGTACGGGCCCGGGGCGACCTTGGTCCCGGTGTACAGGTCGGGCCCGACGTCGACGGTCGACAGGCCCTGCGCCGCGGACATCGGCGGGTATGGCGGTACGGCGTGATCGAAGAAGCCGTCGTTCTCGTCGTACGTGATGAACAGCGCGGTCTTGCTCCAGACCTCGGGGTTCGAGGTGAGGGCGTCGAGGACCTGGGAGATGTACCAGGCGCCGTAGTTGGCCGGCCAGTTCGGGTGCTCGGTGAAGGCCTCCGGCGCGGCGATCCAGGAGATCTTCGGCAGGCGGTTGCGCTTCACGTCGGCGGTCAGCTGGGCGAACAGGCTCTCGCCGGCCTTCGCGTTCGTGCCGGTGCGGGCCCTGTCGTACAAGGGATTCCCCGCCTGGGCGTTGCGGTAAGTGTTGAAGTACAGCAGCGAGTTGTCGCCGTAGTTGCCGCGGTAGGCGTCGTCGATCCAGCCCCAGCCGCCGGCGGCGTCCAGGCCGTCGCCGATGTCCTGGTAGATCTTCCACGAGACGCCGGCCTGCTCGAGCCGCTCCGGGTACGTCGTCCAACCGTAGCCGGCCTCGTCGTTACCCAGGACCGGGCCGCCGCCGGTGCCGTCGTTGCCCGTGTAACCGGTCCACATGTAGTACCGGTTCGGGTCGGTCGAACCCATGAACGAGCAGTGGTAGGCGTCGCACACGGTGAACCTGTCCGCGAGCGCGTAGTGGAACGGGATGTCCTCGCGGGTCAGGTACGCCATCGTGGTCGAGCTCTTCGCCGGGATCCACTGATCGTACTTGCCGTTGTTGTGCGCCTGGTGCGCGTCGGGCCAGCTGTGCGCGAGGTCCTGGATGAACTGCAGGCCGAGGTTGTCCGCCTCCGGCCGGAACGGCAGGATCTCCCGGCCGGCGGCGTCCTTCTGATGCCATACCGGCTGACCGCTCGGCAAGGCGACCGGCCGCGGGTCACCGAAGCCGCGGACACCGTTGAGGGTGCCGAAGTAGTGGTCGAACGATCGGTTCTCCTGCATCAGTACGACGATGTGCTCGACGTCCTTGATGTCGCCGAACCGGCGATAGGCCGGGATCGCGGCGGCCTGCTCGATACTGTTCGTCATGGCGGCGAACGCGGCCGATGCTCCCGCGAGTTGCAGGAACCTCCGGCGGTTGATGTCTGGCATACGGGTCTCCTGACGGGCGGTGGGGCGGATGGAGTCTGGAACACCAGGACTGCGTCGCGGGCACCCTAGTCTGAACGATTAACACCCGGAAGATGAACTCTGCTGTCCATTCCCGGTGATCTTCAAACTGTTCCGAACGCCGCATCCGTAGTTCGATCACCGGCAGCGATTGCTCTCCGCGACGTTCGGCGGGAGACTGGACTAGCGCGCGGCCTGGGGGTTGGGGGAGGCTGCGATGGGCGGGCCGGCGCTCGCTGGGGGCGCCGCAACAGAGGTGGAGCGGCAGCGGCTCCAAGGGCAGCTCGCGGCCTTGACCGACCAGTTCGCCGCCGCCAACGAAGTACTCTCCGCGGTCGGCCGCTCGGCCGGCGACCCGGACGCCGTCCTCACTACCATCGTCGAGAGCGTGCGCCGGCTCTGCCGCTCGCAGGCGGCCCAGCTCTACCTGTTGGAGGACGGCTACTACCGGCTGTCCAAGGCGGTCGGCATGTCGGCGGAGTCGATCCGCTACCTCACCGAGCATCCGCCCGCGATGGATCGTGGCTCGCTGGTCGGTCGGGCCGGTCTCGATCGCACCACTCAGCAGATTCCCGACGTACTGGCCGATCCGGACTACAACCGTCGGGACCTGCAGCGGCTGTCCGGATTCCGCACCACGATGGGCGCGCCGATGCTCGTCGACGACGAGGTGGTCGGCGCGCTGGTGGTCTGGCGCAACGAGGTCAGTCCGTTCGACCAGCGCGAGCGGGATCTGGTGACCGCGTTCGCCGGGCAGGCGGCGATGGCGGTGAACAGCGTGAAGCTCGTGCAGCAGCTCGAGGCGCGCGGCGCCGAACTCGCCCGCAAGGTCGGTGAGCTGGAGGCGCTGCGCGAGGTCGGCGAGGCGGTGACGTCCAGCCTCGACGTGTCCAAGGTGCTGGCGACGATCGCCAAACACGCGGTCCGGATCTCCGCCACCGACGGCGGTTCGATCATGGAGTACGACGAGGTCCAGCGACAGTTCCTGGTCCGCAGCGTCTACCGGACCGACCAGAGTGTGATCGAGCGGCTGCGGGCGACCCGGATCCATCTCGACGAAACGCTGGTCGGTCGTGCGGCCAAGCTGGGCCGGCCGCTGGCGGTGCCCGACCTCAGTACCGCGGAACGCGATCCACATCTCGCGGTGCTGTACGAGGCCGGCTGGCGTTCGCTGGTCGCCGTACCACTGCTCCGGGAGGGGCAGATCGTCGGTTCGCTGGTGGTCCGGCGGAAGCGACCCGGGGAGTTCTCGGCGGAGACGCTCGCGCTCCTGGAGATGTTCGCGGACCAGTCGACGCTCGCGCTCCTGAACGCGCAGCTGTACCGAGAGCTCAAGCAGAGCAGTGCGGAGCTGGAGGTGGCCAGCCGGCACAAGTCCGAGTTCCTGGCCAGCATGTCGCACGAGCTTCGGACGCCGCTCAACGCCGTCCTCGGCTTCTCCGAAGTCCTGCTGGAGCGGATGTTCGGGGACCTCAACGAGCGGCAGGAGGAATACCTGCGCGACATCCACGGCTCGGGCAAGCACCTGCTCGAGTTGCTGAACGAGATCCTCGACCTGTCCAAGGTCGAGGCCGGCCGGATGGAGCTGGAGTACACGACGTTCCCGCTGCGCCGGTTGCTCGACAACACCGCGGCGATGCTGCGCGAGCGGGCCACCCTGCACGGCATCGACCTGCGGGTCGAGGTCGGGCCCGACATCGACGAGGTGTACGCCGACGAGCTGCGGCTGAAGCAGGTCGTGCTGAACCTGATGACCAACGCGGTGAAGTTCACCGGCGACGGCGGCTCGGTGGTGGTCAGCGCGACCCGGTCCGGGGCCGAGGTCCACATCGCGGTCACCGACACCGGTCGCGGCGTACCGCCGGAGGACCGGGAGCGGATCTTCGAGTCGTTCCAGCAGGGCGGTCGCGGTCCGTCGCAGGAAGAGGGCACCGGTCTCGGGCTGACGTTGTCGCGGCGGATCGTGGAGCTGCTCGGCGGCCGGATGTGGTTGGAGAGCGAGGTCGGGGTCGGCAGCACGTTCGGATTCTCCTTACGCAGCAGGGAGAACGTGGATCGGCCGGACCCGGCCCGGACCGTCGGCGACGTCGTGGTGATCGAGGACGACCGGCCATCGCTCGACCTGATCACGGCCTATCTGTCCGGCGCGGCTCTGCAGGTCACGGTCGCCGCCGACGGTCAGTCCGGGCTGGACGCGGTCCGGCGAGTCCGGCCGGCCGCCGTGCTGCTGGATATCCGGCTGCCGGGAATCGACGGGTGGGCCGTGCTGCAGGCCTTGAAGGCCGAGGCGGCCACCCGCGACATCCCGGTGATCATCGTGTCGATCGTCGAGGAACGGGCTCGGGGCGCGGCGCTCGGGGCCGCCGCGTATCTGGTCAAGCCGGTCAGTCGGGACGCGTTGTTGCAGGCACTGCGATCGGTCGGCGTGGTGGCCGGCCTCGAGGGGGAGAATCGATGAATCCGGGCCGGATCCTGGTGGTGGAAGACAATCCGAAGAACCTCAAGCTGGTACGGGACGTGCTGAGATTCTCCGGGTACGAGGTGATCGAGGCGACCTCGGGTGAGGACGGGGTCCGGCTCGCGGCTTCCGAGCATCCCGACCTGATCCTGATGGACCCGCAGCTGCCCGGCATCGACGGTGCCGAGGCGTTGCGCCGGATCCGGGCCGGCGAGCAGACCCGCGCCGTACCGGTGGTCGCGGTGACGGCGTTCGCGATGGACCACGATCGGCAGCGCGCCTTCGACTCCGGCTTCACCGGGTACGTCGAGAAGCCGATCAGCGTGCGCCGGTTACCGCAGCAGGTCAGGGACTTCCTCAGATTGGGCGGTGCGACATGACGAAGGTGCTCGTGGTCGACGACCAGCCACCGAACGTCCGGCTGCTGGAGGCCATCCTCAGTCCGCGCGGGTACGACGTACTGACCGCGTCGTCGGGTGAGCAGGCGCTGGAGCTGATCGATGCCGAGGACATCGATCTCGTCCTGCTCGACATCCTGATGCCGGGGATGGACGGGTACGAGGTGTGCCGGCGGATCCGGGACCAGGTGGACACGGCGTACCTGCCGGTCGTGATGGTGACGGCCAGTGGCGACGAGCAGAAGGTGAAGGCGCTCGAGGCCGGGGCGGACGACTTCCTCACCAAGCCGGTCAACCAGAGCGAACTGCTCGCCCGGGTGGCGTCGCTGGCCCGGATCAAGCGGTACCAGGACACGATCAAACGGCAGGCTGCCGAGCTGACCGCGTGGAACCAGGAACTGGAGACGCGGGTCGAGGGCCAGGTGTCGCAGCTGCAGCGGATGGGCCGGCTACGCCGGTTCCTCAGCCCGCAGCTGGCCGAGCTGATCGTGGACTCCGGGGACGAGTCGTTCCTGGCCAGCCACCGGCGCGAGATCGTCGTGGTCTTCTGCGACCTGCGCGGCTTCACCACGTTCGCGGAGGCGAGCGAGCCGGAGGAGGTGATGGGCGTGCTGGAGGAGTACCACCACGCGCTCGGCGACCTGATCTTCCGGTTCGAGGGCACGCTGGAACGCTTCGCGGGCGACGGCCTGATGGTGTTCTTCAACGATCCGGTGCGCTGCGAGGACGGCCCGTTGCGGGCGCTGCGGATGAGCGTCGCGATGCGGACCCGGGTCCGCGGACTGGCCGAGACCTGGGGCCGGCATGGGCATGACCTCGGCCTCGGGATCGGGGTCGCCCAGGGCTACGCGACGCTCGGCACGATCGGGTTCGACGGACGGCTCGACTACGCGGCGATCGGGAGCGTGACCAACCTGGCCTCGCGGTTGTGCGACGTCGCCGAACCTTGGCAGATCCTGGCCACCGAACGCGTCTACAGCGCCGCCGATGGCGCGGTCATCGGCGAGGACGCCGGACTCCGCGAGGTCCGTGGTTTCAGCCGGACCGTGCATGCCTACAGCATTCGTGGTCTCGACAACTCCCGGATCGCATCATGACCGGCGACCTGTGGACCGCTCCGGGCGAGGCGGCCCGTCGACTGTCCGCCATGACCGAGGACGAGCGGTACCACTACTTCGACCAGTTGCAGTCGCGGCTGGTCGGGGTGTGGGAGGCCATCGGACTCAACTACAGCGACGAGTCGGTGGTCGTCGTACCGTCCCTCACGCTGGACCGGACCGAGGCCATCGGCACCGGGACGATGATGCAGGCCTACGAGGAACGGTTCCTGTTCCTCCTGATCCTGCTGCGGGAACCGCGGCTGCGGATGATCTACGTGACGTCGCTGCCGATCACGCCCGAGATCGTCGAGTACTACCTGGCGCTGCTGCCCGGGGTGATCCCGAGCCACGCCCGCGCCCGACTGTCGCTGATCGCGGTAAACGACGCCAGGCCCATCTCGCTCAGCGAGAAGCTGCTGGCCCGGCCGCGGCTGCTCCAGCGGATCGCGGACCTGATCCCGAACCGGATGCGCTCGCATCTGATTCCCTACAACACGACCGAGCTCGAGCGGGATGTCGCGATCAGTCTCGGTATCCCGATGTACGCCGCCGATCCGCGGCTGGCCCCGCTGGGTTCGAAGTCCGGGTGCCGCCGGATGTTCGCGGAGGTCGGCGTACCGCACCCGCTCGGCGCGGAGAACCTGCACACGCTCGACGACCTCGCCGACGCGCTGCTCGCGATGCGGGCCGAGCGGCCGGCGATGGACAGCGCGATCGTGAAGCTCAACGAAGGCGTGTCCGGCGAGGGCAACGCGGTGGTGCGGTTGAAAGGCCTACCGGCGTCGGGCTCGGCGGGGGAGCGGGACGAAGTGCTCGAACGACTCCGATCGATGGAGCTGGAGTCCGAGAAGATGTCGTTCGAGACGTACATCGCCAAGTTCGCCGAGAACGCCGGGATCGTCGAGGAACGGATCGTCGGTACCGATCTGGAAAGCCCGAGTGTCCAGCTGCGCGTGCTGCCCGGTGGCGAGGTCGAGCTGCTGTCGACGCACGACCAGTTGCTCGGCGGGGCGAGCGGTCAGAGCTACCTGGGGTGCGTGTTCCCGGCGGCGCCGGAGTACGCGCGGCTCATCACCGAACATGCCGCGACGATCGGGCGGCGGCTGGCGAGCGAGGGTGCGCTTGGGCGATTCGCGATCGACTTCGTCGTGGTCAAGGACGCGGCCGGCGGCTGGACGCCGTACGCGATCGAACTGAACCTGCGCAAGGGCGGGACGACCCATCCGTTCCTCACCCTGCAGTTCCTGACCGACGGCCGCTACGACCCGCGGACCGCACTCTTCCTGACGCCGGGAGGTGACGAGAAACATCTGGTCGCGACCGACCACCTCGAGTCGGAACTGCTGACCGGCCTGACGCCGGCGGACCTGTTCGACATCGTGGCGCGGAACAAGTTGCACTTCGACCAGTCCCGGCAGGTCGGCGTGGTGTTCCACATGATCAGCTGCCTGACCGAGAAGGGCCGGCTGGGCCTGACGGCCGTGGGCAACACGCCGGCCGACGCGGATCGCCGGTACCGTGATGCTTCCCGCATTGTGCTGGCGGAGGCCGAGCAGGCCTTCGTCGAACGTCCGCTCCCGGTCTGAGAGGTTCGATGCAGCGAGTTTGGTACGTCGCCTACGGTTCCAACCTCGCGCTCGACCGATTCCGCTGCTACCTGGCCGGCGGCCGCCCCGCCGGCGGCGCCCGCGTGTACGTCGGCTGCCGCGACCACAGCGACCCGGGGCGGATCGTCGGCGTCCAGATACCCGGCGGGCTCGTCTTCGCCGGCGAGTCGCGAGTCTGGGGCGGCGGTTCGGCCTTCTACGACCTCGCCGCCCCACGCCAGGTCGCCGGCCGCGCCTACCTGCTGACTGCCGACCAGCTCGGCGACGTCGCGGCTCAAGAGATGCGCCGAGAACCAGGCGGCGAGTTCGCCCGCGACCTGGCCGCCCTGCTGCCGGACGTCGACGCGGTCCACACGATGGGCCCCGGCCGCTACGAAACCGTGGTGCGCCTGGGCGACCACGACGGCCTTCCCATGTTCACCGTCACCCACGACACAGTCGCCGACCTCGAGCCGGCCGCGCCCACAGCGCCGTACCTCCGCTGGATCGCCGCTGGCCTGACTGAAGCCCACGGCTGGAACACGCAGCAGGTCGTGGAATACCTGCAGGTCGCGCCGGGCATCCAGAAAGCCTGGACGCCCGCCGCGCTGACGGACCTGCTTACCGCTTGACGGCCACGCAGGTCGCGGTGGAGTGCTTTGACGGGTCGCTTTCGGAGGTGGCGGTGAGGGTGATCTTGGCGAGGGGGGTGGTGCCGGGCTTGGTGTAGACGGGGACGGTGACCTGTTGGCCGGCGTTGGCGGTGGTCAGGGCGTTGGGGAGAGCGATTGACCAGTCCTTGCCGTTCACCTCGGCGGAGACGCGGTAGACGTCGCCCTTCAGGTACGGCGTGATGTCCTCGGGGTGCTCGGAGACGGTGCCGGCCGTGCCGGTGTTGGTGAGTGAGAAGTTGCAGGTCTGGACACCGTTGGACGCCGGCTTGGCGACGGTCGGCAGGACGCGGACGCCACGCTTCTGGGCGCCGGAGCCGTCCAGCGAGCGGACCGCGACCGTGTAGGACAGCACGCCCGCGCGGTCCCGGTGCACGTTGGTGATGTAGAAGTGCAGCCGGTTGGCGGTGTCGGTGTACTCGTACTCGCTGCCCGAGTTCGTGCCGGCGTGGAACAGCGCGTCCGACAGTTGGCGGTAGTCGCCGATCGTGATCGGGACCTTGGTGCCGTCCGGCAGCACGTAGTCGGTCATGTTGATGTCCTGCGGGTTGGCGTCGACGACCCACTCGAACGGCGCCTGATCCTGGTTCTTGGTCTTCGCCAGCAGTACGCCGGAATCGGGCGTGAACGAGTCCGTGCCCATCCGGTCCACCACCTCGACCGTGTAGTTCTGGTACCCGCGCCCGTCACACAGCGGGTCCGTGTTCACATCACAAGGCGGCGCCAGATCGCCCGTACCGCCGAGCTGGATGTTGATCCCGGACAAGCCCGTCGACCCAGGTTGCGCGGTCCGCGCGGTGACGTTCGCGATCACCACGCCCGACGTCGCCAGCGCCTCCCGCGACAACCGCAGCACGTTCTGCTCGTCGACCATCTGCAGCTTGATCTTGTTGCGCAGCATGTGCTGCGCGCCCATCGAGGCTCCGCCGGTCGCCGGGATCATCCACCGGCTGTGTGGTCCGCCGGGTCCGTTGAAGCTGCCCCGGCTGAGCATCTCCCAGATCCCGGTATACGCGCGCCGGGCGGGAACGCCGTACGGATTGTTGTAGTTGTCGCCGATGCCCAGGATGTGGCTGAACTCGTGGGCGAACACGGCCATGCCCGAACTCTCCGCCTGGGTCGACGAACCACCGCCGGCGTTCGGCCAGATCGACGCTCCCGCGGCCCACGAGGTCCAGTCGACGTAGCGGGTGTTCGACCAGTTCGGCAGGCTCGGGTCCGGCGGCCCGAAGTCGTCGGTGACGTCCTCCTTGGTCGGGAACTTCATCATCCCGAACTCCTGCCAGGTGGACGACTCGTCCTGGCCGGCACTCAGGAAGAACACGAAATCGAACCCGGCCGGTACGTCGGAACCCTGATCGGCCACCCACGCCGCGCGACCGTCGGTGCGGATGTTCTTCGTGCAGTTGTCACCGGCCGGGCAGGCGGTGCCACCCTGGAACTCCATCGCGTACTCGTGCGACTTGCCGGGCATCCGGTACGGGCCGAACGCGGTCAGGTCGACGCCGTACCGGCCGCCGGAGTCCTCCATCCAGTACTCGTGCAGGGTGTGGCCGCGGTTCAGCGCGTTGGGCGTGTTGAGGAAGTTCTTGTAGAACTCGCCGACCTGGTCCCGCGGTACGCCGTTCGCCTCGGCACTCGGGTTGCCGAACACGGTCGAGCCCTTGGACTTGGTGATGACGAAGTCCTGGTTCGGATAGTCGAGCAGCACGAGCGCACCCTTGAACGTCCGGACCGAGCCCTTCGTCGCCGGGTTCGCCCAGTCGGTCCCGGGCGGCTTGACGTAGTCGCTCCAGGTCATGTGGTCCGGGTTCTCCCAGTTCTGCGGGTCGATCGGACCCGGCAGACCCTGGGAGGTGGTGGCGGCGATCCGCTGGTCCTGGCCCGACTCCTGCCACGGCTGCTTCTGCGGCCAGTGCGGATACTGCCAGGCATTCACGGGATCCGGGGGAGCGGCCGCCGCGTCGGTGGTCGCGGGAGCAGGTGCGGTCAGGGCCACGCCTGCGACGGCTGCGGCGCCGAGCACGGCGGCCAGCCGTACGGCGAAACGGGACTTCCGGAGGTTGGGCACGGGCGGTGTCCGATCGACGAGGGCGGATAACGGATCGGGATTTTGCCCGTCAGCATGCCCTTTTCACGGGCTGCCGACACGGCGGTTTTCCCCTGCGTCACCGAGCCCGGCGTTTTCCGCAACCATCGAGCCCGGGGGGTGGAATCGGCGCGGGGCAGGCGGACAATCACAGCATCGGGAAAGGGGCCGGAGATGGCCGACGACGTGATCATCGTGGGAATCGACGCCGCGTGGCAGCGCAGCAAGGCACTCGACTGGGGGGTGACCGAGGCGCTGCTGCGGGAGTTGCCGCTGCGTGCGATCCACAGCGTCGAGGAGCCGAGGCGCTACAGCGACGCCCACGCTCCGGTGCGGCTCGACGGGGAATCGGTCGTCCCGGTGAGGATCGACAAGGCGGCGGCCCGGGTGGTCGACGAAGTGCGCCCGTACCTGGCGGGACTCGACACCGAGCTGGACTTTGGCGTCGACCTGCGCGTCGGGAAGCCGGATGACGTGCTGGTCGACCTCAGTGCGACCGCGACGATGCTGGTGCTCGGCCGGCGCGGGCACGGCGTCTTCGCCGACCTGCTGATCGGCTCCACCTCCGACGCGGTCGGCAACCGCGGCCGCGGCCCGGTGGTTGTCGTACCGAGCGGCTGGCTGCAGCAGGAGCATCGCACCGCCCCGGTCCTGGTCGGCGTCGACTGGATCCAGTCCGAGCCCGACCAGCCGGCCATCGAGTTCGCCGCGGACCACGCCGCCGCGCACGGCGTACAGCTCACCCTCGTCCTGGTCTGGGACTTCCCCTGGGAGGTCGCCACCGACCAGCCCGCCTCCGCCGAAGATATCGACCAGTGGCACGACATGGCTGATGCCCGCGGCGCCGAACTCGTCGAGGAGTGGCGCGCCAAACGCCCCGGCCTCGAGATCACCCATGACGTCCACCAGGGCCACCCTGTCGAAGGCCTCCTCGCCGCCGCCGAGGACTTGAACCCCCAACTCCTCGCCGTCGGCGGCCGCCCTCGCTCCCGCCTCGCCGAACACCTCCTGGGCTCCACCGCCCGAGGCGTCCTGCACCACACCACCCACCCCATCGCCATAGTCCACCAACGCCCGTAGGTGCCGTCGTAGCCGACGACCGAACGTTGGTCAACTGTCCGAACTGGCGCGAGGGGCCGCCGGCTGACACGCCCGGAGGCCCGCACGGCATGCCGGGTGGCCACGGCGAGCGCATACTGCGAGATGTAGGGGGAGCTCGTATCAGGGGGGCCGACGATGCCTGTGCCCGGTGGTTACTCCATCAAGACTTATCGCTATCTGCGGATGGCGATGATCGCCATGATCGTCCTGCTCGGCGCATCGCTGGTGATCGAGTGGTCGAAGACCGATCCGCACTGCCTGCAGAACTCGATCAGTGCCTACTACTACACGCCGGTACGCGCGATCTTCGTCGGCTCGCTGATCACCATCGGCGTGTGCATGGTGGTGCTGAAAGGCAACACCGAGCCGGAGGACATCCTGCTCAACGTGGCCGGCATCCTCGCGCCCGGTGTCGCGCTGGTCCCGACGCCGGGGCGGGGCACCTGCCACTCGGTGCCGGTGGACCTCGGCGATGCGGCGGCGAACGTCTCGAACAACATGCTCGCGTTGTTCATCATCGCCGTACCGTGCCTGGTCGTCGCCGCGATCTTCATCATCCGCGATCGCATCCAGCACCCGAACCAGTGGACGTGGATGTACGTGGTCGGTCTGGCCGTGTCGACGCTGATCTTCGGTGGTGGGCTCGTGTGGTTCTTCGTCGACCGCGAGGGTTTCATCGACAACGCGCACTATGCGGCCGCGATCACGATGTTCGTGTGCATCGTCGCCGTGGTCCTGCTGAATGCCGAGCAGTTCCGGCGCAAGCAGCGCAAGCACGCGGTCCCGCACTCGCCGGCGAACCGGTACTCGGTGATCGCGCTGCTGATGGTGATCGCGCCGCTCGTGATGGTCGGTTGGAAGGCGCTCTTCGGCTGGCAGCACGCCGTCCTGTGGATCGAGGGCACACTGATCCTGCTGTTCGCCGCCTTCTGGGTGAGTCAGACCCAGGAACTGTGGAACGACGGCATCCGTCAGGAATTGCCGCGGTCACAGGCGACGCCGTCGCCGTTGCGATCCAGTTCGGTCGAGTAGCCGGGGTCGCCCCGGTGGAGCGGTGCCTTACCGGCGGCGCGCACCTCGGCACAGTTCTTGTAGACCACGGTCGTGGTGGTGGCCTGGGGCGCGGTCGGCTCGGTGGTCGGCACCGGCTCGGTCGATGTGGGCGCCGGCTCCGATGGTTGCGTCTGCGTCGGCGTAGGGCTCGGTGCCTGCGTCGGCGTCGGAGTCTCGGTCGGCGTCCGGGTCGGTTCGTGCGTTGGCTCGGTGGTCGGTGCTGTCGTCGGCGCCTCGGTCTGTGATGCGGTCGGCGTACTCCCCGGCGCCGGAGTTGTCCCGGCCTCGCTCGTCGCTGCGCGAGTGGGCGCCGTACTGGCCGACTCGCCGCCGGCGAACGGGTTGAACAGCACCAAGGCGATCAGCGCGAGCGGGATCGCCGCGATCGCGCCGACCTTGGCCATGCTCGTGCCGCCGAACCGGCCCAGCGGACCGCGCACGGCGTCGCCGTTCTCGTCGACCCAGAACGCCCAGCCGTCCGGCGCGGGCGGCCATGTCTTCGCGGGCCGCCAACGTTTCGGTGGTCGCCACCGCGCCGTCGGCGGATCGGGCCAACCAGGCGGTGCATTGAACTGCCTCACTCCCAACCTCCCCAGTGCGTGCAGCAGCCTAGCGACAGCACGCAGAGAGGGAAGGCCGGGGCCAGGAATCCGCTGTGTTTCATGCGTTTGACCGCTGTTCCCACGGAGGTGGGCCGACGTAGTGAGGGCTAAGTCTCGTTGACAGACCCAGCGGGGTGATGTGAGGCTCGGTGCATGACTGAGACGCAGGAGCAGGCGCCCGGGGTGGCGGACGACTCGACGAGCCGCAGCCGGACCTTCTCGTGGACGGACCCGGCGCTGACGGCGGCGCGGATCGGGAGCACCCCGGGCCTGGAGATGCTGCGGGCGATGCAGGGCGGGGAGATCCCGGCGCCACCGATCCTGCAGCTGGTCGGCGCGACCGGGTTGGAGGCGGAGGAGGGGCGCGTGACGGTGTTCATGCCGGCGGCCGAGTTCCACTACAACCCGCTCGGCACGGTCCACGGCGGGATCATCGCGACACTCCTCGACACCGCGGCCGGCTGCACCGTGCACTCGACTCTGCCGGCCGGCGTCGGCTACACGTCCCTCGACCTGATGACCCGGTTCATCAAGCCGGTCACCACCAAGTCAGGTCTGCTCCGCTGCGAAGGCACCATCATCAACCGAGGCCGCCGTACCGCGGTCGCCGAAGCCCGCTTGTTCGACGAACGCGGCACGCTGCTGGCCCAGGCGACTTCTACGTGCCTGATCTTCGAGGTGCCTCAGGCCTGATCGGCGAGCAGCTTCTCGGTGGCTACCAGGCGGACGCAGGTGGCGAGGCCGGTGATGGCGGCTTCCACCTCGGGGAGTTCGGGGTAGGTGGGGGCGATGCGGATGGTCTGGTCGGTGGGGTCGGCGCCGTACGGGTGGGTGGCGCCGGCCGGGGTGATGGCGATGCCGGCCGCCTTGGCCTTGGCGACGACCTCGCGCGCGCAACCCTCCGGCACCTGCAGGCTGATGAAGTAGCCGCCGGCCGGGTTGGTCCACGAGGCCAGGCCGGTACCGCCGAGCTCGGCGGTGAGGATCTTGTCGACCACGTCGAACTTGGGCCGGATCAGCTCGGCCAGCGTCCGCATGTGCGCGTGCAGCCCGTCGGCGTCGCGGAGGAACTGAACGTGCCGCAGCTGGTTGATCTTGTCCGGACCGATGCTCCGCTTCACCGTGTGGCTCAGCCACCACTCGAGGTTGGCCGCTGACGATCCGAAGAATGCGACGCCGGCGCCGGCGAAGGTGATCTTCGAGCTGGAGCCGAACACGAAGGCCCGATCCGGGTGACCGTTCTCGGCGCACAGCGCGAGTACGTCGGCGATCGCCGCGGGCGAGTCGGTCAGGTGATGGACGGCGTACGCGTTGTCCCAGAAGATGCGGAAGTCCGGTGCCGCCGTCTCCATCGCGGCGAGCCGGCGGACGGTCTCGTCGGAGTAGACAGTGCCGTCCGGGTTGCTGTACTTCGGCACGCACCAGATGCCCTTGATCCGCGCGTCCTCGGCGACGAGCCGCTCGACGACGTCCATGTCGGGTCCGTCGGCAGTCATCGGCACCGGGATCATCCGGATCCCGAACCGCTCGCAGATCCCGAAATGCCGGTCGTACCCCGGCACCGGGCACAGGAACGCGAGCCCGTCGACGTCGGCCCACCGCTGCTCGGCCCCCGGCACCTTCCCGAGCAGCGCGAACACGACGGCGTCGTGCATCAGTTCGAGGCTCGAGTTCCCCGCGGCCAGCAACTGCTCGACCGGCACCTGCAGATCCTCGGCGAAGATCGCGCGCAACTCCGGCAGCCCGTTCAGCCCACCGTAGTTCCGCAGGTCGGTCCCATCGGCCGCGACCGGATCCCCCTCCAGCCCCAGCACTCCATTCGCCGTATCCAGCTGCTTCGGCGAAGGCTTCCCGCGGGTGAGATCGAGCTTCAGCCCCTTCGCCACCAACGCCTCATAGTCCTGCCGGGCACGGTCACGCTGGGCGGTCAACTCTTCGACACTCACGGGGGAGTCCTTTCACGGTGCTAGGTGTTGGGCCCCAGCCTAGTGATCACCCGACCGCGTGCAGAAACAGGGAGTGGTCAGCGGCCGCCGCGGCCACACTTCGGGTACCTGGGGTCCCAGGGCGGGCAGGTCGGGAATCCGGGTGGCGGCTTGATCGTCGGCGGCGTACCCGGCGGTGGCGGGGTGATCGGCGGTGTGGGGACGGTCGGCGGCGGCGCCTTGCTGCCGTTGGACAGCACCAGCGTGACCGTCGCACCCTCGGGCGCACCGTCCTCCTGCCGTGGCGTGGTGGACGCGACCGTGCCCGCCGGCGCGTCCGAGTCCACCGGGGTCGGAGAGATCGCGGCCTTGAAGCCCATCGACAGCAGCTTGGCCGTGGCGTCCACCGGGGTCATGCCCTTCAGGTACGGGAGGTCCTTCACGTTGCCGCGGATCGTCTTGTCGTCCGGCTGGACGAACTTGCTGGTCGGCAGTCCGCGCAGCGCCAACTGCATCGCGGTCTCCCAGATCGGACCGGCGGTACCCGAACCGGACGCGTCACCCATCTTCTTGCCGTTGAGGGTTTGACCGATCAGATCCTTGTACGGCGGGTTGGCGTCGGCCACCACCGACGCGGCGGCGAGCTTGGACGAGTAGCCGGCGAACCAGACCGCGTGGTTGTTCTGGATGGTTCCGGTCTTGCCGCCCAGATCACTCTTGCCGAACTTCAGCTTGCCGCCGGTGGCGCCCGGCTCCATCACCTTGTGCAGCACGTAGTTCACGCCGTCGGCGACCGTCGGTGAGAGCGCGCGGCGGCAGCCCGGACCCGGGGTCGGGATCGCCTTGCCCTTGTTGGTGATCGCGGTAACGACCACCGGCGTGCAGTACATCCCGCGCGCGGCGAACGTCGCGTACGCGTTCGACAGCATCAGCGGCGTGATCAGACCGGCGGACCCGAGGGTGAAGGACACCACCTGCTCCAGCGGCTTCATCGTCTGGGCGTCGTACATGCCGAGCTTCGAGGCGATGGTGGCGATCGGGCACAGGCCGATCTGCTCGGACAACTGCAGGAAGTAGGTGTTGGTGGAGGCCTGGGCCGCGTCGATCATGGACGGGTCGATCATCGTCTTGGTCGAGTTGCTCGGGTTGTACTCGTCGACCGACGTCGTACCGGTGCAGGTGCTGAACTTCTTGCCACCGAGGCTGATCGTCTGCGGGGAGTTGATCCGGTAGGTGAGCGGCACGCCCTTGCCGATCGCGGCGGCGATCGTGAACGCCTTCATCGTCGAGCCGTTCTGGAAGCCGCCGTACCCACCGGGGTAGGACTTCTCGACGTTGAAGTTGTACGTCGTCTGGCCCTTCTTGCTGCCGTAGTCCCGGCTCTGCGCCATCGCCTTCACCAGGCCGGTGCCCGGCTGGACCATCGTGATCGCCGCGACCGCCTGGTCGCCGGGCTTGGAGTGCTTCTTGATCGAGGTCTCGGCCGCCGCCTGGATCTTCGGGTCGAGCGAGGTGCGGATCACCAGGCCCGCGGTCTCGATGTAGTTCTCCGCGTCCTCCGGGGTCTTGCCGAAGGCCGGGTTCTCCTTGAGTTTCGCGACGACGTAGTCGCAGTAGAACGGGTACCTGGAGCTCGCGCAGCCGCTCGGCACATTGATGACCCTGGCCGGATTGATCACCGGCGTCTTGATGGCGTCCTGGGCCTGCTTGGCCGTGATGACGTTGAGCTCCTGCATCCGGCGCAGCACGACATCGCGACGTTCCTTGGCCCGCCCCGCGTGGTCGATCGGGTTGTAGCCGGTCGGGTTCTTCACCAGGCCGGCCAGCATCGCCGCCTGCGGCAGCGTCAGCTTCGCCGCGTGGACGCCGAAGTAGTGCATGGCCGCCGCGTCGATGCCGTAGGAGCGGTCGCCGAAGAAGGCCAGGTTCAGGTACCGGTTGAGGATCTCGTCCTTGGAGTACTGCTTCTCGACCGCGATGGCGTAGCGCAGTTCGGCGATCTTGCGCTCGTACGTCTCGGCGGTGGCCGCCTTGACCTCCTCCGGCGTGCGCGCCTTGTTGATCAGGGTCAGCTTCACGTACTGCTGGGTGATGCTGGAGCCACCTTGCTGGACGCCGCCGGACGACTGGTTGCGCAGCATGGCGCGCAGGGTGCCCTTCGCGTCCAGGGCGCCGTGCTGGTAGAACCGGTCGTCCTCGATCGCGACGATCGCCTGGAGCATGATCGGGCTGATCTGCTTCAGCGTGACCGGGGTCCGGTTCTCCTGGTACAGCGTGGCGATCGTCGTACCGTCGGCCGCCTGGATGATCGTCTTCTGCGCCAGCGGCTCCGTCTTCAGGTCCTGGGGCAGGTACTGCACGGTGTCGTGGGCCTTGGCCGTGGTCACCCCGGCCAGACCCGCCAGGGGGAGCGCCAGGCCGGCGACGAGAGCTCCCGCCAGCGCACTCACCACGAGGAAAACGAACACCGACTGAACGACGTTGGGCCGTCGAGCCCGCTCGCCTTTGTGCATGGTCCGGCAGATTACGGCAGGAGAGGGGTTTCCGGGACCCTTTTCGTTACGGAATTTACACATCCACGCGGCGATCTCACCAACTGTGACGGCGGGCTCACTCCCCGGCGATCACTCCAGCCCCCGCGAGCACCACGGCGTGGCGTGCGTCACGGCTCAGCCGGTGGGTCAGTAGCCGGTGGGTGGGCGGGGTGTGTAGGCCGACTCCAGGGTGGTGAGCTCCTCCGGGGTGAGGGTGATGTCGAGGGCGGCGACGGCGTCGGCGAGATGGTTCGGTTTGGTGGGGCCGACGATGGGAGCGGCGACGACCGGGTTGTGCAGGACCCAGGCGAGCGCGACCTGCGCCATCGGGACGCCGCGGGCCTCGGCGACCGCCTGGACGGCGTCGGCGATGGGCTCGTCGTTGGCGGCGACGAAGCGCTGTGCGACGAGCGGGTCGGTGTCGCCGCGACGCGTCTGGATGCCCCACGGCCGGGCGAGGCGGCCCTTGGCGAGTGGGCTCCACGGGATGCTGCCGACGCCCTGGTCGGCGAGCAGGCCGAACATCTCGCGTTCCTCTTCGCGCTGCATCAGGCTGTACTGGTTCTGCATCGAGACGAACCGGGTCCAGCCGTGCAGGTCGGCCGCGTGCTGCAGCTTCGCGAACTGCCAGGCCCACATGGACGACGCGCCGAGATACCGCGCCTTGCCGGCCCTGACGACGTCGTGCAGTGCCTCCATCGTCTCCTCGACCGGGACATCCGGGTCGAAACGGTGGATCTGGTACAGGTCGACGTACTCGGTCCCCAGCCGGGTGAGCGACGCGTCGATCTGTTCGAGGATCGCCTTGCGGGACAGGCCGGATCCGCCCGGGCCGTCGTGCATCCGGAAGTGCACCTTGGTGGCCAGTACGACGTCCTCGCGCCGGCTGTACTCGGTGATCGCCCGGCCGACGATCTCCTCGGAGCTGCCGTACCCGTACACGTTGGCGGTGTCCCAGAACGTGATGCCGAGCTCGACCGCCTGCCGGAAGATCGGCTCAGCCGCGGCGTCGTCCAACGCCCACTCGCTGAACCCTCGCGAGGTGTCCCCGAAACTCATGCACCCCAAGGCGATCCGGCTGACCTTGAGCCCTGACTTGCCCAGACGTGTGTACTCCATCAGCTTGTTTCTTCCTTCAGTCGCGGGGGAGGAGGCGCAACGTCACCGGCGCGACGCCGGGACCGACCACGGCGCCCACGGGACCGGGGCCGTAGCGGTCGTACTTCGCGTGGTAAGCGTTGTCGATGCGCGCGTGGTCGTCCGCGGCGGCGTCGGCGAATGTCACATCCCGTTCGACACCACCGGCCTTGATGCGGCCGGTACCGCTGGCTTTCGCGCGCCGGTACCAGGGGGTGCCGGCACTTTCCATCGACCGGATGTAGATGTCGTCGCCGGCCCGGACCATCCAGATCGTCACGTAAGGCCGGAGTGTGCCGTCCGTGCGGTACGACGAGACGCGGAGCTCGGTCGCATCGCCGATGCGCTGCAGTTCCTCGGCTGTCCAGGTCGTCATGACTCGAACACCTCACGGGCGATGGTGATCGCGGACATAGCCTTGGGCCAGCCGGCGTAGAAGGCGAGGTGGATGATGACCTCCTTGAGTTCGGTCTCGGTCAGCCCGTTCTGCTTCGCCCGAGCCAGGTGGCCGCGGAGCTGTTCGGTGTTCCCGCCGCTGATGAGACTCGCGACGGTGATCAGGCTACGGTCGCGCGGCGACAGTTCGGTGCGCTCCCAGACATCACCGAACAGGACCTCGTCGGTGAGCGCGACGAGCTTCGGCGCGAAGTCGCCGATCATCCTCTGTGCGGGCGTGGGTTCGGTCATGAGCGGACCAGCACTTTCAGCGCCTTGCGGTCGTCCATGGCGCGGTAGCCGTCGGGGACGTCGGCGAGGTCGATGGTGCGGTCGAAGACCTTGCCGGGGTCGACCTTCCCCTCGAGTACGCCGGGCAGGAGAGGCTCGATGTATGCGCGCGCCGGGGCGGGGCCGCCGGTAAGGGTGATGTTGGGACCGAAGAGGCTGGGGAAGCCCACCGGTGCGTCGAGGTACTGCGGGACCCCGACGCGGCTGATCACGCCACCCGCACGGACGACGCCGATGGCCTGTTCGTACGCCGGCATGTGGCCGACGGCCTCCAGGACGACGTGGGTGCCGTCGCCGCCGGTGAGCTCGCGGACCTTGGCGATTCCCTCCTCGCCGCGCTCGGCGACCACGTCGGTCGCGCCGAACTCGAGGCCGAGATCCGTGCGGACCTTGTGCCGGCCCATCAGAATGATGCGCTCGGCCCCGAGTTGCTTCGCCGACAGGACAGCCATCAGACCGACCGCGCCGTCACCGATCACGGTGACTGAGGTCCGTGCAGACACGCCACCCTTGATCGCCGCGTGGTAGCCGGTGCCGTAAACATCGGACAGGGTCAGCAGGGACGGGACCAACGCGGAGTCCTCACCCACTGGCACCTTCACCAGCGTGCCATCGGCGAGCGGTACCCGGACGGCCTCGGCCTGGCCGCCGTACACGCCGTTCGCGTTCCAGAAGCCGCCGTGCCGGCAGGAGGTCTGCAGGCCCTCGCGGCAGAAGTCGCACGTGCCGTCGGACCAGGCGAACGGCGCAATGACGAAGTCGCCCGCGCGGACCGTCGTCACCTCACCGCCGACGTCCTCGACCACGCCGACGAACTCGTGGCCCATCGACTTCCCCTCCGGCGTCGCGGGCAGGTTGTGATACGGGTGCAGGTCGCTGCCACAGATGCAGGACCTGACCACCCGCACCAGGGCGTCCGTGGGTTGCTGGATCACCGGATCCGGTACGTCGATGACCCGCACATCTCCGGCGCCGTACATGTAAGTCGCTCGCATGGTCTCAGTAAAGGTCACGTTCCAGCCGCGCGGGAGTCACTGCGGATCCAGGTAATGCCAGTGCCTCCCTCCTCCCGGCGACGGTCCGTAACCTTGGCGGCATGGACCACCGAGCCGAGATCAAGGAGTTCCTCAGCTCCCGGCGTGCACGCCTGACCCCGGAGCAGGCCGGCCTGCCCGTGTACGGCGGCAACCGCCGGGTGAAGGGGTTGCGGCGGGAAGAGGTGGCGCTGCTGGCCGGTGTCTCGGTGGACTACTACGTCCGGATCGAGCGAGGGCACCTGGCCGGTGCGTCCGAGAGTGTGCTCGAGGCGCTCGCCCGCGCCCTGCAACTCGACGATGCCGAGCGAGCCCATCTGTTCACCCTCGCCCGCGAGTCCGATCCCAGTCCCACGGTCCGGCGGCGTGCGGCGACGAAGGGGGTGCGGCCGGCGATCCAGCAGGTCCTGGACGCGATCACCGACGCGCCGGCCTGGATCCGCAACGGACGCCACGACCTGCTGGCTGCGAACCCGATGGCGCAGGCCCTCTACGCGCCGATGCTCGCCGACCCACGCCGCCCGGCGAACACCGCCCGGTTCGTCTACCTCGACCCGGCGTCGAAGGAGTTCTTCGCCGACTGGGAGCGCGCGGCCGACGACATCGCGGCGATCCTGCGGTTGGAGGCCGGCCGTAACCCGCACGACAAGGCGCTGACCGAGCTCATCGGCGAGCTGTCCACCCGGAGCGAGACCTTCCGGACCCGGTGGGCCGCGCACAACGTCCGCTTCCACCGGACCGGCAAGAAGAAGCTGCACCATCCCGTCGTCGGTGACCTCGACCTCGACTTCGAGGCGATGGAGTTCCCGTCCGACCCGGGCCTGATCCTGCTCGTCTACACCGCGCCGGCCGGTACGCCGACCGCGGACGCGCTCAAGCTGCTGGCCAGCTGGGCCGCCACCCAGGATCGGCCCACCGAAATCGTTGCTCAAGACAAGGAATAGCTGTGCAGATCCTCCCCAAGACCCCCACCGCCAAAGGCCCCGCCGAGTGGTTCACCGGTGACGTCTGGTTCGACGTCGTGATCCGCGGCGAGGCGCCGTCCCGGGTGCGGGTCAACACCGTCCGGTTCGCGCCCTGTGCCCGGACCGCCTGGCACCGGCACACGAACGGCCAGACCCTCCACGTCACCGACGGCGTCGGCCTGATCCAGTCCCGCGGTGGCGAGGTCACCCTGATCCGCCCCGGTGACGTGATCTACACCCCGCCGGGAGAGTGGCACTGGCACGGCGGTGCCCCGGACAACTTCATGGTCCACACCGCTATCTGGGAAGGCACCGGCTCCGACGAACCGGAGACGGAGTGGGGCGACCACGTCACGGAAGCCGAGTACGTCGTACCTGCGTGAGCACCTCCGGGAGGTCGCCGGGGCTGAGGATACCGAGGTGTTTGGTAGCGCGGCTGACCGCCACGTAGAGGTCGGAGAGGCCGCGGTCGGACTCGGTGATGATGCCGGCCGGGTCGGCGATCAGCACGGCGTCGAACTCGAGTCCCTTGGACTGGAGTACGTCGAGGAGCGCGACGTCCGCGTCGAGGACGGACGGATCGTGGCCGTGGGCAACATCCGTGAGTACGGCGGCCAGTTCGTCGTACCGGGGCGCCGGGACGATGACGGCGAGACGGCCGTCGCCGATCGACTCGCGTTCGGCCTTGATCGCGGTGATCAGCGCATCGGTGAACTGCTCGGTAGACACGCTCCGGGTCCACGGCTCGATACCCGTCTCGCGCACCGAGGCCGGCGGCTGCAGGGATGGGTCGATCGCGGCGAGGACGTCGGCCGCGACGGTCATGATCTCCGCGGGTGTGCGGTAGTTGACGGTCAGCTCCGCGCTGCGCCACCGCCGCGGCGCGTACTTGTCGAGCAGGTCGGCCCACGACCGCACGCCCGCCGCCGACCCGGTCTGGGCGATGTCGCCGACCAGTGTCATCGAGCGACGCGGGCAACGGCGCATCAGCATCCGCCAGTCCAGCTCGGACAGCTCCTGCGCCTCGTCGACGATCACATGCCCGAACACCCAGGTGCGATCGGAGGCCGCGCGCTCCGCCAGGGTGACCGGGTTCTCGATCAGCTGGGTCCGGCGGGCGACCAGATCGGCGAACTGCTCGATCTCCCACGGCATGATCTCGATCCGCTCCGCGGTCAGCTCGATGGCGACGACGCCGCGGGCGTACTCCCGGTTGGCCGCCTCGGCAGCGTCCGCATCGGAAGCCTGACGGTTGCGTGCGGCAACAGTTGCGTCGGTGTCACCGAGCAGCTCGGCCGCTTCGTCGAGCAGCGCGACATCGGACGCCGTCCAGTCCGCGTCCAGCGGCCGGAGCACTGCGGCGCGTTCCTCGTCGGTGAGGTGCGGTGCCGCCGCGGCCAGTCGCTCGGGTGAGGAGAACAGCACCGAGACGAGGAGTTGCGGAGTGAGCTCGGGCCAGAGGCGGTCGAGCAGCGCCTGGACCCGGTCGTCCTCGGTCAGTTCCTTGCGGATGTCCTCGATGTCCTCCGCGCCGACGTACTGGCGTCCGAGCCGGTCGACGATCTGGTTGGTGAACGTCCTGAGGATCCGCCCGACGAAGATCCCGCGCGCCTGGTTGTACGGCTCGTCCGACTCCCGGGCCTTGGTCTGCGCCTTGCGTACGACGTCCGGCCGCAGCACGAGCTCGTGCTGGTCGACCTTGAGCCTGATCGGCGCGCCCGGGACCAGCTGGAAGCCGCGGACCGCCTGCGCGATGACGTCGGCCATGGCCACGCCACCTTTGATCCGGGCGGCCGCCGCCGACTCCGGCGCCGTCGCCACCACACCCGGGTACAGCTCACTGATCGTCGCCAGCACCACGCCGGTCTCGCCGAGTGAGGGCAGCACCTGGTCGATGTAGCGCAGGAACGTGCTGTTCGGCCCGACCACCAGTACGCCGCTGCGCGCAAGCTGCTCGCGATACGTGTAGAGCAGGTACGCCGCCCGGTGCAGCGCGACCACGGTCTTGCCGGTGCCCGGACCACCTTGGACGACGAGGACGCCAGGGAGTCCGGAGCGGATGATTTCGTCCTGCTCGGACTGGATCGTCGCGACGATCTCGTTCATCCGGCCGGTGCGGCTCGCGCCGAGCGACGACAGCAGCGCGGCCTCGCCGATCAGGGTGCTGCGCTCGGCGTCACCGAGCGCAGCGAGGGCGAGGACGTCGTCGTCCACGCCGGCCACCGTCCGGCCGTGCAGCCGGATGTGCCGCCGCCGCTTGACGCCCAGCGGGTCGGCCGACGTGGCGCGGTAGAAGACCTGCGCGACCGGCGTCCGCCAGTCGATCAGGATCGGGTCGTAGTTCTCGTCGAACAATCCGATCCGGCCGATGTGGAACCGGTCGCCGGCGGTTTCGTCGATCCGCCCGAAACACAATCCGCGCTCCACCGACGACAATTGGGAGAGTCGGCCGGAGAACAAGTCCGTGAACGATTCGCGCTCCGTGTAGGACTGATTGTTCTGCGTGGTTTCCTCGCCTTGGACACGGTGCAGTTCCGCCCGGGCCCGCTCCCGCAGCACGTCGAGCCGGTCGTACATCGCCGTCACCAGGCCTTGTTCGGCGGCGATCTCGCGCGCCAGCACCTGATCCGTCATCCTGCCCCCGATTCGTGATTGCAGAATCCCCGAATTCCTGATAATCTGTTGCCAGATGCCTTTCCAGGGCATCTTTTTTGTTTTACGCCACAAAACACTCAACGGTAGCGAATTCCGTCGCCACGGGCAATGCCCGCCGATGTGGAACGACCGTTTCACAGCAGGCTCACAGGGAAGCCGAAGGTTGTGCTCAGACGGCCACTCGACACTGGGGTGGACCCGCCACATCCCAGGAGCCGCCATGATCGAGACACCCGTCCTCGTGCTGCCAGGACGACGGGCTCGCAACGACGGTGCGGTGCGGCTCGGCGCCCTCGCCGTGCTGTGGCTGAGCCTGTTGCTGGTCAGCTACTGGTGGGTGGCCGGCGGCGGGGTGCAGGAGCTGGGCGGCTGGGCCACCGGGCTCACCTCGCTGGGCCGGCTGACCGGGTTGGTGGCCGCGGTGCTGCTGCTGGCCCAGGTTGTCCTGATGGCCCGTGTGCCGATGCTCGAGGCCGCGTTCGGCCAGGACCGCCTGGCGCGCATTCACCGGCTGGTGGGATTCACGTCGTTCAATCTGATGCTGGCGCATCTTGTCACGATCACCTGGGGGTACGCCGCGGGGGAGTTGGGCAGGACACCCGCGATGCTGTGGGATCTGACCGTCGACTATCCCGGCATGCTGCTGGCGGTCGGTGGCACCGTCTGCCTGTGTGTGACCGTGGTGACGAGTATCAAGGCCGCGCGACGGCGGATCCGGTACGAGTCATGGCACCTCCTGCACTTGTATGCCTATCTCGGGGTCGGACTCGCGCTTCCGCACCAGCTCTGGACGGGCCAGGAGTTCCTGTCGTCGACCGGCCGGACCGTGTTCTGGTGGACGGCCTGGGCGGTCGCGGCAGCGACGATCCTCGTCTACCGGGTCGGTGTGCCGATCTGGCGCAACGTACGGCACGGGTTGCGCGTGACAGCCGTCGTACCGGAGGCCGATCGCGTGGTCTCGGTGTACGTCGCGGGCCGGCGACTGGACCGGCTGCGAGCCGAGGCCGGGCAGTTCTTCCATTGGCGGTTCCTCGGCCGGCCCGGCTGGACGCGGGCCAACCCGTACTCCTTGTCGGCCGCGCCGGACGGGCGCGGTCTGCGCATCACCGTCCAGGAGGCAGGTGACGGCAGCGCGGCACTCCGCGCGGTGCGGCCCGGCACCCGCGTCTTTGTCGAGGGTCCGTACGGGCGTTTGAGTCCGCGAGCCCGGACCGAGCGGAAGATCGCCCTGATCGGCGCCGGCGTCGGCATCACGCCGCTGCGAGCTCTCGCCGAGGGTCTGAGCTACGCCCCGCGCGACGCGATCCTGGTCCAGCGGTACACCGACGAGCCGTTGTTCTCCTCTGAGTTCCAGGCACTGCGCCACCAGCGCGGTCTCGACCTGCTGACAGTGCCCGGCCATCGTCGGCGTCCCGACTCGTGGCTCGGCCCCGGGGTCGACGGCCTCGACGACCTGCAGGCCCTGCTGCTCTGGATCCCCGACATCGCCGAGCGCGACGTCTACCTGTGCGGCCCCGACAACTGGACCCAACTGGTGAAACACACCCTCGATGCCGCCGGGCTGCCGCCCGAACGCCTCCATCTCGAAACGTTCAAGTGGTGAGCCCCGTGAAACGCATCGTCTTCTGGTTCCTCGGTACGGCGTCTGTTGTCGTGCTGCTGTTCGGCTACCACACCTCGACCTCCGGGCCGCAGGCCGTGGCGCCGCCGATCGGTAGCGGCTCGGTGAGCAGCACGCCGACGCCCAGCCCCGCGGCCGGCGCCGGGTCCGGCGGTGATGGGACCGATACCGGCGGCACGCCCTCGCCGTCGGCAACGCCTTCGTCGTCCTCGTCCACGGTCACCGGGGACGTCGCCTCGACGCAGTGGGGACCCGTCCAGGTCCAGCTCACTCTGCAGAGCGGAAAGATCACCGACGTCAGCGTCCTGCAGTACCCGAACGGGAATCACCGTGACGCCGAGATCAACGACTATGCGTTGCCGATCCTGATCGACGAGACCAAGCAGGCGCAGAGCGCGCAGATCGACATGGTCAGCGGCGCGACGGTCACCAGTGACGGCTACATCCGTTCCCTGCAAAGCGCTTTGGACCAGGCGAAATGACCACCAGCCGGTACGTCGACCACGTGATGGGTATGCCGATCAGCCTGGCCTTGCGCGGCCGCCACACCGACGACGACCTGGCCGCGCACGCGTGGGCCGACGCGCTCGACATCCTCCGCGCAGCCGACCGCGTCTTCAGCACCTACCGCACGGACTCATACATTTCCCGCCTCAACCGCGGCGAGCTGGCCGTCGCGGACTGTCCGCCCGAGGTCGCCGAAGTCCTCGAGCTGGGCGAACGCGCCCGACTGGAGTCCGGCGGTGCGTTCGACGTGCGGCGCGAGCACGGATTGGACCCGAGTGGGGTGGTGAAGGGATGGGCGGTCGAACGCGCCGCGCACGCCTTCGACAAGTTGCCGGAAACGGACTACTGCCTGTCCGCCGGCGGTGACATGACATGTCACGTCGCCACGCCGGACTCGCCTGATTGGCGGATCGGCATCGAGGATCCGCACGACCCGGACAAGCTGGCCGCTGTCGTCCCGATCCGCAACGGCGCGATCGCCACCTCGGCCCTGCACCGGCGCGGCGACCACATCACCGACGCGCGTACCGGTACCACGCCGACCACGCTGGCCTCGGTCACCGTCATCTACCCGACCCTGACCCAAGCCGACATCGACGCCACCGCGGCCTTCGCCCTGGGGTCTGACGCACTGACCTGGCTCCGGTCCCGCCCCAGGCGTACCGGCCTGGTGATCCTCAGCGACGGCACGCGCCGGCTCTACGGCGACAGCACCCGGGAGATCACCTCGTCGACCATGCCGCGCGGAATGGGGCGGTGGGCAACGAAGCGACGGTAGAAGAACGGGCTGGTGAGCAGATCCGTAGTGAGCTCGGGATCGGTGTCGGCGCCGAGCTCACCGCGCTCGCGGCCGCGTTTCAGGACGGCGAGAAGTGGTTCGCGGCGGCGGTTGGTCAGGTCGGTGTGGAGGCGGGACAAGGCCGGATCGCGTTCGGCCGCGTCGATGAAGGCGGCGAGCAGTCGCGGGAACGGGGTGTGCTCGAGCATCGCCACGAACGCCGTCAGGATCTCGGCGACATCGCTCGTCACCCGGCCGGTGTCGGGCTGCGGGAACGGCCGGAAGGTGGCGTCCATCGCGTCGATCAGCAGCGCGCCGGTGGTCGGCCAGCGCCGGTACAGCGTCGCCTTGCTCGCCCCGGCCCGCCGCGCGACCGCCTCCATCGTGAAGCCGGCCAGGCCGGACTCGTCGAGCACCTCGAGCGCGGCCGCGAGCACCCGTTGCCGGGCGCCGTCGCCGCGGGACGCAGCTGCCATTGATCCACCTCCATCGAAACGCTATCGTATCGATAGATAAGAGTACGGGATCGTTTCGATAGCTGGTGATCCGATGAGGAGAACTGCGTACTGGGTCGCCACCGCGATCGTGGTGACGGAGAGCGCTGTCGGCGGCACGATGGACCTGCTGCGGCTGGCGCCGTTCTACCCGATGATGATCGATCTCGGGTATCCGAGCTACTTCGCCACCATTCTCGGGACGGCGAAGCTCGCCGCCGCGGTCGTGCTGCTCGCGCCCCGGCTGCCGCGGCTGAAGGAATGGGCGTACGCGGGCGTGATGATCAACATGACCGGCGCGGCGGCGTCGAACGCCGCCGTGCACCAGTTCACCGCGATGATCGCGCCTGCCGCGTTCGCCGTCCTGACGCTGACGTCCTGGGCCCTCCGGCCCAGGACGAGGCGGTTGTAGCTACTTGCTGAAGCCGGCGGTCAGGCCGCTGAGCAGTTGCCGACGGAAGACGGCGTACAGGATGACGATCGGCAGAGTGGTGAGCACGACCGAGGCGAGCACCGCCGGGACGTTCACGCTGAACTGGCCCTGGAAGGTCCAGAGTGCGAGCGGAAGTGTCCGCTTCTCCGGGCTCTGGGTCAGGATCAGGGGAAGCAGGAAGCCGTTCCAGACCGCGAGGCCGTTGTAGATGCCGACGGTGACGAGGGCCGGCCGGGTGAGCGGCAGCGCGAGTTTCCGCAGCATTCCCCACTCGGTGGCGCCGTCGACCCGCATCGACTCGAACAGTTCCTTCGGTACGTCCCGGATGAAGTTGGTCAGCACCAGCACGGACAGCGGGATCGCGAACGCGATCGACGGCAGGATCAGCGCGATCAGGCTGTCGTAGAGGTGCATCTTGATGATCAGCAGGTAGACCGGGATGATGGTCGCCTGCAGCGGGATCGCGAGGCCCATCAGGAACAACCCGTTCGTCGCCCCCAGGAACCGGCTGCCCGCACCGCGGACGATCGCGTACGCGGCCATGAACGCGATCGCGCCCGCCGGGATTACGGTGCCGGCGGCAACGATCACGCTGTTCACGAAGTACCGCGGGAAATCGGACTCGATCACCAGTCGGTAGTTGGCGAGCGTCGGCTCCGTCGGCAGCGAGAGCGGGTTGTGGGTGAAGTACACGGTCTGGTCTTTGAAGCTGGTGACGACGATCCAGTACAGCGGGATCATCACGACCAGGAGCCACAGCCAGCCCGCGATCCCGCCGAGCCAGTTCATCTGGCGCAGCTTTCGCCCGACCGGAGCGCCACCGCGCCCGGCCGGTCGCGCCGTCGTCGCCGGCGTTTCCCCGATCACCACGGCCATGTCACATTCCTTCCAACTGGCTGGCCGTCGTGCTGCCGCCGAGTCTGCGGAGCAGCAGCGCCAGGAGCAGGCCCAGGACGACGATAACGACCGCGATCACGCTGGCCAGACCCATCTGGTTGGACATGAACCCCTGCTGGTACATGAGCAGCGCCAGTACCCGGGTCGAGTCGCCCGGTCCACCGGCGGTCAGCACGAAGATCAGGTCGAAGAAGGTCAGCGAACCGACCACCATCAGTGTCGACGACGTGATGATCGTGTACTTCAGCTGCGGCACGGTGATGCTGAAGAACTGCCGCACCCGCCCCGCGCCGTCGATCGCGGCCGCCTCGTACATCGAGACCGGGATCTGCCGGACGCCGCCTTGGTAGATGAGCGAGTGGAACGGGATGAACTGCCAGGACACGATGAAGATGATCACGGCGATGGCGAGGTTGGCCTGGCCGAGCCAGTCCTGGGTCAGGAAGCCGAGGTGCAGCCCCGGGCCGAGGCCGAAGTTCGGGTCGAGCAGCGCCTTGTAGGTGATCGCGATCGCCGCCGAGCTGAGCAGCAGCGGGATGAAGAACAGGACGGCGAGGAACGCGCGGTACCGCTGCCGGCCGGCCAGGAACACCCCGAGCAGCAGGCTCATCGGGGTCTGGACCAGCCAGGACAGGATCATGATCTCGAAGGTCACCCACAGTGCGTGGTACAGCCCCGGATCCTTGAGCGCGACCTGCCAGTTCGTCACGCCGGCGGGATGGATCGGGCCGAGTCCGTCCCACTGGGTGAAGCTCAGCACGAACACACCGACCAGGGGGACGACGCCGAACACCACGAACATCACCAGGGCCGGCAGCACCATCCAGGCGACCGGACCGCTCCGCCCGACGCGGGTCGAGCCGGAGTGAAACGACAGGCGGCGGCCAGTCGACGATGCGACGGGCGGAGCGGTCACGGTCATGGGATCTCCGAGCCTTGATCGAGGAGCGCAGGCGCGGTCAAAAGTACAGTCACTGGCCGATCACCGCGTTCATGTGGTCGGCGAACTGCTGCGGGGAGATCGACAGCTGGAACAGCTTGGCGATGTTGTCGAGCAGCGTCTCGGCCTGGGTCGGGCTGAGCGCCTGGTCCCAGGACTGGGCGAAGGTCTTCGCGTTCGCCGAGGTGTCGTAGACGAAGTTCAGCCAGTCCTTGTCGTTCGTGTCGGTGATCGAGGAGAGCCTGTCCTTCGAGCTCTTCGCGACCGCGATGTTGCCCGACTTCACCCACGCGTCGACCGAGTCTTTGTCGAGGGTGTTGTTGGCCAGGAACTTCTTCGCGTTGTCCTTGTCGGCCTGGCTGGCCTTGGAGGAGATCGACAGGTACTGGCCCGGGTTGCCGACGGTGTCGGTCGGGTCGCCCTTGCCGCCGTCGTACGGCGGGAAGTTCATGTAGCCGAGGTGCCCACCGGTCACGAAGTCGCCACCAGAGGCCTTCATGTTCCCGTAGGTCCAGGCGCCGTGCAGCATCATCGCGGCCTTGCCGGTGTAGAGCAGGGCCTGGTCGGCGTTGGAGTCGGCGGTGATCGAGGAGAAGCCCTTGATGAAGCCGTTCGCCTTGATCAGGTTCTGCATCTCTTCGAGCGCCTTCAGCGCGGACGGGTCGGACCAGCCGTTCGCCTTGCCCTCATAGATGTTCTGGAAGACTTCGCTGCCGCCGATCCGGTCGAACAGGAACTCCAGCCACATCATGTTGGTCCAGCGCGACTGCCCGCCGAGCGAGAACGGCGCGATGCCCTTGTCGTTGAACTTGGGCACCAGGTTCATGATGTCCTGCCACGACTTCGGGGGCTCGGCGCCGACCTTCTCGAACGAGCGCTTGTCGTAGAACAGCACGATCGGCGTGACGGTCTCGACCGGCATCGCGTAGATCTTGCCGCCCACGGTGGCCGCTCCGAACGCGGACGGGAAGATCGAGTTCTTCAGGTCGGCGTTGTCACCGAACCAACCGGTCAGGTCCTCGACCTGGTTGGCGTCGACGTAGGACTTCAGGCCGCCGCCGCCCCAGCCCCAGATCAGCGTCGGCCCCTGGCCGGCGCCGATGGCGGTCTTGATCTTCTGCTTGAAGGCGTCGTTCTGGAACTCGGTGGTCTTGATCGTGCTGCTCGAGTTCGCGTCGTTGAACCGCTTGACCTGAGCCTCCCGGATCGCCTGCTGCGGCTGACCGGTCAGGAACCAGTACGTCGTCGTCCCGCTGCCGGCGGCCGCGCCGCCGGTGGTCGAACCGGACGTGCTCTTCGGGCCGGAGCTGCCGCACGCGGCGAGACCGGCCGCCAGTGCGCCGCCACCGACCAGGCCGAGGAAGGTACGCCGAGATGTCGTCATGGGATCCACTGTGATCTCCGTACTCCGTGCTGCCCCCACAGGTTGCGGAAGCACCTGTCGATATGACTTGTTTTCGAAACATAGATTTCGGAGATACTGCTGTCAAGACTTGAACTAGTGGCACTCGGGGGTCACAGTGAGGTCACGGATTCGCTTGTGGTCACAGGAGAATCACGAAAGCCGCCGCGGACCGCAACCAGCAGCCGTAATCGTCGAAAGTTTTCGATACTTTGTCACCATGCCGAGTTCTGATTTAGGGAGAACTTCTTGTCCACCTCGAGTGATCGGCCGTGGCGCGATCCCGCGCTGTCCGCCGCCCGGCGCGCCGACCTGCTGCTGCAGGCGATGACGCTGGAGGAGAAGATCGCCCAGCTGGGGAGCCGCTGGGCCGGCAACGACATGGCCGACACCGAGCTGCCCGCGGACGAAACGATCAACGTCGCGCCGATGGAGGATGTGTTCGCCACCGGCGCCTCGCTGTCGCTGGCCGAGGCGAGCCGCGACGGCCTCGGTCACCTGACCCGGGTCTGGGGCAGCGTCCCGCTGTCCGTCGAGGAGGGTGTGGCCGAGCTGATCCGTCAGCATGAGGTCGTCCTGAAGGACTCCCGGCTCGGCGTCCCGGCCCTGGTCCACGAGGAGTGCCTGACCGGCTTCACGACGTACGGAGCGACCGTCTACCCGGCGTCGATCGCGTGGGGTGCGACTTTCGATCCCGGACTGGTCGAGCGGATGGCCGCCGCGATCGGGCGGGACATGGCCGCGGTCGGCGTACACCAAGGGTTGTCGCCGGTGCTGGACGTGGTCCGCGACTATCGCTGGGGTCGCGTGGAGGAGACGATCGGCGAGGATCCGTATCTGGTCGCGCTGCTGGGTTCGGCGTACGTCCGGGGCCTGCAGAGTGCGGGCGTGCTGGCGACGCTGAAGCACTTCGCCGGTTACTCTGCGTCCCGGGCCGGGCGCAACCACGGGCCGGTGTCGATGGGCCGGCGCGAGTTGCTCGACATCATCCTGCCGACGTTCGAGACCGCGATCGCGACCGCCGGCGCCGCGTCGGTGATGAGTTCGTACGCCGATGTCGACGGGCTGCCCGCGAGTGCGGATCCGTGGCTGTTCGGCGACGTACTGCGTGACGAGTGGGGTTTCGGCGGCACGGTCGTGTCGGACTACTGGGCGGTGCCGTTCCTCGCCTCGATGCATCGGGTCGCGGCCGACAACGCCGATGCGGGCGTGCTGGCGCTGACCACCGGCACCGATGTCGAACTGCCGGACACGATCGGCTTCGCCGGACTGCTCGACAAGGTGAAGTCGGGGGATGTGTCCGAGGACCTGATCGATCGCGCGGCGCGGCGACTGCTGCTGCAGAAGATCGAGCTGGGTCTGCTCGATCCGGGGTGGACTCCGGAGGGTTCGGTCCGTACCGGCGAGGTCGACCTCGACTCGGCGGAGAACCGGGCCATCGCGCGGGAGCTCGCGGAGAAGTCCGTCGTGCTGCTCGACGCCGGCTCGGCGTTGCCGCTGTCGCGCGAGCTGACGAAGGTCGCGGTGGTCGGTCCGTGCGCGGGCGACGCGCGCACGCTGATGGGGTGCTACGCGTTCCCGAACCATGTCCTGCCGCGGTATCCCGACCGCGATCTCGGCATCCAGGTGACCACCCCGTTCGATGCCCTGCGCAACGAACTGTCCGGCGTGGATCTCCTGCATGTGAAGGGCTGCGAGGTCATGGGCGAGGACCGCTCCGGCTTCACGGCGGCGGTCGAGGCAGCGCGTGCCGCGGACCTTTGCGTCGCGTACGTCGGCGACCTGTCCGGACTGTTCGGCCACGGCACCTCGGGCGAAGGGTGTGACGCCGAGGACCTGCGGCTGCCCGGGGTCCAGGCCGACCTGCTCGACGCGCTGCTCGACAGCGGCACACCGGTCGTGGTCGTGGTGGTCTCGGGTCGTCCCTATTCGCTCGGCGGGATCGCGGATCGGGTCGCCGGCCTGGTGCAGGCGTTCATTCCCGGCCAGGAGGGTGCCGGCGCGATGGCCGGCGTCCTCAGTGGGCGGATCGTGCCGAGTGGCAAGCTGCCGGTGCAGATCCCACGGCACGTCGGTGGGCAGCCCGGTACCTACCTGCAGCCGGCTCTCGGCAGCGTGGAGAGTGCAGGCATCAGCGGCCTCGAGGTCCGGCCACTGTTCCCCTTCGGGTACGGCGCGTCGTACACGAGTTTCGCGGTGGACGATCTGCGGTTGAGTGCGACCGAGATCGGGAACGACGGCGAGTTCGCCGCGACGGTGCGGGTGCGAAACACCGGTGAACGCGCCGGCGACGAGGTCGTCCAGCTGTATCTGCGCGATGTGGTGGCGCGGGTGGCGCGGCCGTTGAAGTTGCTGACCGGGTTCTCGCGGGTGTCGCTGGAGCCGGGGGCCGCGGCCGACGTGACGTTCCGGGTGCATGCCGATCGGACGGCGTACACGGGTCCCGACCTGCGGCGGATCGTCGAGCCCGGAGACTTCGAAGTGATGCTCGGCACGTCGTCTCTGGACCTGCCGTGTCGTGCCACGGTCCGGATCACCGGGGATGTGAGGGTGGTCGGGCACCAGCGCGTGCTGACGACGCCGGTGACGGTCCAGGATCCCGGAGGAGGGTGATGAGATGTCGCGGTTGAAGGGTCGCGTCACCCTGGCGACGGTGGCGGACACGGCCGGCGTCTCGGTGGCGACGGTCTCCAAGGTGCTGAACGGTCGCAGCGACGTCGCGCCGGCCACCCGGGCGCGGGTGCAGGAGATCCTGGAGCGGCACGGGTACGTCGGCCGCCGGCCGAACCCGGTCCAGCGCGACACCGTCGAGTTGTTCTACCAGGGCGTTGTCAACGCGTACTCGGTCGAGGTGATCCAGGGCGTGGTCGAGGCCGGTCAGGCGGCCGGTGTGGATGTCATCCTCAACGCACACCCGCGGCATCCGCGGACGTCGAACGTCGGCCGGGCGGCCCGGTGGATCCGGGAACTGATCGGCAACCGCCGCCGCGCCGCGATCGGCATCACCAGCGAACTGTCCGCCGCGGACCTGGCCGCGCTGTCGCGGGCCCGGCTGCCGCTCGTCGTGGTGGACCCGATGAACATCGCGCAGCCGGATGTGACCAGCGTCGGCTCGACCAACTTCGCCGGCGGCATGGCAGCGACGCAGTACCTGCTGTCGCTCGGGCACCGGCGGATCGGCTACGTCGGCGGTCCGCCGACGTCGGGCTGCAACCAAGCCCGGATGAGTGGCTTTCGCAGCGCCATGGAGGCGGTCGGTGCGACCGTGCCGGCCGAGCACATCTGGTTGCAGGACTTCCTGTACGACGATGGCCTGGCCGGAGGTTGTGCGCTCCTCGATCTGCCGGACCGTCCGTCCGCGATCTTCGCCGGCAGCGACGAGGTGGCACTCGGCATTCTGGAGGCGGCTCGAGCGCGCGGTCTGCGCGTCCCGGAGGATCTCAGCGTGGTGGGCTTCGACGACACCGAGGTAGCCCGCCTCGCGTCCCCGCCACTGACCACCGTGAAGCAGCCCCTCCGCGAGATGGGCGCCGTCGCCCTCCGCACCGCCCTCCAACTCGCCGCCGGCGAAAAGGTCGCCTCCCACCACGTAGAACTCGCCACCTCCCTGATCATCCGCGGCTCGGCCGCCCCCATCCACATCTCATCCGTCGCCGCCTCCTGACTCATTCCCTCCGGTCGGCGAGCGCCTTCGTGGCGAACAGGGCAGCGATCAGGATGGCCGCGGCCAAGGCGGTCAGGAGCGTGAGCGGTACGGCGGTGCCGCCCGGCGTGCGTCCATCCGACAGGAGGGTCATCAGGGGACGGATCGGGGAGATCCAGCGGAGCAGAAGGACGGCGAGGATGGCGGCGGCCGCGGTCAGCATCGCGATGCCGATGCGGGGGATGACCAGGCGCGAGCAGAGCAGTCCGATGGCGATGCCGATCATCGCCGCTGCGAGTTGGGCGGCCGAGCCGACCACGAGATCGCCGGCCGTGAAGACGTGCTTCCCGGTGACGATCGGGTAGACGATGCCGACCACGAGCAGCGGGACGCACCAGGTCAGGACGACGGTGACAGTGATCACGAGGACGCGCAGGGAGCTGCCGATCATGACCAGGGTGATCTTGTGCTGGGTCGGGTCCTCGTGGTTGACGAGACTCACCGTCAGCCAGGTCGTGCAGACCAGCATCGCGAGAACGCAGAACGCGTACGACGACTGGAGTGGTCCGTTGTCGGACGTCGTACCGACGGCCATTGCGGCGAGGAAGATCAGCGTCGGCGGGAGGTAGCGCTGGGAGAGCAGGACGCTGGCCATGAGGTAGCGGTAGAGAGCGGTCACTCGGGCTTCACCTGCCGGACCGTGGTGACCGACCAGCCGTGGTTGAGCGCGGTCAGCAGGGCCGCGTCGTGGCGGCCGGTCGGCAGCATCAACGTGACACCGGTGTCGTGGCGGCGTACCTCGAGGACGTCTGGCTGCCGGGTCCAATCAAGCTCGGCCCCGGCGATCAGGGAGATCTCGGTCAGCATGGCCGGTGGCCTGCCTTCGGTGGCGTGAAGCTGTCCGTTGCGGAGTTCGCAGACTCGGGTCGCGGTGGAGCGGACGACCAGGTCGGAGTGCTCGGTGAAGGCGACCGCAGCACCCTGCTCGCCGGTCTCGGTGAGGAGCTCGCGCAGTGTCGCGTGAGCGGCGGAGTCGAGTCCGGACCAGGGTTCGTCGAGGACGAGGAGTTGCGGTGGGTCGAGCAGTGCCTGGGCCAGCGCGACCTTCTGCGCGTTGCCCTTGGACAACTTCCGCATCGGCGTGTCCGCGCCACCCGACAGCGCGAGCCGATCCAGCAGTTCGCCGGCCCGGTCCCGGGCCACCCGGTCGCTGAGGCCGCGGATCCGTCCCATGTGCCGCAGGTACGCCGAAGCCGACAAGCGATCGTGCGACGCGAACACGTCGGGCACGTAGCTCACGACCCGCGCAGTGCGCCGGACCGTGCCCGTCGAAGGACGGGACAGGCCGACCATCAGCTTGAGCACGGTGGACTTGCCCGAGCCGTTGGCGCCGACCAGTGCGAGCAGCTCACCCGCGTTCACCCGCAGGTCGACGTCCGCCAGGATCTCCCGCCGGCCGTACCGCTTGGAGACCTTCCGGAGCCGTACTACTTCCATGCGGCGAGCCTATCCATGCGTTGGGGGTCATCACGCGTGCCAGCGGGCGGGTGAGGACCGCGGAAGCCAGGAGCGAGGCGGCGGCGAAGGCGGTGATGGCCGGTGCCGCGGAGGTCAGGTCGGCGAGGGCGCCGGCCAGGATCGCGAAGACGCCGAAGGCGGTCATCCGGAGCGCGGACTCCAGGCCGAGGACCTGGCCGCGGAGATCGGACGGGGTGAGGTCGACCAGCACCTCCTGCTGGGACAAGGACGCCGAATAGCCGCTGCTGCCGACCGCGACGAGCACCCCCAGGACCGCGATCGGCAGGTCGAAGGCGAAGCCGAGGAACGGCACGGCCAGCAGGAACCGCAGCCAGCGGCCTGCGAGCCGGCGGCCGGTGCGGGTGAGGAACCGCCCGGCCACCAGATCGCCGGTCATCATGCCGGCAGCGCCGGCAGCCAGCAGCCAGCCGGCGCGCGGACCGGCGTACGGGACGAAGAGGGCCTCGCAGCCGACCATCAGGCCGTTGGGGATGGACAGTGCCAGGAGCAGCGGGCGAGTTCTCGCCTGCCCGAGCAGACGACGGTTGCCGCGCCAGGTCTCGCCGAGGCCGGTCCGCGCGACTCGCCGGGGCGCGCGGTTGCGCAGCCCGAAGCGGAGCACCGGAACGGTCAGGGCGGAGAAGCCGGTCGCCAGCCAGAGCACCGCCGACGGACTGATTGCCTGAAGCAACAGTCCGGCGATGCCGAAGCCGGCGATCTGCATCGCGCCGACGGACAGGTTCATCGCCGAGCGACCGAGGATGAACTGGTCCTCGCCGACCACCTCGCCGAGCAGGCCCCAGCGGACGCCGGAGCCGATCGAGAGTCCGTAGGCAACCGCGAGCGCGAGCAGGAGCCGGAGTCCCGGGGAGAGATCCAGGGCAGCCTGGGCGCAGATCGCGACCGTGGAGAGTCCGGCGAGCAGGGTGAGCACCCGGCGCGGCCGGGCGGTGTCGGCCGCCGACATCAGCGTGGAGACGCCCAGGACCTGGGCGAGCGACGGGCCGAACATGATCATCGCCGCCAGCAGCGCGGACCCGGTGGTGGCGTCGACCATGATCGCGAGCGTGAGGCTGGTCATCGTCGACGCCGCGTTGCCGAGGGCACTGCCGATCCACAGATTGCGGAACTCGCGATTGGCGAAGATCGCCGCATAGGTGCTCATCCACGTCCTCGCTTCGCTCCGGGCGCGGATGAGACACGAGATGCGCTGTGCTTGAAGATGAACTCGCTTCGCTCCTTCATGTCCCGAAGCCTCGGCGTAGCCTTCTTCCAGGCCTACAGTTTCGGGTGGAGGCGAAACGTTGTCCGAGTTCCTGGTCGATGCCGACACGCTGGCGAACGCCCGGTTCGGCACCTCGCAGCTGACCGAGACGGTGTCGGCGCTGCAGATGCTGAGCACGCCCGCCGAGCCCTGGTACCGCGCGTGGAAGGACGCCCACGTCACCGCGTTCCAGCGCGAGCTGGCGGACAATCCGATCTGGGCGGCGATCCTCGACAACGCCTTCGGCCGGAGCTGGCTCGCCGACTTCCTCACCGTGCCACCGCTCGAGCCGGACCTCGAGTTGTCCGACGAACTCGAGCTGCTCACCTCGCTCGACGACGACCACATCCGCGCGGACCTGAGCGTCGTACGGACGACGCTGCCATCCTTGCTGCTCGAGTCGCAGGGACTGGCCGAGCAGGCGGCCGGGTTGCTGCGGTGGGTGTGGACCACCACGGTCGAGCCTGACTGGCCGCGACGGCTGCGCGTGTTGCAGGCCGACATCGTGTCGCGTACGTCGCGGCTCAGCGAGCAGGGGTGGTCCGGCGTACTGCGGGGGCTCGGGCCGGATGTCCGCTGGCTCGGTGAAGGGCGGATCCAGGTGAACCGCTGGGACTACCCGCGGACGGATGTGCGTGGCCGCGATCTGATGTTCATCGCGGCCCACACGAACCGGGGCCATGTCAGTTGGCGGCTGCCGGACCGGTTCGCGCTGACCTATCCGGTGACCGGGATCTTCGCCGGCACCGAGACGCCCGACGAGCCGCTGGTCGAGCTGCTGGGCCGCAACCGCGCGCGCATCCTGGTCGAGGCCGCCGGCCCGGTCAGTACGACGCTGCTCGTCGCAACGACCGGCCTGTCCCTGGCCACGGTGTCGGACCACCTTCGCGTGCTGACCGGCGCCGGACTGCTGGAGCGACGGCGGTCCGGACGCTCGGTCCTCTACTGGCAGTCCGACACCGGCCGTCGCGTCGTACGACGACCGGTGTCGAACCAGTCCGGGCCAGGCTCGGCCGGCCGGGCAGCTAGCGGATCCGCAGTTCGGTCGAGAGCGGCAGATCCGACACAGCCGAGCCGGCCCGGAGAGTGAAGGCACCGGGCTCGGTGGTCCAGCCGTTGTCCCAGTGCTCGAAGGTGCGGTCGTGCAGTTGGACCGTGATCTCGCGGGCCTGACCGGCCTCCAGGCGTACGACGGCGAACCCGGCCAGCCAGCGGACCGGGCGATCCACGGTGCTTTCGGGGCGTTCGGCGTACACCTGGACGACGTGCTTGCCGTCGCGCTCGCCCGTGTTGCGAACGATCAAGGCGACGGACGACGGGTCGTTGGCGCGGAGATCGGAGAGCTCCCACCTGGTGTAGCCGAGGCCGTGACCGAAGCCGAACGCGGGCTCGGTGCCGGCCCGGAGCCAGGCGCGGTAGCCGATGTGCACGCCTTCGTCGTACCGGACGACGCCGTCCTGCGGTGTGACGTCGATGACCGGTACGTCGTCCTGTTCGCGAGGCCACGTGGTCGGGAGGCGGCCGCCGGGCTCGACGACGCCGAGCAGTACATCGGCCAGCGCGTTGCCGTACTCCTGGCCGCCGAAGTAGGTGACCAGCAAGGCCGCGACGTCGTCACGCCAGGGGAGGAGGACCGGTGAACCCGCGTTGACGACCACGACTGTGCGTGGGTTGACCGCGACCACGGCCCGGACCAGGTCGTCCTGGCGGCCCGGCAGGGCGAGCGTTGTACGGTCGTAGCCCTCGGACTCGACCTTCGAGTTGGTGCCGACCACCACGAGGGCGACGTCCGCAGCTCGGGCGGCAGCGACGGCCTCGTCGATCAGCGCCTGCGGGTCCGAGCGGTCCGGCTCGACGCCGACGGTGATGCTCAGCGCGTTGCCCAGACCGCCCTCGCGATCGGGGAGATCGAGCTCGACGCGGACGTCGATCGGCTGGCCGGCGGTCACCGCGAGCGGAGCCGTGACCGACGGCGGCGACAGGAGCGCGGCGCCCAGATCCGTGCCGACCGGTACGGCGGTCTCCTCGAGCAGGAGGTTGCCGTCGGCAAAGATCCGGCCGCGGCCGACGGAGGCGAAGCCGAGCAGGATGTCGCCGCTCTCGGCCGGGGTGTAGGTGGTGTGGAACTCGAAGACCGCGGTGTCGGTGATCGGTGCGTTGCCGCCGAGGTAGACGAGGGCGCTGGAGAACCGGTTCTCGGCGAACAGCTCCATGCCGTCTGCTTCGAGGAAGCGGACGCGCGCGCCCGGCTGGCCGTTCACCGGATTGGTCATCGTGGCGAGCGGGAGCTCGGCGACGCCTTCCTGGACCACGGCGCCGATCGAGTAGGTGATCTCGGCGTTCGGGAGGGCCTGTTGCAGTCCGGCGAGGGGCGAGACCACGGACGACGGGATGACGGTCGCGCTGCCGCCGCCCTGGGTCCGGGCGTCGCGGGCGTTGTGACCGATCACCGCGACCCGCTGCAGCGCGTCGGCGCTCCACGGCAGCTCGCTCTTGTTGCTGAGCAGCACCGAGCCTTCAGCCGCGGCGGTACGGGTGAATGCGACGCCATCGACCTGCGGTACGTCGGCCGGCTTCTCGAAGCCTTCGAGTGCGCCGACCCGGGCGGCCAGCGCGAGCAGGCGCAGCACCTTCCGGTCGATCGCGTCCTCCTTGACCTCGCCGGACCGCACGGCCTCGACGAGCGCGTCACCCCACGCGCCGACCGGGCCGGGCATCGCCAGGTCCTGTGAGTGCTTCGCGCTCTCCACGCTGCGTACGGCGGTCCAGTCGCTCACCACGACCCCGTCGAAACCCCAGTCGGTGTTGAGTGGTGTCTCGAGCAGATCGTTCTCCGAGGCGGTGGCGCCGTTGATGGAGTTGTACGCGCTCATCACGAGCCACGCCTTGGACTCGGTGACCGCCTTCTCGAAGGCCAGCAGGTACACCTCGCGGAGGGTGCGCTCGCTCACAACCACATCGACGGTGAAGCGCTCGGTCTCGAAGTCGTTGGCGACGTAGTGCTTCGGGGTGGCGCCGACCCCGAGCTCCTGGACGCCGGCGACGTACGCGGCGGCGAGCTCGGCGGTGAGGACAGGGTCCTCGCTGAACGCTTCGAAGTGCCGTCCGCCGAGGGGTGACCGGTGCAGGTTGATGGTCGGGCCGAGCACGACGTCCACGTTCTTGCGCCGGGCCTCGAGGGCCGAGACGACGCCGTACCGATGGGCGATGCCGAGGTCCCAGGACGACGAGAGCGCGGTCGCCGACGGGAGGTTGAGCGACGGGTCGCGCTCGTCCCAGACGGCGCCACGGACGCCGCTCGGGCCGTCGGACAGCACCATCGAACGCAGGCCGATCCCGGGCAGGGGATGGGTGGACCAGAAGTCCTGTCCGGTCAGGAGCCGGACCTTCTCCTCGAGCGTCAGCTGCCCGAGCAGGTCGTCGAAGTCGGCGGGAATCATGGCGACGACTGTACGCGCGAAAACCGAGTAGTGCTAGGTTTTGGTCATGGCTTCCAGAGGTCCGTACGCGAAAGGTGTCGCAAAGCGGGAGGAGATCCTGCGGGCGGCGCTCGAGGTGATCGCCCGGCACGGCTACCGGAACACCTCGACGCGGGAGCTTGCGGCCGCGGTCGGGCTGAGCGAGGCCGGGCTGCTGCACTACTTCGGGTCCAAGGAGAAGCTGTTCGAGGCCGTTCTCCGGGCGCGGGACGAGGCGGATGTCGAGCGGTTCGAGCAGTCGGAGCTGATCGGCAAACTGATCGCGATCATCCGGCACAACCGCGACGTACCGGGTCTGGTCCAGCTCTACTCGACCTTCTCGGCCGAAGCCGGCGATCCCCAGCACCCCGCCCACGACTACTTCGTCGATCGGTACGCGCGTCTCCGTGAGTCCCTGGCCGAGTCCGTCCGGGTCCGTCAGGCCGCCGGCAGCATCAACCCGTCCGCCGACCCCGGCACCATCGCCACCCTCGTGATCGCTCTCTCCGACGGCCTCCAGATCCAGTCCCAGTTCGACCTGAGCGCCGAGCCCGCCGACCTCCTCGACGACCTGATCCAGCTCCTCCACCCCTGATCGTGGGCGTGCCGGGTCAGAGTCCGATGAGGAAGAGTGCTCCAGCGGCGAGCAGGCCGAGTTCGACGAGCAGGACGAAGACGCGATCGCTGATGCGGCCGACGATCTGCTTGCCGGTCCAGGCGCCGAGCAGGGTCGCCGGGGTGAGAGCGACGCCGTAGAGCAGCACCTGGCGGGTGAGCAGGTCACCGGCTCCGTAGGTGGCGATCTTCGTGAGATGCATGGTGAGGGCGCTCGCGGCTTCGGTGCCGATGTAGGCGGCGCGGGTGAGGCCGTAGGCCAGGAAGAACGGTGCTGTGAGTGGGCCGACCGAGCCGAGCAGTGCCGAGCCGAGGCCTGACGCCGCGCCGACCACCGCAAAGGCCGGATCGGCGGGCTTGCGGGTACGCCGATTGAACCGCCGCCAGACCACCACGGCGATCAAGAACACCCCGAGCAGCCGTTGCAGTGCGGCGAGCGGCGCGTGGGTGAGCAGGATGCCGCCGGCGACCGCGCAGGGCACGGCGCCGAGGGCGAACCAGCCGATCAGCGGCCGGCGGAGTTCATGCCGGTTGAGCCAGGCCCGGGAGGCGTTGCTGGACAGTTGGGTCAGGGTCAGCATCGGCACCGCGACACGCAGACCGAAGAGCGCGGTGAACACCGGCAGCAGGAGTACGCCGCCGCCGAATCCGGCGACCGCGGACAGCGCGGCCAACGCGAACGCGGCCGCCGACGCGGCGAGCAGGGTGGGCACGAAATCGGTGAGCATGTCTCAGCAGGCCGCGGGGAGGCCGGCGAGGCGTCGTACGGCGGCCAGGCCGTCCGGCGTACCGGGCCAGTGCCGGTCCAACGCGGCAGGACCGGCTCGGCGAGTGACCGAACGGAGTGCGAACGCGACGATCACCGCGTCATCGGCGTAGCCGATCACGGGGATGAAGTCGGGCACGAGGTCGAACGGTAGTGCGAGGTAGACCAGCAGGAGCCATAGCCGGACCCGGACCCCGCGGGGCAGCGTTCGGTCAGCCGCCAGGCGCCGCAGCAGTCGCACCAGGTCAGGCAGGAGCCGCAGGGCGTCGCGGATTCGCAGTTCGTCGGGCCGGGCGAACCACAGGGCTACGATCAGCGCTATCCACAACAGCAAGATGCCGGCGGCGGCACCCGCCACGATCGACCACCACTCACCTGTCACCCGGCCCATTCTGGCTCTGGGTGCTGAAGGGCGGTCCGAGGGCTGGCGGGGGGATAGTAGTCGCATGACGAGATCCGCCGACGAATCCGCCGATCCCGCCGAGCTCAACCCGCCCGGCCCGCCGACCTCGGCCGACCCGTCATCGTCCGCCCCGCCGACTCGGGTCGACTCGTCATCGTCCGGCACCCACGCCGGTGATCCGGCCTCCGACGCGGCGAGTCCCGGCGGTCCGTCAGCGACCCCTCCGGCCTCCCGAGCGCGCGCTGGTGCCGGCGATCCGTCTTCCGCGGCGACTCCTCCCGCATCCCCAGCCCGCGCCGCTACCGGCGATCTGTCTTCCGCCGCGACTCCTCCCGCGTCCCCAGCGCGCGCCGGTTCCGACTCCGGCGATCCGTCGTCTGTCGCGATGCCGGTCGGGGTCAGTCGGCGATTGCTGACGCAGGAGGTTTGGTTGGTGCTGGCGTTGTCCCTGGGAGCTTCCGGGGTGTCGGCGCTGATTTCGTTTGTGGGGGTGCTGACGTCGGCGAAGCCGATCAGTGGGCAGACGGCCGTGATCGTGGGGTCGCGGGCCCCGGGGCGGCCTTGGCTGGATCTCTCCTGGCAGATCTTCGCGGTGGTGACCGCACTGGTGCCGGTCGCACTCGTGGCGCATCTGTTCGCGCGCGGTGGTGAGTCGCTCCGGGCGATCGGATTCGATCTGAGGGATCGGTGGCGCGATCTCGGTCGGGGGACGGCGGTTGCCGCCTGTATCGGGGGAGCGGGCCTGCTCTTCTACATCGCGGCACACGCCTCCGGCGTGAACCTGACCGTCGACCCGTCCCAACTGCCCGACTACTGGTGGCGCATCCCGATCCTCGTCGCGGTCTCCGCGCAGAACGCCATCCTCGAGGAAGTCATCGTCCTCGGCTACCTGAACCACCGCCTGGACCAGCTGGGCTGGTCCGTCCGCAGCGCCACCGCCGCGAGCGCGCTGCTCCGCGGCTCCTACCACCTCTACCAGGGCCTCGGCGGCTTCGCCGGCAACGTGATCATGGGCGTGATCTTCACCTACCTGTACCGCCGCTGGGGCCGGATCATGCCGTTCGTGGTGGCCCATACGCTGATGGACACCACCGCCCTGATCGGCGCGACCTACCTCCTCGGCAAGGTGTCCTGGCTGCCGAGCTGAGCCTGGCGCGAGGTCACCGAAACGACTGACACGTAACCGACCGGGCCATTCGCGGGTTGATGGTGTCGTGACAGTTAACGGGGAAATCACCAGTCCGCCCGAAATCGATGCAGGTTTGGCCGCCGCCGCGCTGGCCGTGTTCGCACACCGGCACGAGGTCGTCCATCTCCTGTACGCCGCGACCGACGAGCCGGACGCGCTCACCCGGATCGGAGGCCTGCTCCGCGTCGACGAGGCAACCATCGCCCGCGTGCTCGACCAGCCGTTCCGATGGATGCTGCCCCAGTTCCGCACCGAGCTGGAGTCGATCGCCGCCGCCCCGGCCACCCTGCCCACGCCCGCCACCCGGACCGCCCCGGTCGCGTCCGCCCCACTCGCCGCGCCGACCGCCTCCGCCCCCCTCACCGCCCCGGTCGCGTCCGGCCCACTCGCTGCGCCGGTTGCGCCCGCCCCACTCGCCGCACCGGATGCGTCCGGCCCCCTCGCGGGGCCGGTTGCGCCCGCCGAGCCCACCCCCACTCCGGCCACAACCTGATCAGCCACGAGCCGACCGGCCACGGACCGACCGGGCGCGGACTGTCCGGCCACGAGCCGACCGGCCGCGGACTGGCTGCCGCCGGTGCGGCCGGTGTGCCCAGGGCTCGGTTGAGGTGATGCAGACGTATGGCGCGGACATCCTCGGGATCGCGGATGAACTGACCGACGCGTACGTCGAGGTGTTCACGGCCCCGCCGTGGGACCACCGGGATCCCGAGCAGACCCGGATCGCGTTCCGGAAGCGCCTGGACAGCGATGCACTCCGGCACGGGTTCCGCGCCTGGATCGAGCGGTCGGACGACGGGCGGATCGCCGGGTTCGTGAGCGGCTGGACAACGCCGGCGCCGTTCCGCCGGGATCGCGCGTACGGGAGCGTGCTCGACCGGCTGGGTCCGGAGCAGGTCAGGGAACTGCTGATCGGCGCGTTCGAGATCGACGAGCTCGGCGTGGCGGAGCACGCCCGGGGAGCCGGCCTCGGCCGGCGGCTCCTCTCGCTGGCCATCGCGGAACACCCGCGCGCCTGGCTGCTGACCTGGAACCAGGCCCACGACACGATCGCCTTCTACCGCCGCATCGGCTGGAAGGAGCCCGAAACCCGCGGCCCCGAACACGACATCATCGTCTTCCTAGCCCCCAACCACCCAGGCACCGCCTAACCCCTCCGCCCCCAACCAGCCAGGCGCCGCCTAATCCCTCCGCCCCCAACCAGCCAGGCGCCGCCTAATCCCTCCGCCCCCAACCAGCCAGGCGCCGCCTAATCCCTCCGCCCCCAACCAGCCAGGCGCCGCCTAATCCCTCCGCCCCCAACCAGCCAGGCGCCGCCTAATCCCTCCGCCCCCAACCAGCCAGGCGCCGCCTAATCCCTCCGCCCCCAACCAGCCAGGCGCCGCCTAATCCCTCCGCCCCCAACCAGCCAGGCGCCGCCTAATCCCTCCGCCCCCAACCAGCCAGGCGCCGCCTAATCCCTCCGCCCCCAACCAGCCAGGCGCCGCCTAATCCCTCCGCCCCCAACCAGCCAGGCGCCGCCTAATCCCTCCGCCCCCAACCAGCCAGGCGCCGCCTAATCCCTCCGCCCCCAACCAGCCAGGCGCCGCCTAATCCCTCCGCCCCCAACCAGCCAGGCGCCGCCTAATCCCTCCGCCCCCAACCAGCCAGGCGCCGCCTAATCCCTCCGCCCCCAACCAGCCAGGCGCCGCCTAATCCCTCCGCCCCCAACCAGCCAGGCGCCGCCTAATCCCTCCGCCCCCAACCAGCCAGGCGCCGCCTAATCCCTCCGCCCCCAACCAGCCAGGCGCCGCCTAATCCCTCCGCCCCCAACCAGCCAGGCGGCCTGACCCCTCCGCGCCTGCCCCCGCCCCGACCTCCGCCGACCTTCCTTGACCACCACCCCATCGCCCCACCCCGCCGGCCCCAGCCACTCCGCCCGAGCCACCCCTCAACCACTCCGCCTGAACACCACCCACCTGAACGCCACGTCCAACCGCGTGCCCATTCAGGGGATAACCGGATATCCCCTGCTCCGGACGATTCCGTGGGTGTTGCCCGCACCGTCGACCGGATCGCCAGGCCATCACAACCAGGCGAGGACGACGGCCTCCCTCCGGCGATCGCAGCGTCTCGGCGATTGTGATGGCCTGGGAGTCCACCCACGCCGCGGCGGCGGTGGCGGGTTTGGCGATGCCGCGCCGCTGACCGGACCTGCACCCCCAGCGGCAACCGACAGAACACGGCCGACGGCCGGTCCGGCTGCGGAGGCTGTCGAGGGTGCGGCCGGAGGGTGGGCGTGCCGGCGCGACAGGAGGTGTCCGCTCCGGCCCCGGCGTGGCCGGCCGGAGCCAGGCGTGAATGCCTCCTGCGACCAGTACCCCTGGACCGACACCACCTGTCGAGCTGGCACGCCCAGCCGGCCTCGCCCACACATCCAGCAGAAGAGCTGGTTATCCGCACGAGTGGTGCGCTGTCTCCTCGTACACCACCAGAGAACCCAGCACGCGAATGGATATCCGTGTTGGCCGTCCGGGTGCCGTCTGGCGGGCGGGGGCGCGGACACCATGTCGGGACCTAGGACACCTCATGACATGTCCCAAGTCCCGACATCCTGTTCCAGGCCCCTGCTCCTGTCCGAAGTCCCCGGCGCTGTGCGCCGGCAGTCGTCCCGGCTGCTGTGTGCCGGGAGTCTTCGCGGCTGCCGTCCGGCGGCCGTCGCGGCTGCTGTGCGGCGCCAGTCGTTCCGGCTGCTGCGCGCCGGCAGCCGTCCCGGCCGCCGCACGGCGTCAACCGCGGCTGCTGAGCGCCGCCAGTTGTCCCGGGCCCGACCTGGTACCTCCGCCCCGGCCTGCCCCTTGACCCGGAGGGTTGCCTCCTGAGATTTCCAAGGGGCAACCCTCCAGGTGAGGGCGTGCCCGCTCTGGTGGAGGGTTCGCCCGGAGGCGGAGGCGGAGGCGGAGGCGGAGGCGGAGGCGGAGGCGGAGGCGGAGGCGGAGGCGGAGGCAGAGCAGGGCGGGGCGGGGCCGGGACAGAGCCGGGGCCGGGGTGGGGGCGGGGTGGGGGCGGGGTGGGGGCGTGGGCGGGTGGGGTGAGGGGTCAGAGCCTGAAGAGGGTGGTGGCGTTTTGCCACATGATGGCTTCGTGTTCGGTGGGGGTGAGGTTGGCGGCTTCGAAGGCGCCGATGGCTACTGAGGGGTCGATCAGGGTGGCGTCGGTGCCGAACATCAGGCGGGACGGGCCGAGCTGGTCGAGGATCCAGCGGATGCGGTTGGCGTCGGGGGCCGACCAGCAGGGTTCGAACCAGATGCGGTCCGAGCGGGACGCGGCCTCGGGGACGAGCGGCCAGCCCGGGGCGCCCATGTGGCCGGCGATCACCCGGGCGTCCGGGACGCGGTCCGCGACGTCGGCCAGGTCGACGACGTTGCCCGCCCAGGTGTGGACGAGTGTCGGCAGCCCGTACTCGGTGGTGAGCTCGATCGCGGCCTGCATCGCGGGTGAGTCGATCGGCGTCCGGCTGTATTCGGTGTGGATTTTCGCGCCGACCCACCGCGTCCGGCCGTCCCCGGCCAGGAGTTCGCGCAGGTCGGCCTTCGCCTCGTCGAGCCGGCGCGGGTCGACCACGATCATCCCGCGCAGTCGTGGATCGGCGGGCAGTTGTGCCGCAAGCGACCGGTTGCCGACGGGAGCGTCGTACACGATGGCCTCGATCGCGGAGACCAGTTGGATGTCGATGCCGAAGCGGTCCATCAGTTCGATGTTGACGTCGACCGGTCCGACGTCCATGGAGAAGAACCAGGGCCCCCAGTGGGCATGCACGTCGATCAGCACGATGGCTCCAAAAGACGGTTCGGGCACCAGTGGGCGGGTACGGCGATCAGCATGTCGGCTCCAGGAGGGTGGTCAGGTTCTGACTGCCGGTCTGGGCGATCTCCGCGGGGGTGAGCTTGGACGTGAGCAGCCGGCGTACGACGGAGTGGGTCTCGTGGAACGGCGTCCGGCAGCCGAGGACCAACCGGTCCGCGCCGACCTCGCCGGCGACGATCTCCAGCGAGTCCGGGCCGGTGAGCATCCGGGTCGAGGTGTGGAACCCGGGCTCCGAGCGGGCCAGGATCACGAAGTCGCCGAGGTAGTAGAAGTGCGTGTCGAGGAACACCACTCGCGCCCCGAGTCCACGCAGCGCCGGGCCGACCCGCCGTACGTCGCCCTCGGCGAAGATCGTCAGACCGGCCTCCACCAGCAGCTTCACCACGTGGCCGAAGGAAGGGAACCCGGGCTCGACGCTCTGCGCGGTCGGCGCCAGCCGGATCGCCCGCGGCGGCGACGCCGCGGACAACTGCCGCTCGAGCTCCCGCTCGGCACCGAGTGCATCGCGCAGGTCCAGCACCGGGCACAGCGGCCAGCCGTTGCTCTCGGCAACCTGCTGGGCCTCGTCGTTCCCGGACGGTACGTCGAAGTGCACCGCCCGCAACGCGGACACGACCCCACCCGAGATGCCGGTGGCCTTGAACACCTCCTGCACCGTCTGGGCCCGGCCCCAGCGGCCGGTCGTCACGTCGTGCCCGACCAGTACGTCGCAGTCGAGCAGCGGGGGAGCGTCGGTCATGGGGCCTCCCGGCCTGGACTGAGGAGCGAAGCGACTGGAGCGACGAGGGAAGGGCGGGAGTTAAAGCCCCATGACCCCCGCGCCGGAGGCGCGGCATTCAACTCGGTCATCAGGCCTCCTGGGCCAGTGCGCTGTGGACCTTGCGGATCGCGGCGACGATGTCGTCGACGTCGGCCTCGGTGTAGTTCTCGTTCCAGGGCAGGACGAGCAGCCGGCTGTTGATCAGCTCCTCGGCGTTCGGACACAGACCGACCGGGTACGAGACGTCCTGCATCGGGAAGCCGGACTGTCCGTAGGTGATCCGCTCCCGGACCGCCGGCGCGGCGTACAGCGGGCCGGTCAGATATCCGCCGTTCGCCGGCACACCCTCAGCGGTGAGTGCGGCAGCCCACTCATGCAGCTCGCCGGCCGCAGGCGAGAGGATCAACGGGTACTGCCAATAGACGTGATCGCCGCCATCCGGGGGAGTCGTGATCCCGGCCAGGTCCGCGATCCCCGCCGACGCCCGGGCAGCCGCCGTACGACGATCTGCCACGACGCCACGCAGTCGCGTCAGTTGTGCGCGGGTCACCGACGCGACCAGCTCGGTCATCCGATAGTTGAGGGCGAGGAACAGATACGTCCGCTCGTCGGTGTCGCGCGGCCAGCCCTTGTCCGCGAACAACCGCATCCGCCGGGCCCGCGCTGCGTCGTCGGTGACTGCCAGCCCGCCGTCACCCGCGCTGATGTGCTTGGTCTGCTGCAGGCTGAAGCAGCCGATGTGCCCGATCCGACCGACGAATGTGTCGCCGACCGGCGCGAGGTAGGCCTGCGCGCAGTCCTCGATCAGCAGGATCCCGTGCCGATCGCAGAGCTCGCGCAACTCCCGCACCGGCGCCGGTTTGCCGAACAGGTGGACGACGATCACGGCCTTGGTCCGCGGCGTGATGGCGGCCTCGACCGCGGCCGGGTCGAGGTTCCCCGTGATGGGGTCCACGTCGGCGAACACCGGTACGGCGTTCTGCATCATGATCGGAAACACCGTGCCTATGTCGCTGATCGGCGTGGTGATGATCTCGTCGCCGGGCTCGGGGTCGACCGCGGCCACGGCCAGGTGCAGAGCCGCCGTGCCTGAACTGCACGCGACCGCGTACCCGGCGCCGAGCAGGTCGGCGAACTCCAGCTCGAGCGCAGGCGCCTCGGTGCCCCAGGTCGCGGACAGCATGCCACTGCGGAGGACCCGCTCCACTGCCTTGACCTCGTCGTCGCCGAAGCGCCGCCCACTGGCGTCCATCACCGACGGCAGCGGGGACGTGCGCACCGCGGTGCCGCCGTCCCGGGCGAGCACGGTCTTCTCCATCGCTGCTAACCTCCTGGAGTTGATGTTGCTCACGGCAACGGTAGGCGGACGAGATCGCGGTCGGCGAGTCCCCACACGCTGTGCCGCTCGCCGCGGACCGGCGTCAGCTGGGGCACGGTGTACCACCCGTCGCCGAGTTTGTTCACCAGCAGCTTCGCCTCGGTGAGCCCCGGCCCGAGCTGGTACAGGTTCCCGCCGAAGTTCGTCTCACAGTAGACCCCGGTGCGGTCCGTGTGGAGCTGGCCGTAACCGGAGAGCTTGTTCGTGCCGCGGACGACGGTCTTGGTCCGGAGGTCGTACGTGAACCAGCCGCCGCTGGTCCGCTTCAGTACGCCGTACAAGACCCCGTCGCGCACTGCGACACTCTGGATGGACCGTTCACCGGCGAGTGGTTCGACTGTCCACAGCAGCTTCCGCTTGCACAGGTCGAAGGCGGCGATCGCGGCCGACGTCCGGATCGGGGTGATGCCGCCCCCGCCGACCACGTCGCCGCCGAGGTAGGCGATGCCGTCGACGATCGAGACCGTCATCACGCTCTGGTCGGGCAGGATGCCGTAGTGCACGTCCAGCTCGCCGGTCCGTACGTCGAGCAGTGTCAGCGCTCCGGTGAGCTTCCCCGTTCCGGGTGCCGATGCGATCGCCAGCAGCTTCGACTTCGCGTCGTACGCCGCCTGCCAAGGCCGGAGCTGGTCATGGCCGATCGTGCCGAAGCTGTGCACCTCCGTGGTGCGCGGATTCACCCGGACCACCTCGGTGCTCGGATAGAGCGCGGAGTACAGCTCGCCACGCAGCCAGGTGAGCGTCTTCGCCTCGCCAGCGACGCGGATCCGCCGCGTGGTGCCGGTCGCGACGGCGTGCTCGCTGATGACCCAGTGGCCGCCGACATACAGGTGTGGGTCGCCGAGCGTGATCGACTGCGGCTTGTCGGCCTCGGGGATGAAGCCCGCGTCGATGAGATCGAGCAGCTCGAACTCACCAGTTACCAGATCGAGCCACCACAGCACGCCCGACCCGGTCGAGCCGAGCAGGGTGTTCGCATCGAGCAGCTCCAGCTTGCGATGTTCATCGGCAGGCGCCGGCGTGGCGATCGCGGTCAGGCTCGTGTCGCCCGGCCCACACGACCAGACGGTCCCCGAGCCCCGCGTCGTCGCGTACGCCGTACCGTCCGGAGCGACCGTGAGCGCGTCGATACTCGTCTCGCCGGCCGGCAGCGGCACGATCCGTACGTCGCTGCCGTCGAGCGCCATGCTCACCAACGAGCCATCGGTGCCCGCGTAGATCCGGTCGGAAGCGGCGAACGGCCCGAACTTCTGCCCGCGGATCGCCTCCGGCGTCAGGTCGCGGAAGCTGCCGTCCGTCCGGTCGTAGCAGACCAGCTGCGACGGGGCGTAGATCCCGGCGTAGACGAAGTTGCCTGCGGCACCGACGTACCGCCCGTACTGCGCGCCCGCCACCGGAGTCCCGATTCGGGTGAGGGCGTTGGTGGCCGGGTCGATCTGCCAGATCGTGCCGTTCGGGTAGCTGACCGCGAAGACCTGCCCGTCGGGTGAGGTCACCAGGTCCCAGACGAAGCCGCCGGCTCCGGCCAGGCTGCCGACCCGGGTGAGTTCAGCGGTGATCGGGTCGAAGCAGTAGACGTCGGTGACCGGATAGAGGCCGACGTAGACCTTGCCGGCGGCGACCGTGATACCCCAGCCGCCTTCACCGACCGGGAGCTCGACCGTCCTGGTGACTCGCCTCGTCGTGAGGTCGATCTCGGTCAGTCGCGGTGGCACGATGCCCCGGCTGATGACGTACGCGCGGCCGTCGTGGACCGCCATCGCGACCACGGCCGCGGTCAGACAGGCGGGCCCGAAGCTGGGCAGCGTGGTGCCGTCGATCGGAGCGTCCTCGGCATGAGCGGCCGTCGTGGGCAGCGCGGTGGCGGCGGTGGTCACGAGCGCGCCGGCCAGCACCGTACGGCGGGAGACAGTCATCGCAGCCCCTCGATCCGGACCAGGTCGCGGCCCTTGATCGTGTAGAGCGCGTCACCCGTGGGCGACGCAGTGATCAGTGGATAGCTGTAGATCTGCGCACCCAGCCCGTCGACGACCGTCGTCACCGTCGGCGCGCCCGTCTTGCTCGGGACGACCTGGAACACGCGCTGGCTGTCGGTCCCGAACAGCCCGGCTCGGGCGACCGACAGCCGGCTCTGCGCGGCCCCGATCACGGCGGTGGCGAGCACCTTGCCGGTGTGGGGATCCAGGACGGCGAGCCGCCCGTCGTCGGTGGTCGCATAGAGCCGACCGCGATACATCAGCACATCGCTGTAGCTCTGCGCACCCGGGAGCGGAGCGACTTCCCACAACGTGCGGTTGCGGCGGAGGTCGAACGCGACGACAGTTGCCTCCGGCAAGATCGGGTCGGTCCCCAGACTGTTCCGGGTCGCGCCACCGAGATAGGCGATGCCATCGTCTGTGGCCACGGATCGGACGGACTGCTGCGGTACGACGCCCCGGTGCACCTCGCGTACGCCGGTATCCAGGTGCTGCTCGGTGAGAGTCCCGTCGTACTTGCCGTAGTCGGGCTCTGTCGAGATCAGCCAGGTCCGCGACCGCGCGTCGTACGCGTCGTCGGTCGGCCGGGTCTGCTCGTTGCCGATCTGGCCGAGCTCGTGCAGGGCGGTGCCGTCCGGTTTCATCGACCACAGCCGGGCCAGCGTGTAGACGCCGAGGTAGACGTCCCGGCCGACCGGGGTCAGCGTCTTCGCCTCGCCCGGAAGGAAGGTTCGTGTGCTCGTGCCGGTCGCCAGGTCGTGGACCTGGACGCCGGCCTTGCCACTGACCAGCACCGAGGTCGCGGTGGCGGCGATCGCCATCGCCTGCTCCGGTGCGGGCGGCAGTCCGGCCTGACCGAGATCGGTGCCGGTGAACGTCCCGGATGCCTGGTCGAAGTCGACGACCTGGCTGGTCAGCTCCGCACGGATGGCCGAGCCGTCGACGAAGATCCGGTTGAAGTAGGCGCCGTCGTACGGCGAACCGAGTCGACTGAGCGTGGTGTCGCGGTACCGGTACAAGGTGCCCGACGGCCGGGTGCCGAGGTAGATGTCGCCGGTCGGTGAGTCGATGGTGATCGCGGTGACGTATTGATCGCCGCCCGGGGTCTGGACCTCGACCGGGTTGCTCAGGTCGGCGGTGTCGAACAGCAGCATCGTGCCGGTCGGCGAGAGGCCGGCGGCGAGCGTCGTACCTTCCAGGGTCAGCGTGGCGACGAAGGTGCGATCGGCGTATTTCGCAGGCAGGACGTCGCGGCGCTCACCGGTGGTGCGGTCGATGGCGATCAGGTGGGCCTTGGTGCCGACGCCGGCGTAGATCGTGGTCGCGTCGGCGGCGATGCTGCGGACGTACTGCTCACCGGCGATGGCGGCGCCGTACTCCTTGGTGGCGCCGGTGGCCGGGTCGTACTCGTGCACGGCACCGTCCGGGTACGTGCCGGCCACGATCTTGCCGTCGGGTGTCGCGGCGATCGACCAGATGAACGAGCCGAACCGAGCCACCTTGGTGGCGATCCCGGTCGTGGTGTCGATCCGGTAGACGTCGCCGGGGGTGTAGAGGCCGACGTACAGATCGGTGCCGATATGGGTCATCGCCCAGGCGCCGGCGCCGGTGGGCAGGGAGAGCTTGCGGTCGATCGTTCGGCCGGCCGGGTCGAAGGCGCCGACCTGGACCGGCGAGACGCCGGACGTGATGGTCCAGATCCGGTCGCCGACCTGCTCGGCGACGCTGGTCGAGGTCACCGCGGAGGCGGGTCCCAGGTTGGTGACGGTGGTTTCGGTCAAGTCCGGAATTGCTGCCTGGGCCGACGCCGAAACGCTCACCAGGCCTGCACATATGACGACGAGACTGCTCAATCCCCGTGTGAATCGCTTGTCCACAAGGCCTCCCGGGACGCGGCGCACCGAATTACGGTCATGGCTGAAATTAGCCGGACGTGCGTTAGTGCGTCAACAGGCCGGGAAAAGATCAGAGATGAACGCGGTAGACGACCAGCGGGCGGCCGCTGCCGTTGCCGAGCTGGGTGCCGGTGGCGTCGGCGAGCCCGGCGCGCTCCAGCCGGTTGAGAACCCGGCGGGCGGTGCGGGGCTGGATGCCGAGGTAGTCGGCGACGGTCCGGGTCGTCAGTCCGTCCTCCGGCGTGGCGTGCACGAGCTCCTGCAGGCGCTCGAGCGTCGCCTTGGACAGCCCTGCTCGCTGGGCGAGAAGTTGCAGCTTCGAGCGCTGCTGCGCTCGCGGTGCCGCGCCGCCGACCAGAATGAGATCGATGTCGTTGCGCAACGAGACCACAGCCGCGGTCCGGCCGGCTGTCTTCGCGCGGCCGAGCGCCCGCCGGGCGAGCGCCTCCGTCTCGGTCCCGGAGCCGCCGATACCGAATCCGATCCGCACCGGGCCGAACTGCTCCTTCAGCCTGGTCAGCATGCCGAGCTCGGTGAACGCAGCTGTCGCCTGCTCGAGCGGTCCGCGCGTGGTCACGACCAGATACCGCTTGTCGTCGTACCGGATGACGCTGCCCCCGAGCGAGCCGGCCTCGCGCCTGAGCGCACTCTCGCCGTCGGCGGCGATCTCGACCAGACCCAGCGCGATCTGCGCATCGTCACTGCGCAAAGCGTCATGGACGAGCAGCAGACTGTTCACGGCCGCCCGCACCGAGTGGACCGACGGCGCCAGCCGGAGGGTGGTCTGCTCGGTCCGGAGCTTCTCGTACGCCGATCGCAGGCAGGTGATCGCGACAGTGGCGCCGGCCTTGCGGTGGAACGCGATCACGTCGTCGGAGCTCAGCCCCTGGCGATACGGCAGCACGCGGATCCCGCGGGTCGGCAACCCGACCTCGTCGAGCGTCTCGCGGACCTGGGCCTCGTCGAGCACGTCGATGCTCATCGAGGTGACGTCGCGGCCCTCCCGGAGCAGCTGGACCAACGCCCGCATCAGCGTGGCGCCGGTGTACTCGACGTAGGCCGCCGGGCGGTCGAGCAGGCCGTGCGCGGCCGCGAGTTGATAGGGGACCACGCCGGTGAACAGCCACGCGTCGACGCTCGGCGGCGCCTCGGCCATCACCTTCGGGGTGTCGGTCTCGCGCCGGTAGCGCAGCGGGACGACCTCCACCCCGCGCAGCGCCCCGACGATCCGGCTGCTGGAGGTGACCAGATCAGACGGCCCGACCACCCCGATCGTCGTCACCATGGAGCCCCCTCTTTCGTTCGGCTCAGTTTCACCAGATCGCCGCACCGCCGCAAGAACCCGCGCCGTACGCCGGACCCGGAGGTTGGCCTGGTCCGCTACGTTTCGACCATGAGCAGGCTGATGCGATCGCACGAGTGGGTTGCCGCGGGTACGGCGCTGTGCCGGGGAGCGCTCGTGGAGCTGGACGGACCATCGCTGCTGCCGGGGTGGACCCGCAAGCATGTGGCGGCTCATCTGTCGCTCAACGCGGAGGCGATCGGCAACCTCGTGCACTGGGCGAGGACCGGCGAGGAGCGCCGGATGTACGCGTCGCCCGAGCAGCGCGGCGCGGACATCGAGGCGGCCGCGGTGCGGCCGGCAGACGAGTTGCTCGCCTGGTTCGAGGAGTCCGCGCGGGTGCTCGCGGACGCGATGACCGAGCTGACCGACGAGCAGTGGCAGCGGCCGTTGGTCAATGCCCAAGGACGAGACATCCCTGCGTCCGATACCCCGTGGATGCGCAGCCGGGAGGTGATGATCCACGCGGTCGACCTCGGCACGGGCGTGACCTTCGCCGATCTGCCGGCCGACTTCCTCGAAGCCCTGTCCGTGGACATCCGGGCCAAGCGTGGCGACGTAGCCGAGGTGACGGGTCCGCTGCCGGAGGTGGCCGCGTATCTCGCCGGGCGGTCGTACGACGGTGTGCTCGCAGCGGACGGGAAACCGGCCGAGCCGCTGCCGCCCTGGCTCTAGTTGCACTCGCTCGTGAGATCGGTGGGACCCCAGGCGATCTCCGGAAACAAGAGTGCGCCATGTGACCGCGAAGTTCCGGAAAGCGTCAAAACCCGCACACTGTGTCGCGGAGCGAGAGTTGGCCCATTGCGCCAGACAGCCGGCTCTGGAGGGGCCGTACAGCTGGTCGGCTCTCGGAGGATGGGACACGTTCTGGTGGGTGGGGACAAGAAATAGCCTGTAGCAGCCCACCAGTTCCTGTCTCAGGCCCCAGCACCTGGGCCAGTCGTGCGCCCCGGCGTGCCTGGCGTACGCGAGCGCCTCGACTACGTCCTCGACCGACGCACACCGGGCAATCGCCTGCGACGCTTGGACGAATCGTTCGCCTTACACCTCGATGTGGGATCCGATGATGACGGTGCGATCGCGCGGGAGGTTGAAGAACTCGGCCGCGTCGGCGGTGATATGAGAGGTCGCGATGAACAACTGCTTGCGCCAGGGGGCCATCGTCTTGGCCTCGCCCCGGCGGAGTTCGATCTTGGACAGGAAGTAGGAAGCCTTGTCCAGGTCGAGAGGGCCCTCGGTGGCGTCCGGGGCGAGCGTGGCCAGGGCGGCCGGTACGTCGGGGGTCTCCATGTAACCGAACTTCGCGGTGACATAGGTGATCCCGTCGTCGCCGTACCCGAGGTCGTCGACGACGGCCCGCTGGTCTGCGCTGACGCGGGGGACGGGTTGGGTCTCGATCGACAGGATCACCACGTGCTCGTGCCTGACCTGGTTGTGCTGGACGTTGGCCCGCAGCGCCAGCGGCGTGGTCACGTTGCCCCGGTTGAGGAAGATCGCCGTACCGGGGACCGTGCGGGCGGTCAGCTCACCGGAGCGGAGCTGGTCGACGAACTCCCGCAGTGGGCCCTCGGTGCGTTCGCGTTCGGCGGTGACGACCTCGCGGCCGCGTTGCCAGGTGGTCATGATCGTGAACGCGGTGATCGCGATCAGCAGCGGCAGCCAGGCGCCGTGCAGGAGCTTGGTGAGGTTCGCGGCGACGAACAGCAGATCGACCGCGAGCAGTGGAACGGCCCCGAGAGCGATCAGCCACTTCGGGACGTTCCACCGATACCGCGCGACGTAGAAGAACAGCAGCGTCGTGATCGTGATCGTGCCGGTGACCGTCATGCCGTACGCGTAGGCCAGTGCGGCCGAACTGCGGAAGGCGAAGATCAACGTGAGCACCGAGGCGAAGAGCAGCCAGTTGATCCACGGCACGTAGATCTGGCCGATCGTGGTCGCGGACGTGTGCGCGACCCGCAGCCTGGGCAGATAACCGAGCTGTGCCGCCTGTGAGGCGACCGAATAGGCTCCGGTGATCACGGCCTGAGAGGCGATCACCGTGGCCGCGGTCGCGAGCAGCACGAGTGGCAACCGCCCCCAGTCGGGGACGAGCAGGAAGAACGGGCTGCTGATGTTGGCCCGATCCTTCAGGATCAGCGCACCCTGGCCCATGTAGCTGAGCACGAGGGCCGGGAGGACGAGCCCCAGCCAACCGCGGGTGATCGCGCGGCGCCCGAAGTGACCCAGGTCGGCGTACAGCGCCTCGGCGCCGGTGACCGCGAGTACGATCGCGGCCAGCGCGAAGAACGCGACCTCGAAATGGCCGGCCAGGAAACCGATCGCGTACGTCGGCGACAGCGCCTTGAGGATCCCCGGGTGCTCGACGATCCCACCGACGCCGCACGCGCCGATGACCCCGAACCAGACGACCATGACCGGCCCGAACACCCGGCCGATCGTCTCGGTGCCGCGGCGCTGGACCAGGAACAGCACGATGATGATCACTGCGGTGATCGGTATGACGTAGTCCGCCAGCGACGGCTCGACGACCTTGAGCCCCTCGACCGCGGAGAGGACCGAGATGGCCGGAGTGATCATGCTGTCGCCGAAGAACAGCGACGCGCCGAAGAGTCCCACCGACGCCAGCACGATCGCCCCTCGGCGGCCCGGGTGCGTGGTGCTCCACCTGCGCAGCAGCGTGATCAGCGCGGTGACGCCGCCCTCACCCTCGTTGTCGGCGCGCAGCGTCAGCAGGACGTAGCTGACCGTGACGATGATCATCACGGACCAGAAGATCAGCGACACCACCCCGAAGATGTTCGAATCGCTGACCGGCACCGGGTGCGGGTCCTCGGGGTTGAAGACCGTCTGCAGCGCGTAGATCGGGCTGGTCCCGATGTCTCCGAACACCACGCCGAGCGCGCCGATCACGACCGCGAGCTTGGCCGTGTTGTGGGCGGTCGGGCCATGGCCCACGTCCGTCCGCTGATGATCCGTCACGGGACCGGACGATACAGCGCCCGGGATGCAGCCGTGTCGAGACGCGACGTCCGGTTCCGACGTACCCGGTGACTGAGGAGGAGGTGCCGGGATGACACCGGAGCGGGTACTGCGGACCTACATCAAGCTGGTCGTCGTCTCGACGGGTGCGTCCTCGATGATCTGGGGGATCAACACCCTGTTCCTGCTCGACGCGGGGCTGAGCATCGGGCAGGCGTTCGCCGCGAACGCGTTCTTCACCGCGGGGATGGTGCTGTTCGAGATCCCCACCGGCGTCGTGGCGGACACGATCGGACGGCGTACGTCGTACCTGCTCGGGACGGTGACCTTGATCGCGTCCACGGTGCTCTACTTGCTGTTGTGGCAGACGCGCGCGCCATTCGCGGCCTGGGCGGTGGTGTCGGCGCTGCTCGGGCTCGGGTTCACGTTCTTCAGCGGTGCGACCGAGGCGTGGCTGGTGGACGGACTGCACGCGACCGGCTATCGCGGATCGCTCGACGAGGCCTTCGCCAAAGGGCAGGTGGCCGGCGGGATCGCGATGATGGCCGGCTCGATCGGCGGCGGCCTGCTCGCCCAGGTGACGAACCTCGGCGTCCCGTACGTCGCTCGCGCGGTGCTGCTCGTGATCACCTTCGCCGTGGCGTGGCGGGCGATGCACGACATCGGTTTCACGCCGAAGCCGCGGGTCTCGGTGCGCGCCGAGATGGGCGGGATCCTGCGGGCCTCGCTGCGGCACGGCCTGCTGAACCCGTCGGTCCGCTGGGTGATGCTCGCCGGCCCGTTCACTGCGGGAGCGAGCGTGTACGGCTTCTACGCCGCGCAGCCGTATCTCCTTCAGCTCTGCGGCCACGCCGACTCCTATGCGATCGCGGGGCTGTCCGCCGGGATCGTCGCCGGTGCCCAGATCGCGGGTGGCGCCTCGGCGTCGTACATCGCCCGGATCTTCCGGGACCGGATCCTGACCCTTGTCGTGGCCATCGCCACCTCCGGCGCTGTGATCGCGCTGATCGGTCTGGTGACCTCGTTCTGGGCCGCTCTCGGGCTGCTGATGGTGTGGGGCACGATGTTCGCCGCCATGAGCCCGGTCCGGCAGGCGTACCTGAACAGCCACATCCCGTCGGCGCAGCGGGCGACCGTGCTGTCGTCGGACAACCTGCTCGGCTCCGCCGGCGGCGTGGTGATCCAGCCCGCCCTCGGCCGCGCCGCGGACGTCTGGGGCTACGGCCCGGCGTACCTGCTGACGGCCGTCATCCAGTTGTTCGCGCTGCCGTTCCTCGCGCTGGAGATCCGCCGCGGGCGCAAGCACAGCGGACCCGCCGCTGACGGCAACCATGCTGCGGTCACATTCCAGGGTGCTGCCTCGTCTTAGGTGTAGCCAATTACCGACGAAGGAGTCTTCGTGAGGAAGAAAATTACCAAGTCCCTGGGAACCGCGATGGTGGCGGGCTCCCTGGCCCTGGTGGGCGCGGCGACCGTGGGAGTCGCACCGGCCAATGCCGCGGAGCAGTGCAACACGAACGCCAGGAGTCTGGACCTGCCCGGCAAGCCGGACATCACCCTGAACATCACGTTGTGCGTGAGTGGGTCAGGTTCCTACCGGCAGGCCATGGCCTACTTCAGTTGGTCCGGCCACTACGGCTACATCGGCGGGACACGCCTGAACTCGATGTGGCTGCAGATCCGCCTCGAGCGCTACGACGTCGTACAGGCCAGTGACAGCAGCTACTACACCTCATCGGTGGACGCCCAGTACTCGGGCAGCGTTTCCATCGGCGCGCAGAAGACGGGCAGCCTGGCCGCCGGCGGGTGGAGCGCCGATGCAACCGTCGGGTACGACATCACCGACGACGGACTGGGCTCGACGACCTGGCAGCTGACCGGCTCGCCTTTGATCAGCTGATCCGCTGATCGCGGTCGACCCCGGACAGCGGGCTTCCAGCCGTTGTTCGGAGTCGCCGGCCGGCGCAAATCCGTCGAAGAGACCACCGATGAACAGCTAGCCTTGCCGCCGTGGCAGCTCGTTTGGTGATCATCAACGGTGGATCCAGCTCCGGGAAGACCGGGATCGTGCGGTGTCTTCAGGCGGTGCTGGACGAGCCGTGGCTGGCCTTCAGCGTGGACGACTTCGTCGATGCGATGCCGGCCGCGATGGAAGGTGCGGCGGACGGGATCGAGATCGGCCCGGACGGCGCGGTCTCTGTCGGGCCGGCGTTCCGGGAGCTGGAGGCGGCGTGGGTGACCGGGATGGTCGCGATCTGCCGGGCGGGTGGCCGGGTGATCATCGACGACGTCTTCCTGGGCGGCGCGGCCTCACAGCAGCGGTGGCGCGACGCGATCGGTGACCTCGAGACGCTCTGGGTCGGCGTCCGGTGCGCGCCCGAGGTCGTGGCGGGTCGCGAGCTCGCCCGGGGCGACCGGGCCGTCGGCATGGGCGCGCAGCAGGCGCTGATCGTCCACGAGGGCGTGAAGTACGACGTCGAGGTCGACAGTGCGCACGCCGAGTCGATCGACTGCGCCCGTACCATCGCCGGCTACCTCAGGTAGTCCACCCGCCCGAGTGCGGTGCCGATGCGCCGGCGGTGATCGGTGGCGACCTCGTCGGCGTCGTCGCCGGCCAGGATTCGCCGTACCGACTCGAGGTGCACGGTGCGGTAGGCGGCGACCGTGAGGGCCGCGGTGAGCCGCGCGTCGGGCACCTCGGTGCGATCCATCGCGGCGGCGATCGCCTGCTCCAGGTGGTCGAGCAGTTCGCGGGCCCGGGACTGCAGAGCCCGTGACGACGCGACAACCTCCCAGAAGCGGGCGAACTGGCCGCGGATCGCGGCCAGCGGATGCCCCGCGTCGGCCAGGTCGACCAGCAGGGTGGAGAGCGCCGCCACCGCGGAGGTGCCGGGCGCCCGGTCGGTGACCGCTGCAACCACCAGGGACTCCGCCTCTGGATAGCGATCGAACAGCATGTCCTCCTTGCGCGCGAAATGCGCGAAGACGGTCGGCCGGGCCACGTCGGCGGCCTCGGCGATCTCCGACACCGAGACGTCGTCGAAGCCACGCTCCAGGAAGAGCGTGGTGGCGACCTCGGAGATCCGCGTCCGGAGCTCGGCCTTCTTCCGCTCCCGGCGGCCGGGCGGTGCGTGCTGGTCCACAGGCGTCAGGATAGGGGGAGTCATACCCGATAAAAAGATGTACTGAGTATGAGATTGGTTGCTAGGCTGCTGACCATGCTTCCTGTTGGGGTGAACTACGACACCGGCCTGCGGTACGACGGCCGCAGCACGCGCACGCGGTTCGACGCCGGAACGGTCCGGGACGAGCTGCGGGTGATCGCGAACGACCTGCACGCCCCGGCCGTCCGGGTGTCGGGCAACGACCCGGACCGGCTGGTGATCGCGGGGGAGGCGGCCCTGGAGGCCGGGCTCGACCTGTGGTTCTCGCCGGTTCCGATGGATCTGGAGCCGGACGACTTCATCGCGTTCCTGACCGAGTGCGCCGCCCGGGCGGAGACACTGCGGCAGTCCGGCCGGGGCGACGTCGTACTGGTGCTCGGGTGCGAGCTGTCCGTGTTCTGCAAGGGCTTCGTCCCGGGCGAGACCTCGGGGGAGCGGCTGGCAACGATGGCCGACCCCGCCACCTGGACCGATCAGGAGAAGATGGCGCAGTTGTTCGCCGGGCTGGCGCGCTGGGGCGAGGTCCAGCAGCAGTTGGTGGCGGCGGCCCGCGGGGTGTTCGGCGGCCGGATCACCTACGCCGCGGGGATGTGGGAGGACGTGAACTGGGAGCTGTTCGACATCGTCAGTGTCGACGCCTACCGCGACGCCGCCAACGCGGCGAACTTCCGGGACGAACTGCACGCCCGGCTGAAGTGGGGCAAGCCGGTGGCGGTCACCGAGTTCGGCTGCTGCGCCTACCGCGGTGCGGGCGATCGCGGCGGTTCGGGCTGGATGATCGTGGACCGGAGTTCCGACCCGCCGGCGATCAAAGGGACCTTCGAGCGCGACGAGGAGGAACAAGTGGAGTACCTGCTGGAGCTCGTCGAGGAGTTCGACCGGATCGAGCTCGCGGCCGCGTTCTGGTTCAGCTTCGCAGGCTACGAACTGCAGCACCGTCCCGACGATCCACGGCACGACCTCGACCTGTCGTCGTACGGCCTGGTCGCGGTCGGCGACGACGGCCGGTGGACGCCGAAGCGGGTGTTCGGGAAGCTCGCCGAGCTGAACGACGGGCGGCGCTGAGATGGAGCAGGTCCGGCTCGGGGCGACCGGTCTGCGGGTCTCGCGGATCTGCCTGGGGATGATGAGCTTCGGCACCGGCGGAGCGCGGGAGTGGCATCTCGGTGAAGACGCTGCCGAGCCGATCGTCCGGCGGGCGGTCGAGGGCGGCGTGACGTTCTTCGACACCGCCGACGCCTACTCCAAAGGGACCGGGGAAGAGCTGACCGGGCGGCTGCTGGGCAAGTTCTTCGGCCGGCGTGAGGACTACGTGCTGGCGACCAAGGTGTACTACCCGACCGGCCCGGGCCCGAACGATCGCGGCCTGTCCCGCAAGCACATCCTGGACGCGATCGACGCGTCGCTGCGCAGGCTCGGCACGGAGTACGTCGACCTCTACCAGATCCACCGGTGGGACGACGAGACGCCGATCGAGGAGACGATGGACGCGCTCGCGGACGTCGTCCGCGCGGGCAAGGTCCGGTATCTCGGCGCGTCGAGCATGTTCGCCTGGCAGTTCGCGAAGGCGCAGCGGATGGCGCCGATCCCGTTCGTCTCGATGCAGAACCACTACAACCTGGTCTACCGCGAGGAAGAGCGCGAGATGATCCCGCTCTGCATCGACCAGGGCGTCGGCGTCATCCCCTATAGCCCGCTGGCCCGCGGCCTGCTCGCCCGGACCGGAGGTACGGCGAGATCCGGCGCCGACCCGGTCGCCGACGACCTGTACGGCGAGAGCGACCTGGCGGTGGTGGAGGCCGTCCGTGCGGTCGCGGCCGAGCGCGAAGTAGCACCCGCACAGGTCGCGCTCGCCTGGCTGATGGGCGCTCCCGGCGTGACCGCGCCGATCGTCGGAGCCACGAAGCTCCAGCACGTCGAGGACGCGGTCGCCGCGGCTGACCTCACCCTGACCTCCGACGAGCGCGCTCGCGTGGAGGCGCCGTACCGGCCGCATCCGGTCACGCCGTAGGACGGTGGTCGAGCCAAGCCTTCGCCCGCGCTTGACGGCCGGCGTTTGACGGCCCGCGCCTGACCGGCCCGGCTTGCCTACCGAACTGGAGGGTTGCCCCCTCGGATTCTCAGTGGGCAACCCTCCAACTGGTGGGATGCCCATCACGGTGGAGGGTTCGCCGAGTCCGGAGGGGTGTCGCTTATTGGACTAGAGGGTACAGTCGGTGGCATGCTGACGGCGAAGGGTGTGGCGACGCGGGAGCGGATCGTGGCGGCGGCCGCGGCCGAGATCCGGGAGCGCGGGGTCTCCGCGGTGACTCTGGACGACGTCGGGCGGCGGAGCCGGACCGGCAAGAGCCAGCTGTTCCATTACTTCCCGGACGGCAAGGAGCAGTTGCTGCTGGCGGTGGCGGAGCGCGAGGCCGATCAGGTGCTGGAGGATCAGCAGCCGCACCTCGGGCAGTTGACCTCGTGGCACGCCTGGCACGAGTGGCGTGACGCCGTCGTCGAGAAGTACCGGCGCCAAGGGGTGAACTGCCCACTCGGCGTACTGATCACCGAGATCGGCCGGCACACCCCGGCGGCGCAGGCGGTGACCGCCAAGCTGCTCTCGCAGTGGCAGGGCCGGATCGAGGCCGGCATCGAGGACATGAAGGCCGCGGGCGAGATCCGGTCCGACGTGGATCCCGCCCGTGCCTCCGCGGCGCTGGTCGCCTCGATCCAAGGCGGCGTCGCCATCCTGATGTCAAGCGGCTCGGCCCAGCATCTCGAGTACGCCTTGGATCTGTGCCTGGACTACCTGCGCGCTAGTTCCAATTGAGCACCGGCGGGCGATAGCCGACCGGCTTGTCGGCGACCTTTGCATCCGGGTTGACCAGCCAGCCCTGGTACGCCGGTGTGAACATCCGGTAGACCGACTCCGGCGGTACGGCGCTGGCCTCGTCGAGTGCGGTCCGGAGCTCGTCCGGCAGCTCGAAGTCGAGGGCCTTCATACTGGCCTGCAGTTGCTCCGGGCTGCTCGCACCGACGATCGCGGAAGCGATCCCGGGCTGCGTCGCGACCCAGTTGATGGCGACCTGGGCCATCGTCACGCCGAGCTTGTCCGCCACCGACTCCACTGTCTTCAACAGGTCCCAGTGCCGATCGGACCACGCCCGCACCGGCGCGCCATCGCCGGTGAGACGCCCGTCGCCGGCCACGCCTTGTGCGTCGTCCCGCCGGTACTTGCCGGTCAGGAACCCGCTGCCGAGCGGACTCCATGCCGTGATCCCGAGCCCGAGTTGTTGCCCGACCGGGACATGCTCGGTCTCGATCGTCCGCTCGACCAACGAGTACGGCAGTTGCAGGTTGACCATCGGCGTCATCGCGTGCGCGTCCGCGAGGGTCTGCGCGCGAGCGGCGTACCAGGCCGGTACGTCGGACAGCCCGGCGTACCGGATCTTGCCGGCCCGGGTGAGGTCGTCGAGCGTGCGCAGGACCTCCTCGACCGGGGTGATCCGGTCCCAGGTGTGCAGCAGGAAGAGGTCGAGGTAGTCGGTGCCGAGGCGGCGCAGGGACGCCTCGACGGCGCGGATCAGATGCTTGCGGCCGTTGCCGCCCGCGTTCGGGTCGCCGGGATCGACGCTGTTGGTCGCCTTGGTGGTGAGCACCATCCGCTCGCGGATCCCGGACTCCGCGATCAGCTTGCCGAGGATCCGCTCGCTCTCGCCCGCGGTGTAGAAGTCGGCCGTGTCGAGAAAGTTGCCGCCGGCATCGATGTACGCGCGGAAGATCGCCCGTGCCTCGTCCTCGGTCTTCCCGTACGGCGCGTGGAAGCCGGCCGTGCCGAAGTTCATCGTGCCCAGGGCCAGCCGGCTGACGCGGAGCCCCGACCGGCCGAGCAGGTAATAGTCATCAAGTGCCATGCCCACAGAGTGGCTCGGCGAAAATGGACCGGCAAGTACAAACTTGTCCGGACGAAGAGATCGCCCACGACAGCTGAGGCTACGTCTGGTTGGGTTGGTCCGTGCGATTGTCTGAGCAGCAGCGGATGGTGCTGGAGCGGCTGGCGGAGGTCGCCGTACCGAGGGACGATTTCCCGTCGGCGGCGGAGGCCGGGGCGGTGGAGTTCATCGAGCGGGTGCTGACGCTCGATCGGCCGGACTGGCGTGCGCGGGTCGAGCGGGCGCTGGAGGTGGCCGGGCCGGAGCCGGATCTCGAGGCGGTACTCGCGGACGACGACGGTGCTTGGCTCGTGCGGCTGGTGCAGCAGGGGTACTACGCGGATCCGGCGGCGTGGGCGATGGTCGGCTGGCAGACAGGCGACTTTCCGGCAGTCGAGACCGAGTTGACGATCACACCGCGGTCGGCGCTCGCGGACCGGTACGACTGTGTCGTGATCGGCTCGGGTGCGGGCGGGGGAGCGGCGGCGCAGGTGCTGGCCGAGTCCGGACGGTCCGTGCTGGTGGTGGAGACCGGGCGCTACCCGACCACGGCATCGCTGACGCACGACCATCTGCGGAACCCTCGCTCGGTGGCCGGGCTGCCGGCCGTGACCGACCCCGATCCGCACGGTCGACCACGGATCGCCGTGGTCGACGGCGTACCGAGTCAGGTGCTGCCGCCGGATGGTGGTTGGGGCAACAACGCCTTCACGGTCGGCGGTGGAACCCGGGTGTACGGCGCGCAGGCTTGGCGGTTCGTTCCGCGCGACTTCACGATGGCCACGACGTACGGCGTCCCCGAGGGGAGCGCGCTGGCGGACTGGCCGATCACGTACGACGACCTGGAGCCGTACTACTCGTTGGCCGAGCAACGGTTCGGCGTGAGCGGCGGTGGAACGGATCCGTGGCACGAGCCACGGTCGATCCCGCTGCCGATGCCGCCCCTGCCGCGGACCGGTCCGGCTGACCGCCTCGCCGCGGCCGCTGACCGGTTGGGTTGGGGGATTCTCGACGTACCGCTGCTGATCAACTCGGTCGACTACCAAGGGCGGGCCGGCTGCGTCCGATGCGGGCAGTGCGTCGGCTTCGCTTGCCCGGTTGAGGCGAAGGCTGGCACTCACAACACCGCGCTGCCGGCCGCACTGGCGACTGGTCGCTGCACGCTGGTCACCGAGACGACAGCCGAGCGTCTGGTCACCGACCAGTCCGGCCGGGTCACCGGAGTCGCACTGGTCGCCGATGACGGGTACGGCGGGATCTGGCGACGGACTGTGCAGTGCGCGGAGGTTGTGGTCGCCGCGGGTGCGTCCGAGACGCCTCGGCTGTTGCTGAACAGCGCCCACGAGCACGAGCCGAACGGCCTCGGAAACAACCAGGATCAGGTCGGCAGGCACCTCCAGGCCCACGTGTACGCCGGAGCGGCCGGACTGTTCGACGACGAGGTCATGGACCTGGTCGGGCCCGGGGCGTCGATCGCGACCTGCGACTTCCGGCATGGCAACGACGGGATCATCGGTGGCGGGATGCTGGCCAACGAGTTCGTGCCGACGCCGGCCGCGACGTACGACTATCTGGCCGGTGCCGGGCTGATCCCGCGCGCCGGGGCGGCGGGGAAGGCGGCGATGCGGCGCGAGTCGCGGCGGATGCTGCGCGTGGTCGGGCCGATCCAGGAGGTGTCGTCGGCGGAGTCGCGGGTCCGGGTCGATCCCCGCGTCCTCGATCGCTTCGGGAACCCGGTGGTCGTGATCAGTGGGTCGATCCATCCGGAGGATGTGCGGGCGCACGGCTTCATGAGCGCGAAGGCCCGGCAGTGGCTGGAGGAGGCCGGTGCGGTGCGGACGGCCGTTGGTCAGGTCGGCACGCTGGGACGGGCGAGCAGCGGGCAGCACCAGGCCGGGACGTGCCGGATGGGCGACGATCCGGCCCGGTCGGTCACCGATCCGTACGGGCGGGTGTGGGGACATGACAACGTCTGGATCGCCGACGCGTCGCTGCACGTGACGAACGGAGGAGTGAACCCAGTGCTGACGGTCCTGGCCGGCTCACTCCGAATCGCCCACCACCTCACCGAAATCCCGTTACGTCCGAAGAAGTGAGGTTCCTGACCCTCGGATCTTCGGACGCAACGACGGGAGACGCCGCGACGGGAGACACGGCGACGGGAGACGGCTGGGGGGTCAGCCGAGGATGCGGGAGATGCCGACGCCACTGCGGGCGTCGCGGCCGTACTTGGCGACCTCGGCGGGCAGGTCCAGCCGCGCGACGCCGGCCTTCTGCCGGTCCTCGTCGGTGAGCAGGTCCGCCGGGATGATCCAGACGATCTCGAATTCGAGTCCGTTCGGGTCCTTGCCGTACAGCGACTTCGTCGTACCGTGGTCCGACGCGCCGACCAGGGCGCCGTGCTCGCTCAGCGTCGTGGCCAGATCCTCGAGGTCGCCGAGGGTGTCCACCTCCCAGGCGAGGTGATAGAGGCCGACCGTCGACCGGCCGGCACCGGACGGACCGGCCTCCGATCCGATCTGGAACAGCCCGAGATCGTGGTCGTTGGTCGACCCAGGCGCCCGGAGGAAGGCCGCGCCCTGCATCGCGTCACCGCCCTCGGTGTAGCCGAAGCCGAGCACGTCCCGGTAGAACGCGACGCTCTCGGCCACGTCCCGGACGTACAGCACCGCGTGATTCAACCGGAAGATCGCCATGAGGCGATGGTAGTTGAGAACTCAATCTGATACTAGCGCCGGCGCGACGGCTTCCGCCGCCCGCCCGCGGGCGCCTGCTTGCCGCTCTTCTGCCCGCTCTTCTGCGCGCCCTTCTGGGCCGACTTCTTCGCCGCGGTCGTGGCCGGCTTCTCGGCCGGAGCCGGGCCGCGGGTGCTGTTGACCGTCCGGCCGCGGACGATGCCGATGAACTGCTCCACCAGCTCCGAGGAGTCGTCGTCACGCCAGGACAACGCGACCTGTGACTCCGGTGCGTCGGTGAGCGGCCGGTAGGTGAGGTCCTTGCGATGGTGCAGCCGGGCCAGCGACTGCGGTACGACGAGCAACCCGGTGCCCATGGCAACCAACGCGACCGCGTCCGCGGTGCCGGCCGGACGTTCGCCGATGATCCGCCCCGGTGGGCGGTCCCAGCCGAGGACGTCGTCCAGCGGGTGCAGCATGAGTTCGTCCGAGAGATCCGCGGTGGTCACCTCGTCGGCCGCCGTGACCACGTGGTCCTTCGGGACCACGACCACCGTCTGCTCGACGTACAAGGGAATGGCGTGCAGGCCGTCGCGGTCGATCGGCAGCCGGAGCAGGACGGCCTCGGCCTCGCCGCCGCGGACCAGCGCGGGCGCGTCGGCGGCGGTGACCTGGATCAGTTCCAGCGGGACCCGGGGCAACCGCTCCGTCCAGATCCGCACCCACTTGGTGGGTGTCACGCCGGGCACGTAGCCCAGCCGGAAGGAGGATTGTCCGGTCACGGCAGTCAGGTTACCGGGCGTGATCACGGCACGGACTACGCTGCTGCCATGACAGCGCGTAAGACACCCCAGACGATGAAGCCCGCGACGGCGGCGAAGAAGCTGGACGTGTACCTCCCGGCCACCCCTGCCGAGTTCCAGGAGGGCGTCGTGTCGCGCGACGAGCTGAATGCGCTGCAGGCGGATCCGCCCGAATGGCTGCGCGAGCTCCGGAGGACCGGACCGCACCCGCGCTCGGTGGTGGCGGCCAGGCTCGGAGTCTCGATCAGTGGCCTCGCTCGCGCCGGGATCACCGAGGCGCTGACCACGGACGACATCGAGGCCATCCGGGCCGAGAACCCGGACTGGCTGGAGCACGAACGTGCAACGCAGGCCGAGGTCCGCCGGCAAGAAGCCGAGCTGAAGAAGAAGACGCGCTCCTGACCAACCTCCGGCGAGCAGGCGGCGACGAGGCAGTCGTCTCGTCGTACGCGGGTCAGCTGAGGCGGACGCGGAGGCGGCGGAAACCCCGGCCCTTGCTCTCCATCTTGACCACGTCCATCCGGCCGATCAGCGCGGTCGAGGCGACATGCGTACCGCCGTCGGCCTGGGTGTCCAGACCGTCGATGTCGACGATGCGCACGACCTCGATGTCGGGTGGCAAGAGGTTCGTGGCGGTGCGGATGATGTCCGGGATCGCGAACGCCTCGTCCCGGGGCAGGTTGCTCACCGTGATCCGGCGGTCGGTACGGATCTCCGCGTTCACCGCCTCGGCGACGCGGTCCTTGAAGTCCGGCGGCACCTCGGACAGGTCGAAGTCCATCCGGGCGGTGAGCGGCTCCATGTTCCCGCCCGTGACCAGCGCGCCGTAGTCGCGGAACACCACGCCCGTCAGCACGTGCAGACCGGAGTGCGTCCGCATCAACGCCGTGCGACGCTCGTCGTCCAGCGCCCCACGGACGGCGGTCCCGACCGGCGGCACCGGGTCGCCCTCCTGTGGTACCAGGTAGAGATCGTCCCCCTTGACCGTCCCCACGATCCGGGCCCGCACCCCGCCCCACAACAGCACACCCTCGTCCGGCGGCTGCCCGCCCCCACCCGGATAGAAGGCAGACCGGTCGAGCACGATCCCACGCTCCGGATCGACCCCGACCACCGTCGCATCCCACTCCCGCACCGAAGCATCCTCGAGGTCCAGCCGATGCGTATGCCCATGCAGCTCCATGACCGCACTCTGCCACAGCCGGATCCGCGTGAAGGGTTGACGTGACCTCCCGTCGGCGCGGTAGTTTCGGTCATGGCCGTAAAGCGAACCTGGGAGGTCCGATGAAGGTCAGACGGTTGGTGGGCGTGCTCGGGGTGCTGGCGGTGGCCGCGGTGAGTGCGTGTGGCGGTTCGGGGGAGTCGTCGGGCAAGGCGGTTGTGACGGTGTGGATGTATCCGGTGATCGCCGACGATCAGGCGGCGACGGCGTACTGGGGGCAGGTCGAGAAGGACTTCGAGGCGGCCAACGCGAGCATCGACCTGCGCATCGAGCAGCAGCCGTGGGCGAACCGGGACCAGAAACTCGCGACCGCGTTCTCCGGTGGCAAGGGGCCGGACGTGCTGCTGCTCGGTCCCGACCAGATTCCGCAGTTCGTCAGGAGTGGTTCGCTCGAGCCGATCGACAAGGTGCTGGAGGCGGACAAGGCGAAGTTCCTGCCGGGTGCGCTGGACGCGCTGACCGTCGACGGCAAGCTCTACGCGGCGCCGATCTACCACACAGTCACGACGACGATCTACAACAAGCAGCTGCTCGCCAAGGCCGGCATCACGAAGCCGCCGGAGACCTGGGATGAGATCAGGGCGGCCGCGCCGAAGCTCAAGCAGGCGGGCGTCGCGACGCTGGACTACTCCGCCTCGCCGGAGACTTCGCTCAACCTCAGCTTCTACCCGCTGCTCTGGCAAGCCGGCGGCTCGGTGTTCGCCTCGGATGGCAAGAAGGTGGCATTCAACGAAGCGCCGGGCGTCGAGGCGCTCACGTTCCTCAAGACCTTGTACGACGCGGGCGCGATCCCGAAGAGTGCCTTGAGCAACGCCAACGTGGTCGCCGACCAGGCGCTCGGCAAGCAGCAGGTGGCGATGGGCTTCACCAACACCCTGATCGACGCCAAGACGGTGACCGCGAGCTGGGGTGCCGCGAACGTGATCGTCGGCGTACCGCTGGAGAACAAGAAGCGCGTCGGCTTCGGCCTGCCCGGTGGGCTCGCCGTGAACGCCGGGTCGAAGGACATCGAGGCGGCGGAGAAGTTCCTCACCTTCATGACGCAGCCGAAGCAGGTCATCAGCCTCGGGACCGCGGCGAACTTCCTGTCCCCGCGAACCGACGCGCCGGTGCCGGCCAACGACGAGCAGGCGAAGAAGTTCGAGGAGGCCCTGCAGTACGCGTACTCCGGCGAGGTCAACCCGGCGGCCCGTCAGGTGATGGCGTTGCTCGCCGTCGAGATCCAGGCAGTCCTGACCGGTAAGAAGACGCCGCAGCAGGCCCTGGACGCCGCAGCCAAGCAGTCCGACGATCTGCTGTCCAGACAGCGCTGACCGCATGAGAGTGATCGACGTCAACCGCATCGTCGGTCCGGTGCCGACGGGTGACGTGCCGAGCACCGACGCTGCGGGACTGCTGGCCGAGCTCGACCGGCTGGCGATCGATGCCGCGTGCGTCGTGCATTCGCGTGACCTGTACTACGACCCGACGACAGCGGCTGAGGTACCGGACGATCCACGCTTGGTCCGCGTGCCAGTCGTCGTACCTGGGCCGCTGGGCACGGCCGTGCCGGAGACGGCGAAGCTGGTGCGGATGTGTCCGTCCGAGCACCGGTTCAGGCTGACCGGCCCGCACGGGATCGAGGCGGCGCGCGAGCTGGCGGAGCGTGGCATCACGGTGCTGCTCACGTTGGAGGATCCGGGGGAGATCCATCGGCTCGCGAGTGAGGTGCCGGCGTTGCGGATCGTGCTGATCAACACCGGCTACCGTGCGCTCCGCGAGCTCGCGGATCTGCTGGAGGTCCATCCTGAGCTGAACGTGGACACCGCGACGCTGTGCGGGCACTTGTCGGTCGAGTGGGTGGTACGGCGGTACGGCGCGCACCGGGTGCTGTTCGGCACCGGGGCACCGCTGACCGACGACGCCGGGCCGCGGTTCCAGCTCGACCATCTCGAGCTGCCCGTGGACGACGTCGCGTTGATTGCCAGCGGCAACGTTCTGGAGCTGCTCCGATGATCATCGACGCACATGGGCATCTCGGGTCGTGGTTCGCGTTCGCGATCCCCGACAGCTCGACCGCGAGCCTGGTCCGGGTGATGGACCGCTGCGGCGTGGCGACGATGTGCGTCTCGCATCTCCTCGCGATCGGCCCCGACTCTCGGGCCGGGAACGCCTTGCTGCTCGAGGAGATGGCGCAGCACCCCGGCCGCTTCCTCGGGTACGCCGTCTTCGACCCGCACGACTCGGAGGCGGTGGAGCGAACGGCCGACCTGCTGGCGACATCGGGAGTCGTCGGCCTCAAGCTGCACCCAGACACGCACGAGCATCCGGTGGACGGGCCGGGATACGAGCCTGCGTTCAAGCTCGCGGCTGAGCATGGCTGCATCGTCCTCGCGCACGGGATGTTCGGGTCGCCGTGGTGTGGTCCCGAGCGGTTCGCGGTCGTCGCAACGCGGCACCCGTCGGTCGAGGTGCTGATGGGACACGCCGGGCTCCTCCCGGCCGGCTTCCCCGCGGCGGCCGAGGTGGCGTCGCAGTACCCGAACGTGACGCTCGAGGTCTGCGGCTCCAGGATGACCGCACGCCACCTCGCCTGGTTGGTCGGCAAGGTCGGCGCGGACCGGATGGTCTTCGGCTCCGACGCGCTGTTCCTCGATCTCCGCGTCGGCCTCGGCCGGGTACAGCTCGCGCCGATCTCTCAGCCCGATCGCGACCAGCTGCTCTTCGGCACGATGACTCGGCTCCTGGAGGGACGTCCGTGACACTCGCAATCGATGGCGGTACGCCGGTTCGCACGGACGGCTGGCCGTCGTGGCCGCCGCCCGCGACCGCCGAGCAGCGGGAACTCCTGCTCGAGGTGCTGGACAGTGGCGCGTGGGGTGCGACGTCCGGCACGAAGGTCGGCGAGTTCACCAAGGCGTTCGCCGCGTCGATCGGAGCGCCGTACGGCGTCTCGGTCGTGAACGGCACGGTCGCGCTCTTCCTCGCGCTCCGGGCGCTCGGGGTCGGACGGGACGACGAGGTGATCGTGCCCGCGTACACGTTCGTCGCCAGCGCGACCGCGGTTGTGCTCGCCGGTGCGCGCCCGGTGATCGCCGACGTCACGCCGGAGACACTGCATCTCGATCCGGCCGCAGTGGAGCGACTGATCGGGCCGCGCACGAAGGCGATCATGCCGGTGCATCTCGCCGGCGCCCCGGCGGATGTCGATGCGTTGAAGGGGTACGGCGCACCGATCGTAGAGGACGCGGCGCAGGCGCATGGGGCGACGTGGCATGGCCGGCCGGTCGGGACGCTGGGTGATGCGGCATGCTTCAGTTTCCAGTCCAGCAAGGCGATGACGGCCGGCGAGGGTGGGCTGGTCGTGACGGCCGACGAGGCCGTGTACCGCAAGCTGTGGGCGCTGCACAACGTCGGCCGGAGCATCGAGGGCGGGTGGTACGAGCATCCGGATGTCGGGTGGAACCTGCGGATGACCGAGTTCCAGGCCGCGGTCCTCTTCCCGCAGCTCGCTGTGCTCGACGAGCAGATCAGGGCCAGGGAGCGCGCGGTCGACTACCTGCGCCAGGAACTCGAAATCCTTCCGGCACCTGCGGGTACGACCAGAAGCAGTCATCACCTCGCGTTGGTGCGCTACGACCCGCGAGCCTTCCGGGGCCGCAGCAAAGCCGACTTCATCGCCGCGATGGCGGCCGAGGGCATCCCCCTCGACACCGGCTACCGCTCGCTGTCTCGCGAGGGCGCTCTCTCGGCGTACACCGACCTGCAGCCGTGCCCAGTGGCCGAGGCGGCCGCGGACTCGGTGGTCTGGATCCGGCAGAGCATGCTGATGGCCGGCGAGGAAGCGCTGGCCGATATCGGCACCGCGGCCCGAAAGGTTAGGCAAGCGTTCTCCGGCAGCTGAGAATGGCCCGCATGCCTTCCCGTCCGAACGTCGTCGTCTTCCTCACCGATCAGCAACGCTGGGACACCACCGGCCTGCACGGCAATCCACTGGACCTCACCCCGAACCTGGACCGCATCGGCCGGGCCGGGACACACTTCGCCAACTCGTTCACTTGCCAACCGCTGTGCACACCGGCCCGCGCGACGCTGCAGACCGGCCTCTATCCGACGACGGCCGGGCCATGGCGCAACGGGATCCCGCTGCCGGAGGACTCGACGACGATCGCGCACCACTTCGGTGCCGCCGGCTACGAAACGGCGTACATCGGCAAGTGGCATCTGGGTGACCCGGCGTCGCGTGGACCGGTCGACCCGCGCTACCGCGGCGGCTACGAGTACTGGCTCGCGGCCAACGCGCTCGAGCACACGTCGGACGCCTACGACACGATCGTGTACGACGGAACCGGGGCGCGGGTGAAGCTGCCCGGGTACCGGGTGGACGCGGTGACGGACGCGGCCATCCGGTACGTCGCCGTACCGCGGGAGCAACCGTTCTTCCTGTTCGTGTCGTTGCTCGAACCGCATCACCAGAACCGGCGGGACGACTATCCCGCGCCCGAGGGGTACGCCGAGCGCTACCGCGGGGCGTGGACGCCGCCGGACCTCGCGACCCTAGGCGGGACAGCGCACCGGCAGTTGCCCGGGTACTACGGGATGATCAAGCGGATCGACGAGGCGTACGGACGGTTGCTCGAGGCAATGACAAGTCCCGGGCTGCGCGACGACACGATCGTGCTGTTCACCTCCGACCACGGGAATCATTTCAAGACCCGCAACGACGAGTACAAGCGGTCGGTCCACGACGCGTCGATCCGGGTGCCGACGGTGGCGACCGGCGGGGTCTTCACCGGCGGCGGTCAGGTGAACCAGCTGATCAGCCACATCGATCTCGTGCCGACACTTCTCGACGCGGCCGGCCTACCGGTGCCGGACGAGCTGCAGGGCAGGTCCGTGGTGCCGCTGCTGCAGGATCGCACCGCGGACTGGCCCGACGACATCTTCGTGCAGGTCAGTGAGTCGGAGACGGCTCGCGCCGTACGCACCCAGCGGTGGAAGTACGGCGTGACCGCGGCGGACGACGGTCCCGGCGCCGACCGGTACGACGAGGCGTATCTCTACGACCTGATGGCGGATCCGGACGAGCTCGACAACCTGATCGGCTACCAGTCGCACGTGCACGTCGCCGAGCGGCTGCGCGAGCGGCTCGCGCGGCGGATGACCGAGGCGGGAGAGAGCGTCCCGGCCATCACGCCCAGCCCTGAGCGTCCGTCGGGACAACGGCTCATCCACCCGGAGGAGGCTTTCAGCTGACGAGTGCCGTGAAGGCGTCGAGAGCGCGGCGGATGTTGTCGACCGAGTTCGCGTAGGAGAAGCGCAGGTGGTTCTCGCCGTACCCGCCGAACGACGTACCGGGGAGGCAGGCCACGCCGGCTTCGTCGAGCAGGCGGTCGGCCAGGGTCGCCGCGGACACGCCGAGCTCGCTGATGTTGGGGAAGGCGTAGAACGCGCCGCCGGGCTCGACGCAGGAAACGCCTGGTACGGCGTTCAGGCCGGAGACGATGACCTCGCGGCGTTCGCGGAAGGCCGCGAGCATCCGGTCGACGTCGTCCCACGGGCCTTCCAACGCGGCAATCGCGGCGTACTGGCTGAAGGCCGACGTACAGGACACCGAGTTGATCAGCAGGCGGGTCACCGGCTCGACCAGGGGTTGCGGGAAGACGCCGAAGCCGAGCCGCCAGCCGGTCATCGCGAACGTCTTCGACCAGCCGTCGAGGAGGATGGTCCGCTCGGCCATCCCGTCGAGGTCGAGGACGCTGTGGTGATCGCCGTCGTAGCGCAGCGCCCAGTAGACCTCGTCGCTGAGGACGACGAGGTCGTGCTCGATCGCGATCTCGGCGATCGCCCGCAGTTGCTCGGGGGTCGACGCGCTGCCGCACGGGTTGTGCGGGGAGTTGAGGATCAGCAGCTTGGTCCGGTCGGTGACGAGCGACCGCAGTTCGTCGGGGTCGATGACGAACCCGTTCTCCTCGCGCAGCGGCACCGGCACCGGCTTCGCGCCGGCGAATGCGGCGATCGACGCGTACATCGGGAAGCCGGGGTCGGGGTAGAGGACCTCGTCGCCCTCCTCGCACAACGCCATGATCGTGAAGAACATGATGGGCTTGGCGCCCGGCGTGATCAGCACCCGATCCGGGGTGGTCGTCATCCGGCCGGTGCGCTCGAGGAACTCCGTGACGGCGGTCCGCAACTCCGGGATCCCGGGCGCCGGCACGTAGTGCGTGAAGCCCTTGTCCAGGGCCTGCTGCGCGGCGGCGATCACGTGCTCCGGGGTGTCGAAGTCCGGCTCCCCGATCTCGAGATGCACGACCTCCCGCCCACTCGCCTCCAGCGCCTTCGCCTTGGCCAGCACCTCGAACGCAGACTCGGTCCCGAGACGTTCCATCCGCCCAGCAAGCTTCACAGGCTCCACCCTAGTCTGAACGCATGACACGAGTAGCGGTGACCGGGAGCAGCGGCAAGCTCGGCCGGGCGGTGGTCGATCACCTCACGGACCACGGCTGGGACGTGGTCGCCCTCGACCAGGCCGCGCCGGCGCGGGCCGATGTTGTGTCGACGCGGCTCGACCTGACAGATTTCGGTCAGACCTACGAGGCGATCGCCGGGATCGACGACCGGCATGACGGGGTCGACGCGGTGGTGCACCTGGCCGCGATCCCGGCGCCCGGGCTGCGGCCGAACGCGGCGACGTTCCAGAACAACATGACCGCCACCTACAACGTGTTCTCGGCGGCGCTGCGGGCCGGCGTCCGGAACATCGTGTGGGCGTCCAGCGAGACCGTGCTCGGACTGCCGTTCGACGAGTTCCCGCCGTACGTGCCGGTGGACGAGGACTACCCGCCGCGGCCGAACAGCACGTACTCCCTGGTGAAGACGCTCGAGGAGGAGCTGGCCCGGCAGTTGTGCCGGTGGCATCCGGACCTCAAGCTGATCGGCCTGCGGTTCTCGAACGTGATGTATCCCGAGGACTACGTCCGCTTCCCGTCCTTCAACGCCGACGCGCACGCCCGCAAGTGGAACCTCTGGGGCTACATCGACGCCCGCGACGGCGCCCAGGCGGTCCGCAAGGCGCTCGAGTACGGCGTGACCGGGACGGACGTGTTCATCGTGGCCAACGCGGACACGGTGATGTCCCGGCCCAACGAGCAACTGCTCGCCGAGGTGTTCCCCGGCGTACCGGTGAAGCGGCCGTTCGGCCCGAACGAGACGCTCCTGTCCATCGACAAGGCCCGCCGGCTCCTCGGCTACGAGCCGCAACACTCTTGGCGGGAGTGACCCCGGATCCGCAGACGCACCGCATGTGCAGGTCGACAGGACGTATACGTCCACTCGGGAGCCGGCGGCGGGTCGGGTGAGCCTATTTCCGCCGGCCCGACGCAGACACGTCCTGTCGAGTTGTCCCCAGACCCCGTGCACAGCCGCTGCCCGAGTCCCAGCCGAGCCTGACCCTGCGGGCGCCGCCGCCGCATCCGAGCAGAGCCTGATCCCGTGGACGCCGCCGTCCGAGTCCCAGCCGAGCCCGCTGCCCCGGACGCCGCCGCAATCCCCGCCCTGAGTGACCCGCCGTACCTGCCCTGCACGCCATTGACGGGATATCCGGCGCTTTGGTCGGTTCCGTGGGTGTTGCGCGCCGTCGACCGGATCGCCAGGCCATCACAACGAGGCGCGGACGATGGCCTCCCGCGGGCGGTCGCGGCGTCTCGGTGATTGTGTTGGCCTGGGAGTCCGCCACAGCCCGCCCGGCGGTGGTGGGTTTGGCGATGCCGGGCCGCTGACCGGACCTGCACCACTCACAGCCAGCGCGATGCCACAGATGCGCCGCACGGCCACGACCACTCGACAGCTGACCGACCGGGTTCGTGAGTGCCCCACGTCCGCACAGGCCGAGACCCACGGGGCGGCCTCGTCCCAGTAGTCGCGGTCGTGGATGTCGGCGGTCGGGACCGAGCACCAGGACTCCGGCCAGCCGCCCGGGCCAGGGCGGGGAGGATCCCCCCGATCCGGGACGAGATCCTCCCCACCCCGGGCGACAACCAACAGAACACCGCCAACATCCCGGGAGGCAAAGGAGCGAACGAACCACCCCACGGATACGTCAGACGAGCCGGATATCCCATGATTTTGTCCCTTCTCCCGTGAAGATTCGGCGGGAGAACGGGCAATTCGGCGGGAGAACCCATCAAATGGCCCCGGTGGGCGGGGAGCAGCGGGTGGCGGCGGGTGCGGCTACGGCTGGGGTGGCGGCGGGTGCGGCTACGGCTGGGGTGGCGGCGGGTGCGGCCGCGGCTGGGGTGGCGGCGGGTGCGGCCGCGGCTGGGAGTGACCGGGGGTGGCCGCGGCTGGGAGTGACCGGGGGTGGCGGCGGCTGGGAGTGCGCGGGAGTGGCTGCGGTTGAGGGTGCGCGGGGTGGCTGCGGGTGGGGTTGCGTGGGGGTGGCTACGGGTGGGGTTGCGTGGGGGTGGCTACGGGTGGGGTTGCGCGGGGGCGGGACCGTAGGGGAAGAGCTTCTCCGGGTCGTAGGTCGCGCGGATCTCGGCGAGCCGGGTGAACGTCTCGGCCGGCCAGGACGCCTGGTAGGAACCAGGTACGGCGAAGGCGCCGGCGAAGTTGACCGTGGTCTCGGCGGAGATCCAGGGACCTAGCTTGGCCAGGACGCCGTCGGCCGTTGCCGGCAGCACCTGCTCGAACAGGCCCGGATCGGGTACGCCGATCATCGTCAGTGTGCCGGCCCCACCACGACCCCCGACCGCACTGCCCTCCGGCACGTCGCGCTGCGTCGCTCCACCGAGATGCCGGAGCTCGATCGCGACCAGGGGCAGCTGCTGGTCCGGACCGGCGGCGTCGAGGAACGCCTCGACGAAGCCCGAGCCGAACTCGGTCAGCATCACACCGCGATCCCACGACGCGGTCGGGTCCTTCGGGTCGTTGTGGATGAGTGCGATATCACTGGCCGGCATCTCGCCGACGGCGTCGATCAGCGTCGTACCGGCGTCCCGGATCGGCTGGAACAGTCGCTTGCCCTCGGCAACATCACCGACGAAGGCGAAGCGGACACTGAGAACGGTCTTGCCACGCAGCGGTTCGGGGATGAAGTCGAGCGGGGGCAGCCGGAGGACCACCACCGACGAATTCGCTGCCTCGGGCAACGTCTTGGTCCAGTCGGCCCACGCGGTCAGTACTGGAGCGATGTGCTCGGCGTCGAAGAACACCGATCCGCCGTACAGCGTGGTCAGCTCGACCAGACCGAAGTCCATCGACGTGACGATGCCGAATCCGCCCTTGCCGCCGCGCAGGGCCCAGAACAGGTCGGGATGCTCGGTCGCCGTTGCCGTCACGACCTCGCCCGCCGCGGTGACCACGCGGAAGCCGCGAGCCCAGTCGGACGAGAAGCCGTAGGTCCGCGCCAGCGGGCCGAGGCCACCGCCGAGCGTGTAGCCGATGCAGCCGACCACGTCGGACGCGCCGGTGATCGGGGCGAGCCCGTGCTCGGCAGCGGCCGTGACGACATCGGCCCAGACACAGCCCGCGTTGATCCGCGCCACCTTCTCGTCCGGGTCGACAGTCACGCCGGCCAGCCGGGACGTGGTGACCAGGATGCCGTCGGTGACGGGAATCGGTACCCCGTGCCCGGTCGCCAGCACGCGGACCGGCGTACCGGTCTCGGCTGCGGCCCGAACCACTGCCACGGCGTCGGCCTCGCTGGTGATGCCGACCGCTACGTCCGGACTGTGCACCACCGCTGTGTTGAATCCGGCCAGTTCCTCGGTGAAGCCTTCATCCCCCGGCTCCAGAACCGGTCCGGTTACCTCGGCCCGAAGCCGCTCGGCCAATCCACCCACGATGTCCTCCCCAAAGTCGCCCACCGGCGTCAGTTTTCCTGCCGCGAGGGTCATCAGGGGGACCCGACTCGACGGTAATGCCTCCGGACTGAAAACCTGTGCCAGCGGTTGGCGATCCCAACCGTACAAGGCAGGGTGAGACACGGAGGCGGTCGATGTTCAAGCGTATCGCAGTAGTGAACCGGGGCGAGGCCGCGATGCGGCTGATCAACGCGGTTCGTGAGGTGAACGCCGAAGGTGGTGAGCAGCTCGAGACCGTTGCCCTGTTCACGGATGGTGAGCGGACGGCGACGTTCGTTCGCGAGGCCGACCTGACCTACCCGCTCGGCCCGGCGTCCGCGCGTCCGTACCTCGACCTGGCCGTGCTGGAGCGTGCGCTGCGGGAGACCGAGGCCGATGCGGCCTGGGTCGGCTGGGGGTTCGTGGCCGAGGACCCGGCGTTCGCGGAGCTGTGCGAGCGGATCGGCGTCACGTTCATCGGGCCGTCGCCGGAGGCGATGCGCAAGCTGGGCGACAAGATCGGGTCCAAGCTGATCGCCGAGGAGGTCGGCGTACCGGTCGCGCCGTGGAGCCGCGGGCCGGTCGAGTCGCTGGAGGCGGCCCTGCAGGCGGCCGGGACGATCGGCTACCCATTGATGCTCAAGGCAACGGCCGGCGGTGGTGGCCGCGGCATCCGGGTGGTCCGGTCCGCCGACGAGCTGACCGACGCGTACGCGCGCACCAGTGACGAGGCCGCCCGTGCATTCGGCAGCGGCGTGGTCTTCCTGGAGCGTCTCGTCACCGGAGCCCGGCACGTCGAGGTGCAGGTCATCGCCGACGGCCAGGGGACCGCGTGGGCGCTCGGCGTCCGGGACTGCTCGGTGCAGCGCCGCAACCAGAAGGTCATCGAGGAGTCCGCCTCCCCGCTGCTGTCCGCGTCCCAGGTCAACGATCTGAAGGCGTCGGCCGAGCGGCTGGCGCTCGCGGTCGGCTACCGCGGCGCGGCGACCGTGGAGTTCCTCTACCACCCGGGCGAGAAGACCTTCGCGTTCCTCGAGGTGAACACCCGGCTCCAGGTCGAGCACCCGATCACGGAGCTGACCACCGGGATGGACCTGGTGAAGGCCCAGTTGCACGTCGCGAACGGCGGCCGGCTGGAGGGCACGAAGCCGGCCGAGAGCGGTCACGCCGTCGAGGCCCGGCTGAACGCCGAGGATCCGGACCGTGACTTCGCGCCGTCGCCGGGGCGGATCGCCGTCCTCGATCTGCCCGCCGGCCCCGGCATCCGGGTGGACACCGGCGTGAGCGCGGGCGACAGCATCCCGGCCGACTTCGACTCGATGATCGCGAAGATCATCGGCTACGGCCGGACCCGCGAGGAGGCGCTGGCGCGGCTGCGCCGGGCGGTTGGCGCGACCACGGTGCTGATCGAGGGCGGCGCGACCAACAAGAGCTTCATCCTCGACCTGCTCGACCAGCCCGAGGTGATCGACGGCAGCGCCGACACCGGCTGGATCGACCGGGTCCGCGGTGAGGGCCGGCTGGTGTCGCACCGGCACTCCGGGGTCGCGCTGGTCGCGGCCGCGATCGAGGGGTACGAGGACGCCGAGCAGGTCGAGCGGACGCGGTTGCTGGAGACCGCGCACGGCGGCCGGCCGCAGGTGCAGCACGAGGTGGGCCGGGCGATCGACCTCAAGTTGCGCGGCGCGAGCTACCGGGTGACCGTGGCGCGGATCGGGCCGGACCGGTTCCGGGTCGGCGTCGGCACCGGCAACGACCACCTCAAGGTCGTCGACGCCGAGCTGGAGCGGCTGGACGACTACACGAGCCGGCTCGTCGTCGGCGGGCAGCGGTTCCGGCTGGTGACCGCGACGCACGGCCCGGTTCACCTGGTCGAGGTGGACGGTGTGACGCATCGCGTCAGCCGGGACGAGGGCGGCGTACTGCGTTCTCCCGCGCCTGCGCTCGTGGTCGCGACGCCGGTGCAGAGCGGCGCCGAGGTCGAGGCCGGTGCGCCGGTGCTCGTGTTGGAGAGCATGAAGATGGAGACGGTGCTGTACGCGCCGTTCAAGGCGACCGTGAAGGAGTTGCTGGTCGCCACCGGCAGCCAGGTGGAGACCGGCGCGCCACTGCTTCGGCTGGAGCCGGTGGCCGACGACGCCGGTGCCGAGGAGGCCGCTCCGGCGGAGAACGGCGTACAGCTGGATCTGCCGAACGGGTCGGGGGAGAAGTCCGCGGCCGAGCGGGTCGAGCGGGGACTGGACGACCTGCGCAGCATGCTGCTCGGGTTCGACATCGACCCGCAGGACCAAGGCGGAACCCTGGCCGGTTACCTGGCCGCGCGGTCGGAGCTGCCGGAGGCGCCGGTCGTCGCCGAGATCGAGCTGCTGAAGGTGTTCGCGGACTTCGCCGAGCTGAGCCGCAACCGGCCGGCCGGAGCGGATACCACGATCGAGAACCGGGTGCACAGCCCGCGCGAGCACTTCCACACCTACTTGCAGAGCCTCGACCCTGACCGGGGTGGGCTGCCGGCCGAGTTCCGCGCCCGCCTGGCCAGGGTGCTCGGTCACTACGGCGTGAGCGATCTGGAGCGCAGCACCGAGCTGGAAGAGGCGGTCTTCCGGATCTTCCTGGCGCAGCAGCGCTCGGCTCCCGACGTCGTGCTGGTGACGTCGATGCTGCAGCGCTGGATCGCCGAGCCGCGCCCGGAGGCGCCGCTGGACGAGTCGGCGCACGACCTGCTGGACCGGCTGGTGCTGGCCACTCAGCTGCGCTTCCCGGTGGTCGGCGACCTGGCCCGGAGCGTGCGGTTCCGGTGGTTCGACCAGCCGCTGGTCGACGCCGAGCGGGCGTCGATCCTGGCCGGGGTCGGTGACGAGGTCGCGGACCTCACCGCGCACCCGGAGGCGCCGGACCGGCAGGAGCGGGTCGACGCGCTGGCCGCCATCCCGGAGCCGATCGTCCGGTTCCTGGCGCAGCGGCTGGAGCGCGGCTGGGGGGAGCGCGAGCCGATGCTCGAGGTGCTGATCCGCCGGCACTACCGGGAGTACGAACTGCACGACCTGCGCGAGTTCGCCGTCGACGGGCGGCCGTTCGCGACCGCCGACTACACGATCGACGACCGGCCCAGCCACCTGGTCACCACGGTCGGCACGGTGGCCGAGGTCGCCGACCCGGACAGCGGGCTGGCCCGGGCGCTGACCGCCCAGATCGACGCCCGCCCGGCCGGGCACGAGGCCGTGGTCGAGCTCTACCTCTTCGGCCCCGACCTGGCGGAGCCGCAGCAGGAGGCGTCCGACCGGTTCCGCCGGATCGTCGCCGACCTGCCGATCGCCCAGCGGGTACGCCGGTTCTCGGTCGCGATCGCGCCCGGTCAGGACCGGCCGGTCTCGTATTTCACCTACCGCCCGGCCGGTGGCTCGGTGACCGAGGACGACAACGTCCGCGGCGTCCACCCGATGGTCGGCCGGCGGCTGAACCTGTGGCGGCTGCGCGACTTCCGGATCACCCGGCTGGAAGGGCCCGAAGACGTCCTGCTCTACTACTGCGTCGCGCGCGACAACGAGGCCGACCAGCGCCTGGTCGCGCTGGCCCAGGTGCGCCAGTTCGCCGTGGTCCGCGACGAGGACGGGCAGGTGACCTCGCTGCCGCACGCGGAGCGGGCGATCGCGAACTGCCTGGAGGCGATTCGCCGGGCCCGCACCGATCGGGGCGCGGCCGGGGCGAAGCTCGACATGAACCACGTCTGGGTGCACATCTGGCCGGTCGTCGACGCCCAGGTCGACGAGGTGACCGCCCTGCAGCGCAACATCGCCCCGCTGACCGCGGGCGCAGGGATCGAGGAGGTCCTCGTCCAGGGCCGGGTCGCGGCCCCGGACGGCAGCATCAACCCGGTCGCGGCGCGGTTCTACTACCAGCCCGGTGCAGGCGTCGTCACCTCGGTGGAGCAGCCGCCGACCGGTCGGTTGATGCCGCTCGACGACTACGCCCAGAAGGTGCAGCGGTCGCGCCGCCGCAACACCATCTACCCGTACGAGGTCAGCGGCATGGTCGCCGGTGCGGGCGGCTCCTTCGTCGAGTACGACCTCGACGACACCGGCGCCCTGGTCCCGGTCGACCGCCCCCGCGGCCTGAACACGGCCGGCATCATCCTCGGCGTCGTCAGTACGCCGACCTCGCGGCACCCCGAAGGTGTCACCCGAGTCGCGCTCAGCGGCGATCCGACGAAAGCGCTCGGCGCGGTCGCGGAGCGGGAGTGCTCCCGGATCATCGCGGCCCTCGACCTGGCCGAGCGGATGCGGGTGCCGGTCGAGTGGTACTCGCTGTCCGCCGGCGCCCGGATCTCGATGGACTCCGGCACCGAGAACATGGACTGGGTCGCCAAGGCGCTGAAGCGGATCGTCGAATTCACCCAGGACGGCGGGGAGATCAACGTCGTCGTGGCCGGCATCAACGTCGGCGCGCAGCCGTACTGGAACGCCGAGGCGACGATGCTGATGCACACCAAGGGCATCCTGGTGATGACCCCGGACAGCGCGATGGTCCTGACCGGCAAACAAACGCTGGACTTCGCCGGTGGCGTCTCCGCCGAGGACAACTTCGGCATCGGCGGCTACGACCGGGTGATGGGCCCGAACGGCGAGGCGCAGTACTGGGCGCCCGACCTCAGGGGCGCCCGGGACGTGCTGATGGCGCACTACGACCACTCCTACGTCGTCCCCGGGGAGAGCGGCCCGCGCCGGGCCGAGACGTCGGACCCGGTCGACCGCGATGTCACGACGTACCCGCACAGCGTGCCGGACAGCGACTTCAAGACGGTCGGCGAGATCTTCTCCGCGGCGACGAACCCGGACCGCAAGAAGGCGTTCGACATCCGCACGCTGATGCGGTCCGTGACCGACCTGGACCACCCGGTGCTCGAGCGCTGGGCGGGGATGGCCGACGCGGACACCGCGGTCGTGCAGGACGCGCGGCTCGGCGGGTTCCCGGTCTGCCTGGTCGGGATCGAGTCCAAGACGGTCCCGCGGCGTGGTTTCCCACCGGCCGACGGCCCGGACACCTACACGGCCGGCACGTTGTTCCCGCGGTCGTCGAAGAAGGTGGCGCGCGCGATCAACGCGGCCAGCGGCAACCGCCCGCTCGTCGTACTGGCGAATCTGTCCGGTTTCGACGGCTCGCCCGACTCGATGCGGAACCTGCAGCTCGAGTACGGCGCGGAGATCGGCCGGGCGATCGTGAACTTCGAGGGACCGATCGTTTTCTGCGTCGTGTCGCGCTATCACGGCGGCGCGTTCGTCGTCTTCTCGAAGGCGCTGAACCCGTCGATGACCGTGCTCGCGGTGGAGGGTTCGTACGCCTCGGTGATCGGTGGCGCGCCGGCGGCGGCAGTCGTGTTCGCCGGTGAGGTCGACGCCCGGACCGCAGCCGACGTGCGCGTTTCTTCGCTGGCAGAGCGAGTTCGGGACGCGAGCGGCGCCGAGCGGGCCGCGCTCGCGACCGAGCTGGCCGAGGTGCGAACCGCTGTCCGGGCTGAGAAGCTCGGCGAGGTGGCGGCCGGGTTCGATCGGGTGCACGACATCCGGCGTGCGGTCGAGGTCGGGTCGGTCGATGCGGTGATCATCGCGCCGGAACTGCGGCCAAAGTTGATCGAGGCAATCATCTCCGGGGTATCGGGAGTTTGATCGCTGGCTTAGCCTGGAGGTATGCGTACCGAGAGGGGCGGTCGCAACAAGGCTCGTTCGTTGATCACATTCATCGGGGTCAGCGCGCTGGCGGGCGCGCTGGCCGCGGGGCTGGCGATTCCGTTCGCCGGCTTCGCCGGGGTCGGCTCCCGAGCGGTGGTCGAGTCCGTGCAGGACCTGCCGCGGGAGCTCGACGTCGATCCGGTGGCCATCCGCAGCCGGATCCTCGCGTCGGACGGGACGCTGATCGCCACCCTGTACGAGCAGAACCGTGTGCCGGTGCCGCTGTCCGACATCAGCCCGATCATGCAGACCGCGATCGTGGCGATCGAGGACTCCCGGTTCTACGACCACGGCGCCCTGGACCTGAAGGGCACCCTGCGGGCGATGATCCGCAACCAGACCGAGGGTGAGGTGCAGCAGGGCGGCTCGAGCATCACCCAGCAGTACGTGAAGCTCAGCCTGGTCGAGAAGGCCAAGACCGCCGCGGAACGCGCCGACGCGACCGCGGTCACCTACCAGCGCAAGCTGACCGAGTTGCGCTACGCGATCGCGATCGAGGACCAGCTGTCCAAGGACGAGATCCTCGAGCGGTACCTCAACCTGGTGAACTTCGGCGACGGCTCGTACGGCGTCCAGGCCGCCGCCCAGCACTACTTCCGGACCACGGCCGCCAAGCTCACGCTGCCGCAGGCCGCGCTGCTGGCGGGCCTGGTCAAGAACCCGACCGGCTACGACCCGACCAACGACCTGGCCCGGTCCACGGCGCGGCGGGACGTGGTGATCCGGCGGATGCTCGAGCTCGGCGTGATCTCGCTGCACCAGGCCAACCAGGCGCTGAGGACCCCGGTGATCGACCTGGCCAGGGTCGAACCGGTGCCGAACGGCTGCGCAAACTCGCGCTACCCCTTCTACTGCGACTACGTCGTCTCGAAACTGCTGGAGAACCCGGCGCTCGGGGCGACCGTGAAGGACCGCGACCACTACTTGAAGACCGGCGGCCTGACCATCCGGACCTCGATCGACCCGCGGATCCAGGCGGCCGCGCAGGCGTCGATCAAGGAGCACAGCAAACGCACCGACACCGCGATCGCGGCGATCACGATGGTCGAGCCGGGCACCGGCGTGGTGAAGGCGATGGTGCAGAGCAAGCCGTACGGCAACGGCCGCAACCACACGAACTACAACTACAACGTCGAGAAGTCCTACGCCGGCGGGTTCGGCGGGTTCCAGAACGGCTCGACGATGAAGGCGTTCACGATCGCGGCAGCCCTGCAGAAGGGCTTCGCGATGGACTACCGGATCAACTCACCGGCGCAGATCGATCTGAGCGGGAAGAAGTTCACGACCTGCACGGGCTGGACCCGGGACCGGGACTACCGGCCGAAGAACTCGACGCACAGCGGCGACCTGACCATGGTCGACGCGGCCCGGTTCTCGACCAACACCTACTTCCTGCAACTGTCCCAGCGGACCGGCCTGTGCCCGATCGCGCGGATCGCGTCCCGGCTCGGGATGTACAACGCGCAGACCGGCGGGCCGCTCGACCAGGTCGTGTCGATGACGCTGGGGGTCGGCTATGTGACGCCGTTGATGCTGTCGAACGCCTACGCGACCTTCGCAGCCCGTGGCAAGTACTGCAAGCCGCTCCTCGTCGTGGCTGTGCGGGACAACGGCGGCCGGCCGATCGACACTCCGGGCGTCGAGTGCAAGCAGGCCATTCCCCGCGCTGTCGCCGACGGGGTCAACCGGGTGCTCAGTGCCGTGATGATGCCTGGCGGGACGGGTGGCCGGCTGCGGTTCGGCACCCGGGACATGGGCGGCAAGACCGGCACCATCCAGCAGAACCTGGCCGTCTGGTTCTGCGGCTACACCCCGAACCTGGCCGCGGCCGCAGTGGTCGCCGACGCGAGCATCCCGTACACGAACCTGATGTTCCGGCACACCCTGGACGGCGTGGACATCGCCGATCCGACCGGCTCGGGTACGGCGGGACCGCTGTGGGAGACAGCGATGCAGGGAGCACTGGACGGCATGCCGGTGAAGCGTTTCGTCGCCCCACCGGCAAAGATGATCCAGGGCCCGGCCTCGGCCAGTTCCGGCCAACCGAACCAGAACCAGCCGAACCAGAACCAGAACCAGCCGAACCAGAACCAGAACCAGAACCAGCCGAACCAGAACCGGCCGACCCCGAACTAGCCGCGCTGAGCCTAGCCCCCGTGCTCGTTGGTGTCCCTGAGCTTGCGCCCGGCGACGCTCCCGATCACCTTCCCCTTCGGGTCGACGATCTTGCCGTCGCCGCGCACACCGCCACCGGAGCCGGTGGCGGTCTTGGCCTGCCGCCCCTTCATCTTGTCGCCGTGCGGAATGTCGCGCCCACTCTTCCGGCCGAATGCCATGACGTCACCCCTTGTCCTCGGAACGGCTGAGTGCCGACAAGTTAGCGTCACGACAGGGTTCATCAAACGCTTCAGTGGCACACCTCGCCGTCGGTCTTCGTCGTGGGCGCCACGTCGATCGACGGGTTCTGGTCGAAGAAGCCGAACGGCTTGAGCCAGAAGGCGATCGTGTCGACCGGCATCACCGGCCAGTCCTCGACCCGGGTGACGTGGTGGATGCCGAACACGTACCAGAGCACGATGTCGGTGTTCTCCAGCAGTTCGTCGTCCGCGATCCACCGCGTCATCCCGTCGTCGACCGTCGACTGGGTCGGGTAGTCGCCGCACGGCCAGCGCTCCTCCTCGTGCTGCCGGGTCACCCAGACCGTGTGCCCGATCACCGGTGCGCGCAGGTACTGCGGCGTCTCCGGGTCCATCAACGGCGGGATCGACGCGCTCGGGACGAGCTTGTACGCCGGGTTCGTGCCGACGGCGTTGACCCGGTTCGGGTTGACCACCTTCCAGGATCGTTGGGTCGCCCAATTGAAATCGCGGGCGGCCTCGGACTCGGAGCGGATCGGCGTCGCCTCGGTGACGACTGCGAGCCCGTAGGGGTTCTCGGCCGAGACCGGCAGCGCCCGGGAGTCGACCTCCTGCACGGTGTTCCCCTCACCGTCCACGTCGAGATCGAGCCGCGCGACCAGGAAGTGCTGATGGAACGGCGCATATGTTTGCTTGTCCACCACAGTCCCGGTCGGTGGCGGCGTACCGTCCGCCGCGAACGGCGTGGTCACCATCAGCCCGGTCGCGCGGACCTCGCACTCGATGTTGCCGTCCTGGTAGAAGCGCCAGTAGATCAGGTACTCGTAGTTCGCCACGGTCGCGTGACACGACACGACCATCCGGCGCATCCGCCGTACCTCGGCGCCGGTCGTGTGATCGACGTGCTTCCAGAGGACGCCGTTGTCCTCCTCGTGCAGGCAGATCGCGTTCTTGATCGGGTACGGCTCGCCGCGCGTGTCATGCAGTACGGCGTCCAGGTACACGATCTCGCCGAGACAGTCGCAGCCCAGCTCGAGCGAGGTTGTCATGAATCCGAGACCCCATTCACCGATGTCGAACGCCGTACGCCGGTAGTGGTCGAACGACGCGTCCCGGTAGGGGACCACCATCTCGGTGAACGACATCCGGTAGGCGATGTCGCGGGTCGTGCCGTGATCGTCGTACGTGACCTGGTAGATGACCGGACCCTCGCGGTGGTTGAAGCCGAGCCGCATCGTCCAGTTCTGCCACGTCAGCTCGGTGCCGTCGACGGTGAACGAGACGCCCTCCGGCTGGGTGACCTCGAGCGGTTTGAGGTCGGTGCGCAGCTCGCCCGTCCATGGGCCGGGGGCGTACTCCGCGTTGACGTCCGGCTGACCGTGGTTGTGGTCGTTCTCGAGTTCGAGGAGCTCCAGCGTGTTCATGTCGACGACGACCTTCAGGCCGGACACCGGGTGTGCGTACGGGTTGCCGTCGGGGGTCTCGCGGTACCAGATGTCACACCAGCCGAGCCGCCGGTCGCGGTACCTCTCCGGCATCAACGCCTTGCCATAGGTCCACACCTCGATCAGCACCAGCGACAGGTCGGTGATGCCACGCTCGGCCAGGGCGGCGATCACGTCGGGATGAGCCCGCATCGCGTCGTCGACCTCGTGGTACTCGTCGACGGTGAAGTTGGGGGTGACGCCGGCGACCTCGGTCCACGAGACGACGCGGTCGCCGGTCAGGTCGACGACACCTTCCCAGGTCTGGTTGTCGGCCCGGTTCCACAGGACGGCGAACGCGGCCCGGGGAATCGGATCACCGGGACGCCAGGCCTTCACCGCGGCCTTGTCGGGCTCGAGCAGTTCGATCGCGGCGAAGCGCCAGGATCCGCCGAGCTCCTCGTCGCGGCGCAGGATCGCCGTGGTGTGCCGGAACTCGTGCTCGTCCAGCGGATCGAGTGGATGCGTCGCCATGGCCTTCTCCTGATTGGTAGCTGAGCCTAGATTGAGGGAACGGGGACGGGATCGTGCGCCGCGAGGGAGCTGTCATGCCGGACAAGCAGGTCTTCCACAACGTCATCGGCGGCACGATCCAGGCCGCCGCGTCGGGGGCGATGATGGACATCGTCAACCCGTCCACCGGCGAGGTCTACGCGTCCGCGCCGAACTCCGACGAGCATGATGTCGACCTGGCCTTCCAGGCCGCGGCGAGCGCGTTCGAGACCTGGCGCTGGTCGACGCCGAGCGAGCGGCAGCACGCGCTGCTGAAGCTGGCCGACCTGATCGAGGACGGCGCCGAGGAACTGATCGCGATCGAGAGCGAGAACACCGGCAAGCCGGTGGCGCTGACCCGCTCCGAGGAGATCCCGCCGATGGTCGACCAGATCCGGTTCTTCGCCGGTGCGGCGCGGGTGCTGGAGGGCAAGTCGTCCGGTGAGTACATGCGCGGATTCACCTCGTCGATCCGGCGTGAACCGATCGGCCCGGTCGCCCAGGTCGCGCCCTGGAACTACCCGATGATGATGTCGGTCTGGAAGTTCGCCCCGGCACTGGCCGCCGGGAACACGGTCGTCCTGAAGCCGTCCGACACTACGCCGGCGTCGTCGTACTGGATGGTCGAGCGGATGCAGGAGATCTTTCCGCCCGGCGTCTGCAACCTGGTCTGCGGCGACCGTGACACCGGCGCCGCGCTGACCAGGCACAAGGTCCCGCGGCTGGTCTCGATCACCGGATCGACGCGAGCCGGCATGGCTGTGGCGATGGCCGCCGCGGCCGATGTGAAGCGGGCTCATCTCGAGCTCGGCGGGAAGGCGCCGGTGGTGGTGTTCGACGACGCCGGCATCACGGCCGCGATCGAGGGCATCTCGGTGGCCGGCCTGTTCAACGGCGGCCAGGACTGTACGGCGGCCACCCGGGTGCTCGTGCAGCAAGGCATCTACGACGAGTTCGTGCAGGAGCTCACCGACGCGGCCCAGCAGACGCGGACCGGCTACGACCCCACCGACGAGGACATCCTGTACGGGCCGATCAACAACGCCAAGCAGCTGGGGCACGTAGCCGGCCTGGTCGACCGAGCGCCCGACCACGCCCGGGTGACCACCGGCGGCCACCGGATCGGGGAGACCGGGTACTTCTACGAGCCGACGATCGTCGCGGACCTGCAGCAGGACGACGAGCTGATCCGGACCGAGATCTTCGGCCCGGTCCTGACCGTACAGAGGTTCGCGGACGAGGACGAAGGACTCCGGATGGCGAACGACAGCGAGTACGGCCTGGCCTCCTCGGTGTGGACCACCAACGTCAACACCGCGGCCCGGATGTCCGCTCGGCTCGACTTCGGCTGCGTCTGGGTGAACACGCACATCCCGCTGATCGCCGAGATGCCCCACGGCGGCTTCAAGCACTCGGGCTACGGCAAGGATCTGTCGATGTACGGACTCGAGGACTACACGCGGATCAAGCACGTCATGCTCCATCACGGCTTCGAGGGCTGATCAGACGTCCCGGGCCATCAGGTCGTCCCAGGTCTCCCGGCGTACGACGAGACGCGCGGCGCCCTGGTCCGCGAACACGACCGGGATCCGGCGGTTGCCGTTGTAGTTGTTCGCCATCGTGTAGCAGTAGGCGCCCGTGGCGGGCACGGCCAGCAGATCACCCACGCGCGGATCGGCCAGCGGTACGCCGTCGACCAGGACGTCGCCGCTCTCGCAGTGCCGGCCGACCACGGTCACCGTTTCCGCGGGACCGTCGAAGCGCCCGACGATGCCCGCCTCGAACCGCTGCTCGAACAACGCGACCTCCAGGTTGTCGCCCATCCCGCCGTCCACCGCGACGAACGTGATCACACCCCGCTTCACCGTCGTGACCCGGTAGATCGTGGTCGCCGCCGTACAGACCATGCTGCGTCCAGGCTCGATGATCAGTTGGGCGGAGGCGGGGAGGTGCTGCCTCGCCGCGCCGATCAGGGCGTCCAGGTACGCCGCCACCGTGGGCGGCTCGTCGGCCCAGGTGTACCGGGCGCCGAGCCCACCGCCCAGGTCGTACACCTCGAACTCGCCGAGCCGGGCGACCGGCGCGACCGACTCCGCGAACGGTTCGACATCGAGGATCTGTGAACCGACATGGACGTGCAGTCCGCGCATCCGCAGCCGTGGGCTGTGCTCGATCCGCTGGATCAGCCGGGCCGCGTCGGGCGGCGCCAGACCGAACTTCGAGCCCTCGTGCCCGGTCAGCACATGGCTGTGGGTGTCCGCGGTGACGCCCGGAATGATGCGCACCAGCACGTCCTGCGAGCGGCCGGTCGCTTCCAGCCGGTCCACGTCGTCTGCGTTGTCTACCACGACCAAGCCGATGCCGTGGTCGACCGCGAGCGCGATCTCCTCGTCGCTCTTCGCGTTGCCGTGCAGCACGATCAGCGCCGGATCGACACCGGCCTTCAACGCGGTGAGGATCTCGCCGCCGCCCGCGACATCCAGGCCGAGTCCTTCCTCGACCATCACCCGCTGGACCGCCGTACACGGGAAGGCTTTGGACGCGAAGACGACACGGGAGTTCGGCCGGCGGGCGGTGAGCTCGTCGCGGTACTCGCGGGCGCGGGCTCGGAGTGCTTCCTCGGCGACGACGAGGACCGGCGTACCGAAGTCGGTGGCGAGGGCGTCCGCACGGCAGCCGCCGATCACCAGGGTGCCGTCCGCGTCGAGCCGGCTCCCGGCCGGGAAGAGCGAGAGCAGGTCGCTCATGGCTCGGTCCGGGCCAGCACCTCGCGAACAACGTCGAGGCTGGTGCCGGGATGGAGGAACGCGAACCGGCCGATCGTCTCGTCTTCCCACTTGCTCGGCGGGATGAACGCGACCTCGTCCTCGTGGAGTTGCCGCGCCCACTTGTCGTAGTCCTCACCCGACCAGCCCAGCCGCCGGAACAGGACGACGCCGAGGTCGGGCTCCCGGATCAGTTCGAGGTGCGGCGTGGCCTTGATCAGCCCGGCCGTCTCCCGGGCCAGGCGTGCCGCGGTCTCGATCGCTTCGCGGTACGCGTCCACGCCGTACACCGCGAGCGAGAACCACAGCGGCAGACCGCGGGCCCGGCGGGTCAGGTGGTAGGCGTAGTCGGTCGGATTCCACTCGCCGTCGGACACATGGATGACGTCCAGGTACGACGCGTCCTGGGTGTGCGTCGCCCGCGCGAGCCCGGGATCGCGATAGATCAGGGCGCAGCAGTCGAACGGGGTGAACAGCCACTTGTGCGGGTCGAGGATGAACGAGTCGGCCTGCTCGATCCCGGCGTACTTCGGCCGGAGTGAGCGCGCGAAGATGCCGGAGCCGCCGTACGCGCCGTCGACGTGGAACCACCAGCCGTGCTCGTGGGCGAGCGCGCCGCAGCCGGCCAGGTCGTCGATGATGCCGGCGTTGGTGGTGCCCGACGTACAGACGAGGGCCGCGATGTTCGACGGATCCGGATCGGCGGCGACCGCGGCCCGGACGGTGTCGGCGGTGAGCCGATGGTCGGGCGTGTCGACGACGAGCGCGTCCAGCTCCAGCAGACGCAGGGTGTTGACGATCGAGGAGTGCGCGTCGGTGCCGACGATGACGCGCAGCCGACGATCGGTCCCGAGCCGCTTCTTCGCGGTTTCCCGGGCGACCGCCAGCGAGGAGAGATTGCCGGCCGAACCGCCGGAGACGAAGCAGCCACCCGCGCCCGGCGGCAGCCCGGCTTCGTCGGCGATCAGCCGGAGCACGGTGTTCTCGGCCGCGATCGCGCCGGCGGCCTCCAGCCACGAGATGCCCTGGATCGACGCGCAGGACACCAGCATGTCGAACAGCAGGCTCGCCTTCGTCGGCGCCGCCGGGATGAACCCGAGGAAGCGCGGGCTGTCGGCCGAGATCACGCTCGGCGCGATGACGGACGAGTAGACCCCGAGCACCTCGTCCGGGTGCCGCGGTGCGTCGCGGATCAGCCCGTCGAGCCGTTCGTACAGCTCGTGCGCGGGGAGCGTGTTGCGGTCGAGCGGCACGGGATCCATCCGCAGCCGGTTCTCGGCGTACGCAAGGACGCTGCGCACCATCTGCTCGGTCGTCTGGTCGACTTCGTGCATGGTCAGTCCTCGGTGGCTTGGCCGGCCAGCTCCTCGGCCCGGCTACGCGGGACGACCAGGACCGGGACGGGGGAGTGCCGGAGGATCTTGGTCGCCCGGGAGCCGAGGAACACCCGCGCGACCGGCCCGAGGTCGCTGGATCCGACCACCAGTACGTCACCGGGATCCCAGCCGACGTCCTCGATCGCCTCGGCCCAGGTCGGGCCGGACCCGACCACCGTCTCGACGGCGCGCGGCTGCTCGGGCAGGTGCTTCACCTGCGCGAGCGTGGCGGTCACGGACTTGTCCAGCTCGGCCCGCCACTCGTCCATCACCAGATCTTCGGAGTCGGTGCCCAGCCTGGTCGTGTACGCCGGCCGGGACCACACGGCGAACGTCGCGATCCGCAGCGATGCGCCCAGGTCAGTGCTGATCGTGGCGGCCGCGAGTACCAGGTCTTCGGCGCTTTCGGTGCCGCCGAAGGCCGCGGTCACCCGCGCCACGGTCTGGTCGCCCGGACACCGGAATCCCCGCGTTGCCAGGGCGAGCGAGACATGCGAGCTGTGCAGGAGCCGGTCCGTCACACTGCCGAGCGCGATGTGACCGAACACGCCGGCCGACGACGAACCGAGCACGATCAGCCGGGCGTCGTGCTCTTCGGCGATCTCGAGCAGACCGGCCGGCGCGGACCGCGCGCTGTGCCGGATGTACGCCGTCGGCGCGTCACCCGGCAGGAAGCTCCGGGCCCGCTCGAGGGCCTGGTCCGCGCCCTGCGCAAGGTGGTCCTGGTACTCGGCGTCCACGCGCGCCAGCCCCGGCACCCACGGCGCCGGTACGACGCTGCAGACAATCAGATTGTCGTGCGCCGATCGGGCCAGCATGGCCGCCAGATGCAGGGACGCCTTGCCGCGCTCGTCGGAGCCGTAGCCGACGATCATCGTCATGGCTGCGGCCCGTCCTCGTCGTGGATCAGCCCGACGTGCTCGTGCCGGCCGAGGTGCGAGTGCTTGAAGCCGTAGAAGAAGTAGAAGGTCAGGGCGACCGCGAGCCAGATCAGGAACACCCAGATCGTCACCGCGCGCAGGTCCTTGATGATCCACAGGCAGCCGGCGATCGACAGGATCGGCGTCACCGGATACCCCGGCACCTTGAAGCCGCGCGGCAACTCCGGATGGGTACGGCGCAACACGATCACGCCGATCGACACCACCAGGAACGCGACCAGCGTGCCGATACTCGTCATCTCGGCCAGGAAGTTGATCGGGATCAACCCGGCCAGCAGGCAGATCAGCACCGCGACGATCACGGTGTTCGGCACCGGCGTGTGGGTGCGCGGGTTCACCCTGTGGAACAGCTCCGGAATCATCCCGTCGCGGGCCATCGCGAACAGGATGCGGGTCTGCCCGTAGATGACGATCAGCGTGACGCTGAAGATCGAGATCACCGCGCCCGCGGCCAGCACCGTGGCCGGCCAGGTCGACCCGGTGACGTTCTCCAGGATCGCCGACAGACCGGCCTCCTGGTTCTCGAACTGGCCGGACGGCTGGGCGGCGACCGCGACCAGCGTGACCACGATGTAGAGCCCGGTGACCGTGACGAGCGCGATCAGGATCGCCATCGGCATTGTCCGCCGCGGGTTCTTCACTTCCTCACCGGCCGTGGAGACCGCGTCCAGGCCGATGTAGGAGAAGAAGATGATGCCGGCCGCGGAGGTGATTCCGCTGAGGCCGAACGGGGCGAAGTTCGCCAGGTTGTCGGAGTTCCAGCCCTTCAGCCCGAGGACGACGAACAGCAGCAGGACGCCGATCTTGATGCACACCATCACCGCGTTGGTCTTGGCCGACTCGCTCGCGCCGCGGATCAGCAGCAGCGTGCAGAGCGTGACCAGGATGACCGCGGGCAGGTTGAACACGCCACCCTGCTCGGGCGCCTGCGAGAGGTTGTCGGGAATGGTGAAGCCGAAGATGTTGTCGAGCAGTTCGTTCAGGTACTGCGACCAGCCGACCGCGACGGCGGCAGCGGACACGCCGTACTCCAGCAGCAGGCACGCAGCCACTCCGATCGCCGGCAGTTCGCCGAGCGTCGCGTAGGCATACGAGTACGACGAACCCGAGACGGGGACCGCACTCGCCAGTTCGGCGTAGCAGATCGCGGTCAGCCCGGCCACCGTACCGGCGATCACGAACGACCAGATCACCGCTGGTCCCGCGACCGGCACGGCCTGCGCGAGAACGAAGAAGATTCCGGTGCCGATGGTGGCGCCGATGCCGAACATGGACAGCTGGAACAACCCGATCGAGCGGACCAGTTCGCTCTGGCCGGTGTCCGAGCCGCTCTCCTGCGCCATCTCCGGGACCGGCTTGCGGCGGAACAGTTGCTGCAGAGTCATCGCCATGGTGCCTCCCCTCGACGGAGGTGCCCACCCGTCCCGCCACCGTTCTTCGGAGTGTGGCACCCGCGTTCCGCGCAGGGAACAGGTCAGCCCGGCTCGGGACGATCGCTCAACAAGGGGTGAGCGGGATCCCACCGGGTGCCGTCGCGTTCGTCCTGGCGCTTGCGGGCGATCGCCGACACCGCTTCCAGTACGACGCGATTCGCCAGCGCGGCCGTGATGTCGGCGTGGTCGTACGGCGGACTCACCTCCACCACGTCCATCCCGACCACGGGCAGTTCGAGGCAGATCCGCCGTACGGCGTCCAGCAACTGGCGCGCGGTCAGGCCACCGGGCTCGGGCGTCCCGGTGCCGGGGGCGTGGCCAGGATCGCAGACGTCGATGTCGACGGACAGGAAGACGCCGTCGCAGTCGTCGGTGGCGATCGTGAACGCCTCGGTCAGGCACTCGTCCAGGCCGCGGTGCACGATCTCGGTCATCTCGTAGGACCGCATCCTTTGCTGGGCCATCCAGTCCAGCGTGTCCGGCGGCGGCCAGTACCCGCGCAGCCCGATCTGCAGGAACCGGTCGCCGCGCAGCGCGCCGGACTCGATCAGCCGGCGCATCGGCTGCCCGTGTCCCCACAGCGAGCCGAACTCGATGTCGCCGGTGTCCGCGTGCGCGTCGAAGTGCAGCATCGACACCCGGCCGTGGCCGAGCACGTTCGCGACGCCCTTCGCGTCCGGGAACGCGATCGAGTGGTCGCCGCCGAGCACGATCGGGATGGCACCCGAGCGGGTCACCCGCTCGACCGCGGCCTCGAGCGCGGGCAGCGCGACCTCGATGTCGCCCGAGTACATCTCGACGTCGCCGGCGTCGACGACGTGCAGGTCGACCAGGCCGTCGGTGCGCAGCGCCAGGCTCGGCCGCGATCCGTCATGGCCGAGGTAGTCCCGCATCCGGATCGCCATCGGCCCGAACCGGGCGCCCGGCCGGTGCGACGTCCCGCCGTCGAACGGCGCCCCGAGGATGACCACCTGCGCATCCGCGTACGACGCCGGGTCGTCCAGATCGCAGACCGGGACTCCGAGAAAGGTGAAGTCCGGGCCGAACTGCTGGCCGTAGCGGCTCATCTTCGGAGTCTCGCACCCCGGCCATCAAGCGTCCAGGCGCGCGCCGATCGCTCCGAACGCCCGCAACGTGTCGATCAGGTACGCCGTGTTCTGCGGGTCCGGCCACGACGAAAGCTTCACGCCGACAGTCCTGGTTGCGCGTTGGACGTAGACCATCTGGCCGTGAATCCCCAAGCAGACAAGGGCTGTCCCGCGTTGGGTCGGCACGAACCAGAACTGGTTGCGATACCACCCACCGGGCAGCACGGCCTCGTTGTCCGTGCCCGCGAACGCGTCCCGCACAGCGAGGGGCGGCTGCCAGGCATCGGTGAGCCACTGGGCCGGCACCACCTGAGCACCATCGTCGAGCAGCAGTTGACCGAAGCGGACGAGATCACGGGCGATCGCCGAGATGCCACCGTCATGCACCGCGGAACCGACCGGATCACAGGTGATGTCGGCGTCCTGCTCGGCGCCCATCGGGATCCACACCAGGCTCGACACGAGGTCCGCCATCCGGGTCCCGGCCGCGCGCTCACACACCCAGCCGAGCATGTCGGTGTCGGCCGAGCGGTACGTGAACGGTCCGCCGTGGTCGGCCGCCGTACCCAGCGTGGTGAGGTAGCGGTACGTGCCGACCGGATCGCCGTCGAGGCTGGGTCGCCAGCCCATCGACCGCTCCATCACGCGGACCTCGGCGTCGACGGCCTGGTAGGTCTCGCTGAACGCCACCCCGGTGCGCATGTCCAGGAGATCCCGGACGGTCGCGCCGTCGTACCCGGACCTGGCGACCTCGGGCACGTACGTCGTCACCGGAGCCATGGGATCGAGTACGCCGCGATCGGCGAGGATCCCCGCGACACAGCCGACGATCGACTTCGACACCGACATGAGGAGATGTGGAGTGTGTGCGGTCATCCCGGCCAGGTACTGCTCCTCCACGATGACGCCGTCGTGCAGGACGATCAGCGCGTCGGTCCAGGTGTCGGCGAACACTCCGCCGGCGCGCGTAGTCGATCCGTCGAGGCGGGTGACCGGGGTCGCCTCCACGGTCGGGTCGAGTGCGGTGGTGAGTGGGCTGACAGTGGCCGGATCGGCCGGGATCGCGTGCGTCGGCATCAGTTCGCGCATGTGGCGGAAGGCCCAGCGCACGTTCGGCGGGTCCTGCCAGCCGGCCAGGTCGACGAGAGTGTCGTCCGGCGGCGGAAAGCCTGTCATCCGGTCGTCGGTGGCTTCCATGCGACTACCATCGCACCATGCTCTCGCCGGGCACACTGCCGACCCATGGTGTTTACCACAGCTCGCTTATCTGAGCCGGTCGAGGATCAGCTCGTGGATCGCATCGAGCAGGGCTACCTCTGCCTCCGAGTGCGCGGTGACCGTGACGGTGGTTCGTGTCTCGGGGCAGACGAGAGCATATTGGCCGTAGCGGCCGTCCATCCGGTAGACGCCGGCTCGGTCGATCCAGACGCCAAGCCCGTAGCCGAGGGTGAACCGCTCGCCCCAGTCGAGAGCGCTGGTGTCGACGCGTTCGACCGGCATGCGTCGGACATAGGCCGCCGGCAGAACCTGTGCGCCGTTCCACTCACCTTCTTGCAGCAGCAACCTGGCAAAGCGGGCGAGCTCCTCGGTGCGAAGGAAGAGGTCGCTTTCGGCGAACGGATAGCCACCTGGACAGGTGTGCCACGGCGGGTTGTGCAGGTCGAGCGGTGCGAACAGGCGGGGCAGGAGGTAGGAGCGCACGTCGGCGCCGGTGACCCGCTCGACGACTCGGCTGACTGCGTAGACGCCCGAGCCGGTGTAGGCGAACCGGCTCCCGGGGACCGCGTCGAGCGGCGCGGCGACGATCTCCTGGAGCAGATCCGGGGCCTCGATCCGCTCGTCGGCGTACCACTCGTGGCTCGTGCCGCTGGTCATGGTCATCAGTTGGCGCAGGGTGACTTCCTCGACCCCGTCGGCGGCGATCGGCCGGAGTTCGGGGAGGTGATCGAGGAGCCGGTCGTCGAGAGTGAGGCGTCCCTCGGCCTCGGCGAGTCCCACCGCGACCGAGGTGAACGTCTTCGCGATGGAGTAGAGGTTGACCCGGTCGTCGGAACGGACCCGGCGCTCGACCGGCGGTCCGCCTTCGCGGTACAGGTGGATCCCGTACACGCCCAAGCCCCGCTCGCGATCGGCGCGGAGGAAGTCGTCGAGCACATCGTCGCGCACGGTCGAACCGTACCTCTCACCGGCAGCCGACGCGATGACAGGGCGTTCCCACGGACCTACTGTGAAAGGATCAGGGGAGGGGTGGGGCGATGAACCCGAAGCTGAACGGCATCGCCGAGATCCGTACGTTCTTCCGGACCAACACCCAGCCGATCTATTTCTTCGGCCCGACCGCGTTCAACCTGCTCGGCATCGACCGCTGGGTGCGCAACTTCCAGTACGTCGTCTACTACGACTCCTGGGACGGCGCCCATCCGCGGGTGTTCGCGCCGAAGAACCAGCCGTACGTCGAGTTCGAGTCGAGCGAGCAGATCAACAACTACCTGCTCCGCGATCCCGAGGTGCGGACCCATCTGCAACGGCGCGGCGGTACGCCGATGATCGTGATGGTGTTCTTCGACGAGGAGACCGAGGAGATCTGCCGCGAGCTCGGGTACGAGTTGATCATGCCCTCGGACGAGCTGCGCCGCCGGCTCGACTCCAAGATCGTCACCACCCAGCTCGGCAACGAGGCCGGCGCACCCTCGGTCCCCAACGTGATCGGCACGGCCTCGTCCTGGAAGGAACTCGAGGAGCTCGCCGCGCTGAACGAGCTCGGCCGCGACCTGGTCGTCCAGACGCCGTACGGCGACTCCGGCAAGACCACGTTCTTCATCGCCGGCAAGAAGGACTGGGAGAAGTACGCCGGGGACATCGTCGGTGAGCAGCTCAAGGTGATGAAGCGGATCGACAACAAGGCGGCCGCGGTCGAGGCCTGCATCACCCGGCACGGCACCATCGTCGGGCCGTTCATGACCGACCTGACCGGCTATCCCGAACTCACGCCGTACAAGGGCGGCTGGTGCGGGAACGACCTCTTCCCCGAGGCGCTGACGCCGGTGCAGCGGGCGCTCGCGATCGACCACGTCCAGCGGCTCGGCGACCGGCTCGCGCGGGAGGGCTACCGCGGGTTCCTCGAGATCGACGTCCTGGTCGACCTGGCCACCGACGAGGTGTACCTGGGGGAGCTGAACCCGCGGATCTCCGGCGCCTCCTCGATGACGAACGTGACCGCGGGCGCGTATGCCGACGTACCGCTGTTCCTGTTCCATCTGCTCGAGTTCATGGACGCGGACTATGTCGTCGACGTGACCGAGATCAACGATCGGTGGCGTGACCTGGCCGCGGTGGACGTGTGGGCGCAGCTGATCATGAAGGAGCCGGCCGACCGGGTCGAGCGCATCCTGCAGGCGCCCCGGACCGGGACCTGGCACCTCGACGAGGACGGCCGGTTCGAGTTCGTTGGCGTGAGCAACGACTGGCACGACGTCACGCACGAGGACGAGGCCTTCTTCCTCCGCGTCTACGGCCCCGGCGACTACCGCTTCAAGGGCGCCGACCTCGGCATCCTCGTCACCAAGGGCCGGATGCAGAACGCGGAAGGGCTGACCAGGCGGAGCCGCCGCTACATCGCCGGCATCCGCTCCCAGTACGTCTCCGAGACCCTGCCCGAGCCGCCGGCCCTGGTGCCGATCGGCTACGTGAAATAGCCGCGGCTACAGAGGCCTGAGGTCCGAGCCGGGGATCCAGGCGACGCGGCCGTCCTTGTCGCAGAAGCGGCCGAGCCACTCACCGTTGTCGCGGATCCAGACGTCGAGCTCGCCGTTGGTCCACTCGGCCCGCTGGACCGGCTGGGCCGGGTCCACCTTCCGGACGGCGTCGGCCGGTCGCGGACCGTGAGCGTCGTACTGGACATCGAGATCACTGGCTATCCGATGCGCCTCCGTCTCGTCGTCGATATCGATCGCACGCCACCCGTTGACCGCACCGTCCCAGACGCCGAATCTGTTCGATCCGTCGTCGGACGGGCGCACCGTGAACCGACCAAGCATGTTTTCAGATTACCGCCTCTTCGAACACATGTTCTAGTCTTGATGTCGACAGGACATGTGTGCGATGGCGATCAGGGGCGCCGGCCGGCCAGCACGCAGAACTCGTTCCCCTCCGGGTCGGCCAGGGTGACCCAGCTCTCCTCGCCGGTCTGGCCGACGTCGGCGTGCCGGGCGCCCAGGTCGAGCAGGCGGCGGATCTCTTCGTCCTGCTCCCGGTCGGTCGGGTTGACGTCGAGGTGGAGCCTGTTCTTGATCGTCTTGCCCTCGGGCACGCGCGCGAAGGTCAACGTCGGTGGCACCGGGCCCAGGCGGTCCTTGCCGTCCGGCACCAGCGGCGAGCCGATGGTGATCACTCCGCCCTCTTCGTTCTGCACCTCGTAGCCGAGGACCAAGCACCAGAACCGGGCGAGACCGCCGGGATCGGCACAGTCGATCGCAAGCTCGGTGAACTTACTGGTCATATCAGGACTCCCGCTCGAAACTGTCGTATCCGGGCCGTGTTGTTCGTAGCCAGGGTGAGAGGCCGCCCACGAGGGCGCGGTCGCGACCACAGGAGATGCCGACGATGCCGCACCCACAGGCCAAGGTCCACCGTATGTTCGAGCTCGTCGAGCCGATCGCCACCGTCACCTTCTCCGAGGTGCCGACCGAGGCGTTCCTGGCCATCGGCATGCGCAACTACTGGGACGGGTACTTCGCGGGCCGGGCCGCGCCACTGGGGCTGGCACCGGCCGAGGTGGTGCACGCGGTCTTCTACAACTTCGCCGACGGCGAGGTGGCGCGCCACATCCCGTGGGTCTGGGGGAAGACCACCCCCGAGGAGGCGATCGCCGTGCGCGAGCGGGGCAGCGCCGCCGCGCTGCGGCAGATGGTCGGGGAGCTACCCGACTCCTCCGGTCTGGTGCGGGTCGCAGACCTCGCGACCCGCGCGGCGGTCAGCGCGCCGACCGAGGGTCGAGTGCTGTACGCCGGGCTCCGGGCGCTCGACGTACCCGAGGAGCCGGTGGCCAGGCTCTGGCACGCGGCGACTCTGCTGCGGGAGCACCGCGGGGACGGCCACAACGCCGCCCTCGTCGCCCACGGCATCGGCGGCACGGAAGCCCACGTCCTCCTGGCTCTCTCCGTCGGAATGAGGCCAGAGGAGTTCGGCCGGATCCACCACCTACCCAAGGCACAGCTGGCCGCTGTCGTCGACGGGCTGCGCGGCCGCGGCCTTGTGGACGCCGCCGGTGGGTTCACCGACGCCGGCCGGAAGACCAAGGAGCGGATCGAGGCTCTCACCGACGAGCTGGCGGCGCCGGCCTACGACGTGCTCGGCGCGGACGAGCTCGACGAGCTGGTTGCGGGGCTCGAGCCGATCGCCGCCGCGGTAGAGGCCGCCGACGACTGAGTTTCCCCCAGTCGACCTCTACTTTCGGGCTTATGGGAACATATGTTCTATTCTGGTGGAGAGGAGGTGCTGCGATGGGCTACAACAATCCGCCGATCAAGTGGTCGGAGCTGGAGCGGAAGCTGTCGGACCGATCCCGGCCGGGCAGCCACGGCGACCGGCCGGTGACCGCCGACGGCGGCGACAGCCCGGCGTGGTCGCAGCACCGCGGGCCGTACGTGCCGCCCAAGGCTCTCACGGTCCGGCCGGAGAACGCGGTGCCGTACGCCGAGTTGCATGTGCATTCGAACTTCTCCTTTCTCGACGGCGCCTCCCAGCCGGAGGACCTGGTCGAGGGCGCGGTCCGGCAGGGGCTGCACGCGCTGGCGCTGACCGATCACGACGGGTTCTACGGCGCGGCCCGGTTCGCCGAGGCTGCGGCGGCGTACAAGTTGCCGACGGTGTTCGGCGCGGAGCTGTCGCTCGGGCTGACCGGCCCGCAGAACGGCGTGGCCGATCCCGAGGGCAGTCACCTGCTGATTCTGGCGGAGGGGCAGGAGGGCTATCACAAGCTGGCCGGCGAGATCACCGAGGGACAGTTGGCCGGCGGTGAGAAAGGGCGCCCGGTCTACGACCTGGAGCGGTTGGCCGACAAGGGCCGCGACCATTGGGTGATCCTGACCGGCTGCCGCAAGGGCCTGGTCCGGCAGGCGCTGGAGCTCGGCGGGCATGCCGACGGTCCGGCCGCCGCGGGCCGTGAGCTGGACCGGCTGACCGGGTTGTTCGGCAAGGACCGGGTGGTGGTCGAGCTGATCGACCACCACCTGCCCGCCGACACCAGCCGGAACCGGATCCTGGCCGGCCTGGCCGCCGACCGCGGCCTCCCGATAGTTGCCACGAACAACGTTCACTACGCCGCTCCGGCACAGCACAGACTGGCCGCCGCGCTGGCCGCCGTCCGGGCCCGGCGCGACCTGGACACGATGGACGGCTGGCTGCCGCCGAGCGGGATGGCGTTCCTGCGGTCGGGCGCGGAGATGACGGCCCGGTTCCGCCGGTACGACGGGGCCGTGGCGCGCTCGGTGACACTGGCCGACCAGCTGGCCTTCGACCTGGCCCGGGCGAAGCCGAAGCTGCCGTTGCGCGACGTGCCGGACGGGGAGACCCCGATGTCGTGGCTGCGGCATCTGACGTTGAAGGGCGCCGGGCTGCGGTACGGCACGCCCACCGAGCGGCCCGACGCGTACGAGCGGCTGGAGCGTGAGCTGGCCGTCATCGACGAGAAGGGCTTCCCGGGATACTTCCTGATCGTCGAGGACATCGTCCGGTTCGCGCACACCAACGGCATCCTCTGCCAGGGCCGGGGATCGGCGGCGAACTCGGCGGTCTGTTACGCGCTCGGGATCACCGCGGTGGACAGCATCCTCTACAAGCTGCCGTTCGAGCGGTTCCTCGCCACGACCCGGACCGAGGAGCCGGACATCGACGTCGACTTCGACTCAGACCGCCGCGAGGAGGTGATCCAGTACGTCTACGGCAAGTACGGCCGCCACAACGCCGCCCAGGTGGCGAACGTGATCTCCTACCGCCCGAAGTCCGCGGTCCGGGACATGGCCAAGGCGCTCGGGTATTCGGTCGGCCAGCAGGACGCGTGGTCGAAGCAGGTCGACGGGTGGAGTCCGGAGATCACCTCGACCGAGCACGACATCCCGCCGCAGGTGGTGTCGATGGCGAGCGAGCTGCTGAAGTTCCCCCGGCACCTGGGGATCCACTCCGGCGGGATGGTGCTGACCGAGCGCCCGGTGGGGGAGGTGGTGCCGATCGAGCACGCCCGGATGGAGGACCGCACGGTGCTCCAGTGGGACAAGGACGACTGTGCCTGGATGGGGCTGGTGAAGTTCGACCTGCTCGGGCTCGGCATGCTGGCCGCATTGCAGTACTGCATGGAGATGGTCCGCGAGCAGATAGGGGAGTCGTGGCTGCTGCACACGATCCCGAAGGAGGAGGCCGGGGTCTACGACCAGCTGTGCCGGGCGGATTCGGTCGGGGTGTTCCAGGTCGAGTCGCGGGCCCAGATGGCGACCCTGCCACGGCTGAAACCGCGGCGGTTCTACGACCTGGTCACCGAGATCGCGCTGATCCGGCCCGGCCCGATCCAGGGTGGCGCGGTCCATCCGTACATCCGCCGCCGGACCGGGGAGGAGCCGATCACCTACCTGCACCCGAAGCTGCGGCCGGTGCTGGAGCGGACCATGGGGGTGCCGCTGTTCCAGGAGCAGCTGATGCAGATGGCGATGGCGGTCGGCGAGATCGACGGCGACGAGGCCGACCTGCTGCGCCGGGCGATGGGGTCCAAGCGCGGCATCGAGAAGATCTCGTCGCTGAAGGAGAAGCTGTACGCCGGGATGGCGCGCAACGGGATCACCGGCGACCTGGCCGACGAGATCTACGCCAAGATCGAAGCCTTCGCGAACTTCGGCTTCGCCGAGTCGCACTCGATCAGCTTCGCCCTGCTCGTCTACTCCAGCACGTGGCTGCGGCTGCACTACCCGGCCGCGTTCCTGGCGGCGCTGTTGCGGGCCCAGCCGATGGGGTTCTATTCACCGCAGTCCCTGGTCGCCGACGCCCGCCGCCACGGCGTCGAGGTACGGCGACCACACCTGCATCTGTCCGGAGTCGACGCCGGGCTCGAGGTGTTGGTGGACGGCCAGGAGCTGTCCGGGCCGACCGGGTCGCCGGAGTGCCTGAAGGATCCGCAGCCGCTGGTCGGTCCGTTCGACCCCAAGGCGCCGTACGACACCACCCTGCATCGCCGTGATGGTGCGTTCGCGGTCCGGCTCGGGCTGTCCGAGGTGCGCACGATCGGGGACAAGGGCGCGAAGCTGATCGTCGAGGAGCGGGAGCGCGGTGGGCCGTTCACCGAGATGGCCGACCTCGTCCGCCGGACCGGGATCACCGCCGCGCAGGTCGAGGCGCTCGCGACCGCGGGGGCCTTCGACTGCTTCGGCCTCGATCGGCGGCAGGCGTTGTGGGAGGCCGGCCGGGCCGCTGAGGAGCGGCCCGGGCAGCTGGCCGGGATCACCGCGGCCGGCCCGCCGCCGACGCTGCCCGGGATGAGCGACATCGAGGCCGACATGGCCGACCTGTGGTCCACCTCGATCACCACCACCAGTCATCCGATGCAGCGTGTCCGCGAGCAACTCCGCGCCGAGGGCATCCTGTCCGCGGCCCAGCTTCGCGAGGTCCCGAACGGCGCCCGTGTCCGCGTCGCCGGGGTGGTCACCCACCGGCAGCGCCCCGCCACCGCCTCCGGCGTCACCTTCATGAACCTCGAGGACGAGACCGGCATGGCCAACATCGTCATCACCGTCGGCTGCTGGCACCGCCACGCCGCCGTCGCCCGCAACGCCGGCGCCCTCATCATCCGCGGCCGCGTCGAACGCGCCGGCGAAGTCACCAACCTCTCCGCCGACCACCTCCAACGCCTCCCCCTAACCGCCCGCACCCAATCCCGCGACTTCCGTTAACCCCCAAACACTCAGCTTTCCGGCAGGTCTTCCACCAGGCGGTTGTGCGCCGCGCTGTCTGACGGCTGGGGTTAGGACACCCCGTCGGGGGCTGGGACATGGCACGGACTGTCCCAGGTCCCCAGTTCCTGTCTAAGCTCCCGCGCTCCTCCTGGCTCAGGTCCCGCCGTTCGCTTACGCGGGTGGGCCGGCGGTTAGGCGGGTGCGGACGTCTTGCATGCGGGCGGGGGAGTGGTGGGGCATTTGCCAGCGGGTTTCGAGCCACCAGGTGGCGCCTGCGTCTGACCAGGGTTTGACGAGAGCGGAGGCGGCGGCCGGGTCGTCGGCGGGGGTCTCGCCCTCGGCGATCACGTCCAGGTCGGGTGAGCTGCCCTGGGCGGTCAGCCACGCGCGAAGCCTGCGGAGCTCGTCCGGTGTGTCCTGGCCCGGTGGGTACTGCGGCAGTACGCCGTCGCAGCGCAAGACGCGCCGCATCGACTTCGGCCGCGGCCAGGCGCCGACCACCCAGATCGGGATCCGCTCCTGCACCGGCCGACCCACCTGCGCGAGATCGTCGCGGGCGCACTCGTAGTCGTAGTGCTCGCCGTGATAGCTGGACCGTCCGGCCCACAGCTCACGGATCAGGTCGATGCCCTCGTCCATCATCGCCGCCCGGGTCCGCAGCTCCAGCTCCTCACCGGTCCGCGGCAGATCCGTCTCGATCGCACCGACCCCGACCGCCAAGGTCGCCCGGCCGGACGAGAGCTGATCCAGCGTCACGACCTGGCTGGCGACCTTCCACGGTCGCCGCCACGGCAGCGGTGTCAGCATTGTCCCGAGCCGGATCCGCTCCGTCCGGGCGGCGATCGCCGTCAGCAGCCCCCACGCGTCAACGCCGTACGCCGCCTCCCAAACGAACACGCCGTCCCACCCGGCCTCCTCGGCGAGCACTGCCTGCTCGAGCTGCTCCACCGCCGTCCCACCCGGAAGAATCACTCCGTATCTCATCCCTCCTTCCTACCGGCCCCGACCGACAGAACGGCGTACGGTCGGCTGAGAGGAGGTGCGATGACTGTCGACGTGCTGACCGAGATCGTGATCGATCGGCCGGTGCGTGTCGTCGCGGAGTACGTCGCGGATCCGACCCATGCGCCGAAGTGGTACGCGAACATCGAGTCGGTCCGGTGGCGGACCCGGCCGCCGGTCGTGGTCGGGTCGCGGCTGGACTTCGTCGCGCACTTCATGGGGCGCAGGCTCGCCTACACCTACGAGATCACCGAGCTGATTCCGTACCAGCGGCTGGTGATGCGGACCGCGGAGGGGCCGTTCCCGATGGAGACCAGCTACGAGTGGTCTCCCGTGGTCGGTGCTGCTACGCGGATGACTCTGCGCAACCATGGCGAGCCCTCGGGCTTCGCCGGCGTCGCCGCGCCGATCATGGCGGCCGCGATGCGCCGCGCCAACGTCAAGGACCTCGCCCGCCTCAAGTCGCTCCTCGAATCCCCCTGACCCTCAGCCGGCAGTCACGTGTGGCGTGACGAGCTCCAACAGCCGCTGGTGGGCTTCGGGGGTGGCGGCGATGAGGCCGGAGGTGGTGTGGAGGGGATCGCCGCGGAAGTCGGTGACGGTGCCGCCGGCCGCTCGGCAGAGGATGATGCCGGCGGTGTAGTGGACGCTGTCGCGAAGCGAGCCGTCGGTGATGTAGCCGGCCTGTCGGCCGACGGCGACCCACGCGAGGGCAAGAGTCGTCGAGAAGACGCGGAGTGCGAAGGCCTCGCGGAGCTTCTCGTCGGTCAGCAGTTGCGCGCCGAGGAAGCGCGCGCCGTCCGGTGCGTCGATGTCGATGTCGACCATGCGCGAGGTCGCGGAGGGTACGGCGGGGGTGTCGACACCGTCACGGCGGATGAAGACCGCGGTCCCGTCGGTCCAGAAGATCTCACCGCTGAGCGGTTGAGCGACCGCGGCGACGTCCCCGGCCGGGCTCCGCAGCGCGACGTTCACGGAGAACATCGGGTTCTGGGCGGCGAAGTTGAGGGTGCCGCAGAGTGGGTCCACCAGCCAGGTGCGCTCCGCCTGACCACTGGCGCCGTACTCCTCACCGATCACTGCGTCGTCGCGACGTTCGGCGCGGATGACTCCGAGAATGGCCCGCTCCGCCTCGAGATCAGCCTCGGTGGCGAAGTCCGTCGAGGACTTGGCATACCGCTCCAGCGCACCCCCGAACTTCTCCCGCACGACATCCGCCCCCGCCGCAGCCGCATTGATCGCTACCTCGGCATCACCCAGTTCGCTCATGAAGCCATCCAACACGGTGCCGGCTGTATCACTGCGGACGGGCGGGTCTCCTAAAGTCATGGAGAATCTCTTTCGCCTGATGCTCCTGCGTCCGGCGGTGAGCCAGGACCCGGAGCAGCCGTCGATCGAACTCGATCAGGAGTCCGCGTACCAGGACGCCCTGCGAGCTGCGGTCGCGGCCGGGGTGGGCGGAAGGGTGTGGAAGCCGGGTCGGCTGAGTTCGCCGCCTCGGCCGACTTCGTCCAAGGCCTCGGTGACACACCGCTCGGACAGCGGCAGAAGCTTCTCGACGACCGCCGCAAGCGCGTCGACCAGGTGCCGGCCGAACACGAGGCGTTGCGCGGCGCGGCGACGTACACCCGGGTGCTCCGGGCACAGCACTTGAAGGGCCAACTGGCCCGTGAGGGAGAAGAGGGGGGCGAGCCTGATGAGAGAGCTGGGGCGCTGCAGATCAGCACGCCGTACGCCGAACTCGCGCAGACTCTCGTGGCAGCACCGGATGTGGTGCTGTCCGCTCGCGCGGGGTTCACACCGGTCGCACTCGCCGAGCCTGGGTTCGTGCTCAAGCCGACCGCTGCCGACCGGTTGTCGCAGTCGACGCAGACCGTCCTGAAGCAGCGCGGCATCGATCTCGGCACCCGCGCCGACCTGGCCATGTTCGCCGCGAACCAGCAGATCCCGCGGTACGCCGACCTGCCCGAGTTCGCCCGGCTCGTCGAAGGGGCGATGCGGCCGGTGGTCACGGCGCCGAAGCCGGTGCAGTCCAAGCGCGAGGACATGGAAGAGCGTTACCGCCGGCTCGAAAGCGAGCTGGCGAACTATCGGTACCCGTGATGGAGGAGACACCATGCCGTTGACGTCGTACGGCGTACTGGTCGGCCGAGCGGTCGACGCACGCCGGGAAACTGGGCTGGACACGCCGCACTACCAGGTCCGGCTGGAGGATCCGGACGGGGTGAACTACCGGATCGCGGTGAACGTGAAGTCGCAGGAGTACCCGTCGGAGTTGCTCTTCCGGGTCGACGAGGACTTCCGGCATCCGGTCACCGCGCAGCTGTCCGGTCTCGCGCCGGGGTGGCACCGGCTCGACGCGGGGCCGGCCGGGGTGAACCTGGACTACTTGCGGCAGACGCTGTTCGATCGAACGCTGCTGCGGCCGCTGCCCGCTGATGTGGCGGGACCGGGCAACGACCTGGCCGATCTGCTCGACGACCAGGTGCAGCGGGCGATCCGGGAGCCGGCCGCGATCGTGTACGCGTTCGGCGAGCGATGGGGGCCGGAGGACGGCGTACCGGACAAGATCTTCGGCTTCAATCCTGGCAACGGGGTGCACGACATCCACATGAACCAGGGGAATGTCGGCACGTTCCGCAAGGACGACGGGGTCTGGCAGGACGGTGCGGTGATCATCGCGCTGCCGGATCAGCAGCGCTGGGTGGGCATCTTCCTGGCGTTCCAGAGCCAGTCGTGGCACACCGACGACAAGACCGGTCACACCCTGGTCGATGGGCCGGTCGAGGAGTTCGGGGCCGAGGCGGTCCGGATCGTCGCCGCGCTGATCAATCCGGTCGGTCCCGCGCCCGAAGCCGAGACGGTCACCCTGCTGAACGCCTCACCCGATCCGGTCGACCTCAGCGGCTGGCATCTGGTCGATCGCGCGCTGCACGTCGGCCCGGTCCCGGCCGGCGTCCTCGATCCCGGCGCCACGCTCCTCGTGCACCTGCCGCCGACCGTCCAGCTGGGCAACAAGGGCGGCGAGATCACCCTGCTCGACAACGCCGGTCTCAAGATCCACGGCGTCGCCTACACCGCGAGCCAGGCCGAGGCCTCCGGCTGGACGGTCGTCTTTTGACCGCGGTCAGCGCAGTAGGGCCAGGCGGACGCCGAGCCCGATGAAGATGCCGCCAGTGGCGGTGTCGACGGTGCGTCGCGCCAGAGGGCTGACCACATGCTGGCAAGCGCTTGCCAGACAGGTATGGATGTCTGCCAAACTGTCGGCCCATGAGCCTGCCTCGGGTGATCAATGACAACGGCGCGTGGTGCTGGTTCCAGGACGAGCGGGCGGTGGTGGATCCGGTCGGCCAGGTGCTGGTCGTCGGGTCGATCGCGGCACCGGAAGGTCCCGGCGGAGCCGAGCGGGCCGGCAATGTCGAGTTGACCGTCGTCGACCTGCGGTCCGGGTCGAGTCAGGTCGTCGTACTGCATGAACGGTTCGAGGCGGACGACCACGATGTGCCGGCGTTGTGGCGTCGTCCGGACGGCCGATGGCTGGCGGTGTACACGAAGCACAAGACCGACGACCTGACCCGGTGGCGGGTGAGCGAACCCGGTGACCCACGGACGTGGGGACCGGAGCGGACGTTCGACTGGAGCGAGTTCACCGGCGGTCGCGGGGTCACCTACTCGAACCTGCACGAGCTGGACGGACGGCTGTACTGCTTCGCGCGAGCGGTCAACGACGACCCGTGCGCCCTGGTCTCCGACGACGACGGCGATACCTGGGCCTACGCGGGCAAGCTGTTCACCCGGCCGAAGGTCGGCTACGTCAACGGCTACACGCGCTACGTCTCCTCGCCGTCCCGCGTCGACCTGGTGACGACGGACCACCATCCGCGCGACTACGACAACTCGATCTACCACGGCTACCTCGAAGCCGGCGCGCTGCACCGAACCGACGGAACTGTGGTCGATGCGGTCGCGCTCGACGGTGAGGCGCCGTCGCAGGTGGAGCTGACCACGGTGCTCGCGGCTGGGTCGAAGTCGGACGGCGAGCCGATGACGCATTGCTGGACGATCGACATCCGGCGCGGATCCGACGGGTCGCTGGCGGCCGTTCTGCTGGCTCGCCACGACACTGCGGAGGACCCTGCGGACGCGTTCGCGCGGCAGCATCCGGTGCCGGATCACCGCTTCTTCTACGGTCGTCTCGCCCCCGGCGGCACGTGGCAGGTCCATCAACTGGCCAAGGCCGGACCAGGCCTGCTGCCTCACGAGAACGACTACACCGGCCTGGTCGCCATCGATCCCTACGACCTGGACTCGCTCTACGTCTCCACGCCGATCGACCCCCGCGACGGGACCCCGCTTGCGCATCACGAGATCTTCCACGCGCGTACGCCGGACGCCGGCGCGACCTGGGCGTGGACACCGGTGACGGCGGACTCCGCGGCCGACAACCTCCGCCCGATCGTCGCGCCCGGTGATCCCAACCGGATCCCGCTGCTCTGGTTCCGCGGCGACATGACCGCGTCCCAGCACTACGACTGCGAGGTCGTCCTCGTGGACACTCCGCGACAGAGATAGTACCAAGCGGTACCATCACGTCCATGGGTGTTCCGGTACGGCGGTTGTGGGTGGCGGTGCTGGCGGGGTACCTCGCCTTCGGGGCGACGTTGCAGGCGTTGCCGTCGTACGTACCGGAGAAGTTCGGCGGGGGCGCGCTGGCGAGCGGGACCGCGGTGGGGATCGCGTTCCTGGCGACGGCTTGTGCGCGGCCGTTCGCGGGGTGGCTGGCGGATGCGGGGCGGTCGCGTCCCGTCGTACTGAGTGGCGGAGTGCTGGCGGCTGTTGGTGGCTTCGGGCAACTGGTGGCGCCGAATCTGGCGGCGTTGCTGGCGGCTCGGCTGGTGATGGGAGCGGGGGAGGCGGCGCTGTTCTCGGGCGCTTTGCCGTGGGTGCTGGCCGGGACCCCGATGTCAGAGCGCGGGCGGTTGGCGGGATGGTTCGGACTGTCGATGTGGGGTGGGCTGGCAGTTGGCCCGGTGCTCGCGTCGCTGGTGGGGGACCGCCGGGTCTGGTGGGTCGTCGTCGGCCTCGCGGTGTTGTCGGCGATCCTGGTGTCGACGACGCGCTCCGATCCTCGTCGGGCCGAGCCACTGGTCCGGATCCGGCGGGTCCGCGATCTGGTGCCGGCCGGTGTATCGTTGCCAGGAGCAACCATCGGGCTGGCGGCGTACTGCTACGGCACGGTCGCGGCGTTGCTGGTCCTGCGCCTGCGGGCCGACGGCGTCGCGGTCGACCATGTCGCGCTCACGGTGTTCGCGGCGGCCTTCCTGGTGGTGCGGCTCGCGGGCAGTCCGTTGGTCGATCGGTACGGCGGTCGCACGGTGGCCCTGTCAACCGTCTCGCTGGAGATCATCGCCCTGGTCGGTCTTGCGGTCGCTCGCGGTCCGGTGAGTGCGGTGGTGTTCATTGTGTTGGCCGGGTGCGGCATGGCGCTGGTCTATCCGGCGTGTGTGTCGATGACTCTGGATCGTGTGCGGGGACTGCGCCCCGGGGTGTCGATGGGCGTGATGACGTCGTTCTGGGATCTCGGCGTGATGGCCGCGGGTCCGCTCGGCGGGTTCGTGGCGGAGCAGGCCGGGTTCGCGGCCGCGTTCTTCGTGGCGGCCGGCTTCGCGATGGCGTGTGTGGTCGTGTGTGGGGTGTTCCTCAGGCCGCGTCGAGCAGTGTCTCGACGATGACGCGGGCCTCCGCGCCGAGACCTGGGTCCCGATCGACCGCACTGATCAGGGTTGCGCCTTCCAGCACGATGAGCAGCTGCCGGGCCGTGGTCTCGGGATCGCGCGCACCGGCCTCGGTGAGCAGTCGGCGGAACAGGTCGCGGTAGAAGGTGAGGTGGTCCTGGGCGAGTCGCCGCGGCGGGCCGTCCTGGTCGCGGTCCTCGGTGGCCGCGTTCATCATCGCGCAGCCGCGGAACCCGGCTTCGGCGTACCAGTTCGCCATCAGGTCGAAGACGGCCAGGATCTTCTCCCGGCCGGTGCCGGCCTGTTCGACCGCGTGGTTCTGCCATGCGCGGACCCTGTGGGTGCGGTCGGTCAGCACTGCCTCGACCAGACCGTCCTTGGAGCCGAAGTTCTTGTAGACGGTGAGTTTCGACGCACCGGCCGCCTCGACGATCTCGTTGATCCCGGCCGCGTGGATGCCGCGGCGGGTGAACACCTCCGCCGCCGCCTTGAGGATCCGCGCCTTCGTCGCCTCGGGATCCAGTCGCTGTCCGGCCTTGACCGGCATGCCGCACCACCTCCTGCCGACCAGAATACCGATCGGTGTTATCTCCGGCTGGCGCTAGATAAGAACGATCGGTACTATCAGCCGCATGATCAATGGCTGGACAGCGGCAGGATTCGAGGATGTGGCCGGGGTGTTCGAGCTGAACTTCGCCGACCGCGGCGAGCTGGGCGCGGCCTTCGCGGCGTACCAGCACGGGCAATTGGTGGTCGACCTGTGGGGTGGGACGGCGGACCGCGAGACCGGCCGGGCCTGGGATCGCGACACGATCCAGCTGATGTTCTCCGGGACGAAGGGCCTCGCGTCCGCAGGCGTCCTACTGCTGATGCAACGCGGTCAGGTGTCGCTCGACGATCCGCTCAGCCGCTACTGGCCGGCGTTCGCTGCCGAGGGCAAGGATGCCATCACGATCGCCGAGGTGCTGTCCCATCAGGCCCGCCTGCCCTGGGTCGAGGCCGGGTACGCCGATCTCCTCGACCACGACGTGATGAGCGCGCACCTGGCCGCGCAGGCGCCGGCGGCGGATCCGCGGGCCGCGTTCATGTACCACGCGATCACCTGGGGCTGGCTGGTCGACGAGCTGGTACGACGCGTGGACGGCCGGACCGTGAGCCGGTTCTTCGCCGAGGAGTTCGCCGTACCGCTCGGGTTGGAGGTGTGGATCGGGCTGCCGGAGGAGCTCCAGTGGCGGGCGGCCACGATGGTCGCGCCGGACGGTGTCCTCGTCGACGGACCGTGGACGGAGCTGAATCGGCCCAATCCGCTGTGGGTTCCGGGTGCGGAGAAGATCTGGAACAGCTTCGAGTACGGCAGTGCCGGCCTGGCCGCGGTCGGTGGTTTCGCGACGGCTCGTGGGATGGCGCGGTTCTACGCGTCACTCCTCGGCGAGGTGGACGGCGTCCGCGTCCTGACACCGGAGACGATCGAGCTCGGGCGCCAGGAGATCCGGCGCGGGATCGAGCCGACGTGGGGGAGCGAGATCGCCTATGGCGCGGGCTTCGAGCTCCAGACGCCGGACGCCCGGCTCGGCGCCCCCGCCGACACTTTCGGCCACGCCGGAGCGGGCGGCTCCCGGCACGCCGCGTGGCCGAGCCGGGAGACCGCCTACTCCTATCTGATGAACGAGGTGCGCGTCGGTCCCGACGACCGTTCGCTCACCTTGCTGTCGGCACTCAGCCGAGGTAGTCGCGCCACGGCCCGGTGATCGCGAGCGTGATGCCGGGCGTCTGGATGTTGACGAAGAGCACCTTGCCGTCGGCGGAGAACGTCGGGCCGGTGAACTCGGAGTCGTTCAGCATGTTCCGGGCGATCGCGTACGTCGGGCCACCCGGCGTCGCGCTGAGCACGTGGCTGCTGGCCTGGCCGTCCTCGGCCAGGATCAGCGAACCCCACGGGGTGACGGTGACGTTGTCCGGGCCGTCGAAGTTGAGGTCCTGGTACTTCGACGCGAGCGAGTTCGCGGCGGCGTTCTCCGGGAAGTAGGTGACCAGCTGGATGGTCTTGGCGTCGTAGTTGTAGAACCAGACCATCCCGTCGTGCGGTACGGCGTCGGCCGGCAGGTCGGCGGTGCCGGACTCGGCGTACGAGTTCACGACGTACACGCCCTCGCTGGTGCCGTAGACGCCCTCGAACTTCTTGCCCCGGGTGACCTGGCCGTCGGTGAACTGCTTGCGGACCGACACCGTGGCGCCGTCGCGGTCGGACACCGGCACCCACGCGACCCGGAACGGCCGGAGCAACTGCGCCGAGGTCAGGTACGCGACGTCCGGGATCGGCTTGCCGTCGTCGCCGAGGATGGCCAGCGCCTCGAGGGTGCCGAAGTCCTTGTCCTGCAGGTCCTTCCAGCTGCGCGAGCTGAGCTTGTAGCCGCGCGGCGCGGACCAGCGGTAGAAGGTGCCGTTCGGGCCGGAGGCGTCCTCGGACAGGTAGATGTGGGTGCGGTCCGCGTCGATCGCGAGCGCCTCGTGGGCGTAGCGGCCGAGGGCCTTCAGCGGCACCGGGTGCGCGGTCTCGCCGTCGGCCCAGACCTCGAAGACGTAGCCGTGGTCCTTCAGCCGGGTGGTCCCGTTGGCCTTGTTCTCGGTCTCCTCACACGTCATCCAGGTGCCCCACGGCGTCGGTCCGCCGGCGCAGTTGGTGATGGTGCCGGAGATACCGACCCACTCGCCGAGGTTGTTGCCGTCGCGGTCCACCGAGATGACCGTGCAGCCACCGGCCGAGCCGACGCCGGAGTCGTAGACGGTGCCCTCGACCTGCGGTACGCCGAGCGGGTCGTTGGCGCCGATCTCGTGGTTCTGGATCAGCGTGTAGGTGTTGTGCCGGCTGCCGTCGAAGACCGCGGTGCCGTCGTGCAGGGCCGGCGTCGGCTGGCCGCTCGTCAGCTTGGTCTGGCCGGCCTGGGTGACGATCCGGTACTTGAACCCGGGGGGCAGCGCGAGGACACCCTTCGGGTCGTCCAGCAGCGGCGGGAACGGGCGGTGCTCCGGGAACGGCCCGTGGTGTGGCGAGGGGGCGGCGTCGGCGAGGGACGGTACGGTGCCGACAGTGGCGAAACCGACCCCTGCGGCACCAGCGGCGGCACCCCGTAGGACGGAACGTCGTGCAACTGACATGGCTTGCTCCTAGATGCGTGATGTGAGCGTGATCCTGCCGTCGGCGGACTGACACCCGGCAAACACCACCTGAACAACAAGGCATGCAACGAACAGCTTCGGTACGGCGTCTACTGTGGGAGGTGATCATGATGCACAGAGTGAGCGCGATGATGGCAGCTGCCGCCGCAACTGTCCTGTTGGTTGCGTGCGGCAACGAATCGCAGGAAGCAGGAGGGGGACCGTCGATGACGCCCAGCAGTGCGCAGACGCCCGGGCCGACGCCGCGACCGACGGATCCGCCGACACTGCCGGCGGATCCGGTCGAGCAGGCGAAGGCCGCGCTGGCAGGCCACCTCGGCGTCGATCAGAGCCAGGTGACGGTGGTCAGTTCGGACGAGGTGACCTGGCGCGACGGCAGCCTCGGCTGCCCGGAGCCCGGCATGTTCTACACCCAGGCCCTGATCCCCGGTACTCGCACCATCCTCGAGGTGGCCGGCAAGCAATACCACTACCACTCCGGCGGCAACCGGGCCCCGTTCCTCTGCGAGAACCCTCAGCCCCCCGTCGGCGGCTGAGGGTCGATCGGCTCGGTACTCGTCGGCCCGCCGAGGATCGGCCGGAGCCGTCGCAGGGCCTGGTTGGTGAACAGACCGGCCAACGCCCCCATGGTGACCAGGACCGTAACGCCCGCGGTCGACGGGGTCTCGTCGCCGATGCTGATCAGCCCGGTGTTGACGGCGACCACCACCACCGCGCCCAGCAGCGCGGCCCACACCGGGAACAGCACGTACCACCAGACCTGCCCATTCCGGAGCCGGTCGTAGCGGGCGTACTGCGCGAACGCCAGCCCCTGCTGGACGACGCTGCCGACCGCACCGGCCGCCGCGCCGACGATGAGCAGGCTCATGTTCAGCGTGAGCGGGATGTCCAGCCCCCACCAGCGCAGCGACCGCGTCGCGACCGTGCCGACCGGCGCCGCCTCCTGCGCGGCGACCAGCCGTTCGGCCAGTCCGTACGACGCGACCAGCCAGACGAAGGCGATCAGTCCTTCGAGCGCGTTCACCATGCCGGTCATTCGCCGCAGCGTCGGTGTCATCGGGGACGTGGCGGGTTTGTCGCGCCGTCGCGCCTTGGCCGGCTTCGTAGGCCGAACGGTGTCCGCGGTCTGCGCGGACGTCAGATCCATGGTGGCCACTGTGATCTCCCCCGAGAAGTTGCTCTTACCTAGCGGAGTCGCGAGCACCGGCTCGAGATACGGCTGGAAATTTCCGGAAAGGGATGTATCAGCAGCGCACGTCCCTGACTCCGCACAAATGTGGGGGGAAGCCTTCGAGTTGTTCCAGGGGGGAGAACAACCGGGGGCGCTGCAGGGGGAGGGCTGACGCGGTGCGGGAGGAAATCCGGTGGTCAGGCCGGCTGTCCGCACCGCGTCAGCGCAGTTTCCAGCTGTCAGCCGAGTGAGGCCAGTGCGTCGCCGGCGCGCAGTACGCCGCCTACGCCGGGCTCCGGCTGAGTCATGGCGAAGGCCAGCAACGCGTCAGCGGCCTGCTTGGCGTTCTCACCCGTCACCGACATCCGTCCCGCGATCAGTGCGGCGACCAGCGGTGTCGCGAACGACGTACCGCTCCAGCGGGCCATCCCGGTGAAGTCGCGCAACTGGCCCGCGTTCGGCGGCTCGGTGCACTCGTACGTGCCGGTCAGGTACGCGTTGACCAGGTCCACGCCCGGGGCGTAGACGTCGACCCAGCCGCCGAAGTTGCTGAACGACGCGCGATCCCGCCCGTTGACCGCCAGCGCTCCGACGCCCACGGCCTCGGGGAACGCGGCCGGCCAGAAGTAGTCCCGGGTGCCTTCGTTGCCGGCCGCGGCGACCAGGGCCAGGCCGTTGACGCGATTCAGCCGGGTCTGGATGAACACGTCCAGACCAAGGGCCGGCAGATCGAAGCGCGTCCGCGTGCCGGCCGACAAACTGATGATGTCCGGCGCCAGATCGAGCACCTCGTCGAGGGCCTGGGCCAGATCGAACTCCCACATCGCGCCCGCGGCGGTGAAATAGCTCTTCACCACGATCTCGACATTGCGCGCGATCGCCCGCATCACACCCGCGATGAAGGTGCCGTGACCCGCGTACGGGCGGATCCGCCCGGCTCCGTCGAACGCGTTCTCCGGGTCGCCGGTCACCCCGTTCAGCCAGTACGCCCCCGGCGCGTCGGACCAACCGACATCAAGGACGACGACCTTCACGCCACGCCCGTCCGCCGCGCCGGCGGACAGGAACGGCGTCGGCAGCACCGGGTCCGGCGGAATGCCGGGCGGCACCTCCTCGGGCTCGGTGGCCGGACACGGACTGACGCTCGGACACACGTAGAACAAGTGCTCCGGCGTGACCACGCCGCGGCCGAGGCGCAGATCGGCGTACTTGATGAACCGCAAGGTGATCGATGGGTCCTCCGGTGCGTCCGGTGGCGGCTTGTCCGGCAGTTGCAGCCGGGTGACGCCACCGATGCCGCCCTCGGCCGGAGTGCCGCCGCCGAAGAGTTCGACGACCCGGGTGAGGTCTTCGTCGCGCACCAGGACGGTCCCGGCGCGGCACAGATAGTCGACGCCGTCCGGTTGTTTCTCCCAGTCCGCCGGATGGACCTCGACCTCCCGGCCGAATGCTTCGAGAATCAACCTGATCTGGGCGACGTACTTTCGCTCGTTCGTTTGACTTCCCCCGGTGCCGTTCCCATCCTGGGCCATTTCCTGCCTTCCCCCTGAATCGATGAAATGGTGCAACCGGCCGTTATCATTTCAGAGTGCCGACGGCCGCGGGGAGTGTCGAGACGGCGGTTGCACCGGAATCTCTGCTGCCGCTGGCACTGTCACGCCCCCACGATGCCATCGCGGCGGCGCGATCCCTGCTGTCCGATGATCCGTCGGCAGCAGTCGCATCCCTGGCCCACCAGGCCGCCGGCATCGGTTCGCGGCAGCTCGGCGACATCACCACGGCGATCCGCGAGCTCCGGATCGCGCTGCGGCTCGCCGAGCGATCCGGTCGGCCCGATCGCGAGGCGGACGTGCTGGCCACGCTCGGCGCGACCCTGGGCCGGGCCGGCCGGAGCCGGGAGGCGTTGACCAACCTCGACCGGGCCGTCGACCTCAGCCGGGGTGCGCTGAGCGGGCGCGTGTTGTTGCGGCGGGCCGACGTACTGCTCGTGCTGGGCCGGCATCGCGAGGCCTTGGACGATCTGCGGTCGGCGATCACGCGTTTGCGTCGCTCCGGCGATCAGGTCTGGGAGGCACGGTCGCGGAACTACCGCGGCTTCATCCAGCTGGCCCTCGGCGGGACCAAGCGGGCGGACGCGGACTTCGCGGTCGCCGAGCACCTGTACGCCGCCACCGGCCAGGAGTTCGAGTACGCCGAAGCCCGCCAGAACCGGGGACTGGTCGCGTTCGCGCGGGGCGACCTGCCGGCGGCGCTGAGGTATCTGGACGAAGCCGGACGGCGGTTCGCGGCGGTCGGCGTGGCGTGGCCCGATCTCGCCATCGACCGGTGCGGCGTACTGCTCGCGGCCGGTCTCAGCACCGAAGCGCTGGCCGAGATGGATCAGGCGATCGTGCAGATGGAAGCCGAAGGCGGTACGGCGACGAAGCGCGGCGAGCTGTGGTTCGCGGCGGCGACCGCTGCGCTCGCGACCGGTGACCTGGATGCCGCGCGGGAGCGAGCCGATCGGGCTCGGCGGCTGTTCTCCGCGCAAGGTCGCGAGTGGTGGTCGGTGCGCTCCTCGATGGTTCAGCTCGAGGCTCGCTACCAGTCAGGTGAGACCGGTCCGCGATTGCAGCGTCGGGTGAATGAAGTGGCCCGCCGCCTCGATGCGTTCGGTGCCTCGGAGGCGTCGGCCGCGCATCTGCTGGCCGGTCGGCTCGCGCTGGCCGAGGGACGTGCGCGGATCGCGGATCATCAGCTGGAGTTGGCCGCGCGCCGCAGCAAGGACGCGCCGCCACTCGCTCGCAGCGCTGCCTGGCTCGGCAAGGCGTTGCGCTCCGAGGCTCGCGCTGATGTCCGCGGCATGCTGACCGCTTGTGCGCGCGGCCTCGACGCCCTGGACGAGCATCGGCTGACGATGGGTGCCACCGAGCTGCGCGCGCTGGCGACCGGTCATGGTGCGGAGTTGGCGGAGTTGGCGTTGCGCGACGCATTGCGGCGTGACGATGCGAGAAGCCTGCTGGTCTGGGGCGAACGGTGGCGAGCCACGGCGCTCACCGTTCCGCCGGTCCGACCGCCGGATGACGAGCACTTGATCGGCGACCTCGCCGCCTTGCGCGACGTCGTACGGCGGCTGGATCTCGAGGGACGCACAGTCGCGTTGGACCGCGAGCGGCGACGACTCGAGAAGGCTGTTCGCGAGCGGACTCACCGGGCGCACGGCCAGCCGTTGCGGGGGTCCACGGCGCGCTTCGATCTCGACGAGCTGATCGGGGCACTGGGCGAGACGGTGCTGGTCGAGTTGATCGAGGTCGACGGCGTACTGCATGCCGTCGTGGTCCGGGACGGCAAGGTCAGCCGGCACACCGTCGGGCCGGTGTCCACAGCGGCGATCGAGGTCGAGCGTTCGCGGTTCCGGTTGCGTTGGCTGGCGCACGGCCGGTCGCAGCGTGGTCCCTCGCTCGACCTACTCGGGTCCCGGCTCGCCGATGCGATCCTCGGGTCCGCGCAGGAGCTGCTCGGTGACCGGCCGGCGGTGATGGTGCCGCCGGGCCGGCTCCAGGCGCTGCCGTGGGGACTGTTGCCGTCGCTGGCCGATCGTCCGGTCAACGTGGTCCCTTCGGCCGCGACCTGGTTGCGGGCGCGCCGGCTGCGGCCGCCGTCCGATCGGCGCGTGGTGCTCGTGCACGGCCCTGGGCTCTCGGCGGGCAAGGCCGAGGTGATGCGGCTGGCCGAGTGCTATCCGGACGCGACAGTGCTGGCGAACGGCGATGCGACCGCTGAGAAGGTGTTGCGTGCGCTCGACGGAGCATGGATCGCGCACATCGCCGCACACGGCACGTTCCGGTCGGACAGCCCGCTGTTCTCGTCACTGCGGCTGGATGACGGGCCGTTGACCGTGTACGACTTCGAGCGGTTGCGGCGAGCGCCGTACCGGCTGGTGTTGTCCAGTTGCGACTCCGGGCTGGCGAAGCCTGTCGGTGCCGATGAGCTGCTCGGGCTGAGCAGCAGTCTGATTCCCCTGGGAGCGGCCGGCATTCTGGCCAGCGTCGTACCGGTGAACGATCCGGCGACCGTGCCGTTGATGACCGCGCTGCACGACAATCTGCAGGCCGGTCAGTCGCTCGCCGCTGCGTTCGCCGCGGCCCGGACCACGGCTGCCGACGACCCGGTGGCGGTGGCCGCCGGGCGGTCGTTCGTCGCGCTCGGGGCCTGAGCATCATGTATCAACACGCGCCGGATCTGCTCCGTAAGGTAAGCGATCCGGCGTGGAAAGGGGGATGACATGCGGGACGACCCGACTGTCGTCGCTCTGGTCACCCGGGCCAGGGACGGCGACAAGGATGCCTGGGACGAACTCGTGGAGCGCTACGCGCCACTCGTCTGGTCCGTCTGCCGCCGCTACCGGTTGGCAGCCGCGGACTCCGACGACGTGGGGCAGAGCGTCTGGCTGCGGCTGATCGAGCACCTGCCAGGACTGCGGGAACCCGCGGCCCTGCCGGGCTGGATCGCCACTACGACCCAGCGCGAGTGCTACCGGCTGCTGCGCGCGACGAGCCGGGTCGAGCCCGTTGACCCGGCCGAGTCGACCGACGTCGTCGAAGAGGCGATCGCGGAGGAGGAAGTGCTTCGGCACGAACGCCGGGCGGTGATCCGGGCTGCGTTCCGCGAGCTGTCGCAACGCTGCCAGGCGTTGCTGGCCCTGCTCACGCAGGACCCACCGGCGGCGTACGACGAGATCAGCCGGCAACTGCACGTCCCGATCGGCAGCATCGGCCCGAACCGGGCCCGGTGCCTGGACCGGTTACGCCGTACCCCCGCGCTGGCTCTGCTGGTCGCCGGGGGACCTGACGAGAACTCGAGGAGGTGAGCGCGTGATGAATCTCGACTGGAACGACGACGAGTTGCTCGATGCCCTGCGGGACGCATTGACCACTGCCGACGAAGTGCCGCGGACGTTCGTCGAGGCCGGTAAGGCCGCTTTCGTCTGGCGCACCATCGACGCCGAACTGGCCGCGCTCACCTACGACTCGGCCTGGGAGTCCCTGGCGCCGGCCGCGGTCCGGTCGGAGAGTGCGACGCTGCGGTCGCTGACGTTCGCCTCGGACGGCTGGACGATCGAGATCGAGCTGACCCCGGACGGGGTTCTCGGCCAACTCGACCCGCCGGAGGCCGGTTCGGTCAGCGCGCGTGGTGACGGCGGCAAGTTCGCGACCGCCGACATCGACGAGCTGGGTTTCTTCACCCTGCGCCCGGTGCCGACCGCGCCCTACCGGCTGGTCTGCACGACCGAGTCCGGTACGACGATCCTGACCGGCTGGATCACGCCGTAGCGGGTCAGGCCGAGGTTTCGCGACCGGGCTGGTCGAGCTCGACGTGCGGGCGGGACCGCCAGAGCGCCCACTCGGCGCTGACGTCTCCCGCCGTACGGAGAAGCACCGGCAGGTGGTCGTGGAGGAGCTTCTCGGTGGACGTCTCCGCGGCGTGGACGGTGACATTCATCGCGGCGCGCACTGTGCCGGTGCCGTCCCGGACCGGGGCCGCCACCGAACGGACTCCGGGCGCCAGCTCCTCGTCGGCCAGGGCCCAGCCGCGCGCGCGGATCTCGGTGAGCTCGTCGCACAGCTGCGCCGCGGTCCGTCCGATGTACGGCGGGAGTCCGGCCCGGCTCGGCTGCGCGAGGACGCCGGCCAGGTCGTCGGGGGAGAGGGCCGCGAGCAGGACCTTGCCCTGTGAGGTCTGGGCGGCCGGGAAGCGGGTGCCGATGTCGACCCGGAGCGCGATGATCTTCGGCACCGACACCCGTGCGATGTAGACGATGTCGGAGCCGTCGAGCTGGGCCATCGAGGACGACTCGCCGGTCCGGCCGACGAGGGCTTCGAGATGCGGCTTCGCGATGTCCCACAGGCCGAGGGATCCGACGTACGCCATGCCGAGGGTCAGCACCTTCGGCGTGAGCTGGAAGGAGCCGTCGACCGTGCGGACGAAGCCGAGCTCCTCCAGCGTCAGCAGCAGCCGGCGCGCGGTCGGCCGGGCCAGGCCGGCCGCGGCCGCCACCTCGGACAACGACATGGTGCGGTGGTCCGCGTCGAAGCAGGCGAGCACGTCCAGCCCGCGAGCCAAAGACTCGACGAAGTCTGGGCCCGCCCCACGTCCTGCCATCGGTTCCTTGCCTCCACGTCGTCGGGCGAACTGGTCCGACCGAGCCTACGACCCCGGCTCGCCGAAGATGGTGCCGCGGGCCTCGCGGGTCGAGTCGGACTTGTACTCGGTGTACTGGTACGGGTTGTCGAACACCTCGCCCTTCGGCAGCTCCGGGTTCATCCCGCTCGTCCAGGCTTCCTCGCCGAGCGACGAGCGCAGGTAGTCGACCGTCGCCTCGACACCGCGGCGTACGGCGGCCAGGTCGCAACCAACCAGTTGGTTGGCGAACTTCACCACCCGGCCGTCGACGATCACGGTGTGCACGTCACCCCGCTGGGCCTGGAAAGCCACGTGACCATAGGGATTGATCAGCGGGAACGAAACTGGTGACGAGTCGTTCTTGATCAGTACGACGTCCGCCTTCTTCCCGGGTTCGAGACTGCCGAGGTCGTCCCGGCCGAGCGCCTTCGCGCCGCCGCGGGTGGCCCAGTCGACGACGTGCTCGGCCCGCAGGTGGCTGTGGGTCACCGTGGCGCCCTTCATGTGGGCCTCGAGGTGCTCGCGGGCCCGATCGGCGCCGAGTGTCGTCCGCATGGCGCTGAACAGATCACCGCTCCACCACACGCTGGTGTCCATCGACAGCGACACCGGGATGCCGTAGCGGCGGACCTGCCAGGTGGGCGGGTAGCCCTGGCCGGCGCTCTGCTCGGACTCCGTGGAGACCGAGACCGATCCGCCGGTGGCCGCGATCCGCTGGTAGGAGTCGGTGGCCAGCGTCGCCGCGTGCACGTAGATGTTCTGCGGCGTCATGAAGCCGTTCTCGTGCATCAACCGGATGCCGTCGTCGTTGGTCGCACCCCACACGCCGGCATGGGTGGTCACGCCGAGCCCGAGCTCACGCGCCACCTCGAAGGCGGCCCGCTCCGGGAACGCCGGATCACCGGTGACGTCGAAGGCGAGCTGGAGCCCGATGGTGGAGTCGTCCCGCATCCGGGTCAGGAACGCCTTGACGGCCGGATCGGCGGTCCACTCCCACGGCCCGGCCTGAATGTTGCCGTAGGCAAGGACGAACCGCCCGGGTACGGCGCGCAACGCGTCGACGGCCGCCTCGGCATGGTCGACGCTCTGCAGCCCGTGGGACCAGTCGACCGTGGTGGTGACCCCGGCCTCGAGCGACTCCCAGGCCGACGTCAGGTTGCCGGCGTAGATGTCCTCCGGCCGGAACGTCTTGCCGTGCTCGAGGTAGTACCAGACGAAGTACTGCGTCAGCGTCCAGTCGGCGCCGTACGCGCGCATCGCGGTCTGCCACATGTGCCGATGGGTGTCGATCATGCCGGGCATCACGATGCCGCTGGTCGCGTCGATCTCCTGAGTGCCCTCGGGCCCGTCGAGCGCCCGGCCGACGGCGGCGATCTGATTGTCGACAATCAGCACGTCTCCATCGGTGACGACCGTGTGGTCGTCGTCCATGGTCAGCACGGTCCCCCCGCGCAGCAGCACCGGCCGGCCCGCCACCGGTGTCTCGGCTGTGGTCATGTTCCCCTCCAGAAGAGTGCCCGGACACGCGTCCGTATGACGGTCAACGGGGCGATACGGTCACTATCGAAGCGTCCGCGCGCACTGTCAAGGGTTCGCTCCGGGTGGTTGACAGAGGCTCGGAGGCCGATCGAGACTGAGGCGATCAGAGTGTGCGGACAAGTGTCCGTAATAGCCGCGGGAGGTTGGTGCGTGAACGGTCCGCTCGCCGGCCTGCTGGTCGCCGACTTCTCCCGGATCCTGGCCGGTCCGTACGCGACCATGCTGCTGGCCGACCTGGGCGCCGACGTGGTCAAGGTCGAGGCGCCCGGCGGCGACGACACCCGTTCCTGGCAGCCACCGGTCCGCGACGGCATCTCGACGTACTACCTCGCGGTGAACCGGAACAAGCGGTCGATCGCGCTCGACCTGAAGGACCCGGGCGACCAGGCTACGGCCCGGGAGCTGGCCCGGCGCGCGGACGTCCTGGTCGAGAACTTCCGGCCCAACGGGCTGGCCCGGTTCGGGCTGGACTACGAGACCGTTGCTGCCGGCAACCCCGGGCTGATCTATGCCTCGATCAGCGGCTTCGGTTCCGGCCCGAAGGGTGCGGAGCTGCCCGGATACGACCTGATCGTGCAGGCGATCTCCGGGCTGATGAGCCTGACCGGCTCCCCGGACGGCGAGCCGTACCGGGCCGGGATCTCGGTCTTCGACGTGATGGCCGGCCTGCACGCCACGATCGGTGTGCTGTCCGCGCTCAACGCCCGGCACGAGACCGGACGCGGTCAGCACGTCGAGGTCAACCTGCTGTCGTCGGCGCTGTCCGGTCTGGTCAACCAGTCGAGCGCGTACGTCGCGGGTGGCGTCGTACCGCTGCGGATGGGGAACAGCCATCCCAGCCTGTTCCCGTACGAGCCGTTGCCCTGTTCCGATGGCGAGCTGATCATCACGGCCGGGAACAACGGCCAGTTCCGCAAGCTGGTCGAGGTCCTCGGCGTGCCGGAGCTGGCGGACGACCCGCGCTTCGACCGGAACGAGAAGCGGACCGCGAATCGCGAGGAGCTGCGGCCGCTGCTGGTCGAGCGGCTGGAGACCCGGACCCGGATGGAGTGGTTCCGCGACATCATCGCCGCCGGTGTGCCGTGCGGCCCGATCAACACCGTCGACGGCGGCGTGGCCTTCGCCGAGGACATCGGTCTCGACCCGGTGGTCACAGTGGGATCGATCCCGACCGTGCGCAACCCGATCACGTTCTCGGACGACGCGGCGTCGTACCGGCTGCCACCGCCGGAGCTGGACGAACACGGCGCCGAACTCCGCCGCTGGCTGAAGGAGCCGCTCACATGAACGAGCGAAGCGAGTTCATCATCAAGCACAGCGCGGTCCGTGCCTCATCCGCGCCCGGAGCGAAGCGAGGACGTGGATGAGCTTCCCGACCTCTTTGGGTACGTCGACTGCCGACGAGATCCGCCTGCTCGGGCAGGACCTGACGGCTGACCTGATGGGCAAGGTCGGCTTCGGTGAGCTGGCGTTCTGGCTGGTCGCGCTACGCCGGCCGACACCGTCCGAGACCCGCGTATTCGAGGCGGTGCTGGTCGCCCTTGCCGATCACGGATTCACGCCGACGGCCATCGCGGCCCGGCTCACCTATCTCTCCGCCCCGGATTCGCTGCAAGGCGCCCTTGCCGCCGGTCTGCTCGGCGGTGGCTCCCGCTTCCTCGGGGTGACCGAGGACTCTGGGATGTATCTCGATGAGGCCCTCCAGGGGCGCGACGTGCCGACTGACGATGCGGGGTGGGACGAGCTCGCACTGGAGGTTGTCACCGCGACGCGGGAGGCCGGCAAGTATGTCCCCGGTCTCGGGCATCCGGTGCACAAGGTGCAGGATCCGCGGACCCCGGTCCTGATCGGGATCGCCGAGGAGGAAGGCCTGCGCGGTCCACACCTCCGACTCTTCGAGGCCATCGGGCGGGTACACGAGCAGGTGCTCGGCCGTAGGCTCCCGCTGAACGGAGCCGGCGTGTGCGGCGCCGCGCTGGCCGATCTCGGGCTGCCGGTCGAGCTGCTGCGCGGATTCGCCTTGCTGGCCAGGGCTGCCGGGTTGCTGGGTCAGCTCGCCGAGGAACGCCGCCGGCCGATCGGTATGGACGCCTACCTCACCGTCGACCGCAACGCCATCTACGTCGATCCCGCTAGCTGAAGGAGCACCACATGGCCACAGTCGCCGCGGTCATCGCCTCCACGCATCACCCGTTCTACTACCGCGCGAGCACCGCCACCGGAGCCGACCGGCCGCCGTTCGCCGACGAGTGGGTGGCGAAGATCGAGGCGTTCCGGGAGACGCTGACCAAGGCCCGGCCGGACATCCTGGTGATGGTCGGCAGCGACCACTTCCACCAGCTCTGGCTGGACAACATGCCGCAGTTCCTTGTCGGCAAAGCGCCGTACTTCGATGCGAACTGGTACAACGAGGAGCGCGAGTTCGGGCTGCCGCGGATGACGCTGCCGGGGGAGGAGCGGCTGGCCGCGCACATCCTGCGGAACGGGCTGGACGCCGGCTTCGACCTTGCCTTCAGCAACGAACTGCGGATCGACCACAGCATCACCTGCCCGATCATCACGCTCCGCCCGGAGGCGGACCTGCCGATCGTGCCGATCTACACCAACATCTTCGCGCCACCGTTGCCCCGGCCCGGGCGGTTCGTCGAGCTCGGCCGGACGATCCGGCAACTGGTGGAGTCGTGGCCGATCGACGCCCGGGTCGCGATCATCGGCACCGGGCACCTGTCGCTGGAGCTCGGTGGGCCGCGGCAGTTCGGCGAGCACGGTCCGGATCCGGAGTTCGACCGCAAAGCCGTCGATTGGATCGCGAGCGGCGACGTCGACGGCTGCCTGGCCGAGGTGACGCTGGACAGCCTGCATCTGCCGGGCAACGCGACCCACGGTTTCATGGACTTCATGCTGATGATGGGCGTGGCCGGCGCGGGTGCGAAGGCGGATCACGTCGACTCGCTCGACCTCTTCCACACCATGGAGGCCTACTTCACCTGGTACCCGAACGGAGTGCCGTCGTGAACGAGCGTAGCGAGTTCACCATCAAGCACAGCGCGGTCCGTGCCTCATCCGCGCCCGGAGCGAAGCGAGGACGGGGATGAGCAAGTACCTGCTGGACAAGTTCCTCTACACCGTCGACCGCGATCCCGACCTGATCGAGCGCTATCGCGAGGACGCCGCCGGGACCGTGGCCTGGTGGGAGCAGGAGATGGCCAATCAGATCCTCAACTGCCACACTGCCGAGCGGTCCACCTGGCTCGCGTTCACCGACGAGGAGCGCGAGGCGCTGCGCGAGCACGATCATGTCGCGCTGTTCGGGCTCGGCGCACACCCGTTCCTCACGCTCACGTTGTTCATCGCGATGTTCGAGCGGGACCACGGGCCGCTCGAGTATCAGAAGGCCTACGGCCGGGCGCTGCAGCACCTCACGCTGCCCTATCCAGACGTCGCCACCTAGGAGGTCCCGTGCGAGCCGCAGTCCTGCACACCCACGGCCAACCGCCGTCCCACGCCGACCACCCGGACCCGGTGTCGTCCGACGGGTACTCCGTCGTCCGCGTCACCGCGGCACCCGTCGTACCGCTCGACCTGCTGTGTGCGTCCGGTACGTCGTACTTCGGCCAGCCGGCGGTGCCCTATGTGCCCGGGGTGCAAGGGGTCGGGGTGGTCGAGCAGTCCGAGGTGGTGCCGCCCGGGACGAGGGTGTTCTTCGCGACCTCGGCCGGGATGGCCGCGGGTGACGGCAGTTTCGCCGAGCGCTGCGCCGTACCGGATGTCGATCTCGTGGTGCTGGACACGCCGGTCCCGGACACGGAGGTCGCTGCACTCGGGCTGTCCGGGGTGGCGGCCTGGATGGCGCTCACGTGGCGGGCTCAGTTCAAGCCGGGGGAGCAGGTGCTCGTGCTCGGTGGCGGCGGGGCGGTCGGCCAGGTCGCGATCGGCGCGGCCCGGCTCCTCGGTGCTGACGGCGTGGTCGCCGTGTGCCGGTCGGACGCGGCACGCGACCGGGCCCTGGCCGCCGGCGCCGACGAAGTAGTTGCCTCAGGCCCCGACGTGGATGCGCTCACCGCCCGGCTGAGGGACGCGACCGATGGTGCTGTCGACGTCGTCATCGACCCTGTCTTCGGCCTCCCCGCCACCGCGGCCTCGCGGGTGCTCGCCCCGTACGGCCGCCTGGTCAACCTCGGCGGTTCATCCGGTGACGAGGCGGTCTTCTCCTCGTCGGTCCTCCGCAGCCGTACGGCGAGCATCCTCGGCTACACGAACAACGCCATCACCCCGGAGCAACGCCGCGATGCGCTGACCGCCGTACTGCAACACGCCGCCAACGGAGCCGTCGCTGTCACGCACGAGACCGTCTCGCTCGCCGATATCGCCACCGCCTGGCATCGCCAATCCACCGGCAGCACCGACGGCCGCCTCGTCGTCACCATCTAGCCGAGAGCCGTGACGGCGTCGACGATTCTGGTCCAGAAGGCTTCGCGATCCAGTTCGACAGCGACCTGCGCATTGGGCGCCCGGCCGGTGTAGTTGAAGAGGTCGACCGCGGTCGCGCCAGACGTCCACTCGCCCTTCGCCTCGACGACGACGTTCGCCTCGACGCAGCGCACGATCGCCGGATCGATCACCCGGGCGACCGCGACCGGATCGTGCAACGGCGGCGCCTCGAACCCCCAGAGCTGCCGGTACGTCGAGGCGAAGAACGTCATCCACTCGACGCAGATCCGGGCCAGCGGCGTCCCGATCCGTTCGAAGCGCGCCAGTACGTCGTCCGTCACCAAAGCCTGATGCGTGACGTTGAGACCGCACATGGTGAACGGGACACCCGACCGGACCACCTGGTCCGCCGCCTCGGGATCGACGTACGCGTTGGCCTCCGCGAGCGGCGCGATGTTGCCGCGGTCCGTCGAGCCGCCCATCCAGACGATCTCGGCGATCTTCGGGGTCAGCGCAGGCTCCGATGCGAGCAGCCGCGCGATGTTCGTGAGCGCTCCCGTCGCCACGATGGTGACCGGCGTGGAGTGCTTCTGCAGTACGTCGATCAACACATCCTGGGCAGCTGACGGCGACTCGGGCACGGTCGGCTCGGTGTCGAAGAGCGGGCCGTCCAGACCGGTCTGCCCGTGGACATCGTCGGCGATGCGCAACCGTCGTACCAGCGGCCGGTCGGCACCACGGGCGACCGGGACATCCGTCACTCCGGCCAGGGACAGCACTCGGCGGGCGTTCACCGTGCACTTGTCGACTGTCTGATTGCCCGCGACCGTCGTCACCGCGAGCAACTCGACCGCGGGATCGGCTATCGCCAGCAGCAGCGCCATTGCGTCGTCGTGTCCCGGATCGCAGTCGAGCACCAAAGGGATCGCCATGCCAGATCGTACCGGCGCCGACCGGTCGCCGGAGGGGCGTCGGTGCTCGGCAAACCCGTCGGTGGCGACCTATGTTGGGCTGAGGCCGCGTGTCCAGGGCGCGGGCAGGTCACCAGCGGAGCCAGCATGAGTGAGAAGGATCAGCCGCCGCAGGAGAAGTCCACGCCTGATCAGGGGGACCGGGACAACGGATCGCAGCGGCATCCCCACAAGCCGTGGCGGACCGAAGGGCTGCCCACCGCTCAGGGCAACGGGGACAAGCCGCGGCGACCGCGGTGGTGGCGGTGGGCGGCCTGGATCGTCGGTGGGTATCTGGTGCTGTTCCTGATCACCACGATGCAGGACCAGATGTCTGGCGGCGAGCAGACCGTCGCGTACACCGACTTCACGGCGCAGGTGCAGAAGCAGAACGTCGCCGAGGTGTTCTCGCGCGGTGACACCATCGAGGGCCGGCTGAAGGCGGCCGCCCCGATCCCGGGCAAGACCGACTCGACGTACACGAAGTTCACCACCGAGCGGCCGACGTTCGCGAACGACGACCTGTTCGGGGCGCTGCAGAAGAGCGGCGCGACGGTCCGGGCGACGCCGGTGGTCCAGCAGCGCGGCGTGCTGTGGAACCTGCTGATCTCGTTGGGCCCGTTCATCCTGATCGCCGCGTTCTACTTCTGGTTGTTCCGGCGCAGCCGCGCCGCCGGCGGTGGGCTGGGCGGCCTGCTCGGAGGCGGCCAGCAGAAGAAGCCGATCGATCCCACCAGCGTGCGAGTCACCTTCGCCGACGTCGCGGGCATCGACGAGGTCGAGGCCGAGATCACCGAGGTCGTCGACTATCTGAAGGACCCGGACAAGTACCGCCGGCTCGGGGCCCGCGCTCCCAAGGGCGTGCTGCTCGAGGGTGCACCCGGGACCGGCAAGACTCTGCTGGCTCGCGCGACCGCGGGGGAGGCCGGGGTGCCGTTCTTCTCGGCCAGTGCCTCGGAGTTCATCGAGATGATTGTCGGCGTGGGCGCGAGCCGGGTCCGGGAGCTGTTCGGCGAGGCGCGCAAGGTCGCTCCCGCGATCATCTTCATCGACGAGATCGACACGATCGGACGCGCCCGCGGCGGTGCCCGGTCGATCAGTGGTCACGACGAGGGCGAGCAGACCCTGAACCAGATCCTGACGGAGATGGACGGCTTCACCGGCACCGAGGGGGTCGTCACCCTCGCGGCGACGAACCGTGCCGATGTCCTCGACACGGCGCTGCTCCGGCCGGGCCGGTTCGATCGCACGATCACCGTGCACGCGCCGGACCAGAAGGGGCGCGAGGCGATCCTCGAGGTGCACGCGCGCGGGAAGCCGCTCGGCCCGGACGTCGATCTCCGTGCCATGGCCCGGTCCACGCCCGGGATGACCGGCGCCGATCTGGCCAACCTGCTGAACGAGGCCGCGCTGGCCGCCGCCCGCCAAGGCCAGTCCGAGATCGACCAGCGCGATCTGACCGACGCCCTGGAGAAGATCCAGCTCGGTACGGCGCGCAACGTGGTCATGCCCGAGGAGGAGCGACGTCGTACGGCGTACCACGAAGGAGGTCACGCACTGCTCGGGATGATCCAGGTCGGCGCGGATCCGGTCCGGAAGGTGTCGATCATCCCGCGTGGCCGGGCGCTGGGTGTCACACTGTCCACGCCGGAGATGGACCGCTACGGATACGACACGGAATACCTGCGCGGTCGCATCATCGGAGCGCTCGGGGGTATGGCCGCCGAGCAGGAGGTCCTCGGCGTGGTCACCACCGGCGCCGAGAGCGACCTGGAGAGCGCGACCCGGATCGCCCGCTCGATGGTCGGCCGCTGGGGGATGTCGGAGGCCGTCGGCCCGGTCTCCGTTCTGCCGTCCGAGGGTGACCCCCGGATGGCCGGTGCCTCCGACGAGCTGCTCAACACCGTCGACGAGGAGGTACGCCGCCTGATCGACCAGTGCTACCAGGAGGCCAGACGCCTCCTCCGCGAGAACCGCACCCGCCTCGACTCGATCGCCGAGCAACTCCTCAAGCACGAAACCCTCGACGAGGCCGACGCGTACGCCGCCGCCGGCATCCCCCACGACGCCCGCACCTGACGGTTTGTGCGGCCGGCACAGTCGCCGGCCGGAAGTTCGGCTCGCCGGGCCAGGAAGGGAGGGGCCCTGAGTTGCGATTCTCGGTGTTACCAGCCGGGACCCCACCCCGGCGACACCGAAAGGAAACTCCGATGATCGCCTTTCTCATCCCCGTCCTGTCCGTCATCGCCCTCGGCGTCCCGATGGTCGGGCTGCGGTTGCTCGCCAAGCAGCACGGCTGAATCAGGGTGCAGGAGGCATCAGCACCGAGCCGGCCAGCCAGCGGCAGGCGACGAGCGCCAGTTCGAGTTCCAGGCGCTCGTCGTCCAGCGGGCGGCCGCGTTCCTCCAGTGCCTTGTCGACCCGATACTTCACGGTGTTCTTGTGCAGATGGATCCGCTCCGCGGCGCCAGTACGCCGGCAACTGGGCGTCCGCGACCTGGGCCTTCGCGCCTGGCGCGGAGCAGCGGCTGAACGAGCGGCTGGTGAAGCCGGCGCCGATGGTGATCGACCAGGCCACCGAACTGCTCGGCAGCCGCGACGCCGCTGAGGTCGCGCTCTACCAGGTGATGGGCTGGCGGGCGCTGCACAGTCAGGGCCGGGCGCTGAACTCGATCCTGGTCGATCAGCTCGGCGACGACCTCGATCACTACGCGATCCGCGAAGCTGAGTTCATGACGAACTGCATCGTCGGCTTCAACTTCGGCGACGGCCACCTGCACGACCACAAGTTCATCGCCTCGATCCAGCGGCGCTGCGGATTCGCCCCCGGTGAGTTCATCGTGGCGTGGATCGAGTCGCAGCCGGTGCACAAGAACTTCCAGCGGTACGTCGTGATCGACGCGGCGCTCGGGATCGTCGAGCGCGGGACGTACCAGGTGGCCGACGCCGTCGCCGAGCAGCCCTGGCTGCCGAACGGACCGATCCCGCTGACGGTCGAGTGGCGCCTGCCCGGCTACCAGCGGGTTCGCTACCCGCGGCCGGGTGCGGTAGACAAGACGGTACCGACGCCTCCGCCTGCGACCGTCGAGTCGGCGCCGGATGGCTCGGGAGGTGGTGGATCATGACCAAGGCAGTCGTCGTCGGGAGTGGGCCGAACGGACTGGCCGCTGCAGTCACTCTCGCCAAGGCCGGGGTGGACGTCGAAGTGCTCGAAGCCGCCGACCGCCCCGGCGGCGGCACCCGCAGCAGCGAGCTCGCGCTGCCCGGGCTGATCCACGACGAGTGCTCAGGGTTCCATCCGCTGGCCGTCGACACCGCGTTCTCCCGGTCTGTGGACCTGGCTCGGTTCGGCCTGACCTGGCGGTGGCCGGAGGTCCAGTACGCGCATCCGCTGGACGGCGGGCGCGGTGCCGCCGTACTGCGATCGGTTGAGGAGACCGCTGCGTCGCTGGGGCCCGACGGTCGCCGGTGGCGGCAGGTGTTCGGCCCGCTGACGGAGCGGTTCGACCGGATCACGTCGGATTTCCTGCGCCCCGTCGTACGCGTGCCGTCGCATCCGGTCGCGATGACGCGGTTCGGTGCCCTGTCCGCCCTACCGGCCTCGGTGCTCGCCAAGGGCTGGTCGACGGAGGAGGCGCGGTCGCTCTTCGGAGGAGTGGCGGCGCACGCGGTGCGACCGCTGTCGGCGCCCTTCTCGGCGGCGATCGGCGTGGCCCTCGGTACGGCGGCGCACGCCTACGGATGGCCCGTGGCAGAAGGGGGATCGGCGGCGATCAACCGGGCGATGATCGCCGCCCTCGAGGAGCACGGCGGCAAGGTCGAGACCAACGTGCGGGTCGAATCACTCGAGCAGGTCGGCGATGCGGACCTCGTTCTGCTGGATCTCGCACCGAGTGCGGCCGTGCGGATCGTGGGGGACGCGATGCCGGCCAAGATCCGGCGGGCCTTGCTCCGGTACCGGCATGGGCCGGGGGTCTTCAAGGTCGACTTCGCACTCTCGGGTGAGGTGCCGTGGACGCACGAGGCGTCCCGGCGGGCCGGGACTGTGCATGTGGTCGGGGACTACGCGGAGCTGGCGCGGGCCGAACAGGACGTGGTGTCGGGCCGGATGCCGGACCGGCCGTACGTTCTCGTCGGGCAGCAGTATCTGGCCGACCCGTCTCGTGCCGAGGGCACCGTGCGGCCGCTGTACACCTATGCGCACGTGCCCAGCGGCTACGGCGGTGACGCGACGCTGCTGATCGAGTCGCAGATCGAACGGTTCGCTCCCGGCTTCCGCGACCTGATCCTGGCTCGGACCGTCCAGACGACAGCCCAGTTGGAGGAACGCAACGCGAACTACCTCGGCGGTGATGTGATCACCGGTGCCAACACCGCGCGCCAACTGATCTTCCGGCCGCGTGTCACCCTGCATCCTTACGGCCTCGGCGTACCCGGTGTGTTTGGGTGCTCTGCGGCGACACCGCCCGGCGCGGGGGCGCACGGGATGTGCGGCTACAACGCAGCCCGCGCTGCACTGGCGAGCCTGCGATGACCGCCCTCGCGAACGGTTGCCCGCAGCAACCGGCCGATACGCTGCCGGCCGGCGCAAGCTTCCTGGTCGTCATCGCCGAGGAGCCCGTCGCCGTGCCGCGGGTCGAGGAACGCCTGCGGACGATCGGCGTCGCCTCGGTATGGCAGGAGCTGCCCGGCGCACAGCTCGGTGTCCTCTCGCTGCGCCCGAGGAGCCTGCCGCGGGTCGTCGACCTGCCCGCGCTGGAAGCCCACCGCTACCCGGCCGCCTGACGCTGGTGGGCCGGAGCCAGGTGGTGTGCCCGGAACCAGGCTCCGGGCACACCGTTCGGGGCCTGGATCCTTATCCGACAGTCACCGTCTGACCGAGGTCGTTGTAGCCGGTGCTCGGTTGCCAGGTTCCGTCGTTCGCGAGACGGATCGAGTACTCGGGGCGGGTGGACAGGAGCGGGTCCGGCAGGTTGAGGAACAAGCGATACTTTCCGGGGACCGGCGGTGCGGCGACCCTCCAGTCGAGGTTGGTCATCGTACCAGCGCCCCACCGGCGTGGGTCGGCCGGGACGTTGACCTTGAAGGTGTGCTTGTCGTTCTGGAAGATCAGCTGCACCTGGTGCGGGTTGTACGGAGCGGCCCAGCCGTCGTTGCGGACCTGCAGGTCGACCCTGACATCACCGCGCGGCTGCGCCTTGGTCGTGACCGTGCTCTGCGCGAGGGCGAATCGGTAGCCGAGCTTCTGCTTGACCGTCGTGAGGTTGTCGCCCCAGGTGTCCAGCACGTCCTGGTTGTATTCGATGTTCAGGAAGGAGAAGTGCAGTCGCGCCATCTCGGCCGACGCCGACTCCCAGTCCGACCGTGGTGAGTTCACCGCGCAGGTCTCGCCGCCCTCGGGGACGTAATTGGTGTCCTGGGCAACGAAATCCTTGTCGAGCTCGATCGGGTCACTGAGGTAGGTGCCGAAGTCGTCCGGGCTGGCCAGGAAACAGTCGTTGTGATGACCGACCCGGGCCAGCGGCGAACCGTCGTACGCCTGCGCCGCGGTCAGGGCGCCCGCGGTCCCGGTCGGCACCCCGAGCATGCGCTGCTTCATGTACGGCGTCCGCACCTGGATCATCCGGTCCTTCGGGAGCGCCTTCAGCTCGGCCATGACGACGGCCTTGCGGTCGGCCCAGTTCTGGTCGGTGACCACGCTCGGGTCCTGCGGATCGGAGAAGTAGTCGGTGTAGTAGCCCTCACCCCACAATCCGACGAACCCGGCTTGGACGACCGCGATCACGTCGGAGTTCTCGCGCAGGATCGGGGTGAGCTGCTGGATCTGCTTGACCACGCGAGCCACCGGCGCGTCGCCGTACGGCGTCGGCGGCGGCCAGCCGTCGCCCGGCAGAGCGTAGGCGAAGCGGACGATCATCTTGACGCCCGCGGCGCGCGCGGTGCGGAAGTCTGCACGGACCAGGTCGAGGTAGTGCTGGTCGATGACGTCCTGCTTGGAGAACTTCTCCAGGTAGAACAGCCGCAGGATCTGGGTGATGTTCTCCTGGGTGCGGAAGTTGCGCAGGGTGGTGAGGTCGAGTGGGACATAACCGGTGCCGTCGGCCCGGTAGTGCGTCTCGGTGTGGTGGTAGAAACCGCGCTCCGGGTTGGCGATCACCTCGTCGGTCGACGCGTAGGTGCGGGTGGTCGTCGGCGGGTCATTGTGCGCCATGGCTGCCTGGGTTGGCAGTAGCAGACCGATCGCCGCGACCGCTGTGACAAGCCTTCTCATCAAGAACTCCTAGCTGACGGTGAGGGTGTGCAGGAGCGAGTTCATCCCGGTCGCCGCGTCCCAGGTGCCCTGGTTGGCGAGGCGGATCGAGTACTCGGGGCGAGTGGACAGGAGTGGGTCCGGCAGGTTGAGCAGCAGGGTGTAGGAACCCGCCGGCACGTTGGCGGGCACGGTGAGCGTCTGCGACACCGTGGTCGACGTACCCGCGGTCCAGCGCCGCGGATCGGAACTCATCGCGAGCCGGTAGGTCGTGCCGGTCGACGTGTTCCGCAGTACCAGCTCGAGGTTGCGTGGGTTGAAGGGCGTCGCGTAGCCGTCGTTGTGGACGGTGAAGGACACCGGCAGGCTGCCGCCGGGTGAGGCGGTCGCCGGGTACGTGCCGGACTCCAGGCGGAAGCGGTACCCGAGGTTCTTGGTGACGTCGGCCAGGCAGCCGCCCGTGTTCCACGAGTTCAGCACGGTGGGCTCGTAGTCGGTGTTGAGGAAGGACCAGTGGAACTGTGCGAGCTCACTGGTGGCCGTCGGGCAGCTGGACCGCGGTGGGTTGGAGCCACACGTCTCGCCGCCCATCGCGACGTACGTCGTGTCGGACTGAAGGTACGGGTATTCGACCGCGGTGTTCTCGTAGGTGCCGAAGTCGTCCGCGCTGGCCAGGAAGCAGTCGTTGTGGTGACCGAGCCTCGACAGCGCCGAGCCGTTGTACGCCGCGGCCGACTGAACCGGCGTGGTCGAGTACAGGGTCCGCTTGAACTTCGGCGTCCGCAGCTGCACCATCCGGGTCGACGGCACGACACTGAGCAGCTTGTCGGTCACCGCCTTGCGGTTGGCCCAGTCGGTCGTGGTGATCGTGCCCGCGTTGCCGAAGTTCTGCGTGTAGTACCACTCACCCCACGCGCCGATCAGCCCCGCCTGCACGACCGCGATCACGTCCTTGCCTGCGGTGAGGTACGGCGCCAGTTGGTCGAGGTGAGCCAGGATCCGGTCCTTGGTCGTGTCGTCTCCGGCGGTCGACGTGGTGTAGGCGAAGCGCAGGACCATCTTGAGACCGGCCGCGCGGACGGTGTCGATCTGCTGCTGCAACTGGTCGAGCGCCGCCTGCGCGATCGGGCCGTTCTTGTACTCGGCCAGGTAGAAGACGCACATCACCAGCGAGATGCCCTGGCTGGTGCGGTAGCTCTGCAGAGTCGTCTGGGAGAAGTCGGCCTTGTCGCAGTCGCCGGTGTGGTGGTAGAAGCCGCGCTCGGGGTTGGCGAAGTTGTCCGTGGCCGCGGTGTACGTCACGGTGCCGCCGGATCCGCCGCCGCTGTAGACGTGGGTGTACTTGCTCGAAGACTCCAGCGGGGCCTCCACCTGGAAGATCAGGTCGGCGTCGTTGGGGGAGGCGCTCTCGCCGAGGTCGGCGCGATTCACGGTCCACTGCGCGACTCCGCCCGTACCGGAGAAGGTGACCGCGCTGACCAAGGTCCAGCTCCAGCCGCTGCCGGTGTGCTGGTAGAGGCTGCCGTTCTCCAGCAGGTAGTCGGCGCCGGTGCCGCCCTGCGCGAAGCCGGTGCCGGCGTTCCGGTCGGCGTCGACGTAGACCCGCAGGTACTGCGGGGATCCGGTGTAGGAGAAGCGGTAGGTGACTGTCGTCGCGGTGTTGGTGGCGGTGCTGCCGCTGATCGTGGCGTGGGCGGGGGAGACGAGGACGGCGCTGAGCACAATGCCGGCCAGGGCAGCGCTGAGCAGGCGGAACGGACGCATCATGATGCTTCCTCTCGCTGGGCGGGCGATAGGAATAATCATGGAGTCCAGGAAAACTATGTCAAGGTCTCAGGCCGTTGTAGACGGCGGACTCCACCTGCTCGAGGGCCAGCCGGACCGCGCCGAGCGCGACCCCTTCGTCGGCGAAGGCGGAGATCCGGATCTCGGGTGTCCGCAGGCACCAGCGGTCCAGCTCGCGACGCAGCGGCTCGACCATCACGTCCGCCGACCGCGAGAATCCGCCACCGATCACCACCAGTTCGGGATCGAGCGTCAGGACCAGCGCCGAGGCGCCGACGGCGAGGTCGCGGACATACCCGCGAACCGCCCGGACAGCCTCGCGATCGCCGCCGCGCGCAGCGAAGAAGACGCTCTCGAACTCGTCCGACACGTCCGGCCGTCCGTTTCGCGCAAGCCAGTTGTGCAGATGCTCCGGCGCCCGGAGCCAGCCGGCGGCGGGCAGGGCGCCGATCTCACCGGACCAGTTGGCGAACCCGCGGTGCAGCTTCCCGTCGATGATCAGGCCGGCGCCGGTACGCAGTCCGGCCAGCAGGAACACCACGTCCTTCGCGTACCGGGCGACGCCGCGCCACGTCTCGGCCAGCGCTGCGAGCTTGCAGTCGTTCTCCACCCGTACCGGTCCGGAGACGAGCCGGCGTACGTGCCCGGCGAGGTCGACCCCTGTCCACTCCGGCAGTGAGTCGGACAGCAGCACCTTGCCGGTGCCGTCGACGAGGCCGGTGGTTGCGACCCCGGTGGACCAGATCTGCCCCGGCTGGACACCGGCGATCGCCTTGGTGACGCATTTGTCCAGTACAGCAAGCCGTTCCCGGCGTCCGAGCCCGGGATCGACCGCGATCCGGGCCTGGCTCAGCACCTCGCCGTCGAGATCGGTGACCAGGGCAAGCACCTTGTGCCCGCCGATGTCCACGCCCAGCAGCCGGCCGGCCCCGGAGTTGAACCGGTACCGCCTGGCCGGCCTTCCGACCGAGCCCAGCGCGGGCGCCACCTCGGTCAGCCAGCCCCGTCCGAGCAGGTCCCGGGCGACGTCCTCGGTCGAGGCCCGCGACAGCCGGGTCCGCCTCGACAACTCCGTCAGAGTGAGCGGCTGGTCGCCGCGCAACTCCCGGAGCACGGCGGCCGCGTTGAGCTGCCGCAACCGGGACAGGTCCCCGCCGGCGGGCTCCTCGCTCATCGTGACTCCTCGGATAATGCTGGACTCCTGAATAACTATAAGCATTCGTTCTGCGCACGGATCTCATCGTGCGAACGGGCGCGCCGACCCCTCCTCTTCCGCGATGACAACGTTGTACGGTGGTCCGGCGGTCGATCCGAAACGTTCCCACTGAGGAGGACCATGGTGTCCAAACCGCTCAAGATCGCGACCTTGAGTTTCTGGCACGTGCACGCGGGCGACTACTCCAGGCAGGCGCAACAGCATCCGGGTACGGACCTGGTGGCCGTCTGGGACGACGACGCCCAGCGCGGCCAGGACGCGGCCGACCAGTTCGGTGTGGAGTTCACCGGCGACCTCGATGCGCTGCTCGCCCGTGACGACCTCGACGGTGTCGCGATCACCACTCCGACCAACGAGCATCGCGACGTGATGCTGAAGGTGGCCCGGGCCGGGAAGCACATCTTCACCGAGAAGGTGCTCGCACCTACCGTGGCCGAGGCCGAGGAGATCATCGCGGCGACCGATGCCGCCGGCGTGAAGCTGATCGTCTCGCTGCCGCGGCTCTACCACGGCTATACCCAGGCGATCACAGAGGTGATCGACAGCGGGCAGCTGGGGACGCTGACCTACGGCCGGGTCCGGCTCTCGCATGACGGCGCGATTCCGCGCGACGGTGTCGCCGGCTGGTTGCCGCAGCGGTTCTTCGAGCCGACGACCGCGATCGGCGGCGCGCTGACCGACCTTGGCTGTCACCCGGTGTACCTGACCCAGCTGTTCCTCGGCGCACAGCCGGACACGGTGAGTGCGACGTACCGGTCGATCGCCGAACGCGGCCTGGAAGACAACGCTGTCGTGGTCGTCGGGTACGCCGACCAGAAGATCGGTGTGATCGAGGCAGGGTTCGCCAGCCGGAACCCGTTCACGATCGAGCTCTTCGGTACCGAAGGCACGCTCACCTACACCGACGACGGCAATGTCCTGACGGTGAACGGCGAGCAGGTGCCGGTGCCTGACCACGGCCAGGACGCGTTCGCGCAGTGGGTCGACCACATCAACAACGGCACCCGCGCGGACGAGAACATCGAACGCGCGCTCGAGCTGACCAGGTTGGTCGTGGCCGCGAACGAGGCCGCTGACCAGGGCACGTCCATCGCCTACAGCTGAGGAGACTCTGATGATCAAGGTTGGGCTCATCGGCGGCGGTGGGATCGCGTCCGCCCACATCAAGGGATACCGAGCGCACGCCGACAAGATCGGCATCACCGCGGTCGCGGACGCAGTCGAGCAGACCGCTGCCGCTCGCGGCGAGGAGTTGGGTGCGACGCCGTACACGGATTATCGGCAGATGCTGGCGACCGAGGAACTGGACGCGGTCGACATCTGCCTGCCACATCACCTGCACAAGGATGCGATCGTCGCGGCCGCCGAGGCCGGCAAGCACATCCTGTGTGAGAAGCCGCTCTGCCTCAGCGCGGAGGAAGCCGCGGACGTGCGTAAGGCGGTCACCAAAGCCGGCGTGACGCTGATGTGCGCGCACAACCAGTTGTTCATGCCGACCGTCGCCAAGGCGAAGGAGTTGCTGGACGCCGGGACCATCGGCACGGTCTACGAGGTGCGGACCACCGACAGCTTCTTCAACAACTTCGACCCGAGCTCGATGGGCTGGCGGGCGAGCGCCAAGACGAGCGGTGGCGGCGAGCTCATCGACACCGGGTACCACCCCACCTATCTGATGCTGCACCTCGCCGGCGGGCTGCCGGTCGAGGTCACCGCGATGCTCTCCACGCACCGGTTGAAGTTCATGGAGGGCGAGGACTCCGCGCAAGTCCTGATCAGGTTCGACAACGGTGTCGTCGGACAGATGGTGACCAGCTGGGCCTATCAGCCGGCTGCCTCGACCGAGCGGTTCTCGGCGGTCGGAGAGCTCGGCTCACTGACCAGCGACGGTACGACGCTGTCCTACCGGCTCCGGTCCGGTGAGAGCAAGACGTTCGAGCTGGAGCCGGTCGACACCTTCGTCGCCGAGATCGGACACTTCGCGGACTCGTTGCTCGGCAGGACCCGTCCGATCCACACCGAGGACGAGGGCATCGCCGTACTCGGCATCCTCCTGGCCGCCTACGAGGGATCGCGCACCAAGACGATCGCGCCGGTGCTGAAGGTCTAGGCACTGCGCGGCCGGAAGGCTGCTGCGGACATTCCGGCGGACCGGGCGTTGGGGCCCGGGACAGGAACTGGTGGGCTGGTACATGTCATTCCTTGTCCCGGCCCACCAGAAGGTGTCCAAGCCCTCAAGACTTGGCAAACCGGAGCACCAGTGAGGACGGGTCCCACTCACCCGCGCGCCCAACCCCGGCCCGACCATCCAGCCAGGAAGCCAACCGCCCGGTCAGGAAGCCGCCCAGCCACGAAGCCGGTCGCTTTGTGGAACATCGCTGCCACCGCACATTTATTACCGCAAACCCGATCGCCAGCCCATCCGGCGGTCGGTCGCGCCTGTCAGCGGACCGCCACGAACCTCATCACCAGGTGCTGTTAGGCGGTCCGGAAGTAGAAGTCCTCGGCCAGTTCTTCGAGCAGGCCCGGGTACGTCGGGTGCCAGTCGAGCAGTTCGCTGGTCCGGGCGGCGGACGTCGGGTTGTCGATGCCGGCGAACGGCGCCAGGAAGCCGATGTACTCGGGCGCCTGCTCCGGCGTGACCGACCGGGCGGGTAGATCGAGGCCGCGTCCGATCGCCTCGGCGATCCGGCGGACCTCGATGCCCTCGTCGGCGACGGCGTGCAGCCGGGTGCCGGCCGGGGCGGACTCGAGCGCGAGCCGGTAGAGCCGGGCGGCGTCGATGGTGTGGACCGACGGCCAGCGGTTGGTGCCGTCGCCGACGTACGCCGAGAATCCGTTCCGGCGGGCGAAGGTGATGAAGGCCGGCGCGAAGCCGTGGTGGTCGAGGGTGCTGTGGGTGATCGGTGGCAGCCGCACGACCGAGGTCCGGATCCCCTTGGCGGCCGCGTCGACGACGAAGTTCTCCGTGTCGATGCGGTAGCCGCCGGGCATGGTGTCGTCCTCGGTGCCGGGGCGGTCCAGTCCGGCGCGGCCGAGGAGCCCGGTGCCCGATGTGCCCACGAAGGGCTTGTCCGTGCCGGCCAGGGCGTCGACGATCGCTCGCGCCGCGGCCAGATCGGTTTCGGCCGCGGCGGACAGATCTCCGGTCATCATGGCGTCGTGCCGGAAGGCGAGGTGGATGACGCCGTCGGCGCCCTCGGCCGCGGCGCGCAGACCGTCGAGGTCGTCCAGGTCGCCGCGGACGAACTCGGCGCCCCACTCGGTGAGCCGGGCGGCGGAGGCGTCGGAGCGGGCCAGGCCGACGACCGAGTGGCCGTGCTGCCGGAGATCCGGGACGAGGGCGGAGCCGACATGTCCGGAGGCTCCGGTGATGAACACGCGCATGATGCTGTTCCCTTCAGTGATGTCAGTCAGTGACATCACTATGCTACGGCTCGTGATGTCAGTCAATGACATCAGCTAGGATCGGGCCCATGGGACGGTGGGAGCCAGGCGCGGCGGGCCGGCTGCGCGAGGCGGCGATGGCGTTGTACGCCGAGCGCGGCTACGACCGCACGACCGTCGCCGAGATCGCGGACCGGGCCGGGGTGACCGCGCGGACCTTCTTCCGGCATTTCGCGGACAAGCGCGAGGTGCTGTTCGCCGGCTCCGAGGAGCTCGAGCGACATATGGTCGAGGCGCTGGTCGCTGCTCCGGAGTCGGCGACCCCGATGGAGGCCGTGGCGGCCGCCGTACTGTCGTCCGCCGACTTCTTCGACGATCTCCGCCGGGACTACTCCAGCCGGCGGCAGGCCGTCATCGCCGCGACCCCCGAGCTTCGCGAGCGCGAGCTGATCAAGCTGGCCTCGCTCACCGCGGCGTTCACCGAGGCGCTGCGCAAGCGGGGTGCCGGCGAGGACGTCGCGGCGTTGGCGGCCGAGACCGGTGTCGCGGTCTTCCGGGTCGCGTTCGAGCGCTGGATCGCCGAGCCGGACGGCGTCGGCCTGGCGGACGTGATCCGATCCACGCTGGCGACGCTGTCGGGCCTTACTGCTTGACGCTCTCGTTCCACGAGGCGACGCAGACCAGCAGCACGCAGGTCACCGCCAGTAGCGCGAGGTCGGCCTCCACGCCGATCCACGGAGTCGCGAGGGGGAGCAGCAGGACGACCGCGATACCGGCGAGCGCGGAGCCCAGATGGAACCGCGACGGTTCCGAGATGACCCGGTGTACGGCCCACAGCAGGCCGACGAAGGCGGCGATCGGAATCGCCACGGCGTAGCTCACGGCGGTCGGTGTCAGGTGCAGGTCGTGCCCGGTCTGTTCGACGCTGACCTCGAGGCCGGCCCCGAGGGCTGCCAGCGCGGCGAAGATTCCGTAGTGGCCGTAGCCCCATCGGTACGAGCGGCTCCGGCGCTCCTCCAGCCGTGGACCGGCGGGGTGCAGGAAGTACAACCACCACAGGGCGAACAGGATCACCAGGCCACAGGCCGCGACCAGGATCAGGTCAGCGCTGCCCACGGTCTCCTCGACGGCACGTCGTACGGCGTTCGACGACGCCAGGACCGCCTCGCCGAGCAGGATGATCGTGAACAGGCCGTACCGCTCCGCGATGTGGTGGGGGTGCCAGGTGGTCGACCGGGGCCGCTCGGCCCAGAGGGGAACGCAAAGCTCGAGGATCGCCAGGACGACGAACAGGACGACCAGAGCAGTGTCCGACACTGCGCCGGTGCCGACCAGGTAGAGGCGCCCGAACCAGCCGATCTGCAGGGCTCCGATCCCGATGGCGTAGCGGAACGCCGTACGACGGCGGGGCGGATCCTCGATGCCCGCCCGCAGCCATTGGGTGATCAGCCCGACCCGCATGATCAGGTAGCCAACGGTGATGAGGAGGTAGTCCCCATGATCGGCGGCCGCCGGGACGCCGGCGGCGAGGACCAGGACGCCGGCCATCTGGACCATGGTCAGCAGCCGGTAGGCGACGTCGTCGGTGTCGTACGACGACGCGAACCAGGTGAAGTTCATCCACGCCCACCAGATCGCGAAGAACACCTGCAGGAACGGGATCACCCCGTCGCCGGCGTGACCCTCGGCGATGGTGTGCGCGAACTGGTCTGTGGCCGCCGCGACCGCGACCACGAAGGTCAGGTCGAACAGCAGTTCGAGCTGGCTGGAGACCCGGTGCGGCTCGTCGATCGGCCGCGCGGTCATCCGGACCCGGATCCGGATCCTGGACGGTCCGTCGGCCGGCTCGGCGGCCGGTCCGGGAGCAGGCGCGGCGTCGGGCACAGTGGTCCCCCTCGGAGTGGTTTCGGACTGTCCACTTCTTCAGACAGGACAGCGCTGACGGTTGTGACCAGGGTCTCCGCGGGTTCGCTGTCACAAGCCCGCGGTGTGCCCTGTCTTACCAGGTAACCGGGCGGCAAGGGATGCCGTCGGCAACGAAAGGGTTCTGCGATGAAGATCGTCGTGATCGGCGGCACCGGCCTGATCGGATCGAAGCTGGTGGCCAAGCTCGGGGAGCACGGCCACGAGGCGGTGCCGGCCGCGCCGAGCACCGGCGTGAACACGCTGACCGGCGAAGGCCTGGCCCAGGTGCTGGAGGGCGCCGACGTCGTGATCGACGTGGCCAACTCGCCGTCGTTCGAGGAGAAGGCCGTGATGGAGTTCTTCAAGACCTCCACCGGCAACGTGCTGAAGGCGGAGGCCGAGGCCGGCGTCCGGCACCACGTCGGGATCTCGATCGTCGGCACCGAGCGGCTGCCGGAGAACGGCTACTTCCGGGCCAAGATCGCCCAGGAGGAGCTGATCAAGGCCTCCGGCATTCCCTACTCGCTGGTGCACGCGACGCAGTTCATGGAGTTCGTCGCCGCGATCGCGGACGAGGGGACCTGGGACGACGGCAAGGTCCACATCGCGCCGGTCGCGTGGCAGCCGATCGCGGCCGACGACGTGGCCGCGATCCTCGCCCGGACCGCGATCGGTGCGCCGCTGAACACCCGGATCGACATCGCCGGTCCGGACGAGTACCGGATGGACGAGTTCTTCCGCAAGGCGCTGGCCGCGCGTGGCGACACCCGCGAGGTCGTCACCGACGAGCACGCCCGGTACTTCGGGTCGGAGCTGACCGAGCGCAGCCTGGTGCCGATCGGGGAGGCCACCCTTGGCGAGCTGCACTACGACGCGTGGTACGCGGCGCAGGCGAAATGAGCGGCAGCCAGGACGACCCGGTGCTGCGCGGTCTCGAGGTCGAGGTCGACGCCGATCTCGAGCTGATCGCCGCCAGCGGTGTGGACGAAGCCGATCCCGGTCCGCCCGCCGGATGGCAGTTCGATCCGGAGGAGGTCCAGGAGGAGGAAGTCGAGCTGCGCAGCCTGCGCGGCGCGATCGAAGCGCTCGAGACCGATCACGGCCGCGAGCCGGGCTCGGCCCTATCCTCGGGCTGACAGACGGGTGTGCAGATGGCGGAGACCGGGCCGGCCGGCGATCTGGACGAAGCGGTCAGGATCTTCAACGAGGTGCGTCCGCGCCTGATGGGGATCGCGTACCGGATGCTGGGCAGTCACAGCGAGGCCGAGGACCTGGTGCAGGAGGTCTGGCTGCGCTGGCAGGCCGCCGATCGCAGTGCGGTGGTCAGCCCGGTCGCCTATCTGTCGACCGCCGTGACCAGGCTCGCGATCAACGCGAGCCAGTCCGCGCGGGCCCGGCGCGAGACCTACATCGGCCCTTGGCTGCCCGAGCCGGTCGACACCAGCGCCGACCCGACGCTGGGTGCCGAGCGCGGGGAGGCGTTGAGCTTCGCGGTCATGCTCGTGCTCGAACGACTCTCGCCGACCGAGCGGGCGGCGTACATTCTGCGCGAGGCGTTCGACTACCCGTACGACGAGCTCGCCGCCATCCTGCAGTCGACGGAGCCGGCAGTCCGGCAGCTCGTCAGCCGGGCCCGCAAGCGGATCCGGGCGGAACGCCGTACCGAGATCAGTGGCAGTCAGCAGCGGACGTTGCTGACTGCGTTCGTCAACGCGGCACGGTCGGGTGATCTCGCGGCGCTCGAACGGTTGCTGGCCAAGGACGCGATCAGTTACTCCGACGGTGGCGGCGCAGCTCGGGCGTCACGGTTCCCGGTCGTCGGTGCGCTGCGGGTCGCGAAGTACCACCGGGCGTTCGCCACGCGCTTCTGGGCCGGCGTCGACGTGGAGTTCGGTATGGCGAACGGCCGGTCGATCGCGATGCTGCAACGCGATGGCGAGGTGTTCGCGGCACTCACGGTCACCGCGTCGGACGACGGGATCGACCAGGTGCTGTGGATGATGAACCCCGCGAAGCTCACCGCCGTACCCGCCTGACCCTGTTGGAGGAGATGTGAGCTTCCGACCGAGGCGGGGAGACGAGGCGGTCGTCCATCGGTTCGCGACCGCCTGCGGCGCGGGCAGCGTCGGTGCGATCCGGAGCCTGCTCGCCGCGGAGGTGGTCGTGGTGAGCGACGGCGGCGGGAAGGTCGCGGCCGCGCTGAGTCCGGTGCGGGGCGCCGATGCGGTCGCTCGCTGCGTCACCGAGTTGCTGAGTGCTGAGCCTGGTACGGCGCTGAGCGTCGAAGCGGTGAACGGCCAGGCCGGCGTCGTACTGCGCAGGGCCGGGCAGGTCATGGCCGTGGTGAGTCTCAGTGTCACGGGCGCGAAGGTCGCGGCGGTCTGGATCGTGCTGAACCCGGACAAGCTCCGGCACTGGGTGTGAGGTCAGCTATCGAGGTGGGTGCGTAGCGCGTCGAGGTTGCCGTCCCAGTCGCGGGCCATCGCGGCTAGGAACTGCTGGGCGACCTGCATCGGCGCCGAGCGAAGCCGGTAGCGCACGCGGCGGCGCTCGCCGTGTTCGGCTGTCACCAGACCGGCCTCCGACAGCAGGGTGAGATGCTTCGCGATCGCCTGGCGGGTGATCGGCAGCCGCTCGGCCAGATCGGTGGCCGTGGCCGGGCCGCCGGCGGCGAGGGTCGCCAGGATATTGCGCCGGCTCGGATCCGCGAGGGCGACGAAGACGTGTTCCGCGATCGCCTCGGCCTCGGGCGCGACCAGGCGCTCGGTGCGATCGGGAAAGCCCACGGGTCCTCCGGAGGTGACGAGCATTGCAACCATGTGGTTGCTTCAAACTATAGCCTCCCTGGTCCGGGAATGCGGCCCGGGTCTTGCCGTGTTGACATGTCAACCTAGTATTTTGATGTGGCGAACAGATGGGAGCAGGACATGGCCGACCTCGTGTTCGGACTCGACACCTTCGGGGACATCCCGGAAGGTGACGACGGCGCACCGATCACGGACGCGGCGGCGATCCGGCAGGTGGTTCGGGAGGCGGTCCTCGCCGACGACCTCGGCGTCGACGCGATCGCGCTCGGCGAGCACCACCGGCCGGAGTACTCGATCTCCACACCGGAGACCGTGCTGGCCGGGATCGCGTCGCTCACCCAGCGGATCAAGCTCGGGTCCGGCGTGACGGTGCTGAGCTCGGACGATCCGGTCCGGGTGTTCCAGCGCTTCTCGACCGTGGACGCACTGTCGAACGGGCGGGCCGAGGTCATCCTCGGGCGCGGCTCGTTCACCGAGTCCTTCCCGCTGTTCGGCTACGACCTGGCCGACTACGACGTCCTCTTCGAGGAGAAGCTGCAGCTGTTCTCCCGGCTGCTCGACGAGAAGCCGGTCACCTGGAGCGGTACTACCCGGGCCGCCCTCGACAACGCCGACGTCTATCCCAAGACCGAGTCCGGTCACTTGAAGACGTGGGTCGGGGTCGGCGGATCACCGCAGTCCGTCGTGCGTACGGCGTACTACGGGCTGCCGCTGATGCTCGCGATCATCGGTGGTGCGCCGGACCGGTTCGCGCCGTACCTGGATCTCTACAGGAAGGCGGCCGAGCAGTTCGGGACGACCGCGCAGGAGATCGGGATGCACTCGCCGGGCTTCATCGCCGACACCGATGAGGAGGCCCGCGAGGTGTTCTACCCGCGGTACAAGGTGATGCGGGACCGGATCGGGGCACTGCGTGGCTGGCCGCCGATCCGCCGCGAGGAGTTCGACTCGGAGGTCGAGCACGGCTCGATGTACGTCGGTTCGCCGGAGACCGTGGCACGCCGGATCGCCGCGGCGGTGCAGAGTCTCGGGGTGGGTCGGTTCGACCTCATCTACTCCGCCGGACCGGTGCCGGTCAGTGCTCGGCTGAAGACGGTCGAGTTGTACGGCGCGAAGGTGATCCCGATGGTTCGCGAGATTCTGGCCGAACAGGAGAACTGATGACGATCGCCATCCTCGGCGCCGGGAAGGTCGGCACCGTGCTCGCGCGGCTCGCGGTCGCGGCCGGCTACCGGGTGCTGATCGCGGGATCTGGTGAGGTGTCGAAGATCGCGCTGATCGTCGAGATCGTGACGCCCGGCGCGATCTCGACCACCGCGGCCGAGGCGGTCGCGGAAGCCGATGTGGTGATCCTGGCGCTGCCGCTCGGGAAGTACCGCACGATCCCGGCCGGGGCCTTGCGCGGGAAGCTCGTGATCGACGCGATGAACTACTGGTGGGAGGTCGACGGCATCCGCGACGACCTGACCGACCCGCGCACGTCGTCCAGCGAACTCGTCCAGGCCTTCCTGCCGGACTCGCGCGTGGTCAAAGCCTTCAATCACATGGGCTACCACGACCTGGAGGAAGGCGCCCGCCCGTCCGGATCGCCCGACCGCAAGGCGATCGCGATCGCCGGTGAGCCCGGTGACGCGGCCGAGGTCGCGACGATCGTCGACGCCCTCGGCTTCGACCCGGTCATCGCCGGCCCGCTCGCGGAAGGCGTCCGCCTGGAGCCCCACACCGACATGTTCGGTGCGAACGTCGGAGCCGCCGAAGTCCGCACCCTGCTGGAGCGCTTCCCGGACTCCCCGCGCGGCAAGGCGGTCGCGGAAGCCCGCACCGCCGAAACCGCAGCGTAGCCCGCGACGGCACCGAGCTGTCAGGCGCATTCCTGCTGGCTCAGGGGCTGTCGCTGACCTTGACCGTCAACTACGCCGGTCGGCTGATCCGGCTGCATGGCGACTGAGCGTCGGCTGTGGGCTCGCTCGGCGCCCATGCCGGCGGCGACGACGCCGGCGATGCCGACGGCTTGCAGGAGGCCGGGGGACTGGCTGAGGAAGATCCAGCCGATGAGCAGGGCGAGAGCTGGTTCGAGGCTCATCAGCGTGCCGAAGACACCGGCGTCGAGGCGGCGGAGGGCGAGGTACTCCAGGGTGAACGGCACCACCGGTAGCAGCAGCGCCAGGCCGAACCCGATGGCGACGAGCTGCCAGGTCATCACCGGGATCGTGCTCGGGCCCGCGACGATGGTCGCGACGAGGGCGGCAACCGGAATGGACACGCCCATGCCCTGCAGACCGGTCACGTTGTCGCCGACATGCTGGGTGAGCAGGATGTACGCCGCCCAGCACGCGGCCGCGCCGAGTGCGAACAGGACGCCGAGGCCGTCGACCGAACCGTGCCACGGCTGGGTCAGCAGCATCACTCCGACAAAGGCCAGCGCGGGCCAGATGAGCCGGCCGCGACTGCGCAGTACTGCGACGGTCAGCGGGCCGAGGAACTCCAGCGCGCTCGCGGTGCCGAGCGGGAGCCGTGCCACCGCGGCCATGAACAGCAGCGTCACGCCACCTGTCGCGACGCCGAGGCCGACCGCGGCCAGGAACGAGTTGCGGTCGAACGAGCTGGGGCGGGGTCGGAACAGCACGAGCACGATCAGCGCCGCGCACGCCAGGCGCAACCACGCGGCCCCCTCGGGACCGACCCGGTCGAAGAGGCTGACGGAGGTGGCGAGACCGAGCTGGACCATCGTCATCGACAAGACGGCGAAGGCCACTCCGGTGCGGCTGTCACGCGTGCTCATGAACCCAGTGAAGCTCGCGAATCCGTTCGCGTCCACGTGATTATCGTGGACAGATCGTTCGGGATTGCTGAACAATGAGAGCATGGATGTACGCCGCCTCGAGCTGCTGCTGGCCCTGTCGCGCCAGGGGTCGATGCATGCGGTTTCCGAGACCCTCGGCGTGACCACCTCGACCGTCTCGCAGCAGATCGCCGCACTGGCCAAGGAGGTCGGTACGCCGCTGCTCGAGCCCGACGGCCGCCGGGTCCGGCTCACCCCGGCCGGTCGCCGGCTCGCCGGTCACGCCGTAGAGATCCTGGCCGCGCACGAGGCGGCGCGGGCCGATCTCGACCCGTCGGCCGAGCCGGCCGGGACAGTCCGCATCGCCGCGTTCCACACCGTGATCCGGGACACCCTGTTGCCCGTCGTCCACCGGTTGGCCTCCGATCACCCAGCGGTGCGGCTGGAGATCCAGGAGCAGGAGCCCGTCGAGGCCCGGGCCATGCTCGAGCGGGACGAGGTCGACCTCGTGGTGAGCTACGACTACAACCTGGCCCCCGCGCCGCACGACCCCGCGTTGGTGGTGACCCCGCTGTGGGAGCGCAGCTGGAGCCTCGCGGTCCTTACGCGGTCCCGGCGTACGACGGGACCGGCGGCCGACGTGGTCGCGGCGTTCGCCGACAGCGACTGGATCGTCAACTCCCGCGACAGCGGAGACGAGCAGGTCGTCCGCACGCTCGCCGCCCTGGCCGGCTTCGAACCCCGCATCACCCACCGCGCCGACAGCCTCAGCCTGGTCCAGGAGATGATCACCGCCGGCCTGGGCGTCGCCCTGCTGTTCGCCGACTACCCGAAAACCACCGGCATCTCCCTGCGCCGCCTCCGCGACCCCGAACCCAGCATGCGAGCCCACGCCCTGACCCGCCGCGGCCGCGACGCCTGGCCCCCACTCGCGCTGCTCCTCACCCTCTTGGCAGCTTGAGGCCTGTCACTCGACCAGCTTGCCGTCGGACGAGACGTGGCGCATCAGGGTGCGGAACTCGTCGGGGATCGGTGGGATCGGCTCGTGCTCGATCGATCCGGGGCCGGACCACACGAGGTTGACCTGGAGGGATTCGTCGAGGTCGGGGTAGTCGGAGCGGTTGTGGCAGCCGCGGGATTCGCGGCGTTCGAGAGCTGCGTCGAGGGTGGCGCGGGCGGCCATGGCGGAGGCCTTCAGGTCGAACGCGTGGGCCAGGTCCTGGAAGCCGGCGATGTCGGGATGGACGCCCATCCGGGTCATCCGATCCTCGATGTCGGTGAGCTCCGACAGTCCCGCCAGCAGCCCGGTCTCATCGCGTACGACGCCGGCCCGGGCGGTCATCGTGTCGCGGAGCGCCCGTTGAAGGGCGCGGACGTTCTCCGGGCCGTCGTTCGCCAGGAGGGCATCGACTTCCGCGCGTGCGTCGGCGACGGCCTCCGCGGATCGCTGCTGGGACTGCCGGCCGATCGAGTACTTCGCCGCCTCCTCCGCGACGATCCGGCCGAAGACCAGGAGCTCGATCAGTGAGTTGCCGCCCAGCCGGTTCGCTCCGTGCAGCCCACTCGCCGCCTCGCCGATCGCGTACAGCCCGTCGATGCCCGTGCCGTGGTCCTCCGGCCGGACCCACACCCCGCCCATCGAGTAGTGCGCGGTCGGGGCGATCTCGATCGGCTGCTTGGTGATGTCGAGCATCTGGAGCTCGAGCAGGGTCTGATAGACGCGGGGGAGCCGGCGCATGATTGTCTCGCGCGGGAGGTGTGACACGTCGAGCCAGACCCCGCCGTTCGGTGTACCGCGGCCTTCCTTGATCTCCGTGTACTCGGCGAGCGCGACCCGGTCCCGGGTGGACAGTTCCATCCGCTCGGCGTCGTACCGCGTCATGAACCGCTCGCCCAGGGCGTTGCGGAGCTGGCCGCCTTCGCCGCGGGCGGCTTCGGAGACCAGCGTGCCGGCGGCGTTCTCGGGCTCGATCAGGCCGGACGGGTGGAACTGGACGAGCTCGGGGTCGCGGATCCGGCCGCCGGCCTGGACGGCGAGGCGGAACGAGTCACCCGTGTTCTCGTCCCGGCGAGACGACGTACGGCGCCAGATCCGGGTGTGACCGCCCGCGGCGAGGATGACCGCGTCGGCGTGGATGACGTAGCGCCGCCCGGTGGTCAGGTCGAACCCGTACGCGCCGAACACCGCGTTGTCCCGGACGAGAATCCGCGTGACGTAGACCGTGTCGAGGATCGGGACGCCGAGCTGGACGGCGCGGTTGATCAGCGTGCGCTGGATCTCCAGGCCGGTGTAGTCGCCGGCGAACGCGGTCCGGCGGTAGGTGTGCGCGCCGAAGAAGCGCTGCGAGATCCGCCCGTCCGTCTCGCGGGCGAACGGCATGCCGTAGCTCTCCAGGTCGGCGATGCCGCGGGCCGCGCCCTCGGTGACGATCCGGACCGTGACCGGGTTCGCCAGCAGGTAGCTCTCCTGCAGTGTGTCGGCGGCGTGCTGCTGCCAGGTGTCCTCCGGGTCCATCGTGGCGAGCGCCGCGTTGATCCCGCCGGCCGCCAGCGAGGTGTGCGCGTCCGAGCGCGGCCGCTTGCCCAGTGCAAGGACTTCGACGCCCTGCTCGGCCAGCTCGATCGCGGCCCGCAGGCCGCCGCCACCGGTGCCGATCACCAGGACGGAGGTGGCGATCTGCTGTTCGGCGATACTCATCTGATCTCCCTTGTCGGCTCGCGGCGTACTCACCAACTAGGACAGACCACGGTGGCGATCTGTGACTGTCTCGCCGGTCACAAACCTGCTGTCCGGCTCGTCACAACCTGCCGGGCTGTCCGGTCCTTCTTGGTGACCCGAGAGAAGGAGAACCTCATGAACGAACAGAGCCCGGTCGTGGTGCTGGTCCACGGCGCGTTCGCCGAGTCCGCGAGCTGGAACGGCGTCGTCGAGCGGTTGCAGGCACGGTCGATCGACGTCGTCACGGCCCCGAACCCGTTGCGCAGCCTCGACGGTGACGCGGCGTACGTGCGCGACGTCATCGCCGGCATCGGCCGGCCGGTGGTCCTGGTCGCGCATTCGTACGGCGGCATGGTGATCACCGAGGCGGCTGCGGAGAACCCGGCGGTGAAGGCGCTGGTGTACGTGTGTGCGTTCGCGCCTGACCAGGGGGAGAACGCCTTCGGGCTCTCGGTCCAGTTCCCCGGCAGCACGCTCGGGGACGCTCTCGACACCTACCCGTCAGCACCGGGGGCAACGATCTCCGGATCAAGCCCGCCCTGTTCAACCACCAGTTCTGCGCGGATGTCCCGGCCGAGCAGGCAGCCGTGATGGCCGCGACCCAGCGGCCGGCCACCGACGTGGCGCTGACCGGCAACCTGGTGACCGCGTCGCCCGCTTGGAAGACGATCCCGTCCTGGTTCGTCTTCAGCGACGAGGACCTCAACATCCCGGTCGCTCTGCACCGCTTCATGGCCGAGCGCGCCGGTGCGAAAGACATCCGCGAGGTCGCCGGTGCGTCGCACGCGCTCAGCGTCTCCGCCCCCGAGCCGGTCACCGCCGCCATCCTGGACGCCCTGTCCGCCTGACGCAGTGGTGGTCTCCGGCCCTGCGGTCGGAGACCGTCAGTGCGTCACCCGCGATCGGCCGGTTCCTCGGTCTCACAGATCTCGCAGTAGGCCAGATCGTCGTGCCGGATGCGGTAGAGCTCGAGCTTCTGCTGGTGATACTGGTCGGTCTCGCCGATCCACTCCATGCCGATCCGCCGAGCGGTGGCGACGGCCCGGTCGTTCCCGGGCGAGACGAGCGCGAACACCTCCTGGACCCCACCCCGGTGCAGCGCCCAGCGCGCCACCGCGTCCCCGGCCTCGGTCGCGTACCCGTGGCCCCAAGCCGGCCGCGCGAGCTGCCAGCCGAGCTCGAGGTCTTCCCACGGCGCGAGCCGGAGCACCGCCGCGCCGCCGACGATCTCCCGGGTGTCACGGCGTTCGACGGCCCAGTGGCTGACCGGCGCCACATCCTGGTCCTGCCACTTGCGCAGTACGTCGTGCCTGGTCTGGACGTCCGGAACCCACGCCATGGCCGGAGTGAGCCAGCGAGTCACCTCCTCATCGCCGTAGATGGCCAGCGCGTCCGACGCGTCGGTATCACGCCAAGGCCTGAGCAGCAGTCGTTCGGTCTCGATGGTGGGGTTCATGTCACGCTCCACGGCTGGGGATGGGCCGGCACTGGTATGACCGCGTACGTCGATCTGCTGTGACACCCCACGAACCACAGGGGGAACCACGCACTCGACCACGGACTCTCCATGGCGCGGTGCGCTGCCGGCCCGGCGAGGGTGGGAGAAGCCCCCAGTGGAGGAGTCCGGATCATGAGTACGTCGACGGCTGGTGTGGATGAATTCGTGCAGGTACGACCGCGGCTGCTCCGGATCGCGCGCCGGATTGTCGGCAATCCGCACGAGGCCGAGGAGTTGGTGCAGGAGGTGTGGCTGCGATGGCAGCGCACCGATCGGTCGGCCGTCGCGGATCCGGGGGCGTTCCTGGCGACCACGGTCTGCCGGCTCGCGATCAACCTGGTGCAGTCGGCCCGGCGGCGGCACGAATTCTCGGTCGGGCCGTGGTTGCCCGAGGAGAGTGTGGCGGGTGGGGTGGATCCGCAGAGTCTGGCGGAGCAGCAGGAGGCGTTCGACGACGCCGTACGGCTGTTGCTGGAGCGGTTGTCGCCGGCCGAGCGAGCGACCTACGTACTACGGGAAGGCTTCGAGTACCCGTATCGGCAGATCGCGGAGACGTTGCGGATCGGCGCGCCCAACGCGCGGCAACTGGTGAAGCGGGCCCGGGACCGGCTGTCGTCCGACCGGTGCCATCCAGTCAGCCCGGCTGCGCACCGAAGGTTCCGGCACGCGTTGGTCTCGGCGTCGCGCGCAGGTGAACTGGCCGACCTCGAACACCTCCTCGCCGCCGACCTCGCCCGGACGGCCTGCTGACCAATCTGGCGCTATTGCGACACTGCAGAGTTCTACCGCGCATCAGGCCTTGGGCTCTAGCCTCTGATGAGGTGGTGGAGCCATGGCGATTGGTGGACCGGCGCCCGAGCTACGCGGGCGGCGAACGGAGTGTAATCGGCTGGATCAGGTGGTGTCCGGCGTGCGCTCCGGCGACGGCCAGGTGCTGATCGTCCGAGGTGAGGCGGGCATCGGGAAGTCCGCTCTGCTCGAGTATCTGGTCGGGCAGGCCGACGGCTGCCGCGTCGCACGAGCGGCCGGCGTCGAGGCCGAGATGGAGCTCCCGTTCGCCGGTCTGCATCAGTTGTGTGCTCCGATGCTGAGCCTGGGGGACCACCTGCCGCGCCCGCAGCGGGACGCGCTGGCAGTCGCGTTCGGGCTCGAGTTCGGTGGTCCGCCGGACCGGTTCCTGGTCGGTGCGGCCGCGTTGAGTCTGTTGTCGGCGGCCTCCGACAGCCGGCCGCTGCTGTGCGTCATCGACGACGCGCAGTGGCTGGATCAGGCGTCGGCCCAGGCGCTGACCTTCGTCGGTCGCCGCTTGTTCGCCGACCGCATCGGCCTCGTGTTCGCCGTCCGCGAGCCGGTGACCGGGCCGGAGTGGCGCGGCTTCCCCGAGCTGCCGGTCGGTGGGCTGACCGACCGGCACGCCGGGGCTCTCCTCGACGCGGTGGTCCCCGGCCGGTTGGACGAGCACGTCCGGGATCGGATCGTCTCCGAGACCAGAGGCAATCCGCTGGCGCTGCTGGAGTTGCCGAGCGGGCTGACCGCGGGTGAGTTGGCGGGTGGATTCGAGCGGCCGGACGCTCGCCCGTTGGCGAGTCAGATCGAGCAGAACTTCACTCGCCGGGTGCAGGCACTCCCGTTGGATACGCAGCGGTTGCTGCTGACCGCGGCCGCCGAGCCGATCGGCGACGTACCGCTGCTGCTTCGGGCGCTGGCGGTCCTGGACGTGCCGATGAGCGCGGCCGCACCCGCTGAGGCCGCGGGCCTGATCGAGCTCGGCGCGCGGGTCCGCTTCCGCCATCCGCTGGTCCGGTCGGCGACGTACCGCGCGGCGGATCCCGTCGATCGCCGCCAGGCGCATCAAGCCCTCGCCGACGCGACCGACCCGGATCTCGATCCCGACCGCCGAGCCTGGCATCGCGCGAACGGCGCGGACGGCCCCGACGAGGACGTCGCCGCCGAACTGGTCAGCTCCGCGGACCGGGCACAGCGCCGCGGTGGCGTCGCGGCGACAGCAGCGTTTCTCCAGCGGGCGACCGAGCTGACCCCGGACCCGTCCACTCGGGCGATCCGCGCTCTCGCCGCCGCGCAGGCGACACTGCGGGCCGGCGCGTTCGAGATCGCGCTGCGGCTGCTCGTTACCGCCGTCGAGGGTCCGATGAACGGCCTGCACCAGGCACGGGTGGAACTCCTCCGCGCCCAGATCGCCTTCGCTTCGGGCCATGGGCGCGAGTCGGGGCCGCTCTTGCTGGCGGCGGCCCGCCGCCTCGAACCGCTGGACCCCGGCCTGGCCCGCGAGACCTATATCGAGGCGATCGTGGCCGCGCAGTTCGCGGGGCGGTTCGGCCGGACCTCAGGACCGGGTGGCTCCGACGCACTCGCCGAGGCAGCGGTGGCGGCCCGGGCCGCGCCGACACCGGATCGGCGCCGCAAACATGACGTCCTGCTGGACGGTGTCGCGGTGTTGTTCACCGACGGGTACCCCGACGCAGTGCCGCTTGCCCGGGAGGTGATCCGGTTGTTCTCCAGCACGAACGGCACGCCGGATCAAGACGATATGCGGTGGCTCTGGCACGCGGAGCTGCTGGCAGTCGACCTCTGGGACGACGAGGGCTGGGACGCCTTGACCTCCCGGCACGTGCGGATCGCCCGCCGGCTCGGCGACCTCAACGAACTCCTGCTGGTCCTGAACCACCGAGTGCACCTCAGCCTGTTCACCGGCGACCTCGCCGCGGCCGGCTCGCTGGTCGCGGAGATCAACAACATCAATGACGCGACCGGCGCGGACCTGACGCCGTACGGCGCGATGAGCCTGGCGGCCTGGCGTGGGCGCGAGGACGGGGCCACGGCCGTGATCGCCGCTGGTATGGACGATGCGACGAACCGCGGCGAAGGCGGTGGGCTGAGCACCTGTCACCTGGCGAACGCCGTCCTGTTCAACGGCCTCGCGAAGTACGGGGACGCACTCGCGGCGGCCCGGGAGGCGACGGCTTATCCGGTCGAGTACGGCGTGGCGAACTGGGCGCTGCCCGAACTGGTCGAAGCGGCGGCTCGCACCGGCCGGCCGGAGCTTGCGGTCGACGGGCTGAAGCTGCAGGGGGAGATCGCGACGTCCTCGGGCACGGAGTGGGGTCTCGGCCTGCTGGCCCGGTCGCAGGCCCTGCTGGCCAGGGGCCGGCAGGCGGAATCGGCGTACCAGGAGGCGATCGAGCGTCTAGGCCGGACTCGGATGCGGATGGACCTTGCCCGGGCTCAGCTGCTGTACGGCGAGTGGCTCCGGCGGGAGGGACGGCGACAAGACGCACGCGTCCAGCTGCGGACGGCGTACAAGCTGTTCGCGACGGCCGGTGCCGACGCCTTCGCCGACCGCGCGAGCCGCGAGCTGACAGCCACCGGAGAGACGGTCGGAGAGCGCACCGGCCGCGCCGCCGATGCGTTGACCGCACAGGAGGCGCGCATCGCCGAGCTCGCCGGCGCGGGGCTGACCAATGCCGAGATAGGTGCGCAGATCTTCCTCAGCCAGCACACTGTCGAGTGGCATCTCCGCAAGGTCTTCCAGAAGCTCGGCATCACGTCCCGCAAGCAGCTTCGCCCTTGATACGTCACAACCCACGCGGCTGGGTTGTCTTCAACTACAGAGTCTCGACCAGAGAGAGGACACCCGTGCGCAGGATCCTGGTGGTCGGTGGTGGGTACGCCGGTTTTTACACGGCGTGGAAGCTCGAGAAGAAGCTCAAGCGTGGTGAGGCCGAGGTGGTTGTGGTCGATCCGCGGCCGTACATGACCTATCAGCCCTTCCTTCCCGAGGTGGTCTCGGGATCGGTCGAGGCACGCCACGCCGCGGTCTCGTTGCGTCGCAACCTCGACCGGACCCGCATTGTCTCCGGCTCGGTCACCGCGATCGAGCACGCCCAGCGGAAGGTCACGGTGCGGCCGACCCAGGGGCCCGACTTCGAGCTTGAGTACGACGTCCTCGTGGTGACCGCGGGCGCGGTGACCCGGACCTTCGACGTACCCGGCGTGGCCGAGCGGGCGATCGGGATGAAGCACGTCGAGGAGGCGGTCGCGATTCGGGACCGGCTGCTGACGGCGTTCGACGAGGCGTCCTGTCTCGAGCCCGGTCCGGCGCGGCGTCGATTGTTGACAATCACCTTCGTCGGCGGCGGCTTCTCCGGCGTGGAAGGGTTCGGTGAGCTGTTGTCGCTGGCCACCGCCTTGCTCAAGCGCTATCCGGAGCTGTCCGAGAGCGACCTCGCCTTCCACCTGGTCGAGGCGACCGGCCGGATCCTGCCCGAGGTCACCGATCAGCCCGGCCGGTGGGTGGTCTCGATGCTCGAGCGGCGCGGTGCGCAGGTCCACCTGAGCTGCACGCTGACGTCGGCCGAAGACGGGCACGTCGTGCTGTCGGACGGGACCGAGTTCGACTCGGAGCTGATCGTCTGGACCGCCGGCAACGCGGCGACCCGGCTGCTGCGCAACCACACCGACCTTCCGCATACGCCGCGCGGACTGGTCCAGGTCCGGGCCGACCTGCGGATCGGCACCGACACGGATCCGGTGCCCGACGCCTGGGCGGCCGGCGACGACGCCGCCGTACCGGATCTGGCGTCGCCGACCGAAGGCGCGTTCACGGTGCCAAACGCGCAGAACGCCGTCCGGCAGGGGAAGTTGCTGGCGAAGAACCTGGTGCGGACTATGCGTGGACGCGAGCCGAAGCAGTACGTGCATCACAGCCTTGGCGCTGTGGCGACGCTGGGGTTGGGGAAGGGCATCTTCCAGTACCGCCGGCTCGTCATCAAGGGCTTCCTCGCGTGGCTGATGCACCGCGGGTACCACGTCCTTGCGGTCCCGACGTGGGACCGCAAGGTGCGCGTCTTCGCGATCTGGCTGGCCGCTGTCTTCTATGGCCGGGACATCGTGTCGCTGGCCTCGGTCCAGCGTCCGCGTGATGCGTTCACGTCCGCGGTCGACGCTGCGGCGCTCAGTTCTCGTCAGGCCAGTTCGGGGGAGCCCAAGTCGGGTGAGCTCAGTTCGACTCGCCCGGGATGAGGAGGTCGGTCAGGTCGAACACCGGGCCGGCGGCGGGCAGGGTCGGCTCCCAGTCCGGCTCGAGGCTCAGGTAGCTGGCCGGGTCGGCGCGGAGCAGACCGATCAGGACCTCCGCCACGATCCGGCCGCCGAGTGGGCCGAGCCGGTCGCCGCCGCCGAGGTGCTCGGATTCTTTAAGGATGTAGAACCATAGCGGGGTGCCGTCCGGCCAGCCGTCCACAGTGAGCGGCGGTACGCCGATGTACTTGGCGAGCGCCTCACCGCTCGGCAGGCCGGTGGTGTCGCCGCGGAGCAGGTCGCGCACTGCCAGGGACCGGTAGGCGGCGGTGTCGACCACGCCGGTGACCTGCTCGGGGAGGCCGATGAGGCTCGCGGCGAGCCGGCCGTCGAGGCGCTTCGCGCGCTGCGCGGGTGGTCGGCCAGGTACGTCGAAGACCTGCGTCAGGTCCAGTCGCCGACCGGCGCTCGGCGGCCCGAAGCCGACCAGATCGGGGAACAGTGGCAACTCCGGTCCGCCGTCGACGAGCCGGTACGTGTGCCGGATCTGACCGTGGCCGTAGCGGAAGGCCGCGTCGGCGAACTCCAGCGGGATGTAGGCCTTCATCGGCTCGGGCGCGAACCAGCGGCCGCCCTTGGCGAGAACTTCCTCGACCAGGTCCGGCCCGACGAGCCGCGGCAGGAAGTCGTGGACCGCGATCCACTGGTAGTGCCAGGTGAGCGTGGTACGGGCCTTCTCGAAGACGTCGCTCTCGGGTACGCCGTTCGCCCGAAGATTGTCGACGATCCGATTGTGTGCACGCAGCAGCGCGACATGCAGAGTCAGGGTGAACAGGTGTACGTCGTTGCGCGGGTCACCGATCAGTGCCACGCCCTGCTGGTTGCGCGGTACGTCGTACCCGTCGGGGCCGAGCAGGAACTTGGCCGGGTCGTGGACGTCGAACAGGTACGGCGAGCCGACCGGGCCGTCCGAGTACATGATCTCCAGGTTGAGCTTCGGCGACCGCGCGTTCCGCAGCGCGTCGGGATCGACGCCGCCGGTGATGGGGGAGCGGTCCGCGGTGATGTCGTGGGCGATGATCTGCCCGAAGAACGGCCACCCGGCAGCCTCGGTCGCGTCGTCGCCGTCGCTGCTCCGGTCGAGTTCGGCGGCGGCGTCGCAGATCCCGCCGTCACCACCCGCCCGCATCAGCACCTGCGGGTCGGTGCCCAACGGCTCCAGGCCCGCGAACATCCGCCCGTACCGCGCCCCACCAGTCGGCCGATCCACCGCCCGCGCCGCACTGAGACAGTGATCCCGCGCCGCCGGATGACTACTCATCCCAAACCTCCCGTACACCGACCGCCGTGCGCGGCCCACACCAGAACAAGACAGCACAGACGCTCCTCCTGTGACCGGTCAGGAATCAAGAAGCACGCCACCGCGGTCCGTCACCAGCGTGATGGCCATGACGACGACAGCAAGATCCGGCCCGGGCGCAGTCAGCTGATCCGCGTGAGGCGGCCGTCCGGTAGCACTCGGATGGTGGTCTTTCGCCGGCCGACGGTGAGATCGACGAAGAACATCGTGCCGACGGTGCGGCTGGTGAACGCGACCGGCTCGCCGGTGCCGGCCGGCACGACGGCGGACAGGATCGTGGCACTCGCCGCGTTCCGGTTGAACTTGACCACGGGAGCCGGCAGCCGGTGGAAGATGTCCGGGAAGTACCAGCCCTGCACCGGATCCTGCTGACCCTGCGCGACGGTGATGGCATCGGCGGGCAACTGTTGTCTGTAAGGGATCTGCAGCAGATAGGTCTTCGTGCGATCGCCAGGTTTGGCGGCGACGGCCGTGGTCGGCGACTGCACCGTCACCTTCTGGTCCGGTGCGAGGTGCCACAACGTCTCGTACCGCTGGTCGGTGGCCGACTGCCCACGGTCCAAGGTGACGATCAGATCAGGATCCTTCAGCACGAGCACGTCCCGAGTCCGCTGCACACCCGGCGCCGGGCTGTCGGTCAACGTGTAGTACTCCGAGGTCGGTGCGATCGCCGCCCGGACCAGCCGCGTCTCCACCGAGGCGGTGTTCGCCGACGGGATCGTCATCACGTTGTGGGCGGCCTGGCTCTTGGTCCAGGCCTGCCACTTGTCGAGCTGATACCCCGAGTGGCCGGGATCGATCAGGATGTCCCGGCCGCGCGAGGTGTAGGTGATCGACATGTGGTCGTCGTGCCCGTGATACCGGCGGCCCGGGCCGAACCGGATGCTGTACGTCGATTCCTGCGTGAACGGCCGGGTCTCGCCCCAGCCGGTCCGCCCGAACACGTAGCCGGCATCGAAGACCGCGGTCCGCTCGGTCGGTTTCGTACCGCTCCGTCCGAGCGTCGCGGCGTACTCCAGGGCGGTGCCGGTGGCGCCCTGAGGCGTCTGGCGTACGGCGTCGCCGACCTGCTGGAGTTCGCCCGTGGACTTGGTGGCGAGGGCCAGCCACTCCGCCAGCGCGCGGCGCCGCTCGTCGATGACCCGTCCTGGATCGGCGCCGCAGCGCTTGAGGGCCGTGGTCGCGCGGCCCCACAACTGGTAGTTGAACATGGCGTACCCGACCGACTGCTCGTTCGTCGAGCCCTGCGGGTCGATGGCTGTCGTGATCGCCTCGGTCAGTCGTTCGACCGCGCGACTCTTCAGATCTGCTCGCTTGAGCGTGCAGCCGACGCCGAACATCGCGATGCTCTCGTCCGTCCCGTGGTTCGACGGTCCGCCCCAGTTGTCGGTCATGAACTGGGCATGATCGAGCAGCGACTGATCCAGCCACGCGTACTGCGCGGGCAGTGAGCGGACATGCAGTCCCGCGAGCACGGCCTGGCGAGCACAGATCAGCACATTGGTGCGGTGCATCGTGGCCTCCCAGGCGCCGACATCGCCCTTCCACGAGTACGGGTTGTCGCGGACCCAGTCGTGGATGATCGCCATCACGTGCGTCAGGGCTTTCCGGTCGCCGTTCGTGGCGGCCTTGATGCCCCGGCCCAGCCAGCGCAGCGAATGCAGCCACATGTACCAGCTCGGCTTGTGGTACGGGTCGGAGCGCCAGTTGACGTCGCCCGAGCCGTCACCGACCTGGTACGGCGGATCGTCGCCCCAGACGAAGGTGTCCTGCAGGACCATCGACACCGGGACCTTCGACTCGATGCCGCTGTAGCCGGGGCACTCGTACGTCCCGGTCACGGCCACCGGCGTCGACGGCGGGGGAGCGGCGGGGGTGTCGACGCCCGGGATCGGCTCGGTCGAGGCCGGGTCGCTCGGGACCGGGAGACTCGGGGCCGGGCCGAGTGGTGCGGTGGCGGCCGCCGTCGTGCTGCGCTGCCGGGTGCTCGGCATCAGCACGGTCACCGCGCCGGCGAACGCGACCGCGCACACCAGCACACACACGACCGTGAGCGCGACAGTGGTGCCCCACCGTCTGGTCCGCTGCGCAGCCACCCCAGTCCCCCCATGTTCGGCCCGCGATACCCCGGATCATCCCGGCCGGCGTCGTCACGATGAAAGACGCGATCGGGTACTCACAACGTTGCATGTGCGGACCAGACCACTAGGTTCCTGGTTGGCGAGCGATTGTTCAAGCCCCGTGCTCGCTGTGGCGAGCGTGGTCAGGAACAGCGTGATCGTGGTGGCGGCGGACGCGACGATCACGCAGGTGACGAAGCCGGTGGTGAAGCTGTGCGTGGTACCGAGGAGTGGGCCGAAGATGGCGACACCGACCGCCGCGCCGATCTGGCGGGAGGTATTGAAGGCTGCGGACGCGGCGCCGTGCAGGGCGGGCTCGACGGCGGCGATCGACTGTGAGGTCATGGTGGGCACGAGCAGACCCGAGCTGAAGCCGGCCGGCAGGAGGGCAAGCACCAGCGGCCACAGCGCCGAGGTTGTGCCCGCCCAGGCCAGGGCGAGGAGTGCGATCGCCAGGACAGCCTGGCCGACGCTCAGGACGGTCGCTCGGCCGAAGCGCTGCGCGAGCGGGGTTGAGCAGAGGCTGCCGATCGAGATCAGCCCCGTCAGCGGCAGGAACAGCAGACCGGTGGCGAGCGCGCTGAGTCCGCGGCCTTGCTGGAGCATCAGGCTCAGCGCGAACAGCACGCCGTAGAAGGCGAAATTGAACAACGCGCCCTGTACGGCGGTGACGGCGAAGCCGCGATCGGTGTAGATGCCGGGCGGCAGCAGCGGTTCGGGGATGGACCGCTCGACCCAGACAAAGCCGACCAGCCCGCCGACGGTCAGCGCGGCGGCGGTGATGACCGCGGGATGCCGGCCGAGCGCCGGTGCCTCGATCAGCGCGAACACCAGTCCACCGATCAGTACAGTGGCGGTGCCCATGCCAGCGACGTCGAGCCGCCGGCGTCGACGTACGACGGAAGGCATCGAGAGCAGACTCCACACGACGGCCGGGATCCCGATGACCACGTTGACGGCGAAGACGGCCCGCCAGTTCGCGAGCGCGACGAGCGCGCCACCCAGCAACGGCCCGGCCGCCATGCCGACGCCACCGGCCGCGGCCCACCAACTGACGAGGCGATGCCGCGTGTGCTCGTCGGTCGCGGACGCGGTCGCGAGTACGAGCGCGCTCGGCAGGAGCAGCGCGGCACCGGCGCCCTGGACGAGCCGCGCGAGGTTGAGCATCAGCATCGAGGTGGCGACCGCGCAGACCGCCGACGACGCGGTGAAGACGGTCAGGCCCGCGACGAAGGCCCGCTTCGCGCCGAGGGTGTCCGTGATCGCGCCGGCGCCGAGCATCACCGCGGCGAAGGAGAGCGTGTAGGCGTTGACGGCCCACTCGAGTTCGGCACGGGAGGCGTGCAGGTGGGTGGCGAGCTGGGCCAGGGTGACGTTCACGATCGTGCCGTCGACGAAGACCATGAAGGCCGCGATCAGCGCGAGTCCCGCCACACCCCGGCGATGTTCGACAGTCATGAAACAACTGTAAACCAGTGTTTGACCACCGTCGAACAGTATCCAGCAGTAGACCAGGACGTCCGTCAGCTGACAGGGAAACCGGGGTCGGGTTCGGCGACGTGGCAGGCGGCGTCGTGGTCTTCGCCCAGGCGGCTGAGGACCGGCGTGACCTGGTGGCACTTGTCGACGACCAGCGGGCAGCGCCAGCGGAACCGGCAGCCGGGCGTCGGATCGATGACCTTCGGCGGCTCACCTGTGTCGCCTTCGACCGCCGCCGTCAGCGGTGCCCGCGGATCCGGGACCGCCCCGAGCAGGAGGTCCGTGTAGGGGTGCTTCGGGTTGGCCAGCACCGACTCCGCCGGACCGGACTCCACGATGTGACCGGCGTACATGATCATCAGCCGGTCCGCGACGTACCGCGCGCTCGCGATGTCGTGCGTGATGTAGAGGAACGACACGCCTTCGGAGCGGCGCAGCTCCGCCATCAGGTTGAGCAGGCCGATGCGGATCGACACGTCGAGCATCGAGACCGGCTCGTCGGCCAGGATGAGCTTGGGCTTGTGCGCCAGCGCCTGGGCGAACCCGATGCGCTGCCGCTGGCCGCCGCTGAGCTCGTACGGATAGCGGTTCATGATGTCGCCGGCCGGCGACAGTCCGACCGCCTCGATGACGCGCTCGGCTTCTTCGAGTCGCTGGGCTCTGTTCAGGTCGCGGCGGTGCAGCTTCAGGCTGCGCAAGACGCCGTGGGACACCCGGAAGGCGGGGTTGAGCGAGCTGAAGGGGTCCTGGAACACCATCGGTACGTCGCCACGGTAGGACAACTGATCCCGTCGCGACCCCATGCTCGACATGGGCCGGCCCTGGTAGTAGATCTCGCCGCTCGTCGGCCGGTAGACCCCGGCGAGCAGACGGGCGATGGTGCTCTTCCCGCTGCCGCTCTCGCCGGCCAGCGCGACGATCTCCTGCCGGCCGATGGTGAGATTTACATCGTCGACGGCGTGCAGCAGCTGCTTGGAGAGGCCGCGGCCGACCCGGAAATGCCGGCTCAGCTTCTTGGTCTCGAGCAGCGGCGCGTCGTCCGCATCGGTCGCTGCGATCTGGTCGGTGCTCACCGAGGTCATGGGGCCTCCCGGCCTGGACTGAGGAGTGTAGGGAGCGCAGCGACCGGAGCGACGAGGGAAGGCCGGGAGCCAAGGCCCCATGACCACGCCGGCGCCGAAGGCCCGGCCGAAAATACAGTCATGGTGTCGTCTCCCGGACGGGCTCTTCGGCCTGGATATGGCCGGGTGCGTGGAGGAGGCAACGAGCTTGCACGGGGCCGACCTGGTAGAGCTCGGGCGCGATCTTCGGGCAGTCCTCGAACGCCTTCGGGCAGCGCGGCTGGAAGCGGCAGCCGCTGGGCGGGTCGGCGAGGTTCGGCGGGCTGCCGGGAATCCCGGTCAGCGGCACCTTCGGCCCACGGATCGACGGGAAGGCGTCCAGCAGCCCGGCGCTGTACGGATGCGCGGGATGGTCGAAGACCGCGCGCGTGCTGCCGAACTCGACCACCTGGCCGGCGTACATCACCACGAGCTGGTCGGAGAAGTGGCTGATCAGCGACATGTCGTGGGTGACGAAGAGGACCGCGAATCCGAGTCGTCGCTGCAGTTCCTTGATCTGCACCATCAGGGACCGTTGCGCCACCACGTCGAGGGCCGAGGTCGGCTCGTCCATGATGATGAGGTCCGGCGTGAACAGCAGCGCCATCGCGATCATGGCCCGTTGCCGCATCCCGCCACTGAGCTGGTGCGGATAGCTCTGCAGGTGGATCGGGTCGATACCGACCAGCCGCAGGACCTCGGCCGGGCGATCGTCGGAGACCGGTTCGTCGTGCGCCATGATCGCGTCCTTGAACTGGCCGCCGATGCTCTTCACCGGGTTGAGCGCGTTCATCGCGCTCTGCATCACCACGGAGAAGTCGCGCCAGCGCAACGCGGCCAGCTTCTTCTCGCTCATCGCGACCAGGTTCTGGCCCTGGAACGTCACGCTGCCGCCGGTGATCGCGGCCGGAGGGCTCAGCAGCTGGGCGATGGCGAACAACAACGTCGACTTGCCGCAGCCCGACTCGCCGACCACGCCGACGAACTCACCCGCGTGTACGTCGAGATCCACCGCGTCGACCGCGACGACCGGACGATCGCCGCCGGTGTCGTACTCGACGGTGAGATCACGGACCTCGAGGATTCGCTTGCCCTCAGTGTTACTTGGCACGTCGCCTCCGAACCGGCCGCAGCGCGGGGTTGCTGATCTCGTCGAACGCGTAGTTGAGCAGGGCAAACGAAACACCGAGCAGCGCGACCGCCAGGCCCGGCGAGAGCGCCCACGCCGGCAGGCCGTTCACCAGGGCGCCCTGGTTCTGGGCCCAGTAGAGCATGGTGCCCCAGCTCAGCGAGTTGGGGTCGCCGAGACCGAGGAACTGCAGGCCGGCCGCGGTGAGGACCGCGTACAGCGCGGCGCCGAGGAAGTTCGCGACGATCAGCGAGATCATCGTCGGCAGCACTTCGACCACGATGATGTACGACGACCGCTCACCCCGGACCCGGGCCGACTCGAGGAAGTCCCGGTTGCGCAGCGACAGCGCCTGCGCGCGCATCTGGCGGGCGCCGTAGGACCAACCCGTCAGGATCAGCACGATGATGATCACCGTCAGATTGCCCTTACCGGCGTACGTCGCCAGCACGATGATCAGCGGGAACGTCGGCAGCACCAGGAAGATGTCGGTCAGCATCGAGAGCCCGTCGTCGGCGTAACCGCCGAGATACGCGGCCGAGACACCGATGATGACGGACAGGATCGTCGCGCCCAGACCCGCGACGACCGCGATGACCAGGGATTCGCGGGTGCTGTAGATGAGCTCGGCGTACACGTCCTGGCCGAGGCCCGTCGTACCGAGCCAGTGTTCGCTGGACGGTTTCGCCAGCGGCATGTCGCCGATCGCGCGCGGATCGCCGTGCAGCCAGGGGACGAAGAGGTGGGGGAACGCGGCGAGCAGGACGAAGAGGACGAGCAGGCCCACGCCGACCATGGCCTTGCGGTTGTGCAGGACGGCGCGGAACAGGCCGCCCCGGGGGCGGCGGGTCGCGGTCGGTGCTGCGGGCGCCGCGGCGCCGGTGACGATAGCGCTCATCGACGTCCTCGCTTCGCTCCGGGCGCCGATAAGCGCGATAAGCGGCTCTGCCGGATGGTGACTTCGCTTCGCTCACTCACTGGCGGTTACCCCTTCGTCCGGGCTCGCGGGTCGAGCAGGAACACCGCGAAGTCGCAGAGCAGGACACAGATCAGCACGGCCAGCGTCACCAGCAGGAACAGCGCCTGCAGGAGTGGGTAGTCCGTGCTCACGGTGGCGTTGTAGAACATGTAACCCAGGCCGGGGTAGTTGAACACGTACTCGACCAGGATCGTGCCGGAGATGACGAAGCCGAGCGACATCGCGAACCCGGACAGGTTGGGCAGGAACGCGTTCCGGCCGGCGTACCCGAACATGATCTTCCGGCTCGGGATTCCCTTGGCCCGGGCCATCCGGACGTAGTCCTCGGCCAGCGTGGTGACCATGTTGTTGCGCATGGTCAGGATCCAGCCACCGATCGCGGTGATCAGGATGGTTCCGGCCGGCAGGATGCCGTGCTTGAGCACGCTGCCGATGAACTCGGGGTTGAAGCCCGGCGTCAACCCCTGATCGTAGTTGAAGTCGTTGGGCAGGACCGGATGGCTGCCGATCGCGAACAACGAGATGAACAGCAGCGCGACCCAGAAGTACGGCAGCGCCGACGTCACGATGAAGAGCGGCGGCACGACCCCGTCGATCAGCCCGCCGCGACGCCAGCCGGCGATCGTGCCGATGAACGTGCCGATGAGGAACGCCAGGATGGTCGCGATGCCGACGAGGCCGACCGTCCACGGCAACGCGCTGCCGATCAGCGTGGTCACCGGGACACCGAGGCTGCTGCCGATCGACACGCCCCAGTGCCCGGTCACCATCGCCTTGAGGTACTCGATGTACTGCAGTGCGAGGTTCTTGTTCGGATCGAACCCGAACTCGGCCAGGACGGTCTGCAACTGCTCTGCCGTGACGACCGCGCCACCCTTGCTGAGCCGCTGCCGCAGCGCATCCTCCGGACTGCCGGGCATCATCCGCGGGATGAAGAAGTTCAGCGTCATCGCTGCCCAGAGAGTGAGCACGAAGAACCCGAGACGACGTATCAGGTACCGCACGACCACCAGCTCCTCGTGCTCACTCTCACGAATTCATTCCTTACTTCTGGGCCGACTTGGAGTACAGGTTCGTCAGAACCTGCCCGACGTCGGGCATGTTGTACGGCGCGGGCTGGGCGTAGGGGTCGTCCTGCGTCGGCCAGCCTTGGAGGTCCGTGGTGTTGTACTGGTACCAGTCGACCGACTCGGTCGTCGGGATGACCGGTACGTCCTTGATCATGTACCCGGAAATCTGCTTGACCAGCTTGACCTGGGTGTCCGGGTCGGCGCTGGCGTACTGGTCGAGCAGCTTGTCCACCTCGGGGTTGATGTACCGCGAGTAGTTGCTGTTCGCCTGCTTGCCGATCGGCGCCGTGTTCTTCGAGTACAGCAGCTGCCGCAGTTCGTAGTACGGCGTGGGTCCGCCGGTCTGGCTGGAGTAGGCGAGGTCGTAGTCACCGGTGTAGAGCTTCTGGTTGTACGACTGCTGCTGCAGGTCCTGGATGCTCAGCTCGACCCCGACGGCGGCGAGCTGCTGCTTCACGACCGCGAGGGACGCATCCCAGTCGGTGTAGCCGGTGACCGTGATGACACTGAGCTTGAGCGGGTTGGACGACGAGTATCCCGCGCTCTGCAGTAGTTGCTTCGCCTTGTCCGTGTTGGCCTTGCCGTAGCCGGCAGCGGTCAGCGCGCCCTGGTCGAAGTACTTGTCGAACGTCGGCGTGACCACGCCGCTCTGGTTCGCGGCCGGCTGGTAGCCGCTCTCACCGATCTTCGAGATCTGCTCGCGGTCGAGCGCGTACGCGAGCGCCTGCCGGACCGCCAGCTTGCTGGTCGCCGGGCGGGACGGATCGTTGTTCGGCACGAGTGCCACGTTCGCGGTCGGCGGGAACCAGTAGTTGTTGTCCGGCGACTTCGACTTGTAGAAGTTGTCGATGTTCGGGATGTATTGGCCGCCCCACTGCGCCTTACCGCTGGCGAGGTCGAGGTTGGCCGGGTTGTTGTCCAGGTAGGCCGGGTACTGGACCTTCTGGATGTACGGCTTGCCCGGCTGCCAGTAGGAGCCGTTGGCGGCGTAGGTGATGTTGTTGCTGGTGCAGGACTCAACCGTGTACGCGCCGGTGCCGACCGGCTTCGGGTTCGCCCAGGTGGCCGGCTTGGAGGCCGCCTCACCGGTGGACCAGATGTGCTTGGGCACGATGCCGACCTGGTTGGCGAAGTTGAAGAAGTACGGCTCGGCCGCCCCCTTGAACTTCATCGTGACCTTGTTGCCGGCCGCGGTGACGCTGGTCAGCCCGGCGCCGGTCCACAGCGCGTAGAGGTCGAGGGCCGGCTGCTGCTTCATCAGGTTGAACGTGTAGACCACGTCGTCGGCGCTGAACGGCTGCCCGTCGCTCCACTTCACACCGTCGCGGATGGTGAAGACGATTGAGTCCTTGGCCGGTGACCAGGTGAAGTCGGTGGCCAGCATCGGCGTGGTCGCTCCGGCCTTGAGCACGTTGACGAAGGTCAGCGGCTCGTAGACGAAGCCGAGCGCCTCCTGGTTGACCGCCGGGTTGAACGGGTTGAACTGGCACGACCAGGTCTGACCGCCCACGTTGGCGATCGTGACGGTGCCGCCCTTCTTGAACTGCCCTGCGCCGTTGCTCGCCGAGGACGACGGGTTGTTGCTGGACGACGTGCTCCCGACCGGCTTGTCACCGCCCCCACAGCCCGCGGCGGCCAGTACGCCGACCGCGATCGCCGTGCCGGCGATCCGTTTGATGCCCCTCATCGTCTCTGCCTTTCACTCCTCGAACTGATGGTCATGCGAATGCCTCCGCGCCGAGAACCGCACCCGCGGCCTCGACACCGAGGGCGAGTGCCCCCACCAGCGGCGCGTCCGAAGGGAATCGGGCCACTGTCAGCTCCGGTGGGAAGGGGACTGCCGCGTCGAGTGCCCGGCGCAGCTCTGGGGCGATCCGGTCCCACGCACCGACCAGTCCGCCGCCGACGACGATCCGGACCGGGTCGATGGCGATCGCCAGGTTGACGACATGCATCGCCAGTTCGCGATGGAACTCCGCCGCGAGTACGGCGGCGTCCGGCTGGGTCGATGCCATCGCGAAGACATCGGCCGCCGTGACCGGTCGCCCCAGCCGGGCGCTACCGGTTGTCTCGAGTGCCTGGCCACTGACGACATGCTCGAGGATCGTGCGCTCGTCGGCGCTGATCCAAACATCCGCGGCAGAGCGCAGGTTGTAGCCGATCTCGCCGGACGCGCCGTGCGCCCCGGAGATCACGGTGCCACCGGCAACGATCGCGGTCGCGAGGCCGGTGCCGAGATTGAGGTACAGGCCCGGATCGCAGCCGGTGAGCGCACCCCACCGCAGCTCGGCCGCGGCGGCTGCCTTCACGTCCGTCCCGAGCCGGACCGGGATGCCGGGGAAGGCGTCGCGGATCAGTTGCCCGAACGGCAGCTCACCCCAGCCGGGAAAGGTAGGTGCGAGCTCGACGCGGTCGTCGTACGGGATGCCGAGGGTGGCCGCGCCGACGCCGGCGAGCTCCTGGCCGGGCGCTACGTCGGTCAGCAGGTCGCGGCCCGCGCTGAGACCGCGCTCCATCGCCGCGGCTGCTCCGGCCTCGGCCAGAGTGTCGAGCTTCGTGACTCCGAGACGCCGGCCGGACAGGTCGCCGACGGCAACGGCGATCTTGGTCCCACCGAAGTCGAGTCCGAGGACGACCGGCGGACGAATCATGGACTGGCAACTCCTCGTGCCTACCAATAGAATCGATAGGAAACTAACTTAACAATCACCGTTGGCACAAGGGCTAACTGTGACTGCTGCTCGAAGCGTTATGGACGCAAGGGGGTCGATGTGACGGTAGTCGCCGGAGGTGCCTCCGCGGCGCGCCCGCAACTGATCCGAGCGATCAACGAGCAGGTCCTGCTGGAGCACATCCGGCGGTCCGGTCCGGTATCGCGGACCGAACTCTCCCAGCTCTCCGGGCTGTCCAAGCCGACGGTGTCGGCGGCGCTGACCACGATCGAGCGCGCCGGTCTGGTGCACGCGACCGGTCAGCGGACAGGCGTGCCCGGGCCGGCTGCGCGCCTGTACGAGGTGCGGCCGGAGGGGGGGTTCGTGCTCGGGCTCGATGTCGGGCGGGAGTTCCTGCGTGGCGCGATCGCCGACCTGGCCGGGAACACGCGCTGCCGGTTGAACGTGCGGACCAAGGCCGCGGACGCGATGGCGCGGATCCAGGAGCTCTCGGACCTGGCGGCGACGCTCGCGGCCGATGCGGGGATCACGGCCGGCCAGTTGACCCAAACCGTGATCGGCAGCCCCGGTGTGTACGACGCTCGGCTCGACGCGTTGACCCTGACCGGGCGACTGTCCGGGTGGGACTCGCCGGCGACACTGACCGCGCTGCGTGATCGCTTCGGGCCGTCGCTGATGATCGAGAACGACGTGGACGCAGCCGCGCTGGCGGAGCGGGTGCACGGCCACGGCCGGGACGTCGACAGCTTCGCGTTCGTCTCGGTCGGCACCGGGATCGGGATGGGGCTGGTGCTGGACGGCAAACTCCGGCACGGTTCACACGGGGTGGCCGGCGAGATCGGTTATCTGCCGTTCACCGAGGGCAGCGGAAGTGATCAGCGGGACGCTCGCAAGCGAGGCGGCTTCGACGCGTCGGCCTCAGCGGCAGCCGTGGTCCGGGCCGCGCGACGGGCCGGAGTGCGCGGGGCGGTGTCGGCCGAGAAGGTCTTCGCGGCGGCGGCGCGCGGCGATGCGGTCGCGGCCGGGGTGGTGGCCGAGGAGGCACTCCTCGTGGCGAAGGCGGTGTGCACCGTCATCACGGTCGTCGATCCCGAGCTGATCGTGCTGGGTGGCGGGATCGGCCAGGCGCCCGGCTTCCTCGAAGCCGTCGTCAACCAGGTCCGCATGCTCGCGCCGGTCGTTCCGGAGGTGAAGGCCAGCGTACTGGGCACCGAGACGGTCGTGGCCGGTTGCGTCGCGGCCGGCCTCGACCGAGCCTGGCAACGCCTGGTGGGCGAACTGGCGGTCCGGGCCGAGACAGCTCCGAACCTGGGTTGACCTTCGGCCGGGCGACGTCTCGTACCAGCGATCGAATCCATCCATCGCTGGTACGAACCCACGTCGGCGTCGTCCCCGGGCAGGCAACTAGGCTGGCGGCGTGGGCGATCAGGCGAACTGGCGTGCGGAACGGCGCGAGGCGGCCGCTGCGCAGGCCGCCGCGCTGGAGCGCCGGAAGGCAGGCGAGTCGGCGCAGGCGCGGGAACTGCTGGTCGGCTTCGTCAAGGAGATGCGGGCGCGGGGTGTGGAGCCCGAGCCGCTGCGAGCCCAGGTCGTGGGTTCGGGGGCGAGCTATCGGACCGGTGTCATCGGCTGGTATCTCCGTCGCAACCGCTCGTTGGGTGTCGACGTCGACGCCAACTTCTACATCCTCGGCGTTCCCGCCAGCCTGAAGTCCCGCCTCGCGGGCGTCGACATCCTTCCCTCCGACCCACCGCTCGTCGTCGGCCAGGGCGCCCGGGACGGCGAATCCATGCCGCTCAAGGAGCTGCTCCGCCTCCGGCTCGCATCAACGGCCTGAGAGAACTGTCGCGATCAGCGCGGTCCCCCGCGCTGTCCGACCCCCCGGTCCGGCCGACGGCGTGACGTCCTCAGCGGTCAGTGCGTCGCCGCACTCCGAGCAGCAGACCGTGGCCGTGGTGACCTTCCCACAGGTGGCGTGCGTGAAGGTCAGCGGCTGACCCGCGGGTGGCGTCGCCCAGCGATCACCCCAGGCGGTGAGCGTGAGGAGGATCGGCACGAGTTCCCGCCCGGCCTCGGTCAGCTCGTAGGCGTAACGGACCGGATTCTGCCGGTACGGCGTACGCACGACGAGGCCACCGTCCATCAGCGTGTTGAGCCGGTCGGTGAGGAGATTGCGGGAGATCCCGAGATCGGTGACGAACTGGTCGAAGCGGTCCAGACCAAGGTAGAGGTCGCGTAGCACCAGGGGCGTCCACCAGTCGCCGATGAGTTCGAGGGACTGGGCGAGCGAGCAGTGCATCGAGGCGAAGCTGGTGTTCCGCATGTCATCACTCTAGTCAGTTGCGTTATTGAACTCACTATCTCTACGGTGGAGGCGACGACCGACGAGGGGAGACTGGGGCATGTACCACCGGATCGTGGCGATGCAGGTGCGGAACGCCTTCGCCCAGATCAGCGCGGGGAACTGGGAGGCCATGGTGGCCGGGATGGCGCCGGCGTTCACCTACCGGTTCTACGGTGACCACGCGCTGTCCGGCGAGCGGCACACGCACGAGGCGCTCCGGCGCTGGTGGGAGCGTTGTTTCCGGTTGCTGCCGAACACCACCTTCGACGTCGAGGACATCCTGGTCGCCGGCTGGCCGTGGAACACCCGCGTGGCCACCGCCGTCACCGTCAACGTCGGCGTGGTCGACGGTTCGCGCTACCAGAACGTCGTCCACCAGTTCCTCCGGATCCGCTGGGGCAAGATCACCGAGGTCCGCACGCTGGAGGACACCGCCGTCCTCCAGAAGACCCTCGACCGCCTGGCCGCCGCCGGCTACGCAGAGGCGCACGCCGCCCCGATCACCGACCAGTGATGTTGCTGACGGCAACCAAACGCCGGGGGCTGTACCGCGGGCCGGCGGAGGTCTAACCTCGGAGAGGGCAATCTGATTGCGCACGTCGGGGGGACGCGATGGCGCTGCGGACGGGCATGCCGGTGATGCGGCTTGCGCTGTTGAGAGGTTTCGCACTCTGTGCGGACGACCGCACACTCACCCTGCCACAGAACGCCGAACGGCTGCTGACGTTCCTCGCGCTGAACGGCGGGACGCTGCGGCGCGACTACGTCGCCGGATCATTGTGGCCGGAGTCGGCCGAGGGCAATGCCGCCGCCAACCTGCGGACGGCGGTCTGGCGGATCCAGCAGGCCGGTGGTCGCGTACTCGACGCCACCCGGACCCGGCTGCACCTGGCCGAGGTCGTCGCGGTCGACGTCCTCGAGGCAACCGCCCTGGCGCTGTCCGTGGAGAGCCGGGCGGAGCCGGACGCCGGCGCCGAACTCCTGGATCTGCTGGACTCCGAGCTCCTGCCCGATTGGTACGAGGAGTGGCTGCCCCCGTATCGGGAGCGGTGGCGGCAGACCAGACTCCACTCGCTCGAGAGCCTGGCGTTGCGGATGGCGCGGGCAGGTCGATTCGCTGTCGCGGTCGACGCCGCGCTGGCCGCCGTACGGGCCGAGCCGCTGCGGGAGAGCGCGAACCGGTGCCTGATCCAGGTCCACCTCGCCGAAGGCAACGTCTACGAGGCGCGGCGGGTGCTGGAGCTGCATCGGCAGGCGATCCGGGCCGACCTCGGGATCGAGCCATCGGCGCAACTGGTCGCGCTGGTCAGCGGTTCACGGCACAACGGAGCGTTGACGATGCGATGACGCAGGGCGAGGACCGTTGACCCAAGGGGCGTGACCGGACGTCCCGGGACGGCTGGGGGGGACCAGCATGGGCATCGAGCGGCGAGCCGGCCGGGCGTGATGGATCCAGCCGACCAGGTCCTGCTGCGGCTCGCCGACCCCGCTGCCCGCCCGACACTCCTGGACGCCGACGCGCTGCTCCAGCTGGCCGTCACCTGCTACGCCGTCGACCCGGCGGCCGTGACCGGCCCGACGACGGCTGTCTACGACCGGTTCGACCTCGCGGTCGCGCTGCCGGTGGAGACCTCCCTCTCCGCCCGGCTGATGCGCGCCGGTGACGCACTCCCCTGGGACGTCACCGCGGCTTGGGACACCGGCCGGCCACCCACCCCGGGTGCGGACGCTGTCATGGTGGGCAGCCTGGCCGTCCGTACCGCGGGGGTGGGTGGGCTGATCGAGGCCGTCGACGTGACCGAAGTCCCGGTCACCGGGAACTTCACCGCCGCACTCGGTGTCACCCTGCAGCTGAGCGCGCCCCCGAACGGCGGGGGAGGCGCACCACCTCTCGTCCTGCCGGTCGTGGTCGCGTTCCTGGTCGATGACGGGACCTCCCCGCGCGACCTGCTGCGCGCCACCGCCGCCGCCCGCCGGGTCGCTCGTTCCTACCCCTCACCGTCGCCCCCTGACGATGCACCGGCCCGCCGCGCCGATCGTGCCGTCTGCTGGCTCGTGCCCGCGGCGACCTTCGAGGACGACGGCTGGCCCGGCGGTACGACGGCGGACGCGCGGCTGGCCGCGGCGCGCGCCTGGCTCGGCCCGCAGGGCATCGCCGTCGTCGTCACCTGACCATCCGACCGCACCACCCACCCCGAGACTCCGGAGGACTGCATGAGCACCCTGGTGCAACCGGCGTACCCGTACGTGAACGTGACCATCGACACCAGTGCCCTGGTCCCCACCGCACAACGCAACCCCGGCGTGGTCGCCGTCGTCGGTAACGCGGCGGCCGGCGCGTCCGCGCCGGCCGCGACCCCGGTCGAGGTCACCGACCACGCGTCGATCATGAGCTCCTTCGCCAGTGGTACGACGGCCAACGCGCTGACCCGGAGCCTGGACCTCGTCCTCGCCCAGGACCCACGGCCGAGCAAGGTGTACGGCGTACGCACGGCGACCGACGATGCCTACGCCGAGGCGCTGGCCGGTCTCGACGCCGCGGACGACGTCACGTTCGTCGCGCTCGCGGGCGAGACCACGGTCGGTACGGCGACCAGCGGCGCGACCGCGGCCACCGGGCTGATGGCGCTGAAGGAGCACGTCGAGACCGCGTCGGCCGCCGGCAGCAAACGGATCGCGGTCGCGATGATCGACCCGGCCACCCCGCGGTCGGCGACCTACGTCACGGACGTCCTGGCCACCGACGGTCCCTTGCGCAGCGACTCCGGCCGGATGGTCCTGGTCGCCGCCCGCGGAGCGACTCTCGACCCGACCAGTACGACGGCCACCGCCGACGCCGCCGCGGCCGTGATGGGCGCGATCGCCGGGTACCCGCCGGGGACCAGCGTCGTCCTCAAGCAGGTCCGTGGCTTCACGATGCCGGTGACCACTCAATACACGCCGGCCGAGATCACCGGGCTGGCCGGGCAGGGCGTCATCCCGCTCGTCGATCCGGCGCTGATCCCCGGCTCCGGTCTGTACCTCGGCGACGGCGGGCTGTTCTCCAGTGACGCGGCCCGCAACTACGTCGACCTGCTGACGCTGCTCGACCAGCTCGAGTTCTCGCTGCGGGCCGGGCTGATCGGGGCGATCGGCGACACGTCGATCACCAAGGCCGGGCTGACCGCGATCCGGGTCCGGATCGAAGGCATCGTCGGGCCGTTCGTGGCGTCGGGTGCGATCGACTCGTTCGTGGCCTCGATCCCGCTGCTGGCGATCCTGTCGATCCCCGAGAACGCCCGGTCCGCCGCCGACACCGCCCGGCTGGTGACCGCGCGCCAGACCCGCCAGGTCGACGTGACGCTGCTGGCCGAGATCGCGTCGATCATCCATCAGCTCGACGTCATTCTGAAGCCGCATTTCTGAGGCAGGAGCAGCGATGACCATCACGCAGTCCGACTGGAAGACCAGGCTGGGCGTCCGGATCACCGTCGACGGGAACGAGACCCGGGTCTTCCTCGCGCAGTCCTACGTCCCGACGTTCGGGACCAGTGCCGAACCGCTGCACTCGATCGAGCGCACCCACGTGGGAGTGGTCGCGACACCACAGTCGCTGACCTTCACGCTGTCGGTCACCGCGATCGGGCCCGCCGCGGCCGAGCTCACCGCGCTCGCGTTGCGCGGTGACCCGTTCGAGATCGTGCTGCTCGAGCAGGAAGGCGATGACTGGTCGTTCTCCACGATCGTGCTGTCGCAGTGCTACATCACCAGCGCCGCGCCCGGTTCGGCCACCGTCAGCGGCGCGCCGGTCGCGACCTTCTCCGGCTTCTCGCTCGCCGCCGCCGTCACCGACACCGCCGGCTCGACCACGAAGGCACCGCAGTAAGTACAGACCAGGGGAGTCGTGATGCAGGAGCCGCGAATCACCGAGCGCACCGGCCTGGTGGTCGTCAGCGCGGGTGAGCTGGTGATACCCGGGCCGGACAGCAAGGCCGTCCTGGCGCGGATCCAGGACGACGGGCTCGTGCTCGAGTTCCCGGTCGAGGTGGAGATCCGGATCGTCCCCGCATGCGATCCCGAGGACCACGTGAACATGACGCTGGCCCAGCTCACGGCGGCCCTGGAGGCGCTGTCGTGACGACGGTCCGGATGCCCGTCCGGGTGCGGGTCGAGGTCACCGAGGACAGGGTCGACGACGACCTCGTGTGGCTGGTCACGGACGCCGTAGACGCTGCCCTCGGCCGGGCCGTCGACCGGGCGCTGACCGTGCGGATCGTCAGCGAGGCAAAGGATTGCCGGGCCGCGCCGACCGCGATCTGCTTCAGTGGCGATCCACTGCCCGGGCGGGTGGCCGGTGCGCTGGAGGAGTCGTTGCTGACCAGCGTCGACCTCGCAGTCGCTCGGCTGTCCCGGCGTACGACGACCGCCGGAGACGAGCCGGACGAGTCCGGCGAGGGCGAGGTCCGGGACGACGATCGCGTCCAGCTGGGTGCGGCCGGTGATGCCTACCTGGTCCCGTACTACGACCAGAACGCGGCCCACATCAGTATGCGATTGGACGGTCTGCCGCGAGAACGCGACACGTCCGCCGGCCGGAGACCACGGCGACGGCTGTCCAGATTCCAGAACTCCGCTCAGGTGTGGGCCGAGGTCGTTCGGCGCTCCGGTGGCGCACCGCCGGACTCGATCGCCGTCGTCGGCGCGCCCGCTTCCGGGGAGGGCGCTTTCGTGGCGTTCTTCGCGTTCGACGGCGAGCGCGCCCGGCAGCTGGACGGCATGCAGCTGCAGGTCTGGGACTTCAAGAGTGGAGACCGCCAAGCCCAGCTCACGGACAACATCGGCCTCGTGAGCGCGGATCAGTGGAGTCTCTACGGCCAGGCCAGTGGAGCGGCGCAGGTGTTCGACCTATTCGTCGAGGCGATGATGGTCGAGTTGCGGCAGGAGGCCGGCGGTGGCGCTGACCAGGCAGAGCTGAGACGACAGGCCGAGCGCAAGATCAAGCGGCTTCCGGACTGGGCCCGGGTCAAGGACACGCTGTATCTCTACCAATTGACGGCGGACGGCAGCCCGGTCTGGATCGGCGCGGCCGACCCGCGGCTACCGCGCGGACCGGTCGACGTCCTGGTGCTCAGTGAGGACGACCCGGACGCCCCGAAGGACACGTACGGCAAGTGTCCACCGCTCAACGCCGACGAGCCGTTCAGCTGGCTGGGGATGTTCGGTCTCCTGCACGACTCTCCGTCCACGCCGGACACTCCGTTCCTCGGCGAGCAGGACATCGCGCTGTGGCCGCACCACATCTCCGTCCGGCTGAGCCACAAGGTGGCGGAGGTCGCGGGCCTGTTGCACATGTCGCCGGGCAACTATGTCGGCGGCTTCCTGATCGCGGCGATGGTGCACATCGACCGCAGTTGCCGGACCCTCGTGCGCAATCACGCACCGATGGCGCCGCAGTTGCGGAACATGGCAGCCGCCTTCGGGGCGATCAAGGACCTGGAGCGCGAGTACATCACCCACATGCTCAGCCAGGACGACAAGCATCGCTTGCGATGCCCGATCGCCGGCCACGCCGCCGAGTGGGTGGCCGCCTTCGCGGGCGTCTTCGGCTCGGCCCGTGACGACGCGGTGGCCTCGATGTTCGTCACCCAGTGCCAGGACGTGCTCCTGCAAGTGCTCCTCGCCAGCGGCGACGAACTCAGCAAGCGCGCCCAGAACTTCAAGTCGTACATGGCGATGACGCGGGTGCTGCTCACCGTCATGCTCGCGGACCTGCCCGAGCTGATGAGGTTGCGGCAGGCGCTGCTCGACGAGCTACAGCGGGAGCGGGTGATGGCCATAGGCATCCCCGGGGGACTCACCGCCGGGTGGATCGCCATGACCGGGCAGGTGATCGGCTCTCTCACCCCGGACCCCGACGCGCCTGAGCCTGAGGCCGGGACCGTCGCTCCGTTCAAGAACGGCCCGAAGGTGTACGACGGCCGGGGGCGCTGGTGGACCCTGGCCGAGCTGGACGCTGTGCTCTCGGCCGCGCGCCAGCAGGTGACGGCGATCGATCCTGTGCTGGACAAGGTCCCCGAGGTCGAAGACCTGGTCGAGAAGCTGAGGGCGGCACAGGTGCTGGACGCCTATGCGTCGACCGCTGCCGGCCACGCCCTCACCACGGCGGTCGACGACATCTTCAAGAGCCTGCTCACCGACCTGATCAAGGAGAACGAGCACTGGCAGCGCAAGGCGGCCGCCGACCGGAAGTATGCCTTCGGCCTGGCCAACTTCAGCCCTGACGACAAGGGTGCCGAGACCGACATCGGCGCCAAGCTGTCCGGTATCCACAAGATCGCCGCCGAACGGCTCCGGCCGGCTTTCACCGATGAGGAGGCCTACGTCACTGGAATGGCGCGGCTCGCCGAGACGGAGATCGGCAAGGCCGAACTGTTCGAGATCCTCAACCTGGTCGGAATGACCGTGCTGGCCGTCGTCTGCGCACCGCTCGCGTTCGCGGTCGGCGCGGTCCAGGCCGTCGAAGGACTGGAGACCGCATTCGAGCACCGCGACCTGCAGCGCGCGATGCTGGACGCCGACGACATTCTGTCGAAGGCGCAGGTCGAGGCCGAGATGTGGGCGGCGGTCATCAACGCCGCGCTCACCGTGCTGCCCGAGATCCCGTCCGCGGTCCGCGGCGCCCGGAGCGCCGGGAGTTCGCTGATCAAGCGGGAGGCGACCGAGGCGGCGGTGGCCGCCACCCAGCAGGCGATGCGCAACATCGCGAAGCGGCTGGCCGAGCTGAGTCTGGAGCACTTCACGGTCGAGTTCACCAAACAGCTGACGCAGGGCTACCTGATCAACCTGGCGCTCTCGAAGGCGATGAACCGGATCACCGACGCGGTCGCCCACCAGGTGGCCGTCACCGGCGAGGCCACGATCGGCGACCTGGGTGGCGTGCTGGACCTGGCGATCGAAGGGTCGCCGGAGGGAGGGACACCGTGAACTTCCTCCGCGGTACCAAGTTCGAGGCGCAGATCCGGTTGAACCTGAAGGGACACCCCGTGGTCGAGGCCTTCGCCGCCCGGTTCGACGTACCGCACGAGCGGGCGCAGCACGTGGTCATCGAGTCCGTGATCGACGCGATGGAGCTGCTGGGTTCGGAGTACGTGATGAAGATGAACCGCGTCGTCGGCCGGATGACCCAGCTGCGCGAGGCCATCCACTTCGTCTACGAGCGGGTGCTGACCGGATCGCTCGAGGACATCGACACCGAGGGGATGGGGCAGAACTTCGCCGACCTGCGCGCGGAGACCCGGAAGCTGGTCGATCCGAAGACGTGGGCCGAGACCGAAGGCGCCGCGCTCCCTCCGCTCCCGCCGCTGCCGCATACGCCGCCACCCGGTGTCACGATCGAACCCATCAGGCCGCCGGTGACCACCGAGCCGGCCGTCCCCGCCACGCGGCAACGTGGCCGGCGTCGCCACGAGCCGCAGTACCCCGGCGCTCGTCCCGGCCTCGCCGACCGGCCGACCCGGGCACCGCGCAAGGGCGACCTCATCCCGGGGCGCGGCGGGAAGAGATGGGGCGAACAGATCGCCACGATCACGAAGGAGATCGACGCCGAGGGCCTGCTGTGGCACTGGCCTGACCTGAAGGACGACGTCGTCCTGCACTTCCCCGAGTACGGCTACCGGGTCTGGAAGGAGCATGGCACCGGAGCGGTCGTCGAGGAGCTGCTGACCGGCCCGAGTGTGACGAAGGGCCGGGGGCTGACTCGGGGCGAGGACGTCTTGTTCACCGCCGGGGACGTGAGCGAGGCGTACCGCGCGGCGAAGACGGAGCGCGCGCACGGTGCCGCGTCACCCGGCCTCGGCCTGGACGCGCCGTACGGCGTCGCCCACGCGGTACGGCGGATCAACCAGTGGCTGGAGAGGAGCGGGGTCGAGATGTGGGCGCGCAGATTGCGGGACAACGCCGAGTCCGGGGTCGAGTACCTGTGGACCACGCGGACGCAGAAGCGCGGACAGACGCTGGCAAGCCGTGAGTACACCCTCAGCGCGGTCGTCGACGGGCAGATTCATGAGCTGTACGTCTTCGAGACGAGCGTGCCGGCCGGCTCCGCGCCGAGCGATACCAATGTCGACTTCAAGCTGGTCGGGGCCTCACCGGCCGCGGAGGTGTACGGCGCGCCGGTGACGCGGAAGAGCCGGGCAGCGATCGAGTCCGCGGCGCAGTCGGGAACTGACAGCCGGCACTTGATCGAACGGGTCGAGCCGCCGAAGGTCCTGGTCGAAGCACTCGGCCGGACCTCGCGGACGACGCAGGACCTCGCGCATCCCGCCGTACAGCGGACCGGTGAGCGGCTCGACAACCTCGCGACGCTGCTCGAAGGAAAGGAAGTGGAGCGACGCGGACGGACGGAGCTGGTCGGCGCGAAGTTGCTGAAGCGCGCGTTCGAATCCGAGGACAGCCATCTGATCGAGGCGATCGACGCGCTGACCAACGTCGTCCAGGATCTCCAGCGCGACATCACGACGGGTCATGCCGATCCGGCCCGGCTCGCCCGGATCGACGCCGTGGTCAAGGCGTTCCACGATCGCGCCGCTCGCTGGACCGACAAGGTGACCGCCGCGGACGTCCTCGCACTCATCCGCCAGCTCAAGGCACTGCGATGACGAGCAGCTTCGCGCCGTACCTGCACACCCCGAGCGCGGTGTTGTTCGACGGAGTTGTGCCGGTGCCACTGTGGGCGGTGACCCAGTTGTCGATCGATTCGACGTTCTCGGTTCCGGCGATCGGTGGGACGAGCCGACGGGTCGCGCTGCCCGCGCACGACGACTCCATCGGACTCAACGCGGTCCTGATCGGGCCGTTGCGGATGGAGTGGAAGACGGCACTGGAGAACATCGCGGAGGCGAGCCGCTACGGCACTGTGCTGTCCCCGAAGACCGGCGGTCTCGGCACTGGGCTGGTCCTGGTCTCGAGCGCGACCGTGCGGACCAACCTGGCCGTCCAGTCGCTGTCGTTCAGCTTCACGGCAGCTCGCCGGGACACCATCGACGTGACCATGCGGCTGGTCCACCTGCCGCCCCCGGGCAGCCTCACCCGGCTCATCGATGTCACTGCGATCGGGGTCGGCGCACTCACCGACGTCCTGCCGTTCTGAGGCCGCCGGATGACACAACTCCCCGCCTTCGTGACCCGGCCGCTCGTCGACGCGTACGCCGACGCGCTCGGGCCGGATGTGTTCCCACCGGCAGTCACCCCGGCCGGCACGGTGGTCGAGTCCGGGCTGACCGACGGCGTACCGCTCCGGGTCGTGCTAGACGCATCCCGCACGCTCGTGCTCGCCGTACCGGTCGGGGCCGCCCGCGTCCTGCTCGACGCGGATCCGCTGACCGTCGTCTGGGACGACCTCACCGCCGGTACGTCGTTCGAGCGGACGCCCGTCGATCTGCCGCGGCCACGGCTCACCCTCGTGGTCGACGAACGGATCGCCGACAGCGCCGTGGTGGTCGAGCACCGGCCGATCCAGCTGGCCGACAACGGCCGCGCGCAAGTGGAGGTAGTGGTCGATCGTCTCGTCGTGACGGCCGCGACCCTGCGTGCACCGGGCGCTTCCGGTAGCCGGCTCGTGCTGCGCTGGCGCGACTTGCTCGTCGCAGCCGACTCCGGCCCGGCGCCGACGCCCCGAGATCCGGCTCTCGACCTGGTACGGAGGAGCGCGCGATGACCACAGGCCTGACCGATCCGCTGGGCGCCGGCAGCCCGAGCCGCGACGTCACTCCGGGAACGCTGCCGACGTGGGCCGTGGTGTTCTTCGACGACCTCGCCGGCCGGTCGCAGCGTCTGACCATCACCGGCGACACGTACGACGGCAGTGTCACCGCCACCCTTCCGGCGGACCTGTCCGGCGGGCGGTACGAGGTGATCGTCGAAGGCCTCACCGACGAGGACTACCAACGCATCAGGCATCCGGCCGGCCAGTCGCTGAACGCCGCGATCCACCTGTGGTGGAAGGATTCCGGCTCCGGCGTGTTCGCGGACCTGACCCGGGCGGCCGGGCTGAGCGACCTGCTGGGCGGCACCACACAGGCCCCGCCGGCCGGCAGTCTCGTCGCGGTGATCCGGGTCGACACCCTGCGCCGGGAGGCGGGGGAGCGGCGCTACAACACGATCATCAGCGGACGCGAACTCGTCTTCGCCCGCCTCGGCGACGCCAAGGTCAGAGGCCTCTGTTACGAGTCGCTCGAGGCGGCCGCCCAGGGCATCGCCCGCGATGCCGGTCTGCAGGTCGTGACGCACGGACTGAAATCACTCACTCCGGCGGCGGACGAGAAGAGTTTCGCCGACATCCGTCCCGGATCGGCGCTCGATGCGCTGCGGACGGTGCGGAACCAGGCCGCCGCGTCCCTCGGCCGGCAGGGCCTGTCCGCCGCCGTCGTCCGGGACGGCGTACTGCACGTAGGGATGTGGACGGCGACCGACGCCGGTACGGCGCGACTCGGAGTCGAGCGCGTGGTCGACACGACGAGCGGGCTGCTGGCCGTGACGCGCGGCGCCGACGCCGAGGTCCCGACACCGGATTCGACGGACCAGCCGGGCGCCAAGCCGCGCGCGACAGTCACCGCGACGTGCCTCGGCCGCCCCGACGTCAAGCCCGGTGACATCGTGAAGATGCCGCTGCCGCCGGAGGACTTCCCCCAGCTCGCATCCACCGGACGTGGGCTGCCGCTGCTCAACGACCTGGCGGACCTGGTCGGTTCGCGGTCGGACTCGACGCCCGGACAGCCGTGCCTGGTGACCGGCGTGACGCATCGGCTCTCGATCCGGCAGGGCTTCGTGACCGTCGTCCGGGCGTCAGCGCTGCGAGACGACAAGGACGACGGCTGGGATCCTGTCCCGCCGCCGCGCCACGATGATGTGCACGCCGAACAGGAATCCGTCCGTGGCAGCGTGCCGGCCGACCAGGCCTCGGGGGCGGCCGGGGCGGTCCGTGGGGTCGCCCGTGCGGTGACTCGGGGCAGCCGCGCCCTGCGCTTCCTGGTCGGTCAGATCCGCGCGCATCCCGCCGAGCCGGGTGGCGGTTCGCCCGCGCAGACGAGCAGCGACCTCTGGTACTCCACGGCGCCGGACGACGGTCAACCGTCGGCTGTACGACGTTTGCCGGTGACTCCCGACGACCACGGCGAACTCCGGCAGGTGCCGGTCGTGACCCCGTTCGCGTACGGCGGGTACGGCCTGGTGCTTCCCCGCTATCCCGGTGAACGCGTGCTGCTCGCGGACACCGGCGGCGGCCGGGACGTCGTCGACCTCGGCAGCGTCTGGGACGACGGCGCCACGCCGCCCGCCGAGCCCGGCGACTGGTGGCTGGTCCTGCCGGTGTCGATCCCCACCGACGATCTTCCGGCCACGGAGAACGCGGCACCACCCAGCTCCGGCGACGCCAGTCACGACCTCATCGACGCCGACGGCCGCCGGGTCGTCGAGGTCAGCGGTCTGACGCTCCGCGTGGCCGACATCCCGCGGCAGTGCACCGAGCGCCCGGATCCGGGCGAGGTCGGCGTCGTCCTGCTCGAGAACACCAAGGACGGGAAGGCGGCCCGGATCGTGCTGCACAACGATGGCACCATCGCGATCACCGGCACCGGGATCACCCTCGACGCCGGCGACGGCGACATCACGCTCAAGGCGGCGGACGTCAAGGTCTCCGTCACCGGCACGATGGACGTGAGCTGATGGCCGGCCCGCTGGTCGTCGTCGATGCCGGCGATCTCACCTGCACACACACCGGGAAGCGGAGTCTGACCGCGCCCGACACCGTGAAGCTGACCGTCGGCAGCTCGCCGGCGATCCCGCTGACATCCGTGGCTGGCGACGCGGCCTACGCGGACTGCATCTTCAAGGACACCAACGGCGTCGGCCATCCCTGCAAGAGCACCACCGTCACCAGCAAGGGCGCGAAGAAGCTCACCGTCGGCGGTTCGCCGGTGCTGCTCGACAGCGACGCGGTGAACTCCGTCAACGACGTACCCGCGACCTTTCCGGCCACGGTCCATCCCGGCCAGTCCAAGCTGAGTGCCTCGTGAGGATGCCATGAGCCCGATCGCCTCCAGCACGCCCGACCTGCCGGCGTCCGACGAGACGGTACGGCGCCGCCGGCTGCTCGGCGTCGGTGTCCGGGCCGACCTCGTCGACAACTCGGATCTGGCCCGCGACGTCGGCCTCCGCCGTACGCCGGGTGGCGTCGACCTCGACGTCGTGGAAGGACTCGACTCCCTCACCCAGGATCTCGCCGTCGGCCTCACCTCGCTGCGGGGGAGCGATCCGTTCAACTCGCGCTTCGGCTTCCTCGGGCTCGGGCCGCTGGCCGAGCAGACGTCGCCCGCGATCGCGCGGGAGGCCTTGCGGAGTGCGGTCGCGCAACTGGTCGCCGCCGACCCGCGCGTCCGCCGGATCACCCAGCTGACGGCCGGTACGCCGTCGGCCGGGTCGCGGGCGCTGGAGGTCTCGGTCGCGTTCGAGGCGATCAGTGATGCCGGCGGTTCCCTCACCGTGGCCGGACTCGGCCCGGCACCGGACGCCGGACAGCAGGCCAGACAGGAGGACGGACAGTGAGCGACGACACGAGCCTGGACCTCAGCGAGATCCTGGCGGTCGACGACGAGGTGACGCGGTCGACCGGCAGCGACGGGTTCGGCGTCACCGCGGCCGGCTTCCTGCCCAAGCCGTTCACCCGGCTGCTGGCGGAGAAGATCGCGCTGGCCCGCCGGCTGATCGACGAGGACCTCGACCTGTCCAGCGGCAGCGTGCTGCGCAAGCTGCTGGAGGTCAGCGCACTCGAGGACGCGCGGACGTGGTCCGCTCTCGGCGCGCTCTACGACGACTGCTTCGTCAGCACCGCCCGCGGCCAGGCGCTGGGCGATCTCGGCGCCGAGCTCGGCCTCGACCGGCCTTTCCTGGTGGCGTCCGGCCAGATCACGCTCACCTTGGCCGGCGCGCTGCCGAACGGCATCGAGCAACTCGTGCTCCCGCGCGGCAGCCGGATGAGTACGCCCGGCGGTCACCGGGTGGCCCTCGCCGCGACGACGACACTGTCCCGCCGTACGACGTCATTGCCCGCGGCCGTGGTCAGCTTCGACCCGGGTCCGATCGGCAACCTCGACCCTTCCGTTGCCGATGCCGATGGCAACCATCCGCAGCGGATCGATCGCTGGGAAGTTGCCGATGGCAAACTTGCGGACCTGCTCGCCGCCGACGCGGCGGCCGGACTGCCCGCCGGCGCGTCGGCGGCCGGTCAGGGGCTGGTCCGGATCGCGCACACCGCCGCACTGACCGGCGGTGAACAGCACTGGGACGACGAGCGGTACCGGGCCCTGCTGCTGGCGGCGCCACGGTCGATCTGGTCCGCGGAGGCCATCGCCACGACGGTCTCGCTCCTGCCGGGAGTCCGCCAGGTCAGTGTTCGCGACGGCTGGGGCGGCATCGACCTGTCCCAGTCCGTGTTCGGCGACTTCACCTTCCTGGAGCGGATGTTCGCGATCGACCGTGACCTGGCGTCGCCGTACTTCGTCAGCGTCCTCGTCGCGCCGACGGAAGCAGCAGTGTGGGACGGGCCGAACGGGCTGCAGGCATCCGTCGAAGCCGCCATCCGGGACGTCCGCCCGGTCGGTGTGTTCCCTGACGTGGTCGAGGCCGACCAGGTGTTCGTCGGTGTCCAGGCCGAGATCGTGACGACGGGATTGGCGTTGCCGGCCGGGAGCACGGCGAGCACGAACTCGAGCCCGTCCGCACTGGCGCTCAAGGGCCGGCTCTCGGAGCGCCTGCATCGCGTCGTCGACCGCCTCCGGCTGGCCGAACCGGTCCGGTCGGCTGCGATCACCGCGGCCCTGATGTCCGAGCCCGGCATCACCGATGTCGTCAACCTCCGGCTCCTCCGGTTCCCACCGCTGGTCGATGCGGCGGGCAGTACGACGGATGGCAGTGACGGTCCGCAGGTCCTCGACGCTGACCAGAACCTCACTCTCGGCGCCGGCCAGATCGCCGTACTGGTCGACGCCCCGGACCTGCTGTCGGTGCGGTGAGGTGACCATGACAGTCCCGCAGACAACGGCCGATTTGCTCGACCAGGTCTCCGAGCCTGGCGCCGGATCACTCGCGGCCGTCGCCCGCGAGCTCATCGGTCCGCTGGCGGGTGCGACCACACCGGAGCCTTTGCCCTGGGACGGTGTCGCGAACGCGCAGGTGACCGTGCCGGCCGGCAGTCGGTACGCCGTACTGAACGTCACGCTGCTGGTGGACACCGAGCGGGACCGGTGCGTCGTCGTACCGCGGGTTCTTCAGCCGGGGCCGGCTGCGGATCAGCCGGCAGTGACGTTCGAGGTGTGGAGTCAGGCGGGAAGCAGCCTGCCTGCGTACGTCCCGTCGGTGGATGAGTTTGGGGTGGCGCCGCAGCTTCAGCTGTCGGTGTCCGCGACCTTGATCGCCGCAGACGGCACGACGACTCAGCTGCCACCTGCCAAGGTGCGGAATCTGGTGCGGATCGATCTCGTCCAAGGTCTGACCGGCCGCGTGCTCGCCGCAGTCCTCGCGGAGAAGCAGCGGCTGCGGCGATGCGCGCGCGAGGTCGCAGCGATGCGTGTGCTGGCCGATGCGCGCGGGAACGCCCTCGATCGCATCGGGTCCGATCTCGGGTGCCCGCGCTTCGCCGACGAGTTGGTATGGGACGCCGTACGACGGTCTCCGGCAACCCAACCGCTGTCGCCACCAGGCCGCCTCGAGGACGACGCGGAGTACCGGGCGCGGCTCGCGCTGTTGCGGGGCTGGCGACTGCCGACGCCGTCGTGGGGTGAGAGCGTTCTGAACAGCGCGCCCGGACCTGGCTTGCCCGCTCCGGTCGAGATCGACGAGACCCGCAACGCGGTCCACGTCGCCTTCCGGCTGGTTGCGCCGGACTCCCCGGGCAGCAGGGCCACATTGTTGCAGGCTGTTCGGCAGGTGCACCTGGTCTGGCCCGCCGGCAGCGCCGACGGGGACGCGGCACACCAGGCCCGGCTGCTGCCGCAACGCGTCCAGGATCGGGTGGCGAGGACCCGCGCAGCTCTGGCGCGCTGGGCGCTGCCGGATCACCAACCGCTGGCGCCGGCCTTGGCGGGCGCGCTGGAGTTGCTCGAGACCCGGTGCCGGCAACTTGGTGCGCAACCGTGGACAGCTCTGGTGGCCGGACAGCACGACGATGGCGGGTCCCGCTTCGAGCTCGGTCTCGGCGCGCAGCTGTCGGCACCCGATCCGGCCGTCCTCGATGCCGCGGTCGCCGCCGCGCAGGTGCTGGGCGATCCGGGCCTCGTGCCGCGGCCGCGGTCGGACGATCCGGCCGGAGCGTGGCTGCTCGACGCGTGCGGCTTGCGCACCGCCGAACTGTTGCCGGACGCAACCGTGTTCGTCAGCACACTGCCGATGGGCCCACTCGTCGTCGACCTGATGCCCGGCCCGGAGGCGCCGCTGCCGCTGACCGCCACGGCGAGCCTCGTCACGTCGACGAACACCGGGTACGACGCGCCGCTGGCCGCGGTGGTCGCGGCGATGGAAGCCCGCCAGCTCACGCCTGTCGACGTGTCGGGTTTGTTGCCGGGAGCACAAGCGGCATCGGTGTTTCCCGACCTCACCCAGCGGCTGGCGCAGGTCGGCGTACCGGTTGCCGAGCAGCTCGACGGATTCCGGCGGCAGCTGGGTGCGGTGTCCACGCGGTTGTTCGCGGCGTTCGATCTCGGGCCGGACGGGACCGCGGCGATCACCGCTCACCCCGAACAGGTCGCTGCCGTTCTGACGGCGGCAGCGGCTGCGGCGGCCAGCAGTGTGGTCGCGTTCATCGATGCCAACGGCAACGTCGTACTCGTCTTCGGCGTGACCGGGCTGCCGCTCGCGGGGAGCAACCTGGCCGCGCGACAGACTGTGCTCTACCGCTGGGAGTCGCGCGGGCTGGCGGGCAAGGCCGTCCGGCTCGACCCGCGGCGTGGATCGGCCACGCAGATCTACGCAGCCGGCGCGGGCATCAGCGTGGTGAGCTGTCTGGCCCACGTCCGCGGACTCGGCAACGATCCGTACGAGTGGAGTCCCGCGCTGCCCGCGGGGGCGCTGTTGACGCTGCGCCAGTACGAGCACCTGATGAACCTGGTCGAGCTGGTGACGCCCGTCGGCGTACGGGCGAACACGTGGGACCTACGCCAGCACCACGTCGACGTGGACGGCTCCGGGACGCCGTTCCCGCTGACCGCCGCCGCAGCCCGGACCTACCGCCACTACCGCACCGTTCGTTGATCAGCCGCCGCGCAGGAGGGGACCATGTCCACCAACGACAGCAACGCCGAGGGGCCGCTCGTCTTCGGCGTACCGGGAAGCACGATCGCGGCCGCGCTGCGGGAGGCCGGCCTCGGTGAGGACGCGGTGATCGCGGTCCTCGGCCAGGCGATCTCCCGCTCCGCGACGGGAGCCGAGCGCGAGGCCGGGTTCACGTTCCAGGTGCAGATCGCCGAGACCGCGCCCGAGTGTGCGCTGACCTATCAACGGTTGTTCGTGCATCCGGACTTCATCGACGGCGTCACCGTGGTGCAGGCCGGTCAGACGCCGGACGAGATCGGGTTCAACACCCGCTTCCACGCGCTCGAGGGGGAGCTGGACAGCATTTCCCGCGACCTGCAGACGTCGAGCAACTGCGTGGCCGAGCTGCGGCGGGAGGTCTTCGAGCTGACCCAGGAACTGGAGGCGAAGATCACCGAGATCGACAGCCGGCTGGACGCGAAGGGCAAGGACAAGGAAGCCAAGGAGGGGAAGGAGTCGAAGGAGGGCAAGGAAGGCAAGGAGACGAAGGAGAAGGAGCAGAGCAAGGAAGGCAAGGACAAGGAGGACAAGGACCACAAGGAACACAAGGACAAGGACCACATCGACAAGGTCTCCGCTCTGGAGAAGCTGGTCGCCATCGAGAAGCAACTCGACACCCCCTTCGCGCCGAACCTGACGCCCGGCGCACCGACGGGCCGGGAGCGCACCTTCATCACGCTCGACGACCGCCCCGACGTAGGCGCCACCGCGCTGGACGACGAACCACCACCACCGGCGAAGAAGGCAGCAAAGAAGGCCGCGAAGAAGGCCGCGAAGAAGGCGCCCGCCAAGAAAGCGGCGGTGGGAGAGCCAGCGCCGGGGGAGGCGGCCGCGAAGAAGACGGCTGCAAAGAAGGCGCCCGCAAAGAAGGCGGCGGCCAAGAAGGCTGCGGCCAAGACGGCGCCCGCGAAGAAGGCTGTCGCGAAGAAGGCTGTCGCGAAGAAGGCGGCTCCGCCTCCGCCTGGTACCGCGGAGAGCTGACATGCGGTTGGTACTTGCGCACGACCACGACATCACCGCCCGCGAGCTGGCCGCCCGATGGGGGAGCGAAGCCGTACTTCTCACACCTGCAGAGCTCAGCTCCGAGCACCTGCTTCTCCACCTCGACGAACGCGGCGCTGCCCAGGCTGAAGTGACCTCCAGGCCGGGAGTGACGTCAGTGCTCACCCGGCTCGGCGGCATCAGTGCCGCGGACCTGCCGCAGGTCAACGCGCAGGACGCGGTGTACGCGGCGGCTGAGCTGGACGCGTTCCTGCACGCCTGGCTCGGCGTATGGCCCGGACCGGTCATCAACCGGCCGAGCACCACCTGTCTCAACGGACCCGGCTGGCGGCCAGAGCAATGGGTCGTGGCAGCCACAGCGGTGGGCCTCCGGGCCCGTCCGATCCGGCGACGCGCAACGCTGACCGACATGCCTGACGACGACCCGTACGGCGACACAACCGTGGACGCGACTCGGGTGACCGTTGTCGGCGGCAACTGGTTCGGCCCGGTGAACGAGGAGATCGGACATAAGTTGTGCATCCTGGCTGATGCAGTCGGATGCTCCACCCTCGAGGCCGACCTCGTCGACGACGTGATCACGCAGGTCAGTGCGTGGCCGGATCTCACGCCCCCGCACGTCGCCGATGCCTTGGCACGAGTTTTGGACGGCACACCGTGACAGCACTCCTCTGGGGACTGCCGGGCGACTCGACGCTGGCCGCAGTACACGCCGAGCTCATCCGGCTTGACGTACCGCTCCTGTTCGTCGACCAACGGCTCGTGCTGGACACGACGGTCGAGCTGAACGTCGGAAAGACCGTCGAGGGAACAGTGCGAATCGGCGACACGGCGGCCGACCTCGCCACCATCGGCGCCGCGTACCTACGACCACATGACGGCGCCCGCGTGGCCGCCGTACGCGACCAGCCGCCTGGCTCGCCGGCCTGGCGGCACACCCAGGAAGTCGGCGACGTGCTGTCCGCGTGGGCGGAGCTCACCCCGGCGTACGTCGTCAACCGCCCGTCCGCCTCGGCGAGCAACGGCTCGAAGCCCGCCCAGCTCCGCGACATCGCTGCCGTCGGTTTCGCCGTCCCCGAGACTCTCGTGACGAACGACCCAGCCGCCGTCGCGGAGTTCTCGGCCGCTCACGACAGCGTGATCTACAAGTCCACGAGCGGGATCCGGAGCCGGGTGCGATGCCTGGCCGATGACATTCCGCTCGAGGACGTGCGGTCCTGTCCGACGCAGTTCCAGCGAAAGGTGCCGGGGACCGACGTACGCGTTCATGTGGTCGGGGCGGAGATCTTCGCGACGCGCATCCGCAGCGACGCCGACGACTATCGCTACGCCGCCCGCCAGGGCCTGCCGCGCCCACGGCTGTCCACGACCGACGTACCCGATGACGTCGCGGACCGCTGCCGCTTGCTGACGTCCCGGCTCGGCCTCGCCGTCGCGGGCATCGATCTGCGGGTCACGCCGGAGGGGGAGTGGTTCTGCTTCGAGGTCAACCCGTCACCGGCGTTCTTGTACTACGAGTACGGCACCGGCCAACCCATCGCGACCGCCGTTGCCGGATTGCTGGCCGCCGCCGTCACGTGTGCCCAGGTGACCCGATGAGCACGGCGTCGCGGACCCGCCGAGTGTCAGTCGGCCCTGCGGAGGTCTACCTGCACCGAGTCCTCACCAAAGCCGAGTCCGCGTCCGCGGTGCAGCAACTGCTGAGCCCCTCGCCGTCGTTCCGAGACATGTGCTGGCACTCCGGGCCGGACCTGGCCACGATCGGCGCACCGCTCTATCGCAGCCGGAACAGCCTGCAGTCGTACGCCGAACAGGCGCGAGCCACCAACGCTCTGCTATACGGCGCTTACCGATGGCTCTACGACCGAGTGGCCGACTTCTTCGAGGATCGCTACCGCCTCCCAGTGGACTTCGTGGACGAGCTCGCCGTCCCGGGTTTCCACCTGATGTCCTACGACCGGGCCGGCCGGTTCGAGGGCGGCGGCTGGCACTACGACCAGCTCGCGCAGCAAGTGCCGTACTTCGCCGACCGAACCGCAGCGATCGACGGGGTCCTCAACTTCACCCTCCCGCTTGCAGTTCCCAGCGGCGGCACCGGCATGGACATCGTTCCCGAACCGGCCGAGGCGAGTGGTCCGCGACAGCAGGTGCACGTGGCCTACCGGCCCGGCGTCGTACTCTTCAACGACTGCGAGCTGCTCCACCGGATCGGCGCCTCGGTCTGCCGCGAGGCGGGCGAGTTCCGGCTGACGATGCAGGGCCACGGCGTCCGCTACCGCGGCCGCCTCCTCCTGTTCTGGTGAACGGCACCGCATCACCGATCGGTGAGCCCTCGGTTTCGCTCCGGGGTCGTGACGGTGCGTCCCGCGCAGGGAATCCCCGAACCTGTGCCTCTGACCTTCCACCGAGCCTGTGGACGACCTACCTTGTGGTGGCAGTTTCCCCTGGTGCGTCGACACGGAGGCCACGATGGCGTCGAAGGCTTGGATCACGAGTTGTGCTTTGACAGCGAGTGCTGCGTTAGTGCTGGCGATCGGGCTGACGGCTCCGGCCGCCGACGCGAAGCAGCCGCCCGTCGGGACGACCACGGCCAAGGCTCTCGTGTTCATTCCGAACCCGGTCCAGTCCAGCGGCAACGAGTCGCTCACCGACCAGGACGACTCCGCGACCGCGGTCCCGCGCGGTGACTACTACGAGGTGACGCTGACCGACCTGGACGGTTCCGGCTATCTGAAGGGCACCTGGGCGAACGTGCGCAGTAACACCGGGCCGGCGGCGTACAGCTCGAACGGCACCTATTTCTACGACCGCGGCGACGACCGGTTCGAGCAGGTGATGGCGTACTTCTGGGGTACCGAGACGCAGAAGTACCTGCAGTCGCTCGGATTCGGCACAGAACTGCCCGCCGTGAACGCCGAGAGCCAGGACTACAAGGTCGATCAGTACGGCGGGGACAACTCGTTCGAGATCGAGAAGCGCGACACGATCACCCTCGGCAAGGGTGGTGTGGACGACGCTGAGGACGGCGAGGTGATCGTGCACGAGACCGGGCACTCGATCCACGCCGCCCAGGTGCCGGGATTCGGGTCGACGCTGGAGTCCGGCTCGATCGGTGAGGCGTTCGGCGACTACTTCTCGGTGACTGTCGGCGACTGGGTGGCGAAGAAGTACGGCGTTCCGGTGAAGGCGCCGCTGGCGTGCGTGGCGGACTGGGACTCGACGTCGTACACCTCGACCGTGCCGCACTGCCTCCGTCGTCTGGACGCCGGGAAGCACTACCCGGAGGACGTCGTCGGCGAGGTGCACGCCGATGGTGAGATCTGGTCGCAGGCACTGTTCCAGATCCGCACCGCGCTCGGTCCGACGGTGGCCGACCGGATCATCGTCAACGCCCAGTTCGGCTTCGCCCCGGACACCAGCTTCGCGGCGGCGGCCCGGCAAACGGTCGCGACCGCTCGATCGATGTACGGCGTGTCCCAGGCTGCTGTGGTACAGAAGGCGTTCGCGGACCGCGGCATTCTCTGACAAGGCGTACCGTCGGCACGCCCCGGCAAACGACCCTGCCGAACAGGTTGCCAACGGCAACTGTCCGGCAGGGTCGGTGGGTGGTCAGGCAGCGGTGTTCTTGAAGCCCTTGACGGTCATGTAGATGCCGATCGACAGCTCCCAGGTCGCGACGAGCACCGTCCCGGCCGCCGACACTGCGGAGATCTGGCTGTTGTGTCCCAAGACGGTCAGGATGTTGACGGTCAGCAGCAGCGGTGCGCCGATGAGACCCATGGCGGGGATGAACCGCGGGACCAGACGGAACCGGTAGAGCAGGCTGCCGAGGAGCAGGGCGCTGAAAGCCGGCATGAAGCCAGGACCGAAGAGGAAGGTCCAGTCGCGGACCGCGACCAGTGCCTGACCGATGGTGGTGAGCGTGGCGGGGTTGGTGCCGGCGGTGCCGGCGACATCCTGGCGCAGCGTGACGACGGCAAGGAGACAGACGACGCCGATCATGATGACGGCGGCCTCCAGCACGCGGGAGGTGACGAAGCCGAGGGCCAGGGATTCCTTGCGTCGCTTCAGTACGGGGAACAGGGCGACCGCACTGCCGATGCCGGCGAGGGCGTTGACGAAATCGAGGAAGCAGCCCCAGAGCACGCGGGTGTCCTGTCCGGCGCCGGTGATGTAGGCGGTGTCGTTCAGCACCGGCTGGATCAGAATCAGCGCCGGGATCGAGGCGGCGAAGGTCACCAGGTAGAAGATCCCGGCGGCCCGGACGTGGTTCCTGGTCGGATCTGCGGAGCCGATGGTGGTGGTTGTGGTCGGTACGGTGATGGTCATGTCAGTCTCCTGAGTGCTGGGTCTGCCGGTCGACCGAGAGCAACGGCAGACCGAGATCGCGAAGTCGCTGGAGCAGGCCGTGCAGGGCTGCCTGGTCGGCCACGAGGCCGTGGATGACGGTGGTGCCGTCGGTGTGGTCGGTGAGGGTCATGCCCTCGAACCAGGTGGCCCACCGTGGGTCGAGTCGCCCCTGGAGGCGGATTTCGTACCAAGCTGAGTCGTGGTCCATAGCCGCAAGTTAGGAGCGGGCCTGGTGACCACGCATCACATCATGTGGTGATCTTCAGCGGGTGAGCAGTCCGAGCTGATGGGCTCGCCGGACCGCCGCACGCCGGTTGTTCACGTCGAGCTTGGTGTAGATGTGCTTGGTGTGGGTGCGCACGGTGTTCAGCGACACCACGAGTTCGCGGGCGATCGACGGACCGTCGAGTTCGCTCGCGAGCAGGCGAAGTACGTCGATCTCGCGATCGCTGAGCGGGTCGACGAGCTCCTGCTCGACAGGCGGCTTGCTGACCCGCGCAGGCCGGCGCGCCGCCTCGAGAACCTTGCGTAGGTAGCCCCAGTCGGGTCGGCGCCGATGTAGCGTCGCGAGCAAGGCCACCATCGGTTGCCCCTCGGCGATGAAGACCCGAACGTACCCCTCGGGCTCGGCGAGGGTCAGTGCTCGTTCCAAGGCGGCCGGATCGCGAGCGGCGAGGGCCTGCAGGACCAGCACCTCGATCAGGGTGCCAATTCTGCCGCTTGCCTCAGTGGCCGCTCGCAACCGTTCGAGGAGCGGTGCGGCGTCCCCGTGCCGGGCCAGCAGAATCCTGGCCAACGTCACGTGCTCGTACTCGCGGAGATACGAGAGCTCATCGTCGACCGACAGCTCCTGCGCCCAGTCCGCAGCCGCGGACAGCTCTCCGCGGGCGATCAGCAGTCGCGCCCGGACGGCGGCGATCGGACGGACATCCGGTGAGAAGTCGCCGACGTACACCCGCAGGGCCGCAGCCAGCAGGTCCAGTGCACCGTCGAGATCGCCCTCGGCCTCGCGGATCCGGGCCATCGCGACCCGCCATCGGTACGGGTTCTGCGGGAGCTCGGCCTTCGCGCCCAAGTCCTCGCTACGGCGCAGGTAGTCGCCGGCCACGTCGAGGTCGTTCCGCTCCCAGGCCAGCTGGCTCAACCCGACGTACATGTCCGCCGTTCCACGCAAGGCTGGGCTCTCGTGGCCGGCGAGCTCGAGGGCTCGCTCGAACCTTGTCTGCGCCTGCCGGAGCCGGCCTCGGGTGATCTCGAGGTCGGCCAGGGTGATGGAGCAGCCCAGGACGTCGGAGATGTGCCCGATCCGTTCGAGACCCTGGGCGGCGGCGCTGTAGCCGCGATGCGCGGCCTCGAGGTCCCCGCCGGCCCAGGAGGCGAGGCCGGAGAGCGCCGAGGCGGCCGAGGTGGTGAGGTGGTCACCGTCGACGGCTCGCTCGAGCGCGAGCCCGGCGTGCTCGATCGTGCCGGCCGGGTCGCCCGCGACGAGGGCGAGCGCGGCCCGGTACGTCTCGATGGCGCCGGGAAGACGCTCGACCTCGCCGCGATCCACGACCACCAGGGCATCGGCAGGTCCGGCCAACTGTCGCTCGACGTCGTCGAGCCGATCCCCGATGCCGTGGAAGTCGTTGCTGGCCATCAACGCGCCGACGAATCCGATCGCCAGGACCGGCCGTCTCCGGACGAGCTCGTCCGGTATGTCGTCCAGCCAACGCCGGATGGTGGCTTCCTGCCGCTCCCGCCGCAACCCCGGGACAGCGAGTTCGATCAGGTCGGCGGCCCGGTCGACGTCCCCGGCGGCCACGGCGTGCCGAACGGCCGCGACCGTTTCGCCGGAGTCGGCGTACCACCGGCTGGCCCGTCGATGCAGCTCAGCGACGTCGCCGCGTTCCGCGAGCAGATGCGCCTGCAGGACATCGGCGAAGAGGTGGTGGTAGCGATACCACCGCCGATGGTCGTCGAGGGGTACGACGAACAGGTTCTGGCGCTCGAGTGATTCGAGCATCGCCTTGCCCCCGGGCTGTCCGGTCACGGCGTCGCAGAGTGGTCCGGTCAGCCGGTCGACCACGGAGGTCTCGAGCAAGAACCGGCGGACGTTCTCCGGCTGGCGGTCGAGGACCTCCTCGACGAGGTAGTCGACGACGTACCGATCGTCGCCCGCGAAGCCGTCGATGAACCCGGCCGCGTCACTGCGGCCCTGCAACGACAGAGCAGCCAGGCCGAGCGCGGCGATCCAGCCTTCGGTGCGTTCTTCGAGCGTTGCGATAGCCGTCGCGTCGAGATCTAACCCGGTCACGCCGTTGAGATAGGAGCTCACCTCGTCGAGCGTGAAGCGCAGATCGGCGGCGCGGATCTCGACGAGCTCGCCCCGAGCGCGCAGGCGAGCCAACGGGAGTGCGGGGTCGGCCCTCGTACTGATCAGCAGGTGCAGCTGGGGCGGGAGATGGTCGAGCAGGTACGTCACCCCTCGACTGATCTCCACGCCGTCCGCGAGGTGATAGTCGTCGAGGACGAGGTCCACATCATCCGGGAGCACGCTGAGTTCGTTGAGGACGCCGGCGAGGATCGTCTCGATCGGCGTCGGACTCGACTGCAGCACCACCAGAGCGCCCTCGGCCACGCCCGGTGCCGCGCGTTCCAACGCGGTCAAGACGTACGTCCAGAAGGTGAGGGGATCCTGGTCGCTCTCCTCCAGCGAGACCCACGCCGCACGTTCGGCCGGCCAGGACGAGACCAGCGTCGTCTTGCCGAAGCCGGCCGGGGCTGACACGAGTGTGAGCCCGACGCTGTCCTTCCGCCGCAGGCGGTCGTCGAGACGTGGCCGTGCCACCAGCCCCTGGCGAGTTCGCGGGCGGTAGAGCTTGGTCTCGACGAGAGGGCCCGCCATCACACCCCATCCCGTTCGACGTCGTTGAGATGAGGGTAAGCCCGGCGATTGCGGGGCTGACCGAAACTCGGATGCTTTTGTCGGTGGTCGCCGTTACGGTCGGTTGGGTGCTGACTCTGCTGCGATACGCCTTGCGGGTGGCACCTGGGAGCACCGCTCTGACGATGGGTCTGGCTGTCCTCGGCTCTGTCCTGGGCATGGGGGTCACGCTGCTCACCGGTCAGGTGGTCGGGGCTGTTCCAGGTGTGATCGACGACGCCCCGGGAGCGATGTCGATGACAGAGTTCAGCTGGCTGCTCGGGGCGCTGCTGACGGTCTTCGTCCTGGACAGCCTGACGCCCGCGATCCACCGGGTGGCCTCGCTGATCATGGACGCGGCGCTCGTCCGGGAGATCGGCACCGGCATCACCGAGCCGCTGCTCCGTCCGCGCCGGGTCACGCACCTCGAGGACTCGGAGGTGCTGGACGTTCAGGATCGGGCCAAGGGCAAGGGCGGTTTCCATCTCGCTCAGGGCCTGGCGAATCTGCCCTGGCTGATGGCCAGCCGCGTGACCCTGGTCGGTTCCGCGGTCATCGTCGGCGTGATGTTCTCCTGGTGGGTCGCCGGCATGCTCGTCGCGGTCACCGCGTTGCTGGAGTGGTACGGCGGCCGCCTGATCGAGCGCGAGATCGACGTGTGGTGGGGCAACACCGAGGAGCAGCGGCGGGCGAACTACCTGTTCGACCTCGGCATGCGCGATGCGCCCAAGGAGCTCCGCGTCTTCGGACTGCATGATTGGCTGGTCCAACGCTACGTCCGCGAGTGGACCGCGGGCTTCCGCGCGGTCTGGGACCGGCGCGGCAAGAACGTGAAGTGGTCGGTCCTGACCGGCGGTCTGCACCTGGCGGCGAACGGGCTCGCGATCCTCCTGGTCGGCCGGGCCGCACTCGACGGCGACCTGCCCCTGACCCAGGTCGCGACGACCGTCCCGGCGATCCTCGCCATCGGGGTGTCCAGCAACGGGTACGGCGTCGTCCAGGTGCGGCGCGGGTTGTCGGCGTACCGGGCAATGAAGGATCTGCCGGGCACGATCGCCGACCGCCACCCGGAGCCGGCCGCGGTCAGCAGCCATCGCGTCGAGACCATGCCGGCGCGGGAGATCCGTTTCGAGAACGTCAGCTTCCGTTATCCCGGCTCGGACGTGGACGTACTGCGCGACCTCGACCTCACCATCCATGCGCACGAGGCGCTCGCGCTCGTCGGCGTCAACGGTGCCGGCAAGTCCACGCTGGTGAAGCTGCTCGGTGGCGCGTACCGGCCGACCACCGGCCGGATCACGGTGGACGGCGTGGACCTCGCGGACCTCGACCTGACCGCCTGGCAGCGGCGCATCGCCGCGATCGTGCAGGACTTCCTGCGGTTCCCGTTGTCGGTGACGGACAACGTCGTGTTCGGCGCGGTCGAGCGGGCCGGTGACGACATCACCCTCGCCAAGGTCGCCCGCGAGTCGGGCATCGACGAGGTCGTGCGCGGACTGCCGGCCGGCTGGGACACCGTGCTCGACAAGACCTTCGACGGCGGTGTCGACCTGTCCGGCGGGGAGTGGCAACGGATCGCGCTGGCTCGGGCGCTGTTCGCCGTACATGCGGGGGCCGGGGTGCTCGTGCTGGACGAGCCGGCGGCGGCGCTCGACGTCCGGGCCGAGGCCGAGCTGGTCGAGCGGTATCTCGAGCTCACGTCCGGGGTGGCGTCCTTGATCATCTCGCACCGGTTCTCGGTGGTCCGCAACGCGCACCGGATCTGCGTGCTGGCCGACGGGCGGATCGTCGAGGACGGCACGCACGAGCAACTGCTCGAGCACGGCGGGACGTACGCCGCCATGTTCCGGCTGCAGGCCGAGCGGTACGTGACGGCGCCGGAAGACCCGGAGAGCGAGGCCGTCGATGCGTAGCCTGCGGATCCTCTGGCTGTGGCTCGCCACGTCCTTCCGGGCCGCGCCGGGGCTGATGGCGATGTCGACCGTGCTCGTCGCGGCGCGGGCGATCACGGCGCCCTTGCAGACGTACGGCGTCAGCCGGCTCGTCGACGGGATTGCGACGGACCAGTCGAGCACGATCGCCCTGGGCATCGGCATCATCGTCGGCGGCCTCGCGGTCTCGTTCGTGGCCGACGTGGTGGGTTGGCCGTTGCAGGACACCGCGCAGGAACGGATGGCCGGTCGCGTCCACGCCGACCTGCTGGACGTGACGACGGGTGTTCCAGGGTTGTCGCATCACGAGCGACCGGACGTGGCCGACCGGCTGGAGTTGGTCCGCGAGCGCGCGTGGCGGATGGGCGTCGGCGCCGAGGTGCTGCTGTGGGCGTTCGCGACGGTGACCAACACGGCGACCGTGCTCACGCTGCTCGGCTCGGTACAGCCGTTGCTGCTCGTGCTGCCGTTGCTCGGTGCGACGCGGATCTGGTCGGCGTACCTGAGCAGCACGCGACAGCAGAAGGCCTGGGAGGACTCACTGCCGCAGGAGCGCTTGGTGGACCGGCTGATCGAGGTGGCGAAGGACCCACGGACAGGGCTGGAGCTGCGCGTGTTCGGGCTCGGGAAGGTCTTGCTGGACAAGATCTTCGCGCTCCAGACGGAGCGATTCCAGCGCCGGGTCGCCGCGGCGCGCTGGGGCGGAAAGGTCGACGGGGTGGTGCGGCTGGCCTTCGGTCTCGCGTACGCCGCGGCCGTCGTGTGGATCATCGCCCGGGCGAGGGACGGCCTGCAGACCGCGGGCGACGTCGTCCTCGTGCTGTTGCTGGCGCCGCAGGTGGATCAGATGACCGGCGGCATCGCGCAGAACGTGTACTGGGTCGGCGAGGTGGTTCGGAGCTTCAGCCGGTACGACTGGTTGCGGGAGTACGCGAAGGAGAATGCGTGGCAGCAGAGCGTCACGCCGGCGCCGGCCCGGCTGAGGTCCGGCATCGAATTGCGGAACGTCGGATTCTCCTATCCTGGCTCGGATTCCGCCGTACTGAGCGCGATCGATCTCACCGTGCCCGCGGGATCGGCCGTCGCGCTGGTGGGGGAGAACGGCGCCGGCAAGACGACGCTGGTCAAGTTGCTCGCGCGGATGTACGACCCGACCAGCGGACGCATCCTGGTCGACGGCGTCGACCTGGCGACGATCTCGCCGGACGCGTGGCGGTCACAGCTCTCGGCGGGCTTCCAGGACTTCGTGAAGTTCGAGCTGACGGCGGGTCTGGTCGTCGGGATCGGCGATGTCGAGCGGGCGGACGACGAGGCCGCCATCCGGGCTGCGATCGCGCGAGGTGACGCGGAGTCGCTGATCGCCGGACTGCCGCGTGGGCTGGATACGCAACTGGGCAAGAAGTTCACCGACGGCGTCGAGCTGTCCGGCGGCCAGTGGCAGCGGCTCGCTCTCGCCCGGGCCTTCATGCGCGAACGCCCTCTCCTGCTGCTCCTCGACGAGCCTACCGCGGCACTGGACCCCGAGGCCGAGCACCGGCTCTACGAGCAGTACGCCGCGGCCGCCCGGATCGCAGCCACCGAGACGGGAGGGATCACCGTGCTGGTCTCCCATCGGTTCTCGACCGTCCGGATGGCCGACCTGATCGTTGTCATGCACAACGGTCGCGTCGAGGAGGTCGGCACCCACGAAGACCTCCTGACCCACGGCGGCCGGTACGCCGAGCTCTTCGAACTCCAGGCTCGCGCCTACCGATAAAACGCCACTCCGGCATGGGTTGAAACTTACGCTTGATGGGTATTCCATCGAAGGGAAGTTTCGCGGCGACGCCGGATGTACCTCGCCGGGGAACTTCTGAGAGCCGGCTGAGAGCGTGATGAACAGCGGACGTCTCCCGTTCTTCGATCGTTCAACCGCCGGTTCCTGCCCGACGTTGTATTCCTTTCTAATGTTTCTCCGTCAGTAACACCGAGAAGGGAACCATGGACACACCCCCTGCAGTGCGGGCTCGCGGAATCGTCAAGTGCTTCGGTGAGGTGGTCGCCCTCGACGGCATCGATCTGGACGTGGCGCAGGGACAACTCCACGGATTGGTCGGGCCGAACGGTGCGGGCAAGACGACGTTGCTCGGTCTCCTGCTGGGGCTGGCCGTCGCCGACAGCGGCAGCTTGGAGATCCTCGGTACGCCGGTCGGCCGGGCGCTCGCCGTCCCGGAGGGCGTCGCGGGTTTCGTCGACGGTCCTGGTCTCTACCCATCGCTGACGGCCAAGCAGAACCTCGCCGCCCTGGCCGCTCTCCGCGGCGACGCACCGACGATGGGCATCGGCGACGCACTCGAGCAGGTCGGGCTGACCGACGTCGCCGACGACAGGGTCCGTGGCTTCTCCCTCGGCATGCGTCAGCGCCTCGGCCTCGCCGCTGCGCTTCTCACCAAGCCGCGCTTGCTCGTGCTCGACGAACCGTCCAACGGCCTCGACCCCGCCGGCAAGAAGCACGTGTACGGCGTCCTGACCCGGCTCGCCGCCGATGGGACCGCCGTGGTGCTGTCGAGTCACCGGATGGACGACGTCGAGGCACTGTGCTCGGACGTCACGATCCTGGCCACCGGACGAGTCGTCTTCTCCGGCCCGATGACGAAGCTGGCCACCGAGGGCCGGGAGCTCGACTACCGGCTCGTCACCTCCGACTCTGACGCCACCCACCGGCTGGCCGGTGAGACGGCCGGGATCCGGGTCGTCGACGACAGCGGCGTACGGCAAGGCGCCGACATGCTGGTGGTGTCCGCCTCGGTGCCTGCCCTGGACGAGCTCGTCAAAGGGCTCGTGCACTCCGGGGTCGCGGTGCGCGAGCTCGCACCGGTCGTGTCGCCACTCGAAGCCGCGTTCCTCGATCTCACCGAACAGCAGGAGTCGGACCGATGACCGCCACCGTCGCCGAAGCCACCAAGGAAACTGCGGCGCCCGTCGCCCGCAGCGTCTCGGTCCCGCGCGCCTACCGCTTCGAGTTGGTCAAGCTGCTCTCACAGTGGCGCGTGCGCCTACTGATCGTCGCGTGCTGGCTCGCGCCGGCGCTCTTCGTCGCGGTGATCAGCCAGCAGGCCGCGCTCCCGGTCGACACCCTGTTCGGCCGCTGGATGCATGCGACCGGGTGGGCGGGACCGCTGGTGATCCTCGGCTTCTCGGGATCCTGGGCGCTCCCGCTGCTGACCTCGCTGATCGCCGGTGACGTGTTCGCCTCCGAGGACCGGCTCGGCACCTGGCGCCATCTCCTGGTCGCGGTGCGATCGCCGCGACGGATCTTCGTGTCGAAGGCGCTGTCCAGCCTCACCGTGATCGTGGTGCTCGTGATCGGGATGGTGTGTTCGAGCACGATCAGTGGACTCGTGGTCGTCGGCAACCGATCCCTGAACGGCCTCGACGGCCACCTGCTGTCACCAGGCGACGCGGCCGGAAGGGTCCTGCTCGCCTGGGCCTGCGCACTCGCCCCGACGCTGGCTCTCGCCGCGATCGGCCTGCTCGGGTCCGTCGCGCTGGGCCGGTCGCCGATGGGCCTGCTGCTGCCGGCCGTGGTCGCCCTGGCGATGCAGATCGTTCAGCAGCTCCCGGTCCCCGTCGCGATCCGCTACGCACTGCCCGGCTACGCCTTCATCAGCTGGAACGGCCTGTTCACCAGCCCGGCACAACGCGGACCCCTGCTGATCGGCATCGCGGTCAGTCTGGTGTGGGTCGTCGTCGCGACCGCCCTGGCCTACTTCCTCTTCGTCCGGCGTGACTTCACCAACCCGGCCCACGACGGATCCGGCCGGCTGGCGATCACCGCCGGCCTGCTGCCGCTCGTCGTACTGTTCGGCCTCACCGCCGGGGTGCTGGCCTCGGTGGCCGGGGTCGGCTCCGGGATCGACCAGGACAAGGTGCAGCGGTCGGTCGCCACGTCGTTCGCGCACCTCTATCGCCTGCAGACCAAGCAGCTCAACCGGCCCGACGTCACCGAGGCGCAACTCCAGACCTCGGCCGCCTGCACCAAGGGCGGCGACCAGGTCGCCGCCGTCGGTGCCGGCAACGACTGGCGTTGCGTGGTGAGCTGGCACATCCCTGGTGTCGAAGCGGCCGGTTCGGCCATCTACCAACTCGACATCAACCCGCTCGGACGGTACGTCGCCGACGGGGACGGACCGAAAGAAGTCAACGGCTTCTTCCTGGTCCGGACCCCGGCAGGCGACGAACCGAATCCGCTCTGGCAGTTCGACGCCAACATCGAACTGCTTCCGTCCACCCCGAAGGGATAAACCCCATGCAGGTAACACGCCGCCGCCGGCGTGACGAGAAGGGCCTCACCACCCTTCTTCGCCGCCGGATACCACTCGTGACAGCGGGGACGACCGCTGTCGCCGTGGCCCTAGCCGGCACTGCAGTCGCCGCCACCCACCAATTCGGCTACGACCAGGTCGGCCAGGTCACCGACAAGGGCGAGGTGATCTCGAGCGACCAGTACATCAAGCCGCTCGGCGATCGCCTGGTCCTCCAGAAGGGCAAGATCATGTCGTCCACGGTCAGCGCGGACGGCAGCCACATGGCTGCCTCCGTGACCGACGGCGGGATGGCGCTCGCGATCATCGACCTGAAGAACTGGAAGGTTCAGCAGTACGTCGGCAACAACGCCGCCGCCGACCTGAGGATCCCCGGGAACGACATCGGCCAGGAAGGCCCGACGTACTCGCCGGACGGGTCGCAACTGTGGCTCGGGCAGGCCGACGGCTACCGCAGGTTCACGGTGAACCCGGACGGTTCGCTGGCCAACCCGACGTTCGTCACGATCGCCGCGGACGGCGCGAAGCGCGCGCTGGTCGGCGAGGCCGTGTTCTCGGCCGACAGCTCCACGGTGTACTCCGCGGTGAACGGCCAGAACCGCGTGGTCGCGATCGACACGGCGACCGGCACCGTCAAGCAGAGCTGGGCCGTCGGGAACGCGCCGCGTGACATGGTTGTGGTCGGCAACAAGCTGTACGTGAGCAACGAGGGCGGCCGCCCGGCCAAGCCGGGTGACCCGACGATCAACTCGTACGGCACCCAGGTGGTGGCCTCCCAGGTCACCGCGGCCACCACGACCGGTACGGTCAGCGTCATCGACCTGGCGAACCCGGCCGCCGCCGCGTCGAGCATCGACGTCGGTCTGCACCCGACCGCGCTGTACGCCAAGAACGGTGCCCTGTTCGTCACGAACACGGCCACCAACAACGTGTCCGTCATCGACACCACGAGCGACAAGGTCGTCCAGACCATCGCCACCCAGCCGTGGCCGGAGGCCTCGGTCGGCTACGAGCCGAACGGTGTGACGCTCACCGACGACGGTCACCTGCTGGTGACGCTCGGCCGCGCGAACGCGGTCGCGGTCTACAAGTACAAGAACCCGCTGGAGCCGGTCAGCTACGTCGGCCTGGTCCCGACGGACTACTTCCCGGCAGAGATCGCGACCGTCGGCACCAAGATCGTGGTGTCCAACACCCGCGGTGTGGACGCCCGCCGTACGACGACCGCCGCCGGTCACAGCACGCACGACACCACGTCCAGCCTGACCCAGTTCACGCTGCCGAACGACCAGGCGATCCATGGCCTCACGGCGCAGGTCTTCCAGCAGAACGGCTGGGACAAGGGCTCGGCCGCGACGGCCGACGCCACGGGCGCGGCCGCGGTACCGGTCCCCCTGCGACTCGGCGACCCGTCGACGATCAAGCACGTGTTCATGATCGTCAAGGAGAACCGGACTTACGACCAGGTGTACGGCGACATCCCGGAGGGCAACGGCGACCCTGCGCTGACGCAGTACGGCGAGAACGTCACGCCGAACCAGCACGCGATGGCCAAGCAGTTCGGCCTGTACGACAACACCTACGACATCGGCACCAACTCGGCCGAGGGCCACAACTGGCTGATGCAGGCCGACAACCCCGAGTACAGCGAGTCCTCGGCCGGTGAGTACATCCGAACCTACGACACCGAGAACGACGCGCTCGGCCACCAGAAGAGCGGCTTCATCTGGACCGGTGCGCAGGCGGCCGGCAAGACCGTCAAGGACTTCGGCGAGTTCCAGTCGATCGAGCAGAAGCCGGCCGGCGCGACCTGGCAGAACCTGTACTGCGACACCAAGAACATGCAGGCGACCGGTCAGGACACCGCCTACCCGATCAAGGTCGGTTCGGCGATCCCGTCGCTGAACGACGTGTCGGTGCAGGGCTTTCCGCAATTCGATCTGAACGTCCCGGACATCTACAAGACCGAGATCTGGAAGAAGGACTTCGAGAAGAACGGACCGGCCAACCTCAACATGTTCTGGCTGTCCAACGACCACACCGGCGGCCCGAACAGCGGCCCGGCCGGGGTGGCTGACAACGATCTCGCCGCCGGCCGGATCGTGGACGAGATCTCGCACAGCAAGTACTGGAAGGACTCGGCGATCTTCATCCTCGAGGACGACTCCCAGGCCGGTCTCGACCACATCGACGGCCACCGGGCGCCGATCCAGATCATCAGCCCGTACGCCCAGCACGGCGTCGTCGACAGCCACTACTACACGCAGATCACGACGATCCGCACGATCGAGCAGATCCTCGGGATGAAGCCGATGAACCAGAAGGACACCGCGGCCACCCCGATGTTCGGCGCGTTCACGCAGCAGCCCAACTTCACTCCGTTCAACGCCGTTCCCAACCGGACGTCGCTGACGGCGGGTCTGGCCACGCTGCCGCCCTGTGGCGCGGATGTCCCCGCGGCGCAGAACCCGAACGCCGCGCCGGTGCCGAAGGCAACGGTCCCGGCTGACCAGCAGGCGGTCGCCGCGCTGTGGGAGACGTGGCTGGCCCAGCAGCGGACCACCGGTCCGAACGCGAAGGCCGACTTCGCCAACCCGGCGCAGATGAACCACTTCGACTGGTACCAGGCGCACGACTGGTCCACGCCGTACCCGGGCGAGGACAAGATCGTCGCTCCGGCCGACGTGCCGGGTGCCGTCATCCCGTCCGCGGAGAACGACGGCTGATCAAGGTATGACGGACCGATCGCGCCGGGCGCCGGGCCGGATCGAGCAACCTGCCGATCCGGCCGACGTCCGGGCGGTCGGGTACGGCCCCGGCGATGTGGTGCAAGTGCCGGAGCGGTACGCCGGTCTGCCCGTCCGCAAGGAGAAGTCGGGACGGGCGGATCACTGGAACGACAACCTGTCCGCACCGGAGCCGTCGTCGGTCTACGTGGTCGACGACCGCTACCTGTACGCGACGGACAAGGCCGGCCGGGTCACCCATGCCGAAGGGTGGCTCGGCTGGCTGCCGTCGGAGCAGAACGACGAGCGTCGCGACCTGGACGCGCAGCGCGAGGCCGGCGAGCCCGACCGCGAGCGCACCGACGATGGTGGTCATCTGTTCGCGACGGTGTTCGACGGCCCCGGCGAGGCGATCAATCTCACCGCGCAGTCGCGGACGCAGAACCGCGCGGTGAAGGGCAGCGACAACTGGCGCCGGATGGAGGAGACCTGGCAGGCGCTGCGGGCGGCCGGCATCCAGGTGCACGCCGCCATCGACGTCCGGCACCCGAACGGTACGTCGCGCCGCCCGTCGGCCCGGACCGTCGTCGACCGGCGCGAGGGCCGGCGATCCCCACGGCGTATCTTCAAGGAGACCAAACCGCCGCCGGCCCGGGGACGAGAATGAGCGAGATCGGCACCATCGACGCGATCGCCCGTGCGTTGACCGCCGGGCTGCCCGCCGGATGGCGTGAAGTGAGCGCGGTCTACCGGGCCACAGCGCCGTACGCCGAACTGGATGCGACCCTGGTCGGCCCGGGTGGTGAGCCGGCGCAGCTCGACCCGCTGCCCGACGGGCTCGAGGACCTCTTCGAGGCCCTGCGGCGACAGATGTACCAGCCGGGCAAGGGCGCGTGGCTGACCGCGCACGTCGGCGTCACCGCGGACGGGCGGTTCACGACCGACTTCGACTACGACCATGAACCTGCCTGGTCGATCCCTGTCGACGCGGGCATCTACGCCGCCGACCTTGCTGAGTTCCCGCGGGACGACGAGTACATTCCGGACTGGTTGCGGACCAGCTCCGGTTGAGCCGCGCCACCTCCCGCCTGGAGTCGACTGACTGCGGTTGATCAGATGACGCCGTACGGAGCTTCGCGTGCACGGGCCGATTCTCGCCGTGCAAGGTGGCAACGACGTCGCGGTGCTCGGTGTACTCCAACGTGTCTCCGCAAGGCCTTGGACGCGCAACGCAGCTTGAACGACCGCGAGGTGCAGCGAGTCCACAGGACCTCGACAACGACGGCCGAAACATGATGTCAACCACCCGTCCGGGCCGTCACACCCGGTCGAGGTGGTTGCTAGCGGCAATCGTTCTGATATTCGGGCAGTACGAGAGCGGCCCGCCTCACGCGCGAGGCTGTGCACAGCCCCTGACCGCTGTGGATAGTCTCTTGTGAATGGAATCCCTTGAAAACAAGGGCATCCGGGTTTGAGAACTGTCGGCGAGGCTGTTTACAGTTTGTGTATGGAGATTCTCGGACAGCGACCGGTGTGGTCGATGAGCGGCAGCGACATGCTGTCCACTCTCGACGCCGCCTACGCCGAGATCGCCCGCCTGGAGACCCTCGCCCTGCACCTCATCGCCGGCCTCGACACCACCGGCCACGCCCACGAACTCGGCGCCGGCACCACCGCCCGGCTACTCACCTTCCGCTACCGCATCGACCCCACCAAGGCCCGCCGCGACGTCCACCTCGCCACCACCCTGCCCAAATACCCCGCCGTCGCCGCCGCCCTCCCCGACCCCAACCCCCTGACCGACAACCCAACGACCGATACCGGCGCCAGCGACAGCGACCTGACCGCCGACGACGCGACCGACAGCGACACGAGCGGCAGGAATGGGAACGACGGCGAGCACGATGCCGGCGAGCACGGTGCTGGCGAGGATGGCGCGGGTGTGGATGGTGCGGGGGTGGGGGTGTTGCTGCATCCGGCGCAGGCCGAGGCGATCGTGTCCGCGCTGGACAAGGTCCCGGCCACCGTTCCGGCCGACGACCTGCGGGTCGCCGAACAGCAACTGGTCGAACTCGGCCGCACCCACGGCCCCCTCGACCTGCGCAAGGCCGGCCGCCTCGTCCGCGACCGCCTCGACACCGACGGCCCCGAACCCGCCGAACAAAAAGCCTACGACCGCGAAACCCTCACCCTGAAGAACGCCGCCAACGGCGTCGCGTTCACCGGCTACCTGGCCAACGACAACGCCGAACTGTTCCGCACCCTCATCCACACCCACGCCAAACCCCACAAAACCATCGACGGCGCCCCCGACCCCCGCCCCCGCACCAAACGCCAAGCCGACGCCCTCACCACCCTCCTCACCACCACAAACCCCACAGCGGGCACAGCCGCCGCCACCACCGCCCCACTCAGCCTCGTGCCCGCAGGCAGCGCCGCCACCACCACGGACACCACACCCGCGGGGACCGCCACCAGCACCGAGAACGCGGGCAGCGATGCGGGCAACCGTCAAGGGCGCGGGGCCGCTCCTGGGCACGGCCCGAAGCCGCACATCATCGTCACGATTGACTTCAACGACCTCAAGGCCGCCACCGCCGACAAACTCGGCCACCTGATCTACGGCGACGCGCTGTCGGCGGCCACCATCCGCCGCCTGGCCTGCGACGCCCACATCCTGCCGATCGTGCTCGGCTCGGATTCCCAGCCACTCGACGTCGGCACCACCGTGCGGCTCGCGACCGGACCGATCCGCAAAGCCCTCATCGCCCGCGACAAGGGTTGTGTCTGCTGCGGCGCCCCACCCATCTACTGCGACGCCCACCACGTCATCAGCTGGATCGACGGCGGCGCCACGAAGATCACGAACCTCGTGCTGCTGTGTAAACGGTGTCACCGTGACCTGCACGCCGGGCACTGGACGATCCAGATCACCAACGGCATCGTCGAGGTCGCCCGCCCCGCCTGGGCCACCCCCAACCCCGTCCCCCGCGACAGATACCGGCCACCAACCACCACACCCCACCCACCCCCGGCCACACCCACAACCAGCACCACCACCGGTCACCCACCCACAACCGACGCCACCACCGGTCGCGCATCCACGACCGGCGGAGCCGCGGGCGGCCCCGTCACCCGTGCCTGGCCACGCGACACCGACCCACCCTGGATCACCGCTGAGGATGCCGCACGCCTCAACCCCTGGGGCGACACGCCCGACGAACGACCCACTCGCGCCAAGCAGCGCCCACCCGCCACCGAGGTCGATCCGTGGGGTGAAGGCTCCGGCGGCCGCCCTTCCGGCGTACCCAAAGAGCCAGCCGGCAAAGCCCCTGCCGCCACCGGCCTCGACGTCTGGGGCGATCCAGTGAAACCGCCCCCGACAGTTGCTCGCCGCGGCGAGCTCGCCACGCTGTCTGGCGGCACGTTCGACCCCTGGGGCGACCTCGCGCTGGATGCCGACCAGCACAACTCTGCTGACGATCAGCCGGGACCCGAGCGCAGCCTCTCAGGCCCCTGGGGCGATTCCACAAAGCCCTCTGGCGCCCTCGCGGCGCCTCCCACTGCCACTGCCGCGACCACTGGCGCGTCTGCCGCCACCTCGACCGCCTCCACTTCGACGGCGGCGTAAGTGCTGGGCTTGGCGGCGTTCTGAATCAAGCGTCGGCACGACGGGCTCATGTCGAGCGCGCTCCCCGCAACAACCGCGTCGCCAGCCGGCGGCCCGGCCGAGCAAGATGCCGACGGCGAACGAGATCACCGTCGCCAGACCGATCAGGCCGACGGTCCAGGGCAGCGTCTGACCGATGACCTGGGAGACCGGCACACTGACTATTCGGACGACGACACGTTCGGCGTGCGCCTGGACAATAGGTGAACCGCAGGGTCGCTGTGCGGTCGCGGACCGTACCTCGGAAGGCGCCTCCAACCCCTCTGACGCCAATCCCCGACTGCGCTCTCTGACTGCGTTCTCTGACCCATGTCGGTGACCCGGTCGAAGCAGATCTGCATCGACGAAACGGTGGGCGGGGGCCGCTGCCCAGCCGTGCGGCGATCAGACCAACGTCATGGACCTGGTCACGCCCGAAGCCCGCCACCACCTGACGGTCGTAGAGCTGCCCGTGCGTGGCATTCCGCCAATCGGCCGGATATTCGGTGGCAGGCTGCCGAGGCCGCTGGTAGCGTCCTCGACCTGTCTTTCGGGATCGAATCGAACCGGATGGTTGTGCTCCGGGGCGGGACCCTGCTGATCGTCCCCATCCGAAGCTCTCCACGATTCGAGGCTCTCTCCGATGGCCGAACCAGAACTCGACACCGAACGCGCCTTCCTCACCACGGCCCGCGCCGCGCTCGCCCGGATGTACCAGGAGGTGGAGGCCCGCGACGTCCCGCTGATCGGCGGCGAGGACAACGACGAACGCTTCACCAACGAGGCCAACGAGCGGGCCAAGAAGATGCGCACGCAGGCCCTGCTCGATCTCCCCGACGTGCCGTTGTTCTTCGGCCGCATCGACTACGAGGCCGGGACGATCGAGGACCTGGACCAGATCTACATCGGTCGCCGGCACGTGCACGACGGCAGCGGCGTACCGCTGGTGATCGACTGGCGGGCGCCGGTCTCGGTGCCGTTCTACCGGGCGACCCGCAGCGACCGGCAGCGGGTCCTGATGCGCCGCCGCTACGGCTTCTCCGATCACGCGGAGCTGACCGGCTTCGAGGACGAGCCGCTGATCGGGACGGTCGAGACCGATCAGGCCGACGCGTTCCTGCGCGCCGAGATCGAGCGGCCGCGCACCGGGCCGATGCGCGACATCGTCGCCACGATCCAGCCGGAGCAGGACGACCTGGTCCGCGCGGCACTGCATCCGTCCGTCTGCGTGCAGGGTGCGCCCGGCACCGGGAAGACGGCCGTCGGCCTGCACCGCGTGGCGTATCTGCTCTACACCGAACGGGAGCGGCTGAGTCGCGGCGGTGTCGTGATCGTCGGGCCGAACCGCTCGTTCCTGTCGTACATCCGCAAGGTCCTGCCCGCGCTCGGCGAGGTCGACGTACGGCAGATCATCATCGAGGAGCTGATCAGCCGGCCGGCCGCGGCGGTGGACGCAGCGGAGGCCGAGCGGGTCAAGGGTGACGCCCGGATGGCCGAGGTGCTGCACCGGGCGTTGTGGTCGTATGTCGGTACGCCGACCGAGGGAATCCTTTACAGCAAGGGATCCCGGCGTTATCGAGTGCACGACTACGAGGTGGTCGACATCGTGTCCGACCTGCGCGAGTCGACCAGGTACGCGCCGGGGCGGAACGCGCTGGCGCAGCGGATCGCGCACGTCGTCCTGGTTCGGATGGAGCAGCGTGCGGAGTCGCCGGACGACCGCGTGCAGAATGCGGTGGCCCGCTCGAAGCCCGTGAAGGAACTGATCGACGCGGTGTGGCCGCGCGTCGCACCCGAGCAGGTGCTGCACCGGCTGCTGTCCGATGCCGACTTCCTCGCGCGGGTAGCGGGCGACCTGCTGACGGAGGACGAGCGTACGGCGTTGCTGTGGCCTAAGCCGCCGCGTTCGTGGAAGTCGGCGAAGTGGTCGTTCGCCGACACCGTGCTGCTCGACGAACTCGAGGACCTGGTCGAGCGCCGTACGGGCTCGCTCGGCCATCTCGTGCTGGACGAGGCACAGGACTTGTCGGCGATGCAGTTGCGTGCGCTCGGCCGGCGATGCCGCACCGGCTCGGCGACGGTTCTGGGGGACTTGGCGCAGGCAACCACCGCGTGGGCCGCCGGTTCGTGGGACCGGGTCCTCGGTCATCTCGACAAGTCGGACGCCGTGGTCGCCGAACTCGACCGGGGCTTCCGCGTCCCGGCCCAGATCATCGACTTCGCGGCCAAGCTCCTCCCACAGATCGCTCCCACGCTCGGCATTCCGAGCGGCGTCCGGACCGTCGCCGATGCGCTGGCCATCGTCGAGACCGACGAGCACTCCTTCGCCGACGAGCTCGTTGCCGCGTGCAAGACCGCCCTCGCCGGCGAAGGTTCGGTGGCGCTGATCGCAGCCGACGACCAGATCTCCCACCTCCGCGACGCCCTCGCCGCCGCCGGCCTGGAGCCGGCTCTCCTCGGCGAGACCGAGGACGAGATGGACACCACCAGACTGGTCTGCGTCCCCGCCACCCTGGCGAAGGGTCTCGAGTTCGACGCCGTCGTCGTCGCCGAACCAGCCCAGATCGTCGCCGCCGAACCCCGCGGCCTGCACCGCCTCTACGTCATCCTCACCCGAGCCGTCAGCCGCCTCCACATCATCCACGCCCAGCCGCTTCCGAACCCCCTCAGCCGATAGCTTTCTCCGGAAGGAGGTGGGCATGGCCAGTGGGCTGGGGATTGTCGGGCTGATCGTTGTGCTGCTGGTGGCGGCGGGGGTGGTTTGGGGGATCGTCGCGCTCGTACGCCGGCAGCAGTACATCCGGTCGGTGCGGGACCGGGGCTGGACGTTCGTGAACAGCCCGACCTTCGATGCGGTGGCCAGGCTGGGGAATCCGCCGTTCGGGATCGGGTTCCGGCGGCGGCCGGACGATCAGATCACCGGGCTGACCAGCGGTGGCCGGCCGTTCCAGGTGGTCGAGTACAGCTCCGAGCACTGGTCGGGCTGGGTCGGGATGGTCGGCCTCTCCCGCCGGCTGCCGGAGCTGTGGATCACCGGTGGTGAGACGCAGCCGCGGTACGGCGTCTTGGCGACCGGCGTACCGTCCCCGGCGCAGCTCGGACCGGGCTGGCAGATCGGTGCGCTGGACCCGGCGTTCGCCGCGGCGGTGTTGACCCCGCAGCTGTGTGGGCAGCTGAGCGCGATGGCAGCGGGCCAGCCGGGGGTGAACTTGAGCGTCGATGGTGACCAACTGGTGCTGCTCGACCCGCCGCGCAAGGACATCGATCGCCTCGGTCGCTGGCTGGAGCAGCTCGCCACGGCCGCCGCAGCGATCGACGCCGCGCCCTTGGATGGCTGGATCCAGCCGGAGCGCCCGCCGCGGCTGACGTTCTACCAGCACCCGGAGTGGTACTGGATCGACGTCGACGACAGCCTGCTGCAGTTCACCCCGGTGACGCGGTCGGGCCACGATCACCGCACCAGCGACGTGGTCCGGGGTCGCGACGGTGACGGGCCGCCGTTCGTCGCGTTCACGCACCATTGGAAGACCACCCGGACGGAGAGCTACACCGACAGCGAAGGCCGGAGTCAGACCCGGACCGTGGTCGAGAACCACAGTGAGCCGGTCCTCGGGTTCCAGTTGCCGGCCCGGATGCCGTGGATCCAGGTCGCGCGGCGCGGGTTCGGCCGCGGGATCAGCTTCGAGAGTGAGGCGTTCAACGATCAGTTCGCGGTCACCGCGCAGGACACCAAGTTCGCGTACGACGTCATCCATCCACGCCAGATGGAGTACCTGATGGCGAACCCACCGGCGTCGTTCCGGATTGCGGACGACTGGGCGTGGTTCTCACCGGGTGTGCACAGCCAGCCTGCGATCGCCCACAGTTCGCTCTTCCTGCACGGCTTCCTGGCCCGCATCCCGCGGTTCGTCTGGCGGAACCTCGGCCTCCCGGACGCGCCGTACGCGGCTCCGATCCCGCAGCGGTCGTGAATATGGGCCCCGGTGCTGTTTGGCTTCAACACCGGGGCCCTGAACGGCTCAAACCCCCGAGAGCTCGGGTCGTCCTGAACCTCCGGTGCCCGGTCGGAGCCGGAGTATTCGGGCTCAGCGCGGGAGTTTGCGGGTATCGACCAGTTCCTGCGCAACGTCGCGGAGTTTGCGGTTGGTGTCCTGGGAGTAGCGCTTGAGCACCTCGAAGGCGCGGTCGCCGTCGAGGTCGTACCGTTCCATCAGGATCCCCATCGCCTGTCCGACGAGCCTGCGGGCGTCGATGGCCTGGGCCATGGAGGCGTCGTGGCGGGCGGAGGCGATCGCTACCGAGGCGTGCTGGGCCAGGATGTGGGCGATCGCGACGTCGTCGGTCTCGAACGCGCCCGGCTGGTCGCTGTACAGACTGAGCACTGCCTGCGCGTGCCCGGCCAGCATCAGCGGCACGTGCATCGCGGACCGGATCCCCGCGCTCGTGACCTCCTCGACCCAGCCCGGCGACCAGCGGGTCTCGGCTGCTGTGTCGGGGATCACCAGCACGTTCTCCTGATCGATGGCGGTCAGGAGTGGCCCGCTGCCGGCCTCGATCTGCTGCTGGTAGAGGTCGGCAAGCTTCGGGTCGGTGAGCGCCATCAGCTCCAGCCGCCGCTTCTGCGCGACGAGCACGACAGACGCGTGCTTGCACCGGACCGCCTGGCGGGCGAACTGCACCACCGCTTCGACGGTCTCTTCGACCCCCTCGAGGTCGTGCAGGTCAAGGGCGAACTGGCCGAAGGTTTCGGCCGACGACTGATCCAAGGACATGGTGACTCCCAGGGGTCGCAGACATGGGCGCACCCACCTTCTGGAGCGAACCCAGCCATAATGATGCACCCCGACCCCCCGGACGCAAAACAGCCTGCCGCTGCGCCGTGTCGGCCGGGCTCAGCGGGCTTCGAGGACGGCCAGATCGCGGTCCGCGAAGCGGTAGTGCTCGATGGCCTCGTCCATCAGGACCGCGAGGCATTCGGCGACCGCCCGAGGCTCTTCGGGGTACCCGGGCGCCGGGGTGCGCACGCACTCCCGGCCGAGGTCGCCGTCGGTGAGGCCGGCGAGCGTCCGGCGTACCAGCTCCGCCCGATCGGCATACAGGCTGAGGACTTCGGCGTACGACGGCGCCGCGTCAAGGTCGATGCCGAGGGCAACGGCGTCCTTGTCGGCGTACCAGGACTGCGCGACGCCGAGCGGATGGTAGGGCCGCTCCTGGTCGAGGACGGTGCGACTGAACCAGGCGTCCGTGATGAAGACGAGATGGCGCAGGGTCTCGACGAACGACCACTCGCCGTCGATGCGCTCGCGCCGGGCGGGCTCGGTCAGGCGTTCGGCGCGGGCGATCGCCTCCGACCAGAGCCGCTCGACGGTGTCCCACATCGCGCGGAACCCGTCGGCGTCCCGGATCTCGCGGAGCTGCACGCGCTCCGGGTGGCGGCGATCGAGTTCGGCGTCGACGTACTCGGTCACGTCGATGCCGTTGACGACGAGCCGCTCGACGTACCCGGAGATGTCGACGTCCACCAGGCAGCCGTCGACGACCTTGATCCCGGACAGGTCGCAGTCGGTGAAACGCGCGCCGCGCAGGTCCGCGACCCGGAAATCCTGACCACGAAAGGCATCGGTCTCTTCACCGCCACCTGAGAACCGGTGCGGTCCGTACTGAGCATCCATCGGCACAGTCAACCACTTGTCCGGGACACGCGGTGGACCACGAGCCGCGGGACGGCTTTCTAGACTCGAGACCAAGCGGGTGGTCGCGGCGTTCCCGACGGCCGAGATCCGCGAGCAGAGCTTCGAGGCGATCCGGGGCCGCGGCTACACCGTCGTACCCCGAAGCGCCTGAAGGACGGCTTCTCCTAGGAGTCGGCGGGCTTCGTCTCCCAGCCGTGGAACGCCGACAGATCGCCCGCGTTCCAGGCCTCGCGGAGACCGGGCTTGCTGAGGTCCCAGTCCGGGCGGACCTCGCGGCTCGCCTCGCGCAGGTCACGCCAGAGGTCGTGCACCGACGGCCGGCCCCAGAACCAGTAGCCGTTGTAGATGCTGTGCACGACGAGACCCGGCTTCAGCACGAGGGTGTGCGGGATCATCGGGTTGTTCTCCGGGTCGGTGTACTCCTGGATGTCCAGATCCTGCTGGACGATCCGGCCGGGATCGGACAGGAACGGCCACTGCGCCCCGACCGCGGCCCGGAACTCCTGCAGCGTGTGGTGCTCGTCGGTGGCGATCGTGACCACCTGCGTGTAGGCGACGGCGATCTTCGGGTAGAACTCGGCGAGCTCGCGGTGCTGCTGGTGTTCCTTCGGGCAGTAGTGCCCGCGGGCCAGCGTGAGGATCAGCGGATCGTCGCCCTGCAGCTCACTGAGCTTGCGCGGTACGTCGGTGTGGTCGGGCAGCTCGTAGTCCGGGAAGGTGCTCCCGGGGATGATGTCGGATCGCATTGGACGCCTTTCACCGGAGGAGGCTTTGACCGCCGTCGATGTCGTACGTCGCCCCGGTCAGGGCGGTGTTCGTCATCAGGTGCACGGCGAGGGCGGCGACGTCGTCCGGCTGGACGACGCGACCGATGGGCAGTGTGGTCCGCAGCTCGGTACGGCGCTCTTCGAGCTGGTCACCGAGCAGCGACGCCGACAAGGGGGTGTCGACGAAGCCCGCGGCGATCAGGTTGAGGCGGACCGGTGCGACCTCGAGAGCCAGGCTCGCAGCCAGGGCCGGCAAGGCCACGGTCATCGCCGAGGTGATGCCGATCCCGCGGTCCGGCCGGCGTCCACCGGTGCCGCCCATGAAGGTCAGGCTGCCGCCGGGACGGACGTTCGCGAACCGGGCCACGCCGACCATCAGCATCGGGTGTTCCTGCAGCGCGCGCCTGGCTTCGTCGAAGTCGATGTCCGCGAGGGCGGCGTAGTACGGGCCGCCGGCGGTGGCCATCACATGGTCGATCGGGCCGCCCAGACCGGCGAAGAAGCTCTCCAGCTCGCGGGAGTCGTTGGCATCGAAGGACACGACACCGGTTGCGCCCACCTCGGCCGCCGCGGCTTTCAACCGCTCTGGGTCGCGGCCGGTCAGGATGACCGCGGCTCCGGCGGCTCGAGCCTGTCGCGCGGTCTCCAGGCCGATGCCGGCGCTACCGCCGATCACCACGACCGTCTGGCCCTGCAGTTCGTCGCCCATCAGAGTGTGACCCCTCCGCGTTGTGATTGGTACGCACCTACAATCGCGCTTGCGGGCCTACCTCGCACCAGTGAGAGTCCCTGGCCGCGTATCCGGAGCCAGGGACCGGGCTCCGAGGTCGAGGACACATCATGACATCACGATCGTTCGAGGGCCGGATGCCTGCGCTGACGGGCGCCACCGGCTGGCTGAATTCGGCACCGTTGACCACCGAGGGTCTGCGGGGGAGACCGGTGCTGGTCAGCTTCTGGACCTACACCTGCATCAACTGGCTGCGTCAGCTTCCGTACGTACGGGCGTGGTCCGAGAAATACGCCGAGCTGACGGTGATCGGGGTGCACACGCCGGAGTTCGGGTTCGAGCAGGACCCGGAGAACGTCGTACGAGCTGTGCGAGACCTGAACGTCAGGTATCCGGTCGCGGTCGACAGCGACTACGCGATCTGGCGCGCCTTCGACAACCACTACTGGCCGGCGCTGTACTTCGTCGACGCGGAGGGCGCGATCCGCCACCATCACTTCGGTGAAGGTGACTACGAGCAGTCGGAGGCCGTCATCCAGGAGTTGCTGACCGACGCGGGAGTGGAGGCCGGCTCCGACCTCGTCGCCGTGTCCGCGGCCGGATTCGAGGCGCAGGCCGACTGGAACTCGCTCGGGTCGCCGGAGAACTACACCGGCTCCGGGCGGTCCGAGTACTTCGCCTCACCCGGCGGACTGCGGTCGGGGCGTGACGCGTCGTACGCGGTCCCGTCGAAGCTGTCGTTGAACCAGTGGGCGCTGGCGGGTGAGTGGACCGTCGGTGAACAGGCCGCGCGCCTGAACACGCCGCACGGCTATCTCGTCGACCGCTTCCGCGCGCGCGACCTCCACCTGGTGATGGGACCTGCGGTCCGCGGCACCGAGGTCCGCTTCCAGGTCACGCTCGACGACCGGCCTCCGGGCGAGGACCACGGTCTCGATGTCGATGCCGACGGCCGCGGGAGGCTGACGGAGCAGCGCCTGCATCAGCTGATCCGCCAGCGCGGGCCCATCGACGAGCGCACCTTCAAGATCACCTTCCTGGACGCCGGCGCCGAGGTCTTCGCCTTCACCTTCGGCTGAGACGAACTCGAGCGTGTCCGCATCACCGCGGGCGGCCACATCCTCAACGCCGACGGCGGCCACTCCGCGCACTGACCGGCAACTGAGCGATCGTCGAGTTACCTTGTTTCCATCGCGGAGACGGTTCGGGGCGGCCAGTTCGTCGGAAGGACGCTGACGTGAAGCTCACCATGCAGCTCATCAGGGCTCTGGCGGCGCTGAGTGGGCAGCCGATCCGGATGTCCAGTGTGGCTGCCCCCGACAACGATCCGGACAGCATCGTCATCGCGCCGGATCCCCGCGCCAAGATCAGCCCCAGCCGCAACAGCCGCTCCTACAAGGGCCTTGCGTACGCCGACCACGCACCGAAGCTGCGCATGGACATCCTGACCCCCCTCAAGGACCGGGTCCACACCCGCTCGTGCTCTATCTGCCCGGTGGCGGATTCGTGTCCGCGCGCCGAGATCATGGATCGCGTCGTCGAATTTCTTCGAGCCCGAACGAGCCGCTGAGCTCTACTGAACGTCGGCGGGGGAAAATGGCAAGCGCTGGGGCGTGGAAGGTGCCAGGATGCCGGCATGGTTGTGCGTGCGTTGAGCTTCGGGGCGGTGGCCGAGGCGTACGAACGGTTCCGGCCTGGGTATCCCGTGGAACTCCTCGATCTGGTGACGGCGTACGCCGGTGCGCCGATCCGGACCGCCCTCGAGATCGGCGCCGGGACAGGCAAGGCAACGCGCCTGTTCGCGCAGGGAGGGATCGCGGTCACGGCGACAGACCCTGACGCGGCCATGCTCGCGGAGCTGCGTAAACACCTGCCGGCCAACGTCACAACCGTGCAAGCCGCATTCGAGGATCTGCCGACAGATTCGTCGTACGAGCTGGTGTATTCGGCTGCCGCGCTCCATTGGACCAACCCTGAAGGCCGGTGGGCCCGCATGGCCACACTCGTCCGACCGGGTGGCGTGTTCGCCTCGTTCGGTGGACCGGTGGAGCTGGCCGATCCGGCCCTCAAGGAGGCCGCGCGCGCGGCACGTGCGCCGTATCTGGAGACCGACGGCGTGCCGTCGCCCGACGGCACGCCCGCGGATCGCCCGATGCAATGGCCCGGCACGGAGCTCGAGCAGTCCGACTGGTTCACCGATGTCCGGCAGTCGGTGATCGAACGGCACCTGACGATGAGCGCCCACGACTACATCGGACAACTCTCGACGATCTCGGCGTACGTGATGCTCCCGGCCGCCGACCGGGACCAGGTCTTCCGCCGAATCCTCCAGGTCCTCCCCGAAACCGTGGAAATCAACGCCGAGATCACCGCCCACCTCGCCCGCCGCCACCACTAGTCCGACGCTCGAGCGGAGACTCGTTCGACGCCGATCTTGCCGGCCTGGATCGACGCGCTGAAGGGTTCGGTCAACTGGCCGAGAGTAGAGTTCGGTGCCGTGACTCGTGGGGGAGCCGCGGCGAAACTGTTCGGCCGGGACGCCGAGCTCGAGCAGCTGGACGCGTTCGTCGCTACCGCAGCTGTCGGTGGCGCGGGTCTGCTCCTCACCGGCCCAGCCGGCGTCGGCAAGTCCGTGCTTCTCGATGCGACGGCGGTACGGGCGACAGCGCAAGGCGCTCGCGTGTTGCGGGCCGCCGGGGTCGAGTTCGAAGCGGACATGAGTTTCGCGGGACTCCACCAGGTGGTCCATCCGCTGGTCGACGTACTCCCGCGGCTGAGCGAGCGATACCGCCGCGCGTTGGAGACAGCGGTCGGGCTGAACGAAGAGACGCCGCCGGATCAGTTGACGGTTTCGAGCGCCATGCTCGCCCTGCTGACAGCAGCGGCCGGGGACAGGCCGTTGGTGGTGATCGTCGACGACATGCCGTGGCTGGATCGCGTCAGCGCCGTCGTCCTGGGGTTCGTCGCCCGTCGGCTCGCGGGCAGCCGGGTCGGGTTCCTGGCCGCGTTCCGCTCCGACGAGGTCAGCTTCTTCGATCGCGGCGGTTTGCCGGAGCTCGAGGTGCAGCCACTCGAGAGCGACGCTGCCGCCGCGCTGGTCGACGACCGCTTTCCCACGTTGTCACCACGGGTCCGGCAGCGTCTGCTCGAGGACGCGCAAGGCAATCCGCTGGCCCTGCTCGAGCTGCCGATCTCCCTCAGTGGCCACCGGCGCGGCGGGGCGCCGGCGTCACCTCCGCCGCTCAGCAGACGCCTGCAGTCACTGTTCGCGTCGCGGATCAGCAACCTCCCGGACGAGACGCGTGGCCCACTCCTGCTGGCTGCCCTCGAGGGTGCCGGTGACCTACGCATCGTGCGCAACGCCGCAGTCGCGCAGTGGGGGAGCCCGGCGCTGGACGCGGCCGAACGGGCGCGGCTGATCCAGGTCGACAGCGGAGCCGGACGACTGATGTTCCGGCATCCGCTGACCCGCGCCGCCGTGGTCGAACTGTCGACCAGTGAGCAACGCAGCCAGGCCCACCGAGCCTTGGCCGAGCAGTACGCCGACGACTCCGAGCGGCATGCGTGGCATCTGGCCGAAGCGACCACCGGCCCGGACGAGGACGTCGCGATCCTGCTCGAACAGGCCGCTGCCAGGGTGCAACGGCGCGGCGACCCCGTCGGTGCCATGGTCCTGCTGCTCCGCGCTGCCGACCTCAGTCCCCGCCCAGATGACCGCAGGCGGCGATCGGTGATGGCCGCTTACATCGGCGTCGACGTCACCGGCGATCTCCGCAACATGCAGGACGTTCTCGAGCCAGGCGTACTGCGCGAGCCGCCCTCACTCGCCGTCGCCTTGGCGGGCGCGGCGTACTTGCTCAACGCCCACGGCGCCATCGACACAGCCCACCAGTTGATCGTGACCGCGATCGAGACCTCCCCGGATCCCACCGACGCAACGGACGAGATCCTCTTCGAGGCGCTGTGGGTCCTGCAGGCACTCGTCTCGTTCGGTTCGCGGTCTGAACTCGTCGAGTCGTTCCACACGGTGATGGCACGACTGCGGCCGCGACCTCCGGAGCTCATCGACCTCCTGGGGAGCACGTACATCGAGCCCGCGCGGCTCGCGTTGCCGGTGCTCGACCGGCTGGACGCCATGGTCGCCGGGCTGACCGAGCAGTCCGATCCGGGGCACATCATCCGCGTCGGCGTCGCCGCCCTGTACGTCGATCGGCTGCCGGCCTGCCGAGCCGCTCTCTGGCGGGCGGTCGAGCATGGCCGAGCCGGTGGCGCGATCACGGCCGGGATCGAGGCGCTGTTGCTGTTGGGATGCGACGGCCTGCTCGCCGGAGAGTGGGACGAAGTCGCTCGGCTGGCGGACGAGGCCATTGCCCTGTGCGAGAAGCACAACTACGAACTGCTGTCGTATCTGCTGCGATTCCAGCACGCGCTGATCGCCGCCGCCCGCGGCGACGAGTCGACGACGACCGCGCTGACGGACCAGCTGATCCAGTGGGCCGGACCGCGCCGGAGCGGGTTCGTTCTCAACTACGCGTACCACGCCAAGGCCTTGGCAGCCCTGGGCCACGCTGACTACGAGACCGCCTTCGAGCAGGTGACCTCGATCTCTCCGGCGGGCACGCTCGTACCCCATGCGGCGCATGCGCTGTGGGTCATCCTGGACCTGGTCGAAGCCGCCGGTCGCACGGGGCGGCACGCGGAGGCGGCCGCACACGTTGCCGCGGCTCAGGCCGCCGGTATCGACCGGATCTCGCCACGGCTCGCCCTCGTGGTGACCGCGGCGGCTGCACTGGTGGCCAGTCAGCCGGAGGACGGCGAGCTGTTCGAAGCAGCGCTGGCCGTTCCTGGCGCTGACCGGTGGCCCTTCGAGTTGGCGCGCGTACACCTTGCCTATGGCGAACGCCTGCGGCGGGCCAAGAGTGCCAGCCTGGCACGCAGCCAGCTGGCTGCCGCGCGCGACATCTTCGACCGTCTGGGTGCTGAACCGTGGGCGAAGCGGGCCCGCACCGAACTTCGGGCCACCGGTCTGCCGTCGACTCACGAGGATGCCGCGCGAAAGATCGACGTACTCACGCCACAGCAGCGCGAGATCGCGTTGCTCGCCGCGGCCGGCCTCACCAACAAGCAGATCGGCGACCGGCTCTTCCTGTCGCCGCGGACGGTCGGAACTCATCTCTACCAGCTGTTCCCGAAGCTCGGCGTCACGTCGCGTGCCGCGCTCCGCGACGCTCTGGCCGAGCATCCGCCCGAGTGAACCAGTCAGATGACGTAAGCGATCGACGACCTCGCCGACCTACCTTCGAGGCACCGAAATCCGGTGATCGAAGGAGAAATGATCATGACAAATACGCCCGTACGCAACGTCGTCCTCGTGCATGGAGGCTTCGTCGACGGCTCGGGTTGGCAGGGCGTGTACGACCTGCTCGTCCGGGACGGGTACCGCGTCAGCATCGTGCAGAACCCGACCCTCTCGCTGGAGGATGACGTGGCCGTCACCACCCGGGTCCTCGACCAACTGGACGGTCCGGCCGTTCTGGTCGGGCACTCCTACGGTGGGGCGGTCATCACCGAGGCCGGCACGCACGAGAACGTGGTGGCGCTCGGCTACATCGCCGCGTTCGCCCCGGACAAGGGTGAGTCGGTCAACACGCTGATCGCCGACCCGCCGGCGGGCGCCCCGGTGCCGCCGATCCTGCCGCCCCAGGACGGCTTCCTGTTCCTCGACCGGGAGAAGTTCGCCCACTCGTTCGCGGCCGACGTACCGAGCGAGCTCGCCGCGTTCATGGCCGATGCGCAGGTGCCGTGGGGAGTGGATGCGCTGGGTGGCACGGTGACCGAGCCGGCGTGGCGGGTCAAGCCGAGCTCGTACCTGGTCGCCACCGACGACCGGATGATCCCGCCGCCGGCGCAGCGAGCCATGTCCGAGCGGGCCGGCTCGACGGTCGTCGAGGTCCCCGGCAGTCACGCGATCTACGTGTCGCAGCCGCAGGCAGTGGCCGAGCTGATCAAGCAGGCCGCGGGCAGCTAAGACGGCATTGCAGTTCTCCGGTACGGCGGGATGGGCGCTACCCGGTAGGGGAGATGGGCGCCTGCCGGGATGATCTGTGCGGTGGGTCGGTCGAGTGTTGTCGAGTATGAAGGCATCCTCTTTGCACGTACTCCGTACGGCCGTGGCGATGACGGGGGTCGTCGCTGCGGCGGCGGGACTGACCGCCTGTGGCAACAACAAGAGCGCGTCGTCGTCGAGCAGCGCACCGCCCGCGAACACGAAGGTGGGCGTGCTGCTGCCCGACACGGCGACCTCGCCGCGTTGGGTCTCGGCCGACCCCAACCAACTGCGTAAGCAGTGCGCCGACAACAAGCTCACCTGCTACATCGACAACGCCAACGGCAGCCCGACCACCCAGCAGTCGCAGGCTCAGGCGCTGATCAACCAAGGCGTCGGCGTTCTGCTGGTCGTGAACCTGGACTCGGGCTCCGGGAAGGCGATCGAGGCACTCGCCAAGCAGCACAACGTCGTCACGATCGACTACGACCGGCTCACCGCCGGCGGCACCGCGTCGTACTACGTGTCGTTCGACAACGTCAAGGTCGGCCAGGACCAGGGCACGGCGCTGACCCAGGCACCTGAGGTGAAGGGCAAGAGTTCGGTCAACTACGTCGAGATCGACGGCGCGCCGACCGACAACAACGCCGCGTTGTTTGCCCAGGGCTACAACTCCGTACTGTCGAAGCAGCCTGGCTGGCACAAGCTCGCCGACCAGACCGGCAACTGGGACGCCGCTACCGCGCAGACCGTCTTCACCACGATGCTGGGCCAGCACCCGAACATCAACGCGGTGATGGTTGCCAACGACACCATGGCGCAGTCGGTCATCAACGTGCTCAAGGCCCAGAGCCTCGCGGGCAAGGTCGCGGTGTCTGGGCAGGACGCCACCGCCGGCGGACTCGACAACGTCATGGCGGGTACGCAGTCCTTCACGATCTACAAGCCGGTCGCCGGTGAGGCGGACGTGGCGATCAAGCTCGCCGGCGAGATCCTGGCGGGTCAGAAGCCGGCCGCACCGACGACGATCAAGGACCCGACGAGTGGCCGCGAGGTTCCGGCGTACCTGGCCGACCCGACCGTCATCACCAAGGCGAACGTCGCCCTGCCGGTGACCGACGGCTACGTGAGCGCGGCAGCCGTCTGCCCCACGCCGGCGCTGGTGGCGCTGTGCGCGGCCAACGGCATCAAGATGCCATGACCTCCCAGCCCACGTTGGAATTGCGAGGCATCGACAAGTCCTTCGGCCCGGTCCACGTGTTGTCTTCGGTGGACTTCACCGCGACGGCCGGTGAGGTGACCGCCCTGGTCGGCGACAACGGGGCGGGCAAGACAACGCTGGTCAAGTGCATCGGCGGCATCTATCACGTCGACGCGGGGGAGTTGATCTTCGACGGCACGCCCCGCACGGTCGGCGGTCCCCGGGACGCCGCGGCGCTCGGGGTCGAGATCGTGTATCAGGACCTGGCGCTGTGCGACAACCTCGACATCGTCGACAACATGTTCCTCGGCCGCGAGCGGATCAGCCGGTTCCGGACCCTGGACGAGAACACGATGGAGAAGCTGGCCCGGCAGGCGCTGGACTCGCTGTCGGTGCGGACGGTCCGCTCGATCCGGCAGCGCGTCGCCAGCCTGTCCGGCGGCCAGCGCCAGACGGTGGCGATCGCCAAGTCGGTGCTGTGGGAGTCGAAGGTCGTCATCCTGGACGAGCCGACGGCGGCCCTCGGCGTGGCCCAGACCGAGCAGGTGCTCGACCTGGTCCGCCGACTGGCCGAGCATGGTGTCGCTGTCATCTTGGTGTCGCACAACATGAACGACGTGATGCGGGTCGCGGACTCCATCGGCGTACTGTTCCTGGGCCGGATGGCGGCCCAGGTCAGACGCGCGGACGTGACCCAGACGCAGGTGGTCGAGCTGATCACCGCGGGCCGCTCCGGTGCGATGGGACTGTCGCCCGAAGAGTCGTCGGAGGCGACGGTATGAGCGCCGCAACCGACGATCTGGTCAGGCAGGACCAGCCCGAACCAGACCAGCCGAGCGAGGGTCTTGCCGCGCTGGGCGCCTACATCCGCGACTACTTCGCGCGGGTGCGTGGCGGCGAACTCGGCTCCATCCCGGCCGTGGTCGGGCTGATCGTCATCACCGTGGTGTTCGCGCTGGTGCACCAAGGCTTCCTGAGCGCCTACAACCTCGAGGCGCTGGTGATCCAGGCGGCGCCGATCATCGTGATGGCGATGGGGCTGGTCTTCGTGCTGCTGCTCGGCGAGATCGACCTGTCCGCCGGGACGACGGGCGGGCTGTGCTCGGCGATCACGGCGGTGCTGATTTTGCGGCACGGGTTCTCGTGGTGGCCGGCGCTGCTCGTCGGGCTGCTGACCGGTGTGGCGATCGGGTTCGGGATGGGCTGGTTGCGGGCGCGGGTCGGGATCCCGTCGTTCGTGATCACGCTGGCGACGTTCCTGGCGTTCCAGGGCATCACTCTGATCCTGATCGGTGGCCAGGGGTCGGTGATCCTGCCCGACTCCTCGCCCCTGATCAAGCTGGAGAACAGTTTCGTGCCGCTGTGGCTCGGGTGGGTCCTGCTGGCAGTGGTCGTCATCGGGTACGCCGCGATGAAGATCAGCGCGGCCAACGGACGCCGGCGGGCCGGGCTGTCCCGGCCGCCGTTCACCGTGATCGCGGCGAAGGTCGTCGTGCTGGCGGTGCTCGGGGCGGCGTTCACCTACGAGATGGGCGTCAACCGCAACCTGACCACCAACGCGTTCTTCAGCAACAAGGCGCAGGGCATGCCGTGGGTCGTGGTGTTGCTGGTGATCCTGTTCACGGTCTGGCATTTCGTCCTCAGCCGCACCCGCTACGGCCGGCACGTGTACGCCGTCGGCGGCAACGAGGAGGCGTCGCGGCGCGCGGGTGTCGTGGTGTCCCGGATCCGGATCTCGGTGTTCGTGATCTGCTCTGGGATGGCCGCCATCTCCGGCTTCGTCGCGGCCTCGCTGCTGCAGTCGGTCCAGTCCAACGCCGGCGCCGGCAACACCTTGTTGCTGGCCGTCGGCGCGGCGGTCATCGGCGGTACCTCGCTGTTCGGCGGGCACGGCCGCATCATCGACGCAGTGCTCGGCGGCCTGGTCGTTGCCGTCATCATCAACGGCATGAGCGACCTGATCCAGGGCGCCAACTCCGCCGGCTGGGAATGGATCGTCACCGGCGCCGTCCTCCTGCTCGCCGCCGGCTTCGACGCGGTGGTACGCCGGGGGCGGACGACGTGAGCGATCGCCCTCACAACTCGTCGTGCGGCTCGATCGGAAGGTTGACCAGCACGGTGGTTCCCGCGCCGACCGGGCTGGTCACCGAGATCGTGCCGGCGAGCGCCTCGACCCGATCCGCGAGCCCGGTCAGGCCGGACCCGCGATCGGGTGCCGCGCCGCCACAGCCGTCGTCGCGGACCGACAGCCGCAGGCGATTGTCGCTGACCCGGGCGTCGATCCACACCGCCGACGCGCCCGCGTGCTTGGCCGTGTTGGCCAGCGCTTCGGACACGACGTAGTACGCGCAGACCTCGACCGGCGCGGCCAGCCGGCCCGGCACGTCGATGGTCACCTCCGACGGGACCGGAGAACGTCGCGCGAGCGACTTCAGGGCCGGGCCGAGACCGCCCTCGGTCAGGATCGCGGGGTGGATCCCTCGGGACAGCTCACGGAGTTCCTCGAGCGCGATGGTCAGTTCGTCCGCGGCGTTGCGGAGTTGGGGACGCACCTCCGGTGGCGCCGCCGCCTCGCCCGCCCTGAGCTGCAGTGCCAGCGACACCAGCCGCTGCTGGGTGCCGTCGTGCAGATCGCGTTCGATCCGCTGCCGGGCTCGGTCCGCGGCCGCGACAAGCCGGACCCGCGAACCAGCCAGCTCCCGCCGTCCCTGCTCGACCGCAGTAGCCATACTGTTGAAGCTCCGCTGCAGTACGCCGATCTCGCCCACGCCGTCGTCGGGCACACGGGCGCCCAGATCGCCGGCTGCGAGTTGCCCCGCCATGGTGGCGGTACGGCGCACGGGGCGAAGGATTCTCGAGTTCAGGTACCAGGTGAACAGCCCCACCAGCACGACCGAACCGGTCAGCCCCGCGGCGGCGGCGACGATCGCGCGATGGGCCACGGCGTCGGCCGTGTCCTGCCGAGCCGTGGCGAGTTGCTCCTCGGCCGCGATGAGCTGATCGAACTGGATCCGCATCGCGTCGGTCCGCTGCTTACCCTCCTGAGTTGCCGCCAGCGCGTCGACAGAGCTCCGGTTCCGTTGGGCGGCGGCGACCAGCGGCTCGGAGTATTCCTTCAGATAGGAGGTCCCGGCCTCGGTGAGACGCACAGCCCGGGCGTGCTGCTCGGCATTGCCCGCGACGAGGTTCTCCAAGCCGGCCGCCTGCTGCGGGAACGCCGCCCGGGCCGCGATCCACGGCTGCAGGAACTGATCTGACCCGGTCAGCAGGAACCCGCGCTGGCCGGTCTCCAGGTCGACGACCAGCCGCTCCAGCCGGTTCGCGGCCACCAGGACGTCCTCGGAATCCTGGGCCCGATGCTCCATTTCCTGCAACTCCGCGACGGAGGAGAACAGAACGGCGAACGTGGCGCCGATGATCACCGCGAGCAGGCCGCTCGCGATCATCGTGCGCAGGGTCAAACCAGGTCTTTCACGGTTCACCGACACCATCGAGGGTCCCTCGTATGGCGGCACCGGACAAGGCGGTCTTCGGCAGGAACCCGATCGCCGGGCTGGCGGCGATCAGATCGGCGTAGTCCTCTTCGGAATGCATGGAGATCAGGATGATCGGAGCGGGAGCTCCGTCGGCCTGTTCCGCCAGGCGCTTGGCCAGCTTCAGCCCGCTCTCGCCGCCGAGGTCGATATCGACCAGCGTCACGTCGGGTCGCAGCTCGGCGGCCAGGCTCAGGGCCAGCGCTCCGGTCGACGCCGTGGCGACCACCGAGATGCCGTCGGGTTCCAATAGCGTCCGCGCGACCGCGAGGAAGCGGTCGCTGTCGTCGACGATCAGGCAGCGAAGCATGTGCCCAGACTCTCAAAGTGATCGGCCGATCGCATTCCCGCTAGCTGGTGATTCGCGCGATAGGGGCCGACAGCAAGGAACTGCTACCGGCCGTCGAGGTAGGTGAGGACCGCGAGGACGCGCCGATGGTCGTCCTCCGCCTCCGGGAGCTCGAGCTTGGTGAGGATGCTGCGGACGTGCTTCTCCACCGTCCCCTCGGTGACCCAGAGCTGCCGGCTGATCCCGGCGTTCGAGCGGCCCTCGGCGACAAGCGCCAGGACCTCCCGCTCGCGCTCGGTGAGCGCGGCCAGGGGGTCGTGCCGGTGGCGGGCGTCCACCAGTTCCTTCACCAGCCCCGGGTCGACCACCGAGCCGCCCCTGGCGACTCGCCGCAGGGTCTCGATGAACTCGTCCACGTCCGTGACCCGGCTCTTGAGCAGGTAGCCGACTCCGTGCCCGCTGGCGAGGATCTGCATCGCGTGCTCCACCTCGACATGGGCGGACAGCAGCAGGACCGCGGTCTCCGGGCGCTCCCGGCGGATCGCCTGCGCCGCTTCCAGCCCCTCGATCGAGTGGCCCGGTGGCATCCGGATGTCGATGACGACGAGATCCGGGAGATCCCGCCGGACCAGCGCGAGCAGCCCGGCGGCGTTGCCGGCCTGGCCGACGACCTCGAAGCCCGACTGCTCGAGCAGGCTCGCCAGCCCTTCGCGGAGCAGTACGTCGTCATCCGCGATCGCCACCCGCGTCTCAGCCACCTCACCGAGCGTAGCTCGCGCGGACGGCGGTGCAGCATTCTTGCAGCGTTCGGCGAGGCAGGCTGACTCCAAGCGGTGTTCGGGCCGCGGAGAGGGGAGATCATGCCTGTCGCACGGCTGAAGGAACTGGTCGACGAGGCACTGGCCAAGGGGTATGCGGTCCCGGCGATCAATGTGGTGGACGAGCTCAGCCTGCGCGCGGTCGTCGACGCCGCGGTCGAGCTGCGGTCACCGCTGATCGTCCAGACCTCCGTGAAGACCGTGAAGTCGGTCGGCCGCGACGTACTCAAGGCGATGTTCGACGCGACCGTCGCACCGGTTCCGGTGCCGGTCAGTCTCCATCTCGACCACTGTCCCGACCGCGCGGTCATCAGCTCCTGCCTCGAGGCGGGCTGGAACTCGGTCCTCTTCGACGCCTCGGCGCTCCCGGTCGAGGAGAACCAGCGCCAGACCGTCGAGGTCGTCGCCGAGGCCAAGGGGTACGGCGCGAACGTCGAGGGCGAGATCGAGGGCATCACCGGGGTCGAGGACGGCGTGGGTTCCGACGCGGAGTCGCAGCGTCAGTCCCTGGAGGTCGCCACCCGGTTCATCGAGACGACCGGGGTCGACGTCTTCGCGCCGGCGATCGGCAACGCCCACGGCATCTACCACTCCACACCCGACCTCGACAACCAGCGCATCACCGACCTGGTGACCGCGACCGGCATCCCGATGGCGCTGCACGGCGGTTCGGGACTGACCCGTGAGCAGTTCCAGGACCTGATCGGGCGGGGTTGCGCGAAGGTCAACATCTCCACCGCGCTCAAGGTCGCCTACATGAAGTCGTCGCTCGAGCATCTCGAACAGGCGCGCGCCACGGACAAGTGGGATCCGCCGTCGTTGTTCAACCACATCCACGCGGCCGTCAAAGCCATGGCCGCCGAGTACATCGAGATCTTCGGTAGCGGCGGTCACGCATGACGGCACTCATCTTCGACTGCGACGGTGTGCTGGGTGACACCGAGCGGGACGGGCACCTGCCGGCGTTCAACGCGACCTTCGCGCAGTTCGGCCTGCCGGTGCGCTGGTCCGTCGAAGACTACGGCCGCCTGCTCCGCATCGGTGGTGGCAAGGAACGCCTGGCCACCGTGCTGGACGATCCGGAGGTCTGGCGGGCGGCCGGGTCCCCGGCAACGGCAGCCGAACGTGCCGAGGTCGTGGCGACCTGGCACAAGGCCAAGACGAAGACCTTCACCGAGCTGGTCGCCGCGGGCGTCATCCCCCCGCGTCCCGGCGTACGACGGGTCATCACCGACGCACTGCGAGAGGGATGGACGGTGGCGGTGGCGTCGACGTCGGCGGAGCCGTCGGTCCGGGCCGTTCTGGCCGGGGCAGTCGGCGACGAGGTCGCGGCCACGATCCCGGTGTTCGCGGGCGACGTCGTACTGCGTAAGAAGCCCGACCCGGCCGTCTACCAGCTGACCGTCGACCAGCTCGCGCTGGATCCCGCCGGGACGGTCGTCATCGAGGACTCGCGCAACGGCCTGCTCGCCGCCCTCGGCGCCGGGCTGGCGACGGTGGTGACGGTCAGCGGCTACACCCGGGACGAGGACTTCACCGAAGCTGCCCTGGTCCTGACCAGCCTGGGCGATCCGGACGGCGAGCGGCTCGAGGTACTCGCGGACCCCTGGGGAGTCCGGCCGGTCGACGCACTCGGCCTCTCCGAGCTCTCTCGCCTGGCCGGCCGGCCGGCGCACGACACCCAAGGAGGTCAGACATGACGGACAGCTGGGGCGAGGTCGACCTCGTCATGACCACGATCATCACCACCTGCCTCGACAACGAGAAGTACTTCGGCGACCTGGATTCGGTGGTCGGCGACGGCGACTTCGGCTACTCACTGGCCCGTGGCTTCGAGAAGGTGCAGGCGCAGTACGGCGAACTCGACCGGACCGATATCGGCACGTTCCTGAAGAAGGTCGGGATGCTGGTGACGTCGCGGATCGGTGGCACCTCGGGACCGATCTGGGGGACCGCGTTCCTGCGCGCGGGGATGACGGCCGGCGCGACCACCTCCCTGGACGGGGCGGACGTGGTGGCGATGCTGCGTGCCGCCGTGGCAGGCATCATGACGCGCGGCGGTGCCGAACTGGGGGACAAGACCCTGCTCGACGCACTGGTCCCGATGACGGATTCCATCGAGGAGTCGCTCGCGGCCGGGGCCGGCAGCGACGAGATCGTCGACCGGGCCGCGGTCGTGACCCGGTCAGCCGCCGACGCGACCGCGGAGCTGGTCGCGAAGCGTGGCCGAGCCGCCTACACAGGCGAGCGGAGCCGTGGATCGGTCGACGCCGGGGCCACCGCCGTCGCCGTGATCATCGAGCAGATCGCAGAGGTCTGGAAGACAAGGGAGTCCCGATGAAGAAGTTCGTCAACGATCCGAAGAACTACGTGCCGGAGATGCTGCGCGGTATCGCGCTGGCCAACCCGGACACGCTGAAGTACGTGCCGGAGTACAACCTGATCATGCGGACCGACGCACCCCGCGACGACAAGGTCTCGATCGTGCAGGGCTCGGGGTCCGGACACGAACCCGCCCACGTGATGACGGTCGGTAAGGGCATGCTCGACGCCGCGTGTCCTGGTGACGTCTTCGCGGCGCCGCCGATGGACTACGTGTACGAGACCACCAAGCTGCTCGCGTCCGAGAAGGGCGTGCTCCTGCTGGTCAACAACTACACCGGTGACCGGATGGCGTTCGACATGTCGCAGGAGCTGAGTCAGGCCGACGGGCTGAACGTCCGCACGTTGATCATCGACGACGACGTCGCGGTCAAGGACTCGACGTACACCGTCGGGCGGCGTGGCGTGGCCGGCAACTTCTTCGTGATGAAGGCGGTCGGGGCGGCGTCCGAGCAGGGTGCGGACCTCGACGAGCTCCTCCGGATCGGGGCGAAGGTCAACTCGGTCACCCGGACGATGGGCATGGCGCTCACCGCCTGTACGCCGCCGGCCAAGGGCTCCCCGCTCTTCGAGCTCGGCGCCGACGAGATGGAGATGGGCGTCGGCATCCACGGCGAGCCGGGCCGCAGCCGCGAGAAGCTCGCGTCGGCCGACGAGATCGTCGACACGCTGCTCGAGGCGGTCCGGTCCGACCTGCCCTACCAGTCCGGCGACGACGTCGCATTGATGATCAACGGGCTGGGCGGTACGCCGATCAGCGAGCTCTACCTGCTCTACGGTCACGCGCACCAGGTGCTCACCGATCGGGGGATCAACGTACGGTGCAACTATGTCGGGGAGTACTGCACGTCACTCGACATGGCGGGTGCCTCGGTCACCCTGGTGAAGCTCGACGACGAGATCAACCGCCTGCTCGATGCTCCGGCGGAGATCGCGATCCGGGTCTTCTGAGTGGTCAGCCTTCGGTCCCGGCGGAGTCCAGTCCGTAGTCCGCGCGAAGCCGGCGTACCTCGGACTGGGCCGCGGACCACAGCGGTGAGGTGGGCGACATCAGCGACAGTTGGCGTTCCCACGCGCCCAGGTCGTTGACACCGGCGTACGAGCGGGTCCACGCCGCGACCAGGTCCACGTCGTACGTCTGCAGGACGGCGGCCCGGATCCGGTTCTCGAGCCGGTTCCGGGAGGCGACCACACCGGGTGCGTCGGACTGCGGCAGCAAGGGGCCGACGTAGCGACGCAGGGCCGACGACAACCGGTGGGAGTCGAGGTCATCGGCGGTCTCGAGCCAGTCGGCGGCGATGTCCGGGTGCAGGCGGTACGGACGCGACTCGACGATGTCGGCGCCGAGCAGAGCGCGCAGGCGGGTGACCTCGCCGCGGAGTGAGGAACGGTGGTCGTCCTCGCCGTACAGGGCGTCCGACAACTCCTCGGCGCTCAGGCCCTCCGGGTGTGAGGCCAGGAGTACGACGATGTCGCTGTGCCGGCGGCTCAGCCGGAGGTCGCGGCCGTCGACCCGCACCTCGGCGTCCGGCCGGCCGAGGGCGGCGATCCGCATCCGGCGGGTCGAGTCGCCGGCGACTTTGCGAAGGATCATCAACCGGCCCAGCTCGGCCTCGGCCATCCGGGCCGCAGCCCGCACCATCGCCAGTGACTGCGGCGAGCTGGCGTCGGCGGTGCCGGTGATGTCGACGACGCCGAGCACGCGCTGGGTCTCCGGGTCGTAGATCGGGGCCGCGGCGCACGACCACGGCTGCACGAGGGTGGTGAAGTGCTCGGCGGACCGGATCTGCACCGCGCCGGAGACCTCCAGGGACGTGCCGAGTGCGTTGGTGCCGACGTGCCGCTCGGCCCACCACGCGCCCTCGGTGAAGTGGATGCCGTCCGCCGCGCGAATCGCTTCGGGTCGTCCACACACCCACAGCAACCGGCCGTCACTGTCGCCGACAGCCATCACGTAGTCACTGTCCTCGGCGGCTCGACCGAGGACGTCGTACAGCATCGGGAAGACCGCGGACAGTGGGTGCTCGGCCCGGTACGCCGCGAGTTCGTCGGCCTCGAAGGCGAACGGTGCCGCGGCGTCGGAATGCAGCCCGGCCGCGATCGACCGCCCCCACGAGGCCGCGACCAGGCCCCGCACGTTCCGGCCCCCACCGTCGAGGAACTCCTCGTGTCGGCGGTGCAGCCACCGGTCGACGGAATCCACCTCTCCAGGGAACTGCCGAACCTGCCGAAAGTCCAGCACGGGCCGCGGTCTGTCCCCGGCGGCCGGTCCCGTGGATGATCGGGCCATGGGCAACCCGGGTGGTCTGCAGGCGATGGTGACGGGCTTCCGCCTCTCGGCGGCACTCAGTGTTGCGGCCGAACTCGGGCTGTCCGACGAGTTGGCGGCCGGACCGCGCACGGTCGGCGACCTCGCGGCCGCGGTCGAGGTGGATGAGGACAGCCTGGGCCGGTTGCTGAGGGCATTGGTCGCGGTCGGGGTGTACGCCGAGAAGGAAGGTCTGGTCGAGAACACGCTCTTGGGCGAAGGTCTGCGGTCCGATCGGCCGGACAGCCTGCGCCCGTTGGCCCGGACCCTTCAGGATCCCGCGCTGTGGGCAGCCTGGGGACATCTCGGTCACAGCATCCGGACCGGCGAGAACGCGTTCCGGGATCTGCACGGTGAGGACGTCTGGACGCATCGGCAGGGCGACCCGAAGCAGAACGCCATCTTCAACGACAACATGGCCGCGCTCAGTTGGTCTGTCGCCGGTGCGGTCGCGGAGGCGTACGACTTCTCCGGGCTCCACACTGTTGTCGACGTCGGCGGTGGTCAAGGCGCGTTGCTGGAGGCCGTGCTGACTCGGCACGAACACCTCACCGGTACCGTCTTCGACCTTCCGCATGTCGTCGCGAAGGAACCGAAGTCGAGCGCTCTGGAGTCCAGGTGGTCCGCACTGGCGGGGAGCTTCTTCACATCACTGCCTGCTGCCGATGCGTACCTGCTCAAGTCGATCCTGCACGACTGGCCGGACGACCGCTGCGTCGAGATCCTCCGCACCTGCGCCGCCGCGCTCAACCCGGACGGCGTCGTACTGGTCGTCGAACTGGTTCTCGACCGTCCCGGCTACGAGGTTGTTGCGGCGTTCTCCGATCTGAACATGCTCGTGCTGCCAGGCGGGCGGGAACGCACCGAGGCCGAGTACGCCGCGCTGTTCGACGCCGCCGGCCTGCACCTGACCCGGGTCGTCGACACTCCCACCCGGATGGCCCTCCTCGAGGCCAGGTGATTCAGCCTGTCCGCGGTGCCCAGCGGAAGGTCGTCGTACCGATGATCGTGGCTGCGACGCCCCACAGAGCGACGACGCCGAGGTCGGCGAATTCGAAGCCGGCTCCGGTGGTCGCCGGGTCGAAGACCGTCAGGAACGCGTCGTAGAGCCGTTGCACCGGGAAGATCTGGGCGACCTCGCGGACGCCGGACGGGATGAGCTCCTGGGGGATGAAGATCCCGGAGATGAAGTAGAGCGGGAGGGTGATCGCGTTGGTGATCGGCACGGCCGCGTCTTGGGACGGGATCGCTGTGGACACGGCGAATGCCAGGGCGGAGAAGGTGAACGTACCGACGACGAGCGTGACCAGCCCGGCCGCGATCGTGGTGGTCGGTACGGCGACGCCGTACACGACGCGCCCGATCGTCACCAGGATGACGACGAGCAGGAACGCGGCGATCGCCGCCGTGATGATGCGGCCGGCCATGAAGGTCCAGGTCGGGAGCGGGGTAGTGCGGAGCCGCTTCAGCAGACCGCGTTCGCGGGAGGCGGTGAGCGACACCGTGAGGTTGGTGAAGGTCGTCTGGATCACCCCGAGGGTCACGATCCCGGGCAGGTAGTAGGTCGCGCCCCGGACCAGTTGCCCGTCGGCGAGCTCCATCCGCTGGTTGCCGAACACGGTGACGAAGATGATCAGGAACATGATCGGCAGCACGAAGGCGAAGAAGACGGTGCTCGGGCTGCGCCAGAACGTCTTCCAGTCGTAGCGGGCCTGGTGCCGCACGAGATTCGCCGTACTCACGGTTGCGCCTGGGGTGCCGTGGTGAGGTCGAGGTAGACATCCTCGAGGCTGGGGCGCCGTACCTCGAAGTCGGCGAGGTCTACACCGTTCTGCACTGCCCAGGTGGTGAGCGTGTGGACCAGCGGCAGCGGCTCGTGCGAGCGAAGCTCGACCCGGCCGTCGGAGATCTCGACGCGCTCGGGCAGGGCCGGGAGTTCGACGCCGTGCGGATGCCTGAAGGTGATCCGCGTCGCGTGGCCGGCGACCAGGGAATCGGGCGGTCCCTCGGTCCTGATCCGGCCGTCCACGAGGATCGCGACGCGGTCCGCGAGCGCCTGCGCCTCATCGAGGTAGTGAGTGGTCAGCAGCACGGTCTTACCCGCGTCCCGCAGCGCCGCGATGATCTGCCAAGCCCCTCGCCGGGCCGCCGGATCGAAACCCGTTGTGGGTTCGTCGAGGAAGAGCAGTTCGGGATCGCCGACCAAAGCGATGCCCATGTCGAGCCTGCGCTGCTGACCGCCGGACAGCCGGCCGGCGCGAGTGTCGCGCTGCGCCTCGAGACCGACGAGCCGGACCACGTCCTCGACCGGGAGGGGCCGTGGGTAGTAACCCGCGAACTGCGCGAGTGACTCGCGCACGGTCAGCGTCGGTTCGACCTGCCAGGTCTGCAGCATCACGCCGATGCGAGCACGCCACCCGCCGTCCGCGTGGGCGGGGTCGGCGCCGAGCACCTGGACCTTGCCGACCGTCGGGTCCCGGTAGCCCTCGAGGATCTCGACCGTCGTCGTCTTGCCGGCGCCGTTCGGGCCCAGGAAGGCGAAGACCTCGCCCGCCCGGACCTCCAGGTCGATGCCGCGCACCGCCTCGTGCTGCCCGTAGGACTTCCGGAGTCCCTCGGCCGTGATCACCGTCATGGACCGAGTCTGGAGTGGCTCAGCCGAAACTGAAAGTGAAGGCGGAGATGCCGGGGGAGTAGGTCAGGGTGATCGTCCGGCGCTGCGGTGCCGGGTCGTCGATCAACTGGTAGGTGTTCGGTGTACCGGAGACCTTGATCGTCTTGTCCGGCTCGCCGGGGACCGAGACGGTGACAGTGCCTTCGCCGGCCAGGACGTGGTAGACCTTCGCCGCCTGGAAGTTGAGGCGTGCGCGGGATCCCTGGGTGGAGGTGACGCTCTGGGTGCCGACGGCCCAGTTGCCGCCGAGGCTGTAGGTGTCGTCGGGCTGGGCGGGGTTGAGGCCGAAGGCAACCGTCTTGTTCGGCGTCAGCTCGCCGGTGCCGTTCAGGTTCGTCGACCGGGAGTAGGCCAGGTAGGTCTCCGGCGTGGTGCCGTCGGCGCCGATCGAGTCGGCGTGGACGGTGCCGTCCACCGGGGCGGGCAGCCTCACCTCGGGGTTCGCGGCCGTCAGCAGCTCGCGGATCTGGCCCTCGGTCCGGCCGTAGCCGCCCTCGCCGAACTTGATCGACCGAACGTTGCCCTCGGCATCGACAAGATACTTCGCCGGCCAGTACTGATTGCGGTACGCCGTCCAGGTGGCCAGGTTGTTGTCCTGGACCACGGGATAGGTGATCTGCTCCTTGCCGATCGCCGACCGCACGTTCGCCGCCGACTTCTCGAACGCGAACTCGGGCGAATGGACGCCGACGATCTCCAGACCCAGGGATCGGTAGGCCTTGTCCCAGGCGAGCAGATGCGGGGTGGCGCGCTGGCAGTTGATGCACGAGTAGGCCCAGAAGTCGACCAGGACGACCTTGCCCTTGAGCCCGGCGAGGGTCGCCGGCCGACCGCCGGCGGTGTTGAACCACCTCTGCGTGCCACGGAACTCCGGTGCGGCGCCGCAGGAGGCGAGCTGGGCCGCGCCGGGGGTGCACTTGGCGAGTTCTTCACTGCCGGTGCCGATCGCCGGGGCCAGGGCGCCCTGGACGGTCTTGTTCTCGGCGACCTTCTTCTCCAGGCCACTGGTGTAGCTGGGAAGCGCCCGCTGGATCACGTCGGTGATGTTGAACGCCAGCGCGACCACCAGCGCGATCATCACCACGCCACCGGCGATCCGGAACCCGCGAGCGTGGTCGCGGTAGGCCTTCACCCGCTGCGAGATCCGCGAACCGGCGGATGCAAAGATCAGCAACGGCAGCGCCGCACCGATCGCGAACGAGACTGTCAGTACGACGGTCCGCCACCCGACGTTGCCCGTGGCACCGGCCACCGTGATGGCGGCCAGCACCGGGCCCGCGCACGGTACGTACAGCGTGCCGAGACCAAGCCCTAGGACGAACGCACTGTTGCCGTTCCGGTTCACCTTCGGGAGGCGGTAGAACGGCTTCTCGATCCAGTGGCCCAGCGCCGGGAAGATCAGGCCGAGGCCGACCACGGTGAGGACCGTCAGCCCGGCCCAGCGCAGGAAGTCGTCCGGAAGACCGAGCGCGGACAGGATCACCGACCCGGCCAGCGTGAACAGGCTGAAGCTGACCACGATCCCGCAGATGATCTTGAGCGGCCGCAGATCGCGCGTCGTCTTCTCGGTCTCGACCAGCACACTGCCCGCCGCGACGGGCCGTCCGGTCGTTCCCGCGAAGAAGATGATCGGCAGCATCGGCAGCACACACGGCGAGACGCCGGTGATCAGCCCACCGAGAAGTCCGATCAGGGCCAGGGTGATCATCGCGAAGGTCTCCATCCGTCGGGTGCCAGGGACACCAGCACTTCGACGCCGCCGTACCGCGTGGATGGGTCGGTTACTGTACTAATGGTTCGTTGTGTACGACGTCTCGTGGAGGTCCCGTTGAGTGACATCGCCGATCCGCTGGAGCTGGAGAACCAGGTCTGCTTCGCGCTCGCGGTCGCCTCGCGGAGCGTGATCGCGGTCTACCGGCCGTTGTTGGAGCCGATGGGGCTGACCCATCCGCAGTATCTGGTGATGCTGGCACTGTGGCAGCACGCGCCGCTGTCGGTGAAGGAGCTCAGCCGGCTGCTCCAGCTCGAGCCGGCCACCTTGTCGCCGCTGCTCAAGCGCCTCGAGGCCACCGGGTACGTCGAGCGTCCACGGGCGCGAACCGACGAGCGCTCGCTGGCGATCACGCTCACACCGGCGGGCTGGCGGCTGCGCAACGAGGCCGAGAAGATCCCCGCGGCGATCGTTGGCCGGCTGGGGATGGAGGTGTCCGAGTTGCAGCACCTGCATCAGGTGCTGACCCGGGTGATCGGCGCCGCGAATGAGGCCAACGTCTCATATCGTGCGAATAGTTAGGGCACTAATCATTCGTGTACGATGGACGACGTGAGCGCGGGAATCCGGTCTAGGCGCCGGCCAAAGCCTATGAACATCGAGACCGTCCAGCGATGGGTCGCGTCCGTCATCCTCATCCACGTGGGCAGCGTGCCCGCCGTCACGCTCGCCGTCTACAGCATCGGCGTCGCCGGCACCGACTACGGCAAGGGCGTCGGGCTGTGGATCATGTCCGGCGTCATCGGCCTCCTCACGGTCGCCGGCGTGCTGGCCATCTTCCGCCGTTCCGTGCTGTCGCTGTGGCTCATCGTCGGCATCCTCCCCACCGCGATCACCGGCTTCTACGTCCTCTGACGGCCGCGGCCGGCGTGGCGCTAGGCTGGCGGTCGACGGAGCCGGGCCACGGGTGGCAGGGGGGTGCATGGCGCAGGAGGTTCAGGCGCAGGAGGTCCTCGGACCGCCGCCGAAGGCCGCGATCTTTCTGGTCCTCACCGTGCGTCCGGGCGCCGAGAAGGCCGTCCGCGCGGTCCTTGCCGACGTGGCCGCGCTGACTCGCTCCGTGGGCTTCAAGGCGCCGGACGACGAGCTGAGCTGCGTGGTCGGCATCGGCGCGTCCGTATGGGGCCGGCTCTACCGGTTGCCGCGGCCGGCTGGTCTGCATCCGTTCCGGGCGGTGACCGGCGCGCGGCACACCGCGCCCGCGACGCCCGGTGATCTGCTGTTCCACCTGCGTGCCCAGCGCATCGATCTGTGTTTCGAGCTGGCCCGCCGACTGCTGTCCCGGCTCGCCGGTGACGTCGAGGTCGTCGACGAGGTCCACGGATTCCGGTACCTCGGCCAGCGCGATGTGCTCGGCTTCGTCGACGGCACCGAGAACCCGGAGGGCCCGGCCGCGGTCGCCGCGATCACGATCGGTGGCGAGGACCCGTCGTACGCCGGAGGGAGTTATGTGGTCGTGCAGAAGTACCTGCACGACCTCGACGCCTGGCAGGCGCTACCCGTCGCCGACCAGGAGCGCGTGATCGGCCGGCGCAAGCTCAGCGACATCGAGCTGGACGACACCGAGCAGCCGTCCGACTCGCATGTCGCGCTGACCACGATCGTCGACGAGGACGGAACCGAGCGGCAGATCGTGCGCGAGAACATGGTCTTCGGCGAGCTGGGCGCGGGGGAGTTCGGCACCTACTTCATCGGGTACGCCGCCCTGCCGGACGTGATCGAGCGGATGTTGCGCAACATGTTCGTCGGCGACCCGCCCGGAAACCATGACCGCATCCTCGACTTCTCGACCGCGATCACCGGCACCCTGTTCTTCGTGCCGGCCGCGGACTTCCTCGAGAATCCGCCCCTGTCAGCAGCACCGGCCGCGGCACCCGCCGCGGCCACGACTCGTCCCGGCCGTCCGTCGACTGCGGACGGCTCGCTGGGGATCGGCAGCCTGAAAAGGAGTCGCACATGACGAACAACCTGCACCGCGAGCTTGCCCCGGTCTCCGACGCCGCGTGGGTCGAGATCGAGCAGGAGGCCCGGCGCACCTTCACCCGTGACGTCGCGGGCCGCCGCGTGGTCGACCTGGTCGGGCCGTCCGGCCCGGAACTGTCCGCGGTCGGCACAGGGCACGTCGAGGCCGTCGAGTTCGCGGCCGAAGGCGTGATCGCGCGACGCCGCCAGGCCCAGCCGGTGATCGAGCTGCGGGTGCCGTTCTCCGTCACCCGGCAGGCCGTCGACGACGTCGAGCGCGGCGCGAAGGACTCCGACTGGCAGCCGGTCAAGGACGCGGCCAAGCAGATCGCGTTCGCCGAGGACAGCCTGGTCTTCCACGGCTCCGGCCCGGCCGGGATCCTCGGGCTCGCGCCGAGCAGCTCGAACGACGCCCTGCCGCTGCCCGGCGACGCCCGGAACCTTCCCGACACCGTCGCCCAGGGGCTGCGGGCGCTCCGGCTCGCCGGCGTCGACGGACCGTACAGCCTGCTGCTCTCCGCCGACCTGTACACCGCCGTCGCGGAGACCACCGACCACGGTTACCCGATCCGCGACCACCTCGCCCGGCTGCTGCACGACGGCGAGATCATCTGGGCACCCGCTCTGGACGGCGCGCTGCTGGTGTCGACGCGGGGTGGCGACTACGAGCTGCACCTCGGCCAGGACCTGTCGATCGGCTACCTGTCGCACGACGCCGAGCGGGTCGAGCTCTACCTGCAGGAGTCGCTGACGTTCCTGGCCCTGACGGCAGAGTCCAGCGTCGTACTGACGTCCTGAGGATCGGCCGGATCAGGCGAGGAAGTCGATGCGGTGTTCGTGGCCGGCGAAGGTGAACCTGTCGCCGAGTCGCAGGCCTTCGAGCGCGGCGTAGATCGGTGAGTCGGCGGACAGGCCTTCGTAGGTGACGCCGTCGCAGTCGAAGGCTGCGGCCACGACACCGACGACGTAGCGGGCGCCGTCGAAACCGACGAGCGCCCCGGGTGCGACCGCGTCCTTGACGCCGAAGTCGAGGTTCTCGATGCGGGTCAGGTTTGCTTTCTGCCGGTCGTGGACGTCGTCGAGCAGGCCGCCCAGGTCACCTGCCTCGTCGGACTGGGACAGCGCGTCGACCGAGTCCGTGACGTCCTGGTCCAGCTGGGCCGCGGAGTCGTGTTCCGCGACGTCCGCGCGGGACGTCCGCAGCTCGGCTTCGGCCTGGGCGATCAGCACGTCCTTGACCTGCTGTTTGGCAACCTTGTCCATCGCCAGCTCACTCCTTCGAAACTTACGGTCGAGTGGGCGGGTCGGCGTCGTCGTACATGCGGGCGGCGGACAGTCTGCCGCCGGGGCCTCGCGTAAAGACCGCGACACCGGCTTGGGGGGACAGTTTTGTTGCTCCCCACTGAACGATGTTGTACTCCAGTACGCAGGTGTCTCCGCCTTCGATCAGCGAACAGCGCTCCAAGGGGATGCCGCCGCTGTTGGAGCACCACTGCTCGTAGAAGGCTCGCAGTTGCTCGTGGCCTCGGTGGACGAACGATCCGCCGGCGGGCTCGCGGGCGAAGCCGTCGGGTTCGAAGGCGCTGACGATCCCTTCCACGTCGCCGGCCGCGAGTGCGCTGAGATAGGCGGTCACGTAGTCGGGCGGACGCAGCGCGGGGTCGGGCTGCAGCAGCGGTGGGCGGTTGACGTGACTTCCGGTCAGCTGCCAGCCGCTGTAGTAGATCCGGAGTTCCTGGATCCGCCCGCGCCTACGGCGATCCGCGACGATCGCGACGGGCAGATCGACCGGACCGCTCTCGCCGTGCAGGTGCAGGATCACCTCCTCGAAGCCGCGGGCCGGGAGGATGACGTGGTCGACGTTCTCGACGGAGACATTGTGCTCCGCGAGCCAGCCCTTCATCTCGATGACGAAGGCCTCGAACTCCGGAATGCCCCTGATCCTGCCCCGGACCGGGTCGTGCACGACCGGCTCGTCGGCGAACGAGTCGATCAGCGCATCGAGCTCGCCGGACGTCAACCCGTAGAAGAACGGCACAGCCAGCAGCTCGGCCCTGCGCCGCTTGTCCAACAGGCGCTCCAGGGCCGGCGCACTGAACAACTCTGGCGCCCACGGCATCCCGCAAGTCTAGTCACCTTCCCCCGCTTGGGAAGGTGACACCGAGGGTGACCGGTCGCCGCGTTGTCGGCGAGGTCACAGGCGTTGACTGACTGATCAGTCAGTTACCTTGTTACGATCAGGTAGGGGGATCGATCGGGCATCCCTTTCGATGGAGCGAGGTGCCGGGGATGGCGCTCACGGATACGACCACTTCCCGCCGGAGGGGACGCCGGCGGGACGATTCGAGGCTTGCCGAGCATGTCGATCGGCTGGGGGCAGAACACCCGCCGATCCCGCTCGACAGCGTCGACTACACCATGCACAGGCCCGGCCTGCTCGCCGAGCGATTCGGCACGGTGCTGAACTTCATGGCGCGGGTCGAGCTCGAGGTCGAGCGGAACGTGATCGAGCTCAACCTGCTGATGCCGGATCCGCCGGAGGTCGATCGGCACTTCTATGCCGACGTGTGGCTCCCGCAGGAGACCCATCACGGTCTGATCCTCGATCGTCTTCAGGTGCTCGCGGGTCTCGACGCGACGCAGCCCAACCTGACCGACGTGTCGTTCAAACTCAAGCTGCTCGGAGCCCTCGGCCGGGTGCATGGCGTTCAGGACGTGAGCCGGATGCTCTACTACCTGACCGGACTCACCACCGAACGGTCCGCGGTCCTTGCCTACAACAAGCTTCACGCGGGCCTGGTGGAGTTGGGCGAACGGGCTGTCGCCGCCACCGTGGTCGCGCCGATCCGCCGGCAGGAACCGGGGCATTTCGCGTACTACCAGATGGCTGCCCGCGAGCTCTGGGCGCAGCTGTCGTCCTGGCAGCGATGGCTGGTTCGCACGTTGCGGCGGCAGTCGTTCGAGCCGGTCGGCGTGTACAACAAGCGGCAGCGCGCGGAGTTCGGTCAGCTGATGCGCGCGCTGGGCATCAGCACCGGTGGCGACGCGGATCTGCGGCACTACGCCCGCCAGGTCGGACGGGTCGAGCACGAACTGCTGTGGGCCAACCGCCAGGGTCTGCGCGTGCCGGACTACGTCTTCAAGGAACTCCGGCGCGCCGCCAGGGCAGCCGCCAACCTGAAGGGGGGACACCGGAATTCCGCCGGACGGAGTGAACCGTGACCGCGCAGGCCGCGGCGCGGAGTACGAAGCGTCAGGCCATCATCGAGACCGCCGAGCGCCTGTTCGCCGAGCACGGGTACGACGCCACGTCGACAGCACGGATCGCTCACGAGGCCGGCGTACCGTCCGGCCTGGTGTTCTACCACTTCGCGACGAAACTGGATCTGCTGCTCGCGATCGTGCACGAACGGCCGACGCCCAGTGAGGTACTCCGGTCCGCGACGCGCGGCCACTCGGTGCGCGGACGGCTGCGTGCCGTCGTCGCCGTGATGGCGGAGGAACTGGAACACAACCGCGCGGCCCGGATCATCGTCTTCCGCGAGGCTCAGGGCCGTCCCGAGATCGCCGAGCGGGCCGCGGAGCTGTTCGCCGAAGCGACCGCCACGGTCGCCGGCGTACTCGGCGGCGCCGACGACATCGTCGCCGACCCGGCCCGGGTGCGGACTGCCGCCGAACTCGTCGTCAGCCGAGTGTTCCTCGACATCGTCGCGCTCGGCGAGGCCGACTCCGCGGTGAAGCGGCACGCGGCGATGATCGATCTGGTCGCCGAGTCACTCACCACGCCGCGGCCGGTGCGCGCCCCGGCCTGAGCTGGCAAGCCGGAAGAAGTACCCTCACCGCCGCGCATACGTTACGTGCCTACGGATTGACGTTGCGTCAACAGCCGGACGACGCATGCCGGTGGGCACGGGGAAGGCATGCGCTTGACGGAGACTGCTGACATCTGGTGGAAGAACGCGGTGATCTACTGCCTCGACGTCGAGGCGTTCTTCGACACCGACGGTGACGGACGCGGCGACCTGCGGGGAGTGAGCCAGCGGATCGACCACTTGGCCGAGCTCGGGGTGACCTGCCTGTGGCTGATGCCGTTCTATCCGACGCCGGACCGCGACGACGGGTACGACATCACCGACTTCTACGGGGTCGATCCGCGCTTGGGTACGCACGGTGACGTGGTGGAGCTGATCACGCTCGCCCGGGACCGTGGCATCCGGGTGATCGTCGACCTGGTCGTCAACCACACCTCCGACCAGCACCCGTGGTTCCAGAGTGCGCGGGCGTCGCGGGAGTCGCCGTACCGGGGCTGGTACGTCTGGCGGGACGAACCGCCGGCGGATGCGGACCAGGGCATCGTCTTCCCGGACCAGGAGACCAGCCTGTGGCAGTACGACGAGGAGGCGAAGCAGTACTACCTGCATCGGTTCTACAAACATCAGCCGGATCTCGACATCGCCAACGCGGAGGTGCGCGAGGAGATCGAGCGGGTGATCGGCTTCTGGCTCGAGCTCGGGCTGTCCGGGTTCCGGGTGGACGCCGTACCGTTCCTGATCGACACGGCCGGCGCGCTGGACGCGGCCGAGTTGCCGGACCCGCACGACTACCTTCGCGACCTGCGCGCGTTCGTGGACCGGCGGTACGGGCAGGCGATCCTTCTCGGGGAGGTCAACCTGCCCTACGAGGACGTGCGGCGGTTCTACGGGGACGAGGACGGCGACGAGCTGACGATGTGCTTCGACTTCATCGGGATGCAGCGGCTCTTCCTCTCGCTGGCGCGGCACAATCCGGCCGAACTGGTGAAGGCGTTGCGAGCGCGTCCGGTACTGCCGGAGGACGCGCAGTGGGGCACGTTCGTGCGGAACCACGACGAGCTCACGCTGGACAAGCTCTCCGATGCGGAGCGCCAGGAGGTCTTCGACGCGTTCGGCCCGGACAAGGACATGCAGCTCTACGGTCGCGGACTGCGCCGGCGGCTGCCGCCGATGCTGGGCAACAACCAGGCCCAGCTCAAGATGGTCTACAGCCTGCTGTTCTCGCTGCCGGGGACGCCGGTGCTGTTCTACGGCGAGGAGATCGGCATGGGGGAGAACCTCGCCGTGGAAGGCCGGTACGCCGTCCGGACGCCGATGCAGTGGACGACAGATCCGAACGGCGGCTTCTCGATGGCCGATCCGGACGAGCTGGCCACGCCGGTCGTCGAGGGCGAATTCGGGCCCGAGCACGTCAACGTCGCGGCGCAGCGGCGCGATCCGGACTCGCTGCTGAACTGGATGAAGCTGCTCATCGAGCGCTACCGCGAGTGCCCCGAGTTGTCGTGGGGAGAGTGCACGATCCTCGAGACCGAGGCGCCGTCGGTGTTCGCGCATCGCTCCGACCACGAGGACGGCACGATCGTTGCCGTCCACAACTTCGCGGCGGAGCCTGTCGAGATCACTCTGGCGGTGGCTGGCGCCGGCGCCGGTCTCCGTGCGGTCGATCTACTCTGCGAGGGTACGACCGAGGTCGGCAACGACGGCCTGCTGTCGCTCGAGCTCGAGCCCTACGGTTGCCGGTGGCTCCGCGTCGTACGCCCCGGTGATCGCTACATCATCTGAACGGCTGCAAACGATCTCTTCGGAGAACGGTCTACCTGCTAGCAGGAATCCTTCCTGGGGGTGAACCGTAGTCCTTTCTTGCTGCTTGAACCTGGCTGCCTGAACGCCTCGTGTGCGGGGTGTCAGTTGGTCAACACAGCAAGGAGAAACCTGAGATGAAACGCCTCGCCTTCCTCGTCGGCACGGCCGTGATCGGGCTGTCCACTCTCACTGCCTGCGGCGGCAGTTCCAACGCCTCGTCGAGCGCCCCGCAGAGCACTCCCAGCTCATCGGCGCCGGCCGCGTCCGGAGCGGCCAAGCTGTCCACGGCCACCGTGGGGAACTTCGGCAAGGTGGTTGTCGACGGCGCCGGGCGCACCCTGTACGTGTACGACGTGGACACCGCCAACCCCTCGAAGTCGAACTGCAACGGCGCGTGCGCGACAGCCTGGCCACCGCTGCTGGCCGGCACCGGTACGCCGCAGGTGAGCGGGGTGTCCGCCTCGCTGGTGGGTACGGTGACTCGCTCGGACGGAACCAAACAGATCACTCTCGCCGGCTGGCCGCTCTACTACTACGCCAACGACGCCAAGGCCGGGGACGCGACCGGTCAGGCCGTCGGCGGAACCTGGTGGGTTGTCGGTGCCAACGGCCAGAAGATCACCACCCAGGCGTCGTCGAGCACCCCTTCCGGGAACTCCGGCTACTGATCCACTCGACGGGGATGCTGAACTCATCCACTCGTAGTCAGTGATGCAAGGGAGCGGCACATGAAGAAACCCCTGTGGGTTGTCGTCGGTGGGGTGGTGGCAGTCCTGGGGCTGCTGTTCACCCTGCAGGGCACGGACGTCATCGGCGGCAGCGCGATGAGTGGCACCACCTTCTGGGCGATCGCCGGTCCGGTCATCCTCGTGATCGGTCTGGTCGTGGTCGTGATGGGAGTCAGGGGGAGGCGCGGCTGACAGGTTGGAGCTGCGGGTCCTCGAAATCTTGACAGAGTTAAGTAAAGGCTCCAATATCCTATCGGATCCGTGTTCCTGGGAGTGCGTGGCGAAGACCGCGCGCGTCAGGGGTCTCGGCTGTCAGATGATCAGAGAGGTCACCGCTCATGACCAGATCCCTTCGCAAGAGGGCTACGCGCGGCATCGTCGCGCTCGTCGCCGTCGGCTCGCTGCTTCCGGCGGGCGCGGCGGCGACGCCTTCCGCCGTACCTGGCGCGAGTGGGCCACCGCAGGGGCCGCGCGGCGTCACCACCAAGACAGGTGCTGCCAGCGCGGCGAGTATCAGCACCCCGGCGACCGTGACCGCCGCCGCGAGCCCGTCGCTCGGGCCGGCGGGTGACGCCGCGGCGAAGCCCTACATGGGCTGGAGCAGCTACAGCATGCAGGTGTACTCGAACGACGGCGGCAACTGGATCTCGGCGGACCAGATCATCGCCCAGTCGGATGCGATGCACAAGAAACTCCAGCCGTACGGCTACAAGTACATCAACATCGACGCGGCGTGGAACGGCGGCACCGACGAGTACGGCCGGCCCGTGCCGAGCAAGAAGCTGTTCCCGAACGGTCTGCAGGCCGTCATCGACCACATCCACGCGAACGGCCAGAAGGTCGGGCTCTACAGCATCCCGGGCATCTCGAAGGCGATGCTGGACGCCAACCTTCCCGTGTACGGCCACCCGGAGTGCACGACGGGGGACCTGGCCAAGCAGCCGTTGCAGCAAGGTGACTACTGGGGCTTCGGGTACCGGATCGACATGACGAAGCCGTGCGCGCAGGCGTACATCGACTCGATCGCCGATCTGTTCGGCTCCTGGGGCATCGACTTCCTCAAGTTCGACAGCGTGACTCCGGGCTCGGGTCACAACGACCTGTCGATGGATGCGCGCGAGGAGGTCAAGGGCTGGTCGCAGGCGCTCGCCCGGCACAAGATCTGGCTCGAGCTCTCCTGGGCCCTCGACATCAACTACGCGGACTACTGGAAGTCGGTCGCGAACGGCTGGCGGGTCGAGTGGGACGTCGAGTGCTACTGCCCGGGTGAGGCGCTCACGGCCTGGCCGAACATCGCGCGACTCTTCCCGAAGGCGGCCGACTGGTGGAGGCACGCCGGGCCGGGTGGCTGGAACGACTTCGACTCCCTCGATGTCGGCAACGGCACCATGGACGGTCTGACGAAGGACGAGCGCCGTACGGCGGCAACGCTGTGGGCCGTCTCCGCTGCTCCGTTCTACATCGGCAACGACATGACCAAGCTCGACTCGTACGGCGTGGAGCTGCTCACGAACCCCGAGGTCATCGCGGTCAACCAGGCCGGGCGTCCCGCGCAGCCGGTGTCGACCAAGACCAACCGGCAGGTGTGGTACTCGCTGAACGCGGACAGCTCGTACACCGTTGCCATGTTCAACCTCGGGACCACCGAGGCCGGCATGACGGCGAACTTCGCCGACCTCGGTCTGGACGGCTCCGCCAAGGTACGCGACCTCTGGGCCCGGAAGGACCTCGGACAGTTTGCGGGCAGCTACACCGCGGCGACCGTTCCCCCGCACGGCGTCCGGTTGTTCAAGGTCACGCCGCAGAATGGCGCGACGATCCGCGTCAACGACGACGATCTGCGCGTTGGGTACGACGGTACTTGGCAGCGCAACGGCAACAACGAGGTGCCGGCAGTGTCGGAGCCGTTGACGGTCACCGTGACCGACTCGGGTGCCGCCGCTCCGAAGGAGGCTGCCACCTCCGGCGTGCGGACGGTCGAGCTGAACGACAACGACCCGGGGATCGTCTACACCGGTTCGTGGAGCGCGAGTACGGGCCGCGGGCTCGGTGACTATCAGGACGATGTGCACTGGTCGGAGACCAACGGCGACGCCTTCACGTACAGCTTCGTCGGCAACGGCGTCGACTACATCACGGAGAAGGACCCGTCCCAGGGCGAAGTCGAGATCTACGTCGACGGTGCGCTGAAGGCGACCGTGGACACCCACGCCGACTCGCGCTCGGCGCAGCAGCTGGTCTACAGCATCTCGGACCTGCCGAACGGGACCCACACGATCCGCGGCGTGAAGAAGTCGGGACAGTTCATGCTGGTCGACAAGCTGGTCATCCGGCAGGAGAGCCTGCTGAACCCGGGTACGGCGGCGTTCGACAAGGCAGCGCCGGCCGATGTGACGACCGAGATCGGGCGCGACCCCGGTGAGCTGGTGTCGATCGCCAACGCCGGCAAGGCTCTCGTCAAGGGGACCGACTACACCGTCGACGGGAAGGTCGTGACGATCAAGCAGGCGTACCTCGCGGCGCAGCCGACCGGCAGCACGAAGCTGGACTTCAGCTTCCACGGTGACTACCGCGACGACGTCCATGCGGCGACCGCGAACGGCGCGGCCATCGAGTTCGCCTTCAAGGGCACGGCGGTCGACTGGGTCACGGCACTCGGCCCGGACCAGGGTGAGGCCGACGTCTACATCGACAACAAGCTCGTGAAGCGGGTGAACCTCGCCAACCCGGCGCGGGTCACGACCCAACAGGTGTTCACCCAGTCCGGCCTCAAGGACGGTTCGCACACTCTGCGCATCGTGAAGGTCTCGGGCGACGTACTACGCAACGACATGATCCGCTACACATCAGGAAAGTAAGCGCCGCGGCCCCCGCGGACTGGGAGATCACCCAGCCCGCGGGGGCTCTTCGGTCGGCAGTGCGCGTACGGACAGGAGGGTGGCGCCGATGTCGCGGATGCCGGCGAGGACTCCGTGGAGTTGTCCCTGGTCCGCGACCGTCCCGGTGAGGGTCGACGTACCGTCATCTTGACGAGTGATGGTGAGGTCGCCGAGCCAGGCCGGCCAGTGGTCGTCGAGGTGCCCGGCCACTGTGAACTGATAGCGCCGGCCACTGGTCAACGGACTGCGGTTTGGTCGAGTGCGACCGTCGTACGGTCGGCGATGGCGGTCTGCGGGTGTCGCTGGTCGCGCCACAGGGAGATGCCGAGCCCGATCAGGGCCACGCCGGTCGGGATCGCGAGCGGCCGGTTGAACGACTCCGGCAGGACGGCGAGAGCCAGCGTTGCGAGCGTGCCGATGGCGAGGAGTGCGGCGGCCCATCGCGCGAGGACGCGAGCGCGGAACAACGCGATACCGAAGAGGAGACCGCCGGCCAGGTAGCCCACGCCTTCGGCGGAGAGAGCGGTCTGCATCAGACCGATGTCGCCGGCCGGAGTACCGCCCGCGGCGGTGACGAGTACGTCGTTGACATAGCCGGGCGCGGTGTCGGCCAGCGTTGGGAAGACGACGGTAGCGACGAACTCGATCCCCAGCATGACGATGTAGCCGGCGCTGAAGACGAGGTAGCCGATCAGCCCCAGAATCCCGATCCGCCGGACCTGCCGCAGGTACATCCCGGTGATCCCGGCCAGTGCCAGCGCGGCCATGACGAACTTCGCGCCATTGCGGACGACCCACTCGGTGGTGGTGACGGACGCCACCTCCATCGGGGGGTGGTTGATCTGGACAGTGCAGAAGATCAGTCCGGCGACCGCGGCGGAAAGGCCGGCGGCCCGGGTGAGGCTGGTGGTGGTCACGGTCATGACGAGCTCCTTGGGTTCTGGAGGCCGGGCCCGGAGAGCCTGGCGATGACCACGACAGTAGGAATCGGGGTGGTGACCACACATCACCAAGCGATGCGACCGAGTTGGTGATTGGCGGCTACAGCAGGCCCAGCTCGGTGGCGCGAAGTACGGCGGCTCGCCGCGTCTTCACGTCGAGCTTGGTGAAGATGTGCCTGGTGTGGGTCCGCAACGTGTTGACCGAGACGAACAATCGCTGGGCGATCTCCGGACCGGTCAGGTCGGTCGCCAGCAGCCGGAGGACATCCAGTTCACGGTCGCTCAGGGCTTCGCCGTACGGGCTGGTGATGGCCGCATCTCCCGTGTCGGGCACGGCTGCACTCAAGAGCCGGGTCGCATGCTCAGCGCTGTCCGGCCGCTGTGCTGCGGCCCGGAGTAGGTCCTGCATGGGTGGGCCCTCGTCGAGAAGCAGCCGCGCGTAGCCCGCCGGGACGGCTTGGGCGAGGGCCGGCGCCAGCGCGGCGTGCGCTTGGTCGGTGTCGCCTCGGGCGTGGTGGGCGAGCGCTCGCAGCATCTGGGTTTCGATCACGCCGCCGCCGCGACCGGCTGCTTGCGCCTCGCCGTGCACTCGGTCGAGCAGGATCAAGGCATACTCGGTCTGGTGTTGGGCGATCAGGAGACGGGCGAGGGTGAGCTGGTCGAATTCGGCCAGGTACGTCGGCTCGTCGGTCACTGTGACCCGATGCTCGCGCGCCCAGCCCGAGGCGTCGGCCAGCTGTCCCCGGGCGATCCGTAGCCGGGCCTTCGCGGCCGGGATGGGGCGTACGTTCGGGAAGTACCCAGGCAGGTAGAGCGGTTCGGCTTGCTCGAGCATGTCCAGCGCACCGTCGAGATCGCCGCGTGCCCGGAGCAGTCCGGCCATGGCGACGTACCAGCGATGCCGGTTCTCCAGCAGGGACGCTGCTTCTCCGAGCTCCTTGGCCAGCCGCAGATGCTGCTCGGCCGCGTCCAGGTCGCCCTGCTCGCGAAGTACGTCGGCGAGGCCGACGTGGAGATCACCGATGCTGGCCAGCACCGGACCGGTACGACGTTCTGCGGTTGCCAGCGCTCGCTCGTAGAGACGGCGTGCCTCGATCGGGTGCCCACGAGCCAGCCACATGTTGGCCAGCACCACGGTCGCGCCCAGCGCGTCGGCGATGGTGCCGGCGGCCTGCAGACTGCTCACCGCTTCGCTGAACGTGTCGACAGCCGTGACGAGATCGCCCGACGCCCAGGCCGCCAGGCCGAGGAAGCCTGCTGCGCCCCCGCGGGTGAGATGGTCGTGCGGTCCGGCCAGGTCGAGTGCGTGCCGGGCGTGCGCGATCGTGCCGTCGACGTCACCGCGGGCCTGGGCGACCGCGGCTCGGTAGATCGCGATCGTGGCCGGCAGGAGCCGCAGTTCGTCCAGGCGCGCGGCTGCGGATCCCGTCCCTTCCACGGACGCTGTCGACGACTGCCCGGACGCGAGTGCTGCGTCGGCGTGGTCGAGCCAGGCGCCGACCCCGTCGAGGTCGCCTTCGGACAACCGCGTCCAGGCGAGATAGGCGCTCAGCAGAGGACGTCGGCGTACGACGTCGTCGGGCAAGGACTGGAGCCATCCACGCAAGGTGCGGTCCTGGCGGTGCCGTCGCAGTTCGGAGATGGCCAGCTCCACCAGATCGGCGGCTCGCTCGGACTCACCGGCAGCCAAGGCATGGGTCACCGCGTCGGCGACTGTGCCGTTCTCGGCGTGCCACTGGCTCGCGGTCCGGTGCAGCTCGCGCAGTTTGTCTGGATGCTGTTGGGCGAGTCGTGCACGGAGTGCGTCGCCGAACAGGTGGTGGTAGCGGTACCACTGGCGCGACGCGTCAAGGGGAACGAGGAACAGGTTGCCTCGCTCGAGAGCTTCCAGCGTCTCCTGCCCGTCGGCGCGGCCGGTCAGTGCGTCACACAGCGGGCCGCTCAGCTCTCGCAGTACGGAGGTGTCGAGGAGGAACTCGCGCGTCTCGTCCGGCTGGCCGCGCAGTACCTCCTCCACGAGGTAGTCGAGGACGAAGCGGTGGCTGCCCGCGAACGCCTCGATGAAGGCAGCCGCATCGTCCTGACCGCGCATTGACACGGCGGCCAGTTGGAGGCCGACAGCCCACCCCTCGGTCCGGTTCTCCAGGGCGGCGACGTGCGGGGGAGCGAGGTCGAGTCCCATCACCTGGTTGAGGAACGCGTCGGCCTCGGCCGGGGTGAAGCGAAGATCGGCGGCTCTCAGCTCGACGAGCTCGCCACGGCTGCGCAGGCGGGCCAGTGGCAGCGGTGGGTCGGCGCGTGTCGTGATGGCGATCGTGGCCCGGGGTGGAAGGTGGTCGAGCAGGAAGGTCAACGCTTCGTGGATCTCGGGCGCTTCGATCACGTGGTAGTCGTCCAGCGCGAGAACGGTCGATCCCTGCAGCAGGTCCAGATCGTTGATCAGGCTGACCAGGATCGCCTCGGTGGGCAAGGCTCTGTCGGTGTTCAACAGCGCGGCAGCTTCGGTGCCCACTTCCAGGTGTCGCAGCGACGCGACGAGATGGACGAGGAACCGGCGAAGGTCGTTGTCTTCGCTGTCGAGCGAAAGCCACGCCTCGCGGCCGGTTGCGGTCAACCATTGGCTCATCAGGGTTGTCTTGCCGAATCCAGCCGGCGCAGACACCAAGACCAGTCGGGGCCGCGAGCCCTCGTCCATCCGCAGCGATGCGGTCAGTCGCGGGCGGGTCACCAGTTCCCGGCGCGGCAACGGGACGTGGAGCTTCGACCCGAGGATTTCTCCCGCCTGGCCTGTGCCCATGGTCGAACGTTAGCGCCAGGCATCCCCTGGGGTCCGGACGTAGCGTCGCCAAACGTAGCGCCACGGGATGACAGCGAGGATGACGACGACGAAGGAGCAACGGAACAACAGATCGCGCGCTTCGGCGTTCAGGTCGTTGGAGACCAGCTGGGGAATCGCGACCGCGCCGATCCAGATGACCTTCCAGATCACCTCGAACAGCAGGATCGGCAGCATCCGCACCGGGTATCTGAGCCCGAGGAACGCCAGCAGCGACATGGCCGTCAGCAGACAGGCGACAACCCCTTCCATCACCGGGAGCGACCGAGCGTCCTGAACCACGACCGGCCACTTGACGACCACCAGCCCGATCCCCATGAACGCATAACCGAACCGCATGACATTCAGCTGCCGGGTGGACAGCTCCTGATCCATTCGCGATGTTCGTTCGCCAGGGACGGTAGTGGCGCTCACGGCGTGCCGCCGGCGGCGTGTGACGGGATGTGCTGCGGATCGAGCGATCGTGTGGTCATGCCCCAAGGCTGGGGGTGGGTGGGGGATGCGCCTAGGAAGGTTGCTGTTTGTGGGAATTGGGGGTCAGATGAGTCATGGAGGACGCCTCAGCGGCGGAGATCGCCGCGGTGCTCGAACGGGTCGGGGGACGGCTCAAGCAGCTCCGCGCACACCGCCGGCTGACGCTCACCGACGTCGCGACGGCGACGGGGATCTCGAAGAGCACGATGTCGCGGCTCGAGAGTGGGCAGCGGCGGCCGACCCTGGAACTGCTGCTGGCGTTGTCGAATGTGTACCGGGTGCCGCTGGACGACCTCGTCGCGGCGCCGGTGCAGGGCGATCCGCGGATCCGGCTCAAGCCCAGTCGCGTCAAGGGGCGGACGGTGATCCCGCTGACGCAGGAGCCTGACGGCACGCAGGCCTGGAAGATCGTCATTCCGGCCAGCAAGGCGCCCCCAGAGCTCCGGGCGCACGACGGCCACGAGTGGATCTACGTACTGTCCGGCCACCTGCGGCTCATCCTCGGCGACGAGGAGTCGGTGCTCGGACCCGGCGAGGTGGCCGAGTTCAGCACCGAGGTGCCGCATTGGTTCGGCAGCACCGGCGACGAGCCCGCGGAGATCCTCAGCATCTTCGGCCGCCCCGGCGAACGGATGAATGCCGGGGGGACGACTCCGCACGCTTAGCGCAGGTCGAGGCGCATGAGGATGCGGGGGTGGCCGGCCAGGACGGACGTGGTGTCGGCGGCTTTGGTGAAGCCGGCGTGTTCGAAGTTCTTGCGGAGTCCGGCGTACGCCATGGTCAGGTCGACCTTGGCGTCGCCGTTGTCCAGCGGATAGGCCTCGATCAGGGGCGCGCCGTGGTCGCGGGCGAAGTCGACCGCGCCGGCGATGAGGGTGTGCGAGATGCCCTGCTTGCGATGACCCGGGCGGACGCGAATGCACCACAGTGACCAGACCGGCAGATCGTCGACGTGCGGGATCTTGCGGTTGCGGGCGAAGGAGGTCGCCGAGCGCGGTGCGACCGCGGCCCAGCCGACCGGGGTGTCGCCGTCATACGCGAGTACTCCCGGAGCGGGCTCGGCTCGGCAGAGCCCGGCGACGTACTCGCCTCGGGCCGGACCGCGCAGTTCGTTGTTCAGCTTGGACGGGATCCGGTAGCTCAGGCACCAGCAGACGCTGGACCCAGGCGACTTCGGGCCGAGGACGGCACGCACATCCTCGAAGACCGCAGCCGGGCGAATCGCGATGCTCATGGCCTCACGATCGCACGCGGTACGCACGCCAGTCGGACGATCGGTGAACGCACAGTCAGAGTGATGCTGGTTGCGCCGCATCCTGCTCGGTCGATGGGATGAAGTCGGTGGACCTGGCGAGCCGCGAATGGGCTCCGAACCAGGCGTCCAGTACGGCGTCGTCGCCGAGCACGTCGAAGAGGGCCGGGCCCCGCTCGACGATGCGCAGCAGAGCGAGCAGGCGCTGCGTCGTCTCGCACATGATCGTCCCTCCGCCCAGCGTCGTAGCTTCCTGATCCCAGCCGCCGTCTCAACCGTGCCCCGGCTCGAAGCAGACGAAGTGGACGGCGCTTCAGGTCTGAACGCCGAGACCCCTCTCCCCACCCATCGCGTGGAGAGCACGAGGCGTTACAGATCCGGTCCAACGCATGGATCCGGGGATCGCGGGCACCCGGACGGGGTTGGATACCCCGAGCCCGTAAAGGAGAGACCGATGGGTGTCGGAGACAAGATGAAGAACGTCGCGGACGCTGCCAAGGGCAAGACCAAGGAGAAGGTCGGCGACGCGACCGACGACCGCGATCTGCAGGCCGAGGGCCAGGCGGAGAAGACGAAGGCCGACCTGAAGCAGGCCGGCGAAAAGGCCAAGGACGCCTTCAAGGACTGACCTCAGCATCCCGAGGGACCCGATCCAGCCAGATGGGGTCCCTCGGGCGTTTCCGGCCTGCTGGCCGCCGTTGAAGTTGCCCGAGGGCACGGATTGGTGAGCGGAGTCCGTAATCCGGTTGATGGGGTGAGGGGGCTAGTGCGGTGCGGAGGGCGATGGCAGACTGCGGTTGGCGGGGCTGTTGGGGAGTCAGCAGCCGGGGTGACTGGGGGACATGATGGCGGTTGGTGGCGTGGACACCTACTACGACTACGACGAGAAGCAGTGGAAGAGCCGGAGGCTCGGCGGGGGACCGATCCGCCGCGGCCCGGTGTGTCCTGCTCCGAGGACGCCGTCGCAGGAACAGCACGGCTCCAGCACGACCACCCACGCCGAAGGCCGCACGAAGAACACGGCAACCCGCGCCACGGTCTAGCGGCCCGGAAGAGCTCCACAGCACCTAGCGGCGGCCAGTCGGGGTGTGGACTGTGCCTGTCCGGGTACAGGCACAGAGGAGGCTACTGTGGAGTAAGGGGTGTGGTGTGAGTACAGGCGAGCGGGTCGTGCGGGATGTTGGTGAGCGGGAGGCTCGGGAGACTGCTGAGGCGGCCCGGGAGACGGTGTGGGTGCGACCGAGCTTCGCCAAGCAGCTGTATCTGGGGGACTTCGACCTGTCGCTGATCCATCCGCATCCACGCGCCACGGCCGAGGACGCGGTCCGCGGGGACGAGTTCCTCGGCCGGCTCGCGGCGTACTGCGAGACTCTCGACGGGCTGCTGATCGAGCGCGAGGCCCGTGTCCCGGACGAGTATCTGCAGGGATTCGCCGACCTGGGTGTGTTCGGCCTGAAGATTCCGACCGAGTACGGCGGACTCGGCCTGCCGATGTCGTACTACGGGCGCGCGTTGATGCTGATCGGGTCGGTCCACCCGACTCTCGGTGCGCTGGTGTCGGCTCACCAGTCGATCGGCGTACCGGAGCCGGTGAAGCAGTTCGGCACCGATGAGCAGAAGCAGCGCTTCCTGCCACGCTGTGCGGGTGGCGCGGTAACGGCGTTCCTGCTCACCGAGCCTGATGTCGGCTCCGACCCGGCGCGGATGGCGTCGACTGCGACGCCGACCGACGACGGCCAGGCGTACCTGCTCGACGGCGTGAAGCTGTGGACCACGAACGGCGTGATCGCCGAACTCGTCGTGGTGATGGCCCGCGTTCCCGAGCACGACGGTCAGCGCGGCGGTATCACGGCGTTCGTGGTCGAGGCGGACTCGCCCGGCATCACGGTGGAGAACCGCAACGCGTTCATGGGCCTGCGCGGGATCGAGAACGGCGTGACCCGCTTCCATCAGGTCCGGGTGCCGGCCGGGAACCGGCTGGGCCGCGAGGGCGAGGGCCTCCGGATCGCTCTCACGACGCTGAACACCGGACGACTGTCGATCCCGGCGCTCTGTGCCGCGGCCGGCAAGTGGTGCGTGAAGATCGCCCGCGAATGGTCGTCGGAGCGTGTCCAGTGGGGCCGCCCGGTCGGCAAGCACGCGGCGGTGGCCGAGAAGCTGTCGTTCATCACGGCGACCACGTTCGCGCTCGAAGCGGTGCTCGACCTGTCGGCGCAGCTGGCCGATGCGGGGAGCAAGGACATCCGGATCGAGGCCGCACTCGCCAAGTTGTGGTCGAGTGAGATGGCCTGGAAGGTCGCCGACGAACTGGTGCAGATCCGCGGCGGCCGTGGCTACGAGACGGCCGACTCACTCGCCGCCCGCGGTGAGCGCGCCGTACCGGCGGAGCAGATCCTGCGCGATCTGCGGATCAACCGGATCTTCGAAGGCTCGACCGAGATCATGCATCTGCTGATCGCGCGGGAGGCGGTCGACGCGCACCTGGCCGCGGCCGGCGACCTCGCCTCGGCCGACGCGGATCTGCGGGCCAAGGCCAGAGCCGCCGTGAAGGCCAGCGGGTTCTACGCGAAGTGGCTGCCACAACTTGCCGTGGGCAAGGGATCCGTTCCGACGTCGTACGCCGAGTTCGGCCCGCTGGCGCATCAGCTCCGGTACGTCGAGCGCGCGGCTCGCCGGCTGGCCCGGCAGACCTTCTACGGGATGAGCCGCTGGCAGGCCAAACTCGAATACCGGCAGGGATTCCTCGGCCGGATCGTGGACATCGGTGCGGAGCTGTTCGCGATGGCGGCGTCGTGTTCGCGGGCCGAGATGCTCCGGACGGACGATCCGGTCCGCGGCGAAGCGGCGTACGAGCTGGCGGGGGCGTTCTGCGGGCAGGCGCGGTTGCGGGTGGACCACCTGTTCGACCAGCTGTGGTCGAACACCGACGACACCGATCGGAGCTTGGCGGACCGGGTGCTGGACGGCAGGTACACCTGGCTCGAGGACGGCGTGATCGACCCGTCCGAAGGCACCGGCCCCTGGATCGCCGCCTGGCAACCAGGCGAGTCCAAGGCCTCCAACCACTCGCGCCGCTACCGCTGAACCCTTGCTATTTGCTCGCCCCGGCTTCGGCATCGCGGATCAGCTCGGTGGCGACGTCGCGGAGTTTGCGATTGGTCTGCCGGCTGAAGCGGATCAGAGTGTCGAAGGCACGGCCGGAACTGATCGAGTAGCGCTCCATCAGCAGGCCGACCGCCTGGCCGATCAGATCGCGGGTCTCGATGGCGGCGAGCAGGTTCTCCTCGCGTTGCGCACCCGCGTAGGCGACGGCCGCGTGGGCGGCGAGCAACCGGCCGACATGCTCGGACTCGTCGGTGAACGCGTTGGCCTCTTGGGCGTACAGGTTGAGCGCGCACAGGCTGTCGTCCTTCACGAACATGGGGAAGGCCAGCACGCTCAGGGCTCCCAGCTCAGCCGCACGGGGAGCGAACCGCGGCCAGCGGAGCTCCCGGCGCATGTCGTCGACCCGGATGATCCGGCGCTCGTGCAGTACAGCGTCCAGACATGGCCCTTCGTCGACCTCCGACATCACGGCGTCGACACGGGCCGGCAGCACGCCCGACTCTGCCTTGTGCTCCACCCGGTTGCCACCGACGAGTGCCGTCACGGAACCAGCCTCTGCCCCGGGGACGAGATCCATGGCGGCCTGCACGACTTCTCGCAGTACCGCATCAGGATCATCGGCATCGTGAAGTTCCCGGGCCAGTTCACTCAGCGCATGGGCGAGCTGGTCCGGCTCCGACTGAGTGTCTTGCGGTGCCGGCCCTAGACTCCCCGAACTGCGGCGATCGGCCACGAGCACTCCTGCTTTCCTGGGTAGCACCGCAAGGCAGTTCAGTCCAGGGGTTCGGCGATTTGTTCGGGCACAGGGGTTGATCTAAGCGCTTCCAGCGGTCATAGTGGTTCAGCCTCAGACAGCCGGGCGACTTCTTCGACCTGCCGAGGCCTCTATGCGCGATGCTGACACCAGCACAGTCCGCGAACTGATTGCCGCCCTCCACGCCGTCGAGGCCGAGCTGCGCGCGGCCCGCTGTACCGCCGATCTCGATCGGCTGACCGCGTTGATCCGACGCAAACGGTCGACCCTGTGCGAACTGCGCCGACGCCGCCTGCAGCTGTCCTGCGTGGCGTGATCCCGTCACCCACTGTCCGATTGCGGGCCCGTCCCTCTCCGGAGGGGGCAGGGGGAGCGGGCCCGCAATCACCTTCCTGCATCAGTCGTTGACGTCGTGCAGTTCGAGGACGCGGTTGTCGAGCCGCGGGACGATCTGCTCCAGGACGAGCTCCTTGAAGTGGGTGGTCTGCTGGTGCGCGGCGAAGGCCTCGCGGGACTTGTACCGCTCGAGCAGCACGTACGTGCGTTCGTCGTCCAGCTGGCGATAGGCGACGAACGAGAGGTTCCCGGGTTCGGTCCGTGCCGCCTCGATCAGCCGGGGCAGCACGGCGAGCACGGCGTCCTCCTCGCCCTTCTTCATCGTGTGCTTGGCGATCACCAGAAGCTCGGTCACAGATCCTTCTCTCTCTAGGCTTGGTACGACGCTATCCGCCCGGCCGCCGGCCACCCGGCCACCCGGCCCTGATTTCATGGTTGATCGGGACGCGTCGGTTCTACCAGGGTTGAGTTACCTCACGTAGTCTGCCCAGAGCGGGGAGGAGACTGCGATGAACCGTGGCTTGCTGAACTCGTTGACCGACGCCGAGCGGCTGCTCGTGGCCGAGACCGAGCGGGACGAGCTGAAACGCCTGGACGAGGACGAACTCCTGGACTTGCACCAGCGGATCCGACGGGCGCGAACCAAGTACGTGAAGAACTACCGGCGCACCGCGAGTGCCGCCGTCGCGCAGACCGGTGGCCGGGGGATGTCCTACCCGAAGAACCAGCGCGATCGCGACAAGGCGGAGCTGTTCGAGTCGGTCCTGGCGAGGGTGAGCCGCGAGGTCGCCGTGGTCGCCAACCGGGCGTCGATGGAGCTACGCAGCGAGCGGCTCGAGGCGGCGCGGGCGGCCAAGTCGGGTGCCGGTGCGCCGACGATGCGTGCCGTCGACCAACCGAAGCCGGAGGCGCGCACCAGGGCGCGGGCAACCAAGACCACGGGTGGCTTGAAGAAGGACGCCTCCACCCGGGCCACCGGCGCGCGTAGGCAGGCCAAGCGCGACGCCCGCTGAGGGCTCGCCCGAATCGGGGGATCCCAGCCGGCTTGCGGTCATGTCAGTTTGTCCCGCGACGGGAGGTGCGGAGATGCGAAGGACAAAGTTCGCAAGGACCTTGGTGGTTGGCTCGGCGCTGGTCATGGTCGGCCTCGCGTACGCCGTACTCGTGCCGGACGGCGCGGCCGGTGCGGACGGGCCGCAGTCCCAGCAGATCGAGGAAGGACGCAAGCTGTTCGCCGTCGGGTGCTCGAGCTGCCACGGTGCGCACGCCGAGGGGGGAACCGACGGCGAGGGACACATCACCGGGCCGTCGCTGATCGGCGTCGGCGCGGCCGCGGTCGACTTCCAGGTCAGCACCGGACGGATGCCGGCCGCTCAGACCGGTGCCCAGGTGCCGCAGAAGCCCCGGGTGTACACCCCCGAGGAGACCGCGGCGCTGGCGGCGTACATCGCCTCCCTCGCCCCTGGACCCGCGATTCCGGCTGAGGAGGCGTACGACGTCAGCAAGGCGACACAGGAGGAGGTCGTCCGCGGCGGTGAGCTGTTCCGGACGAACTGCACGGCCTGTCACAACTTCTCGGGTCGCGGTGGTGCGCTGCCGAACGGACGCTATGCGCCGTCGCTGATGGGGACATCGCCCAAGAACATGTATCAGGCGATGCTGACCGGCCCGCAGCAGATGCCGGTCTTCTCCGATGGCGTGTTCACCCCGGAGGACAAGCGCGCTGTCATCGCCTACCTCGTCAGTCTGCAACAGTCGGAAGACCCCGGGGGCTTCGGTCTCGGCCGGCTCGGGCCGGTGGCCGAAGGCCTGTGGGGCTGGCTGCTCGGCATCGGTGCGCTGGTCGGCGTGGCGGTGTGGATCGGGGCCAAAACGCCTCGCGTCAAGCGCGACGAAGAGGGACCAAAAGGATGACAAAGGGCCGAATCGGCGCGCCGTAGTCGTTGCGAACCAGTTAGTCTCGTTATTTTGAGGACGGAGAAGGAGCGGGACCAGGGCAGAGCAGGACACGTCGGCCAAGGGGAGGGCGACGAGGGTGACGACCCCGACGCCAGGCGATACGAGCGAGGAGATCCGGCGCTCGTCAGCCGGCCGCGTCCCGCGGCCGCCGCTGACGCTGGTGACTCGTGAGCGGCTGCATTCCGCCCTCGACCTCGGCGCGCGAGCACCGCTGACGATGCTGGTGGCGCCCGCCGGCACCGGCAAGACGGTCCTTCTGTCGGACTGGGTCGCACGCCGAAGACAGGCGGGCGGGTCCGTGGTCTGGGTGCCGGGTCAGGCGGCCGGCGCGCTGGCCGAAACGATCGACGAGGCGGCCGGCGCCGACGGCACGCGACCTCCCGATCCGGTCGTCGTCGACGACGCTCACCTGCTCCCGGCCGAGACTGTCGCCGGCTTGTCCCAGATGCTGAGGAAGTCGCCGCACGCGGTCCGGCTCGTGCTGGCGACCCGGTACGACCTTCCACTTCCGGTGCCCGAGCTCGAGCTGGGCGGTATGGCGTTGACCCTGCGGTCGAGGGATCTGCGCTTCAACGACGCCGAGGCCACCGCGCTCGTGCAGGCACATGCGAGCAATGCCACCGCGGAAGACATCTCCCTGTTCCAGGAGCAGACGGCCGGCTGGGCAGCCGCGCTGGTGCTCGCGGCCCGGGCCTTCGCCGCGTCCGGCGCCGTCGTCTGGCCGCTCGCGAATCAGCGGCCGGTGCTCGACCTGCTCCTCGGCGAGACCCTGAGCACGCTCGACGCGCGGGTCCAGGCGATGTTGCTGAGTACCTTCGGAGCCACCGCGGTGACCGGACACCTCGCGGTGATGCTCAGCGGCGACGCGGACGCCGGTGCGATGCTCGCGGATCTCGCCGGCAGCGGACTACTGGTCACGGCGTACGCCGACGGCCAGCGCAGCGACCCGCTGTATCGCTACCACCCACTGCTCGTCGAGCTGCTTCGCCGCCGGGTTGCCGGTAGCAACGAGGACGCCCGCACGGTGGTCGCGGCGCAGCGCCGGTCCGCCCTGTACTACGAGAACCGGGGCGACGGCGGGACCGCACTGCGGAGCGCGCTGGGCGCGGACGACCCGGCACTCGTCGCCCGGATCCTGCTCGGGCACGGGCCGGAGATCCTGGCCGCCGGGGATCTCCCCCTCGTCACGGCCGGCTTCGAGGCTCTCCCGGACGGCTATCTCGCCGCTCACCCACACCTGATCGGTGTCCGCGGATTGCTGCGACGCGTGTCCGGCGACGTCACCGGGGCAGTCATGGACGCAGCCTCGGCCGACGACCTGGTAGGCGCGACGGCGCGGCAGCCGGTCACACCTGACGACGACGCCCTGGAGGCAGACGCCGTACTGCTGCAGCTGTGGGAATCCCGCTACGGCTGGCAGGACGTTCATGCCGCGATCGGCCGGGCACGGTGCATGCTGGCGCTGGAGCCCATCGATGGCGACCCCGGGCGCCGCGCCGTACTCGCGCCCGAGCGGCTGGCGTGGTTGCTGATCGAGCTCGCGGCGGCGGAGACCTGGGCCGACGAACTCGATGCCGCGCTCAGCCACCTGGACGAAGCCCTCGTCACGGCTCGGATGGCCGGCCACACGCGGCTGGTCGCGGGTGGTCTCGCGCACCGGGCCGTCGTGCAGTATGCGCGGGGCCAGCTGCAGAATGCGGCCCGGTCGGCGCAGGCGGCCCTCGACGTGGTCGGCGAGGACGGGCTACCGCAGGAGTACGCCGTCCGGGCCCACGTCGTGATGGGGTTCGCGGCCATGAGCCAGCTGGATCTCGACGGCGCCTGGCATTGGCACCAGCTCCTGGTCGCGACCGACCTGGCCGACTCCGACACCGTGGTCACGGCGTTGCGCTCGATCCTGCACGCCGAGCTCCTGATCGAGGCCGGTCGTCTCGACGAGGCGTTGACCGCGCTCACCACCGATCCCGCGGGGGCCGGACCGCTGCCGTCGTTCCTGTCCCGGGACCTCGCGCTCCTGCGGGTCCGGCTGGCGATTCTGCTCGGGGACCGGGCCGGCATCGAGGCGCAGCTCCGGGAGCTCGACCGGACCGGCAGCGCGACCGAGGCCGAGTTGCTCCGGGCCATGCTGTCGATCGGCCGGGGCGACCTGCAGGCAACCGTGGCGAGGATCGATCAGATCCTCGATCGACCCGACCCGTATCCTCCGATCGCGTCCGCGGCGGCCGCGTTCCGCACCGTCCTGCTGGCCCGGATGGGCGATCTGCCCGCTGCCGATGCCTCGCTGGTGGACACTCTGAACCGGGTGGCTCCGCAGCGCGTCCTGCAAGCCTTCGTCCCGGCCAGTGGTGAACCGGGGTTCCTCGACCAGCTGCGCAGGCACGTCGACGGACCTAACCCGCATCCGTTCGCCGCTCTCGCGCTCGGGAAACTGACCGACTACCTGGCCGCGTCGAGCGAGTCCAGCAGCCTGACCCTGCTGGCGCGGACCCGGCCGGACGGGCATGCTCCGCCGCCGCGTCGCCTGGACGCCGTGGTCAACGGCGCCCGGATCCGGTTGACCGCCCGCGAGGCGGACGTGCTCGACCAGCTCGCACTCGGCAGTTCGTACGCCGAGATCGCCCAGGCGCTCTACATCACCGAGAACACCGTCAAGACCCACCTGATGTCGCTCTACCGCAAGCTGGGGGTGGAGAAGCGCTCGGCGGCCCTTCGGGTCGCCCGTGCCGTCGGCCTGACGCGGGGCGGCGGACAGCCCTTCGGCTGATTCATCCCCCACACCGGGTGACCCCGGTAGCTTTCCGACGGCCGCTGCGGCGTTCTCAGGTCACCTCATTCGGAGGAGGGCGAGGGGCGCGCCCGGTTGATGGGATGGGGCGTCGCGGAACGGTGGGCGCGTCGTCCACCGCCGCTGCCGAGCTCCGGCCGGAGGAGATCACGTGAACACGACCCGAGACGACTTCGATCCGATCCCTTCGACACGTCACCGGATACCTGTGAGCGTTGCTTCGCTGAAGCAGGCCGAGGAGGCGGCGGACGCGCTCGCCGTACCGGTTGCCCTGGGCAAGGAGCCTCCGGACGAGCTGGGCATCGACGCGGCCGGACTGGCGTCCGCCGGATTCACCGGTGAGCGCGGCCAGACCCTGGTCCGGACCCGGGAGGACGGTCCGGTCCGGGTCGCCGTCGGGACCGGTGCGCCGGAGCGGATCGACGCCACGCTTGCCCGCGACCTGGCCGCGGAGTTCGCCCGCGCCGTCCCCTGGCACAGGCGCCTCGCGATCGAGGTCCCGTCGCGGGACCTGGGGATCTCCCGGGCCGACTTCGCCCAGGCGGTGACCGAAGGCGTGCTGCTCGCCCGCTGGCGGTACTTCGTCGGCAAGGACGCCGACCGGGCTCCGCTCGAATCGCTGCTGGTGGTCGCGCCCGACGAGGACGCCGAGGAGATCGGCCGCAGCGTCGAGCGCGGTCGCAACATCGCCGAGGCGTACTGCCTCGGCCGCGATCTGGCCAACTGCCCGGCGACCACCCTGTCGGCGGTCCGGATGGCCGAGGTCGCCCAGGAAGTCGGTCCGCCGGCCGGTCTCGTCGTCGAGGTGTTCGACAAGGAGCAGCTGATCGAGTTGGGCTGCGGAGGCCTGCTCGGGGTCAACCGGGGGAGCGTGGAGCCGCCCCGGATGATCCGGCTCCGCTACCAGCCCGAGAACCCGACGGGCCGGATCGCCCTGGTCGGGAAGGGCGTCATGTACGACTCCGGCGGGATCAGCCTGAAGCCGAGCGACGAGTCGCACGCCCAGATGAAGAACGACATGACCGGCGCCGCGGCCGTGCTCGCCTCGATGACCGCCCTGCAGGCGCTGGGATGTACGGCGGCGGTGACCGGCTATCTGATGTGCACCGACAACATGCCGTCGGGGTCGGCGATGAAGCTCGGTGACGTGCTGAGGATGCGCAACGGTACGACGGTCGAGGTGTTGAACACCGATGCGGAAGGACGTCTCGTGATGGCCGACGCACTGGCGCTGGCAACCGAAGAACCGGTCGACGCGATCGTCGACGTCGCCACCTTGACCGGCGCCTGCCTGCGGACGTTCGGTGTCGAGATCGCCGGTGTCATGGGCAACAACTCGGCAGTGGTGGAGCAGTTGAGGCGCGCGGGGGACGTCGTCGACGAGCCCGTCTGGGAGCTTCCGCTGCACCGGCACCATCACGATCTCGGTGCTGCTCGGCCCCATGCTGTTGCCGGCCGCTCGGCCCGCCAATCCGGCTGTCGACTTCGCCGTCCATGCTCAGACGCTCGATGAGCACTACGACCGGGCGGACGGCTTCTACCGGCTCCAGGTGCGTGAGCTCTCGCCGTTGCTCGGACAAGGGGTCGGCGAGCTCGACCTCACGGCGTACCCGGACGTGGTGATCGTCGGCGTGCAGGACGGGCAGGGACAGTACCGCGCGGATGCGGCCATCGATGTCGGTGACGTCCTGGTGGTGACCGGCCCGCCGGCGCAGGTGAGCAGCCTGACCGCCGACTCGGCACTCGCGGTCAGAATGGCGCCGACGCCGGTCGACGACCTGATGACTCGTGAAGCCGGAGTGGTCGAGGTCGTCATCCCACCGCGATCGTCCCTCGTCGGCGAGACGGTCTTTCCGGGCCTGCGCCGTAGCGGTGACCTCGTCATCATCGCCGTCCAGCGGATGGGCAAGGACCGCGGTAACCGGCAGACCCAGTTGGCCGAGGGCGATGCGATCCTCGTCCACGGCCCGTGGCCGGCGCTCGACGAGCTGACCAGGGACCGGGACGTCCTGCTCGTGGACTCGCCGGAACTCATCCGGCGCCAAGCCGTGCCGTGGGGGCCGAAGGCATCGATCGCCGTCGCGATCCTGGGTGCGATGGTCGTCCTGCTCGCGACCGGCGCGGTGCCGCCCGCGATGGCGGGTCTGCTCGCCGCGACCGCGATGGTGCTGACGAAGGTGGTCGGACCGCAACAGGCCTATCGCGCCATCTCCTGGCAGATCGTCGTACTGATCGGCGCCCTGATCCCGTTGTCGGCCGCGATCCAGTCCAGCGGCGCCGCGGAACGGATCGCGGACCTGATCATCGACGCGATCGGGCCGGGCCGGCCGTACTTGTTGCTGCTCGCACTCTTCGCCCTCACCGCCGCCCTCGGACAGATGGTGAGCAACACCGCGACCGTCCTGATCGTGGCGCCGATCGCGGTGGCGGCCGCCCAGGGGACCGGGACCTCCGTCAAACCGGTCCTGATGCTGATCGCCGTGGCCGGAGCGGCGTCGCTGCTGACCCCGATCTCGACGCCCGCGAACATGATGATCATGAGTCCCGCCGGGTACCGCTTCGGTGACTACTGGAAGCTCGGTCTCGTCGTGATGGCCTGGTGGCTCCTCACGGCCCTGGTCGTCGTCCCGCTGGTCTGGCCGTTCTGACATGCCGAACGCCGACAGGTACGTATCCACCGGCGGCCTGCCCGAAGTCACAACGGTCGCCGAGCTCGTCCAGGCGGCGTACGAGCGCTTTCGCGGTGTTGGCGACGGGACGGTCTCGGAGGTGTATCCCGCCTTGGCCCGGGCGGATCCGGAGGGGTTCGGTCTGTGCGTCGTGGCGATCGACGGGCGCCGGTTCGAGGCGGGCGACTCCGGCCGGTCGTTCACGATCATGAGCGTCGCCAAGCCGTTCGTGTTCGCCCTGATGTGTCAGGCGGTCGGGGTCGATGCCATCCGCGCCCTGGTGGGCGTGAATGCGACCGGCTTGCCCTTCAACTCGGTGCAGGCGGTCGAGCGATCTCCGCAAGGACGGACCAACCCGATGGTGAATCCCGATGCGATCGCGACGACCAGCCTGACACCGGGTCGTTCGCTGGAGGACCGGTGGCAGTTCATTGTCGACGGTCTTTCCCGCTTCGCCGGCCGGGAGCTCGTGCTGGACGACGACGTCCTCGCGTCCGCGCTGGCCACGAACCATCGCAACCGGGCCCTCGCCGCCCTCCTGCGGAGTGTGGGCGGGCTCTCCGGTGATTCCGAGGAGGCGACCGAGCTCTACACCAGGCAGAGCTGTCTGAGCGTCACCGCGACAGATCTGGCAATGATGGGGGCGACGCCGGCGGACGGCGGCGTGTGCCCGGTGACGCAGGAACGGGTCGTCGATGCGGATGTCGCGCGTGTGACGCTGGCGGTGATGACGATCGCGGGCCTGTACGAGACCTCCGGGGACTGGCTGCTCGACGTCGGGGTTCCGGGCAAGAGCGGGATCGGTGGCGGGATCGTGACGGTCTCGCCCGGTAAGGGTGGGCTGGGAACGTTTGGACCGCGGCTGGATCAGGCCGGCAACAGCATCAAAGGTCAGCTGGCCGCGGAGTTCCTGGCCCGCCGGCTCGGGTTCGACCTGCTCGCCTCGCAGCCGGTCCCGCCCGCGTGAGTACTACGGCGCGCCCAGGGTGAGGGTGGTGGTCGCCGACGTGCCTCCCCGCAGGTAGGTCAGCTCGATGGTGTCTCCGACCTTGCGGGTCAGCGTCGCGACCACGATCTGCTCACTGCTGACAGCCGGTGCGTTGTCGACCTCGGTGATGATGTCGCCTGGTTGCAGGCCGGCCTTGGCAGCCGGGCCGCCGGGGTCGACCGCGAGGACGAACAGGCCGGTCTGGGTGCCCGCCGCCTCGGCGACCGCGGGTGGGATCTCCTGGACCTGCAGGCCGGTCGTCGGGTGACCCGGCTGTCCGGTCCGGATGAGTTCGTCGGCGATCGGTTTCGCCAGGTCCACCGGGATCGCGAAGCCGAGGCCGACGCTGCCGCCGCCGCTGACCCCGGCCTCGTTCGGCACCGTGGCGATCGCTGCGTTGACTCCGACCAGATGCCCGGAGCAGTCCACCAGGGCGCCGCCGCTGTTGCCGGGGTTGATGGCCGCGTCGGTCTGGATGGCGCCGATCAGATGGTGGGTGACACCGTCGCCCGGCACCGGAACGTAGCGATCCAGTGCGCTGACGATGCCGGAGGTGACCGTGCTGGCGAGGCCGAGCGGAGCGCCGAGGGCGACGACGGGCTGGCCGACCCGCAGCGACGCCGACGACCCGAGGGTGATCACGGGGTAGTCCTTCGCGCCGTCGGCGGCCTTGAGCACCGCCAGGTCGGTGCTGGGATCACGGCCGACGATCGTGGCGTCGGAGCTGTGACCGTCGCTGTACCGGACCGAGACGTTGCCCCCACCCGCGGCGACCGAGATGACATGGTCGTTGGTGAGGATGTACCCACCGTCCTGGAAGACCTGGCCGGACCCGGTGCCGGCCTGGGCGCCGCGGCTCGCCGCGATCGTCACGATCGACGGCAGGACCTGGTCCGCCAGCGGGATCGCGGGGCACATCGCCGTACTGGCATCAGCCGATGACGACGCGCCGGGGGTATCGTCGTTGCTCCGTACGGCGACGATGATCAGCGCCGCCACGACGATCACCCCGGTCGCGATCGCGATCCACAGCAGGTGGCGCCGGTCGTCCGGCGGTGTGGCTGCCGGCGTCGGCGGTTCGCTGTCGGCCTGGACCATTTGGACCTCCTCCGGTCCCCTCAGGAGTCGGAGCGCACCGAGGGCAGGTCTTGCTCGACGCTCCCGTCGCCACCCTGAGAATAGGTTTGGCCCGCGTCCGGGAGCTCACCCGATCCAGGTGATTCCAGCGCGAAGGCGGCGCGGTCGAAGTACAGGTACGCGACGGCCGCGGCGGTGATCGGCATCGCGAGGGCGAACATGATCGACGTCCCGAGGTTGATCAGCGTGGGGGCCAGGTCGGTGGCGAGCAGCAGGACGATCCCGGCGATCGGGCCGGCGGCCAGGCCGAGTCCGATGATGATCGCGAGTGGCACCGCGGTTCGCCACCACCGGCCCTTGACCAGCATCCGGCTGCGTCTCAGCGCCGTACGTCCGGAGCGCTGTTCCGCGACCACGATGGGTAGGGCGAACGCCCGGCTGACCGCGTAGTAGATGGCCACGGGGATCGTCGCGATGAACAGTGCGAGGACGGTGAACACGACCCAGTACTGCACAGCCGCGCGAGCCAGTGGCCGCCAGTTCGAGACCACCTCGCGCACCGTGAGCTTGGCCGTCACCTGGACGCCCCGATCCAGCTGGTCGAGCGTCGTCGTCACGGTCGCCAGCAGGGCGCCGTACGTCGCAATCGTGAGGATCGTGACCGCCAGCGCCACCAGGGACGCCCACAAACCGGGCGAGTTCTCGGTCGGAGCGCCGAGGTCGGTGGGAGCGTCGCGTCTGGCCATCTGAAACTCGGTCAGGACGACCGTGCAAAGGCTGAGTACGACGAACGCCGCCGCGAAGCCGGCGAACAGGATCGGCCGCAGCCGGAACAACCTCAGCGCGGCGGTGACAGCCTGTCCCCAGGCCCGCCGCTTCCGGGCCGGCAGGGGATCGGCATCGCTCCACCGCGTCCGGCTCGCCGCGAACCAGATCAACGCGACGAGTGCGGCGAGGATCAGGCCGAGCAGCCAGGTCCGGTCGAGGGTTTCGCGGACCAGGTTCGATCCGGCCGCGACCGCCGCACAGAAGGCGCCGGTGCTGCTCGGGCCCAGCAGGGAGCCGGCCGGGACGACACCGCTGTCGTCCCGCCACGTCGTCTCGGCATCCTGGATGGGCGCTGTCCACGAGTCCTTCATGTTCGGCCCGGTGGGTCCGTCGAAGAAGGACCTCTGCCGTTCGCCCCACCGTCCCTCGAACGCCAGCCAGGGATACTCCTTCACGTAGTCCGCGGTGGCCATCGGCACATAGGCGACGTGCGGACTCATCGGGGCTTTCGGCCTGGTCGTGTCGTCACAACCCAGCCCCTCCGAGCCGCGACCGAGGTACAGGCGCTGACCGAACTTGTTCGCGTGCGAACCCGCGGCCGGATAGACGACCGGATGGGTTCCGTCGACGATCTCGAGCTTGGCGTCGCCCCACCGGGCCCGCTCGGCGCCGCCGTGCTGGCTGAACCCGACGGCGGTCGGGTGCGTGGCCAGTGCGGCGGCGGGCGTCGGCGCGTCGAAGACGAGCTGGATCGATTCCCAGTCGCCCTCGTGAGTGTTGTTGTAGTCGTTGAAGACGTAGAAGAACCAGTACTCCAGCGAGATCTGCCCGGGGAACTTGGGGTCCGTGGCGACGTGGGCATAGACGGTCGCCGGATGCACCGCGTTGATCCGCGCCGACCACTCGGCATAGTCGCACCCCGGGCGCAGCGGATCGCCGGGGAAGTCCAGGAAGTGACCTGGGTAGCCACGGCCGAGGTCCTGGTCCCGCGGCTGCGTCTTGACCAGGTCGGGCGGCCGCCACGGCCCACGGAGCGCGACCTGCTGGTCACCCAGGACCGCCTCGACGTCGGTGGGCTGGAACTGCTCGCCGTCCTCGCATCTCGACGAATCCTGCTGCAGCCGGACGACGGGGGAGTAGCGGTCGGCCAGCAGTTGCCCGGCGGCGTCCTCCGGGGAACCCGCGGCGACGGCCGCATCGGCACGGCCGACGAGCAGCACTGTCAGCACGGCGGACAGCGCCAGCGGCAGCGCCTTCTTCCAAGCACGGGCCGTCATGGCGACAGCATGCGCACGCTGAGGCGGTCCGCGCACCATCCGTCTCCGACTCACCGAGACAGGGCAGGTCACCCGATCCAGGTGATCCCTCCCCCCTGACTGCCCGGGTCCAGGCTTGCTTCGACCGTACGACGGGCAAACCGCCCCGGCCCAGCTGGGTGAGAGTTCGCCAGTCGGACGGCTCGTCGTCCAGGAAGGGTGATGCTTCCCGGCGCCGGACGCTGGAGAGTCGTGTCGAGGGGCCGTGAAAGGGGGCGTTCCTATGGGCCATTACGTCATCCGGGTGAAGGGCACCTTGTCACCTGACCTGACCGACGCGTTTCCTTCGCTGGCCGCCGACTCGGAACCGGCGCAGACCGTCCTGCACGGATACCTGGACGACCAGGCGGCGCTGGCAGGTATTCTCAACCACCTCGACATGCTGGGGGTGGACATCCTCGAGGTCATGCAGGTCCCGCCGACCCGGCCGCCGAAGAGTGCCTGAGCTCTCGAAGGAGTGGTGAGGTTGTGGCCCGTCGTCGGTGCGGTGCTTCCCCAGGCGATGGCGATCGCCTTGAGTCCCGTGCCGATGGTCTGCATCGTGCTGGTGCTGATGTCGCGCCGCCCGGTGCGTGCCGGGCTGAGCTTCGCCGCGGGCTGGGTCGGCGCGCTGGCGATCGCGGTCGGACTCGTCGCGTGGCTCACTGACACAGTCGCGGAGAAGAACGCGGACGCGGCGCGTGACGGAGTCGACCTCATCCAGCTCGCGGTCGGCGTCCTGTTCGCCGTACTGGCTGTCCGGTACTGGCGCAAACGTCCGGAGCCTGGCGTGCCGCCACCCCGCCCGGCGGTCGTCGATCGGATCGCCACCATGGCCGCACCCGCCCTGGTCCTGACCGGCGCGGCCGCAGCCTTGGCGAACCTGAAGAACCTCCCGCTCGTCGTGAGCGCGGCCAGTTACATCGGTGGCGCCGGCCTCGCCCCCGGCACTACGGTCGTCGCCGCGGCCATCTTCGTCCTGGCTGCCTCGGCGACAGTCCTCACCCCACTGCTGGCGGTCGCGATCATGGGCCCGGACCGATCGGCCCCGACCCTCAAGAGCATCGAAACCTGGCTCCTGGCCAACCTCAACACCATCACCGTCATCCTCCTGGCCGTCCTCGCCACCGTCATGATCGGCAACAGCCTCGACCTCTTCCGCTGACCGCTCGTCGTGCACGTGGTCAGTCGAGATAGCTAGGTCGTGAGAGCTGTGATGAGCCGACCGACGTTGGGGACGCCGAGGCCGGTGACCTCGTCGTACCCGGCGCCGGCTTGGAAGGCGCCGTTCGTCCCGGCGGTGATGTCCCGGAAGCAGGGCCCGCCCGCGAGTGGGTAGAGCTGCGGGTTGAGGAATCCGAGCGCCGGCTTCCCGGCCCGGGTGCGGGCCTCGTTGATCAGGGCGCAGAACGCTGCCCACACGGGTGCGCTCCAGCTCGTTCCACCGATCTGAGTCGCCGCACCGTTGAGGATGAGCAGTGCGCCGGTACCGGGGTCGGCGACGAGGCTGACGTCCGGCACGAGGCGGCGGTCGCCGGCGGGCACTCCGGCGGCGGTCTGCCAGACCGGCCGGCCGAAGAAGATGCTGGCGCCGCCGCCGCTGCCGGCCCACCCCGTTTCGGCGCTGACCGCGCCTTGAGGGGTCAGCTGCAGTGAGGTTCCGCCGACACCGATGACCGCCGAGTCCGACGACTCGTACTCGGCCTGTAACGGACCGTGGGAGCCGTGACCGGTCTGATCGGGGTTCGAACCCGCGTCACCGCTCGACACGAACACGTTCACGCCGGCCGCGGCGAGCCGGAGGAACTTCTGATGCTGGATGGCGACCTCACCCTGGGGACCGCCCAGGAAGGTCTCACCGAGGCCGAGGCTGATGGACAGTTGCCGTAGGCCCGGGTTCCGCGGGAGGTCGGCGATGATCCGGTCGAGCGCGCGGTCCAGAGCGACGAACGACAGCGATCCGCTGGCGTAGACCCGGATCCTGGCTCCTGGCGCGATGCCGCTCGACCAGGCGACGTCGAGTGTCTCTTCGCCTTCGGGCGGTCCCAGGGCCGCGCCGCTGACGTTGATCTTCTTGATCCGCGACGCCTTGGTCTTCAGGTCGTTGGCTTTCCAGAAGGCCGTGATGTCCGATGTCTTCGGGACTGTGTCGATCAGGATCGCGATCGTCTGCCCGGTGCCGTCCACGGTGAGGCCAGCGGCGCCGTAGGCCGCGAGAATCTCGGATACGAGGTACGGCGGCGAATTCAGGACCCTCGCCGCCTCCGCGGCCGGGATGGGAGGAACGACCGATCGGAAGTGCTTGTTGGCGTGCCGGAACGGCTGCAACCCGATGATCGCCTGGACGCCTTCGCCGACGGTGGCCGGCAGGCTCGGCGCATTGCGGGCCGCGGTGAAGGTGATCCCGTCCTTCGTCACTTGCACCATGTCGACCTGCAACTGCTTGGCCAGGTTCGCGACCGTGGAGGTCGTGTAGACGCTCGTCCCGTCCTCGGACACATGCTCGACGGAGAATCCGTGTCCCTCCAACCACGTCTCGAGCTTGGCGCGTTCACCATCCGCTGCCCGGATCGCCGCGAGCTCACCGGCCGGTACGACGTCGCCGCGGGCGACCGCCTCCTCCAGGCTGCGCTGGGAATCGGCGGGCAGCGCGAGGGAGAACATGACCTCCATCGTCTCGGCCCGATTGCGCGGCGCCGCCGCCTGGACGACCAGCCCGCCGGCCACGAGTCCATCATCAGGCGGCAACGGAACAACGCTGTCTTCGAACACCTTCCTGGCCATGTCTCCTCCTTGGTAACGCCGGTTTCCCGTTGCGAGGGAGGGCGCGGTCCAGGGCCAGGGCAGGCGGCATCGATGATCGGAGGCCGGTGGCCGAGAGTTGTGGCAGGTGTCCCCCCTGTTGCTTCCGACAGTCCTCCTCGGCCGAACCAAGGTCAATCCCCCATCAGCGGCGGAGGGCGGCGGCGTGGTCGGGGACCTGGGTCTGCATCTCGCGGGGTGGGCGTTCGTAGCCCTTCGACGGTGGGCGGGGTGGGAGGTCGATCGGTCGCCGCTGGACCTCGTGGTACTGGAGCGTGGACAGCAGGTGGGCGATCATGTTGATCCGCGCCGAGCGTTTGTCCTCGCTCTCGACGACGTACCAGGGCGCCTCGGGGATGTCGGTGTGGACGAACATCTCGTCCTTGGCGCGCGAGTAGTCCTCCCAGCGGGTGATCGACTCGAGGTCCATCGGGGACAGTTTCCAGCTGCGCATCGGGTCCTCGAGGCGGCGGCGGAAGCGGTTCTCCTGCTCGCCGTCGCTGACCGAGAACCAGTACTTGCGCAGCAGTACGCCGTCCTCGATCAGGAGCCGCTCGAAGATCGGGGACTGATGCAGGAACCGCGCGTACTCCTGGTTCGTGCAGAACCCCATCACCCGCTCGACGCCGGCCCGGTTGTACCAACTGCGGTCGAACAGGACGATCTCGCCGGCGGCCGGCAGGAGCTCGACGTACCGCTGGAAGTACCACTGCGACCGCTGCCGCTCGGTCGGCGCCGGCAGTGCCACGATCCGCGCGACCCGCGGGTTGAGGAACTGCGTCACCCGCTTGATCGTGCTGCCCTTCCCGGCGGCGTCCCGGCCCTCGAAGACCACCACCAGCCGGGCGCCTTCCACGCGCACCCATTCCTGCAGCTTCACCAACTCGGCCTGCAGGTTCAGTAGCTCCCGCTCGTACCGCTTCTTCGGCAACCGCTTCTTCGCACCACTGATCTTCTTCGCACCACTCATCCCTGAACCATCTCGCATCCGCGTCCGGCTTGCACGGCCCTGTAGCACCGAAAAAGTCCGTGACTCCACGACACTATGAGCAGGAAGTGGTCTGCGAGGGGAGGTGCGGGGTGGCCGGCTGGTCGTTGTCTGCTCCCGGTATCACCCTCCTGCGCAGCTATCGCAAGGGCTGGCTGCGGTCGGACGTGATCGCGGGTGTGACGGTGGCGGCGTACTTCGTGCCGCAGGTGATGGCCTACTCGGAGTTGGCTGGATTACCCGCCGTGACCGGGCTGTGGGCGTCGCTGGGGCCGCTTGTGCTGTATTTCCTGCTCGGGTCGTCGCGGTTGCTGTCGCTCGGCCCGGAGTCGACCACGGCACTGCTGACCGCGGCGGCGATCGGTCCGCTGGCCGCTGGTGACCCGGCTCGCTATGCGGTGCTGGCCGCCGTACTGGCGCTCTTGGTCGGCGCGATCTGTGTGGTGGGATGGCTGGCGCGGCTGGGGTTCCTTGCGGATCTGCTGTCCAAGCCGGTGCTGATCGGCTATCTGGCCGGTATCGCGGTGATCATGATGACCAGTCAGCTCGGGCGACTGACCGGCGCCCCGGTGCATGGTGATTCTCCGCCGGCCCGGGTCTGGTCGGCGATCCAGTTGTTCGGCGAATGGCAGTTGGCGCCGGTGCTCTTGTCAGTGACCGCCTTGACGCTGTTGCTCGCATCGGCGCGCTGGACGCCGTGGCTCCCCGGACCGCTGATCGTGGTGACCCTGGCCGCGGTGGTGACGTGGGCAGCTGACCTGGCGGACAAGGGAGTGGCAGTCGTGGGGGAGGTGCCGAGTGGTCTCCCGGTGCCCCACCTACCGCCGGTGACGGGTAAGGACATCGCGTTGCTGGCGTTCCCCGCGCTGGGCGTCGCGCTGGTCGGCTACACCGACACCGTGCTGACCGGTCGCGCGTTCGCGACCCGCGGTGGTGAGCCGCTCGATCCGGATCGCGAGTTGCTCGTCCTCGGGCTGGGCAACCTCTCCGCAAGTCTGGTGCACGGGTACCCGATCAGCAGTAGCGGCAGCCGGACCGCGGTCGCGGAGGCAGCCGGCGCGAAGAGCCAGGTGTACTCGCTGGTGGCCGCGGCGGTCATCGTCGCGACCTTGCTGTTCGCCGGCCCGTTGCTGGCGACCTTCCCGATCCCCGCGCTGGGCGCGCTCGTCGTCTACGCAGCCCTCCGGCTCATCGAGGTGGCCGAGTTCCGCCGCATCGCCGCCTTCCGCCGCAGCGAGCTGTGGCTGGCGCTGGCGACGACGGTCGGTGTGATCGCTCTGAACGTCCTGTACGGCGTACTCGTCGCTGTCGGGTTGTCGGTTCTCGACGTACTGCGCAGAGTCGCCCGGCCGCATGACGGCATTCTGGGGTATGTGCCGGGGATCGCCGGCATGCACGACGTCGACGACTATCCGGACGCGCGCCCGGTCCCCGGCCTGGTCGTCTACCGCTACGACTCACCGCTGTTCTTCGCCAACGCCGAGAACTTCCGCAGCCGAGCGCTCGCCGCCGTCGACGCCGCCGAGCCCCCGGTCCGCTGGCTGCTGCTCAATACCGAGGCCAACATCGAGATCGACATCACCGCCCTCGATGCCCTGGACTTGCTGCGCGAAGAGCTCGCGGGACGCGGCATCGTCCTCGCCCTGGCGCGCGTCAAACAGGACCTCCGCGACGACCTCGAAGCAGCCGGCTTCCTCGAGCGGCTCGGCCCGCACCGAATCTTCTTCACGCTCCCCACCGCGGTCGAAGCGTTCCGCCGGGAAACCGCCACCGACGCCTGAAGCACCTGGTCGCATCGCGGACAGTGCCCACCGGACAGGGGACATCGGGAAGAATCGCCGGTGTGACGACCTACCGCGCGGCCGCTGACCGCTACGAACGTCTGCAGTACCGCCGGGCGGGCCGATCCGGGCTCGACCTGCCGGCGCTGTCGCTCGGGCTGTGGCAGAAGTTCGGCGCTGACTACCCGTTCGAGAAGCAGCGGGAGATCGTGCTGCATGCCTTCGACCTGGGGATCACGCACTTCGACAACGCGAACCGGTACGGTCCGCCGTTCCGCGCCGCGGAGAAGTTCTTCGGCCACGTGCTGCGGACCGATCTGGCGCCGTACCGTGACGAGCTGATCCTGACCACGAAGGCGGGGAATCCGATCGGTCCGAGCCCTTATTTCAAAGGCGGTTCACGCAAGTCCCTGCTGACCTCGCTGGAGCACAGCCTGCGCGACCTCGGCACCGAGTACGTCGACATCTTCTATCACCACCGCGCAGATCCCTCGACTCCGCTCGAGGAGACGGCCGGTGCCTTGGTGAGCGCGGTCCAGCAGGGGAAGGCGCTGTACGTCGGTGTGTCGAACTACCCGACCGCCGCGGCGCATACGATGGCGGAGCTGTTGCGTGCGGCCGGCGTACCGCTGCTCGTGCATCAGCCGAGGTACTCGATCTTCGATCGTGGGCCGGAGAAGTCCGGGCTGCTCGACCTCGCCGGCGCCGACGGGTTCGGACTCGTTGCCTACAGCCCCTTGGCTCAGGGGCTGCTGACGGACAAGTACCTCGCTGGCCGGATCCCGGCCGGTGCCCGGGCCGCCAACAGCACTTTCCTCTCGCCCGAGCAGATCGACGACGTCTACCGCGAGCGTGCCGCGGCCCTCAACGGGATCGCCCGGGACCGCGGTCAGTCCCTCGCGCAGCTCGCACTGCAATGGGTGCTGCGTCGGCCCGAGATCACGACTGCTCTGATCGGCGCGAGCTCGACCGGTCAGCTGGATCACAATGTCGCCGCTCTGGACTTCCCGCCACTGACCGAGGCCGAATTGACCCTCATCGACCAACACGGCATCCACGGCACCGCCCAGCGCACCTAAGCAGCCCTCGTGACCCACTTCGGGATCCGTCAGGCCTTCATGCGCACGCTGAGCCGGGCGGTCAGTACGACGAAGGCGACCAGGGCGAGGGTGGTCAGGCCGGCCGGGACGAAGAAGACATGGGGGAGGCCGATGATCGCCACGCCGATGCCACCGATCGCGCCGCCGATGGCCGAGCCGAGTGGGATGGAGCTGAGGAAGATGCCGGACGCGGTGCCGACGCCTTCGGGGTAGAGCTGTTGTGCGATCGACACTCCTAGCGCACCGACGCAGGCCCACAGGCCGGCCGTCAGTGCTTGTCCGAGGAACAGTCCGCCGACGGAGCTGCTGGTCGCGTAGGCGATGTTCCCGGCCAGGCCCAGCGCGGCTCCCACCGTCATGATCCGCAGTGGTCCGTAGCGGTCGGCCAGCCGGGCCACCGCCGGCAGCATCAGCAACTCCAGCAGCGGCTGGATTCCGATCACCGCACCGCGCACGGAGTCGGAGACATGCAGCTGTTCGGCCATGTAGATGGGCAGATAACCGAACTTGATCGTGTCACCGGTCATCGCCAGGACGCAGATCGCCGTGAAGACCAGCAACGGCATCATGTGGTCGAGCCGTCGCCGGCCCTCGGGGAGCGGCGAGATCCCCGGATCCTCGTAGCGCTCCACCCGCTGGCCGCCGAGCGGCAGCATCTGCGCGAAGACGCAGGCCGCGGTCGCCACCAACAGCGCACGCAGCCCGAAGACACCACCGAACCAGCTGCCCAGCACCGGTCCGAGGATCCAGCCGACGGTGAAGGCCATCCGGATGGTCGCGATGACCCGGTTCTCGGCTTTCGTCGGGTGTCGGCTCAGCTCATCCCGGCAGGCCGCGAACAGCTGTGCCATCGACCCGCCGGCCAGGCTCAGCGCCACGGTGCTGATGACGAACGGAAGCCACACCGTCTGCGCAGCCGCCATGGCGAGCCAGCCGACACTCCCGATCACCGCGCACACCCGGAACCAGAGCAGTCGATCATGGCTCCGGTCCGACCACCGGCCGACCAGGAAGCCCGCCACCGGGGCGGCCAGGTTGGTGACGTAGTACAACCCGGCCACCGGCAGGGGAGTACCCAGGTCACGCACCAGGAAGAGCGTCAGCTGGGGAGTCGCGGCCGACAACCCGATCCCCGCGATCAACAGGGCCAGGAACGCCGAGCGATAGAACTTCGACCGGACGACAACGCGCAGCGCAGACTCGGACCGGTCGAGCATCAGCCCCCACCTAGTTGTGCAAGAACGTTGCCGAAACCATATCCGGCTTGGCGGCGGGCAGCGTTCACCGCTGTGATTCTGATACGGCGGCAAGGGCAGCGGCTGCTCAGCCGGCTGCCATCTGTGCCGTCTGCTGTGCGGCCCAGGTGGTGGCGGCGTCGGCGACCGGGATCGTCGGGTTCACCAACCAGGCGGCCTCGAGCCCGTAGCAGAAGGCGATGATCTCCATCGCCTTGAGCTGCGGATCGAGGTCGTCGCGCATCTCGCCGCGCTGTTGTGCGGACCGAAGGGTCGCCGTCACCCGCTCGATCGTCGTCCGGTAGCCCTCGACCAGGCGCGGGTGGAGGTCGGTGTCGGGGCTGACGTTCTCCCCGAGCACGACGGTGTTCATGCCGAGCAGGCTGTAGACCTTGTCGTCGTGCTGGCTCGGCCAGCTCACCATGTGCCGGGCGATGATGTCGACGATCTTGATGCCGGGGTCGGGGCCGTCGCCCCACAGCCACTCCTCGGTGAAGGCCAGGTGGCGGTCCAGGACGGCGTTCAGCAGCGCTTCCTTGCTGCCGAAGTGATAGAGCAGACCGGTTTGTGACACGCCCGCCTCGGCGGCGATATCGGCCAGGCTCGTGCCGCGCGCCCCGTTGCGGGCGATGAAGCGGACGGCGACGTCGACGATGCGCTCCCGCGTCTCGAGGCCCTTGGCCGAGGTCTTGGGCTTCTGAGTGGCGGGCACGGTCGATCTCCTCGCGGTGGCCGGGACGGTTGTCGCCAAGCATAGACAACCGACTGAGTACTCGGTAGCTTTTGCAAAACAGACTGAGTACTCAGTCTGGAATGACGAGAGGACGGATGCGATGCGTGCAGCTGGCCACGACGAGGACACGACGCCACGGCCACACGAGCAGGTCCAGGCCTTCCTGGACAGCTCCGGCCCGTCGCCCGACCCGTGGAGCGCCGACATCGCGATGGTGCGGGCGGACGCGCGCGAGAAGGTCCTGGCCGTGTCCGGCGAGCCCGCGCCGGTGGCGTCGGTCGAGTCGATCGGCGCGGACGGCGTACCGGCTCGGCTCTACCGGCCTGCGGGCGCGGAGCGAGAGGTGTTGGTGTGGGCGCACGGCGGCGGCTGGATGCACGGCGACCTCGACACCGCCGACTGCGTCGCCCGCGCGCTGGCGAACCGGGCAGCCTGCGCGGTCTTGTCGATCGACTACCGGCTCGCGCCCGAGCATCCCTTCCCGGCCGGTTTCGACGACACGTGGACCGCGATCGCGTGGGCACGGCGCAACTTCGATCGCGTGGCCGTCGGTGGCGACAGCTCGGGCGGCAATCTCGCTGCGGCGACGGCGCTCAAGGCGCGCGACGAAGGTGTCGAGCTGGCGGCCCAACTGCTCGTCTATCCGGTGATCGACAGCACCGAGGACACCGACTACAAGGTCGCGTTCCGGCAGCGGTACGCGACCTTCGCGGGCCGGCCGGGTTTCGGCGCCAACAGCTACCGGCGGCTCGAGCACATCTGGGAGACGTATGTCCCCGACCCAACGGCTCGCAAGGCGCCGTACGCGTCCCCGCTGCACGCTCAGTCGGTGGACGGCGTTGCGCCGGCGACGATCATCACCGCCGAACACGACTTCCTCCGCGGCGAGGCCGAGGAGTATGCAGAGCGCTTGAGGACAGCCGGCGTACCGGTCGAGCTGGCCGAGTACACGGGCCAGATCCATGGCTTCTTCGAGATGTTCAGCGTCATGACCGACGCGCAGCACGCCGTCAACGTGGCCGGCGACGCCGTACGTCGTGCGTTCCCATCCATCCAGCCTTCGAAGGAGTTCTCGTGCGATCGCTGACCCAGTACCGCGGAATCGTCCGGGTGGTCGCCGTAGCCGCGACCGCCACCTTGCTCCTCGCCGCCTGCGCGCCCGGTGGCAGTTCCGAAGCCGGTCCGGCGTCGTCCGGGCCGGTGTCCACCGGCGTCGGCACCGAGCCCGTCACGCTGAAGCTGCTCGTCAACAGCGGCGTCGACGTGCCGTTCTACACCGCCCTCGGGGAGCTGTTCCACGCCAAGTACCCGAATGTGACGGTCAAGGTGGACAACCAGGACTACGCCACCCTGACCACGAACATCGCGCACATCCTTGCCGGGAGCAACGTTCCGGACCTCGTCCGCGTCTCGCAGCTCGGCAACCTGATCGGGGACCATCTGCTGACCAGTCTGGACCCGTATGCCAAGGCGTACGGGTGGGACAAATGGCCGCAGTCGCAGTTCGACTCCATCCGGGTCGGGCCGGACGGCAAGCAGCGGGGGACAGGTTCGCTCTACGCCGCCGGCGCCGGTTTCGGCCTGACCGGGGTGTACTACAACAAGAAGCTCGCGCAGCAGATCGGTATGACGCAGCCACCGGCGACCGTGGCCGAGTTCGAGCAGCTGCTCGCCAAGGCGAAGGCCAGCGGGCTGCAGCCGATCATGATCAACGGCAAGGACGGCGGCAGCGTCTACCCACTGCAGAACCTGGTGATGTCGTCGGCGGACGCCGCACAGGCCGTCCAGGACTGGAACTACGCCAAGCCCGGCGCGAGTATCGACAAGCCGGAGACGGTGAAGGCTGCCACCACACTGCAGCGTTGGGGACAGGCGGGATACCTGCCGGCCGATGTGAACGACATCGACCAGACCCGCGCGCCGGCCGAGTTCCTCAAGGGCAACGGCGTGTTCTTCCCGAGCGGCAACTGGCAGGCGCCAGGTCTGGACAAGGGCGGGGCGGGCCAGTTCGGGTTCTTCCTGTTCCCGTCGGGTGAGGCCGGTGGACCGTCGTACGCGATGACCGCTGCCGCCAACCTGGGGATCCCGGCGAAGTCGGCCCATGCCGATGTCGCGGCCGCATTCCTGAACTTCGTACAGACGAACGAAAAGGCGCGGCAGGACACTGTGAACCTCGGCGGCCTGGTGCCGGCAGGCCCTTCGGATGCCTCGGCGCCGACCGCGCCGGAGGGATCGGCGGTTGCCGCCACCGTCAGCGCGTTCCAGGAATTGCTGAAGAGCAACGGGCTCGTCGGCTTCATGGCTGACGCGACGGCCTCGATCCATGTCAACAGCCTGATCCCGCAAACACAGCTGCTGCTGGCCGGCAAGACGACGCCCGCGGCGTACGCGGCCAAGGTGCAGGCCGACTACGAGCGCGACCTCGGGCAGTGACGGTGGCGAACCGACCCCGGAACGTACGGCGGCCCAGGCAGTGGAGCGCGCTGCTCTGGGTCGCGCCGGCGTTCGCGATGTACGCCGTGTTCGTGCTGTACCCGATGCTTCAGTCCGTTCAGTACTCGTTCTACGACTGGGACGGCATCGGCCCGTCGAGACCGGCCGGGCTGGACAACTGGAAGGCGATCTTCACCCGGCCCGAGTTGCTGCATTCCGTGGAGCACGCGTTCATCCTGATCGTCTTCTACACGGTCCTGCCGGTCGGGCTCGGGCTGGTCGCGGCCTCACTCATCCGCGAACTCCGGCCCAGCGCGTTCAACACGACCGCCCGGGTGGTGCTGTTCATTCCGCAGGTGCTGCCGCTGGTCGCGGCCGGCATCGCCTGGACCTGGATGTATTCGTCGAACGGTCTGGTCAACCAGGTCCTGCGCGCGGTCGGCCTTGAACGGCACACCCGGGCGTGGCTCGGTGACTTCACGTTCGCCTTGCCCGCGGTCGGCGTGATCGGGGTCTGGGTCATGCTCGGTTTCTGCACGGTGCTGCTGCTGTCCGGCATCGGCAAGATCGACCCGGCGCTGTACGAGGCGGCCCGGCTGGACGGCGCCGGGCGGATCAGCGAGTTCTTCGCCGTGACGCTGCCCGGGCTGCGCCGGGAACTCGTCGTCTGTACGACGTTCACGATGATCGCAGCGCTGGCGAGCTTCGACATCATCCAGATCTCGACCCAGGGCGGCCCCGGCTACCAGACGATGGTGCCCGGCGTGCAGATCTACAGGCTGACCTTCCTGCAGCAGCACGTCGGTCAGGCCTCGGCCCTCGCGGTGTTCCTGGCCGCGCTCGTCCTGGTCCTCATCTGGCCGATCCAGCGTCTCGGGAGGGAGCGATGACGGCTCACCGCGTCACCCGCACCGGCATCTTGCTCGCGCTGATGCTGTTCGCGATCGTGCCTCTGCTGAGCATGTTCACCACGGCGCTCGCGGCGCCGGGCAGCTCGCCCCAGGGACTGACCTGGCCGAGCGACCCGCACTGGCACAACTTCGTGGACGCGTGGAACGCGGCGAACTTCCTCGCCCTGTTCCGCTCGAGCACGCTGATCGTGCTGGGCGTCGTCCCGGCCACCGTCGCCATGGCCACCGCCGCGGGCTACGCCCTCGCTCAGCTGAACGTGCCCTTCGGCAAGGCGATCTACGGTCTTCTGATCGTCGGGCTCACCCTGCCGTTCGAGGCGCTGATCACCCCGCTGTACTACGACCTCCGGGGCATGGGCCTGCTTGGTACGAGGCTGGCGATCGTGCTGCCGCTGATCGGACTGCTGATGCCCTTCGGCGTCTTCTGGATGCGCGCGCACTTCCTCGGCGCCGAGCCGGCGCTCACCGAAGCCGCGAAGGTCGACGGCGCCACCACCTGGCAGACATTCCGCCGGGTTCATCTCCCACTGGCCACCTCCGCCTGGTCCGCGTTGGCTGTGCTCTTCTTCCTGGCGAGCTGGAACCAGTACCTGCTGCCGCTCGTCCTCGTCGACGACCCGACCAAGCGGACCGTGGCCGGCGGGCTGGGCGCCTTCCAGGGCCAGTACGGCACGGACATCGTGCTGCTGTGCGCCGGATCGCTGCTGATCATCCTGCCCTCGTTGGTGATCTTCCTGATCTTCCAGCGCAACTTCGTCAAAGCCCTGATGCAAGGAGCCGTGAAGTGACATACGCAGCCCACCGCAGCGTCGTCGTCGCGCCGGCGACCTCGCAGCTCGAGAAGATCGAGGTCCATGCGCCCGGCCCACGCGAACTCCTGATCCAGGTGGTCGCGAACGGCCTGTGTGCCAGTGAGCTGCCGGCCTGGTCGCGCGGTCCGACCGACGGTGCTCCGATGACGCTCGGGCACGAACCGGTCGGCCGGGTCGTCGAGGTCGGCGGCGGTGTCGAGAAAATCGCGATCGGCGACGTCGTCACCGGCCGGCTGACGGATTCGTTCGCCGAGCTGATCGTCGTACCGGCCGAGGACGCCGTCGTCGTCCCGCCCGGACTCAGCTTCGAGGCGGGCATCGGTGAGCCGCTCGGTTGCGTCGTCGAGGCGTTGCGGCGCGCTCGGCTGGACACCGGCGATCGCGTTGCTGTGGTCGGGGCCGGCTTCATGGGTCTGTGCCTGATCCAGTTGCTCGCCACCAGCGCAATTGGCGAGCTCGTCGCGATCGACGTACGAGAGGACGCGAAGCGGGCCGCATTCGGGTACGGCGCGTCAGCCGCGCTCGACCCTGATGAGGTGGCCCAGTTGGCCGACGCGTTCAACGTGGTGTTCGAGGTGAGCGGGACGCAGGGCGGCCTCGACCTGGCCACCAGGCTCACTCGATCGGGCGGCACGCTCGACATCGTCGGGTACCACCAGGGCGCGCGTACGGTCGACATGCAGGCCTGGAACTGGAAAGCCCTCGACGTCGTCAACGGCCATGTCCGGGATCAGCGGCGGCTCACCGACAGCATCCGCCGTGGGCTCGACGTCGCCGCCAGCGGCCGCATCGACTACGCGTCGCTGTTCACGCATCGCTATGCACTGGGTGACCTCGACCGGGCGTACGCCGACCTCCGCGCCAAGCCCGACGGCTTCGTCAAGGCGCTGATCGTGCTGACCGAGGAATGAAGGCAGGCACTGGCAATACCTGTTCCGTGGCGCCGGACGCCTCTACGGTCGATGCCGTGGACAACCGCAAGGACATACATGACTTCCTCGTCAGCCGCCGCGCCCGGATCACGCCGGAGCAGGCGGGCCTGCCGACATGCGACGACAAGCGGCGCGTGCCCGGGCTGCGCCGCGAGGAGGTCGCCTCCCTCGCAGGCGTCAGCTTCGACTACTACGCCCGGCTCGAACGCGGCAACCTCGCCGGAGTCTCCGAGCCGGTGCTCGAGGCGCTCGTCGCTGCGCTCCGGCTGGACGACGCCGAGCGCCAGCACCTGTTCGACCTGGCCCACGCGGCGTCGGCGCCGGTCCGGTCCGCCAGGGCGAAGAAGGCACCGGCCAGCGTGCGACCCAGCATCCTCGCAATTATCACCGGCATGACCGGTACGCCGGCGTACGTCCGGAACGCTCGTATGGACGTCGTCGCCGCGAACGACCTCTGCGTGGCCTTGTACGACGGCATTCTCGACACGCTGCCCGTGAACGTGGCGCGGTTCGTGTTCCTCGATCCGCGGTCGGCGAGGTTCTTCGCCGACTGGAACACCGTCGCCGACGATCTGGTCGCGGCTTTGCGTCGCGAGGCGGGGCGCAACCCCGAGGACAAGGCTTTGAGCGACCTGATCGGCGAGTTGACCACTCGCAGCGATCCGTTCGCCAGTCGTTGGGCCCGGCACAATGTGCGTATTCACAGCACCGCCCGCAAGCGTCTGCGCAATCCGGTCGTCGGCGAGATCGAGCTGACCGGTGACGCGCTCGAGCTCACCGGCGACGACCTGATCGTCATCGCGTATTCGGCCGAGGCAGGCAGCCACGCCGAGGACCAGCTCAAACTCCTGGCCACTTGGTCCGCCACCGAGCGGCAGCAGACAGATCGGGCTCCACAGTCCTGAACCAGGTACTGCCAATGCGTGGTTCGGCAGTCACTCCCGCGCCGGAGTGAGGATGTCTAGCGTGGCCGGCATGACTGTTCCTCTGCTCAAGCTCAACAACGGTGTGGAGATGCCGGCCATCGGCTTCGGTGTCTTCCAGACGCCGCCGGACCAGACCATCGCCGCCGTCGAGACAGCGCTGGCCACCGGCTACCGGCACGTCGACACGGCCGCGGCGTACCTCAACGAGCGCGAGGTCGGCGAGGCGATCCGTCGCTCCGGTCTCGACCGTTCCGAGGTCTTCGTCGAGACGAAGGTCTGGATCACCGACTACGGCTACGACGAGACGTTGCACGCCTTCGACAAGAGTGCCGGCAAGCTCGGGATCGAGCAGCTCGACCTGCTGATCCTGCACCAGGCGTTTCCTGGCGAGTTCGAGTTGACGATCGGCGCCTACAAGGCGCTGGAGACGCTGCTGGCCGACGGCAAGGTCCGCGCGATCGGCGTCAGCAACTTCATGGCCGACCACCTGGCCCGGTTGTTCGAGGCAACCTCCGTGGTGCCGGCCGTCAACCAGCTCGAGGTGCACCCGTACTTCCGCCAGTCCGAGGTGCTGGCGGTCGACGCCGAGCACGGGATCCTGTCCCAGGCGTGGTCGCCCATCGGTGGGATCACCTTCTACCGCGACGGTTCTCACGGGAGCACCCTCGAGGACGCGACCATCAACGAGATTGCGGCGGCACACGGCAAGACGCCCGCCCAGGTGATGCTGCGCTGGCATCTGCAGCAGGGTCGTCAGGCCATCCCGAAGTCGGTCACGCCCGCGCGGATCGCGGAGAACCTCGACGTCTTCGACTTCGAGCTCACGGCCGAGCAGCTGACCGCGATCGACGCGCTCGACACCGGCGTACGCGGTGGTCCGAAGCCGGAGCAGATCACCCGCGAGAACTTCGGCATCGTGATCCCCGAGGCCTGAGTCAGCTCAGGCCGGCGGCTGCGGCGATCAGCTCGATCTGCTGGAGGTCGGGGTTGGCCGGGAACAGGATCAATTCGTCGCAGCCCGCGGCGGTGAAGCCGGCGACGGTGTCGGCGACCGCCTGCTGGGTGATGAGGGCACTGCCCACGACCCTGTCGACGTACGCGCCGGCGAAGCTGTAGTAGTCGCCGAGATAGCTCCGCGCGTGCTGCTCGGCCTCGTCGCCGAGGCTCACGTATCCGATGGCGACCAGGCGCGGCTCACCTTCACGTCCTGCCTCGCCCCACGCACCTCTGGCCTTGGCGGCTGCGGCGGTGAAGGCGTCCGGTCCGCCGGCGCCGAGGATCCAGCCGGCGCCGTACTCGGTCATCCGGCGGAAGGCGGCGGGAGACCCGCCACCGATGAGCAGCGGGGGACCGCCTGGTCGCATCGGGGCCGGCCCGATCGCACCGGCGTACCCCCGCGACTCACCGGCCCACACCGCTCGCATCTCCGCGAGTTGTGCGTCGAACACCTTTCCACGCCTTTCGTACGGCGATGCCGTCGCCTCGAAGTCGTCCGGGCGCGATCCCACCGCGATGCCGACCGTCAGCCGGCCCTCGGAGAGGCGATCCACGGTGGCCAACTGCTTGGCCAGCAGCGCACCGTTGCCGCGGTACGGGCCGATCATGATGGCCGTCGTCAAGCCGATCCGCCCGGTCACCGCCGCCGCGGCGGCAAGCGTCGAGATCGGCTCCAGATTCCCGTACACAATCCGGTCGAGCGTCCCGAGGGTCGAGAACCCGGCCTCCTCGGCAGCCCGCGCCCAGTCCAGGACCAGCCGTCCGCGAATACCCGGAATCGTGGACGGCAGACCGATACCAACATCCATCAGAGCTCTCCCTGGTTCGCAGTGTTCGGGGCGTTATTCCAGTTTCTCCCCAGGCAGTCCGCAGCAGCTCCCGTCTGCACCACCTAGGGCCGTAGTGATCCCCATGGCTGGAGAGGCATGGGGCAGATCGGGTCCGTGGCGGCGTCGTTCAGGTCGTAGGCCACGAAGGGGCAGCGGGTGCAGTAGAGGAGGCCGTCGGCCGGGTCGCTGAGGAGGTCGTGACCGTAGGCCGGGCCGGCGGCTGGGCAGGTCGTGTTCTCGATCTCGGCGCGGTCGGTGAAATGCGCGCCGCACAAGAGACAGACCGGGGTGGCGCTGGAGCGCCCCATCCGGGAGAGTTCCACCACTCGATGGCCGTTGATTTCAGTGAAGAAGTCAGTCACGATCCTCTTTCCCCGGAGAAGATGTGGGCGCTGCCTCCCCAGTGCCCCGTGCCGCGATTCTTACGCACCCCAGCAAACGGATGACCTAGGCCGGTTCGGGGATGTCGTCGCGGATGACCAGGAGACGGTGCAGCATCGTCAGCTTGATCGTCGACTCGAGCTGCGGCCGCAGCCGTGCCAGACACAGGTTGCCGCCGGCGTCCTCGGCCAGTTTGTGGAGCCTGACGAAGACTCCGAGACCGCTCGAGTCACAGAACGCCAGCTCCGCCAGATCCAGGATCAGCGAGCGCCCGGCCTCAGCCAGCGGCTGCACGACCTTCAGGAAGCCGGCGGTGGTGCCGAAGTCCAGCTCGCCGGAGACCCTGACCACGACGTCCGCCCCGCGATCCAGTACGTCGACGGACAGGTGCTCGTCACTCACCGTGCGTGCCTCGGAGTTTCCGGGTGTCGATCAGTTCCTGCGCGACATCGCGCAGTTTGGTGTTGTGCTGCTGTGAGTAGCGCTTCAGGATCTCGAACGCGCGGGTCTCGTCCAGGTCGAAGCGCTCCATCAGAATGCCCATCGCCTGCCCGACCAGCTTGCGCGCGTCCACCGCCGCGGCCATCGTCTCGTCGTCCCGTGCCGAGGCAACGGCCACCGAGGCATGCCGAGCCAGGATGTGGGCGATCGCTTCGTCGTCGGCGCTGAACGCGTTCGGCTGGGTGTTGAAGAGAGACAGCACGCCGATGAGCTGGTCGCCGGCCCACATCGGCACATGCAGGGCCGATCCGACCCGGTACTGCGTGACCCGTGCGGTACACGCCGGCCACCGCGTCTCGATCTTGACCTCGGGGACATAGACCGAGACTCCCTCGGCGAGCGCGGTCAGGACCGGACCCTCGCCGATTTCGCATTGCAGTTCATAGAGCTCGCTGACCAGGGGGTCGGTGACCGCAGCGATCTCCCGGCTGCCCCGCAGCGTGAGCATGACACCGGCGTACGAACAGGCCTCCGCCTGGAGCGCGAACTGCACGACTGCCTCGACCGTCTCGGTCATTCCCTCCGCGTGGTGGAGTTCGACCGCGAGGCGGGCGAAGGCATCCGCTCCGAACGCCGCACGGTCGTCCGTCGCGGCCGACTCGGCCGGCGGGTTCGCGCTGTGGCTCCGAACGCCGGAGAGCCGAGCTGAATCGTCCATGCGCATATGATGCCTCGCCCCGGAAGGCCGCTCTGACAGACGGCGGGGAATCAGCTCACAGATCGTCGTCCGGGCGAATCGGGGCTCCGAGAGCGAGCAGAGCGGTGTCGTCGGCCAGCCGTGGCCCGAAGCCGGAGAGTACGTCGGAGAGTGCTCCAACGAGTGCAGTCGGTGACGTTCCGGCGTACTGAGTGGCGAGCGTTCGCAGGGATTCCGGGCCGTAGAAATCGCCGTTGACCCGCGCTTCGGTCAGCCCGTCGGTGTAGAGCAGCAACATGTCGCCCGGCTCGAGCGTGACGTCGGTCTGCGGGAACTTCGAGGACGGCAGGATGCCGATCAACGTGCCGTCTTGGCTGAGGAGGAACTCGCAACGTCCGTCAGCGCGCACCAACAGTGGTGGTGGGTGACCTCCCGACGCGAAACGTACGGCGACCTGGCCGGTCACGGGGTTGCTCCGCAGCGTCCCGAAGACCGCCGTGCAGTACCGCAGGTCTCCGCCGGCATACCGCTCATGCAGTACGGCGTTCAGCGTCCCTAGCGCCGCAGCCGGGTCATGCATTGCCGCGGCTCGCAACGTATAGCGAGCCACCGAGGTCATCGCGGCAGCCGCAGGCCCCTTGCCGCACACGTCACCGAGAAAGAAACCCCAGCGTTCACCGTCGATGGCGAACAGGTCGTAGAAGTCGCCGCCGAGTTCGTCGGGTGACGCCGTGTGGTAGTGCGCCGCGGTGGCCAGTCCCGGCACCTTCGGCATAGTGGCCGGGAGCAACGATTGTTGGAGGACGGCCAAGGCGTCCTGCAGCCGGGCACGATCCGCCTCCGCCTGGCGCCGTGCCTGCTCGGCCGCCTGGCGTTCGCGCAACAGTTCTTCCTCGTACGCGCGCCGGATGTGCGCGTCGAAGATCGTCGTCCGGATCAGCACCGGCTGGTCGTTGTCGTCGTACCTGACGACCGACGACACCAGGATCGGCATCCGGGCACCGCCGGCCTGTTTCAGCTCGAGGGCGACGCCGCTGACCTCACCTTGCATCCGCAGCAGGGGAGCGAAGTGGGTCTCGTGGTAGAGCTTGCCGCCGACGGTCAGCAGGTCGGGGAACCGAAGCCGTCCGACCACCGCATCCCGGGGCAGGCCCAGCCAGTCCAGCAACGTGCTGTTGACCTTCACGATCGTGCCGTCCATCGACGTCGACAGGAGGCCGCAGGGCGCGGCGTCGTACGCCTCCTCGTCGGTCACCTCAGGTCCGCGAGGAAGTCCACGATGGCCTTGTTGGTGGCGTCGGGTGCCGACAGATGCGGGCAATGGCCGGTGGCGTCCAAGGTGACGAGGGTCGAGCCCTCGACGGCGGCGTGCACGTAGGCGCCGACCTGTCGCGGGGAGATGACGTCCTGGGCCGATTCGAGGATCAACGTCGGCACCTGGACCGTGGCCAGATCGGCGCGGGAGTCGGACAGGAACGTCGTCCGCGCGAAGACGCGGGCCATCGCGGGATCGGTGGCGCAGAAGCTGTTCGTCAGTTCCTCGTTGAGCTCGGGACGATCCGGCGTACCCATGATGACCGGAGCCATCGCGGCGGACCAGCCGAGGTAGTTCGACTCCAGCGAGCTCAGCAGTTCGTCGATGTCCTGGACGCTGAAGCCGCCTTGGTAGTCACCGTCATCGACGTAGCAGGGGGACGGGGCGACCATGACCAACGCGCCGAAACGCTTCGGATCCTTCTGCGCGGCCAGTACGCCGATCATTGCGCTGACCGAATGGCCGACAAACACTGCTTCGGTCAGGTCAAGCGCGGCACACACCTCGACCACGTCGTCGGCGTACCCACCGAGCGTGGAGTAGCGCTGCTCGTCGAAGGCCGACAGATCGGATCGGCCGGAACCGACATAGTCGAAGAGCACCACCCGGTGATCCGCGGCCAAGGCAGGAACAGTCAGCCGCCACATGTTCTGGTCACAACCGAACCCGTGAGCCAGCACCACCGCCGGCCCGTCCGGATTGCCGGTGACGACGACATTGTTCCTGCGCACGATGTCCACCTGGCCATCCTCGCAGCCGCGTCCAGACTGGGCAGATCTCGACTGCTAAGGGAAGAGCCAGTGCAGGGCTCGGAGGCACTTGTCCGTGTAGCGGGTCTGTCCGGTCTCGAGTCCGAAGGCGAGGTCTTCGAAGACGCTGCACCGGGCGCAGAACATCGCCCGGTCGACCAGCTGATCGGTCGCGGCCGTTCCGTACTGCGCGAGCGCCGCCGCGAGTGCGTCCGGTCCGAGATCTCGGTAGATGAGGCCGAAGTCGTTGGCGCGGTCGACCAGGGCGGCATCGGTCCAGTCGATCACCCCGGTGACCGCTCCGGACGCGGGGTCGACCATGACGTGTTCGATGCCGAGATCGTTGTGAGAGAACACGAGCGAATCGGGCTCTGCCGGTGGCTCCGCGGCGAGAAAGCGGGTGATCGCCGGCCGACGACTGTCCGGCACCTGGTCGCGGACAGCCTCGAAGGTTTCGGTGGCCTCCTCGAGCCAATCGCTCAGCGGCACGACATCGGGCGCCACCAGACCGTCGAACGTCTCAGTCGGAGCCGAGTGCAGCGCACCCAGGAACGCCCCCAACTGCTCCGCCACCAGGACGCCGTCGTACGGCGAGTCCCGCTCGATCAGCGGGATTCCCCGCACCATCCGATAAGCCAGACACCCCTCGTCCGCCTCGACGAAAAGCGGCTGGGGGACTGCCAGTGGCGAGATTCCCGCGACCACTCCGAGCAGGCGGGCCTCGCGCTCCACCTGGGCCACCGCAACGTCCTTGGCGAACCGGACCACGATGTCACCGTTGACGACGTACGCCGTGTTGTCCATCCCGGCCCCCATCAGCTCGACACCCTCGACCCGGCACCCCGGCAACCGCCTGCCTACCAGCTCGCGAACCCTGACGTCATCCACAGCCTGATCCTCCCCTCCGCTTCAAGCCCAGAGCCGGGGCTGTCAGTGACCGGCCAGGTTCCGGCCGAGTTCGGTGCAGACGTACAGGACCTGTTTGCCCTGGCGGTTCCGGCTGACCAGGCCTGCGTCGTACAGCACCTTGAGATGGGCCGAGATGCTGCTGGGAGCAGCACCGAGTCGTTCAGCCAGATGGGTGGTGGTCTGCGGCGCGTCGAGAATCGCCAGCATCCTGGCCCTGGTGTCGCCGAGCAGCCGGGCCAATGGGCGGCCGGTTGGCTGTGGAGCGCGTTCCCAGAGCGTGCCGATCGCCCGGGCGGCGTAGTACATGGCATGTGGCGAGGCAGCCCGAACGGCGAAGGCGGGGCGCCCGGCGAGGAAGACGCTGGGGACCAGCGGCATTCCGTCCCCGCGGAGTTCTCGCTCGATGCGATGGTGCCAGTCCATCTCCAACCGCCCTTCGGTCCACGTCAGGGACGGATGAATGTCGGCGAGCATCCGGCCCGGTCCGTAGTCGGCGAGGGCACGCGTGCGGAACGCGATGTCGGCTTCCAGCAGCGTTCGCATCCGGGCCCAGGCCGGCTCGATGGCCAGCCGCCACCAGGTGGCCAGCGCCGCGACCAGAAGCGGGAGACCACGTTCGGGTTCGGTCTGAAGCCGGCGGCCGAGATCGGTCAGCGGCAGGTGCCCGCCGACGGCCTCCAGGTCGGCCCGGACCGTTTCCGGGTCCGTCGCGGCCAGGACCTCCAGCTCGGCCGCGATGTCGGTCAGCGGGGATCGCGGCGGCGGCGTGAGGAAATCGGGCAACCAGGCGCCGGGCCGGATCAGCGCCTCCAGCAGCGGCCGGTGCGGACGGAGCTCGGCCGATCGGTCGGCTCGGGCGGCCGCCTTGAGCCACGGGAGGTGTACGGCGCTGCCGGCCGGATCCTGCAGGCACCAGCGACTGGTCACCGTGTCCCACAGCGGGGAGATCGCGAACCGGGTGCCGGCCAGATCGTCGGCGCCGAATCGGGTGATGAACACGGGTCCAGTGTCGCTGACGATTCGGCTGAGAACGAATCGATTTCGCGGCTCGCCGTCATCGGGTTCCATCCCGGCATGACTGTCGCCACCCCGCTCACCCGGGCACAACGATTGCTTCCTCCGGCCGGGCTGCCGCGAGCGCTGTGCCTGCAGTCGGCTCTGTATGCCGTGGGCTCGGGATTCTTCCTGTCCGGGAACGCCGTCTTCTTCACCACGATCGTCGGCCTGTCAGCTGCCGAGGTGGGCCTCGGCATCTCGATCGCCGGGGCTCTCGGATTCGTCGCCGCGGTTCCGCTCGGTGCGGTTGCCGACCGGATCGGCCCGCGGCGCGCCTGGCTGCTTGCCGCGCTGATCGAAGGATGCATCTACTTCGCGTATCCGCTGGCTCGCGGGTTCCTCGCGTTCGTGGTGATTGTCGCGGCCCTGGCCCTCGCCGAGTCCGCCGGGCATTCGGGCCGGGGCGCCTACACGCTGGACGTCCTCGCACCGGGGGAGCGAGTGCGGTTGATGGCGTTCAACCGCTCGGCCCTGAATCTGGGATTCACCGCGGGAGCCTTACTCGGCGGGCTCGCACTGGCGAGCGGCAGCCGAACCGTGATCATGGTGGTTCCCCCGCTCGCCGGGGGGCTCATGCTGGTCACCGCCCTGCTCATCTCACGGTTGCCGGCCTCGCCACACCGGCGTTCCGACCAGCAGGTCTCACGGTTCGCGGTCCTCCGGGACCGGCGGTTCCTGGTGGTGTCGCTGCTCAACGGCGTACTCGGATCGCACCAGGTCCTGCTGATGGTCGTCTTCCCTCTCTGGCTGGTCGAGCGGACCGACGCGCCGCACGCCGTACTCGCCTGGTTGTTCGCGCTCAACACAGTGCTGGCGGTCGGTCTGCAAGTCTGGGCGGCGCGCGGCGCGAACACGGCGCACGGCGCGGTCCGCTCTTCCCGCCTGGCTGCGGCCGGTATCGCCGTTGGTTGCCTAGTGATGCCGATCAGCGCCGGGACCGCCGCCTGGGTGACGGTCTGCCTGCTGGTCGGTGCGTACGCCGCAATCACGCTCGGCGAACTGTTCCAGTCAGCAGGGCATTGGGGGCTGGTCAGCGAACTGTCCCCAGCCGACCAACGGCCTCAATACCAAGGAGCCTTCCGGCTCGGGCTACAACTCCAGTCGATCGTCGGCCCGGTCGCATTCACGGCACTCGCGGTGACCTGGGGCCCGATCGGCTGGCTGGCCATCGCGGCCGTGTTCGTCCTGGCGGCGATCGCGCTCGGCCCCGCGGTCGGCCGTCATCACGCTGTATAAGCTCGGGCGTCGGAGATCGGTTGGTTCGTTTCGAGGCTGGGTACGGGGGGCGAATGCTGGTTGCGAAGCGTTACAGACTGGGGCCCGCTCTCGGGCGGGGCGGCATGGGCGAGGTCTTCCGCGCCACCGATGAACAACTGGAACGTGTGGTCGCGGTCAAGTTGCTGCTGCCGTCCGGTCACGACGCGCGCGGAGCTGCCCGATTCCAGCGCGAGGCGCGAGCCGCCGCGAGGCTGAGCGACCCGCACGTCGTGTCCGTGTACGACTTCGGCCAGCACGGCGACGGCTTCTTCCTGGTGATGGAGCTGGTCGAAGGCCGGACGGTCTCCGCGGAGCTCGCCGAGCACGGGCCTCTGCCGAAAGAGCGTGCGATCGACATCATCGAACAGGCCGCCGCGGGCCTGGCCGCCGCGCATCGCGAGGACGTCGTCCACCGCGACGTGAAGCCGGGCAACCTGCTCCTGGCGGCGGACGGGACCGTCAAAGTCGCGGACTTCGGCATCGCTCACGTTCCCGGCGACGCGTCGAGCACGCTGACGGCGACCGGCCAGATCATCGGCAGCACGCACTACCTCGCTCCCGAGCGAGCCAGAGGCGGGCAGGCCGGCAAGCCGTCCGACGTGTACGCGCTGGGTTGCGTGCTCTACCAGCTGGTCACCGGTGAGCCGCCGTTCACAGCCGAGCACCCGACAGCGATTCTTTACCAGCACGTCGACACTCCTGCGGCGCCGCCGAGTCTGACCCGCCCCGAACTCGGTGGACCGTTCGAGACCGTTTTGCTCCAGATGCTCGCCAAGGAGGCCGCGGACCGTCCGTCCGCCGCAGAGATCGCGACCGGCGCCTTGCGCGCCGAGCCACTCGGAGCCGACCTCGGTCCCGTCGTCGTACCCGTTGCCGAGGCTCCGAGCATCGCAACCAGCCCACTCGAGCCGCTGCAGCCGCCGAACCGGATGAGCAGGAAGACCGTGCTGGCCGGAGGGATCGCCCTCCTCGCGACGGCAGGGGCGGTGGTGGCCGGAGTCTTGCTCAACGGCAACGACCCAAGATTGCCCCCGAGCACCGAGGTCGGCCCCCGACAGGGCCCTACCTCCGCGACGCCGGAGTCGAACCCCGCCGCGACGAGCACCGCATCCACCACCGGCCCCACCAGCTCCAGTACGGCGAGCCGCGCAAACCCGACCACTCCATCGCAAAGCGCCTCCCAGCCGGCAACGTCGAGCAGCCCTACGGCCAGCACCACCACGACGTCGCCGAGCGCGTCCAGCCGGCCCAGCACCACCCCCAGCGCTCCCACGCAGGGAACTCCGTCCACGGGAACCTCCCCCTCGAGCACGCCTCCGACCGACACCCCCACGCCGAGCGCTCCGGCGTCAGACACTCCATCGCCAAGCGCGACGGGGCCGGCAGCGGACTAGGCTCCTGCTCGGAGTCAGGAGGCACGGGTGAAGGAGCTCGTCGGTCGCGTCGCCCTCGGGGTGGCGGGCCTGTCATTCGCACCCCGCGATCGCTCAGCTGATCTAGCAACTATTCGATCCGGCCTCGCCGCGGGTACGGCGATCCTCGACACCGCCCGCGCGTACGCCCACGTCGACAAGCCCCTGTACGGCGAGGAGCTGGCCGCGGAAGCCGCCCGGGGTACCAGCGCGATCGTCGGCACCAAGGGTGGTCACTCGCGAACCGGGGCGACCACCTGGGACGCGGATATCAGCGCGCCGCGGATCCGGTCCGACGTCGAGACGAGCCTGCGGGTCTTCGGAGGCGAGCGCGTCGATCTCTACTACCTCCACAGAGTCGACCTGGCCGAGCAGCCTGTGGAGGAGGGCGTCGGTGCTCTGGCGTCGCTCCGTGATGAGGGCAAGGTGGCCCGGATCGGTCTGTCGAACGTCGGCGTGGCCGAGCTCGAGAGAGCGTCCACGGTCGCTCGCGTCGACGCCGTACAGAATCACCACAGCGCCATGGGACGCGAGTCGCTCGAGGTGCTCGCGTGGTGCGAGGCCAACGACGTGCCGTTCTTTGCCTACTCACCCCTTCGACCTGCGGCCGCGGCACCCCGGCTGACCGCCATGGCCGATGCCCGTGGCGTCTCACTGCAACGCCTCCAGCTACGCGCCCTGCTGGCCTCGTCACCCGTGTTGTCGGTCATCTCGGGCGCAACCCGACCGCAAACCGTTCTCGATTCCCTCGCCGCGGAGTCCGAGCCCTGGGACGAAGCCCTCGAGACCGCGTACGCCGAGGACCTCGCGCTGGTCGCCTCAGCACCGCCGGCCTGACCCGTGGAAACTGTATTTATGGCCCGCATTCCGCCTCTTGTTGACAGAGTCGGGGCGTCCAGGAGGGTTCGATGGGATCTGTGGTGAGGACTTCGGTCGTGGTCGGCGGCGGGATTGTCGGTCTGGCTGTGGCGAGGGCTTTGCAGCGGCTCGATCCCGGGACGCGGGTCGTCGTCCTCGAGAAGGAGGGGTCGGTCGCGGCGCACCAGACCGGTCACAACTCGGGGGTCGTGCACTCGGGGCTGTACTACAAGCCCGGATCCCTGAAGGCGCGGCTTGCGGTGGCCGGGGGAGCGGCGCTGAAGGAGTACTGCGACGAGAAGGGCATCCCGCTGGAGGTCCCCGGGAAGCTCGTCGTCGCGACCACGGACGCCGAGTTGCCGCAGCTCGACCGGCTCTTCGGCAACGGTCAGCAGAACGGCGTCCCGGTACGACGCCTCACCCTCGACGAGGTCGCGGAGCGCGAACCGCACCTGCGCGTGAAAGGCGCCCTGGCCGTCGACTCCACCGGTCGGGTGGACTTCAAGCTCGTCGCCGCCGCCCTGGCCGATGACGTCCGCGCGGCCGGAGGCGAGATCCGCACCGGGGTGACGGTGACATCGATCGAGAACGCGGGCTCGGTCGTCCGCGTGCGTACGACGGACGAGGTGATCGAAGCGGATCGCGTCGCCGTCTGTGCCGGCCTGCACAGTGACCGGCTCGCGCGGGCCTCCGGCCTCGAGCCCGGTGTCCGCATCCTCCCGTTCCGCGGCGAGTTCAGCGAGATCGTCCCGGAGCGCGCCTCGCTGGTGAGAGGCCTGGTCTATCCGGTGCCCGATCCCGATCTGCCGTTCCTCGGCGTCCACCTCACGCGGGGCATCGACGGCATCGTCCACGTCGGGCCGAACGCCGTACCCGCCCTGGCCCGGGAGGGCTATTCCTGGTCGAAGATCGTCGGTCGGGACCTCTGGGAGTCCATGGCGTATCGGGGCACCTGGCGTCTCGCGCGGCGGTACGGGAAGACGGGCGCCAAGGAAGTGATGCGCTCACTCACGGGCCGGGCGCTCGTACGGGAGGCGCAGCGGATGCTGCCCGAGCTGCGAGTCTCCGACGTACGACGCTCTGGCGCCGGCGTGCGCGCACAGGCCGTGACCCGCGACGGCAAGCTCGTCGACGACTTCCTCTTCCTCCGCGACGGCCGGACCTTACACGTCCTCAATGCCCCGTCCCCGGCCGCCACCGCCTGCCTGACGATCGCCGACCGCATCGCCGAGGAACTGTCGGCAGACCGAGCCTGAAGGAAGGACCACACTCGGCCCGGGTGACTGTCGAGCCGATCGCGGATCAGCTCAGCTGCGGGCGCCCGCCTCCGCCATGACCTTCTGGGCGCCGGCGCTGCCAGGCCGACCGGATGTGGGCGGTCATCGCCTGCGCCGCGCCGGGCGCGTCGCGGTCGAGGATGCGGTCCAGGATGATCCGGTGCTCGCCGTTGGTGACGGTCACGGCCTCGATGCTGGGGTGACCCTGGTAGCGCAGGCTGGTGCGCGCCTGACTGTGCACGGAGCTGACGATCGAGCGGGCCAGTCGGTTGCCGGAGGCGGCCATGATCCGGTCGTGGAACTCCACATCCGTCTCGATGAAGATCTCCGGCCGGGCGGTGTCGGCCTCGAGCCGGTGGTAGATCGCCTCGAGTTCCGCGCGGTCCTCGTCGGTGGCCAGCAGCGCGGCCTGGCCGGCGAGGTCGGACTCCAACGCGCTGCGGACGCTCACCAGTTCGTCGAGGATGGTCAGGTTCGAGTCGTGCTTGACCGCCGCGGCCAGCACGGCCGAGTCCAGCAGGTTCCAGTGCGAGTCGTCGCGGACCACGGCGCCGATGCCCCGGCGGACCTCGACCAGGCCCTTGGCCTCGAGCAGTTTGAGCGCCTCCCGGACGGTGATCCGGCTGACCTCGAACTGCTCGACCAGCGCGGCCTCGGGCGGCAGAGCGGCGTACGGCGGAATGTCGCCGGAGACGATCCCGTCCACGATCGAGTCCACCAGCAGATCGGCCAACCGGGCCGGACGTCGCGCGGCCGCGGCCGGGGCGAGTCGCACGGTTGCGTGCGGGCTGTCAGTGGCCACGCTTCCTCCAGGGATCTGCTCGGGCGTCCACTGGATTGTCACCCGAAGCCGAGCAGTCAACAAACCCTTGACAACAGACAACAGACAACTAACATTCAAGCTGCCCATGATCGCGATCTACCTGTTCTCCAGCGCCAGATCACCGACGGCGTCACCGCCGGCTCGACCAAGGGGTAGCGCATGCGCATCACGGGATATCGCACCGCCACGACGGTGCACGACTGGGGCAGACCCATTGGTGACGCCAACGGCGCAGTCGACTCCGGCAGGACGTCGGTGCCGGTCGTCATCGTCACCACCGACGTCGGCCTGGAGGGCATCGGGCTCGGGTCGTACGACGGCATCGACACGGTGTTCCCGGCACTCGACGGGCAGGACCCGCGCGCTGTGGTCGCGTTGTACGACCGGATGCTCGCGTGGGTCTTCAAGCGTGGTCACGCCGGCGCGGTGTTCGGTGCGATCGGTGCGCTGGACATGGCGTTGTGGGACCTGAAGGCGAAGGCCGTCGAGCAACCGTTGTGGCGACTGCTCGGCGCGCGCGATCACGTCGTACCGGCGTACGCCTCCGGGCTCGACGGGCCCTTGGCGGACGAGGAGTTGGCGAGGCTGCACAAGCGGTTCGCCGAGCGCGGCCTGCAGGCGGTGAAGGTCAAGGGCGGTCTCGACGTGGCCGCGGACCTGCGGCGGCTCGGCCTGGTCGCGGAGCTCTACCGCGACATCACCGGTCAAACGCCCGCACTGATGCTCGATGCGAACGAGGCCTGGTCGCGCAAGGAAGCGGTCCGGCACATCCAGCGGATCGAGGAGCACGTCGACCTGGCCTGGGTCGAGGAGCCGGTACGGCGCTGGGACGTCGACGGGCTCGCCCTCGTCACGCAGTCGGTGAAGGCGGCCATCGCCACCGGCGAGAACCTCACCGGACTCGAGCAGTTCCGGCCGTTGGTGGCAGGCAACGCCGTGGACATCGTGCAGACCGGCAGCGTCTGGGGCATCACGCACTTTCTCCGGGTGGCGGCGCTGGCACACGCGTTCGACCTGCCGATCAGCCCGGTCGGGTACAACGTGAACCCGCTGGCTCATGCGGCGGCCGTCGTACCCAACCATCTCTCGATCGAGATCCAGGACCTGGCGGCCCCGATCGGGATCACCGCAGACCAGGAGGTTGCCGACGGCCACCTTGTGCTGGGGGAGTCGCCCGGGCTCGGCTACACCGTCGACGAGGACGCGATCGCCCGGCTCGGCGACGCCGCCGGCTGGGGTGACAACGCCGGACCGCACGTGCGACCCGATCGGGCCGGCCGCCGGCTGGTCGGCAAGCCCGCGATCCGGCCGCGTGACCAGGTTTGAACTCCACCGGTAGCTACGGAATGGACGCAGCATGACGACACACGCGCACGGTGACAGGAGCGCCGTGGTGACGGGCGCCGGGGGTTCGCTCGGGCGGGCCACCGCGCTACGCCTGGCGAGCGACGGTTATGCCGTCGCCCTGCTCGATCTTCCTGGGGAAGGGCTGGCCGAGTCCGAGGCCGTGGTCAAGGCAGCCGGCGGGCGGGCCGCGGTACAGCCGATCGATTTGCGCGACTCGACTGCACTCGTCACCGCGATCGGTGCGGTCGAGGATCGGCTCGGCCCGCTGCAAGTACTGGTGAACAATGCGGCGATCTATCCGGCAACGCCGTTCCTCGACATCTCGCTCGACGAGTACGACGATGTCGTCGCCGTGAATCAGCGTGCCTACTTCGTGGCCGCCCAGGCGGCCGCACGGCTGATGAGTGGGCGGCGGTCCGGCTCGATCGTCAATGTCGCCTCGATCACCTGGCACGGCGGCTGGGAGAAGCTGGCCAGCTACGTCAGCACCAAAGGCGCCGCCGTCGCGCTCACCCGGGCGCTCGCGCGTGAGCTCGGCCCGAACGGCATCCGGGTGAACGCCGTCTCGCCGGGCGCGTTCCCGACCAAGGCGGAGACGATCCACGAGGACCCCGAGGCCTACACCGCCTTCGTCATCGATCACCAGTCGATCAAACGGCGCGGAACCCCTGCGGAGCTCGCCGCAGTCGTGTCATTCCTGGCGGGCGCGGACTCGTCGTTCGTCACCGGGCAAACGATCAACGTCAACGGCGGATGGGTGATGGACTGAGCATGAACGTCTTCGGGGAAGAGTTGTCCGTCGCGGCGCTGCGGGAGCGGACTGGTGACCTCGCCAGCGTTGCCGGTGTCCGTGAGATCGAGTTGAGCAACGGTGTCGAGCGTGGGGTGCGGGCGGTGCAGTTGCGGAGTGCTGCCGGGCTCGAGGTCGAGGTGCTCGTGGATCGTGCGCTTGACCTCGGGTCTGCTCGGTTTCGCGGCGTTCCGTTCGGCTGGCGGTCGGGTAACGGGTTCCGCCATCCCGGTCTGCACGAGAACAACGACGAGGGCGGCTTGTCCTGGCTCCGGGCGCTGGACGGGTTGCTGGTGTCGGGCGGACTGGACCACACGTTGTTCGGCAACGAGGTCGACGCCGGTCAGTACCGCTATCCACCGAAGCAGACCGTGGCGCAGGGTTTACACGGGCGGCTGACGGCAATCCCCGCTCGGCTGCTGGAGACGGGCGAGATCTGGGACGGCGATCGATGCACGCTGCGGGTTCGGGGCGAGGTCATCCAGGCGACGTCGTTCGGTGAACACCTGCGCCTGACCCGCACGGTGGAGGTCGACTTCGACGGACTCGAGATCCGGCTGTCCGACGTGGTGGACAACCTCGGGTACGAGCGGACCCCGCACATGTTCCTGTATCACCTGAACTTCGGGTGGCCGGTCATCGACGCGGGGACGGAGTTCGTCGCGCCGATCGTCGAGACGCCCTGGCGCAGTGACTCGGTGGCCGAGCAGGGTGTGTCGTACCGGGTGCTGCCCGACCCGCAACCCGGCTTCGTGGAGCAGGTGTACGAGCACCGCCTGGCGCCGGACGCGGACGGCCGGCACCGGGTCGCGTTGCTTCGCGGCGACGGCACCCTCGGCGTCGAGGTCGACTGGGACGCGGCGACGATGCCGTGCTTCTTCGAGTGGCAGAACCTGCGCAGCGGTCAGTACGCCGTCGGCCTCGAACCGTCGACCCACCACGTCGCCGGTGACGCCGCCGCCCGCGCGGACGGTTCGATGACCTGGCTCGAACACGGCGAGTCCCGGACCTACCGCACCGCGATCCGCGTCCTCGACGGCGTCGAGGCCACCACGTCCGCCCGCGCCGCGATCCGTCGCGTCGCCGGCCAGCCCGACTGAATCCCGAGCGCAGGAAGAGACGATGACCACGAACAACCGCATCCTCGACGGGTACCGCGTCCTCGACTGCTCCATCGCGATGGCCGGCCCGTTCGCCGCCCAGCGGCTCGGCGACCTCGGCGCCAACGTCGTCAAGGTCGAGCCGGTGACCGGCGAGTGGCAACGGCACGCCGCGGCCGGTGGAGCGAAGGGCAACGCGATCAACGTGTCGTTCCTGTCGCTCAACCGGAACAAGCGCTCGCTGGCCGTCGACCTCAAGTCGGCCGACGGCAAGCAGGTGCTGCTCCGGCTGGTCGAGACCGCCGACGTCTTCCTGCAGAACTACCGTCCGGGCGTCGCCGAACGCCTGGGCGTCGACTACGCGACGCTGTCGGCGATCAACCCGCGCCTCGTGTACGTGTCGATGTCCGGGTACGGCGAAGACGGACCGCACCGCAATCTGCCCGGCCAAGATCTGTTGCTGCAGGCAAAGTCCGGCGCGATGCTCTCGACCGGCCGGCACGGAGAACCACCACAGCCGGCCGGGCAGTACCTGGTCGACGCCGTCACCGCGTCGACGGCCTTCGAGGCGGTGCTCGCCGCGCTCCTGCATCGCGAGCGCACCGGCGAGGGACAGCTCGTGCAGGTGAACATGCTCGACGCGATCACCACGTTGCAGATGCAGGAGCTGTCGGTCTTCACGGCTGGGGGAGTGCCCCAGCAGCGCGGCTCGGAGCCACACGCTCACGTTTACATCAGGTCGCCGTACGGGACGTTCAAGACCGCCGATGGCTTCCTCGCGCTGGCGATGCCGGATCTGCCGACGCTGGGCCGGGTGATCGGTGCGGACACCTTCTTGGCGATGGATTCCGAGGTGCACGGCTGGACGCATCGAGACGAGATCTTCCGTCGTACGGCGGAGCGCCTGCTGGAGCGCACGACCGCCGAGTGGCTGGCGGACCTGACCGCGGCCGGGATCTGGTGCGGCCCGGTGTACGACTATCAGCAACTGGTCGACGATCCGCAGATCCGGCACAACGGCACCTTCGTGGAGTACGACCATCCGACCGAGGGACGCGTGAAGACGCCGGGGTTCCCGTACAAGTTCTCGAAGACACCGGCGACGGTCGACCGCGGCGCGCCACTGGTCGGCGAGCACACCAGCGAGGTGCTCGGTGAGGCCGGCTTCTCGGCCGACGAGATCGCGGCGTTGCTGGAGACCGGCGCGGTCGCCGAGACGCGGCTGCCGGATCCGGTGCGCTGATGGCGTCGTACCGCGGTCTGACCTGGGACCATCCGCGCGGCCGGGACGCGCTGGTCGCGGCCGGCTGTGAGCTGGACCTCGTCTGGGACGTGCACCCGTTGAGCGGTTTCGAGTCCACCCCGATCGAGGAACTGGCCGAGCGGTACGACGTGATCGTGCTGGATCATCCACATCTCGGGGATGCACTGGCCCACCGCTGCCTTCAGCCGGTCGACGAGTTCCTTGCTGCCGGCGCGGAGTTCGCCGGCCCGAGTCTGGCGTCGTACCGGATGGATGGCCGGCTCTGGGCGTTGCCCCTGGATGCCGCTACTCAGGTCGCTGCGACGCGGGCGGATCTGGTCGACCCGCCGCAGTTGTGGTCGGAGGTGGTCGAGCTGTCGCACCGCGCGCCTGTCGCCTTGTCGCTTGCTGGTCCGCACGCGTTGCTCACCTTCGCCTCGATCTGCGTCGCGCTGGGGGAGGAGCCTGGTGTGGCCGACCGGTTCGTGCCGGCGACCGGTGTCCGAGCCCTCGAGCTGATGACTGACTTGACCGCCCGCGCGCCGCGGCACACCGTGTCGCTCGATCCGATCGGACTGCTGGCGGACATGACGTCCGACGACACCGTGACGCATTGCCCGTTGGTGTACGGGTATGTGAACTACGCCGCCTTGGAAGTGGACCGCCGATTGACCTTCACCGACGCACCCAGTGAGCGGCCGGGATCTCGGCCCGGCTCGACGATCGGTGGTACGGGTCTCGCGGTCAGCGCGCGCTGCGAGGTCGGTCCGGACCTCGCCGAGCATCTGCGCTGGTTGCTGTCGGCAACTGCTCAGGAATCGTTCATTCCCAGCCACTCCGGGCAGCCGGCGAGGCTGAGCGCCTGGACGGCGCCGGCGGTCAACGCGCCGGTGGGGGACTTCTACCGGGCCACCTTACGGACCATCACCGCCGCCTGGATCCGGCCTCGGTACGCGGGCTACATCGGCTTCCAGTCCGCGGCGAGCGAGGTGATCCGGGACGTGCTGTCCGGATCCTCCTCGATCAGCGCGGGCCTCGATCGGATCCACACCTTGCACAGCTCGAGTCGCCAGGCCGTGGAAAGGATCCCTTCATGATCAGTCCAGCCACCGACGACGTGCTCTTCGAACAGCATGGACACGTCGCGGTCATCACCCTGAATCGGCCGGCCAAGCTCAACGCCGTCACCAGTGAGATGTCCGACGCACTGGTCGAACTGGCACAGCAGTGCAACCAGGACGACGACATCCGCGTCGTCGTACTGACCGGTGCCGGCGAGCGGGCCTTCAGCGCCGGCTCGGACATCCGCGAGCTGGACAAGTACGCGACACCGTGGGCGTTCCGGAACCGCGAGGACTACTGCGACTCGCTCAAGGTCCTGCGCAAGCCGGTGATTGCCGCCGTCAACGGTTACGCACTCGGCGGCGGTCTCGAGACCGCACTGATCTGCGACATCCGGATCGCCTCGTCGAACGCGTCGTTCGCGGCGGCCGAGGTGAAGCTCGGCTGGATCGGCGGCGGTGGGATGTCCGCGCTACTGGCCCGATCGATCGGGCCGAGCAACACGTCCTTGATGCTGATGACCGGCGATCCGATCGATGCCGAGCGAGCGCTCACCTGGGGTCTGGTGAGCGAGGTTGTGGAGCCCGCCGCGCTACTGCCTCGTGCGCTCGAGCTGGCGACGACCATCGCCGCCCGCGCTCCGATCGCCGTCGAGACGGCGAAGGCCAACTTGTCCGCGGCGTACAACCTGCCGCTCGATCAGGCGGTCCGGTACGAGCGCGACATCCAGACGGTCTGCTTCGCGACGCAGGACGCGGCCGAGGGCAGGGCCGCCTTCGCCGAGAGGCGCCCACCGACCTTCACCCGGGCGTGAGGCGGTTCAGGCCTGCTCGGAACCCCGCCGCTGATCGCCGGCCAGCAGCTTGGGGTACGGTCGACTTCCGGTTCGTTCGCTATCCCCAGGAGTGCACGTGGCTGGTGAAATCCGACTGATCGTTCAAGGCGACGACTTCGGCATGGTGCATGCCGTCAACGCCGGCACCATGCAGGCGTTCCAGGAAGGGATCCTGACGCAGGCCTCCACGATGGCCGCGTGTCCGTGGTTCACCGAGGCCGCGGCGCTGGCACGTGAGTCCGGGATTCCGCTCGGCGTCCATCAGACCCTGACCTGCGAGTGGGACTATCTGCGCTGGCGGCCGCTGACCGATGGACCGTCGCTCGTGGGTGCGGATGGCACGTTCCTCCGGACGGTGGCCGAGGCCAAGTCGTCGATCACCCATGCCGACGCCGTCCGCGAGTTGTCCGCTCAGGTGGCGAAGTTCGCCGCCGAGGGGCTCGCTATCGACTACCTCGACGTCCACATGGGCCAGTCCGCGCCGGAGGCGTACGACGAGGTCTCGGCCGCGGCCGGCAAGCCGTTCATCTACGGTCCGGTGGAGTCGCAACGGTTCGCCTCGATCGAGACGCTGAGCGACCGCGATGCGGCAATCAAGAAGACCTGGGTGCTCGAGCACATCGCCGGCCTGACGCCGGGCGTGCACCTGTTGGTCACCCATTGCGCTCTCGCCGAACCTGAACTCGGTGCCCTGCACGCCCCCGGCAGTGACACCTACCGCTGGGCCGAGGAGTACCGGCTCTCGGATCAGGCCATCGTGACCGACCCCGAGATCCGCAAGGCGATCGAGGAGCGCGGCATCGAACTTGTGTCGATGCGCAACGCGTTCACCGACTGACGCCGGATGGCCGGTCCCGGCCGCCCCCGAAAAGTTCGCCGCACTTCGGCGCTCAGTCGCGCCAGCCGGTGAGTTCGACGGACTTGCCGGTGTCGACCCGGAAACCGAGCTTGATCAGGAGCTCCTGGCCGGCGGCCAGGTCGAGCTTCCAGGTGACGACGCCGAGCTCGGTGGTCTCGGCCGGCTCGGGTTCGGCGGTGATCGGCTTGACGGTGATCTCGTGGTCGCGCGACACCGGCAACTGGTCGAGCACCGTCACCCGGGCCTTGCGTGAGGTGTGGTTCTCGATCCGGGTCTCGTACTCGACCTCACGCCGGCGGGTCGATCCGAGCGTGGCCTTGGTCGCGTTCCGGCGGACGAGCTTGCGCTCGACGCGGATGCGGTCGTCCAGGCCGAGGGCGAGCTCGACGTCCTCGCCGGGAGCCCAGATCGGCAGCGCGGCCGAGCCCACGAAGTCCGCCTCGTGGAAGACCGCGGCCTTCCCGGCGGGCAACGTGTGCGTGGACGAGTTCACGACCGTGGCGCGCAGGTGGACGTCGGTCGACCGGACCGGCGCGGTGATGTAGTCCAGCTCGGCGTCGAGGTCGATCGAGGCGATCGTCGCGCGATGCGAGGCGCCGTCCGCGGGCACGGCGACCGGCCGGGGCGGAGTGTAGGTCGCTGCCGTGACGCCCTGCTCGACGGTCGCGGACTGCTCGACCCAGTCGGGTGCCGGCATCGAAGCTGACTGGAGCCGCTCCCTCCCGTCGCCTGACGCCCGCCTGGAGTCGAGACTCAGCGGAACGCCGGCCGGTACCGGTAGGTGGAAGCGGTCGAGATACCAGGGGTCGAGCTCGGGGACCTTCGCGGTCGCTGTGGGACGGGCCGTGGACAGGGTGAGGGCGCACTCGGGCCAGTCCTCGCCGGTCTGCTGGCTGACCAGGCCGTACCAGCTCAACGTCAGTCGATCGCCGGCTAGGCGTACGTCGTACGAGCTCGTCCAGCCGGCAAACGGGACGACGTACGACAGCTCGATCTCCACCTCCGCCTCGCTCTCCAAGGCCAACGTGACGGCGGCCGAAAGGCGGTCGGGTGTGCGTTGCTGCGCGATCGCGGCGAGCCGGCGGTCGGCGGCGGCGAGACGGTCGTCCGCCTCGTGCCGCAGGGTGGCGAGCTCCCGTCGCTTCGAACGTACGGCGGACAGCCGGGCGGCGAGCGACTCGGTGAACCCGCTCAGCTCGGTGGCGGTCTCACCGGAGGCCAGCGATCGTGCGAAGCTGCCGCCGGCCCGACGAGCGAGCTGGGTCAGGAACGCGTCCAGCTGGCCCTGGACATCGTCGTCGTCGGCGAGCTCCGCGACCTCGGCCTGGGCCTCGCGACGCTGCCGCTCGAGCTCGGCCACGGTCTCACCCGGCGCCTGCGGATTGTGCCGCGTCGCCAGGTCCACCCCGAGCACGGTGGCCGGTCCGCGGCCGGCGACCCGGACCGAGTCCTGCTCCAGTACGAGCGGCAGCGGCTCGACGTACACCGTTTGATCGCCGGCCGGCACGATGACCTTGCCGCGCCGGGTGATCCGGGCCCGGTCCGGATAGACGGCGACGGCGACGATCGGAGCGTCCACCAAGAGTTCGGTCATGCCCCGACAGTAGCCCGCGAGTTCGGCCAGGCGACGTCGTCGATCGCCAGCCATGGTGCGGCGGCAATCGCGGTGGGCGTCACCCCGGCGATCGCGAAGACCTCGCGATGGAGGTGCGACTGATCGACGTACCCGCTCTCGGCGGCGACGCCGGCCGCGGCGTGGCCCGCCGCGAGGAGGTGGGCGGCGTGGTCGAACCGCACCAGCTGAGCGGCTCGTTTGGGGGTGATGCCGAGCTGCGACCGGAACCGGGACCACAGGCGCTGACGGCTCCAGCCGATCTCGCTCGCCAGGCCGTCGACGCGCGCCCGCCCGCGACTGGTGAATGTCCGGCCCCACGCGTGGGCGACCTCCGCATCGACGGATCTGCGGGCGTCCAGACGCCGGCCGAGCACATCGATGACGATGGTGAACCGATCGTCCCACGACGCTGCAGCCCGCAGTCTGTCCTCGAACCGTCCGGCGTCGCGACCCCACACCTCCGCGAGGGACGCAACCGTCCCGGTCAGGATGGTCGATGCACCGAAGACCGCGGCCGCCGCGACCGGCGACAGCCGGATCTGGAGACATTCCCCGACCCTGCCGCCGGCCCGCAGGGCGCCCGGCAGGAGCCCGACGAAGACACTGCCTATCTCTCGCCGGCCGTGCACGTCGTAGACGAGACCTTCGCCCTCGCCCAGATCGATGATCAGGCTGACGGCGGGGTGCGCGACCATGGCCATGTCCACGAACGCCGAGGCCCGGTGACCGAACCCGGCCATGCTGACGCCCGGCAGCCGGGCCGGAGAGCGCGGGACGGCGATGTCCACCAGCGTCCAGTCAGGTGGTGTCCCGGTCGATGGCATATGACGATGCTAGGCCTGATGGTCAGAGGTCTGCCGCGACGAAGTCCAGCAGCAGACCGCTCGTCGCCCCGGGAGCTTCGAGCATGGGGATGTGCCCGATCCCTGGCAGCAACTCGACCCGCGTGTTCGGTACGGCGTCATAGTCGTGCGCCGACGACGGATCCCAGCGGGGGTCCGCACCGCCGAACGCCACCAGCACCGGTACGTCGAGGTCGGCCAGCCGGTCGGGGACACTTCGTGCCGCGATGTATTCGCCGTTGCAGCGCAGCACCGCCGCGAACGTGCTGTACGTGAGTCCCTGGAGCTCGGTGACGAGATCGTTCGGGATGTCCACCGGGCGGGCGCACGTCACGTTGATTCCTCTGCGGATCAGCTTGTCGGTGCGCAGCGCCCAGACGAGTCGGCCGATCGGCGGCCACCCCAGGGCCCGCATGAGGGGCGGCTGCGGTAGAAGTGCATCGGTTCTCGGGCCTGTGCTGACCAGTGCGATCGCCTTCACCAGCTCGGGTCGCTGTTCCGTGAGTGAGGTCGCCACATAGCCGCCGCTCGAATGTCCCACCACGGTGACAGGACCGAGGCCGAGGGCATCGATCACCCTCGCGACCTGGGCCGCCTGCGCCGGCACGTCGTACGACGCAGCGGGTTGGGAGTGGCCCATCCCCGGAAGGTCGACCCGGACGACGTGAAGGTTGCCGGCAAGTGCCGGGACCACTGGCGCCCAGCACGCCCCGGACGCGCCTGAACCGTGGATCAGCAGCAATGGAGGCGCCTGACGCGGGCCGTCGTGGACCACATGCATCCCGTCCGAGTACTCCCTCATGGACGACACGATGCCACGGCTGCGGACGGCCGGTCTTGTACGAATGTCAGTTCTCGAGTGCCGTCACAGACGACCGCCACGCGGTGGGCGCAACCTTTGGCGGCTCGGGTGCATCGAGCAGGTGTGGGGATTTGCCGTAGGGGGTGGTGGTTCTTGGTGAGAGAGCTTCGGCAGTCACGTTCGACCTGAGCTGCAGGTCGGACCGTCGTTAGCGGCGAGCGGGCCCCGGGGGTGTCCGCGTGCTCGCCGATGGCAGGACAGATCTGGCCGGCAGTGCCTGAGCCCTGTCCAGTCGTGCATTTCGGCTCTGGCGCGCTCGCGACCCGAGCATCGACAGCGTCGCCGCGGTCCGGCGACGGTGGGGGAAGGACAAGTCATGCGATTCATGACCACGGCCGGTGCGGCCGTCGGGATCGCCGTTCTGGTACTGGGGGCGGGAACGGCAACAGGAACAACTCGAACACCAGCGGCCACGCCGGGCATCACGATCGTGCCCGCGCCGCCGGGGCCGGACCAGGCGGAGTTCGTGCCGGGGCAGAGCAACGTCGTACCCCCGACCGCGCCGCCGGCCACGGACATCGGGACGGGCCAGGTCCAGTCGCTGGCGGCACCGTTCTACGCGTGTCCCGGCTTCAGCGGGCTCCAGACGACGAACCCGTTGGCGAATCTGTACGCGGACAAGTTCCAGTGGGGACCGTACGCGGCGTACAAGGTCGGTAATGGCGGCGGCAACATCAATTGGGCGCTGAACCCGTACAAGAACGCGAGCTGGTACATGTGGTTCCACTCGCTGCGCTGGCTCGGCCAGGGCATCGTCGCGGCCGGCCAGGGCAACCTGACCGCGCTGACCCGGGTGAACACCATCGCCTACGACTGGTACCGCGACAACCCGTATTCGTGGAAGGCGAACGTGGGTGCGTGGGAATCCACGATGCACCGGACGAACGTGCTGATCTGCCTGCGGCAGGCCATCCTGACTGGACTGAAAGTCACCACGTTGCCGACCAGGTACACCTGGATCAACGCGGCACTGCTGAGTCACGCGAGGTTCCTGACGAACTACTGGAGCGGCGCCTGGAACCACGGCACCGACGAGAGCATCGCGCTCTTCGGCGTCGGGTGCACCTTGAACCGGGCCGACTACAAGAACCTCGCCCAGCAGCGGCTGGGGATCGGCATCACCACGTCGATCGACGCGCAGGGGTCGACGAACGAGCAGTCGACTGGGTACGCGGCGTTCAACTACTCGCTCTGGGGCCGCGCGATGACCGTGCTGACGAACTGTGGCGTCAGTCCCGGTACGACGATCGCGACCAGGCGAGCGCTCTTGGCCAAGTGGCTGACCCTGGCCACCAACTCGCTCGGCAAGTTGCACCAACTCGGTGACACCGAGGTCCAGGCGACGTACCCGTGGCCGGGAACGCCGATGGAGTACGCCGGCTCCCGGGGGACGAAGGGTACGGCGCCACTGTGGCGGGTCGGGATCTACTCGAACGGCTACGTCTTCGGCCGGACCGGCTGGGGTACCGATGCCGCCAGAGGGTTCGCGGGCGAGTCGACGTACAGCATCAGGTTCGGTCCGGGGCGGGCGTTCCATGGCCACTTCGACCACACCAGCATCACCTACACGGCCCGTGGGCGGGACATCGTCATCGACGGCGGGTACGCGGCGTACAACGCCGGTGCGTACCGAACCTGGGCGGTGAGTCCCGCGGCTCACAGCGTGATGGCGACGCCGCTGTCGACGTATCTGAACCCGGTCACGAAGCTGACCGCATCGTCGGTGAAGGCGAATGCCGAGTCCTATCAGTTCGTCGACGCACCGGGGAGCGGGGTCAGCCGGGTCCGCTCGGTGCTGGTGCTGAAGGGCCCGGACTTGATGGTCACTTGGGACCGTGCGTCAGCGAGGACGGCGCAGGCGTTCCAGACGCTGTGGCATCTGCCGCCGGATCAGAAGGCGACCGTGATCTCGCGGACCACCGCGGTGGCGATGGCACCGGGTGACACGACCAAGACGGTCCTGTTCCAGATCCCGTTCAGGCAGGCGTTGCCGGCGGGCGCGACCTTGGTCAAGCAGGCCCAGACGAACCCGATCCAGGGCTGGTCCTACCCGAGCAGCTACGTGCGCAAGTCCGCCCCGACACTGCTACTCGCGCGGTCCGGCAAGACGGCGTCCATCCTGTCGTTCGTCGTACCCGTCCGGGCTTCCGGTTCGGTCAGCTACACCACCCGCTGGTCGGGTACAACGTTCATCATCAACCTGAACGTCGGCGGCCAACGCGCCACCATCGGCATCTCGGGTGGTGGCTCGCTGTACCGTGCCGGCTAGCTCGCTGGGCCCGGATAGTTGCCTTCAGCAAGCAGCATGACCCGGGAAAGAGGGCAGGCGGCGCCACATCGGCGTCGCCTGTCCTCCGACTGTCAGTCGACGGTCGTGGACGTCAGGTCGACCCCGCCGCTGGAGGCGTGGTGCAGGGCCGTCCGGTCGCCGTGGTCGATGATGGTGAGGTCTCCGCTTGCGCCGTCCACCACGACCCGGCGGCCGCAGCCGTCAAGACACTCGAACAGCAGACCGGCAGGGCCGGCCGTGCACTCCATCCGATGCGTTCTGGCCATGCTTCATGACAGCACCCTGCATCCGCACGCGCAATCGCATCCGGCACGGCATGGTTCGCGAGGAGTGCCGCACACCTGATGCGGCAGCAGCACCGGCCCGACGCCCGCCACCGCCTGGCTGCGGGCCAACCGCAACAACGCCTCTGCCGCCTGGGGAGCGTTTTCACCGGTCGCGGACATCCGTGCCGCGATCATCCCGGCCACCAGTGGCGTCGAGAACGACGTCCCACTCCAGTTCGCGATCCCCGCGAAGTGCCTTTGCTCATTGACATGGGGCTCTTCGACGCACGTGTAATCGCCGACTGCGAACGCGTTCACCAGGTCCTCGCCGGGCGCGTACACGTCAACCCAACCGCCGTAGTTGGAGAAGTCCGCGCGGCCGTTGCCGTCCGCCGAAAGAGCGCCGACCCCGATCACCCACGAATACGCCCCGGGGAAGGTCGGCAGCTGTGTCGTGTCGTTTCCGGCCGGCGCGAGTACGACGGCGTTCAAGTAGCGCAAACGCTTGTCATAGAAGGCAGTGAAGGTGTGCATCGGGCGATGGAACCGGGTGAAGCCGTCGAACTCGCAGACGATGATGTCCGCACCCAGGTCCAGCAGGTCGCTCATCTTCGCGATGATCTCGTGCTCGTACGCCATCCCCGCGCACGGCCGATGGTCGATGTACTCGGCCTTCTTGACGCACACTTTCGCCTTCGGCGCCGTACAGCGCACGCAGCCGGCGACGAACGTGCCGTGGCAGGAGTACGGCTGGATGTGTCCTTGGGGTCCGCCGAACGGCACCTCGGGGTCGCCGCAAACGCCGGCCATCCACGGCCACCGCTTGGGTGCGTCCTCGAGCAGACCGCCGTCCACGACACCGACTATCACCTCATGGCCGTCCCATCCGTGTTTTCCGCAACAGATCCCGTTGCTCACCGGCGGTACTGGGCTCATCGAGTGGCTGGGTACTTCTGCCGGCTCCGTCGCCGGGCAGGGATGCCCGTTGCCGCACAACGAGAGCGCATGGTCCGGGGTCGCCTTCCCCACACCGAGGACCTCGTCCAGCCGGCGCAGTACCGTCGGCGTCGAGAGTGCATCGTGATCGTCGTGGCGGCCGTCGTAGGTGCCACCGAGCTGGTCGCCACCGTATTTCCCAGGCCTGGTGGCCGCTGCGAAGGTCCTGCCATAGCGCCAGACCAGCCCTGTGACACCGTCGATCACGGGCAACCGGTCGATCGCCACATCTGCGGGAATGATCGGTCCGACGTCGTCACGACGTTTCGACGCCGTCTGTTCATCAGGCGGTTCTTCCCGCAGCGCGTCGAGCACCACGTCCAGGTCTTCCGTGCGGACGAGGATGGTGTCCCGGCGGTAGAAGTACTCGACGTATCCGAGCTCTTCCCAGTTGTCCGGGTACGCGGCCGCGGTGCCGTGCCACCGTTCGTGTCCGTCACCTCGCTTCTTGCGACGGCTCGAACGCTCGTGGGCTTCAGGATCGTCCAGAATGAGGCTCAATGCTTCGTTGAGGCGTTTCTGCGGTGGCATTTCGTCCCCTCCTCCATCGTGAAATATTCCGGAGAATGCACAGGGGCGGAGTATTACGATTCGAAGATGGGTGGGCAAGGGGAGGGCGGTTTTTGCCGTGGACGCCGACGAATTGCACGCGCTTGCACTCTCGCGGCCCGCTGACGCCCTGCGGATCGCCCGCGACGTTCTCGCGAACTCCCCATCCCATTCCGAGGCCGCGGCAGCCCATCAGGCGGCGGGTGTCGTCCACCGCGACTTCGGCGACATCCACGAGGCGGTGACCGAGCTCCGAGCGGCGTACCGGCATGCCCGTAAGGCTGCGGATCGAGACCACGAGGCGGACATTCTGGCCAGTCTCGGCGTGGCTCTGGTGATGGCCGGTCACACCCAACGGGGTGTGGCCGCGCTCAACTCGATCCCGCGTGGCCGCACCGGTGTGATGGCCGGTCGCATCCTGATTCGGCGCGTCTGGGTGTGGGGCGCGGTACTCGGCAAGTACGACGAGGCGCTGGCCGATGCCGAGCAGGCGGTGGTGTTGCTGAGCGACACCGGCGACCTGGTCTGGGAGGCTCGGGCACTCACCCATCGGGCGATGGTGCTGCTCGCGATGGGTGCGATCGACCGTGCCGACGAGGACTATGCCCACAGCGAAGAGTTGTTCGCGAAGAGCGGTCAGCAGGCCGAGTACGCAGACACACGTCAGGCGCGTGGCGCCGCGGCGTTCGCTCGCGGTGACCTGCCGACGGCGCTGTTGTACCTCGACGACGCACAACGGATGGACGAAGAGCTGGGCATCCTCGAGCCGGACTTGTTCGCCAACAGGTGTCTGGTGCAGCTGGCCGCCGGCCTGACCCGAGAGGCACTGACCGAGATCAACAACGCGCTCGACCGGATCGAACAGCAGCGTGGCTCGGCGGCGCGCCGCGCGGAGTTGTTGTACTGCGCCGGACTGGCAGCGCACGCCGCCGGCGCTCTGGATCTGGCCGGAAGCCGCAGCCGCGACGCGCTGAAGCTGTTCCGCCGCCAGCAGCGTCCGTGGTGGGCGGCGCGCGCGGAGCTCTCGCTGCTCCAGTCCCGCTATGTGAGCGGCGATCGGACGGCACGCCTGCTGCGCACCGGCCAGCGCGTCAGTGCCGAACTCGACGGGCTCGACCCAGACCTCGCGGCGGAGGCGCACCTCCTGACCGGCCGCCTCGCTCTGGCGCGCACCGACCCGGCCGAGGCCGGACGCCACCTGAAAGTCGCGGCTGGAGCCAGGAACCGTGGCCTGCGGGGGCGCGGCGCCGGTTGGCTGGCCCAAGCCACGCTCCACCAAGGTGACGGCCGATCGCGCGCGATGCTGGCCGCCTGCCGGCAGGGCCTGAATCTGATCGAGATCTATGTTCGAACCCTCGGCGCCACCGAACTGCGCGTACTGGCCACCGCCCAGGGGGCCGAACTCGCCGCGATCGCGCTCCGGTACGCCGTCCAGCGCGGCAACGCCCGGCAAGTTCTCGACTGGAGCGAACGCTGGCGTGCCACGGTGCTCGCCATCCCGCCGGTCCGGCCCCAGGCCGACGACGACCTGGTTGCCAATCTTGCCGCGCTGCGCGACCTGACCCACCGACTGGAGGCCGGCTACGATCACCGGCTCGGATCCGGCCCGCTGCACCGCGAACGCCGCCGCCTCGAAAACGTCGTACGTCGCCGGGTCCTGCTGACACCCGGCACCGCCGGCGGCCGGTCCGCCCAGTTCCGCAGTGCCGACCTGCTCGATCACCTCGGGAACCGCACCCTGGTCGAGCTCACCGACGTCGACGACCAGTTGTACGCCGTGGTCGCCGCGCGTGGCCGGGTCCACCTCATGCCGGTGGGTCCCACTGCGCTGGCGACTCATCGCCTGTCCCATGCATTGTTCGCGCTGCGAAGAGAGGCGACCGGGCGCGGCACGCACCAGCTCGACCTCGACTCCATCGGAGCCCGGCTGGAGGCGGCTCTGCTGGGCGAGGTGGTCAGGCATTTCGACGACGGCCCAGTGGTCGTCGTACCGACCGGGCGGCTGCACGCAGTGCCGTGGAGCCTGCTGCCGTCGTTGCGGAGCCGGCCGACATCGGTGGCCCCGTCGGCCGCGGCATGGCTGCGCGCACGGAACGCAGTACCGCCGTCGACCGAGCGGGTGGTCCTGATCGGTGGTCCCCAGTTGTCGACAGGACTGGAAGAGGTGCGATCCCTCTCGGACCTGTATCCGCACGCGGTGGTGCTCACCGATGGCGATGCGAAGGCTGAAGCGGTGCTGGAGGCGATGGACGGGGCGTCGTTGGTGCATGTCGCGGCGCACGGCACGTTCCGCGCCGACAGCCCGCTGTTCTCGGCGCTCGAGCTGGATGACGGGCCTCTGACGGTGTACGACCTCGAACGGCTCGAACGGGCGCCGCACCGAGTGGTGCTGTCGAGTTGCAGCTCGGCGCTCGGCGGACCAAGTGGTGCGGACGAGTTGCTCGGTCTGGTCAGTGCGTTGGTCGCTCTCGGATCGTCCGGCGTGGTGGCGAGCGTCGTACCGGTCAACGACCCCGCGACTGTACCGCTGATGCTCGGGCTGCACGGCAGGCTGCGGGCCGGGGACGATCTTGCTGAGGCACTCGCCCAGGCCCGGGCGTCGGCCGGCGGCGGCCGGCAGGCGCGCACGGCCGCACAGTCCTTCATCGCACTCGGAGCCTGACAGCCGCTCACAGTTGCACCCAGTCGGTGACCACTCGGCCGGTAGCCGTGTCGCATCGCAACCGGATCGCACCAGCAGGCAGCGACGGCAGTTCGAAGAAGCCTGACTCGCTGACACTGAGGTGGTACTCGGCGCCGTCCGAGGTCTCGATGTGGATCTCGCCGGCGCTGGCCGGCAGGATCTGGCCGACCACTTCGTCGTGCAGCACCTCCAGCTCCATCGACAGCGGAGCGGAGGTGAACACCAGCACTCGGCTCTCAGCCGGGTCGGACCGGGTCTCGGCAGCCGGTTCCAGCGACGAGTCGAAGGTCAGGATCGCCTGCAGGAGGTCCTCGTCGATCGTCTGCCAGGACAGGGCGTCCTCGGCGTGCTCGGCGATCTCCTGGGCCAACGGTGCGGTGGCGCGGAGAGCCTCGGCAAGATCCTCGAAGAGGAGATCGTCGTCATCCCAGCGTTCCGGCGCCATGCCGATCACCTCCTGACGATTCCGACCGCTCCGAGGCTGCGAGGTACGCCCTGACCGGCGGCGATCTGCGAAGCCGCTCGAGCGCGCGTGACCGGGTCGGTCCGATGCTGCCCACCGGGATACCGGTGCGCTTGCTGATCTCGGCGTACGACGGTTGCGGATCCTCCACCAGCAGCAACAGCAACTCGCGCTGCCGGCCGGGCAGATCGGCCAGCCCGGACAGCAGCACCTCGTGCCGCTCGGCGCGGAACAAGCCTTCGCCGGGGTCAGCGGTGTCGGCCGCGACCGACGCGTACACGGGATCCAGCGGGTCGCTGGGGCGCAGGCGCCGTGCGGATGACAGGTGCCGGATCGACTCGCGACGTGCGGTGGTGATGATCCACTGCGGGATGGCCTGCGGTTCCTGCAGGCTGTCCAGGTGCTCGACCAGCCGCAGCCAAACGGTCTGCGCGACGTCCTCGGTCTCGCTCGGCGCCAGCCGGAACCTCCGGATGACAGACACCAGCAGGGGAGCGTACCGGCTGACGAGCTCGCTCCAGGCCTGTTGCTCGCCACCGGCGGCGGCAACGACCAGGGCTGTGACTGGTGAGATGTCAACTGCCATGACGGCTCCTGGGTTGGTCCGCATCTGCTTCCCGGAGCAACTGGTGGACTTCCCTGCGGATCTCCACGCCTTCTCCGGGGCGGCCCGGTGGCGACACTGCAGCTCCTGCCAGGTCGCCGCCGGGCGGCGCCGATACGCAGCACCCGGCCCCGCTACCGAGTCTGTGCATCAGCGACTGTCGGCTCCGCTGCCTCAGGGCCGGCGGAGCAGGAACATCGGCCCCTCGCTGAACGCGGCCATCTCCGTCAGGACGTTCAGCGTGTTCCGGTACGTGATCACCACGACGAGCTTGTACACGCCCGAGTCCGGCGGCACGTCGGACGGCAGCGTGCCGGCCGGAACGTTGATCGACGCGCTGTACGCCGGCCCACCGGTCGCCGCCACGACGGCGGTGCCGATCAGCACCTCGGGACCAGGGCCCATCGACTCCGCGTACACCTTGACGGTCCAGTTGCCGTCCAGCAGCGCGGCCGTGGCCGGTGGCTGGACGGTCCAGTCGATGGTCACATCGAAGGGAAGTTGGTCGTCGATGACCCGGTTCGGGTTACCGTCGTGATCGATGATCGCTACCGCGGTCACCGCGCCGTCGAGGGCCGGAAGGCCGTCGAAATCGGAATCTGCCATGGTGTGTCCCCCAAAGTCGTGCCCCTGCTGATAGATAGGGGCTCTTGTTGGTACGGACCGCACCAGGACACCGCCAGATACATGCAATCCATCGGGTCCACGGTGGCCAGCGCAGCGGACGACATCGGAGTACCCCGATCGCGAACGAACTTATCTATACGGACAGGTCCGAATCGGACGCTGATCCGTGGATTCAGGCCTTGGCTTACCGGGACGTCCGGCTGCTTGCGAAGAGTGAGTGGTGGCGGTGTGCGTTCGGGTGGTTGCTGTGGGCACCTCATCGTCGGGCGACGTGCGTATTTGGTGGTCGCATGTACCGAGGTCTCGTCGTACATTCGTGTGCACACCTGCTGCGGGGGAACTGGGGAGTGGAAGGCAGGTGTCGAGGGGAGTGACGACGTTGCTGAACCAACACCGGGAGACATGGTCGGCGCTGCCGGACGGATCGATCCCGTTCTACGGCAGCTATCCGCTACCGGGGATGCCCGGCGGCGATCCATCGCTCGCGGCGTTCGGATGGGGCCCCGAGCTCGACGATGACCGGGAGTACTTCCTCGGCCGCCGCAAGCCGCCGCGCCGAGGCCTGCTCATCGGCCTACTCGTCATCTGCAGCCTGGTCATCGCAGGCATGGCGACCGTCCTGGCCACCCGGCGAGACGATTCGCCCCCCGCCCCGCCCACGGCTGCGGGCCGGCTATCCGTTGCTCACAGCAACTACCACCCGCAGGCGCTCCGGGGGTGAACTACCAGTTGCCGCGGTGGTCGGGGACCAGGAAGGTGAGCGGGATCATCAGCAGCAGGATGGCGGCGAAGACGACGAAGCTGTAGGCCTGGGCGGTACCGCTGTTCGCGGAGTGGGTGAGGATCGTCGTGGTGATCGAGACGGCCACGATCCCGCCCGACTGACGGAACATCCCACGCAGTCCGGCGATCGCGGAGATCTGGTCCGGGGCCAGTTGCAGGCTGGCGTTGTTCGAGGCCGGGATCGACAGGCCCATCCCGATGCCGGTGATCCCCGCGGCCATCGCCAGCCACGCGTACGGCGTGAGTCCGTGCGGCGGCAGCGACATCACGGTCATCCCGACCGCGACCAGCACGAAGCCGCCGATCATCGGGGCCCGATAGCCGGTACGGCGGAGCGCGAACACGGCCAGACCGGCGACGCAGATCATCCCGACCGCCCGTGCTGTCAGCAACGTCCCGGCCTGGAGTGGCGGGATGCCGTAGCGGGATTCGGCGTACAGCGGGACGAGTGCGCCGAAACCCAGCATGGCCGCGCCGAAGAGGAAGTTGATCGTGTTCATCGCCCCGAAGCCGCGGCCGCGCAGCAGGCTGATCGGGATGAACGGCGCCGCGTGCCGGTTGGCGTGCCGGACGAACAGGACGCCGAGCGTCAGCGCGAGCGCCATCGACGCGATGAACAGTGGATCGGTCGGCTCCGCGCCGCTGCCGCCGAGCGAACTGATCCCGAACATGCCGAAGAGCAGCGTCAACGCCAGCAGTGCGGCGCCGGCGCCGTCGACCCGGGCGGCGGCCTTCGGGGTGCTGCTCGGGATGAACCGCAGGCCGAGCACGATCAGCAGCAGACCGATCGGGATGTTCACGACGAAGATCTCGCGCCAGGACCAGTAGGTGACGATGATGCCGCCGATGATCGGGCCGATGATGCCGCCGATCGGGAAGATCGAGGTGAACATGCCGATCGCCCGGTCCCGGTCGCGACCGAACTGTTCGGCGACGATGCCGGTGGCGGTCGGCATGAACGCGCCGCCGCCGATCGCCTGGAGAGCGCGGAACACCACCAGCAGGTAGATGTTGTCGGCCAGGCTGCAGGCCAGTGAGGCGATGGTGAAGAGCGCCGCGGCACCGAGGAAGACCTTCTTGCGCCCGAACTGGTCTCCGAGCCGGCCGGCCAGCGGCATGACGATGATCTGGCCGAGCGCGTAGATGGTGATCGTCCAGCCGCTCCAGGTCAGCGGAGCGTTCAGGTCGCCGCGGATGGCATTGAGCGCGGTCGCCACTATGGTCTGATCGATCGAGGCCATCAGCAGAGCGATCGCGACGATGCCGAAGACGAGGCGCCGGTGGGCCAGTGGCTCGTCCGCGGCCGGCTCGGCGATCAGTGCGGGTGTTCTCGACGGTTCCATCGATGAAGAGACTACATTGCTTGCTGGCAGGCAATAAAGGGGTGACATGACTGACACCGAGACGTTGAGCAAGCTCCGTGGGGTGATCTCCAAGCTGGCGCGGGAGCTCAACGCCACGGCGACTGACGAGGGCCTGACACCGACCCAGGCCTCCGTACTCGGCCTGATCACGTTCCGCGGCCCGCTCGGCCTGACCGAGCTGGCGCAGCTCGAGGGTCTCAACCCCACCATGCTGTCCCGGGTGGTCGGCAGACTCACCGAGCTCGGCCTCATCCAGCGCGACCCGAACCCCGACGACCTCCGCGCCGTCCGGGTCGAGGCGACCGACGCGGGCCATCAGCTGCACGAGCGCGTAAAACTCCTCCGCACGCAAGCGATCGGCGCCTGCCTCGACCAGCTCCCCGAGCAGTCCGCCCAGACCATCATCAACGCCCTCCCAGCCCTCGAAGAACTAGCCCAAACCCTCCGCACCAGCCGCTGACCCGCCCCACTCTCACGGGCGCGGTCCTCAGCGCGGACATGGTCATCAGTCGCGGTGAGCGGCGACTCCGGCCGTGCGTGTCAGCACGCATGCTTTCTCGGCGTCCGCACGTGATCATGGGATCGGGAACACATGACGCGCCCGGTCCGGGCGTGCGGTCCGAGGTTGTGGTGTGAGTTGGGCGTGGGGGCGTGGGGATGACAGGCTGGCAAGTCGCGCTGGCCGCCGCGGCGGGCGCGCCCGGCTTCGTGCTCGGTCTGCTTCTGTTGCTCCGCGGACCACGGGTCGTCGGCGCGCTGCTCGTGGCGCTCGGTTTGCTCCCGCTGGCACTGCTCTCGCCCGACTCGACGGTGGCGGGCAGGTCGCCACCGCACGGTCTGGCCCTACTCCTCGCGGTGGTCTCCGTCGCCGGATGGGTGTGGCTCTACGTCCCGCCTGCGCTGCTCGCTGCTTATTTCCCTGACGGTCGACTCGGCGGCGGCTGGTGGGTTCTCCCAGTGGGCTGGGCGATCTTCCTGATCGCGTTCCATGTGGCGGTCGCCCTGGACCCGGGCAACTACGGTGGCCAGGCCGGACAGATCCCGGGTAGTCCGCCGCTGGAGGTGCCGCGCTGGGTCGACTCGGTGCTCGGTTTCGGCTCACTCGGCCTACTGCTCGCCTTGCTGGTCGGATCGGTGGTCAGGGTTGTCGTGCGCTTCCGCCGAGGAGGGGAGGTGGTACGGCGACAGCTGAAGTGGTTCGCGTTGAGCATCCTGCTGCTGCCGATCGTCCTGATCGTCACCTGGGCGGCGTACCTACTCACCGACGTCGCCGGCATCGTGGTCCAGGTCGGACTGTTGCTGGTCTTCGTCAGCGTGCCGGTCAGCGTCGCCATCGCTGTCTTCCGGCACGACCTGTACGACGTCGACACGCTGGTCAGCCGCACGGTGGCCTACATCGTCTTGACCGGCGGCCTGGTGGCGATGTTCGCCGCGGTCACGGTGGGGCTCGGGGTTGTGGCGGGACGTGGCTCCGGTCTGACGACCGCGACGGCGACGCTGGTGTGCGCCGCTGCGTTCGGACTGCTGCGGCGAAGGGTGCAGGCCGTCGTTGACGCCAGGTTCGACCGCGGCCGGCGCGACGCCCTGGCGCGGCTGGACCGGTTCCTCGACGAGGTTCGAGATGGTCGAGTCGGGCCGGACCAGGTCGAGTCGGCGTTGCGTTCGGCCCTGCACGATCCTGGAATACGCGTGGTGTATTGGCTTCCTTCCGACCCGGCGACGCCATGGCGAACCGGCGACGGCGAGCCGTCGGCCCGGCCCGGGGAACCTGCGCTGGACGTCACGGTGGCCGGCAGACTGCTGGGCGCTGTCGGTTACGACCTGGCCGCGCGACGCCCCCGGCTGCTCCGGGAGGCGCTGCGACAAGCGCACCTGCCGTTGGAGCTGGCGCACTCCCGGATAGCGCTGCGCCACGCGCTGGCCGAGATGCGTTCCTCACGGGCGCGCCTGGTCGAGGCCGGCGACGCCGAGCGTCGCCGGCTGGAGCGCGACCTGCACGACGGCGCCCAGCAGCGGCTGGTCGCGATCGGGATGTTCCTGCGGCTGGCGCAGCAGCGCGCGGACCCGGCCGATCCGCTGCAACATGTGCTCGGTACCGCCGTACGGGACCTGCAGGAAGCCCTGGGCGAGCTGCGTCAGCTGGCCGGGGGAGTGCGCCCACGCGGGCTGGACGAGGGCCTGTCTGCTGCGATCCGAGGGCTGGTCCGGACGAGCCCGGTCCCCGTCGAGGTTCACCTGACCGCTGATGCCGTACCTGATCTGGTCGCGACGACGGCGTACTACGTGGCCGCCGAGGCGTTGGCGAACGCGCTCAAGCACGCAGAGGCGCGGTCGGTCGTCATCGACGTGACCCAGCGCAACGGGGACCTGCGGGTGGTGGTGTCCGACGATGGTTGCGGCGGCGCCGCGGTGCGCGCCGGGTCGGGGCTCGCCGGGCTGCGCGATCGAGTGGCCGCGACCGGAGGTGAGCTCGCTGTGAACAGCAGCCCCGGCTCTGGCACCAGGGTGGAGGCGAGGCTGCCGTGCGGATCGTGATCGGCGAGGACTCCGCCCTCGTCCGCGAGGGCCTGGCGCTGCTACTCGCCGAGGCCGGCTACGAGGTCGTCGCACGCGTCGGTGACGCGCCCGCAGTGGTGGCGGCGGTGCTGGAGCACGACCCCGACCTGCTGATCACCGACATCCGGATGCCGCCCACCATGAGCGATGACGGTGCCCGCGCGGCGCGGGAACTCAGGACGATGAGGCCAGGGCTACCGGTAGTGCTGTTGTCCCAGCACGTGGAGACGACCCAGTCGACCGAACTGGTCGCGACTGGAGCCTTCGGCTATCTGCTCAAGGACCGGATCCTCGACCTCGAGGACTTCCTCGATGCCCTACGCCGGGTCGCCGCCGGAGGATCCGCGCTGGACCCCGAGGTGGTCGCGTCGCTGCTGACACCGATGCATCCCGAGCCTGCCTTCGCCCAGTTGACCGCGCGCGAGCGCGAGGTGCTGGGGCTGGTCGCGGAGGGCCGCTCGAACGCGGCTGTGGCACGTCGGCTCCACACCACCGAGCGCACGGTGGAGACACATGTCCGGCACATCTTCGTCAAGCTCGGACTGTACGACTCCGACGACGACCACCGCCGCGTCCTGGCAGTTCTGGCCTACCTGCGCAACAGTTCGTAGGTTTCCGGCTTCGTCCCCGGGGCTCGCCGGCGGAGCAGGGCCGTCGCGGCCAGTCCGAAGCCGATCGCCTGCGCGACGGCGCCGATCACGTCCGAGAACGGGAAGCCGAGAACGTGGAACACCGGCCACGCCATCAGCCCGAGTCCCGCGAGCCGGCCCGCGGTGCGCGCCCTTACCAAGGCGAGGCCGAGCAGGAACGTGCCCAGGAAGTTGCCCAGGACGAAGAGCAGATAGACCCAGCGGGTCAGCGGCTCGTCCAAGACGGCCTGCAACACCTGGACGTCCTGGCTCGCCGAGCCGCCGACCTTCGTCATTGCGGCCGTGGTGAAGCCCTGGAACACCATCGCGAAATAGCAGACGTACGCCGCGGCGGTGAGCACACCGCCGATCAGGCCCAGACGCGCGGCGCGCACGCGGACCAGTCGCATCACGCCGAGGACGGCGGGCACCAGCAGCAACGCACCGGCCAACGCGGCCAGGCTCGCCCAGCGGTTCAATGTCAGGTGGGCACCGGCCAGGGCGAGGTCATCGCTCGGTTCGAGGTCATTACCCCCGCGCAGGGTCATCACCGCGTTGCCCAACTCGGCGGCGACGATGAACCAGGGGGCAAGAAACATCGCGACGGCGAGTCCGATGCGGCGCGTCGTCGCGGTGCGCGCGTCCGGCGTGGACTCTGCGGTGGTGGTCATGGCGACTCCTTCGTGTCGAGATGGACTCATCACCTCGAGCGTCGTACCAGTGCCCCACCGGGCACGTCGGCGCCAGCACGGCACCTGGGTACGGGCCAGCACGGACGTGCCTCCCCGCGGCATGGCGATGCCGGGATGGCGCCGAGGTACCCCAGGAGAGGTGATTGCTGGGTGTGAAGGGCAGTGCCGAGAGCCATCTACGATGCTCTGGCAGCCGTGATGATGATAGTCAGGGAGACCACTTGTCGCTCAACAGTCGACGTCGTGCAGCAGGCGATGCCCTCATCACTGCATCACGCCGCCAGGTCGTGCTGGATTGTGCCGGCGCGCAAGGCGAGTCCGCAGAACTTGCCGCAGGCAACCTACGGAACGTCCTGGTGGAGCGAGGCGGTGAGGTAAGCCAGTTCGGAGTCCGGATCAGCAACGCGCGGATCACCGGACAACTGGACCTGAGCGCATGTCGTGTCGACTTCCCGATCTACTTCCAGGACTGCCGGTTCACCGAGCCGATCGTGATCGAGGGAAGCGACCTTCATTCGCTCTTCCTTGTCGGTACGCCGGCGGACGGGAGCGAGCCGGAGTCGTCGGCGCCGGGCATCCTCGGCAACGGCGTTCGAATCCGGCGCGATCTCGTCCTGTCGCACACCTTGATCACTGGTGCGCATCAAACCACGTCCTCGCTCAGTCGATCAGCTGCGGTCTGGCTGACCGAGGCCGAGATCGGCGGCCGCATCATCGCGGTAGGCACGGTCATCGACTCGAGTGGCGATCGCGCGATCCAAGCAGACAGATGCCAGGTCACCGGTGACATCAGACTCATCCAAGGCTTCCGTGCCAACGCCGAAATCAGGCTCATCGGTGCCCAACTGGGAGGCTCACTGGACCTGGCAGGCTGCCAGTTGGTGCCGCGCAACGGACGGGCTGTGGACCTTGCCGAGGCCACTGTGGGAGGCAGCCTGTTCATCAACGACAGCCCTGCCCATGCGCCACTGATCGAAGGCCGCCTCGAAATGGGACGAGTCTCCATCAACGGTCGCGTGCTCATCCGCCGGGCCACACTCAACGCACCAGCAGCCGGCGTCGGGCGGCACCACTACAACGCCAAGGATCCCGCGCAGCGACTTGCGATCGTGGCACAGGGCGCCAGCATTCAGGGCGAACTCAGCATCGATGAGAACACGTCAGTGGATGGCGGTATCACCTTCGCCGGAGCCGCGATCGGCGGCGGCATCCACATCGACGGCGCGACGATCCAGAACGCGGGCGACATCGCCCTGGACTTTACGCACGCGCGAGTGGGATCGGCGCTGTCCGCCCTGGGAGCGCACATTCAGGGGACAGTCGATCTGGACGGCGCCGAGGTGGCGGGCCCTCTCGGCCTGGCGACGGCTGAAATCAGTAGACCGGCCGGCCGGTACTGCCTGACAGCTGTCCGTGCCGTCGTGCACGGGGATGTGAAGCTGGCGGACGCAAAGGTCGGAGGCACCTACCCGGTCGAGATCCCAGGAGCGAGCGGTGGCGTCGGATTCAGGGGAGCCGAGCTCCGCGGAATGTTCGACGCCGAGCGGGCGCAAGTCATCAGTCCCGGCGATACGGCGGTGAACCTCCATCAAGCACGTATATCGGGCAACCTGCGGCTCTGCGACGGCTTCCGCTCCATCGGCTTCGTCGCCTTGAATCGAGCAGTGGTCGAAGGCCGACTGCGGTGCGACGGTGGTCGCTTCGAATGGCGACCCAGAGAAGTGGGCGACACGCGCCCCGCCGAGCGGAACGAACGTGTAGTGGCTTTTGAGGCCATCTCAGCCACGTTCCGCGGCGGCGTGGGGCTCGGCTGGTCGATCGAGGGCGCGGTCGACTTCACCGACGCTCACACCACGTACCTGGCCGACCGGCCGACACAGGATTGGCCGGCGCGCCGCAGCTATCTGAGCGGCTTCAGCTATGAACGCTATGCGGCCATTTCGATGCAAGGATCCGGGGAGTGGGAATGGAAGGCTCGTGCACGCTGGCTGGCCAACTGTGACCCAGCGACAAGTGACGAGCCTGGCGATCCCGGACCTTGGGAGCAAGCCGCACAGACACTCAAGAACCATGGCGACCCCGCCGGCTCTGAGCAGATCCTGATGGCATATCTGCGGACGAAACGGCAGCGGCGGGTCGGATGGGCGCGCAGCCGCTTGCTTCGCGGGCTGGACAGAATTTTCAACGATTGGTTCCGGGGATACGGCTACAGGCCCCTTCGCGCCCTCATCCCGCTCGCGCTGCTGGTCCTCGCTGTCGCTGGGCCAGTGCTCCCGGCGCGCGCGAGCCACGTCATGCGCGCGACGGACCCAGCGGGTGTTGTCTACACGCCCCAGGGGGAGTTGAGCCTCGTCGAGTCCGGTCAGGCGCCACCCGAGACCTGCGGCAAGGGCAAGGTGCGCTGCTTCAATCCCTGGCTGTACGCCGTCGACACCGTCGTACCCATTGTCGACCTGAAACAACGGAGTGCTTGGTCCCCGAGCAGCGACGCCGGTGGAGGTTTGATGCTTGCCTGGGTCAACACGGCCACACTTGCCGGGTGGGCGATCTCCAGCCTGCTCGTGGTCGGCCTGGCCCGAGCCGGAAGCCGCTCGCTGAACTGAGTCCGTGTCTCGGGTGGACTCGGGTTGGAGGTTCGGGTTCGGCGTACGGTGGGGGGATGATCGCGCGGATGTGGCGGGGGTGGGTGCCGACTGAGAAGGCGGCTGAGTACGTCGAGATCGTGGAGCGAACCGGGATGGCGGGGTATCGGAGTACGCCGGGGAACGAGGGTGCTCAGCTGCTCAGCCGCGATCTCGGTGACGGACGGACCGAGATCGTCACGCTGAGCTGGTGGAGCGACCTCGATCAGATCCGGGTCTTCGCCGGTGACGACATCGACTACGCCAAGTACTACCCGGAAGACGATGAGTACCTGCTCGACCGGGAGGCCACGGTGTCCCACTTCGAGGTTGCGGCCCCATCGTCACCATGAGGCAGCTAGCTTCGAGGTATGCCTCTGGATCGGCGGACTGTCCTGCGTTCGACGCTGCTGGCCGTGGGTGGCGCCGCGGCCGCCGGTTGCACGCCCCACGAGCAGACTCCGGCCAGCACCCCGACCCCGTCCGGTACGCCGTCGGAGACACCGGCGCCATCGCCGGTCCAGCCGAGTCAGCCGGCCCTGCCACTGCCGGCTGCTGCGGTCGAGGTGGGTCATGGACCGCGTTCGGTCCGCAAGGTGGCGTTGACGTTTCATGGCAACGGCGACCCGGCTCTCGCCGAGCGGCTGCTCGCACTCGTCGAAGGCCACGCCGCCCGGATCAGCGTGCTCGCTGTCGGGACCTGGCTGGTCAGCCACCCGGAGATGGCCACACGGATCCTGCACAGCCGGCACGACCTGGGCAACCACACCATGCATCACAAGCCGATGCGCACCCTGGGCTCGGCTGACGCGCACCGCGAGGTCGGCGACTGCGCGGCAGTGCTTCGCCGTACGGCGAACTCGAAAGGCCGCTGGTTCCGCGCGTCCGGGACGCAGCGCACTACACCACTGATCCGATCGGCGGCGGCCGCGGCCGGGTACGACACGTGCGTCTCGTACGACGTCGACGGGTTGGACTGGCAGGACCCACCGGCGGACACCGTCGTCCGTGCGGTCCTCGACGGAGTCCGGCCGGGCTCGATCGTCAGTCTGCACCTCGGCCATCAGGTCACCATCGCGGCGCTGCCCCGAATCCTGGCCGGACTGTCCACCAAGCGACTCCAGCCGGTCACCCTGACCGAGCTCCTGGCATGAAACCCCTCCGGTTCGCTCTGCTGGGAGGGCTGCTGATCGCCACCGCGTGCACCGGACATCCCAGCGCCACCACGGGTCCCACCACCAGAGGCCCGACGCCGATTGTCACGCAGGTCCCCACGGCAGGCCCTGCGAAGGCGACCCCTCAACTCCTGCCGGGGATGCCACCTCCGCTGTCGCCCACCGATGTCTGGGCCGCCGACCGCCCCGGCCGGTTCGCCGCCTCGGTACGCCGGGACCCGGTGCGGATCTATGTCCCGAACAGTGGCAGCAACACGGTCACCGAGATCGATCCGCGGACCTACCGGGTGATCCGGACCTTCCCGACCGGCCGGCAGCCGCAGCACGTCGTACCGTCGTGGGATCTGCGCGTGCTGTGGGTGAACAACGACCTCGGCAACAGCCTGACCCCGATCAACCCGGTCACGGGACTGCCCGGCCGCGCGGTGGCGGTCCACGATCCCTACAACCTCTATTTCACGCCGGATGGGAAACACGCGGTGGTGATGGCCTCGGCCGACCAGCGGCTGGTGTTCCTCGATCCACACACGATGGCCGTGCAGAAGTCGGTTCCGGTGCCTTGTGCCGGGGTGAACCATGCCGACTTCGCCGCCGACGGCCGGACCTTCGTGGTGTCGTGCGAGTTCTCCGGACAGCTCCTGCTGGTCGACACCGCGGCCGAGAAGATCCTGCAGGTGCTCCGGCTGCCGCAACGACGCAGGATGCCGGCTCCGATGCCGCAGGACGTGAAGCTCGCACCTGACGGGCGGTTCTACTACGTCGCGGACATGATGAGCAACGGCGTCTGGCTGGTGACTCCCCAGCCGTTCGCGGTCCGCGCCTTCGTGCCGACCGGCAAGGGGGCACACGGTCTCTACGTGACCCGCGACTCGCGGCGGCTCATCGTCACCAACCGCGAGGAGGGCTCGATCTCCTTGCTCGACTTCGCCACCCGGCGAGTGGTCGCGAAGTGGCGCATTCCGGGTGGCGGCAGCCCGGACATGGGTGGGGTCTCGCCGGACGGGTCAGTGCTGTGGGTCACGGGCCGCTACAACGCCGTCGTCTACGCGATCCGGCTCCGCGACGGCCGGCTGCTCGCCCGGATCACGGTGGGCAGTGGACCGCACGGACTCGCCGTCTTCCCGCAGCCCGGCAGGTACTCGCTGGGTCACACCGGCGTCTTCCGCTGACAACCGACCAAGGTGCCGTTCCCCGACCGGGATCGGCACCTGGCCGGATCATCCCATTGTCTTCACGAGTGCCTGGATCGCCTGCTTCTCGGCGGCTGGATCCTTGCTGTCCCGGACCGAGGTGAAGAGCGCGTCGTTCTGGCTGTCGATGAAGTCCCAGGCCTTCCCGTCGAGCGGCTTGAGCTTGGTCTCGTCGTCGTCCCAAGCCTTTTCATAAGCGTCGACGGCGGTGTTCAGCCCGGCCTGGTCGCCCTTGACCAGGTCGGCGTCCATGCCCCGGACCAGGGTACGGAACCCGGCGACGTCAGCGGCGGGGAAATGCGAGGTCGCCTGCTGGGAGGTCAGGTGGACGTTCGCCTCAGCCGGGTTCGGGCCCTCGCCCTCGGCCGCCGCGTTCGCGTGCGGCTGTGCGGACGCCCAGTTCAGCAGGATGCCGGCCGCGATGGTGGCGGCTGTCATGACCCCGACGAGCGGCCACTCCCGGCGCGGCTGGTGGTACTTCGCCGTCCGGTCGCGGTGCTGGTGTCCCTCGATGACGTCGGTCCTGGTGAGGGTCAGGTAGACGACCGTCGCCAGGATCGCGCACAGGAAGATGATGCTGGTGACCAGCGTTCCCAGGCCCAAGCCTTGGTCGGGGACCTTGGGGGAGGCCAGCCAGTCGCCCAGGTTCGCGCCCAGCGGACGGGTCAGGATGTACGCCAGCCAGAAGGCCAGGACGGGGTTCGCGCCCAGTCGCCAGCAGCCGACGACGATCGCGATCAGGGCCAGCGGAAGGAGAACCGACACGCCCGGGCTCCAGCCGGTCAGCTCCAGGGTCCAGTCGCCGGCCGCGGTGCCGAGCGCGAAGGTGACCAGGACGGCAAGCCAGTAGAAGCCCTCGCGGGGCCGCGTGACGATGCTGTGGATCGAGAGGGTGCGCTCGCGGGCCCACCAGATACCGAACACAACGGCGAGGCCCACCGCGAAGACCGACGTACTGATCCACAGCGGCACGCCGAGCTGGTCGGTGAGGATGTCCGTGTAGAGCGTGCCGGTGACGCTGACGACCACGACGGTGAGCCAGTAGGCGGCCGGCTTGTACCGCGACGTGCTCACCTGCCAGCCCAGGACCACGGCGAAGACCACGGTGAAGATGATCGCGGTGGCGACGAGTCCGACGCCCAGCTGCATGTTGATCCAGTCGGCGAAGCTCTCGCCGACGGTGGTGCAGAGGATCTTGATGAGCCAGAACCAGATAGTGACCTCGGGCACCTTGTTCAGCAGCAGCCGGGGTGCGGCCGTACGGGATGCGGTATTGGTTGTCATGCGGCCACGCTTGCGCAATGCACCTGCACGCAACCTGACTGCCGCCGTCAGGCCCGCGGGAACCGCACCTCGACGTGTCCGCGCCCGTCGGCGACCGCCCGTACGCCGAGGCCCGTCGCGGCCGTGATCCGGCGGACCACGGCGAGCCCGAGCCCGTGCCCGTCCGTGCTGCTGTGACCGGGCGCGAAGACGCGCTCGAGGTCGTCCGGTCCGAAGCCCGGCCCGTCGTCGAGGACATGGACCACGACACTGTCGCCGGCCACCTCTGCCTCGAGGGACGCCGCCGTCCTGGCGTGCCGGGTCGCGTTGTCGAGCAAAGGCGCCAATACAGCGGTCACCACCTCGGCGGGGACGGCCACCTCGAGCTCGGCCGGCGCGTCGATCTGTACGTCGCGGCCCTCGGAAACCTGGCGCAGAACCAAGGCGAGCCGGCAGGTCGCTTCTCCGCGCAGACGAGACCGCGCGGCATCCAGGATCGCACTCACCGCGGCGCTGAGCCGGTCCGTCTCGGCGAGGACGACGTGCGGTACGACGTGGGTTCCCGAGAGCTCGGCCAGTTGGGCCTCGCCGCGCAGTACGGTCATCGGCGTCCGCAGCTCGTGGGCGATCTCGTCGGTCAGCCGCCGCTCGTCGGCGATGGTGTCCGAGACCCGGTCGAGGAGCCGGTCGAAGGTCTGAGCCAGCTCGCCGAACTCGTCGCGAGCCGGCCCCAGGCCGAAGCGCCGGCCCGGGTCATGGTCCCCCCACTCGTCGGCCAGCGCAGACATCTGATGGACGACCCGCAACGCCCGGCTGACGCCGAGGTAGGCGACGAATCCCGCGAGTACGACGGCGAGGCCGCCGAGCACGAGCGACATCAGCAGGCTGCGCTGCTCCGAGTTCTCGTACGGCGCGAGGTCCACCGTCACAACGACGGTGACCGGATGCCCGTGCACGGGCAGCGGTTCGGCGTACAGGAGATAGTGGCCCGTCGTCAGGAACTCGGCTCGGCCGGATCTGCCCAGCCGGTCGACGATCCCGACCATGGGAGAGTGGGCAGCCCCGTCGATGAGCCGGCCGTCGGCATAGACCCAGGCGACAGTGTCGAATGCGTCACCGGTGCCCTCGACGAGCCTGACTGTTCCGTTGTGAACCTGGACAGTCGATGCGACAGCTTCGGCTCGTGTGCGCGCCAGCGTTCGGGTATCGGCGTCGGTCGCCCGGGTGAGCAGGATGTGGCTCAGCACCACGAGTACGGCGACGACCAGCGTCGCGGTCAGGACCGCGAGCGACACGATTCGTCCCCGGAAGCCGGTCAGTCCCATCGGTAGCCGACTCCACGCACGGTCGCGACGCGGCCGTCGACACCCAGCCGGTCGAGCTTCACGCGCAGTCGCCGCAGGTAGGAATCCAGGGTGTTCTCGCTGACATAGGCGCCGTGCGGCCAACCGGCGGCGATCAGCGCGTGGCGGCGTACGACCTCGCCGGGAACCGAGATCAGCCGGCCGAGCAGCCGGAACTCGGTCGGCGTGAGCGATGCCCCGGCGTCGCCCCGGCGTACTTCGTGGCTGGTCGGGTCGAGCACCACCTCGGCGACGGCGACAGCGACCGTGGTCCGGCGCAGCAGTGCGCGGATCCGCACCAGCAACTCCGGGACGTCGAAGGGCTTGGTGAGGTAGTCGTCGGCTCCGGCTTCGAAGCCGCTCACCTTGTGGTGCATGCCGCCCAGCGCGGTGAGCATCAGCACCGGGGCGTTCATCCCGTGCGCACGGAGGGCCAGGCAGACGTCCCGGCCGTCGGCGTCGGGCAGACCGATGTCCAGGATCACGACCTGAGGGGCCGGGTCGATCCGGGCGAGAAGATCGGAGCCTTTCGCCGTTGCGACGACCGAGTGGCCGTCGCCCTCCAGGGCGCGCCGCAGCAACCCGCGCAGCGCGTGGTCGTCCTCACAGACAGCGATCCTGGCCATGGCCAGAACCGTAGCCGGTCAGTTGCTGGAGGCAAATGTCGTTCCTCAGCGTTCTCTCAGCTCCGTCTCGCAAGGATGGCGAGGTGATGCTCGTGCGACGTAGACGGTCGTCGGAAGCCCCCTGCGACATCACCACGGATGCAGCTGGGCCCAGGTTCAGTGTGGTGATCCCCGCCTTCAACGAGGAACGTCTCATCGGGGGCTGCCTGCAGTCGCTGGCTCGACAAGACTTCACCGGCGGGCACGAGGTGATCGTGGTCGACAACAACTGCACCGACGACACCGCGCAGATCGCCCGCCTGTACGGCGCAATCGTCGTACGCGAGGAGACACCGGGCGTCTGCGCGGCGCGGCACCGTGGCACGCTCACGGCCCGCGGACAGATCGTCGTGTCGAGCGACGCCGACACCGTGTTCGACGCCGGCTGGTTGTCCCGCATCGACCGGACGTTCCGGCAGGATCCGGTCCGGGTAGGTGTCGCGGGTCCGTGCCGGTACCCCGACGGACCCTGGTGGGGCAAGGTGTACGCCCGGGTCCTCTTCGAAGTCGTGCACCTCACTTACCGGGTGACCGGCCGGGTCGTTTATATCACCGCGACCAACATCGCATTTCGCAAGGACGCCTGGTCCGGCTACGACTTGACCGGCACCCAGGGCGCCGACGAGCTCGGACTGCTGCGGCAGCTGAGGTCACGCGGCCGGATCGCCTTCGACCGGGGCAATCCCACCCTGACTTCGGCACGCCGGCTGACGCAGGGCCTGGCGTACAACCTCGTCGTATCGTTCTTGTTCTACTACGTTCTCGCCGTCACCCTGAACCGCGCGACCGGGCGCGCCGTCATCGGCACCGCTCCGGCCTTCCGGAGTGATCGGTCTCGGCCGGCTTCACGGCGTTACCGGTTGCTTGGTTTGACCGTGGCCGCCGCTGCCACGGCGCTGACGGCCCGACTGATGGACAGTTGATGAGCCGCGCAACGAGATCGTCCAAAGCCTCGCGGTACGTCGCGGGGCTGACGGTGGGTACGGCGGCAGCGTATTGGCTCATGATGTCGCCCTACTCGCAAACGCTCGGCCCGTTCCCGTACCGCGGCCCAGCCGATCGGCGCGTAGTCGCCCTGACCTTCGATGACGGCCCCAACGAGCCTCACACGTCCCAGCTCGCGGACTACCTCGACCACGAGGGCATCCAGGCGACGTTCTTCCAGGTAGGTCGGGCTGTCCAGCGCTACCCGGAGGTGACCGTGCGGCTGGCGTCCGCAGGTCATGTGATCGGCCTTCATGGTCACACCCACGACTTCACCCGGTACCTACGCCGAGGCACCCTCGCCGAGGATCTGGAGCAAGGGATGGCTGCCTTCGCGCAGCTCGGGATCCGGCCGGCGCTCTACCGGCCGCCCTGGCTGCTGCGGATACCAGCGCTCCTCGGGCTCCTGCAGGACTACGGGCTCCAGGCGGTGTCCGGCGAGTTCTGCCACCCGCTCGAGGTCGCTCAGCCCAGTCCCGAACGCATCGCTCGGCTCGCTGTGCGAGTCACCCGCCCCGGCTCCATCATCATTTTCCATGACGGCCGTGATGGCAAAGGCGGCGACCGGGCCGCCACCGTCGATGCGGTCACGTTGGTCGTCGACCGGCTCCGCGACAAGGGCTACGGCTTCGTCACGGTCGATCGCCTCCTCGGCGTACCCGCCTATCAAGATCACTCTGCCATGGACTGAGAGCTGGGCAAGACGTGCGCACAGAGGGACCCGGCGTCCGCGGTAGGGCGAACGCCGGGTCGTGCGGTCAGAGGATGCTGAGCGTGATCGTGCCTCGCGCCAGCCCGCCGGTGGCCACCGTGTCGCGGCCGGCCAGCGTGTCGACGGTCAGGTGGTCGGTCGGTTCCGCGTTCTTCAGCCGTACGTCGGCCCGGAGTCCCGACACCCGCACGTTCCCGGCGGAACCGGAGACCTGGATGTGGTCCCGGCCGGCGGTGCCCGTGACGGTCACCGCGTCGACGGCCGAGTCGCCGCCGCTCGTGTTGAGCTGCGCACCGAGGTCGACGTCGACCCGCTGAACATCGGTGCCGCGCAGATCGCCGACGGTGACCGTGTCGGCGCCGCCGAGTGCGTTGAGCGCGACCCGTTCGACGTCATCGGTGTCCATCACGATGTTGCCCAGGTCCCGGGTGAACCGCAGTCGCGGACCGTTGGCGGAGGCAACGAACTTCTCCGCGCCGGCCGCGCCGTTGAACACCATGGTGTCCTGGCCGCGACCACCCTCGATCACGTCGCTGCCGTCGCCCGGATCCCAGATGAACTTGTCGTTGCCGTCGCCGAGCAGCGCCGTGTCGGTGCCGCGGTTCCCGTCGACGACGTCGTTGCCGGCGCCGGTGCGGATCAGTTCGTTGCCGCTGCCACCGAATACGGTGTCGTTGCCGTCACCGGTGTCGATGATCGTGAACGGCTGTACCTCGGCGCCGTAGTCGATTCGCACGGTGTCGTCGCCGCCCCGGCTGGTGACCTGGATCTGGCCGAAGTCGCTCCGCTTCACGGTGCGCTTCGCCGTACCATCACCGAAGTCGACCTCGAGAACCGACGTGTCGGCAGCCGGCACGCTCAGTGTGATGTGGTCCGCGTGGTTCGTGCCGGTGACGATCAGCTGGCCGGTGTCGATCGCGACGCTCCCCGAGGGCGTCGCGGATGCCGGGCCGGCCAGACTCACGGCGATGCCTGCGCTGATAGCCGCGGCAGCCGCCGCGCTGAGGCTCCGCCGGATACGTCTCGTCGTGCTGCTCATAATGTGGTCCCTCCCTGTTGGTCACGGCGGTCTCGGATCGGAACGCCGTGGTGCCGGTTTGTCTGGGACCTATACGGGCGTGATCGCCGGCCGGTTCACCCCAATATCTGCAGAGTTTTCGATGCACCCGTCGCAAGAAGTTGCCGAGGGCATCTAAAGACAGAAGTGTCCGGGGCGATCGGAATTCTCACCGATCGAAGGTCGAACCGGATCGGCCCGACGTCCGTATTGAGAGCACGAGAGGCGTATCAGGACCCGCAAAGGCAGGCGATCATGGCAACAGTCGCGGTGGACCCACCACCGACGGTCGTCGCGCCAGGGCACCTGGTGACCGGCCGATATCGCTTGCGGATGTTGCTGGGCCGCGGCGGTATGGGCCGAGTCTGGCTCGGAGAGGACGAACTGCTGCGCCGGCGAGTCGCGCTCAAGCACATGATGCTCCCGGACCACGCGTCCGAGCACGTCCGCGCCACTGCGCTGGCCGAGGCGCGCGCGGCGGCGCGACTGAATCACCACAATGCGGTGAAGGTGTACGACGTCATCGAGGACGCCGGCGATCACTGGATCGTCATGGAACCGCTGTCCGGGCGAACCATGGCCGACGCGCTGAGATCGGATGGACCGCTCCCGACCGCGGACGTACGGCGGATCGCACTGCACCTGGTCGACGCACTGCGGGCCGTCCATCGTGCGGGTCTGGTGCACTCCGACGTCAAGCCCGCGAACGTCCAACTGTGCGACGACGGGCGGGTTGTCCTGATGGACTTCGGCATCGCCGCTGCCATCGACGATCAGCACACCCTGTCGAGTGAGGCTCTGGCCGGCAGTCCGGCGTACATGTCACCGGAGCGAGCCCGTGGTGACGCGGTCGGCCCGGCGTCCGACCTGTTCTCCCTGGGCGCGACACTGTTCGCGGCTGTCGAGGGGAAGTCACCCTTCGGCGCCGGCGACCCGTTCAGCACGCTGGTCGCGGTGGTCGAGGCCCAGCCGGGCCCGTTCGTGAACGCCGGCCCGCTGCGCCCGATCATCGAAGCCCTGCTCGCGAAAGACCCCGCCGATCGGCTGACCGTCGACCAAACCACCGCCGCCCTCCAGGGGCAGCCAGTCCAGTCGGAATCAGAACGGAAGTAGCCGGCCCGACGGGGACCGAAGGTCGAGGTCTCTCAGGCGTCTGCGCCTGACTGTTCGAATCCGCCTCGGCCGAATCAGCACCTGCTGCATCGATTGCACCTCCTCCGAAGGGCACGCCATCGTGCCGACGGTGTGTTGATCTCACTGGTAACGACGACGCAGCCCGCCGGAATGTGACGTGGCTGGGCCGCTCAGCCGTTCGGACTGGCGCCACAACGAGCGTTCTCCGCATGATGGTTGGAACGACGAAGGAGGGAGGGGAGTGACCTTGCCTCAGTCCCTGGCACGTACCCTCGCGACTTCTGGTGACCTGCGGGAAGGTCCGAGTCGGAGCGCACACCCGCCGATTGCGGACTATGCCTTCCTGTCGGATTGCGAGTCGAACTGCCTGATAGCGCCGAGTGGTGCGGTGGAGTGGATGTGCCTGCCGCGGCACGACTCACCCAGCGTGTTCGGAGCGATTCTCGACCGGGCCGCGGGGAGCTTCCGGCTCGGTCCGTACGGCGTACAAGTGCCCGCTGCACGTCGCTATCTGCCAGGCAGCCTGATGCTCGAAACGACCTGGAAGACACCGACGGGCTGGTTGATCGTCCGTGACGCCCTGCTCATGGGTCCGTGGCACAACGTCGCCGACCGGTCCCTGACTCACCGCCGTACGCCTACCGACTACGACGCCGAACACTGTCTGCTGCGGACCGTCAAATGCGTCAGCGGCACTGTGGATCTCTCGATGGTGTGCGAACCGATGTTCGGCTATGGCCGCAAGGAAGCAACTTGGCGGTATGACGGTCAAGGCTACGGGGAGGCGGTCGCAGACTGCCCTGACCTGGATCACGATGTCACTCTGAAGCTGACGACCGATCTACGCCTCGGTCTGGAGGGCCGGACGGCCCAGGCCCGGACCCGCATGTCGCAGGGCGATACGGCGTTCGTGGCGCTCTCGTGGTCGGTTCTGTCGGCGCCGCGGACGTGGGTGGAAGCCCTCGAGAGGATGGGGCGAACGGCCGAGTACTGGCGGCAGTGGATGAATGTGGGTGTGTTTCCGGATCACCCGTGGAGCAGTTATCTGGCGCGCAGCGCACTCACCCTGAAGGGACTCACCTTCGCTCCCACCGGGGCATTGCTCGCCGCCGCGACGACATCCCTGCCGGAGACGCCGTACGGCGAGCGGAACTGGGACTACCGCTACTCGTGGGTCCGGGACTCCACATTCGCGCTCTGGGGGCTCTACACCATCGGGCTCGATCGCGAGGCGAACGACTTCTTCTCGTTCCTGACCGAGATGTGTGACGGCGAACACGACATCCAGATCATGTACGGCATCGGCGGCGAACGCGAATTGCCCGAGCAGATTTTGGACCACTTGACCGGATACGAAGGCGCGAGACCGATCCGGGTCGGCAATGCCGCCTACCTGCAGGGCCAGCACGACGTCTGGGGAGCCATCCTCGATTCGGTGTATCTGCATGCCAGGTCGCGCGACCAGGTGACCGAAAGCCTGTGGCCGTTCCTCAAGCGGCAGGCAGAGGCGGCCGCGAAGCACTGGCGCGAGCCCGACCAGGGGATCTGGGAATCACGCGGTGAACCGCAGCACTTCACCTCGTCCAAGCTGATGTGCTGGGTGGCGATGGATCGTGGCGCCAAGCTGGCCCGGCTGCACGACGAGCCCGGATTCGCCGATGATTGGCAGGCGGTCGCCGACGAGATCCGTCACGACATCTGCACCAACGGTGTGGACGACAGGGGAGTTTTCGTCCAGCGGTACGGCGCCGGCACGCTCGACGCCTCGCTGTTGCTCCTGCCGTTGCTGCGGTTCCTGCCGGCTGACGATCCACGGGTTCGCGCCACTGTGCGGGCGATTGCCGACGAACTGACCGAGGACGGCATGGTGCTGCGCTACCGCGTCTCGGAGACCGACGACGGGATGCACGGTGCCGAGGGCACGTTCACGATCTGCTCGTTCTGGCTGGTGTCCGCGCTCGTCGAGATCGGCGAACTGGACCAGGCCACCGCGCTCTGCGAGAAGCTCCTGTCGTACGCGAGCCCGCTGGGTCTGTACGCCGAGGAGCTCGACCCGCTCAGCGGACGCCACCTCGGCAACTTCCCGCAGGCGTTCACCCATTTGGCCATGATCAACGCCATCACGCACATCATTCGCGCCGAGGAAGCAACCGGCCCGAACACCTTCGTCCCCGCCCACCAGCGCCTCTGATGCTTCGGGAGCCCCGCTAGGCGGCCTGGGGCAGGAGGGTCCAGCGGGGGTCTTTGTCGGGCCAGTGGTTGACCAGGGCGTCGACGGCGAGACGGTGGGTCGCCGGGTCGAGTATGCCGTGATCGGTGGCGGCTGTGAGTACGTCGAGGTACGTGGCGATGGACTCGATCGGCAGCGTCTTGGCGATCGGAGCCACGGACGTCGCAACGTCGCGCATGTCGACGAGGGTGAAGACTCCGGCCAGGATCGCGCCTTCGCTCTGGAGTTCGTCGGCAAACGCCTCGAGCGCCGTACCTGACGAGACGGCATCGTCGACAAGCAGCACTCGCCGGCCTGTGACCGACGCTCCGCGGACGCGTGGTTCATGGTCTTCGTGCCCGACGTACCCAGGCTTGCGGACGAACGCGAAGGGGAGGTCGCCGGCCAGCGCGACTGCGGTGGCGAGCGGGATCCCACCGGTCTCTGCGCCCACGATGACGTCCACGTCGAGCTGATGGGCGAAGGTTGCACCTGGTTCGGCGAGGTCGTGCAGCAACCGCGGGTCGCCGTACGCGTTCTCGTTGGAGAGTGGCTGCAGGGGGAGACGGGTCTTCATGTCCCAGTGCGCGATGCCGGGCCGGACCAAGCCCGGCACGGTGGCGAGCCGGGTGACGAGGTCGGTGCGCGGACTCGGTACGGCGGTGAGGCGGGCAACGTCCGCACGGTCGGCGAGCCTCGTCCGCCGGGGGTTCGCCAAGGTGATCTGGTTGGTGTACATACCATTCACGGTCGCCCCGCACCGCGTCAGTCGCGCCCGTGGCTCTCCCTAGTGATCACCCTGGAAGCCCCGCGGGGAACGCGGCGTGTTCAGCTAGCGTCGACGGTGATCAGCACCTTGCCGACCGCTCCACTCTCGACGGCGGCGTGGGCCGCAGCTGTCTCCTCGAGGGGATAGCGGTGCAGGGGGAGACCGGCCTCCTCGCCGACCCGGAAGGCGCCGTCCGCGATTGCCTGGTTGATGTCCGTGGCGCCGGCGGAGATCCGGTCCCAGCCGACGGTGTAGAGCAGGACGAACTGGTAGCGCGTGTTCAGCCCCATGTTTCGCCGTACGTCGAGATCGACCGGGACGCCGCCGTCGTTCGCGTAGATCGAGATCGTCCCGCCCGGGCGGAGAACTGCCAGATCGAGCTCTGCATTGGCGCCGGCCGCGACTTCCACGACGAGATCGACCCCATCGGGCGCGATACCCCTGATCGCCTCGACCGCGTCCGGATCGCGGTAGTTGACGACATGATGCGCCCCAGCTGCCGTCGCGAGCCGCGCTTTGGCCTCCTGGCTGACGGTCGCGATCACCTCCGCGCCCGCCCAGCGCGCGAGCTGGATCGCCGCGTTGCCCACTGCTCCGGCACCGCCTGCGACCAGGATCGTCCGATCCGCCAGCGCATCGGGTGCCAGCCGGGTTGGGCCGCCCTCGCCGACTGTCAGCGCTCGATGTGCGGTGAGCGCCGGGATCCCGGTACTGGCGCCGAGGTCGAAGCCGGCCCCCGCGGGCAAGGGGAACACGCGCTCGGCGGGGACGACGGTGAACTCCTGCGCGGTACCACTCGCGGGACGGCCGTCGCCGGCCAGCGTGACCCAGACGCGATCGCCGACGCCGAGGCTGTCGACGCCGGCGCCGAGTTTGTCGACCACGCCCGCGCCGTCGTGGTTGGGGACGGTTGCGTCCGCAGGTGCGCCGCCGTACTGACCGCTGCGCGCCTTCCAGTCCGTCGGGTTCACCCCCGACACCATCACGCGCAGCCGGACTTCGCCGTCCCCGGGTTCAGGGATGGGTGCGTCGACCAGTTCGAGCACGGCCGGATCGCCGGGGCGCGTGTACCTGATCGTTCTCATACAACGTCCTCCTCGATGTCGGCCGCTGCGGGCAGCGTCTCACGACCGGTGCGAGGGCGTCGCCCCTGGCCCGAAGGCCTCGGCGCCGGACACGCACCAGGAGCCGGACCAGTGACTTCCACTGGGGTGACACGTCAACCACAGACGCACTGTGGTCGTAACGGAACCCCTCCGATGATTGGAAAGACCGATGAGAAACCTGATGTCGAATGCAAAGAACCTGCTGGTCGGCGCGGCCGGAGTGGCGGTCCTGCTGGCCGGGGCGACCACTGCCCAGGCCGCGGAGGCCGGACAGACCGCCCAGTCCGAGCAGGTGAAGCCGACGATCGTGCTGCTGCATGGTGCGTACGCCGACGGCTCGAGCTGGTCCGGAGTGACCAGCCGGCTCCAGCACGACGGCTACAACGTGGTGGCTCCCGCCGTACCGCTACGCGGGATCGCGTCCGACACGTCGTACCTGAGCGGCGTCCTCGCGACCATCCCCGGGCCGAAGGTGCTCGTCGGTCACTCGTACGGCGGCGCGCTGGTCAGCGAGCTCGCGGACACATCCGGGGTGAAGTCGCTCGTGTACGTCGCGGCGTTCATCCCGCAGGCCGGCGAGACGCTGGGGGCACTCAACTCGCAGTTCCCCGGCAGTGAACTCGGTCCGGACGTGACCAACGTGATCAGCTACCCCGGTGGGGTGGACCTCGCGCTGAAGCCGGACAAGGCCGGCCCGATCCTGGCCGCGGACATCCCGGCCCGGCAGGGTGCTGTCTTGATTGCGGCGCAGCGGCCGGTTGCGGCTGCGGCGTTCAGCGAGCCGGTGGAGAAGACCGCCCCGGCGGCCCTTCCGAAGTACGCGGTGATTCCGACCGGTGACAAGGCGATCGCCCCGGCCGCCGAGCGGTTCATGGCCACCCGGGCCGGCGCGACAGAGGTCGAGATCCCCGATGCGTCGCACCTGGTCGCGGTGTCCCAGCCGTCGGCAGTGACCCAGGTGATCGAGCGAGCCGCCCGTTGATCGCGGTCCTCGCCAGAGCCGGCCGGAGCATCCCGCTCCGGCCGGCTCTTGTCTGCCAGGCGCGGTCAGCGGAACAGGGCTGGCAGCGGAGGTCGGCGGCGAACTGTCGTGAGGTGCTGTAGGCGTCCGGGGTGAGTGCGATCCTGTGGCGGTGAGAACTGGGATGACGGCCGCTGCTTGGGCCGAGCAGCAGGTCGCCGCGGTCCGCGACGATCCGTCCGGCCGGCTCGCCCTGATGCAGCGTTGCTACTACGGTCCGTTCGGGAAGGCGCCTCGGCATCTGCCGTATCGCCGGGCGGCGATGTCGGCGATGCAATGGGAGTTGCGGCGCGGTGTGCTGCAGCCACCCTTCAGTGATCGTCCGGGAAGTCCGTGGTGGCGGGCCGTGAATGAGCGTGTCCTTCGGGACGGCTGCGAGGCTGTGGCGCTGAGCGGCGACCTGTCGGGCTCGGCCTCGTCGCGCACGGTCGAGTTCTGGCTGTCCTTCGCGCAGTACCCGACCGCCAGGGCGTGGTGGCGAGCGCACAACGGAAGCGTGATCGCCGGCTATCTGGAGCACCGCGCGTTGGCTGAGGCGGAGACCGTCGCCGAGCGCTTCTTCATGAACGTCGTGCTGTGCAGGGTGCTCTACACCCATGCCCTCGTCGCGGCGCCCCGGATCGCCTTGGGCTGGCTTCGTCCGCTCGCCCCGCTGCTCGGTGACCCGAGGCTCGGTATGGCCGGGATCTTCCTCCAGTTGTCCCGAGTGCTGCCGGACGAGTATCCACTGCGCGAGGAGGTGCGGTTCTATATGCGGAACGAGCTCGGATTCGGCCGGCTTCTGGACTACGGCGTGATCGTCCCGCGGTTGCAACAGATCTACGAGTGGTCGGCACACGAACTCGCCGACTCGGGCCTGCTCGACTGCATCGACGACGGGGCCTTGACCTACGCGCTGTCAGCCGATGACCACACCTTCTGGCAGCCACCAGACTCCCTCATCCTCCACCTGGCCCAACGTCTGCTGCCCCCGCCGACGGAGCCTCGGAGGGGCGGTACGTCAGCGTGAGTAGCGGTCGACGAGCGTGTTCATCGCCTCGTCGATGTTGCTGTCGACGCGGCGCCGGCTGGGGTCCTCGTCGTACCAGGTGATGATCTCGCGGGCGCCTGTTTCGAAGGGGATCGTCGCGACGAAGTCCGGGACCACTTGGCGGAGCTTGCTGTTGTCGAAGACCGCCGAATGGGTCTTGTCGCCCAGCAGGCCGTCCCCCCACCCCTGATGTACGGCGGCGATGGCATCGGACGGAACGTGGACGATCTGTGCTGACGTCCCAGCTGCCGTGGCCAGCGCGTGCGCGATCTGGTCCCAGGTCAAGACATCGTCGGATGTGATCTGGAATGTGTCGCCGAGCGTGCGTTGGTGGCCGAGCAGCGGCACCAGCCCGCGGGCGAAGTCGCGGTGGTGCGTCAGAGTCCACAGCGAGGTCCCGTCACCGTGCACCACGATGGGCTGGCCGCGGCGCATCCGTTCGACGATCGTCCAGCCGCCGTCGAACGGGACGAGAGTGCGGTCGTAGGTGTGCGAAGGCCGCACGATCGTGGCCGGATAGCCCTCGTCCCGGTACAGCCCGGTCAGGAGGTCTTCGCAGGCGATCTTGTTGCGTGAGTACTGCCAGAACGGGTTGCGCAACGGCGTCGACTCGGTGATCGGCAGCCGGGCTGGTGGCGTCTGGTACGCCGAGGCAGAGCTGATGAAGACGTACTGGCCGACGTGTCCGCGCAGCGCGTCGGTGCGGGTGCGCACCTGATCGGGCGTGAACGCAATCCAGTCGACCACGACATCGAAGTCCTGGCCGGCAACGGCGGCCAAGGACGCCGGGTCGTCGATATCGGCGGTGATCTGCTTCGCCTCCGGCGGGAGCGGGCGGATCGAGGTCTGGCCCCGGTTGACGACCGTGAGGTCGAGTCCCAGCTCGACTGCTCGCCAGGAGCAGGCCGAGCTGATGATGCCGGTTCCACCGAGAAAGAGAACACGCAGCCCACTCATTCGAACAACCTCTCCGTAAGATCACTCAGGTCCCGAACTTGGAGAATGATAACAACTGAGCCATCCTGGGCTTACATCTGAAAGAATCAAGAGGGGCGGGTGGATTGTGGGCAGCCTCGAGGGGCGCGTTGTTCTGATCACCGGCGCCGGCGGTGGTATCGGCTCGGCGACCGCTCGCACGGTGGTTGCCCAAGGCGGGCATGCGCTGATTCACGACATCTCGGGATCCGCGCTCGATCCTCTCGCCAAGGAACTCGGTGACAGCGCTACGGCCCTGGTCGCCGACCTCACCGACCTGGCGGCGGTCAAGAAGCTGTGGGACGACGCCTGGGCCGTCAAGGGGCACGTGGACGTCCTGGTCAACAATGCCGGCGCCTATCCGCCTGCTCCACTGGACGCCCCGCTCGAGGAGTGGCTCAAGGTCTGGGACTTCTCGCTAGACCTGCATCTCAAGGCGCCCGCGGTCCTGTGCCGCGAGGCGGTGGCGGCGTACGCCCGACTGGACCGGGGCGGCATCATCATCAACCTGGCGTCGCGCGCTGCGTTTCGTGGCGAGGATCCGGAGTACTGGCACTACGCGGCCGCCAAGGCCGGTGTGGTTGCGATGACGCGCACGATCGCACGCCAGTACGGCCGTCACGGCGTGACCGCCTTCGCTGTCGCTCCTGGGTATGTGGACACCGACTTGAACGAGCACTTCCGTGACACGGTCGGCGTCGAGGTCGCCGCGGAGCAGACCGGTCTGGGGGAGGTCGCACAACCGCAGGACGTTGCCAACATCATCGCGTTCCTCGCGAGCGGTCTGGCGAAGCACGCGACGGGCACCACGATCGACGTGAACGGAGCATCGTATGTCCGTTGACACCGCCCTCGCGCGGATGAGTGCGGACCTGTTCGTCAACGGATCCTGGATCCCGGGCAAGGCCGGGGCACTCGACAACGTTGACCCAGGCAACGGTCGTACGATCGGAGCCGTCTCGCTGGCCGGCGCCGACCAGGTCGCCGAGGCGATCACCGCCGCCGAGAACGCGTTCCCGGCCTGGTCGGCGACGCCGGCCGCTGCTCGAGGAGACATCCTCCGGCGTGCGGCCGCACTGCTCGCGGATCGCGGCGAGGAGGCCGTGGCGACGATCCTGTTGGAGACCGGCAAGACGGAGGCCGACGCCCGCGGCGAGATCGGCCGCGCCGCGGAGACGCTGCGCTGGAACGGCGAGCAGGCCGGCCGAATCCCAGCAAGCGTGTTCCCCGGCGTTGCCGCCGGGTCGCGCCGCCTCTCGATTCCGACTCCGCTCGGTCCCGTCGCGGTGATCACGGCTTGGAACTTCCCGGCTGTCCTGGCGACGCGGAAGCTCGGCGCCGCCCTCGCCGCGGGCTGCACGGTGGTGTTCAAAGCATCGGAGTTCGCCCCGGCCACCGCACGACTCATCGTCGAACTGCTGGTGGAGGCGGGTCTTCCGGCCGGGGTGGTGAATCTGGTCTTCGGTGATCCGCAGGCGGTCTCCGAACAGCTCACTTGCTCCGCGGCGATCAAGGCTCTGTCCTTCACCGGATCCACGGCCGTCGGCAAGACGCTGGCCGCGCAGGCGGCTCCGAACCTCATCCGCACAGTCATGGAGTTGGGCGGGCACGCGCCCGTACTGGTGATGGATGACGCCGACGTGGATCACGTGATCGCCACCACGGCGGCCGCCAAGTTCGGTTCCGCCGGTCAGTCGTGTGTCGCGCCCTCGAGGTACTTCGTTCACGAGTCCCTGTACCGGGAGTTCGTCGACAAGCTCACGGCCAAGGCGGCGTCCTACATCGTTGGCCACGGCACCGAGGATGGAGTGACGCTCGGCGCGGTCGCACACCAGGGACGGGTGGACGCACTTGTCCGGCTCGCCCGCGATGCCGCCGATCATGGCGCCGTCATCGCGACCGGAGGCCGGCAAGTGGACCGCGATGGCTTCTACTTCGAGCCGACCGTCGTCGCCGGACTGCCGCTGGACTCCAACGCCATGATCCTGTCGGAGGAGCCGTTCGGTCCGATCGCGACCGTCTCGTCGTTCAGCACGCTGGACGAGGCGATCGCGGCAGCCAACGCGGCGCCTTACGCGTTCGCGGCGTACCTGTTCACGAACAGCATGGATGTGCGCGACGAGGTCGTCCGGCGGCTGAGCGCGTCGAACATCGGCGTCAACCAATTGGCTCCGTCGCTGCCCGACGTACCCCTGGGCGGCCTGGGCAACTCCGGCTACGGCTACGAAGGCGGAATCGAAGGCATCCTCGCCTTCGCCCAACTACGTCTCGTCTCCGAGACCGCGGGAGATCCTCATGCTCGCCGATAATCATTCCTCCTTGGCGCACGTCCGTGACGTGGCCGCGACGGCGCGCGAACCGTACGTGCTCGACGCGATCGACCTGGCCCTGCTGAAGATCCTGGTGGCGGACTGTCGTACGTCGCAGCGCCAGATCGCCACCATGCTCGGAGTCTCCGCCCCCACTGTCGGTGAGCGGATGGCCCGGCTCGAGCGCAATGGCGTCATCACCGGGTACAGCGCCCAGGTCGACTGGTCGGTCGTCGGCTACGGGCAGGTCGTGTTCCTCTCGATCGAAGCAGGCCCGGGATATGACGTCGCCGCGATCATGGCCGCCCTCTGGGACCTGGCGGAGGTCGAAGACGTCACTCTGGTCACCGGTGAGCTCGATCTCCTGATCCGGATGCGGGTCCGCGACTACGGCGAGCTGAGGACGATCCTGATGGACCAGGTCTGGCGGATCCCGGGCATTCAGAGGACGGCGACCCTGCTGTCCGTGGCCGACATGCCGGCGAAGGACTTCGGAGCCGCCCTCCTCGACAAGCTCGAGCAAGCAGCCGGCGACTGACTGACGACCGTTGGATCACCCGGCGAGCGTGACCGCGATCCGGGCCGCGATGTCAGCGTTGTTCCGGGCCAGGGCGAGGTTGGCTGGGATGCTCTCCCCGTCCGTCTCCTTCTCGATCCTCGCGAGGACGTACGGCGTGACGGCGGGACCCGCGACCCCGGCACGGGCACTCGCATCCAACGCCGCCGTGAGTACGGCGTCGATGCGCGACGCCGGGATCTCGTCGTCGACGGGAATCGGAACAGTCAGCAGGACGCCGGTAGCCGACCGCGCCTGGAAGCGGAGGACGTCACAGACGACTCCCTCGTCATCGACCCGGTGCGGAATCGGCAGACCACTCGACCGCGTGTAGAACGCCGGGAACCAGTCGTGCTGCCAGCCCAGGACCGGGACACCGGCGGTCTCGAGATACTCGAGTGTTCGCGGCAGGTCGAGGAAGGCCTTGGCGCCGGCGCACACGGTGATGACTGGGTGGTTGGCGATCGCGTCGAGGTCGGCCGAGACGTCGCCGCTGAGTTCTGATCCGCGGTGGACACCGCCGATGCCGCCGGTGGCGAACACCGAGATGCCGGCGGCGTGGGCCAAGGCAACCGTCGCCGAGACGGTGGTGACGCCGACGTCCCATCCTTGTGCCTGGGCCACTGCCAGGTCGCGCTCGGCGACCTTGCGGGTGCCCTGCAGCACTCGCTTCTCTTCGTCCGGCGAGAGACCGACATGCGGCCGGCCGTCGAGGATCGCGGTCACGGCTGGTGTGGCGCCGTGGTCGAGGACTGCTTGCTGGCACAGTCCGAGTGCGTCGGCGTTCGCCGGCGCCGGCAGGCCGAGATTCGAGAAGATCGTCGACTCGAGCGCGACGACCGCGCGACCTCTCTCCAGAGCGTGCGCCACGTCGTTGGACAAGATGGGCTCAATCACACACAGTTCCGTTCTCGTCAGTGGTCATGGACAGGGTGGCACCAGGTTCGCCGAGAACCCTCCGGGCAAGGCGATGGCCGGCTTCGACGGCCTCGACGGCATCGGCTGCATCGAGTACGGCGGACAGGAAGCCCGCGGCGAACGCATCGCCGGCGCCAGTCGTGTCACGCACCTCGTCGACAGGGGGTACCCGGACGGTTGCTGACCTGTTGCCGCCGAGGTGAACCTCAGTGGGCTCCACGCCGTTCTTGACCACAACCGTCGTACCAGAAGTGGCGAGGTCTCGCAGGGAGGCGGCGTCGGCTTCGATCCCGTTCGCGAAGACGTACGTCGGCTGCAGTGTTCTGATCAGGGCACGGAACGGCGTAGGTCCGACGGCATCGATGAGAGCGACCGAGGACGCATCGATGGTGAGGATTGCGCCTTCGGCACGGGCGATGCCGGACGCTTGGCGGAGGACGGACAGCGACGGCCCGGCGAGGGAGTACGCCGAGAGGTGGATGGCGTCCGCGCCGGAGAGCCAGAGGTCAGGTACGTCGGCCAGCTGAGCCGCGGCCGCTCGGTCGGGGTACATCGTGCGTTCTCCATCGTCATCCACCAGAATCACGATGGTGCCGGTTCGTCCTTGCCTCTGGACCCTGGCGTCGACACCGGCCCTGGCCAGGTCCCGCACCAGTGCCGCGCCGACGGGGTCGTCCCCGACCCGCCCGACGAACCGAACCGCCGTCCCGAGACTGCTCGCAAACGTAGCAACATTGGAGGCCGCGCCGCCGCGTGCCCGGCGGATCCGTGCCGGGTTGTCCGTACCCGCCCGCGTCGCACCAGCCGCCCAAACAACAACGTCCTCGACAAGGTCACCGACACACACAAGACTCCGTCGACCCTGCAACGCCCCACCTCCCATCCCGGCTGAGGCGACGCTATGGGAAGCGAGTCGGTCAGTCGACCACCGCGGGCGGTACCTGGTCGTCGACGACAAGGCGTGTCACCTCGCGTTTGCGGGGCAGCATCAGGGCCGGCACCAGCGTGAGCACCACCAGCACCCAGGCGACCCAGAAGGTGTGCGCGAACGACGCGGCGGCGTCGACCAGCCCGCGTAGGACCGCGGCGGGGTCGAGGTGGAGCAGGGCGATTCCGCCCGGGCGGGTATTGGCCGCGATGGCCGCCTGGGTCTCGCGGAGGCCTCCGTCCAGCCCGGGGATGTTCTGCGTACCCGGGATGATCGGCGAGTTGTTGAGCTGATTGGTGAGGATGACCGACATCGTCGCGACGCCGCAGGACGAGGCGATCTGCTGGGTGATGTTGAGCAGGGTGGAGCCGCGCGCGACCTGGGGGCCGGGGAGGGTCTTCAGCGCCGAGGTGAACAACGGCATCATCGTGGCGCCCATCCCGAAGCCCATCACGACCAGCATGCCGATGATCAGCAGGTACGGCGTCGTCGCCGTGAGTTGGGTCAGGCCGAACATGCCGATGACGATCAGCACCAGCCCGAACGGCACGATCCGGCCGACCGGCACCTTGTCCACGAGCCTCCCGGCGATCGGCATGGTCACCATGGCGCCGAGTCCCTGCGGCGCCACCAGGAGACCTGCCTGCAGGGTGGACTCGCCGCGGATCTGCTGGAAGTAGGTGGGTACCAGGAGCAGGCCGCCGAAGAACGCCGCGGCGAACAGGAACATCGTGATGATCGAGACGGTGAGGTTGCGGTTGCGGAACAGCCGCAGGTCGAGCAACGGGTGCTTCGGCCGGAAGGAGTGCCAGACGAACGCCGCCATCAGCAGCACCCCGACCAGCATCGAGAGCCACACTCGGGTCGCACCGAAATCACCGTTCTCGGCGGGCAGGGAGGACACGCCGAAGAGGAACAAGGCGAGACCGGGAGACATCAGGAGCACCCCGACGACGTCGAGCGACTCCGACCGATGCGCGGTGTCCCTGGCCAGCGCGAACCAGGCGTAGACCAGTGCGATCACGCCCAGCGGCACGTTGATGAGGAAGATCCAGTGCCAGCTCGCCACCTCGATCAACCAGCCGCCCAGGATCGGTCCCAGGATCGGGCCGAGCAGCATGGGGACCCCGAGGATGGCCATCAGCCGCCCCATCCGGTGGGGCCCCGCGGCCCTGGTCATGATGGTCATGCCCAGCGGCATCAGCATGCCGCCGCCAAGGCCCTGCAGGACGCGGAAGCCGATCAGCATGTTGATGGTCGACGCGGTCGCGCACAGGGCGGACCCGGCGGTGAAGAGGAAGATCGCGGCCATGTAGAGCCGCTTGGTGCCGAACCGGTCGGCCGCCCATCCGGTCAGCGGAATCACGGTCGCGAGCGCGAGCGTGTACGCCGTGACCGTCCAGGCGACATGTGCGTAGGAGACCGGGTTGCCGGGCGTGCCGAACTCGATCTGGAAGGTCGGCAGGGCGACGTTGACCACCGTGATGTCGAGGATCGACATCACCGCGCCCAGCACCACGACGCCGGCGATCTTCAGTACGGCGGCGTCGATGTGGTCGGGGTAGTCGGACTGCGTCGCTGGCTGGCTCATTTTGCCCCCTGAGCACGAATCAGATGAACCCGAGCCTACGCGCGAATCCTGCGCGGGCACGAGCTTTTTCCTGATCAGCCGAGTTTGAAGGGGTCGCGGGTGGCGCCGGTGAGTTCGACCCAGACGGCCTTGACCTCGGTGTACTCGTGGATCGCATCGAGCCCGTTCTCACGGCCGATTCCGCTTGCGCCGAAGCCACCGAACGGCACGTTGGGAGCGACGACGCGGTAGGCGTTGATCCAGACGTTGCCGGCCCGGAGCCGCGCGGCGACCCGGTGCGCGCGGTGCACGTCCTTCGTCCACACCGCACCGGCCAGACCGTACGGCGTGTCGTTGGCGAGACCGAGCGCATCGGACTCGTCGCGGAACGTGTACACCGCCAGGACCGGCCCGAAGATCTCCTCCCGGACGACGGTATGCGCCTTACTCACACTGGTGAGTACGGTCGGTCGGATGAACAGGCCGCCGTGGTCCTGGTCGGGACCGCCACCGCAGGCGATCACGGCCCCTTCCTTCCGCGCCGTCTCCAGGTAACCGAGCACCTTCTGGTACTGCGGTGTGTTCGCGGCCGGTCCCATCTCGGTGTCCTCGTCGTTGGGGTCTCCGAGCCGGATCCGGTCGGCACGCTCTACGATGAGACCGACCAGTTCGTCGTGGACACTCTCGTGCACGATGAGGCGTGATCCGGCCATGCAGGTCTGGCCGGTCGCGGCGAAGACACCGGCGATGACGCCATTGGCCACTGCGGCGAGATCCGCGTCGGGGAAGACCACCTGAGCGGACTTACCGCCGAGTTCGAGTGTCACCCGGTTCAGATTCGCGCCGGCGGCCTGGGCCACGGCGGCACCGGTCGCGGTCGACCCTGTGAAGGCGACCTTGTCGACGCCGGGGTGCCCGGCCAGCGATGCGCCGACCGACCGGTCGAGCCCGCAGACGACGTTGAACACGCCAGGCGGGATCCCGGCTTCGTGAACGAGTTCGGCGAAGGCGAGGGTCGAGGCGGGGGAGTGTTCGGATGGCTTCACGACGAAGGTGCAGCCGGCCGCGAGTGCGGTGGCGAGTTTGAAGGTCATCAGCAGGAGTGGCGAGTTCCACGGCGTGATGGCCGCGACGACACCGACCGGCTCGCGTCGGGTGTAAACGAAGAAGTTGTCCCGGTCCGAGGGGATCGCGCGGCCCTCGATCTTGTCCGCCAGCCCGGAGAAGTAGTAGTACCACTCCGGTAGGTACCGCATCTGGCCGATCATCTCGCGGTAGAGCTTGCCGGAGTCGGCGACCTCGAGCCGGGCCAGTCGCTCGGCGTTGGCGGCGATGACGTCGCCGAGTCGCTGGAGGAGCCGCGCCCGCTGGAAGCCGGTCATGCTGCTCCAGGGACCGTCGAGAGCGTCCCTCGCGGCTCGGACCGCTCGGTCGACGTCCTCGACCGTCCCATCCGGGACAATCGCCCAGTCCTTGCCGGTGTAGGGATTGTTCGAGGCGAAGGTCGCGCCCGACAGGGCGTCGACGAACTGTCCGCCGATGTACATCTGGAACCGCTGCAGGTCCTCCCGGTCCGTCTGCGGCGTGAGCGTCGTACTGGTCATCGCTGCTCCTGATCGTCGGAGGCGTCTCCCTACGGACGTTAGGTCACGCCGGTCCCGACGGCCAGCCAGGACGGAGGCTTGACAGTTCCTGCGGCGGGGGAGATCTTCGCTTGTGACGGGGGGGTCGGGATGGTGGGAAGCGATGGTGTCGCGCGACGGCTCGCGCTGATCGTGGCCACATCGGCGTACGAGGATGAGGGCCTCGCGCAGCTGGTATCGCCCGCGTACGACGCTGCCGCGCTGGCCAGTGTGCTGGCGGATCCGGCGATCGGCGGGTTTGCGGTGTCGTCCGTGCTGGATGGTGCATCCGGGCAGATCTCTCAGACCATCGAGGACTTCGCGGCCGAACGCGACCGTGGTGACCTGGTGCTGCTGTATCTGTCGTGCCACGGGCTGAAGGACGAGCAGGGCAGGTTGTACTTCGCCGCGCGCGATACGCGACGCGATCGGTTGCGCTCGACGGCTGTCTCGGCTGGGTTCGTGAACGACGTTCTGTTCGCCTGTCGGTCGCGCTGCAAGGTTCTGGTGCTGGACTGCTGCTACAGCGGCGCGTTCGCCAGAGGCTTGTCCGTCAAGGCCGATCCTTCGGTTCACACCGCGGATCATTTCGACGCCCGCGGCCTGGTGGTGCTGACGGCATCCGATGCGACGCAGTACGCCTTCGAGGGCGACAAAGTGGTCGGAGGTGCCACGCCGTCGATCTTCACGTCCAGCGTGACCCGCGGGCTCCAGACCGGTGCCGCCGACATCGACGGAGACGGCCTGGTCTCTGTCGACGATATGTATGAGTACGCGCGCCGACAGCTTGCCGGGCAACCGCACCTGCAGAATCCGCGCAAGTGGGAGTTCGACGTGGCCGGCACGATCGTCCTGGCCAGATCGCCGGCCGCGCCGGGGCCTGCGGTCGCCCCCACAGCGAAGAGTCTTCCGGCGGTTCTGTCCCCCGACTGGGGGAACGCGGCGCCGGTCTCGGCTCGGATCCGGCAGACACAGTGGTGGCTCGGGCTGCTGCTGTTCCTGGCCACCGCGGTCGTCCTCAGCGTGTTGCTGATGCGATGGCTCTTCGATTGGCTGTATTTCCTGGGTCTGACAGACCAACTGCCTTCTGACACTGCAGGACTGGTCACAGCAGCGGTGGGCGGTGCCTTGTGGGCTGTCGCCTACGGCGCCGTCGATGCAGCTCGGAGCTCGCCGGCCCGCTGGTACGACCTGCACCTGCGCTGGCTGGCCACCCTGCGCCAGGTGGTCCAGCCTTCAGGTTGGCGCCAGTTCGCGCAGGCGGTCCGCGCGGCAGTGCCACTGAACGTTGCACTCACGCTCGTGGTATCCGTCCTCATCGGCGCCTTCGGCTACGACCACTGGGGCGGCTCGCAGGGCCGCGACAAATCCTTCCCACTCGCTTACACACTCCTCACCACCCTCGCCGTCGCCACCTACCTGACCAGCGAACAACGCAAACGCCGAGAAGACTCCTAACTGTCCGGCCCATGGTGAACAGCTAGCGATCCGCGTCAGGATCGCCGTACAGGAGTGAGGCGAGTCCTCTTCGGAGTCCTGGCTCGTCGGCGACCCGGCGAATCGCCAGGAGGGTCCCGGCGACGTACGGGTCCGCGGTCGAACCAGGATCGTGGCGCATCACAAGTCGTTCCCCTGATCCACCGAACACCACCTCGGTCGTCACGACGAAACCGGGCAACCGGATGGAATGGATCCGGGTGCCCGCAACCTCGGCACCTCGGGCCTCGACCGGACCGTGCAGGTCGGGGAGCGGGATGGCAGTCCCGGGCCGGTGCACACTGCCCATGGTTTCGGCGAGCTCCCGGGACGTGCCGCTGGGGACATCGGGCTTCTGGTCGCTGGCGTAGTCGAGCACTTCCCAGTGCTCCAGGTGCTCGGCGGCCATCGACGCGGCACGCAGTAGGACGGCCGCCATCACGGAGAAGTTTCCCGCCGCGATCACGCCGACGCCACGGTCACGCGCCGTACGATCGATCTCCGCATAGTCGGCGGCGGTCAGCCCGCTCGACCCCACCACGACATGGATCCCGGCCTCGATCGCCGTGACCACGTTCGTCTTGACCGCGGTGGCGCTGGTGAAGTCCACGACCACGTCCACCGGAGCCGATCGCAAGGCCGCGGCGACCGTCCCGTAGATCGATCCGCCGGCATTCGAGCTGGTGACCGTCGCGATGTCCTGACCGGCCGCCGATCTGGACACTCCGGCGGTGAGCGTCAGGTCATCGGAGGCTGCGATGGCAGCGACGATCGGCGCCGCGGTCCACCCGGTGATACCGGCGAAACACACATTCGTCATACCAAGACACTACGGGCTCGGTCACTCGATGAGCGCGACTCCGCGAGGCGCACGAAGTGTTCGGGGCACCCGCGTCCTGCAGTTGTTGCCATTAGCAACATGCTGACCGGCTGACCCGGATGTGAAGGCGGCTTGGCTACGCTGTCGCCGCGGATTGCACCACCTCTGACAGGAACATCCCGCGTGGGCAGAAGCCGGCCCGACGACACCGATCCGCTGGTCGCGTGGGACGGCTACCAGGCTCGTCGGGCATTCTCACGACGACGCGACGGTGGCGTTCAGATATCCCTTCACAGCCAGGCGGAGGCGACGATCTGCGGTCTGTTGGCGGCCGGGTGTTCGCGGACGCCGTACTGCGCACCGGCGCCGGCCCAGAGAATCAGCTGCCCTGCGTAGTCGGGGTGGAGCTCGATCATGTGGTTGAAGTAGCCGAGGGCAGTGGTCTCGGTCTTGAGGGCGGCTTCGGCTTCGTCGAGATACCGCCGGGTGGCGGCGATCTGGCGGACGGCGTTGTCGTCACCGAGCCGGTTCAGGTGTCCGGCAACGATCGTTCGCGGTGCGAGTGCCTCGACGTTGTCGATCGCGGCCCGCCACGGTGCGAGACCGTCGGGTCCCAGGGCGTCGCCGACGTACTGGTGGGCGCCGTTGTAGATCACGTCGCCGGCGACGACCAGCCCGAGGTCCGGGACGTGCAGGACACTCGAGTCGTCGGCGTCACCGTGGCCGACGTCGACGATCCGGAGTTCGTGGCCCTCCAGCGCGAAGCGATTGTCCGGCACCGTCACCGCGGTGACCGATGACGGCGGAATGTCGTCGTACATCTTGTCCCACAGGAACGGCCGGGCGGCGACGCTGGCGTGCATCTGCCGGATCACGCCCGCCGACGCGACGATGCGAGCGCCGAACCGGTCGGCGAGGAGCTGTGCCGCGAACCAGTGGTCCCCGTGGCCATGCGTGATGTAGATGTCGGTGAGCTTGCGTCGTTTGCCGGCCACCCAGTCGCCCAGGTCGCGCGCCGTGGAGGGGTTGAAGCCAGGGTCTGACAGAACGGCGTTCTCTTGTCCGTAGATCAGGGTGCTTGCGATCGGGGAGAAACTCCTCGGCGCACCATTCGGCAGGGCACCGGGCTGCGCGGGCGCTTCACTGACGAACACCTCGTACGCGAGACCCTCGGCCGGCGTGCTGTTCATGGTCCTCTCCTCTGGTCGATGGACGTCTACGACGATGCCCTTCGAATGCGCTGATCGCGCCTGGGCAAATCCCTGGTCCGGCCACGCCGGCCACGGACAGTCCCGCGGACCAGGGAATTACCCGGGCGCGACGCACGCGCAGCCGGACGATCCTGAGAATCGAAGGAGACTCGCAGATGTTCGAAGGAGCAGGATGATGAAGCGCGATCGACTCACACCGCTGGGAGCCATCACTCGTGGGCTGGTCGCGGGCACGATCGGGACCCTCGCCATGGACGCGCTGTTGTACGCCGAGTACCGAAGCGGCGGCGGCAAGAGCGAGGCCGGCCGCTGGGAGTTCTCGGCCGACATCCAGACCTGGGACCAGGCAGCCGCCCCAGCACAGGTCGGAAGACGGTTGTTCGAGGGCCTCTTCCAGCGCGAACTGCCGGACAGCAGAGCCGCCCTGGTCAACAACATCATGCACTGGGGGTACGGGATCGCGAACGGTGCCGCGTACGGCGTCGTCGCCGGGTCCGCACCCAAGCCCCGGGCCTGGTACGGCGCGATCTTCGGCGCCGGGGTGTGGGGAACCAGCTACGTCGTACTCCCGGCAGCAAAGCTCTATCGCCCGATCTGGCAGTACCACTACAAGGTCCTGGCCATGGACCTCAGCGCCCACCTGGTCTACGGCCTGACCACCGGCGCCGCCTTCAAACTGACAACCCTCGCGAGAAGGCGGCGCCGCTGACCGCCGTCCGGCGATCGGAGCGGCCCTGCGCAGCTCGTGGGTGCGCAGGGCCGCCGGGTTCAGCTACCGGCTGTCAGAGTCCGGCGCACTGGCCCGACTTCGGGCCGGACGCGGTGTTGGGTTGGCCTGCGTTGGTCGGCGCGGGGGAGTTGCCCGTGCAGGACAGCGGCCCGCTGATGTGGTTGCCGGAGACGATCGTCGAGCCGGTGTTGTTCTGCACGACGAGCGGGCCGGCGACGGTGGCGCCGTCGATCGTCACCTGACCCACCGAGACGCTGACCCTCACCGGACCCCCGACCGTCGGGGGCGCGCACTCGCCATTGTGGTTGCCGAGCCAGACCCGGGTTCCACCGGTCACGCTCACCGGCCCGGACACGGTCGTGCCGCACAGCAGTACGCTGCCTGCCCCGGACGCCGTCACCGGGCCACGGAATTCAGACCCGGATGCGTAGAGTCCGGCACCCGCAGCCACGGTTACAGGTCCCGAGACAGTCGCGCCGTCGAAGCAGGCGACGCCCGCTGACACGGTCAACGGATCCTGGTGCGTCCCGGTGACCATCGTCGTACAGGACGGGACGCCGGTCGCGACGAACGGCACGTCCCAGGTCTGGCCCTGACGGCTGTAGGTGACAGTCCCGTGATAGACCCCGTCCACCGAGTAGGTGTGGCTCCCGCTGACGGTCATCAGGCTTCTGCCCTGACGTTGGCTCGCCACGTAATCGCGTGCTGCGATACCGGCGGCCTCGGCCGGGGATCCGTCGCCCCAATCGATCATGGCGGTGAACTCACCAGGCGGAATCGAGCCGGCGGCCAGACGTCCCAGAGGTGCGTTGCTCACGGTCTTGTCCACGCCGAAGCGGGTGACCGTGCCCATCGCCTCCGGACTCCAGGTGACCTGGGCGATCGAACCGAAGTTCACTCCTCCGAAGGCCCACCGAGGTCCGGCGACGCTGAGCCGTTGGCGATACGCGTCGTAGTCCTGGGTGAGCACCTTGGGAGACCAGGCTTTCTCCAGGATGCCGGCCAGCCGCGGGAACACCATGAACTCGTTCGTGGCCAGCCCACGCATCTGCTCGCCCCAGATGGGCGCCTCGATGCCGATGATGTCCTCCGCCTTCGGTCCGCCGTACGCCGGTTGCGCCCAGACGGACCGGTACTTCTCGTACACCCACTCCGGGTCCCACGAGTAGGCCTTGTCGAGCTCGGTCCGCGGTGTCCGGCCGGGAGACCCGTCGTACCCGAAGTCGAGGTAGGCGTTCCATTCCGGGGTCGTGATGACGCTGCGGCCCTGGTTGAACCACTCCGGCTTGATGAGCGGGGGGCCGCCGCCGGTGTAGTCGGACCAGTAGTGGTTGATGGAGGTCGAGCCCGGTGCGTATCCCTCCAGTGCGGGATTCCAGCCCATCATTCGCTTGCCGGCGTTGTTGACGATGGTCTCCATCTGCCCGATCCACCACTTGTAATCCTCGTGGGGCATCCCGATGGCCTCGTCGCCGCCGATGTGGATGATCGGTGCGGGAGAGATCGCGGCAAGCTGTGCGATCGCGTCCCGCCAGAAGGCGAGTGCTCGCTCACTCGCCGGGTCGTTCGGGTTGGTGCAGAACCGGTCGGTCTGGGTCTGGCCCTGGCAGCCCACGACCGCGACGCCGCCCAGGGATCTGACCGCCGCCGTCGCATGGGCCGGGCCCTCCAGCTCTGGGACGATCTCGATGAACCTGTCGGCGGCGTACTTGACCAGGTCCTTGAAGTCCTCTTGCGTGTAGAAGCCCGCGATACAGGCCGATCCGTTGCATCCGGTGCCGTCCAGAGCCGGGTAGCCCTTGATCTCCAGCCGCCAGGACTGGGAGTCGCTCAGGTGCAGGTGCAGCCGGTCGCCCTTCAACGCGGCCAGCTGGTCGATCATGGACCGGATCTCGGCGACAGTCATGAAGTTGCGGGCGGGGTCGAGCTGAAGACCTCGATGCTCGTAGCGCGGGTAGTCCAGGACCGTGACGGGCTGCGCTGTCCACGGCCCGGCGCCGGTAGTGGGGGAGTTGATTGCCGCTGGCAACAGCTGCCGGAGGCTCTCGAAGCCGTTGAACAGGCCATGTGCTTGCGGGGCGACGATCTTCGCGCCCGCACTCGACACCGTGAGGGAGTAGCCTTCGGCGGCCTTGTTCTCCGGGACGCCGGACACCGGCCCCAGGCTCAATGAGACGTCAGAGGCAGTAGCGGAATCTGTCACGACGGGGAGCACGAACCCGGTGGCGGGCCGCAGGTAACCGGCGAGCACCTCAGCTGTGGCGGCAAGGGCGCTGCTGGAGATCACGATCCGGGAGGTGTCCGTGAGTTCCCACGGCTGACCGGTGCCGGGCGTCTGCTTCACCGGCACGGGAATGATCTGTCCCACGACCGGCGGTGGCTTGGGGCCGGACCAGATCTCGAACTCGTTGATCGTGTACCCGGTGGTGGACGTCGTGGCCAGGGCTTGCATCCGGACACACGAGATCGGGTCCTTGCGATCGATCACCTGGGAATCCTTGTCGCTCGGATTCACCACGTGGGTGACCGTCGACCAGGTCTGGCAGTCGGCGTCCGTGGAGACCTGCAGATCGTATTCCGTCGGCTTGGCCGGAGAAGTCCAGCGGCTGAACACCTCGTAAACCGGGGCGGGCGTGGCCAGCTTGACCTGGAACCAGTCCTGGGTCGGGTCGTAGCCGTTGCCGACCGACGCGTAGTTCGAGCTCCATCCGTTGTGCACGAACACGTCGACCGCATTGGCGGGCGCGTACGTCGCGGCGGGCGCAGTCATGCGCTGGGACTTGGCGGAAGCGACCGCACCCGGCAGGAGGGCGAGGTTGACGCTCTCGGAGGCTGAGGGATCGGCGGACGGTGTTGGTGTGCCGGCGGATGCCTGTCCCACTGTCAATGGGACAAGAGTTGCGGCCACAAGCGCACCGATTGTCAGAGCGGGAACAGCGCGAGACCGAGACCGATGGCCTGCGGTCCGTCTCCCCTCGGGTTTCGACGACAAGAACGAGATTCTCACGTCACTCCTTACCGGTGCTGGGCGGTGTCACGCGGGCGTAGAGAGGACGACCGTTCCGGCGATTTTCCCGCCCCACTCGCCAGACGTGCAACAGCACCAGCGCGCCGACCTGGCCGGTCATCGAACCTGTTGCGGGCAGGCGAGCTACCCCTCATCTGGCAGTGACTGATCTTCGGATGATCCTGCATGCCATGACTGCCAGAGTTTGCCGTCGACACGTCCTGCGCTGACCAGTTCGTCGTGGGTGCCGAGCTCGACGAGTTCACCGGCTTCCATGACTGCGATTCTGTCGGCGTCGTGCGCTGTCTGCAGGCGGTGGGCGATCGCGATCACGGTGCGACCGCGGAGGACGGCGGCTAGTGATTGTTCCGTTCGCCGGGCTGTTTTCGGGTCGAGTTGTGCGGTGGCTTCGTCCAGGATCAGCGTGTGGGGGTTGGCGAGGACGACTCGTGCGAGCGAGAGCTGCTGGGCACTGGCGCCGTCGAGGTCGGTGTCGTGGCCGAGCTCGGTGTCCAGGCCGTGTGGTAGGCCGTCCATCCACGCGGCTCCGACGGCGTCCAACGCGGCGTACAGCTCCTGGTCCGTGGCGTTCGGTCGTGCGATCCGCAGGTTGTCGCGCACGGTGTCGTGGAAGACGTGATGATCTTGGGTGATGAGTACGACGTGCTCGCGCAGGTGGTCGGGCGACAGGTCGGCAACCGGCGTACCACCGATGGTCACGGACCCGGTGTGAGGGCGGTCGAGGCCGGCGAGGAGCCGTGCGAGGGTTGATTTTCCTGCGCCGGAGGTGCCGACGACGGCCAGCCGTTCTCCGGGCTGCACGAAGAGATTGATTCCGTGAAGTACGTCGCGAGCACCCGTGTAGCTGTAATGCGCGTTGTTCACTTGGATGCGGTCACCGTCGAGGGCGTCGGCGCCTTGACCGTTCGAGGTCAGCTGGATGTCAGCTAGCCCTTCGACGCGGGCGTAGGAGGCTCCGGCTCCTTGCAGCTGTTCGATCCAGAGCATCAGAGTGTTGAGTGGGCCGACGAGTTGGCGTAAGTAGACCGTCGCCGTCACCACGGTTCCCAGGCTGACCAGACCATCGGCGTAAAGGCCACCGCCGATGACAAGGACGCCGACCACCGGTAGTGCTAGCGCAACTTCCGACCACGGAAACAGCACCGTTCGCAGCCACAATGCACCTAGGCGTGCGGACCGGGCTTGGTTGATAGCGGCTTCGGTGGCCTGTGTCCGGCGGTGTTCCAATCCGAGGAGTTCGATCGTGCGAGCGCCTTTGGCGGTGCTGGCGACGACGTCGGCCAGCTCTGCACCAGATGCGGCGACTGCCAAATAGGCCGGCCTGGCACGTCGCAGATACCAGCGCACGGCGGCTCCAACGCCGATCAGGCACGCGAGCCCGCACAGCCCTAGCCACGGATCCAGGACGAGCACCGCGACGATGAGAAACAGGGCGTGGACGACGGCCACGAGAACTTCTGGCACTGCTGACCGCAATGTCATGGCCACCAGCGAGGCATCGGTGCTGCCGCGGGCGATCAGATCGCCGGCGGGAAGATGGTCCGCGACTCGTGGGGGCAGCGCCAAGGTCCGTTCCAGGAATCGCTCGCGAACGCGTGCGGCGGTGCGTTCGCCGAACCGATAGCCGATCTTGAGCGCCCACCACGTGAGCACCGTCTGCACGATCGTCAACACCAGTGCGCCGAAGGCAAGTCGGTCCACCGTGCTCAGCACGTCACCCAAGCCGGCCTGGATGGTGTCGATGATTCGGCCGAGCAGCCACGGACCCGTCAGACCTGCCGCCGAGGCGAGCCCATTGACAAGGATGACCCCAACCACGGCCCGGCGGTCTGCGCCCAAGTCTCCGATCGCCGCAGTACGGACTTCGGCTGCGCCCGCAACCGGCATCTGCCTACTCATCGGCTTCGGTGTCTTCCTGGGCGCGAGAGACCAGGTCGCGATAGTAGGAGTCGCTGCGGAGAAGTTCTGCATGGGTTCCAACTGACGAAGCGCGAGCGTCGATCAGGACGATGACCTCGTCAGCACGATCGAGCACGAGTGGCGACGCCGTCGTGACGACCGTGGTCGTGCCGCGCCGGGCTTCGCGGAGCCGGTCGATCATGGCCGCTTCGGTGTTGGCATCGACTGCAGAGGTCGGGTCGACGGCAAGCAGTACGTCGGGTGTGGAATAGACGGCGCGGGCGAGTTGGATGCGTTGCCGTTGCCCACCAGAAAGGTCACTCCCGCCGGCGGCGATCGCCGCATCCAGACCGCCGGGCAACGCCTCCACCACATCCTCGGCGACCGCTGTACGGATGGCCGCACGAATCCGGTCATCGTCAGGCTCAAGACGCCCCGCCACAACATCCCGCACTGTGCCGGCGAACACCTCGGCATGGTTGTCAGCGACAACCAACCGATGCCGGAACTCCTCGCGGGCAACATCGTGAATCCGCACACCGGCCCACGTCACACCTGCCTCGGAATCGGTGCTCAGGTGCCCAAGCCTCTCGATCACCGCGAGCGCCTCCGCGGGCCGGGCAGCTACCAACGCTGTGAACACGCCAGGACGAACGATCACGCCCGAGTCAGGATCGGCCAACGGGCCACAGCCAGTCGGGATCGTCGCAGGGTCGTCGTCGTTGTGGCGTACGACCGGCAGGTTGAGCAGATCGATGATTCGTTGACCGGCCACCCGAGCACGAGCGATATCGCCACCGCCCTCGATGAAGGACGCCACCGGAACGACCAGCACGGCAACGTAGCCGTAGACGGCGACAAGATCACCGATGGTGATATCGCCGACCGCCGCCATCCTTGCCGACAACCACACCACGGCGGCCAGGAACAGCGCCGGTAGGCCGCTTGACAACGCGCCAACCCAGCTCGACGGTCCGGCGACGCGGTAGCCACGATCCACCAATCCCTGCGACTGTTGTTCATACCGCTCGGCCACAAACGCCTTCCCACCGAGGCCATTCAGCAGGCGGAGTCCGGCCAACACATCGACCAGACGCGTCGTCAACCGCCCCTGGTACGCCCGGTACTCGCCGCCGGTGTGTTCAATGCGCCGCAAGAACGGACCAACTGCGATGGCGAGCAGCGGCACACCGCCGAGGACCAGGGCGGCCAGCAACGGTGAAATGGTGAACAGCACGACCGCAACGACGGCATAGGCCAGCACCGCGCCAACACCAGGCCCGGTGACAGTCAACGCCTGCGCAACAGTGTTCACGTCGGCGATGCCGACGGTCACCACCTCCCCGGCGCTCACGCGACGCGCCAGAGAGGCACCCAAGCGGGACGTGTGCCACACCGTCGCCCGGACCGAGCGAAATGATGCGTCCATCCGGATCTTGGTCATCGTGCGATGCCGAGCGATCCCCAGCAGCGCGTTCATCACACTGACCACGAGCAGTACCAGCGCCCACCCGACGAGAGCGGCAGTATCGCCTGCGACAAGCCCGTCATCCACCGCACGGGACAGCACCCAAGGTGGCACCGCCAAACCGATCATCCAGCAGCTGCCCAACGTCGCACCCATCGCGACACGTCGTGACTGCGATCGGGTAAGCCAGAAAAGGAAGCGAAAAGGGCTGGTCAGATCACCCGGCGTCGGCGGGACCCAGGTCACGGTTGTCCTGTCCAACCACCGGCGTATTGCAGCCATCCGGTACATCCGCCGCCGTGCACTGTCGCGGGCCATGCCGCAGATCCTCGCAGCAACGCATCCAACGACGAAAACCACTCGTGATGCATCAGCCTCGGGAGGCGCAGTTCTTCGTCGCCCTGGGGCGAGGTGTACTCCAAGGATTTCGAGCCCTACGCGTTCAAGGTCTCGGACGAGATGTTCGACGGGGGCGTATTTTCAGACGGAGAGCCGGACGCACTGTTCGCGAGCTGGAGGCGCTGACCAAGCTCGGCGAGTGCCCCCGCAAGCATGACTTCCGTTTGGAGGACAAGTGATGCCGACCGACGATCGCCGGCCGCAGCCGGCGCCCACGTCGGCGAGTGCGATGCTGGCCACGCTGACAGACGAGCGTTTCTCCGATCCGGAGTGGTTGTTCGAGCGGAAGTGGGACGGCGTGCGATGCCTGGCGTTCCGTACGGCGTCAGGCGAGGTCCGACTGCGCACACGCAACGACAAGCCGCTGGAAGGTACCTACCCCGAGATCGCCGACGCGGTGGCGAGCGAGTGCGAGGTGGCCGCGGTGCTGGACGGTGAGGTCGTGGCGTTCGTCGGCCGCCGCACCAGCTTCGAGCGCCTGCAGGGCCGCTTGGGGCTGACCGATCCTGTCGCTGCGAGGGGGACCGGCATAGCTGTCTTCCACTACGTTTTCGATGTGCTGCATCTCGACGGGTACGACGTCCGGGGCTTGCCGTTGCGGGAGCGCAAGCGCTTGCTCCGCGACGCCGTCCATCTCGCCGATCCGCTGCGGTTCACGGCGCATCGCAACACCACGGGCGAGGAGGAGTTCCGCAAGGCGTGCGCGCGGGGTGACGAGGGCGTGATCGCCAAGCGGGCCGATTCGCCGTACGCCGCCGGTCGGTCGCACGACTGGCTGAAGTTCAAGTGCGTGCGTGACCAGGAACTGGTGATCGGCGGCTACACCGCACCGAAGGGCTCCCGGATCGACTTCGGCGCGTTGCTCGTCGGCTACTTCGACGGGGACGATTTCGTCTATGCCGGGAAGGTCGGTACGGGTTTCAATGCCTCGGTGCTCACCGACCTCCACGCGCGAATGCAGAGCCTGGAGCGGGAACAGTCCCCGTTCACCCGTGGACGCGTTCGTGAGCGGGACGTGCACTGGGTCGAACCGCGGCTCGTGGCGCAGATCGGCTTCACGGAGTGGACCCGGGACGGGCTGCTCCGGCATCCGCGGTACACCGGGTTGCGCGACGACAAGAACGCGCGAGAAGTCGTGCGCGAAAGCTGATCGGTCCCGATCTAGCCTCTGTGCCGGCACATGGCCTGGTCGATCGCGCTGGCGGCGGGAGCTGCCGTTTCCAGCAGTGAATGAAGTTGGTCGTCCAGATCTCGTCGATCGGGAGCTTCCCTGCCGAGGATCTCAGGACTGGTCGAGTCAGTGCCGCACTCGGCGTCGCGGGCTGTGTTGGCGCCGCTTCGAGGATGCGGGTGGTCAGTGTTTGCGGCGGGTTCGGCGTGGGGGTGCTGAGCTGGCGCGGAGGACGAGGTAGGTCGGGAGGACGATGTCGGTGTCCGGCTCGTGGTCCGACGGTGTCTCCAAGGCTTGCAGCAGTAGCTGGGCGGCGACCGCGCCCTGCTCGTGGGCGTCTTGTGCCACGGTCGTCAGGTCGAGGACTTGTGCCAGCTCGTGATCGTCGATGCCCACGACCGACATTCTTTCGGGCACCGGGAGGCCGGCCCGGCGTAGCGCCCAGAGTGCCCCCAGGGCCAGTTCGTCGTACTCCGCGAACACCGCGGTCGGCAGTACCGGTCCCGAGAGCAGTTGCGCCATCGCGGCCGCGCCGCCTTCGATCCCGTAGTGACCGGTGACAGTGAGGTCCGGATCGACCGTGAGCCCAGCGGATCTCAGGGCCAGGTCGTAGCCCCGACGACGCTGCTCGGAGGAGGCGAAGCCGAAGCCCGGGTCGTCCGGTACGCCGGCGATGAGGCCGATCTTCTCGTGTCCCTGGTGCAGGAGATGGTTGACCGCGGTTCGGGCCGCGGCGATCTCGTCGATGCGTACGGAGGGCGAGCCAGGCACGTGGGAACCCACACTGACGAGCGGTAGGTCGAGGGCGCGTAGCGCCAGTGTGTGCTCCTCGGAGAGTGGCATCGACAGCGAGAGGATGCCGTCGACCCGTCGGGCGAGTGGCATCCGCTCGAAGAACCTGTCGCGGTCGTTCGCGCTGCCGAGGTGGTAGAGGACGACGTCGTACCCGGACTCGCGCAGGACGTCCGTCACGCCGGCGACTACGGTGCTGAAGAACCAGCGGGTGATGAACGGGACGACTACTGCGATAGCACGGGTCCGGCCCGACGCGAGGCCGGACGCCTGGGGTGAGGCGACGTAGGAGAGCTGATACGCCGCGTCCAGCACGCGCCGGCGGGTCTGCGGAGCGACCTTGGACTGTCCGCGCAGGGATCGGGACACGGTGGCGGGGGATACGCCGGCCAGAGCGGCGACGTCGAGAATGCCGGGCCGGCCGGCCGACGACTCCCGCCCCCGCTCAGTGCTCACGACTCACTCCAACTGGATTGCTTCACGGATCTCCGGATGAAAACGCTTTCACCAATTCTTTTTCCCATCCTACCGCCAGTAAAGACTTAAGAAATAAGGACTTACGGAGTCAACGCGACACGCCCTTGTCCATCTCCAGTGACTCATGTCACACTCCCTATGAAAACGCTTTTACCACTCCCGTCGGCCTCGCCCGATGCCCTCCGCCCACGACCCGAGTGACGGCGCTGACGGAGGAGGAGCCTTGACTGCGAATGTGATCGTCACGGTGGAGCGCCAGTTCGACTACCCCCGCGAGCGAGTCTTCCGGGCATGGACCGAGCCGACGGAGCTGGCCCAGTGGCGCGGCTCCCCGGGCTGGCACGTGGAGACGGAGAGCCTGCGGGGCGAGCAGAAGCTCGGCGGCCATCACTATCACCTCAAGGTGCGCGACAACGATCCGAGCACCCGAGTGGGCACCGACGGCGTCTACACCGAGTACTTCGACCCCGACGTCTTTGTGTCCCGGGAGCGGATCACCGGAGATCCCGGCATCGACCCCGACGTACCGCTCGAACTGCGGGTCGAGTTCTCCAAGACCGGGCGTGACGGGACGCTGGTCCGGATCATCCAGGGCCCCTACGAACCCGATGTCGCCGGCTGGCACGGCGAGGGCTGGGAGAAGGAACTGATCCGGCTTCAGGACTTCCTCGTCAAGACGAGCCGGCAGGAGGCCACGCCATGAGTTCGGTCGAGCAGCGTTCCAGCCTGCAGCACACCGCCATCGTCCGGCAGAAGCCGCTGATGAACATGCGGCAGATCCTGCTGATGAATCTCGGGTTCTTCGGTATCCAATACAGCTTCGGGATGCAGCAGACCGCCGTGAACCCGGTGTACGAGTTCCTCGGCGCCAATCCGGGCGACCTGCCGATCCTGAACCTGGCCGGACCGATCACCGGTCTTCTCATCCAGCCGCTCATCGGAGCCCTGTCGGACCGGACGTGGAGCCCTCGGTGGGGTCGCCGCAAGCCGTTCTTCATCGCCGGTGCCATCGGCTGCAGCATCTGCCTGTTCCTGTTCCCGTTCGTCACGGCGGTCTGGATGGCCGTGCTGCTGCTGTGGCTCCTCGACGCCAGCAACAACACGGCGATGGAGCCGTACCGGGCATTCATCGCCGACAAGCTGCCGCCATCCCAGCTGGGCAAGGGCTTCCTGGCCCAGTCCTTCTTCACCGGCCTGGGTATCACTCTCGCCAACATCTCGCTGTACGTCTTCCAGCAGCTGATCGACGGCGCCACCAAAGCCGGTATCCCGTACTGGGTGGTGGGGTCGTTCATGCTCGGCGCGGTCTGCTCGATCGGGACGGTTCTGGTCTCGGTGCTGACCACGCCCGAGATCCCGCCGAGTGCGGAGGAACTCGCCGCGCTGCGGGCGAAGCGGGGCGGCTTCGGCTCGGCCATGCGGGAGATCGGCGAGGCGATCGTCGAGATGCCGCCCGAGTTGCGCAAGCTGGGCCTGGTTTACCTGTTCCAGTGGTACGGCATGGTCTGTTACTGGCAGTTCGTCGCGTTGTCCATCTGGAAGTCCGTCTTCCCGCCGACCGATCAGGGCAAGGAGGACGCCGTCGCGTGGACCGGCCTCGTCAACGGCTGGTACAACATCGTCACCTTCAGCGTCGCCTTCTCGCTGGTCGCCTTCGCCCGCCGGCGCGGGGCCAAGGTGGTGCACTGTGTCTGCCTGATGCTGGCCGCAGTCGGGTTGCTGATCTTCCCGTCGGTGAGCAACAAGTACCTGCTCTTCATCCCGATCATCGGGCTCGGCATCGCGTGGGCCTCGATCATGGGTGTGCCCTACATCATGGCGGTCCGGATGATCCCGTCGACCCGGTACGGCGTCTACATGGGCATCATCAACATGATGATCGTCGTCCCGATGCTGATCCAGTCCGTCACCTTCGGAGCGATCTACGAGAACGTCCTCGGCGCGAACCCCAACAATGCCATCCGGTTCGCCGGTCTACTCCTCGGCCTGGCGGGGCTCACCATGCTGTGGATCAAGGAACCGCCGATCGTCCGTGACGTCGACGAGGTCAGCTACATGCCGTCGGCCGGGCACTGAGGAGGAGGATCGCCATGACCATGAAGGACTACCGCACGATCGTCGTCGGCACCGACGGATCCGAGCTCGCGGGGCAGGTGGTCGCCCGGGCCGCTTGGCTCGCCGTCCGGGACGACGCCGACCTCGTCATCGTGTGCGCGTTCTCCCAGCTGCCCCGCCGGGCAGAGGCGAAGAACGTCGCCACCCTGGGCGGCGATCCGCGCACTGGACAGGTGCTGGGCCGCGAAGCCGCCGGCCTGGCCCTGGATGGGGCCATGACGACGGCGAGGAAGGAGGGGGCGACGGTCTCCGCTGCCCTCCTCGTCGATGGGGAGCCGTCCACTGCGCTGACCACCACTGCCGAGGAGCGTTCCGCGGACCTGATCGTGCTCGGCGCCGTGCACGACCGTTCACTCGCGGACAGACTGCTCGGAACGGTCGCTACCGAGGTGACCAAGCGGGCCGGCTGCGACGTACTCGTCGTCCGGCCGGTCGACGAGAAGGGTGATCTCGAGATACCCGAGGAGGCATCCCGGGGCTGAGGGCAGGTGGCCATGGCAGACAAGGTTGAGCTGATCGCCTACGCGGACCGCCTCGGCGGAGACCTGCCGGGCCTGCATGAAGTACTGCGCGGGCCGCTCGCAGGACTGTTCGGCGGGGTCCACGTGCTGCCGTTCTTCCCGCCGTACGACGGCGCCGACGCCGGCTTCGACCCAGTGGACCACACAGAGGTCGACGAACGGCTCGGCACCTGGTCGGACGTCGCGCGCCTCGCGAAGGACTTCGACCTGATGGTGGACGTCATCGTCAACCATGTCTCGGCCGACTCCGCGCCGTTCGTGGATTGGCTCGCGCACGGCGGGCGGTCCGAGTACGACGGTATGGTCCTCACCTTCGCCGGAGTCTTTCCCGACGGGGCGACCGAGGAGATGCTGCTGCGGCTGTACCGCCCGCGTCCCGGGCTGCCGTTCACGCCGTACCAGCTCGCGGACGGTACCAAGCGGCTGGTCTGGACTACGTTCACACCGCAGCAGATCGATATCGACGTGCGGCACGCGGGGACGCGCGAGTACTTGGTCAAGGTGCTCGATCGGCTCGCCGCGGCCGGGGTACGGCGAGTGCGTCTGGACGCGGTCGGCTATGCGGTGAAAACGCCGGGGCTGACCTCGTTCATGACTCCTGAGACGTTCGAGTTCATCGACGACGTCACCGCCTGGTGCCGCGAGCGCGGGCTCGAGGTCCTCGTCGAGGTGCACTCGTACTACCGCCGGCAGATCGAGATCGCAGATCGGGTCGACCGCGTCTACGACTTCGCCCTTCCACCGCTCGTGCTGCACGCGATCACCGCCAAGGACGCCGATCCGCTCCTGGCCTGGCTGGCCATCCGGCCGCCGGATGCGGTCACCGTGCTCGACACCCACGACGGCATCGGGGTGATCGACGTCGGCGCCGACGCCGGCGAGCGGTCCCAGCTCGGGCTGCTCACACCCGAGCAGATCGATCGGCTGGTCGAGGCGATCCACGACGGCAGCGGAGGCACCTCGCGCCAGGCGACCGGTGCCGCCGCCTCCAACGTCGACCTGTACCAGGTGAACTGCACCTTCTACGACGCCCTCGGCCAGGACGACGACCGCTACCTGCTGGCTCGAGCGATGCAGTTCCTCACGCCCGGCATCCCGCAGGTGTACTACGTCGGGCTCCTTGCGGGTTCCAACGACATGGAGCTCCTGGCACGCTCCAATGTCGGACGCGACGTCAACCGCCACCACTACACACGCCCGGAGATCGAGCTCGAACTGCGACGCCCAGTGGTGCAGGCATTGCTGCGACTCATCCGCTTTCGCAACTCCCACCCGGCTTTCGAGGGCGCGTTCTCAGCCGCGGGCGGCGGCCCTCACCTGACCATGGCGTGGACCCACCACAACGACCAGGTAACCCTCGACGCGACCCTCGACACCCCGTCGGCCACCCTCACCTGGACCGAAGCAGGCACCCGCCGAACTGCGCCGCTCCACGAACTCCCGTTCTGACGCCTGCCCGCATCGTCACCTCTCGTGCCCGGCCGGCCGGAGAGATGAGTCTGATTCTTGCAAAGATTGATTCAGATATTGCGTTGATGTGTCTGCCGCGTTACGGTCTGGCCACCGCGCCGCAGTCCTTCGGGGCTGTGCGATCGACTACCCGCCCCTGTCGAGAGAGAGCAGCGCATGTTCCGGTCAATCAAACCCTGGAAGGCCCGCGTCCGCGTGCTCGCCGCGTGCGGCGCGTTGGTCGCCGCCAGTCTTGCCGTCGTGGCCGCCGTACCGGCGTGGGCCGCTGCGTCCGGCGGTGTCGGCGCCACCTTGCCGTACGTCGAGGTGCAGGCCGAGAACTCGTCGACCAACGGGACCGTCATCGGCCCGAGCGCCGACTACAACACCCTTGCCGCCGAGTCGTCCTATCGCAAAGCGGTGACGTTGCAGGGCACCGGCAAGTTCGTCGAGTTCACCACGCCCGCGGCGACGAACTCCATCGTCTTCCGCTACAGCATCCCGGACACCGGGTCCGGGTCGGTCTACACGCCGCAACTGTCCCTCTACGTCAACGGGACCAAGCAGCCCAACTTCACCCTGACCAACGCGTACAGCTGGTACTACGGCGGCTACCCGTTCACGAACTCGCCGGGGAGCAACCCGCATCACTTCTACGATGAGGTCCACCGGCTGTTCCCGACCACCTACCCGGCCGGCACGAAGTTCCGGGTGCAGGTCGACTCCGAGGACACTGCTTCGTCGTACACGATCGACTTCGCCGACTTCGAGAACGTCGCGGGCGCTCTGACCCAGCCGGCCGGCTCGGTCTCGGTGACCGGTACGGGCGCAGACCCGACGGGTGCCGCGGACTCCACTGCCGCGTTCAACTCGGCGATGACCGCAGCCGGCGCCGGCGGCACCGTGTGGATTCCGGAGGGGACGTTCAAGATCCCGGGTCACCTGATCCTGAACAACATCACCATCAAGGGTGCGGGCATGTGGCGCTCGACCGTCGTCGGTGCGGCGCCGGGCTTCTACGGCAACTACGCGCCCAACGGGAGCAGCGGCGTACATCTGTCGGACTTCGCCATCTTCGGCGACGTCCAGGAGCGCAACGACGGCGCCCAGGTGAACGGCATCGGCGGCGCGCTGAACAACTCCACTGTGGACCGGGTGTGGATCGAGCACGAGAAGGTCGGCGCGTGGATGGACGGCCCGTTCACCAACCTGGTCTTCAACGGCATGCGCATCCGCAACGTGACGGCCGACGGGGTCAACTTCCACAACGGTGTCACCAACTCCAAGGTCACGAACAGCGATCTGCGCAACCTCGGCGATGACGGCCTGGCGACCTGGGCGGAGCAGAACGCCGACGTCAACGACTCGTTCGACCACAACACGGTGCAGTACCCGATCCTTGCCAACGGCATCGCCATCTACGGCGGCCACGACAACTTCGTCACCGACAACCGGGTGATCGACGCAGGCCTTGCGCAGGGCGGTGGAATCCACGTCGCGCAGCGATTCGCCTCGACGACGCTCGGGCGTACGGACGTTCTGCGCAACACGATCATCCGGTCCGGGAGCCTGGATCCCAACTGGCAGTTCGGGGTCGGGGCACTCTGGTTCGACGCGCGGGACGGCGCGATGTCCGGCCTGACCAACGTCGACAACATCCTCATCCAGCAGAGCCCGTACGAGGCCGTCCAATTCGTCTCGGGCTCGAACATCAGCAACGTCAAGATCAACAACGCGACGATCCAGAACACCGGAACCTGGGTGGTCCAGGAGCAGGTCGGCGGCTCGGCCACCATCACCAACAGCACCGCCACCGGTACCCAGGCACCCGGACCGATCTACAGCTGTGGCGTCGGCTTCACGCTCACCGACGGCGGCGGCAACTCGGGCATCTTCGCACCTGGACAGTGTCAGAACATCACCGCGCCGGCGTTCCCGCCGTACCTGCCCGACAACGGATCGCAGCTCTCGATCAGCCCGAGCGCGCTCAGCTTCGGCTCCGTCGCGACCGGTACGTCGAGTGCCCCGCAGGCCGTCACCGTCACGAACAGCGGTACGGCGGCGGCGCCGGTCAGCTCCGTCGCGATCACCGGCGACTACGGTCAGACCAACAACTGCGGCACCAGCATTGCGGCCGGCGCCTCGTGCACGGTCAACGTCACCTTCAGCCCCACGACGGCGGGCAGTCGAGCCGGAAACCTGACCGTCAACGCTGCCGGGGTCACCAGCACCGTCCCGCTCTCGGGTACGGGCGTTGCACCCGGGCCGATCCTCACCCCGAACCCGGGCAGCCTGTCCTTCCCGGATACCCAAGTAGGAAGTTCCTCGCCGACTCAGACCGTTGCGGTGACCAACTCCGGTACGACGTCTGCGACGGTGTCGGCCGTGTCCGCCTCGGGCGACTTCGGTCAGACGAACAACTGCGCCACGATCGCCGTCGGCGCGTCCTGCACGGTGACGGTCACGTTCCGGCCGACTGCGTCGGGAGCGCGTGCCGGCGGGGTGACGGTGACCAGCAACGCCAACAACAGCCCGACCTCGATCTCCCTGACGGGCAACGGCATCGGGACCGACACCAACCTCGCCCTCGGGAAGCCGGCCTCGGCGAGCAGCCAGGTCAACGGCACGCAGACCCCTGCGATGGCAACGGATGGCGACGCGAACACCTATTGGGAAAGTGCCGACAACGCCTTCCCGCAGTGGCTGCAGGCGGACCTCGGAGCGGTACGCAGCATCGGCAAGGTGACGCTGAAGCTACCGCCGAGCTCGGCGTGGGGCACGCGCACGCAGACGTTGTCGGTCCAGACCAGCACCGATGGAACGAACTTCAGTACGGCGGTCGCATCCGCGACGTACACGTTCACGTCACCTACCAACGTCGTGAACATCACCGTTCCGGCGACCGATGCTCGCTACGTCCGGGTCAACATCACGGCCAACAGCGGTTGGCCTGCCGGGCAGGTGTCGGAACTCGAGGTGTACCCAAGCGGTGGCAGCCCGATCAACGCTCCGGTGTTGAGCGCCAGCCCGTCCTCGCTCACCTTCGGATCGCAGACGCCCAACACGACAAGTGCCGCCCAGGCGATCACCGTGACCAACACGGGCAGCCTGGCCGCCTCGGTCTCGAGCGTCACGGCCTCGGGTGACTACACGCAGACCAACAACTGCACCAGCATCGCGATCAACGCCTCTTGCACGGTCAACGTCAGCTTCCGGCCGACCGCCTCCGGGACCCGGACGGGCACGTTGACGATCAACAGCAATGCGACGAACAGCCCGACCAGCGTCGCCCTGTCCGGTACTGGCGCCGGTGCCACGAACACCAACCTCGCCGCGGGCAAGCCCACCAGCGAGTCCAGCCACACTGACGTCTACCCGTCGAGCAACGTGACCGACGGCAACCAGGCGACGTACTGGGAGAGCGCCAACAATGCCTTCCCGCAGTGGGTACAGGTCGATCTCGGTTCTGCAAGCAGCGCCAGCCGGATCGTCTTGCAGCTGCCCGCCTCATGGGGAGCGCGCACCGAGACGCTGTCTGTCCTCGGCAGTACTGACGGCACGACCTTCAGCACGCTCGCCGGATCCGCGGGCTACTCCTTCGCCTCTGGTAGCAACAACACGGTGACCATCACCTTCGCCCCGACGACCAAGCGCTACTTCCGGCTGAACATCACGGCGAACACAGGTTGGGCTGCGGGCCAGCTCTCCGAGTTCCAGGTCTGGAACTCCTAGTCAGGAACCTCCGGCCGGTACGACGAACCAGTCGTGCCGGCCGGAGGTTTGGACTCGTCGTTGTGTATTGATGCGCGAATCTGCATCATAGGGTCCACAATCACGCAAAGAAGCGTGTCGTCCTGGCGTCGGAAGGAGTGGTCCGCAGTGACCGCGAAGTGGACGTTCGTACTCTGCGATGCGCTCGCGAAGGTGCACCCGGTTCGGGACCCGCGGCCGGTGGCCACCGCAACCCGGTTCCAGGCGTTTCTCGGGGAGCCGGCGTCCTTCCAACTCGCCTACCGTCCTCCGCTCGACCCGACGTTCCGCGACCCGCGCCCACTCCAGGTGCGGATCGAGGGGGAAGCTGGCGACCTGGTCGCGGTGTCGAGCGTGGACCTCGTGCCTTGCGCCTTCCTCGCTCTCCCGGGGCATGACGACGGCTATGAGTGGGACGAACCCGGGCTGTATCCCGACGTGCTGCGTCCCGTGCCGAACGGCGAAGCTCCCGTGCGGTTCGGCAGTTGGGGGGCGGTGTGGTTCGACCTGACCGCGACCGATCCGGTGCGGGCCGGCGTACACGAACTCACGATCGTGATGGTCTCGCCGGACGGGTCTGAGCTCCATCGGGAGCCGGTCACCGTCGAAATCACCGGTATCGCGCTGCCGCCACTCGACATCGTGTCGAGCCACTGGATGCACCTCGACGCGCTGGCCGATCACTACGGTGTCGAGGTGTTCAGCGAAGAGCACTGGACCCTCGTCGAGCGATTCATCGCATCGGCGGCGGAAATGGGTGTGACGTCGCTGCTCGCACCGGTCTGGACGCCACCGCTCGACACTGCGGTCGGTTCGTACCGCACCGTTGTGCAGCTCATCGACATCACGGCCACCGCCGAGGGATACCGGTTCGGCTTCGATCGGCTTCGGCGCTGGCTCGACCTGTGCCGACGCAACGGGATCACCGGCGTCGAGGTCGCGCATCTCTTCACCCAGTGGGGCGCGGAAGCCACGCCTGGCATCGTCGTGAACCAGCAGCGAGCGTTCGGTTGGGACGTCCCGGCGACCGACGCGCGATACCGGACCTTGATGGAAGCGCTCCTGCCGGCGCCGCAGGCGGTGCTCGACGAGGAATGGGACCGCGAGCACGTGGTCTTCCACATCTCGGACGAGCCATCCGGGGAGGGTGGACTCGCGAGCTACCTCGCCGCGAAAGCCGTCGTCGCCGATCTCCTGAAGGGCTGGACGGTCGTCGACGCCCTCAGCGAGTACTCCTTCTATACGTCGGGTGCCGTTCCCGTGCCCGTCGTCGCGACCGATCACGTCGAACCGTTCCTGGCGGAGCGGCCGGAACGCTTGTGGGTGTACTACTGCGTCTCACAGGATCGCGATGTCGCGAACCGATTCATCGGGATGCCCTCGTCGCGCAACCGTGCGATCGGGCACCAGCTCTTCGCTTCCGGAGTGGACGGATTCCTCCACTGGGATTCAACTTCTGGTACTCCTGGCATTCCATCCGGCGGGTGGACCCCTTCACGGACACCTCGGCCGGAGGTGCGTTCCCGTCCGGAGACCCCTTCGCCGTCTACCCGGGCCCGGACAGAACACCCTGGCCGTCGATCCGCTTCCGCGTCTTCGCGCAGGCAATGTGGGACCACCGCGCACTACAAGCCGTACGCGCGGCCCACGGAACCACCGCGGCCCTGGACCTCATCGACCCCGACCGCACCCTCCGCTTCAACCGCCCCGTCCTCGACCCAAACCACTACTACCAAGCCCGCCAACGCATAGCCGCAGCACTGACCAACACTGAGCCCGTGGCTTAGACCGAACGACTCCACTCTGAGGCGGGTCTGACGAAGCCGGGATCCGGTGGAGCCGTGGCGCGGCGAGTTCTGGGCACCCGAGGGCTCTTCTGGTGAGAAGGGCGCTCGCCTCATGGGTTCGCCACTCCGGGGTCTTGGGTGAATTCGTAGATGTTGCCGTCCGGGGCGCGGAAATGCACCCAGGCGTTGCCATCGCCTTCGCTGCCCGTAGGCCCGGAGACGATCTCGACGCCGGCGGCTCGCAGTTCTTCCGCGGCAACGGACACGTTCTCGACGAGGAAACCGACGACCGGACCGGTCGTGAAATGCCGATTGTTCGGATACTCGGGTCCGAACACCTCGACCTTCGCGCCGTCGGCCATCGTGAGTACCCAGAAGTCCGGTGCCGGGTTCTCGCCGTGCAGGCCGAGAACCTCCTGAAAGAACCGTACGGTCGCCTCGGTCTCAGCGGTGCGGGTGCCTACCCATGCCAGCTTCTTGATCAACATGCGTGCTCTCCTAAGACCGAGGCACGGCAGCCGCGGTGTCCGTGCAGGCAACTCTCATACTTAAAGTTGACTTGAGGTCAACAATGGCAGGACTGGCGATGCCGGCCTTCCACGCGCGCGCGGCGGAGTGTGGGCTCCGCCGCGCGCTACGTGCTCTGTGAGTATCAGCCGGCAACCGCGCGGGCATACTCACCGATCTGCAGGACACCGTCCGGGTCGTACTTTCGGCTCACTTCGGCGATCCGCCGAAGTGTCTCCTCGTCGTACGCGCGGCGCGCGGTCCGGGCGTCGTGGGGAGGCCCGAAGTTCGGCCAGACGCCGCCGGTGTCCCACTCGGACAGCGCCGCGTAGAGGCGGTCCCAGTGCGGCAGCACGCGGGGGTCTTCCGCGATGCCCACGGCGAGCACGCTGAAGCCGGCGGCTCGGTGCGAGAAGGCGTCCGGGTGCTCGGCCTCCCGGGCGTAGGCGCCACCCAGCTGGCGGACCTCGACCATGATCTGCGGTGACCCCGAGTCGTAGCCGGCCACGTCGAGCAGCCGCTTCGCGGTCACGTCGGTGAACTCGGTGAGCAGCATGGCCGGGTCGACGACGGGCATCGGGTCGACCGGGTCGGCGTGCACCGAGTCGACGGCCAGGTACGGCTTCAGGTCGGCGTCGTCGAGGATCACCGGAGCGACGGAGCGGATCTGGTCCAGCAGCTCGCGGCCCTCGTCCGCGGCGTCGGTCCAGAGGAAGCGGACGCCGAGGGTCATGCGGCCCGCCAGGGCCGGCGGGACGCCGGGCATGTCGGGCAGCTGGAAGAGCACGAACGACGTCGTCGCCTGCTCGGGAAGGTTCTCCGACCAGTCCCGCCACCGCTCGATGACGCGTGCTGAGTCGGCGCCGTCGAAGTACACCGCGCCGCCGTAGAACGTCGGCAGGTGCACCAGGTCGAACTCCACCGCCGTCACGATCGCGGTGGCGCCCTTGCCGCCCCGGAGGGCGAAGAACAGATCCGGGTGCTCGGTCGGGGTGACGCGACGGAACTCGCCGTCGCCCGTGACGACCTCGAACGCGCGCACCTTGTCCGCGGCGAGACCGTACGTGCGGGCCATCGGGCCGACGCCACCACCGGTCGTGTACCCGACCACGCCGACGTCGCTGGTGGACCCGTTGAGCGGAGCCAGCCCGTACCGCGCGGCCGCTCGGATCACCGGGAGCCACTTGACGCCGGCCCCGACGCGAGCCCAACCCTCAGGGTGAACGGTGACCTCGTCGAGGCCCTTGGTCACCACGAGCAGGTGACCGGCGTACGAGCTGTCGGCCCCGTGGCCGGTGGCCTGTACGCCAACGGTGTAGCCGTGTTCCCGGGCGAAGCGGACGGTGGCGACCACGTCCTCGGCAGTGCGTACGGCGACAACCGCGGCCGGCCGCATGGGTACCGTGAGGAGCCACGGCGTGGACAGCGCGGCGTACTGCTCGTCGTCGGGTGTGTGAACCTCGCCGGTCAGGCGACTGCGGAGTTCCTCGAGGGAGGTGTGCTGCCGGATGGTGGCGCGGTCAAGAGCGATCGTCATCGAACTTCTCCTGTTCGGTCTGTCGTTGCTGTGATGACGGACCGACGGTGTCGCGAAGCACTTGACGGCGACTTGTGACCGGCTTGAGGCGCCGGCTCAAGTCTGATGCGGTGCCATGAAGAGCCCGTGCGGATCGAGCCTGCGACGGATCGCGGTGAGCCGGGCGTGGACGTCCGGCGGGAAGGCTTTGCGGGTGTCGCTGCTGTCGTCGAGCATCGGAAGATAGGTGCCTCCGGTCGACCAGGGGGCGACCGCGGCCAGGAACCGCTCTGCGTCGGCGCGCTGGCGCGGCCAGTCGTCGGGCTCGAACCCCAGGCCGACACCCAGTGCCAGGAAGGCGCCGTCGAGGGCCGACAGGATGCCGCCGTCCGGGTCCGGCCGGGACAGTGCGCCGCCGAGCTGGCGCAACTCGGCCACCGTGAGGGTGCTGCCGGATCGCGGACCGACGGTCTCGATGACCGCGGCGATCGCGGCGTCGGGAAGCTCGGCGACCAGCGTGCTGCTCGCGTACGCGGGGGTCGGCTCCTCCGGCTCGAGGTGCAGCCTGACCAGGTCGGCGGCCGGAACCCGGCCGATCGTGTCGAGCTCCGGAGCGAGTCCGCGCAACGGCGCCAGTACGTCGTCGGCGAACGCGTCGTCACCCAGCACGGCACCGTCGATGATGGCCAACCGCCGACCCCGGACCTCGGCCGGTATCGAGTCCCGATCGGGTACGTCGACCAGGCGGAACGACGTCGTCACGTGCTCGGGGGCGTCCGCGCACCACGCGACCCACCCGGGCAGGACCTGGTCGACGGCCGTCCCGTCCCAGGCGAGGAACCCGGCGACGACGGTCTGGATCGGCTGGAGTTCGAACTCGAGCGCACAGACCACGCCGAGCGGCGTACCGCCACCGCGGAGGGCCCAGAACAGGTCGGAGTCGCTGTCGGCAGTCGCTCGTACGAAGGTGCCGTCGGCGAGGACGACCTCGACTGCCGTGACGGAGTTGCACTGCAGACCGAGTCGCCGGGCGTACCACCCGATCCCGCCACCGAGCGAGTAGCCGACCACGCCGACGTCGGGGGAGGACGGATGCAGCGTGGCCAGCCCATACCTCCCGGCCGCCTCCGCGACATCACCCCACAACACGCCGGCGCCGACGCGGGCGATTCGGTTCTCGGGGTCGATGCTCAGCTCCGTCATCGCGGAGGTGCGCAGCAGTACGGCATCGGCCAGCCTGCCGCCCAGCGCCGGGGCGCCGTGGCCGGTGCCCTGCGGCGCGACCGAAAGGCCGGCGGCCTGCGCGGCGCGGACGACCTCGGCGACCTCCTCGGGGAACGCGGGATAGGCGACGGCCGCGGGATAGTCGGAGACCACCAGGTTCCACGGTGCGCGCGCCATGTCGTACGCCGGATCGCCGGGAAGCTGCACGGCGCCGCCGCAGAGCCCTCGAAGGCTCGCGGCCCGGAGACTCTGCTGCACCGTCACTGGAGCCTCCCGTTCTGGTCGTGCGTCATGGTCACTTGTCCGACTTGAGAAACTCTTGAGCTGCCGGGTTCCGCCGTGAAGCCGGCCCCGTCCAGTACGTCCCGAACGGTTCCCGGTGTGACGAACAGCCGCTGCGCGACTTCGTGAACCTCCAGGCCGGTGGCGGTCAGGTCGAGGATCTGCCGGTCGGTCCGCGACAACCGGGGCACCTCGTCGGTGCCCGGCTCGATCGGGCGACCGCGCCGCTCCAGTTCGGTCAAGGCCCGCTCGCGCACCGCACCGGCGCCGCGCTGCTCCGCCAACCTGCTTGCAGCTTCCAGCAGCGCGATCGCATCCTCGCCGCCCACGTCCGGATGGCTGCCGAGCGCGCATTGTGCTCGGGCGAGGTCGACCGCGGCGGTCGTCGACGAAAGCAGCTCCACCGCCTCCACGAGGTCGTCGAGACCCGCGCGACCACGGAACTCGCCCAGCATGCACAAAGCCCTGCCGAGGAAGCTCGGTGCGCCCCAGGTCCGAAGCAGAGCCAGTTCCTCCTCGGCCGTCTCGATCGCCTCCGACGTTCGTCCGAGCCCGAACAAAGCTGCGGCCTTGATGGACCGCCACGGGTTCCAGACCGGATTGACGATGGCGATCCCGTCGATGGTCGACTGCGGATCGCCGAGCACGACAAGGGCTTCCTCGCAGCGGCCCTCGGCGACCAGCAGGCGCGCCACGGCCTGCTGATAAACGCGACCGCCTTCGCCGAACGCGGCGCCGTCGGCGAAGGCGTCGGCCGCCCGGCGGGCGGCAGCGAGGTCGCCCCGATCGAGCTGACAGCCGATCTGGAAGGCGCGGGCGAAGGGCTCGCCCACCCGCGTACCTCCCCAGAGGCGATCCTGGTCGAGCGCGGCCCGCAGGCACGCCAGGGCCTCGTGAAGCTCGCCGCGCCGCCACTGCCAGAAGCCTTCCCACAGGCTGGTGGACAGGGCCGCGAACAGCGACCCGCGCGCGTGGCTGGCAGCGCGAGCCCGGCTCCAGAAGTCGCCGATGTCGTCGTCGGAGAGGATCCGGACCGCGGCGGCATTGACCCAGAACAGCCCGTCGTCGACGGCGATCAGGTGGTCGCCGTCGAGTGCGAAACGGGCCATCGCGATGGCGCGTTCCCGGTCGCTGCCGGCCAGAACCGCTTCCAGTGCGACCGTGGCGGCCAGCATCCGCGCTCCCGGTCCTTGCCCGGCCGGCTCCTGAGCGGGTGTCTGCCAGCCGTCGCCGATGCTGTGCATGAACCCACTGATGCGCTGGATGGCGATGAGTGCCTGGCGCTGGTCGGCCAGTCCGTCAGGGAGCGCCGCGGCGGCCTCCCGGGCGAAGGTCGTCGCGACTCCGGGCGGACTCGCGAACACCTGGGTCGAGGCGGCCGTGATGGCGATCTCACTGCGGACGCGCGGGTCGTCCTGCAGCCGGTACGCCTGCACCAGGTGTTCAACCGCTGCCGCACCGTCCACTGGCGCTTCTCGCATCCCGAGCTCGAGCACGACGTCACCTCGCCCCGAGCCCATCGGCGACTCGACAAGTGCCCTGCGCAGGTAGGTCACCGCGCTCTCCGACGCCCCTCGCTCCGCCGCCTCGCGCGCCGCCGTACGGAGTAGTGTCACGACGTTCTCGTTACCCCGGGGCGGCGCCAGCAGTAGGTGTGCCGCAACCAGTTCGTCACTCGTCCGCGCAGACCGGAGGACCGACGCGGCCCGCTCGTGGCAAAGTTCCCGCTCGGCCGCCGGCTGCGCTTGGTACACCGCGTCCCGCACGAGCGGGTGGGCGAACGTCACTGGTTGCTCGTCCCTGACGATCTCGGCACGCGCCAGTGCGGCCAGCGCTTCCGCAGTACGGGCCTCCGTGACGCCGGCCAGTGCCGCGATCGCCGGCAGGGCCGCACCGTCGCCGAGGACAGAGGCAGCCCTCGCGACGACCACGACGTCGGGTGGCAGCCTGCGCAACTGCAGCAGTACCCGGCTCGACACCGCCCGCGACCCGACCGCTACGACCCGGTCGGCGTGGGAGGCATCCGGCCGGACGCCGTCAGCCGCCAGAGCCTGGAGCAGCTGACAGAGCAGGAACGGGTTCCCCGCGGTTGTCCGCTCGCAGGCGGTGACGAACAAGGGTGCGGGTCGTACGCCGAGCCGTCGCTCCACCAGTTCCGCCGTCGCCTCCGTGGACAGCGGCGCCGGCCGTACGACGAGCGCATCGGGTTCGAGCGCCAGCTCTGCGATCAGGTCCTCGTGGTCGTGTTGCTCGCCGGTGCGCAGGGTCGCCAGGACCAGTACGGGTACCGCGGCGAGCCGTCGTACCAGATATGCCAGGAAGCGGAGCGAGGCGCCGTCGCACCACTGCGCATCGTCGACCGCGAGTACCAGTGGTCCCTCGGTCGTGAGGTTGACCGCCAGCCAGTACAAGCCGTGCAGTACGGCGAAGCCTTCGGCCCGGCCGCCGTCGGCGATGTCGAACACGGCGCCGGCCCCCGCCGCGGCCCCACGCAGCAGCTCGTCGCGACGCACGGGGTCGCCGACTTCTGCCTCGAACAGCTGGCGTACGACGCCGAACGCGAACGCACTCTCCAACGCGCTCCCGCGGGCCGACAGCACCCGCACGGACCGCTCGGCCGCGAGCCTGCGCGCCTCGGCCAGCAGCCGCGTCTTTCCGATCCCGGCCGGACCCTCGAACAACAGCAGGCCGGGCTGCCCGCCCGCGAGGCCGTCCAGCGTCGACCGGAGTGCGGCGAGCTCGCGGTCCCGGTCGACGAGACCGTTGCGGTCCGGGGCCGTTGCCTGCACCGTCTCCTGCCGCGGTTGCTTGGCCGGAACCAGTTCGGGCGACTGCGCGAGTACCTGCGCCTCCAGTTCGCGGAGAGCCGGACCGGGGTCGACGCCGAGCTCGTCGGCCAGGGTCTCGCGGGCACGCCGCAGCGCGGCCAGTGCGTCGGCCTGCCGATGGGCGCGGTACAACCCGAGCGCCAGCAGCCGCCACCGCTCCTCCCGCAACGGCTCCTCGGCAACCATCCCCTCCAGCTCGGCAGCGACAAGGGCCGCCTCCCCGAGATCGAGACGAGCGGCGAGCAGCCGCTCCCGGCCGACAGATCGCAGCTCGGTCAGGCGGGCGATCTCGGCAGCGGCCCACGGCTCGTCGGCGTACTCGGCCAGCGCCGGACCGCGCCACAGCGCGAGCGCCTCGTGCAGCGCGGCCGCCGCCTCCGCAGCGGACGTCGTGGCCTTCTGCAGCAAGGTCTCGAACCGCCAGGCGTCGACCGCGTCGGAGGGGAGTCGTACGGCATACCCGGGACCCTCGCGGACGACGACCGCGGACCGGGCGCGAGCCGGTGACCCCGGCTGCAAGCTGCGGCGCAGGTGCGAGACATAGGACTGCAGGGCGCCTGCGGTGTTGCCAGGCGCATGCTCTCCCCAGACCGCGTCGGCGAGCCGCTCGGCCGGGACGACCTCGCCGCGTGCGAGCACCAGCACGGCGAGTACGGCGCGCTGCCGCCGCCCACCCAGATCGAGCACGGCACCGTCGTACGACGCCGTGAACTCGCCGAGCAGGTTGATCCGCAGCTGGTCCGCCCCCACGCCACCACCCCCACCGCCACGGTAAACGAAGAAGACTCATTTCGACATCGCCTCCGCGGTCGGTGAGCGCCCTGCTACTACCAGTCGCGACGCCGGGACGGCCTCCAACTCGTTGCGGGGGGCAACTGATGCGGTGATGGATGAGAGGACGCTGAGAGCGACGTGTCTGGTCTGATGTCGCGAACTAGCTTGGACAGGTGCGCGCTGCCGGGCAGGGTGTTCGATCGCTGACGAGGCTCTTCGGCGTCAGTGCGCTGGCCGGTGCACTGATGGCGGGGCTGCTGGTGCCGCTCGCCGGGCTGGCGGGGATCGGCAGCGAGCAGGTGGCCGACTCGCTCCACGCGTTGCCGCAGACATTGACGTCTCAGCCGCCCGAGGTGCGGACCCGGATCCTGGCAGCTGACGGGAGCTTGATCGCGAATCTGTACGAGGAGAACCGCGCGCCGGTCGGGCTGAACCAGATCGCCCCGACGATGCGGCAGGCGGTCGTCGCGATCGAGGACTCGCGGTTCTACCAGCACGGCGCACTCGATCTCCAGGGCACGCTGCGGGCGATGATCCGCAACCGCGCCGACGGAACTGTCCAAGGCGGCTCCAGCATCACCCAGCAGTACGTGAAGCTGACCCTGCTCGAGAACGCCCGCACCCCGGCCGAGCAACGCGCCGCGACCGCGCTCACCTACCAGCGCAAGCTGACCGAGCTGCGGTACGCGATCGCGGTCGAGCAGGAGTACTCCAAGGACGAGATCCTGGCCAGGTACCTGAACCTGGCCAACTTCGGCGACGGGACGTACGGCGTCCAGGCCGCCGCCCAGCATTACTACGGCGTCAACGCCTCCGAGCTCACCCTTCCCGAGGCCGCGATGCTGGCCGGCATCGTCAAGAACCCGAGCGGCTACGACCCGGTGACCAATCCGGTGCAGGCCAGGAACCGCCGGGACACGGTGCTCGAGCGGATGCTCAAGCTCGGCCGGATCTCGGTCGCTGAGGCGAACGCGGCACTTCGGGCACCGGTGATCGACCTGTCCACCGTCCGCCCGCTGCTGAATGGCTGCGCGAACTCGCCGTACCCCTTCTACTGCGAGTACGTCGTCTCCAAGCTGGTCGACAACCCGGCGCTCGGCGACACCGTCCAGGAGCGCGACCACAATCTGAAGACCGGTGGCCTGACGATCCGGACCTCGCTGGACCCGCGCATCCAGGCCGCCGCGCAGCACTCGATCGACCAGCACAGCAAGCCGACCGACAACACGATCGCAGCGGTCACCGTGGTCGAGCCGGGGACCGGACTGGTGAAGGCGATGGTGCAGAGCACGCCGTACGGCGATGGCCGGCACGAGACGGCGTACAACTACAACGTCGAGAAGTCCTACGCCGGTGGGTACGGCGGGTTCCAGAACGGCTCGACCATGAAGGCGTTCACGATCGCCGCGGCGATCGAGCAGGGGATCCCGATCGACTACCAGATCAACTCGCCGCCGCAGATCGACCTGAGCGGTGTCCCGTTCCGGACCTGCACGGGCCGGACCCGGGTTCTGAACTACCAGCCGAAGAACTCCACCAGGAGCGGTGACTTCACCATGGTCGACGCGGCCCGGTTCTCGGTGAACACCTACTTTCTGCAGCTGTCCGAGAAGACCGGCTTGTGCGCGCCCGCGACGGTCGCGGCCGAGCTCGGCATGTACAACGCGCAGACCCTGAAGCCGCTCGACCAAGTGGTGTCGTTCACCCTCGGAGTCGGCTACGTGACTCCGCTCATGCTGTCGAACGCGTATGCGACGTTCGCCGCCCGTGGTGTCTACTGCCAGCCCCTACTCGTCACCTCGATCACCGACCAGGCCGGCAAGTCGATCGCGACCCCGGGCCAGTCCTGCAAGCAGGTCCTCGAACCGTGGGTCGCGGACGGCGTGAACCGGGTGCTGAGCGCGGTCATGCAACCTGGCGGTACCGGCGGGAACCTGACCTTCGGGAACTGGGACCTGGCCGGCAAGACCGGCACCATCAACCAGAATCTCGCCGTCTGGTTCTCCGGCTACACCCCGAACCTCGCCGCCGCGGCGGTGGTCGCCGACGCGACCCCGCCGTACACGAACCTGATGAACGGGCACAAGCTGGACGGTCAGGACATCACCGACCCGACCGGTTCGGGTACGGCGGGACCGATCTGGGAGACCGCGATGCGCGGCGCACTGGACGGGATGCCGCTGGAACACTTCGTCGCCCCACCGGACCGGGTCCTCGGCAGCCTGGCCGGCCAGAGCTCGAGTCAGACCGCCGGCCCGAACCAGAACCCGAACCAGAACCAGAACCATAACCCGAACCAGAATCAGAACCAGAACGGTGGTTGACCAGGGCAACCGTACGGGCGATGGCGTGGTCAGTGGCTGGTGACGACGAGTGTCGGCGGGTCGTGGACAGGGCGAACGCCAGAGGGACGATGGTGTTCCAGCGTGCCGGTGTGTAGATGCTTCGGGCAAGTGATCAGAGCTGCACCGTGAGGGTCCAGCTGTTGAGTTTTCCGACGTCGCGGCCGGCGTTGTCCACGACCGTGAGGGTCCAATCGCCCTGGGCGTCCAACCCCACGAAGGCGGCGAGTGGTTCGCCGGCGTCGCTGCGGCAAGCGCTACCCCCGCAACGGTTCCAGCCTCGCTCACGGTGACCTTGTTCTCGAGGGCGGGGCCTTCCGCCGGTATCGGCGCGCCGAGCAGGGATTGCAGTTGCACCGAGGGCCCCTGGGAGGCGATCCCGGCCACCAGTGCCCAGCTATCCAGTCGGCCGACGTCTGCCGGCGCGCGGTCCGCCACCTGCAATGACCAACTTCCGCCGGTCTGCGTCCCGACGAGTGCGGCGAGCGAAGCGACCGACTCGGAGTCGTACGACCGCCGCAGGTTGTCTGCCCCGCCGCCGGTCCGGTCGTGCAACACCGCGGTCCGGCCGTCCGGCGCTACCAGGCTCACCACCAGGTCACCGCGGAACGGGTGCGTGATGACGACGTCGACTGCGAGCGACTGCACCACTCCAGCAGCCGGGAGCGAGACTGTGGACACCACGCCTTCCGCATCGGCATCCGGGATGGTCAGGCCGGGAGCCGCCTCGGCCCGCAGGACTGAGGTCGACGGGGCAGGCGGCGGCTCGAAGTCGGCGACGATGCCGCTCAGCTGCGGTCCGTCGGTCCGCGCACCAGGACCCATCCCATAGCGGGCGAACACCTCCCAGGCGGACTGCACAAAGCTTGCTGTGGCCCCGTCGTCGTCTCCGCGCGCGAGGGAGAACTGCCGGGCCGCGAGCAGGATCGCGTCGCGGGCGGCGAGCAGGCTCGGGTTGGCGGCCGTGAGCTTGAGGCTGTCGACAACGATCTGCAGGGTCTCGGTGCGGCCCAGCCGTCGGCCGAGCGACATCAGTCCGGCGCACCAAAGCTCGCCGATATCGTGCACCTTGGTGTACTGCGGTGAGCCGAGCTCGGCATAGGTGCCGGGGTAGTCCTCGGTGTAGGGGCGGCGGCGGATCCCGGTGGCGCGGTCGACCACCCAGTCGCCGACGACGTTCTTGCCGAGCAGTGAGCACGCGACGAAGTCGCTCCAGCCCTCACCCATCCCACTCGACTGGGCCGCGTCCAGCGAGGTGTCGTCCAGCGGGCCTCCGACGAGCCGGTTCGACAGCCCGTGGGTGTACTCGTGATAGACCACGTCCGCGTCCAGTGCGGTGTGCCGCTGGGTGGAGTTGACCAGTCCCATGTTCATCGTCGGCGCGGATCCGTCGGCCGGCGTGGCCATGTTCGCCGTACCCCAGACCACCCCCGGGTGCACCTGGGCGAGCACGGCGTCCCCGGCCCGGCCGCCGCGTCCGAGCGCGCTGAGCTGGAAGTTGCCGTCGGGTTCCCGGAACCCCAGCAGGTACAGCGCGTCGTGCATCGCGGCGCAGTACGAGAACACGTTCAGGACGAGCTGTTCCGGCGCGTTCTCCTGAGCGGGTGCTGCGAACACCACGCCGCCCGCGCTCGGTGCTCCTTTCACTGTGCGCCCCGTGCTGAAGTCGATCGCGCGGACCGAGGCTCCCGCTGTGGTCTCGTCGAGCAGCCAGGGATCCGGGAACCCGGCGGGCAGCCCGGGAGGCACAGGTACCCCGTACGTCGCCAGTGGCAGCGGGAAGTCGACATCCTGGCGTCCCTCGCCGGAACGCAGTACCACCTGGGCGTGCCCGCCCAGCCCGTGCGTGAGCCGTCGGCACAGCAGGATCCGCGCGTCGGCGGCGTCGATCAGGAACCGGTACTCCGGGGCGCCGGGAACCTGGACCCGTAGCTGCCACGAGAGTCGCAGCCCTCCGTCCAGCGGGAACCACATCAGCGCGACCGTCACCGGCCGGGCGAATCCGGTCGCTTCGAAGACCGTTGCCCGGTCGGGGCGCTCGACGGGGGAGGTGATCAGCCGCGCGGTCATCGACTGGACGTCCGGAACCGGCTCGGCGACGGACTGGCCGAAGGGATCGGGCTCCACCTCGTCGTCGCCGGCTGCGAGATGTGCCGCCGCCACCTCGAGAGCCTCCGACGCCGGGATCGACGGCTCGACGACGAGATCGTCGGCGATCGTGTACGACCGCCCGGCCACTTCGAGCAGTTGGCCGCTCGGGTCGAAGCGGACCGTCTCGCTCGCGTCGTAGATCGCGATGCCTTTGTACTGCTGCCTCAGGTGTACGGCGACGCCGTCGGCCGAGGTGGTCTGGTAACCAGGATCGGCGAGGTACTCGGGCGCCTGCTCCGGCGCGAGGCCCAGGGCCGGCCCGACGTTGTGCACATGCGCCAGCGCACGCCGGACGAAGTCGCCGTCAGCAGCCGGAGCGTCCCGGGACACCACGACCGCGGGATTGCCGGTGCTCGCGTCGAAGCTGACGATCTGAACGTCGTGCCCGCCCGGCCGGGCGGAGGCTGCCTCGGCCGCGGCGTGGAGTTCCGCGCGTCGCTCCGGAGCGACGGTGGTGCCGCTGCTCGCCTCGGTGCGGAGGTCGACTTCTCTGGCCATGACAGCTGTCCTTACTTTCTAGGGGATGACGTCGAACACGCGTAAGGCGACGCCGGGCCGGCGGCCGGCGAAGGCGCGGAGGGTCTCGAGGTCGGCGAAATCGGCCGGGACGTCGAGCAGCCAACCGGGGCGGTTGTCGTCGGCGACACAGAGCAGGAGTTCGGTGCTCGGGGCAACGGGACCCGGGTTCCAGGCGAGCTCCTCGATATGAGTGCTGCCGGCCGGCACCGGCGGCGCTGCGGCGACGATCTCGTTCGCGGTGATCGGTGTGGCGGCGAGGTCGAGGCGGAACAGCCGCAGCCGGGTGTGGGTGGAGTCGACGGTGCCGACGTTGCGCACCCGCAGGTACAGGGTGTTCGGGACACCCGCCTTCAGCACGTCCTTACCGAGCGCGGCCCGGACGGCGAACAACGCGGGTCGATCCGGTGCCGCGACCGCCGCGGGAGTGGCGACGAGCTCGGCCAGATGGGCCCCGCCGAGCACCGGATGCCGCCGCCCACCGCCCTCGGGCGACGCCGCGACCCGCAGGTCGATGTTCGGTACGTCGGCCTTCGCCGGAACGCCGACCGGCTCGCAGCCTGCTTCCGGTCGCCGAGGTGAAGCCGATCGCCGGGGTTCCGGTGGCGGTGGCGGGTAGAATCTCAGCGGCTTCGGCATCCGAGTTCGCGGTCCGGCGCCGAAGTTGTCCCAGGTGTCGCCGCCGTTGGTGGAGACGAAGACGCCGAAGCCGCGCAGGGTGTTCGAGCCGGCCGGTGACGCTTCGCCGGTGGCTGCGTAGATGCGGGTCGGATCGGTGGGCGCGACGGCCATGGCACCGACGACGAGGCAGCGGCGGTCGTGCCAGTCGGGCAGCGGTTCCCAGTGCCGGCCGGCGTCGCGGGTCCGCCAGACTCCGCCGCCGGCCGAGGCGGCGAACCACACCTGGGGATCTGGGTTGGCGGGATCGCCGCAGACGATCGCGCGCATCCGGCCGGCCACGTTCCGCGGGCCGACCGGCACCCAGTTGTGGCGGGCCCTGGCTTCCTCGCGATGCACGTCCCGGCGAGCGCCCATCGTCTGGTCGCCTTGCTCGCGTTGCGCGGCTCGCCCGTGGAACGCTCGTACGTCTCGCAATGCCTGTGGATGGACAAGACCGAAGCGAGGGCCGACGCCAATCTGCGGTCCGTCATCTGGCGGCTGCGCAGGAGTAGTCCGCAGCTGGTCAGTCTGTCGGAATCTCACCTGTCGCTCCGTCGCGAGGTCGAGGTCGACATCGACGCGTTGCGTGGATTGGCCCGGGCCCTCGTCGACGAGTCGTCCGCCGTCGAGCTGTCCGCGGTCGATGCGGAGAGCTTGTCGGGGGAGTTGTTGCCAGGGTGGTGCGACGACTTCGTGGAGTTCGAACGCGAACGGTTGCGGCAGATGCGGCTGCACGCGCTGGAGTCCCTGTCGCACCGGTTGCTGCGCGCTGGACAGTACGCGCTGGCACTCGACGCGGCTCTCGCGGCGGTCGCTGCCGATCCGCTGCGCGAGACCGCCCACCGCGCGGTCATCACGGTCCACCTTACGGAGGGCAACTTCGGCGAGGCGCTCCGTCAGTTCTCGTCCCTGGCCGACTTGCTGGCCCGGGAGCTGGGGATCGCGCCGTCGCGTCGTACGGCGGAACTGGTCGACGTCCGATCGGACTGGGCGGCCGGTCCAGCGCCGCGGCAAGCCTCCCGGTTGCTGCCGATCTGAGCTCTTATCGCGACAGCTTGACCTGTAGGGCGTCCGAGACGCCTTTCTCGAGCAGCTGCTTGCGAACGTCGTCGACGGCGTCATCGTCTTGCGCGGGGGAGACGGCGTCTTCGAACCGTCGGTAGAGCTCGGGGTCGGTCGCCAGGTAGAAGGCGAGCTCTTGGCCGACCTGGCCGAGGTCGGCCGGTACCTTGTCGGCGCTGGTCCGCAAGAGATCCGCCAACCCGTCGTCGAGGCCCTTCGCCGGACCTGGTGCAGCAGCGAGAAGTGGTTGGGCGCTGCGGACGGTGCTCTCGAAGAGCTGGCCGAAGGTGGTGAGGCCGCCGCGTCCCAACGGAACGTGTTGGGTGGCGGTCGGCGCGAGGGTCGGTACGGTCCGGCCGTTCGGCAGTTGTGCAGAGAGCAATGCGTCGGCGTTCACGAGTCCGCCGCCGAACTGCCCGGACGGCCAGCCCGGGACCGGGGTTGCGGTGTCTCGCACCAGTTGCGAGAACGTCGGCGCGATCCGCTCCTTACCGCCGCACGCGCTGATGATCGTGTTCCGCCCGTGTTTGGCGAGCCACAGGGCAGCGATTCCCGCGACGGTGGCAACGGCGTACGACGTTCCCGAGCCCTGGCTCACGTTGTTGAGGGCGTCGTTGGCATTCGCGGTGGCGTGCCACACCCGGTCGCCTGGCGCGGTGATGTCCACTGCGCGTCCTCGTGACGAGCCCTTCCATATGCCGCGCTCGGCATCACACGCGGCGACGGCGACGACCTCGTCGTACGCCGCGGGGAACACGACGAAGCGCACGCAGTTGCCTGCGGCGGCGAGCACGATGACGCCTCTGCTGGTCGCGTAGACCACGGCGTCATGCAGGCGATCGCTGCCGACGCCGCCCATGCTGATGGAGATGACGTCGACACCCCGGTCCGTGGCCAGCTCGATCGCCCGGGCGAGGTTGAGTGTGTCAACGACGACCACGCTGTCGGAGACCCGGAACGGGACCAACTTGGCGTGCGGCGCCGTACCGCTGACCGCGTTCTGCGGATTCGCGTCGGCGGCGCCTCGTGGACTGACGATCACGCTCGCCGTTCCGGTGCCGTGCCCGCCGTTCTGCCAGGGGAAGGTCTTCTTCAGTTCGTCCTGCGGGTCGTCGTCGTTGTCGACGAGGTCGCGGCCGACTCCGGTCAGCAGGTTGGCCGCGATCTCGGGGTGGCGACGGTAGCCGGTGTCCGGGTGGCCGATGACCACTCCTTCTCCCGGCTGGGCGCCGGCGAAGTGGTTCTGCCAGGCCAAGGGGACGTTGGCCAGCTCGATGCTCCACTCGTGCGCCTTGGCCTGGGCGAGATCCTCGCCGCTGCCACAGGCAAAGCTCGGGAGACCGAAGGCGGCGGCCGGTCGCTCGTCGCCGTCGAAGCCCCACTCCGGACGGTCGGTGACCCAGGCCTTGAACAACGGCTCGGCGCTCGCGATGCCTTTGTGCGCGCGAAGCTGGTACGTCCGGTCCCACGCTTCTCTGGGCGTCAGCGCACTCTTCTCGGAGATCACTTCGAACTGGTTCCTGCGGTCTCCGTAGTTCGTGGCGTGCCAGCCCTCGCCGAGGACGTCGCTGATCGCCCGATCGACCTTCTGTTGCGCCGCGCGAGCGGTGGTCTTGACGGCGAAGGCTTGGAAGGCCGGACCCGGGACCTGCTCGTTCTCGCTCATGTGCGCGCGGCCAAGTCAGATCGTCGACGTGGCGATGAGATGATCGAGGACCCGCTGGGTCTTGCTGACCTGGCTGTCGTCCACCGGTAGCTGCTGCTGCTGCACGAAGTCGGTCAGCGCGACCTGAGCGGCGACGGCCTTCTTCGGCTTGGCGACGATCGACAGCTCGAGGAAGTCGAGCCCGGCGTCGACCTGCCAGCGTTCGGCCCGCACCTCTGTCGTCAGGCCGTCGAGGGTGAACTTCTCGTACCGGGTAGCTGCGATCGGCGGCAGCATGCTGACGGCCGCGAGGTTGACCCGGCCCTGGCCGCACTTGCCGAGGAAGTCGAGTTGCTCCTTGCTGAACAGTTCGGGGACCAGCCCGGCATCGGCCTGCGCGGCCGACAGCCGCGAGTCCGTCCATTGCACGGTCATCGCCGTGGCGAGCGACCGCTTGTCGCCCGCCCAGTCCGCCTCGATCTTCAGCTCCTCGTCGCCGGCCTCCCGGTTCTCGAAGTACTCCGGGGCGAGCTGGGACCAGCGACTGGGCCGGAGCTTGATCGTCGAGTCGCCGGTCGTCGCGGTCTTGCCGCGCACGCGCAGAACGACTCCGATGTCGAGCAGTGCCGTCGACGCCGCGGCGTCGGTGACGTCCTCGCAGAACACCACCGTCCAGGCGTCGCCGCCGGTCAGCCCGAGTCGGCCGACCGCCTCCTCGATGTGCGCGCCGGCAAGCGTGATCTTGATTTCCACCGATTCTGGACGCACCTCGACACCCCCCAATGAGTACGTCGGCCGGACCCGCTCCCCAGCTCCACCGGCCGCACGTCAAATTTCACACTCCTCTCCCTCCCAACCACCGTCAAGGTTGCAAATGTTTGACATCTGCAGGCCCTTGCGACCGGTTGGCCGAGAGCGGATCCTGCAAGGACAGGCGAGCCCGTGGGGGAGTCACCATGCCGGATCCAGGTAAGCCCGTCCGTCGCCGTTTCTGGTTCGAGCTCGTACTCGCGATCGTCACCGGCGTGCTCTTCGTCGTGACATTGTTCTGGCACGAATGGCTGGAAGCTTTCGGATTCGATCCGGACCAAGGGTCCGGCACGGCCGAGTGGCTCATCGTCGGCGCGCTGCTGCTGGCGTGCGTAGCCTCCAGCACCCTCTCAACCATCGAATGGCGCCGGACCACAACAGCACCACCTGAAGGCCTCACCGACTGAGCCCCTGCGCTCCAGGCGATCCGAGCCGACCCGTTGCTGGCAGCAACTACCAGCGACGGCACGAACAGGCGGCACGATCTGTGCCCCCTGCACGGGGTTCAGATGACTCGGAAGCGGCCACGGCCGAGGTTGGCCAGGTCCTTCGGGCCTGGGATGCCATCGATGAACTTGGGAGCGCTGCCGATGGCCTTCTGATGCTTCTTGTAGGCCTCACGGGTGAACTTGCCGGCCCGGCCGTCGACGGCCAGGCTCGTCTTGATGCGGGCATTGAGTGCCAGCTGGATCGTCTTGACGTCGGGCAACACCTTGGTGCCGCCGGCCCTGAACTGCAGCTGAACCGTCACCAGATGTACCACCGGCCGACCTCCGACCGGCACCACGCCGCCAGTTGGCATGGTCAACGGGAACACTGTGATCTTCACCCGCGGACCATCGAGCGGGCCGCCGTCCTTCAGCCCGTTCTTGCCATTCCTGTAGGCCTCCACCTGCCTGGCCGCGGACGGATCCAGACCGGGATCACCGATGGCCACCGCGTGGATGTGGTCGGCGAATCCCTGCTTCGTGGTGCGATGGAAGGCGGCGAAGGAGACCTTGCGGAGCTCGACGAGTGTTTGTGCCTGCTGTGCCGCGTTTTGGTCTTTCGTCCGGATATCCACGACCCCGGCGCGGTTGTGCGTCGGACCAGACCTCTTCGCCGCCTTTCCGGCCAGGAAAGAGCCTTGCACAATGACGAGTTTGCGCCCGAGTTTGCGTTCGACGGCCTCGAGCATCGCCTTGGTACGGCGGTTGATCACCAGCGGTCGTTCTGAGGAGTCCCTGCCGAGGGATATCTTCTCCAAGAATAAATTGGCCATGATCTTTCGTCCCCCTTCAGGCCGGTTCGCCCGGCCTCAGATCCGTGGCGCCGTTCCGTCGCTCGCTCGTCGGCCCCGGCGTGTGCAGCGCGGCCCCCACGTCCAGCGGAATGCTGTCTGAACCACAGTGAACGGCCGGCCAGGGTGGGACAAGGGGGAGCCGGGACTTCGACGGACCCGGTGCTCAGATCTCGACGCAGGCGGTCGACGCGGAACGGGAGCTTGTGCGTGGTTTTGGGGCGTGGCGGACAGTCTGGCCAGCTGGTGGCAGCCTGCATCGATTGCGTCCTACAGGGTTGGCCATTGGTCGACGCATCAGAACGGGAGCGGTCGGCCCGATGGTGTGCGGAGGTCGAGCGGCTGCGTGCTCTTGCGGGCGAGCGTTCGTAGCGGCCTTCTGCGGATCTGGATCTGTCGCATCGCTTTGCCCCTGTCCTGGGGAGTGATGCGACGGGTCGTCGTACCACTCCCAGCTACTTGGTGGGAATGTTTCGTCATGCGATGCCTTCGGGGCGATTGCAGGCGCGGATGGGTGAGGAGGCGGCGCGATGGCTGCGTGCGTGGCTGGTGTCCTTCGATCGAGCCGAGTTGAGTCCCCGATAGTGGTGTAGCGCGGTCGCCGAGTTCGTCACCGGCGTGTACGTCGGACGAAGAAGCGGCCACCGCGTGATCCTTCGAGTCAACCTTCCACAGAATCCTCGAGGACCAACCACGATGACCGCACCACATATTGTCGACCCTGCCGGCCTGCTTGGCGAAGCGCTCGCCGAGGCCTCGCCCGATCTGATGCGCAGCCTGCTGCAGTCGATCATCAACGCCCTGCTGTCGGCTGATGCCGATGCCGTCGCCGGCGCCGAGTGGGGCCGTCCCAGCCCGGGCCGTGCAGCTCAGCGCAACGGCTACCGCCACCGCGACCTGGACACCCGCGTCGGCACCATCGACGTCGCGATCCCCAAGCTGCGCAAGGGCACCTACTTCCCCGAGTGGCTGCTCGAGCGCCGTAAACGCGCCGAAGCGGCCCTGATCACGGTCGTGGCTGACTGCTACCTCGCCGGGGTGAGCACCCGGCGGATGGACAAGCTGGTCAAGACCCTCGGCATCGACTCGCTGTCGAAGTCCCAGGTGTCGCGGATGGCTGCCGACCTGGACGCGATCGTGGACGACTTCCGCCACCGTCCCCTCGACGCGTCCGGGCCGTTCACGTTCGTGGCCGCCGACGCACTGACCATGAAGGTCCGCGAGGGCGGCCGCGTGGTCAACGCCGTGGTCCTGCTGGCGACCGGAGTCAACGGCGACGGGCACCGCGAAGTGCTCGGCATGCGCGTTGCCACCAGCGAAACCGGGCCGGCGTGGAACGAGTTCTTCGCCGATCTGGTCGCCCGCGGCCTGGCCGGTGTCCGGCTCGTCACCTCCGACGCCCACGCCGGCCTGCGGGAGGCGATCGCAGCCAACCTGCCCGGCGCCAGCTGGCAGCGGTGCCGCACCCACTACGCCGCCAACCTCATGTCGATCTGCCCCAAGAGCATGTGGCCGGCGGTGAAAGCGATGCTGCACTCGGTCTACGACCAGCCCGACGCGACCGCCGTGCACGCCCAGTTCGACCGACTGCTCGACTACGTCGCCGAGAAACTCCCCGCCGTCGCCGACCACCTCGCCGCCGCCCGCGAGGACGAGGACGTATGGACCCAGATCTGGTCCAACAACCCCGCCGAACGACTCAACAAGGAGATCCGCCGCCGCACCGACGCCGTCGGGATCTTCCCCAACCGCGACGCCATCGTCCGCCTCGTCGGCGCCGTCCTGGCCGAACAGACCGACGAATGGGCCGAAGGACGCCGCTACCTCGGCCTCGAGATCTTGGCCCGCTGCCGCCTCACCACCATCCCCACCACCAACCCCGAGATCGGAGCCGACGACCTGCCCGCACTCACCGCCTAACAACCGCCCAAGGATCGCGCAGCGCTACACCACCACAAGGGACTTGACCTCGAGCCGCCGGACCCGATGGATCCCGATCTGTCGATCCTCGAACTCGCGGATGCCGCGTTGGAGCGCTTCCGAGCTGCAGCCGGCGGAAGGTACCTCGAGCCGCTCGCGATGCCCGTCGCCGCGATGACCGAGGGGACCTTGAACGGCGTTCCGGAGGACACCCGGCTGGCTCACCGCGGAAACCAATGGCTCTCAGGGCCGGCCCGTGGTTGCCGGTAGCAACTTGAACGCCTTCATCGGCGACAACGTGTGAGATGCGGCGCGACAGACTCGAGCGCTCAGAACCCCGAACCCATGGTCGACGATGTGCGAGAAGGCGCTGGGCTGGTGCCGCGTCAAGCAAGGTTGGGGAGGTAATCCGGGGCGACCACTACCCCGAAGCCCGCCCCGGCGGCCAGGTGCGGGGTTCACCCCTGATCTTGTCCCTTCACCCCGGGTATGCGGTGGGTAGAAGGGTGCAGCTGCGAGGTTCTCCCCCGAAATTGACCCGGCGGAAGGCGAGTGCGGTAACGACCTCGACGTTTCTTGGCGAGGCACCAGCACCTGCAGGTACGTGGCGCGGCCTGTCGGTCTAACAGCTCTGATCCGAGTGACCTTCTTGCTCCTCGCCGCGCACTGAGCCTCGTTGTCCGGCGCGGTACGCCGCCTTCAGGGCTGTGCATGTGGGGATGCGCCGGCGGGGTAGTGTTTCGCTCTGATGCCTCCAGCCCGCGCCCGCCGTCCTCGCCCTGCCGACATGACAGTCCCTGTCGGCGCCCGCACGGTGTTCACCGACGGTGCCTGTTCGCGCAACCCCGGACCTGGAGGCTGGGCCTGGGCGCTGTCGACGACCGAGTATGCCGCTGGTCACGAGGCTGCCTCCACCAACCAGCGGATGGAGATCCGAGCCGCCCTCGAGGCCGTGCGGGCCAACGACGGTCCGCTGCTGGTCGTGTCGGATTCGACGTACGTTGTCAACTGCTTCCGCGACGGGTGGCACAGGGGTTGGCTCGAGCGAGGCTGGCTCACCTCAGCAAAGAAGCCGGTCGCCAACAGGGATCTCTGGGAGCCCCTGGTGGCGTTGGTGACCAAGCGCGGGGATGTCGCCTTCCAGTGGGTAAAGGGCCATTCCGGCCACCAGATGAACGACTTCGTGGATGGCTTGGCCGTCGCTGCCTGCTTCCCACAGCACTGACCTGGGTGGACGCGCGACACCCCGTATCTTGTGACGATCCGGCCCGGGTGCTTTCCTGATCGTGGGGCTGTGGTGCGGGCGGGCGAGGTGCCTGCGGTCGCCGCAGAGGACGATGAGCGATGGATCGAGTACGACGTACCTCGTGGTGGAAACCGGATCGCACCAGGGGCAGCGGATCGACCTGACCGGCGCCCGTCTGACGGTCGGCCGGTTGCCGAGCTGCGAGGTACGGTTCGAGGACCCGTACCTGAGCCGGACGCATGCGGCGCTGTGGCAGCAGGGCGGTGTGGACTACGTCGAAGATCTAGGCTCGGCCGGCGGCACCTTCGTGAACGGCGAGGCGATCACGGTGCCGCGGCGGCTGTACCCCGGGGACCGGGTTGCGTTCGCGGACCTGCAACTTCGCTACGACACGGGCGAGGGCGCGCCGACCGCGGTTCGCTACGACATCGGCGATCAGCGAGCGCACACGATCAACAATGTCGGAAGGAGCCAGTACGTGCAGCATGTGATCCAGCAGCGCGAGAACTTCTTCCGCGAGATCGGCTCTCGTTGGGCCCCTCGGCGTGCTCGCGCACTGGCTGGACCCTCGGAGCAGGCCTCCCGGCCGAAGGTGTTGAACGAGGTCAGGTAGCTGACCTTCGTCAGGCCGCTGTCCGCTCACCGATCCTCGGCCTACTGCCGGCCCTGCTGTGAGTTGTGTGTCCGAGGAGGCACACGCACGTTAACCACAGGCCTTCAGCTCCACGTCCGAGCCCACGCCAGCCGCGGTCATCCGGTGACGATGTTGACGAGCCGTCCGGGCACCACGATCACCCGGAGGACGTCGACGTCGGCCAGCATGCGGACTACCTGAGCGTCGGCCAGCACCAGCGCCTCGGTGCTCGCCTTGTCGGCGTCGGCAGGTAGCACGGTCGTCGCCCGCACCTTGCCGTTCACCTGCACCGCGATCTCGATCGTCTCAGTCGTCAGCAGGGTCGGGTCGGCGACCGGAAAGGTCTCCCACGCCAGCGAATCCGCATGCCCCAGCCGCGACCACAGCTCCTCGGCGACGTGGGGTGCCAGGGGGGCCAGCATCAGCAGCAGTGGTTCGACGACCTCACGCGGTGCTCCGTCGGCCGCGCCCCATCGCGCGGTCAGGTGGTTGTTCAGCTCGGTGATGCGGGCGATCGAGGTGTTGAAGCGCAGCCCTTCCATCCCCTCGCGCACGGCCGCGATGGTCCGGTGGAGCTGCCGCCGGGTCTCCTCGTCGGCCGCGTCCGAAGAGACCCGCGGTGAACCGGTCTCCTCGTCGACGACGTTGCGCCAGACCCGCTGCAGTAGCCGGTAGACACCGATGACCGCCTTGTTGTCCCACGGCCGGGATTGCTCCAGCGGACCGGTGAACATCTCGTACAGCCGCAGCGTGTCCGCGCCGTACTCGGCGTACATCTCGTCCGGGGCGATGGAGTTCTTCAGGCTCTTGCCCATCTTGCCGAACTCGCGGGTGACCGGCCGGCCCTCGTAGGTGAAGCTGCCGTCGACCTCGGTGACCTGCGCTGCCGGTACGTAGAAGCCGCGCTCGTCGGCGTACGCGGCGGCCTGGATGTAACCCTGGTTGAACAGCCGGGCGAACGGCTCGGACGCCGACACGTGCCCCAAGTCGTACAGCACCTTCTGCCAGAAGCGTGCGTACAACAGGTGCAGTACGGCGTGCTCGACGCCGCCGACGTACAGATCGACGCCGCCGGTCGGGTTCTCGGCGGTCGGCCCCATCCAGTACCGCTCGACCTCCGGGTCGACGAAGCGGTCGTGGTTGGTCGGGTCCAGGTAGCGGATCTCGTACCAGCAGGAACCGGCCCACTGCGGCATCGTGTTGGTCTCGCGGTGGTACTTCTTCAGCCCGTCGCCCAGGTCCAGCTCGACCTCGACCCAGTCCGGCAGCCGGGACAGCGGCGGCTCCGGCTCTGAGTCGGCCGCGTCCGGTCCGTCGTACGTACGCGGCGAGAAGTCTGTCATCTCGGGGAGCTCGACCGGCAGCATCGACTCGGGCAGCGGTACCGGCAGCCCGTGCTCGTCGTACACGATCGGGAACGGCTCGCCCCAGTACCGCTGCCGGCTGAACAGCCAGTCCCGCAGCTTGTACGTGATCGCCGCCTCGCCCAGGCCCTGCACCTGGAGCCAGGCCGTGATCCGGGCCTTCGCCTCTTCCTTATCCAGTCCGTTCAGCGAAACGCCGGCGTTCGCAGAGGCGATCAGGATGCCGTCGCCGGAGTACGCCTCCGGCCACTCGGCCGGTGGGGTGTGCGGGCCGATCCGGTGCCGCTCGGTCCACTCGGCCGGCGGCTCGATCACCTTGACGACGGGCAGGTGGAACTTCTGCGCGAACTCCAGGTCCCGCTGGTCGTGCGCGGGCACCGCCATGATGGCGCCGCTGCCGTACCCCGTCAGCACGTAGTCGGCGACGAAGATCGGCACCTGCTCGCCGTTGACCGGGTTGAGCGCTGTTGACCCGGTGAAGACGCCGGTTTTGTCCCGGCCCTCGGTCTGCCGCTCCAGGTCTGAGCGCAGCGAGGCTGCTTTGCGGTACTCGGTGACGGCCTTGCCCGGCGTCGGGGCGCCACCGGTCCACTCCGGACGTACGTCGTCCGGCCACCGGTCGGCCGTGACCTCGTCCACCAGCGGGTGCTCCGGGGCCAGAACCAAGTAGGTGGCGCCGAACAGTGTGTCCGGCCGGGTCGTGAAGGCCTCGATGTCGCCGGCGGGCGAGCCGAAGCGGACCCGCGCGCCACTGGACCGGCCGATCCAGTTGCGTTGCATCTGGGCCACCGATTCCGGCCAGTCGACCGAGTCCAGGTCGTCGATCAGCCGGTCCGCGAACGCGGTGATCCGCAGCATCCACTGAGTCAGCGGCCGCCGGTAGACCGGGAAGTTTCCGCGCTCGCTGCGGCCGTCGGGGGTGACCTCCTCGTTGGCCAGCACGGTGCCGAGGCCGGGGCACCAGTTGACGACCGCATCCGACCGGTACGCCAGCCGGTGTGCGTCCACCACGTGCCGGCGCTCCACTGTGGACAGCTCGGGCCACGGTCGGCCGTACGGGTTGGTGCCCTGGGCCGGCTCCCGGGCCCGGGCGTCCAAATCGGCCCACAGTTCCGTGACCGGGCGGGCCCTGCTCGCGGCCGCGTCGTACCAGGCGTCGAAGATCCGCAGGAAGATCCATTGGGTCCAGTGGTAGAAGTCGACGTCCGTGGTGGCAACGCTGCGGCGCAGGTCGTGGCCCAGTCCGAGCCGGCGCAACTGCCGCCGGTAGTTCCGGATGTTGGCCTCGGTGGTGGTTCGGGGGTGTTGCCCGGTCTCTATCGCGTACTGCTCGGCGGGCAGGCCGAACGCGTCGAAGCCCATCGTGTGCAGCACGTTGGCCCCGGACATCCGCAGGTAGCGGGCGTAGACGTCGGTCCCGATGTAGCCCAGCGGGTGGCCGACGTGCAGCCCAGCACCGCTCGGGTACGGGAACATGTCCAGCACGTAGCGGCGCGGCCGGCCGGCGACCTCGTCGAAGCCGTCGGACAGCGGGCCGGTCGGGTTGGAGGCATGGAAGGTGCCCTCTCGCTCCCACCGCTCCTGCCAGGCGGTCTCGATCCGCCTGGCCAGCGCCGCGGTGTATCGGTGCGAAGGGATACCGGCCGTCGGTGTGTCCGTGGCCCCGTCGACTTCGCTCATCGTCGTCGCTCCTTGGTCGGTGCGGATACGAACAGAGCCCCCGTAGTCCACGGTCGCGACGAGGTGGTCAGTGGCTGGTGACGACGAGTGTCGGCGGGTCATGGACGGGGCCCGGAAGCGCATTCGTCTCGTACGGCTGGCGCAGTCCGGGCCGCCAGGCGAGGAGCCGGGTGCGGGATCCGGCGTTGAGGGCGATCACCAGCCAGCCATCACGGCCGGTGAAGGTCAGCCCGGGTTGTGACTTGGTGGGCAGTTCGATGCCTGGCACGATGCTCAGCCGGCCCGTGTCGAGTTGCAGGATCGCGATGTCCAGGGGCGGGAGCGGCTGGCCGGCAAGACGTTGGTCTGTCGTTGCTCGTTGGATCAGGAAGGCGACCCTCGTGCCGTCCGGGCTGACGACACCGCAGCAGGCGGGCCGTGGAAGGGGGAATCCGAGGGTCTCTCCGCCGGCGATCAACCGGCGGTGGAGCCTGCACGGTGACGCGTCGTCGTGACAGCCGGTGGTCCAGAAGACTTGGCCTGCGCCGGCCGCGAGTGGCGCGACATATTGGTCGAGCTTGGCCTGTAACCGACCGGTGCGTGCGTCGACGAGGGCGAGCCACGTCGGTGAGATCCCCGGATCGGGCTGCATCAGGCCGACGATCGTGTCGCCCACGATTGCGGATGCGTAGAAGCCGAGCGGCAGCCGGACCCGCTGCCCGCCGACGACCGGAGCGATCGTCCCGTAGGGGTTGTCGATGTCGCTGGCGAAGGATGCGATCCAGACCCGATTGCCATCGGTCAGCGCCCACTCGGTGGGACGGAGTGGGCGGATGACACTCACCCGGTGATCGACGCTGATGCGCAACATCGCGTAGGGAGCCGTCTCGCTGCACGACCCGGTTGTCGCGTACGCCGTAACCGGATCACCTGCCAGCACAGCGGCGTACTCGCCCGGACGGACGACTGCGTCAGGCAAGGTCGTCACGCGGCCGCTGTCGAAGTCGACGAGTCGCAGCCGGTCTCCGCCGAGCAGCACCTGGATCCCGGTGTGCCCCGCGGGTGGCGCACTCGACACGATCGGCAGCAGCGTCTCCGCTCCGCATGCGCCGGGCGCCGTCGGCCACGCCGTCGCCGTCCGCCCGCCCGGGATGGCGTTGATCGCCTCGGACGGGGTTGGACTCGGCACGGCCTGATGGGGCGGCCGATCCGTCGAGGCGCGAAGGACGATCAGGGTCAGCACCGCCACCAGGACCAGAATCCATCCGGCCCTTCGGCGCCCACGTCTCGAAGCTTTCCCGACTTCGAGGATCTCTTCCTGATCGTGTTCCACACCACCATGAAAACACCGCTCGTGCCGCTCAGGCCGCGAGTTGTACCCGCAGTGACGAGGCTGACCGGGTTCCTCCTCGCCGGCCCTGCCGTCTTGACGCGTCGATGAAATTCGCGATTCATCCTCCCCACGGTGTCTTGGCAATTTCTCAATGTTTTGAAGCAAGTTTCTGACACCGTGGCCGACGCGGCGCCCATCATCCACAGGCCTCCTGCCGGCGGTAGGAGGCAGCGTCTCCTAGCAGAGAGCTAACCGGTCGTGGTCACGGTCTTGGTGGCCGGTTCACACTGACCAGCAAGTGCACGTTCTAACCAGATTGCAGCCTCCGGAGAGTAGATAGATTATGTGTGAGGACGCTGAGAAGGCTCCGTCACACCGGGGCATGCTCAAGCTGGGCACGGCGGCGTTGGCGGCCGGCGCGGTACTGACCGGAGGTGCTGGTCAGGCAGCCTCGGCGGCACCTGGCCCCAAGTCGGCGAGGCCCAGGTTCGCACCGCTTCCGCGCTCGGAAGTGCGATGAGTCCTACTGTGATGGCCGGCTTGGACAACGGCGTGCCCAACAACCCGGCCGTAGTCGAACACGCGCGCCGAGGCGTCGTACGCGCGCTCTCCGCGGTGTTCCACCAGGTCGACATGAACTGCACCGGGGTCGACACAGTTCGGATCTGGTTCTGATCTGCATGGGTTCGCCTCTGCGTGATCGGCGTGATCGTCTGGCCGCGCTGCTCGGCAGGCGCAGCGAATGCGCGACCCTCGACGGCCTGATCGCGGGTTCGCGGGCAGGGCAGAGCCACGTGCTCGTCGTGCGGGGTGAGGCCGGAATCGGCAAGACCGCATTGCTCGACTATGTGGAAGCGCGCGCAGCTGGTTGCCGCATCGCCCGATTGGCGGGCGTCGAGGCCGAGACTGAGCTCGCCTACGCCGGGCTGCATCAGCTCTGCGCCCCGTTCCTGGATCGACTTGACCGCCTGCCCACTCCGCAACGTATCGCCCTCGGGACTGCCTTCGGCCTGACCGGAGGGCAGGCACCGGACCGGTTCCTGGTCGGACTCGCGGTGCTGGACCTGCTGGCTGACCGCGCCGAGCAGCGACCGCTGATCTGCCTCATCGACGACGTGCACTGGCTCGACCGTGTCTCGGCGCAGACGATCGCCTTCGTTGCCAGGCGGCTGGCGGCTGAGCGGATCGGGCTTGTGGTTGCGCTACGGGAGCCAAGCGATCAGCACGACTTCGCCGGCTTGCCGGAGCTCACGGTCAACGGACTGATCGAGGCAGACGCCGGCCGGCTGCTCGACTCAGTGGTGAAGGGTCCGATAGATCCCCGCGTCCGCGACCGAATCATCGTGGAGACCCGCGGCAACCCGCTTGCGCTGCTCGAGTTGCCGCGCGCGTGGACGGCGGCAGAGCTCGCAGACGGGTTCGAGCAATCGGATCTGGTTCCATTGGCCAGTCGCATCGAGCAAGGCTTTCTTCGTCGGCTGTCGACGCTCCCGCAGGACACCAGGCGTCTGCTCGTGGCCGCGGCGGCTGAACCGCTCGGCGACGCGACGTTGCTGTGGCGGGCGGCGGATGTGCTGGGGATCAGGGCGAATGCTGCGCAGGCGGCCGAGACGGCGGGTCTGATCAAGTTCGGTGCGCGGGTCGGGTTCCGGCATCCCTTGGTACGCGCGGCTGCGTACCGCTCTGCGTCTCCGGAAGAGCGCCAGGAGATCCACCGCGCATTGGCCGAGGTCACCGACGCCGAGGTCGATCCCGACCGGCGAGCATGGCACCGAGCCCAGGCAACACTGGCGCCGGACGAAGGGATCGCCGCTGAACTGGAAGAGTCGGCCGCCCGAGCGCAGTCTCGTGGCGGCCTGCTGGCTGCCGCGGCGCTGCTGGAACGAGCGGCAAGTCTCACGCCCGAACCAACCGGGCGGGCTGAACGCCAGCTCGCCGCGGCCTGGCGCAAGCGCGATGGTGGCGCCCTCGATGCTGCTCTCGCGCTCCTGGCCGCGGTCGAGAGCGGCCCGGCCGATGCGATGCGGTCTGCGGAGGTGAAGCACCTGCGCGGACAGATCATGTTCGACCAGCGGAGAGCCGCCGGCGCCGCTCCGCTACTCCTGGACGCCGCTGGACACCTCGAGTCGCTCAACGGTGATCTGGCCCGCGAGACGTATCTGGATGCGCTTGCCGCCGCCATCTGGGCCAGCGGGACCGATTCGCCCGAGGTGACGAACGTCGTTGCGGCCGCCGCGCGGGTCGGCTCCCCGCCCCGAGGAGCGCCGCGGGTCATCGACTGCATCCTCGACGCGCTGGCCAGCAGATTCACGGACGGCCACGCGACGGCGGCAGCATCGCTTGCCCGAGCGCTGATGGCTGTGCAGAGCATCGATTGCGGCGCCGAGGACGTCGGCCGGCTGCTTCGGCTCGGCGGCAACCGGGTCACGGCAATACTCGCGACCGAGCTGTGGGATTTCGAGGCGGGACGGGCGCTGGCCGAGCTCCAGGTCCGCCGAGCCCGTGACGCCGGCGCGCTTGTTCAGTTGCAGTTTGCCGTCAACGTGCTCGCGACCAACAGGCTGCTTGCCGGGGAACTCACCGAGGCCGCTGAGCTCGTCGAGGAGGACCGAATGGTCGCCGACATCACCGGCAATCAAGCAGTCGGCTACGCCGCGATGCTCCTCGGTGCCCTCCGCGGGCCTGACGAGAAGGCATCGAGGTCGATCGCGGCGGTCCGCGGCGAGGCGTGGTCATTGGGCCAGGGGCGGATCGTCACCTTTGCCGACTACGCAACCTCGGTGCTGGACAACAGCCTGGGGCGTCACGAGGTCGCACTGCTGGCGGCGCGCGAGGTCTTCGACCGCGATGTCGTGGGCGGATACCAGATGATGGTGGTCTCGGAGCTCGCGGAGGCGGCCTCCCGCACCGGCGATGCAAAGCTGGTAGCGGCAGCGCATCAGCGGATGTCGGAGCGCGCTCGTGTCACGCCCACCTCTTGGGCGTTGGGTATCGAAGCTCGGCTTCGGGCGTTGCTGGGTGACGAGGACGTGGACGCGTCGCACCGCGAGTCGATCCATCACCTGGACCGCGCGGGTCTTCGCCTGGAGGTCGCACGAGGGCACCTCCTGTACGGCGAGTGGCTGCGACGGATCGGTCAGCGCATCAAGGCCCGGGAGCAGCTACGCACTGCTCACGACATGCTGTTTGCGATGGGGGCGACCGCGTTTGCCGAGCGGGCTCGGCGCGAGCTCGCTCTGGCCGGCGGCAAGGCGCTCCGCCGCAGTGTCGAGACCACTGAGGAACTGACCGTCCAGGAGTTCCACATAGCGCGACTCGCCCGCGAGGGCCTGTCCAACGCAGAGATCGGCACCCGTCTCTTCCTGAGTGCCCGCACTGTCGAGTGGCACCTCGGGAAGGTGTTCACGAAGCTAGGCGTCAGTACCCGCAAAGAGCTCCGAAACGCGGTGCTCGACGTGGCACCCGGATAGCCCAAACCTGCATCAGGGCGAGGCCCTGGCGCGAGCGAACCAGGCATAGGCCCGGGTGTTCACCGGGTCCGCGGCGGGCAGCGAAACGGAAGGATCGGGGTGAAGCCGACCCTGTCGGCGCCGTAGCTGAACGCAGGAGGCTCGCAGATGGAGTATCTGGTCACGATGACGACGCAGGTTCCGGAGGGAACCGCGGAGGAGGTGGTTGAGGAGGTTCGTCGCCGCGAGGCTGCACGTTCCAGCGAGCTTGCCGGCCAGGGGCATCTGCTGCGTTTGTGGCGTCCGCCCCTACAGGCGGGCGAATGGCGCACCCTCGGCCTGTTCGCCGCCGACGACGAGATGGAGCTCGAGGCCGTCCTCGCGTCGATGCCGTTGCGGGTTTGGCGCTCGGATCAGGTGGTGCCGTTGGCGGCCCATCCCAACGACGCCGGTCTGTCGTACGAAGCACATGCCAAGGAGTTCCTGACGACGTTCGAGGTCACGGTTCCCGACGGCGCGAGTGAGCAGGAGGTCGCCGACATCCAGGCCCGCGAGGCCGAGCGGACGCGCGACCTCGCCGAGGAGGGACATCTCGTCCGACTGTGGATGCTGCCGCCTACGCCGGGCAGTTGGCGGGCTCTTGGCCTCTGGCGGGCCGAAGACGGGGACGAGCTGCAGGTGATCCTGAAGTCGCTGCCCATGGGCATGTGGATGACGACTGAGACCACCCCCCTCACCGAGCACCCGAGCGACCCGGCCAACTCCCAGGTCTGACAGACGCGGCTCCCGGCTGCATGTCACCGGCGGACTGCAGCGTCGGTGCGATCCCCACACTCGGCCAGCAGCAGCTGGTCAAGAACCCAGTAGAACAGTTGTGTACAAACGAGAAAGAGAGTGGACATGAGCTCCACGCGCAATGACGCAGGCATCGGCGAGGGCGAGCTGCATCTCGAGAACGATGTCATTCCGGTCTCCGACGTCGATCGGTCCAAGCAGTTCTATGAACGCTTGGGATGGCGGTTCGACGACGACGTCGCCCCGCTGGACGGTCTTCGGATCGTCCAGTTCACCCCACCGGGCTCCCCGTGCTCGATCACGTTCGGCACCGGACTCACCGCGGCCGCGCCCGGCTCGGCGCAGGCGGTGCTGGTTGTCTCCGACATCGAAGCGACGCACAAGGATCTCGTCAGCCGTGGCATCGACGTGGTCGATGTCTGGCACGGCCCACCGTTCCCGGTCGAGGCACGGCAGCCCGGCCCTGACCCGGAGCGGACCAGCTACGGCTCCTTCTGCTCGTTCACCGATCCGGACGGCAATACGTGGCTGGTCCAGGAGATCACGACCCGACTCCCCGGTCGGGTCTGATACCGCACCAGAAGAAGGCCCGGACCAGACGGTCCGGGCCTTCCTGCTGTACGCCGGACCGGCCGACCCGGGGTTGACCGGGGTTCGCCCCGGGCGCAGGACGGCCACTCGGCCCGCGATGGTGAGTGTGGAAAAGCAAGCAGCAGACAAGGAGAACGTCATGCCACGCCTCGCCGTCGGCACCGAGAACAGTGCCCCGATCGAAATCCACTACGAGGACCACGGGTCCGGGCAACCGGTCGTGCTGATCCACGGCTACCCGCTCAACGGCGCTGCGTGGGAGAAGCAGGAACGAGCGGTGCTGCAGGCCGGATACCGGGTCATCACCTACGACCGGCGCGGGTTCGGCAAGTCCAGTCAGCCCACGGTGGGCTACGACTACGACACCTTCGCCGCCGACCTCAACACGTTGCTCGAGCACCTGAACCTCAGCGAGATAGTGCTTTGCGGCTTCTCGATGGGCACCGGCGAAGTGACCCGCTATCTCAAGACCTTCGGCTCGGCCCGAGTCGCCAAGGCCGTCCTCATCGGGGCGATCCCGCCGTTCCTGCTCAAGACCGGCGACAACCCCGACGGGGTCGACGGGGCCGTGTTCGACGAGATCAAGGCCGCGATCGTCAAGGACCGGCCCGCCTACCTCGAGGCCTTCCTCGACAGCTTCTACAACCTCGACGTACTCGGCGGCTCCCGAGTCAGCGAGCAGGCCTGGCAGAACAGCTTCAACGTCGCGATCACCGCCTCCCCGTACGCCGCGCACGCCTGCGTCGACACCTGGCTGACCGACTTCCGCGGCGACCTGCCCGAGATCGACGTACCGACACTGCTGATCCACGGCGACGCCGACCGAATCCTCCCGTACGCCGCCACCGCTGCCCGGCTGCCCGGCTTGATCAAGGATCTCGAGGTCGTGACGGTCGAAGGCGGGCCGCACAACATCGCCTGGACCCACCCCGACGAGGTCAACCAAGCCCTTCTGACCTTTTTCGCCAAATAGGCCGCGTATTTCGTCTGCGCTGAACCACACAACGATTCGTCTCTATCCAACGCACGAGAGGCTCTGATGAACGCAGCAACGCATGATCCGCAACTCAGGCTCAATCGAGTCACACCTTCATACTGTCGAGTCGTACTCGACAACCCGCCGCTCAACCTCATGGGTCCAGAATTCGTTACGCAGCTGCGAGAGATCGTCACGGCACTCGAGGACGACGACCGAGTGAAGGTAGTGGTCTTCGAAAGTGCCGTCGACGGCTTCTTCCTGAATCACTCCGACTTCCTCGCGAATTTCGAGGATCTGACGAGCATCCCGCAAGGCCCGACCGGCCTCGAGGCATGGCCCGACATCCTGGTGCGGCTGACGCGCGCCCCGTTCGTTTCGATCGCGCTGATCCGGGGGCGGGCGACCGGGAACGGGAGTGAGCTCGCGCTCGCCTGTGACATGAGCTTCGCGAGCCGAGAGAGAGCGATCTTGTCGCAGTGGGAAGTGGGCGTGGGTCTGGTCGCCGGGGGAGGGCCGATGGCGCGATTGCCGCGAGTCATGGGACGGGGACGAGCCCTCGAAGTACTCCTCAGCTCAGACGACGTTCGGGGCGCCGACGCCGAATTCCTCGGTTACGTGAACCGTGCGCTACCGGATGCAGAGCTGGACAATTTCGTCGACGCACTCGCAACCCGAATCGCCTCGTTCGACAAGTGGGCGATCGCCAACACCAAGCGCCTCGTGAACGAAGCGAGCCTGCCGCCCGACGTCGAAATCAGAGCCGGCTGGGACGCCTGCATGACCTCCGTCAAACGACCAGCGGCGCAGGAAAGCATCAAAGCCCTGCTGGAGCAAGGCTTGCAGGAGCCTGGCGACTCGGAGAATCGACTCGGAGCCTTCGTGGGACAGCTGGCGCTCAAGCGCGAGCACTGAAACCCGAACGGCCTGACTTACTTTCTGGAAGGAAAACACATGACCACGGACCTGCTCACCATCGCGAAGGAAATCGCGGACCGCGTCGAGGCCGAGTCGCTCAAACAAAACGTACCCGTCGCGGTTTCCGTCATCGATATCCACGGCAACGTCGTTCTCACGCACCGCATGACCGGAGCGCCCGCATTCTCTCTCGAGCTCTCCGAGCGAAAGGCCTACACATCGGCCCTTGTCCGGATGCGCACCGCTGACCTCGTCCCCCTCGTGCAACCAGGCGCGGCCCTCTATCCACTCCTCGCCGTCTCCGGCGGCAGATACTCCGCGATGGGCGGCGGCGTGCCGCTCACCAGCGAGGGTCAGGTGATCGCCGGCATCGGAGTCAGCGGTGGAACGACGGAAGAGGACATAGCCATTGTCGAAGCGGCGATGAGACAGGTCGGAGCCATGTTCCCCTTCAAACCCGGAGTAAAGCGATGAACGACGACAGACATCAGGACGGCATCTACCCCTTCCCAGCCGGTGTGCGGTCGCGTGAGATCGAAACCAACGGCGTCACGATCCACGTACGCGTCGGCGGGCATGGTGCACCGGTCGTCATGCTGCACGGCTTCGGTACAACGGGCGACATGTGGGGTCATCTGGCGAGCGCACTCATCGAAGACCACACGGTTGTCGCGCCCGACCTGCGTGGGTTGGGCCTCTCGTCGAAGCCTGAGGGCGGCTACGACAAGAAGAATCAGGCGGCGGACATCTGGGGCGTCGTGGACGCCCTGGGTGTGCAGACGATCGAACTGGTGACGCACGACATCGGCATCATGGTCGGCTTCGCAGTCGCCGCCACCCACCCCGAGCGGGTGAGCCGGTGGGTGGCGATCGATGCGCCGCTGCCCGGCATCGGGCCCTGGGATCAGATCATCCAGGATCCGGTCATGTGGCACTTCGGCTTCGGTGGTCGCGACATGGAGCGCCTGGTCGCCGGCCGCGAGCGTGTCTATCTCGACCGCTTCTGGAACGAACTCTCCGTGGACCCGACGCGGTTCGACGAAGCGAAGCGCGAGCACTATGCGGCGCTTTATGCGCAACCCGGCGCGATGCGAGCGAGCTTTGCCCAGTTCCTGGCGTTCGGGCAGGATGCGACCGACAACAGAAAGTTCCTTGCGCAGGGCAATAAGCTGCAGATGCCGGTCTTGGCCTTCGGTGGCGAAGCTACCTTCGGCCCTGGGATCGGCGAGGTGATTCGGTGTGTCGCCGACAACGTCGAAGATGCGGTCATCCCGGATTGCGGGCACTGGATCACGGAGGAGCAGCCGCAGGCGACGACAGACCTGGTCGTCGACTTCCTGCGCCGGGCGCGTTGAAAGGTGATCCCTGCCGTTGCGGCACGGGCGGCAAGCCGCTGAGCTCTGGCGCGGGGAACGATCCTCGCGCGTCTCGGGGTACTCGGCGCTCTGGACGCCGCGGTCGAGCCGGCCGCCCGGCGGACCTGGCGGAAGCTCAGGCTGTGGCGTCGTCGAGGAGTTGGATGATGACCCGCTGTTCGAGCTTGGCCGCCTCGGAGCCCACGCCGCCGCGGCCCGTTGCTCGGCGTGCGAGGGAGGCCGGAGTCGAGCCGCGGTCGTTCGCCAAACGAGGATTCGCGCCCAAGCGCAGGAGTGTCTCGACAGCAGCCGAGCACCGGTTTCGGACGGCTCGATGCAAGGGCGTGGTCCCACCCAGCGCGGCAGCGTTCGGGTCGGCGCCCGCCTCGATGAGGTACTCGATGACCGCCCTCTGACGGATCGGATTCCAATTCGTTGCGCCGGGTCCACCGCTGACGGCCGCATGCAGAGGTTCGGCGCCCCGACGGTTGCGAGCGCGGAAGTCGGCGCCGCGCGCGACCAGATCTTCGGCGAGCTCGACGTCGTACGCGAACGCCGCGGCATGCAGCGCCGTGTCGCCTTCGTAGACCTGGACCTGACACTCGGCGATGAAGCGCTCGTCGCGGCGCGCCAGCCGCGCCGTTGCCAGCTGTGGTGCCGCGTCGAGCGACGCCGTGACGACTATGCGATCGCCCGCCGCGATGGCCACCAGCAACCCGGCGAGATCTTCGATGGCAGGCATACGGCACGCTACCTCGGTCAGGCGGCCAGCAGCTTGGCGATCTGGGCCGGCTGAGCCAGGAGCGGGAAGTGTGCGCCGCCCGAGGAGGACGGTGACACCGGGAGCGCGTTCTCCAACCACTGCCAGTACGTCGGTCCGCTGGCGGATGGACTCGATCGTGACCCCGGCGTCGCCTTCTGAAATATCCGTTTAGTGTCCGACGGGGACCCGCACATAACCACACGGCTTAGTACTGCAGCCGTAGATCGTTATGGCCGGAGACGCGCCGCTACGCCGCTTGGCGGCGGCGTACGTGGGCCTCCAGAAGCTCGCGCAGGCGGGTCTCGTCGGCCGGACTCGCCAGTCCACGCTTCGGCAGGATGAGGAGCGGTCCATCGGAGGGACGGCCTACGCCGAGCCGGAGGACGAATGCGCGGCTGCTCTCCTCGACGTCGCGGATCCGGGACCACCCCCACCAGCACTCGAAGTCCTGCTGCCGGCGCGACAGGCCCCGGTTGTCGGCCACGTACTCGACCAGATCCTGGAGCAGCGGGTCGTTCTTCCATCGCAGTTGGAGCGATCGCCGTGGCGCAGTGCCGAGCAACAGCAGGAGCACGCCGCCGACGGCGACGAGGAAGCCACCAGACTTTTCCGCCGCCCCGGTCGCGAGCAGAAGCAGGCCGACCACGAGAAGGGTCGAGGCGACGGCCAGCGACTTCGCCATCTGCCTCCGAAAGGCCGGCCGGCGCGCCAGCTCTTGCAGGTCCGCCGGCTCCGGCATCCATCGCAGCGTGATCGCGTCCGGGTGTATCTCGATCGCCATGACCGCAGAGCGTACCCGTCATCAGAGGTCGTCACCTGGGCAAGCGGCCCGCGAACAGCATCTCGGGAAGCACCGTCGAGCAGGGGGGACGCCGGTAGCCCGCGTCCGTCGGGCGGGACGTGGTCACGGCTGTCGAAGCGAGGAGGGAACGCTATGTCACCTGCGCGTAGCGCGCTGGTGACGTGTAGCCCAGCCGCAACCTAGGCCCAGGTATCCCAGCGAAAATCCACAGAACCGCTGTGTCTCAAGACCAAGGCCTGCGTCCACCTTCAAGACAGGACGGAGGAACGAGGACGCCGTCCTTGAACACGACCATAGCGACAGCTGCGCGGACGGCGCACGATTCGTTGATTCCTGGACGCAGCAGTGCGGTGTGCATAGGCTCGATGGTGGCCAGTCGGCCTCTCCTGGGATGTCCGCGCTGGCCGTGGTGGAGCCCGGCAATCCCCACGCCAACACGATGCCGGGGGAGACTCAGCACTGGAGGCCGTGATGACGACACACGCAGCACCCTCGACGTCGAGCCCTCAGCCGGGCGGGACCTCCGTCGACCCTGCCGTGCGGGTAGGGCTCTACGAGACTATGGTTCTCTCCCGCACCTACGAGGAGGCGATCCTCCGGGAGTACCACGCCGACAAAGGACCCGGCTTCGATATCGGCAAGGGGCTGGTCCCCGGGGAGATGCACCTGTCCGCCGGACAGGAGCCCGTGGCGGCCGGCGTGTGCGCCCACCTGACCGCGGAGGACGCGGTAACCGCGACGCACCGCCCGCACCACTTCGCGATCGCCCACGGCGTGGACCTGCGGAAGATGACCGCAGAGATCTTCGGTCGCGAGACCGGTCTCGGGCGCGGGCGCGGTGGCCACATGCACCTGTTCGACCCTGATACGCATTTCTCCTGCTCGGGGATCATCGCCGAGGGCTACCCACCCGCGCTGGGACAGGCGTTCGCGTTCCAGCGCCGCGGCGGCAGCCAGATCGCTGTCGCGGTGACCGGTGAGGGCGCCGCCAACCAGGGCGCGTTCCACGAGTCGCTGAACCTGGCGGCCCGATGGCTGCTGCCGGTGGTGTTCGTGATCGAGGACAACGACTGGGCCATCTCGGTGCTGCGCTCGGCGTCCACGGCGATCGGCTCGAATGCGGACCGTGCAGCGGCGTACGGCATGCCGGGCGAACGTGTCGAGGACAACGACGTCGAGGGCATCTACGGCGCCGCACAGCGCGCCGTTGCCCGAGCCAGGGCGGGCCAAGGGCCGTCGCTGATCGAGGTTCACACCCTGCGGCTGTGGGGGCACTTCGAGGGCGATGCTCAGGGATATCGCCCCGAGCTCGCCGACGTACCGATGCAGGACCCAATCCCTCGCTACGAGCAGACCTTGCGCGCGGCCGGGCACCTCGACGACGCCGCCGCGGCCCGGATCAAGGACGCGGCGAGCGCGCGAGTCGAGGACGCGATCACCTACGCCAAGAACAGCCCCGTGCCCGACCCTGGGTCGGCCACTTCCTACGTGTTCGCCTGAGGAGACGACGATGACCATCATCGACACCCCGGCTGCACCCGCGCCCCAGGCAAGCCGCCGGCTGACTACGTCCAAGGCGATGGTCGAGGCCATCGCTCAGGAGATGGAACGCGACCCCTCGGTGTTCTACCTGGGCGAGGACGTCGGCGCCTACGGCGGAATCTTCAGCTCGACCACCGGCCTGCTCGAGCAGTTCGGGCCGCAGCGAGTCATCGACACCCCGATCTCGGAGACCGCCTTCATCGGCCTCGGCATCGGCGCCGCGGTCGAGGGCATGCGCCCCATCGTGGAGCTGATGTTCGCCGACTTCATGGGCGTATGCCTGGACCAGATCTACAACCACATGGCGAAGATCCACTACGAGTCCGGCGGCAACGTGAAGGTCCCGATGGTGCTGACCACCGCCGTGGGCGGGGGCTACTCCGACGGCGCGCAGCACTCGCAGTGTCTGTGGGGCACGTTCGCGCACCTGCCGGGCATGAAGGTCGTGGTCCCCAGCAGCCCCGCCGACGCGAAGGGCCTGATGACCTCGGCGATCCGTGACGACAACCCGGTCGTCTATATGTTCCACAAGGGCGTGATGGGGCTGCCGTGGATGGCGAAGAACGCTCGCTCCGTCGACGAGGTGCCCGAGGGTGACTACGCCGTGCCTATCGGCAAGGCGAGGGTCGCCCGCGAGGGCAGCGACGTCACAGTCGTGACCCTCTCCCTGTCGGTGCACCACGCCCTCGACGTCGCCGAAAGTGTTGCCGGTGAGGGCATCGACGTGGAGGTCATCGACCTCCGCAGTCTGGTGCCGCTGGACCGCGAGGCGATCCTGACGTCGGTGGCCAAGACCGGCCGGCTCGTCGTCGTGGATGAGGACTACCGCTCGTTCGGTCTGTCCGGTGAGGTCGTCGCCACCGTTGCCGACCACGACCCAACGATGCTGCGGGTCCCGGTACAGCGGCTCGCGATGCCCGATGTGCCCATCCCGTACGCCCACGCACTCGAGTACGCCGTCCTACCGCGGCAGGACAAGATCGAGAAAGCCGTACGCGCTGCGGTGGCCGGATGACCGACGTACCGTTCCCCGCATTGTCGAAGGACACACCGGACGCGGAAGGAGTGCTGGCTACCTGGTTCGTCAGTGACGGCGCCACCGTCAGCGCTGAACAACTGCTTGCCGAGGTACAGGTCGACAAGGTCTCGGCAGAGGTACCGGCACCCGTTGGCGGTGTGGTGCGCCTCCTCGTGGCGGAGGAGGAAACTGTGAAGCAGGGTTGCCCGATCGCGCGCATTGAATGAGTCTCGACGGGAAATCGGGATCTGTCGCCCACCCACCGCGCTCACGCCGGGCCTGCCTTGGCAGCCGCGGTAGGCACATTCGGTGGCTGTTGCCGCCGGACCGCGCCGCATAGGCTCAGCCGGGTGAGCGGGTCGCGGGTCCATTCTGGCGCCGCCGGGCCTGGCCCGAGGCGGACGGTCGTACGCCAGCTGGAGCGACTGGCGGGGCTCGGCGCTCGGCCGGACGACTCCCGCGACGAGCGGCTTCGGCGGGGGACGCTCATCTTCGTGTCGGTTCTGATCGCCCTGATCGCGACGATCTGGGTTCTCACCTACCTCGCCTACGGCGACCCGGTCTCGGCGGCGATTCCGGGCGTCTACCAGGTGATCACCGTCGTCGGGCTGGTCGTGCTGGCTCGGACGCGGCGCTTCGGCATGTTCCGTACTACGCAGCTCGCAGCGTTTCTGGTCCTGCCTGCCTTGCTGCAGCTCTCGCTCGGCGGCTTCGTGGCCTCGAGCGGGATGATCCTGTGGGCGATGGTCACGCCGCTGGCGGCGCTTGCGCTGCTCGGACTCGGGCGCTCTGTGCCGTGGCTGGCGGCGTACCTGGTCGAGTTGGTCCTGCTGGCCGTCCCCGATGCCCGGCTCCCGTACTCCCCAGTGGCGCTGCCGGAAGGGTTCGTGGTCACGTTCCTGGTGCTGAACATCGCGGGCGTCACTGTGAGCGCGTATGTGATGCTCGGCTACTTCGTGGAGCAGCGGGACCGCGCCCACCGGGAGCTCCAGGTGGAGCGGGAGCGGTCGGAGCGGCTGCTGCTCAACGTGCTGCCGGAGCCGATCGCGGAGCGTCTCAAAGCCGAGCCGGGCGTGATCGCGGAACACTACGAAGCGGTGAGCGTGCTCTTTGCCGACATCGTCGGCTTCACCGCCCGGTCCGCGGTGATGGAGGCGGCAGAAGTGGTTGCGCTGCTGGACCAGGTGTTCTCCGCGTTCGACCGGCTCGCCGATGCCGCGGGCGTCGAGAAGATCAAGACGATCGGGGACGCGTACATGCTGGTCGGCGGGCTGCCGGAGCCGCGGCCGGACCACCTGGCGGCGGTTGCCCGAACCGCGCTCGCGATGCGCGAGGAGATCCTCCGGATCGCGGCCCGCCCGGGGCAGGGCTGGCTCGCGGTCCGGATCGGGATCGACTCGGGACCGGTGGTCGCCGGAGTGATCGGCCGGCGCAAGTTCATCTACGACCTGTGGGGCGACACCGTGAACACGGCGAGCCGGATGGAGTCCTATGGACAGCCCGGCGAGATCCAGGTGACCGGGCGAGCGGCCGCCGCGCTCGGTCCGGAGTTCGCGGTGCGGCCGCGCGGCACGGTCGAGGTCAAGGGAAAAGGCCCGATGGAGACCTACCTGCTCGACTGGGCCGATCAGGCTGCGGAGGAGATGCCTCCGGACCCATATCACCGGGAGGCTGGGATGACGCCAGGGGAGCGGTTCGACGAGTTGATTGGCGAGTTCCTGGATATGCCTGGAGTGACGTTGCCAGGTTCTGGGCGGGGTTTCGGTTCTTCGGCGTTGCGTGTCGAGAAGAAGATCTTTGCGATGTTGGCGCAGGAGCGGCTGGTGGTGAAGTTGCCGGCGGCCCGGGTCGATGTGTTGGTGGCCGCTGGGGAGGGAGTTCGGTTCGACGCGAACAAGGGTGTGCCCATGAAGGAGTGGTTCAGTGTTGATCCTGATTCGGCTTTGCCGTGGCAGCAGCTTGCTTCTGAGGCTTTTGCTTTCGTCGCGGGGGAGTAGGCCGTGGCCGCTCGCCTCGGACGGCAAGGTTTACCGCTTCCCACCGGTGGACGGTGGTATTCGCGGTAGGTGAGTTCCGATCAGGCGTTGCCGGAGGCCGGTTGCACGTAACGCTCTGCGGCCCATGGCCAGACGTACGGACGTTTCGTTCCCGACGACGCGTAGTCGGTCTTGGGCACGGGTGACTGCTGTGTAGAAGAGTTCGCGAGTGAGCAGGCGCGACTCTTCGCCTGGCATCAAGACGGTGACTTCCGCCGCCTGGCTGCCCTGGGCTTTGTGGATGGTCATTGCGTGGAGCGTTTCGATGTTGCCGAGTCTGCTGGGGGCGAAGTCGAGACGGCCGCGGGAGCTGTCGATGCAGACTCGTAGGGAGCCGTCGGGGCGCCGGATCGTGACTCCCACGTCGCCGTTGTAGATGCCCAAGGCGTAGTCGTTGGCGGTCACCAGTACCGGTCGGCCGACGTACCAGGTGTCCCAGAGTGGGTCCTCGGTTTCCTCGGTGATCCATCGCTCGATGGTTCGGTTCCAATGGTCGACGCCCCACGGCCCTTCACGGTGCGCGCAGAGTAGACGGTGCCGGTCGAGTGCGGCCAGTGCGGCGTCGGGGTCGCCGGCTTCGGCGGCGGTCCGGATCGCGAGTACGTCGGGAAGCAGCGCGGACCGCAGGGTCTCGCGTGGGTCGTCGTCCTCGACGAAGTGGACCCGTTCGCCGCTGCTGCGTAGTACGGCCAGGACGTCCTCGGGGCGGTCTTCGCGCACGGCCAGAGCCAGGTCGCCGATCTCGCTGCCGAAGCGGTGCGAGGTGCGTAGTTCGGCTCCTTCGATGTGCCCGCCGGCGACCAGCCCGTCGACGAGGTCGGCGAGTACGGCGCCGGCTTCGATGGAAGCGAGCTGGTCGGGGTCGCCAACCAGTACGAGCCGGGCCTCGGGTCGCACCGCCTCCAGTAGCCGCGCCATCATCGTCAGCGAAACCATCGAGGTCTCGTCGACGACGATGATGTCGTGCGGCAGCCGGTTCTCTCGGTCGTGGCGGAACCGGGTGGACGAGTCGGGGCGCCGGCCGAGCAGCATGTGCAGGGTGCGGGCATGGAAGTCGCCCAGCCTCTGGGTGTCCTGTTCGGAGAGGCGGTCGGACATCTCCCGGCGTACCGCCTCTTCGAGCCGGGCTGCGGCCTTGCCGGTTGGTGCGGTCAGCGCGATCCACGGGCGGCGCTCGCCGGCGATCTCGGCCTGCTCCGCGAGCACAGCCAGTAGGCCGGCGACAGTGGTGGTTTTGCCGGTGCCAGGGCCACCGGTGAGGACGGTTGTCCATTGCCGGGCCGCGGTCTGTGCAGCAGTCCGCTGTTCGTCGTACGAACTACCTGGGAAGAGCCGGTCGAGCCCGGCGACCAGCGCAGCTTCGTTGGCGATCTGTGGCGCCGGCTGAGCGGCGCGGCGGCGAAGGTCCTGCTCGACCTGCTCCTCTTCGCGCCAGTAGCGATCGAAGTACAGACGCGCGTCATCGAGGCGCAGTGGGTGTGGAGCGGCGAGCAGGGGGCTAGCGGCGATTGCTGCGAGCCATTCGTCCAGGACGGGCCAGGCCAGCTCGTCGCCGTCATCGCCGACTTCGCTGCGGACCTCGGTGAGGTCGAGGCAGATGGATCCGGCCCGGACGGCTCGCGCTACCAGTGCACAGGCGAGTGCCACTGACTCGTCGGTCTCGTTCAGCATGGTCGTGAGCCGGGAGGCGACATGTACGTCGGCGGCCAGGATCACGCCAGCCTGGTTGAAATCGCGCAAGATCCCGGTCGCGGCGAGCGCCAAGGCCGAGTCGAACTCGTCGACGGTCGTGGTCATGCCGTCCTCCCATCGAGTAGGTCGGACAGGGTGAGTACGAGCGCCGCCGGCAATGGCCAGCTGAACACCCCGGCCGGATGCCCGTCGACGAGCGGCGTCTCCGGGCCGCACATGCCGCGCAGGTAGAGATAGACGACCCCACCGAGATGCACCTGAGGGTCGTAGGCCGGCAGCCGCCAGCGGAGGTATCGGTGCAGCACGACCGAATAGAGCATCGCCTGCAACGGATAGTCGGAGTGCAGCATTGCGGCGCTCAGTTGATCCGGGCCGTACTCCGCCGACGTAGCAGGCTGCTCGGGGTTGCCGAGCCGGTTGGTCTTGTAGTCGACCACGACGAATCGGTGGCTGTCGCCGTGCGGGATACGCAAGACGACGTCGATCGATCCGGACAGATAGCCTCGCAAGCTCTGTCGGCCGAGCAACGGTTGTTCGAGTCGGTCGGCGTACGCAAGGAGTGGGTCGTCGGCCGACAGATGGGTGCGCAGCAGTGGCGCCACCTCGGCCAGCTGTACGTCGCCGGCCATCGCGTGATCGCCTCCGGCCAATGGGATCTCGAAGTCGAGTTCGCGGAGCCGGTCGGCGCGGCCGAGGTCGCCGAGGGTCAGTCCAGGCACGAGCGGACCGAGCGGCGTGGTGTGCATCGGCAGCATCGCCGTGGCCAGGGCATCGGGTGTCACGTCGACGCGCCAGAGCCGCAACTGGTCGCGGACCTGTGCAGCCAATTCGGCGTGCAGATCGGGCGCGCGCGGGTCGGCCTCCTCGAGCACTGCGTGCACCAGCGACCCGAACGTGGCCCCGACCGGCAGTCCGTCCATCGGAGACGGCAGCGCATCGGCCGGCCCGTTCTCCGGTGTCGGTACTGGATCCACCGACTCGTCCTCGAGGTGGCTTTCCTCCTGTTCGCTGACTACACCGCCCACCTGCTGGTCGGCCGCGCGGATCAGCCCGGAGTACGACGTACGGCGCCAGGCGACGTCGACCTCGCGGGAGAAGGTCCCGACTGCGAGCCCGCTGGGCAACTCCTCACCCACGGGCTCGACCTGCTCGGCGATCATCGACTCCTCGACGACGGGACCGCCGGCCTGCTGCCAGCGGCGCAGCCAGATCAGCACCTCGTCGTCGGACGATGACCTGTCCAGGCTGTCGGGTACGACCGGCTCGCCCTGCTTGCGACCGCGCAGCAGGCGGGAGATTCCGCCGTTGACCTCGTCCCAGGACGGCGCCCACCAGGCCACGACCTGCGACTGGGCTCGGGTCAGCGCGACGTACGTGAGCCGGATGTCGTCACCGGCGACCTCGGTCCGCCAGAGTTTCTCGTTGGCGGTGTAGCCGGCCCGGTTCTTGCCGCCGATGTCGAGACTGCGTACGCCGTTCTCGTGGAAGAGAAGGAGTTCGTCATCGTCGAAGATGTGCCGGTTGAACCCGAACGGCAGGTAGACGATGGGGTACTGCAAACCCTTGCTCACCCATACCGTCATGATCTGCACCGCCGCGGCGTCGCTGTCGAGCCGGCGGGTTCGCTCCGTCGTACGCCCCTTGCCGGTGCACTCTTCGCGCAGCCAGTCGAGCAGCGCGGGCAGCCCGAACCCCTCCCGGTGAGCGGTCTCGTGCAGCAGTTCGGCGAGGTGTGCGAGGTCGGTCATATCGCGTTCGCCGCCGCGCCAGGCAAGTACTCGTTGAGCCATCCCCTTCACCTGGGCGGCTTCGAACACGGCGGCCACGCCACGGGTGCGGAGGAGGTCGGCCCACCCGCGCAGGGTTTGCCCGGTCCGGTCGGTGAGGTCGTCCCCACCGGCTTGCAGAGTGGCCGCGGTCTCCCCGAAGAACATCGTCGTCGCAGCGGCGCGGACCAAGCCGGATCGGTGCGGTTGCTCGAAGGCTTCGAGCAGACACAGCCAATCCTGGGCGGCCTGCGACGAGAAGATGTCGAGGTCGCCGGAGTAGACCGCGGGAATACCGGCCTTGGCCAGTGCCTCCCGGCAGGCCCGCGCGTCCTTGTGTGCCTCGACGATCACCGCGATGTCGCCGGCCCGGAGTGGCCGTTCGTCGTACGTCGCGTTGGACGCGAGCAGTTGACCGATGTCGGCGGCGAGGTCGCGGGCGATGTGGTCGCGCAGGTCGTCCATGGGGATGCTCTTGCGCGTCGCCGATCCGAACTGCTCCCGTCGCGCGACCCTGAGCCGGACTGGCGCGTCGGATGGTGCACCAGTGAGCCGGCTGCCCTGGTGATGGGCGCTGACTTTGTGGACGACGATGTCCGAGTGGCCGAGCCGCGCGCCGCCGAGCACCACTTGAAGGCAGTCGACCAGCGGCTGGTCGCTGCGCCAGTTCGTACCGAGAGTGCGCCGCTGACCCGCGGTTTCCGCCGCCGCAAGGTACGTCGCGATGTCGCCACCGCGGAACGCATAGATGGCCTGCTTGGGGTCGCCGATCAGCACCAACGTGCTGTGACCGTTGAAGGCGGCGTCGATCACCTTCCACTGCACCGGATCGGTGTCCTGGAACTCGTCGACCATCACCACGGACCAACGGCGCTGCATCCGCTGGCGAGCCGGGGCGTCGGGATCCTCCAGCGCGGTGGCCAGCCGGGTCAGCAGGTCGTCGTACCCGAGGATGCCGAGGCGGCGTTTGCGGCGCTCGAGCTCGGCCAGGACGGCCTTCGCGAACTCGACCCGGACGCCCTCCGGCGAGGACCCGTCGTACCGCTCGGGCACCAGCCGGGTGTGCGGGTTGCCGACGACCTTGAGGGCGAGCTCCAGCGCGGTGGAGCGGGTGATGGTCGGTTGCTCGGCGGAACCTCCGAAGCGATTGAGGTAGATGTCGTCGACGACCTCGGCGACAAGCTCTCCGAGGTCGTCGACCAAGGTGACGCCGGCGTCGGTGTCACCGGCGACGCCGAGCGAACGCAGTACGAGCTGGCAGAACTGGTGAGTCGTCGCGATGGTGGCCGCGTCGAAGTTGGCCAGGGCGTCCCGAAGACGGCTGTGTCGTACGGCGACGTCGGCAGCGCCGCCGTTGACCAGATGACCGAGCAGACCTGGGTCGTCGCGCCAGCGATCCGGATCCGCAAGAGCACGCTCGGCGTCCAGCAGTTGGGAGCGGACGCGTTCACGAAGCTCCTGGCTGGCGGCGCGGCCGAAGGTGATCAGCAGCATCTCGTCCAGACGTGCGGCGCCCTCGGCCACGTAGCGGGTGACCAGCCCGGCTAGGGCATAGGTCTTGCCGGTGCCGGCGCTCGCCTCCAGCACAGTGGTGCCCGTCGGCAGTGGGCCCAAGAGGTCGAAGGGCTCCATCACGGCGCCCCTTGCTCGAAGCGCAGCATCGGTTCCCAGACGCGGTTCGCGTAGGCGCCGAGCCGGGTCGGTTCGCCCGGCCGTTCCTCACCGGGCCGAGTCGGCTCGAGAAGAACCTTGAGGTTGGTGTTGGGTCCCCAGACGCGGACGTGGGCGGGATCAGAGTTCTCGCCGTCGTAGTTCGCGGGGCGCCACCGACGTCCGGCAGCGAGCATCGGGTCGTCGTCCGTGCGCCGTGCCTGGCACCAGGCGAAGGAGGTCTTCAGCGGTAGCGGCAACGGTTCGCGACGGCCGGCGTCGTAGACCGCGACCAGGTCGGCGAGCAGGGCGCGGGCGTCGGGTCCGACCGGCCCGAACAGCCGACTCGCGGGGGTGCGACCGCTGCGCGGACGGCCGATGGCCAGACCCGTCCAGTTGTGGTCCTCGTCGTCGGCGGACAGTGCGAGCAGTTGAATCCAGGAGGTCAACAATTGCTTGGCGTCGAGCCGCGAGTAGCTCACCGAGACGAGCCGGTAGGTGTACACACCTGGAACTGTTCCGGTGAGGCGCCGGCCACTGCCGAGGTCGACGTCCACATCGAATGCCTGTGGACTCGCCTGGCGATGCGGGTACGCACTGATCGCGAGACTTCGGGCGATATCACGGATCTCGGTCGCGGTCCGCCAGCCCAGCCGTCCCGGTGGTAGAACGCCCCGTCGCCACTCTGCCTGGAGGGCCGCGTCGGGGTGGATGCCTGCGAGCATGTCGCGGAGCATCCGGTCGCCGACTGACCACTTCTCGAGGTTATCGATCTCCACAGGCATCACGTCCGAGACGCCGTCGACCTCCCACGGCAGAGTTAGATCGAGCGCCCGGAAATACCCCTTCACCGGATCACGGAAGAACGCCAGGAGATCCGATAACGCGACATCATCATCCGCCGGTAGCGTCAACTGTCCGGCGATGAACTCCGGGCGTGGCGGCCGGGAACCCGCTGCGGCCCGCGCCGCGACCAGTGCGGTCGGGTCGAACGTGAAGGGCCCCGGCGTACCAAGACGGCCGGCCTCCAGGTTCTTCCGATCGAAGGGCTGGAGCGGATGCTTGACCACGACCGCTTGCCGAACCTCCGACTCGGTGGTGCGGTCGAGGACATCGAGGAGCTCACCCAGCGGTACGGCGGGCGGCCGTGGCTGACCGGAGTACTCGTTGGCGCCGGTGTAAGTGATCACGAGCGACTCGGTCGCGGCAAGAATCGCGTCGAGCATCAGCTGGCGATCCTCGCTGCGGACGTCGCGCTCGCCGGTGACCGGCGACCTGGCCAGTACGTCGTCTCCGTCGGCGAGCCCGAACCGTGGAAACACCCCGTCGTCGAGGCCCAGCAAGCAGACCACCCGGTGCGGCACCGAGCGCATCGGCACCATCGTGCAGACGGTCAGCGTGCCGGTCCGGAAGTTCGCGCGGGTCGGCCGCCCGGCCAGATGGGTCGACAACAGGGCCCGGACGTCCGGCAACGTCAGCGAGGTCGCGGCCAGGGGACCGGCCTCGGCCGCGACCTCGGCGAACTCGCGATACACCTGGCCGACCTGCCAGCCGTCATCGCGACCGACGCGAGTCAGCTGGTCGATCCCGTCGCGAAGCGCGTCCAGCCACTCCGCGAGCGGTTGGGCGCCGCTGAGCCGATCAGTTGCCGCCAGCAACCGACCGACGTACTCGGCGAACCGGCCGGCCAGCTCGATGCGGGTGCTGCCCACGTCGTCGAGCGGCAATGTCGTGTCGATCCACGCGTGCGCGTCCGCCGACATCGTCACGCCTGCCAGTACTCGATCAATGCCGAAGCGCCAGGTGTTCTGCGGGTAGTCGGCCAAGCCGAACGGGTCGCGGTGGTCCTGGTCGAACGCCCACCGCACGCCTGATTCGCGCACCCAGGCGGTGGCGATGTCGATGTCGTCATCAGTGAACCGGAAGCGGCGGCGTACCGGCTCGGTCTCGGCGAGGTCGAGCACCTGACTCGCCGTCGCTCTGCTGCCGGCGAGGTCGAGGAGTTGAGCGGCGACGCCGAGCAGCGGATTCGTCTGGGTGAGTGACCGGTCAGCCAGTTGGACGCGGAGCCGATGCGCCGGGTGGCCGTCGTTGTCGACCTCTCCGAGACCGAACCGGGCGCTGATCAACGGCGCGTAGGTCTCGATGTCGGGGCACATGACAAGAATGTCGCGCGGCTCGAGCGTCGGATCTGCCTGGAGCTTCCCGAGCAGCACCTCGCGCAGTACGTCGACCTGCCGGGCGGTGCCGTGGCAGGCATGTATCTGCACGCTGCGATCGTCGGCGGCGAGGTGGCGACCCTCAGCGGCGAGGGTGTTGTCGCGCAGGTCATGCTGCAGCCAGCCGAGAAGTGTGTCGGGCGCCGGTGGTGACGGAAGGTGTCGGTCAACGGCTGGTGCTGCGGCGAGGGCCAACTGCAGCTCGCGACTGTCCCGCCCGAGGGTGGCGAGCAGCGGGTTGTCGGCCTCTTGATGGCTCGTGTCGGCGGCTCGGTCGCCCGCAGTAGAACCCGCTGTCCTCAGCCGTTCCCAGAGCGCGCCGCTGGGGTGGGGGAGCCAGAGGTGTACGTCGCGGTGTTCCGCCAAGGTGGAGAGCAACTCGATCTCCGTGAGCGGCAGTCGAGTGTGTCCGAACAGTGAGAGGCGTTCCGGCAGATCGAAGGACTCCGGCTGATCCCGGAGCCGGCCCAGCGTGTCGGCGTGGCGAGTGTTCGGTGGCTGTGCGTCGATTCGGCCGACCAGTCGCCGCCAGAGCTCGGGTTGCCAGTTCAGGTCATCGTCGATCGGCACTCCACGACCGTCGGTTTCGCGACCTTCGCTCCAGTCAGCGAGGAGAGCCGGCCGCTGCACGGCGTACGCCGCGAAGAGCCGGCCCAACCGCGCTGCGACGGCGTACCTGCGCCCCTGGCGCAACTCGGCCTCGGCTCCGGTGTCGAAATGGCCGAGGTGTCGCGCAACAGGCTCGCACCAGACCTCGTCCAGAGAATCGTCGAGCACGGCCAGCAGCGGCCAAGCCATCGCCTCCGCGGCCCACGGGTCGTCGTCTGTGAGACCCAGCACCCCGGACACCAGCGAGCGCGGCGTCGCAAATCGAACCCCAGCGCACACTCCGTCGCCTCGCCCCGCCGCCGCACCCAAACGGTGTGCGAGTCGCTGGGAGAGCCACCGCTCAACGCCCTTGGCCGGCACCACCACCAGCTCCTCGGCGAATGGATCGGCCAGAGGAGCGGCGAGCAAGTCACCGAGCCCGTCGGCGAGCACGTCTGTGCGCTCGGCACGGTGCAAGTACAGGGCCACCGACGCAGCATGCCACGTCGCGCCTCCGCCTCGTGGGAAGGCGGGTACTTTGCTCCCCACGGACGGCGGCCGACCAGTGAGCAGCCGCGTCGATCAGGAGGGCGCGGTTTGCCGTTGGCAACTTGAGCACGTCGGAGGCCGCCGCAGGCGCAGAACAACGTCGGTTACTGAGTGGCGGACTCCAATCCTGTAGCCGCTGATGTGCAGTGGAGACTGATTGCCGGTGCCGATGACGCGACATGTCCTGTGAGTTGTGGGTCACTGGACCCGGCCCGCTGCCTCGCCCAGGCAAGCGTCCGAGGCGCCGAGCCGCTGAGGCGTCGAAGGTCAGGCGGCTGTTTCGCTGACTCCGAGCCGTTGCGCGGCGTCTTCGAGCTCGCCGACGGCCCGGAGACGGAGCTCGCCGGTGCTGTAGTCGGTGACTTGGTGCCACTCGTGGCCGGTCACGTAATAGACGTGTGGGCTGACCGAGCCTGGCCGAGTGCTGAACATGCGGTTAGCGGTTGTGATCAGCAACTGCAGAGCTTTGAGCATCGTCTGATCTCGCAGCACGTGCACGAACAGCATGTCTCGGGCCGGCATTGCGACAAGGCAGCCGAACGGAGGGTTCTCGACCTGCAGCGATTCGCGCAACACAGTGTCGAACACGAGTGCCCGCGACGCTGTGAACATACTGCCAGTGAGCAAGGTGATCTCGGCACCCTCGAAGCGCACGGTCTCGACCTCATCCCGAATGTCGCGTAGGTTCGCCAACCCCATCCGTGTGGCTTCCTCTCGTGGCACGCCGAGGCTGTCGATGTTGAAATGCATGGCCACCCCGCGCCCGACGTACGTGGCCGGCACTGTGAGAACACCCGGAGCGAACTCGGGCACACCTTCACCCATCTCGGGGTCGATCGTCGCCGCGCACACCAGCCGGAGGTAGAGCTCGTTCTCCAGATCGTCCGGGATCGGTGGAGGCTCATTGAGAGAGGTCATCTGGTCGAAATGCGCCGCCACCGCGGAGCGCCACTGCTGACGTGGCAGGTCGGCAACGGTCCGCGCGAGGTTCATGAGACCGGCCGACGGGCCGTCTCCCACCGGAGCGCCGTCGCTTCCAACCGGCACCAACGCCCCCGCGCCGTCGTACCGCATCGTGAATCCGCGCTTCGCGACTGCCTCCTCGGACATCCGCACCAGCCGCTCCGCCTGACTCGCCGTCAGCGGCGTCAACACCTGGTGTGGCTGCAACCTGCCTGTCTCCTTGCGCCGCCGATGGCTGCCACGTCGGCTCTGACGGCTGTCCTTGGCCTTGCCAGTACTCATCGAGCACCTCCTTTACCCAAGAACATAGGGATTTTCGGAGACGTGGAACGGACGACTTTGCAACCTGTGGATAACTGGTCCTCGGCGTACTTACGTGGTGGCGGCCCCAGACCCGGGTTCCACCGGTCACGCTCACAGGCCCGGACACGGTGGTACCGCGCAGCAGAACGTTGTCTGCCCGGACGCCGTCACCGGGCCGTGGAATTCGGAACCGAATGCGTAGGGTCCGGCCCCCGCAGCCACCGCTACGGGTCCCGAGATCGTCGCGCCGTCGAAGCACGTGACGCCCGAGAGACGGTCAACGTGCCCGGGTGCGCCCCGGGGACCATCGTCGGCTGGACGTGGACAGTCGTGACGCTTGCACTAGGCGATCACTCTGGAGTCTGCGAGGATCGTCGTACTCGTTGCTGAGGCGCTCGGACGCCGCTGCGAGTGGGGGGTGGGGAATGCCGAAGATCATTCGGTTCGACGAGGACGCGCGGGGCGCCCTGGAGCGAGGGATGAATACCCTTGCAGATGCGGTGAAGGTGACGCTTGGCCCGAAGGGCCGCAACGTCGTCTTGGGCCGGACCTGGGGGGCGCCCACCATCACCAACGATGGTGTCTCGATCGCTCGGGAGATCGAGCTCGAGGATCCGTACGAGAGGCTCGGGGCCGAGCTCGTCAAAGAGGTCGCCAAGAAGACAGATGAAGTCGCGGGCGACGGTACGACGACTGCGACTGTGCTGGCTCAGGCTCTGGTTCGCGAGGGGCTGCGCAACGTTGCAGCCGGCGCCAACCCGATGGCCCTGAAGAGCGGCATCGAGAAGGCTACGGCGGCGATTGTGGCGGAACTGAAGCAGCTCGCATTGCCGATAGCAACGATGCGGTACGGCGTGCCGGCGGGGAACGCGGTGTCCGCGATGGGGCGTCCGCCAGGGGATCCGACCGATCCGCCGGAGGAGCCAGACGACGAGGACCTAGAAGAGTCGCCGGCGGAGTCTCCTGCGGAGCCGAGTGGGTTCGAGATGATCCGATGGGCGGCGTCTGTTTCGGCCGCCGACAACCAGGTCGGCCAGATCATCGCCGAGGCGATGGACAAGGTCGGCAAGGAAGGTGTCATCACCGTCGAGGAGAGCAACACCTTCGGTCTCGAGCTCGAGCTCACCGAGGGTATGCGCTTCGACAAGGGCTACATCTCGCCCTACTTCGTGACCGACACCGAGCGGATGGAAGCGGTTCTCGACGACCCGTACATCCTGATCGTCAACAGCAAGATCTCGAGCATCAAGGACCTGGTCCCGGTGCTGGAGAAGGTCATGCAGACCGGCAAGTCGCTGGCGATCATCGCCGAGGACATCGAGGGCGAGGCGCTGGCGACCCTGGTCGTGAACAAGATCAAGGGCACCTTCAAGGCCGTCGCCGTCAAGGCGCCGGGCTTCGGTGACCGCCGCAAGGCCATGCTGGTCGACATCGCCGTCCTCACCGGCGGCGAGGTGATCTCCGAGGAGGTCGGCCTCAAGCTGGATTCCGTCGACCTGGAGCTGCTCGGCCAGGCCCGCAAGATCGTCGTCACCAAGGACGAGACGACCATCGTCGAGGGCGAGGGTGACGCCGACCAGATCGGCGGCCGGGTGAACCAGATCCGCGCCGAGATCGAGAAGTCGGACTCCGACTACGACCGCGAGAAGCTGCAGGAGCGGCTGGCCAAGCTGGCCGGTGGCGTTGCGGTGATCAAGGTCGGCGCGGCCACCGAGGTCGAGCTGAAGGAGCGCAAGCACCGCATCGAGGACGCCGTTCGCAACGCGAAGGCGGCCGTCGAGGAGGGCATCGTCGCCGGTGGTGGCGTGGCGCTGCTGCAGGCGTCGGTGATCGCGTTCGAGAAGCTGGACCTCGACGGTGACGAGGCCACCGGTGCCGCGATCGTGCGGTCCGCGGTCGAGGCGCCGTTGAAGCAGATCGCCGTGAACGCCGGCCTCGAGGGTGGCGTCGTGGTGGAGAAGGTTCGCAACCTCGAGCCGGGCTGGGGCCTCAACGCCGCGTCCGGTGAGTACGTCGACCTGATCGCCACCGGCATCATCGACCCGGCCAAGGTGACGCGCTCGGCGCTGCAGAACGCGGCGTCCATCGCGGCCCTGTTCCTCACCACCGAGGCCGTCATCGCCGACAAACCTGAGCAGGCCGTTCCAGAGGTCCCAGCGTGACGAGCGAGGTCTTCAAGTCGATCGCCTCGGCCAAAGGCGTCGCGTTCGTCCTGGTTGCCTGGGGACTTCCGGTGGCGATCGGCATGGCTGCGTGGTGGGCAGTCGCGCTGCCCGCTTGGCAAGATCACGTCTTGCCTGACGTGTTCCTGCAGCGCTTGAACGCCTCGGGTCTGTCGAACGCCTGGCTGTTCCTGGTGATCTGGTTGCTCCTGACACTGTCGCTCGGTCTGAACGCGACGTTCTTCTTCCGGCTCTACGAGGGGTACCACCTGCCGGCGCGGGTCAAGAACCGTCGCAAGCGCACCCATTGGCTGCACCGCGAGAATCTCCGGCTGTCCGAGCGACTAGCCGTGGCCGAGCGTCGTGCGGCCGCGGCCGGCACCAGTCAAGACGCAGCGAGCCTCGCCCGGCTGACAAAACTCCGCGCCGACGCGCCGGCTGCCCAGGCATTGGCCAGGAAGCGGGTGCTTCCCGTACGGCGTCTTCTGACGCAGCGTCCGGTCGGCGGTTTGAAGAACTGGCGGGACTACCCAAGCGAAGAAGCCGAGCTGATGCCATCTGCGTTGGGTAATCGCATCCGGGCTTTCGAGCGCTACGGCAACGCGCGGTTCGGCCTCGACATCCTTATCCTGTGGTACGAGTTCGTCGGTGCGGCCGAGGATCAGGTGCGCGAGCAGATCGAGGCGGCACGACAGGGGGTCGAGGTCTTTCTCGCCGGCAGCGTGGTCTTCGCGCTGTTCGCGTTTGCGTCTCTCGTGCCCTTGGTGAACCCTGATACCTGGCGGACCGATGGACTACCACTGGTGGCTGCCGGGCTCGCAGGCATCGTGGCGTCTGTCCTGACTTGTCGCCGAGCCGTGGCCCAGACCGGTGATTGGGGAGCAGCGGTCACAGCCCTGGTCAACACGAACAGAGGCAAGGTTGCTGCCGCATTCGGTTTCGTCCTGCCGCAATCGCTCGAGCAGGAGCGCAAGCTGTGGCGAATGCTGAATGGGTTCGTCCGAACGGGTTCCAAGGAATGGGAACCTCTGTTCGATCGGTTCGAGCGTCTGCCGGGGAAGGCCAGTGACTTCTCTACTGCCGCAGTCGGTGCGAACGGTGTACCGCCGCCCAAATCGCGGCTCAGAGCCTTCCGAGCGCTTCTGGCAAGTTCGGTAATCCGCAGACTCCTCCACCGATGAGCGAGCACGGGTCCCACGCCATCCGACTGGCTGCACCGTCGCGAGTGCGAACTGAGGGCGATCAGATCGGCGAGAACCTGCTGGTCGCAGCGCCGGCGGTGTTGAGGCAACCAGCGCCGCGAAGCCCAGCGGCGTGATCAGTCCCGTGCCGGTCCCGATCAACACGCCGGTAAGCAGCACGCCGACGATTCCCGGGACGGTCGCACAACCGAGACCGGCAGCCGCTATGAGCAGGCCGACTGCCAGGCCACCTCAGGCAGTGATCCGGGCGGCATCCAAGGCGCGTCCCGCGCGTGGCTGGACCAGCGCCCCGGTAGCGGCCAGCACGGACACCGCCGCACCGGTAGCCGGAGTGCCCAGGCCTGCTGCCGCTCCGGTCACTGGTCGTGGCGGCCTCGGCGACGATGTTGCGGCTTCGGCACGCGTTGGGGGCCGGCTGGGATGCTGCCGAGCTCACCACGCAGTACAACGCTGCGGTTGCTGAGAAGCGATCGGCCGAGGTGGGCCGCCGAATGAGATTCGAGCGATGGTTGACCACCTAGGGGACATCCCACGGGCGCTGGATCGGGCAAATCCGCGGGAGCTCGCTGAGCTGTACGACGCGCTTCGGCTGGCGGTCGATTACGACCATCGACACGGGTGGCTGAAGTCTCGACCACGCCTGTCCCGCGTGGTCAATTGTGTGTCCGAGGATGAACACGCACCTTGACCACGCGCTTGGAGCTGAACGCCTGAGCCGGAGGGCGGCCAACTCGAACCCCGAGTCCGCTGATATCCAAGCGAGGTTGTTCATGGGCTGCTGCTACTTGGCAACGGGAACCTCTGCACTCGGCGGCCATCAACGCGACGCCGACGCCGCTTATACGGGTTTGAATGGGCCGCCGGTGGCGGGCGCGACGACTTCCAGGAACGCGCGGTCTTTCGCGAGATCGTCGGTGGAGAAGAGGGTGGCTACTTCCTTGAGTGCGTCGACCAGAGTTTGGCGGGGGACCATGGTCTGGGCGGAGTGGCCGTGGACGTCGGGTTTGGTGGACATCAGCGCGGTCAGTGGTGGGGCACCGGCCGGGCGCTTTGTCCACAGGGCGTACAGGCTGCGTGGGGTGGCGTTGCGGCTGCCGTGGTGGCCGACCTTGTAGAGGTCGATCCCGGCGAGTTTGGCGCTCAGGACCTGGTCGTCCGCGAGCTTGTCCAGGGTCGGCTGCCAGTCCTCGATCTGCGCGTCGCCCGGGAACAGCATCGACAGGTTCCCGATCTCGAGCACCAGGATCAAGCTCGTGTTGTTCATCGCGTCGTCGAGGTCCCGCACCAGCCTGGTCAGGGAGTCTGTCTGGTGCTTGGCCAGATGCTCGACGAGCCAGCGCACCTGGCCGGGCGGTACGTCGGCGGGCGGTTGCACCTCCGCCGGTGCGGACGCGGTCAGGGACTGTTGCAGCCGTAGCATCCAGTACTCCGGATTGCGGCTGACCTGCTTCGCAACCCGCTTGTCCTGGTTGACGGTCGGCGGTCCGAGGACCGTGACCTTGAGGCCCGGTACGACGCTCTGCAGGCGCAACGCCGTGCCGGCGTGCAGATATTGACCTCGTCCGTCGGCGGCCAAGGTGTCGAGCGCGGTCACCGCCGCCTGGTTCGGGAGCGCCTGGAGTGCCTCCTCGTGCAGGTCGTGCTTCGCACCGCTACTCTCCGCGGTCGCGGTGGCGACCCCTGCAACCGCCGATTGGGCATTGGCCAGGTGAACTGCGAACCTCCCCGCTGCTGCGGCACCGTCATCCGCTGGTCCGTCGGCGGTTGCAGGCAGCGTCGGATCCTCGGTCCAAGGCCGCAGTACGAGCTTGGGAGCGAGCGTCCGGAAGACCTCCGCGCCGTGCGTGTCGCCGAAACCGAGCAGGTGGTCGCGATGCCGGTGGGTGAGGACGAGGACATCGAGACTGCCGTGGGTGTGCTCGGCGATGAGGTCGGCGATGTCGGCCATGTTCACCGGCCTGTCGTCCGGGCCGCTGGTCGAGCCGCAGTCGAAGAGGATGTGCCGTTCCGCGCGAGTGTTCCCGCCGGCGCCGTCGTACTCGATCGTGACCAGGAAGCAGTCGCCGAAGCCGACCTGGTACATCCGGACCCGGACTCTGGCCGGAACCAAGGTGGCCATCACCACACCTCCCCGGTGTCGGAGCCGGCCGAGTGCAGCTCGGTGAAGATCTGGCCCGCCGCTCCGCCGAAGGAGAACCCCAGCCTGCCTGCGTTGTCGTAGAAGCCGGCGTCGTGGAGGTACCGAGCCCGCTCGACCTGACGTTGCCAGTCGTCCAACCGCTTGACGATGTGGAGCTTCGCCCGCCCGAACTGGTCGAAGACCAGGGTGCCGCCGCCGAAGATCTGCAGCGTCGTGGCGGGGTCGAGATCCGCGGGCAACGGTATCCCTGCGCGTTTCTCGAGCTCGCCTGCCGTGAGCTGGAGCATCTGAACGTAGTTGGCGACGGACTCGCGAACCACGAGGCCGTCCGGGCCGACGCGTTCGGTCGTGAGCACGGCCTCGACATGGGTGTGGTAGTCGGTGTCGATGCCGAGCAACGGGGCGTTCTCCCACATGAAGCGGAACACCTCGTCGCCCGCGGTCCGGAGCGCGGTGAAGTTCATGGTCGCGTAGTGGGCCGGGAAGGCGCCGGACACCAGGTCGCGGCTGGTGTCGGGCGGGCGCCCGATGCCGAAGCGGGCGAACTGCTCGACCAGGCCCTTGCGGTACCCGAGGGAGTCTTCCGGCAGGACCTCTTCGTCGGCGCGGATCACGGCATCGAGCAGGTCATCGAACTCGAACTCGACCGGTGGCAGGTAATCCAGGCCCCGAATGAGCATGGTCAGCAGATGTCCTGCGGCCTTGGCGCCTTCCTCTGCCGCCCGAGCCCGGTCGACGGTGGGCTTGGCTCGGCCGCTGCGCTTGGATTTGAGGGCTGTCAGGCGGCGGGTCCAGAGATCGAGCAGGACTTCGAGTACGGCGGCGACCAGAATCTCCCCGCGGCGATGCGGTTCCTGGTACGCCGGAAGGCTGCTCCAATCGGGCGGCGGCTTTTCGAGGGCCGACCTTCGCAGCGCGCCGCGTCCTTGGGTCAGCACATCGCCGAGCTGTTCGGCGACGCCGGTCAGCACACTGGTGCGGAGGACGTTCTCGTCGGTCATGTCAGAACTGAGGCGGCTGGTGGTGGATCCCAGATCGAGGCAGACCTCGACGACCTCCTGGAGCGAGAACACCGACAGCAAGGCGACGATGTCCGCGAAGCCTTCGTGGAAGCCCGCCTGATCCGGCAGGCCCGGTTCGAGGAAGTGGTGCCGCAGACCATCGAGTACCGCGTGGGTCGTCTCGTGCGCGACGACATCGTGCGACAGGCACGTATAGATGGTGGAGTCGTCGCCACCTGGCACATAGCCGAACAGCAGGGCCCGATCGTCGAACGAGTAGTAGGCGTTCGCTTCACTGAAGGCGTGCGGCACGAGGTACAGCTGATGTCCGGCGAACCCCCAGTGCAGGCGACGTCCGAGGGCGGACTCGAAGGTGGCGAGCGTGCGGGCGGCGACGGCGTACACCTGCTGGGCATGAAACGCGAAGTCGGTGGTCAGCGTCTTGTCGTCGGCCTTGGCGAACAGGTCGCTGTCCGGCGGCAGATTCGCGGCCGGCACGAGCGTCCCGGTGGAGGCGTCATAGTCCACTACGTAGAACCTCGGAGTCCGCGGTCCTGGTTCGAGTCGAGCGGCCGGCACCTTGGCACGCGCGGTGAGGATGTGCTTGTCGGGACCGCTCCGCACCGACGGATCCTGAGCGATGATCGTCAGGTCGGTCACGTTGCGCGCCGCGCGTACCGCTGGACCTTCGACGTACGCCTCGGCGTCGGTCACGCTACGCCGCCGGCATACGGATAGGCGGCCGGGGGAGCCGCGGCAGTGTCGAGATGTGATCGCAGTCCGGCGTCGCCGACGGCGTACCCCCAGTTGATCAGCCGTTCCTGGTCGCTGTCCGGGATCTCCTTGAGCCGCGTCTTGATCTCGGCGATCCCGGTGGTGACGGCGAAAGGTGCCTGGAGCAACTTTTCCGCCGGGTACCGGGTGATGTCGCTGCGGATACCGACGTACGCGCCGTCGCGGCGGCCCTGGACGAAAGACTCGATCACCTGCCGCTTACGCAGCGACCTGATCTGATGATCGAGTAACTGGGTGACTCGCAGCATGTGCTGGGCCCAGTCCGCGGCCGGATCCGCTTGGGGCGAGAGGCTGCCTCCGGCGTCGGAGACGAAGACGGTGCGGCAGCGCTTCCACGCGGTCTCGAGCCCCAGGTTGTCGTAGACGCCGCCGTCGGTCAGCGCGAACTCGTCGCGGTACTCGGCTCCGGTGAGATCGTTGCCCTTGTCATCGATCCAGGTCGCCTTGCCGAGATCCAGACGGTACGGCGACAGGAACGGCGGGAAGGCGGACGACGCGGCAACGGCTGCGGACAATCGCAGTTCGGGATGCTCGACCCGGCCGACCCGCCAGTCCGCGATCCGGTCCCGGCTGAACCGGACGAGGTTGCCGGAGCCGGTGTTCGTCGAGTTGAAAACGAACGTCGGGGTGACCGGAAGATCGGCGAGCATCGTGTCGCCCAGCAAGTGTTGGCGTAACTCCGCCTCGAACTGCTCGCCGATCGTGGTGAACGGCGAGAGGAGGCCGGAGATCACGCTCGGCTTGTCGATCGTGCGCGACGCCAGCGAACGGATCGGCGCCACGACCAGGTCGGCGAACGCCTGGTGCGGATCGGCCGCTTGGTGGAATTCCGGCCAGACCTTGGCCAGCATACCGGCGGTCATGCTGCCGCCCGAGACACTGGAGATCCGGTTGACCTGGTGCAGCCAGCGAGTCTCGGCCAGCCGCCAGAGCACGCCGGTATGGAACAACATGGCGCGATACCCGCCACCGGACAGACACACTGCCACGCCGTCCACGGGCGCCTCGTCCGGATCTGCCGGCAACTGCCTGACAGGATCAGCTAGTTCGGCAATGGCTTCGGTCATGTCGATCTCCCCCCGACATCGCCGATCCCCAGCGGCCCGTCGGCAAACGTTCGTCGCACCTCACGACGAATCCCCTTCCGTTCAGTGAGGCACGCCCACCACGGGGTGTCAATCCACGAACCACCGTGGTCATCCGCATCCGCGGAAGGCGGCAGCGGGTCACCGGCTGCGGGTGTTCGTGATCGATGAGTTCGCGGCCGGCGGCGGTCGCCGCAGGCAAGGTCGTCCGGTCGCGGCTACCTGTTCGTCCGGCGATCGTGTCGGTTGAGACGTACGTTCCCGACAACCCGCCGCATATCACTGCCCCCCCAGGTTCTGGCCTAGCTCGTCGGTGGATCGGGGCTATGGTTGCTGAGTGGGGCTCGATGGGCGGTCGTCGAGTGGGGAGCAGCGGTTTGGCGTGGTGTTGCGCCGTTACCGCGCTTTGGCGGGCATGTCGCAGGAGGTGCTCGCACAGGAGGCCGGCCTCAGTCGCCGTGGTATCGCGGACCTCGAGCGGGGCGCCCGCAACTCTCCCTACCCTGATACCGCTCGGCGGCTGGCCGATGCGCTGAAACTCAGCTCGGCTGACCGCGAAGAGTTCATGGCGGCGTGCCATCGCACTGCGAAAGGCGCCGCAGCGCGGTACCGCCTACCCATCGAGCCGTCACCGATCGTCGGGCGGCAAGGTGAGCTGGCCGACCTGGCAGGTCTCGCCGGCACCTCGCGACTCCTCACACTCACGGGACCGGCTGGGGTCGGAAAGACCCGGCTCGCCCTCGAACTGGCAGGAGAGTCGGAGGCCATGTACCGCGACGGCGCCGTACTGGTCGACCTGGCACCTGTAGCCGATGGCGCGCTCGTGTCGGCCACCGTTGCGGCAACACTCGGCGTGATCCCGGCACCCGGACAGCCTGCCGCGGAACGGGTACGTGAGCATCTGCATTCGATGCAGACCTTGCTCGTGCTGGACAACTGCGAACACCTGGTGACGGCGTGTGCGGAGTGGGTCGACGGAGTGCTGCGCGATGCTGCGGATCTACGAATTCTGGCCACTAGTCGCGAGCCGATGAGGATCCACGGCGAGACGGTGTGGGTCGTGCCACGGTTGACCACCGCCGACGCGGTCGCGCTCCTGAGCCGGCGGGCGCATGCGGCCGGCGCACCAGCGTTCACACGAGGTGAAGCCGACGTTGTCAACCAAGTCTGCGGCCGGTTGGAGGGCCTACCCCTGGCGATCGAGCTCGCAGCCGCGCACATACCGGCTCTCGGCGTGGCCCAGGTCGCCGACCTCCTCGCCGATCGGCTGGACTTCTTGGCGGGAGGTGGTCGAGTCGCTCCACCGAGGCACCGCACGCTCCGCGCGGCTCTGGACTGGAGCTTCACGCTGCTCGACACGACCGAGCAGCGGGTCATGACGCAGCTGGCCAGCTTCAACGGCGGTTGGAATCTGGACGCAGCGCGAGACGTCTGCGCGGATGGCGACATCTCGCGAGCCGCTGTGGTCAGGGCTCTCGAGGGACTGGTCGAGAAGTCCGTTGTCGCCGTCGAAGAAGGAGGCGGAGAGCGACGTTATCGCTTCCTCGAGATCATTCGTGAGTACGCCGCGGAGCGCCTCGCCGGCGCCGCTGACGCAGAAACTACTCGCGACCGTCACGCACGGTACTTCTTGACGGTCGCCGAGGCCGGCGCGGCCACTCGCCTCGGTATCCGCTATCCCCGCGATGTTGCCAGGCTGCGCGTCGAGAACGCCAACCTCCGCGCGGCCCTGCGGTGGCTGCTCGAAGGGGAGCGGCTCGATGCGGGTCTCGAGTTGTGCCAGGCGCTCAGCGGCTTCTGGTTGTCGCAAGGCTTCCTTCTCGAGGGTGAGGAGTGGTTCGAGCGGTTCCTCGATCGCACCGGTGGGAGGTCATCGCCCGCTGTGGCTGCCGGCCTGTATTCGTGGGGACGGCTCGCTGAGTACGCCGGTGATCTCGACCGGGCTCTCGAACTGATCGAGACCAGCCGATCCATGAGCAGCACCCTCGATGACCCGACGGTGTGGTCCCGTGCCTGCTGCGGGCTGGGCGACCTCGTGCTGCATCACGGCAAGTACGCCGAGGCGCTTGAGTTGTACGAGTCTGCGGCGGAGTCAGCCGACAGTGCCGGGAGCGTGCCCGAAAAGGCGCAGGCGCTGTTGGGTCTGGCGCGGGTGACGGGTCTGATGGGCGATCCGCAGCAGTCGATGTCGTGGCTCGAGCAGGCATTGACGCTTGAGCGACAGCTGGGCGATCGATGGGGCGTCGCCTATGTGCTGAACGAGATGGGACTGCAAGCCCGCAGGGCCGGTCGGCTCGACCAGGCGCTGACACTGCTCGAGGAGTGTCACGTGCTGTGGCGTCAGACCGGTACGCGCATGGGCGAGCGTTCTGCTGTCATGAATCTGGCGCTGGTCATGCTGGAGCTAGGACTGGTCCAGCGTGCGGCAGAGCTTGCTCGGAACAGCCTTGAGCTGAGTCTCGAGATCGGCGACACCGGCTCGACGGCCTCGGTTCGCTGCATCGAGATCGCGGCACAGGCCCTCGGCGGGCTCGGCGAGATGGCAATCGCGGTCCGCGTGATCGCAGCGGCGACCGAGCGGCGATCCCAGCTCGGTGCTCCACGGCCGTCGATGGAGGAAACCGAGATCCTCCAACTACTGGGAGGTTCTCGCGAGCGGCTGGGTGGGTCCGAATTCGAGGCGGCGTGGTCCTGCGGACTCGACCTAGCCATCCGCGACGCTGTCGATCTGGCAGCTGAAGAGCTCACACGGCGCCTCGAGATGAGTACGTCGGTCGCTGACCCGGACTCTTCGTAGCTCGCTGATCGGAACGTGGAACTGCGAACCAAGTGCGTACATCGTGCACATCGATCCACAGCCGCCCCGGCAACTACCGTGTTGGCAACGAAGGAGGCTCTCATGACCATCGAGCCCTTGAGAACGGCGGTTGTCGGATGTGGTGGACACGGCACGGCTTTGGCCCGAGCCGTCGTACGGTCGGACCAGCTGCAACTCGTGGCGTGCGCCGATCCTGACGAGGTCGCCAGGCGGAACGTCGCGGTACTGGCTGACGGCGTCAGTTCTCACAAGTCAGTTGTCGAGCTTCTGGGTGCCCCAGACGTCGACGCCGTGTTGATCGCGACGACGCACGATGCACTCGCCCCCACAGCGTTGGCCGCGATCCGGGCCGGCAAACATGTGATGATCGAGAAACCGATGGCTCTGAACGAGGAAGAGGCCAAGGAGGTTGAATTCGCCGCGGCCAGCGCCGACGTGACTTGCATGGTCGGGTACTCGTTCCGCTACGGGATGGCGAGGTATGTGTCGCAGTTGCTGGCGCAGGGAGCCGTGGGCGACCCCCGGGTGATCACTGGTGCTATCGGGACCCCTGCGATGGACGACGGTTGGGTCGCTCAAGCCAGCTCCGGCGGCGGCCCGATGCTCTACGTCGGCTGCCATCTGATTGATCTCGCCCTGTGGATCATGGGCGAGGAGCCAAGCGAGGTCACGGCCCGTGTGCACTATGCAGCCGACACTGAAGTCGACGAGACATCGGCCGCCACGCTGGGATTCAGCGACCGTCGTCTCGCGCAGCTCGTCGTGACTCAGAAGGCCTCCGGGTTCTTCTACGACTTCCGGATCATTGGCAGCTCGGGTTTCATCGGGCTCCGGGGGCGGAACTTCGTACAGTTCGAGATCGAGGTTCAGAGCGACGTTCTCGAGGCGTACCGGGAACCGACGATCATCCGGCCGTCGATGCGAGGCGACAACGTCACGATGATGCTGGTGCCTGAGCTGGCGGAGTTCGCGTCGGCGATCGTCGATCAACGACCGGCAGCCATCACGGCGACGGACGGACGCAGAGTACTTCGCGTCATCGACGCTGTCGGTCAGAGCGCACGTAGCCTGCGCCCTGTGGCCCTGGCGCCAACGCTGACCGCCTACTGACTGCCGGCCGGAAGCAGAGGAACAAACCCGCCCTCGTCGGAGGGGCCGACCTCGCACACCCGATTGCCATCCGATCATCTCTGGATTCTCGGCGTACCTGGTCCGCCAACTGTGCGAGCCCGCCGACGCGAGGAGCGGAGCATCGACCATGTCTAGGTCAGAAAGCACCAGAAGGTCGCGAATGGTCGGCGTCGCCGCGGGCGGGGCAGCCTGTGCGGCTCTTCTCTCGATCACGCTGCCGGTGAACGCCAACGTGAAGCCTCATGACCCGCCGGTCGCGTCGAGGGTTGCGGCTTGTCCGGGCTGCGGCCAGCCGTACAACTACTCCAACTACGATCCGTACTACGAGGTCCAGCCCCTCGAGCGCGAAGAACGACCGGATACAACCTGGGTCGCGCTCGGTGCTATTTCCGCCGCCGGCGCCACACTCGGCATCACCCTTGGCGTGCGTCGAGGACGCGACCCACTCGTCATCAGCGAGAAGTGACCGTGATCCTCTTGGTCCCGGTCGGCGATCCGTCCTTGACGTTCGACATCCGTCACCTGCCGGCGCGGTGAGTGTCGTAGGCGTCACCGACCGATCCGATCGACGGGCTGAGACCATGCAGGTGCAGGGTGTCGGCCTGGAGAGCTAAGCCGGTTGATGCCCGATGTCGTAGTCGCCACCTCATTGACCGAGTTGCCGAGCGGTCGTTGCCCGCAGCGTTCAGGGGCGGCGGACGTAGTACTCGGTGAACTCACGGCAGCGTCCTGCGCCGTCGAAGCGCATGATGAAGCAGTTCTCGTAGGTGCGGACGATGGGTCCGTCAGGCACTTCGCGGTACCGCGAAGTGCCGGTGGCCACCACGGTGTCATCGTCGACCGCGACCGGAGAGTACTTGGCCTCGTAGGTGCCGGGCGCGTCGCGGGTGGAGGCGCCGCCCGACGCGCTCTGTCCGAGCCAGGATGCGACGACCGCGTCCCGACCGGCGATCGGCTCGTCATACGGGTGGTAGCGGTACGCGACGTTCTCGCTGAACAGCCTTGATATGTCGCTCGGATCGTAGGACATCCACGCCTCGACGTACTGGTCGAGCCAGTCCTGAGCGGTCTGCTTGTCCACTGGCCCACCTTAGTCCGCTCATCTCTCTGCGAAGAACGCGAATGCAGGCAGCCAGATCTGTCGCGATCCGGGGTCGCGCAGGATCATGGTGCTCCTCGGCAGGCCGCGGCGGATGCGCCATCCGGCTGGGGGGTCAGGTGGTCTCGAGGAGGCCGAGTTGGTTTCCCTCGGGGTCGGTGCACGTGACGAGTCGCTGGCGGCCGCTCGCCACTACCAGAGGATCAGCGGTGGCGATGTCCGTCGCGGTCAGCCGGCCCACTCGCTCGTCCAGGTCGTCGACGAGGAAATTGACGGTCGTACGGCCGGCCTTGCCTGGATCGTGGAAGACCTGAACGATGCCGGCGTCGATCAGATGCCATTCGGCCAAGGAGTCCATCGGTCGCTGATCGGCTGGACGCCCGAAGAACGACGCGTACCAGTCGCATGCTGTATCGAATTGCCCGACCGGTATCACCGCCAGTACTGCGTTGATCGCCATCGGTGTCGCCTTTCTCACCCGGCTGAATGACTCGTCGTGATCGTCTGTACCCAGAACTTGCGAACTGACCTCGTCGGGGTCGGCGACACGCTGACGCCGAGCCCGCTGGGTCGACGTTCGCGTTGTCGACCGGGTGTCGCACATCGGCGTGCGCCGCTGTCCCGACGGCCAGGACGGCCCGCCGCGGATCGTCGCCGAGCTCGCCGGGCCCCCGATGCTCGAGACCGGCCGCTATGGCAGATCGTGATGGTGCGCGGTGCCGGGGTCACCCGGCTCTCGCCGTGCGATCATCGACGGATGGATGTCTCGTCGATCGACGATTTGGCTGCCGAGCGGCTTGCCAAGGCAGCGTCGGCCGAGAGCGGGCGCAGCTCGGTCACGGTCTACAGCAGGCCCGGTGCCCGTCTGCGGCAGACGCTCACGGCGCTTGCCGCAGGTCGGGTGATGGGTGAGCACAAGAGCCCCGGGGATGCCTCGCTGCTGTGCCTGCGTGGCCGTGTCCGGGTCCGTGCGGGTGACGCGGAGGTCGAGCTCGGTCCAGGTGATCTGGTCGCGGTGCCGCCGCAGCGCCACGACGTCGAAGCGTTGGAATCGTCCGTCCTACTGCTCACGGTCGCACTGCACTGATTCCTCTCGCGCCGAGCCGCGAGTGCGGATCGTGCGATTGCTGACGGCAACTGATTCCATGTGCGAGCGGCCCGCCGGCCGCAAACACAACAGGCGGCACGACCTGTGCCGCCGGCCACAACTGAACCATCTGTTTCAGTATCTGTGGAGGAACACGCACCTTAACCACACGCCTGGAGCTCGGGCCTGCGGCGTGACGTGGCGATCTCCTGCTGACTGATGGCCGCGCGTAGTCGTCCAGTTGGGGCGCTCCTTGGACGCGCCGGGCACTTTGCGATGTTCACCGCCAAGGAGCTAGACCGGCTGAGGACCGCACGCCCTGCCTAACCATCGATCCGCGCTCATGAATTGGGGCCTGGTGTGCCGACTTCGAGGCAATGTTCGACTCCGAGTCGGCGGCTTGGATCAATCCGCTTGCGGGTAGGTGCGGGATTCTGCCGTATTGGTCGGTTAGCGTCGGGGCGTGTTGCTGCCTGAGTCGTCGGTGCCGGGGGCGGATCTGCCTGTCCGGGCGGTTTTGCCTGCCACGGTCGATGCGGTGCGTTCGCGCGGTACTGCGGTGTTGGTTGCGCCGCCCGGATCGGGGAAGACCTCGCTGTTGCCGCTTGCGCTGGGCGACGCGCTCGGGGGCACGATCATCGTCGCCGAGCCGCGAAGGATGGCAACCCGCGCGGCGGCGGCCCGGCTCGCGATGCTGGTCGGTGAACCGCTCGGGCAGCGGATCGGCTACGCGATGCGCGGTGAACGCAGCGGCGGCAAAGGACTCCGTATCGAGGTGGTGACGACAGGGCTCCTCGTACGGCGTCTGCAGCAGAACCCGGAGCTGCCGGGTGTCGCCGCGATTGTGATCGACGAGTGCCACGAGCGACACCTCGATGCCGATCTGCTGCTCGCGTTCTGCGTCGACATCCGGGCGAATCTTCGGGAAGACCTGGCGATCGTTGCGACTTCGGCCACGGCGGACACGAACAGGCTGAGTCGCGCATTGGGCACCGACATTCCGGCCCCAGTGATCACCGCGTCCGCGGCGCTGTTCGACGTGGCGATCGAATGGGCCTCACCACCGGTCCCCGTGCCGCTGCTTCCCGGTGGGCGGGTCGACCCGCGACTGCTGGATCACATCGCGGCCGTCGTTCGGCGTGCACTGACCGAGAACGACGGCGACATCCTCGTGTTCGTCCCGGGGGAGGCCGAGATCAACGGTGTGACTCGCCGGTTGGCCGGTCTGAATGTTCTGCCGTTGTTCGGTCGCCAGTCCAGGGCTGAACAGGACCGCGCGTTGAGGCCGGCCGCCACTCGTCGGATCGTGGTCACGACGTCGGTTGCCGAGAGTTCGCTGACGGTGCCTGGAGTCAGGGTTGTGGTCGACTCGGGTCTTGCCCGGGAGCCGCGGACCGATCAATCGCGTGGCCTCGGTGCGTTGGTCACCTGCCGGGTTTCGAGATCGTCGGCCGACCAGCGAGCGGGGCGCGCCGGGCGGGAGGCGCCTGGCCGGGTCTATCGGTGCTGGTCTGCCACCGACCACTCGCATCTCGACGATCATCCGGCGCCGGAGATCGCGATCGCCGATCTGGCAGGCTTCGCCCTCGACCTGGCGGCGTGGGGTGCGCCTGCTGGTGCCGGTCTGACGTTGCTGGAGGCGCCGCCGGTGGTGGCGATGACCGCGGCCGCCGAATTGCTGCGCCGCCTCGATGCCGTTGACGACGGTGGCCGGATCACCGAGCGGGGACGGCGGATGGCGGCGATCGGGGCGCATCCTCGGTTGGCTCGTGCGTTGCTGGATGGGACGCCGCGGGTCGGCGCTGACCGGGCGCGCGAGGTCGTCGCGATGCTTTCGGACGACTCCGGCCGTGACTTCGGCGATGATCTACCGGCCCGCTGGCGTGCCCTCCGCCGTGGCGAGGACCGCGGAGCCACGGCCCGCTGGCGAGAAGAAACGAAGCGCCTCGGCCGAGGCACGACGACCGGCGACCCGTTGGGTGGTGATGGAGTGCGGCCGGCGGTTCGTGGAGGGACGCGCGTTCTACCGGATGATCTTGCAGTGGGGGTTGTGGTGGGGCTGGCGTATCCGGATCGGATTGCGCGGGTCCGGGGGGCCGACCTCGCGACGTACCAGATGTCTGGTGGTACGGGTGCTGCGCTGGATCCGCAGTCGCCGTTGCGGACGACGACCTGGCTGGCGATCGCGGCTGCTGACCGGGCACCGGGTCGCGCCGACGCCAGGATCCGGTCCGCGGCGCCGATCGATGAGCAGACCGCGCGAGACATCGCGGGCGACCTCATCTCGACCACCGACCAGATCCGCTGGGACGACGGCCGGATCGTGACGCGGCGTGTTGAGGCACTCGGCGCGATCGTGCTCAACGACGTCCCGCTGGCAAAGCCCGACCGGCTGCTGGTCCAAGCGGCCGTCCGCGACGGTATCCGGCACAGCGGTCTGTCCGTACTGCGCTGGTCGGAGGCCGCACTCGCCTTGCGGGAGCGGCTTGCGTTCTGCCATGCCCACCTCGGATCCCCGTGGCCCGCGGTCGACGACGAGGCACTCCTGGCCGATCTTGACGGATGGCTGGGTAGCGAGCTCGCCTCCGTGCGAGGCGCACGCGATCTTGCCCACATCGACGTGGCTTCGGCGCTCAGGCGACTACTGCCATGGCCCGCGGCAGCCCGGTTCGGCGAACTCGCACCGGAACGGCTCCGGGTCCCATCGGGCTCCGAGGTGCGACTCGCGTACCACGGTGTCGAGCCACCGATCCTCGCCGTGAAGCTGCAGGAGGTATTCGGCTGGACTGCCACTCCAGCCGTCGCGGACGGTCGTGTCCCTGTCGTTCTGCATCTACTGTCGCCGGCACGGCGCCCGGTCGCGATCACGAGCGATCTCGCCTCTTTCTGGAAGCAGGGCTATCCCCAGGTCCGAGCCGATCTGCGAGCCCGCTACCCCCGCCATCCATGGCCGGAAGATCCACTCACCGCCATCCCGACCAAGCGACCAAAGCCTCGCCAGTGAACCGAGCTGGGGTCGCCTCTTAACAGGCGCACGCGACGGAGGAGGGTGCGGGGGAAATGGAAAGGCTCCGGGAGCCGGTGTACCCGCGAAGCCTTGTGAATAGCTCTGGTGTCCGAGGCCGGACACGCAACTTGACCACACGCTTGGAGCTTCGGGAGATCCCGGAAGTGGAACACCGTAGCCGGTGATTCTAGCCGAGGTCGATCGAGAAACCGTATCCGACGACAGCGAGCTGCTCGACCACGCCATCATCGGCAACTGAGCAGAGTCCCTGCAGTCGTAGCGGCCCTTTGACGGGCCGTGTCCGCGGCCCGTCAAAGGTGTGCCCATGGATGCTGAAACAGAATTGAAGCGTAACGATCCCGTTTTCCTGGAGTGGTCGGAGCACTGCACCTTCTTTGCGGGGTGATCTGGGCGGACCACGGCGTCGCGTGACCGGCGGCAACATCGAGCCCGGCAAAGGCCGACTGGACTTCGCGTTCGACGCGCTGTCGGCGGAGTTGAGCCGGTGGCTCGAGGCTCGAATCAACGAGGAGATCGCGGCCGCCCGGGTGATCGTGGTGGATTTCGTCGGGCGCGAGATGGCCGACGCGTACCCCGCACTGATCCGGGTCGCCGCTCACCTGATCCCGCGCGAGATCGACCCGCTCCGGGTGATCGACATCGTCGGCCTCGACAAACAGGCCGACGGTGGCACCGACGTCCTCAGCACCGCCGAGATGGGCTCAGTCGCCGTCACCGGAACCGAGTCCAGGGGCAAGGCGAACAAGCGCATCCGCATCGAGGTGCGGTGACCACCCGCTCGAACCAGCCGCAGCGACACGGAGGCTCCGATGGTGCCGAAGACCTGGACCACCACCGTCGCCCTGACCGCGACGCGGCATTGACCCTGGCGTCGGGCTGACAGCGCCCGTTGCCAGGGCACCGAGGCACAGAAGTACCCGCAGTCGCTCGGCTTCGGCAGCGAGCGACCGCCGGTGAATGCCGAGAGCCAGGACTACAAGGTCGACCAGTACGGCGTGGACAAGGCTGCCAGCCTGAGTAGGACTGGCCCGTCGGCCAGTGGATGCTTCGGGGGCGCTCGAAGGCGGTCTGGACTTGGTCGTGACGGCGTCGGACAGCGTGGACGAGATGAACGCCAACGTTCCGATCGACTCGCCGGAGCGAAGGGGCTTGGGGTGGCAGGTTCTCCTCCACACCGATCGGCCCGTATGTGGCTCCACAATGAGTCGCGGGTTCCCGTAGTACCTCAGTTGCCCAGTAGCCAGCTTGCGAGCCCGCCTTCCGCTCCTTCGACGACCAGAGGGATTCTGGCAGGCCGAGCGCGTCGGCCGACAGGGACACAGCCACAGGATGCGTCTCCTCCTCGGTCCCCGGCAGCGTCTGGGTCTTCAGGTGCCCGTTCGAGTCATAGGTTGTCCAGGTCCGTATGGCGCCCGAGGTAGGTCACCGGCCCGTGGTCCGGGACTGAGATCTCGTGGAAGCCCAGTCGGTCGTAGAAGGCGCGGGCTGCGGTGTTGGTCGTGGCCATGCCGAGGTGCACGGCGGACACCTGCTTGCGGTGTAGCGCGTCGAGGAAGGCGTACATCAGCGTGCGGCCGTGACCTTGGCGCTGGTACTGCGGCAGTAGATCGATGTGCAGGTGTGCCGGGTATGGCGCGAGCTCGGGCACGAGCATGCGTTCGGGATTGTGCATCAGTCCGATCATGATCTCACTGGGCGTCACTGGCGGGGTGCTCGGCGCCGGGTATCGCTGCTGGATCGTGGGCAGCCACGATGCGCGGTACTCCTTGACGAACCTGGCCGTGTCTGCGGTGCCGAGGATGTAGCCGACAGCGCGGTCACCGTTGTCCAGCACGAACGTGAGATCAGGTTCCAGATAGGGGTAGGGGCCGGCGAAGATGCTCGGCATGAGTTCCGGGTCTGGGTAGATGTGCCGAGAGTCGCGGCCCCCGTCGGCCGTCCGGACACAGATGTCGTACAGCGCGGCGTGGTCGTCGGGGTGATAGCGCCTGACACCGAGTGTTGGGCTCATGCGATACATCGTCTCGCATCGCCGGTGGCGGCGTCGAAGATTGCCTCGCCCACGCCTGCTTCCAGAAGCCGAAGTCGCTACTCACGCCACGCTCCTGCGCAATTTGGGCGGGTTCACCGGTTCGACCGAACACAGTCCGGACGTATCCCCCGGGTCGCCACCGGCTGAAGCTTAGCGTCCGTCACCGTCGCAGTGGGATGCCCGTCACAAAATCTGGAGGTTCCTGCAACCGTTGCCATCAGCAACATCCCGCCGCCACGGCAGACCAGGCCGCGAACAGAAACAGGCGACACGCGGATCCGTGTCACCTCTCCTATCAAACAGCTGTTTCGGTGTCCGAGGAGGGACACGCACACTAACCACACGTCTCACCATGAGTTCCTGAGCACGGAGCTCGGCGCAAGGTGCCAAGTTCGCTGGACCATGAGGCGCCGGAAGATGCCTCGCGCTTGGGCAGAATGGCGTTGGAGCACATCCCATCGAGAAGGGGAATCATGGCCGAACCCGGCGTGACCCGTGTCGCCGTCTACATCGACTTCGACAATATTGTGATCTCGCGCTACGACCAGGTGCATGGTCGTAGCCAGTTCCAGCGTGACAAGGTGCGGGCGTTCGACCGGGCGGAGATGTCGGCCGAGCCCGACATCGCAGACAAGCTCAGGCGCGCCACGGTCGACATCGGCGCAGTCATCGACTTCGCCTCGTCGTTCGGCACGCTCGTCCTCACGCGCGCCTACGCGGACTGGTCAGAGCCGGTCAACGCCGACTACCGCGGGCAACTGGTCAGTCGCGCAGTGGACCTGGTGCAACTGTTTCCCGCCGCGGCCTACGCCAAGAACGGTGCCGACATCAGACTGGCCGTAGACGCGGTAGAAGACATGTTCCGCCTCCCGGACCTGACCCATGTGGTGATCGTGGCCGGAGACTCCGATTACATCGCCTTGGCCCAACGCTGTCGGCGCCTTGGCCGTTACGTCGTGGGCGTGGGGGTGGCCGGATCGACCAGCAGATCGCTCGCCGCAGCCTGCGACGAGCTCGTGACGTACGACGCGTTGCCCGGTGTCACACCCATCGACACCTCCCAGTCGGCGACCGAACAGCCGGCAACCCCCAAGGCTGAACCCGACGGGCCCGCCGGAACCGTCTCCCAACCCGGCTCGCGACGGACCAGGCGCCCGGGCGCTACCGTGCGAAACGAGGCCGACCCCGACTCCGAAGATCCCCAGCGGCTGGCGACGAGCCTCCTCGAGCGGGCGCTGCGCCTGGGACAAGAGAAAGACGACGCAGACTGGCTGCACAGTTCCGCGGTGAAGAGTCAGATGAAGCGCATGGACCCGTCGTTCAGCGAGAGGGCGCTCGGCTACCGATCGTTCTCGGACTTCGTGAGGTCACGAGAAGCCGTCGCCGAACTCGACGAGACAACCTCCGCTCAGCTCGTACGGCTCAATCCGACGCTGGCCGCACGGTAGCGGATGACTCAGACCGCACCCGACGATCCAGGCAAGCGACGCCTCGCCGCTAACACGAAGGCGGCCACACCCACGCTCGCTACCCCTGCGATCGAACAACGGTGCCACCCGTACGCGGAGCGGAGAGCTGAGCGTCGAGAGCACTACGCCTACGACATCGAGTGCGTGGCCAGGGCTGATTCCGGCCTCGCCGCGGGCAGCGCATCCTCCCACACACGCCTGAACGACATCCGACGGCCAGACGCCGAAGCTTCGACTCCCCTCTAGGTTCTCGGTGTGCAGGTAGTGGTCCGCCTCCTCGATGAGGGGCAGCCTCATCGCATCGACGTACAACCGTCGGCTCACGCTCGGATCCGGGGTGATCACAGCGACGCTCGAGATGAACTGGACCTGTATCACGCCACCTTTCTTCATCCTGGCATCCCTGCGTACTCCGATGGTGCTCGACGGAACTGTCCCGACGCCGGTCTCCGAGCGCCGATGCGGCTCGTGCTCATGCGTCGCGGCGGCGGATCAGCCAGAACGTGGCGGCCAGGAGGACGACCGCGAGTGCGGTGAGCCAGCCGAACTCGATCCACTGGAACGTCCAGTACCGGCTGCCCGGTTGGTAGCTGGTCCACTGCGTGTAGCCGTGGTGGAGCAGGTAGGTCACCGGGTCGGTGCCGTCGCCGGGAGTAGTCGGCGTGGTCTTGCCGCCGCCACCGATATTGACCTGCTGGACGCCTGCCGACTGGAGGGTGGCGTTGAGGTCGCTGTTGCTCACGACGGCGCCCGCCTTCTCCCACCATTGCTGGATGGTCTGCGAGCCGGGCACGAAGTCGAGGCTCTTGGTCTTGAGCGGCGCGAGGTAGTGGAACCGGAACCTGGATGCGGCGAGGGCGAGGCCGAAGCCGCTCGCGAGGGCGGTGGCGAGCGCGGGCAGCGTACGTCGCCATAGGAACCCCGCGAGTACGCCGACGGCGTACGCGAGCAGGCTCCAGCCGACGACCGCGATGCCGGTGGTGGGGAACTCGTTGGCACCGAGCCGGGCGGTGACGTCGGCGTCCCACAACGGGTGGTCGTGCCAGGAGACCAGCGCGCCGAACGCTCCGGTCAGGACGGCGACCACGACCGCACCCGGGACAAGCAGTGCGATCGCCCACCTGAGGCGGCCGACGCCCTGGGTCCAGGCGTAGCGGAAGGTGCCGGTCTCGAGCTCGCGGCCGATGAGCGGCGCGCCGGCGAAGGCGCCGATGAGGAGCGGCGCGAAGAGGAACACCGCGCTGATGATGCCGGGGTTGGAGTAGCGGTCGTGAAAGTTGTTCCACTCGAAGTTGCAGGCTCTCGACTGTCGCGGGGTACAGGCGTTGACGGTGTTCCAGGCCGAACGCATCCGCAGTCCGGTCACGAGGAGGTAGATCGCGACCAGGCCGAGCAGCGCGAGGGTCGTGAGGATCATGGTCCGCTGCCGGCGCCAGCTGACCCAGGCGAGCCGCTGCCAGGGGATCGGTCGTGCCGCGTGCGGCGGGACCGGAGTCAGGGTGGTCGTGCTCATCGCAGCGCCTCCAGGGGTGTCGGTCCTGATGTTCGGGCGTCCTCGCGCAGGTAGGCCATCGTCAGCGCTTCGAGGCTGATCGGCCGGCCCTCCCAGCCCAGCGGTGTGGGGCTGTCCGGCGGGGCCTCGACGACGAGGTGGCTCTGAGCGCCGGCGGTGGTCTGCTGGATTGCTCGCCAGCGGGGGTCGAGGTGTTCGTCGCGGGGGCCGGTGACAAGGCGGTGCGCGGCGAGCAGGTCCTCGACGGCGCCGTCGAGACGGACCCGGCCGCGCGAGATCAGGACCAGGTGGTCGGCGACCCGCTCGAGCTCGGCGAGCACGTGGGAGGAGAGCACGACGGAGATGCCGTCCTCGGCCATGGCTGTCATGACGGCGGCCATGAAGTCGTGGCGGGCGAGCGGGTCGAGAGGCGCGGTGGGCTCGTCGAGCACGAGGAGCCTGGGATGCCGGGCCAATGCGAGTGTCAGGGCGAGCTGTGCCCGCTGGCCCCCGGAGAGCTTTCCGGCCTTCTGTCGTGGCGGAATGCCCACGTCGTCGAGGCGGCGTCGCGCATAGTCGTCGTCGAAACGCTGGTTCAGGTTGCGGGTGAGGTGGATCAGGCCCGTCGCCGACAGGTTCCGGTACAGCGGCATGTCCTGGGCCACGAAGGCGATCCCGTCCAGAGCGGCAGGAGAGCCGGCCGGTACGCCGTCGAGGACGGAGACCTCACCGCTGCTTGGTGCCGCCAGGCCGACCACGAGATTGAGCAGGGTGCTCTTGCCGGCGCCGTTCGGACCGACCAGCGCGACCAGCTGGCCCTCGGGAACACTGAGCGTGCAGTCGGAGAGTGCGGCGATGCGACCATACGTCTTGCCGAGCTCGCGAGTCTCGATGGCGGTCGTCATGCTGCACCACCTCCGGCCCGCTTGCGCTCGCTCGGCACGCCGCGAGGGGTGCCGACCTCGCGGCGTTCAGCGAAATCCCGCAGGGTGCTCGAGAACAACGCGACGATGCCGTCGTGGTCGAGGCCGGACGAGTCGGCGTCGCGCAGCCACGTGAGCAGCGACGTACGAAGGTCTGTGACACCGGCCAGGTCGATCTGGTCGAGGCTCGCCTTGATGAACGTCCCCTGTCCGGGACGACCCGCCGTGAGCCCCTTGCTCTCCAGGTCGCGGTAGGCCTTCAGCACGGTGTTCGGGTTGATCGCCAGATCCGCGACGACCTCGCGGACCTTGGGGAGCTGGTCTCCCAGCCTGAGGTAGCCCAGCCGCAGCGCGTGCTCGACCTGATGCACCAGCTGGAGGTAGGTGGGCACGCCTGACGCCAAATCAAGGGTGAACACGATCGGCGAGGACGCCGGGTCACCCCTGTCCTGCTTATCTAGTGTCATAGTTAAACTATAGAGGGCTCCACGCTCCAGACAAGCCACAGCCGCAGGGAGACGTGACGCTGCTCGACGTCTGACCTCCGCTGCAAACCGGGGCGCGTCTTAGCGCCGCCCGAGTAGGCGCCCAGATTCAAACGGTCAGCGGATGGGACGTTCAGCTCCGGGGGACCAGGCACACTGAATGTCGAGACGACGCATAGCGGCGCAGCGCGCTGGCAGCGAACCTCCCGGCCACGAGCCTGGCCGACCTCGCCGATATCAATATCAGCACCGCCATGCAGTGGACACGTCAAGCCAAGACCGACTGGACGACCTACATAGCCGACAGGGCGTCCGATGCCCAGCTTGAACGCGAGAGTCGGTATCTGAGCAACTGAGCTCGCAGCCCATTTCGGCAATCCACAGCAGCTTTAGGCTTGACCGCCTGAATAGGCCTCATAGTTTCCACATTCTGCCGTGATCTCGGCCGTCGCTTGCGCCGCGCTGAAGAAGTCCTCGGCCAGCGGCGAGATGCGCGATGCCGCCATTGCGAGGCACACCTGGTCGGGCGCGAGTTCCGGGATGGGTACGTAGCTGATGTCCGGACGTGAGTAGAACAGTGTCTCCGAACGCGCCACGAACGAGATGCCCCGGCCGGCCGCGACGTGCTCGAGTTTCTCCTCCACGCCTCGCACCCGGAGCCCGGAGTCGGGGTGCGGGCGTCTGGTGGGGTGCGTGCTCGGGTCGGCATGCCAGACCAGCGGCTCACCGGCCAGGTCGGCCTCGGTGACCTCCTCCTTGCCGGCCAACCGGTGGCCTGCGGGCAGTACCACCATGAGCGGCTCGGTGTACAGCAGGGTCACGCGCAGGCCGGTCTCGTCGATGGGCAGCCGCACATAGCCGACGTCGATGCGGCCGTCGAGCAGCATCGGGGCCTGGTCGTCCCATTCGATCCGCTGCACGTCCACGACCACGTCCGGATGCCGGGCCCCGAACGCCTGGGCCGCCGGGATGACCGGGATGCCGGTCCGGAAGCCGACCGCCAGTCGCCGGCTGACGCGGGCGGCCACGGTCACCCGGCGGCGGACCGCGTCCGCGGAGGCGAGCAGCGGACCGGCGTCGGCCAGCAGTTGTCGGCCGGCGTCGGTCAGCACCACTCCATGGCGATTCCTGGTGAACAGCGAGGCGCCGAGATCCTGTTCCAGCGCGCGGATCTGGCGGCTGAGTGCCGGCTGCGCGATATGCAGCTCTTCAGCGGCGCGGCCGAAGTGCAGCCTGTCGGCGACGGCGAGGAAGTAGCGCAGTTTGCGCAGGTCCAGATCCATGGCGCCTCCTGGTCCGGTGATGCCTCCAAGGTATCACCACGGCTGAAAGAGGTCTTGGACACCCGCTCGGGCCAATGGCAGCCTTAATAGGTAGCTGATGGGGCCAAGCGAATTCGGCAGAGGAATTCGGGACTTGATAGCAGGGCCCAGAATCAGAATGAATACTTCATGAATTGAGCCAGGCCCATCGCGTCATTCGACGGCATCGACGACAACCGTTGACAACGACGGGTGGGCGTGACCTCCTATCCAGCTCCAGAAAGCAGGCACACCAATCGTGGGAAAGCTCGATGGCAAGGTAGCGGTGATCACCGGCGGATCGACCGGCATGGCACTGGCGGGCGCCAAACTGTTCGTCGAGGAAGGAGCCTACGTCTTCATCCAGGCCCGGCGGCAGGAAGCACTGGACGACGCCGTCAAGCTGATCGGCCGCAACGTCACCGCCGTCCAGGGGGACGCGGCCGACCTGGACGACCTGGATCGCTTGTACGACGCCGTCAAGCGGGAAAAGGGCTCGATCGACGTGCTGTGGGCCAGCGCCGGGATGGGCGAACCCGCCGTCCTCGGCGAGATCACCGAGGAACAGTTCCACCGCGCCTTCTGGCTCAACGCGCGTGGCACCCTGTTCACCGTGCAGAAGGCACTGCCGCTGATCAACGACAACGCCTCGATCTTCATGACCGGATCCAACGCCTCCCTCGGCGCCTTCCCCGGGTGGAGCCTCTACGCGGGAAGCAAAGCCGTCCAGCAGGCCTGGGCCCGCGCCTGGCTCAACGAACTGCGCGACCGCAAGATCCGGGTCAACGTCCTGACCCCTGGCCAGGTCGCCACCGCCAAACAGGAAGAACTGTTCGACGAGGCGACCAAGGCCGCATTCGAGTCCCTCATTCCCCGCGGAAAGATGGGCCGTCCCGAAGAAATCGCCACCGTCGCCCTGTTCCTCGCCTCCGACGACTCCAGTTACGTCAACGGCCTGGAACTGGTCGCCGACGGCGGCACTACCGCCATCTGAACGACACACAAGGAATGTCGCGGGGGATTGAGCGACACCTCGAGAACAGGAAGAGCACACCTCATGAGCAGCATCACCCTCATCGGTACGGGGAACATGGCCCGTACCATCGGCACACTCGCGGTCGCGGGCGGCAACACCGTCGAGGTCATGGGACGCGATGAGTCAAAGGCCGATGACTTGGCCAAGGCTCTGGGCGGCGGCGCGACGACGGGCAAGTGGGGCGTCGTCCCGGCCGGGGACATCGTCATCACGGCCCTGTTGTACGACGGTGTCGTTCCGGTCGTCGCCGAATACGGAGACGCCCTCGCGGGCAAGGTCATCGTCGACATCAGCAACCCCTTCAACGCCACGTTCGACGGACTGGCCCACAGCGAGGAAACCTCGATCGCGCAGGAAGTCGCCAAGGTGGCCCCGACCAGCACCAGCGTGGTGAAGGCATTCAACACCATCTTCCGTAATGTCCTGGAGAACGGCCGGCCCGACGTCTTCATCGCCGGCGACAATGCGCAGGCCAAGGCGGACGTGGCGGCATTCATCGAGAGCCTCGGGCTGCGCCCGCTGGATGTCGGCGGCCTGAAAATGGCGCACTGGCTCGAAGGAATGGGCCTGGTCACGGTGGGCCTCGCCGGCAATGGGGTCGGCCACTGGGACTTCGCCCTCGGCGTCAACGAATTTACCGGCTGAGCCCCGGGGCCGAGCAGTCGGCGAACAGGGCCGTCCTGGTTCAGGGGCGCCCGCTGGATGTGTTCATCGCCGGAGATGACGCGTGGGCCAAGGCCACCGTGTCGGCGTTCACCGGGAGCCTCGGACTACGCCCGCTCGATGTCCGCGGCCTCGAGATCGCCCGCCGGCTGGAAGGCATCGGGCCGCTGCTGATATCTTCCCCGAGCTCATCGCCGCCGGGCACGAGGTCACCGTCCACGAACCTACCGGCACGCGCCTCCCGCTGGAGGGTGACACTGTCAACGCGCTTGTCCGTGAAACTGGGTGCCCCCGGGCGTTTCGACACCTACGAGGGGGTCCGGGTAGCTGGCCGAACTGCTGCTACGGCGAGGCGTGTACTCCGAGGTCGGCGCGCCGGTGGAACGCGACGAGTAGGTTAAGTTGCGGCTGCTGGGGTCACGTTGTCCGTGCCACGTACCACGTGGTTTGGAGGGCTATCTGGTGACCGATGATCGACTGCATGTCGCGGATCATCTTCGCGCGCTCGCGTAGTCCTGGGACACGCTCCCGCCGGTACTCGTCGTGGGCGTCTGCGGTTTCCCATTGCGTCACAACCAGGAACTCGTTCGGCTCCCGTTGAGCGAAGATTCCACCCCGGAAGCCGGGAGCTCGGATCATGCCCGGATTCCAGACGGATGCTTGGGCGTTGGTGAAATGGGTAACGCGTTCCGGGGAGACCTCGCAGCGCGCTACACGCAGTATCTGCTGACCGGTTACCTGTTCGGGCAGGTGGCCGATGGTCTGCCGAGTTTCGTACAACTGTACGTCGATGTCAGTGAATGTACCGGCTTGATGCCGGGCGAGCAGGTCGTGCGGTCCGCTCATGAAAGCCTCATAACTCGCCGGATCCGCCCATAGGCCGAACACGTGGGCGACGCCCGGGTTAGTCCGGTCCCAACCGCCGCGTTGACCCAGAAATCCCGCAAAGCCGCGGAGGTCTGCCCAGGCCCTCTGCCCACGGCCAAACGCGGCCGGATCGCATACCGCGCACCGGATCCATTTCAGTAGCACGTGATTAACTCTACGCATCAGCGAGCGCGCAATGCGCGTTGAGTTCACGCGTGCCGGTGTGAACCCCGGGCATGGAGGGTTCCTCGGCTGCAGGTGCTGTGATGGATTACTAGCCTCGAGATTTCGTGCAGCGACCGCCATGCGTGTCCAGCTTGAAGGCCTCCGCGATCGCCTCGACCAAGGTCGACTCACCGGAACCGTTGCCGCCGACAAGGAACGTCACTGTGCGGATGAACTAAAGGCCTCGTCAGCGACCTGAGCAATGCATGGCGCGTTGCAGCAGCCACCGCGCCCGTTCAGCCCGGCCGGGATGCAGGTGGTCAGGGACGTAGCCACGACAGACGAACACCCCGCGCTCAGCTCCTCACCAGTAGAAGATGACGACCGCCAGGCTGGGGCTCTTGCCGCTCTTCACTAGGCTCCGGGCCGACTCGCCGGCGTGGCCGTGGCGCTCGCAGCGTGAATCTGCTTGGTGAGATCGAGGATCTCGTTGGACAGCCGGAGCAGCCTCTCGTTCTGTTGCTCCTCCTCCTCGACTGTCCGCCAAGCCTCGTCCGCGATCACTTGGCGCTTCTCGTCGGCGCGGTTCTGGCTGATCATCACAAATGTTGACAGGAAGATGGCCTCGAGCGACACGATCATGGTCAGAAGGCCGAACGGATGGTCCTCGACGCCAAGGCCGCCTGGCGCGTGCCGGCGCTAGCTGTTTGAGAACGGCGGCGCCGTGGAGAGCGTCGGTGGAACTGGCCGCTCGAGCGGCGGTCATGCGACCAGCCGGTCGGCCTGCTTGCCGCCGTGGCACAGGGTGAAGCCGGCGAAGATCTCGCTCACCCAGCGGCAGATGGCCCACATTCCGACCAGGCTGACCAGCGCGCTGACGATGTGGATGGTGCCATAGACGATCAGGTACCAGGCCACCAGGATCGACACGACGTAGAGGGTGATGTCTGGCCACACGAAGGTGACGATGCCGGCGGCTACCCCCAGGGTCCCGCCACGATGGAGAGCCAGCGCACCGTGGGCACCCGGCTGGCCACCACGAGCTGGGTGATGCCGCCGAACAGGAAAGCCACGCCGACGAACGTCGCCACCGCGCCTAGGCTGCCCACCTTGTACGACAGCACGAACATGCCGAACCAGATCCATAGCTTCCCAACGGCCAAGAAGCGACGGCGCAATCGGTGCGAACCCTCTCCGCCCGTTTTGTCAGAAGCTTCCCCCGAACAAATCGAACGGGCCCAAATCGATCTTGTGCGTCCGGACGTACGCCTCGAGGTCGTCCCACCCCGCCGAGAGGGCGGCGGCATGCAGGTCGACGAGAACTGTCTGCGCCACGATCGAGCCGGTCACTCGAGATGTCGAGGACGCGATGAGCGGGAAGAACTCCTTCAGGGTCTTGCCGAGGAACCCGAAGGCTATCTGGCGGCCCGCTTCGCCGATGCTGTTCACCGGCGTCGGCGGGGTCATCGGTGCCTGGGTGGGAGCCCCTGCCGGCATCGCCGGCTCCGGTTCGAAGATGCGCGCGGCGGCCCGCGCCGGTGAGTCGCCCGGCTGTGGCACGACCCCGCTGAGTGCGCCCAGCGCAGCGCCGACGGCCTTGCCGATGAGCGCGCCGACGAGCACCTTCTCCATGATGTCGCCCGCACCCTTGTTGCGCCCGCCCGCGAAGCCGCTCGCGAAGCCCATCGCGGCGCCGTTGATCGTTCCGCTGACGGCGCCGGCGATGGCGCCGGCGGCGACCGTGCCCGCGCCGAAGGAAGCGTTGCAAGCTAATGCGAACCCCGCGGCGACCGCTGGCCCCGCGACGGCCGCGCCGAACGCCGCAGAGCCTCCGACGGCCGCCCCGACGAGCATGCCGACCAGGATGTCGGAGGCATCGCCGCCGGCGCGCGCCGCGGCGACGCCTCCGATGACGCCACCGGCCACGACACCTACGAGGGGGGTGGCCGTGAACACCGTCGACCAGGTCACGCTGATCCCGGTGCCTCCGAGGGCAATGGTGGCGGGCGCGGCGGTGCCCCAGCTGAGGATCGTCACGATGATGACGAGGGCGATGATCGCGATCGTGGCAAGCACGCCCGCGACGACCTTCCAGGCCTGGCGACCGGTGGGGTCGACGTAGCTCGTCGGGTTGTTCCGACAGTACGCGTAGGCATTCCAGGCGGCGGGATCGGCCGCGTCCCCGACGATCGGATCCGGCGACAGGAAGCGGCCGACCGCGGGGCAGTACCAGCGCGCCCCGAGCAGCACGATCGGGGGCGCGTCGAGCGTGGCCGCCGGCCCGGTTCGCGGCGCCGGCGCCAGCCCGGTGGCGAACGTCTGCGGTACGGCGCCCACCCCGGACCGGTCGAGCACCTGCCCGTACGGTCCGTAGCGCAACTGGAGCACGACCTGCCCCGCGCCGTCGGTGACGGCGAAGACCGAGCCGAGGTGATCGTGGTGGAGCCAGGTGGTGCGCGCGGCCGCCGGGCCGCCCGCGGACGCGGCTCGCCGACGGGCCAGGATCATCGTGCCATCGGTGATCTGGAGCATCATTCCGTCGTCGTCGATGCTCACGAGCCCGTCCGGGGACCAGACGCGCGACGTCACGGCGCCCCCGCCGGCGTCCGTGCCGGTGACCTCGCTCACTGCGAGGCGGCCGCTGTGGTCGTACGTGTACTCGTGCACCGTCCCTGACGTGAGCGCGACTCGGCGCAGGCGTCCGCTGGCGTCGACGGTGTGCGCGCCCCAGGGCGCGCTCGCGACGTGCCCGCGGTCGTCATATGTGAAGTGCTGTGTCCCCAGGGTCGTGAGGCACGTCGCCGCCTCCCCACCTTCACCGTAGGCATAGGTACCGACGTCGGAGGCGCTGAGCAGGTTGCCCGCGTCGTCGTAGCCGTAGGTCCACACCTGCTGAGCTGCGCCGGCGCCGGCAACGGCCGGCCCGAGGCCCTCGGCGCGCACGAGGCGGGACAGGGCGTCGTAGCCGTATGCCCAGGTCTGCCCGGGACCGGTGCCCGTCAGGGTGTGGACGTTGCCGAGGACGTCGTAGCCGTAGTTGACGTCGCGGACCGTCACCCGAGTGCCTCCCGCGGCGCTGGGTGTGTTCAGTTGCGAGCGTGTCAGGCGACCGGTGAGCGCTTCGTGCTCGTTGAGGCGCTCGACGCCGTTGGCGTAGCGCACGCGCCGGGGATGGTTCTGCACGTCGTACTCGATCTCACTCACGACGTCGGTGATCGCCACGAGCCGGCCGACGCGGTCGTACTCGTAATCGATGGTCGACCCGTCGGGGTAGGTGACCGCCGAGACGAGCCCGTCCGCGCGCGGTACACGGTCTCGAGCGTGAGCGGGGCGAAGTCGGCGCGGGTCATCTTCTTGGTCGCGACCTGCCCGCGCTCGTCGTAGTCGAACACCGTCGTGCCGGACTCGTCGTCTACCCGGACGAGCCGCCCGCCCGCGGTGTGCAGGCCGGCGTCGGCCGGCGCGGGGCCCACGTTGTCGTGATAGGTGAAGGTCGAGACCGGCGGGGCGGCCGCGTCGTGCTCACGGACCGTCAGTAGGCGGTCGACGCTGTCGTACGGGCACCACCGCCTTGTGCCGGCGGTAGGCGCACGTCAGGTCAGCATGCAGCGTGGCCATGGTCTGCTCCGATCCTCGGACGTGGGACCAGCTTGATCCACAAGATCGGGATACGACAAGGTGCGAGTCGGAGCCGCCAGGACGAGCCCGCGAGCGGCCAGATCCTTAGCAGCAGTCGGCTATCCAGCGCTGCCCCGAGCCGCTGGTTGACGGTGTCGGGGCCGAGGACCCGTCGAGCCTGCGCTGCAAGTACCCGACGGTCTCGAGCGGCGCATCGTCGCCGAGCTGTACGTGGACCTGGAGGCGATCCCAGGCTGCCTTGGCTGCCTTGTTGGTGAGGCTCGCCACCAGGTCGGAGCCTCGCCGTCAGATGGCGCTGGCACTAGTCGGATTGCCCTAAACAGGTATGACAGCGGTGACACCTGTTGTTGCGGGCGTTCGACCTCGCGGCTACCGGGTGCGCCTATCCAGTGGCCGGCGCCGACCCGGCCGGGTCGATACACCCACCCGCAGTCCCGCCCCGGCCCAGCCAGCGACCAGCTCGGCCACGCTGATCTCTGCCGAACTCCGCCAAGCCCGCGGCATCGCCACCCGGCCCGACGTGCCTGGGTAAAGCGAGACCAGTCCGGGCAGGCCTGGGCCGACGACCACTCAGGCCGTGGTGGCCACAACGGCTGTGACACCCGCAACGACGTACTCGCGGCCCAACTGACCGCGATGCACTACCGCGGTCGGTCCCGATGGGTCGTCATCGCCGGCACCCTTCTCACCGACCCTTACACCGGTCGCCGGATCGAGTTCCGCAAGGCCGCCGCGACCGAGGTGCAGATCGACCATCTGTACCCGCTGGCCCGGGCCTGGGACATGGGCGCGGCCCAATGGCCGCTGCAGCGACGCGTCGACTTCCTGCGCTGCCTCCAGGTCGCCCGCAAATACACACTGCCGATCTCCGCGGCCGACCGCGACGCATCTCAGGCGATCACCCGATCCTGCCCATAGGAAGACCCGCCAACTCCCTCTCGCGCAGCCGTGCGGTAGCTACGTCAGCCCTCGAAGCTTGTGAGGCGCTGCTGGTTCGCGTCGCGGGTGAGGTGGGCTTCGCGTAGCTCCTCGCCGAGTTCGGTGAGGTTGTTGATGCCGTCGGGATCGGCTCGGACCAGGATGTTGGCTAGCCAGGCGGCGAGTGTCGGTTTCCGGAGGGCCATCACCGCGACGCTGGTTCGGACGTCACCGGCGGCTTTCGCCGTCTTGGCGACGCTGTTGCGCGCAGCGGTGAACTCCTCGGGTGTCAGCCCATACAGCTCGAGCGCTACGGCACTTACGTCCATGCCTTCCAAGATGCGACTGCTATCCGCCGCGCGGCAACGGCCATCTCGCAGGCGGTCGCCGAGCCGTCTCGCGCTTGCCACGTTATGCGGGTTTCCTGATCAACGTCGCGAGCGTTTGGGCAGCCTGACGGCGGAGGGCGTTGAGCGGATATGACGGTTGGGCGATCCGCTAGCGAGTCCACAGCTCCGAGTCATGACTCGGAGCTGTGGATAAGGGTGGTCGCCGACGGAGTGCCGGTGCTTTATCCACAGGCCGCTCGTGTCCTCTGCCGGATTGTTGTACGACTGGCGCGGGAGGAGCGTGCGGCCGAGGGCGCTTCCCGAGCCGAGGAGAACGCGTCTTGAGCGGAGAGCCGATGGACGAGTGGGCCACACTCGATGACCTGCTGGGGATGGAGGCGCTCGCAGAGAAGCCTGTGGCGGGGGAGGGGATCGGGCGGCTGGCGTTCTACGGGCGGTGTTCGACGGAGGAGAACCAGGATCCGAGGACGTCGAAGGCGTGGCAGGTAGGGGAGGCTGCGCGGTTGTGGAGCCGCTGGGCGGTGTGATCGTCGAAGACCTCTTCGATATCGGGCAGTCGCGATCGTTGCCGTGGGAGCGGCTGTTCGAGCACTTCGACTGGCGGTCGAATACGACCATCGGACGCGGTTGGCGGAAGTCTCGATCACGCCTGCCCCGCGTGTGGATAGTGTCGGTGTCCGAGGAGGGACACGCACCTTAACCACACGGTTCGAGCTCGACGCGGCGCCCGCTGGTCGAACTCCGTAACGGCTGATCTCCATCTGAGGTTGATCGTGAGTTGTCAAAGATGAGCCGAATCCCTTACTGGTAAGGGTTCTGCTCGTTCGGTCATGCGCAAGAGCTCCCGTCGCTGGCCATCGTCTCGCGCTGATTGAGGTGCGTAAAGAGGTGTGTTCTCGGAGGTTCGCGGCTCGGCCGCGGTGGCGGCCCAGTTCCGGCCCCCATGTCGACGTCGTCGGTCTGCGGCTGTCGGAGATCGCGCCGAATACGGTGACTGACGTCCCGACCCAGGCGCCGCGGTCCGGGTTGACCGAGAGCTTCGCTGTCCCGACACAGCACTGCCTTCAGGCTGCCCGGTTGTAGTAGATGCCGGCCTGGATGACACCGCTGTTATGGGTGGTCTGGTGGCCAGCCACGACCTGTTCCTTCTCGAGGACGACGGCCGGTTCGTCAGCTCCCAGGATGTCGCGGCGCCCACAATTCCGCTGCCGACACCGCTACCTCGTACATGACGCCTCATCCTCGCCGAGAAAGCCGGACACCGCGAGGGTTGCATTCTGCACCATCCGGTTGCACCGTTGCCGGCAGGAGATTGCCATCGGTTGCCGGCGCGGCGATCCTGTGCCTATCTGATCGTGTTCTAGGGGGCGGCAATGGCAACGAAGAAGTTGACAATGCGGGCAGTCGTATTCGATTTCCTGGAAAGGGCAGGTTGGTCTGCCGGGCAGATGTTCTTCGCTACTCTCCTCGCGGGCGGTACGGAGATTTCCGCCGGCAACGTTCCGTGGAAGTACTCCGGCACCCTGGCGATCGGCGCGGCCGTGGCTTCGGTCATCCTCACCGCGCTGCAGTACCTGACCAAGATGACCGAACTCACCTTCTGGCCCGACGTTGTTGTCCGGCTGGCGAAGACATTCCTCTCGTCGCTGGCGGCATCGATCGTCGCTGTCGGCGTCTTCAACGTCGGCACGTTCGACTGGGGCACCGCACTCAATCTGGCGTTGCTCACCACCCTGGGCTCGCTGGGGAAGGGCCTGCTGGCCCGCCAACCGGGCAAGGCGGCGAACCCGTCAACACTGCCACCGGAGACCTACGCGGCAGCGGTCTCAGGCCCGACTCCGGCCCCACCCGGCTAGAGATCTGCTCTCGCCGCGCGCGGCGTCGTATCGTGCGAGCTGGGGGTGGGGGAGATGTCTCAGGCTGCGAGTGGGAGTCCTTCGGGGCGGTCGGGGTCGTTCGAGGGGGCGTTGCGGTGGGCGGAGGCGTCGGCGGCGTTGCGGGGGGCAGGGCAGACGGTGAGCGAGCCGGACCTGTTCCTCGGGACCTTGCTGGCTCATCCTGATCCGGACGGCGAGATGCGGCGCCTGATCGGGTACTTCGGGCTCACCGCTCGTGATCTGCTGCCGGACGACTTTCCGAAGATCACGCTGGACAGCCTCCGGCAGGCGGCCGCGACCGTCGGCGCCAGCCCGCTCGGCCAGGATCAGCAGGTCACTCAGATCATCTCGGTGGCGGACCGGCTCGCCCCCAGGCGGACGCCCATCCTCGCCGACCTGGTCGGCGCGCTGCTGGCCGAGTCGCAATTCTTCCGGCAGGCTCTGCAACGCCCGCTGAACCGATCCGGCCTCTCGGTGAGTACGCTCGCCGATCGGTATCGCACCTTTCTGGTCGAACTGGTCCCGCAGCAGGAGATCGCGGGGAAGAAGCTGGGGGAGTGGCTGGCCGGGACCTTTCCGCGCCGACCGGCCAGCCTGGCCGCGTTCAGCAGTGACGTGGTCGATCCGACAGCCGACTTCGTCGACATCAGCGTCGAGGCCGACGCCTTCGCGTACCTGATCTCGTCCCGCACCCTGGTGCCGCCGCTGGCCATCGGCCTGTTCGGTCAGTGGGGCAGCGGCAAGAGCTTCCTGATGGCCAAGATCCGGCACCGGATCTGCCAGCTCAGCGAGTTGGCCGGCAAGACCGCGCAGGCCAACCTCACCGTCTGGCCCAATGTCGCGCACATCCAGTTCAACGCCTGGGAGTACGTCGAGACCAACCTCTGGGCGTCGCTGCTGGAGAAGATCTTCGACAAGCTGGGTCCGGCGCAGCAGACGCTGTCCGATCGAAAGCGGACAGACATCCTGGAGAGCCTGGACGCCACGAAGAACGAGGTCGCTGCTGCCGAGCGGGAGCTGGAGAGGTTGCGCGGCGCCGAGACCAAGGCGGCCGACGCTGTTCGGAAGAAGGAGGAGCACCTCGACGCGGTGGTGCGGACGACCGCGGAGCTCCGGGACAGGATGATCACCGGTGAACTCGAATCCGTCGCCCGCGCGACGCTGGTCCAGACGGTCGTTGCCGCTGGCAAGAACGAGCTCGACGGTACGCCGGCCGCGGCCGTGGCCGACGGGGTCGCCGAGGTACGGCGGGCCGTGGTGGCCAGCCGAACCAGCCCATGGTTGCAGAAGAAGTTCTGGACCGGCTGGCGAGTCGTCTACGTGGCACTGGCGGCGGCCGTCGTACCGGTGGTCGCGTTCGTGATGGACAGGCTGTCGGCTCCACCACTCGCCAGCCTGGTGACGAGTCTCGCTCCGCTGATTCCCTTGGCGGCGTTGGTGCTCAAGGCGGTGGCAGACTTCGCCACGAACCAGCAAGAGGCCTTGGCCGAAGCCGAGCGCAAGGTCGACGAGGAGCTCGCGGCGGCCGTCACCGAGGTCAAGAACGACCTGACCGCAGCCAAGGACGAACTCCAAACGACGCAGGCTGACGTGGGAGCCGCGAAGACGGTCGCGCACGAGGTTCGCGACCGGCAGACCGAACTGGAGCGGAGGCGCGATGCCTACACGGTCGGAACCACGCTGGCGGATTTCGTCGCCGGTCGTGGGGCCAGTGATGACTACCGCAGCCAGCTGGGCCTGATCAGCAAGGTTCATCAGGACCTGCAGGATCTCGCCGACCTGACCGCCGAGTTCAACCGGGAGACACCACTGGGCGCGGGCGGACCGCCGAACCGGATCGTGTTGTACATCGACGATCTGGATCGATGCCCACCGAAGAAGGTGGTCGAGGTTCTGGAGGCGGTGCACCTGCTGCTGTCGTTCCCCCTGTTCGTCGTGGTCGTCGCGGTGGACACGCGCTGGCTCCGATCGGCCCTGCACGACGCGCTGCCCGCGCTCGACGCGACGTCGGACGAGGCCGGCGAGCAGCCGAAGGCGATGGACTACGTGGAGAAGATCTTCCAGATCCCGTTCTGGGTGGAGGATCTCGACGACGACGCCCGGCGACGACTGTTGCGCGGACTGCTGTTGCCATCGGTGGCAGCACAGCCGATCACTGCCGGCGGCGGAGGTGACACCCTGCAACTCGGCAAGCGCGAGGAAGAGCTGGTGACCGCGATGCTGACGGACTTCGGCAGCTGGCTCGACCTCGACGCCACGCAGCTTCAGCTGACCGAGGAGGAACTCGCTTTCATCGAGTCGCTCGCACCCCTTATGGGCGGAACACCGCGCCGGGTCAAGCGTTTCGTCAACATTTGCCAGCTGTTGCTCGCGATGGCACCGCCGCTGTCGGCGGACGGCGGACAGCCGACCGAGCGGATGGCCACTTGTTTCATGGCAGTCCTGCACGAAGGTACGCCGTACCTGGCAAAGCGTCTCGCGTTGGCATCCGCCGACGAGATCTCCGAGCCGCCGGCCACCCTTCGCACTGCCCTCGCCGCGTTCGGCGAGGACGAGCTGACCGTGGAGCGAAGGTGCGTGGAGACTTGGCTGACGAAACGCAAGGAGCTCATGGGTCGACGCGCAGGCGATGATTTCGACCTGACACCGATGAGCAGATTCCTCAGCCGCTACGACCTGATTCGCCGGCTGACCTTCGATGCCGGAACCTGATCCGAATCAGCACGCCGGCTTGTTGGAGAAGTAGTTCAGCACGACCCTGGTCTTGAGCTCGGGCTTCGTACTCACGTGCACGCCCTCTTCCTCGTAGAGGTCGAGAAGTTGCTGCCGGGTCGCGGCAGCCGCCGACGGATCCTCTTCACGCCCGGAGAGCTCGAGGAAGCGAAGATCGGGCGGCAGATGGAGGGCGCTCCGCGGAAGCACGCGAGGTTCTACCGTGCGCCGTGCGGACCCTGGTTCCGGGGTCGAGGGCGGCTCTTGGACATCCGCCGGCGGTTTACGTCCGCGAGGATCGCCTCTCCGACGGTGTGAACGAATGGATTGCGGGACTGTTCAGTCCTGAAAATCTTGATCGGACTGTTGCACTTCTGGCGGGTGCACAGAGCTAAGAGGATCGCGGCCGCGGACGCGGCTTCAACGTGGTCTGGAGGCGGGTTGGGATCCCGAGGCGCTGACGAGTCAGTACAACGCTGCCGTCGCGGAGAACGAGGCCGCGCTGGCGGGACTGGAGGCGTTGGAGCAGGCCGAGCGTCTGAACGGTGCGGACATCCGCGCGATGGTGGAGGAGCTGGGAGGCCATGAAGGCGGTGCTGAACCAGGCGGATCGAGCGGATTTGGCTGACCTCTACGGCGCCATGAGGCTCGAAGTCCCCTACAACTACAAAACGCGGGTGGCTGATGTTTCCATCAGGCCTAGCCCGCGTGTGGTTAGCATGCGTGTCCGAGGGGGGACTTGAACCCCCACGCCCCGCGAAGGGCACTAGCACCTCAAGCTAGCGCGTCTGCCTATTCCGCCACCCGGACGAGTGGTCGCCCCGCCTCAGCGGTGCTGACCGGAGAACAGTAGCAAACTCCAGGGGTGGAATTCACATCGGGCGGGCGGGGTGGTGACGAGGGGGTGGGGAGAGCGTAGTTTGAAATTCAAGGAGCGGCTCGTGGTGGGAGGTGAGGGGGCATGAGCGGGTGGAACGGCATGTCCTTCGAGGGCAAGGAGACGATGCTCGGGGTGGTGCGGCGAGAGGCCGGACAGTTCTTCGAGATGGTGGACTCCGACGACGTCTGGGAGGCGCCGACCGGGGCCGGGCACTGGCAGGTGCGGGACGTGGTGGCCCACATCACTGACACGACGGAGGCGTACTTCGTCGCCTTCGACGCGGCTCGAGCCGACCAGGAGCTGCCGGAGGCGTACGGGTTGCCGGGGATGGCTGCGCGGGTGGACACACAGGCGCTGGCGCTGCGGTCGGTGCCGCGGACCGAGTTGGTCGAGCGGCTGCGTACGGACTTCGACAAGATGATGGAGATCTTCGACGCGCTGGGCCCAGACGAGTGGACCGGGTTCAACGTCCCGCACTTCTACATGGGTCCGCTGCCGGCGTTCTTCTTCCCGGCGTTCCAGCTGATGGACTACGGCGTCCACTCCTGGGACATCCGGCAGGGGACCGGCCGGGCCCACGGGCTCTCGGGCGAGGCGGCGGATCTCCTCGTACCGTTCATGTTCGTGCTGTGGAAGTACACGACCGGCGCCAAGGATCCGTGCGAGCTCGGCATCCGGATCACCAGCGGCCCGAACGCCGGCGACACGCTGGTGCGAGTCGGCCCGGACGGCATGGACTACGAGCCGGGGGACGCAACCGGACTGCCGACGGTCCTCGAGTTCGACCCGGGCAGCTTCGTGCTGACCGCGTTCGGCCGGAGCAACGCCGGCACGATCCGTGGCGACCGCGCGATCGCCGACCGTTACCTGAACCTGTTCTTCCGGATCTGAGGGGATCGCATGACCGATATCGACCTGCCCGCGATCGAGGCCGAGCGCGACCGGATCAGGACGACGTACCTGACACCGGGCGGGAAGAGTTCCGCGCGCGGGCTGCATCACACCGCGCTGCTGAGTGCGGACGTCGAGCGCACGGTCAAGTTCTACCAGGAGGTGCTCGGGTTCCCGCTGACTGAGATCGTCGGGAACCGCGACTACGAGGGGTCCAACCACTTCTTCTTCGACATCGGGAACGGGAACCTGCTCGCGTTCTTCGACTTCCCCGGGCTCGATCTCGGTCCGTACGCCGAGGTGCTGGGCGGACTGCATCACCTGGCGATCTCGGTGGAGCCGGCGCAGTGGGAGCGGCTGAAGCACAACCTGGACGAGGCCGGCGTCGAGTACTTGGAGGAGAGCGGTACGTCGATCTACTTCCGCGACCCCGATGGCGCCAGGATCGAGCTGATCGCCGACCCACTGGGCGAGATGTACGGCCTAAAGGTGCTCTGACCCGCGAGCGCGGCGGGCGGACCGGCGCGCCTGCCGTAACGGCTCGGGCGTCCGGTGGCCGCCGAGCGACGCCGAGACGATCCGGATCGCTGTGGGCAGGTCGGTTCGCCAACCCGGGTGCACCACCAGCGGGCGGGTGCCTTTCCTCGTGCGGAGCCAGGCCGCGACCTGATCGGTGCCGATCGTCAACGGTGAGGTCGCGCCACGCTCGTCGGCCGGCCAATCTCCGGAGGCGGTCAGCGGGCGATGCGTGACACCGACGGTGGGCAGGTCCAGGACGGCGCCGAGATGCAACGCCAGCCCGGCCTGTCGCGGGTGATCGCGTCCCGTCGCGTCGAGGAGCAACACGGCGGGCTTGGGGCGCAGACGTCGTACGACGTCCTCCCACAACGGACCGACGCGGAGGGCGAGCAGTCCCGGGATGTAAGGACCCGAGGCGTGACCGGTCACCAGCTCCTGCCCGACGACGCGACCGCGATCCAGGACGAGCGCGGCGGCCCAAGCGCGGTCGCCGGCCGAGCCCGGACCTGTCAATCCGTGAGGGAAACAGACCCAGATCCCGCCGATCAGAAGGCGGTCCGGCGGAGTCCACAGTGTCGGTTGCGTGTGGGCAAGCTCCTGCTGCCGCGAGATCAGTTCGCCGGGCTCGGTCGGCCAGGTCATAGGTGGGTGCGGAACCAGTCGCGGGCCAGTTCGGCGACGTGTTCGAGGGTGCCGGGTTCGGTGAAGAGATGGGTGGCGTCGGCAACGATCTCGAGGCGGTTGACGCAACGTAACTGCGTTTGGGCGTCACGATTGAGGCTGAGTACGTCGGTGTCCAGCTCGCCGACGACCAGGAGAGTGGGTGCCGTCACGTCGGCAAGCCGCGCGCCGGCCAGGTCGACTCGTCCGCCCCGGGAGACCACCGCGCGCACGTCGTCGGAAGCGCTGCCGGCCGACCACACCGCGGCGGCGCCGCCGGTACTCGCGCCGAAGTATCCGACCGGGAGATCGCCGATGTCGTCGCGCCGCTCGGCCCACTCGTGGGCAGCTGTCAGTCGCTCAGCCAGCAACGGGATGTCGAAGACGTTCCTTCGATCCTGCGCCTCCACCGGGGTCAGTAGGTCGAACAGCAGGGTGGCGAGACCGGCCCGGTTGAGGACGTGGGCGACGTACTTGTTGCGAGGGCTGTGACGGCTGCTGTCGCTGCCATGGGCGAAGATCACCAGACCAGCCGCCGCCCCCGGCATGGCCAGATCCCCGGGCAGTTCCATACCGCGGGCGTCGATGACGACCTGCTCAATGTTCATGCCCGTCGGCCGAGGGCTCACCGGCCGGGTGCTCCACCAGCGCGATCACCCGGGCGGAGATGAAGCGGGCGGTGCGGATCGGCGTACCGGAGCGGGTCACCTCGACCACCTCGGTGACATTGCGGCTGGTGGTGACCTCGACCCGGCGACCGGCCTTGGTCGCCGTGATCTCGTACGCCGACGCGCCGTTGCCGGTGTCGACGACGATCTCGACCCGATCGCCTTTCATACACCCAACGTACTCGTCTCATCCGGATCCCGACGGGCTCCGGCCTCAACCGTTGACCGGGCGTGCGCCGGGCGGGATCCTCGGATCAACGCTCCGGGGGAAACGAGATGGGGCAACGCAGTCCGTTGGTGACGCTTGCGGCGACAGCCGTGGGTCTCGTCGTCCTGCTCGTGGTGGACAGCACCCAGACCGGCAGCCCGGCCTACACCTCGACCGCGCCGGTGACGAGTACGCCGACAACCACGGCACCCGCGACCACACCGCCGCCGACGCCAACAGCGGCGCCGCAGCAGACCGTCACACCGCAGGCGCAGCGGACCATCGTCTACGCCGGAAGGACGACGAAGCGTGAGGCCTCGGTCGCAATCGCGGTCAAGGGCGATCGAGCCGTCGCCTACGTCTGCGACGGGCGTCGGCTGGAGGCCTGGCTGACCGGCACGTTCACAACGGGTCAACTCGCGCTGCGCTCCCGCACCGGCGAACGGCTCGTCGGCCGGGCTACCGCGAAGTCAGCGGTTGGCACGTTCACGTTACGTGGCCGCACGCTGCACTTCGCGATCGACGCGGCTGGTCCGCCGGCCGGGTTGTACCGGTCGGCGAGCAACAGCAGGACCATCGGGTGGATCGTGCTGCCGGACGGCAGTGAGGTCGGCGTCGACAACGACGGGACGCCGGCACCGGCCCCGCGGCTCGATCCGGCGAGCCGGACCGCGAGCGTCGACGGCGTGCAGGTGACGGCGCAGTCGATCACCGGTGACGAGACGTTCTGAGGAGCGGATGTGACGACGACACCGGTTCACCAGGTCACGAGGGTTGGGATCCCACTCGCGGTCGGGGCCGCGGCCGCCGTCGCGCTCGGCGTCTACGGCCGGGTCCACGATCCCACCGGCGTCGCGATCAACGTCGCGGGCTTCTCGAGCTTCCAGTCCGTGAAGGCCTGGATGGCGACCCTCGCCCTCCTGCTCGGCGTGGTGCAGGTGGTCTCCGCGATGGCCCTCTTCGGACACTTCAAGGGGCTGACCGGGCGCGCCTGGGTCGGCCCGCTCCACCGCTGGTCGGGCCGTGCCGCGGTCGCGGTCACCCTGCCTGTGGTCGCGCATTGCCTGTACGCATTGGGATTCCAGTACGGCGAACCGCGCGTACTGATCCATTCACTGCTCGGCTGCTTCTTCTACGGCGCGTTCGTCGCGAAGATGCTCACGCTCAGTCGCAAGGACACACCGTCGTGGCTGCTGCCCGTGGCCGGCGGTGCCGTGTTCACCGCCCTGGTCGGGCTGTGGCTGACCTCGTCGCTGTGGTTCTTCACCACGTTCGGCATCATCCGTTGAAGGGACCACCTGTGGCTGAGACCAGTCGCCGTACCTTGCTCGTCGCCGCCGGACTGGCGACCGTGACCGGCTGCGCCAAGTACGGCGAACCCAAGAGCACGCCGGCCCCGGCGCCGGCCAACGCCATCCTCGGCAAGACCGAGGACATCCCGGTCGGCGGCGGGGTGATCTTCGCGCCGAACCAGGTGGTCGTCACGCAGCCGACCAAGGGCAGTTTCAAGGCGTTCAGCTCGATCTGCACCCACCTGGGCTGCCCGGTCGCGACGGTCGCGGACGGCACCATCAACTGCGACTGCCACGGCAGCAAGTACGCGATCGCCACCGGCGCCGTAGTCGCCGGACCGGCGCCGCGACCACTCCCGCCCAAGCAGATCACCATCTCCGGCGACTCGATCACCCTGACCTGACGACGATCTGACCGACCAGGTGGGGGAGGATGGGTCGCATGACTTCTCCGACGCCGAGCGACCGTACGTCGTACACCCCCGACGCCGAGGTGGTGGAGCTCTGCAGTGAGCTGATCCGGATCGACACCACGAACTACGGCAACGGCAAGAGCAACGGTGAGCGGGTCGCCGCCGAGTACGTCGCGGCCAAGCTGGACGAGGTCGGGATCGAGTCGACGATCTACGAGTCCGAGCCCGGCCGGGCCACGCTGGTCGCGCACTGGGAAGGCGAGGACCAGTCCGCCGATCCGCTGCTCGTGCACGGTCACCTGGACGTCGTACCGGCCGATCCCAAGGACTGGAAGGTCGACCCGTTCGGCGGGGAGATCTTCGACGGGTGCGTCTGGGGCCGCGGCGCGGTCGACATGAAGGACTTCGACGCGATGGTGCTGTCGGTGGTCCGGGCGCGGCAGCGGGCCGGGGTGAAGCCGCGGCGGCCGGTGCGGCTCGTCTTCACCGCGGATGAGGAGGCCGGTGGCGTGTACGGCGCCCAGTGGCTGGTCAACAACCACCCGGACACCGTTGCCGACTGCACCGAAGGGATCGGCGAGGTCGGCGGATTCTCGGTCACGCTGAAGGACGACCTGCGGCTGTACCTGATCGAGACCGCCGAGAAGGGCATGAACTGGATGCGGCTCAAGGCCCGCGGTACGGCGGGCCACGGGTCGATGGTCAACACCGACAACGCGGTCACCAACCTCGTCGAGGCGGTCACCCGGATCGGCACGCACGAGTGGCCGCTGCGGGTCACGCCGACGGTCCGGGAGTTCCTGAAGACGCTGGAGGACGTGCTCGAGATCGAGCTCGACCCGGACGACATGACCGCGACGCTGGCGAAGCTCGGCAGCTTCAGCCGGATGTTCGGCGCGACGGTCCGCAACAGCTCCAACCCGACGATGCTGAACGCCGGCTACAAGGTGAACGTGATCCCGGGCGACGCCGAGGCGCACATCGACGGCCGGTTCCTGCCCGGGTACGAGGACGAGTTCTTCGCCACCATCGACGAGCTGCTCGGTGACAAGGTGCGGCGCGAGACGGTGGTCGAGGACATCGCGCTGGAGACCGAGTTCAGCGGCGGCCTGGTCGAGGCGATGAAGGCCTGTCTCGCGGCCGAGGACCCACAGAGCCGGACCGCGCCGCTGTTGATGTCAGGTGGTACGGACGCCAAGTCGTGGAGCCGGCTGGGAGTGCGCTGCTTCGGATTCGTGCCGCTGCAGCTGCCGCCGGACCTCGACTTCATGGGCATGTTCCACGGCATCGACGAGCGGGTGCCGACGAGCGCCCTGGAATTCGGTTCCCGGGTCCTGGACCGCTTCTTCGATCAGGCCTGATGCCGCAGGACCACCGTCGGTGGGTTGAGCAGACCTGAGTTCAGGAAGTCGGCAGCATACTCGACGTTCTGGAGGTCGAAGCGGCGTCCGTACTGAGCTGTGACGGATTCGACCAGCGGCGCGAGCTGATCGTCGGCCGCCAAGGCGTTGGCCGCGGTGTTGTGGACGACGATGCGCAGTTCGTTCGGTCCGGGCCGCGCCGCGTGCGTCAGGTCGACGTGGTACGGCGGCGCCCAGAGCGTGCCGCAGAGGGTGTCATTGAGCCAGATCTCGGCGGCGACGCCGATCGGCGGCACGAGCATCGCCCGGTAGGAGTGCGCTGGTAGATAGGTCTCGGCCCCGGTCGGCACTGCTTGGCCGGTGCCGAAGTCGAGCAGCACCCGCATGGTCGCTTCCAGATCAGGTAGCTCGATCGAGGTCTGGTAGGTCGCGGATCCCGAGTACGCCGCTCGGCCGGGATCGTCCTCCCATCGGTGCGGGAGCGTCACGGGCGTGGTCTCATCGGCGAAGCCGACCATCCACGCCGCTCCGCCCGAGCCGACCGTCACCTCTTCCACCGCGACTCGGTCCACCGACGAGCTAGTTGGGACGAGGACGGTCGCCTCGTACGCGTCCAATGTCACCTCTGCGCCGTCGATGACCGTGACCGCGCCGGTGAACGGATCCCACTGCTCAACCGGCCCCTCGTAGCGGACTGTCCGCGGCTCGTTGCCGGTGTTCGCCACGAAGTACACGTCACCGTCGTCCAGTCGCCGGTGCACCACCCCGACGTCGTCCGGCGCTGTCAGCGGTGCACCCGGCAGCGCTGCCGACGGGTCGCTGACCACCGAGCCGCCGGCCGCGCGGACCGCGTCGAGCCAGTGGGTAGTTGCCTCCGGCATCGTCGCGTCCGGGGGTACGACGACCAGCGGAATCCCGGCCGGGTCGACCACACTCAGCGCGTCGTCGTCGATCAGGTCGAAGTCGAGTCCGGCCGACCGGATGCTGCGCGGGATGTCGTCGCCGATCAACCGTCGGACGGTCCGGTACAGATTCACCGATCCGTGCATCTCGGCGTACGCGTCAGAGGCCGGCACGTAGACCTTGACCGGCCGGACCGGTGTTCCCTGCTGCAGCAACCAGGACAAGCGGTGCAGATAGCCGAAGAGATCCGTTGCCACCGGCCACCAAGGGTTGCGGTCGTCGAGGGCACCGGCGGCGTAGAAGATCCAGCCCAGTCCGCGGCCGCCGGACGGCGAGTACGGCCAGCCGTGTCCGATCAGCTGGTTCACCCCGGACAGGAAGTGCTCGTGGGCCTCGCCCTTGAGATCGAGCGGGGTCGCGCGGAACGACGGCGAGTGGACCCAGGTCCAGGCCTCCGCCGACACGACCGATCGGCCGTGGATGCTCGCGGCCGACGACGCCCACCGCGTCTCCGGGATGCTCGTCCACCCCCAGCCCTCGCCCTCGAACAGGTCGGCGAAGCGGTAGCTGCTCATCGTCGCGGGCGGTTCGCCGTAGCTCTGGATCCGGAACAGTACGCCGTGCCCGGCCGCCCAGCGCTGGAAGACCGCGACGAAGTTCTCCTCGTACAACTCCGACAACGTCCGGTGGAAGTCGATGCGTAGTTGCCTCGAGCCGGTCGTGTCGACGAGCAACTCGTACAACCGCGGCCGCAACTCGTATCCGCGTCGGCGGCCGAATTCCTCGAGGATGCCGGCCGTCCAGTCGGCCTGATACACCTCCAGGCTGTCGCAGAACACTGATCCGACCAGCTCCGGCGTGGCCGCCATCAGCAGCGGTTCCGCGACACACCTGATGTGTTCGGCCGCCGCAGCCGCCGAGTAGTGATCGAGCACCGGCCCTTCCGCGCCCGCCGCGGCTCGCTTCACGTTCTGCCCGGTAAGGCGCGAGGACGCGATCAGCACCTCACGCGGCCCGTTGCCCCGCGGCACCCGGATCGTGCCGTCGCTGACCGGAAGTTCGACGTAGGACGTGGGCACACCCCCTGACCCTTCGCCCACGAACGCCGCGACGACCTCGTCTCCTGGCCACGCCGCCACCGCCGGTACGTCGTACGCCTCAGGGCCGATCTCGCGCCGGTCCCAGCAGAGCCGGCGGGCGGCCAGGTCCGGTCCGATATGCCCGCCGCCGAAGGACCAGCCGCTACCCAGCGTCAGATCGAACCTCAGCCCCAACTCGCGTGCCGTCCTCGCGGCATGGCCTACGTCATCGAGGAACTTGTCCGAACCGAAGGGCGTGTCGACCGGGCCCAGGGGATAGACGAAGGCGACCTCGACCCCGCCCAGCCCGGCCGCGGCCATCGCCCGCAGTTGGCGGTCGAGCTCACGCCGGTCCACCGACGGCCCGAACCACCACCATCGCATCATCGGCCGCCCCTCGGGCGGCGGTGTCCGGAACTGGCTTCGTACGTCGTCGACGGTCGCCACCCGATCACCCCATCGCGATCCGCGACCAGAGGTCAACGCCTATGACCACTACCGGTCAGATCCGGTCGCGATGCGGTGATGCCGGAGGTGAGGAGGTACTGACCGATCGCGTACGACGACATGACCAGCGCACCGCGTCCGGGGAAGTCGCGGCCGGCCATCCGCAGCGCGATCAGCGTGTCGGAGATGAAGAACAACGTGCCGCCGAGGCCGCTGCGCGGGCTGTGCCACCGCGAGGCGATCGCAGTTGCCGTGAGCAACAACGCGTATACCGCGACAGGGACGCGCTGACCGCCCAACCCGGGGGAGAGAGCCGCGATCAGCGCCGCCCAGAGCGCGCCGTACGCGGCGAGCACGCGCCACGACCGCTGCGCCGGGTTGGCGAGGAAGACCGCCAGGTAGCAGGCGTGGGCGGCGGCGAAGGCGGCCATGCCGGCCAGTTGGAGATCGGTCTCGAGGAGGAGGTCACCGGCGGCCGACGCCAGCAAGGCCGCTTGGAGGAGTGGCGGTGCGTCCTGGGTCCGCGACCATGACCACAGCAGTGGCATCAGCGGCACTTTGCTGGCCTGCTTGAGGATCTTGACGTCGAAGGCAACGGCCGCCACCTGCACGACCGTCGTACCCCAGAACGCCGTCAACAATCGCCGGTCACGCGCCAACCCCCGCAGGTTCATACGTCCGAGTGTGCCGTACGGCGGGCCGCGGCTCGCCGGTGTTCACGACAAGTTCAACGTGGCGCGGAGGCGCGGGAGGTACCGGATCAGTGGTTTGGGTGGCGTGGGGGTGGTGATGACGGAGAGCGTGAGGCGGTAGCGGAAGGGGGCCGGGGTGAGGTGTTCGCCGGGGCGGAGCTCGGTGGCGAGGGCGCTGCGGGGGACCAGGGCCAGGTGGGCGCGGCGGCGGGCCATGGCGACCGTTGTGCTGAGGGTGACGCCGCGGCGTGGGAGCGCGCCGAGAGCGGCCAGGCGGGCGTGGATGTCTTCGATGCCGCGGTCGTAGGTGGCGAACGCGACCGGACGATCCTTCAGCGGGTGCCGCCCGCGGCCGGGTGGGCGGGCGCCGGGTGGGACGAACAGGACGAGTTCGTCGCGGCCGACGCGGCGCGCGACGGTCTCGCGCGGCAGGGTCATCTGGTCGGCGATCGCGATGAAGGCGGCGTCCATCGTGCCCTCGGCGATGCGCTCGACCAGGAAGTGGCCGTGGTCGACCTGCTGCTCGATGTCCAGGTCGGGCAGATCGGCGTCCAGGACCGGGAAGAGGATCGGCGCGAGGCTGGCGAAGGTGCCGATCACCAGTCGCCGGCCGACGGCGGCCGCCCGGGTGGCGGCGTACACCTCCTCGAGGTGGCCGAGGATATGGTCGGCCCGGCGGCTGAGCTCGGCGCCGGCCGCGGTCGGGCGGGCGCCGCGGGTGTCGCGCTCGAACAGCCTGGTGCCGCACAGGCGTTCCAGCCGGCTCAGTCGCTGGGACGCGGAGGGCTGCGAGATGCGCAGTTCGCGGGCGGCCGTGCCGACGGCGCCCGTACGGGTGACGGCCTGGACCAGCCGCAGGTCCTCGACCGAGGGTAATGAGGCCATAGGTTCAGCCTATGGCAACCAGGCAGCGCCGGCTCACTACCTGAACGGCCGGAAACCTCGAAGAATCAAGGGTATGAGAGCCCGGTCCGAAGCCCTGGCGTTGCTCGCCGGTGGGGGAGCGGCAGACTTCGCCTTCCGGATCGCGCAGGTCGCGCTGCCGCTGGTGATCCTGCGCGAGACGGGCTCGGTCGCCGCGACCGGCCTGGTCGGTGGTGCGGCCGGCATGCCGGTGCTGTTGTCACCGTGGTGGGCCCGAAAGGCACGGCAGTGGGTGGACTCGGGTCCGCGGCTCGCAGTGGTTGCGGCTGTGTCTGCGGCAGCGCTGGCCCTTGTGCCGGCTGCGGCGATGCTCGGACTGCTCACTCCTGGGCTGCTGGTGATCAGCGGACTCCTGCTCGGCTGCGGCGACGCGCTGGCCACGCCGGGCCGGTCGGCTCTACTCGCCGACACCGGAGACCGGTGGGTTGAGGGCAGGGCCGTCGTACTGCTGACCTGGCAGGACGGACTCCGCCGGATCGGCATGATGGTCGGCCCGGTCGTCGGCGCCCTGGCGGTCGCGGCGGACCTGACGAACGGACTCCTCTGGGTCGAAGCCGCGACCGTGCTCGCCTCCGGTCTGCTGGCCTGCACCGTGCGCGCCGAGCGAGCACCTGGAGGTATAGCGACACCCTCGATCCGGGCGAGCCTCGAAGGGCACCGTGAGGTGCTCTACGGCTGGATCGTCCGGGGTACGGGATGTGTGACGTGGTTCGCGTTCACTCTCGGCTTGTCGGTGATCGGCGAGGAGCGCGGACGGCCGGGCATCTACCTCGCCTCCGGCATGACCGGGTACGGCGTGGGGTCGGTGATCGGGACCGCGATCTCGCTGGCGATCGTCCGGCGGATCCGCCCGGTGCCGTTGGCATCGATCGCCTGGACCGGCATGGGGCTGTGCTGGATCGGCATGGGTCTGTGGACCACCCCGGCGGTCGTCGCCGTGATGGGCGCGTTCTCCGGGCTGACCGTCGTCCTGGGGATCGCGGCGATCTCCGTCATCATCACGCGGTCGTCGGCCGGCGCCGAGCGGCGGACGCTGTTGTCGGGCCAGAGTGTGGTGGTGAGCGCGAGCAGTTCGGCCGGGATGCTGGCCGGCGGGCCGGTCATCGCTGCCGCCGGGGCTGAGCCCACTCTGGTCGGAGCCGGGCTGCTGACGGCGCTGGTCGCCGTACTCGTGCTGGTGCGGTGCGAGACTGCGGGGTATGTCCGAGATCGTGATCACCACGTTGGCCGAGCGGCCTGAGTACCTGGAGCGGATGTACGAGTTCGCCGACGCGTGGCCCGAGTTCATGCACAACGACCCGATCGGCAACGCGTTCATGGGTCAGGTGCCGGTGCGGTTCCCCGACCAGTGCGTGGTGGCGACCGAGGACGGTGAGCTGGTGGCACACGGCCGGAGCATCCCGTTCGTCTTCCCGGACGAGAACCGCGCGGAGCTCCCGTCGGGCGGCTGGGACCGGGTGCTGCACTGGGGGTTCGCCGACCTGCGCAACGGCCGAGAGCCGAACGTGTCGAGTGCACTGGAGATCCTGATCCGGCCGTCCCACCTCGGCCGCGGCCTGTCTCACGAGATGCTCAGGGCAATGCGGACGGCGGTGAAGGCGAAGGGACATAGCGCCCTGTTCGCCCCGGTCCGGCCGAACGGCAAGACGGACGCGGATCAGCCGATGACGGAGTACATCAAGCAGCTGCGCCCAGATGGTCTGCCACAAGACCCGTGGCTGCGGGTGCACGTCAGGGCGGGCGCAACCATCGTCAAGGTGGCGCCCCGGTCGATGGTGATTGCGGGCTCACTGGCGGAGTGGCGCGAGTGGACCGGCCTGCCCTTCGACACGACGGGCGACGTGATCGTCCCGAAGGCGCTCGTACCGGTGCATTGCGACGTACGGCATGACCACGCGGTGTACGTCGAGCCCAACGTCTGGATGCGGCACGATCTTTAGCGGGCGAGTCGGCCGAGGAGGGAGGCGGCTGCGCAGATGCCGGCGGTGGCGGCGACGATGAGGACTCCGAAGTCCAGCCAGTAGTTGGTGGGTAGGCCGATGAGCAGGCCGCGCAGGGCGCTGACCTCGTACGTGAGTGGGTTGACGTGGCTGATGACCTGCAGCCAACCGGGCATCAAGCTGACGGGGTACAAGGCGTTGGACGCGAAGAACAGCGGCATGGTGATCGCCTGACCGATGCCCATCAGCCGGTCGCGCCGCAGGACCAGGCCGGCGATCGTCATCGACAGGCAGGAGAAGAAGGCTGCGCCGAGGACGACGACCACGAACACGGCCAGCAACTTCAGCGGATTCCACGTCATGCTGACGCCGAGCAGCGCGGCGACGATGATGACGACGATCGCCTGCGAGATCGTCCGTACGCCGGCCGCGAACGCCTTGCCGGTCACCAGGGCGGAGCGCGGGCTGGGCGTGACGAGGAGCTTGGTGAGGATGCCGGCGTCGCGCTCCCAGATGATCTGGATGCCGTAGAAGATCGCCACGAACAAGGCGGACTGCGCGATGATGCCCGGCGCGAGATAGTCCAGGTACGGAACGTCGCCGGTCGGGATCGCCCGGATCCGGCTGAACGTCTGGCCGAAGATGACCAGCCACAGGATCGGCTGGATCGCGCGGGTGACGAGCTCGGTCCGGTCGTGCCGCAGTTTCTGCAACTCGACCAGGCAGAACGTGGCGATCCGCGACAGCAGCCGGACGGCGGCCCGGGGCCTGGACTCAGCCCATGCGTTGGGCGGTGCGACGGGTGCCACGGACATCGCGCAGGCCTCCCTTCTCGGCAGCGGCGAGACTCTCGCCGGTGTGGTGGCGGAAAACGTCCTCGAGGCTGGCTTCGGGTCCGAGCTCGGCCTTGAGCTCGTCCGGGCTCCCGATCGCGCGCAACCGGCCCTCGTGCATCAGGGCGACCCGGTCGCAGAGCAGGTCGGCCTCCTCCATGTAGTGCGTGGTCAGCAGCACGGTCATCCCGTACCGCTCCTGCATCTGCTGAACCCGGGCCCAGACCGAATCCCGGGCGACCGGGTCGAGGCCGACCGTCGGCTCGTCCAGTACGAGCAGTGCCGGCCGGTTGACCAGCGCCTGCGCCAGCTCCAGGCGGCGCACCATGCCACCGGAGTACGTCGAGGCGAGCCGGTCCGCGGCATCGGTCAGGTCGACGATCTCGAGCACCTCGGCGACCCGGGCGGCCCGCTCCCTACGCGGTACGTCGAACAGCCGCGCGAACCACGACACGTTCTCCCGGGCGGTCAGCGCCCCTTCGATCGACAGCTGCTGCGGGACGTAGCCGAGCATCCGCCGTACCGACATCGCGTCGGTGCGGACGTCGAGCCCGAAGACCCGGACCGTGCCGGACTGCGGTCGGTACAGGGTGTTGAGGACGCGCAGGGTGGTGGTCTTGCCGGCGCCGTTCGGACCGAGCAGGCCGAAACACTCGCCGGGTGACACCTCCAGATCCAGGTTGTCGACGGCGAGATGATCGCCGAACCGATGGCTCAAGCCGTCGATCCGGACGGCCGGAACCGGGTCAGGCACTGAATCCGCACTCATCCTCGCTCCTTCCCCTGCTGGACCAGGGCACGTTCGTCTTGCTGGGGGTGCAACCGCTCCGCGAGTACGTCGAGCACCGGCAACGCGGCCCGCAATGCGTCCCGATCGTCGGTCTCGAGGCCGTCGAGCGCCTGGGTGACGAGCGCGGTACGGCGGTCGCGCCAGGCCTCGACCTGCTCACGGGCCGGCTCGGTCAAGGTCAGCCGGGCGACGCGCCGATCGGCCTCGTCGGGGGAGCGCACGAGCAACCCGCGCTCGATGAGCTGACCGACCAGTGTCGACACCGTGTTCGCGACCAGGCCGAGCTCGGCGGCGGCCTCGGTCACCGAGATGCCGGGGTTGCGGCGGACTGTCCGGACGAGCTCGGTCTGTGAGCCGGTCAGCGTCGACAGCGACCCGGGCCGCCCCGCGGATCGGCGGAGGTGCCGACGCACCAGCCCGAGCGCGGCCAGCAACTCCTCGGCAAGGACGTCGGTGCTCATGCTCCTCAGAATACCTCTGTCACAGAGCTATGTCAGCGACACGAAACCCCAACTAATGGGGGTACGCCGGGGAGCCGGTCCGTCGGAGCATCGATGCCATGAACACAACAGACAGCAACAAAGCCGTCGTCAGGGACTTCATCGACGGACTGTTCACCAAGGGGGACCCGAGCGCGGTCGACACGTACCTCGCCGGGGACTTCATCAACCACGATCCGCCGTTCGGAGTCACGCCGGACGGTGACGGGATGCGGGCGGCCGGCGCGATGATGCGGGCCGCGTTCCCCGACTGGCACAGCGAGCTGCACGCACTCGTTGCCGAGGGCGACATCGTGGTCGAGCGGTTCACCGCCGGCGGGACCCACGAGGGCGAGGTGATGGGCATCGCGCCGACCGGGAAGACGGTCAGCCTGCCCGGGATCAACATCTTCCGGCTCCGCGACGGCCGGATCGTCGAGCGCTGGGGCCGCCTGGACGACCTCGGTTTCCTCAGGCAGCTCGGCGTCGTACCGGCGTAGCATCACGATCATGGGGGCGGCGGATCGCCTGGACGTGCTGATTCAGCGCTGTTACGCGGGGCTGGACGCCGATGAGCTGCGGTCCGAGACGTTGCGCCGGCTGAAGGGCCTGATGACGATCGACGCGGCGTTCTTCGCGACGGTCGATCCGGCCACCGTGCTGTTCACGGCGGTCAGTGTGGACGAACCGCTCGGTGCGGTGACCGAGCAGTTCCTCGCGAACGAGTTCGGCCAGGCGGATGTGAACAAGTTCGCCACACTCGCCGCGGCACGCGATCCGGTCAGCTCACTCGGGCACGCGACGAAGGGTGATTGGGCGAGCAGCGCTCGGTACGCCGAGGTGATGCGGCCACTCGGTCTCGGCGACGAACTCCGGGCCGCGCTGGTGTCGAACGGCCGCTGCTGGGGCGTCATCTGCCTGCACCGCGAGGACGCGGACGCCGGGTTCTCGGAGCAGGAGTTGCAGCTGATACGGCGCTTGACACCACATCTGGCCGAGGGACTGCGACGAGGCCTCCGCATGGGGTCGATGGAGACCGCGGACGTCGGGCCGGGGGTGGTCGTGCTCGATGCGGATCTGCGGGTGGAGTCGATCAGTGCGGAGGCCGAGCACTGGTTGGCCGAGCTGGAGCCGGATCGTCGCAGTGAGCTCCCCGTCGCGGTGCGAGCGGTGGCCGCTCAGCTGATGCGGGTGCAGGAACTGCCCGCAGCGCCGGCGGTCAAGGTGCGGACGAACGCGGGCCGCTGGCTGGCCCTGCACGCCTCGACACTTCGAGGCGGTGGCGAGCGGACCGCGGTGGTGATCGAGCCGGTCACTCCGGCGCAGCTGGGGTCGTTCCTGCTGGATGTGCATGGGTTGACGCCGGCTCAGCAGCGCGTGACGGAGTTGCTGTTGCAGGGGTTCTCCACACGGCAGATCGTCGAGCGGCTGTGCTTGTCGCCGTACACCGTGCAGGAACATGTGCGAGCGGCGTACGACAAGGTCGGCGTCGGCAGCCGCCGGGAGCTGGTGACGGCGTTGCTCAGAGGGTCCGCATCACCCGGATGATGCGGCGGCGGAGCCAGACCCGCCGGGTGCCGTCGGGGTAGCGTCTCAGCCGGGCCAGCTCCCAGCCGCCGTACTCCGCGTGCTCGGTCAGCAAACGACGGACCGCGCCACGCGATTCCGTCCTCGACACCTCGAACTGCTGTAGCTCATATTCGGCCATCCGCACCTCCAACGACTTACGACACATCCTCCAGCGCAGCGACGATCGCGGGCGGGAGGGTCAGCTCCTCCACACCCAGGACCGACTTGAGCTGCATCGCCGTCCGGGCCCCGACGATCGCCGCCGACACTCCCGGCCGGTCCCGCACCCAGGTGAGCGCCACCTCGAGTGGGGTCCAGCCGAGCCCGTCGGCGGCTCGTGCGACCGCTTCCACGATGCCCGAACCGCGGCCGTCGAGATAGGGGTCGACGAATCTGGACAGATGCTGAGACGCCGCCCGGGAGTCCGCCGGGATGCCCGTTCGGTACTTTCCAGTCAACACACCGCGGCCAAGCGGCGACCAGGCCAGCACCCCGATCCCGAGCCCGCCGGCCGCGCGGATCGCGTCCGCCTCGGCGTCGCGGGCCAGCAGTGAGTACTCGACCTGGTTGGACACCGGCACCGCGCGACCGGGCCAGGCCTGCTGCCAGGTGACGGCCCGGGCCGACTTCCAGCCGGCGTAGTTCGACACGCCGACATACCGGACCTTGCCCGAGTTCACCGCGTGGTCGAGCGCGGACAGCGTCTCCTCCAGCGGTACGTCGTCCGACCAGGTGTGCAGCTGCCACAGGTCGATGTGGTCGACGTTCAGCCGTCGCAGCGACGCCTCGAGGTCACGCAGCAGGGCACCCCGCGAGGTGTCGGTGATCCGCTCGCCGCGGCGGACGCTGAACCCGGCCTTGGTCGCGATCACCAGGTCGTCGCGGTCCACCACGTCGCCGAGCAGCGACCCGATCAGGCGCTCGCTGTCGCCGTCGCCGTACGCCGCCGCGGTGTCGATCAGCGTGCCGCCGGCGGCGACGAACGCGGCGAGCTGCTCGCGCGCCTCGTGCTCGTCGGTGTCGCGGCCCCAGGACATGGTGCCCAGGCCGAGCCTGCTCACCGCCAGTCCACTGTGACCGAGATAGCGCTGCTGCATGACCCGAGCCTATTGCGGGCCACCGACAACGGCTCGCTAGGCTCGCCAGTCATGCGACTCGGACTCAACATCGGCTTCGTCTTCGGCGGCGACGACCATCTGGACCATCTGCGGCTGGTGCGAGAGGCCGAGCGGCTCGGATTCTCGGTCACCTGGGCGGCGGAGGCATACGGCTCGGACGCCGCCACGCTGCTCAGCTGGATCGCCGCCCAGACCACCACGATCGACGTCGGCGCCGCGGTCTTCCAGATCCCGGCCCGGTCCCCGGCGATGACCGCGATGACCGCGGCCACCCTGGACCGGCTGTCGAACGGCCGGTTCCGGCTCGGCCTCGGCGTGTCCGGACCGCAGGTGTCGGAGGGCTGGCACGGCGTCCGGTTCTCTCAGCCGTTGCTCAGGACACGTGAGTACGTTGCCATCGTGAACTCCGCTCTCCGCCGTGAGACCGTTGCGTACGAGGGCAAGTACTTCACGCTGCCGCTGCCGGACGGACCGGGCAAGGCGCTCAAGCTGACCGTCCGGCCGATCCGTGACCACGTGCCGATCTACCTGGCCGCGGTCGGCCCCAAGAACCTCGAGCTGGCCGGCGAGATCGCCGACGGCTGGCTCGGCATCCTCAACGACCCCGCCTATCTGGGAGAGCAGTTGAACCACGTCAAGACGGGCCGCGAGACCCGCCAACTCGGGCTCGACGGTTTCGACGTCGTCGCGTCCGTACCGGTGATGACCGGAGACGACCTGCACGCCGCGGCCGACCCGATCCGTGGATACGCCGCGCTGTACATCGGCGGCATGGGCAGCCGGGAGAAGAACTTCTACAACGCGCTCGCGGTCCGGATGGGCTACGCCGACGAGGCCAAGGAGATCCAGGACCTCTACCTGGACAAGAAGCACCGCGAGGCGATGGCCGCCGTACCGGAAGGATTCATCGACTCGATCTCGCTGCTCGGCGGCAAGGAGCGGATGGCCGACAAGCTCACCGCGTACGCCGAGGCCGGCGCGACGACCGTCGCGATCACGCCGTTCGCGTCCACCGTCGACCAGCGGATCGCCGACCTGCGCACGGTCGCCGAGGCGCTCGACCTCGCCGGAGTCGGTCACTGATGACGATCTGGGACGCCATCATCCTCGGCATCGTCGAGGGCCTGACCGAATTCCTGCCGGTGTCCAGCACCGGCCACCTGACCATCGTGTCGAAGATGCTCGGCCTGCAGATCGACGACCCGGCGATCACCGGCTTCACCGCGGTGATCCAGGTCGGCGCGATCGCGGCGGTCGTCCTGTTCTTCTGGAAGGACATCCGGCGGATCGCCGTCGCCTGGGTGCGCGGCCTGGTCAAACCCGAGCACCGTGGTGAGTTCGACCACCGGATGGGCTGGTACGTGATCGTCGGCTCGGTGCCGATCGTCATCGTCGGGTTCCTCGCGCGAGACATCATCTCCGGTCCGCTGCGCAGCCTGTGGTGGGTGGCCGCGGCTTTGATCGCCTGGTCGTTCGTGATGGTTGCCGCCGAGCGCCTCGGCACCAAGAGCCGGCCGCTGGAGAAGCTCACCTTCGTCGACGCGCTCGTGATGGGCCTGGTCCAGTGCCTGGCGCTGATCCCGGGCATCTCGCGGTCGGGCGCGACGATCTCGGCCGGCCTGTTCCGCGGCCTGGAACGGGTGGCCGCGGCCAGGGTCTCCTTTCTGCTCGGCATTCCGGCCCTGGTCGGGGCCGGTGCGTACGAGCTGAAGGACGCCCTGAACGGCGACGTCGGCGCCGTCCCGCTGCTGGTCGGAACCGTGGTCAGCTTCATCGTCGCCTACGTGTCGATCGCCTGGCTGCTGCGGTTCCTCGTCAACCACACGATCGAGGTGTTCGCCTTCTACCGCCTCCTGCTCGGCATCGTCCTCGTCATCCTGCTGGCCACCAGCACGATCACGGCGACTTAGCTCGGATCCGCGGCTGCTGACCGGTCCGGCCCACGCCGGCCCGCGGGTTGCGGCCTGGGTGGACGTGGCGCACTCACTAACCCGGTCCGTCAGCCGCCGAGTGCTCGCGGCCGAGCGGGGTCTCTCTGGCATCGTGCTGTGAGTGGTGCAGGTCCGGTCAGCGGCCCGGCATCGCCAAACCCGCCACCCCCCGCCGGGGCGGGGGGTGGGTGGACTTCCAGGCCATCACAATCGCCGAGATGCTGCGATGGTCCGTGGGAGGCCTTCGTCCGCGGCTGGTTGTGATGGCCTGGCGATCCGGTCGACGGCGCGGCAACACCCGCGGGATCGACCGGAGCGCGGGATGTCCCTCGAAGTTGCGCAGTGGGCTGGGGCGGAGAAGGGATCCGGGGACGGGGGCCGGACCGGTCCCCGGATCCCGGCTTAAAGCCAGCCGACCTTGCGGAAGAAGCGGTACATGGTGGTGCAGGTGACGGCCAGCAGCAGGAGGATCGCGTAGTACCCGAAGTGCCAGCGGAGCTCGGGCATGTTGTCGAAGTTCATCCCGTAGATGCCGGCCACCATGGTCGGCACCGCGGCGATGGCGACCCAGGCCGAGATCCGGCGCATATCGTCGTTCTGCTGTACCGAAACCCTGGCCAGGTGGGCATGCAGGGCCGAACTGAGCAGCGTGTCGATGGATTCGGTCTGGTCGGAGACGCGGTTGAGGTGGTCGACGACGTCGCGGAAGTACGGCGCGGCCTTCGGGTTGATCCCGGGCATGCCGTGGGCGAACTGTTCCATCGGATCGCGCAGCGGCTGGACGGCCCGGCGCATCTCGAGCACCTCGCGCTTGAGCTTGTAGATCCGCTCGGCGTCGCTGGTGCGCTCGGGGGAGAACACGGAGCTCTCGATCTCGTCGACGTCGAGCTCGACCGACTCCGCGACCTTCTCGTAGTCTTCCACGACCGAGTCGCAGATCGCCCACAGGACGGCGGCCGGACCGTGGCCGAGCAGGGAGGCCCGCTCCTCCAGCTGATGCCGGGCCGTGGCCAGCTCACCGCCCTCGCCGTGCCGGACGGTCACGACGTACCGCGGACCGATGAAGACGCTGAGCTGGCCGGTCTCCACGGCGTCGCCCTCGTCGACGTACCAGAGGGTGCGCAGGACGACGACGATCGCCTCGCCGAAGCGCTCGATCTTCGGCCGCTGGTGGGCCTTCAGCGCGTCCTCGACGGCGAGCTCGTGAAGGTCGAACAGGCCCTGGACGCGACGCATCTCGGCGTCCGACGGATCGTGCAGGCCGACCCAGCCGAAGCACTCGCCGTTGTCGTCGATGGCCTGGGCAACGGTCTCGGGGTCCCTGGGCAGGTCCTGCCGTTCGCCCTCGGCGTACACGCCGCAGTCCACGATCACGCCACCATCATGGCACCGTCGCTTGACCGGACCGGATAGCGTGCAGGTCATGCCCACGGTGATCCTGGTCCGGCACGGCCGCAGCGCCGCAAACACATCCGGCACACTGGCCGGCCGCACGCCGGGTGTGAAGTTGGACGAGACCGGCGTCAAGCAGGCGGAGGCGGTCGCGCAACGGCTGGCCGAGCTGCCGCTGGCGGCGATCGTCACCTCACCGCTCGAGCGCTGCAAGCAGACCGCGGCGGCGATCGCGAAACACCACGAAGGGTTGCGTCCGGCAACGGATCGGCGGCTGACCGAGTGTGGGTACGGCGACTGGACCGGGCAGAAGATCGCCACCCTGGCGAAGGATCCGTTGTGGGCGGTCGTCCAGCAGCACCCGTCCGCGGTGACGTTCCCGAACGGCGAGTCGATGCGGGCCATGCAGCAGCGTGCCGTCGACGCCGTACGGGCGCATGACGCGGCGCTGGCCAAGAGCCACGGCGACGGTGCGATCTGGGTGGCGGTGTCGCACGGCGACGTGATCAAGGCGATCGTCGCGGACGCGCTGGGTCAGCACCTGGACACCTTCCAGCGGATCGTGGTGGACACCGCGTCGACCACGATCATCACCTACACCCCGACCCGCCCGTTCCTGGTCCGGCTGAACGATTCCGGCAGCGAACTGAAGTCCCTGATCCCCAAACCCCCGGCCAAGGGACGTACCAGGAAGCAGTCCTCGGACGCGGTGGTCGGCGGACGGTAATAGGGTCTAGACATGGCGCGAGTTGTGCATTCCTACGACGACCCGGATCGGTTCGTCGCCGGCACCGTGGGGGAACCCGGTGCGAGGACGTTCTTCCTGCAGGCGCGGGCCGGCGTCCGGCTGACCTCGGTGGCCTGTGAGAAGGAACAGGTGATGGCGCTCGCGGAGCGGCTCGACGTGATGCTGGACGAGGTGGCCCGGCGGTTCGACCGGGACCCGGCCACGCCGACCTCGATCGACGACACGGACCCGCTGGAGCAGCCGATCGAGGAGGAGTTCCGGGCCGGCACCATGACGCTGGCCTGGGAGGCCGACGCCGAGCGGGTGGTGATCGAGGTGTTCGCGGTCGTCACCGGCGAGCAGGCCGACCTGGAGGAGACCGACCCGATCACGGCCGCGATGGAGTCCGAGGACGCGGAGGTGTTCGTCGTCCGGATCACCGAGGAGCAGGCCCGCGCGTTCGCCCGGCGAGCGGTCGCCCTGGTCGCGTCCGGTCGCCCGAGCTGCCCGTTCTGCGGCCGGCCGATCGACCCCGAGGGGCATATCTGTCCACGTGCCAACGGCTACCGCAGGCACCTGCCGGAATGAGCGATCCGGACCTGCTCGCCCAGGGGGAGCTGTCCCTGCACGGCCGGCTCGTGGCCGCGTCGAACGGCACCTTCCAGGGATCGGTGAGCCTCGACGGCGAGACCGCGACCGTGGTCTACAAGCCCGTGCAGGGGGAGCGGCCTCTGTGGGACTTCCCCGACGGCACGCTGGCTCAGCGCGAGTTCGCGGCGTACGTCGTGTCCGAGGCGCTCGGGTGGTCGGTCGTGCCGCCGACGCTGCTGCGCGAGGGGCCGCTCGGCGAGGGCATGGTGCAGCTGTGGATCGACGAGGCCGAGCTCGGTCCGGGGGAGACCGAGCTGGTCGACATCGTCCCGCAGGGGCGGGTGCCGGCCGGATGGCTCGGCGTACTCGACGCGCTCGACGGGCGGCACAACCCGGTGACGCTGGTGCACGCGGACAACGAGGCGTTGCGGCGGATGGCGGTATTCGATGCCGTGGTCAACAATGCCGACCGCAAGGGCGGCCACGTGCTGAACCCGGGCGACGGCCGGGTGTACGGCGTCGACCACGGCGTCACGTTCAACGCCGACGACAAGCTGCGGACGGTCCTGTGGGGCTGGGCCGGCGACCCGATCCCGGCCGACCTGCTGGACGACGTACGCCGGTTGGCCGATCAGCTGGCCGGTGGACTCGGTCAGCAGCTGTGCGAGCTGATCACCGCGGTCGAGCTGACCGCCACCCGCGAGCGCTGTGCGACCCTGCTCAAGACGGGTGCCTACCCGTTGCCGAGCGACGATTGGCCCGCCATTCCCTGGCCCGCGTTCTGATCTGATTTCGACCGTGGAATGGAACGTGTCGCGTCGTTGAAAACCGGACTGGCATAAGCTCCGACACATGCAGGCGTGGACGAAACCAGACATCCCGGTCGTGCCGGGCCCGGCCCGGCGGCTGCGCCTTTACGACACCGCCTCGGGCGGGCTGGTCGAGGTGCCGCCGCTCGACAGCGCGACGGCCCGGATGTACGTGTGCGGCATCACACCGTACGACGCCACCCACATGGGCCATGCGGCGACGTACCTGACGTTCGACCTGGTCAACCGGCTCTGGCGAGACGCCGGGTACGACGTCCACTACACGCAGAACATCACCGACGTCGACGATCCGCTGCTCGAGCGTGCGGCCGAGACCGGTGTCGACTGGACCGACCTGGCGTACCAGGAGATCCAGCTCTTCCGCGACGACATGACCGCGTTGCGGGTGATCCCGCCGCAGCACTACGTCGGTGTCGTGGAGTCGATCGACCTGGTGGCGAACGCGATCGAGGACCTGCAGCGGGCCGGCGCGGTCTACTCGGTCGACGGCGACCTGTACTTCGCGGTGAAGGCGGACCCGGCGTTCGGCAGTGTCTCCGGGTACGACCGCGAGACGATGCGGGAACTGTTCGCCGAACGCGGTGGGGACCCCGATCGCGAAGGCAAGCGGGACCCGCTGGACAGCCTGCTGTGGCGGCACGAGCGCCCAGACGAGCCGGCCTGGGACTCGGCGGTCGGCCGCGGCCGACCGGGCTGGCACGTCGAGTGCTCGGCGATCGCGCTCGAGCATCTGGGGATGACGTTCGACGTCCAAGGCGGTGGGTCGGACCTGATCTTCCCGCACCACGAGATGTCGGCGAGCGGCGCGCAGGTGGCGACCGGGAAGTACCCGTTCGCGCGGGCCTACGTGCATCAGGCGATGGTCGGCCTGGACGGCGAGAAGATGTCCAAGTCCAAGGGCAATCTCGTGCTGGTGTCGAAGGAACGCCTGGCCGGTGCCGACCCGATGGCGATCCGGCTGGCGTTGCTCGCGCACCACTACCGCACGGACTGGTTCTGGATGCCGTCCGATCTGCTCGACGCGCAGGCGCGACTGGACGTCTGGCGTGGCGCGATCGGCCGGGGTTCGGGTCCGGACGGTGCCGCCGCGGTCGACGCCGTACGCGCGGCGCTCACCAACGACCTGGACACGGTCGCCGCGCTGTCGGCGGTCGACACCTGGGCGTCCGCCAACGGCGACGACCCGGAGGCGCCCAGCCTGGTTGCCCAGGCCGTCGACGCTCTCCTCGGAGTGAAGCTCTAGCCGGTCACCGGCTGGTGGGTCTTGATCGGCGTCGGGCCTGGGTTCGGGTGATTCGTCGAGGCCAATCGGATGCCGCGCAGCCGTCGGCCGGGAGGTGTCCGGTCCCAGGGTGGTGTTCCGTCCGATGCCGTGGGGCGGAGGTGGACTGGGGAGGGAAATGTACTGATATGGGGGTAAAACCCTCCCCAGTCTCGCCGCGACCTCTGGCCAAACCATCACACCCGTCCCGTGCGTACCGGCATACCGACCAAATCGGCTACTCCGGGTGAGGTTACGTCGTCAGGTAGTGATCGGCGATGTCGTCGCTCGTGGTCAGCCAGACGTCGGGCTGCGCGGCGATGTACTCCAGCGCGAGGTCCAGGTACTTCGCCCGGAACGGCTGCCCGATCACGAACGGGTGCAGGGCCAGCGCCATCACCCGGCCGCTGTGCTCGGACTCCGCCCGGAGGACGTCGTACTGGTCCTTGACCATCTGGAGGAAGTCGGGACCGGTGAGGCCACGCAGGAACAGGCCGAGGTCGTTGAGCTCGAGCGTGTACGGGACGCTGAGCATGCCGGGGACGTTCAGCCGGTAGGGCTGGTCGTCGTTGGTCCAATCGAGCACGTAGCTGTAGCCGAGCTCGGACAGCAACTGGGGAGTGTTGTGGGTCTCGGTCAGGGCCGGACCCATCCAGCCCTTGGGGTGTTGACCGGCGGCCGTCTCGATGGTGTCGGTGATGTCGGTGAGGATCCTGCGTTCCTCATCCGGTTCGTAGCCGGTGTGCAGGGTCGAGTTGGTCTGGCCGTGGGCGAGCCAGGCCCAGTCGCGTTCCACGCCGGCCTTGATGATCTGTGGGTTGTGCTCGGCAACCATCGAGTTCACCAGCGCGCTGGCGCGGATGCCATGCCGGTCGAGGATGTCGATGGTGCGCCAGATGCCGACCCGGGCGCCGTAGTCACGCCAGCCGTGGTTGAGCGGGTCGGGCTTGACGTCGAGGGGCCAGATGCTCGTCGACGGTTGGTCGGGGACGAAGTGCTCGAGGTTGAGGCCGACATAAAAGGCGACTCGCTTGCCGTCGGGCCACGTGAGCCGCGGGCGTTCGGTGATGGGGCTGTAGTCGAAGAGCGTCATACGGGGAGGGTAAAATCTGACATCAGTGTCAACTTCAAGTCCAGCGGGAGGATCGGCGATGCGGATCGGGGAGCTGGCCCGGCGGACGGGCGTGAGCGAGCGGTCGCTGCGGTACTACGAGCAGCACGGACTCCTGGTGTCCGAGCGGACCCCTGGTGGGCAGCGCGAGTACGCCGAACGCGCGATCGACCGGGTGATCCTGATCCAGGAGCTGTTCGCGGCCGGCCTGCACAGCAAGAAAATCGCCGAACTGCTCCCATGCATGCGCGACCCGGACGGCGGCCCCAACGAGCGCGCCACCCCGGAGCTCGTCACCTCGCTGACCGCCGAACGCGACCGCATCGACCGCATGATCGCCGACCTCGCCACGTCCCGCGCCGTCCTCGACGACGTCATCACCACCGCCGCCCGCGAACTCTAGTTCCGGGTACTGGGGTCACCCGACGCGCGACGTGACGGGCCGGGACAGATATTTCGGCTCTTCTACTGGATGTGTGGGTGATGCGAGTGTGGGTCGGTTGGGATGTGCAGGGTCGACAGGAAGTGCCGGTGCAGGGGTGCTGCTCGGGCGAGGCATTCACGCCTGAGATCGGCTCGCCCGGCCGGGCTTGGGGCCGACACCTCCTGTCGACCTTGCACGGCCCAGCCTCCAGTTGCGCCCCATCAGCCTCCGACCGCTCCGAACCGACCGCACTGCGGGGCAGGGCGGAGCGGGAGCCGGGTGGGTTCGTGGGGTTGACGGTGGGATCGGTGCGGATCTGCGGGACCTGGGACACCAACTGGGGTCGTCGGACAGGTTGTGCCCTGTCCGCGGTCCCTGGTACCTGTCCGAGGTCGCAACGATCCCGCCGTTGGGAGCACGCAGGGCGCGGGGCGGCAGCACTGCAAAGAAACCTCGGGCGGGTGGGAACGCGTGTAGCCGGCGCGACGTAGGAGCTGTAGCACGCGTGGGTGTGACACCCAGCCCTAGTCGCTGGGGTGGTTTTTGTTGCGGCGGCGTAGGTAGCGCTCGAATTCGGCGGCTATTGCTTCGCCGGTGGCCTCGGGGAGGTCGGTGGTGTCGCGTTGCTCCTCGAGGGACTGGACGTACTCGGCCACCTCCGGGTCCTCCTCGCTGAGCTCGTCGGCGCCGCGCTGCCACGCGCGGGCCAGCTCCGGGAGGTCGCCTTCGGGGATCTGCAGGTCCAGCAGCGCCTCGACCTTGCCGAGCAGGGCGAGGGACGCCTTCGGGCACGGGGTGCCGGCGATGTAGTGGGGGATCGCCGACCAGATCGAGACCGACGGTACGCCGAGGGTGCTGCAGAGGTCGGCGAAGACGCCGGTGATGCCGGTCGGGCCCTCGTACGTCGACGCCTCCAGGCTCCAGGACGCGGTCAGCTCCGGGTCCGACGAGCTGGCCGACACCGGGATCGGGCGGGTGTGCGGCGAGTCGGCGAGCAGGGCGCCGAGGACGACGACAAGCTGCGCGTTGGACTCGTCGACGACCTCGAGCAGCTCCTGGCAGAAGCCCCGCCAGCGCATGTTCGGCTCGATGCCGCGGATCAGCAGCACGTCCCGGTCGGTGTCCTCGGGCCGGGCCAGGTAGAGGCGCGTGGTCGGCCACGACAGCCGTCGTGCGCCGTCCTCGTCGAAGCCGACCTGGGGCCGGTTCACCTGGAAGTCGTAGTAGTCCTCGGGGTCGATCGCGGTGACCAGCTCCGCGTCCCACTCGTCGATGAGGTGGTCGACCGCTCCGGTGGCCGCCTCGGCCGCGTCGTTCCAGCCCTCGAACGCGGCGATCACGACCGGGTCCCTCAGGTTCGCGAGGTCAACCACTCGCAGGCCCCCTGTCGTCTCTGTAGCCATCCGGCGGGGTCGCCGGAAACCGGACTGCCAGCCTACGTGCTCGGCCGGTCCGGCGTGCCGGGTTTCACGCCCAGCGGAACGTGTCGGACGGCCCCGGCATGTCCTGACCTGGGGCGACACGGGAAACTAGGAGCGACGTGATCGCCGGAGACTGACGGAGGAGCTGGAGTTGCCACCCCTGCAAGCGGTGCTGTGGGACATGGACGGGACGTTGGTCGACTCCGAGAAGGTCTGGGCGGAGGTCCAGCTGCGCCTTCTGGCCGAGCTGGGCGCGACCTGGACGGTCGAGGACTGTGTCGGGCTGATCGGCAGTGACCTGCGGGACGCCGTGCAGGTGTGGATGTCGCGGATCCCCGCGGGGGTGATCACCGCCGACGAGCTGGCCGACCGGATGTTCTCCGAGGTGATCGAGTCGCTCCGCAGGGAGGTGACCTTCCAGCCGGGTGCGGTCGAGCTCCTGCAGGCGCTGCGCAAGGAAGAAATCCCGTGCGCGCTCGTCTCGGCGTCGTACCGGACGATGATCGACGCGGTGATCGGCCACCTGCCACCGGAGCCGTTCGACGTGATCGTTGCCGGCGACGAGGTAACCCTCGGCAAGCCACACCCGGAGCCGTACCTGACCGCCGCGGCGAAGCTCGGCGTGGACCCGGCGCACTGCGTGGTGATCGAGGACTCGGTCACCGGCACCCAGGCGGGGACCGCGGCCGGCGCGTACGTCGTCGCCGTACCGCAATGGGTGTCGATCCCGGAGGCGCCACGCCGGCTCGTCGTCGGCTCCCTCGAGCCCCTCACCCCGGAGTCCCTGCGCGCTCTGCTCCATTGACGAGTTACCGTCACTTGGTGCCCTCGGGGGCGTTGTTGTTGGGAAACGGGCTGGGGAAGGGTGAGATCGTGATCGAGTGGGTGCGCCGGGTGTCGGCGGCCGCGGCGGTGGGCGCGCTGGGCGTGTCCCTGGCCGCGTGCGGTGCGCCGGACGACAACGCGCCGCACCAGGGTGAGGCGACGCCGAAGCTGATGGTGCTCCGGCTCGCGACCACGGACGCGATCACGTCGCTCGACCCGGCCGGTCCGTACGACGTGGGCTCGCGGACGGTGCAGGCGAATCTGTACCAGACCCTGCTGACGATCATGCCGGGTAAGCCGACTCCGGTGCCGGATGCCGCGGACTGCCAGTACGACTCGCCGACGACGTACACGTGCAGCCTGAAGGAGCACCTGACCTTCCCGAACGGGCACGAGCTGACGTCCTCGGACGTGAAGTTCAGCTTCGACCGGATGCTCCGGCTGAAGACGCCGGGTGGCGCGGCCGGCCTGTTCACCTCGGTGAAGTCGGTGAGCACGCCGGACGACCTGACCGCGGTGTTCAACCTGAAGAGCCCGGACGCCCGGCTGCCGTACCTGCTGACCACGACCGCCGCGTCGGTCGTGGACGAGGAGTCCTACCCGGCGAACAAGCTGCTCGACACCAAGGCGATCGGCAGCGGCCCGTACCAGGTGACGGCGTACAAGCCCGGCGAGGAGATCACGCTGGCGAAGTTCGCCGGGTACCACGGTCCCCGCGGCGCGCAGAACGACGGGGTCGAGATCAGCCTGCTGAAGGACTCCACCGCGCTCTACCAGGCGATCACCACCGGCAAGGCCGACCTGGCCCTCCACGGCTTCGGCCCGAGCCTGCTGGACAAGCTGCGCAAGTCGGATCAGGTTCAGGTGATCGACAGCGACTACGCGGACACGCGGTTCTTCGCCTTCCACATGAAGTCCCTGATCGCGCGCCAGCCGGCCGTACGGCGTGCGATCGCGCAGCTGATCGACCGTCCGGCGATCGCAAAGAAGGCGTACGGCGACCACGTCACGCCGCTGTACTCCGTTGTGCCGCCCGGGTTCGGTGGGCAGGTCGACGCGTTCAGGACGGAGTACAAGCAGCCGAGCAAGGCGGCCGCCACGGCGATCCTGAAGGACGCGGGCATCACCGTGCCGGTGCCGCTGACGGTCGGCTGGACGCCGACGGAGTACGGCGTGGGCGCGAAGGCCGAGGTGATCGAGCTCAAGCGGCAGCTCGAGGCGTCGGGGCTGTTCCGGGTCACCTTGCGGAGCGCGGAGTGGCCGCAGTACCAGCAGCTGACCCGGGCCGGGGCGTACGACCTGTTCCACGCGGGCTGGATCCCGCAGTACCCGGATGCCGACGACTACCTCGCCCAGTTCGTCGCCACCGACGGAGCGTTCCAGAACGGCTACCGCTCGGCCGCGGCGTCGAAGCTGCTGCAGCAGGAGACCACCGAGCAGAACGGCCTCGAGCGCGACGATCTGGTCGGGCAGTTACAGAGCGTGCTCGCCCAGGAGGCCCCGGTGATCCCGAGCTGGCAGGGCCGGCTGACCGTGGTCGCGGGCAAGGATCTGGAGAACGTTCCGGCGGCGATGGACCCGCTGTCGTACCTCTATCTCTCCGTCCTGCGGAAATGACACAAAGATGCCATGGCAGTAACGGTTCGCGAGGCCTCGGCGACCGTGGGTGCGTCAGCGTGGTTTACTGCCGAACGTCCACGATACGGGACGATTTCCTGACGATCACGATCGGGCAACGCAGCACTTTCCGCGTTTGACTCCGGGCTGTAATGGCGGCAGGTTAAGGCCGCAGCCATACCGGATTTCGTTCTGGTTCAACCGACCGAGGCAGGGGTACCTTCGCGTGACAGTGCCACTCGATGTCGAGCCCGGATCAGAGGCAGCGCAGCCTGAGGCAGTCGCAGCGGGTGCCGGCAGGATCGAAGGCCGGTCGCTCTGGCAGATCTCGTGGATGCGGCTGAAGCGTGACAAGGTCGCCATGGCCGGCGGTGCCTTCGTGGTGTTCCTGATCCTGGTCGCGATCTTCGCGCCGCTGCTCTGCAAGCTCGTCGGCGTGACGCCGAACGACTTCCACCAGGACCTGGTCGACCCGTCGCTGCAGACGCCGATCGGCAAGCTGAACGGGATCAGCTGGGACCACCCGTTCGGGGTCGAGCCGGTCAACGGCCGCGACATCTTCGCCCGGATCGTGTACGGCGCCCGGATCTCGCTGCTGATCGCGTTCCTGGCCACGTTGCTGTCGGTCGTGATCGGCACCGTGGCAGGCGTCGTGGCCGGCTACTTCGGCGGCGTGGTGGACACGCTGATCAGCCGGCTGATGGACATCTTCCTGGCCTTCCCGCTGGTGCTCTTCGCGCTGGCGCTGGTCGGTGCGCTGCCGGACTCACTGCTCGGACTGCGCGGTGACTCCCTGCGGGTGGCGCTGATCGTGTTCATCATCGGCTTCTTCAGCTGGCCTTATATCGGCCGGATCATCCGCGGCCAGACGCTGTCGCTGCGGGAGCGGGAGTTCGTCGACGCGGCCCGGAGTCTCGGCGCCCGGCGTCCGTACATCCTGTTCACCGAGCTGCTGCCGAACCTGATCGCACCGATCCTCGTCTACGCGACGCTGCTGATCCCGACCAACGTGCTGTTCGAGGCGGCCCTGTCGTACCTCGGCGTCGGCGTCCGGCCGCCGACTGCCAGCTGGGGCGACATGTTGTCGATCGCCGCGAACTGGTACCAGGTCGACCCGCTCTACATGGTCCCGCCCGGCCTGGCCATCTTCATCACGGTGCTGGCCTTCAATCTGTTCGGCGACGGCTTGCGCGATGCCCTCGACCCGCGGACGCGATAGGACTTCTCTCCAACCAGGGAGCCTGGCTCTCACGAAAAAAGGGGTGCAACAACAGATGAGATGGAATCGCATCACGACGGTAACCGCCGTCAGTGCGGCCGTCGCGTTGAGCCTGGTGGCTTGCGGGGGCAACAACAACAAGAGCTCCAGCGGGTCCGGCAGTGGTGGTAACTCGACGACGCCGCAGTACAACGCGGCCGTCACCGGGATCTACAACCCGAGCGACAAGAAGGGTGGCACGCTGCGGATGGCGATCACCCAGAACTGGGACTCCCAGGACCCGGGTGACACCTACTACGGCCTGTCCTGGAACCTGGTCCGCAACTACGTCCGCCCGCTGATGGTCTTCAAGTCGGCTCCGGGCGCCAAGGGTGCGGAGGTCGTTCCGGACCTGGCCGAGGCAGCCGGTGTGCCGAGTGACGACGCCAAGACCTGGACCTACAAGATCCGCAAGGGCGTCAAGTTCGAGGACGGCACGGAGGTGACGTCCAAGGACGTCAAGTACGCCGTCGCCCGCTCCCTGGACAAGACCACGCTGCCGAACGGGCCGACGTACTTCAACGACTTCCTGCTGGACGTGCCGAAGGACTACAGCGTCTACAAGGACCCGTCGATGGCCGGGATCGCCAAGGCGATCGAGACGCCGGACGCCAACACCATCGTCTTCCACCTGAACAAGCCGTTCGCCGGCTTCGACTACTTCGCGCAGCTGCCGGCCACCGCTCCGGTGCCGCAGGCCAAGGACACCGGCGCGAAGTACAAGCTGCACCCGATCTCGACCGGCCCGTACAAGTTCGAGAGCAACGACCCGAACAAGGGCCTGACCCTGGTCCGCAACGACCAGTACGACCCGGCGACCGACCCGAACTCGGGCCGGAAGGCGTTGCCGGACAAGATCACCGTCACGTACAACGTGAATGGCGCGGACATCGACAACCGGCTGCAGGCCGGTGACCTCGATGTCGACATCGCGGGCACCGGTGTGCAGGCGGAGACCCAGGCCAAGATCCTGGCGAACCCGCAGCTGAAGTCGCACGCGGACAACGTCCCCGCACCGCGGCTGAACTTCACCGTGTTCAACAGCGAGGTCAAGCCGCTGGACAACGTCGACTGCCGCAAGGCGATCCTGTACGCGGCCGACCACGAGGGTTACCAGCGTGCGTACGGCGGTCCGGTCGGTGGTGACATCGCGACGAACCTGATGCCGCCGCTGGTCACCGGCTCGCAGAAGTTCGACGACTACGGCTTCGAGCAGGACAAGAACGGCAACCCGGACAAGGCGAAGGCGTCGCTGCAGGCGTGTGGCATGCCGACCGGCTTCAGCACCAACATCGCCTACCGGGCCGACCGCCCGAAGGAGAAGGCGGTCGCGGAGTCGTTGCAGCAGTCGCTGGCCAAGGTCGGCATCAAGCTGACGCCGAAGGGCTACCCGACCGGCGACTACACCAAGCTGTACGCCGGCAAGCCGGACTACGCGAAGGCCAACAACCTCGGCCTGATCGTCTACAGCTGGGGTGCTGACTGGCCGGACGGTTTCGGCTTCCTGAGCCAGATCGTCGACAGCCGGGTCATCCGGGCCGCCGGTGGTAACACCAACCTGGGCATCCGGATCCCCGAGGTCGACCAGCTGATCGACCAGGCCCTGAAGACCACCGACAAGGCCGAGCGCGAGAAGATCTGGGTCGACGTCGACAAGAAGGTCATGGAGCAGGCCGCCGTCCTGCCGGGCATCTGGGCCAAGGGCCTGCTGTACCGCCCGGACACCCTGGCCAACGTGTACGTGAGCGACAGTCAGAACATGTACGACTACGCCGGGATCGGCCTGAAGTAGTCGTCGGTTGCCCTGACCAACATTCGCCAGCAGAGGTAGGTGAAGGCTGACGGTGGCCGGTGATCGTGATGATCACCGGCCACCAAGCCAAGTACCGTGTTCGCATATCTGGTCCGCCGGGTGATCGGAGCGATAGTCCTGCTCTTCATCGTCACGGCCGTGACGTTCTCGATCTTCTTCCTGGTCCCGAAGCTCGGTGGTGCTACCTCCGACGACCTGGCCTCGCGCTATGTCGGCAAGAGTGCCGGTGCCGAGCAGATCCACCAGACCGCGGTGAGGCTCGGCTTCACCGACCCGCTGTACGTGCAGTACGGCCGCTTCATGAAGGGTCTGTTCGTCGGGCAGGACTACAACTACGGCCCGGCTGTCGAGCACTGCCCGGCACCCTGCTTCGGCTACTCGTTCCTGAACCAGACCCCGGTCTGGCCGGATCTGGTCGCCCGAATGCCGGTCACCCTGTCGCTGGCGGTCGGCGCGGCCGTCATCTGGCTCGTCAGCGGCGTCGGCGTCGGCGTCGTCTCCGCGCTCAGACGTGGGTCGGTGCTGGACCGATCACTCATGACCGTGGCGCTGGCCGGGGTCTCGCTGCCGATCTTCTTCACCGGCCTGCTGGCGCTGTCGATCTTCAGCTACGGCCTCGGGTGGACCGCGCAGGGCGGCACGAACCCGATGGACGCCTCGAACCCGCTCGAATGGGCGTACGACCTGATCCTTCCGTGGACCACGCTCGCGTTCCTGTACGCCGCGGCGTACGCGCGACTCACCCGGGCCGGCATGCTCGAGACGATGAACGAAGACTACGTCCGCACCGCGCGGGCCAAGGGGCTGCGCGAACGGAACGTGATCGTCCAGCACGGCCTGCGGTCCGCGCTGACGCCGATCCTGACCATCTTCGGCCTGGATCTGGGCCTGTTGCTGGGCGGCGCGATCCTGACCGAAACGACGTTCTCGCTGCCCGGGATCGGCCAGTACGCCGTGCTCGCGCTGCAGTCGAACGACCTGCCCAAGGTGCTCGGGGTGACGCTGGTCGCCGCGTTCTTCATCGTGCTGGCGAACCTCGTCGTCGATGTCCTGTACGCCGTCGTCGACCCGAGAGTGCGGATCTCGTGACCGAACCCCAGCAAGACACTGTGCAGCGCATCCCGCGGGGCGAGGCGTTCCTCGACGTCCGCGACCTGAAGGTGCACTTCCCGACCGACGACGGCATCGTGAAGTCCGTCGACGGGCTGTCGTTCGCGCTCGAGCGGGGGAAGACGCTCGGCATTGTGGGCGAGTCCGGCTCGGGCAAGAGTGTGACCAGCCTGTCGATCATGGGCTTGAACCCGCCGGGTGCGGCCAAGATCAGCGGCGAGATCTTCCTCGACGGCCAGGACCTGGTCTCGTCGACGCCCGAGGAGGTTCGGCAGCTCCGCGGCAAGCGGATGGCGATGATCTTTCAGGACCCGCTCTCCGCGATGCATCCGTTCTACACCGTCGGGCACCAGATCATCGAGGCGTACAAGGTGCACAACCAGGTGAGCAAGCAGGTCGCGCGCAAGCACGCGATCGAGATGCTCGACCGGGTCGGCATCCCGCAGCCGGACCGGCGGGTGGACGCGTACCCGCACCAGTTCTCCGGCGGCATGCGGCAGCGCGCGATGATCGCGATGGCGCTGTCCTGCGACCCCGACTTGCTGATCGCGGACGAGCCGACCACCGCCCTGGACGTGACCGTGCAGGCGCAGATCCTGGACCTGATCCGGGACCTGCAGCGCGAGTTCAACTCCGCGGTCATCATCATCACCCACGACCTCGGTGTGGTCGCCGAGCTGGCCGACGACATCCAGGTGATGTACGCCGGCCGGGCGGTCGAGTACAGCACCGCGGAGGACATCTTCGACCGGCCGCAGCACCCTTACACCTGGGGTCTGCTCGGCTCGATGCCCCGCATCGACCGGGAGCGCAGCGAGCGACTGATCCCGATCAAGGGCACGCCGCCGAGCCTGATCAACGTGCCGAACGGCTGCGCCTTCAACCCGCGCTGTAACTACGCGCACCTGAACGGCGGCGCCAGCGAGACCGAACGGCCGGAGCTGCTGGACATCGGTGACGGCCACCTGGTCGCCTGCCACCTCTCCCCGCAGAACCGCAAGACAGCGTGGGAGACCGACATCAAGCCGAAGCTCTGAACGGGACGACGACTGTGACAACTGCGAACACCGACCCCACCGCCGTCCCGGGCGTAGTCGCGCCGAAGCTCGGCGAGGAGCTGCTGTCGGTCACCGGCTTGGTGAAGCACTTCCCGATCCGCAAGGGCCTGCTGCAGCGCCAGGTCGGCGCCGTTCAGGCGGTCGACGGACTGACCTTCACCGTGACCCGCGGCGAGACACTCTCGCTGGTGGGGGAGTCCGGTTGTGGCAAGACCACGACCGGACGGCTGCTCACCCGGCTGCTGGAGCCGACCTCGGGGAAGATCGTCCTCGAGGGGAGGGACATCAGCCATATCGGCGACGGCAAGATGCGTCCGCTGCGTCGCGACGTACAGATGATCTTCCAGGACCCGTACGGCTCGCTGAACCCGCGGCACACGGTCGGCAAGATCGTCGGCGCGCCGTTCAAGCTGCAGCACGTGAAGACCGAGCACGGCGTGAAGCGTGCGGTGCAGGAGCTGCTCGAGCTGGTCGGCCTGAGCCCAGAGCACTACAACCGCTATCCACACGAGTTCTCCGGCGGTCAGCGCCAGCGCATCGGCATCGCGCGGACGCTGGCCCTTCGTCCGAAGCTGATCGTCGCCGACGAGCCGGTGTCCGCGCTGGACGTGTCGATCCAGGCCCAGGTGGTGAACCTGCTGGAGGACCTGCAGGAAGAGTTCGAACTGACGTACGTGATGATCGCTCACGACCTGTCCGTCGTACGGCACGTGTCGGACCGGGTCGCGGTCATGTACCTCGGCAAGATCGTCGAGCTCGCCGACCGGGTCGACCTGTACGAGAGTCCGATGCACCCCTACACAGTGGCGCTGATGTCGGCCGTCCCGGTCCCCGACACCAAGCGCAAGGCCAAGCAGGACCGCATCCGCCTCCAGGGTGACGTCCCCAGCCCGATCAACCCACCGCCGGCCTGCCGCTTCCACACCCGCTGCTGGAAGGCCCAGGACATCTGCAAGACCACCGAGCCCCCGCTGCTGCAGCTGGCTCCCGGCCACCAAACCGCCTGCCACTTCCCGGAGAACCAGCCCTCCGACAAGCCTGTGGCTCCGGCCCCGAGCCCGGACACACACGACAGCTGAGGTCAGTGGCTGGGCGTCGCCTCGAGGAGTAGCCGGGCGATCAGGGCGTGGCCCGCGGCGTTGGGGTGGTCGCCGTCGGGGGCCAGCAGGGTCGTGACGTCGGCGGCGTCGCTCTCGAAGGGCGTGTAGATGTCGACGTATGTGGCGTCGTCCTTCTGGGCGGCGCCGGCGATCGCGGCGTTGACCTGGAGGGTGAGTTGGTCGGTGGCCGCGCGACCCGTGGCAGGGAAGGTACGGCGGGCGACCTCGCCGTCCTCGAAGACGTTCCAGTAGCCGGTCGCCAGGATGGTGGTCGGCTGCCCGCCGCGCAGGGTGTGGATGCGGCCGAGGATCCGGTGCAGGTTGACGGTGAGTTGTTCGCGCTCGTCGGCGACGCAGTCGGTGTCGGTGCAGCGGCCGGCGGTGACGTCGTCGTGGTGGTCGCCGAAGTCGTTCGCGCCGATGGTGAGCAGCACGATGTCGGCGACGGAGATCGCTTGCTCCGTGGGGGAGTTGGGCTGGTCGAGCCGCCGGAGCAGACCGGTGCTGTCGAGGCCGCCCGCGCCGAGGTTGTCGACGGTGACGGTGTCGCCGGTCCGGGTGTGCAGAAGATCGTCATACATGCTGGGGAAGGCCGCGCAGCTGCAGGCCGTGCCTGAGGTGACCGAGTCGCCGAGCGCGACGACGTGGAGCTGAGCGACCGGAGGAACCGGTGGGACCGGTGGCCGTGGTGCGGCGCTCACCACGCCGCCGCCGGCCAGGATGGCGACGAGTGCGATGAGAAGCAGCGCGGTGATGAACCGTCGCAGTCTGGGCATCACGCCGGTTTCGAGGACCTCGCTTCACGGTGCGCCGGGACGGCGGCGAGCTGGTTGACCAGCCAAGGGTAGGCGGTCGCGAACGCGGGACCGGCGAACTGCCAGACGTGGCTGCCGGGAAAGACCTCGACCTGGGACCAGATGTCCACCTTGGCCGCGGCCTGGGAGAGCTCCTCAGCCTCGTGCTGGTGCCGGGGCTCGGCGGTGCTGGTGAGGAACAGGCCGCTCACGCCGCGGTACCGGCCGTGGGCAGGCATGACCAGGAGCGGTTCGTTCGCCTGCTCGGCGGCGACGTTCCCGCCGTACAGATCGGCGAGAGTCTGGGCCGGGTCGCCGCTGTTCGGGGCCAGGTCGCCGGAGATGTCGACGAAGTGGGTGAAGGTCGACGGGTGCTCGACGACCAGGTCGAGGGCGCAGGTGCCGCCCATCGAGAATCCGGCGACGGCCCACTGCGCCGGATTCCGGGACGCGTCGAAGGTGTGCTCGATGAACTGCGGGATGTCCTGGTAGAGATGGTCGGCGGAGTTGCCCCGCGGGCCGTTCACGCACTCGGTGTCGTTGCTGAACCTCGCGATCGAATCGGCGAAGACGAGGATCGGCGCGTACCCGTGGTGGCGGCGGGCGTAGTCGTCCGACGTCTGTACGGCGTTGCCGAGCCGGACCCAGTCACCCGGACCACCGCGCTCGCCGCCGATCAGCTCCACCACCGGCAGCGTCGGGCGGTGACGGCCACGGAACCAGATCGGCGGCAGGTAGACCAGCTCCTGCCGATGCCGGAAGCCGCTGTACGCCGGTGGGATGTTCACCGCGACCAATCGACCGGCCGGCGGGAGTTTCGCCGTACCGGCGTCGTGTGCCAGCCCGGACATCGATTCCTGACCGGGCAGCGGAGTGTGGGTCCAGTCGTTCACCGCCGCGGAGATGGTCGGGTAGTAGCCGACGAACTGGTTGATCTGGTTCGCGAAGACCAGCGTCGTGAGCGCGATCGCCACGACCGCCGTCCCGCGTCGCCACCAGCGTGCGCTCCGCCACCCGGCCGCCAGCACGATCAACGCCGCCAGCGCGGCCCCGAACCAGAGCCAGACGTGGAACGGCAGCGGGTCGGTGACGCCGAGCAATCGTGCCGCCGGATACGCGGCGATCAGCGTTCCGAACGTCGCCCCACCGACGATCATCGGCACCGCCCGTACGCGCCACTGCCGATCCCGCCACCCGACCGCGACCACGAGGGCGGCAACGGCCACGACATCCAGCATCGCCGGCAACCAGCCCCCGAGCAGCGACACGTTCATCCAACCCCTCCAGAAGCCGAGCAGCCCCAAACCACAGACGCCGACCAAGCCGAGCCGGTTGGCATGAAGTCAGATCTGCGGCTGGAGACGGTTACCGTTCAAGCATGGGGCATCCACTTGATCATCTGGTGTTTGCTACTCGCGATCTGGCCGGGACCATCGCCTGGTTCGCCGGGGCGACTGGGGTTCAGCCGGCTGAGGGCGGGCGTCATGACGGACGTGGCACTCGGAACTATCTGGTTGGTCTGGGACCTACGGCGTACCTCGAGATCATCGGACCAGACCTGGAGCGCCCGGCGAGCCGGGCGGCGCCGTTCGGGATCGACGAGCTGGTCGGAGAGCGGCTGGTGACCTGGGCTGTGCGGCCTGACGACATCGAGTCTGCCGCTGTCGCGGCGCGGGCGGCCGGGGCGGATCTCGGGCCGATCCTGCCGATGTCGCGGACGACGCCCGACGGTGAGGTGCTGAGCTGGCGGCTCGCGACGGTGTACCCGGCGCCGTACGACGGCATCGTGCCGTTCCTGATCGATTGGGGCACGAGCCGGCATCCCGCCGCCTCCGGGCTACCGACTGCCGAGCTGGTCGAGTTCGAAGCCACGCACCCACGCGCGGACGAGGTGAGCGCCGTACTGGACGCCTGCGATGTCAGCTTGCCGGTGGCGGCCGGCGGGGCGGGTTTGCGAGCCGTTGTCGCCGGGCCGGGAGGTACCTGCGTGCTCCTGTGAGGTCACCGTGTGTCGCAGTCGGGGGTCGGGGGCGCGGCGTTCGACAATGTCGAACGACGGGCGTTGTGCCGCCTCGCGATCGCTCCTAGATTCCGGACAGCCGTGGTCGTCACGGCGTGGAAGGGAGGCTCGGTATGGCTACGACCGAAGCGGTCAAAGCACGAACCCTTCTGGCTGAATGTTCCTCGGAGTTCGCCGGAACGTTCATCCTGATCCTGTTCGGTGTGGGCGTGGTGGCCCAAGTGGTGGCAGGCGGTATCGGGAATCACGACTCGATCGCGTGGGCCTGGGGTATCGGCGTGACCATGGGCGTGTACGTGTCAGCCCGGATCAGCGGCGCCCACATCAATCCCGCGGTCACGATCGCCCTGGCGGCGTTCCGCGGGTTCGCCTGGCGGAAGGTGCTGCCGTACATCGGTGCGCAGTTCCTCGGCGCGTTCGTGGCGGCTCTGGTGGTCCGCTGGAACTACAACGCCGTTCTGGAGAAGTTCGACCCTGGCCTGACCATCAAGAGTCAGGGCGTGTTCTCGACCCTGCCGGGCAACGGCCGGACGGATCTCGGCGTCGGCGTGTGGGGTGGTTTCCTCGACCAGATCATCGGCACCGCGATCCTCTTGATGGTCATCCTGGCCATCGTCGACCTGCGCAACAACGCCCCCGCGGCGAACCTGGGCCCGTTCATCATCGGCCTGCTGGTCGTCGGCATCGGAATGGCCTGGGGCACGCTGGCGGGTTACGCGATCAACCCGGCGCGTGACTTCGGGCCGCGACTGGCCTCCTACCTGACCGGCTACGGAGGAGCCTTCAAGGACCAGTTCGGAGACCTCTATTTCTGGGTCCCGATCGTGGGACCGATCATCGGCGGGCTCATCGGCGCACTCCTCTACGACCTGCTGGTCGGCCGGAACCTGCCGGTCGGCGACGTCGACGAGGAGCCGGGCCGGGTACCTGACGAGGAGACCGCAGCATGACGCATCGCGCCACAGAGCAGTGTGAGGAGAGGACTTTCCATGGCTGACTTCGTCGGTGCCGTCGATCAGGGCACCACGAGCACCCGTTTCATGATCTTCGACCACTCCGGCAACGTGGTGGGTATCCACCAGCTGGAGCACGACCAGATCCTGCCGCAGGCCGGCTGGGTCGAGCACAACCCGGTGGAGATCTGGGAGCGGACCAGCTCGGTCATCCGGACCGCGATGAACGCGCAGGGGCTGCAGGCCAGCGACCTGGCGGCGGTCGGCATCACCAACCAGCGCGAGACCGCGGTGGTCTGGAACCGCAAGACCGGGCGGCCCTACTACAACGCGATCGTCTGGCAGGACACCCGGACCGACAGGATCGCCTCCGCGCTGGACCGCGAGGGCAAGGGTGACGTGATCCGGCAGAAGGCCGGCCTGCCGCCGGCGACGTACTTCTCGGCCGGCAAGGTGCAGTGGATCCTGGAGAACGTCGACGGTGTCCGCGCGGCCGCCGAGGCGGGCGACGCGATCTTCGGCAACACCGACAGCTGGGTGCTGTGGAATCTCACCGGCGGTACCGAAGGCGGCGTCCACGTCACCGATGTGACGAACGCCAGCCGCACGATGCTGATGAACCTGGAGACGCTCGACTGGGACGACGAGCTGATCTCGTTCTTCAACATCCCGCGGCAGATGCTGCCGGAGATCCGGCCGTCGTCGGATCCGAACAAGTACGGCGAGACCCTCGCGAACGGGCCAGTGGGCGGGGTGGTGCCACTGACCGGCGACCTCGGCGACCAGCAGGCGGCGACCGTCGGTCAGGTCTGCTTCAACCCGGGCGAGGCGAAGAACACCTACGGCACCGGCAACTTCATGCTGCTGAACACCGGCACCGAGCTGGTCCGGTCGAAGGCGGGCCTGCTCACCACGATGTGCTACAAGTTCGGTGACGAGGCGCCGGTCTACGCGCTGGAGGGCTCGATCGCGGTGACCGGGTCGGCCGTCCAGTGGCTGCGGGACCAGCTCGGCATCATCTCCGGCGCGGCGGAGACCGAGACGCTGGCCCGGCAGGTCGCGGACAACGGCGGCGTGTACTTCGTGCCCGCGTTCTCCGGCCTGTTCGCGCCGTACTGGCGCTCCGACGCCCGCGGTGCGATCGTCGGACTGTCCCGGTTCAACACCAACGCCCACCTGGCCCGAGCAACACTGGAAGCGATCTGCTACCAGAGCAAGGACGTCTCGGACGCGATGGAGAAGGACTCCGGCGTCAAGCTGGACGTGCTCAAGGTGGACGGTGGCATCACCGCCAACGAGCTCTGCATGCAGATGCAGGCCGACATCCTCGGCGTGGCGGTGAGCAAGCCGGTCGTGGCGGAGACCACGGCACTCGGGGCGGCGTACGCGGCCGGCCTGGCGGTCGGCTTCTGGAAGAACAAGGAAGAGCTCGTCCAGAACTGGAACGAGGACAAGCGGTGGGAGCCGCAGTGGAACGACGAACAGCGGGCCAAGGGGTACGCCGGCTGGCAGAAGGCGGTCCAGCGCACGCTTGACTGGGTCGACGTCGGCTGATCAGGCGGTATCCGCAGTAGGTAACGGAATCGGAAGGAACAGCACAGTGGGCGTAGTGGCTCTGTCACCGCAAGCGAGGGCCGAAGCGATCGACGCGATGGCCGACGGACGGGAACTGGACGTCCTGGTGATCGGTGGCGGGGTGGTCGGCACCGGGTCAGCGCTGGACGCCGCGACCCGTGGCCTGACCACTGGACTGCTGGAGGCGCGCGACTTCGCGAGCGGCACCTCCAGCCGGTCCAGCAAGCTCGTCCACGGTGGCCTGCGCTACCTGGAGATGCTCGACTTCCGGCTGGTACACGAGGCGTTGCAGGAGCGTGGTCTGCTCCTGCAACGCCTGGCACCGCATCTGGTCAAGCCGGTGCCGTTCCTCTACCCGCTCCAGCACAGGTGGTGGGAGCGGTTCTACGCCGGCGCCGGCGTGGCCCTGTACGACGGCATGGCCGTCAGCTCTGGTTTCGGCGCCGGACTGCCGCTCCACCGGCACCTGACCCGCCGCGGCGCGATGCGGCTGGTCCCGAGCCTGCGGAAGTCCGCCCTGATCGGCGCATTGCAGTACTACGACGCCCAGGTCGACGACGCCCGGCACACGATGGAGCTGGCCCGGACGGCTGCGTCGTACGGCGCTCACGTGGCCAACCGGGTCAAGGTCACCGGTTTCCTGCGACAAGGTGAGCGCGTCACCGGGGTGCAGGCCAAGGACCTGGAGAGCGGCCGCGAGTTCGAGGTCCGGGCCAAGCAGGTCGTGAACGCGACCGGCGTCTGGACCGACGACACCCAGGCGATGGTGGGGGAGCGCGGTCAGTATCACGTGCGCGCTTCGAAGGGTATCCACCTCGTCGTCCCGAAGGACCGGATCCAGTCCAGCACCGGGATGATCCTGCGGACCGAGAAGTCCGTGCTGTTCATCATCCCCTGGGGCCGGCACTGGCTGATCGGCACCACCGACACCGACTGGCACCTGGACAAGGCCCACCCGGCCGCGACCAGCAAGGACATCGAGTACCTGCTCGAGCACGTCAACGCGGTCCTCACCACGCCGTTGACTCGCGAGGACGTCGAGGGTGTGTACGCCGGGTTGCGGCCGCTCCTCGCCGGTGAGTCGGAGAGCACGTCGAAGCTGTCCCGCGAACACGTCGTCGCACATACGGCACCGGGTCTGGTGGTCGTTGCCGGCGGCAAGTACACGACATACCGGGTGATGGCCAAGGACGCGATCGACGCCGCCGCGGCGGCCTTGGACGGCCGGGTGCCCAAGTCGGTCACCAAGACCACCCCACTGGTCGGCGCCGACGGCTACCACGCGCTGTGGAACCAGCGGCACTTGATCGCGCAGCGCTCCGGCCTGCACGTGGCCCGGATCGAGCACCTGCTGAACCGGTACGGCGCGATGATCGACGAGGTCCTCGCGCTGGTCGAGGAGGACCCGACGCTCGGTGAGCAGCTGCCCGGCACGCAGGACTACCTGAAGGCCGAGATCGTGTACGGCGCCAAGGCCGAAGGCGCGCGCCATCTCGACGACATCCTGGCCCGCCGGACCCGGATCTCGATCGAGGCCTGGGACCGTGGGGTCGGCGCGGCCGAGGCCGCGGCCCGCCTGATCGCCCCGACCCTCGGCTGGGACGAGGCGGCGATCGAGCGCGAGGTCTCGGTCTACCTCCGCCGGGTCCAGTCCGAGCGCGACTCCCAGGAGCAGCCCGACGACGAGTCCGCCGACAAGGTCCGCCTCGAGGCGCCCGACATCGTGTCGCCGGCCTGACTACAGGCTCTGGTCCTCCGGGCGGATCCAGTTGAAGGTGCGCTGGACGGCGGACTTCCAGTTCGTGTACTCGGTCTCCCGGCGGGCGGGGTCCATGTGCGGCAGCCACTGGCCGGCGCGGTGCCAGTTGCTGCGGAGCCCCTCGAGGTCGGGCCAGTAGCCGACCGCCAGGCCGGCCGCGTACGCCGCGCCGAGCGAGACGGTCTCGGTCACCATCGGGCGCACCACGCGTACGTCGAGCAGATCGGCCTGGAACTGCATGAGCAGGTTGTTGGCCGTCATCCCACCGTCGACCTTCAGCGCGGTGAGCGCGATCCCGGAGTCGGCGTTCATCGCGTCGACCACCTCGAGGGTCTGGAACGCGGTCGCCTCCAGCACCGCGCGGGCGAGATGGCCCTTGGTGATGTAGCCGGTCAGTCCGGCGATCACCCCGCGCGCCTCGCTCCGCCAGTGTGGCGCGAACAGGCCGGAGAACGCCGGCACGATGTACGCCCCGCCGTTGTCCTCGACCGTCCGGGCCAGCGTCTCGATCTCGGCCGCGGTGTGGATCATCCCGAGCCCGTCCCGGAACCACTGCACCAGTGAGCCGGTCACCGCCATCGACCCTTCCAGCGCGTACGACGCCGGGTGGTCACCGATCTGGTACGCGACCGTGGTCAGCATGCCGTGCTTGGACCGGACGATCTCCTGCCCGGTGTGCAGCAGCAGGAACGAGCCGGTGCCGTAGGTGCACTTCGCCTCACCGGCACTGAAGCAGGTCTGCCCGAACAGTGCGGCCTGCTGATCACCGAGGGCCGCGCCGATCCGGACTCCGGGCAACACCTCGGTCGCGGTCGCGAAGACCCCGGACGACGGGCGGATCTCCGGCAGGATCGCGCGCGGTACATCGAACGCCTGCAGCAGCCGGTCGTCCCATTCGAGCGTCTCGATGTTCATCAGCATCGTACGGCTCGCGTTCGTCACGTCGGTGGCATGCAGTCCACCGGCAGCGCCGCCGGTGAAGTTCCAGATCAGCCAGCTTTCCATCGTGCCGAAGAGGATCTCGCCGCGCTCGGCGCGTTGCCGTAGACCGGGTGTGTGGTCGAGCATCCACTTGATCCGCGGCGCGGAGAAGTACGTCGTCAACGGGAGACCACACAGATCCGCGAACCGGTCCGGGCCTTCGGTGCCGGCCAGTTCGGTGACGAGCCGGTCCGTCCGGGTGTCCTGCCAGGTCACCGCGTGGCCGATCGGCCGGCCGGTGATCCGGTCCCAGAGCAGGCTGGTCTCCCGCTGGTTGGCGATGCCGATGGCAACAATTTGGGCCGGCGAGGCGCCGATCTGCCGGATCGCGGCGGGCACCACGCGGGTGACGTTGTTCCAGATCTCGCCGGCGTCGTGCTCGACCCAGCCCGGGCGGGGGAAGAGCTGGTGGTGCTCCCGTTGCGCCACCGACACCAGCCGCCCGCGCCGATCGAAGAGGATGCACCGCGTCGAGTTCGTCCCCTGATCCACCGCGGCCACGTATTGCTCAGCCATCTGCCCAACCCCCGATCACCCGCCGGCCGGTTCTCCGCGACCGACTCGGCCCACCCGTCAAGTGTCCTCCCGGAGGTCACGACCGATGGCCTCCGCGGTGGCACGAACCATGCTGACCAGGTCGGCGCGGTGCCGCAGACGGCTGTCGCAGATCCGCTCGACCCGCCCCGCCAGCCCGACCGCGCCGACCACCAGGCCGCCGAGGCCCCGGATCGGAGCGGCGATGCCGGCCAGCTCGACGGTGTATTCCTCGAACTCGCTGGCCCAGCCCTTGGCCCGGACCGCGGCCAGTTCGTCGGCGAGCCGGGCCCGGTCGATGATCGTCCGGGTCGTGTACGCCTCCAGCTTGTGCGGCCGGGCGGCGCCGCTGGTGTCGAACGCCAGCACCGCCTTGCCGAGGGCGGTCGCATGCGGCGGGAGCGTCGTACCGACGTCGAGGTCCTGGTCGCTGTCGTCCGGCCGGAAGACGTGATGGACGACCACGACCTTGCCTTCGACCAGGCGGCCGACGCGGACCACCTCGCCGCTGCGGGAGGCCAGCGAGTCGGCCCAGTTGATCGCACGGCTGCGGAGCTCGTTCGGATCCAGGTAGCTCTCGCCGAGCCGGCCGAAGGCGTCGCTCAGGTGGTAGTGCGCGCCGGTGTGGTCCTGTTCGACGAAGCCGACCTGGTGCAGGGTGCGCAGAATGCCGTGCACGGTTGTCTTCGCCAGCCCGAGCGCGTTGCCGAGGTCGGCCACTCCGAGCCCGTTGGGCGCGGCGGCGAGCAGTCGCAGCACGGCCGCAGCCCGCTCGATCGACTGCACTGTGCCCGGCACAATCGCAGGCTACCTGCGATGGCAGTGGTATGGCTGTAGGTCGCCTCTACTCCGTGGCGATCGCCTGCAGGACGTCCAGACGCGCTGCACGCCGTGACGGCCAGACCGCAGCGAGTACGCCGACGACCGCGGCCGCCAGCGCGGCGACCACCAGCTGGAGCACCGGGATGTCGCGGACGTTCAGGCCGTTGTCGACCATCGCGGACTGGATGGACGCCGCGAACAGCACTCCGATCGCCAGCCCCAGCAGGGCGCCGAGCAACGAGATCGCGATCGACTCGACCCGGAGCATCCGGCGCAGCTGCGGGCGGTCCATGCCGATCGCGCGGAGCAGGCCGATCTCGCGGGTCCGCTCGACCACGCCGAGTGCGAGCGTGTTGATGATGCCGAGGATCGCGATCAGGATCGCGAGCGCGAGCAGCATGCCGACCGCGGCGAGCGCGCTGTTGACCGGTCCGCGCGCCCCGGCCGCGTACGCCTGCTGATCGCGGACCTGGATCGACGGGTAGTCCTTCAGCTGCCCGAGGATCAGGGCGGCGACCGGCGCCACTTGGGTGCCCTGGGCAACTTCGACGTACAGGACGGAGTCGCTCGCGGTGCCGCCGACGGATTCGTACGCCGGGAGCGACAGGACGATCGCGTTCAGTTGACGGTTCGGGGCCAGGATGCCGGCGACGGTGAGGCGGTGCTTGCCCGTGGTCGTGGTGAGGTCGAACCTCTTGCCGACGCTCAGGCCGAGGGTCTTCGCCAGATTCCGGGGGAGGACAGCCTGGCCGTCGTGCAGTCCGGCCGCCGAGCCCGCGTCGAACTTCGTGGTGATCGACCCGTCGAGGGTGCCGTCGCTGACACCGCTGACCTGCACCGCGGAGTCACCGACCTGTCCGGCCTGCTGCCGGAGCTGATGCACCGACTGGACGCCGGAGACCTTCGAGACCCGGTCGGCGACCTGCGGGCTGAAGCTGGCCGGGCCGTCGGAGGTGATGAGGAGCTCCGCCGTACCGAGCTCGTCGGCGATGTTCTTGTCGATCGACGCCTTCGCCGACGCGGCGATCACCAGCAGGCCGCTGATCAGCGCGACCGAGATCATCAGGGCGGACGCCGTGGCCGAGGTCCGCCGTGGGTTCCGCTCGGCGTTGCGGCGCCCCAGGGTCACCGGGGCCTTGCGCCCGAACGGCCACATCAGGGCGCGAACGACGTACCTGCTGATCAGCGGGCTCACCATGACGACGCCGAGCACGGTGATCGCGGCCCCGAACCCGATCAGGACGGCGCCGGGGAGAGCACCGGCGCTCAGCCCGATCAGGTACAGCGTCACGGCCATCAGCAGCATGAACGCGCCGATGAGGACGCGCACCAGCAGCGAGCGCTCCGGCAGCGCCACGTCGTCACGCATCGCGGCGACCGGCGGGAGCTTGCCTGCCCGGCGCGCCGCCGGGTACGCCGACGCGATCGTGACACCGATGCCGATCAGGTAGCACGTGATCACGGTGGCGGCACTGACCTGCATCGGCGCGGTCGGGATCTGGATGTCGAGGTGCTGGTAGAAGAACCGGATGCCTGCCGCCACGCCGATGCCGACGAGCAGACCGAGGGTCGAACCGATCACGCCGATGACGAGCGCCTCGGCCAGGACCGTACCGGTGACCTGGCCGCGGGACGCGCCGATCGCCCGGAGCATCGCCAGCTCGCGGGATCGCTGCGCGACCACCATCGCGAACGTGTTGACGATCAGGAACGTCCCCACGAACAGTGCGAGGCCGGCGAACAGCATCAGCACGGTGCTGAGGCCGCCGAACGTGTTGTCCAGGTCGTTCTGGCCATCGACGGTGACCTGGGCGGCGGTGCGGACCTTGACCGAGTCGCCGGTGGTCTGCGCGATCGCGTTGCGCACGGTGCCGGGATCGGCGACGGATTGGACGGCCACGCTGATCGACGTCCAGCCCGGCTTGCCGAGCAGGAACAGCTGCGCGGTGACGGCATCGAAGGTGACGAGCGGTGCGCCGGCCGAGATCCCGGCCAGACCGGGCGTGGTGATCGCGGTGAGCTTGGCGGTCACGGCCCTGGTCGGGGTGACGATCCGGACCTGGTCGCCCAGGTCGTAGCCCAGGCGGGTCGCGGTCGACCGGTCGAGGCCGAGTTGGCCCACGCCCCAGGGCAGGTCGCCTTCGAGGAGTTTGAACTGTGCGGTCCGGGAGTCCCGCGGCCACGCGGAGCCGAAGCTGGGCAGGCCGTACGTCTCCATCGGCTTCCCGTCCGGGCCGAGGATCTGTACGTCGCTGACCAGGAGCTGCGGGTTCGCACTCGCGACACCGGGTACGGCGGCGACGCGCTCGACCAGTGTGGAGAGGAAGGTCGCGGGCCGGCCGGTCCCGGCCTCGATCGGCGTGACGGGCGTGACGGTGATGTCCGCCGTACTGGTGGTGAAGTTCTTCTTCAGAGCGGCGGAGAGGGTGTCGGTGAAGACCATCGCACCGCCGGCGAACGCGACGCCGAGCAGGACCGCGACCGTGCACAGCACGAAGCGGAGCCGGTGCGCGAGGACCGAGCGCAGGCCGAGCTTGAGCATCAGCCGGCCACCGCGGGGTCGAGCTTCTTCATCGTGTCGAGCACGGTTTCGGCGGTCGGGTCGAGCAGCTCGGACTCGAGCCTGCCGTCGGCCAGGAACAGCACGCGGTCGGCGTAGGAGGCCGCGGTCGGGTCGTGGGTGACCATGACGACGGTCTGACCGAAGTCACGGACGGAGCGATGCAGGAAGCCGAGTACGTCGGCCGACGAGCGCGAATCGAGGTTCCCGGTCGGCTCGTCGGCGAACACCACGTCCGGCCGGGAGACGAGCGCCCGAGCACACGCCACCCTCTGCTGCTGGCCGCCGGACAGCTCGGACGGTTTGTGCCCGAGGCGGTCGGTCAGGCCGATGGTGTCGATCACGGTGGTGAGCCAGTCCTGGTCCGGCTTGCGGCCGGCCAGGTCGACGGGGAGCGTGATGTTCTCGAGCGCGGTCAGGGTCGGGACCAGGTTGAACGCCTGGAACACGAATCCGATCCGGTCCCGGCGCAGGTGGGTGAGCTGCTTTTCGGGCATCCGGGTGAGGTCGACGTCGCCGAGGAAGATCTGTCCGTCGGTCGGCTTGTCCAGGCCGGCGAGGCAGTGCAGCAGGGTCGACTTCCCGGACCCGGAGGGGCCCATGATCGCGGTGAACCGGCCCTTCCCGAAGTCGGCACTCACGTCCGCGAGCGCGTCGACCTGCGTCTGGCCGCCGCCGTACCGCTTCCACACTCCGACAGCACGCACCGCAGCCGTGTCAAGCACACTCATGCGACGAACGCTATCCACCCAGGGTTCCTCCAGGGGCGGGTGGCTGGCCTCAGCCGTCGACGCCGACCAGATCCACCCCGGCGGATTCGGCCGCCACCTCCTCCACCGAGCGGGTCGGGAGGGGAGGGGGTGTGCCGCCCCAGGCGGGGCAGAGGGCCTTGTGGTCGCACCAGTCGCAGAGCGGGCCGGGGCTCGGGCGCCAGTCACCGGACTCGAGGGCCCGGGTGATCGCCGTCCACAGGGCCGAGATCTTGCGTTCGCAGGCGCGGAGGTCGGCCTCGTCGGGGACGTAGCGGACGATCTCGCCGTTGCCGAGGTAGACGAGCTGGAGCATCGCGGGCACCACGCCGCGCAGCCGCCACAGCACCAGCGCGTAGAACTTCATCTGGAACAGGGCCTTGGCCTCGAAGAACTCCGACGGCGACCGGCCGGTCTTGTAGTCGACCACGCGGATCTCACCGGTCGGGGCGACGTCCAGGCGGTCGACGTACCCGCGCAGGACCAGGCCCGACTCCAGCGCGGTCTCGACGTACAGCTCCCGCTCGGCCGGCTCGAGAGCGTTCGGGTCCTCGAGGGTGAAGTACTTCCCGAGCAGCTGGTGCGCCTCGGCCAGCCACTTGGCCAGCTCCTCGCCGCTCGCGTCCTCGGCGAACAGCTCCGCGACCTCCGGCTCCATCTCCAGGACGTGCTGCCACTGCGGCTCGAGCATCTCGGCCGCGTGCTCCAGCGTCCGCTGACCGCGCGGCAGGTCGAACAAACGCTCCAGCACACCGTGCACGACGGTGCCCCGGACCGCGGCGGACGACGGCTTCTCGGGCAGCCGGTCGATGACGCGGAAGCGATACTTCAGCGGGCAGCTCATGAAGTCCGCGGCCCGGGACGGCGACAACGCCCCACGGGGATGCCCATGCACATCGACCTCACCTGCAACGCTCATACCCAAGACCCTAGGCGAGTCCATGGACACTTCGCGTGCACACCGCCCGGGTCTGTGGAAAACCTGTTCACAGCGAACTCCCAGCGGACTTTCGGCCGACCATCGGCTCCAGTTGCCAGGCTGGTCCCATGACGCCGCCACCGAAGCCACCCCGTGAACACGACCTGGGCCTGGAGTACGACCTGGGCACGCTGCATCGCCGACGCTTCCTCGGCCTCTTCGCCGGGGCCGGCCTTGCCGCGGTGGCCGGCTGCTCGGCGGACGACACCGGCTCGGTCACAGCCGATCCGACCACTGCCTCGACCTCGCCGACGGCGTCCACCACCTCGAGCTCGCCGACCGCCTCCACCACCTCCGGTGCGACGGACATCGACGAGATCCCGCAAGAGACCGGTGGGCCGTACCCGGCTGACGGCTCCAACGGACCGGACGTGCTGACCGAGTCCGGCATCGTCCGCAGCGACATCACCAAGTCCTTCGGATCCGCATCCGGTGTGGCGAGCGGCGTACCCCTGACTGTCGAGCTCACCATCCTCGACGCGGACAAGGACACCCCGCTGAACGGCGCGGCCGTCTACCTCTGGCACTGCGACGCCCAGGGCCGCTACTCGCTCTACTCCGACGGCGCCACCGACGAGAACTATCTCCGCGGCGTCCAGGCCGCGGACTCCACCGGCAAGGTCACCTTCACCACGATCTTCCCGGCGGCGTACATGGGCCGCTGGCCGCACATCCACTTCGAGGTCTACTCGAGCCTGAACGACACGACCGCGGCCGGGAAGATCACCAGGACCTCCCAACTCGCCCTGCCCAAGGACGCGTGCGACACGGTCTACGCCACCGACGGCTACGACGGCAGCGCCCAGAACCTGGCCCGGACATCCCTGGAGAACGACAACGTGTTCGGCGACGACGGCGGCGCACATCAGCTCGCGACGGTCACCGGAAACGCGACCGAGGGGTACGTCGCCACGCTCGGCGTCGGCGTGTGAGGTGGGTATGTAGCGTGGTGTTACCGCCGGACAAGTAGCGTTGGGTCGATGCCAGAACCGCGCGATCCCCAGAACCCCGCCCAGCCGGCCGGCCCACCACCGGGAACCTGGGTGATCGGTCGTGTCCGCGGCATCCGGCTGACCATGCGGTTCACCTGGCTGCCGGTGGCGATGCTGCTGGCGATCGGGTTCGCCGCCATCATCGGGCAGCAGTTCCCGGATCTGGGCGGCTGGCGCTATCTGGCCGCGTTCGCGTTCGTGGTCGCGTTCACACTGTCGATCCTGGTGCACGAGCTGGCGCACGCCTTGATGGCGATGCGGTTCGGCATCCCGGTGTCCGAGATCAACCTCGGCTTCTTCGCGGCCGGCACACATATCGAGGGCGAGCGGAAGTCACCATTCGAGGAATTCGCCGTCTCGGTGGTCGGCCCGGTCGCCTCGCTGATCGTCGGCGGGCTCGCCTACCTCGGCTCCCGCGCTTTCGACGAGGGCGTCGGGTACGTCGCGCTCTGGGAGCTCGGCATCGCGAACCTGATCGTCGGCGTCACCAACCTGCTCCCCGGGCTGCCGCTGGACGGCGGCTGGGTGCTGCGGGCGGCGGTCTGGAAGTTGACCGGCAACATGCACACCGGCACCGTCGTGGCCGCGTGGGCCGGCCGGGTGCTCGCGTTGCTGGTGCTGTCGGCCCCCGTCCTGATCGAGGAGATCTGGAACCGGCAGCCGTCGTTCATCGACTTCATCATCGCGGCCCTGGTCGGATGGTTCCTGTGGATGGGGTCCACAGCGTCGCTGATGCAGGCCCGGCTCCGGCGCAAGCTGCCCGCCCTGCAGGTCCGCACGCTGGCCCGCCGCGCGATCGCGGTCCACTCCGGTACGCCGATCTCCGAAGCGGTCCGGTTGGCCGGGGCGTCGCAGGCCGGAGCGGTCGTGGTCATCGACGGCGACGGCAAGCCGCACGCGCTGGTGTCCGAGTCCGCGGTGACCGCCGTGGCACCGAACCAGCGCCCGTGGACCACCGTGAGCGAGGTCGCGACGCGCATCGGCGCGGGCCACATCATCGGCATCAACGACACCGGCGAGGAGATCCTCGCCACTGTCCGCGAGCACCCCGCCTCGGAGTACCTGGTCCTGGACGCCACCGGCGCCGTGTACGGCGTACTCGCGACCGCCGACATCGAACGCGCGTTCCGCGGCCGCTGAATTCCCCACCCGACCCCGGCCTACCCCGCCGCCTCCACTCCACCTCGCCGCGCCCACCCCGTCCGCTCGGCGAACCCTCTAGCTCAGGGGATAACCACCGAGGTGGAGGGTTGCCCCCTGAGAATCTGAGTGGGCAACCCTCCAAGTCAGTGGATATCCACCGAGGCGGAGGGTTGTGGCGAGGGGCGGCGTGGGTGGTGGTGGGATTCGGGGATCGGGGTGACTCAAAGTTAAGGTGAGCGCCTTATGGCTGACTTGCGCGACTTTCCCGACCAGGCGTTCTCCGGGGTCCATCACGGCCCCTTGCAGGCGGGGGAGTGGATCACCCTGCAGGACTCCAAGAACCGGCGGCACTCGGTGTTCCTGGAGCGCGGGAAGATCTTCCACACCACCAAGGGCGGGATCGCGCACGACGACCTGATCGACGGGCCGGACGCGGTGGTGATCAGGTCCAAGGGCGGCGTCGAGTACCTGGCGTTGCGGCCGTTGATGGCCGACTACTCGGTGTCGATGCCCCGGGGCGCGGCGGTGATCTATCCGAAGGACACCGCGCAGATCGTGACGATGGCCGACATCTTCCCGGGCGCGAAGGTGGTCGAGGCCGGGGCCGGCTCCGGCGCGCTGACCACGGCGCTGCTGCGGGCGGTCGGGATCCACGGGCAGGTCGTCTCGTTCGAGCGGCGGGAGGACTTCGCCGAGGTCGCCCGGAAGAACGTGACCGGTTTCTTCGGCGGCGAGCACCCGGCCTGGCGGCTCGAGGTCGGCGACCTGGTCGAGAAGCTGAACGAGCAGGACGTGGACCGCATCGTCCTGGACATGCTGGCGCCCTGGGAGTGCGTTGACGCCGCCGCTGAGGCGCTTTCACCCGGTGGCGTGCTGTGTGCCTATGTGGCCACCACGACGCAGCTGAGCCGGTTTGTGGAGACGCTGAGGGCACACGGTGAGTTCACGGAGCCGCGCGCCTGGGAGTCGCTCGTGCGAGACTGGCATGTAGAGGGTCTCGCGGTCCGCCCGGGACACCGAATGCAAGGTCACACAGCTTTTCTGGTCACCGCTAGGCGGATGGCGCACGGGGTGCAGGCACCCCGCAAGAAGCGCCGGCCCGCACCAGGCGCATACGGCGACGACTACGTGGGGCCGCGCCGTGCCGAGACATCCGACGACATGCCGAAGGCAACTGATTCATCCGCAACCGACACGTGATGGGATACAGCTTGCCCGGCGAGGTTTTCTGGGTAAGGTCCATAGGGTCGAGCCCCACATGGTGAGGTGATGATCGTGGCTGGAGACGAGAGTCCTACCGCGGCAGAGCTGCGTAACCAGGTCCGGTACCTGGAAGCCGAGGTCGCGGCGTTGCGACGTCGGCTGCTCGAGCACCCGGCGGACAGCCGGTCGCTCGAAAGCAGACTGTCCGAAACCCAGGCCTCCTTGGCGAGTGTCACCGCTCAGAACGAGCGGCTGGCCGACACGCTGCGGGAGGCGCGAGAGAAGATCATCGCCCTGAAGGAGGAAGTCGACCGGCTGGCCCAACCGCCGTCCGGATTCGGCACCTTCCTCGGACGCAACGAAGACGACACGCTGGACGTGTTCACCGGTGGCCGCAAGCTCCGGGTCGCGGCCAGCCCGTCGGTCGACCTGGACGCGCTCAAGCTCGGCCAGGAGCTGATGCTGAACGAAGCACTCAACGTGGTCGAGGCCTGTGACTTCGAGGTCGTCGGCGACGTGGTGATGCTGAAGGAGCTGCTGGCCGACGGCGAGCGGGCGCTGGTGATCGCGCAGGCAGACGAGGAACGCGTCGTCCGGCTCGCCTCACCGCTGATGGACCAGGCCCTGCGGGCCGGTGACTCGCTGTTGCTGGAGCCCCGCTCCGGCTACGTCTACGAGAAGATCCCGAAGTCCGAGGTCGAGGAGCTGATCCTCGAAGAGGTCCCCGATATCGACTACACCCAGATCGGCGGTCTGAGCGGTCAGATCGAGCAGATCCGGGACGCGGTCGAGCTGCCGTACCTGCACAAGGACCTGTTCCTGGAGCACGAGCTGAAGCCGCCGAAGGGCGTCCTGCTGTACGGCCCGCCGGGCTGTGGCAAGACGCTGATCGCGAAGGCGGTGGCGAACTCGCTGGCCAAGAAGGTCGCCGAGCGGACCGGGGTGGACGGGCAGAAGTCCTTCTTCCTGAACATCAAGGGCCCCGAGCTGCTGAACAAGTACGTCGGTGAGACCGAGCGGCACATCCGGCTGGTCTTCCAGCGGGCCCGGGAGAAGGCCTCCGAGGGTATGCCGGTGATCGTGTTCTTCGACGAGATGGACTCGCTGTTCCGCACCCGCGGAAGCGGGGTCTCCTCCGATGTCGAGAACACCATCGTCCCGCAGTTGCTGAGCGAGATCGACGGTGTCGAGGGCCTGGAGAACGTCCTGGTCATCGGTGCCTCCAACCGCGAGGACATGATCGACCCGGCGATCCTGCGGCCGGGCCGGCTGGACGTGAAGATCAAGATCGAGCGCCCCGACGCCGAGGCGGCCCGGGACATCTTCTCGAAGTACCTGACCACCACCCTGCCGCTGCACGCCGACGACCTGAGCGAGTTCGGCGGCGACAAGGCGGAGTGCGTGAACGGGATGATCCAGCGCACCGTCGAGCGGATGTACACCGAGGCCGACGAGAACCGGTTCCTCGAGGTCACCTACGCCAACGGTGACAAGGAGGTCCTGTACTTCAAGGACTTCAACTCGGGCGCGATGATCCAGAACATCGTCGACCGGGCCAAGAAGATGGCGATCAAGGCCTACCTGGACGAGAACCAGAAGGGCCTGCGGGTGCAGCACCTGCTGCAGGCGTGCGTGGACGAGTTCAAGGAGAACGAAGACCTCCCGAACACCACCAACCCGGACGACTGGGCCCGCATCTCCGGCAAGAAGGGCGAACGGATCGTCTACATCCGTACCCTCATCTCCGGCAAGCAGGGCACCGAGCCCGGCCGTTCCATCGACACCGCCACCAACACCGGTCAGTACCTGTAAGAACACCGCGAACGGCCGCCGATCAGCCCCTGAGCTGACCGGCGGCCGTTCGGCATTCCAGGACTACCCGGCGACCCGACGGCTGAGCGCGGCCAGTTCGCGGTTGAAGTGCTCGGGTTGCTCCAGGTGCACGGTGTGGCCGACTCCGTCGTACCAGGCGGCCTCAGCGGTCGGGCAGGTCGCCAGCACGTGTTCGGCCATCGCCGGGAGCACCACCGTGTCGGCGCGGCCGTGGGTGACCACGAGCGGCACCGTGAGCGTCCGCAGTACGTCGTCCTCGTCGATCTCGCGGGCCGCCAGGTTGGCCCGGATCCGGGCCGGGACTGTCATGCTCGCCGCGAGCAGCAGCTCTGTGTCGTCGGCCGTGAACGGGCTGGCCGGGAAGGCCTGGATCAGACCGCGCGCACCGCGGATGTTGGCCGGCAGGTCCTCGGCGATCAGGTCGGGGAAGTTGTCCAGGAAGCCGGGGCCGATCAGGGTGCCGTACGCCGCCGGACCGAGCCGGACCGCGCCGCCGACGAAGTCGATCCCGCCGATCCGGTCCTCGCCGTACGCTCGCACATAGTCGCAGATGACGAACGCGCCGTACGACCAACCGACCAGGACCGGCCGGTCGAGCTGCAGCCGCTCGATGACCGCGGCCAGGTCGTCGGCCCATAGGCGGGCGTCGGTGTACTGCTCCTGCTCCAGCGGTGCCTCTGACATGCCGTGCCCGCGCAGGTCGTACGCGACGAGCCGGAACTCGCCGGCCAGCGCACTCTCGTACTGCTTGCGCCAGCACAGATGGCTCTGCGACAGACCGTGGATGAACACGATCGGCGGCCCGTCCGTCCGGCCCCATTCGCGCACGTGCAGGCGCAGACCGCCACCGCCCGGCACGGTATGGATTGTCGGCTGCTCGATGACTGCTGTCATGGCCCCTCCTCGGCTCGTTCGGTCGACTCGATCGTGACCGTGCGGCGGCAAGAACGGCATCCGGAACGGGCTACGTATCCCTGGTCCGCCGCCTACGTAGCCGATGCGGCGTGATACTGACCAGATGAAGGCTCGCGCGAGCGATGTGTTCGTCGGCCGCGCCCGTGAACTCGAGGCGCTCGAGGGCGTACTGGACGCCGCCCGGACTGGCCGTGGCGGGACCGTCCTGATCGCGGGTGACGCCGGCATAGGCAAGACCCGGTTGACCGCCGAGCTGTCCGCACGCGCCCGGGACGCCGGCTTCGAAGTCCTGCTCGGGCGCTCGATCGATCTGGTCGGCACCGAGCTGCCGTACCAGCCGTTCGCGCAGGCGCTGCGTCCGGTCGGTGACCTCCCTCAGGCCGACGGCCAGCAGTTCCGCGTCTTCGAGAACATCCTGGGTCTGCTCACGGGCCGGGCGGAGTTTGCACCGGTGCTGCTCGTGCTCGAAGACCTGCACTGGGCGGACACGTCCACGCTCGATCTCGTGGTGTACCTCGCGCAGTACTTCGACGACCGGCCGGTGCTGCTGGTGGCGACGTACCGGGCGGACGAGCCGTCGTCGAGTGAGCGCATGCTCCGGCTCGCCAACGGAGTACGCCGTTCGGGATCGGCAGTGCTCGTGGATCTCGGACCGCTCGACCGTGACGAGCTGGCCGCACTCGTCGCGGCGTACGACGTTCCGCCACGGGCCACCGCCAACGCTGATGCGATCGTGGTCCGGTCCGAGGGCAATCCGTTCTTCGCGCAGGAACTGATCGCCGCGGCCGGCGACGGCGGTCTGCCCCGAGGCCTGCGTGAGCTCTTGCTGCAACGGGTCGACCGGCTCGATCAGCAGGCCCGGGCGGTCGTCCGGATCGCCTCGGCCGCCGGCCGGGAGGTCGGATACGCGCTGCTGCGAGCGGTCGCGCTGATGCCCGAGCAGGACGTTCGCGCAGCGCTGCGGCAGGCGGTCGAGTACGGCGTGCTGGTCGCCGAGCCGACGGCGAGCAGCTTTCGATTCCGGCATGCACTCTTGGCGGAGGCGGTCTACGCGACTCTGCTGCCGGGCGAGCGCGAGGAGATCCACGAACGCCTCGCTGAGGAGTTGTCGCGCACTGACGCGGCCGCGCCGGCTGAGCTGGCACCGCACTGGGCGGCCGCGGGGCGCGCGGCGGAGGCGCTGGCGGCGTCGGTCGCCGCCGCTCGCGAGGCGGTGGCCGTCGCCGGTCTCGCCGAGGCGCGCACCCATCTGGAAAGGGCGATCTCGCTGTGGCCGGCGGTGGCGAACGCGGCCGAGCTCGCCGGGTCCGATCTGGCCGGCGTCTGTACGTGGGCAGCAGAGCTCGCCGGCGAGACCGGCGAGGCGCCGCGGGCGGTCGAGCTCACGCGGCGCGCGATCGACCTGGCCGGACTCCGCGATCGGCGCCGGGCGGCGCTGCTGCAGGTACGGCTGGGTGAATACCTCCACGGGGTCGGCAGCGACCTGTCCGGGCTCGCGGCGCTCGAGCGGGCCGTCGAGCTCGCACCGGCCGAGCCGCTGCCGGATCGGGCGTACGTACTCGCCTCGCTCGCCGGCGGCCTGATGGTGGCCTGGCGCCACGCGGCATCCGCACGGCTGGCCGAGGAGGCGTTGGTGCTCGCGCGTGACGCCGGGGCCGGCGAGGCACTGGTGCGGGCGCTGACTGTGCGCGGCGCCAGCCACGTCTATCTGGGCAGGACGGAGGAGGGTCTGTCCGACCTTGGCGAGGCGCTGCGGCTGGCCGAGGAGATCGGTGACCGGATCGGGCTGGATCGGGTGTACACCAATCTGACCGATTCCCTGACGATGCTCGGTCGGCTACGGGAGTCCGTCCAGGTCGGCCGCCAGGGTCTGGAGGCGGTCCACCGGTACGGCATCGACAGCGCCGTACTGGTCTCGAATGTGATCGAGGCGCTGCTCGCGCTGGGCGAGTGGGACGAGGCCGATGCACTGAGCACGGCCGCGTTGCGATCGACCATGGCGAGCTTCCCGTACATGCTGCTGATGCTTCGAGCCGATCTCGAGGTCGGCCGCGGCGACTTCGTCGCGGCCCGGGAGCACCTCGACGCCGCGCTCGAGACCCTGCGTCCGGATCGAGGGCTCGGCATCTACGACGTTTACCTGGCCGAACTCGCGCTGTGGGAGCGGCGTTGGGCCGACGCCGCGGATCACACGAACGGGGCCTTGGAACGGATCGGCTCCGTCGGGGCCGCGCAGCTTCGGGTTTGGTTCTGTGCAAAGGGTTTGCGGGCACAGGCAGAGCTTGCCGCGGTCGCCAGGACCCGACGCGATGCCGCCGCGGAGCGGAGCGTGCTCGACCACGCTGATCAACTGATCGCGGTCGCCCGCCGTGCTGCCGAGGACGCCGCATCGGTGACGCCGGTCGGCAGCGCCTGGTTCGGGCTGGCCGACGCTGAGTACCAGCGCGCCCGGGGCGTCGTCGGTCCTGAGCTGTGGGCCGACGTCGCGGGCCGCTGGGCAGACCTCGACCGTGTACCGCTCACCGCCTACTGCCGGTGGCGCCAGGCGGAGGCCTTGGTCACGGCCGGAGCGTCCCGGGCCGAGGCGAGCATTCCTGCCCGTTCGGCGTACGAGATCGCGGTCCGGATCGGTGCGCAGCCGTTGCGGCGCGAGCTCGAATTGCTCGCCGAACTGGCCCGCCTGCGGCTGGCAAACCCGTCGGCCGGGACTGAGCCCACCGAAGGTCTTGACGAGGTTCTCGGGCTGACAGGACGCGAGGCCGAGGTGTTGACCCTGCTGTCCCGCGGCTGCACCGACCGTGAGATCGCGGTGGCGCTGGTGATCAGCGTTCGGACGGTCGGCGTCCACGTGTCGCACATCCTGCAGAAACTCGGCGCGGCCAACCGGATCGAGGCCGCCGCGATCGCCCACCGGATGTCCGCGCCCAGCTGAAGGGTGCGACCGGGGTTTCCCCTGATTACGGGGAGGTGGGGGCGGGTTTAGCTTGCTGGTATGGCGACGGATGAGGTGCGGAAGGACCTGCGTGCGGCGGTGGCCGCGCGGCAGGAGCTGGGACCGGAGTACGAGGCGGAGCTGATCGACAGCTTCCTGGAGAAGCTGGATGCACGCGCCGCCCAGGTCCCCGTCGCCGCGCCGGCCAAGCCGGTCAAGGAGAGCCGGGAGAACGATCCGGGCGGTCTCGCGCTCGCCATCGTGTCCGTGGTCATGGGTATTCCGATCACCGCGATCGCGGCCACTCAGGAGGGCACGATCGCGGTGATCGTCTGCTGGGGTGGTCTGGTCGGGATCAACCTGGCTCGCTCGATCTCGCGGATCGCGGGCAGGCCGGACTACCGCCGGCGCTGACCCGAGCCCGGCCCGGCTACCCCTTGACCGGTACCGGTTTGCCGGCGGCGTCGAACGCGCGGACCTCCGCCTTGAGGCGCTGGCCCACCGTGAACTTCCCGTGCGCCTGGACCTCCGTGTAGGCGAAGCCGCCGTCGACGACCCCCTTGGTCCACTCACCGGCTTTGCCGTTCAACACGTACCGGGCTTCGACTCTGGCGATATCCGGCCGGGCCCGGTAGATCGTCCACGCCTGCAGGGTGCCGAGGTCGTTCGTGAAGTCGGTGTCCGACCCGCCGAGCGCCACCAGGCCTCGCTCGGCCGTCGGGCGGGCGGTCCAGGCCTGATCGGCGACGATACCGACGCTGCCGACGGCGCCGAGCTTGGCGGACGGCGGCACGCGTGTCATGCAGAACCTGTACCCCAGCATGGCGGATGCGGGATGACTGCCCGTTGAGTTCAGGGCCACCGCCACCGATGTGGTGCTGTCCGTGGTGATGCCCCGTACGTGGCGGCTCCAGAGGATCTTGACGACGCCGCCCTCGTCCGCCCGCGGGAACGTGCAGTCGCCGAGGAGTTTGGACACGTCGGCCCGCGGCACCGCTCCGAGATCGACGCCGATCCTGGCGGGCGCCTGCGCCTGGGTCGGGGTTTGGGCCGGTGTGCCGGCGACTCCGGGATCGCTGGAAGGCTTGTTGGTGATGACGAGCGTGCCGGCGACCACGGCTGCCACGGATCCGACGGCCACCATCGGGGCGATCCAACGCCGGGTTGAGTGGTCGCGCGTGGGCCTGGACTTGTCCATGACCCGGTTGCGCAGCTGGGACCGCTGGGACGAGGTCAACGGAGGGACGGGTGGCGGGTCGAGACGGATGTTCATGAGAGCTCCTCGGTGAGCGCGACCCGCGTCAGCAGATCCGGGAAACGGCGACGGGTGCGGTGGAGCCGGGCCTTGACCGTTCCGACCGGTACGCCGAGCGCGTCCGCGGCCTCGGCCATCGTGAGACCGGACCAGACAACGAGCTCGAGGGTCTCCCGTTCGTGCCGGGGAAGTTGGGCCACGGCGCGACGGATCGCCGACATGCGGCGCTCGTCGTCCAGCCGGCGAGCGACCTCGGGGGCGTGATCGCCCTCGGGCGCCGGGTCGGGCAGACGATCCAGCAATTTGCGCAGCCGGCTCGCTGTACGGAAGAGGGTCCGGCACTCGTTGCTGGCTACCATCAGCAGCCAGCCGCGGGCGCTGGGCCCGGTCAGCGGGCCTGGTGGGTTGCGCTGGAATCGCCGCCAGGTGCTCAGGAACGTCGCCTGGACCACGTCCTCGGCAGTACTCCAGGAAGCGGTCCGCCGGAACGCGAAGGCGTGCACGTCGTCCGCGTAGCGGTCGAAGAGCTCGCCCAGCGCGAAGTGGTCGCCGGTGCGCAACCGCTCCCAAAGCTCCGGATCGGATCCCGTAGCCATGACCGGCTCCGTATCGTCAGTCAGGATGATCTTCACACCGGGTAATGACCGGACACCAACCCGATGGTTGCATCAGAGCGCGGCCAAGATGTCGCTGAGTCCGCGAACCACGGGCCCTCGATCCAGGCGTGGCTGTCCCAGCCGTGCGTGATCGTCACACCAGACTCCTGACCAGCGGGCCGAGCAGGGCGGCGGTGTCGGGCATGAAGGACCAGGTGGGGTCGTCCAGCTTGGCGACGAGGTCGGCCGGGGACATCCACGCGCCCCAGTCGACCTCCTCCGGCTGGTGCTTCACCGGGCCGTCCCAGACGCAGCTGTACAGGTACGCGCGGTAGCGGGTGTGCTCGTCGGCATAGTCGCCCTCCGGCAACCGCACCAGCTCGGCACCGGTGATCCCGAGCTCCTCGGCCAGCTCTCGGACCACGGCGTCGTACGGGTCCTCGCCGGCCGCGACGACGCCTCCGGCGGCGAAGTCGTACCGGCCCGGGTAGACGTCCTTGGTCGGCGTACGACGGTGCACGTAGATGTCGCCGGCCGGATTCCGGACGAGTACGCCGGTGGCCGCGTGGCGCAGGTTGTCCCGGCGCATGACCGAGCGGGGCGCCGATCCGGCGACACGGTTGTCTTCGTCCAGGATCGCCACCATTTCGTCCACGGGCGCAGTTTCACACGTAACCCTGTGGACACGGCAACACCTTTAGTCGGCCGCACCGCGTAGGCTCGTTCGCATGAGTGTTCGGCGGATCATGGGAACCGAGACCGAGTTCGGCATCTCGGTGCCCGGCCAGCCCGGGGCCAACCCGATGCTGACCTCGAGCCAGGTGGTGAACGGTTACGCCCAGACGCAGCCGCTCGCGCGGAAGACCCGGTGGGACTTCGACGAGGAGCACCCGCTGCGGGACGCGCGCGGCTTCGACCTCAGCCGGGAGGTGGCTGATTCCAGCCAGCTCACCGACGAGGAGACCGGCCTGGCGAACGTGATCCTCACCAACGGCGCCCGGCTGTACGTCGACCACGCCCACCCGGAGTACTCCGCCCCCGAGTGCACCAACCCGCGCGACGTCGTGGTGTGGGACAAGGCCGGCGAGCTGGTGATCATGGAAGGCGCCCGGCAGGCGCGCCAGATCCCCGGCGCCCCGCCGCTGAACCTGTACAAGAACAACACCGACAACAAGGGCGCGTCGTACGGCTCGCACGAGAACTACCTGATGCGCCGGTCCACGCCGTTCGCGTCGATCGTGCGGCACCTGACGCCGTTCTTCGTGAGCCGTCAGGTGGTCACCGGCGCCGGCCGTGTCGGCATCGGCCAGGACGGCGCCGCCCACGGTTTCCAGATCAGCCAGCGCGCCGACTACTTCGAGGTCGAGGTCGGGCTGGAGACGACGCTGAAGCGGCCGATCATCAACACCCGCGACGAGCCGCACGCGAATCCCGACCGCTACCGCCGCCTGCACGTGATCATCGGCGACGCGAACCTGTCCGAGATCTCGACGTACCTGAAGGTCGGGACGACGTCGCTCGTGCTGTCGATGATCGAGGACGGCTGGCTGACCGACGACCTCGGCGTCGACCGCCCGGTCAGCACGCTGCACGAGGTCAGCCACGACCCGACCTGCACACACCTGTTGACGCTCAAGGACGGCCGCAAGCTGACCGCGGTCCAGTTGCAGACGGAGTACCTCGAGCAGGCCCGCAAGTACGTCGAGGACAAGTACGGCGACGACGCGGACCGGCAGACCAAGGACGTGCTGCACCGCTGGGAGCAGGTGCTCGACCAGCTCGCCACCGACCCGATGAAGCTGGCCGACCAGCTCGACTGGGTGGCGAAGTACAAACTGCTCCAGTCGTACCGCGACCGCGACGGCCTGGACTGGGACGACTCGAAGCTCCATCTCGTCGACCTGCAGTACGCAGACCTGCGCCCGGACAAGGGTCTTTACTACAAGTTGGTGAAGGCCGGCCGGATGCAGCGGCTGGTGTCCGACGAGGAGATCCGGATGGCGGTCTCGCACCCGCCGACCGATACCCGGGCGTACTTCCGCGGCCGCTGCATGCAGCAGTACGCGCCGCAGGTGGCGGCCGCCTCCTGGGACTCGGTGATCTTCGATCTGCCCGGCAAGGAGTCGCTGCAGCGGATCCCGACGCTGGACCCGCTGCGGGGCACGAAAGCGCATGTCGGGGCACTTCTCGACCAATGCGACACCGCGAGTGACCTGGTTCGCACCATCACTGGGGGTGCTGCCGGGTAGGGTCGCTGTAGAAGGGTCGGTTGGGCGGCCTTTCCAGCGGTTCTAGGAGGTGTGTGGCCATGGCGAAGGACGGCGGTCAGCAGCACAAGCAGCCGAAGCGTTCGTCGACCGAGGAAGAGGTCGAGCAGGTCGAGGCGTCGGAGGACGCCCAGGAGCGCAAGGAGCGGCTCGACGACGACGTCGACTCGATCCTGGACGAGATCGACGAGGTCCTCGAGGAGAACGCCGAGGAGTTCGTCCGCGGATTCGTGCAAAAGGGTGGGGAGTGAACCGCTCGATGACTTTTGATGCCTCCGGCCGGTTGCCGGAAGCCTTCCTGATCCCAGGTGGCTCGTCGTTCATGGACTTCCTGGCCGGGCACGCGCCCGACCTGTTGCCGGGACGGCGCAGCCTGGGATCGGCCGACTTTTCCGCCGACGTCCCGCATGGTACGACGATCGTCGCGGCCACCTTCCCCGGCGGCGTGGTGATGGCCGGCGACCGGCGGGCCACGATGGGCAACATCATCGCCCAGCGTGACATCGAGAAGGTGTTCCCCGCCGACGAGTACTCCGCGGTCGCGTTCGCGGGCACCGCCGGCTTCGGGATCGAGATGGTCCGGCTGTTCCAGGTGGAGCTGGAGCACTACGAGAAGCTCGAGGGCGCGACCCTCAGCCTGGACGGCAAGGCCAACCGGCTGAGCGCGCTGATCCGGGGCAACCTCTCGATGGCGCTGCAGGGCCTGACCGTGGTGCCGCTGTTCGCGGGCTACGACCCGGACATCAAGGGCGGCCGGATCTTCTCCTACGACCCGACCGGCGGGCGCTACGAGGAGCACCACTTCCACAGCGTCGGCTCGGGCTCGGTGTTCGCCCGCGGCGCGCTGAAGAAGCTCTACCGCGAGGACAGCTCGGTGACCGACTGCGTCACGGCCGTGATCCAGTCCCTGATCGACGCCGCCGACGACGACTCGGCGACCGGCGGTCCGGACATGCTGCGGCGGATCTTCCCGGTGGTCGGTGTGGTCACCGCGGACGGCTACCGGCGGATGCCGGAGGACGAGGTCGCCGCGATCGTCGACGCGGCCTGGGCCGAGCGCCACAATCGTCCCGACGGCCCGGCTTCGGCATCCCTGACCTGACCTTGATCCCGATCGACTGATAGAGGACGACACCTTCGATGAGCGTTCCGTTCTACGTCTCGCCCGAACAGCTGATGCGGGACCGGGCCGACTTCGCCCGCAAGGGCATCGCCAAGGGCCGCAGCGCGATCGCCCTGCAGTACGCCGACGGCATCCTGTTCGTCGCGGAGAACCGCTCGCCCGCGCTGCACAAGGTGGCCGAGATCTACGACCGGATGGCGTTCGCCGCCGTCGGCCGGTACAACGAGTTCGAGAACCTGCGGATCGCCGGCGTCCGGCTGGCCGACATGCGCGGGTACTCCTACGACCGGCGCGACGTCACCGGCCGGGCGCTGGCCAACGCGTACGCGCAGACCCTCGGCGCGATCTTCTCCTCCGGCGGTGAGAAGCCGCTCGAGGTGGAGATCCTGGTCGCCGAGGTCGGCACCAGCACGGCCGAGGACCAGATCTACCGGCTCACCTACGACGGCTCGATCGCGGACGTCCGCGGGTACGCCGTGATGGGTGGACCGGCCGAGCAGGTCGCGGACTACGTCGGCGAGCACTTCAAGGAGGGCATCTCGCTGGCCGGCGCGCTCCGGCTGGCCGTGGATGCGCTCGGCCACGACGGCACCGAGGTCCGCCAGTTGACCCCGGATCAGATCGAGGTCGCCGTCCTGGACCGGACCCGGACCCAGGTGCGCAAGTTCAAGCGGATCTCCGAGGAGACGCTGGCGCGCATCCTGTCCGAGTCCAGCCCGGACGAGACTCCCACTGAGCCCGTCGAGGCGAAGCCCGCTGAGGACGCCACGCCGGCATCCTCGGCCGACGACGTACCTATCGCGCCACCTGAGGAGCCGGACGACAACCGGCCGCTGTGAGCGAGTCAGCTGAAGGTTCAGCCGCCGCGGACTCCGCGGCGGCTGACCTGTCTCGTCCCGGCGATCCGCAGCCGTGGGAGTTGCTCGGCGAGGAGCCGGGATTCCACCGGTTCCTGACCGTGAACCTTCGGCGCTACCGGCTGCCGGACGGGCGCGAGGTGGAGTGGGACGTGTTCGGCCCGAAGTCCGCGGAGGGCATCACGGCCGGCATCACTGTCCTGCCGCTGACCTCTGAGGGCCGGATCGTGACCGTCCGGATGTTCCGGGCCGGACCGGATCGAATCGTCACGAACCTTCCCGGCGGGCTGGTCGAGCCGGGGGAGGACCCGGCGCTGGCCGGCGCGCGGGAGCTCGAGGAAGAGACCGGGTACACCTGTGAGTCGCTCGACCTGGTCGGCTGGCAGTGGTCGTCCGCGTCCTCGATCTATCGCAAGTACGTCGCGATCGCGCGCGGCTGCCGTCCCGACGGGAAGCAGGCGCTGGACGAGACGGAGGACTGTGTCCCGGTCGAGCTGACAGTGGACGCGTTCCGCACCGAGCTCCGCACCCCTGGCGCGATGACGGGAATCGATGCCGCGTACCTCGCTCTCGACCACGCCGGACTTCTCTGAAAGCTTGGGATCGTGACTCCAGAACCGCAGCAGACCACCCGCCGCGACGACGGCATCGACCTCGGCGACACGATCGGGCTGGTGCACGGTCCGACCACTGACCCTGACGCCGAGCGCGTCGTCCGAGAGACCCTGACGCGCGCCGGCGTACAGACGATCATCGACGGAGAAGCGGCCGTCACGATCCGGTTGGGCGGAGGCGGCCTCGACGTGCAACCCGCTGAAGGGCTGCCGGCCGAGGGGTACGTCGTTGCCGTCGGGGGCAATCAGGTCGTGCTCGAGGGCGTCGACGGGCGCGGTACTTTCTATGCCGCGCAGACCTTCGCACAACTTGTCCAGGGCAACCACCTGGACGGCGTGGAGATCCGCGACTGGCCGACGATGCGGTACCGCGGCTCGATCGAAGGCTTCTACGGTACGCCGTGGTCGCACGCGGACCGGCTCGACCACCTGGACTACCTCGGCGCGCACCGGATGAACACGTACCAGTACGCCCCGAAGGACGACCTGTACCACCGCGAGCAGTGGCGCGACCCGTACCCGGCCGACAAGCTGGCCGAGCTCGGCGAGCTGATCGAGCGCTCGCTGCGGAACAAGGTCGACTTCACCTTCGCGCTCTCGCCCGGCCTGTCGATCCGCTACACCGACGACACCGAATTCCAGGCGCTGATCGCCAAGTTCGAGGCGCTCTACGAGCTCGGCGCGCGGGCGTTCAACGTGCCGCTGGACGACATCGAGTACGAGAAGTGGCACTGCGCCGAGGACGAGGAGAAGTACGGCGCCGGTGGTGGCGGGGCCGGGCGGGCGCAGAGCGACCTGCTGAACCGGATCCAGCGCGAGTGGGTGGCGACCAAGCCGGATCTCGCCCCGCTGCAGATGGTGCCGACCGAGTACTACGACGTGACCGAGTCGCCGTACAAGCAGGCGCTCCGGGAACAGCTGGATAGCGCGGTCGTCGTGCACTGGACCGGGATCGGTGTCGTCCCGCACTCGATCACGAGCGCACAAGCGGCCGAAGCGAAGGCGGTGTTCGGGCACGACATCCTGATCTGGGACAACTATCCGGTCAACGACTACGCGCACGGCCGGATCCTGCTCGCGGACTACAGCAACCGCGAGCCTGGCCTGGCCGACCAGGTCGTCGGCGTGATCTCGAACCCGATGAACCAGGCCGGGGCCAGCAAGCTCGCGCTCTACTCGTTCGCGGAGTTCGGCTGGAACCCGGCGACGTACGACCAGCAGGCGTCGTGGCGTCGCGCGATCGCCGAGCGGGCCTCCGGCGACCCGGAGACGATCGCGGCGCTCGAGGTCTTCGCCGACCTGACGACCTACGACGGGAAGCTGCACCTGGCGAACGCGCCGGTGCTGGCCGCGAAGATCGCCGAATTCTGGGCGACCTGGGAGGGCGGCGACCTGGCCGGCGCGATCGCGGAGCTCGAGCCGTACTTCGAGGCGATCGAGAACGCTCCGGCGCAGATCCGCGCCGGTGTGTCCGACCCGTCCTTCGCCGACGAGACCGATGCCTGGCTCGACGCGAGCTTCTACTGGGGTCAGGCGCTCCGCGAGGCCCTCCGCGTCCTCGAAGCAGGAGCCGAGGGCAACAGCTCGGACGTCGCCACCAGCCAGGCCCAGATCAACCACCTGGTCACCCAGGCCGAGGAGATCCGTGACATCCGCCTCCCGCACTCCCAGACCTACCCCCGCATCGGCGACGGTGTCGCCGACACGTTCATCGCCGAGGTGACCGCCCGGGTATCCTGACCGGTGGGCCGCGACTGGCGTTGAGGTGGGTAACCACCGGGAAACGGCCTGCCGGAGATCCGGCTGCGCCGCGCGCCTGGGCATCTGACCTGTTGTCGACGCCCGAAGGAGCGCGCGCATGACCACCGCCGAACTGATGACCGGGACCGACCTCGCCGCGGAGATCGTGGCTCAGGCGGCCGCCAGGGCGAAGGCCCTGCGGGAGAAGACCGGCGTGCAGCCGTGTCTGGCGACGGTGCTGGTGGGCGATGACCCCGCGTCGGCGACGTACGTGCGGATGAAGCAGAACCGGTCGAAGAAGGCCGGCATCGCGTCGCGGAGCGTCGTACTGCCCGCGGACACGACCACCGACGAACTGGTCACCGAGATTCACAAGCTCTCCAGCGACCCGGCGGTGCACGGGATCCTGCTGCAGCATCCGGTGCCGGCGCAGATCGACGAGCGGGCCGCGTTCGAGGCGATCGACCCGGCCAAGGATGTCGACGGCGTGACGATGCGGTCGTTCGCCGCGATGGCGTTCGGCGATCCCGGGTTCCGGTCCGCGACACCCGGCGGGATCATGCGCCTGCTGGAGGCGTACGACGTACCGATCGCCGGGGCGCACGCGGTCGTGATCGGCCGCAGCCCGATTCTCGGCAAGCCGGTCGGGATGTTGCTGCTGGCATCGAACGCGACCGTCACCTACACGCACTCGCGGACCGTCGGCCTGCCGGAGATCGTCCGGACGGCGGACATCGTGGTGGCGGCGGTCGGCAAACCCGACTTCGTCCGCGGCGACTGGCTGAAGCCGGGAGCGGTCGTGGTCGACGCCGGGTACAACGAGGGCAACATCGGCGACGTGCACTTCGAGGAGGCGGCCCAGGTCGCCCGCCTGATCACGCCGGTCCCGGGCGGCGTCGGACCGATGACGATCGCCCTCCTGCTGGAGCAGGCCGTCGACGCCGCCGAGGCTCAGGCGGGCTGAGTCAGCGGTCGCACCCGCCGTCCTTGTCCCGCCGGGAGTGCGGGCGAGCGAGATCGTCGATGCCCTTGTAGGCGTACGGATCGGTCCCGGCCACCATCACGATGTCGCGGTAGTCGTGCTTGCCGACGTGGACTCCAGGTGGCACGGACTGCCAGGGGAGCAGCGACTCCGCGCTCATGTAGTGGTTGGCGAGCGCCCGGCGGAGTCCGTGCCGGCCGGTGTTCGGCAGTGATCGGTGCAGCAGATAACCGTTGAAGATCACCGCTGAACCCGCGGGCACCTCGACCGGGACGGCATCGTCGTCGGTGTACGGGAAGTCGAACGCCTCCACTGTGCAGTCGAAGCGGAGATCGTCCTGCTCCCGGTCGGGGTAGATGACACCGCGGCGGTGGGAGCCCGGCAGAACCCACAGGCAGCCGTTCTCCACGGTGGCATCGTCGAGCGCGATCCACACCGCGGTCAGTGAGCGGTCCCTGGTCGGAATGAAGAACTCGTCCTGGTGCCATGCCTGGCCCGGCTTCCCCTCGGGCTTGATGAACAGCATCGATTGCATGGCCTTGACGTTCGGCCCGATCACCGCGGTCAGCGCCGCGACCACCCGTGGCGCCCGTAACGCCGCGAGTGCCACGTCGGACACCTTGTGTGGTTGGTGGATGCACAGGTACTTGCGCAGGACATCCGCTGTCGGCTCGGCGGCTGGACCTCCGTCGATGACGCCCAGGTCACCGCGGCACAGAGCCTCGGCCGCGGCATGGAGCGCGGTGACCTGGTCGGGCGACACGGCCTGATCGAGGACGACGAAGCCGTCCCGCCGGAACGACTCGACCAACTCGTCGGTGACCTCGGCGAAGCTGTGTACGGCGGTAACAGACTGCATCTGATGCTCCATCCGGCCTTCGGGGGCGATGACCGGCTTCACGGTCTCAGAGCACACCAGGCCCGGCCAATGTCGCGGGCGTGCGCATTACTATCTGTTCGTGACCTCGCGACCCCCGGTGATCAGCGTGAACTCCGTGGTCCAGGTCGCGGACTATCCGCCCGGGGCAACCTATGGCCCACGCACGCTGCCGAACTACGAACTGCTGTGGATCCTGAGCGGTTCGGCGCGGTGGCGGACCGAGGTGTACGACGATGCCGGCGTCCGGCAGGCGACCGTGGAGGAGGACCTTCGCCCGGGCATCGTGGCCTTGGCTCGGCGCGGGAACCGGGATGCTTATATCTGGGACTGCGATCGCCCTTCGCGACATGCGTACGTGCACTTCCAGATCGAGGACTTCGGCGGACTCGGCGATGCGTCGAGTTGGCCGTCGGTGCGATCCCAGTCCGATCCGAGCCTGCTGGACGGGCTGTGCACCTACCTGCTGGACCTTGCCGGCGTACCGTCATCGTCGGTCCGGGGACACAGTGACCGGCTGGTGGCGACGATGCTGGAGGTCTTCCTCAGCGCTCCGGCCGGTCAGTCGCGCGAGGAGATGCCGGATGCTGTCCGCCGCCTGGTCGACCATGTTGCGACCGTGTGGGCGAGGAGCGGCCCGCGAATCATCTCCGTCCCGGAGTTGGCCGCTGCGGCGAACCTGTCGGCAGGGCACCTGCACCGGCTCTTCCGGGAGCGGTACGCCTGCGGACCGGCGTACGCCCTGGATCTGATCCGGCTGGCCCGGGCCGCGACCGCGCTCCTGCGCACCAACGCGACGATCGCCGAGATCGCGTCCGACTGCGGCTACAGCAATCCGTACCACTTCTCCCGCCGCTTCTCCCTCGCGTACGGCCAACCGCCGGGATCGTTCCGGCGTCGTCGGCAACTGACCGATCCGCTCGCACCGGTCCGGGAGGCCGGGCTGCTTCCGGTGGCCCGGAGGCTGCTCGAGGCGGCACTATCCGAGACGGCTGTCCACCCTCTGACCACTCTGCTCTAGGGTTGGAGACAGACGACCAAGGAGGCGAAGACGTGGCGGTACGGGCGATCCGGGGTGCCACCCAGCTCGACGTGGACGAGCGCGAGCATCTGCTCGAGCGGTCCGCGGAGCTGGTGCGGGCGGTCCTGGAGGCGAACGATCTGGAGAACGAGGATCTGATCAGCATCCTGTTCACCGTCACGCCTGACCTGCACTCGGAGTTTCCCGCCGTGGCCGGGCGCCAGATCGGGCTGACCGACGTACCGCTGATGTGCATGCAGGAGATCGCCGTCCCGCACGCCCTGCCGCGCGTGGTCCGGCTGATGGTGCACACCGAGACCCCGCGTTCCCGGGAGAAGATCCAGCACGTCTACCTGCACGGCGCGGTAGCTCTCCGTCCAGACCTGACGGGCGCCCAGTGACCGTGCTTTTGGCCGGGCCTCCGGCGCCGGCGGGGGCATGGGGCTGTGACTCCCGCCCTTCCCTCGTCGCTTCAGTCGCTTCGCTCCCTACGCTCCTCAGTCCAGGGCGGGAGGCCCCATGACCGAGCTGCGCGGTCCGGTTCGGATCGTCGGCACCGGACTCATCGGTACGTCGATCGGCCTGGCGCTGGCGCGGTTGGGTGTCGTGGTGGAGCTCGTCGACGCCGATCCGGACAACGCGCTGATGGCGGAGCGGATCGGCGCGGGTTCGCGGCTGGTCCAGATCGAGCCGCAGCTCGTGGTGGTCGCCGTACCGCCGGATCACGTCGGCGCGGTGATCGCCGAGCAGCTGGAGCAGACCGACGCGGTCGTCACCGATGCCGCCAGCGTGAAGTCGAAGCCCCTCGCCGACGCGGGCAAGCTCACCGGTGACCTCAGCCGGTACGTCGGCAGCCACCCGATGGCCGGCTCCGAGCGGAACGGGCCACTCGCCGCCCGCGCGGACCTTTTCGACGGCGCGACCTGGGCGATCACTCCGCACGACACCAGCTCGCCCGAGGCGATCGAGCTGGTACGGCGGCTGGCCGAGGCGGCCGGAGCCCGGACCGTCGAGCTGTCTGTCGAGGACCACGATCTCGGCGTCGCCCGGGTGTCACACCTACCGCACCTGATGTCTGCGCTCGCCGCGGGCACGCTCGCCGACGCGCCGACCTCGCACCTGCAGCTGTCCGGCCAGGGCGTCCGGGACGTGACCCGGATCGCGGCCGGCGACCCCAAGCTGTGGACCCAGATCGTGTCCGCGAACTCGACCGCCCTGACCGGCCTGCTGGAGCAGATCCGTGGCGAGCTGGATCGCCTACTCGTTGCCTTGGGCAAGGAAGAGGCTGCCGAGGAGCTGACCTCGATCCTCGGGCTCGGCGTCTCGGGTGCGGTCCGGGTGCCGGGCAAGCACGGTGCGCCGCACATCGACCTGGTGACCGTTTTGGTGACCATCCCCGACCGGCCGGGGCAGCTGGCCCGGTTGTTCGCGGACGCGGCCGAGTCCGGCGCGAACGTCGAGGACCTGCGGATCGACCACAGTCCGGGCCGTCCGGTCGGTGAGGTCGAGCTGGCGGTCAAACCCGGTTCGGTCGACCAGTTGGTCGACGTACTGACCGAGCGTGGCTGGGTCGTCCACCGGTAGCCGGTCCTGATCGGTGGAATGTCCCCCGCCACAGGTAATCTTCGGGGCATGATCATCGCTGTGGACGGCCCGAGCGGCTCCGGTAAGTCGAGCACCGCGCGAGGCGTCGCCAGCCGGCTGGGGCTGCGCTACCTGGACACCGGAGCGACGTACCGGGCGGTGACCTGGTCGGCGCTGGAGCACGGACTCGATCTGGACGACACCGCGGCGGTCGCGCAGCGGTCCCGGGAGCTGCGCCTCGAGGTCAGCATCGACCCGGCGAACCAGTTCGTGATCGCCGACGGGACCGACGTGACGACCGCGATCCGGGAGCCGCGGATCAGCGAGACGGTCTCCAAGATCGCCACCAACCTGGACGTCCGCAAGGAGCTGATCCGGCGCCAGCGGGAGATCATCGACGACGCCCAGCCGACCGGCGGGATCGTGGTCGAGGGCCGCGACATCGCCACCGTGGTCGCGACCGACTCCGAGCTCAAGGTGCTGCTCACCGCCGACCAGGACGCCCGGATGGCGCGCCGCGGCGCCGAGCTGGCGGCCGGGGCGGTGACCGCCGAGCAGCTCCGCGACCAGATCGTCCGCCGGGACGCCGACGACGCGACCGTGTCGGAGTTCCTGGTCGCGTCCGACGGCGCGGTCACCATCGATTCGACGCATCTGTCCCTGGAGGAGGTCATCGACGTGATCAGCCGTCTCGCGAAGGAGGCCGAGGCCGCCCCGAGAGGGCCGAAGTCATGACAGAGCGCATCGCCGCATGACCGCGGAGCTGACCGGGCACCTGGAGTTGCCACGCACCGACGATCTGCCTCGGCTGCCGTACCGGCTCGCGCTGCCGATGCGCACGGTCGCCAAGCCGTACTTCCGGCGCAAGTACAAGCTGACCATTCACCACGAGGACCGGTTCCCGCGAACCGGTCCGGTGCTGATGACTCCGAACCATCTGAGCCTGCTCGACGGGCCGCTGCTCGGGGCGATCGCGCCCCGGATGCTGCACCAGCTCGGCAAGATCGAGGTGTTCGGCGGGCTCCAGGGGAGGATTCTCCGGCGGATCGGGCAGATCCCGGTCGACCGATCGGCGTACGACGTCCTCGCGGTCCGGCAGTCGATCAAGGTGCTCCGCGACGGCCGGGTGCTGAACATCTACCCCGAGGGCACCCGCGGTCCGGGCGACTTCAGCCGGATCCGGACCGGCGTGGCGTATCTGGCCATGGTGACGGGTGCGCCGATCCTGCCGGTGGCCCTGCTCGGGACCAGGCTGCCGCGCGGCGACGTGGAGGGTTTCCCACCGGCCGGGAGCCGGGTCGATGTGGTCTATGGCGAGCCGTTCACGGTGGAGCGCGTACCCTTTCCCAGGAGGCATTCCGACGTACGCGCGGTTGCCGACCAGATCGGCGACGTGCTGCGAGCCCATGTGAGGGCGGCCGTCGAAGCCACCGGCCACCCCCTCCCGGGCGCGCCAGACAAGAAGGACCCTGATGACTGACCTGCCCACCGGCTACGACTTCGCCGAGCCTACGCACGACCGTGAGGACACCGGGCCGCTGCCCGTGCTCGCGATCGTCGGCCGGCCGAACGTGGGCAAGTCCACGCTGGTCAACCGCATCATCGGCCGCCGCGAGGCCGTCGTCGAGGACACCCCGGGCGTGACCCGGGACCGTGTCTCGTACGACGCCAACTGGGCCGGCCGCGGCTTCACGGTCGTCGACACCGGCGGCTGGGACCCGGACGCGGTCGGGATGGCGGCCCTGGTCGCGGCGCAGGCCGAGGTCGCGATCAACGCGGCCGACGCGGTGCTGTTCGTGGTCGACGCGACGGTCGGGATCACGGATGCGGACGAGGCCGTCGTACGGGTACTGCGGAAGTCCGGGAAGCCGGTCGTGCTCGCGGCGAACAAGGTCGACGACCAGCGGGTCGAGGCCGAGGCGATGAACCTGTGGAGCCTCGGCATCGGTGAGCCGTTCCCGGTCTCGGCGATGCACGGCCGCGGCACCGGTGACATGCTCGACGCCGTACTGGCCGCCCTGCCCGAGGCGCCGCCGGAGCGCGACCCCGAGACCGGCGGCCCGCGCCGGGTCGCGATCGTCGGCAAGCCGAACGTCGGCAAGTCCTCCCTGCTGAACAAGGTCGCCAAGGAGGACCGCGTCGTCGTCAGCGACGTCGCCGGTACGACGGTCGACCCGGTGGACGAACTGATCACGCTGGCCGGCAAGGAGTGGCGGTTCATCGACACCGCCGGCATCCGCCGCAAGGTGAAGAGCGCCCAGGGGCACGAGTACTACGCCTCGCTGCGGACCAACGCGGCGATCGAGCGGGCCGAGGTCGTCGTGGTCGTGATCGACGCGTCCGAGCCGATGGCCGAGCAGGATCTGCGGATCATGAGCGCGGTCGAGGAGGCCGGCAAGGCGCTCGTGATCGCCTACAACAAATGGGACCTGGTCGACGAGGACCGGCGGTACTACCTGGAGCGCGAGATCGACCGCGACCTGGTGCAGTTCCGCTGGGCGCCACGGGTGAACATCAGCGCCCTCACCGGCCGGCACATGGAGAAGCTGGTCCCGGCCATCGAGGCGGCGCTCGACGGCTGGCAGACCCGCGTCCCGACCGGCCAGCTGAACGCGTTCCTCGGCCGCCTGGTCGCGGCGCACCCGCACCCGGTCCGGTCCGGCAAACAGCCGAAGATCCTGTTCGGCACCCAGGCGACGACGATGCCGCCGACGTTCGCGATCTTCACCTCCGGCCAGATCGAGGCGTCGTACCAGCGCTTCATCGAACGCCGCCTCCGCGAGGACTTCGGCTTCGTCGGCAGCCCCGTCCACGTCCAGATCCGAGCCCGCCAAAAGAACAAGAAGCGCTGACCCGCCGACCTGGAACCCGGTTAAGACCACTCCACAAGATGCGGTAAGGTTTACCCCGCTCGGCTCTTCGGAGGCGGGCATCGGGCTGTGGCGTAGTTTGGTAACGCGTCTGGCTGGGGGCCAGAAGACCGCAGGTTCAAATCCTGTCAGCCCGACCCAAGAGGGGCACCGATTCTGTCGGTGCCCCTCTTTAGGTTTCTTCCATGAAGACATCGGGGGACAGGCGTACCTGGGACGATCTGCAGCTGCGTCAGGCAGTAGAGGAGAACCACTCGTGGCGCGCGGTCGCTCGCGCACTGGGATTGAACGGCACGTCCGCAGGCACAATCCGTGTGCTCAAACGACACGCGGACCGGCTTGAATTGGACACCGCCCACTTCACGGGCCAACGTCGGTGGTCTGACCGAGAGCTGCGTGCAGTGATGCGCGACGCCACCTGCTGGGCGGATGTATTCGCCGGGCTGGGCGTCAGCGACGGCATCGAGACCCGGGTTCGGATCAAGGGGCATGCGGTTCGGCTCGGCCTGGACTGCACCAATCTGAGGCCGTCCGAGCCGCGGTCACTGTCAGGTGAGGTGTTCGATCAGCCTGTGCGTCCTGAGCTGCTGCGAACTGCGGCGCCTGCGATGGCGATGGCATGGTTCACCTTGCGGGGCTGCTCGGTGGCGTTGCCGATCGAGCCCGAGGTGTATGACCTGCTGGTGACTACGAGGAAGGGCGTGCAGCGCGTGCAGGTCAAGAGCAGCGCTCGCCCCGATGCCAAGGGGCGCTGGGGTGTCGAGATCGGACGGCGGCCGTACGCACTGGACAAAGTCGGCAGGCAAGATGCCGTACGACCCGGACGATATCGATCTGTTCTTCATCGTGCTGGGCGACGGCAGCATGTATGTGATCCCCAGTTCGGTGCTGGCAGGACGAATCCGCATCTATGCAGAGACCTACGCGCCGTACCGGGTGGGTGATGCGTCGGGACTGTTGCGCTGAGGAGCACCGGCCACGCGCGGGTGCGCCTCACCACAGTTCAGTGGATGTCGGCGAGTTGTTTGGGCTCGTCGATGTGGAGGGATTCGCCTTCGATGTCGACCTTGGGGGTGATGCGGTCGAGCCAGCGTGGGAACCACCAGGCGCGGTCGCCTAGGAGAGACAGCACCGCGGGCACGAGGGTCATGCGGACTACGAAGGCGTCGATGAGGACGCCGATGGTGAGGCCGAAGCCGATCGCCTTGATGATCGGGTCGTGGACCATGATGAAGCCGGCGAAGACCGACGCCATGATCAGGGCGGCCGCAGTGACCACGCGGGCGCCGTGGCCGAGACCCTCGATGGTTGCCTCGGTCGCGTGTTTGCCGTGCACGAACTCCTCGCGGACCCGGGAGACGATGAACACCTCGTAGTCCATCGCCAGCCCGAACAGCACGCCCAGCATGATGATCGGCAGGAAGCTGACCAGCGGCCCGGGGGAGTCCACGCCGAGCAGGTCCGCACCCCATCCGAGCTGGAACACCGCGACCGTGATGCCGAAGGTCGCCCCGACCGTGAGCACAAAGCCCAGTGTCGCCTTGAGCGGCACGAGCACCGACCGGAACGCCAGCAACAACAGCAGGAACGACAGCCCGATGACAACCAGCAGGTAGATCGGCAACGCGTTGGACAGCTTGTTCGACACGTCGACCCCGACCGCGGTATTGCCCGTCACCGAGATGCTCGCGTCACCGGCGACCAACGGCTGCACCGCCGACCGCAGGTTCTTCACCAGCTCTGCGGTGTCCTGACTCGCCGGGCCGCTCTTGGGGATCACCTGCAACAACCGTGTCGATCCGTCCGCACTGGCCGGCCCGGCCTGGGCCGCCACGACATCCTTCAGCTCTCGCGACTTCGCGAGTACCTGCTTGACCAGCGCATCGGACGTCGCCGGGTCGTTGCTCTTCACAACGACGACGAGTGGACCGTTCGCGCCCGGCCCGAAGGCGGCCGCGGTCAGGTCGTAGGCGACCCGCTGGTTCGTGCCGGCCGCGGCCGAGGCACCGTCCGGCAGCGCGAGCTGCATGTCCTTGACCGGGATCGCCAGCAACCCGAGCCCGAGGATGCCGACGGCAACGATCGGGACGCGGAACCTGGTCACGAGCCGGCCCCAACGGAAGCCGAAACCTTCCTTGACCGGAGCGGCCGTCGGCGCCTTGCGGATCTTGCGGGGGAGCACCCGGTTCCCGACGAACCCGAGCATGGCCGGCAGCAGCGTGAGCGCGACCAGCACCGCGGTGAGCACGGTCGCCGCGGCCGCCAGCCCCATCGCGGTCAGGAACGGTACGCCGACCACACTCAACCCGGCCAGCGCGATCACCACCGTCGCGCCGGCGAACAACACCGCCGACCCCGCGGTCGCTGTCGCCCGCCCGACCGACTCCTCCGGATCCATGCCCTGAGCAAGCTGTGTCCGATGCCGCGAGCTGATGAACAACGCATAGTCGATACCCACAGCGAGTCCCAGCATCAACGCAAGGATCGGCGCGGTCGACGACACATCAACGAACGCGGTGACCAGGAACAGCCCTGCCATCCCCGCCAGCACGCCGAGCAGCGCGGTCAGCAACGTCATCCCGGCCGCAACCAGCGAACCGAACGTGACAACGAGTACGACGGCCGCCACCGCGACCCCGATCACCTCGGTGGCTCCGATCTCGGGTACGCCGCCGGCCACCTGGCCGCCCGGGACCACCTGAAGATCCCCGGTGCTCAGTCCGCTGAGTCCGTCGTACGCCGTGGTGCTGTCCTTGGAGAGCTCGTCGGCAGGCTTGTCGAACTGGACGCTGATCAGGCCGGTCGTGCCGTCGGGGCTGATCGCCTTGCTGGTGAACGGATCGATCGCGACGATCACCTCCGGCACCTTCGCGACCTTGCCGACGGTCGCGCCGACGGCCGCCTTCACCGCCGGATCCGCGAGCGTCTTGCCGTCGGGTGCCTTCACCACGACCGCGGCCGAGGCACCGCTCGCCGCGGGCAGTTCCTGCTTCAGGGCGTCGAGCGCGCGCTGCGACTCGGTGCCCGGGATGGAGAAGGTGTTCGCAGTCTTGCCGCCCAGCGTCAACGCGCCGACACCGAGCAGGACGAGGAACAACGCCCAGACGGCGGCGACGAGGCGCCGGCGCTGGTAGGAGAACCGGCCGAGCCGGTACAGCAGATTGGCCATCGGGAGTGCGTCCGTTTCAAGTCGGTACGTGCGAGCAGGGGAGACCGTCCGCCGGCGGTCGGGATGGGTTCAGCTGCGTCCGAGCAGTCGACGGAGGGCGATGTCGCAGAGTCTCCGGAGTTCGTCGTCGGTGCGTTCGCCGGGACGCCGGCACTCGCCGAGCAGGCCGTTGACGGCGAACTTGGCCAGGTCGTGCTCGAGCGGGTCGTCCGAGCCGGCCAGGTAGTCGGTCATCTTCATGCCGTCGGCGACCAGTCCGGCGATCTCGGGCATCTCCACCATCACCGGGATGACGTCCTGGATGACGTCGATGACGCCGCGGTGCACCACGGCGAGGTCGATGAAGCGCTGGATCGCGAACTCCTGCGCCTCCGTCTGCGGCAGCGCGCCGGCCGCGGCGAGGAGCTCGGCCAGGTCGGCGGCGGCCGGCTCGAGGACCGCGGCCAGGACGGCGGGCTTGCCGCTGAAGTGGTAGAGCACCGTCGCCTTCGAGCAGCCGGCCGCGCTCGCGATGTCCTGCAGTGACGTCGCGTTGTAGCCCTTGGCCTGGAACAGGTCCATCGCCTGCCGCACGATCTCGTGCCGGGTCCGCTCCCGGGCGGGGGTGGTGACTGCCATGTCAGCCATCATCCTGACCGATCGGCCAGTTTTCAACCGATCGGTCAGGATTGTGGCTTGGTTCACGCGATGGCCGCGGCTTGCTTGCGGTGTAATGATGTAATTCGGGAGGCAGAACCATGGCTGATGAGATTGCCGGCGACGACGTACTGGATGCCTACTCCCGAGTGGTCTCGGGCGTGGCGGAACACCTCATCCCGCGGGTGGCAAGCCTGCGGATCCACAGCCGGCGCGGCGACTCGTCGGGATCGGCGGTCGTGCTGACCGGCGATGGCCACCTGCTGACCAACGCGCATGTCGTCGGCGAGGGCGAGCAGGCGAACGCCGAGTTCGCGGACGGTACGACGGCGCAGGCCCGAGTGGTCGGGGTCGACCGGCTGTCCGATCTCGCCGTACTGCGAGCCGACCGGGAGATCCCGGATCCGCCGGAGTACGGCGACGCGGATCACCTCAAGGTGGGGAACCTGGTGGTTGCCGTGGGCAACCCGTTGGGGCTGGCCGGGAGTGTGACCGCGGGCGTGGTGAGTGCGCTCGGCCGGTCGCTGCCGGTGCGGAGCGGGTCGGCGCAGCGGATCATCGAGGACGTGATCCAGACCGACGCGGCGCTGAACCCGGGCAACTCCGGCGGAGCACTTGCCGACGGCAACGGCCGGGTCGTCGGCATCAACACGGCGGTGGCCGGCATCGGCCTCGGGCTGGCCGTCCCGATGAACCAGACCACGCGCCGGATCATCTACTCGCTCCTGCATGACGGTCGCGTCCGCCGCGCGTACCTCGGTCTCGTCACGACCCCCGCGCCGCTGCGGCCCGCCCTGGCCGAACGCTTCGACCAGCGCACGGCTCTCCGCGTCGTAGAGGTGATCGCGAACAGCCCCGCCGCCGACGCCGGCCTTCGCCCCGGCGACCTGGTCCTGGCTGTCGACGGCGCCCCGCTCCGCGACGCTCAGTCCCTCCAACGACTCCTGTTCGCCGACGCCATCTCCCGCCGCACCGAAATCACCGCCATCCGCAACAACGCCCTCGTGGATGTCATAGCCCATCCCACCGAACTGACCGACCGCTAGCTCAGTTCGGCCCGGAGGAGGACGCCGCTGCCGGGTTTGAGAGGGGCGCGGGGGAAGGTGAAGTCGCGGGTGACTTCGGTGAAGCCGAAGCTCTGGTGCAGGTCGAGGATCGGGCTGTTCGCGAGGTTCGCGAAGTAGTAGACGGCGTTGGCGCGCTCGGCCGTCCAGCGAATGCGAGCGGTGGTGAGGAGTTCCCCGATGCCGTGGCGGCGCCAGTCCGGGGACACGATCAGGCCGACAAGGTAGTAGCCGGTGGGGGCCGTGGTTGGCGGGTCGTCGGGGGAGACCTCGTGGTGGATCACGGCGGCGTAGCCGACCACCTCAGTCTCGACGCACGCGACGACGGAGTAGCGCGTCGGATCCTGAAGGTCGGACAGCAGACGGCTTCGGCGCTCGGCGACAGGTCCGCCGGTGCGCGAGACGATCAGTTCGGCGCAGGCGTCGAGGTCGTCGGCGCCCATCGGGCGGATCTCGATCGGAGTGTCCGGGACCTGACGGCCGGCGTCCGGCTCGTATTCGGCGAAGTTGCTCACGACGGCAGCCTAGGCTCTGGCGGGTGGACGAACATTTGGCGTGGGCGAAGGACTTGTACGAGCGGGCGATCTTCAACGGGGCATACGACGCCCTGTCGCAGGCCGATCGTGAGCTCGACGCGGTCGAGGCCGCGTTGTTGATCGGTCGTGGCCGGGTCATGCACGGCCGCTACCTGGACACACGGATCGAGGTCCCCGAGGAGTTGCCGGCCTTCGAGCGAGCGGCCGACCTCTACCGCGCCCTGGGCGACGAGCGCGGCGAGGCCGAAGCCCAGTTCTGGATCGGCTGCTTCCACCAGGTCGTCCGCGACGACAACGCGTCCGCCCTCCCACCCTTGACTGCCGCGAGCGAGTTGGCCAGGAAGACCGGGGACCAGCTGACCCTGTCCTACGCCCTCCGCCACTTGGGTATAGCGGCCCACACGGCCGGCGACCTCGACCGGGCCCGCGCCTTGCTCGAGGAGTCCACCGCTCTCCGCCGTACCCTCGGCTTCACGGCAGGTGTGGCGGCCAACTTGGTCGGTCTCATCTACCTGGCCGCCGCACAAGGGCGCTCCGACGACGCGCAGGCACTGGCTGATGAGGCGGCTGCCCTGGCCGCTTCGGTGGGAGCCGTGATGATCAGCGCCCAGATCGAAGCAGCCCGCTCGCGGATCTAACGACTCACCAGCCGCGTTCGCGCCATTCCTTCAGGTGGGGGCGTTCGGTGCCGAGGGTGGTGTCGGAGCCGTGACCGGGGTACACCCAGGTCTCGTCGGGGAGGTCGGCGAAGAGTTTGGTCTCGACGTCGTTGATCAGGGACGTGAAGCGCTCTGCGTCACCCTGGGTGTTGCCGACGCCGCCCGGGAACAGTGAGTCACCGGTGAAGAGGTGAGGTGCGCCGTCCGGGTCGTCGTACACGAGGGCGATCGAGCCCGGTGTGTGGCCGACCAGATGGATGACGCGCAGGCTGCACTGGCCGACGGCGATGTGGTCGCCCTCGTCGACGAGTTGGTCGGTGGGGACCGGGATGCCCTCGGCGTCGTACCGGCCGGCGACCGTGGTGGCGCTGGTCCGGGCGACGACCTCGGCGAGCGCCTCCCAGTGGTCCTGGTGGCGGTGAGTGGTGACGACGCGGGCGAGCCCACCGTCGCCGATCAGCTTGAGCAGCGTGTCCGCGTCGTTGGCGGCGTCGATCAGCACCTGCTCGTCGGTCTGCCGGCAGCGCAGGAGATAGGCGTTGTTGTCCATCGGGCCGACCGCGACCTTGGTGATCATCAACCGGGCCAGCTCGTGTGTCTGAGCCGGTCCGCCGACCTTGACGTTCCCGTGGTACTCCGGCATGCGCCCTCCCTGGAAGTCGTGACAGCCCCGATCCTTGCACTCCGGCGACCGTCCGGTCATCTCGGGGCCGACTTGCATGAACTACCGCCCGCGATCGAATATACTTTCGAAGCGGCCGGTGCGGTCGGGCGTCCTCCGGGTACCTCGATCCGCCGCCGGAAGTTTTTGTCGGTGGGCCTCGTTAGCATGACCGGGCATGCCCTGGATACCCTCGAGAACGGCTGAGAGTGAGCTTGTGTCTGACCGTCTGATCGTGCGTGGAGCGCGTGAGCACAACCTGAAGGACGTCTCGGTCGACCTGCCCCGGGACGCCATGATCGTCTTCACCGGGCTGTCCGGGTCCGGCAAGTCCAGCCTGGCCTTCGACACGATCTTCGCCGAGGGCCAGCGCCGGTACGTCGAGTCACTGTCGGCGTACGCGCGGCAGTTCCTCGGTCAGATGGACAAGCCCGACGTCGACTTCATCGAGGGTCTGTCCCCGGCCGTCTCGATCGACCAGAAGTCCACCTCGCGGAACCCGCGCTCCACCGTCGGCACGATCACCGAGGTGTACGACTACCTCCGCCTGCTGTTCGCCCGGGCCGGCCGCCCGCACTGCCCGGAGTGCGGCGAGCCGATCGCGCGCCAGACCCCGCAGCAGATCGTCGACCGGGTGCTGGAGCTCGAGGAGGGCACTCGCTTCCAGGTGCTGGCCCCGGTCGTCCGCGGCCGCAAGGGGGAGTACCTCGACCTGTTCCGCCAGCTGAGCGGTCAGGGGTTGTCCCGGGCCCGGGTGGACGGTGAGACGATCCAGCTCACCGACCCGCCGAAGCTCGACAAGCAGAAGAAGCACGACATCGATGTGGTCGTCGACCGGCTCGCGGTGAAGAGCTCGGCCAAGCAGCGGCTGACCGACTCGGTCGAGACCGCGCTCGGTCTGGCCAGTGGTCTGCTCGTGCTGGACTTCGTCGACCTGCCGGAGGACGACCCGCACCGCGAGCGCCGGTTCTCCGAGAAGCTCGCCTGCCCGAACGACCACCCCCTCGCCATCGACGAGCTCGAGCCACGGTCGTTCTCGTTCAACTCGCCGTACGGCGCCTGCCCGGTGTGCACCGGTCTCGGCACCCGGATGGAGGTCGACCCGGAGCTGCTGATCCCGGACCCGTCCAAGTCACTCGACGAGGGCGCGATCCAGCCGTGGTCCGGGCAGAACGTCTCGCAGTACTTCGAGCGTCTGCTGGCGGCGCTGGCGAGGGACCTGAAGATCAAGACGAGCACGCCGTTCGGCGAGCTGCCGGCGAAGGCGAAGAAGTCGCTGCTGACCGGCCACGACAAGCAGGTCCACGTCTCGTACCAGAACCGCTACGGCCGCGAGCGCTCGTACTACACCACCTTCGAGGGTGTGATCCCGTACGTCGAGCGACGGCATGCGGAGGCGTCGAGCGACACCGGCCGGGAGCGCTTCGAGGAGTACATGCGCGAGGTGCCGTGTCTGGCCTGCAACGGCGCCCGGCTGAAGCCGATCTCGCTCGCGGTCACGCTCGGCGGTAAGAACATCGCGGAGATCAGCGCGATGTCGATCGACGAGGTGCACGGCTTCCTCGCGCAGATGGAGCTGTCGCCGCGGGAGAAGCAGATCGCCGAGCGGGTGGTCAAGGAGATCGGCGAGCGGCTGCGGTTCCTGCTCGACGTCGGCCTGGACTATCTGGCGCTGAGCCGGCCGGCGGGTTCGCTGTCCGGTGGCGAGGCGCAGCGGATCCGGCTGGCGACCCAGATCGGCTCGGGGCTGGTCGGCGTTCTGTACGTCCTCGACGAGCCGTCGATCGGCCTGCACCAGCGGGACAACCGGCGGTTGATCGAGACGCTGGTCCGGCTGAAGGAGCTGGGCAACACGCTGATCGTCGTCGAGCACGACGAGGACACCATCGACCACGCCGACTGGGTGGTCGACATCGGCCCGGGTGCCGGTGAGCACGGCGGCCAGGTCGTCGTCTCCGGCACGGTCGAGGACCTGCGCAACCACCCGGACTCGATCACCGGCCAGTACATCTCCGGCCGCCGCGAGATCCCGATCCCGCCGGTCCGGCGACCGCTGACCGAGGGCCGCGAGCTGACCGTGTACGGCGCCCGGCAGAACAACCTCCAGGACATCGACGTGACGATTCCGCTCGGGGTGTTCGTCGCGGTGACCGGGGTGTCGGGGTCTGGCAAGTCGACGCTGGTCAACGACATTCTCTACACCTCGCTGGCGCGGCAGATCTACGGTGCTCGGGCGGTGCCGGGCCGGCACACGAAGATCTCCGGGATGGAGCTGGTCGACAAGGTCATCCACGTCGACCAGTCGCCGATCGGCCGGACGCCGCGGTCCAACCCGGCGACGTACACCGGTGTCTGGGACCACGTCCGCAAGCTGTTCGCGGACACGCCCGAGGCCAAGGTCCGCGGGTACCAGCAGGGCCGGTTCTCCTTCAACGTCAAGGGCGGCCGGTGCGAGGCCTGTTCGGGTGACGGCACGCTGAAGATCGAGATGAACTTCCTCCCGGATGTGTACGTGCCGTGCGAGGTGTGCCACGGCGCCCGGTACAACCGCGAGACGCTCGAGGTGCACTACAAGGGCAAGACCGTCGCGGATGTGCTGGACATGCCGATCGAGGAGGCGTCGGAGTTCTTCGCGGCGATCCCGGCGATCTCGCGGCATCTGACCACGCTGGTCGAGGTCGGCCTCGGGTACGTCCGTCTCGGGCAGCCCGCGCCGACGCTGTCCGGTGGTGAGGCGCAGCGCGTGAAGCTGGCGTCCGAGCTGCAGCGGCGGTCGACCGGGCGGACGGTCTACGTGCTCGACGAGCCGACGACCGGTCTGCACTTCGAGGACATCCGCAAGCTGCTCGGCGTGCTCGGCGGCCTGGTGGACAAGGGCAACTCGGTGCTGGTGATCGAGCACAACCTCGACGTGATCAAGACCGCCGACTGGATCATCGACCTCGGGCCGGACGGCGGTCGCCGCGGTGGCACGCTGGTCGCGGAAGGTACGCCGGAAGAGGTCGCGGCGAACCCTGCGTCGTACACGGGTGAGTTCCTGGCGGAGATTCTCGAGGGTCGCGCCGCCAAGCCGAGCGCGAAGCAGCAGGCCGCCGCCGCGAAGAAGGCGCCGGTCAAGAAGACCGCGGCGAAGAAGACGGTCGCCAAGAAAGCCGTTGCCAAGAAGGCCCCGGCGAAGAAGGCACCGGCCCGGAAACGCGTCGCCAGCTGATCAGCCCGCGAGTATCACCGGCCGAAGAGCTGTCCGAACAGTTGTCGCAACCACGTACGGCGCGGATGCGGCGTCAACACAGAGGGCAGTACGACGGTCGGTGGCGTGGCCAGCGTGACCGGCACCTGAACTATCCGATCGCCCTGTAACCAAAAGAGATCCGGGCAGCACTGGTCCGGTGCGTCGCGGTACGTCTCGGTGACGAACCGCGCCAACGCGTCGGCCCGATCCTGGCCCGCATCGGCCGGGCAGTAGGCAACTGTGCTCAACCGCGGCACCCCGACCAGCACCCCCGCGCCCAGAGATGCCTGCGGCAACAAGGTCTCCCGGTCGACGATCGCCATCGACACCAGCGGATCGCCGTCCCGGCTGAGGACGGCGAACCCGTCGTGCTCGACCGGCTCCAGGTCCGCGACCTCCGCCAGACTCAACCGCACCGGCGACGGCACGCCGGGATCACCCAGCCCGAGCATCGATCGCCGTACGACGGTCAGTCGCCGGAGTTCCTTGCCGGTCCGGACGAACACCACGACCTCGAAGTGTTCGCCGAACGGGATCAGGGCGTCCGCGACCGGTCCGGCCGTTCGCGCAGACCATCCGCGCTGCACGAGCAGAGCACGTTGCCGCTCCGCGACGTCGCCGTACCGGTGTTCCTCCGTGGCCAGCTCACCTTCGGCGACGACGGCCAGCAGCCAGGCCTCGATCTGTTCCGGCCAGCGTTGCTGTGGGAGGTGCAGACAACGGTCGACGATCTCGCCGACGCCGACGACCGCGGACATCTGCAGCGCGCCGCGTCCCCAGCCGACTTCGACCGTCCGCTCCTCGGTGTCCACCACACAGCCCGGCAACCACATCGGCGCGAGATCCGCGATCACCTCGACGACAGCGAAACTTTCGCTCGTGTCCGTCATGTCTTGACCTCCGCCACCACTGAAGTGTCTCGCGCATCCGTTCCAGAAGTACGAAGCCCCCCGGCGTCCGCGGGCTGGTCAGCGGGCCACACCTTAGTGGCAGTCCGGATCAGGCGCCCGCACTACCAGCTGATTCACAGCAACTCTCAAACGCCGGTTGAATCCGGCGCTGGTTGAACCGATCCGATGATCCAGTCGTTTGACCCGGTATCGGCCCGGTTTGGCAGGGTCGGCTACACAGAAGCAAAGCGTTCAACCACTTCGACCGGCAGGCTCCTGGAGGTCCAGATTCATGAGCGATGACACGATGGCACCAACCACCCCGCAGCAGACCCCGGCGGGGGACAACCTGCGCGACCGGAGGTCGGTGCTCCGCTGCGCGGCAATCGCCGCCCTCGCGGGTGCCAGCGCACCGATCCTTGCGGCCTGCGGCGGCAGCGACAACGCGAGCGGGAGCAGCGGCTCCAGTTCCGCACCCGCGACCGGCACGAGCTCGGCTCCGACCAGTGCACCGACCAGTACGGCGCCGTCCTCGAGCGCGCCGGCGAGCACCAGCGGCGGCACGGTCCTCGGCCCGGTGTCCGACGTACCGGTCGGTGGCGGCAAGGTGTTCTCCGACGCCAAGGTCGTGGTGACACAGCCGACCGCGGGTCAGTTCAAGGGCTTCTCCGCGATCTGTACCCACCAGGGCAACCCGGTCGGGTCGGTGCAGGGCGGGCAGATCGTCTGCCCGTTCCACAACAGCCACTTCAACATCACCGACGGCAGCCCGGTCAGCGGCCCCGCGCAGTCGCCCCTCCCCGCGGTAAACGTCGCGGTTCAGGGCAGCAACATCGTCCAGTCCGCCTGACAACCGTAACGTCCGAAGAAGTGAGGCCGATAGCCCTCACTTCTTCGGACGTTAGCGGTTTGTCAGCTGTGGGTGGCTGGGTCGAGCTTGCCGACGTAGAGGAGTTGGTTGGGGGAGCCGGTGCCGGGGTGACCTACCTTGTCCGGCGTTGAGGCACCGACCAGGGCCGTTGCGACATCGGCCGGCGTGGCGTCCGGGTGGTCGGCCAGGTAGAGCGCGACCCCACCGGCCACGTGCGGCGTGGCCATCGACGTACCGCTCATCTTGGCGGTCGCCTCGGGGTCGGTGATGCCGACCGACGTGATGTCGACGCCCGGCGCGAACAGGTCGACACACTTGCCGAAGTTGGAGAACGTCGCCTTCTTGTCCTGGTCGTCGGTCGCGCCGACGGTGATCGCCGAGGGCTCCCGGGCCGGCGAGCCCTGGCAGGCGTCCGCGCTTTCGTTGCCAGCGGCAACGGCGTAGGTGACGCCGGAGCCGACCGAGGCCTTCACCGCCGCGTCCAGCGCGTCGTCGGCGCCGCCGCCCAGGCTCATGTTCGCCACGGCGGGCTTCTTCGCGTTCTTGGTGACCCACTCGATGCCGGCCACCACGGACTCGGTCGAGCCGGAGCCCGAGCAGTCGAGCACCCGGACGCCGTACACATGCGCGCCCTTGGCCAGGCCGTACGTCGTTCCGGCGATGGTGCCGGCCACGTGGCTGCCGTGCCCCATGCAGTCGACGCCGTTCTGGCCGTCGCCGACGGTGTCGGTGCCGACCGAGGCGCGGTCGCCGAAGTCCTTGTGCGCGGCGTAGATGCCGGTGTCGATCACGTAGACGTTCACGTTGTCCGCGGTGGTGGACGCCTCGTACTTCTTGTCCAGTGGCAGGTCACGTTGGTCGGCCCGGTCCAGGCCCCACGGCGGGTCGTCCTGCGCGACGGTGATCTTCTGGTTCTGCTGGACGTAGGCCACCCGCTTGTCGCCGGCCAGCTTCTTCGCCTGGTCCGCACTCATGCTCGCGGAGAAGCCCTTGATCGAGGCGTCGTACTGGTCGCGCACCTTGACGTCGTAGCTGGTCGCGAGACTGGCGTTGGTGGCCCGGGTCTCGGCCTGCGAACGCTGGCCGGCCAGGACGACGATGTAGCTGCCCGGGATGGCGTCCGGGGTGCCGGCGCCGCGGATGGTGACCGCGGTCGTCGTCTGCGACGCGTCACTGCCGGCCGCGGTGGCGACGATCCCGGTCACGGCGAGCGCGGATGCGGCGACCGCTCCGAACACGGCACGCGGTCTGCGAATTCTGGGGGACATGGGCGGAACTCCCTCGAGTCAGCGCAAGGCCCGGTTGCCTCACGCAAAGGTCCTGCACGTCTACCCTGGGTCACACGCTAGAACTCGCGCTCATCCCAACCGGGGGTCAAACCAGCCTTATGGGACAACCCGCAACACGACCGCAACGTTCACTTGCCCAATAGGGGGTTACTGCGGCGTGCCTGGAAGTTGGCGTGCTTGCGGATGGCGAAGTCGTAGGCCTCCTGCAGCAGCGGCAGCAGGGGAGTGGCGTCGGATGGCGAGACGATGCAGACCCAGTGCTGCGAGGCGTAGAAGGGGTGCGGCATCAGGGTGTCGCGGGCGGTGTAGTCGTGGCCGGAGTCGAGCACCCAGTCGGCGTCGCGCTCGGTCGGCACCGCACCGAACAACGAGGTGTACGTCGCCTTGGTCAGGCCGATGTTGAGGCGCCAGGCGCCGGGGTCGTCGAGCCGGGACACCTTCTCGTAGTGGTCGCCGGTGACGATGGTGGCGAACGGCTGCTGCCGTTCCGGCGGCAGGTCCGCGGCCGGGTCGAACAGGTAGAACAGATCGCCCTGTGCCTCGAGCACCCGGATGCCGTCGTACGCGCGGATCACCCGATCCATCTCTTCAACTGTCATGCCTTCAAGTGTGTCATTGAAGTTGCAGTTGAGACTTTGGCGGGATTCCGGATTTGTCGGCGACCCGAACTAGGGTGGTTGAGTGGCTGATCCGTCCTCGTACCGTCCCGCTCCAGGGTCGATCCCCGACTCGCCTGGTGTCTACCGCTTCAGCGATGCCGCCGGGCGGGTGATCTACGTCGGCAAGGCGAAGAACCTGCGCGCCCGGTTGTCGTCGTATTTCCAGGATCTGGTCAACCTGCATCCGCGCACCCAGGCGATGGTGACGACAGCCGCGAAGGTCGAGTGGACCGTCGTCGCCAGCGAGGTCGAGTCGCTGCAGCTGGAGTACTCCTGGATCAAGGAGTACGACCCGCGCTTCAACGTGAAGTACCGCGACGACAAGTCGTACCCGTGGCTCGCCATCACCCTCAACGAGGACTACCCGCGAGTGATGGTCGGCCGGGGCCAGAAGAAGAAGGGCGTGAAGTACTTCGGTCCGTACAGTCACGCCTGGGCGATCCGGGAGACCGTCGACCTGCTGCTGCGGGTCTTCCCGATGCGCTCGTGCAGCAAGGGCGTGTTCAACCGGCATCGCCAGATCGGCCGGCCCTGCCTGCTCGGCTACATCGGCAAGTGCGCCGCCCCCTGCACCGGTCAGGTGAGCCAGGAGGAGCACCGCAAGATCGTCGACGACTTCGCCGCGTTCCTGTCCGGCCAGACCGCGACGTACGTGCGCCGGCTGGAGAAGGAGATGAAGGCGGCCGCGGCCGAGCTCGAGTACGAGCGGGCGGCGAAGATCCGCGACGACCTGGCCGCGCTGGAGAAGGCCCTGGCCAAGAACGCGGTCGTCCTCGGCGACGGGACCGACACCGACGTGATCGCGCTGAGCGAGGACCCGCTCGAGGTCGCGGTGCAGATCTTCTACGTCCGCGGCGGCCGGATCCGCGGTGAGCGCGGCTTCATCGCCGACAAGGCCGACGGTACGGCGACCACCGGCGACCTGGTCTCCCGGTTCATCCAGCAGACGTACGCCGGTGACTCGGGCGACGCGATCCCGCGGGAGATCCTGGTCCCGACCAAGCCGGAAGACGCGGACGCGCTGACCGAGTGGCTCGAGGGGATCCGCGGCGCGAAGGTGGAGATCAGGGTCCCGCAGCGCGGTGACAAGAAGGCGCTGATGGAGACGGTCGAGCGGAACGCGCTGCAGACGCTGACCATGCACAAGACCAAGCGGGCCAGTGATCTGACCACTCGCAACCAGGCGCTGGAGGAGATCCAGGCCGCGCTCGACCTGCCCGAGGCGCCGCTGCGGCTGGAGTGCTACGACGTCTCGAACCTGCAGGGCACCGAGGTGGTCGCGTCGATGGTCGTCTTCGAGGACGGTCTGCCCCGCAAGAGCGAGTACCGGCGGTTCGTGATCAAGGGCGTCGACGGGCAGAACGACGTCGCCTCGATCGCGGAAGTGCTGACGCGAAGGTTCAAGCGGCTGCTCGACGAGCGGGCCACGCTGCAGGAGGACGAGGACCCGTCGGCGGCGCTGATCGATCCGGAGACCGGACGCGCCCGCAAGTTCTCCTATGCTCCCGGACTGGTCGTCGTCGACGGCGGTCCGCCGCAGGTCGCGGCCGCGCGCCAGGCGATGGACGAGCTCGGCCTGGGCGACATCCCGGTCGTCGGCCTGGCCAAGCGGCTGGAGGAGGTCTGGGTCCCGGACGAGGAGGACCCGGTCATCTTCTCCCGCACGTCCGAGGGGCTGTACCTGCTCCAGCGCCTGCGTGACGAGGCCCACCGGTTCGCGATCACCCACCACCGCAACCGGCGCTCGAAGTCGATGGTCGAGAGCGTCCTGGACGAGGTCCCGGGGCTCGGCGAGGTCCGCCGGAAGACGCTCCTGCGGCATTTCGGCTCGCTGAAGAAGTTGCGGCAGGCGACGATCGACGAGGTGGCCGAGCTGCCCGGATTCGGCCGCCGGACGGCGGAGTCCGTCGTACTGGCGGTGAACGCTGCCGCAACGACGGCCGAAACCGGCCGGGCGCCGTCGGTGAACACCGCCACGGGCGAGATACTGGGCGACGACGTCCCGGCGCCGGCCGGGGCGCCCGACGGGGACCCAGGGAGAACTGAGAGCTGATGGACGACACAGGCGGCAACCTGATCATTGTGTCCGGGATGTCCGGCGCGGGACGGAGTTCGGTCGCCGACGTACTGGAAGACCTGGGCTGGTTCGTCGTCGACAACCTGCCGCCGATGTTCCTGACCACCCTCGTCGAGCAGGTCATCGGTACCGGCGCGGCGCCACGGCTCGCGGTCGTCGTCGACGTCCGGACCGGGTTGTTCTTCGAGGAGCTGAGCTCGGCCATCCACGACCTGCGGCTGAAGGGGTACCGGCCGCTGACGCTGTTCCTGGAGGCCTCCGACGACGTGATCGTGCGCCGGCAGGAGAGCGTCCGCCGGCCGCACCCGCTGCAGGGCGAGGGCCGGTTGCTGGACGGGATCCAGCGCGAGCGCGCGCTGCTCGGCGACATCCGGGCCGGCGCCGACCTGGTCATCGACACCTCGAACCTGAACATCCACCAGCTCGCCGCGAAGATCGTGAACGCCTTCGGCGACGAGGAGAACGCCGAGCTCCGGGCGACCGTGGTGTCGTTCGGGTTCAAGTACGGCATCCCGGTGGACGCCGACGTGGTCGCCGACATGCGCTTCATCCCGAACCCGTACTGGCAGCCCGACCTGCGCCCGATGACCGGGCAGGACAAGCCTGTGTCAGACTTCGTGCTCGGCCATCCGCTGGCCCAGCAGTTCCTGCAGAACTACGTCGACGTGCTGGACACCCTGCGGACCGGCTACCTGAACGAGGGCAAGCGCTTCGTCACCGTCGCGATCGGCTGCACCGGGGGAAAGCACCGCAGCGTCGCGATGGCCGAGGAGATCGCCCGGCGGCTGCGTGAGAGAGGGTCACCGACGTTGGTCGTACACCGGGATCTGGGGCGGGAGTGACGCGAGCTCCCCGGGTCGTCGCACTGGGTGGGGGACATGGCTTGGCCGCCTCCCTGTCCGCACTTCGTCACGTCACCGACCAGCTGACCGCGGTCGTGACGGTCGCCGACAACGGCGGCTCGTCCGGTCGGCTGCGGCGTGAGCTCGGTGTCCTGCCACCCGGGGATCTGCGGATGGCGCTGGCCGCGCTGTGCCGCGACGACGAGTGGGGCCGGACCTGGGCGGACGTGCTGCAGCACCGGTTCCGCAGCAACGGTGAGCTGCACGATCACGCGGTCGGCAACCTGCTGATCGTTGCGTTGTGGGAGCTCCTCGGCGAGGCCGTCGACGGACTCGACTGGGTGGCGCGATTGCTCGGCGCACAAGGGCGCGTACTGCCGATGTCCGCCGTACCGCTGGACATCACCGCGCGGGTGCTCGGACTGGACCCGGATCATCCGGAGGCGATCACCGAGATCCGCGGCCAGGCCGAGGTGGCGACGACCGAGGGGCAGGTCGTCGACGTCGCGCTCGACCCGGCCGACCCGCCGGCCTGCCCCGAGGCGCTGGTGGCGATCGCGGAGGCCGACTGGGTCGTGGTCGGACCGGGGTCCTGGTTCACGTCGGTGATCCCGAACCTGCTGGTCCCGGCGTTGTCCCGGGCTCTCGAGCAGACCAGCGCGCGTCGCCTGGTGACGCTCAACCTGGGCGAGCAGAAGGGCGAGACCGACGGCTTCTCACCCGAGACCCACCTCGAGGTGCTGGCCGCGCATGCTCCCGACCTCCGCATCGACGTCGTGCTGGCCGATACCGACCATGTCCCGGATCCCGCGTCGTTGCGCCGTACGGCGGAATCCCTCGGAGCGGAGGTGGTCATCGCCGACATCGCCGACGATGACCGTCACCTCCACCACGCCCCGGACAAGCTGGCCAAGGTCTACCGGGAGATCTTCAGCTGACTCAGCCGGCGTCGACCGGCTTCTTCGCGTCGTACACCTGCTTGCCCTGGGCGTCGTACCCGCGGACCTGGACTGTCTTGACGTCGGAGTTTCCGCCGGTCAGTCCCCAGGTGTAGAAGCCGTTGGCCATCAACACCCGGGTCGGTCCGGCCGGCAGATCGATGATCATCTGCGCAACGCCCGCGGGCACCATCGCGAACCCGAGGTTGTCCGCGACCTTGCCGTCCGCGTCCACCGCGTGCCGGGTGTAGTCGGACTCGCCGCCCTTCGTGGTGGGAGTCGTCATATGGCACCACACGGCGACCCGCTGGTCCGCGGAGATGAGCACGGCGGTGAACTTGTCGCCGGTGCCGGTCTTCAGCGCCACGTCCCACGACTTCGTGATCGGACCGGCTGCCTTCGCGCGCGGATCCTGCGGCCCCTGCCCAGCGTAGGCGGGGTTGGTGGCGATCTCCTGCTCCCAGAGGCGGCAGCGATCGCGGATCTGGTCATCACTGAGCGGACTGACCGGCGGTGCGGGAGCGAGGGCCTTCCCGGTTTGCGGATCCTTCGTGAGCACGACCTGGGGTGTGATCGGGTCGGCGGTCTTGACGGTCACCTTCGGATCGACGGCCGGCTGCGCCGGGGGAGTGATCGGCTTGACGATCTGGTCGTACACCCTCGTGCCGCCGGCGTCGTAGCCCCGGATCCGGGTCAGCGTGATCAGCTTGTCGTTCTTGCCGGGGTGGCCGAAGGTGACGAATCCGTCAGTGCCGACCAGGGCCTCACGCGGACTGCTTTCGCCGGCAAGGTCCACCAGCACCCGGGTGACACCGGTGACCGGAAGCAGGAGGCCGTCGTGCACGGTCAGCGGCTGCTGGGTCCGACTCCTGGACGAGACGTCTGCCGTCATGGTGCGCCCCACGCTCGCGGGCTTCTCCGGACTGTTCATGATGCATGTCGAGACGACCGACTGGTCCGGTGAGAGGAACAGCGCGTTCAGCACGGACTGGTCGCCACTCTTCACCACGATCTTCCACCGGGCGTCGACCGGACCGGCCTTGTCCATCGTCTTGTGCGTCTGGGCCTGGTGCCGGTACGCGGGGTCGTACGGCTTGCAACGGCGTAGGACCTCGGCATCGGACAACGGGCTCACCGGAGGTGCCGGCGTGACCGTCTTGCCGGTCTCGTTGTCGACGATCCGGCCGGTCTTCGCGTCGATCGTGATGGTCTGGTTCTTCGGCGTGCCCGCCGGACCCGCGCTCTCGGAACGCGTCGCGGACCAGGCGGCGACGCCGCCGAGGATCGCGGCGGTGGTGACGATCGCTGTGGACGCGGCGGCGATCCGGCTCTTGCGGACCGAACGCCGGGCACGGACGAGAACGTCCCCGACGTCGGTGTGCAGCGGCTGGTCCGAGTCGTCGGCCGCGGCAGCCAGCAGGCGTTCGAGGTCGGTGCTCACGAAGCGCTCCTTTCGGTCTGGTCGAGTAGTACTTCGCGCAGGCGGCCGAGGCCGCGGGAGGTCTGGCTCTTCACGCCGCCGACACTGATGCCGAGGATGTCGGCGGTCTGTTCGAGGCTGAGGTCGGCGTAGTGCCGCAGCACGACGCACGCGCGCTGGCTGGGCGACAGGTGGTGCAATGCCTCGATGACGAGCAGGCGGTCATCGACCGATCCGACTGCGTCCGGTAGCGGTCTGAGGTCCTCGCCGGTGTCGTCGAGACGCTCGCGGCGCCACGGCTTCCTGGACTGGTCGAGGACCGCGGTGACGACGCAGCGATGCGCGTAGCCGATCAGGCTGTCGGTGCGGTTGATGCGGTTCCAGTGCCGGTAGACCTTCACCAGAGCGTCCTGCGCCGCGTCCTCGGCCCGGTGCCAATCTCCGCACATCAGGTACGCCGTACGCCGCAGCCGCCGGATCGTGATCGCCGCGAACTCGGTGAACTCGGCTTCGTCCCGTGCTTTCATGCCCCTCCTCGTACTCTCGCGGAAGGAACGCGACCAACCACAGGAAAGGTTGCAGCCCCCGTAACAGGTCCCCGATCGGCCCGTTGGTCCTGGTACGACTCCCGAGGGTCTTTGACAGCGGTGGGAGGATGCCTTCATGGCGATGACAGCACAGGTGAAGTCCGAGTTGACCAGTATTCAGGTCACAAAACCCTGTTGCCGCAAGGCCGAGGTGTCGTCCGTGCTGCGATTCGCGGGCGGGCTGCATCTGGTGTCCGGCCGGATCGTCGTGGAGGCGGAGCTGGACAGCGGTGCCGCGGCCCGGCGGCTGCGCAAGGACATCGCCGAGATCTTCGGGCACCCGTCGGACGTGGTCGTGATCTCCCCCTCCGGAATCCGGAAGCAGACCAAGTACGTCGTCCGCGTCGTGCGCGACGGCGACGCGCTGGCGCGGCAGACCGGCCTCGTGGACAACCGCGGCCGGCCCGTGCGGGGTCTCCCGCCCGCGGTCGTCTCCGGCGCGTCCTGTGACGCGGTAGCGGCGTGGCGCGGAGCCTTCCTGGCGCACGGCTCGCTGACCGAGCCCGGCCGGTCGTCCTCGCTCGAAGTGACCTGCCCCGGTCCGGAAGCGGCGCTCGCGCTGGTCGGTGCGGCCCGCCGGCTCGGCATCGGCTCCAAAGCCCGCGAGGTGCGCAACGTCGACCGCGTCGTGATCCGCGACGGCGACGCGATCGGCGCCCTGCTGACCCGGCTCGGCGCGCACGAGTCGGTGCTCGCGTGGGAGGAGCGGCGGATGCGGCGCGAGGTCCGCGCGACCGCGAACCGGCTGGCCAACTTCGACGACGCGAACCTGCGCCGCTCCGCCCGCGCGGCGGTCGCGGCGGGCGCCCGGGTCGAACGCGCGCTGGAGATCCTCGGCGACGACGTACCCGATCACCTGCAGGTGGCCGGCAAGCTGCGGCTGGAGCACAAGCAGGCCAGCCTCGAGGAGCTCGGTCAGCTGCACGACCCGGCCCTCACCAAGGACGCGGTGGCCGGCCGGATCCGCCGCCTGCTGGCGATGGCCGACAAGCGCGCCGCCGACCTCGGCATCCCGAACACCGAGGCGAACCTGACCCCGGAGATGCTCGACCCGGCCTGACCGGATCGTTATCTGCGGCAGCCCACGCCGAACTTGTCGCGTTGGTTGGATTGCCCTACGGGGGTTCCATCCGATGAACAGATGAGGACAGATGGGTACCCAGGAAGAAGAAGCCAGGGCGCTGGCCGAGCTTGAGCGCGTCCGCACCGAGAACGCGATCAAGGAGATGCAGCGCCAGGAGGAGCTCCGCAAGCTCCAGGAGCAGCAGAACCAGAACAAGATGGTCGCCGACGGGCCGGCGGCGATCGGCTGGCCGGACAACGAGGTCCAGGCCCCGCCCAGCCGGCTGGACGCGGTGAAGGGTGCACTCGGCGTTGGTGCGCCCGGCGACGCGGCGTTCGCCGGCCGACTCCTGAACGACGGTCGGCCCCCGGCGACCGATGCCGTGGCGGACACGGCGGGTGTTCAGACCGACGGCGCCAAGGAACGCCGCGGCGCCACCGTGAACACCCGGGCGGCTCAGGCCTTCGGACGCTGACAAACCAAGGACGCCGACCGCGGTCCGTCGGGATCAGCCCGCCGTACGGCCGTCTCCGAGGACGCTCCGCACTGCCTGCGAGACGCGGACGACACCGTCCACGATGCGGGCACCGCACTAGGGGTCAACCATCCAGATGGTGGGTTGCCCACTCAGAATTCGAGGGGGCAACCCACCATCTCGGTGGTCAACCCCTCAAATCGCCATGGCTCCACCCATGCGCCCGTCTCGCGGTGAGCATGTCCGGAAGGCGCGTTACTCGTTGCCGCAGAGTCCGGAACGCGGACAGCGACCGACTTCACGCAGGAGGAGCGCGTACCAGCCGGTGGTCTGGTCTGAACCGTGGACGAGGCGTTGGTGGTCTGCTGTGGACACTACCAGTTGGCTCACTGGGCTGTTGGGCTAATGTTCGGGCTGTAGCGGCAGTGCTCGAAAGCTAGTTCTGAGGAGACGCAGTCCCGTGACCGTACGCGTAGGTATCAACGGCTTCGGCCGGATCGGCCGTAACTTCTTCCGCGCCGCGCAGGCGTCCGGTGCCGACATCGAGGTCGTCGCCGTCAATGACTTGACCGACAATCAGACCCTCGCTCACCTGCTGAAGTACGACTCGATCCTGGGCCGCTTCCCGGGCGAGGTCTCCGCCACCGACGACGACATCACCGTTGCGGGCAAGAGCTTCAAGGCGTTCGCCGAGCGCGACCCCGCGAACCTGAAGTGGTCCGACGTCGGCGCCGACGTGGTGATCGAGTCGACCGGCTTCTTCACCGATGCCACCAAGGCCAAGACACACGCCGACAACGGCGCCAAGAAGGTCATCATCTCCGCCCCGGCGAAGAACGAGGACCTGACCGTGGTGATGGGCGTGAACCACGAGCTGTACGACGCCGAGAAGCACACCGTGATCTCGAACGCGTCCTGCACCACGAACTGCATCGCCCCGCTGGCCAAGGTCCTGCACGACGCGTTCACGATCGAGCGGGGTCTGATGACCACGATCCACGCGTACACCCAGGACCAGAACCTGCAGGACGGTCCGCACAAGGACCTGCGCCGCGCCCGCGCCGCCGCGCTGAACATCGTGCCGACCTCGACCGGCGCCGCGAAGGCGATCGGCCTGGTGCTGCCGGAGCTCAAGGGCAAGCTGGACGGCTACGCGCTGCGGGTCCCGGTCCCGACCGGCTCGGCCACCGACCTGACCGTCACCGTCGGCCGCGAGGTCAGCGTCGACGAGGTCAAGGACGCGTACAAGGCGGCCGCCGCCGAGGGCACGCTGAAGGGCTACCTGACGTACACCGAGGACGAGATCGTCTCCACCGACATCGTCACCGACCCGGCGTCCTGCATCTTCGACGCGGGCCTGACCAAGGTGATCGGCAACCAGGTCAAGGTCGTCGGCTGGTACGACAACGAGTGGGGCTACTCGAACCGCCTCGTCGACCTGGTCAACCACGTCGGCGCTTCGCTCTGACCCTTCACATCCACAGCCTGCGTCCGGACAGCCTGGTGCTCACCCGGACGCAGGCTCGTGCCCGAGCCTGAGGAAAGCTGAACCGTGAAGACCATCGAAGACCTCGGCGACCTGGGCGGGCTGCGAGTGCTGGTCCGCTCCGACCTGAACGTGCCGATCAAGGGCGAGACGATCGGCGACGACGGCCGCATCCGCGCGTCGCTGCCGACGCTGATCAGGCTGGCCAGGGCGAGCGCGAAGGTGATCGTCACCGCGCACCTGGGCCGCCCCAAGGGCAAGCCCAACCCGGAGTTCACCCTGGCCCCGGTGGCCAAGCGGCTCGGCGAGCTGCTGCAGCCCGAGGGCATCACCGTGCACTTCGCCACCGACGTCACCGGTGACAGCGCGCAGACCGCCGTACAGAACCTGGACGAGGGTGAGGTCCTGCTGCTCGAGAACGTGCGGTACGACCCGCGCGAGGAGAGCAAGGACGAGGCCGAGCGGGGTGCTCTGGCCGACGAACTGGCGGCGCTCGCGGACGTGTTCGTCAGCGACGGCTTCGGTGTCGTGCACCGCAAGCAGGCCAGCGTGTACGACGTCGCCCGCAAGCTGCCGCACGCCGCCGGTGGCCTGGTGCTGGCCGAGGTCGGCGTACTGAAGAAGCTGACCGAGGACCCGGCCCGCCCGTACGTCGTCGTGCTCGGCGGCGCGAAGGTGTCGGACAAGCTCGCGGTGATCGACAACCTGCTGGCCAAGGCCGACAAGCTGCTGATCGGCGGCGGCATGGTCTTCACCTTCCTGAAGGCGCAGGGCCACGAGGTCGGCAAGAGCCTGCTCGAGGACGACCAGCTGGACGCGGTCAAGGGCTACCTGGAGACCGCGAAGTCGAAGGGTGTCGAGATCGTGCTGCCGACCGACATCGTGGTCGCGCCCGAGTTCAAGGCGGACTCGCCGGCCACCGTGGTCGCCGCGGACGCGATCCCGGCCGACCAGCTCGGTCTGGACATCGGCCCGGAGTCCGGCAAGGCGTTCGCCGCCGAGATCGCCGGCGCGAAGACGGTGTTCTGGAACGGGCCGATGGGTGTCTTCGAGATGGCCGCGTTCGCCGGCGGAACCAAGGCCGTCGCGCAGGCGTTGACCGAGGTGGACGGGCTGAGCGTCGTCGGTGGCGGTGACTCGGCCGCGGCGGTGCGCCAGCTAGGCTTCGCGGACGACGCGTTCGGGCACATCTCCACCGGTGGTGGGGCGTCGCTCGAATACCTGGAGGGCAAGGAGCTCCCTGGTCTCGCCGTACTGGAAGAGGACTGAGACACATGGCCGACAGCACAGCTGCCCGTACGCCGTTGATGGCGGGCAACTGGAAGATGAACCTCAACCACGTCGAGGCCGTGCACCTGCTGCAGAAGCTGTCGTGGACGCTGCAGGACAAGAAGCACGACTACGACCGGGTCGAGGTCGCGGTGCTGCCGCCGTTCACCGACATCCGCAGCGTGCAGACGCTGGTCGACGGTGACCGGATGAAGATCAAGTACGGCGCCCAGGACGTGTCGACGCACGACGCGGGCGCCTATACCGGCGAGATCTCGGCGGCGATGCTGAGCAAGCTCGGCTGCACCTACGTGCTGACCGGTCACTCCGAGCGCCGGCAGTACCACAACGAGGACGACGCGCTGGTCAACGCCAAGACGGCCAAGGCGCTCGAGGCCGGGCTGATCCCGATCGTCTGTGTCGGCGAGGGCCTGGAGGTCCGTAAGGCCGGCGAGCAGGTCGAGTACACACTGGCCCAGGTGGACGGCGCGCTGGCCGGGCTGAAGCAGGACGACGTACGGAAGCTCGTGTTCGCGTACGAGCCGGTGTGGGCGATCGGCACCGGCGAGGTGGCCACTCCGGAAGACGCACAGGAGGTCTGCGCGGCGATCCGCGGGCGGCTGGAGGAGACGATCTCACCCTCGGTGGCCGACTCGGTACGCATTCTTTACGGTGGATCGGTGAAGATGGCCAGCGCAAGTGGCATCATGGCCCAACCGGATGTCGACGGCTGTCTGGTCGGAGGCGCGAGCCTCCAGGCCGACGAGTTCGCCGGTATCTGCCGTTATCTGGACCTTCAGTTAGGCTACTCCTCGTGATTCTCGCTTTCTCGATCGTCGTCATCATCTGCAGCCTGATGCTCACCCTGCTGGTGCTGCTGCACAAAGGCCGCGGTGGCGGTCTGTCAGACCTGTTCGGTGGCGGTGTGTCGTCCAGCCTGGGCGGCTCGTCGGTCGCCGAGCGGAACCTGGACCGGATCACGATCGGCATCGGTCTGGTCTGGTTCGCCGCCATCGTCGCGCTCGGCCTGCTCTACAAGCTCGGCTGAGGGGCGGGTTCCCGTGGCTGGTGGTGGCAGTGCTATTCGTGGCAGCCGGGTCGGTGCCGGGCCGATGGGCGAGGAGGAGCGTGGTGAGACCGCGCCCCGGCAGCGCATCGTGTTCTTCTGTGCCAACGGGCACGAGACCGCGACGGTGTTCGCGGTCGAGGCGGCCATCCCGGAGGCGTGGGACTGTCCGCGGTGCGGTCTGCCGACCAGCACCGATGTGAACAACCCGCCTCCGCCGCCGAAGATCGAGCCCTACAAGACGCACCTGGCCTACGTGAAGGAACGGCGCTCCGAGCAGGAGGCGGCCGAGATCCTCGAGGAGGCCCTGGAGAAGCTCCGCGCCCGGCGTGCCCGCGGCGAGGTCATCTTCTGACGTACGGCGCAACAGCCCGGGACGGATCGTGAATCGTCCCGGGCTGTCGCTATCCCACCCCTCTTGTGGGCTGACCCATCAGACGGTGGGTTGGCCCACTGCATGCCGTGGGCTGACCCACCACGCCGTGGGCTGACCCACCGGAGGTGAGCGGTTGCAGCGCGCTAAGGTCTGCGGCATGAAGTCGTCGATCGCGCCCGTCCGCTGGACACCGCCGCCCGCGCCGCCGGTGCGGCACCCGAAGACCGTCGACGTGGAAGTGATCGCGATGCCGGGGCCAGGCCCGGAAGACGCGCTGATCGACGATGACGGCAGCGTGTTGACCGGTCTGCTGGACGGGCGGATCCTGCGCGTGAGTGCGGACGGCAAGACGATCACCACCGTCGCCGACACCGGCGGCAGGCCGCTCGGGCTGGAGTGGCTGCCTGACGGCAAGGTGCTGATCTGCGACGCGAACCGCGGTCTGCTGACGCTCGACAAGGACGGCCGGGTGACGACCCTGCTGTCCGAGATCGACGGCCGCCCGATGCGCTTCTGCAACAACGCGGATGTGACGCCGGACGGCACGATCTACTTCACCGACTCGTCCACGCGGTTCGGCGTCGACGAGTGGATGGCGGATCTGCTCGAGCACTCCACAACCGGCAGCGTCTACCGCCTGACTCCGGACGGCGAGGTGACGCGGCTGACCACCGGCCGTGCCTTCCCGAACGGCGTTGCGCTCAGCGGCGATCGCCGTACCCTCTTCTGGGCCGAGACAGCGACGTACGCGCTGTACAAGCTCGATCTCACGGTGGAGGGCGCTGAGCCCGTGCAGGTGGCCGCGATCCCTGGGCTGCCGGACAACATCGCTCGCGGCTCGGACGGCCTGATCTGGGTGGCCGTCGGCTCGCCGCGCAACGCGGTGCTCGACTTCCTGCTCCCCAAACAACCGGCCCTGCGCAAAGTCGTCTGGAGCCTGCCCGACGCCCTGAAGCCGAAGGCCGCCGACATCATCGAGATCCAGGCGTACGACGACGCCGGCACGCTGGTGCACGACCTCCGGGCCAAGCACCCCGACTTCCACATGCCCACCGGCGTGCGGGAGCGCGACGGCAGGGTCTGGCTCGGCAGCATCGGAACCAGTTCCCTGGCCACCTTCCAGACCCCGACGCGCTAGCCGGCTGCCTGCAAGCCCATTCGTTAGGGTGCGGGCATGCGATTCGGGATCACGATCCTGCCGGAGTACCGGTGGAAGGACGCCGCGCGGTTGTGGCGGCGGGCGGAGGAGCTCGGCTTCGACCATGCCTGGACGTACGACCACCTGACCTGGAGTGGCCTGCAGGACTCGCCCTGGTACGGGACGACGCCGACCCTGACGGCGGCGGCGCTGGTGACGACCACGATCAAGCTCGGCACCTTCGTGACCTCGCCGAACTTCCGTCATCCGCTGGCGCTGACCCGCGACATCCTCGCGCTCGACGACGTGTCCGACGGACGGTTCCTCTGTGGCGTCGGCTCGGGCGGCAGCCTCGACGCGACCATCCAGGGTGGTCCGGACCTGACGCCGCGGCAGAAGGTGGATCGCTTCGAGGAGTTCGTCGTACTGCTGGACAAGCTGCTGACCACGGACGGCGTCGACTTCCAGGGCGAGTACTTCGAGACCCGCAACGGCCGGACGTTGCCCGGGTGTGTGCAGCAGCCGCGGGTGCCGTTCATCATGGCCGCCAACGGGCCGCGTTCACTCCGGCTGGCGGTGAAGTTCGGCGCCGGCTGGGTGACGACCGGGCCGAAGTCGCCGGACTTCGAGACCTGGTTCGCCGCGGTCACTGACCTCAGCCATCGCCTGGACGACGTACTGGAAGGCCGCCCGTTCGACCGCTACCTCGCCCTCGACTCGGCCCGCTACTCGCTCTCCAGCCCCGCTGCCTTTGAGGACGTCGTGAGCCGCGCCGCCGCCCTCGGCTTCACCGACGTCATCACCCACTGGCCCCGCCCCGAAGGCGTCTACGCCGGCTCCGAGGACACTCTGGAGAAGATCGTCACCGACCTGATTCCCCGCTTGCGCTAGTACGGCGGACCCAGGCGGGGACGGCGTACCAGAAGACGGCGAACCAGAGTAGGACGAGCACGACGGTCAGGATCGCGATCGCGCGGGGGAGGACGACGTCGAGGGCGAGCAGGACGCCGCCGGCCATCGCGAGGACGAGGAAGACGAGGCCGCCGATCGCCATCCGGTTCGCCACTGGCAGCATCCGGTCGCGGATCTTGTGCCGGTAGACGATCCGGTGGAACGACACCGGTGCCAGGAACAGGCCGACCGCGAGCGCGGATGCGATCAGGGTGACGGCGTACACGCCGTGGGTGAAGGCGTCGGCATCCTGGAACCTGTTCTGGAAGGCGATGCTGAGCAGGAACGCGAACAGGATCTGCGTGCCCGTCTGCGCCAGACGGAGCTCCTGGAGCAGTTCGTTCCACTGCCGGTCCAGCCGTTCGCCGGCGTCCTCGTCCGGTCGGCTGTACCGCTCGCTGTCGGTCACGGTCCCATTGTTCGTCACCCGGTCGCGGAAACGGCGAAGGGGCCGCACACCGGTGTGGTGTGCGGCCCCTCCAGCAGTTGCGAGAAGGGTGATCCAGGATCAGATCGGACGGATGTTCTCCGCCTGCAGGCCCTTCTGGCCCTGGGTGATCTCGAACTCGACGCGCTGGTTCTCGTCCAGGGAACGGAAGCCCGAGGTCTGGATGGCCGAGTAGTGCGCGAACACGTCCGCGCCACCGTCATCCGGGGTGATGAAGCCGAAGCCCTTGTCAGCGTTGAACCACTTGACAGTACCGACAGCCATTTGTGTCTATCTCCTTGATGGCTTGTAACAAACCGCGACCCACACCTCATGAGCCACGTGTCGCCGAAAGGCCCCAGAAGACAGAACCGGCCATGCAGCACAGCGAAAGTCAGTGGGAGTCCAAAAGTGCAACGCGATAACTGTAGCCGATCTGCGGCCGCGTGGAAGGGGTGACCAGGAACACGTGTCGCTGATTGTCGCCGCCCGCCACGCTGTGTGGCCGGTCGGATCCAGGTCCGCAAGGGCCGCTCCGACCGGAAACCCCGCGCCGACCTGCTGGTTCGCGCCCGCGAGCGGGGTTCGCGGGATGGCAACGAAGGACAATCCATCGGTACGCCGGGTGATGGGCGCGTTGTACTGATCGAATTTCCCGGCGTGTCGCGCGGCTCTGGACATTCGTTGCGCCGCGCGCAATCGTGAGCCACCACAAGCCGAGGGAGACGTTGGTTGATCGTCAAAGTAACTCGCAGCGGCGGCTTCGCCGGTCTGAAGGCTCACGGCGAGCTGGACACCAGCGCAGAGCCGGACACGGATCGGCTCGAGGCCGCAGTGCAGGCGCTGGGCTCGGCTGACCTCGGCTCCGGCCGTCCACAGCCGGACCGCTACGTCTACCGGCTGGAGGTGCGTGACGCCCCGGATGCGGACGCCACGCACCACACCGTCGCCGAACAGGACCTGGACGAGACCACCGCGTGGTTACTCGACCGGGTCCTGCGGCACTAAGCCCAGTCGATCTCCGGCGCGCGGTAGAAGTTGACGCCGAGCACGTCCCACCGCGCCGCCTGACCGGCCAGACGGTCCTTGTACGTCGTCCAGTCCAGCGCGGACGCCGGCGACCAGCCGAGCTCGGCGATCCCCGGCAGCCGCGGGAAGGCCATGAACTCGACCTTGGCCATGTCGTCGAGGGTCTCCGACCACAGTGGCCCCTCGACCCCGATCACGGCGCTCTCAGCGAGGCCTGGGATGAGTGTCGCGGGGTCCCAGCGGTAGGACGTCTCCACGCTGATCAGACCGGCCCAGTCGAGCCCGTACGGCGTGTCCTGGTCGTACTTCATGTCCAGGTACGCGCGGTTGGCCGGCGACATCACCACTTCGGCGCCCTGGGTTACCGCCTTGCGAGCCAACTCCTGGTCCCGTTCTTCGTCGGTGCCCCAGTACTGCACGATGCTGCCGGCGGGCAACGAGGCGTCGGCGATCTCGTGCCAGCCCATCACCCGCTTGCCGTGCTTGACGACCAACGCGGCCGCCTTCGGCACGAACGTGAGGTAGTCCGAGTGCGGCGTCGAGTGCGCCTCGTCCCCACCGAGGTGGATCACGTCACCCGGGGTCTGCTCGGCCACCTCCCGGAACACGTCGTCCAGGAACTCGTAGGTGAGGTCCTTGTCCACGGTGAGCGAGCTGAACCCGACCTCCGTGCCGGTGTAGAGCGGCGTCGCCTCACCGTGAGCGTTGAGCTCCGCGTACGACGACAGCGCGGCGTTGGTGTGTCCCGGAGTGTCGATCTCCGGCACCACGGTCATGAACCGGTCGGCGGCGTACATCACGATCTCGGCGTAGTCCGCCTTCGTGTAGTGGCCGCCCGGCCCGCCACCGACCTCCGAGCTGGCCCCGTGCTTGGTCAGGTCCGGCCACGAGTCCACCTGCACGCGCCAGCCCTGGTCGTCCGACAGGTGCAGGTGGAGCCGGTTGAGCTTGTAGAGCGACGCGAGGTCGATGCACCGCTTGATCTCCGCGACGGAGCGGAAGTGCCGGGACACGTCGACCATGACGCCGCGATACGGGTAGCGCGGTGCGTCGGAGATCTCTACACCGTCGATCTCCCACGGACCTGCCTGCTCGGTGCCGGCCTCGGCCTTGGCGGGGAGCAACTGACGGAGTGTGGTCACTCCGCGGAAGAGGCCTTCCGCGGAGGCGGCGGTGACGGTCACAGCCGTGCCGTCCACGCGGAGCTCGTAGCCCTCCTCCCCGAGCGAGCTCGGTCCGTCGGTGGAGAGAGTGATGGTGCCGGTGCCTGGCTCGACAGGCAGTGGGAAGCCGGTGGAGACGCGTAGCTGGGTGGTGAACTGCTCGGCCACTCGGTTGGCGGCTTCAGAGTCACCGACCACGCCGACAGTGGCAGAGGACTGGAGCGTGAAGGTGTGGTCGGGCAGGGGGCTCTGGGTGACAGGTTGCGGAATCAGGGTGGGCTCCGGTGGGTGCGTGAGTTGTTAGGAAGAGTCTCATCCATATTTGTGCGCCATGGCGATCGCCTGCGGCACATAACTCCCACCGAACATCACCACGTGCGTCAGCAACGGGTGCAAGCGGTGCAGTCCGACCCGGTCGCGCCAGCCGTCCGCGAGTCGGTGTGCCTCGTCGTACGCGCGGAGCACACGCTCGAGCTGCGGTAGGCCGAAGAGGCCGAGCATGGCGAGGTCCGTCTCCCGGTGACCGCCGTGGGCGGCCGGGTCGATCAGGTGGACGCCGTCGGTCGCCCAGACGACGTTGCCCGACCACAGGTCGCCGTGGATCCGGCTCGGCTCGTCGGACGGGTCGTCGTACGCACCTGCCTCCAGACGTGTGCACACCTGCTCGAAGAAGTGCAGTTGGTGGCCGTCGATCGTGCCCTGGTTGTAAGCCGTCCGCAGATACGGCCGCAGCCGCAGGTTCGCGTAGAACTCACCCCACGACTTCAGCGGCTCGAGTGCATGCGGCAGTCCGATCGTGCCGATGTAGCCATCTGCTTGCCAACCGTCAGGGGGTACGCCGTAGTGGTGGGCGCCGGCGTCATGTGTGACAGCCAACCGCCGACCGAACTCGTCAGCGGCTGCACCGGTCGGCGGCCGCAGGTCGAGCTTGACGGTGGTCAGGTGGTCGGGGGAGACGTCGAGCGGCTCCGCGACCGGTACTCCACCAGGCACGGCGAGCCAGCGCAGTCCGGCCGCCTCGACCTCGAAGTACCCCGCCGGCGCGTCAAGCCGCCTCTTCACGAACCTGTCGCCCAGGACCGTCATGCTCGCACTCTCCCATCACCACGCCGCGCCGAGCCAGCACCGGTTGGTCGGCAGTCATGATCACCAGAGCTACGACCGCGAGCAGGGCGCCGACAAGTGCGACACTCCGCACGCCGGTGGTGTCGAGCAGCCCACCACCGATGAACGCACCTCCCGCGATCCCAATGTTGAACGCCGTGCTGGTACCCGCCGACGCGAGATCTGTGTTGCCGGGAGCCACCTGCATAGTCCTGCTCAGTACGGCGACCGCCAGCGCGCTGAAGGCCATTCCGGCAGTGGCGACGAGCAGGACTGCCGGCACCTGCCAGTGTCCGAGCGTGTAGAGGCCGACCAGCGCCGTACTGATCAGGGCGAGCGGCAGGACGATCGCAGCCCACGGATGCTGGTCGAGGACCCGGCCGACGAGCAGAGTCCCGGTCAGTCCGCCCAGTCCGCTCGCCAGGAGGACTGGACCGAGTGCACCGGAGGTGAAGCCGCTGACATCCAGCAGGAACGGCGCGACGTAGGTGTTGAAGGTCAGGAAGCCGGCTACACCGAGAGCCGTGGCGGCGACGAGCACGGCGTACCGGCGAGCGTCGGGAGCGCTGCCGCGACCCGACGCGGACTCCTGGGCGTTGACCCGGGGCAGCAGGATCGCGATGCTCAGACAGGTCGCGGTCCCGAGCACTGCCATGAGCGCGAAGGGGATCCGCCACCCGAACTGCTCACCGAGCCAGGTACCAAGCGGTATGCCGATCACGGGAGCGAGCGCCGAGCCTATCGAGAGCTTCGCGACGACCCGGCCGCGGACAGCCGGCGGGAACAGTCCGGTCGCGATCGGGAAGATGATCGACCAGAAGAGCGCGTGTGAGAGCGCTGTGAGCAGCCGTGCGACGAGGAGAACCTCGTACGTCGGTGCCAGCGCGGTGATAGCGGCTCCGACGGCCATCAGGCCGAGTGTGGTGCCGAGGACGAGTCGGCGCGGGAGCCGCAGGGTCAGCCGGGCCAGCGGGATCGAAGTCAGGACGACGACGGCGGCGTACCCGGTGACGAGGAGACCGACGTCGGAGCGTGAGCGGCCCAGATCGGCGGCGATCACCGTCAGCAGTCCGATCGGGAGCACTTCGATGGTCACGTAGGAGAACGTGCCGACACCGAGCATGACCAGCGCGGCACGGGCTTTGCGGGACGTGATGAACATGACGTCACCTGCGATTCCAGTAAAAGTGGTTATGGTGGTAGCATGTCATGCATGGCAGACAACCGCAACGACGTACTCCGGATCGTCGGTGGCCATCCGGCCCTCGACTTGGTGAATACGGTCGCGCCCCGCGTGCCCGGTGGTACGGCCGACGAGCTCGACTACCTTCGGGCGCCTGCTGCACTGTTGGCCTGGAGCCGGCGGATCGGGTTGACCGACGCCAGTGAGGCGACTGCGGTCGCGGCGGCGTGGGACAGTGCTGCTGGGACGGCCGAGCAGGCACTCCATGCGACGATCGAGATCCGCGAGGCTGTCTATACCGTGCTGGCCCGGCGGGACGAATCCGCTGAAATGGCTGCTGCGCTTGAGCTTTTGACGCTGCGATGGTCGGCAGCCGCGGCTCGGTCGGTGCTTGTGCCCGGCGGCGCTGTCGCCGAGCTTCAGGTCGGTACGTCGCCGGCGCTGATGATTCCGGACCGATTGGTGGCGGCGGCGGTCGAGTTGCTGCGGACGGTCGAGCTGCGCCAGTTGCGGGCCTGTCCGATCGAGGAGGGAGGCTGTGGCTTCCTGTTCCTCGACCGCAGCCGGAACGGTTCGCGGCGCTGGTGCTCGATGGAGGACTGCGGCACCCAGGCCAAGATCCGGAAGCTGAGCGAGCGCCGCCGGGCTACCACCGTCGAGGGTGTTCAGCGGTAACAACAGCGGCTGTTGACTGTCCGCGACCGGCTGACTGGCCAAGAAGGCGTGTCGAAAGATGCGAAGTGTCCACTCGACCTGTCATCGTAGGCGGCCGGGCCTTCCGACCAGATGGGCCCTGGCCGGTCCTGCCCCGACACGGGCAGGCAGTCATGAAACAGAAGCTGGAGGACAGATGACGCAGGTGGCAGAGCAGCCGGGCAGTACTGCCGGGCGGCTCGGCTCGGTGGTGCTGGACTGCCCGGACCCACTCGAGCTCGCCCAGTTCTACTCGGCGCTGCTGGGGCTGGACATCGACGAGAACGGTGACGACGACTGGCGGAGCCTGACCGGCGCCGGGTCGTTGCTCGAGTTCTCGACGCTGGCCTTCCGGCGCTCGGAGGAGTACGTGCCGGCCACCTGGCCCGGCACCGACGCGCAGGATCTCCACCTCGACCTGATCGTCGAGGACCTCTCCAGCGGCCACGCCACCGTGGTCGCGCTCGGGGCTGAACCGCTCGACCCCCTGGACCCGCCGCCCGCCGAGAACGATCGCGGCTGGCGCATCTACGCCGACCTCGCGGGTCACCCGTTCAGAATCTGCCTCGAGTAGGCATCGACATCTGCCCGCCCCGGACTCGCCGGGGCGGGCTTTCGTGTGTCAGGACCACGCACTGCTTCCGGTGAACGGGAAGTGGCGGCCCTCGACGTACGCGGGCCGTGGCTGGTAGCTGTTGACGCCGGGCTCGCCGCGCAGGTGGAAGGCGCTCGGGTAGGGCACCTCCGGATCGGTGATCCGGGTCGACGTCGGGATGTAGCGGATCGTCAGTCCGCAGCGCCGGTTCGGCGAGGTGTTCGCTTTGCTCCCGTGCACGATGTTCGGGTGGTGTACCTCGACATCACCGGGCGCCAACACCATGTCGACCGCCGCTGACTCGTCGACCTCGACCGCGATCTCCTTGCCGAGGACGCTCTCGACCTCGGTGTTGTCCAGCATCCCGGCGACTCCCGACCGGTGGCTGCCGGGGATCACGCGCACGCAGCCGTTCTCCGGCGTCGAGTGGTCGACGGCCAGCCACAGCGTCACGACCTGCATCGGCTCGAGTGGCCAGAACGCCGCGTCCTGGTGCCACAGCACCGGCTGCCCCGAGTACGGCGGCTTGGAGATGTAGTGCGACGCGAACAGCGCGAGGTTCGGTCCGACGAACTGCTCCGCGATGTCCAAGAGCCGGTCGTCACTGATCAGCCGGACCCAGAACGGATCGTCGCGCAGGTACACGTGCCCGAGCTGCTCGGGCCGTACGTCGGGATGCCGGACCTGCAGCCACTCGACATGATCATTCACTTCCTTGATCAGTTCTTGGTCGATGACGTCGCGGAAGATGACGTAGCCGTCGGTCTCAAACATGTCTTCATGCTCCGGGTGGGGCACGGCTCGGTACTAGCAACGAGCTGACGAGAACTTGTAGCGTGTTGATGTGGAGCAGGCGCTGCGGTTCGAGTCGCACGCGTTCGGCCGGCCGTACCATGCGGCCCGGGTGCGGATCCCGGCGCGGACCCGCGACACCGAGTTGCACACGCACGCTGACTTCCACGAGTTCATGGGCGTGGTGTCGGGCCGTGGTGAGCATCTGCTGACCCGCGGGGTCGACGACCTGGTCGCCGGCGACGTGGTGCTGGTCCGGCCGCACGATCGGCACGCGGTCCGCGGCTCGGCGCCGGACGGACTCGAGTTCGTCAACGTCGCCTTCCCCAGCTCGGCCTGGCGGGGCTTCCTCGACCTGACCAGGACCGACCCGGCCGGCAGTTGGGCGGCGTCACCCGGTCCGGTCACGTTCCACGCCCCGGCCGCGACCGCTGTCTTCGAGCATGCCCTCGGACGATTCCAGGACGAGCCCGGCCCGTACGACCTGATGCGCTTCTGGATCGACCTGCTGCCGTTGATCTCTCCCGTCGAGAGCGCAGCCCGCCCGGGCGCACCCACCTGGCTGGCGAAGGCATGTACGGCGATGCGCGCCGAGGAGAACCTCCGCGGCGGTGTGCCGCGGCTCCTGCAGCTGGCCGGCGTCAGCCCGGCCCACCTGTCGCGCTCGCTGCGGTCGGCGTACGGCGTGACTCCGACGGCCTTCGTCACCGACCTCCGCCTGGAGCACGCCGCTTCGTTGCTAGCAGCAACTAATGCCACGGTCGCGACGATCGCCACCCGCTGCGGCTTCACCAGCCAGTCCTATTTCAGCCGCTGCTTCAGCACGGCCCACCAACTGTCACCCCGCGACTTCCGCCGCCGTTCCCAGCGCGCCTTCGTGCCCTGATCAGAGCTTGCTGAGGAACTCGACGGCCTCGGGCTGCTTGAACCACTTCGCCCAGCCGAGGACGTCGGCACCGAACCGGGGATCGGTCGCGGACAGATCCGCGCCGTGCTCCACCAGGAACCGCAGTGTGTCCAGCGATCCGGTCCCCGCGGCCAGGTGCGCTGCGGTTCTGCCGTCCGCCGTCCGTTCGTTGACGCCGAACCCCAGGTCGGCGAGCTTCGGGATGATCTCCCAGCGCTGCGCGGCGGCGGCCTCGGCGAGCAGCGCCGGGCGCTCCGCCGACGTTACCTCGCCGGCCAGGGCGGCGGCGAAGGGGTCCTCGGCCCGCAGCCCGCGGTAGAAGTCCCGGACAGCCCCGACCTCAGCGCCGTGGTGGATGAGTTCGTCCAGGATGTGCAGGACGAACGCGGTGCCGTCGTGCTCGGCCCACGGACCCGCGATCTCGCCCATAGGGCGGTCGAGATCGTCCTGGCTGACCGCAGCAAGACGTCGGCGCCAGACGTCGTGCGCATGGTCGAGCGCTGCCAGCGCGGCCTCGGCCGATTCCGGCACCGGCGGTTCGCCGTCGTCGGCCGCCGGTTCGTGTCCGAGCCACGTGGCGGTGCGCTCCTCCTGCAAGATGTCGACGATATGGGTGATCCGCCACGCGAGGGTGGTGAACGGCGCCGGTTCCGGCGCGATCCAGGCCTCGTCCGCGGCCAAGCCCGTGTCGGTCTTCCGGACTGTCCAGCAGCCGTCGAAGGGCTCCCAGAAGTACTCCTCGTCGGTCAGGCCCTTCGCCCGGTCGCGCAGCCGTTGCCAGGCGAAGTCGGACAGGTCCAGGAGGTTCTGCTTCAGCGTGGTGGTCATGAGGTCACCGTAGAACGACCTGCGGACAGGATCGGTCCGCAGGTCGAGGCAGAATGGTCGGACCATGGATACCGCGGCCCGGTTGCTCCGCCTGCTGTCGCTACTCCAGTCGCGCCCGCAGTGGGACGGCGCCGACCTGGCGGCCAGGCTCGACGTCACGCCTCGCACCGTACGGCGTGATGTCGCCCGGCTGAGATCACTCGGCTACCCCGTCGACGCCGAGGCCGGGATCGGTGGTGGCTACCGCCTCGGTCCCGGCGGCCGACTGCCGCCGCTTCTGCTCGACGACGAGGAAGCGGTGGCGATCGCGGTCGGCCTGCGCGTCGCGACGACCACGACCGTGTCGGGGGTGGAGGAGGCGGCGATCTCCGCGCTGGCCAAACTGCATCAGGTGCTGCCCACCCGTTTGCGCGCGCAGGTCGCCGCGATCGGCGCGCACACGACCCAGTTGCCGCAGGGTGACCTGCCGACCGTCGACGGCGAGGTGCTGGTCACGCTGGCCGCCGGGTGCCGCGATGTCGAAGGGATCCGGTTCCGCTACCGCACCCACGACGGCACCGAGTCCGAGCGCACCGTCGAGCCGCTGCAGATCGTGCACACCGGCCGGCGCTGGTATCTCGTCGCCCGCGACCGCGATCGGCGGGCCTGGCGCACCTTCCGCGTCGACCGTATTGCTGCCCCCGTGCTCACCGGCTCGCGCTACCACTTCGACGACCCGCCCGATCCGGTCGCACTCGTTGCCGAAGGCACCGGAGTGGCGCCGTGGGACATCGTCGCCCGGATCCGCGTCCACGCGGACGCCGCCACGGTGGCCAGGATGATTCCGCCGAACCAGGGCGTAGTCGAGCCGATCGACGCGACCACATGCGAAGTCCGCTTCGCCGCCAACGAGCTGGGCCCCTTGGTTGCCCAGGTCGCCCGTATCTACTGGCCTTTCGAGATCCTCGACCCGCCCGAGCTACGCGCCGCCGTCCACGACCACGGCCGGCGCTTGCTCGATTCCTAGCTCTCCGCGAGCGCCTTCCTGATCCGCTTCTCGGAGACCGGGTACGGCGTACCGAGGGTCTGGGCGAACAGGCTGATGCGGAGCTCCTCGAGCATCCAGCGGACTTCGAGGAGCTCGGGACTCGGATACTTGCCGGTGGGGACGGCTCGGAGATGCTTCTGGTACTCGTCGGTGAGGTTCTGCACGATGGCCATGCCGGAGCGGTCGCGCATGGCGTTGGCGCCGATCTTGTCCAGGCGTTGCTCGATGCCGCGCAGGTAGCGGACCAGATCCGGAAGGCGCTTGGCCCCGGTCTCGGTGATGAAGCCAGGGTGGACGAGCGCTTCGAGTTGGCCGCGGACATCGGACAGCGCCGCGAGAAGGGCCGGGCTCGATGCGCGGGAGATCTGCTTGTCCACAGTCCGCGCATGTGCCAGTACCTGCTCGACCTGGCGCAGGATCGTCAGAACCGTGTCCGCGAGCTCCGACCGTACGGCGTCGCGCAGCACGGAGAAGGCGGTCAGATTCCACGCCGGGCCATGTGCGTCGGCCATCAACTGGTCGACAGCCGCCGCGATCGCGTCGTCGAGCAGTTCACCGACGTTGCGGTGTGGTCCTGCCATCAGCGTCATCTTCTGCTGGTTGGTCAGATTCCGCTGGACGACGTCGATCACGGACGGCATCGTCAGCAGCAGAAGCCGGCGGGTGCCGTTCCACATCGCGGCAGCCTGGTCGCGTTCGGTCTCCTGCAGCCGGATCGCGACGCTCTTGCCTTCGTCGACCAAGGCGGGGTAGCCGGCCACGGTCAGGCCGTTGCGGTGTTCGGAGAAGCTCCGCGGCAGGTCGCCGAAGGTCCAGTCGGTCAGCCCGGACTTCTCCAGCCCGCTGACGGCCTTTGAGGCGACCTTGGAGATGGCGGCCGTGGTCTTCGGCTTGAGGCGTTCCTTGAGCTTGGCGAGATCCTTGCTCTCGGCGACGATCTTGCCCTTGTCGTCCACCACCCGGAACGTCATCCGCAGGTGCTCCGGCACCCGCGACCAGTCCCAGTCGGCCGTCTCGATCACCACACCGCGCAGCTCCCGCAGCTCGCGGGCAAGCGCGTCGGTGAGCGGACCGGAGGACGGGTCGAGGTGGGGGAGGACCTGCCGGGCATGGTCCGGCGCGGGCACGATGTTCCGCCTGATTGCCTTCGGCAAGGACTTGATCAGGGTGGTGACGAGCTCCTCGCGGAATCCGGGCACGCTCCACTCGAACCCGTCCGCGGTGACCTGGTTCAGCACCAGCAGCGGAATGTGCACGGTCACGCCGTCCGCGTCGGTGCCGGGCTCGAAGGCGTAGGTGAGGTCGAAGGTCATCCCGTTCTGCGTCCAGTGCAGCGGGAACTCCTCCGCCTTCACCTCGGCGCCCTCGCGGACCACCAGCGACCGCTCGAAGTCGAGCAGGTCCGGGTCACGCTGGCGGGCCTTCTTCCACCAGGTGTCGAAGTGCGTGCCGGTGACGACCTCGGCGCCGATGCGTTCGTCGTAGAAGGCGAAGAGCGTCTCGTCGTCGACGAGCAGGTCGCGGCGCCGGGTCCGTTCCTCGAGCTCCTCGACTTCCTCGATCAGCTTGCGGTTCTCGTGGAAGAACTTGTGGTGGGTGTCCCAGTCGCCCTCGACGAGCGCGTGCCGGATGAACAGCTCGCGCGAGACCTCCGGGTCGACCTTGCCGTAGTTGACCTTGCGCCGGGCCACGATCGGTACGCCGTACAGCGTGACCTTCTCGTAGGCCATGACGGCGCCGGCCTTTCGTTCCCAGTGCGGCTCGGAGTACGTGCGTTTGATCAGGTGCTGGGCGAGGTCCTCGGCCCACTCCGGCTCGATCTTCGCGTTCACCCGCGCCCACAGCCGCGACGTCTCGACCAGCTCGGCGGCCATCACGAACTGCGGCGGCTTCTTGAACAGGCCGGAGCCGGGGAAGATCGCGAACTTGGTGCCGCGGGCACCGATGTACTGGTGCAGGTTGGCCGGGTCCTTCATGCCGAGGTGACTCAGCAGCCCGGACATCAGCGAGACGTGCACACTCTGCGGGTCGGCGGGTTCACCGCTGTTGAGCGTCACGCCGATCTGTGCGGCGACCTGACGGAGCTGGGCGAAGATGTCCTGCCACTCGCGGACGCGGAGGTAGTTGAGGTACTCGCTGCGGCACATCCGGCGGAACTGGTTGCCGGAGAGCTCCTTCTGCTGCTTCTTCAGGTAGATCCAGAGGTTCAGGAATCCGAGGAAGTCGCTGTTCGGGTCGCGGAACCGTGCGTGTGCCTGCTGGGCCTGCGCCTCGGCCTCGGTCGGGCGTTCGCGCGGATCCTGGATGGAGAGCGCGGCGGCGATCACCATCACCTCGCGGACGCAGCCGTTCTTGTCGGCTTCGACGATCATCCGGGCGAGCCGTGGGTCGAGCGGGATCTGGGCGAGCTGGCGGCCGATCGGGGTGAGCCGGCGGTGCCGCTCGGACGCCTTCGCGGGCTCGATCGCGCCGAGCTCGGTGAGCAGTTGCAGGCCGTCGGTGATGCTGCGCTTGTCCGGCTCGTCGATGAACGGGAACGCCGCGATGTCGCCGAGGCCGATCGAGGTCATCTGCAGGATGACGGACGCGAGGTTGGTGCGCAGGATCTCCGGATCGGTGAACTCCGGCCGGTTCTCGAAGTCCTCCTCGGAGTACAACCGGATGCAGATACCGTCGCTGGTCCGGCCGCTGCGGCCCTTGCGCTGGTTGGCGCTGGCCTGTGAGACGGGCTCGATCGGCAGGTGCTGGACCTTGGTGCGGTGGCTGTAGCGCGAGATCCGCGCCGTACCCGGGTCGATCACGTACTTGATACCGGGCACGGTCAGCGAGGTCTCGGCCACGTTGGTGGCGAGGACGATCCTGCGGTTCGAGTGCGATTGGAAGACGCGGTGCTGTTCGGCGTTCGAGAGCCGCGCGTACAGCGGCAGGACCTCGACCGCGCCCGGTCGGCCGCGCTGGTGGGCGAACTTGTCGTTCAGCGCGTCCGCAGTGTCGCGGATCTCCCGCTCACCGCTCAGGAAGACCAGTACGTCGCCGGACGCCTCGACGGAGAGTTCGTCGACGGCGTCCAGGATCGCCTGGGTCTGGTCACGGTCGATCGTGCTCGGGTCGTCCGGGTCGTTGATCGGGCGGTAGCGCACCTCGACCGGGTAGGTCCGGCCGGAAACCTCGACGATCGGCGCCGGCGTGCCCTGGCTGTCCGCGAAGTGCTCGGCGAACCGCTCGGGGTCGATGGTCGCCGAGGTGATGATCACCTTGAGGTCGGGGCGGCGGGGGAGGAGCCGCTTGAGGTAACCGAGGATGAAGTCGATGTTCAGGCTGCGCTCATGCGCCTCGTCGATGATGAGCGTGTCGTAGCGGGTCAGGTCGCGATCGCGCTGCAGCTCGTTGAGCAGGATGCCGTCGGTCATCAGCTTGACCAGCGAACGGTCGCTGACCTTGTCGGTGAACCGGACCGCGAAGCCGATCGTCTCGCCCAGCTCGGTGCCGAGCTCCTCCGCGATCCGCTCCGCCACCGTCCGCGCCGCGAGCCGCCGCGGCTGCGTGTGCCCGATCATGCCCTGCACACCGCGCCCGAGCTCGAGACAGATCTTCGGAATCTGTGTCGTCTTTCCGGACCCGGTCTCACCCGCGACCACCACGACCTGGTGATCCCGGATCGCCGCCGCGATCTCGTCCTTCAGCTGACTGACCGGCAACTCCGGCGGATACGTGATCTCCGGCACGGCCGTCCGCCGTACCTCGACCCGCCGCTCGGCCTGCTCGACCGCGCCGATCACACCCTGGAGCGCCTCGGCCCGCTTCCGCGCGTCCTTGGTCGTCCGCACCCGCTCGAGCCGCCGCCCGAGCTGCTCGCGGTCGTAGGTGGTCAGCCGATCGAGCCGAGCCACCACCTCAGCCAGCGACAGCCCGTCCTCAGCAGTCGGGTTGTCGGTGGCTTCGGGCTGCCCGGCTCTCGGCGCACCCGCCTTCGAACCACGCCGGCGACGAGGCCGACGACGTACGGCGGGGTCCTGGACGGGACCGGTGGCTGGGGAAGGACTCGACGACTCGGTCCGGGCATCAGGCATAACCCGTCCAGTTTAGGCGGCCGGGCACAGCCACTCACCCGGATTACCAAAGGCGCCCTGCCAGCGCCTTGAAGGCCGCGAGCTGGTCGGCGATCGGGGTCTCGACGATGTTCAGATCCCAGTCGACGCGGCCGATGCCGGACTCGGCCGCCAGCTGGAGGTCGTCGAGGACCGCCGCCGGGGTGAAGGTCAGTGGGCCGTTGAGCATCGGGTGCGGTTTCAGCGGGCCGGCGCGGAGGATGATCGGGCCGGAGCCGCCGGCGTCGTGGTACCAGCCGATGGCCACGCGGGTGGACTCCCAGTCGCGGTGGGCCAGTGTGAGCCCGTCGCCGATCCGGGCGGCCCGTTCGATCGCGGGCCGCGCGACACCACCGCCGTACAGGGTGAGCGGTGCCAGTGGTTTGGGCCCGATCTTCGCCGGCGGGACGGTGAAGTGCTGACCGGCGAACTCGACCGGATCAGGTCCCCAGCACGCCCGCAGTACCGCGACCGCCTCCTCGTACGCCGCCACCCGCCCGTGATCGGGGACGCCGGTGGCGACGAACTCCTCCGGCAGCCAGCCGAGCCCGATGCCGAGATCCATCCGGCCGCCCGAGAAGTGGTCGATCGTCGCGACCCGCCGCGCCAGCACCACCGGCTGCTGGAACAACGGCATCAGCACCGCCGTATGCAATCGCACCCGCTCGGTCCGCGCCGCGACGTACGTCAACGTCTCCAACGCGTCGTACGCCGGATACTCCGGCAAGCCGGCGTGGTTCACCCAATCCGGCGCCGCCGGCAACAGCAACCGCTCGAACACCGACACCGCGGCGAAGCCCAGTTGCTCCACCGTCACTGCGATCTCTGCGATCGCCGCCGGACTCGCCTCCGGCCCGATGATCGGCAGTCCGACTCCCACCTGGGGGTAGGCCATCTGTGCATCCTTCCGACCGAGGGCACACCGACAGCGCCCTCTCTACCCACTGGTCGGAGCCGATTACCGCGGTTTGCGTCAGTCGTCGTGCCGGGACGAGGACTTGACTGCGAGGACAGGGACGGGGGACTCCAGGAGGACTCTTTGGGCGGTGCTGCCGAGGATGAGTTTGCCGACGGGGCTGCGGCGACGGAGGCCGAGGACGATCAGGCCGACGTCCTCGGCGGCGGCCGCTTTGAGGAGTTCGCCGGCTACGTCGCCACTGGTGACGGCCTGCTGGATCGCCACCTCGACGCCCAGCTCGCGCAGCCTGGCCTCGGCGGCGGCCAGCTCGTCGGCGTTCGCGTAGCGGGTGTCGACGTACGAGTCACCGCGACTGGTGTTGAGCAGCAGGACGGACGCCCCCCGCATTTCCGCCTCAGCGGCCGCGGCCGTCAACGCGGCCTCGCCCTCGGGAGTTGGCACGTAACCGACCAGGATCTTCACGCCCTCACTCTCCCATCAGTCTCCAAGCCACTCACTCCTCCACGCCGGACCTGTACCACTCACAGTGAGGATGATGGGTGTGGTCCCCTGCAGTGGTCGTCCTGACTCGACCACTCACTGACTTCGGGTCTTGAATTGGATATGTCGGTCGACCGCTGCGGGGGTCACGTGCACTCACCGGACGAGGGTCTGTGACTTCATAGGAGCCTGTGCCAGCAGGCACCCATCACTGTCTTGTCCGCTCGCCTCGGCTGGTGCGTGCCGCCCTCATCCCTAGCCAGTGGAAGGACGGCAGTACCACGATGCCACGAGCAGGCGCCCAACCTCAGCTCGAGATCACCGGTGGTGTCGACACCCACCGGGATACTCACACCGCGGCCGCGGTCGATCAGACCGGCCGGATGCTCGGCCATGCCACGTTTCCCACCACCCGGGCCGGCTATGCCGCGCTGCTGGCCTGGCTGCAGTCGTTCGGACTGCTGGTCCTGGCCGGAGTGGAGGGCACGGGCGCCTACGGGGCCGGCCTCACGACCTACCTGAGCGAACAAGGCATCACGGTCGTCGAGATCGATCGGCCGAACCGCAAGACCCGCCGCCGGGCCGGCAAATCCGACCCGATCGACGCCGAGGCCGCCGCCCGCGCCGCCCTGGGCAAAGTACGCACCGGAACCCCCAAATCCCGCGACAGCCAGGTCGAGGCGCTGCGGAACCTGCGAGTCGCCCGCACCAGCGCCGTCGACCAACGTGCCGGCTGCATGCGCCAGATCAAAGCCTTGATCGTGACCGCACCCCACGCCCTGCGCGACCAGCTGCGCGGTCTCACCACCGCCCGCCTGATCCACACCTGCCACAACCTAAGGCCCGATTCCACCCAGATCGGCACCCCGGAACAAGCCGTCAAAACGGCGCTGCGTTCACTGGCACGCCGCTACACAACCGCCCAAGAAGAGATCGCCGAACTCGACACACTCATCACCACCCTGATCGAAACGATCAACCCCGCCCTTCTCCAGCTCACCGGAGTCGGCCCCGACACCGCCGGCCAACTCCTGGTCACCGCCGGCCACAACCCCGAACGGATCCACTCCGAAGGCGCCTTCGCGATGCTCTGCGGCGCCGCACCCATCCCCGCGTCCTCAGGGCAAACACAGCGCCACCGCCTCAACCGCGGCGGCGACCGCCAAGCCAACAAAGCCCTCTACATGATCGTCATCAACCGACTCCGCTGGGACCCCCGCACCCACACCTACCTCGCGAAACGCACCGCCGACGGCCTCTCCAAGAAAGACACCATCCGCTGCCTCAAACGACTCATCGCCCGCGAGATCTACTACACCCTCCGCCAAACACAGCCCACACCAAACCAGCAACCGGCCACCGCTTGACATCTATAGGAGCATCCAAACAACCGAGCGCCGGGCAGCTCACGCTCGGCCACCGGTCGGCAGCGGTCGGACACGTGCGTTGATGAGTGGCACAAGTCCGGCCGGGCGAGAAAGCGCACTCGCGTCACCCGGTGGTCCCCCGCTGGGCGGTCCCGCGATCGTCGTGCAGGTGCGCCTGGCTTAGGGTCGTGTGCATGGTGGAGCTGCAGGTGGTCCTGCCGGACGAGTCGGCGGCCATGGCTCCCGAACGGTTGGTCGAGCTCGCCGTAGCCGCGGAGGAACTCGGCTACGGCACGGCGTGGTTGCCGGATCATCTGCTGCCGCCGGGCGAGTTCGGCTCGACGTACGGCGGGGTCTACGAGCCACTCGTGACCATCGGCTACCTGGCCGCGCGCACGACCCGGATCCGCTTCGGCACGTCCGTACTCGTGCTGCCGATGCGCAGCCCGTACGTCGTCGCCAAGCAGGCCGCGACGCTTCACCGGCTGTCCGGGGAGCGCCTCGTCCTCGGCATCGGCGCCGGCTGGGACGCGACCGAGTTCGCCAGCGTCGGAGCCACGTTCGAGGACCGCGGCCGCCGCACGGACGAGTCCCTCGCGATCATCCGCGACCTGTTCGCCGGCAGGGACCGCGGCGGTGTCTTCGAGCCGAAGCTCCGCGCCTCCCTTCCGATCATGATCGGCGGTACGACGAAAGCCGCCCTCCGCCGAGCCGCCCGCTACGGCGACGAATGGCAGGGCCTCGGCCTGGACGCCACAGCCTTCGCCACCGCCGTAACCCGGCTTCGCGTGCTCCGCGAGGAGTCCGCGACTCCGAGCGAAGAGTTCGCAGCGCGCGGCGGAGTGGAGCCGGCCCGGGTTGACGCAGCGCGGCCCGTGCGGGTTGGTACTCGGCTGGACTGGTCCGGCGGAGATCCAGGCCCGGTCGTCGAGCTGGCCTACGAGCTCACCGACGCCGGAGCGGAGACCGTGGCCGTCTCCTTCGGCGATGAACACGACACCCTGGACCGCATGACCCGCTTCCGCAGCCTGTTCACGGCGGGCTGAGTTTGTTGCGGAGGACCTTGCCGGTGGCGTTGCGGGGGAAGTCGTCGAGGATGACGATCTGGCGGGGGGTCTTGAAGCGGGCCAGGTTGGCGCGAACGTGGGCGACGAGGTCGTCCTCGGTGACCGGCTCGTGGAGTACGACGTACGCGACCAGGCGCTGACCGAATTCGTCGTCGGGGACCCCCGTGACGACCGCCTCGGCGACCGCGGGGTGGGCGGCCAGGCATTGCTCGACCTCGACCGGGTACACGTTCTCGCCGCCGGAGACGATCATGTCGTCCTCGCGGCCGTCGACGAACAGCCGCCCGGCCTGGTCGAGGTGGCCGAGATCACCGGTGCTCATCCGCCCGTCGACCACGGTCTTGCTCGAGCCGTCGGAGTACCCGCCGAACACCAGTCCGCCGCCCGCGAAGATCCGCCCGGTCTCGCCGGTCGGCACCGGCCGGTCCTGGTCGTCGAGGATCCGGATCGAACTGCCGAGACACGGCCGCCCGACGGTCCCGGGCGCCGCGATCAGGTCGGCCGACGTCGCGATGGTGGCGATCCCAACCTCGCTCGACCCGTACGCATCGCACAACACCGGTCCGAACCGCTCGATGAACCGCTCCGCCAGCGGCGCGCCCAGCGCGGACGCCCCGGAGATCACAACCCGCAGCGCCCGCAGGTCGTACGTCGCAATCTCCGTCGGCCCGAGTTCGAGCATCCGCCGCAGCATCACCGGTACGGCGAGGATCGTGCCGGCCCGGGTCCGGTCGGCATCCGCAAGTACCGCAGCCGGGTCGAACCGCGGCCGCAGCACAAGCGGCGAGCCAAGAAACAGCGCGAGCATCGACGTGAGCAGGCCGAGACCGTGGAACAGCGGCGGACAGATGACGATCGGCTCACCCGACCGGAGACCGAACCGATTGAGCGCGCTCCCGGTCAGCCCGGCAAGCCCCAGTGCGGTCGGCACCCGCGGCGCGGCCTTCGGCGTACCCGTGGTGCCCGAGGTCAGGATCGTGATGTGACCCGGGGAGTCCGGCGACGGTACGGCGGCGGCCGTCGACCCAGCCAGGTCGTCGAGATCCGAGCGGACCGCCGGGACGCCCGCGGGCGGTGTGAACTCGGCGTCGTGGATGAGCAGATCCGGCCGGTGTCGCTCGAGCACCGCCTGCAGTTGCGGGGGAGCGAACTCGGTGTTCACGAAGAGCACGTCCGCGCCGATCCGGGAGGCGGCCAGCGTCGCCTCGAGGAACCCGCGGTGGTTCCGGCACAGCACTGCGACCTTGCCACCGGCAACGATTCCGTGCCGGTCGTGCAGCCCGGCCGCGATCCGCTCACAGCGCCGGTCGAGCTCGGCGTAGGTGATCTCGCCGGCCTCGTCGATGACCGCGGCGCGCTCGGGATAGCGGATCGCCGCGATGGCGCCGAGCGCGGCCATCGACTGACCCCAGGCGCGCAGCGCTCGCTCGATGCCGATCAGCTGCGACGGCCGGGCCGAGCGCCACAGGCCGGACTTGATCAGCGCAACCGACAGCCCGCCGACCTCTGCCGCTCCCTGGATCAGCCACTCCGGCGGACGCATCGGCGCGATCGGGCGGGGCGTCCTCATGGCTTACCCCGCTTGGTCCCGCCTCCGGTACGACGGAAGTACTGCTCGAGCAACCGGTCCGTCGGGACGCGCAACAGGTTGCCCAGGGCATCGGTCGGGCGGACCATCGGGGGAGTGATGTTGTGCGGCCGCTCCGCGACCGCCGTACAGACCTGATCGGCGGCCTGTTCCGGGGTGAGCCCGGGCATCTTGTTCAGCAACGGGGTCGGCTCGCTCATCCGGGTGTGCACGAGGCCCATGTAGACGGTCGACGTGGTCACGCCGTCGCCGCGGATCTCCTGCGCGACACAGCGCAGCCAGACATCGAACGCACTCTTCGACGCCAGGTACGCCGACCACCGCGCCATCGGTGGGGTCCGCACGCCCGCGGTTGAGACGTTGACGATGTGCCCGGAGCCGCGCTCGCGCATCGACGGGAGCAACTCCAGCACGAGCTTGGCCGGGCCGAGGTAGTTGACCGCGTTCGTCCGCTCGATGTCGTGGAAGCGCTGGTACGAGTCCGCGACCGACCGGCGGATCGACTTGCCCGCATTGCTGACCAGTACGTCGACGCGGCCGTGCTCGGCCAGCACCGTGCGAGCCAGCTCCTCGACCGCCACCGGATCGGCCAGGTTCGCCGGGTAGACGAACGCCGTACCGCCGGAGGCCCGGATCTCGCCCGCCACAACCTCCAACTGATCCGCCGTCCGCGCCACGAGCAGCACGGTCGCCCCGGCCCGGGCAAGCCGCCGCGCGGTCGCCTCGCCGATCCCGTACGACGCGCCGGTCACCAGGACCACCTGGTCGCGAACGGCCGCGGCCAGCCGATCGTCGGCGATCCCTGCCCGCCCATTGGTCAACGCGACAAGCAACGACCACCCGATCGGACGCTTCCCAGTCACCATGCGGCTGACATTACCCGCTGGTAGCCGCGGATGGCAGGCGCTGCAGCCATTCGCGGATCAGCGCGCCGAACAACTCGGGCTGCTCGAGTTGCAGGTTGTGCCCGGCGACGTCGAGAGCCGCGAAGGTGGCGCGAGGGTAGTGCGGGAGCAGCGCGAACTGATCGGCGTACCCGGTCACGGCGTCTTGTCTGCCGCAGACGATCAGCGTCGGTCCGGTGTAGACAGGTCCGCTCTCCGGTTCGATAGACAACGCCCAATTCCGCTGGATGCGGTCGAGCGCGTCGGTGTCGGCGACGGCGAGGCCGGGCGCCACGTCGGAGCGGTACGCCGCCAGGGCGGCCGCCGTCTGGACCACGGCGAGATCGGTGAAGTCCTCGCCCTCGGTCAGGGACTCGACGACGCCCGGCTCGGTGCGCAGGACGACGTGTTCGGGCACGGTCCGCTCGCTGTGGACCAGCTTGCCAACCGGGCAGACCAGGCCGAGGCCGAGGATCTGCTCCGGTCGCTCCGCGACCAGGCCGCGCGCGAGGTAGCCGCCGTACGACTCGCCGATCACGATGAACGGCTCGGTGCCGATCTGCTCGTCGATGAACGCCCGGACGGCGGCCTGGATGCCGTCGGAGCTGTCGATGTCGCCGGCCGGGCTCTGGCCCATGCCGGGCAGGTCGGGGTAGAGCCGCCGGTATCCGGGCAGTTCGGCGAAGATCGGCTCCAGGCATCCGGTCATCAAGCGGTGGTCAGGGGTCCAGCCGTGCAGCGCCAGGACTGGAACGCCGTCGCCGTACGACACGTGGTGCAGTGTCATCGTGGTTACCTTTCGCCGAGCCCGATGCGAGCGGACAAGTTGTAGCAACCGCCACCGACAGTCTTAGAGTCGCCTCATGTCGAGTCGCACACCTCAAGGTCCCGCACCCGAAGCTTCCATCCTTCACGCCCGCCTGGAACGCGCCCGCGAAGCGGCCGCCGGCACCGGTCTGCTGATCGCGCCGGGGTCCGATCTGCGCTACCTGATCGGTCAGGCCGGTGGCTCGTTCGAGCGGCTGACCGCGCTGGTGATCCCGGCCGACGGCCCGGTCGCGCTCGTCGTACCGAAGCTGGAGGCGCCTGGATTCGCCGGCTCGCCGCTGGACGAGCTGGGCGTCGAGGTCGTCACCTGGGTGGACGGCGACGACCCGTACGGCGTTGCCGCGGATCGGCTGCGCGGCGCGGATCTGGTCGCGGTCAGCGATTTCACTCCGGCGTTGCATGTGCTCGCGCTACGGGATGCGATGCCCAAGGCCGAGCAAGTGCTGGCCGGGCCGATCGTGCGTGAGCTGAGGATGCGCAAGGACGCGGCCGAGATCGAAGCGCTGCGGAAGGCCGGGGCGGCGATCGACCGGGTGCACGCGCGGGTCGGCGAGTGGCTGCGACCAGGCCGGACCGAGGCGGAGGTCGGCGCCGACATCGCGGCTGCGATCGTCGAGGAAGGCCACATCCTGGCCGACTTCGTCATCGTCGGCAGCGGACAGAACAGCGCCAGCCCGCACCACGCCGTGTCCGACCGGGTGATCGAGGCAGGCGACGTGGTGGTCGTCGACATCGGTGGACCAGTTGCCGAGGGCTACAACTCGGACTCGACCCGGACGTACGCCGTCGGCGAACCCCGGGACGCGGATGTCGCCGCGACGTACGCCGTACTGCAGCAGGCGCAGCAGGCGGCGGTGGACGCGGTGCGGCCCGGTGTGTCGGCGGAGTCGGTCGATGCTGCGGCGCGGGAGGTCATCGTGGCGGCCGGATTCGGCGACCTGTTTATCCACAGGACGGGACATGGGATCGGGCTCGACGTGCACGAAGAGCCATACATTGTCAGTGGGAACGGGTTGCCGCTGGAGCCGGGGATGGCGTTCAGCATCGAGCCGGGCATCTACCAGCCGGGGCGCTGGGGTGCGCGGATCGAGGACATCGTGGTGGTCACCGAGGACGGCGTCGAGTCGATGAACAACCAGCCGCACGAGCTGGTCGTGCTCTGAGGCTCAGCCCGCGCGGAAGGTCTTGCGGTAGGTGAGGGGAGACACCCCGAGCTCGGAACGCAGGTGATGACGCAGGGAAGCCGCGGTACCGAGGCCGGCCGACTCGGCGACGCGATCCACGGTCAGGTCGGTCGTCTCCAGCAGGTGGCATGCGTGGCGCACGCGTTGCTGCAGCAGCCAGGTGCCCGGGGACTGCCCGGTCTCGGCCTTGAAGCGCCGGCTGAAGGTGCGCACGCTCATCTGCGCATGAGCGGCCATCGCCGGCAGGCTGAGCGCCCGGCCGAGCCGCTCGAGCGCCCACGCGCGCGTCGGCGCGGTCCCTTCGCTGCCTTCCTCCGGTACGACGCGCTCGATGAACTGCGACTGACCACCGTCCCGCCACGGCGGTACGACGCAATGCCGCGCGGCCCGGTTCGCCACCTCACTGCCGAAGTCGCGGCGGATCAGATGGAGGCAGAGGTCCACGCCCGCCGCGAGGCCGGCGGACGTGAGGATGTCGCCGTCGTCGATGAACAGCCGGTCCTCGTCGAGCTGCACCTGCGGGTAGACGCTGCGGAACAGCTCGGCCCGCTGCCAGTGCGTGGTCGCGGGCCGATCGTCGAGCAGTCCGGCCGCACCGAGGACGAACGCGCCGGTGCAGATCGATGCGATCCGGGTGCCCGGCCGGATGGTCGCCAGCGCGTCGGCCAGGTCGTCGGGCAGGGTGCCCTCATAGCGCGGCTGCGCGATGTACGTGCCCGGGATGATCACGGTGTCCGCGTCGGCCAGTGCCTCGGGGCCGTAGTCCGGGATCAGGCTGAAGCCGGCGCTCGCCCGGATCGGCGCGATCTCCAGACCGCAGATGCGGACGTCGTACAGCGGGGTGCCGTCCGCCTGCGTGGCCGCCCCGAAGACCGTCGGCGGGATCGTCAGGTCGAACCCGACGACCGGCGCAAGAGCCAGGACGGCGATCCGGTGCGGGCCGACCGCGGAGAGGTGCCGCTTGCCGCGAACTGGAGTCATGGCCACATCTTGACACATGCTGGCATTCTGGCCACTAGTTCGACGGCGGTCGAACCGGCAGACTTGGCCGGGTGACGCAGATTCTGGAGACGAAGAAGGCTGCCCGGGTCCATCTGGCCTGGGCAGTCGCCGCCGTGGGGTTCGTGACGCTGATCGGTGCGGCCGGCTTCCGGTCGGTGCCCGGGGTGCTGCTGGATCCGCTGCACGACGAGTTCGGGTGGTCGCATGCGACGATCTCGTCGGCGGTGTCCATCAACCTGCTGCTCTACGGCCTGATGTCACCGTTCGCGGCCGCGCTGATGGACCGGCTGGGCCTGCGTCAGGTGGTCAGTGGGGCGCTTGTACTGATCGCGCTTGGCAGCGGGTTGACCGTCTTCATGACCGCCTCCTGGCAGCTGCTGCTCTGCTGGGGTCTGCTGGTTGGCATCGGCACAGGGTCGATGTCCATGGTGTTCGTCGCGACGATCTCCGGTCGTTGGTTCGTCCGCCGTCGCGGTCTGGTCACCGGGGTCCTTACGGCTGCCGGTGCGACCGGGCAGCTCATCTTCCTGCCGCTCATCGCGAGCCTGGCGGGCCATTACGGCTGGCGTGTCCCGGCGCTGGTTGCGGCCGGCTCCGCGCTGGCCGTCGTACCGCTGGTGCTGTTCTTCTTGCGGGACTACCCGAGCGATGTCGGACTGCGCGCGTACGGCGCTCCCGAGGGCAGCACCGCCGGCCTGCGGGTCGAGTCGACCGGCAGTAGTGCGGTACGGGCGCTCAAGGCGTTGCAGACGGCCATGCGTCGGCCTGCGTTCTGGTTGCTTGCCGGTGGCTTCGCGATCTGTGGTGCGTCCACCAACGGACTGATCGGCACGCACTTCGTGACGGCTGCGCATGACCATGGCATGCCGGCCACGACCGCGGCGTCGTTGCTGGCGCTGGTGGGTGTGTTCGATGTCGGGGGGACGATCGCGTCCGGGTGGCTGACCGACCGGTGGGATCCGCGGTACCTGCTCATCGCCTACTACTCGCTGCGTGGGCTTTCGCTGCTGGTGCTGCCCTCGCTGCTCGGTCCGACCGCTCAGCCGAGTGTCTGGGTGTTCATCATCTTCTACGGGCTGGACTGGGTCGCGACTGTTCCGCCGACCGTGGCGCTGTGCCGGGAGTGGTTCGGAGTGGACGGGCCGATCGTGTTCGGCTGGGTGTTTGCATCGCACCAGATCGGTGCCGCGCTGGCCGCGACGGGTGCCGGCTGGATCCGGGATGCCCAGGGCAGCTACAACCTGGCCTGGTATCTGGCCGGCGGATTGTGCGCTGCCGCGGCGCTGATGTCCGCCAGCATCGGGCGCCGCCTCGTGACCGCTTGAGACCGTCTGTCCGCTAGCCTCGATCTAGGTTGAGGTTGGAGGGATGGACGATGGACATCGAGCCGGGTGAGCTGACGGTCGGGCAGTTGTCGCAGCGCAGTGGCGTGGCGATCTCGGCTCTGCACTTCTACGAGCGCCAGAACCTGATCGTGAGCCGTCGTACGTCGGGCAACCAGCGCAGGTACCGGCGGGACACCCTCCGCCGCGTGGCGTTGATCCGGATCGCGCAGCGGGTCGGGATCCCGCTCGCGGAGGTGGCCGCGATCCTGGCCTTGCTGCCGGACAACCGGACGCCGACGCGCGCCGACTGGGAGCGCATCTCCGAGTGCTGGCAGGCCGAGCTCGATCGCCGGATCCTGCACCTGGAACAGTTGCGCGACGACTTCAAGGACTGCGTCGGCTGCGGCTGCCTCTCCCTCGACCGCTGCGCCCTCGCCAATCCGTACGACGCCTTGGCCGCGAAGGGTCCGGGTCCGCAGCGACTGGTGACCGCCCAGGGCGAACCGTGCCATCCCGGCAAGTGCGCCTGAGCCCAGCCGCACCGCCCGCCTGCCGCTACTCCCGTTCGAGGGGGATCCGGCTCTCCAGCTGGATGTGTGGGGTGATCGTCAGCGGGGTGTGCTGGTTCGGGGATAGGGGGGAAGTCCGGGGCGGGCCGGGGTGGAGGGTGTGGCGAGGCTGGGCCGGGGTGGAGGGTGTGGCGAGGTTGGGCCGGGGTGGAGGGTGTGGCGAGGCTGGGCCGGGGTGGAGGGTGTGGCGAGGTTGGGCCGGGGTGGAGGGTGTGGCGAGGTTGGGCCGGGGTGGAGGGTGTGGCGAGGCCGGGCCGGGCGGTTCCGGCGGACTTGTTGTGCGCGGTTCGGTTCACGTCTGGTGACCTGGGACAGGTCGTCGCGGGCCGCGACAGGCAATAACGTGTCCCAACCCGCCAGTACGTGTCCCAGGCCCCGGCAGTTGGTCAGCGGCTGGCCCAACCCCATCCCAGCGGACCACCACCCCCGCCGGCTGCACGACAGCCCGGCGCCACGCGCCTCCGCCGACCCGGTCCGCCGACCCGCTCCGCCGACCCGCTCCGCCGCCCTGGTCCGCCGACCTGGTCCGCCGCCCTGGTCCGCCGACCTGGTCCGACGCGGACTGGGGGTCCGGGATCGGCCACTTTGTGCACCAGATCCGTACGGCGCCGGCCTCGGCGTACGGATCTGGTGCACAAAGACGATCCTCGCCGTCGAACGGCTCGAACGGGCGCCGCACCGAGTGGTGCTGTCGAGTTGCAGCTCGGCGCTCGGCGGACCAAGTGGTGCCGACGAGTTGCTCGGTCTGGTCAGTGCGTTGGTCGTCCACAGCTCCGATCCACCCCGGGCCGAGGACGGCGCGGGGTAACGGACTGGATGGCACGGACCCGGCCACGGCACGGAGGTTGGCCGGGTCCGTGGCGCGGATCTGTGTCACTCACCACGCAGACACCGCCCTGGCCGATCACGCTCAGACCTGCGCCGGTGATGACCCGACGGTGAGGTTGGTGAGTGCCTCAGGTCCGCACCAGCAACGATCCCGCCAGACCGACACCGACACCGACACCGACACCGACACCGCAAGGACCGCTCACCCACGGAAACGACACAAGAGCCGCAATTCCTTGTCCCAACCCCCGGTGCTTCCGGCCCCACCCCACCGGTTCCGGTCCCCGCCCGGTGCTGTGTGTCGGCGCGGACCTGTCCCGAGCGTCCCCTTTGGTGGGTTGACGTCCGAGATGGTGGGCGGACTCCAGTGGTCGAAGCAACGACTACTGGAAGGTGTTGTTTGATGCCGAAGGCGTATCCGTATGAGGTGCGTGAGCGGTTCTTCGCGCTGGTGTGTGGTGGGGAGTCGTTGCAGGCGGCTGCGGTGGGGGCCGGCGTGTCGTGGGAGGCGGGGAGGTTGTGGTGGCGAGCATCGGGGCTTGTGGAGCCATCGATGCGGCGGGGTAGGGCTGGTGGATTGGTAGGCAGTGCGCCGGCCTCGTTCCCGGGTGCGGCGGCCGGTGAGCGGCCGCGGCGCCGGCGGGCGTTGAGCAGTGAGGACCGGGCGGTGATCGCGGTGTTGCTGCGGCAGGGGTTGTCGTATGCCGGGATCGGGGAGGCGATCGGGCGGGACAGGTCGGTGATCTGGCGGGAGGTGGCCCGCAATCGTGGCCCGGACGGGTTGTACTGGGCGCCGGTGGCTCACCGTGGCGCGCATGAGCGGCGGCGACGGCCCAAGGAGTTCAAGCTGGCCGCCGATCCGGGGCTGTGCGCCCGGATCACCGACTGGATGGACGCCGGCTGGTCCCCGGGCCTGATCGCGACGGTTCTGCGCCGCGATCACCCCGGCGCCAGCGCCGAGGAGAAGATGGCTCGTGTGTCGCACGAAACCATCTACCAGGCGTTGTATGTGCAGACCCGTGGCCAGTTGCGCCAGGACCTGCACCGGCAGCTGAGCCTGCGCCGCTCGGCGCGCAAGCCCCGCGGCGGCCGGCGCCAGTCCACAGGCCCGTACCGGGAGGCGTTCCGGATCAGCCAGCGCCCCGCCGAGGCCGCCGACCGTGCCGTGCCCGGGCACTGGGAAGGCGATCTGATCATCGGCGCCGCCAACACATCCGCGGTCGGCACCCTGGTCGAGCGCAGCACCCGGTTCACCATCTTGTTGCACCTGCCCGGACAGCACGACGCCGACAGCGTCGCCGAGGCCATGATCGCCCAGATGCGGACCCTGCCCGACCACCTGCGCCGCTCGCTGACCTGGGACCGCGGCACCGAACTAGCCGCCTACCGGCGCATCCAGCTCGACCTCGACATGCCGGTCTACTTCTGCGACCCCCACTCCCCTTGGCAACGCGGCACCAACGAAAACACCAACCGGCTCCTGCGGTTCTGGCTCACCAAGGGCAGCGAGCTGTCCATCCACACCGCCGCCGACCTCGACCGGATCGCCGCCACCCTCAACCAACGCCCCCGCCCTACACTCAACCTGAAAACCCCAGCCCAAGCGCTGGCCGAACTGCTCGCCAACCCGGCAGCAGCATGAACCGTTGCTTCGAACACTGGACTCCGCCGTGGGTTGGCGCCCCGGAATCCCGTACGCCAACCCACCACATGGGACGTCGGCCCACCAGATGCGCAAGCTGGGGTCGCCGACCACTCGGGGCGAGTTGCCGAACGCCGGACAAGCAACGTGACGGCTGGTCCGGCGAACCTGTCCCCTGGGCCTTGAGCGGCCGGGTGTCGGTCTGCCCGGTGCTCTCACCGATGACCTACCGCAACCGGCCAGCCACCACACAACCGGCTGGCGGGCAGCAGCACAGCCCGGCACGCCGCTGTCCCGAGCAGCGACGCCTTCCTCGACGGCCCACACAACTCACCACGCCACCGCGTGCACCAGTTCAAGGCCCGTCACATCACCCACACATCAAGCAGAAGAGCCAGCCGGATATCCCCTCGGGTTGCGGGTTCTCTGTTGGTACACCAGGGGAGAACCCTCCAATCGTGGGGATATCCGTCCCACGTGCGGGCGGGGGGCACAGGCCCGTCGCGGTCGCCGTCGCCGCGGCCGGCGGGTCCAGGGAGGCGGGTTTTCCACAGGTCGACGGTTGGAGCCAGCGGAGTGTAGGTGGAGGCGTCTAGGGTCTTGGCATGGCTGAGACCAACGCGACGCTGACTCTGACCGACGAGCGCGCCAAGATCGCCGGCGGTGTGATCCAGGCGATCGCGGGGGAGAGCGCGCGGCTGCGGGCGGATCAGGAGACCGCGGTCGCGGCCCTCTGCGAGCCGGCCGCGCGAGTGCTCGTAGTGCAGGCGACCGGTTGGGGCAAGTCGGCGGTGTACTGGGCGGCGACCGCGATCAGACGGGCCGAGGGCGCCGGTCCGACACTGGTCGTATCGCCGTTGCTGTCGTTGATGCGCGATCAGGTCGCGGCCGCGAGCCGGGCCGGTCTGCGCGCCGCCACGTTGAACTCGAACAACATCGACGAGTGGTCCAGTATCGAGAACGATCTGCGCTCCGGGGCGATCGACGTCCTGCTGGTCTCACCGGAGCGGCTGGCCAACCCCGGCTTCGGGCGGCGCGTGCTCGACGGGCTGGCCGGGCAGATCGGGCTGTTGGTGATCGACGAGGCACACGCGGTGTCCGACTGGGGCCACGACTTCCGGCCGGACTATCGGCGGGTCTCCGACGTACTGCAGCAGCTGAACCCGAAGACTCCGGTCCTCGCGACCACCGCGACGGCGAACGCCCGGGTGACCGAGGACGTCGCGCATCAGCTGGGCGAGTCGACGCTCGTACTGCGGGGTCCGTTGGCGCGATCGAGTCTGCAACTGGCGGTGGTCGATGCGTTGTCGCCGCTGGATCGGTTCGCGTGGGTGGTCGAATATCTGCCGAAGCTGCCGGGCTCGGGCATCGTCTACACGCTGACGGTCGCCGACGCGCAGCGGCTGGCCGCGGTGATTCAGGAGGTCCACGGTCGCGACGTACCGGTTGCGGCGTACACGGGTGGGTTGGAGGCGGGAGAGCGCGAGAGCCTCGAGGACGCGCTGCGCGCCAATCAGTTGAAGGCCCTGATCGCTACGTCGGCATTGGGGATGGGATACGACAAGCCCGATCTTGGGTTCGTCGTGCACGTCGGGTCGCCGCCGTCGCCAGTCTCGTATTACCAGCAGGTCGGTCGTGCGGGGCGGGGGATCGATCATGCGGTGGTGGCGTTGCTGCCGTCCGATGCGGATGCCGGTGTGTGGGACTACTTCGCGACGGCGACGATTCCGATCCCGGAGAACGTGCAGCGTCTGCTGCGCGGCTTGGACGGATACGGGCCGGATCAGCCGGCGACCGTTCCGGCGCTCGAGGCCGAGACGGGACTGCGTCGTACTCGCGTTGAGCTGATGCTGAAGCAGTTGGCGGTGGACGGGGTCGTCGACCGGGTCGAGCGGGGCTGGGTGCGGACCGGGGCGGAGTGGACGTTCGACGCCGCCCACTACGACGGGATCGTTGCCGTCCGGCGGCGAGAGGCGGACATCATGCGTGCGTACACGCGTGGTGATCGTTGCCTGATGCAACTTCTGCAGGAGTCACTGGACGATCCGTCGGCCGAGGCGTGCGGGCGGTGTTCGGTGTGCCTGGGGGAGTTGCCCGATCCGCTGGGGGAGCGGCCGGAGGCGGAGACCGTGGCGACGATCACGCGGTTGCTGCGCGGCGAGGTGCACGTCCTGGAGCCGCGGAAGATGTGGCCAGGTGGCGCGTTCGGTGCGAAGGGCCGCATCCCCGCGGAGCTGGGCGCCGAGCCGGGCCGGAGCCTGATCTATGCCGACGCTCCCGAATGGCGCGAGGTCGTCCGCGCCACCTTCACCGACGCCGAACCGCCCGCCGAAGCACTCGAAGCGCTGAAGGCCGGTGCCGTCGCGGCCCTGTCCCGCTGGCGCGGCTCGTGGTCAAGTCGCCCGGAGGTGGTCGTCGCGCTACCCGCCGCAGGCCACCGTCAGCTGACTGTCGCGATCGCTGAGCACGTTGCCGCCGTCGGTCGCCTGGACCAGGCAGAGCTGACGGTCGACCGCAGCGGGTTCACCGACGACCTGTCATCCGCAGAGGAGGCCAAGGTCTGGCGCGACGGCCTCCAGGTCGACGGCACCACCGCCCAAGCCGTCACCGCTCGCACCGTCCTCCTGCTCGTCGACGCCACCTCATCCCAATGGCCGATCACCGTGGCCACCGCCAAACTCCGCGAGGCGGGCGCCGCCGCAGTCCTCCCGCTCCTCATCCACAAACGTCCGTAATCAGCCGGCTACCAGTTCAGGGCTGGTCTCGGCGAACGACTTCAGGTCGGAGATCAGGCGGGTCCAGCCGTCCTCGATCATGGCGCGGATGGCGCTGCCTGGTTCGAAGCCGGTGTGGATGACGGTCAGTTTGACCTGGTCGTCGACCGGCTCGAGCTCGAAGGTGGCCTTCGAGAGTGGTTCGTGGCTGGTCTTCTGGTAGAGGTCGTCGTCCATCTCGACCGCCTTCGCGAACTCCGGCGTGATGTGGTGCCAGGTGAAGGACAGCCGCGTGTACGGGTCGTGCTCGAGCACAACCTGTCCCGGGCCGGCCATCGCGACGTCGCCCAGGTGCCACACCATCTCCGAGCCGACCTTCCAGTCGGTCTCGTGCTGGACGTGCCAGTACTGCTCGGTGAACTTCGGGTCGGTCAGCGCCTGCCACAGCCGCTCCGGCGTGGTCTTGATGTACGTGGTGTAGACGAAGTCGTTGTCGCTCATGGTTTCGGCCTCCAAAGCCGTTTTGAGATCGGCGAACAGCTCGACCCGCCGGCGGTCGTACCGGTTGATCCAGCGGTCCGCGATGGCGTTGATCGGCTCGGCGTTGAGGTGGTGCAGCTTCTCCCGGCCGCGCCACACGGTGGTGACGAGGTTCGCGGCCTCCAGTACGGCGAGATGCTTGCTCACCGACTGCCGGGCCATCTCCAGGCCGACACAGAGCTCCCGCAGTGTCTGCCCGTTGCGCGCGTTCAGCATGTCGAGCAGTTGCCGGCGGTTCGGGTCGGCCAGGGCGCGGAACACCTCGTCGTCCATCACGCTCCGATCAGGTCATGCAGCCGGTTGGCTGCATAAAGACAATAGGCAGCCCGGCGGCTGCATGTCAATCCGGAATGAGATTGACGAGGGCAGGAGGATGGCCCTGTGGAGATCACGAGCCTCGGTTATCGGACCGACCTGTTGCTGCTGGAGCTGAGCGGAAGCGTCTTCCACGACGCCGGCGAGTACGTCGTGGTGCGGACGCCGGACAACCCGGGCTTCTGGTGGGGGAACTTCTTGCTCTACCGCACCCCGTTCGCGCCCGGTGACACGAAGACGCGCCTGGACTCCTTCCACCAGGAGTTCCCGGCCGCGAAACATGTTGCCCTGGGCATCGACAGCGTGGACGGCCAGATCGGCGCCGAGGACGAGCTGACCGCGGCCGGCTTCACGGTCGAGCGGAGCGTGGTGATGACCGCGAGCGAGGTCGTCCCACCAGGCCGGCCCAATGAGGAGTCGACGTACCGCTTGCTGGGCAGCGACGACGACTGGGAGCAGTTGGTTCAGCTGAGCCTGGCGACCGCGGACATGACGGTCGACGAGGGGTACGAGCAGTTCACCCGGCGGAAGCTGGTCGCGAATCGCGGTCTGGTCGAGGCTGGACACGGGAAGTGGTTCGGGGCGTTCGACGGGGGCCGGTTGCAGAGCTCGCTCGGGTTGATGTTCGACGGGAAGGGGCTGGCACGGTTCCAGACCGTGCAGACCGCACCGGAGGATCGCGGCCGCGGGCTGGCGAGCACGCTGGTCCACCGTGCGTCGACGTACGGCCTGACCGACGGTGGGGCGCGGACGCTGGTGATGGTCGCGGACCCGGAGTACCTCGCGATCCGGATCTACCGCGCGCTCGGATTCACCGACTCGGAGACCCAGTTGCAGTTCTCGCTGCCGCCGGCGTGACAGGGTGGGGGCATGACTGACGTACGGCGTGGGGTTGTCCTGGTTACCGGTGGGAGTCGAGGGATCGGCGCGGCGTCGGCGATCGCGCTCGCGGCGGACGGATGGGACGTCGGCGTCAACTACCGGACCCGCGAGGACGAGGCCGCGCGTGTGGTGAAGGCGTGCGAAGGGCTCGGCCGGCGGGCGATCGCCGTCCAGGCCGATGTGGTCGAGGCCGACCAGATCGAGCGGCTCTTCGACACCGTCACCGCCGAGCTCGGGCCGATCGGTGCCGTGATCAACAATGCCGGCATCGTGTCCCCGCGCGGCCGGGTCGCCGAGTACGACGCCGAGCGACTCGACCGCGTGTTCCGGATCAACTCCGTCAGCGCGTTCCTGGTCGCAGGTGCCGCAGTACGTCGGATGTCCACGGCGTACGGCGGTTCCGGCGGAGTGATCGTCAACGTCTCGTCGCGGGCAGCCGTGCTCGGGTCAGCCGGCGAGTACGTCGACTACGCCGCGAGCAAGGCCGCGGTCGACGCGCTCACCACCGGACTGGCCAACGAGGTCGCCAAGGAGGGCGTCCGCGTGCTCGGCGTCCGCCCCGGCCTGATCGAGACCGACATCCACGAACCGGGCCGGCTCGAGCGCATCGGTACGACGCCACCACTGGCCCGTCCCGGGAAGCCGGAAGAGGTTGCCGAGGTGATCGCGTTCCTCGCCTCCGACCGCTCGTCGTACATGACGGGTACCACCATCGACGTCTCCGGCGGGCGCTAGTTCCGAGGGAGAGACGAGATGGGACTACGCCCGGTTGATCTGGCGCGGCGAGCCGGCGTCTCGACGCAGCTCGTCCGGAACTACGAGGCGGCCGGGATCCTGCCGCCGGCACCGCGATCCGATACCGGGTACCGGCAGTACGGGCCGGAACATCTGTCCGCGTTGCTGACCTATCGGGCACTGGCGCCGGGGTTCGGGGCGGAGACCGCAACGGAGATCATGCGCGCCGTGCTCACGGGCGACGAGGCGCTGGCCTACCGGCTCGTCGACGCAGCCCATGCCGCGCTGCATGAGCAACGGCTGGCCACCGATGCCGCGAGTGAGGCGCTCGGTGCGATGGCTGCGGAGTACGTCGAGGAGTCACCGGTGACCGGGCCTTCACTGCTGGTGGGGGAGCTCGCGCATCGGCTGGGCGTCCGCACCTCGGCTCTGCGGGTCTGGGAGGCTGCGGGCTTGCTGGCGCCTACGCGGGAGCCGGGGACGAAGTACCGGCGGTATGGTCCGGAGCAGGTGCGGGACGCGCGGGTCATCCACATGCTGCGCCAAGGGCGGTACTACTTCGAGCAGATCAAGCCGGTGATCGACGGACTGCGGCGTACCGGGAGCACCGAGGCGTTGCGGGAGGCGATCGCGGAACGACGGGGCGCCCACGACCGCCAGACCAAGGCGATGCTGCACGGCGCGGCCCTGCTGCACGAGCTGATCACCGAGGAGCAGGGATCGCCAGCTGGGTCGGCGCGGAGCGGCCGCGGACAGTGACCCGGTCGGTCGGCTGCCAGTGATCGGCCTCCGCAGGCGCCGATTCGTCGACCGCGCTCATCGACGCGATCAGCCGGCCCGGCGTCGACTTGGCCAGCTCGCTCAGGCGAGCCGCCTCGTTCACCGGATCGCCGATCACCGTGTACTCGTGCCGCCGCACGTCGCCGACCGTGCCGGCCACCACGATCCCAGCCGTCACGCCGATCCCGGCCGTTGCCTCCGGCAACTCCTCGGTCAGCCGCCGGGCCAGCTCGCGACCTGCGCTCAGCGCGCTCCCGGCCGCGTCCGGCAGCTCGGCCGGCGCGCCGAAGATCGCCAGCGCGGCATCGCCGGCGAACTTGTTCACGAACCCGCCCTGCCGATCCACCTCGTCGACCACGATCTCGAAGAAGCGGTTCAGCAGGTGGACCACCTCGGTCGGCGGCCGGTCCGCCGCGAGCTCGGTCGACCCGACCAGGTCGACGAAGAGCACCGCGACGAACCGCTCCTCGCCACCGAGCTGGTCACTGGTGAGCGCCTCCTCCACGACGCCAGGACCGACGTACCGCCCGAACAGGTCGCGGATCCGCTCCCGGTCGCGCAGTCCCTCCGCCATCCGGTTGAACCCTGCCTGCAGCGATCCGAGCTCGGTGCCGTCGAAGACCGGGATGCTGACGTCGAGCCGCCCTTCACCGATCAGACTCAAGGCTGTCCGCACCGAGCGAACCGGCGCGACCACCGACCGGGCCGACAGCATCGTCAGCAGCCAGCCGTTGCCGAGCGCCACAATGCCCAGCGCCAGGATCACGACCGAGAGCCGGGTCGAGGAGACGTCCTTCTCGATCAGCGCGAGTACGGCGGCCAGCATCAGCCCGGCCACCGGCACACCGGACCCCACCGCCCAGAAGAACACCGTCCGAGCCTTCAGGCCGGCCGCGAGCAGCCGGCGCGGCGGCGGTGAGTCGACCAGCGCCCGGGCCGCGACCGGCCGGAGCGCGAACTCGGTCAGCAGGTACGAGACCGCGCAGGTGATGATCATGCCGTCGAAGACGGTGACCGCGATCCGCAGGGCGTTCTCCGGCTGGAGCACGAGCGTCATCACGGTGAAGATCACCCCGGCCACCAGCCAGAGCAGAACCTCGATCAGCGTGAGTCGCAGCGGCAGCTGAAGGGTCGCGATCTGCTCGGCGCGGGTGGCCGGCCGCTCCTCGTCCACCCAGCGGGTCACGCGCCGGGTCAGCCAAGTGCTCCAGATGCAACCGACCGCGATCGCGATCAGGAAGTACGCCGGGATGGCGATCGCCTCGAACAGCTTCAGGTGGTCGAGGAGGGGAGGGCCGGGCAGCACGAACACGGCGAGCACGAAGACGACCAGGGCACCGATCAGGTTGGTCCCGATCGAGAACGTCGTCATCAGCGCCTGCAGCCGGAAGCGCAGCAGCTGCGTGCTTTGGTCGGCGGGCCCCAGCAGCCATGATCCGAACGGCCGCCTCTTCAGCGTCAGTTCGGGACTTCCCTGCGACATCATGGTTACAGTCTGCTAGGAGACGTCCTGGTTTTCGCAACCGGCGTCAGGATCAAACCAGGGTTTTGGCACCATGGTGCGGCTGGCTCAGAATGGCCGCCTGATCGGGCTGTGGCGTGGGTACTGTTCCCCGGACACCTGACTCGGGGAGTAATCCGTGACGCACGATCGCCACTCCTACGCCGAACCTGCCCTGGTTCGGACCACCCATCTCGAGCTCGACCTCGAGCTGGACTTCGCTGCGAAGGTCCTGGCCGGCAGCGCCACGCACACGCTGGCCTGGACGGGCACCGGTGACCGGCTCGTTCTCGACACCCGCGACCTGACCGTTGTCGCGGTCGAGGGCGCGACCGGCGACGGCTGGGAAGCGCTGGAGTACAGCCTGGCGGTGCCGGACAAGGAGCTCGGCTCGGCGCTGACCATTCGCACCGCTCAGCATGAGCGCGTGCGGGTCAGCTACCGGACCGCACCGACCGCAACCGGTCTGCAGTGGCTGGAGCCGGCGATGACGGCGGGTGGCGTGATGCCGTTCATGTTCAGCCAGTCGCAGGCGATCCACGCCCGGAGTTGGGTGCCGGTGCAGGACACTCCGAGCGTGCGGTTCAGCTACGCCGCCCACGTCACCGCTCCGCCCGAGCTGATGGTGCTGATGAGCGCCGACAACGGTACGACGTCGCGCCGCACCGGCTCGTACGACGTGGTGATGCCCGAGCCGATCCCGTCGTACCTGCTGGCCATCGCCGCGGGCGACCTGGTGTTCGAGCCGATCGGCGAGCGGTCCGGGGTGTGGGCCGAGCCGGAGATGGCGCGGCGGGCGGCGACCGAGTTCGCCGACACCGAAGAGATGATGCGGGTCACCGAGGAACTCTTCGGCCCGTACCGCTGGGGTCGCTACGACCTGCTCGTGCTGCCGCCGTCCTTCCCGTACGGCGGGATGGAGAACCCACGGATGACGTTCGCGACGCCGACCGTGGTGATCGGGGACAAGTCTCTGGTCAGCGTGGTCGCGCACGAACTCGCGCACAGCTGGTCGGGCAACCTGGTCACCCAGGACAGCTGGGACGACATCTGGCTGAACGAGGGCTTCACGTCGTACGTCGAGAACCGGATCGTCGAGGCGGTCTACGGCGCCGAGTTCGCGGAGATGGAGACGGCGATCAAGCAGCACGCCACGGTCGTGAAGCTGGACCCGCTGACCCCGGCCGAGCTGGCCGTTGAGCTGCCAGGATTGAACCACCACTCGGAGTACCACGGGACGACGTCGACCGGGCCCCTCAAGGGCTCGTGGTTCCTGTCGTGGCTGGAGGAGCGGTTCTCGCGCGAGGTGTTTGACCCGTTCCTGCGCGGGTACTTCGACCGGTACGCGTTCCGCAGCATCAACAGCGACGACTTCGTCGCGCATCTGCAGGAGCACCTGCTCGAACCGCACCCGGGGGTCGTGACTGAGGCCGAGATCTCGGCGTGGCTGAACGAGCCGGGGATCCCGTCGTTTGCCCGCCGGGCGGTGTCGGAGCGCTTCCAGGCAGTCGACGAGGCCCGGGACCGGTGGCTGACGACAGGCGAGCTCCCGGCCGGAGCGGAGCGGTGGACCACGCAGGAGTGGCTGCGGTTCCTCGACGCGGCCCCCGACGTACTCAGCCCGCTGCTCTTGCAGCAGCTCGATCGCGCGTTCGGCCTGACCGGCACGGCGAACGGCGAGATCGCCCGGCGGTGGTACCAGATCGTTGCCGCCAGCAGCTACGAGGCGTCGTACGCCGAACTGGCCGAATTCCTCACCAAGGTCGGCCGGATGAAGCTGGTCCTCCCCGTCTACCAGGCCCTGGCCGGCACCGATCGAGCCTTCGCCGCCGAAGTCTTCGCCAAGGCCCGCCCCGGCTACCACCCGATCACAACAGCCGCAGTCCAAAAGATCCTCGGCCAGTAGCCGACTGTTACAAGTCCAGGGTGCGGCGGTGGACGGCTCCCGTGGGTTTGTAGCCGAGGTGGGTGTTGGTGCGGCGCATCGGGGTGTTCGTGTCGACGGTGTCGGTGAGGAGGGCGTCGAGGTCGGGGAAGTGGATGCGGGTCTGGAGGATCTGCTCAGCCTTCATCCACAGAGCCAGGCCGTGGCCTCGGTGTGCGGGGAGTACGGCGGTGCCGTAGTGCTGGGCGTCGCCCTTGCCGTCACCCGGTACGACGAGTTCGGTGAAGCCGGCGATCGCGCCGGTGGCGTCGTCCACGGCCGCCACAGTGGTCAGCTGGTCACCGCGTTCCTCGATGACCCGAGCGGCGTACCGCGTCCGCTCGACGTCCCACGGATCCTCGCCGTACGCGATGTCCCCGGAAGGCGCGTCGTTCATCCCGGTCCGCGCCTCCGTGAACGTCTGCGCCAACTCGTCCGGTACGACGCCTCGCCATGAGATCAGGTGATAGCCCGGAACATCCGGTACGGCGGGAGTCGCATCGTCCAACCGGAGACGCGCGTCAGGCCGATCGCGAAGCCGTGGTGCTGGAGGAAATGATCGGCGGGGGAGCCGGCGGTCGCGTCCGCGAGCAGCGTGTGGGCCTCGTGGTCCTGGGCGGCGTTGACGACCGCTTCGAGCAGCCGGGAGCCGACACCGCGGCGGCGTTCGGCCGGGTGGACGTTGAGCTGCAGCTCGGCCAGGTGGGCTTGGCTCTCGCGGCTGTTGAGCCGGAGGAACGCGGACCCGATCGGGTTGCCGTCGGCGTCCGCGGCGAGCCAGGCGATCCGGCGGCTGCACGGCCGGTAGTCGGGATCCGTCAGTGGAGTCAGTCTGATGCTCAAGCCGACAAGATAACCCCGCGCCGGGATCACGTGCCGACGCCTGATCGATCGGCTAGCGTGGCGCGAAGCGAAGCGGGGAGAGGAGCCTGGGGTGGAGCAGCCGAGTGGGGGCCAGGTGCGCACGATCGGTGCCGACCATGTCGCTTTACGCGAGCAGGTACTCGCGGAATTGCGCCGGCGGATCGTCGACGGTGATTACGCGCAGGGCGAGCGGTTGACCGAGACCCGGCTCGCGGACGACTTCGGGGTGTCGCGCAATCCGGTGCGCGAGGCGTTGCGTGTGGTGGAGGCCGAAGGCTTCGTCCAGATCCTGCCCCGTCGCGGTGCGGTGGTGGCGACGCTCGACGACACCGCGGTTCGCGACCTGTTCGCCGTACGCGAGCAGCTGGAGACTCTCGCCGCCGGACTCGCGGCCGAGCGGGCGACGGCGAACGACATGGCCCACTTGCGCCGTCTGCTCGATCAGGCGAGCTCGGCGACCGATGCGAAGGACTTCGACCTGGTCGCCGAGCTGAACAGCGCGTTCCATCGCGGGGTGATCGAGGTCAGCGGCAACCGCTGGCTGCTCTCGATCTCCGCCGCGATGTATCACCACGTGCACTGGGTCTTCCGCGTCGGCGCCGCCCAGCGCGCACCGCACTCGTGGGAGGAACACATCCACCTGGTCGAGGCGATCGAAGCCCGCGACCCGGCGGCCGCGACCACAGCGGCGCGCGAACACGTGGAAGCCGCCGCCAAGGCCGCGCTGACTCAGCGTCCGACCGCGTAGCCCTGCATCCCGCGCGGGTTGGCCGCGGCCGCCAGCACACCGTCAGGTTCCTTGCGTACGGCGCACAACCGGCCGAGGCTCCACGCATCGGTCTCGGTGACGGCGTGCCCGCGTCGTACCAGCTCATCGCGTACGGCGGTGCCGAGTCGGCTCTCCATCACCAGACCACCCGGCTCGGTCGCGCGCGGGTAGAACGACGACGGGAAGCCTGTCGTGTGCCAAGCAGGCGCGTCGATCGCCTCCTGCAGATCCATCCCCTGCCCGAGATGACGCAGCAGGAAGAGCAGCTGCCACTGGTCCTGCTGGTCGCCACCGGGTGAGCCACAGGCCATCACCGGCCGGCCGTCGCGCAGGACCAACGTCGGCGTGAGGGTGGTGCGCGGACGCCTGCCAGGCGCGAGCGAGGCCGGCAGTCCATCCTCGAGCCAGAACATCTGCGCCCGGCTCCCGAGGCAGAAGCCGAGCTCCGGGATCGTCGGCGACGACTGCAACCAGCCGCCACTCGGCGTCGCGGAGATGATGTTGCCCCACCGGTCGATCACGTCGACATGACAGGTGTCGCCACGCGTCTCACCGACGGACGAAACGGTCGGCTCTCCCGTCGTCGCGTCGCCCTGATCGTTGCCGACGGCAATCGAAGGCAGGACGGGCTGACGGCCGTCCGGGCGACCGGGCCGGAGCTCCAGGCTCGCGTCCGGACCGATCAGCTTCGCGCGCTCGGCGGCGTATGCGGGGGAGAGCAGCGTCTTCAGCGGCACGTCGGCGTCGTCGCCGTACCAGGCCTCGCGGTCCGCGTACGACAGCTTCATCACCTCGACCGTCGTGTGCACACCCTCGGCACTGTCCAGGTCGACGTCGCCCAGCTCGGCCAGTACGGCGAGCGACTGCAGCAGACCTGGTCCCTGGCCCCACGGCCCGGTCTTGGCGACGGTGTAGCCGTTCCAGTCGAGCGTGGCCGGCTCCTCCCAGCTCGCCTGGAAGGCAGCCATGTCGTCGCCGGTAATCAGGCCGCCGTGGTCCGCACCACTGGAGTCGCGATGCGGCAGCCGGGAGAACGCGTCGACCGCCTCCGCGACGAACCCTTCCCGCCAGGTCTTCCGGGCCTGCTCGATCTGCGCCTGCCGGTCCGCGCCGGCCGCCTCGCCCTCGGTCACGAGCTTCTCGAGGGTTGCGGCGTACGCCTCGTTGCGGAACATGCCGGTCGGCGGGCGCCCGTCCTTCAGCCACAGCGCGGCTGACGTCGGCCAGTGCTCCTCGAACAGGTCCTGCACAGTGTTGACCGTGTCACCGACCCGCGGCACCAGTGGGTGACCGTTGCGCGCATAGTCGACAGCAGGCTCCAGTACGACGCGCAACGGCAGCGTGCCGTGATCACGCAGCAGGAGCAGCCATGCGTCGACAGCGCCGGGCACTGTGGCCGCGAGCGGTCCGGAACCGGGCACAAGCGTCAGACCGAGTGACCGATAGTGCTCGATCGTCGCACCGGCCGGAGCGACGCCCTGGCCGCTCAGCACCCGCGGCGTCGGGTCGTCAGCGGTCGCGATGATCGCTGGCACCTCACCACCGGGTCCGTTGAGGTGCGGCTCGACCACGTGCAGCACGAACCCGGCGGCGGCGCCTGCGTCGAACGCGTTGCCGCCGAGCTCGAGGATCCGCATCGCCGACTGCGACGCCAGCCAGTGCGTGGACGAGACCATCCCGAACGTGCCGCGCAAGGTGGGCCGGGTGGTGAACCTCATCGAGTAACTCCTTCTTCGACTCTGCGTACGTCTGGTCCGGTGCCGTCGTCGTTCACGAGGTGACAAGCCACCTGGTGTCCACCTTCTCCGATTACCCGCGACTCCGGCACGACTGTCCGGCATGTGTCGATCGCGACCGGGCATCTGGTGTGGAAGCGGCACCCGGACGGCGGATCGATCGCGGAGGGCAGGTCGTCACCGAGCAGGACCGGCTTGCGCGCCCGCTGCTCGGTCGGGTCGGGTACGGGCGCCGCCGACAGGAGTGCCTGGGTATAGGGGTGAGCAGGCGCGCCGAAGATGCGGGATCGTGGGCCTTGCTCGACCAACTGGCCCAGATACATCACTGCGACCTCGTCGGCGAGGTACTCGACGGCGGAGAGGTCGTGGGTGATGAACAGGCACGCGAAGCCCAGGTCGCGTTGGAGGTCCGCGAGCAGATTGAGCACTGCTGCCTGGACTGAGACGTCCAGTGCGCTCGTCGGCTCGTCCGCGACGAGTAGCCGCGGCTCTGAGATCAGTGCACGGGCGATGCTGACTCGCTGGCGCTGACCGCCGGACAACTCGTGTGGTGAGCGCTGTGCAACCTCAGGCCGGAGTCCGACGCGGCGTAGTGCCTCTGCGACCTTGGCCGGGATGTCTTTGCGGCGCATGAGCCGGAGTGGTTCGCCGACGATGTCTCCGACCGACAGCCGCGGGTCGAGCGAGCCGGCCGGGTCCTGGAACACGATGGATACGTCTCGCCGGTGCGGTCGGAGTTGTCTGCGGTTGAGGTGGGTGATGTCGGCATCTGCGAGTCTGACGGTCCCACCGCTCGGTTCGAGCAGTCTGACGATGCACCGGCCGACCGTCGACTTTCCGGAGCCGCTCTCACCGACCAGTGCGACGACAGACCCTTGACGGATCCGCAGCGTCACACCGTCGACCGCCCGAACCGGCCCGAAATGCATGACCAGATCTTCGACTTCTAAGGCGAGTACGTCGGTCATGGGGCCTCCCGGCCTGGACTGAGGAGCGCAGGGAGCGAAGCGACTGGAGCGACGAGGGAAGGCCGGGAACCAAGGCCCCATGACACTGCCGGCGCCGAAGGCCCGGCCAAAAGCACAGTCATCAGACCTCCACTGGTTCTCTGACTGGATTCCAGCACGCGACCCGGTGCGGACCACCGGTCAGTTCTGGCTGGGACGTCGTACAGGTGTCGAGTGCCCGCGGGCAGCGGTCGGCGAAGGTGCAGGCGTCGGGCTGCTCCTCGAGCACGGGCACGAGGCCTGGGATCTCGTTGAGGCGATGCGTCTCGGCATGGCGGCCGGCGGCGGGTGATGCGCCGAGGAGGCCGGTTGTGTACGGGTGCTGCGGATTCGCGAACAGGTCGTGCACCTCGGCTGTCTCGACGACGCGTCCGGCGTACATGACAGCCACCCGGTCGGCGAGGTCCGCGACCACGCCGAGGTCGTGGGTGATCAGGACGATGCTGGTGCCGAGTCGTTCGCGGAGTCCACGCAGTACGTCGAGGATGCCGGCCTGGATCGTGACGTCGAGGGCCGTGGTCGGCTCGTCGGCGATCAGGACCTTGGGATCGCAGGCGACCGCCATCGCGATCATCACGCGCTGGCGCATCCCGCCGGAGAGTTGGTGCGGGTAGTCGCTGACCCGGCGCTCGGCGGACGGGATCCCGACGAGCTTGAGCAGTTCGATCGAGCGATCCCGGGCGGCCTGGCGGCTGACGCCGACGTGGGTGCGGAGGACTTCGCCGATCTGGTGGCCGACGGTGAAGACCGGGTTCAGCGAGGTCATCGGCTCCTGGAAGATGTACGCCACCTCGCGGCCGCGGATCGACCGGAGCGTGCGTTTGCCGGCGCCGATCAGTTCGACGCCGTCGAGCTTGACCGAGCCGTCGACGGTCGCGGTCCGGGGGAGCAGGCCGGCCAGGCTCATCGCGGTGACGCTCTTGCCGCAGCCGGACTCGCCGACCACGGCGAGCACTTCACCGTCACCGACCTCCAGGCTGACCCGGTCGACGGCTGACAGCAGGCCGTCCTCGGTCCGGAAGGTGACGGACAGATTGCTGACTTCGAGGACATGCCCATTCGTCGATACAGTCATCGGCGGCTCGCTTTCGGGTCGAGCGCGTCACGGAGGCTGTCGCCGACGATGTTGAACGCCAGCGTCAGCAGCATGATCGCGAGGCCGGGCATCACCGCGGCCCACGGCGCCCGCGACGCGAATTGCTGCGCGTCGGACAGCATCGTGCCCAGGCTCGGCGCCGGCGGCTGGATGCCGAGCCCGAGGAACGACAGCACCGCTTCGCCGAGGATCGCCGCCGGCAGCGCGACGGTCGCCTGGACGATGATCACCGAGGCCGCGTTCGGCAGGATGTGCCGGCCGAGCACCCACGGATCGCCGGCGCCCTCGACGATCGCGGCCGCGACGAAGTCGAGCGACTTCAGCCGCAGCGTCTCGGACCGGACGATCCGGATCACGCCCGGGATCTGGGCGATACCGATCGCGATCGCCGCGTTGCCGAGACTCGCGCCGCGGATCGCCGCCAGCCCGACCGCCAGGATCAGGAACGGGAACGCGAGGACGAGGTCGGTGAACCGCGAGATCAGCGCGTCGATCCTACGGAAGTAACCGGCCATCAGACCCAGCGGTACGCCGATCACGAGTGAGGTGGCGACCGCGAGCAGCGCGACGTGCAGGGACGCTCGGAGCCCGAACATGATCCGGGAGAGCACATCGCGGCCGAGGTCGTCGGTGCCGAGAAGGTAGCCGGCCGTCCCGGGTGGCGCGAAGGCATTGTCGAGATGGGTCTGGGTCGGCTCGTGCGGTGCGAGCCAGGGGGCGAACACGGCGAGGATGATCGCGATGCAGAGGACGACGAGTCCGGTGATCGCGAGCGGATTGCGGAGCATCCGGCGTACGACTTTGCTGCGGTTGCTGCGCAGTGCCGGGCTGGTGGTGAGGGTTTCGGCGACGGCCATCACGCATCACCCCGAACGCGGATCCGCGGGTCGATCACCGAGTAGAGCAGGTCGACCAGCAGATTGATGACGATGTACGCCGTCGCCGTGACGAGGACGACGGCCTGGATGACCGGATAGTCGCGCTGGAAGACGGCGTCGACGGTGAGCTTGCCGAAGCCGGGGAGCGCGAAGATCCGCTCTGTGACGACGGCGCCGGAGATGAGCGCGCCGAGCTGGAGGCCGACGATCGTGACGACGACGATCAGGCTGTTGCGGAGGGCATGACGGCCGATCACCGCGCGGGGCGCGAGCCCCTTCGCTTCGGCCGTACGGATGTAGTCGGCGCTCAGCGCGTCGAGCATCGACGATCGGGTCTGGCGCATGATCACCGCGGCCAGGCCGGTGCCGAGGATCAGCGCGGGCAGGATCAGGTGGTGCAGATTGTCGACCGGGTTGCTGAAGAACGGTACGAAGCCGGACGCCGGAAAGAGGCCCAAGGCAACGGACAGGTAGAGGATCGCCATCAGCCCGAGCCAGAAGTTGGGCACCGACAGGCCGAGCAGCGCGAGCGCGTTGGCCGCCCATTCGGCCGGGCCGCCCCGGCGTACGGCGGCCACCACGCCGGCGCCGACGCCGATCACACTCGCCACCAGGATGGCCAGCACCGAGAGCTCGATCGTCACCGGCAACGCGCTCACGATCATCGTCCGGACCGGCTCGCCGGTCCGGATCGACTGCCCCAGATCGCCCCGGACCGCATGGCTGACGAACTGCCAGAACTGCACCAGCTCCGACTTGTCCAGCCCGTACTGCTGCCGGATCGCCCGCAGCGACTCCGGATCCCGGTCCTCACCGGCGAGCGCGAGCGCCGGGTCACCCGGCAGCGCGCGGACGCCGGTGAACACGACGATCGTTGCCAGGATCAACGTCACGACCGACTGCCACAACCGGTTGAGCAGATACCGTCGCACGAACCCCACCTCCTCTCGCTCGTCGTCATCCGCCCGCCGAAGGCGGGCGAACCGGAGGAAGCGCTCACTTCGCGAAGCCTGCGAAGGCTGTCCGGATCACGCCGTCCGGGTAGACCTGGATGCCGAGGAGTTTCTTGCTGACGCCGGTGAGGTTGCGCTGGCGGTACATGTAGATCAGCGGGTCGGCCTGCTGCAGCTTCGTGACGACGTCGCCGTACAGCTTGATCCGTTGTGCCTTGTCGGTGTTCTGACGGGCGTCGGTGAGGAGCTTGTCGACCTCGGGGCTGCTGTAGCCGGCCACGTTCTGGCTGCCGGTGGTGCCGACGAAGTTGTAGGTGTTCGCGTCGGGGTCGACCCGCCCGGACCACCCGAGCTGCAGGAGCTCGAAGTCACCGCGGTCCTGCTGGTCGAGCAACGCGGCGTACTCGACCGGCTTGATCACCAGGTCGAATCCACCCTCCTTCACCATCGCCTGCAGCGCCTGCGCGAGCCGCAGGCTGTCGGGGTTGTTCGAGGTGATCATCGTGACCTTGTACGGCGTCGTCACGCCGGCATCCGCGAGCAGTTGCTTCGCCTTCGCGGTGTCATGGGCCGGGCAGACCTGCGCGGCGTCGGAGGTGAACTCGCTCTTCGGCGAGATCGGCGAGCACGCGACCGTGCTCAGGCCGTTGAAGATCGACTTCACCAGGGCCGCGCGGTCGATCGACAGGTCGAGTGCCTGGCGGACCCGTGGGTCCTTCGCGATCGGGGTGTCGAGCTGCTTGAGCGGGTTGCCGATGCCGTTCGCGTTCGCGATGTTGATGGTCAGGCCCTGGTACCCGAGCGACTGCGACTGCAGCACGGTCATGCTGCTGTCCTTCTGCAGCGACGGCGCGTCCTGCGTCGACAGCGAGTCCGCGACCTGCGCGTCACCGGACTTCAGGTTGGCCGAGCGGATACTGGAGTCGGTGATGATCCGGTACTCGATCGCGTCCAGGTGCACCTTGGCGGCGTCGTAGTACAGCGGATCCTTCACCACCTTGATGGAGTTCTGCGCGACCCGGCTGGCGAACTTGAACGGGCCGACGCAGACCGGCGCGGTGGAGAAGTTCGCGCCGAGCTTGGCGACCGCGGCCGGGCTGAGCACCATGCCGGCCCGGTCGGCCAGCGCGGCGGTGAGCGGGGCGAACGGCTTCGACAGCTTGATCACCACGGTGTTCGGGTCCGGGGTCTCGACCGAGGTGATCGGGCCGAGCTCGCTCTTCCGGCCGGAACCGGCCAGCGTCAGACCGCGGTTGATCGAGATCTTCACCGCGTTCGAGTCGAGCGTGCCGCCGTCAGCGAACTTCACGCCCTGCTTCAGCGGGATGGTCAGGCTCAGACCGTCCGCCGAGACCGTCGGCAGCGCGGTCGCCAGTTGCGGCACGATCTTCGCGTCCGGGCCGAGGTCGTAGAGCTTCTCGCACATGGTGTGGAAGACATACCGCGAGTACAGGCTGCGCGACAGCGTCGGGTCGAGCTTGTCCGGGTCGGCGGACAGCGCGACCGTGAGCGTGCCGCCCTGCTTCACCTGGGCCGCGTCGGCCGGGTCGCCGAACACGTCCTGCCCGGTCGGCGACTGGCTCGCGCCACTCGTGTCGTTGCCGGCGGGTTCGACAGGGGAGCAGGCGGTCCCGGTGAGCGCCAGCGCGATCACCCCCGCCACGGCTCCGGCCACCGCACGGCGGCGGTTGCTCCAGCTGGAGCGGTTCAGTGCGAACGGAAGTCGACGAGTCATGGCGGAACTCCTGGGTAGGCGGTCTCGACGACTGTTTCATGTATACAAGGCACATGCGCAAGTGATTCGGCGAGTTTGACTGAACCTTTTACGAGTTCCCGCCGTACAGCTTGCCGAACGTTCAACGCCGACCGCCGCCCGGGCCGCCGGAGGCTTCCGCACGGCCTCCGACGGCCCCGGGCGCGGGTCAGGTCGTGACCGGGTAGGTCAGATCGCCGGCCGGTACGGCGTGCCCGTCGAGCGCGAGCGCCATCAGGTTCGGCCCGTCGTACTGCGGGTGATGGACGCCGAACTCGGTCGCCTGCCGGAACCCGAATCGCGGGTAGTAGTCCGCATGACCGAGCACGACAACGCTCTGCTCACCACGATCACGCGCAGTGGCGAGGGCTGCCGTGACCGAAGCGCTCCCGGCCCCTTGTTTCTGGTAGGCCGGGAGCACGGCGACCGGCCCCAGTGACAGGACCGGGATGCCGCCGATGTGGCAGCGGGTCAGCAGCGAGTAGGCGACGGGCTTGTCGTCGGGGGTGGTCGCGACGATCAACAACCCGGGAAGCCAGGCGATCGGGTCGGCGCGGTGGGCATCGAGGAAGTCGACCTCGAACTGGCGACCGAAGGCGTGCAGGGTGATGTCGCGGAGCGTGTCGACGTCGGCTGGAGTCTCGGCGCGGGTGTTCCAGGTGAAAGACAACGGAAATCCCTTTCGGGCGGGGGGTTCAGGCAGAACCCACGGTGAGTTGACTGATCGGACCGGCTGCCGGACGGACGGCAGCGCCGGTTGGCGCGGTCATCAACTCACCTCCTCGATCCTCCGAAGTTGCCGCGATCCTACTCACGTCGCCGGCGTCGTCGCACGGCAATTACCGGTCGGCCGTGTCGTCGGCCAGCGCCGTGAGTGGATCGGTGGTCGCGGGTGCGGTTGGAGTCCAGCGATCGTCGATCAGGGCGTACGGATGCCAGCGGCCGTGGTGATCCAGGCGGAGCTGGACGGTGTTGCCGAGCGTGAGGTGGTTGTGGTTGGCCTGCAGCGTGAGCTCGTCGTCAGCGGCCAGCAGTTCGGTCCGGGCCCGGGCGATGTCGGTCGGGTCGGGCGTCCAGGTGTGTTCGAGCACGTCCAGGCCGGGTGCGCCGCCGTACCGCCAGGCTTTGATGCCGAGGGCAAGCGCTTCGGGCCGGCCGGTCGCCTCGGTCAGCGGCGTGGTCAGCTCGGGGAAGTCAGCGGCAAGCCGGACGGCGTCTGACCATTCGTCGAGTGGCTGTGGCTCCGGCGTACCGCGCAGGAGTGCGCTGAGGATTGCCCGGGCCCGGCGGGACGCATCGAGGACCAGCAGCGAAAGGGTCGCCGGTGTGAAGCCGGGCGGGGCCTCGATCCCACTGACCGCCAACTCGTCGGCTGTCACCTTCCCCGGCAGATCTGGCAGGTCAGGCAACTCGCGTACCGGCGCCGCGAGTACGTCCTGCAGGGATGCGCCTGGCTCGGCCGCTTCTGGCGCGGCGGCTCTTGAGCTTCTGGCTTGGAGCTCGTCGAGGACGTCTTCGCGGGAGCGGCCGCGGAGCAGCAGGAGGATGAACGGGTCGTCGTCAAGCAGCCAGGCGACCTCATAACAGAGCGCGGCGGCGTGCTGGCAGGGCAGCTCCCAGCCGTCACAAGTACAGGTCGGGTCGAGGTCACCAATGCCGGGCAAGAGCGCCACGCCGGCATCGGCCGCAGCCTCAACCAGATCGTGCGGCATGTCACCGTCGAGCAAGGCGGCAATGTGCCCGGCACGGGCGGCCACCTCATCCAGGAACCTCCGCCACGCGTCCTCGCTCAGCAGATCGATCTGAACGACGGCCTCGTAGGTGTCGTCGGGCGAGTCGACCAGCGCCGCGATCCGCCCCGGACTGATCGTGATCGCTCCAACCTGTCCCGAGTTCGCGTACCGCCGCCCCTTCCGCAGCTGATCCGAATCCAGCGACGTATCCTCCAACGCCTGCACCCAGGCCCGAGCCCACCAGGACCGCCCCCGAGTGCTCCGCCGCTGAGCTCCGAACGCCCCGAACCCCCGCGCCTCACTCATCGGCCACCTCCGCGGAGTTCGACCAGGTTGGCGAGGTCGGTGTCGGAGAGTTCGGTGAGGGCGGCCTCGCCGGTGGCGAGGACGGCGTCGGCCAGCTCGCGTTTGGTGGTCAGCATCGTCGCGATCCGGTCCTCGATGGTGCCCTCGGCAATCAATCGATGGACCTGCACCGGGCGGGTCTGCCCGATCCGGTACGCACGGTCGGTCGCCTGGTCCTCGACCGCCGGATTCCACCACCGGTCGTAGTGCACGACGTGATCGGCGCGAGTGAGGTTGAGTCCCGTCCCGGCCGCCTTCAGCGACAGCAGGAACACCGGCACCTCACCCGCCTGGAACCGCTCGACCATCTCCTCCCGCTTCGCCACGGGCGTCCCACCGTGCAGGAGTTGCGTGCCGATGCCACGGTCGGCCAGGTGGCGTTCGAGCAGTCGCGCCATAGCGACGTACTGCGTGAAGACGAGGACGGCGCCGTCCTCGGCGAGGATCGTCTCGAGCAGTTCGTCGAGGAGTTCGAGCTTGCCGGAGCGGCCGTTCAGCCGTGCGTCGGCGGGCTCCTTCAAGTACTGCGCCGGGTGATTGCAGATCTGCTTCAGCCCGGTCAGCAGCTTCACGATCAGACCGCGCCGGGCCATCCGGTCGCTCGCCTGCACCTCCGCCATCAGCTCGCGGACGGTCGCTTCGTAGAGGACGACCTGCTCGCGGGTGAGCGACACCGGCTGATCGGTCTCGGTCTTCGGCGGTAGCTCCGGCGCGATGCCAGGATCGGACTTGCGCCGTCGCAGCAGGAACGGCCGCACCAGCTTCGCGAGCCGCGCCGCGACCTCCTCGTCCTTGTCCGCCTCGATCGGCGTAGCCCACTGGCTCCGGAACGTCCCGAGCCGGCCGAGCAACCCAGGCGTCGTCCAGTCGAGGATCGCCCACAACTCGGACAGGTTGTTCTCCACCGGAGTGCCGGTCAACGCCACCCGCGCCTGCGACGGCACGGTCCGCAGCGCCTTCGCCGTACTGGACGACGGGTTCTTCACATGCTGAGCCTCATCGGCGACGACCAGTCCCCACTGATGTTCAGCCAGTCGTACGGCGTCCCGCCGCAACGTGCCGTACGTCGTCAGCACGAAGCCCTCCCGTGCGTCGTCGAGTGACCGCGACGAACCGTGGAAGCGCCGTACCGGCGTACCGGGAGCGAACCGCTGGATCTCACGCTCCCAGTTGCCCAGCAGAGACGCCGGGCAGACGACGAGTGTGGGGCCTGCGGTGCCGGGTGACTGCCGGCGGTGGAGGTGGAGCGAGATGAGGGTGATCGTCTTGCCGAGGCCCATGTCGTCGGCCAGGCAACCGCCGAGGCCGAGGGAGGTCATCCGGGCCAGCCACCGCAGGCCGCGCAGTTGGTAGTCGCGCAAGGTGGCGTGCAGGCCGGCGGGCGCGTCGATCGGTTCGTCGACGCGGTCGGGATCGGCGATGCGGGCACGTAGGTCGTCCAGCCAGGCGGTCGGGGTGACCGTGATCTGGCGGCCGTCGATCTCGGTGCTGCCGGTCAGTGCGACACCGAGCGCGTCGATCGCCGTGACCGGCTTGAGGATCCGCTCGCGGGCCTTCCGGGCCAGGTCGGGATCGATCAGCATCCACTGGTCCCGCAGCCGAACCACCGGGCGGGTCGCCTCCGCGAGCTGATCCAGCTCCGGCTCGGTCAGCGGGTCATTGCCAAGAGCAACCTGCCAGCTGAAGTCGAGCGTCGCCCCACCGCCGAAGAAGCCAGGCAGGTCGCTCGGCGGTCCATCCGCCGAGGTGATCGCCGCCCGCGCCGTGAGCGCCCGCCCGAGACTCCGCGGCCAATGCAGATCTACCCCGGCCGCCGCCAACCGCTGCGCCGTCCCAGCCAGCAGCTCAGCGACGTCCTCATCCGCCAACTCCATCCGATCCGGTACGGCGGAATCCAGCAACCGACCGAGTGGCATCCACACGCGGGCCGCTCGGCGAATCGCCAGCGTGGCGTCGATCCGGGCCCGTGGTCCGAACCCGGCGACGTCCTCGGCCCAGACGTCGTACGCATCCCGAACCAAGGTCGGATCCTTCAGGCTGTGCAACTGCACCACAGCGCTGAAAGCCAGCGACTCGGCGGCCATCTCGATCCGCAACGAGATCCGCACCCCGGTGTCGAGCCCTACCGACACCTCATCAGCCCACGACCGCAACCGCTCAGCCCGCTGCGGCGCAACCCCCGCGAACAGCCCCATCTTGTGCGCCTTCGCAGCCGCCGGCGACCGAGGCATCCCATCCGCCACCGCATCAAGAAACTCCCGCAACAACTCCTCCGCCACAGGCAGCCGTACCCCAACACCCGATCCCGGGAGGGCGCCGGACGGGGTCGGAGCATGAGCCGAGAGCGAGCCGAGCGGTGGGTCCTGGGGCGAGGCCGAGCCGGTGGTCGGGTCCTGGGGTGTGAGGAGGGGGAGGGCGCGGGCGGTCGGGGGCATCGCTTCGGCGAGGGTGAGGACTCGGGTGACGTCGTCGGCGTCGAGTGGGCCGACTCGCCAGGCGTCATGGCCGGCGGAGGAGAGGCCGGGCAGGAGTTTGCCTCGGGCAACCAGTTGAAGCGCGGCCAGGGCTGCGGCTCCCCAGAAGGCTGCCGACGGGTGGGAGCCGGCTGCTTGGCGGGCACGGCCGAGGAGTGGGACGGCGTCGGCGACCGGGAGTTCGATCGCGCGGACGGTGCGTGGAGCCGCGTCGACGATCAGGTCGAGCTCGGTCTGTTCACCGACGCCGAGGGGGAGTGGCCCACCCTCGGGATCCCAGAACGCGACGCGGCTCTCCCGCGGCGGATCCGCCGGCCTGAACACCACTGCACACCCAGCCAGCTCCTGCCCCGAACCCACCAACCCGACGCCCTCCTACCGAAACAGAACCTAACGACATCACACCCGTGCCTCAGACCGTGACTACCTCCGCGTTCCCAGTCCCGGGTTGGTCGAATTGGGTTCGGTAGAGCTCTTCGTAGCGGCCGCCGGCGGCGAGGAGGGCAGTGTGGGTGCCCTGCTCGACGATGCGGCCCGACTCGATCACGAGGATCTGGTCCGCGGCGCGGATCGTGGACAGGCGGTGCGCGATGACGACCGCCGTACGACCGGCTAGGGCCTCCGTCAGAGCAGCTTGGACAGCAGCCTCGTTGGTGGAGTCCAGGGCGGCGGTCGCCTCGTCGAGGATGACGACGCGCGGCTGGGCGAGGAGCAGTCGGGCGATCGTGAGGCGCTGGCGCTCACCGCCTGACAGGCGATAGCCGCGCTCGCCGACCACCGTGTCCAACTGGTCCGGCAGCGACCGGATCAACTCACCGAGTCGCGCCCGAGAGATCGCATCCCACAGATCGTCCTCGGTTGCCTCGGGGCGGGCGAGCAGCAGGTTCTCCCGGATGCTGTCGTGGAAGAGGTGACCGTCCTGCGTGACCATTCCGAGCGTGTCCCGCAGCGACTCCGCCGACACGTCACGGACGTCCATCCCGGCGAGCTTCACCGCGCCCGAGTCGACGTCGTACAAGCGCGGAATGAGCTGCGCGATCGTCGACTTCCCGGCGCCGGACGACCCGACCAGCGCGATCATCTGCCCCGGCTCGGCGCGGAACGACATGTCGTGCAGCACCTCGACACCACCCCGCGTGTCGAGCTTGGCGACCTCTTCGAGCGACGCGAGGGAGACCTTGTCCGCCGACGGGTACGCGAAGCGGACCCCCGCGAACTCCACCGACACCGGTCCGTCCGGCACGCGCCCCGCGTCCGGCTTGTCCTTGATCAGCGGCTCCAGATCCAGCACCTCGAAGACGCGCTCGAAGCTGACCAGCGCGGTCATCACCTCGAGCCGCGCACTCGCTAGCGCAGTCAGCGGCGAGTACAGCCGCGTCAGCAGCAACGCCATCGACACCACGGCACCGGCGTCGAGCTGTCCACGCAACGCGTAGAACCCGCCCAACCCGTAGACCACGGCGAGCGCCAGCGCGGACACCAGCGTCAGCGCAGTCACGAAGATCCACTGCACCATCGCGGTCCGCACCCCGATGTCGCGCACCCGCCGGGCCCGGACCGCGAACTCCGCGGACTCCCGCGCCGGCCGCCCGAACAGCTTGACCAACGTCGCACCCGGCGCCGAGAACCGCTCGGTCATCTGCGTACTCATGGTCGCGTTGTAGTTGGCCGCCTCCCGCTGCAGGCCCGCCAGCCTGGCGCCGATCCGGCGGGCCGGTACGACGAAGATCGGCAGGAGGATCAGCGCGAGCACAGTGATCTGCCACGACACCCCGAGCATCACCACCAGGGTCAGCACGAGCATCACCACGTTGCTGACCACGCCGGACAGTGTGTCGCTGAACGCCCGCTGCGCCCCGATCACGTCGTTGTTCAGCCGGGAGACCAGCGCGCCGGTCCGGGTCCGGGTGAAGAACGCGATCGGCATCCGCTGGATGTGGTCGAACACGGCCGTCCGCAGATCCAGGATCAGCCCCTCACCGATCCCCGCCGACAACCAACGCGTGAGCATGCTGATCCCCGCCTCGGCGATGGCGATGACAGCGATCAGCACAGCCAGCTTCAGTACGACGCTGAACGCCTTGCCACCCACGATCGCGTCGACCACGCGGCCGGCCAGCACCGGTGTGGCGACCGCGAGGACGGCCGCGCCGATGCTGAGCACCAGGAACCAGATCAGCTGCCGCCGATGCGGCCGTGCGAACGCCAGGATGCGTTTGAGGGTGGCCCGCGAGAACGGGCGTTTGTCGTCCTGGGCGTGCATCGCGTGGTACAGCGAGTTCCACGCGGTCATCTCCATGCTCACGGTTGTGCTCCGCTTCCGGTCGATCGGGACAGCCGATGATTCCGGAGACCACCGACAGTTCCCGACCGTAGGACCTCGACAATGCTTGAGGTCAACTGAAAACCTAACTGAGTACGCTGTACGAAGTAACCGCACGACTATAGCCAATCCGGGAGACTCCCGCACATGAACCAGGAGTACAGCGGCAGCGGCGACCCGGCGAAGAGCCTCGACTTGCTGTGGCGCCGCCGGCCGCAGCCGACCCGCGGGCCCAAGCCGGCGCTGACGGCCGACCAGATCGTCGAGGCCGCCCTGCGGGTCGCCGACGCGGAGGGCCTGACCGCGATGTCGATGCGCCGGGTCGCCGACGAGGTCGGTGCCGGCGCGATGACGCTGTACCGCTACTTCCCAGGCAAGGGCGAGCTGCTCGACGTCATGCTCGACACCGTGTACGGCGAGCTGCCGCGCCGCGACGTACCGGGGGACTGGCGAGCCGGGCTCGATGAGGTCGCGCGGGCGAACCGGGAGCTGTACCTCCGGCATCCGTGGATGCTCCACGTCGCCGTCAGCCGCCCGCCGCTCGGTCCCAACGTGATGGCCAAGTACGAGTACGAGCTGACCGCGGTCGAGGGGATCGGCCTGAGCGATCTCGAGATGGACGCGACCGTCGCCCTGGTCAACGGTTACGTGCACGGCGCCGTGCGTACGGCGGTCGAGGCGCGCCAGGTGATCCAACGATCGGGGATCACCGACAAGGAATGGTGGCTGGCGCACGTGCCGCACCTGGACCGGATCAGCGACACCAAGAAGTTCCCGCTGGCGTCTCGGGTCGGGACCACGGTCGGGAATGAGTTCGACGCGCCGTACGACTCCGATCACGCGTTCGAGTTTGGTCTCGAACGGCTCCTGGACGGCGTTTCCACGCTGCTGGAGAACCGGTCTGCGCCAAAAGAGTGAACGAGGTTGTGAGTGAGTACTCACTCAGTTACCCTCGAACTCGTGACACCACGAGCGACTCCACTACCTCCCGAGGAACGGCGCGCCGCCATCATCGAGGCCGCGCTGCCGCTGCTCGAGGAGTTCGGTCCGGACGTCAGCACCAAGCAGATCGCCGAGGCGGCCGGGATCGCCGAAGGCACCATCTTCCGGGCCTTCGGCAGTAAGGACGCGCTCGTCGAGACCGCGATGGCGACCGCGTTCGACACCACCGACCTGATCCGGGCGCTGGAGCGGGTGGACCGCTCGCTGCCGCTGCGGGAGCGGACCATCGCCGCGGTCGACATCGGCCAGAAGCGGCTGCGCGGCGTGTTCAAGCTGATGTTCGCGCTCCGGATGCGCCGGCCGCCGGAGTGGAAACACACCACGCCGATGGACGAGGCGCGCCGCAAGCGGCAGTCCGACCTGGCCAACGCCGCGTTCGCCGACCTGCTCCGGCCGGACCAGGACCAACTGCGCTACTCGCCCGAAGAGGTGGTCCGGCGGATCGGTCTGATCACCTTCTCGGCCACCCACCCAATGATTTCCGGCGGCGTCGTGCTGACCGCCGAGGAGATCGTCGACTTCGCGTTCGACGGCCTTCGCAAGCACACCACAGGCCCGGACGCGGTGAGCTGTCCCGATCAAGATCAGCCACTGGCCACCGAGGACATCGCCGAGTTCGCGCTCGACGGTGGCCGCCATCACGACTCTGGGGAAGATTGATGTTACTTCGCATCTTGCGTGCGCGCCTGCGTCCGTACGCGGGAAACCTGTCCCTGGTGGTCGTCCTGCAGCTGATCGGGACGATCGCCTCCCTCTACCTACCCAAACTGAACGCCGACATCATCGACAACGGCGTGTCCAAGGGCGACACCGCGTACATCATGCGCATCGGCCTCTGGATGCTCGCCGTCAGCCTGCTGCAGATCACCTGCACGATCATCGCCGTGTACTTCGGCGCCAAGACGGCAGCGTTGTTCGGGCGCGACGTCCGTGCCGCGGTCTTCCACCGGGTCGGCGAGTTCTCCGCCCGCGAGGTGAATCAGTTCGGCGCACCGACGCTGATCTCGCGCAGCACGAACGATGTCACCCAGATCCAGATGCTGGTGGTGATGGGCTGCACGATGCTGGTCGCGGCGCCGATCACCATGATCGGTGGCATCTTCATGGCGGTCCGCCAGGACATCGGGCTGTCCTGGCTGGTGGCGGTCGCCGTACCGTTGCTGGCGGCGTCGGTCGGGTTCATCGCCAGCCGGATGGTCCCGCAGTTCCGGAAGATGCAGAAGAACATCGACGGGGTGAACCGGGTGCTGCGCGAGCAGATCACCGGCATCCGGGTGGTCCGGGCCTTCGTCCGGGAGCCGCACGAGGTCGAGCGCTTCGGCGAGGCCAACGCGAAGCTGACCGACACGGCCATCCGGGCCGGCCGGCTGATGGCGCTGGTCTTCCCGGTGGTGATGCTGATCCTGAACGTGTCGAGCATCGCCGTGCTGTGGTTCGGCGCCTCCCGGGTCGAGGACGGGACTATCCAGGTCGGCGCGCTGACCGCCTTCCTGAGCTACCTGATCCAGATCCTGTTCTCGGTGATGATGGGCGTGTTCGTGATGATCATGGTGCCGCGGGCCTCGGTCTGCGCGGACCGGATCACCGAGGTGCTGGACACCGATTCCTCGGTCAAGCCGCCGGTCACCCCGATCACGACCTTCACCGGGCGTGGGCAGCTGGTCTTCGAGGACGCCTCGTTCCAGTACCCCGGAGCGGCGGAGCCGGTCCTGCGCGACATCAGCTTCGTCGCGTCGCCGGGCCAGACGACCGCGATCATCGGCAGCACCGGGGCCGGCAAGACGACGCTGCTCTCGCTGGTGCCGCGGCTGTTCGACGCGACCGGCGGGCGAGTGCTCGTGGACGGCATCGACGTACGCGACATCGAGCCGGAGGCGCTCTGGGAGCGGATCGGGCTGGTGCCGCAACGGCCGTACCTGTTCTCCGGGACGGTCGCCAGCAACCTGCGCTACGGCAACCCGGACGCGACCGACGAGGAGCTCTGGGAAGCCCTGGAGATTGCCCAGGGCAAGGACTTCGTCGAGGCGATGGCCGAGGGGCTGAACGCACCCATCGCGCAGGGCGGGACGAACGTGTCCGGAGGTCAGCGGCAGCGGCTCGCGATCGCGCGGGCGCTGGTCCGCAAGCCGGAGATCTACCTGTTCGACGACTCGTTCTCGGCGCTCGACCTGGCCACCGACGCCCGGCTGCGGGCGGCCCTGCGGCCGATCACGGCGAACGCCTGTGTGGTGGTCGTCGCGCAACGGGTGTCCACGATCATCGACGCCGACCAGATCCTCGTCATCGAGGACGGCGCGATCGTCGGCAACGGCACGCATGACGAGTTGCTCGAGACGTGTCCGACGTACGTCGAGATCGTCGAGTCCCAGCAATCCGCGGAGGAGGCGGCATGAGCGAGGAGAACCAGACACCGCCGGCCTCTCCCAACGGCCAGGCTCCGTCGGTGAACGGCGAGGCCGGCGGTACGCCGAAGACCGTGAAGGCAACCGAGCGGCCGACCACCGGCCGCGCGTTCGGCCCGCCCGGTGGGATCCCGGGCGACAAGTCCCTGAACTTCATGCCGTCGGCGAAGCGGCTGCTCGGCCGGCTGCGGCCGCGGATGCTGCAGGTGAGTACGGTGATCGTGCTCGCCATCAGCAGCGTCACGCTGTCGGTGCTCGGGCCGAAGATCCTCGGCCGCGCGACCGACATCATCTTCTCCGGCGCGATCGGCAAGCAGTTCCCGAGCGGCATGAGCAAGGAGCAGGTGATCGAGCAGACCCGGGCGGCCGGCAACGGACGGCTCGCGGATCTGCTGGGCGGGATCGATCTGATCCCGGGCGTCGGCATCGACTTCGATGCCCTGCGCAACGTCCTGCTGGGGGTGCTGGCACTGTACGTCGGCGCGTTCTTCCTGTCCTGGATGCAGGGCTACATCCTGAACGGCGTCGTCCAGCGGACGATCCTGGACCTGCGGTCCGAGGTCGAGGCCAAGCTGAACCGGCTGCCGCTGAGCTACTTCGACGGCGCGCCCCGCGGTGAGCTGCTCAGCCGGGTGACCAACGACATCGACAACATCTCGACCAGCTTGCAGCAGACACTGAGCCAGTTGCTCACGTCCGTGCTCACGGTGATCGGCGTGGTGACGATGATGATCGTGATCTCGCCGGTGCTGGCGCTGATCGCGCTCATCACGATCCCGATCTCGATGGTCCTGACCGCGGCGATCGCCAAACGCTCGCAGGTGCGGTTCGTCGCGCAGTGGCGTCATACCGGCGCCCTGAACGGCCAGATCGAGGAGGCGTTCACCGGGCACGAGCTGGTCAAGGTCTTCGGTCGGCAGAAGGAGATCGAGGCGAGTTTCGCGCAGAAGAACGAGGAGCTGTACCAGGCTGCGTTCGGCGCCCAGTTCATCTCCGGGCTGATCATGCCGCTGATGATGTTCATCGGGAACGTCAACTACGTGATCATCGCGGTCCTCGGCGGTCTGCGGGTCGCCTCCGGCACGATGTCGCTGGGCGACGTCCAGGCCTTCATCCAGTACTCGCGGCAGTTCACGCAGCCGCTGACCCAGGTGGCATCGATGGCCAACCTGCTGCAGTCCGGAGTCGCCTCGGCCGAGCGGGTCTTCGAGGTGCTGGACGCCAAGGAGCAGATGCCGGACGACGCGACACCGGAGAAGGTCACCGATGCGCGTGGGCGGGTCGAGTTCGAACACGTGTCGTTCTCGTACGACCCGGACAAGCCGCTGCTCACCGATCTGAGCCTGGTCGCGGAGCCCGGCCAGACGGTCGCGATCGTCGGCCCGACCGGAGCCGGCAAGACCACTCTGGTCAACCTCATCATGCGGTTCTACGAGCTGAACGGCGGCCGGATCACGCTCGACGGCGTGGACATCACCGAGCTGACCCGCCACGACCTGCGCTCGCGGATCGGCATGGTGCTGCAGGACACCTGGCTGTTCGGCGGGACCATCCGGGACAACATCCTCTACGGCAACCTGGAGGCCGCCGAGGACGACATGTTGGCCGCAGCCAAGGCGACGTACGTCGACCGGTTCGTGCACAGCCTGCCCGACGGGTACGACACGGTGATCGACGAGGAGGGCAGCAACGTCAGCGCCGGTGAGAAGCAGCTCCTCACCATCGCCCGTGCCTTCCTGGCCGATCCGCAACTGCTGATCCTGGACGAGGCCACGAGCTCGGTCGACACCCGCACCGAGGTCCTGGTCCAGCGGGCGATGGCCGCACTGCGGTCCGACCGGACCAGCTTCGTGATCGCCCACCGCCTGTCCACGATCCGCGACGCGGACCTGATCCTCGTGATGGAGGACGGCTCGATCGTCGAGCAGGGCAACCACCAGGAACTGCTCGCTGCCGACGGCGCGTACGCCCGCCTCTACAACGCCCAGTTCAGTGGCGCGGTAGTAGACATCGACGAGGAAGCCGCAGCCATCCCAACCCCAGTCGGCGCCCCCGCCGCCCGCCGCTGACCGGAAGGGGACGCCGCCCAAGGCGTCCCCTTCCACCAGGTCGACCAGGGGCCGTTGGTTGCTGCCCGCACGGGCCTCAGTGCTGTGGTCACGAGAATCTTGATCGGGTTACCGGAAACAAAGTGCGCTATCTGACCGGAATGTTCCGAAGACCTGTAGCGGTCGCGCGAGCCGGTCAGGTTGAGGGGGTACTGGGTTCGGCGGGCGTAGGCTCGGGCGCCGCAGCAGAAGCGGTTGCCGGGGACCGCGTCACAGCGGCAGGGAGCGCGTGATGAACTGCTGGAACTCCTCGGGTGCGGAGAACATCGGCATGTGATCGGCACTCGGGATCACCGTGAGGTCGGCGTTCGGAGCCTGGGTGGCGAGGCGGCGGGCCCAGAGTTGGGAGCCATGGAAGTCGCGTTCGCCGATAAGGACAGAGATCGGAGTCACGAGCTCGGCGAAGCGGGTCTTGACCGGCGGGTCGAGTTCGAGGCCGTGGTAGACGTCCATGGTGCGCACTCGGGAGTTGGCGATCTGCAGACCGATCAGACGGCGTCGGTCGTTCGCGGGCGCGGCGGGACACCACGCGTCGACGTCGAGTGCGGAGACGGCCGGGATTCCGTCGGTCGCGAGGACCTTCTCGCACTCGGCGAAGTGGCTCCGCATCACCTCGCGGGCGGCGGATTCCTCGGGCGTCGGATCGGGGAACTCACCGAACGACGCGGCGACAGCACACACGCGCGTCACCCGCTCCGGGTGCCGATGCGCGAAGCCCAGCGCCCGCCGGCCACCCTCGGACGAGCCGATCAGAACGGCCCGGGAGACGCCCACGGCATCGAGCACCGCGGCCAGGTCGCCGATCTCGTCGTACGGTCCGTACGCCGGTGCAGACAGGCCCGTGTCGCGGTAGTCCCACGTCGTCACCCGGGCCCGCCCGGCCAGCCACTCGACGGTCGCATCCCACATCCGCAGATCGGCCAGCCCCCCGTTGAGCAGCACGACATCCGGACCGTGTCCCCGCTGCTCGTAGTAGAGGTAGCCACCGGGAACGTCGACGAAGTCCTTCGTGTGATGAGACATGCCCGTAGTCTCTTGGCGTCTCGACGGCCAGTGAATCGGGATTTCTCCCTATTCGAGCCCGCGAGCGAGCCGCCGTACGGCGAGTTCGGCCAACAGCGCCGCGGCGTCGGGGAGGATGGAGTCGTCGAAGTCGGCCAGCGGGGAGTGGTTGTCCGCGGCCGCGTCGGGGTCGGCGGATCGGCAGGCGCTCAGGTTGAGGTAGACGCCGGGGACCTCGTTCAGGACGTAGGACATGTCTTCGGCGCCGCAGCGCGGATTGGACCGTTCGCGGAACCGGTCGGCGCCGAAGACGTCCACGATGGTGTCCCGCGCGAAGCCGTACTCCGCGGCGTCGTTCACCGTGACCGGGTAGCCGATCTCGTAGTCCACCTCCGCGACCAGCCCGTGAGCGGCCGCCATCGCCTCGACCAGCTGCGTCGACGTCCGCTGGACCTTGGTCCGGGTCGCCTCGGAGAACGTCCGCACGGTCGCGTCGAACACCGCGTCGTCCGGGATGATGTTCTCCTTCGTGCCACCCGCGATCCGCCCGACGGTGAGCACCACCGGGTCGAACACGTCGAACTGCCGGGTGATCATCGTCTGCAACGCGGTCACCATCTCGCACGCCACCGGGATCGGGTCCTTGCCGCGGTACGGCGTCGCGCCGTGCGTGCCGGCGCCGACGACGCGCACGTGCAACTGGTCGGCCGCGGCCATGAAGGAGCCGGGCTTGCTGCTCCACATCCCCAGCGGCTGGCCGGCGGACCCGACGTGCAGACCGTAGGCCGCATCCGCCCGGCGCCCGGCGGCGTCGAGCACGCCCTCGCGGATCATGATCGGCGCACCGCCGCTGGTCTCCTCGCCCGGCTGGAACATGAAGACGACGTCACCCGGCAACTCGGCCTGCAGCGCCGACAGCACCTTCGCCGCGCCGACCAGCCCGGCGACGTGCAGATCGTGGCCGCAGGCATGCATCATCCCGGGGTGCTGGGAGATGAACGGTACGTTGGTCCGCTCGGTCACCGGGAGCGCATCCATGTCGCCACGCAGCAGTACGACGGGACCCGGGCCGCGACCACCGCGCAGTACGGCGGTCACCGAGGACAGCTCCTTGCCGAGAGTGATCTCGAGCGGCAGACCCGCCAGCGCCTCGAGGACGAGCTGCTGCGTCTTGGGCAGCTCGAGGTCGAACTCAGGCACCTGGTGCAGCGCGTGCCGGAGGGTGATGATCTCGTCGCTGAACTGCTTGGCCAGCCCCAGAGTCGCGCTCATGCCTTCGGTCCCAGCTTCAGCGCGGACATCACGCGCTGGGCGCTGCCGCCGAGCTCGAGCAGCTCGACCAGATCGAGCCAGCGCTCGGGGTCCTTGACCTCGTGCGGGATCTCCGCGTCGAACGAGCCGACGGGCGCGTCCTTGGCGACCGCGACCACCTTCGGGGCGACGTCGAGGTAGTCGCTCGCCGCCAGGATCTTCCGCTTCACCGACGCCGACATCGGCGTACTCGGGTCGGCCGCCGCGGCCCGGATCGCGTCCAGGTCGCCGTACGCCGTCACGAGTGAGGCAGCGGTCTTGTCGCCGATACCCTTCACCCCTGGCAGGCCGTCGGACGCGTCACCACGGAGCGTGGCGAAGTCGGCGTACCGGCTGGCGGGGATGTCGTACTTCGCCAGCAGCGCCTTCTCGTCGTACACCTCGGCCCGGCCGACGCCGCGGGCGGCGGTGTAGACGACGCGGATGCCGCGGCTGTCGTCGATCAGCTGGAACAGGTCGCGGTCGCCGGTCACGACATCCACCGGCATCGTCGCCTGGTGCGACAGCGTGCCGATCACGTCGTCGGCCTCGTGGTCGGGCGCGCCGACGATCGCGATGCCGAGCGCCTCGAGGGTGGCGCGGATGTACGGCACCTGGACCTCGAGCCGGTCCGGCACGTCCTCGACCTGCTCACCCTTCGGCGTCACGAACTCGACCCGCTGCGCCTTGTACGACGGGATCAGCGCGACGCGCCAGGACGGGCGCCAGTTGTCGTCCCAGCAGGCGACCAGGTGGGTCGGCCGGTGGTTCTCGGCCAGGCGGGCGATGAAGTCGAGCAGCCCGCGGATCGCGTTGGTCGGCGTACCGTCGGCGGCCTTCATCGTGTCCGGCACGCCGAAGAACGCGCGGAAGTAGAGCGACGCGGTGTCGAGCAGCATCAGCCGCTGTCCTGTCTCAGCCATGGGGCGATGCTTTCATGCCGGGGCGTCGCGGCAGTAGGGTCTCCAGGATGGAGGACCTGGACCGCAAGATCGTCGGGCTGCTCGCGTCCGACGGCAGGATGAGTTTCACCGACCTGGGCAAGGCGACCGGCCTGTCCACGTCGGCGGTGCATCAGCGGGTGAAGCGGCTCGAGCAGCGCGGCATCATCCAGGGATACTCGGCAACCATCGACCACACCGCGCTCGACCTGCCGCTGACGGCGCTGATCTCGATCCGCCCGATCGACCCGTCCCAGCCGGACGACTCGCCCGAGCGCCTCCGCGACGTCCGCGAGATCGAGTCCTGCTACTCGGTCGCCGGCGACTCCAGCTACATCCTCGTCGTCCGCGTCGCCTCTCCGGGCGCCCTCGAGAACCTCCTCGCCATCATCCGGGCCCGAGCCAACGTCTCCACCACCACCACGATCGTCCTCAGCACCCCGTACGAACGCCGCCCCCCGGCACTGTAGCGGGCAGGTCGACAGGATGTGCGGCCGCGCTGGATCGGTTGCCCGCCTACAGCCAGGCTGGATCTGCTCGCGCGACCGATTACCTCCTGTCGAGCTGCCCTAGCCCGTTCTCCGGTGGATCGCCGGGGGACGGCTAGGGTCGGGGGGTGCGCAGAGCCCTTCTGAGTGATCTCTTCAGCACTCTGGTTCCCGGTGGTGAGGTCGAGCGTGATGCGGTCCACGAGCAGATGGCTCACGTGCTGGGTGTCGACCCTCATGCGTTTGCTCGCGAGTTCGACGCGACCTCGCGGGAGCGGTTCACCGGCGCGTACGGCGACCTGCCGAACACGATCCGCGTGATCACCCGGCGCGCCGGCGGCGACCCGACGGACGAACAGGTGCAGCAGGCAACGACCGTCCGTCAAGGACTCTCCCGCCGCCTGGTGGACGCCGTACCGGCCGGCACGCTCGCCACCTTGGCCGCGCTGAGATCGGCGGGGTGGCGGATCGGCCTGGTCAGCAACATCACCGCCCACACCGAGCTCCAGTGGCCGGCGAGCCCGCTTCCGCCGTACTTCGACGCCACGGCGTTCTCCACCCAGGTCGGCGCGGCCAAGCCGGATCCGGAGATCTACCTCGCCGCGTGCACCGCGCTCGACGTGCCGCCGGCCTCGTGTGTGTACGTCGGTGACGGACGGGACAACGAGCTACAGGCGGCCGCCGCGCTCGGCATGTACGCGATCCGTACGACGGAGCACGCGGACAGCGACCCGACCTGGACCGGCCCGACGATCTCGTCGTTCGCCGAACTCCCCGCGGTGATTCACCTGGCCGATCTCGCCGGTCAGTAGCCGCCGGCGTCGATGAGTTGGGACTCGAAGGAGAGGACCGTGATCTTGCCCGCGCCCTTGGCGGGGACCAGGAGGACGGCGTCGTGCAGGGTGGTCCTGGTGAGGCCGCCTTGGTACTTGACCGTGGCGGGGCTGAAGCCGAGAGGGTCACCGCTGGACCAGTTGAAGCTGTAGCCGGCGCCGTTCTCGAGCTTGAAGTCCTCGGTGACGGTCGCGAAGACGAGCGCCGCGCCGGACTTGGTGACGAACGCGGTCGGAGGGGTGTCGATGCTGAAGTCTTCGGTCACGTTCTGGTAGATCTTCGGCTGCTTCGCCGCCGTCGACCGCCAGTCGGCCGCACTCGCGAGAACCTTGGTGACACTGGCGTTCGGCGCGAACGACGCCGCCCGCGGAGACTTCGCGCCGGCCGTCAGGTACTCGGCCAGTGCGGTCGCGGCCGCTTGCGGGGCGGCGGCCAATCGCTTGGCGCCGGCGTTCGTGACCGTGCGCAGACCGGTGATGTCCGGGACCTTGGCCGCGGCCGGGGGAGCGGCGGCGAAGGTCAGCATCCACGGGCTGCCCGCGGTGGCGCGTTCCCAGACGCCGAGGTAGCGGTAGTCCTTGGTGTCGGAGATGCCCGCGGACACGACGAAGTGCATCGGGTACGTTCCGTACTCCGGCGCCCCGACCACGGGCTTGGTGTAGGTGAACGGCTTGACCAGGTCCTTGCCGGCCTTGTCCAGCGTCCGGCTGATCGCGTAGCCGGCCTGGCTCTCCCGGACCACGGTCCCGCCCTCGATGGTCGCGATGAGCTTGTCGTCGCGGCGGTGGTTGGCGGCGTTGTTGACCTCGTTGTAGTGCTTGACGACGGCCGCGGCGGTCTCGTTGCCGATCGCCGGACGAGTGAGACTCGCGACGGTGTCGCGCTCCGGGATCGCCGAGCAGCTACTCACCAGCGCGACCACCACACCGACCGCCGCGACCCGACGCATCGGCCCCGCCGGCTGCCGCTGTTGCGCCGGTACGCCGGGCGCCGTGAAGACCTGCTGGGGAGCGCTGGGACGCCGGCGGCGGACCAGGATCAAGAGGATGCCGGCGGCAAGCAAGACCAGGCCGGCCAGCAGCACACCGATGGCGGCGAGGAACGCGTGCGGGATCTCGATGCCGAGGTTGACCTGGACGTCGGGGGCGGTCCTGCCGTCCGCGGTCATCACCACCACGTCGTACGGGCCGTCGGTGATCGGCCAGGCGATCGACTGGGTGCCGGCGCCGTTCGCCTTGGCGACCCACCAGTCGAGGGTGTCCGGTGCCGCGAGCGGGCCTGAGGCACCTTTCTGCTCCTGGGTGGTGAGAGCGATCGGGTACTGCACCTGGACCAGCGAGGTGTGCGCGAAGCCCTTGAGGTAGCTCGCGACGTCGAAGTCCCGGGCCACGCCGACGAAGACCGGCTTGCCGTTGGTGGAGTGCGCGTCGACGTGCAGCACCGGACCGTGGCGGTCGAGCAGTTCCGGTGAGCTCGCGATCGCGAGCCCTTTGCTGGTCAGGTGCTGATCACCCGACTTCAGTGTGTTGTCCGGGCCGATCAGCCAGAAGGCCGCGGCGGCGCCGGCCAGGCCGACGAGTAGGCCGATGAGGGCAAGCAGGACACCAAGAACAGAGCGGACGACCCGCACACGGACTCCCGAGCTCGCGGCATGCCCCAGACATGCCGCACAATGGACGACGCCAGATGCTAGCGGTTGCCCGGGGCACCGTCAGGGGTGCGGGGGGTCGCGGGTTGCAGAACGCCTCCGGTGCCACCCCCTGCATCGGTGGCACCGAAGGCTGATTGTGTTAGTTGATCTCGAGGAGCTTCTGGGCCTCGGCGGCGTTGCGGGAGGCGGCGGCGCGCTTCTCGGCTTCGGCCAGAGAGATGCCGGCGTGCTGGCGCCACCAGTCCTGGCCCTCGGCCGGGAGGGTGTCGATCGGGTCGTAGTACTCGTAGGTGCGGTTCAGCGCTTCCGGGTCCTGGTGCTCGATGCCGGTGCGGTAGTTCTTCTTCCAGTACGAGATGCCGCGGACCGCGTCGTACTCCGACAACTGGTGCACCCACCGCTTGCCGACGTACGGGACGTCGCAGACGATGCGCGGGGTCGCGAAGCCGGGGAGGTACCCGAGGATGCCGTGCTGCAGGTGCTGTGCGTCCTTCACGGACACCCGCCAGTGCTCGGAGAACGGGATCATGTCGCACATGTAGAAGTAGTACGGCGAGATGGTCGCGCCATCGAGCAGCGCGAAGCACAGGTCGAGCAACTGCGGGACCGAGTCGTTCACGCCACGCATCAACACACCCTGGTTGCGCACGTCGCGCAGGCCGGCTTCGAACATCGCCTTCGTTGCCTCGGCCACCAATGGCGTGACCGACTGGGCGGCGTTGACGTGCGTGTGCATCGCGATCATCACGCCGCGCTGCCGGCCGAGCTGAGCGACGCGCTCGACGCCGGCCCGGACGTCGTCCGACAGCCAGTGCTGCGGCATCCCCATCAGGGCCTTGGTGGCCAGCCGGATGTCGCGGATGTTCTCGATCTCCAGCAGGCTGGTCAGGAACGACTCGAGCCGCGGCCACGGCATGTTCGCCACGTCGCCGCCGGACACGACCACGTCCCGGACTCCCGGCGTACGGCGCAGGTAGTCGAGCATGTCGTCGAGCCGGGTCTGCGGCTTCGCGACGAACTTGAGCTTCTCGATCACCGGCGTCGAGTTCCCGACCAGGTCCATCCGCGTGCAGTGACCGCAGTACTGCGGGCACGTCGGCAGGATCTCCGCGAGGACCTTGGTCGGGTAGCGGTGGGTCAACCCCTCCGTGGCCCACATCTCGTGTTCGTGCAGCGAGTCGCGTGTCGCATGCGGGTGCGACGGCCAATCGCTGCGCCGGTCGGAGAACACCGGCAGCATGTAGCGGCGGACCGGGTCCGCGTAGAACGCCTCGGTGTAGTCCGGGGCGCCGTTCGGCACGATCGTGTTGAGCATCTGCGGCGGCAGCAGCATCGACATCGTTGCCCGCTCCGCCTGGTCCCGGGCGAGGTCCTCGTACAACCGCTCCTCGAGCAGGTCGCCCATCACGTCACGCAGTTGCTTGACGTTCTTCACGCAGTGCGACCGCTGCCACTGCACGGACCGCCACTCCTCGGCGGTGACGTCCTTCCAGCCGGGGATCCGGGTCCAATCAGGCTCCACCAGCTCGGCTCGCTGGTATGCGTACGGCTGGTCGGCGAGATCGTCGCGGGGCTCCGGTACAGCGCCACCCTCAAGCAGCTCAGCGGGGCTGATCAGGTCAGTCACGAGTCCTCCGGGGGCTTCAGGGGTGGCGCGGTCTCATGTGAGGATAGCGATAGAACTTCCCTCAGATCCAACAGTACGCCGCAAGAATTCTCGCCAGACTACCCTTTCAGTAGTATTTTGCCCGATCTCAACCGAGGAGGAGCCCGTGTCGTCCAGCCCTGTGGGACTGCACCGTGTACTCGCACCCGCCGGCGTCCTGCCGCAGGCGGCGGAGCAGTTGGACGCCCGCCCGGAGATCTGGCCGGACGAGGTCCGGATCGCGGTCGAGCGGCTGAACCTGGACGCGGCGTCCTATCGACAGCTCGCCGAGGCGCACGGCGGCGACGGTACGGCGATCCGCCGCGCGGTGCTCGAGATCGTCGCGACCCGCGGCAAGATGCAGAACCCGGTCACCGGCTCCGGCGGCATGCTCGTCGGCGTGGTCGACGAGGTCGGTCCGGAGTCACCCCTCGGTGTGCAAAAGGGTGACCGCGTCGCCACACTGGTCTCGCTCACGCTGACGCCTTTGCAGATCACCGATCAGCTCGCCGGCTGGGACGGCAAGGGCGAGCAGGTCCCGGCGCAGGGCCACGCGATCCTGTTCGCGCGGTCGATCGTCGCCAAGCTGCCCGACGACCTGAAGCCCGAGCTGTCGCTGGCCGTTATGGACGTCTGTGGCGCGCCCGCGCTGACCGCTCGCGTGGTCCGCCAGTATGTCGACAAAGGCACAAAGCCTGTCGTGTCAGTAATTGGCGGCGCAGGGAAATCGGGCTCGCTGTCGCTGGCCGCCGCTCGCGCCGCCGGAGCCGCGCGCACGATCGGGATCGTGCCTGTCCAGCAGGAACACGACCGGCTCACCGACGCCGGGATCGCGGACGTCGTCACCCTCGCCGATGCCCGGGATCCGGTGGCGCTCGCGAAGGCGGTGGAGGACGCCGGGGGACCGTCGGACATCACCGTTGTGTGTGTCGACGTACCGGGTTGCGAGCACGGCGCCGTACTGTCGACGGCCGCGGGTGGCACGGTGATCTTCTTCTCGATGGCCACGTCGTTCTCGGCCGCGGCCCTCGGTGCGGAAGGCCTTGCCGCCGACGTGACGATGCTGGTCGGCAACGGGTACGTGCCGGGCCATGCGGACTATGCGCTGGAGCTGTTGCGGGCCGAGCCGGGTGTCCGCGGACTGTTCGAGAGCAGGCTGGCGGAGGATTAGTTCGTGCGCACACTTCTGACGAACGGTTCCGTCTACTCACCTGCCGACCCGCATGCCACCGCGATCGCCTTCGACGACGGCGTGGTCACCTGGCTCGGTGAGGACACCGGCGCGGGTTCGTACGCCGACGGCGCGGACGAGGTGATCGACCTCGACGGCAAGCTGGTCACGCCGGCCTTCGTCGACGCCCACGTCCACACCGCGCAGTCCGGCGCGCTGCTGACCGGCCTCGACCTCGCCGGTACGACGTCATTGGCCGAGGCGCTCGACCGGCTCGCGGCGTTCGCGCGGAGCCTGCCGGCGGATGCGGTCATCGACGGCGCCGGCTGGGACGAGACGAAGTGGCCGGAGGGCCGGCCGCCGACCGCGGAGGAGCTTGATCGCGCCGCTGACGGCCGCCGCGTGTACCTGTCCCGGATCGACGGTCACTCCGGAGTGATCTCGTCCGCTCTGGTTCCCGCTGCGCAAGGCGATGGCTACGACCCGAGCGGCCGGGTGGAGCGCGACGCGCATCACGCCGTCCGGGACGCGCTGAGCGAGCTCATCGGGCCGGACCAGCGCCGTACGGACATCGAGGCCGCTCTGAAGGCGATGGCATCGAAGGGGATCGGCGCGTTCCACGAGATGGCGGCGCCGCACATCGGCCCGCTGTGGGAACTGCCGATCGTGCGGGAGGTGGCCGACCGACTCGGGTTGGCAGCGACCCTCTACTGGGGTGAGCCCGGCGTCTTCGAGCACATCGCGACGTATGACCTGGCCGGTCTTGCAGGCGATCTCAACGCGGACGGCGCGCTCGGCTCGCGGACGGCGGCACTGCGGGAGGCGTACGCCGACCGCGCGGACCACCGCGGTCACGCGTATCTGACCCCCGAGCAGATCGCCGAGCACGTGATCGCCTGCACTGAACGGAACGTCCAGGCAGGCTTCCACTGCATCGGCGACCAGGCGCTCGACAACATCGCCCGCGGCTTCGAGCTCGCGGCCGAGAAGGTCGGCGTCCAGGCGCTCGTCGCCGCACGGCACCGGCTGGAACATGTCGAGATGGTCGACGAGGCAACGATCGCGACCCTCGCGCGCTGCGGCGTCGTCGCCAGCGTCCAACCGATGTTCGACGCGCTGTGGGGCGGCCCGGACGGCATGTACGCCGAGCGCGTCGGCGACCGGTGGCAGGGCATGAACCCCTTCGGGTCGCTCGCCCGGGCCGGCGTCGTACTCGCGTTCGGCTCGGACTCGCCGGTCACCGAGCTCGGTGGTTGGGAGGCCGTCCGAGCGGCCGCCTTCCATCACGAGAAGTCGGAGCGGATCACAGTGCGGGCCGCGTTCCAGGCACACACCCGTGGTGGCTGGCGAGCGGCCGGCATCGACGACGCCGGCGTACTCGCACCCGGTACGGCGGCGACGTACGCGATCTGGCGGAGCGACGCGGACCTCGTCGTCCAGACGCCGGACCAACGCGTCGCGGCCTGGTCGACGGATCCGCGCGCGGGAGTGCCGGTGCTGCCGGACCTGAGCAAGGGAATGCCAGTGCCCATTTGTCTGCGGACCGCTGTCGGCGGCCGCATCGTGTACGACGCCGAAGGATGGTCGCAATGACGCGCGCCAAGAAGAAGCTCGACCTCGATCCGGTCACCGTTCGGAAGGCGCGCAGCCTGGCCCGTAAGGCCGGGCGCCCGATCGTCAACCTGGCCCGGCAGCACACCACGGTGTCGGTCGAGCGAGCGGTACTGCGATTGGCCGGGCTGACCGGCGCGGACACCGAGGGCATTCCGTGGGTCAACCGGCTCGCGGACACCGTCCGCGCCGACGTCGGACTGGAGCACGGCCTCGCCCTGCCGGTGTGGGACGCGTTGGTGCGTGGCGAGGCGGAAGACCTCGGCGTGCTGGCGCAGAAGGCTGCGTCGGGGTCCGTGGCGTTCCGGCTGCCTGAGGGACGGGACGCCGTCCGCGCTCGGGCGGCGGCGCGGAAGGCCGCGACCGCTGGCATGAAGCGGATCGACGGGCGGCGACGGGAGCGGGACCGGCTGATCAAGCGGCACGGTGACCCGGAGCAGCGGCCGTGGATCTACCTGATCGTTGCCACCGGCGACATCTACGAGGACATCCCGCAGGCCCAGGCGGCGGCGCGCGCGGGCGCCGACATCATCGCCGTGATCCGCTCGACCGGGCAGTCGCTGCTCGACTACGTGCCCGAGGGCGCGACCCGGGAGGGCTTCGCCGGCACCTACGCGACGCAGGAGAACTTCCGGCTGATGCGGGCCGCGCTGGACGAGTCGTCGCGCGAGCTCGGCCGCTACATCCGGCTGACCAACTACGCCTCCGGCCTCTGCATGCCGGAGATCGCGACGCTGGCCGGGCTGCAGCGGCTCGACATGATGCTGAACGATTCCATGTACGGGATCCTGTTCCGCGACATCAACCCGATCCGGACCTTCGTCGACCAGCGGTTCAGCCGGCAGATCCACGCCCGGGCCGGGATCATCATCAACACCGGCGAGGACAACTACCTGACCACCGCCGACGCGGTCGAGGCCGCGCACACGGTGACGGTGTCGCAGCTGCTGAACGAGTACTTCGCCAAGGAGGCGGGCCTCGAGGACTGGCAGCTCGGGCTCGGGCACGCGTTCGAGATCAACCCGGACCTGCCGGACTCGTTCCGGCTCGAGCTGGCGCACGCGATGCTGGCCCGCCAGCTGTTCCCGGACGCTCCCCTGAAGTGGATGCCGCCGACCCGGCACATGACCGGCGACGTGTTCCGCGGCTACCTGCTCGATGGCTTCTTCAACCTGGTCGGCGCGATGACGGGCCAGGGCATCCTGCTGGTCGGCATGATGACCGAGGCGGTCGTGACACCGTGGATCTCCGACCGGGACCTGGCGCTGCAGAACGTCCGCTACGTGTTGGGGGCCGCGGGCAACCTGCACGAGGATTTCCACCCGGCGCCGGACGGCTTCATCGCGCAGCGCGCCCGGCAGGTGCTGGGGGAGTCGGTGGAGCTGCTGGAGCGGATCGTCGACGACGGTCTGCTGAACGCGATCGGCGACGGCACCTTCGGTCTGATGAAGCGCCCGCAGGACGCCGGCCGAGGCCTGGACGGGGTCGCGAAACGCTCCGACGCCTACTACAACCCCGCCATCGACCTACTAGAGGAAGTTACGTCCGAAGATCCGAGGGTTATAGGCCACACTTCTTCGGACGCAAGGAAGGGGACGCGGCGGTGAGCATCATCCGGCCGTACGGCGACACCACCGGGGACGGCATGGTGCAGCTGTCGTTCACGCTGCCGATCCCGCACGACAAACGGGCCGAGGGCGCGGCGGTCCAGCTGGCCAACAAGATGGGGATGGATCCGGCGCTGGTCGTGCACTCGAAGGCGATGGGTCCGGACTTCACGTTCTTCGTGGTCTACGGGCCGGTCAACCATCTGGTCGACACATCCAAGGTCGAGGTGATCGAGCGGGACTACCCGCTGCTGTCGCCGAAGGACGCGAACCTGGCGATCCGCAAGGGGCTGCGCCGCCGGCTCACCGTGGTCGGCGCGTGCATCGGCACCGACGCGCACACCGTCGGCATCGACGCGATCATGAACATCAAGGGGTTCGCGGGGGAGAAGGGCCTGGAGTACTACCGCGAGCTGAAGGTGGTGAACCTAGGCGCCCAGGTCGCCGTGCCCGAGCTGGTCCGCCGGGCCAAGGCGGAGAAGGCGGACGCGATCCTGGTGTCGCAGGTGGTGACCCAGCGGGAGGCGCACGTACTGAACACCAAGGAGATGTCGGCCGCCTTCCGCGAGGCGTACTCAGAGGACACTCGTCCGGTATTAGTTGCTGGAGGCCCCCGTTTCACCGAGCAGATGGCGGGCGAGCTCGGGGTGGACCGGGTGTTCGGCCGCGGCACCACTCCCGGCGAGGTGGCCAGCTATCTGGTCGACGCGCTGGTGACCAAACGCAAGCACGCCCCGAGCAAGAGGAGCGCATAGGTGTCAAAGGCAACTATCGGGCTGACCGCGACGCATCGGCGGTACGTGCCGTACAGCCACGCGCACTACGCGGGGAACCTGGTCGACGGTGCCTACGTCCTCGCGCTGTTCGGCGATGTGGCGACCGAGGTCTGCATCCAGGCCGACGGCGACGAAGGGCTGTTCGCGTCGTACTCGGATGTGCAGTTCCTGCAGCCGCTGCGGGCCGGTGACGTTGTGGAGGTCCAGGCAACGATCACCCGGGTCGGCAATCGCAGCCGCGACCTCGAGTTCAACGCGTACGTCGTCTGCCGCGGCCGGCCGGATCAGTCCGAGTCGGCGGCCGAGGTGCTGGCCGAACCGCTTGTGATCACGCGCGCAAAAGGGACCGTCGTCGTACCGGTCGGGTGACGGTTGGTTGCCCTGGGTAACGATTACATGGAGTGCCGAGACGGCTCTGTAACGTGACCTGGGTGAGGGAATCTCGTTTTCCCTTGCAGGGCGGGCGATCGTGTTACAACGGCCTCAAGGAGCCGGTGGAGAGGTTGACACCGTCGCCGTCAGCGAGCATCGTTTTGGGAGTCGTCATATCCCGTTCGATCCACGGTCACACGAAGTTCGGCCACCGGATGATCCCGCGACGCTGACCAGGCCAGTGCCAGGCTTGAGTCGACGGGGGCTGAGATCGCTGGTGGTGAGCCCCCCGCGGGGCAGAGGTGGAAGAGGTTCGGCGCCCAGTAGACAACAGCCGTTCGGTTCGCAGCCAGCGGATCGCCGGTTGGTCCGAAGGAGTGCCGAGCCTCTTTCCTCTTATCTGAGCCTCGTCCTCTTCCGCAGCGTCGTCACCCCATCACTTTCCGCGATCGGTGCCGAATGGCTACCGACCGGATACATTTGCGTGTCCGGGACGTTGTACGGTCGTGCGACCGGCGTCCGCCGGGGCTTGTGAGGACAAGGGGTTACCGCGTGGACCGGTTGAAGGCTCTGGGGCGTGTCCTGCCGAGGGTTGCCGTCGCGGTCGCCGCCGGCGCCCTGCTCGGGCTGGCCTTCGAACCGCACGACCACCCGTGGCTCACGGTGATCGCCGTACCCCTGTTCCTGGCCGCGCTGAACGGCGCCTCGGCCAAGGGCGGTTTCCTGATCGGTGCCGGCTTCGGCATCGCGTACTACGCAGTCCTGGTGCCCTGGCTCAGCGTGATCGGTGGCGACGCCGCGATCGCACTGGCGGTGCTCGAAGGGCTGTTCTACGCCGTCTTCGGGTTGTTCGCGACGCAGGTGCTCAAGCTCAAGCTGTGGATGCTGTGGATCCCGTGTCTATGGGTGGCGACCGAGTTCGCGACCGCTGCGGTCCCGTTCGGCGGTTTCCCGTGGGGCAAGCTCGCGTGGGCGTTCTCCGACGAGTCCCTCGGCAAGCTGGCCGCGTTCGTCGGGATCCCGGGGCTGAGCTTCGTCGTCGCCTTTGTCGGCGTCCTGCTGTACGCCGTACTCCGGCCGAACAGCGGGCTGCGGCTCCGGGCCGTCGCTCTCGTCGCCGGGGTGGCGATCGTCTTCGGCAGCTCGCTGATCAACCTGTCCACTCAGGGCGACGGCAAGACCGTGAAGGCCGCGATTGTGCAGGGGAACGTCCCCGGCAAGGGGCTGGAGTTCCTCGGCCGCGCGCGGACCGTCACCCGCAACCACCTGGCCGCCACCCTCGACCTGGAGAAGCGGATCCAGGACGGCACCGAGATGAAGCCGGACGTGGTGATCTGGCCGGAGAACTCGACCGACATCGACCCGTACAAGGACGACGAGACGAGGGCCGACATCGAGGAGGCCGTCAAGGCGGTCGACGTGCCGATCCTGGTCGGTGCCGTCACCGAGGGCCCCGGCCCGAACGAGCGGCAGACCACCGGCATCGTGTGGGACCCGGTCAGCGGCCCCGGGCAGCGGTACGCGAAGCGGCACCCGGTGCCCTTCGGTGAGTACATCCCGTTCCGTGACCAGCTGCTGCCGTACATCAAGCGGCTGGAGATGATCGGCGCGCAGACCGCACCCGGCAAGGTCCCGGGCGTGATGCCGATCGGCGATGTGACGTACGGCGACATCATCTGCTTCGAGCTCGTCTACGACAACGTGATCTCGGACCTGATCAAGGGTGGCGCCCAGGTCCTCATCGTGCAGACCAACAACGCGACGTACGGCGGGACCGGCCAGCCCGAGCAGCAGTTCGCGATCACCCGGATGCGGGCGATCGAGACCGGCCGGACCGTGCTGATCGCGTCCACCAGCGGGATCTCCGGTGTGGTCCGCCCCGACGGCACGGTCGAGCACAAGTCGGGCCAGTTCGTCTCCGATGTCTATGTCGCGACGGTTCCGGTGCGCGACGCCCGGACGCTGGCCAGCACCCTCGGCCCGTGGCCGCAGTGGATCCTGACCGGACTGGGGCTGCTGGGCATCGGGCTGGCGCTGGTCGCCCGGCGCCGGCGGCGTACCGACGATGGTCCGCAGACTCCGCCGGCCGCCACCCCCAGTCGCGAGAAGGTCCCGGCCTGAACCAGGGTCCGCTCAGGGTTGGCCGTTCCCATCCGTTCCGTACGCTGGTGACTCAGGAGGAAGGGGTAGGACATGCCGTGGTTCGTGGCGCTCGCGTTGCTGGTGGTGCCGATCGTGGAGATCTACGTGATCATCCAGATCGGTCAGGTGATCGGCGGCTGGCCGACGGTCGCCCTGCTGCTCGTCGAGAGTGCGCTCGGCGCCTGGATCATCAAGCGCGAGGGCCGGCGGGCCTGGAGGGCGCTGCAGAGCTCGTTCGAGACCGGCAAGATGCCCGGGCGTGAACTGGCCGACGCCGCGCTCGTGCTGGTGGGCGGGACGCTGCTGCTCACACCGGGCTTCGTCACCGACATCTTCGGCTTCTTCTTCGTCCTTCCCTTCACCCGACCGCTCGCCCGACGTGGCATGTCCGCCTTCTTCAACCGCAGGCTCGCCGGCCAACTGGGCGGCGCCGGACTAGGTGGTTCCGGTCTGGGTGATTCGGGACCAGGCGACTTCATCCCCGGCGCCGGCGGACCCACCCGGCCACCCCAGTCCTCAGGCGACGTCGTCCAGGGCGAGGTCATCGACCCGGATACGAAGTAGGTCTTCCTCGCCGGAGAGCCATCGTCTGTGCGGAGGTTCTTCGGTCGGGACCTCCGCGCGCACCGCGTGACCTGAGCGATCGGGTGGAGCAGACTGGCACGATCGGGAATCGGGCCGGCGAGTGAAGGTCGGGATGGGCGTGATGGTGCTGGGCGGACGCGTCACGGCGTGGCTGCGGCGCCGGGATCCCGGGCTGGCCGCGACCCGACGGGCCGCCAGGACGGCGGTGGTGATGCCGGCGCTGTTCGCGTTCTGCGCCGAGGTGATCGAGTCCCCGGTGGTGGCGACGTTTGCCGCGTTCGGCGCGTTTGCGATGTTGCTGCTGGTCGACTTCCCGGGGACCACAGTGCAGCGCATCCGGGCGCAGGTTCAGCTCGCGGTGGCATGGCTCGTGCTCGTTTCGCTGGGCACACTCGCAGGGCAGTCCGCGTGGACGGCGACAGCGGCCACGGTCGTCGTGGGCTTCGCCGTACTGTTCTCCGGTGTCGTCAGCTCAGTGCTGGCGGTTGCCAGCACTTCTTTGCTGCTCGCGTTCATCCTCTCGGTGGCGACGCCCGCGCCGCTCTCGATGCTGCCGGACCGACTGGCTGGCGTATCTCTTGCTGCCGGAGCCGCTGTCCTCGCCGTCTGGCTGCTCTGGCCGAGACCAGCGGTTGATCCGCTCGGGGCACCGGCCGCACGAGTCTGCCGAGCCGCTGCGATGCAGCTTCGCGCCGAAGCACGGGACACCGTTGAGATATGCGCCCTGAAGACGCAAGAGGCGGCGACCCTCATCGACGAGCTGCGGCGTACCTTCACCGCGACGCCGTATCGGCCGACCGGCCTGTCCATGGGATCCAGGGCACTGGTGCGCTTGGTCGACGAACTCACCTGGTTGAGTGCGATCCTTGGCGAGTTCAGTCCTGCCACCGCGCAGGGAGCGGCGAGCGATCCGGACTCGTCCGAAGTTCACTTCGCGGCAGCGACCGTACTGGATCTCAGTGCGGAACTCTTGGCGGATCCGAGGATCGCACCGGACCAACTGGCCACCGCGGCACAGGCGCTTCGCAATGCCGTCGCGGCGCTCGAAGAAGGCGCGGTGGGCCGCCTGCCATCGGCGTACGGCACAGTGGGGGAGGAGCCCGGCACGGCCGGGTTTCTCGGCAGTCTCAACGTGTCCTTCAGGGCGCAGGAGATTGCCTTCGGGGTACTGCTGATCGCGCAGAACGTCGAGATCGCGCGGGCCGCGGACCAGCGAAAGTGGATGGACCGCCTGCTCGGTCGCGAGCCAAGGTCACTCACAGATCCGCTCGTCAGCGCGGCAGAACGCGCCGCCGCGCACCTCGAGCCACACTCGGTGTGGCTGCACAACAGCATCCGCGGCGCGGCCGCGCTTGCGATCGCCGTCGCGGTCGCGAACGTGACCGGTGTCCAGCATGCCTTCTGGGTCGTTCTCGGAGCGTTGTCGGTGCTTCGCTCCAACGCGCTCAACACCGGTCACAACGCTTACCGTGCTATCGGCGGTACGGTCGTCGGCTCGCTCGTGGGGGCCGCACTGCTGGCGGTGATCGGTGAGAACACCATGGCGCTGTGGATTCTGCTGCCGATCGCGGTGCTGGTCGCCGGCATCGCCCCTGCCGCGGTCTCCTTCGCGGCAGGGCAGGCAGCGTTCACGGTCACCTTGGTGATCCTCTTCAACATCGCTCAGCCTGAAGGCTGGTCGCTCATCCTGTTCCGCATCGAGGACATCGCGCTCGGCTGCGCGGTGAGCTTGCTCGTCGGTCTGTTGTTCTGGCCGCGAGGGGCGTCCGCCGCGGTCGGAAAGGCGCTGGCGGAGGCGTACGTGGACAGTGCGCAGTACCTGGTCAGCGTCGTCGGGTACGCCGTGTCCTGCTGCGTTCCCGGGTCCCGCCCGGCCACACCACAGGACAGCCGCCGAACAGCGGCCGCAGCCCGCCGACTGGATGATGCCTTCCGCACCTACCTCGCCGAGCGCGGAGCGAAGCCGGTCCCGCTGAGCGAGATGACAGCCCTGGTCACCGGCGTGGTCGGGGTCCGGTTGGCGGCGGACGCAGTTGTCGAGCTTTGGGAGCGGTACGCCGGTGGGCAACCGGCCTCGGAGGACCGGGCCGCCGCACAGTCCGCACTGCTCACGTTGGCGGACCGGCTTCTCGAGTGGTACACCACCCTTGCCAACGCCCTGGACGGCCACGGCCGGGTGCCCGATCCACTCCCGCACGACCATACGACCAAAGCTCAACTGATGGTGGCAGTACGCCGCGACCTGTACGACCCCGACGGCCAAGCGACCCCGACAGCGATCCGCATCCTGTGGACCAGCGATCATCTGGACGTCGTACGCCGCCTCCAGCCAAGCCTCGCTGCCGCAGCGAGCCAAACCACAACGGCCCCCGCCAGTTCCTGGCCCAGGTCCCAGCGCCTCAGGCGAAGGGGCCTTTCGCGCTGAAGCCATGCGCGGCGAAGCGGGTGGCCATGATTCGGTGGGTTTCGGGGTCGGGGTGCAGGTCGTCGGGTAGGGGGCGGGCGGTGTTGTCTGGTTCGCCGTACAGGGCGCGGCCGTCCAGGTAGTGGAGGTTGGGGTCGGCGGTGGCGCGTTGGGCGATGATCCGGGACAGCTCGGCGCGGATCACCGAGAGGGTGAGTTTGCCGGTGGCAACTTCCTCTGGGGTGCCGGTCGCGGCGAAACGGAGGTGGCCTTCGGCGAGCGCGGACAGGTCCCAGCCCGTGGGGCCAGGGGTGTGCTCGTGGATCGGGCAGAGGATGGGGGAGATGACCAGGAGCGGGGTGTCGGGGTGGCCGTCGCGGATGGTGTCGAGGAAGCCGTGGACGGCGGGGGTGAAGCTTCGGAGGCGGAGTGAGTCGGTGTTCACGATGTTGATACCGAGCTTCAGGCTGATCAGGTCCGCCGGCATGTCCCGGATCGTGCGGGCGACGAACGGCTGAAGGAACGAGCTGGCCGCGAAGCCGAGATTGACCAGCTCCACTCCACCGTGAGCCGCGGCCAGCGCCGGCCAGATGGCTGTCGGGCTGCTGGCGTCCGAGCCATGACTGATCGAGCTGCCGTGGTGCACCCACACCCGTCGGCCGTCGGCGGCGACCGGCTCGATCGGTGCATCGGTGCGCAGGGCAATGAGTTCGGTGGTCTCGTTGTGCGGCAGCCAGAGCTCGACGGTCTTCGGTACGTCGCTCAGTCCGTCGAAGCGCAGCGTCCGTGACTCACCACGCCGGCTCTCGGTGTACCCGGTCATCAGGTCGATCGTGATGACGTCGCCGCCGTCCACGGTGGCCTGAGCTGTCAGCTTCCCGTCGACGACCAGGTCGTAGACGCCGTCCGGTCGCGGGGGAGCGCCGACATATTCCCGCTTGGTCGGCAGCGTCTCCAGCTCGACGACGGTCGCCCGGGTCCGGAACACGAGCCGCACCCCGGACGGCTGGGATTCGGCCATCTCCAGCTGACCGTCGTCGTACTGCTGCCGCGCCCACGCGGGCAGCCGGTGCGGCAGCACGCCACGGTCGGTCAGCTCAAGGTCGAGCACCCCTCGCTGGAGCGAGGCCGTGATGGGGGTGGTGATCATGTGAAATACCTCTCAGGACATGAAAAACGGACCCTCACCGCGCCGTTGCGGTGAGAGCCCGTCAGGGCCTTGATCAGGCGGTGCGCTTGGTGCGGTGCAGGTGGGCGGGGCCGATCTCGCCCTTGCGGAGCAACTCGACCCGCTCGGCCAGCAGCTCCTCCAGCTCGGAGATGCTGCGACGCTCGCGCAGCATGTCCCAGTGCGTACGGGCCGGCTTCTCCTGCTTCGGCTCCGGCTTCTCGCCGGTGGACCGGGCGGCCTCGCTGCCGCAGTGCGGGCATTCCCAGATCGCGGGCACCTCGGCGTCGTGCGCCATGGTCACCTCGACCACGTGGCCGCGGGGGCAGTCATACGTGATCATCTGGCGCGGCGCGAACTCGACACCGCGGTCATCCTCGAAGCTGACCCCACCCAGCCCCGAACCACGCAGTACGCGATTAGACATGTGATACCTCCGAGATCGTCATCCGTGCCAACGGTCGGCCGGCCCGGATCATTCCCATTTTGGCATGCCCGAGCCCCAGGTACGCACCTGACAGCACCGTCGTGACGCCCTGTCATCGAGCGTTCACTCATCACGGTGTGTCGCGATGCGTCCGACGTACGACGCACCAAACCGATGGACAGTTCACAGCCAGTTGCCAGGAATCGGGGATCAGATCCTCAGCAAACGGCCCTAGCGTCTGCGTCCATGGTGCTACCCCGCCACAAGCTCCGTGGCCTCAGCTTCGTCAACGTGGCCCTGGTGGCCATCGTCCTGGCCATCGCCCTCACGGCGTACTTCCTGTTCTTCCGAAAGGACCAACCAGCTGCGAGCGCGACTCGCCCGACGGCGGCAGTGGCCCGCGGGGACGTGACCGCCAGCGTCAGCTCCAGCGGCACCCTGCAGAGTTCCCAGAACGCGTCACCGCAGTTCGAGACCTCCGGCACGGTCACCCAGATCCTGGTGAAGGTCGGCCAGGTGGTCGCCAAGGGCGCGGCGGTCGCGAAGGTCGATCCGTCCGCCGCCGAACGGCAGCTCCGGATCGCCGATCAGAACCAGATCGCGGCGGCCAACTCGGTCACGGCCGCGCAGGAGTCGCTCGACGACGCCCAGGACGCCGCCGGGGCCGCAGCGGAGGCATCGGCCTCGCCGAGCCCGACGCCGACCAACGGCCAGCAGCAGACGCAGTCCCAGAACCAGGGCCAGACCCAGAACCCGGAGGTTGCCGTCAGCAACGCCGAGGCGAGCCTGGCCCGGGCGAAGGCGGACAAGGAGCAGGCCGACCAGGACGTCGAGGGCGCCCAGGCCGCGGTCGACGCGACCACGCTGAAGGCACCGATCGCGGGCACGATCACCGCGATCAACGGCTCGGTCGGCTCGGTGACCGGCGGCTCGAGTACCGGTTCGGGGTCAGCCTCCGGCTCTGGTTCAGGCTCGACCTCAGGTCAAGGTTCAGGGTCGACCAGCTCGAGTACGACGACCACGTCGGGCTCCGGCTTCGTCGACATCTCGGACCTCAAGGCACTCCAGGTGGTCGCGTCGTTCGCCGAGGCGGACGCGATCAAGATCAAGGCCGGCCAGTCCGCCACCGTCACCCTGAACGCCGAACCGGGTACGACGCTCACCGCCACGCTGGTGTCCGTGTCGCCGACGCCGACCACGACGAACGGCGTCGTCTCGTACTCGGCCACCTTCTCGCTGGCCAAGCTGCCGGCGAACGCCCGGATCGGCCAGACCGCCAACGTCACCGTGCAGACCGCGAAGGCGACCAACGCCCTCTACGTCCCGAGCACGGCGATCGCCACCAGCGGTACGACGTACACCGTCACGATGGCCGACGGCGGCGGGACGCGGGAGGTGAAGGTCGGCGTCCGCGGCGGTAGCTTCACCCAGATCACCTCCGGTCTGAACGAGGGCGACCGGATCGACTTGCTGCAGGGCACGATCGGTGGCACCACGAACCAGACCGGCCAGGGCCGGCAGTTCGGTCAGGGGCAGTTCCCCGCCGGTGGCGGCCAGTTCCCCGGCGTCGGCGCGGGCACAGGCGGCGGGGGCAACCGTGGCCGCTGACGCCCTGATCGAGATCCGGGACGTCACCAAGACGTACGGCAGCGGCGAGACCGCCGTGCACGCGCTCCGCGGGGTGTCCCTGCGGGTCGAGGCTGGTGAGTACGTCGCGGTGATGGGCTCGTCCGGATCCGGCAAGTCGACGCTGATGAACATCCTCGGCTGCCTGGACGTCCCGAGCCGGGGCGAGTACTGGCTGGACGGGAGCAACGTGGCCCGATTGACCGAGGATCAGCAGGCGCTCGTCCGCGGCCGCAAGATCGGGTTCATCTTCCAGTCGTTCAACCTGATCCCGCGCACCAGCGCGCTCGCCAACGTCGAACTCCCGCTCACCTACGCTCATCTGCGCCGCGCCGAGCGGCGCGAGCGAGCCAGTCGCGCGCTGGACCTGGTCGGACTGTCCGATCGCGCCGATCACCGGCCCAACGAGTTGTCCGGCGGCCAGCAGCAGCGTGTCGCGATCGCCCGCGCGCTGGCCACCGGGCCGCGGATCCTGCTCGCCGACGAGCCGACCGGCAACCTGGACGCTCACTCGACCGACGAGGTGCTCGGCATGTTCGACCAGCTGAACGCCGACGGGCGCACGGTCGTCGTGATCACTCACGAGCATGACGTGGCGGCCCGGGCCCGGCGGCTGATCCAGGTCTCCGACGGCCGGATCGTCGCGGACGAGGTGACCCGCTGATGTCACCTCGCGACCTGATGGCGGCCGCCCTGCGCGGTCTCAACGCGAACAAGCTCCGCTCGCTGCTGACCATCCTCGGCGTCTCCATCGGCGTCGGCGCGGTCATCGTGCTGGTTGCTGTCGGCAACGGCTCGGGCAAGGCGGTCCAGGCCCGGCTCGAGGCCATGGGCACCAACCTGCTCACGGTCTCCACGACCGGCGGTGGCGGCGGCTTCCAGCGTGGCCAGGCCGGGCCGTCGGCCCAGCAGTACAGCCTGACCCTCGACGATGCGGCCGCCCTCGCCGACGAGCGGCTCGCCCCCGACGTGGCGGCGGTCGCCCCGGTGATGACGAGCAGCGGTACGACGGCGACGAACGGCGACACCAGTTACACGGTGAGCCAGGTGATCGGTACGACGCCGGAGTACATGCCCGCCACCAACACGCCGGTCGGGACCGGAGCGTCGTTCACCCAGGAGGACGTCGACACCTCACAGCGGGTCATCCTGCTCGGGCAGACGACCGCGACCGAGCTGTTCACCCGGCCCGCGAGCGCGGTCGGTCAGACGATCAAGCTCGGCGCCGTCGACTTCGTCGTCCGCGGGGTGCTGGCGAGCAAGGACAGCACCGGGTTCTCGGATCCGAACGCGACCGCGATCATGCCGATCAGCACGCTCCGCGCGACCCAGGCCGGGTACGGCGCGATCAACCAGATCGTGGTCCAGGCGGCGAACGAGGATCGCGTGGACACCGCGCAGGCCGAGGTCACGCAGTTGCTGACCGCACGGCACCAGGTGCCGGCGAACCAGACCTCGCCGTTCCGGATCACGAACTCCGCGCAGATCCTGCAGACCAGCCAGGACACCGCCGCGACCTTCACCGCCCTGCTGGCGACGGTCGCCGCGATCAGCCTGGTCGTCGGCGGGATCGGGGTCACCAACATCATGCTGGTCACCGTCACCGAGCGGACCCGTGAGATCGGCATCCGCAAGGCGCTCGGCGCGCGGCGGCGGACGATCCTCGGCCAGTTCCTGATCGAGGCGACCCTGCTCAGCCTGATCGGCGGCGCCGTCGGGGTCGGCGTCGCGCTGATCGTCACCCGCTTCCAGCTCGCCGGTGTGCAGCCGGTGCTGGTGCCGTCGTCGATCGGACTCGCGCTCGGCGTGTCCGCGGCGGTCGGCCTGTTCTTCGGCAGCATGCCGGCGCACCGAGCCGCCGGTCTTCGTCCCATCGACGCACTACGACACGAGTGAGAGGCATATGAACGAGCGGAGCGAGTTCATCATCAAACACAGCCCGGAATCGGCGCCCGGAGCGAAGCGAGGACGCCGATGAGCAACCAGAACCCCGACGAGTTCGCCCAGATCGGGTCGAACGAGGAGGTCGACGCGGCGCTGACGCCGAAGAAGAGCCTCAACCTGCCACTGGCGACGGCGATCCTGGCCGGCATCGTGGTCCTGGCCATCGGCCTCGCCGGCGGCGCCGGCCTGCACGCGGCGTTCGCGTCGGACAGTACGACGACTCAGCCGCAGGCCGGCGGCCGCGGCTTCGGCGGCGGGTACGGCGGCTTCCGGGGCCAGAACGGCAACGGGCAGGCACCGGGCGCCGGCCAAGGTGGTCCGGGCGGCGCGGCGATCGGCACGGTCGTGTCGGCGACGGGTACCGAGCTCGTGGTGAAGACGCAGAACGGCAACGTCACGGTCAAGCTGACCGGCGACACGACGTACGAGATCACCGCCAAGGGCACCGCGGCCGACCTCAAGCAGGGTGAACAGGTCGTCGTCAGCGGCCAGAACGCCAACGGCACGATCACGGCGAACACCGTCCGGCAGGGAAGCTTCGGCGGAGGCTTCCGCAACCCGAGCGCCACGCCGTCGCGGTAACCCCGAACCGTGCGCCCGGCCAGCACCCCGGCCGGGCGCACGTCATCGCCTGGTGGCGGTGAGTGCGACCGCGGTGCTGTCGATGGTGAAGCTGCCGCCGGCTTCGTCGATCGCGGTGGCCATGCCGGTGAGGAGTGGCTCGAGCTTGCTGGCGTCCGCGAATTGCTTGGCGGTGCCTCCGGTCCTGACCTGGTCGAGCCACTCGTCGCGCGTGTACGCGCGGCTCCAGGGGTACTGCGATCGCTCGAGTTCCTCGAAGGCACCGGTCCCGCGCAGACCGTCGGCGGCCTTGTCGAGGAAGGCGTCGTACGCCCCCAGTGGGGAGGCGACCACGCGGTGATACATCGGGCTGTCAGGGAGCACCTCGCGGTAAACGGCGGCGAAGGCCTCGGCCACCTCAGGCGGCGGTTGGAGGACATACCAGAAGACCGCCAGCCGGCCGCCTGGTCGTAGTACTGCGGCCGCCTTGGCCGCGCCGGCGTCCGGGTCGATCCAGTGCCACGTCATCCCGGCGACGACGGCGTCGAAGGTCCGGCCCGCCGGGTCCCACGACTCGAACGGTGACACCTCGACCTCAACGCCCGTACTGCGGGCGAACGCCGCCATCCGCTGATCGACGTCCACACCCATAATCTGGCACCCCGCCGCTTGGAACTGCCGGGAGGTGATCCCGGTGCCGCACCCGACGTCGAGGAACTTCCGGCCCGGTGCCGCTGCGACGATCGCCTCGATGAGTGCATCCGGGTAGCGCGGTCTGGCCCGGTCGTAGAGGTCGGCGCCGGCCCCGAAGGACTCGGCCATCTCACGGTGCTCGTGCGGTAAAGTGGGCATGCGCCCACATTAATGGGCGACTGCCCACTCATGTCAACGGAAGGTGCGTATGCCGACAGGTGTGGCGCTGCGGGACGCCCGCGAGCAGCTGTTCGACGCGGCCGAGCGCGTCCTGCTTCGGGACGGACCGGAGGCGCTGACCAGCCGGGCCGTCACCACCGAAGCGGGCTGCGCGAAGGGCGTGCTGCACCGGCACTTCACCGACTTCGACGGCTTCCTGGCCGAGTTGGTGCTGGATCGGATCCAGCGGCTCGACGGTCAGGCCGCCGTACTGCGGGAGTCCGTTGGGCGGGGGAGTGTGGCGGACAACCTGACGACCATGCTGACCGAGCTGTTCGGGTCGGTGGCGGTGGCGATCATCAGCCTGACGATCTCGCGCGACGGGCTGCGCGCGCGCCTGCGGCAGGCAGTCCCCACCGGAGTACCGATCCTTACGGACGGCGGGCACATTATCATCGACTACCTGAAAGCTGAGCGCGACCTCGGCCGGATCCCCGCCGGCGCGGACGTCGACACGCTCGCGCTCACCCTGATCGGCTCCACCCACATGCTGTTCGCAGATCGGACCGGCATCCGGCCGAGTCGGCAGCAGGTGCAGAAGCTTGTCGCCTCTGTCGTACCCGATTAGTGCGCATCCAGAAAGGTCGGGGCCAGCTGCGGTGGGTTGACCCGTCAGTGTGAGGGTTGGCAAACCAGAATCCGGTGGGCCAACCCAACGGCTGGTTGGCTGACCCGCAAGCCGCGTCGGCTCGATGGCGGCTCCGCAACCCAGGCGGCGGGTTGGGTGTCACGACGTCGGCGGTGTTGGAGTCCGTGCCGTGCGAGGGGATATCCGGCTCTTTTGCCGGATGTGGGCGAAGTGAGTGAGGTCGGCTGGTGTGCAAGCTCGACAGGACGTGTCGGTCCAGGGTGCCGGTCGGGCGAGGCATTCACGCCTCGGCCCGGCCGGCCTGGCCGAGGCCGGGGCGGACACCTCCTGTCGAGCTGCACACTTAGCCGGCCGTGGCGCTAGACGATTGCGGGTTGGGCGTTGCCGGCTTCGGTGATGCCTCGGCGCATGTCGACGCGGGTCAGCAGGATCAGGCCGATGAGGAAGAAGAGGCCGAGGGCAACGATGGCCGGGCGGTAGGAGCCGGTGAGCTGGTGGACCAGCCCGAAGACGAGGGTGCCGAGCCAGGAGGTGCCGCGCTCGCCGGCCTGGTAGAGGGAGAAGTACTCGGCCTCGCGGCCCTTCGGGATCAGCTGGCTGAAGGCGGACCGCGACAGCGCCTGGGTGCCGCCGAGGACGATGCCGATCGCGATGCCCATCGCCAGGAACGGCACGATCTGGTGGGCGGGCAGCAGGAACCCGGCGATCACGATCAGCATCCAGACGACCAGACCGCCGATGATCGTCCGGTGTGCGCCGTACCGCTGGGCGAACCGGCCGAACGCCAGCGCCCCGAAGAACGCCACGAACTGCACCAGCAGGATCGTCGCGATCAGCACCTGGGTCGCGAAACCGAGCTGTTTCTCGCCGTACGTCGACGACACCGAGACGACCGTCTGGATGCCGTCGTTGAAGAACAGGTACGCGACCAGGAACAGCAGCGTCATCGGATAGCTCCGCAGGTGCTTGAGCGTCGCCGACAACTGCCCGAAGCTCTGCCGGACCAAGCCCCTGCTCCGCACCGGTTCGACGCTCGTCGGGGGCCGGTTCCGCAAACGCACGTACGGGATGAACGTGAACAGTCCCCACCACAGCCCGGCACTGAGCAGGCTGAGGCGGACGGCCGTCCCCTGGCTCATCCCGAGCGCGTCGTGCGCGGTGACCACGGCGAGGTTGAGGAGCAGCAGGATGAACCCACCGGCATACCCGAACGCCCACGCGCGGGACGAGACGGTGTCGCGCTGATCCGGCGGCGCGATGTCGATCAGGATCGAGTCGTAGACGACCAGCGACGAGCCCAGGCACAGATTGCCGACGAAAAGCAGCAGAGCGCCGAGCAACCAGCGGCCGCCGCCCACGAACACCATGGAGCACGCCGCCAGCGCGCCGACCCAGGCGAACCCGCACATCAGCACCTTCTTGCGGGACATCCGGTCCGCGATCGCTCCCACCACGGGCAGGAAGAGCGCCGACATCAGCGTCGCCACCGTGACGACGTAGAAGGCGAGTGAACCGGGGGAGATGCCCAGCCCCAGAACGTGGAGATTGGTGTTGCACGGCCTGTCCGTCGTACCGGCGTACCCGCAGGCCGCGGTCTCGGCGACCGACGTCAGGTACGGCGCGAACAGGACCGTGCCGACCGTGGTGACATAGCCGGAGTTCGCCCAGTCGAAGGCGCTGAACCCCCAGTACTCGCGCTTGTCCACCGCGGCCGGGGCGGAGAGAAGTCCCATGCGCGGAAGTGTGTCAGGTCCCGGCGACGATGCGGCGTCCCCGCGGATAACACTTCAATCCCACTGACCCCGCTCGACCAGGACGTCGCGGAGCAGATCGGTGCGATCGGTGATCAGGCCGTCCACGCCGGCGTCCAGCATCCGCCGCATGGTGGCCGGATCGTCCACGGTCCAGACGTGCACTTGCTTGCCCCGGGCATGCGCTCGTTTGATCAACCCGGGCGTGAGCACCCGCAACGGGCCGTATCCGTCGGGGATCTGCAGGCACGCCCCGCCGGACTTGAGCGCGAAGGGCAGGAACCGGATCAGCACGATCTCGAACTCGCCGTACCCGGTGCACAGGCGCGGACCGAGGTCCTTGCGGATTCGCCGTACCCGGGACTGGGAGAACGACGACACGCAGACCCGGTCGATCGCGTTCGCGGCCCGCAGGACGCCGGCCGCCGGCTTCAGCCCGTTCTCGGCCTTGATGTCGAGGTTGAACCGGACGTCCGGGAAGTGCTCGAGGAGCTCGTCCAGGCGGGGGATGGGCTCGTGGCCGCTGATCCTGGCCTTGCTGACCTCGGACCAGGGCAGCTCCGCCACGACCCCGGTCCGGTCGGTGACCCGGTCCAGCTTGCTGTCGTGGAAGGCGATCACGACCCCGTCGCTGGTGGCGTGCAGGTCGGTCTCGAGGTAGCGGTACCCGAGGTCCACCGCGTTCTGGAACGCGTGCAGCGAGTTCTCGTAGCCGATGTTGTCCGGGTGCAGCGCGCCGCCCCGATGGGCCATCGCGATCGGCCCGTCGTGGTCGAGGTAGGGATACACGACAGGAAGTATGTACCGTTTGGCTGGTGACGCTTTTGAGCCCCCGCCCCGACCTGTGGACCCTCGACCCCGAGGTCCTGCACCTCAACCATGGTTCGTACGGCGCTGTGCCGCGGCGGACCCAAGAGGTCCTGGCCGCCCTCCGCACGGAGGCCGACGCGAACCCGATGGCCTGGTTCCGCTCGGTCGCGGCGCGACTGACCGCGAGCCGCCTCGAGTTGGCGTCGTTCCTGCGGACCGATCCCGCCGGCTTCGCGCTGGTCCCGAACGCGAGCGCCGGCGTGACCGCCGCGCTGGCCACGCTGCCGATCCGGGCGGGCAGCCGGATCGTGCTGACCAACCACGCTTACGGCGCGGTCCGGTACGCCGCCGAGCGCTTCGCCCGGCTGAACCAGGCCGAGGTGGTCATCGTCGACGTACCCCTGGAGGCCGACGACGAGACCGTGGTCGCGCTGCTCGCGGCCCACCTGGACGACGCCGCCGCCCTCATCGTGGATCAGATCAGCTCGGCGACCGCGATGATCTTCCCGATCGCGGCGCTGGTCGAGGTGTGCCACGACCGCGGTGTCCCGGTCGTCGTCGACGGCGCGCATGCTCCAGGGCTGATCGACGCCCCGGCGGCCGACGGCGCCGACTTCTGGACGGGCAACTTCCACAAGTGGCCGGCCGCACCGCGTGCGACGGCCGGTCTCGTGGTCGCGGAGCGCTGGCGGTCGGCGACGCTCCCGCTGATCGTGTCCTGGTCGGAGTACGACGAACGGCTGCCGGAGCGGTTCGACATGCAGGGCACCTACGACTACGCGCCGTGGATCGCCGCGCCGGAGTCGCTCCGCGTGCTCGACGAGCTGGAATGGCCGGTACGGCGTACGCAGCTGAGCGCGATGATCGACGAGGGCGCGAAGATCGTGGCGAAGGCGCTCGGGACCGGGATCGCGCAGCTCGCCCGGCAGACGCCGACGATGCGCCTGGTCGAGCTCCCGTCCACCGTCGACCTCACCGCCGGCGAGGCGATCAAGGAGCGCGTCTCCCGCGACCTCAAGGCCGAGATCACCTTGACCGGCTTCGACAACCGCGGCTTCATCCGGCTGTCCATCCACGCCTACAACTCGCTGCAGGACTACCAGAAACTGTCGGAGCGGCTTCCTGAAGTCCTCGGGTGAACGACATCCAAGGCTCATACAACTCGGCTCCGGCGGCCGGCACCTCGCCAGCGCGTACGGTCATGACGTCGACCTGGAGGTCTACACCTTCGATCCGGCCGACGTCACTGGTCTGCTCAGTGCCGCCGGCTTCGCCGAGGTAGCCACCCTGGCTCGCGCTCCGATGCCGCCGGAGAAAGTACCGCAGGGCTATCTGCTGGTACGCAAGCCCGCCTGAGCATCCGCACCCGCACGTCCATCGAGGTGCCGCATGAGGTGTACCGACGGACGGGTAGTAGTCGATCAGCTCCGGCGCGGTTCGGACAGTTTGCGCGGGGGCTCGGGTGTGTTTGATGGGGTGGCTCGACTACTACCCGTCCGTCGGTACGCATCGCCCTGAAGGTCCGTCATCCGATCCGCAGGGTCCGCGTGCTGGTCACCGCGGCGCCGAGCGGGGAAGCGCGGACACCTTCTCGGGCCTGCGGACATCTGATGCGGTGTCCGAGGTCTCCGTTTGGTGTCCGAGGTTCGCCTGATCGGTGGTGGGCTGGGACAGGAAATATCAGGTGTCAGCCCACCACACCCTGTCTCAGCTCCTCGCGAGCGTCAGCCCTTGACCGCGCCTGACGTCAGGCCGGCGACGATCTGGCGGTTGAAGAACAGGAACATGATGAGTGGCGGGATCGTGATCAGCAGGATGTTCATGAAGAGGAGGTTGTACTGGGTGGTGAACTGACTGGAGAAGTTGTAGAGGGTCAGCTGGACCGTGGCGTTCTTGTCGCCGGGCAGGAAGTACAACGGGTTCACGAAGTCGTTGAACACGTTGACCGACTGCACCACGACCACGGTCACGATGACGGATCTCAGCAACGGGAAGATCACCCCGAAGAACAACCGGAGTGGGCCCGCTCCGTCGATGATCGCCGCCTCGTCCAGCTCCCGCGGGATGGTCGCGACGAACGCCCGGAACAACAGGATGCAGAACGACAACCCGAACGCGATCTCGATCAGGATCAGTCCTGGCATGGTCTTGAACAGGCCGAGCTTCTGCAGCACCCAGATCGTCGGTACGACGGCCGGCGGGATGATCAACCCGGACAGCACCAGGAAGTTGATGAAGCCGTTCCACCTGCTCTTGCGCCGCTGCAGCACGAACCCGGCCATGGCCGCGAGCACCACCATCCCGGTGACGCTGGCCACGGTCAGGATCGTGCTGTTGATGAAGGCGATCACCAGCATGTAGTCGCGGGCCTTGACCACCTCGACGAAGTTCTGCACGATCCGGAACTGGTGCGGCCAGGAGAAGCTCAGATCCGCGGACTGCTGCCGGTCCTTCACCGCGGTCAGCACGATGAACGCGAAGGGGATCACGAACACCACGATCGAGGCCACGATCGCGACGGCGCTGAGCAGGTAGTTCCGGCCCGGTTTGTGGTTGACGAGCTCGGCGGTGCTCACAGGTCCACCTCCTTGCGGTTGAGGAACCATGACAGCGGCAGGATGATCGCGGTGACCACCACGAACAGCACGACGTTGCCGGCTGTCGACAGGCCGTAGAACCCGGCCTGGTACTGCTTGTAGATCACCGACGCGATCACGTCCGAGGTGAACCCGGGCCCGCCGCGCGTCATCGCCCAGATCAGCTCGAACGACCGCAGGCCACCGATCAGCGACAGGATGATCACGGTGACGGTGGCCGGCTTGCACAGCGGCAGCACGATCCGCCGGAACGTCTCCCATGCCCCGGCTCCGTCGACGCGAGCGGCTTCCATGTACTCGCGCGGGATCGACACGATGCCCGCGATGTAAATGAGGGTCGCGAGCCCGACGCCCTTCCACACGTCGACGGCGGCGATCGACATCAACGCCCATTTCGGGTCGGTGAGCCACCCGGGTCCGTTGATACCGATCACACCCAGCGCGCCGTTGATCAGGCCGCGCTCGGGGTTCATCAGCACCGTGAAGGTGAGACCGACGCCGATCGTGCTGACCAGCACCGGGAAGAAGACGACCGAGCGGAGGTACGCGCGGCCGACGATCCTGGACGTGAGCAGTACGGCGAGCAGCAGGCCGAGCACGACCTTCGACCCCGACGTCACCACCGCGTAGATCAGCGTGTTGGTGAAGCCTTTGACCAGAGCCGGCTCCTGGAAGAACAGCTTGAAGTTGTCGAACCCGATGAACTTCGACTCGAACAGGCTCCACCGGGTCAGGCTGTAGTAGAAGGAGGCAAAGGTCGGAACGAGGAACAGGACGGTGTAGATCACCGCGGTGGGCAGGTAGAACCAGAACGAGTACGGCGAGTAGACCTTCCCCCCGGCCGCGACTGCGGCCGGGGTCGCGTCACTGCGCGCGTCCGGGCGTGTGGAGGTGACGGTCATGGGGCCTCCCGTCCTGGACTGAGGAGCAGAGCGCCGGTCACAAACCTCACCAACCCGCCAGTCCGAGCTGCTGCGCCTGCTTCTTCACGTCCTCGTCGTACCGGGCGGCGCCGTCCTTCGCCTTCCGGATGCCCGAACCCACCTCGACGGTGATCTGCTCGAGCGACGGGCCCTTGACCGGCGAGAGGAACTCCAGCGCCAGGCTGGACGCACCCGGCTTGTCGAGGTACGGCTGCATGTCCTTGATCGACTGGGGTACGTCGTCCCCGAGCGTGCAGCCCTTGACCGCGTACGGACCGGTCGGTGCGCCGGCCGTGTTCTGCGACTTGCACCCGTCCGGGCTGGCGACGAAGGCCTGGAACTTCTTGGCCGCGTCCAGCTTGTCACCCGTGGTGGACTTCGGGATGTAGAGACCACCCGGTGTCCACAACGTCAGGCCGTTCTTGCTCGCGTCGTCACCAGGTAGCGCGAACAGGCCGACGGTCTTGGCCGCGTCGGGGTAGGTGGCGACCATGTTGGCGACCACGCCGGACAGGATCGGGTAGTGCGCACCCTTGCCGGTGGCAAGCATCTTGAGACCGTCCGGCAGCTTGGCCGAGGCGAAGTCCTTGTTCTCGTACCCGGCGTCGTGGACGGCCTCGGTGTGCTCGAATCCCTTGAGCGCGGCCGGCGACGTCGCGTACTTCGCCTGGTTCTGGGTGTACTTGTCGGCGAAGTCCGGCTCGGCCGCCGACACGTTGTGGAAGTCGCCCAGGACGAACAGCTGCGAGGTCCACGTCTCGCCATAGGTCTGGATCACCGGTGCGACGCCGCCACCGGACGCCTTGATCTTGGCGTTGTTGGCCATGAACTCGGCCCAGGTCGTCGGCACCTTCAGCCCGAGCTTGGTGTAGACGGGGATGCTGTAGAGGACCGCACCGCCCTGGAAGCCGCCGACGGGTGCGCCGTACACCTGACCGTCGGCGGTCACGGTCTTCTTGAAGTTGTCGTCCAGGTCGGCGACCCACGGCTCGTCGTTAACCGAGAGCAGGTTCTTCTGCGGTGCGATCGCATTGAACAGCGACCCGGTGTTGTAGTTGAACACATCGACCATGTCGCCGGTCGACAGCCGGGTCTTGATCAGGTTGTCCCCTTCGGTGCCACCCGGCCGGGTCTCCACCTTCACGGTGATGCTTGGGTTCTTCGCGTGGAAGTCCTTGGCCAGTTGCTCGGCCTCCTTCACGTCCTGGTCCTGGTTGGTGGTCAGGTACGTGATCTCGACCGAGCCACTGCCGGCGTTGTCGCTGGAACCGAGACTGCCCGCACTGCACGCGGTCAGGGCGAGCGAGGAGACGGCCAGAACAGTGCTGACGGCCAGTCCTCTCCTGCCTGGGCGGAATGTCATCTTGACCTCCAAGGGGATGTTTCTTCAGGGCATCGGCAGCGGGGCGGTGGTCGGTGGAACAGGGTCAGTTGTCGAGCAGGGCGTCGAGTTTCGCCTGCAGAGCTTGGGCAGCGGGGGAGAAGTCGCGCCGGCTGATCGCGTCGACCAGCTGGCTCGCCGGCAGGTCGAGGTACCGCTCCAGCCGCGCAGCCAGCTCACCGTCGTCGGCGACGACCTCGGTCTCGACGGCCGCGGCGACGAAGGTGTCCCAGCTGGACTCGTGGTCGATGAGTTGCCGGACCGTCGGCTCCGCGGGCAGCGCGGGCGTCTCGGCGTACGTCGCGGTCCACTCGTGCGTGCCGTGGCCGACCTCGACCGGCTCGCTCTCACCAGGTACGGCGACCTGTGCACGCGAGCCGACCGGCACGGTCACGCTGAGCCGGATCTCGCCGTCGGACCGCGTCCACGCCACCGCGGCCTCGCCGTACGGCGTGATGTGCTTGGCCGATGCGGCGGTGAGGTGCGAGGTGAAGAGCGGCTGTACGACGATCGTGCGGTAGCCGGGGTCGCCGGCCGCGAGGCCCGCCACCCGCCGGTGCATCCAGTCGGCGACGGCGCCGAGCGCGTAGTGGTTGAACGACGTCATCTGGCCGGGGTTGATGCTGCCGTCGGGCAGCATGCTGTCGTAGCGTTCCCAGACCGTCGTCGCGCCCATCGTCACTGAGTACAGCCAAGAGGGGCAGGCTGTCTGTAGCAGAAGGCGGTATGCGAGGTCGGGATGTCCGGAATCGGCCAACGCGTCGGCGATCAGCGGCGTACCGACGAATCCGGTGCTGATCCGGAAACCCGCCGTCCGGACCAGATCCGCAAGGCGCTTGCCGGCGCGCTCCCGCTGGCTCTCCGTGGGCAGCAGTGCCCACTGGAGCGCGAGCGCGTAGTTGGTGGTGGCATCGCTCAGTACGCGTCCGCCCTCGGTGGTGTACTCCGCGGCGAACGCCTGCCGGACGCGCGCGGCGAGGTCGGCGTACTCGCGGGCCAGGTCGGCATCGCCGACGACCTCTGCGGCCTTGGCAACGACCTCGGCCGAGCGGGCCAGGTGAGCGGTGGCGAGGACGTCCGGGTCCGCCTTCGCGCGGAAGGGGTTCTCGGGCGGGGCGGTCGGGTCGAGCCAGTCGCCGAACTGGAAGCCGCCGGACCAGAGCAGGTCGTCGCCGGCCAGGTCGGCCATCTTGTCCACCCAGGCCCGCATGCTCGGCAGTTGGCGCGCGAGCAGACCGGCGTCGCCGGTGCGCTCGTAGATCACCCAGGGGACGATCGTTGCCGCGTCACCCCAAGCGGCCGTGGCCGGTGCCGAGTTCTTGAGCACATCCGGTACGACGAACGGAACCGAGCCGTCCTTCTGCTGCTCGGCCGAGAGGTCGGCCAGCCAGTTGGTCAGGAAGCCGGCGGTGTCGAACAGGAAGCTCGCAGTGGGTGAGAAGACCTGGATGTCGCCGGTCCAGCCGAGCCGCTCGTCGCGCTGCGGACAGTCGGTCGGCACGTCGACGAAGTTGCCGCGCATGCCCCAGACCACGTTCTCGTGGAACCGGTTGAGCAGTGCGTGCGAGGAGTCGAACCAGCCGGTGCGCGGCAGGTCGCTGCCGACCACGATCGCCTCGAGGTCTTCCTTCCGGAGATCGCTGACGCCCGTGACTTCGGCGTACCGGAAGCCGTGGAAGGTGAGCGGCGAGTCGAGGGTGACCTCGTCGGATCCGGCCAGGATGTACGAGTCGGTGGCCTTGGCGGTCCGGAGCGGGCGGACACCGAGCTCGCCGTGCTCCAGGACCTCCGCGTGCCGCAGGACGACCTCGTCGCCCGCGGCGCCGCCACGGACCGTCAGCCGGACCCGGCCGACCAGGTTCTGGCCGAAGTCGATCAGGGTCTTGCCGGAGGGCGACGCACTGATCTCGACCGCGGGCAGGACATCGGTGATGCGGACCGGCGGGCCGTCGGGTGCGACGAGCAGGCCCAGGTCGGCGTCGAGCACGTCGACCGAGGTGGGCTCTCCCGGCGTACGGCGGAGGTCGGTGCGCTGGCCGTCGTACAGGTCGTCGGCGAGGACCGCGCTCTCGCGTGAGGTCCAGGTGTCGTCGCTGCCGAAGGTGTGGACCTGTCCGTCGGCCGTGGTGACCTCGAGCTGCGCGAGGACCGCGAGGCGGTTGCCGTACACCTCCTTCTGGTCCTGGAACCCGAGCCGGCCCCGGTACCAGCCGTTGCCGACGAGGAACTCGAGCCTGTTCTCACCAGGCCGGACCAGGCTCGTCACGTCGTACGTCTGATAGCGCAGCCGATACTGGTACGCCGTCCAGCCGGGCGCGAGCTCTTCGTCGCCGACCCGTTCGCCGTTGAGCTCGGGGAGATAGACGCCGTGCGCGGTCGCGTACAGGCGGGCCTTGACGATGCCGTCCGGCAGGTCGGCGACACCGGCGAGCAGGGGAGCGGGGGAGCCGTGGCTGTTGTCACGCGGGCTCACGAAGCGCGCGGTCCAGTCGTCCGAGCCGAGCAGGCCGACCTCGACGGTCGCGGGCCGGCTCCAGTCACTCCAGTCGCCGTTGCCGCGGACGCGCACCCGGACCTGCGCCGACTCCCGGGAGGTGAGCGGGTCACCCGGCCACGGAACCAGGACCTGCTCGGGGGACTGGACCGTGTAGACCTGCGCTGTCCCGGTGGTGATCTCGACCTCGTACGCCGTCTGCGCGTAGTCGGCGTCCGCGGCCGCGACCTGCCACGACAACCGTGGGGTCGCGGTGCCGAGGCCCAGGACGGGGGCGGCACGGTGTTCGAAGCGGAGCGAAGTGGGTGCGGCGAGGTTCGACATGAGTCTCCAACCGACGTCGAGTGAAACGATTCATTGGGTGTTCCGGCGAAACGCCTCGTTCTGTTGCGGATTGATGGCTGCGACGTATCAGGGACGTTTCGCCTGTTCCCCGATCCTGCGGCTGGTAGTCGCCGGGGGCTAGCCCGGAGTGCACTCGTGGTAGCACAAAATGCACCTTGGCCCGTATCGTGAGGCATGGCCGACGAGCCGGTGAGGACCCGCGGGACCGTGCTGCACTTCGTCGAAGGGACGGTGGTGCACTCCGGTCCGCACGTGCACGAGGACTCGCATCCGCTGCACACGCACAGCTTCTTCGAGCTCGCCCTGGTGATCGGCGGCGAGGGCGTTCATCACAGCCTGGCCGGCCGGCAGCGCCTCCAGATCGGGGACGCGATCCTGCTCCGTCCGGGCGTCTGGCACGAATATGAGGAATGTAGTTCTCTCGAGGTCTACAACTGCTGCTTCTCGGCCGACCTCGTCCGCCGCGAGCTCGCCTGGGCGCGCGAGGATCCCTTACTGGGTTACCTGTTGTGGACTGGACCTTTCTCGGCGCAGCGCCGCGGAATGCTGACCACGCATCTCGATCCGGACACTCTGCGAGAAGGTATCGGGCATCTCGAAGGGTTGCGGCAGTTGCGCAACCGGCCGCTGAGCCGGCATCGCGGTGAGGTGATCGGCTGGCTGTCGTTGTACCTGAGTTGCGTGGCGCGGACGGTCGCCGAGCGGGACGACCGCGGCGAGCAGACGCATCCCGCCGTACTGGATGCGATGCGGATGATGGAGGCGGACCCGGCCAGGCCGTGGACGCTGACCGATCTGGCGAACGCATTGCATCTTGCGCCGGGGTACCTGGTCCGGTTGTTCAAGTCGGTGACCGGGATGCCGCCGATGGCTTATCTGTCCCGGCATCGGGTCGAGCTCGCGGCCGATCAGTTGCTGCACACGGACCTGCCGATCAGCCGGATCGGCGAGTCCGTCGGGTGGCCCGATCAGAACTATTTCGCGCGCCGATTCAAGTCCCACTACGGGCTCAGCGCATCGACCTATCGGCATCGTTTCAATTCGCTGCGGATCAGTCCTTCCGTGCACTGATCAGTAGCTCGACGCCGTCGAGGATGCGGTCGAGGCCGAACTCGAGGCCCTGGTTCTCGCTGCCGGCCGCGGTGCGCAGGGCCGCGGCGAGATTGGGGAACCGCTCGGACTCCGTGCTGAGGATCTCGGCCAGTGACCGGGTCACCTCCTCCTCGGTGAGACCGACGCTGTGACCGGGGAAGGTCGTGGACTGCTGGGCGATGTTCCGGACGTGGCTGGTGATGACCAGGATCGAGTCGAGCTGCTCGCCGCCGCGCAGGCCCGAGTCGCCGAGGGCGGCAAGCCCCTGCTCCATCCAGGCGAGTTCGTTCGGACCGAGCAGGCGGCGTCCGATGGTCGACTGCAGTAGCCAGGGGTGACGGGTGAAGCCCGCGTAGAGGTCCATCGCCCACGCCCGCAGTGCTTCGCGCCACGGCAGGCCGGGCCGCTCCGGCGGTGCGCCCATCGCCAGGTCGCTCATCACGGCGAGGAGCTCGGTCTTGCCGGGCACGTAGCGGTAGAGCGCCATCTTGGTGACCGGCAGCTCGCCGGCGATGCGCTGCATCGAGACCGCGTCGAGTCCTTCCGCGTCGGCGATCCGGATCGCGGCCTCGGCGATCCCGGTCAGGGTGATCGCCGGTTTCGGGCCGCGGCTCGGCGCCGGCTGCCTGCCCCAGAGCAGTTCGGTCATCGGTGCTCCCTTCCGGATGCGCTTGAACTGTGTCTACCATACACATTATTGTGTCCGGCGGACACAATTAGTCAGGAGGCGGAGATGAAGGTTCTGGTATCGGGTGCGAGTGTCGCGGGCCCGTCGGTGGCGCTTTGGCTGGGACGGGCCGGCCACGACGTGACCGTGGTCGAGATCGCGCCGGCGTTGCGGCAGGGCGGGTACGCCGTGGACTTCCGGGGCGAGGTGAACAAGGCCGTGCTCGGCCGGATGGGCGTGCTGGATGACCTCCGGGCGCTCCAGACCGGTGGCACCGCGATGCGGTTCGTTGACGAGTCCGGGCGGCTGCTGATGCGGTTGCCCGCCGAGTTCGCGGGCGGTGAGCTCGAGGTCCTGCGCGCGGACTTGTCACGGGTGTTGTACGAGCACAGTCGCGAGCGGGCGGCGTACCGGTTCGGCGACTCGATCGCCGGCCTGTGTGGGCATGCGGGCGGCGTGGATGTTCGGTTCGAGAGTGGGCTCGAGGAGACGTACGACCTGGTCATCGGCGCGGACGGGATGCATTCGGTGGTACGCCGGCTGGCCTGGCCGGCGGAGCGGGTGACCGAGCGTCATCTCGGGTACTACGTCGCCGGCTGGGAGGTGCCGAACACGATGGGCATCAGCGGTGACGGGCTTCACTACAACGTGCCGGGGAGGTTGGCGAGTGTCGGTGCGGACCGGCGTGACCCGGCGCTGGCGCAGACGCTGTTCGTGTTCAGGTCACCGGAACTGCGATACAACCGGCGCGACCAGGACGAGCAGAAGGCCATCGTGCGTGAGCATTTCGCGGATCTCGGCTGGCACGTGCCGGCATTGCTCGATGGGTTGCCGGCGGCAACTGAGATGTACTTCGACTCGATCAGCCGAGTGCATGTGGATCGCTGGTCCAACGGCCGGCTCGTCCTGCTCGGCGACGCCGGGTACGGCGCGACCTTCGGGGCACTGGGCACAGGTACGGCGGTCGTGGGCGCATATGTCCTGGCGGGGGAGCTGGCGCGGGCGGGCGGCGACTACCAGGCCGCGTTCGGGCGCTACGAAGCACGGCTGCGCAAGGCGGTCTCGACCACACAGGACGGCAGCCAGGCTGGACGGTTCCTGGCGCCGACGACGAGGCTCGGGATCACCGCGCGGAACCGGATCCTCGACAACCGGTTCTTCCTCAACCAGATGCTCAAGATGGCCCAGAAGATGAGCAACCTGATCGAGCTGCCCAACTACTCAGTGCAGCAAGGGGAGTTTGTGGAGGAATGACTCCCAGGGGTCCGGGAACCATCCGGGGACCCCGAGGACAGCGAGGTAGAGCCAGATCGCGACGATCACACAGAGGAAGAGGGCGAGCGTGCCGAGTGCCTTCAGCCAGGCGGGCTGCCTGCCGGTCCAGGCGGTGAGCGCCTTCACCCAGTCCCGGACCCGGTAGAGCAGACGCTGAGCCCACTCGAACTCGCTGGACAGTACGGCGAGGCCGGCGATGAACAACGGAATGCCGCCTGGTCCGGGCAGCCAGCCCGTCAAAGGCGCGGCGATGATCAGCAACCCACCGACCACCCCGACGCCGATGCGGTAGATCAGGAGCTTCCTCGGATTCGCCCGGATCCGCCGCCGCCACTCCCACCGGTCGTCCTGAGCGTCCAGCGTGATGTTGTGATCAGTGCGGTCGGGACTGTTCTGCTCGGCCACGATGCAAGCCTACGCGCTGGGCGGCTTCCCGAACTCCCAATGCCACGGCTCTTCGCGACTGCCGCCCTGATCGGCCCACTGGGGGTGGACCCAGCCGAAGGCGGGCGCGTGGGCCTTCATCCACTGGTACTCCGCGGTGCCGTACTTCTCGATGCCGCCGCAGAGGTCGACCGCGACCCCCCAGCCGTGGTTCGAGGTGCCCGGGAGCGCAGCCAGTGACGGCTTGCGCGCGTACAGGTCGACCTGGGAGGCGTAGGAGCGGTACGAGTCGGTGATGCAGAGCGTGTTGCCGAAGTGGGCGCGGTAGGCGGTCGCCAGTTGCTGGTACGCCGCCGCCGCGTCACACCGGAGCATGTGACCGGACGCGATCCCGCACAGCTTGCTCGCCGGGATCATGCCGTTGCTGTAGCCACCCCAGCCCATGCTCGCGGAGCCGGTGGCCAGGAACGGCATCGGGTTGACCGGCTCGCCGCCGAGGTGGACCTCGAAGTGCAGGTGCGGTCCGGTCGAGTTGCCTTCGGTGCCGACTGCGCCGATCCGCTGACCGGCGGTCACCTGCTGGCCGTCGGCGACGTCGATCTTGCTGAGGTGGGCGTAGAGCGTCTCCAGGCCGTTGCCGTGGTCGATGCGCACGAGGTTCCCGGCCCAGGCCGGGTGCTCGACCCGGACGACACCGGCCGTCACCGCGTGGACCGGCGTACCGACGGCGGCCACGAAGTCCTGGCCGGTGTGGAAGCCGGTCGCCCACATCGGCCCGGCCTGACCGAACGGCGTACCGATGTCGTACGTCCCGTCGGCCAGCGGCCAGGTCCAGGCGCCCGAACCGATGTTGTACGACGTCGCCGTGTTGCCGCAGCGGAAGTCGACGGCGTCCGAGGCCGCGGCGGGCGCGACCTGCGGCTTGACCGGAGCGCCGAGCGTCGGGCGCAGGGCGGCGTACAGGTTGTCCGGGACGGCGGTGACGACGACCGAGCCCTTCGCCTCGTCGGAGGCGATCATCTCGCCGTTGTCGAGGGCGACGCCGATGTGGACGAGTCCGAGCGACTTGCTGCCCATCACGAGCAGGTCGCCGGGCTCGATCTGGGAAGTGGGCACGGCCTGGTAGTCCGGATAGACCTTGCCGACCAGGTTGGGGAGGGTCGTGTAGGGCTGCCAAGCGACCCGCGCCGCGCCGAGGCAGCCGTACTTGTCCGGGCCGGTCGCGGCCACGCCGTACGGCTTGCCGAGCAGGCTGAAGGCCTGGTTCACCGCGCGGATCGTCTCGGCGGACAGCACCCGGACGGTCCGGCCGGCGGCGGCCATGGTCGCGACACCGGCGACGGGCGCACCCCGCCGGGTGAGCGGCTTCAGCCCGGCCGGGAGCTTGGCCGGGTTCTTCAGTACGGCGGCCGCCGGGGGACTGACCTTCGCGGTCGACAGCTCGGTCAGGTAGGTCTGCCAGCGGACGAGCGCCTGCTGGTTGCGCGCGAGTTGCAGCTGCTTGGACAGCTCAGACGCTCCGTCGAGGTCGGCGGCCTGGCCTTCCATCGCGGACGCGGCAAAGGCAGCCTTCTGCTGGACCTGCTGACTGAGCTCCTTCGCCTTGGCGGCGGCCTCGTTCGCGGCGGCCCGCTTGCCGGTGGCGTCGGCGGTGAGCCGGTCAGCCTCGTTCGCCGCGGCCATCGCCGTCCGGTACTGCGCGACCTGGGTGCTACCGAGCTGGGTGATCGCGGTCTGCCGGTCGGCGATCTCCTGCAGGTTCTCCGCGATCGGGGCGAGCGACCACAGCATCGACTCGGTGCCCATCACGGTCGGGATCCCCATTTGATAGGCCTGCGCGGTCAGGAGCCCGAGCTGGTGACGCTCGGTCTCTGCCTTGTTCTTGGAGACGGTCGCGCTGGCCTCGGCCTTCTTCGCGGTGGCCTCCGCGGTCTGCGCGGCCTTGAGCGCGTTCGTGTAGGCGATGGTCGCCTTGGCGAAGTCGGCCTGGACGGCGGCGGCCTCGGCCTGCAGCTCTTCGAGCGATCGGTTCACGTCCGTGACGGAGGCCGGCGGTGGCGGTGTGGGGCCGTCCGCGTACGCCGGCAGTGCGACCACTGCCAGCACTGTGCCGAGTACTGCGAACCACAGCCCTCGGCGGCTCCCCAGAACCATCGGGCCCCCATCGTCGTCGCCTCACGCACGCGGAGGGAGACGGCCCCCGCGTGGCCCCCAGCGTAGGCGGCGAACGGTCCTGGCGGAACCCGGATGAACGGACTGTAACCGTAGTAGGTACGGCCCGGCGGGCCGATGGCGGACAAGACTGCCCGATCGGGCCATCGCAGTGACCCCGGTCACGCCCGCGGCAGAGCGTCGTACCGGTGGTCCGGAGGGCTGGTGCGACCCACTAAAGTTCACAGCATGGCCTCGCACTTTGACGTTGTTGTCCTCGGCGCGGGTCCGGGTGGGTACGTCGCGGCGATCCGCGCTGCCCAGCTCGGGCTCAAGACCGCCATCATCGAGAAGAAGTACTGGGGCGGTGTCTGCCTGAACGTGGGCTGTATCCCGTCCAAGGCGCTACTGCGCAACGCCGAGCTGGCGCACATCTTCCAGAAGGAGGCGAAGACCTTCGGCATCAGCGGCGAGGTCAGCTTCGACTTCCCGACCGCGGTGCAGCGCAGCCGGAAGGTGGCCGACGGCCGGGTCAAGGGCGTCCACTTCCTGATGAAGAAGAACAACATCACCGAGTTCGACGGCTGGGGCTCGTTCACCGACGCCAACACCCTCGACGTGACGCTGAACGACGGCTCCTCGGAGACCGTCACGTTCGACAACTGCATCCTGGCCACCGGCGCGACCACCAAGCTGCTGCCGGGCACGCAGCTGAGCGACCGCGTTGTGACGTTCGAGGAGCAGATCCTCACCGAGGAGCTGCCGGGCTCGATCATCATCGCCGGCGCCGGCGCGATCGGTGTCGAGTTCGCCTACGTGCTGGCCAACTACGGCGTCAAGGTCACCATCGTCGAGTTCCTGGACCGGATCATGCCGCTCGAGGACGCCGAGGTGTCCAAGGAGCTGGCCAAGGCGTACAAGAAGCTCGGCGTCGACGTGCTGACCGGCACCCGGGTCGACTCGATCGACGACTCCGGCGACACGGTGAAGGTCACCGTGACCGGCAAGGACGGAGCCCAGCAGACGCTGGAGTCCGACAAGGTCCTGCAGGCGATCGGCTTCCAGCCGCGCGTCGACGGCTACGGCCTGGACAAGATCGGCGTCGCCCTGACCGAGCGCGGCGCGATCGGCATCGACGGCTTCTGCCGGACCAACGTGCCGAACATCTTCGCCATCGGTGACGTGACCGCGAAACTGATGCTCGCGCACGCCGCCGAGGCGATGGGCGTGGTCGCGGCCGAGACCATCGCCGGGCACGAGACGATGGAGCTGGACTACAAGATGATCCCGCGGGCGACGTTCTGCCAGCCGCAGATCGCCAGCTTCGGGTGGACCGAGGAAGAGGCCCGGCTGGAGGGCTTCCACGTCAAGGTCGCCAAGTTCCCGTTCACCGCGAACGGCAAGGCGCACGGCCTCGGCGACCCGACCGGTTTCGTCAAGGTGATCAGCGACGCCAAGTACGGCGAACTGCTCGGCGCGCACCTGATCGGCCCGGAGGTCACCGAGCTGCTGCCCGAGCTGACTCTGGCGCAGAAGTGGGACCTGACCACCAAGGAACTGGCCCGCAACGTGCACGCCCACCCCACCCTGAGCGAGGCACTCCAAGAGGCCTTCCACGGCCTCGAAGGCCACATGATCAACTTCTGATCGCGGTCGCAGCGAAGCCCCGGACCAGGTGGTCCGGGGCTTCGTCGTTCGGGACCGAGGTCCCGGCGATCCGGGACTTTCGGCCGCAGTGCCGGGCCGGTGTCAGGTGATGAGCTTTCGTCGCAGGATTTCTCGCTGAAGGCAGGCCGGATGACATCGTGCGACCAGTACGAACCAGACACCACTCACGAGCTGCACGCGGATGTGGAGACCTACCACCAGGGCGGCACGTGGTACACGCGGCGTTGTGACAGTACGGAGCCATTCGCCTCCGGGGCGAGCCGGCTGCGGCTGATCGCGATCGGCGTCGAGGTCGCCCGCTGGAACGGGCTGCGGCACCTGATCCGCGACACCGACGGGACGATCGCGGAGATCAACACCTACCTCACCGGGCCGTATCCGGCCCGATCACCGATCGCGCATCAGCGCCTCCGCCCGTGAGCGCGGCGGTTCAGCGGTCGGTGATGTCGCCCAGGACGGGCTTGACGTCGACGATGGGGGTGCCGTCGAGAGCTTCGAGGTTGTTCACCTGAATCCGCGGGCCGTCGGTGGCGAGGACCGTGACGCGATGCAGGCCGAGGGGATTCGGCCGGTCGGGCGAGCGGGTGCTGAAGACACCGGTGGGCGGCCGGGTCCGGTCGCCGCGCGGATGCACCGTGAGTACGTCGCGATCGGCGCGGTCGAACCAGGTGATGAGGATGATCTCGTCACCGGCCGCAACATCGGCGAGTGCCGCCCGGACCGACTCGTCGAACACCACCCATGCGTCGGGCGCACCCTCGTCGCCTTGGCGTGGTGCGTCGGCTCGCGTGATCAAGGGGGACTTGACGCGGCCGATGGCCCGCAGCGTGAGCTCGGTCATCGGGCCGGGTAGCGGTAGACGGTCTGCAGGGGCTCGCCGTCCACATGGATGTGCAGCGCGAAGCCGGGATGGGCCGTGGGGTCCACCAACGTGCCCGCCGCGGAAGCGGGCTCGAAGGGGAGCGGGACCGTGGACCGGATGCCGGGGGCGACCCGGAGCGGGATCCCGGCGAAGGTGGCGGCGATGGCGTTGTGGACGTGGCCGGCGAACAGGGCGGTGACCGGTTTGCCTTCGAGGACGGCCGCGAACGGCTCGCGAGTCCGGAGCATCCACTGGTCCATCGTCGGGTGATGGAGGTTGAACGGCGGCTGGTGGAAGGCGACGAACAACGGTCCGTCGAACGGTTCCCGCAGTACGCCGTCGAGCCAGGCCAGCGACTCCTCCGGCAGCAGTCCGTGGTTCTCACCAGGGACCGTCGTGTCGAGCAGGACGAACCGCGCCGCCCCGACATCGCGGACCTGATGCACCGGATGGCCTTCGCCGGGTGAGTCGACGAGCGACGAGAGCGCCGCCCGCAGCGGCGCGCTCACATCGTGGTTGCCCGGCAGCACGAGCACCGGCAGGTCCAGCTTGAGCTCCGCGGCCAGCTCGGCGTACTCCGCCTCCAGCCCGTGATCGGCGAGATCGCCGGTGACGAGGATGACGTCCACCGGCCGCCGGAAGTCCTTCAGGTACGCCGTGATCCGCCGCAACCGGTCACGCGCCTCCTCCGAGCCGTCGAGATGCGGGTCACTCAGGTGCGCGATCACGTACATGCCTGCACCTTAACCGCAGAAGCCGGTCAGCAGATCTCCACACGGAACGAGACGACTGCGTCGGTCCCCACTTCTCCGAGCCCCGAACGTACTGGCCCGCGGTGAACGGATGCTTACCGACCGATGACACGCAGGCTCGAGACTTGGCCGGTCCGGGCCGGTCTGCGAGATTGGGCGGCATGGCTGAGAACGTGGATGTGGTCGTGGTCGGAGTCGGCGTCGGCGGCGAGGAGACGACCGGCCGGCTGGCGCAGGCGGGATTGCGGGTGGTGGGGATCGAGTCCCGCCTGGTCGGCGGTGAATGCCCGTACTACGGCTGCATCCCGAGCAAGATGATGATCCGGGCCGCGAACCTGATCGCCGAGACCCGCCGCGTCGACGGCATGGCCGGTACGGCGACCGTCGAGCCGGACTGGGCTCCGGTGGCCAAGCGCATCCGCGAGGAGGCCACCGACACCTGGAACGACCAGGTCGCGGTGGACCGGCTGGTGAACAAGGGCGCCACTGTCATCAAGGACCGCGCCACGATCACCGGACCCCGCACGGTCCGGGCCGGGGACCGCGAGTACGAGGCGTCCCGCGGCATCGTGATCGCGACCGGCACGCTCCCGGCGATCCCGCCGGTCGACGGGCTCGCGGGGACGCCGTACTGGACGAACCGGGAGGCGATCGAGGCGGAGACGCTACCGGCCACGATCCTGGTGCTCGGCGGTGGAGCGATCGGGATGGAGCTGGCCCAGGTGTTCGCCCGGTTCGGCACGAAGGTGACCGTGATCGAGGGCGCGGCCGACGTGTTGTCGATGGAGGAGCCGGAGTCCGGCGTACTGGCCCGGGAGGCGCTGGAGCGCGACGGCGTCACCTTCCGGACCGGGGTGCACGCCAAGCAGGTCGGGTACGCCGGTGACACGTTCACCGTCACACTCGACGACGGGTCCTCGGTCAGTGGGGAGAAGTTGCTGGTGGCAACGGGACGCCGGATCGCCACCGACGACCTCGGCCTGGACAAGCTGGGACTCGACCCGAAGGCTCGCCGGATCGAGGTCGACGAGCACGTCCGGGCCGGCGACAAGGTGTGGGCGATCGGCGACGTCACCGGGGTCGGCGTGTTCACCCACAACGCGATGTACCAGGCAGACATCGCGGTCCGCGACATCCTGCAGGAGCCGGACGCGCCGACCGCGAGCTACCACGCGATGCCGCGGGTGACGTTCACCGATCCCGAGATCGGTGCGGTCGGGATGACCGAGAAGCAAGCGCGCGACGCCGGGCTGAACGTGCGGACCGGGTCGACCCCGATCCCGGCCTCGACCCGCGGCTGGATCCACAAGGCCGGCAACGAGGGCTTCATCAAGGTGGTCGCGGACGCCGATCGGGGTGTCCTGGTCGGTGCGACGAGTGCCGGCCCGACCGGTGGCGAGGTCCTCAGCGCGCTCGCGCTGGCGGTGCACGCGGCAGTTCCCGTTCACACTCTGCGACAGATGATCTACGCCTACCCGACCTTCCACCGTGCGATCGGGGAAGCTCTGAAGCCGTTGTGAGACGGCTTCTTGCGAATGCGTCGCAACTAGATCAAGAATGTGGCCGTGCATGTTCCTGACGGCTTCTTCGACGCGCCGACCTCCGTCGCCACCGGGCTGATCGCGGCCGGCGCGGTCGGGTTCAGCCTGCAGCGGGCGAATCGGGAGATCCGCGAGACGGGTCCCGCGCTGGCCGGGCTGACCGCGGCTTTCGTGTTCGCGGTGCAGATGGTGAACTTCCCGGTCGGCGCGGGGACCAGCGGACACTTGCTCGGTGGCGCGCTGGCCGCGGCGCTGGTCGGCCCGTGGACCGCCGTACTCGTGATGTCGACGGTGCTCTTGGTCCAGGGGCTGCTGTTCGCGGACGGTGGTTTGACCGCCCTCGGGACGAACATCACGCTGATGGGGCTGATCACGGTGCTCGTCGGGTACATCCTGATCCGGGCGGTACTGCGGGTTCTGCCGCGCCGGGCCGGCAGCGTCGTACCGGCGGCGACGCTTGGGGCGCTGGTGTCGGTGCCGGTCGCGGCGCTGGCGTTCACCGGGCTGTACGCGATCGGCGGCGCCGTCGACATCCCGCTCGGCAAGCTCGCGACCGCGATGGTCGGCTGGCACATCCTGGTCGGGATCGGCGAGGCGGTCATCACCGCCGCCGTACTGAGCGCGGTCGTGGCGACCCGGCCGGATCTCGTGTACGCCGCCCGCCACCTGCAGCAGGACCTGATCCTGGTCGATGCCGACGGCAACACCTCCACGGTGTCGCCGGACAAGGCGATCGCTACCAAGCCGGCCGGACGGTCGCTCGGCGTCGGGATCGCGCTCGCGCTGATGGTGGCCGGTGGGCTGAGTTTGTTCGCGAGCGCGCATCCGGACGGGCTCGAGTTCGTCGGCGCCAAGCTCGGCTTCGAGAGCGCGGCCAAGCACTCCGCGGCCGCGAGTAGCCCGCTCGCCGACTACGGCGTCAGCGGGATCGGCAACTCCCAGGTCTCCGGTGCGCTCGCCGGCATCATCGGCGTACTGGTCACGATCGTGGTCGGCCTGGCGATCGCCAAGCTGGCATCGCTGCGTGCCGGCAAAGCGTCGTGAGCGGAGACGGTCTTCTCGTCGCGGTGGACAGCCGGGTCCACCGGATCCCGGCGCAGGTGAAACTCGTCGCCCTGTTCGTCTTCGTGCTCGCCGTCGTCTCCACCCCGGCGGCCGCGTTCTGGGCCTTCGGCGCGTACGCCGTGATGCTCGTGGCCGCCGTGGTCGTCGCGAAACTGCCGGCCCCGGTCGTGTCACGGCGGCTGGCCGTGGAGACGCCGTTCATCGTGTTCGCGTTGCTGCTGCCCTTCGTGGCGACCGGGCCGACGGTCTCGGTGCTGGGAGTGGAGTTGTCGGAGTCCGGCGTACTCGGGGCCTGGAACGTGCTGGCCAAGGGCACCCTCGGGGTGGTCGCGGCGATCCTGCTGTCGGCGACCACGGGACCGCGTGACGTGCTGGCGGGCCTGGAGCGGCTGCGGCTGCCGTCGACGCTGGTCGCGATCCTGTCGTTCATGGTCCGGTACTTGAGTGTGGTGTCGGACGACCTGCATCGGATGCGGATCGCGCGGGAGTCGCGCGGCTACACCGGCGGCCGGGTCGGTCATCTGAAGGCGGTTGCCGGGGGAGTGGGGGCATTGTTCGTGCGCAGCTTCGAGCGAGGTGAGCGGGTGCATCTGGCCATGCGGTCACGCGGCTACACCGGCCGGATGCCGCTGCTGAGCGTCATGGGTGCGACGCGTGAACAATGGCTGCAGGGGATGACGATGTCCCTGGTGGCCGTGCTGATCGCGGTCGCGGCCAGGGTGGTCGGCCTGTGAGCGGTCCCGCGATCCATGTCGAGCGTCTGGTCTTCGCCTATCCCGATGGACGGCAGGCGTTGTTCGGCGTCGATTTCACGGTCCAGCGTGGTGAGCGGGTCGCACTGCTCGGGCCGAACGGCGCCGGCAAGACCACGCTCGTCCTGCATCTGAACGGGATCCTCGGCTCAGTGGCCGGCGGCACCGGCAGCGGCCGGATCGAGATCGGCGGGACCGGTTTGCACCGGGAGCACCTGTCCGTGGTCCGGCGGAAGGTCGGGCTGGTGTTCCAGGACCCGGACGACCAGCTATTCATGCCGACGGTGCGCGACGACGTGGCCTTCGGTCCGGCGAACCTCGGACTGCGCGGCTCCGAGCTGGACGACCGGGTGCATGAGGCGCTGGTGCAGGTCGGGATGCAGGACCACGCCGACCTGGCGCCGCATCACCTGTCGTTCGGTCAGCGGCGGCGGGTCGCGGTGGCGACGGTCCTGGCGATGCGGCCGGAGGTGCTCGTGCTCGACGAGCCGTCGAGCAACCTGGACCCGGCCGCTCGGCGAGAGCTCGCCGACATCCTGGCCGGCCTGGACGTGACGCTGCTGATGATCACGCACGACCTGCCGTACGCGCTGCAGCTGTGTGAGCGCAGCCTGCTGATGGACGACGGCCGGATCGTTGCCGACGGCAAGACCCGCGATCTGCTCGGCGACGCCGACCTGATGGCCGCCCACCGACTGGAGCTCCCCTACGGCTTCGACCCCCTCTCCGTCCCAGGCCCCGAACGCTGACCTGCCGGCCGACAACTCTGCACGCGCACGGATATCCGGTCCACCGAGGCGCCCGCAGGGCGCGGACACCTTGTCGGAACCTAGTGCCTCGCCAAGAACGCTGAGGTCGCCACCACACTTGGCTTCTGCCCAGGGCAATTTCAGGGGAGAACCTCGCAGCTGCACCGTTCCCCCTACCGGATACCCGGGGCGAAGGGACCAGATAAGGGGTGAACCCCGCATCTGGCCAACGGGCTGGCTTCGGGGCAGCGGTCGCTCCGGACAACCGGTCCCGTCATGTGATCAGGAGGGGTCGGCAGTCGCCTCGGGGATGGGGTCGGCGGCGGGTGCGATGGCGACGGTGACTGTCTCGGGGGCCGACTCGAAGGCTGATCTCAGGCGGCCGCGCGAGGCGGTCAGGTGGGCGTGCATCGCCCGGTCCGCGGCCTCGGTGTCGCGCTGCCGGATCGCGGTGACGATGAGGTCGTGCTCCTCGAGCGCCTCCTCGGTCACCCGGGAGTCGCGCAGCAGCCGGAACAGCTGCAGGTGGCAGTGCAGCTTGGCGAAGATCTCGCCGAAGTAGCTGTTCCCGGTGGCTCCGATGATGGCCTGGTGGAACTCGGCGTCCTTGCGGGCGAAGGCGCCGTACGACATCGTGCCGGCCAGGTAGCGGGCGCGCAGGTCGGCGGCGATGCCGGCGATCTGCTCGACCTCGACCCGCTGGTGCCGGCCGGCCGCCAGGCCGGAGCAGTACGGCTCGATCAGGAACCGCGCCTCGAAGAGGTCCTCGAACCGCTCCGGCGTCAGTTTCGGGCTCGCGGAATATCCGATCAGATGTGTTTTGGTGACCAGATCTTCGGCCTCGAGCCGGTTCAGTGACTCCCGGACCGGGGTCTGGGAGACGCCGAGCTGCCGGCTGATCACATCGACCCGGATCCGCTCACCGGGCTGGATCACGCCGTCCAGCAGGAGCGTCTGCAGCTGCTCGTAGACCACATCGCTCATCCTGGTGCGTTCAGGACGCTCCGTAGCGCGCTCGCTCATATGCCTGCCCTGTCCGGTCGGAGCCTGGTCGGCCTTAGTTGTGAATTCGTATCCACAGACCATTGCAAATCATATCTGATCTGATCTAGCCTGCCAAAAATCGACAAAATCCACCCCTGGGATGGTCGACGTGCACACTGACCTCGCAACAGCGCAGTCCCTGGCCGAACGTCTGCTGATCACCGCGGGTGTGCCCGGCCCGGCAGCCACTCAGCAAGCCGAGCTCCTCCTGATCGCCGAGGCGAAAGGGGTGCCGTCGCACGGCCTGCTCCGGCTGCCGCGGCTGCTCCGCAGACTGGCGAACGGTACGGCGAGTCCGACGAACACCGGCAAACACGAATGGCTCAGCCCGTGCTACCTGTCCGTCGACGGTGAGCAGGGCCTCGGCCCGGTGGTCGCACTGCGTGCGCTGGAAGCCGTCGTTCCGGCGGCTCGCCGGCACGGCGTCGCGGTCTGCTCGATCACGAACAACAACCACCTCGGCATGCTCGGCTTCTACGCCGGCCGGATCGCCGAGCGCGGTCTGGTCTGCCTCGGCATGACGACGAGCGAGGCGCTGGTCCATCCATGGGGCGGCACCGAGGCGATCCTCGGCACCAATCCACTGGCGCTCGGCGTCCCCGCGCAACCGCATCCGCTGGTGCTCGACATGGCGACGTCGCAGATCTCGATGGGCAAGGTGCACGACCACGCTCTCCGCGGCGTACCGCTCGAGCCTGGCTGGGCACTCGATGCCGACGGCAACGCGACGATCGATCCCGAGGCGGCCAAGGCCGGATCCATCGCGCCGTTCGGCGGACCGAAGGGCTACGGGCTCGGGCTGGGCCTGGGCGCGATGGTCACCTTCCTGACCGGCGCCGCCTACGGCACGGCCGTCGGCGGAACGTTGGACGACGACCGCCTCAGCAACAAGGGTGACCTGTTCATCCTGCTGAGCGGTGGCGCGTACTCGGCCTCGGAGTACCTCGACCAGGTCCGCGGCAGTCGACGCGCCGACCCGGCGACGCCGGTCGCGGTTCCCGGCGACGGCGCCCGGGCCCGGTATCGCAACTCGGTCGCCGACGGCATCGATGTCGCCGACGACCTGTGGCGCGAGCTGACCGCTCTGCTGGCAGCCCGGCCCGAAGCAGTGCTGGCCGAATGACCCCGCCCCGACCAGACAAGGACCCCTCACGATGACGATCACCACCCCCTCCTTCGGCGTGCAACGAGCTCCGCGAACCGTCGTCTTCGGCGCCGGCCAGCGCGCGCTGCTCGGCAGCCTGGCCGCGGAGTACGGGCGCAAGGCACTCGTCTGCACGGATCAGCGGCTGGCCGCCTCGGCGGAGTTCACCGAGCTGATCGCGGATCTGAAGGATCACGGCCTCGAGGTGAGCGTGTGGTCCGACACCGCCGCCGAACTGCCGACCTCCGACATCGACGCCTGCTACGGCGCGATGAAGGATGCCGGGATCGAGGTGGTGATCGGGATCGGCGGCGGCAGCTGTCTCGACCTCGGCAAGGCACTGGCGCTGCTGCTCAGCCATGGCGGCCCGATCGACCGGTACTACGGGGAGAACGCCGTACCGGGAGCCGTCCTGCCGATCGTCGCCGTTCCCACGACCGGCGGCACCGGGTCCGAGGTGACGCCGGTCTGCGTGCTCAGCGACAGCCGCCGCGAGCTGAAGGCGGGTATCTCTTCGCCCTACCTGATTCCCTCGGTGGCGATCTGCGACCCGGAGTTGACCTACAGCTGTCCGCCCGCACTAACCGCCAGCGCGGGCGCCGACGCGGTCTCCCATCTGGTCGAGTCGTTCACCGCGATCCAGCGGCCGGCGACGGCGGTCGGCGAAGGCCGGGTCTTCATCGGCAAGAACGTGATCAGCGACTCCTACGCGCGCTGGGGTCTCGGGCTGCTGGCGAATGCCCTGCCCGAAGCCTTCGAGCATCCGGACGATCGGCAGGCACGCTCCGACGTGATGCTCGCCGCGAACGCCGGCGGCTATGCGCTCGGTGTCGCGGGAACCGCCGCCGCGCATGCCTTGCAGTATCCGCTCGGCGCCCTGACACATACCGCGCACGGTGTCGGAGTCGGCGTCCTTCTCCCGTACGTCATGCGCTACAACGCGCCGGCCCGGGTGCAGGAATTCGCCGAGATCGCGACCATCTTCGGCGTACCGGTGACCGGAGGCGGCGAGGCGCAGGCGCTGGCCGGCATCGAAGCCGTCGAGGCTCTGCTGGAGCGGATCGGCATCCCGTCCACGTTGAAGGAGCTCGGCCTGGCCGAGGACCAACTGTCGTACGTCGCGTCGATGGGGCTGAAGTCAGCCCGGCTGGTCGACAACAACCCCCGCCCGCTGGACGCCGACGCGCTGTACGAGATCACTCGTGCCGCGTACGCCGGCGACCGAAGCCAACCATTCTGACCAGGCACATGGAGCACACCCAGATGATCTCTCCGCACGATCTGTTCATCGATGGTCAGTGGCGGCCGGCCGCTGACGGCCGGCGGTTCCCGGTCCACGATCCGGCCGACGGCTCCGAACTGGCACAGTTCGCAGCTGCCACCGAGGCGGACTGTCTGGCCGCGGTCGACGCCGCGGCGGACGCACTGGCCGGCTGGGCCGCGACCCCGCCGCGGCAACGATCGGAGATCCTCCGCCAGTGTTTCGACATCCTGACCGCCGAGCGCGAGCAGTTCGCCGAGATCATCGTCGCCGAGAACGGCAAGGCGTACGCCGACGCACTCGGCGAGGCCGCCTACGCCGCCGAGTTCTTCCGCTGGTTCGCCGAGGAGGCGGTCCGGATCGGCGGCGACTTCCGGCTGTCCCCGTCGGGCGACAAGACGATCGTGGTCCGGCGCGATCCGATCGGGGTCTCGGTCCTGGTCACCCCATGGAACTTCCCGGCGGCGATGGCGACCCGCAAGATCGCCCCCGCGCTGGCGGCCGGCTGCTCGGTGGTGCTCAAGCCGGCCAGCCAGACGCCACTGACCGCCGCCTATGTCGTCGAGGTACTGCGTCGGGCCGGCGTGCCGGCGGGTGTCGTGAACCTGGTGACGCCGGTGCCGGCCGGTCCGGCGGTGAGCGCGATGCTGCACCACCCCGCCGTACGCAAGCTGTCCTTCACCGGTTCGACCGAGGTCGGACGGGTGCTGCTGCGGGAGGCCGCCGACCAGGTGGTCAGCTCGTCGATGGAGCTCGGCGGCAACGCGCCGTTCGTCGTCCTGCCCGGTGCCGACCTGGACGCCGCGGTCGAGGGCGCGATGGTCGCGAAGCTGCGCAACGGCGGATCGGCCTGTACGGCGGCCAACCGGTTCTACGTGCACGACTCGCTCGTCGAGGAGTTCGGTGCCCGGATCACCGCAGCCATGAAGGGCGTCACGATGGGCCCGGGTGCCGACCGGTCGAACGAGCTCGGCGCCCTGGTGTCGCCGGAGGAGCGCGACAAGGTGGCCCGGCTCGTCGAGCAGGCTGTCGCGGATGGCGCCACGCTGACGCTGGGCGGTGAGACTCCGGAGGTCGGCGCCTTCTACCCGCCGACCGTGCTGACTGATGTCCGGCACGGCAGCGAGATCAACCAGGTCGAGATCTTCGGACCCGTCACCGCGATCGTCTCCTTCAGTGACGTCGACGAGGCGATCGCGATGGCCAACGACACCATCTACGGCCTGATCGCCTACGTGTACGGCGATCCCGCGCAGGCGCTCGCGGTCGCGCAGAAGATCGACGCCGGCATGGTCGCGGTGAACCGCGGCGTGCTCAGCGACCCGGCGGCGCCGTTCGGCGGGACGAAGCAGTCCGGACTCGGGCGCGAAGGCAGCTCCGAAGGCATCCTCGAATTTCTCGAGGAGAAGTACATCGGGATCGAGGTGTGACCGATGGCCAACGCAGTCCTCCTGAAACCCCCGGACGTCGACGGCAGACGACCCGCGCGCAAACGGGTGAAGGTGAAACCGAAGCGGCAGAACCTGGCCGGCTGGTTGTTCGTCGGACCGGTGATCGCCGGCGTGCTGTTCTTCCAGCTGGCACCGGTCGCGGCCTCCCTGGTGGTGTCGCTGACCAACTGGTCCGGGCTGAACGCACCGAAGTTCCTCGGCCTGGAGAACTACAAGGAGCTGTTCACCGCCGACGACACGTTCTGGCCGTCACTGAAGAACACGGTGATCTTCACGGTGGTCGTCGTCGTACTGACCATCTTCATCGGGCTCGGTCTCGCCGTCCTGTGTAACCAGAAGGTCAAGGGCATCGGCATCTTCCGGACGCTGTACTACTCGCCCGCGGTCACCAACGTCGTCGCGATCGGCTTCGTCTGGTTCTGGCTGTACAACCCGGACAACGGCCTGTTCAACTCCACCTTGAAGACGATCGGCATCGACGGGCCGGCCTGGCTGTCCGACACCAGGACCGCGCTGATCGCGGTGATCATCGTCGCGCTCTGGCAGGGCGTCGGCTATCCGATGGTGATCCTGCTGGCCGGGTTGCAGAGCATCGACCAGTCGCTGATCGAAGCGGCGACGGTGGACGGAGCGTCGGCCTGGCGGCGGTTCTGGTCGGTGATGTTCCCGCTGCTGACGCCGAGCCTGTTCTTCCTCACCATCACGCAGTTCATCACCTCGTTCCAGGTGTTCGGGATCATCTACGTGATGACGTCCGGCGGGCCGAACAACGCCACCTCGGTGTTCATCTTCCAGATCTACGAGGCGGCCTTCGGGCACGGCCGGCTGGGTTACGCGTCCGCGATGGGCTGGGTGCTGTTCGTCATCGTCGGTGTCGTCACCGCGATCCAGTGGAAGATGGAGAAACGGTGGGTGCACTATGACAGCTGAGACTCTCCGGATCCCGGTGAACCGGCCACCGAGGCACATCCCACGCCGCGTCGTGCTGATCGTCGTACTGCTGTTCTTCGCCGTGGTGTTCGCGATGCCGCTGCTCTGGATGATCAGCGCATCGCTCAAGCCGGAGAACGAAGTACTGCAGTCGCCGCCGACGTTCATCCCGTCCACCTTCCAGTGGGCCAACTACTCCCAGGCCGGCGACGGGCTCCTGCCGTTCTTCCTGAACAGCTGCAAGCTGGCCGCACTGAACGTCGGTTTCCTGCTGCTGTTCGCGTCGCTGGCCGGCTACGGCTTCGCCCGGCTGAACTTCGCCTTCAAGAACCTGGCCTTCGCGCTGTTGTTGTCGACGGCAATGATCCCGGGCATTGTCTACCTCGTCCCGCAGTACATGCTGTTCCGCGAGATGGGGTGGATCGACACCCACTACCCGCTGTGGGTGCCGAACGTGCTGACACCGGTCTTCGGCACCTTCCTGCTCCGGCAGGCGTTCCGCGGCGTACCGATGGAGCTGGAGGAGGCCGCCAAGCTCGACGGCGCGTCCACCTTCGGCACCTTCTGGCGGATCATGCTGCCGCAGGTGAAACCAGCCCTGGCCGCGGTCGGCGCGCTCACCTTCATGGGCTCGTGGAACGACCTGTTCGGGCCGTTGATCTTCCTCAACTCGACGCGGTTGCAGACGATGCCGATCGCGCTCGCGCTGTTCAAGGGTGAGTTCTTCACCCAGACCAATCTGATGATGGCGGCCGCGACGCTGACGATCCTGCCCCCGCTGCTGCTGTTCCTGGTGGCCCAGAAGTACTTCGTCCAGGGCATCACGATGTCCGGCCTGAAAGGTTGACCATGCGGATCACCCGGATCGAATCGATCATCCTGCTCGACAAGCTGCACATCCTGAAGATCCACACCGACGACGGCCTGGTGGGCGTCGGCGAGGTCAGTCCGATGAACGCCCACGTCACCCACAGCGTCGTGGAGCAGGCGCTCGCGCCACTGCTGGTCGGCGAGGAGGCGACCGACATCGAGCGGCTGTGGCGCCGGCTGTACACCAAGCCCTACAAGCTCGGCCCCGGCGGCGCCCAGCTGAACGCCATCGCCGGCATCGACATCGCCCTGTGGGACCTGCTCGGCAAGGCCGCCGGGCTGCCCACCTACCAGTTGCTCGGCGGGAAGTACCGCCAGAGCGCCAAGGTCTACGCGAGCTCCATGGCACGGGGGATGAGCCCGCAGCAGGAGGCCGAACGCGCGCAGTCCTTCCAGGAGAAGGGCTTCCACGGCTACAAGATCCACTCGTCGACGCCGTGGATGCACGACGACGGTTTCGACCAGACCATCGCGACTGTGACGGCGGTCCGGAAGCTGGTCGGGGACGACTTCCCGATCCTGGTCGACGTCAACAACGCGTACTACGAACACACCGCCATCAAGCTGGCTCATGCGCTGGAGGACCTCGGCGTGTGGCACTTCGAGGAACCACTCGCCGCCCACGACTATGCGGCGTACGGACGGCTGGCCGACGCGGTCGACATCCCGATCGCGGTGGGGGAGCAGGAGTACACCACCTGGCAGTTCCGTGACCTGATCCTGACCGGGCGGGTCGACATCCTGCAGCCCGACGTCATCAAGTGCGGCGGGATCACCGAGTTCAAGAAGATCGCCGTCCTCGCCGACACCTTCACCAAGCCGATCACGGTGCACAACACCCAGCAGACGATCGGTACGTCGGCGCACGCCCACCTCTGGGTCAGTACGCCGTCCTGCGTGTACCCGCAGGAGTACAACATCGAGCGCAACCCGATCCTCGACGACGTGCCGATCTGGCAGAACCCGCTCGTCCCCGTGAACGGCGAGATCACGCCGTGGGAACTGCCCGGTCTGGGCATCGAGCTGGACGACGACGCGGTCGCGAAACTGCGCACCAACTAACCCCTGACAGAACAGGAAAGACCATGACCGCATCACAGTTTTCCCGACGGTCGGTGCTCAAAGCCTTCGGCGTCACCGGTGGGGCCATCGCTGTCGGGTTGCCGCTCGCCGCGTGCAGTGGCAACAGCAGCGCAGCAGGCGGGGGCGGCAACGCCTCCTTCCTCACCTGGGACACCAACAGCGGCACCCCGCTCTACACGGTCGCCGAGAACTGGGCCAAGGGCGCCGGCAAGACCCTCGACATCCAGTCCGTGCCGGGCGACGACTACGACACGAAGCTGCGCACGGTGCTGTCGTCGGGGGCGGCCCCGACGGCGATCCGGATCAACGACGACTACGTCAAGGGGTACTACGCCGAGGGATCCCTGCTCGACCTGAAGCCGTACCTCGAGAAGGACGGCATCAAGCCCGAGGACTACTTCCCGGTGGCGTTCAACTTCCCGAAGCAGGAGGACGGCGCGCATGCCGCCTGGCCGATCATGACGAACCCCGGCGTCATCTACTGCAACACCGACGCGTTCGCCGAAGCCGGCGTCGAACTGCCGCCGAAGGACTGGGCGAAGAGCGGCTGGACCTGGGACGACTTCCTCGACGCCGCGAAGAAGCTCACCAAGCCCAACGGCGAACGCTGGGGAGCACTGGTCTTCCCGGACACCTCGCTGGAGACCGTCTGGCCGGTCAGCAACGGCGGCGACGGAATCTACTCCAAGGACGCCACTCGCTTCACGCTGGCCGAGCAGCAAGGCGCCGAGGCGATCCAGTGGGTCGCCGACCTCGCCCTCGTCCACAAGGTCCACCCGGACTTCGCCACCGTCACGGCCGGCCGGCAGACGCCGAACTGGGCGCTGGCCCAGCTGGGCACCGGCAAGGTCGCGATGCTGCTCTCGCTCACCAGCGGCATCCCGTACCTGCGCAGCAATGCGAAGGTGAAGTGGGACATCTTCCCGACGCCGATGAAGGCCCGCCGGACGACCGTCAACACGATGACCGTGCTGGCGATCCCGAAGCAGTCGAAGGACCCTGACGCAGCCTGGGACTTCCTCAAGTACTGCGCCGGCCCGGACGCGTCGAAGCTCCTCGCGCAGTCACGCGGCTTCATGCCGGTCAGCAAGAGTTCGGCGGCGCTGTTCGTACCGGACGACAAGGGCCCGGCCAACCTCGCCCTCGTCACCCAGGCGCTGGACAACGCGGTGAACGAGAACTTCAGCCGCTACATCGAACGCGCCCGGACCATCTACCGCCCGGTCCTCGACGACGTCTGGAGCGGCAAGCAGACAGCGGCGGCCGCGCTGGGCAGCGTGAAGCAGAAGGTCGAAGACGTCCTCGCGGGCAAGGGGTGACATGAAGGTCACGGACATCAGTGTCGAGGTCGTGTCGGAGCAGAAGGCGCATGCGGTCCGCGACGCGATCCAGTTGCTCGACCGCAACGGCCAGACCCGGGTACGGATCGACACCGACGAAGGTGTGAGTGGCGTCAGCACCACGTACTTCGGTCGGGTGGCGAGCTCACCGGCGGTCCTGGCCAAGATCATCACCGAGCAACTGGCCCCAGCGATCATCGGCGAGGATCCGGCCCTGATCCGCGGGATCCGTCAGCGGCTGCAGACACTCACCGACTACCAGGGCACGGCGGGGCTGTCGTCGTACGGGATCTCGGCGATCGATCTGGCGTTGTGGGATCTCCTCGGCAAGTCGCTGGACGTGCCGGTCTGGAAGCTGCTGGGTGCACAGCGCACCACCATCCCGACGTACGCGATGGTGGGCTGGCTCGAGCTGGACGTCGCGGGCCTGGAGACCGTGTCGGCCAAGGCGATGGAGCAGGGCTTCCGCGGCGTCAAGATGAAGGTCGGCGGCGGCCCGCTCAGCGAGGACATCCAACGGATCAAGGCCGTCCGGGCCGTGATCGGGCCGGATGCCCCGCTGATGGTCGACGCGAACCAGGCCTTCGGGTACGACGAGGCGCTGCGCCGGGGCCGTGCGTACGAAGGGCTCGGGTGCCGGTGGTTCGAGGAGCCGTTGCCGGCCGCCGACACCGAGAGCCATGTCCGGCTGGCCGGCAAGCTGGACATCCCGATCGCGACCGGCGAGAACAGGTACGGGCAGGCCGCCTTCCGCGACCTGATCGCTCGGGGCGGGGTGGGCGTCGTACAGCCGGATCTGAGGCGTGCGGGTGGGCTGACCGACTGCCTCGAGATCGGACTGATGGCGGCTGGGTTCGGTGTGCCGTACGCGTCGCACGGGGGTGGTGCACACATCCACGTGCTGGCCGCACTCCCGAACACGATCTATGTGGAGAGCGGACTGCTGCCGGCGGACGGCCGGGTCGAACTGGTGGACGGCTGCTACCCGCTGCCGCTCGGCCCCGGCTTGTCGTCGTGGAACGACTAGCCGGAAACTCGGCCTACCGGAATCGGCAACTGGCGGTGAACTTCTAACCAGGCCCTTGTGTGTTACTCGCGAGTCGGCGAAGGTGACGTTGAGTGGTTCAGTCGCCACCTCTCGCACACACGCTGTGCTGTCGTGCACAGAAAGGCGGTCCGCCCATGAAGTCCATCGCCAGTCTGCTCTCCGCCGCGGCCCTCGGCGCCGCAATGCTGCTCAGTCCTGGGGTCGCCCATGCGGCGGCGCCGAACTACGTCGCCCTCGGCGACTCGTACGCCTCCGGCGTCGGCACCCGCACCTACATCTCCAGCAGCGGGTCCTGCCAGCGATCGGTGAAGGCCTATCCGTACATCGACGCGGCCCGGATCGGGGCGAACCTCACGTTCGTGGCCTGTTCCGGAGCCCGCGTCGCCGACGTCACCGCCAACCAGCTGCCCTCGGTGACGAGCGCCGCCAACCTCGTGTCGGTGCAGGTCGGTGGCAACGACGCCGGCTTCTCCTCGGTCATCACCGAGTGCGCCAAGCCCTCCTGGCTCGGTAACTGCACGAGTGCCGTCGCGAACGCGCAGGCGATCATCAACAACACCCTGCCCGGCCGGCTGAACACCCTGTACTCCTCGATCAGGAGCCGGGCGTCCTCGGCCCGGGTCGTGGTGGTCGGCTACCCGCGACTGTTCAACGGCACCGACTGCAACGCCGGCACCTTTTTCAGTCCGGACGAGATGACCCGGCTGAACGCGACCGCCGACCTGCTCAACTCGAAGATCGCAGCGTCGGCGAGCGCGGCCGGCTTCGCCTTCGTCAACCCGACCTCGCTGTTCGTCGGCCACGCCGTCTGCGGCAGCCCGGAGTGGATCAACGGCCTGTCGAACCCGGTCAGCGAGTCCTACCACCCGAACGTCACCGGCCACGCCAACTTCGCCAACCTGGTCCAGCCCGCGCTCTGATCGGCGCAGTCCCGTAGTCCCGCAGTTGGGGCCTGGGGCACCGTTCGGTGACCTGAGACAAGCTATTTCCTGTCTTGGCTCCCGAGTTGGTGTCCCAGGCCCCGACTGCTGTTCGGGTGGTCGCCGGCATTCGAGATGCGGGTCGGGGTTTGTTCGTGGTGTCATGCTGGGGTGGCGGAGAGGTCTGTGGACTGGCTCTTGGCGGCCCGCATGCAGGCCAACTGCCTGGCACGTCCGGTGGACGAGGCCGGCCCCGGAGGGGTGGCCGACGTCGTGCGCCGGACGGGGGGACTCCAAGCGCAGGCGTGGCGCGGTGCCGCGTACGCCGTCCGGGCGCGCTCGACCGCGACCACTTTCGCTGACGTATCACACGCGCAGGAGACCGACCGGAGCGTCGTCCGTGGCTGGTTCATGCGTGGGACCCTCCAACTCGTCGCCGTGGAGGACGCGGGCCCACTTCTCGGCCTGCTCGGTCCCAAGGCCATCAAGGACACCGAGCGCCGGTACGGCGAACTCGGTCTGACCAAGGCGATCCGGGCTGAAGCCGCCGACCGACTCGAAGCACATCTGCTGAGCCATGGCCCGTCCACGCGCACCCAGTTGGCCGAGGTACTCGTGAAGGCCGGACTGATCGAGGAGCCCAAGGGCCAAGCGGTGTACGCCCTGATCCGGTACACCGGGCTGCTCGGTCGGCTGTGTTACGGGCCGGGGTACGACAAGGACGAGACCTGGGTCGCGGTGAGCGACTGGCTGGGCAAGCCGCTCGTACTGGAAGGTGACGTCGAGACGCTGGCCCGGCGCTATCTGGCCGCGTATGGACCGGCGACGGCACGCGACTTCGCGACCTGGTCGGGGCTGCCGGTGCCGGTCGCACGCCGCGCTGTGCAGGCGGCGGCAACCAAGTCTTTCGACGTCGAAGGAGTTGAGTTGGCCGCCATCGATGATCTGCCGGGATGCCGGGACGTGCGGCTGCTGGGGGAGTTCGACGCGTATCTGCTCGGCTATCAGGATCGGCGGCAGGCGCTGGCCGCCGAGTTCCACCAGCAGATCCATCCCGGTGGCGGCATGTTGCGGCCGGCGGTGCTCGAGGCGGGCAGGGTGATCGGTTCGTGGCGGCACGCCGACCGTTCCTACGAACTGTTCGACGCCGGCGCCCGCACGGACCTCGCCGGAGAGCTCGCGGATCTGGCCCGGTTCGCCGGTTGATCGTATATGCCGGGTCGGGTATATATGGACTCATGACCGAGACCTTGAGCACCGAGAACGGCCGGACGGTTCTGCGGATGCGGCGGGAGCTGCGGCATCCGGTGGAGAAGGTCTGGCGGGCGATCACCGAGCCCGGCCAGCTGGCCGGATGGTTCCCGGCCGCGGTCGAGTTCGACCTGCGGCTGGACGGTCCGGTCACCTTCACCTTCGAGACGGATCCGGGCGCGCCCGTCGACGTCCAGACCAGCGGTGTGATCCGCGCGTACGAGCCGCCGAAGCTGCTCGAGTACACCTGGGGCGTCGAGGTGCTGCGCTGGGAGCTGGACCCGTCGCCGGACGGGTGCACGTTGCAGCTGACCGCGACGTACGACGATCGTCCGGGATCCGCGAGCTTCAGTGGCGGCTGGACGTTGTGCTTCGACGCGCTGGATCGCGTGCTGGGCGGATCGGTGCCCGAGCGCGACTACGCCGTACTGCATGAGCACTTCGTGAAGGTGTATGGGCTGGACGAAGGCGTCGTCACGGATGACGGCGGGGTGCGGTTCGAGCGTCAGTTGGTGAAGCCGAAGGAGGCTGTCTGGCAGTTGCTCACCGGCGCGGAGCGCGCTGCGGCCGGGAGCGCGCCGCCGGCCGGGTTCGTTGCGAAGGGCATTGATCCGGGTCCGGTCCTCGACCTGGAGGAGCCAGTGCGCCTCAGCTACGGCTGGAGCGGCGGCGAGGTGACCTGGACGCTGCGGGACGGCAACGGCGGAGCCCGTCTGGTGCTCACCCAGACCGGCCCCGCCGCCGGTTACCTCAACACCTGGCACGACCTGATCGAGACGCTGGCCGCCGAGCTGTTGCCTTAGGCCATGACCTGCGGATCCGGTTCGGCGCCGACGTACTCGCGCAGGTGCTCGGCGGTCACGGTCGGGCTGCTCTCGACCAGGTCGGCCGGGGTGCCGGTGAAGACGATCCGGCCGCCGTCGTGACCGGCCCCGGGGCCGACGTCGATGAGCCAGTCGGCGTGGGCCATCACGGCCTGGTGATGCTCGATGACGATCACGGTGTTGCCCTGGTCGACCAGGGTGTCGAGCATGCCGAGCAGTTGGTCGACGTCGGCCAGGTGCAGTCCGGTGGTGGGTTCGTCGAGGATGTAGATCGAGCCGGTCCTGCCCATGTTGATGGCCAGCTTGAGGCGCTGCCGCTCACCACCGGACAGCGTGGTCAGTGGCTGACCGAGGCCGATGTATCCGAGTCCGACCGTCGCGAGCCGATCGAGGACGGTCCGCGCCGGACCCTTGGGGAAGAATTCCCGGGCCTCGGTCACGGTCATCCGCAGCACCTCGCTGATGTTCTTTCCACGCAGCCGGTACGCGAGCACCTCCGCGGTGAAGCGGGCGCCGTTGCAGTCCTCACAGATCGAGGCGACCTCGGCCATCATCGCCAGATCCGTGTAGACGAGTCCGATGCCCTTGCAGGTCGGGCAGGCGCCGACCGAGTTCGCGCTGAACAACCCCGGCTTGACCTTGTTCGCCTTCGCGAACTCGGCCCGGATCGGATCGAGAAGCCCGGTGTAGGTCGCGGGATTGCTGCGTTTCGACCCGCGGATCGGCTCCTGCCCGGCGATGATCACACCGTCCCGCCCGGCCAGCGATCCATGGATCAGTGAGCTCTTCCCGGATCCAGCCACCCCGGTGACGACCGTGAGGACGCCGAGCGGGACGTCCACGCTGACGTTGCGCAGGTTGTGCAGGGTCGCGTTCTCGATCGCGAGCTTGCCGGTCGGACGGCGTACGTCGTCTCGCAGGGCAATGCGGTGATCGAGGTACCGACCGGTGAGCGTGCCGGAGTTCTTCAGGCCGTCGAGATCGCCGGCGTAGCAGAGTCGTCCGCCGGCCAGACCGGCACCGGGACCGAGGTCGACGACGTGGTCGGCGATCCGGATCGTCTCCGGCTTGTGCTCGACGACCAGGACGGTGTTGCCCTTGTCCCGCAGTTGCAGGAGCAGGTCGTTCATCTGCTGGATGTCGTGCGGATGCAGCCCGATCGTGGGCTCGTCGAAGACGTAGGTGACGTCGCTCAGGCTGGAGCCGAGATGACGCACCAGCTTGATCCGCTGGGCCTCGCCGCCGGACAGGGTCGTCGACTCCCGGTCCAGGCTGAGGTACCCGAGGCCGATGGTGACGAACGAGTCCAGCGTCTGCCGGAGTCCTTCGAGCATCGGCCCGACTCCCGGATGGTTGATTCCGGCAACGAACTCGGCGAGGTCGCTGATCTGCATCCCCGAGCACTCGCCGATGGTGCGCCCGTTCACGCTGGTCGTCCGGGCGGCCTCGTTCAGCCGGACGCCGGCGCACTCGGGGCAGGTCGTCTGCCGGATCGCGCGCTCCGCGAACGCGCGGGCGTGGCTCTGCAGCGACTGCGGATCCTTGCCGAGGTACTGTCGCTTGATCTTGGCGACCAGGCCCTCGAAGGTCAGGTTGCTCTTCCCGACCTTGATCTTGGTCGGCTCCTGGTAGAGGAACCGCTCCCAGGCCTCGGCCGGATAGTCCTTGAGTGGAAGGTCCGGATCGAACAGCCCGGAGTTCGCCATCAGCTGCCAGTGCCAGCTGTCGATCGCGTACCCGGGCGCCTTGATCGGGCCCTGGTTGAGGCTCTTGTCCCGGTCGACCAGCTCGTCGAGGTCGAACTCGGTGGTCCGGCCGAGTCCTTCGCACTGCGGGCACATTCCCTCGGCCCGGTTGAAGCTGAACGCCGAGGGCGGCCCGACGTACGGCGTGCCCGCGCGGCTGAACAGGACCCGGAGCATGGTGTGTGCGTCGGTCGCGGTACCGACCGTGGACCGGGCATTGGCGCCGATCCGCTCCTGGTCGACGATGATCGCGGCGGACAGGTTCTGCAGCGAGTCCACGTCCGGGCGGCCGAGGCTCGGCATGAAGTTCTGGACGAAGGCGGTGTAGGTCTCGTTGATCAGCCGCTGCGACTCGGCGGCGATGGTGTCGAAGACCAGTGATGATTTACCGGAGCCGGAGACGCCGGTGAAGACGGTGAGACGACGTTTCGGGATGTCGAGGGAGACGCCGCCGAGGTTGTTCTCGCGGGCGCCCCGTACCTGGATGAAGTCGTGGCTGTCGGCAACAGGCATCCTTCAATTGTGACATTGAAGCAGTCGTAGGAACTTTTCATGCACAACCAGCCACAGCTCAGCGCGCAAAGCTTATACGCCGTGACGAAGGTTTCCGGTCCGCTTCGCAACCTCGTCGAGGAGTTCCTGCAGTTGGGCGGCCAGTTGCGCGCGACCGGTGGGGGACAGTGACGCGACCAGCTCGGACTCGCGGGTCAGCACCTGGTCGACCGTCCGCTCGATGAGGTCGTGGCCGGCCGCGGTCAGGGTCACGACCACCGCCCGGCTGCCGTCATCGGCGGTCCGGCGGGTGACCAGGCCGGCGTCCTCGGCCCGGGCGACCCGCTGCGAGATCGCTCCGGCGGTGACGAGCGTACGGCGGCTCAGCTCGCGCGTACTCACCTCGTACGGCGCGCCCGCCCGGCGCAGCACGCTGAGCAGATCGAGCGTGGCCGGATCCACTCCGGCATCGGCGAGCACCCGCCGGCGGTCGTCGGCGAAGAGCTTGGCGAGCCGCCACAGGGGAGTGACGATCTCGATCGAGTCCGTCGGCGTACCGGGCCGCTCGCGTTGCCAGGCGCGGGCGATCTCCGCGGCGGGATACGGGCTGGGTGTGTCGAGGGGATAGGTGTCGGCCACAGGGTGATGATACGTTTAGGTCTAAACATTTAGACCTAAACGTGAGGATGCGACGATGACGCGGGTGATCGTGGTGACCGGCGGAGCGACCGGAATCGGGCGGGCGACCGCCGAGCGGTTCCGCGCGGACGGCGACGAGGTGGTGATCACCGGCCGCCGGGAAGACGTACTCGCCAAGACCGCGGCCGACCTCGGAGCCAGGGGAGTGGTGTGCGATGCGACCGATCCGGCGCAGGTCGAGCGACTGCTGGACACGCTCCCGGACCAGGTCGACGTACTGGTCAACAACGCGGGCGGGAACACCGACTTCGGCCGGCCCGACGCAGGCCTGGAGCAACTGAAGGCGAACTGGCTGGCCAATCTGGAAGCCAATCTGCTCAGCGCCGTCCTCACCACGACCGCCCTGGCGCCGCGGCTCACCACCGCCGTCGTGCACCTCGGCTCGATCGCCGGCGCCCGCGGCCCCGGCTCGTACGGCGCCTCCAAGGCAGCGCTGGCGTTGTGGAACCAGGACGTGGCCGCCGAACTCGGACCGCGCGGCATCACCTCGAACGTCGTCGCCCCAGGCTTCACCGCCGAGACGGAGTTCTTCCAGGGCCGGCTCACCCCGGAGCGCCGCGAGACGTTGCTCGCAGCAACAATGACCAAACGGGAAGGCCAGGTCGAAGACATCGCCGGCACCATCCACTTCCTCGCCTCGCCGGCCGCCCGGCACCTCACCGGTCAGGTCCTGCACGTGAACGGTGGCGCACTCGTCACTCGCTGACTTGTGACAACGTGGCCAGGTGTGACAATGGGCGACATGCGTGCCACCGTCAAAGACGTCGCCAAGCTGGCCGGGGTGTCCCCGAAGACGGTGTCCAACGTCATCAACGGCGTCGTGTTCGTCCGACCGGAGACCAAGGCTCGGGTCGAGAGTGCGCTGGCCGAGCTCGACTACGTGCCGAACATGAGTGCTCGGGGCCTGCGCAACGGCCGGACCGGCATGATCGCGCTCGCGTTGCCCGACCTGCTCCGGCCGTACTCCGCGGAGGTCGTCCATCTGGTCGTCGAGCTCGCCCACGAGCGCGGCTGGGGTGTGCAGATCGAGCAGACCGCGGCCGAGCCCAAGCGTGAGTTCGAGCTGCTGTCGAAGGCCCGCGCGTACCTGGTCGACGGCCTGATCCTCAACCCGGTGAACCTGGACGACAGCGCGGTCACGACGGCCGGGCCGCTGCCGCCGCTGGTGCTGATCGGCGACGTCGACCAGGATCTGGTCAGCCAGGTCGCGATCGACAACGTCGCCGCCGCCCGGGACATGACCAAACACCTGCTCGCACAGGGCTGCCGCCGCATCGCAGCGGTCGGTACGCCGGAGATCCCGCGCGGCTCGAGTGGCACCGGCGTACTGGCCGGATCCGCTGAGGCTCCCGGTACGGCGGCCTCCCGGTTGCGGACCGCCGGCTATCGCCAGGCGCTCGAGGAGGCCGGCGTACCGAACGATCCCGCCCTCGAGATCGGCCTGGATCGCTGGCGGCCGGAAGGTGCGGCGACGGTGGTCGGGAAGTACCTCGCCGAGCACGAGTTGCCGGACGCGTTCTTCTGCTTCACCGACTCGCTCGCGTCCGGTGCCTCGTCGGCGCTCTGGAGCGCGGGCGTCGCTGTCCCCGGGCAGACGCTGCTGGCAGGGTTCGACAACATCCTGGAGAGCCAGTTCATGATCCCGCCGCTGACGACGGTCGACTTCGACCGGCGGGCCTTCGTGTCGGCGGCCCTCGATCTGCTCGGCGAGCGGATGGCCGACAAGTTCGCGGCGCCGCGCCGGGTGATGATCCCGCACCGGATCGTCGAGCGCGCCAGCACCACACGCTGAGCCACAACTTTCCGCCGTGGACGGGAGTTCCGGCACTCGGGATTCCGGTTACTATCTCTTGCAAACGCCGTCACTCTCAGCAAGGGTTGCCTGATCACTTCCGCGTCGTTTCCGGGTGCGGGAAGGACGGGGGAGTGTGCGGTCGTCGCGTCGTACTGCGACGTTCTTGCGGCCGCGCCTACCGTCACTCGGGGGTAGTACACGAGGAGAAGGGGGAAGTGTGTCAGCGATGACAAGGCTCGCCGAGCACTGCCGTGATGTGAGGAGTCACGGCAACGCTGGTCTCGGACGGGCCGCGATCCAACCGGCGGTGTGTACCGGCATCCACGAGGTGAACTCGTCGACGTCCCCGGTGCGCCCGCGACGCGTGGCGGTGCTCAGACTGAGCAACGGCATGACCACCACGCTGCGACTCGGCGACGGTGCGCAGGCACCGGAGCGAGGTGCCACCGTGTTCGTCCAGGGTGGCCGGGGCATGGGTGACCAGCCTGCCTCAGGTGGAGTCATCCTCGCGCCGGGCAACCCCAGCCGGCACGGATGAGCTGAGTCAGTGACTCGCCGGTCTCAGGTCCCAACGCCGAGCTGAGGCCGGCAAGTCCCTGGAGCAGCTCCCGAACCTGCCGACGCATCCGGCAGTGGGGTCTACGAATCCTCCGGCATCGGATCCGTGAACGAGCGGATCTCGATCGGTGAGAACCGCGCTTCCGGAAGCCTGGCCGCGATCTCGGTCGCCCGCTCCAGACTGCAGTCGAGCAGGTAGTAGCCGGCCAGCACCTCCTTCGCCTCCGTGAACGGCCCGTCGGTGACCGCCGCGACGCCGTCGTTCACCCGGACCACCCGGGCGTTCGCCATGGTCAGGCCGAGACCGTCGAGGTACTCACCCTTCGCCTTCAGCTCCTCGGCCAGCTGTCGATGACGATCGAGCACCTGCTCGATTCCCTCGGCGTGCAGGGCGTCCCAGGTGTCGTTGTTCCCGTAGATCAGCAGCATGTACTTCATCGCGTGCCTCCATTCACCGGGTACGTCGGAGCGCCGGTGCCGTTCTCGACACCGGCGCTCCGACGTTACTCACTACCAGGTGGCACCGGCCGGCTGGCGCACCGTCGTGTTGATCCGGTTGAACATGTTCGTCAGCGCGATCATCAGGACGATCGCGGACAGTTCCTTCTCGCCGAAGTGGTCGGCCGCCGCGGCCCAGATCTCGTCCGTGACCGCCTCCGGCCGGTCCGCCAGCCGGGTCGCGGCCTCGGCCAGCGCGAGCGCCGCCCGCTCGGCGTCGGTGAACAGGTCGGACTCACGCCAGGCCGCGACCTGGTGCAGCCGCTCGTCGGTCTCACCGTTCTTCAGCGCCGACTTGATCCCGCCGAACACGCACGGCGCGCAGCCGTTGATCTGGCTCGCCCGCAGGTGCACGAGCTCGAGCGTCGCACCGGGCGCGCCGGCCTGCCCGATGGCCTTGTAGATGTTCTGGATGCCCTTGGTGGCGTCCGGGAGGATCTCGGCGGGGTTGGTCATCCGTGCTGCAGTCATGGGAGGTTCTCCATCAAGTGAGTGTGTCGATTTCACTCCCTTGACGGATGCTGTGCGGCGGATGTGACAGCGGCGTGGAGATCTTTTTCGAGCCGTTCCTCGACCGGTACGGCGGGGTCGGAGTACTGCCCGGTCAGGCAGATCGGGCCGGAGTACTTGACCTTCTGCAGAGCCGCGAACACCGCGGACCAGTCGGACAGTCCTTCGTCGGCCTGCACGAAGTACGGCTTCCAGACGCCGTCGGTCCGGAGGTACTGCACGTTCTTCAGGTTGACGATGCCGAGTCGCTCGGCGCCGAGCTCGAGCGTCACTGCCGGATGGTCGCCGGCCAGTGCGTCGTGCGCCGCATCCCAGACCAGCTTGAACTGCTCGGGCAGCCCGTCGAGCAGTTGCAGTACGCCGAGCGTCGACGCCACGAATCGCCCGTGATGCGGCTGCACCCCGACCTGCACGCCGTACCGCTCGGTCAGTACGGCCGCTGTCTCGAGCAGCATGCGAGTACGTCGTACCGACGCGGCGTACCCATCGGGACCGAGCTCGGCCATGATGCGGATCATCGGCACGCCGGCCTCCGCACATGCGGCGAACACCCGCTCGGACAGGTCACTGGCGACACTGATCGGTTCGACGCCCTCGGCCCGCAACTGAGCGGTGAACTTCGGCAACTCAGCCTCGGCCGTAGCCGGGCTCACGTACGCAGCCTCGCGGACCGGGACCTCCGCTCCGGCGAACCCGAGACCGGAAACGAGCCGACCGAGCTCGTCACCCGGCAACGCCAGCCAAGGTTTGGTGAAAACAGACCACAGATAGGTCATTTAGCGGCCTCCCAGTCCACTCATGGTGATGCCTCGGACGAACCAGCGTTGGGTCAGGAAGAACAGGATGATCAGGGGGAACGTGGTGACGGTGGCTGCCATCAGCAACAGGTTCCACTGGGTGCCGTTCGTGTCCTGGAACACCTGCAGCCCCACCGACGCGGTTCGGGTGGCATCGCTGTTCGAGATGATCAACGGCCACAAGAGGTTGTTCCATTGGCCGATGAATTTGAACACGGCAAGCGTCGCGATCGCCGGGATCGCCAGTGGCACGATCACCCGGACGAACGCCTGCCACCGGTTCGCGCCGTCCAGCCGGGCGGCCTCCTCGTAGTCGCGCGGGATGCCGAGGAAGAACTGCCGGAGCAGGAAGACGCCCAGTGCGGTAAAGGCGTGCGGCAGGATCATCCCGGGCCAGGTATCGATGCCGTGCAGCTTCGCGACCAGCACGAACTGCGGGATCAGCGTCACCTGCGACGGGATCATCAGCGTGGCGAGGTAGATGCCGAACAGCCAGCTGCGGCCGGGGAAGTTCAGCCGGGCGAACGCGTACGCCGCCAGCGCGGCCGTCACGGTCTCGAGCAGGGTCGTACCGCCAGCGAAGTACACGGTGTTGAGGAGGTACTTGCCTAGTGGCACGAGCTCGAAGGCGCGCGTCAGGTTCTCCGGGTGCCAACTGCTCGGCCAGAACGACGGCTTGGCCGCCATCGACTCGGCATCGGACTGGAACGCGACCAGCACCATCATGACGACCGGGATGAGGGTGAGAGCGGTGACCAGGAAGCAGGCGAAGACAATCAGCCTCCGCTGAAGAACCTTGTTGGAGACCAAGGGGAGCGCCTCAGTTGTCATAGTGGACCAGCCTCCGCTGGAAGAGGAACTGCGTGGCGGTGATCATCACGATGAACGCGAACAGCACGAGCGACTGTGCCGCGGCGTACCCCTGGTCGTAGTTCTCGAAGCCGGTCCGGTAGATGTACATGACCAGCGTGGTGGTGCGGGTGCCTGGTCCGCCGTTGGTCATGATGAGCGCCTGGTCGAAGATCTGGAACGAGCCGATCACCGAGGTGACGATCACGAAGAACAAGGCCGGAGACAGCATCGGCAGGGTGACGTTGCGGAAGCTCTGCCACGGCGACGTGCCGTCGACGCGAGCAGCCTCGTAGAGCTGTTGCGGGATCGCCTGCAATCCAGCGAGGAAGACGACCATGCCGAAGCCGAAGCTCTTCCACACGCTCATCAGGATCAGCGCCGGCATCGCCCAGTTGTCCGAGATCAGCCAGGTCGGTCCGTTGATGCCGAACACCCCGAGCACGGCGTTCATCAGGCCGTCGTGCGGGATGTAGAGCCAGATCCAGACGAACGCGACCGCCACCGTGATCGTTGCGTACGGCAACAGCAGCAGCGAGCGGAAGACCGCGACCCGGCGCAACCCCTGATTCAGCAGCAAGGCCAGCGCGAGGCTCACCAGGATCGTCAGCGGCACGCTCACGAACGTGAAGTACGCCGTGTTGCCCAGCGCGGACCAGAACGTCGGATCCGGGCCGAGGCGGGCGAAGTTGCGCAGCCCGGCCCAGCGCGGCGGACTGAACAGGTTCCAGTCCAGCAGCGAGATCACGCCGGCGGCGACGACCGGTCCGGCGGTGAAGATCAGGAACCCGATCAGGCTGGGCAGGATGAACAGCCAGGCGGTCAGGGTCTCCCGGTTGCGCCAGCTTGGCGTCGGCTTGGAGGACCGCTGTGGTGGCGCGGTGGTGACCGGGGCGGCGAGAGTGTCGACAGCCATGGTGGATCACCCCTTCCTGGCGGTGGCTTGGCGGATGTTGTCCTGGTGCTGCCGCATCAGTACGTCGAGACGCGGCGTGAGCCCGGTGATCGCGTCCGCGACCGTGACCTGTCCCAGGAAGCTCCGCGGGAGATCCTGGCCGAGGAGTTGCTTGACCTGGTTCCAGTTCGTCGTGACGTCGAACGCGTGACCGCCGGCGAGTTTGCCGGCGAGGATCTGCTGCACGATGCCGAGGTTGTCCGGCGGTGGCTGGAACGCACTGCCAGCGCTCAGCCGGGCCGGGTTGTTGCGGCCGGCCTTGGCGTAGATGTCGAGCGCACCGGTGCTGGTGAGCGTCTTGAGCAGCTTCCACGCGAGGTCCAGTTCGGCCCCATCGCGCACCCCCGACGGAATCGCGAAGCTGGATCCCGACACCCGCGGTGTACTGCCGACTGCCCCGGCCGGGAACGGGATCACGTCCCAGTCGAACTTGGCCTTGCGCACGTTGACCACCTGCCACGGCCCGTTCTGCATGAAGGCGACGTTGCCCTCCATGAAGTTGGACAGCGAACTCTCGGTGACCAGGTTCTTGATCGGCGGGGTCACCTTGTCCTTGACGAACAGGTCGATGACGTACTGCAGTGCCCCCATCGCCTCCGGATCACCCAGCGTGCTCCGGGTGGCGGCGTCGTCCATCACGTTCCCGCCCGCGCAGTAGATCCACGAAACCAGGTCGTCGATCGCCGGCGCACAGGTGAAGCCGTACTGCTCGCCGGGTTTGGTGAGCTGCTTCGCCAGGTCCCGGAAGGTTGCCCATGGCATCGGCACCGTCTTCGAGGGCAGCTCGACGCCCTGCTTCTGCAGCAGCGTCTTGTTGTAGTACATGACCGTCGGCGCGACGTCGAAGCCGATCGCGTAGGTCTTGTTGTTGAAGCTCGAGATGCGGCGGCTCGACTGGTAGAAGTCGTCGAGGTGGAAGTCCGGGTCGGCCTCGATCAGGTCGTCGAGCGGACGGTGCGCACCGCGGGCGGCGTACGTCGGGATCAGTGTGCCGTTGAGCGCGGTCACCAGGCCGGCCGTGCCACTGACCAGTTGCAGGTCGAGTTTGGTCGGGTAGCCGTTCGACGGGGTCAGGGTCGGGACGGACTTCACCCCGAGCTGGTGCTCGACGTACTTGCTGAAGTCCTGCCAGACCTTCTTCTCCGCGGCACTGCTCGACCACATCGCCCAGGTGGCGGCGCCGGCGGGTGGTCCTGACGAGCACCCGGCCGTGGATCCGGCAACAGCCAGCCCGAGCCCGGCGAGACCGGTCAGCTCGAGAAAGCCGCGACGGGACAGGTTCGTTCCCATGTTTCTCCTCACCGATAGAGCAGGTCGATCGACTCGGCGCGGATCCGCTCCTCGTCGACCTGAACGCCCAGTCCAGGGGCGGTGGGGACCGTCGCGACGGCCTTGGTGATGCTCAGCCCCTCGACATACAGATCGGACAGCAACTCCGGCCCGTTGAGCTCGGCGGGCAAGGCGAGCTCGAGCTGACTGAACACGTGCAGCGCGGCGGCGAACGCGACCCCGCAGTCGGTCAGGCCGCTGGCGAGGACCTCGACGCCGCCGGCGATCGCGGTCTGCGCGGTCTTCAGGGCGTTGCGCAGCCCACCGGATTTGCAGACCTTGACCACGACGAGGTCGGCGGCGCCGAGCCTGATCGCCCGGGCCAGATCCTGGGCGGAGAAGCTGCCCTCGTCGATCGCGATCGGCAGGTCGATCAGTTCGCGCAGCCGTTGCATCGCGAGCGTGTCGGTGCTCGGTACGGGCTGCTCGACACAGTGGATCGTGCGGACGCCCGCCGTACGGTCGAGGAGTTGCCTGAGTGCGGTCGGCCGGTAGGACTGGTTGGCGTCGAGCCACAGCGGCTTGCCGCCGGCGACCTCGGCCACGGTCTGGATCGCCGCGGCGTCCGCGTCCAGATCGCCACCGATCTTGACCTTGTACGCCGGATAGTCCGACGACTGGAGCGCATGTTCGCGGACCGCGTCCTGGTCGCCGACCCCGATCGCCGAGCACAGCGGGATCTCGTCGTGCACCTTGCCGCCGAGCAGGGCGTGCACCGGGACGCCGGCGAGCTTGCCGGCCGCGTCGTGCATCGCGACGTCCACGGCGGCGCGGGCGAACGGGAAGCCGTTCGACACCGCGGGGCTGAGGCGCTTGGCGGCGCGCTGGTGGAACAGCTCGACGTCGAAGGGCGTGAGTTCGAGCAGGATCTGCGCGAGGTGCCGCCGGATCACCACCGCCATGGTCTCGGCGGTCTCGTAGCTCCAGCTCGGCAGCGCGCGCTGCTCACCCCAGCCGACGACGCCGTCCTCGGTGGTCAGCTTCACGAACACGACCGCGGCGGCCTGGTCCGGCGCGTCACCGGGGGAGCCGACCGCGCCGCTGCCGAGCACGAAGCGGCGCGCGAACGGGACTGCGACCGGAAACACTTCGACTTGCGTGATCCGCGACATCGGCTGTCCTCTCAGGCCGCGATCGACCAGGCGGCCGGGTCGACGAAGCTCGGACCGCGGGTGCCGTCCTCGAGCCACCGGATCACGTCCGTAAGGACGTAGCCGGCCAGCGCGAGGTGGCCTTCAGCGGTGTCGCCGGCGACATGCGGGCTGAGCAGCAGGTTGGGCGCGTCGAGGATCGTGCGGTCGAAGGTCGGCGGCTCTGGGTCGTAGACGTCCAAGGCGGCGTACACGCGGCCGTCGAGGACGTGGTCGAGCAGGGCCTGCTGGTCGATCGCTGGACCGCGGGACGAGTTCACGACGACCGCGCCGTCGGGGAGTTGCTCGATCAGCGCGCGGGTGATCATGCCCTTGGTCTCCGGCACGTTCGGCACGTGGATGGTGAGGAACGGGCTGCTCGCCGCCTCTTCGAGCGTCGTCGTGCGTACGCCGAGTTGACCGGCGCGCTCGTCCGTCAGGTAAGGGTCGTAGACCGCGAGGTCGCAGCCGAAGGGCTTCAGCAGAGTGATCAGCGCCCGGGCCGTGCTGCTGGCGCCGATGACGCCGACCCGGGCGCCCGCGAGTTCGTGGCCGCGGAAGCCGGTCTGCTTCCAGCCGCCCTGCCGGATTGCTCCGTCGAACCGGGGAAGGCGCCGGGCCAAGGTGAGCATGGCGGCCAGGCAGTACTCGCCGACCGACCACGCGATCCGCGGACCGGCGGAGAAGACGGCGACGCCCTGGTCGAGGATGACCGGGTCGATGAGGTTTTTGACCGAGCCCGCCGCGTGGGCGACGACCTGCGGGCCGTTGCCGTCGGACCACAGCTCCTTGCCGAGGTGCGGCGTACCCCAGCTGGTCAGGAGGACGTCGGCGCCGGCGGCCAGCTCGGGTACGGCGGCCGGGTCGAGCGCCGGCGGCTTGCCGGGTGATCCCGGTCCGGCCGCGTGCGCCGCCTCGGCCCAGATGACCTCGAAGCGGTCCTCGAGCAGCCGGCGGGTCGCGGGGTCGACCACGTCGGCGGCACGGTCGGGAGAGAACAAGGCAGCGAGCTTGGGCACCGTGGAGGCTCCTTCGGTTCGGCGTTGAGAGACGCAGCCTCGACGGTAGGCGCTTTCCGTTATGCAGGTCCAAGCCCTATTTCGCATGAACCGATACCGTGCCGGTATGGACTTGTCGCTGCAGCAGCTCCGGGGGTTCGTCGCCGTCGCCGAGGAACTCCACTACGGCCGGGCCGCCCAGCGGCTCAACCTGACCCAGCCACCGCTCACGCGGCAGATCCAGGGGCTGGAGCGAACCCTCGACGTCCGGCTGTTCGACCGGACCGGCCGGGGAGTGCGCCTGACCGCGGCCGGTGATGTCTTCCTCGAACACGCTCGCCGGGTGCTCGCGCTGCTCGAGGTCGCTCCGGAAGCGACTCGCCGGGCCGCCGACGGCCAGACCGGGACCCTGCGGATCGCGTTCACCGCCATCGGTGCGTACGCCGTACTCGCAGACTTCCTCACGATGGTCGGGAAACGCACGCCCGCGGTGACCTCGGAGCTCACGGAACTCGTGAGCCCGGCGCAATTCGAGGCGTTGGCGAACCTGGAGATCGACATCGGCCTCGTCCGGCCACCGATCCCATCGCAATTCGAGTCGGTGCTGGTGCATTCGGAGGATCTGGTGCTCGCCGTACCGACCGATCATCCGCTCGCGACCGGCGACACCCCGGTCACCCTCGCCGACGCCACCGACGACTACATCGGCTACAGCCCCGAGGGTTCGCAGTACCTGCACGACATCTGCGCCGCGATGATCGGCATGGATCGGTACGCCGTCAGTCAGCTGGCATCGCAGGTGCCGACGATGCTCGCGCTCGTCCGGGCCGGTCTGGGGTGCGCGTTGATCCCGCGTTCGATCATGGCGATGGGAGTCGAGGGGGTCCGTTACCGTGAGCTCGACGCGGCCGACGCGCACTCGGTCACGCTGCACGCCTGCTGGAGCCCCGACAGTCCGAACCCTGCTCTGCAGCGGCTGGCGGAGTCGCTGCGGCAGAACCCGCACCTCGACGCTTGACCTAGAGTGTGCGCGAACTCGTAGAGTCCAAGACATGACTGCACAGCACAAGATCGGTTCGGGATTCGGGCACGACAGCACCGCGGACGACGTCCTCGCCGGGATCGACCTGACCGGCAAGCTGGCCGTCGTCACCGGCGGATACTCCGGTCTCGGCCTCGAAACGACACGTGCGCTGACCAAGGCCGGTGCGCACGTCGTCGTACCGGCACGGCGACCGGACGCCGCGCGCGCGGCGCTGGAGGGGCTCTCGAACGTCGAGATCGACGAGCTGGATCTCGGGGATCTGGAGAGTGTGCGGGCGTTCGCCGATCGGTTCCTGGCGTCCGGGCGGTCGATCGACATCATGATCGACAACGCGGCGATCATGGCCGCGCCGGAGACGCGGGTCGGGCCGGGCTGGGAGGCGCAGTTCGCGACCAACCACCTCGGGCACTTCGCGCTGGTGAACCGCCTCTGGCCGGCGCTGGTGGCCGATGGTGGTGCGCGCGTGGTGTCGGTGTCGTCGACCGGGCACCGGCGCTCGGACATCCGCTGGGACGACCTGGAGTTCCGGCAGGGGTACGACAAATGGCAGGCGTACGGGCAGGCGAAGACCGCCAACGTGCTGTTCGCCGTGCAGCTCGATGCCCTGGGCAAGGACTCCGGCGTGCGCGCGTTCGCGCTGCACCCGGGCGGCATCCTGACCCCGTTGCAGCGGCATCTGCCGCGCGAGGAGATGGTCGCCTTCGGCTGGATCGACGAGGACGGCAACCCGCTGAACCCCGGCTTCAAATCCCCGGAACAGGGCGCCGCGACCCAGGTGTGGGCCGCGACGTCGGCACAGCTCGACGGGCTCGGCGGCGTGTTCTGCGAGGACTGCGAGATCGCCGAGGTATCCACCGACGACAGCCCGGGCGTCCGGCCGTACGCGATCGACCCGGCATCGGCCGCCCGGTTGTGGGCGGTCTCCGCGGAGCTCACCGGAGTGAACGCTTTCGGGTAGGGTGGATCGCACCAGGGACGACGGATCGAGGAGGTGGGACCGATCACCGGACAGGCAGGTTGGTTGCTCCCGCCTCGAGTGGTCAGCTTCTGAGACTGACCGCGGGAGCCTCGGTTCTAAGGGGTTCTGTGTCTGTATCTTCTGTTCCTTCTGTTGAACTCGGCGCTGTCGTCGAGCGGCTGCGCGCGTCCGGGTGCGTCTTCGCCGAGGACGAGGCCGCGCTGATCGTCGAGACCGCGCGGGACGCGGCCGAGGTAGCCGCCATGGTCGACCAGCGTGTCGCCGGGCTGCCGCTCGAACACGTCCTCGGCTGGGCGTCGTTCCGCGGACTGCGGATCGCGGTCGATCCCGGTGTGTTCATCCCACGCCGCCGGACCGAGTTCCTCGTCGCCGAGGCGCTGGAGGTGACCACACCGGGCGCCGTCGTACTGGACCTCGGCTGTGGGTCGGGTGCGTTGGGTGCGGCGATCGCGGCGGAGCGCGAGGTGTCGTTGTACGCCGCCGACATCGAACTGGCCGCGGTTCGGTGTGCCCGGCGCAATCTGGTGCCGTGGCGTGGGTCGGTGTATCAGGGCGACCTGTTCTCCGCGTTGCCGGATCAGTTGCGGGGGCGGATCGACGTACTGCTCGCGAACGTGCCGTACGTGCCCACCAACGAGATCCGGCTGCTGCCGCCCGAGGCTCGGCTCTATGAGCCGCACGTGACGCTGGACGGTGGGCCGGACGGGCTCGCCACATTGCGCCGGGTTGCGGCGGGGGCGTTGAGCTGGCTTGCCCCGGGTGGGCACCTGTTCGTGGAGATGAGCGAGCATCAGGCCCCGCCGGCCGCAGCTGTGCTGACGGATCAGGGCCTGACGGCTCGCGTGACGTCCGACGACGAGCTCGGTGCGACTGTTGTCCACGGCATCAAACCCGGCGCTGGACGTGCAGGAGGTAATCCCGCCGGTTGAGTGGGTCGTGGTCGGTCCGGGCGCGTTCCGGGATCGGGCCGGTGACGGGTTGGTAGCGCTCGAACGCTGACTCCAGCACGCCTTCGCCGCGGGTGAGGGCGGGCAGCAGTTGCTCGAGTTCGTAGACGGCAGCCGCGGGGATTTCTCCTTCCAGGGTTGACGTTTCCGCGGCCAGCGCGGGCACCTGCGGGATCGCGCGCAGCCGGGCCAGAGCCGCGAGTACGGCGCGAGTCGTGTCGGTCGGGATCTCCAGCCGGAAGCGGTGCATCGGCTCGTGCACCGTCGTACCGGCTTGCTGGAGCGCCGTCATCAGGACCAACGGGGTCAGGAAGCGGAAGTCGCCGGCCGTGCTCGACATGCTCTTGTCGAAGACGGCGTGGGCATGACTCTGCCGCGCCGAGTAGCCGGAGTGCGTCATCACGACCCGCGCGTCGGGGATCTGCCAGCCGTGAATGCCCTGGCCGAGCGTCTCGCGGACGGTCTCCTCGACGGCCTTGATGAACGCGTACGGCATCGAGCCGAGCTCGACCTCCAGCTCGAAGCTGACACCGGCGTTGACCGGGGCGGGTTCGAGCCGGAGACCGACGGTGGCGAGGAACGGGTTCGCGTCCTTCTTCTTGAACTCGACCGCCGCGCCGGTGCCATCGAGCCGCTCGATGCAGATCGTGGTCGTCTCGCGGAAGCCGGCCTCGATCCCGAACTCGGTCGCCAGGGTGGTCTGGATGACCTCCTTCTGGACCTCGCCGTACAGGGACACCGAGATCTCCTGGCGGAGATCGTCCTGGCGCAGGTTGATCAGCGGGTCCTGCTCCGCGAGCTGGGTCAGCGCGACGCGAAGGTTCCCCTTGTCACGCAGCTCCTTCGGGTAGACAACCGTCTCCAAGGTGGGCGGCGCGAACATGACCGGGTTTGGGGAAACAAATGGTCGCTCGGCGGCAGTAATGTTCCACAGATCGCTCAGCCGGTCGCCGATCTGGACATCGGCGAGGCCCCAGACCCGCGCGATCTGCCCGGCGCGCACCTCGGCGGCCGAGGTCGCGCCGCCCTCGCCGAAGACGCGGAGCGCGGTGACCTTGGCCTCGGCGCCGGCTCGGAAGCCCAGCCGCTCCCGAACTCGCACCGTGCCGGAGAACATCCGGACGTAGGCGATCTTCTCGCCGGCCGGGCCGCGCTCGACCTTGAAGACCGCTCCGTCGACCGGTTCCTCCTGGGTGCCGGCCAGGGGGAGCAGTTCGCGGATGCCTTCGGTCAGCGCCTCCGTGCCCGCACCGGTGATGGCGGAGCCGAAGTAGACCGGATGCACGAGCGCCTCCTTTGTCTGCCTGGCCAGCGCTCGCTTCAGGGCGTCACGGGAGAGCGGCTCGCCGTCCACGAACATCCGCAGCAGGTCGTCGTCGCGCTCGGCGAGTACTTCGAGGAGGGCGCCGTACGACTCGGTGAACGTCGCTTCCGGGGTGCCCAGGTGCGTGGCCTCGCCCATCGGGACGATCGCCGGGGTCAGCTTGTCCGCGATCGACTTGAGTACGGCGTCGTACTGCGCGCCGGCCCGGTCGAGTTTGTTGACGAAGATCAGCGTCGGGATCTTCAGGCGCTGCAGCGTCCGCATCAGCACCCGGGTCTGCGCCTGGACGCCTTCGACGGCCGAGATGACCAGCACCGCGCCGTCGAGCACGCTGAGCGCCCGCTCCACCTCGGCGATGAAGTCCGGGTGGCCGGGGGTGTCGATCAGGTTGACCGTGACAGGGTCGGCCTGGCCGATCGTGAACGACACGACCGCCGACTTGATCGTGATACCGCGCTGGCGTTCCAGCGCGAGGGAATCGGTCTGGGTGCTGCCGTCGTCGACGCTACCGATCTCGTCGATGACCCCGGCGGCGTAGAGCAGCCGCTCGGTCAGGCTCGTCTTACCGGCGTCGACATGCGCCAGGATCCCAAGGTTCAGTACTTTCACGCAGCTTCATGTCCTTTGAACAGGTGTCAATTCCTTCCGCGACAGACATGAAGCGAGGTCGCATGACAGAACTCCTTGACTAGACACCTGCTGGTACGCCCACGAGTACACCAACCCCCGCCGCGCCCCCGCAAACCATTTAGACGACCGCTACACCGTCGGTACGCTAACGACGTGCCGCCCCTCGATCCACGCGCGCTCGCGTCCCCAGTGATCGGTCGGATCACCCGCGTCGAGCCGGTCAACGGCTTCGCGGGCAACCAGACCTTCCGCCTGCACACGCCGTCCGGCGTCTACTACCTCAAGTCCGGCAACACCATTGCCGCGGAAGCCGAAGCCTGCGATCTCGCCCGCTCGCTCGACGTCCCCAGCCCTCGAGTCATCGCGGTCGACCTCACGGCCCCGACGTACCTGATCACTGCCGAACTCCCGGGTGAGCCCACCAACTCCCCACAGGTCCTCGCCGAGGCCGGCCGCTGCCTCCGTCGCCTCCACACGATCCACGACCCCTCGGCGGATTGGCCCACGAACCTTCTCAAGCCGATCGAAACCCTCGACCGCCTGACCAGTGTCCTCCCCGACCAGCTCGCCCAGCGGCTCCGCGACACCGTCCCGCCCTTCGTCCGCACCGTCGCCGACATCAAGCCGGCTCTGCTGCACGGCGAACTCCACCCCCGCCACCTCTATGCCGTAGGCAACAAGCTCACCGGCGTCCTCGACTGGGGCGACGCCATGTACGGCGACCCCCTCTTCGACATCGCCCGCTTCACCATGTCCGGCCCGGCACCCACCGCCGCATTCCTGACCGGCTACCCTCTCTCCCGCACGCCGTACATCAACCACACCCTCTCGCTCTATCGCGCCCTCTGGTCCCTGATGGCCCTCCACGCAGAGCAAGCCGCCGGCGGCGACTGGTTCCAGCCACACGTCGACACGATCGCCCGGGAACTGGTCAGTTGATCAGGGTGCCGATGGGGGTGCCGATGGTGATGGAGGCGGCGGCGGAGGGGCGGTCGATGTCGAAGACGTGGAGGGGGAGGTGGTGGTCGCGGGCGAGGATGAAGGCCGTCTGGTCCATCACGCCGAGGCCGCGGTCGATGACTTCCTGGTAGGTGAGGTGGTCGAAGCGGTGGGCGTCCGGGTGCTTGTTCGGGTCGGCGTCGTACACGCCGTCGGTGCCGTTCTTGGCGACCAGGAGGGCATCGGCGTCGAGCTCGATCGCGCGCTGGACGGCCGGGTAGTCGGTGGTGGTGAAGGGCTGTCCGTTGCCGCTGGCAAGCAGGACGATCGAGCCCTTCTCCAGGTGCCGAAGGGCGCGCAGCCGGATATACGGCTCGGCCAGGTTGTTGATCGGGATCGCCGTCATCAGGTGGACGTCGTCGGCACCGAGCGCCGTGAGCCGGCCGCGCAGGAGGACGGCGTTGATGACAGTGCCGAGCATGCCGATGTTGTCGGCCTCGACGCGGTCGATACCCCACTCGTCGGACCGGTTGCCGCGGAAGACGTTGCCGCCGCCGACGATGACCGCGACCTGGATGCCGGTGGCGTGCAGCGCGATCACCTCGTTCGCGAGGTGGGTGAGCCGGTCGCTGTCGAAGCCGAAGTCGTTCGAGCCGGCGATCGCCTGCCCGGACAGCTTGAGGACGAGCCTGCGGTACATGCCGCTCCGTTCAATCAGAAGGCGGGACGGAACTCGCCTTTGTCCGCCATTGTGGCCCCGGGCGGGCTCACGCCAAGCTGGGCGGGTGACCGAGTTCAAGGACCAAGACCTCGCCGCCGCGCGGTTCGAACGGTCGTCGCTGCGGGAGGCGGTGTTTCACGATGTCGACCTGCGCGGTGCCCGCTTCGACAACGTCAACCTCAACGGCGCGACCATCCGCGGCGCAGCCCTGAACGACGTGTCGCTCGACGGCGACATCCGCAACCTGAGGGTCTGGGGCGTTGACGTCGTACCGCTGATCGATGCAGAGCTCAACCGTCGTCACCCCGGTCGCGAGAAGATGCGCCCTGCGGACGCGGACGGTTACCGGGAGGCGTGGGAACTGCTCGAGCGGCTGTGGAGGGAGACCGTCGAGCGGGCCCGGCAGTTGCCGCCGGAGCTGTTGCACGAGTCCGTCGACGGTGAGTGGTCGTTCATCGAGACGCAGCGGCACCTCGTCTTCGCGACCGATGCCTGGGTACGGCGTACCGTCCTCGGCGACCCGGCTCCCTGGGACCCGCTGGACCTTCCGCACGACGAGATGCACGACGTACCGCCCGTTCCGCGCGATCGCGCCGTACGCCCGTCACTGGACGAGGTGCTCGTGTTGCGGGCCGACCGGATGCAGACCGTTCGGGACGTCTTCGCTGAGCTCACCGACGAGCGGCTGAGTGAAATGACCGTGCCAGCGACCGAGCCCGGGTATCCGGCGTCGCAGAGTTACCAGGTCAGCGAGTGTCTCGGCTGCATTCTGGGCGAGGAGTGGGAGCACCGGACGTACGCCGAGCGAGATCTCGCCGTACTGCGTGTCGAGTCCGGCGGGAGCTGATCGACGCCTGGGTGAGAGCACCTCTACCTAGGGAGAAGTCATGGAGCTCAGCGTCAACGTCTTCGTCAGCCTCGACGGTGTCATGCAGGGGCCGGGCGGACCGGACGAGGACCGAAGCAACGGGTTCGAGTACGGCGGTTGGCTCGTACCGCACGCGGCCGACGGCCAGCTGGACCCGGTCGACGGGTGGTTCCGGGAGGCGGACGCGATCCTGCTCGGCCGGTCGACGTTCGAGATGATGCGCACGTTCTGGTCGCAGGTGACGGTGGAGCCGGACAACATCGTGTCCACCGCGTTGAACACCTGGAAGAAGTACGTCGTCAGCAACACGCTCTCCGACGAGGACGCGGCGTGGGGCGACACCACCGTGCTCCGCGGTGACGACATCGTGGAGCAGGTACGGCGGCTGAAGGAACAGCCCGGGCGTGAGCTGCAGGTGCACGGGAGCTGGCAGCTCGTGCGGACCCTGCACGACGCCGGTCTGGTGGACACCTATCGGCTGATCCAGTTCCCGGTCGTGGTGGGGACGGGGAAGCGGCTGTTCGAGGCCGGCGCCGTACCGGCGACCTACAAGATCAGCCACGGCGAGGTGCTGCCCGGTGGGGCGGTGTCGCTGACGCTGCGGCAGGACGGGTTCGGGTCGCTCGGAACCGGGGACATCGTGGTCGAGGACGGCAAGGAAGTCCTGATCTGAACTGTCGGCGTGGTGTCCTAACCTCTTCGGAACCGCGATTTCTTGGGGGTTGGCGATGGACATGCTGAGCTGGCAGGCGATCCGGGACGCCGAGCTGGCCGACTGGCGCAAGCTGGGCCAGGGCTTGCACGCGCGGTTCCTGATCGGGTCGTTCGCCGACGGCGCTCGCTTCGTGAGCGCCCTCGGCGAGGCCTGCGCCTCGGGTGAGCATGCGCCCGAGGTCCGGCTCGGCAAGGGCTTCGCGGATGTGCGGCTGCGCAGCGACGACGCGGTGAAGCTCGGCACCGGCGAGGGCTATCCGAACGTGACGCGGCGGGATGTCGACCTGGCGCGGCGGATCAGCTCGATCGCTCAGTCACTGGGCCTCACAGCTGACCCGTCGGCCGTGGCTGAGGTGGAGCTCGGCCTGGATACGGCCGACGAGGCCGCGATCGGTCCGTTCTGGGCCGCCGTACTCGCCGGCGACCCCGGCGTCTACGACCGGCTTGACGTCTGCGACCCGACCGGACGGGTGGTGACCCTGTGGTTCCAGGGCACGGACGCGCATGAGACTCCTCGGCAACGGTTCCATCTGGATCTGTGGCTTCCGGCTGAGGTGGTCCCGGCCCGGATCGAGGCGGCGCTGGCGGCCGGCGGAACGGTGGTGGCCGACGACAAGGCGCCGTCGTTCACCGTGCTGGCGGATCCCGAGGGCAACAAGGTCTGCCTCTGTACGTACCTGGATCGCTGAAAATCAGACGCGGAGTGGAGGTGCCGTTGGATAGAGTCTCGGTTGTTGTGTGATCCGAGGAGGTGCGTGATGGCTTGCATGGTTATCCGGTTCCGCGCCAATCCCTCCTTCTCTGCTGCCTTCTGACAGCTTTCCGGACCGGTTGGTGCGTCGCGGCGTCTGGCCGCGGGTCTCGTGCGCCCTGTGCGCACTCCGTGCCGACCGAACCGGAGTTCCCTCATGTCCTTCGTGGACACACAACTGCATGCTGCCCTTGTCCGCGTCCTTGCCGGTGTCCAGCACGACGTGCTGCGCCGCCGGGTCATCGCTTTGTCGGACCGCTATCGGGGTGAGCGGGTCGACGACAGCACACCGGGAATGAGCGACGACCTCGACTGCCTCGCGTACGCCGTCGTACGAATGCCGGCGACTTGTCGTGCGCTCCACGCCGCCCTGCTCGCGGCTGATCGACACGTCATCAGCACCTTCACGACTCACCTCGACCTCGGCGGGGGAACCGGCGCGGCCGCTTGGGCAGCTGCCGCCATCTGGCCGGGGATCGCCATCGAGACCATCGAACGCGAGGCCGCCGCCATCCGCCTCGGCCGAAGACTTGCCGATGGTGAGCACGGCCGTCACGTTGTCGACGGCAACCAAAGCGGGCCGCTTGCCGGCCCAAGGTGGACGGCGGCCGACCTCCGCCACTGGAGCCCGCACCGCGAGGTCGACCTGATCACGATCGGCTACGTCCTCAATGAACTGTCCGACGCCGCCCGCCGCGACCTCATCGACACAGCGGCGCAGACCGCCGGCACCGTCGTGATCGTGGAGCCCGGGACTCCGCGCGGGCACCGCCGCATACTCGATGCGCGTGCTCAACTCATCGAGCAGGGTCTGACGGTCGCGGCTCCCTGCTCGCATCAGGTGGCGTGCCCGCTCGTCCCCGCCGACTGGTGCCACTTCGCCGTACGACTGCCGCGGACCGAACTGCATCGGGTCCTGAAGGACGGCACGCGCAACTACGAGGACGAGAAGTTCAGCTACCTGGTCGCCACCCGCGCACCGGCCCATCCCGCGCCGGCCCGGGTGATCGGGAGGCCCGCGCGGCCGAAGGGGCGAGTGATCCTCGACCTGTGCACCACCGCCGGTTCACGTGAACAGACGGTGGTGCCTAAGTCGTCCAGCAGTTACCGCGCCGCCAGGACCGCGACGTGGGGAGACGACTGGAGTGGTCAGAGGTCGTAGCCGCCCGAGGCTTCGAGGGTCTGGGCGGTGATCCACGCGCCATCGGGGGAGAGGAGGAACGCGATCACCTTGCCGAGGTCGTCCGGTTCGCCGATGCGGCCGAGGGCGGTGCGGTCGGCGATCGGCGGGATCAGCTCGGGATAGCGGGCGAACGCGTCGTCGCCGAGGCGGGTCCGGGTCACGCCAGGAGCGACGGCGTTGACCCGGATGCCGCGGACGCTGAGTTCCTTGGCGAGGTAGCGGGTGAGCACCACCTGTGCGCCCTTCATGCTCGCGTACACCGAGTACCCCGGCTCCGGTCGCGTGTTGGCCAGGGCTGAGGTGCTGCTGGTGTAGACGATCGATCCGCCGTCCGCGATCAGCGGCAGGAGCGTCTGGGTCAGGAAGTACGGACCCTTGAGGTGGACCCGCAGCATCTGATCGAACAGTTCCTCGGTGGTGTCCTCGAACCTCACCGGCTGTTGCCCGACGCCCGCATTGTTGACGAGGAAGTCGAACGACGTCCGCCCCCAGCGCTGGAGCACTTCTCGCACGTCAGTCGCGAAGTCGGCGAACGTGTCCGGGCGACCGACGTCCAGTGGCAGTGCGACCGCCGTACCGCCGTCCTTCTCGATCCGTTCGGCGGTCTCCAGGCCGCCGTCGCGGTTGCCGTGGTAGGTCAGGATCACCCCGACGCCGCGCTTCGCGACCTCGAAGGCTGCGCTCTGCCCGATGCCGGAACTCCCGCCGGTGATCACAGCTATTTGCATGATCGTGTCAATCTCCTCGAACGTCTTGAACAGGTACTTGTCCAGTAGACGTGTTCTCGCAGGAGAGTCGCTAGACAATTGCTCGCCGCCACTTGCACGATCCTGCTCTATGGCAGGGAAGCTTCCGCGCGGATCAGGCTGGTGTCACGGCTGGGCGGCGTACCGAACTCGCGCCGGTACTCGCGGCTGAACTGCGACGGGCTGTCGTAGCCCACGGCGTACCCGGTGCTCGTCACGTCCTCGCCCAGCCCGACCAGCCGCAACCGCGCCTCCTGCAACCGGATCTTCTTCTGGAACTGGATCGGCGTCATCGCCGTGACTGTGCGGAAGTGCCGATGGAACGCCGACGTACTCATGCCGGCCAGCGCGGCCAGGTCCTCGACCCGGAACGGTTCGGTGTAGTGGTCGCGGATCCAGCGGATCACCCGGGCGACGTGCGACAGGCTGCTGTCCGCGAGCCCGATCTCGCGTACGGCGGCACCCTGCGGACTGCGCAGCAGCCGCCAGAGGATCTCGCGCTCGACAAGTGGCGCGAGCACCCGGGCATCCTCGGGTTCGTCGACAAGCCGAAGCAGGCGGACCACGGCGTCGACGAGTTCGTCGGGCGCACGGCTGACGGTCAGCGCCTGAACCGAGCCACCAGGCACCTGACTGTCCGCCGCATCCAGCAGCAGCGAGGCGATCAGCTCGGCCCGCAGCGACAACCCGACCCCGAGGCACGGCTGGTCCTTGGAGGCCTCGACGAAGTGGCCGGTCACCGGCAGATCCACCGAAACGACGAGGTAGTCGCCGGCGCCGTACTCGAAGACCTGGTCGCCGACCGCGAGCCGCTTCCGGCCTTGCGCAACCAGCGCGAACGTCGGCGTCGCCAGGGAAGACATCGGCGGTGTCGGCGCGTCGACGATCGACAACAGCAACCCGTCGACCGCATGCTCGCGCCCGGCCGCGGCAACGATCCGGGCTCGCAACTCCGCCAGTGCCTTCTCCATAGCAGGTTCAGGCTATGACGAGCCTGGTGATCACGTCGTCCTCGAGGGTGAAGGTGAAGTCGAGGTCGACGTTTCCGCCGGGGAAGTTGCCCTCGAGGTGATGGGTGGCGACGTACGTGTGGTCGTCGACCTGGCGTGCGCCGGTCAGTTCGGTGGTGTAGGTGTACTCGCCGGCAGACCGAGCCATCCAGGCGCGGATCTCGTCGCGGCCGTGGTAGGTCTTGCCTTCGTCGGTGACTTCGGCGTCGGTGGCGTACCACCGCATCGCGGCGTCGAGATCGCGGGCTGTGTGGCTGATCAGGTACGCCGTGATCGTGGTGGGCAGTCGGTCGAGGGAGATGTTCATGCCGGTCAGCCTGGTGCCTCTCGGTGGGAGAGGGGCAAGGAATTGACTCTCTCGCAGGGGGAGGGTGCAGAGTGGCGGGGTGAGTCGGGGACTGACGATTGGCGAGTTCGCGCAGGCGACGCAGCTGAGTGTGCGGACACTGCGGCGGTATCACGAGAGCGGTCTGCTGGAGCCGGCGTCGATCGATCCGTCCAGCGGCTACCGGTACTACACGACCGGGCAGATCCCCTCCGCGCAAGTGATCCATCGGCTGCGTGAGCTCGACGTACCGCTGGCCGAGGTCGGCAAGATCCTCGCGACCGACGATCCGGAGATCCGCGCCGAGTTGATCGCCACGCACCTCGACCGGCTGCAGGACTCACTCGATCGGACCCGCGCGGCGGTGACGTCGCTGCAACGCCTGCTGCGGCCCGCCCCTGGCGAGTTGGCCGTCGAGCTGCGTTCCGAACCGGCCCGAATGGTTGCCGCGATCACCGATGTGGTCGACCTGGACGACGTCTTGCCCTGGTACGACGGCGCCATGGCCGAGCTGGACTCCGCCGTACCCAGTCACCAGCGGCTAGGTCCACCGGGCGGCCAGTACGACAACGAGCTCTTCACCGCCGGCGGCGGCATGGTCGTCGTCTACTACCCGGTCGCCGCCCCACCGTCGTACGGGCGGGTGCGCCCACTCGAACTCCCCGCCGTCGACCTGGCCGCCACCATCCACCATGGCGCACACGACGACATCGACGTAACCTACGGCCGCCTCGCCACCTGGGCGCACAACCACACCCTGACCGTCACCGGCCCAGTCCAGGAGACCTACACCGTCGGGCCCCGAGACGACCCGAACCCAACATCGTGGCGCACGGAGATCGCCTGGCCGGTCTTTCGCCTGAGCTACCAGGGACCGTTCAGGAAGTAGCGGCAGGCGGGGCTGACCGTGGGGGCTGCAAGGATGCGGCCATGGAACAGACATTGAGTCGGCAGGAAGCGTCGGAGGCGGTCCAGGACTCTGGGTGGCGCTTCTTGCTGGGCACTTTGCGAACGTCGGTCCCGGTCGGGTCGTTGGCTCGGGCGATCGGCTTGGCAGCGGACGCTGTCGCGGTGTGCGGCGACGACGCCGACCGGCACCTTCGGGTCGATGCCCGCCCTGATCGGGTCGTCTTCACTCTGCAGTCGTTGGAGCGCGCAGCGGTTACCACCCGGGATGTCGAACTCGCGCTTCGGATCTCTGCCACCGCGGACAGTTCCGGGTTTCTGGCGGAGCCCGAAATCGGAACGGGGGCACCGCGGTCCGTCCAGATAGTGGAGATCGCGATTGATGCACTGGACATTGCCGGGATTCGGGCGTTCTGGAAAGCGGTGCTGGGCTATACCGATGAGGCGGGTGCCGATGGGCCGGAGGATCCGCTCGTCGACCCGGTCGGGCAGGGCCCGGCCATCTGGTTCCAGCAGATGGACCGGCCGCGTCCGCAGCGCAATCGCATCCACTTCGATATCTGTGTTCCGCATGACGAGGCACCACGGCGCGTCGAGGCCGCACTGGCGGCTGGGGGCCGACTGGTGTCCGCGACGCGTGCCCCCGCTTTCTGGGTGCTTGCCGACCGGGAGGGGAACGAAGCCTGCGTGACCACCTGGCAGGGCCGAGACGGCTGAAACTTTCTTCCAACCTGCAGATCCCCTTCAACGTGCCCCGGCCGCGGCACGGTCGTCGTCTACCACCCGGTCGCCGCCCCACCGGCGTACGGGCCGGGTGCGCCCACTCGATCTCCCGGCCGTCGACCTGGCCGCCGGCTAGTCGGCGTCGAGGAAGGTGGTGACCACGTCGTGGACGAGGTTGGTGCGGGACAGGCCGTTGAAGTGGGTGGTGCCGGGCAAGACGGCTAGTTGGGAGGTGGGGACCCCGGTGAAGTCGCCGTTCACGTCGCCGCCGCGGAGTTGGAGGAAGCGGACGGCGTGGTCGAGTTTGACGGCGTCGCAGTCGCCGACCGTGATGAGGGTGGGAGCGGCGATGCCGCGGATGTCGTCGTCGGTCCAGCCGGCGGTGCCGCGGTCGTAGCCGCCGAGCTTGGTGAGTAGGGTCTGCAGGTGCTCGAGGTCCGGGTGCGGCGACTTCGCGAGGTACTCCGCTTCCATCGGCGTACCGGCGATCATCTCCACCTTCATCTCGCCCACCGCGGCGTTCTCCGGGCGCTCACCCTCCGTGCTGAACGGCACCGACGAGATGACCGCCTTCCGGACCAGCTCCGGGTGCTTGATCGCCAGGTACAGCGCGACCGCACCGCCCACGCTGAACCCGAACAGATCCACCTGAGGTACGTCGAGCTCCTTCAACAACCCGACCACGTCCGACGCCAGGCCGACGGTGCCCAACGGACGATCGATGTCATTGGTGTAGCCGTGTCCCTGGAAGTCGGTCGCGATCACCTGCCGCCTCTCGGCCAGTCCAGGCAGCAAAGCACCGAACTGCAGCTCGATGTTGAACAGCCCGCCGTGCAACAGCAGCAGCGGGGTCCCGCCCGAGCCGTGGAGCTCGTAGTACATCCGCAGTCCGTTGACGTCGGCGTACCCAGTCTGCTTGCTCACAAGAGCCCCACGAGGAGACAGAACGGATGCCCGGCCGGGTCGGCCAGGACATAGAGCGGCTCGGAATCCTCCGACGTACGGTCCAGGAGCAGCCTGGCGCCGAGCTCTTCGGCCCGCTGCCGGTGCCGATGCAACTCTTCGACCGAAGGTACGGCGTAGTCGATGTGGAGCTGCATCGGTACGTCGTGAGACGGCCAGGTGGACGTCGGCAGCACATCCACCCCTTGGATCGCGAGCTGCCGATTCCCGTCGTCGTCGACGAGCACGAGCCAATCGGCGTCATCCGCCGTACCGTCACTCGGCGGCTCGTCGCCCGCCCGGTACCGCAACCCCAGCAACACGCGATAGAACTCCGCCAGCCCGCGCGGATCCGTGGCCTCCAACGCCGTGTGCATCCGTCGCGGGTAGGTCGCCATGGTCGCAGCCTACGTGCTGTGGAAGGTGCGTCTGTAGGTGTCGGGCGGTACGCCGACGACACGCTTGAACTGGCGTCGCAGGGTCGTGGCGGTGCCCATTCCGGTCGCGACGGCGACTGTCTCGATGCCGTCGTTCGTAGCCTCCAGCAACTGTTGGGCGCGCCGGACGCGCTGGGTCAGCAGCCATTGGAGTGGTGTCTGGCCGGTCACCGCGCGGAAGGTTCGGCCGAGGTGGCGCGGACTGGTGTTCGCCTGCCGGGCGAGGTCGGTCACGGTCAGCGGCTGGTCGAGTCGCTCCTGCGCCCAGGCCAGGAGATCCGCGAGGGTGTGGTCGCCGCTGACCTGCACCGGTGTGTCCACGAACTGCGCCTGACCACCGGCCCGATGCGGCTGTACGACGAGGCGCCGCGCGACGGAGTTCGCGATCGTCGCGCCATGGTCGAGATGGATCAGGTGCAGGCACAGGTCCATGGCAGCCGCCTTGCCCGCGGAGGTCAGCACGCTCCCGTTGTCGGTGTAGAGCACGTCCGGATCGATCTCCGCCTGTGGATAACGTGCACTCAACGCGGCGGCGTGCCCCCAATGGGTGGTCGCCCTCCGACCGTCCAGCAGCCCCGCGGCACCAAGCACGAACGCACCCGTGCACAGGGACGCGATCCGAGCGCCCGCCGCGTGCGCCGCTCGGACTGCCTCGACCAGCTCAGCCGGCGGCGGCTCGTCGACGTCCACACACGCCGGCACGATCACGGTGTCCGCGCGGGCCAGCCGATCGAGACCGTCATCGGGCTCGACCCGGAAGGGACCGACCTGCACGGTTCCGGGTCCGCAGAGGACGACCTCGTACCAGTCGTCGACGTGACCGAGCGGTGGATTGCCGAAGATTTCGTACGCGATCCCGAGCTCGAGGTGCAGCAGATGCCCGGCGGTCGCCAGCGCGACAGTGTGCATGTCCGAAAGTGTACGCATGGTGTCGTTCCGGACTCTCACGGTCGGGTGCGTCGGACGGCGAGACTGGACGTGTCGATCGTCGACAATCGGAGGAGAAGACAATGAATGCAGTAGTGGTCTACGGAGCGACCGGGCACACGGGCCGCTTCGTCGTCGAGGAGTTGCTGCGGCGCGGCCTCCCGACCGTCATCGCGGGACGCGACGCGACCACGCTCGAGACGCTGGCGTCGAAGTGGGGCGACGTCGACGTACGCCCGGCAGCGGTCGACGATCCCCACGCGCTCGACCAGGCGCTCGCCAAGGCCGCGGCCGTGATCAACTGCGCCGGCCCCTTCGTGGCGACCGCCACGCCGGTGGTCGAGGCGGCAGTCCGGGCGAGGATCCCGTACGTCGATGTCGCGGCCGAGATCGAGGCGAACTTGTCAACACTCGACAGGCACGCGGACACGCCAGTCGTCCCGGCGATGGCGTTCTACGGCGGCCTCGGCGACCTGCTGACAACCGCCGTGCTGGGGGAGCGGACCACCACCGACGAGGTGCACGTCGCCTACGGCCTCAGCAGCTGGCACCCCACTCCGGGTACGCGCGCTGCCGGACAGGTCTCGCACGACCGCCGGGCCGGACGCCGGTTGCGGTTCACGGGCGGCGAGCTGCAGTACCACGACGACAAGCCGGTCCAAGAGGACTGGATCTTCCCCGAGCCCCTCGGCCTGCGGCGCGTGATCCCCGAGTTCACCATGGCCGACGTCGTCACGGTCCCCAGCCACCTCGCCGTATCCGAGGTGCGCACCTATATGACCGTCGAGGCGGCGGTCGACCTGTTCAACGCGGACACCCCCGCGCCGGTAGCCGTCGAAGCGCTGGGCCGCTCCGACCAGTCCTTCGTCGTCGACGTGCTGGTCCGCACCGATGGGGTCGAGCAGCGGGCGACGGCACGTGGCCAGGACATCTACGCGATCACGGCTCCGCTCGCGGTGGAGGCCGTACGACGGATCCTCGCCGGCGAGACGCGGACGACGGGCGTGGCGACAGCCGGGGCGATGTTCGACGCGACCGACTTCCTGAAGAACCTGCCGCTGGAAGTCGACTTGCCGTAGGGCGGTCCAGGCCTGCCTAGCGCTCTACAACCGTTACCAGCCGACGCCGGAGGTCGACGGTCACCAGGCGATCGACTTCGGCTGGCTCCTCGCCAACGTCGCCTATCTCAACTGGGGTGCCCGCCGCTGAGCCGATTTGTTCACGTGATGTCGGTACCGGACCGCCGGAAGGGGGCCTAGCCTGGCTGGTGGAGGGGATCCGGGGTGGGGGGAGCCGAGGTGCAGGGGGCTGCGGTGGAAGTGCGTGGCGGACCGACGCGCGTCCGGCGCTCCGGCGGGGTTGCGGTGGCCGCCTTGTTGCCTTGGGCATGGTTCTTGCTGCACGACCGGCTCGGTGTGGTGACCGATGTGCTGGCGATCGGGCTGCCGATGCTGACGTTGGTGACAGCGCTGACCGTGGGCTTGCTGGGTCGGCGGCACAAGGCCGCTATCGTCTTTGCCGTGTCGACGCTGCTGGTCGGAATCGTGGCGACCGTGCTGCCGTGGATACCAGACGGAGCCGGCACCGTCGACCGGACTCGCGCCGTACGGATCGCGGCGGCGAACATCGGCAGTGGCGAGCTCGAGGGCGCCGAGAGTCTGCTCGCGCTGCACGCCGACGTGCTCGTCGTCTCCGAGATCGGGTCTCCACTGACCGCTCGGCTGTCCGAGTCGTACCCGGCGCACGTGGCCGATTGGAACGGACCAGCGGTCGGCATCTTCAGCCGGTGGCCGCTGACGGTGGTCGAACGACCCGGGCCGGATCTGCCCGGCTTCGTGATCCGCGTCCAGGCGCCATCGGGTGAGTTCGACCTGATCGCCGCGCACGTACCGCGTCCGTGGTGGACGTCGGGCGGAGCGACGTACCAGTCGCCTCCGGACGACGGAGCGTCGTACCAGACCACTGTCGCCGAGCACCACCGGCTGATGGAGCAGATCGCGGCGAGGACCGAGCGCGACGACCACCCGGTCGTGGTCACTGGAGACCTCAACACCCCCGACCGCGGCCGGGACTACCGGGTGCTCAGCAAGCACCTCGACGACGCCATGCTGGACACCTGGGGCCGGCCGTCGGAGATCGGCAACTGGACGGCGTTCCTGGTGCGGATCGACCACATGTTCGTGAAGCCCGGCTGGTGCGCCGACGACGCCGGCTGGTACACAATTCCCGTGTCGGATCACCGCGGCATCATCTCCACGGTCGGCCCCTGCAGCTCGTCATGACCACCGAGCTCGAGCAGCTGCGCGCCGCGCTCGATGGGCTGCGCGCGGGTGTGCTGAAGAAGCTGTCGGGTCTGAGCGAGGCTGACGCGCGCCGCAGCACGGTTGACTCGGGCACCAACATCGCCGGCCTGGTGCAGCACCTGACGTTCGCCGAGTCCCTCTGGTTCGAGGAGATCGTCGCCGGCCGCAAGGTGAGCCGGGGCAAGCGTTCGATGCAAGTAGATCCCGCGGTGACCCTGAAAAGCCTCCGCGCCGACTATCGCGCCGCCTGCGCGGCCTCGAACGACATCATCACCACCGTCGGCGACCCCGATCACCCCGTAACCCGCAACGGCAAGACCCATGACCTTCGCTGGGTCCTGCTCGGCGTCATCGAGGAAACTGCCCGCCACGCCGGCCACGCCGACATCATCCGCGAACAACTCGACGGCACCACCGGCCGCTAGTTGCGCGCGGTCAGTGCGAGCGGGCCGGCTGGGCGTGCAGCTCGACAGGACGTGTCGGTCCACGGATGCTGGTCGGCGAGGCATTCACGCCTGGCCCCGGCCGGCCCGGCCGGGGCCAGGGCGGACACCTCCTGTCGAGCTGCCCACCCAGCCTCCGACCAGCCCGCACCGGCGGGCAGTTTCAGGTCCGGGCCACCACGGGCTGTCGGGGTGCCCGGTTCCATTGACCCCCGAACTGCTCGGGGGAGCACCCTAGGCGTGTATGACTTCTTCGGTGGGACGTGGCACGATTTCAGGGATGAGCAACAGTCCGGCCGATGCGCAGCGCCTGGGGGACCTCGCGCGGTTGCGGCGTGTCAAGGACCGGATCGATCGGGAGTACGCGCAGCCGCTCGACGTGGAGGCGCTCGCCCGGGGTGCCCACATGTCCTCCGGCCACCTCAGCCGTGAGTTCAAGCGTGCCTACGGAGAGTCGCCGTACGGGTATCTGATGACCCGGCGGATCGAGCGGGCGATGATGTTGCTGCGCCGCGGCGACCAGAGCGTGACCGACGTCTGCTTCGCGGTCGGCTGCCAGTCGCTGGGCACGTTCAGCACCCGGTTCACCGAGCTGGTCGGGATGCCGCCGAGCGTCTACCGCGAGCGGGCGGCCGACGCGACCGTGGGCATCCCGTCGTGCGTCGCGAAACAGGTGACCCGGCCGATCAGGAATCGAGAAGCAACTCCGGCGAGCGGCACGTAGCGTGACGTCCATGGACATCAAGATTCTGTCGAGTTTCCTCCCGCACACCGATCCGGAGGCGTCGCTGGCGTTCTACCGCGACGTCCTCGGCTTCGAGATCCGCACCGACGTCGGGTACGGCGGCATGCGCTGGATCACCGTCGGCCCGGCCGGCCAGCCCGACACGTCGGTCGTCCTCTACCCGCCGGGCGCCGACCCGGGCATCACCGAGGACGAGCGCCAGACCATCGCCGAGATGATGGCCAAGGGCACCTACGCCACCCTGGTGCTGGCGACCAAGGACATCGACGGCGTGTTCGAGCGGCTGCAGGCCACCGACGCCGAGGTCATCCAGGAGCCGACCGACCAGCCGTACGGCGTACGCGACTGCGCGTTCCGCGATCCCGCGGGCAACCACATCCGGATCAACCAGGTTTCCTGAGCCGACCCCGACCGTGCCGAACGGAGACCGCGCCCGCGGCTCCGCCCGACAGCAGACGCGATGAGCTGTCCTGAATAAGATGGAGACACCCATGAGCAAGGCCCCGAGGTCGGCCGGCGAACAAGTTGCCGACAGCCACGACCTGATCCGCGTCACCGGAGCGCGGGTGAACAACCTGAAGGACATCAGCGTCGAGATCCCGAAGCGCCGGCTGACGGTCTTCACCGGAGTGTCCGGCTCGGGCAAGAGCTCGCTGGTGTTCGGCACGATCGCGGCCGAGTCGCAGCGGCTGATCAACGAGACCTACAGCGCGTTCCTCCAGGGGTTCATGCCGTCGCTGGCGCGCCCCGAGGTCGACGTACTCGACGGCCTGACCACCGCGATCATCGTCGACCAGGAGCGGATGGGCTCGAACCCGCGCTCCACGGTCGGCACCGCCACCGACGCGAACGCGATGCTGCGGATCCTGTTCAGCCGGATCGCGAAGCCGCACGCCGGCCCGCCGACGGCGTACTCGTTCAACGTCCCGAAGCGGACGGCGACCGGGTCGATGGTCGCCGACAAGGGTGCGGGCGAGAAGAAGGTCGTGCGCGAGGCCGTCTACGCCGGCGGCATGTGCGCGCGCTGCGAGGGCATGGGCGCGGTCACCGACTTCGACCTGACCGCGCTGTACGACGACAGCAAGTCGCTGAACGAGGGCGCCCTGACGATCCCCGGCTACAGCATGGAGGGCTGGTACGGGCGGATCTTCCGAGGCAGCGGCTACTTCAACATGGACAAGCCGATCAAGAAGTACACCAAGAAGGAGCTGCACGACCTGCTCTACCGGGAGCCGACCAAGATCAAGGTCGAGGGCATCAACCTGACCTACGTGGGGCTGATCCCGCAGATCCACAAGTCGTTCCTGTCCAAGGACGTCGAGGCGATGCAGCCGCACATCCGTGCCTTCGTGGAGCGTGCGATCACGTTCACCACGTGCCCGGACTGCGGCGGGACCCGGCTCAGCCAGGAGGCGCTGGCGTCGAAGATCAAGGGCAAGAACATCGCCGACCTGTGCATGATGCAGATCACCGACCTGGCCGCGTGGGTGCGTGACCTGAAGGAGCCGTCGGTGGCGCCGCTGATCGGGGCGCTGGGGGACGCGCTCGACGCGTTCGTCGAGATCGGGCTGGGCTACCTGTCCCTGGATCGACCCGCCGGCACGCTGTCCGGTGGTGAGGCGCAGCGTACCAAGATGATCCGTCATCTCGGTTCGTCGCTGACCGACGTCACGTATGTGTTCGACGAGCCGACCATCGGTCTGCACCCGCACGACATCCAGCGGATGAACGAACTGCTGCTGCAACTGCGCGACAAGGGCAACACCGTGCTCGTCGTGGAACACAAGCCGGAGACCATCGTGATCGGCGACCACGTCGTCGACCTCGGTCCGGGCGCTGGGTCCGGTGGTGGCGAGGTGGTCTTCGAGGGCACGGTCGACAAGCTGCGGACCAGCGGGACGCTGACCGGGCGGCACCTCGATGACCGGGCGACGTTGAAGGAGTCGGTGCGCTCGGCGACAGGTGCGCTCGAGGTCCGGAGCGCCTCGACGAACAACCTCCAGAACGTCGATGTCGACGTACCGCTCGGTGTCCTCGTGGTGGTGACCGGGGTGGCGGGCTCGGGGAAGAGTTCCCTGATCGACGGTTCGATCGCCGACCTCGATGGTGTGGTGGCGATCGATCAGGGCGCGATCCGGGGATCGCGGCGGAGTAACCCGGCGACGTACACCGGACTGCTCGAGCCGATCCGGAAGGCGTTCGCGAAGGCGAACGGCGTGAAGCCGGCGTTGTTCAGCGCGAACTCCGAGGGTGCCTGCCCGGCCTGCAAGGGTGCCGGCGTGATCTACACCGAGCTCGGTGTGATGGCGACCGTCGAGTCGCCGTGTGAGGAGTGCGAGGGCAAGCGGTTCCAGGCGGCCGTGCTGGAGTACACGTTCGGCGGGAAGAACATCGCCGAGGTACTCGCGCTGCCGGTGGCCGAGGCTCTCGAGTTCTTCGCTGAGGGCGACGCGCGTACGCCGGCCGCACACAAGATCCTCGATCGCCTCGCGGATGTCGGACTCGGCTACGTGAGTCTCGGCCAGCCGCTGACCACGCTGTCCGGGGGAGAGCGGCAGCGGCTCAAGCTGGCGACCCACATGGGGGAGCCGGGCGGGATCCTGGTCCTCGACGAGCCGACCACCGGCCTCCACCTGGCCGACGTCGAGCAACTCCTGGCGCTACTCGACCGCCTCGTCGACGCCGGGAAGTCGGTCATCGTCATCGAGCACCACCAGGCCGTGATGGCGCACGCCGACTGGCTCATCGACCTCGGCCCGGGCGCCGGTCACGACGGCGGCAAGGTCGTCTTCGAAGGCACTCCGGCCAAGCTGATCGCCAAGCCCACCACGCTCACCGGCAAACACCTCAAGGAATACGTCGCCAAGTAAGGGCCGTCGACCAAGCTCTTGTCACTGAACAGCGTCGTGCCAGATCCGCGCGTCGACGCCTCCGGCCGGATCGTGAAGACGCGCGCCTACGACCTCGGCAGCGTCTTCGACATCAGCCGGTCGAGGTCGCTGCGGTGCCGAACGAACCGCAGCGACGCGGCGATAGTGGCCAGCCTGAAGCGCCGCGTCGCGCGTTGTGCCGGCTGATAGCAAGTCGGAGGTCCCCCTTTCGCACACCATCTCCACCGGCGACAGCTAGCGAAGCGCGTTCAGCTCGTCGAGGGCGCGATGGCCGCGCTTGACCACCCCCGGAACGATATCGTGGCGCCCGTGACGGATGGGGAACTCGAGCATCACGAGGATCTGTGTCGCTGTGAGCACCGCCGCCCCCTCCCAGTCGACCAGATCGAGGATTCTCGTCCACAGCCGCCTTCGGACACCGTCCAGCGGATCCTGGAAGGTGTGCCATTGGAGAGTGGTGAGATCAGTCGCCCGCGTGCCGCTACCGGCGTTCCCGATATCAACGACCGCCACCACCACTCCGTCACGGACCAAGACATTGTCGGGCTTGAAATCGGCATGGACCATGTCGGGTGCCTCTCGCGGTGGTGGGACGTCGCCACACACGAGCCGCAGGCGCTCGACCAATGCCGACACCACGGAGGAATACCCCGAAAGCCCGGCGACAGCCCTCGACAAACTCGGAGCTAAGTCTTGACCGGATTCTTGACCGGTGGCGAGCCGCCAGGCGTACGACCAGTGGTCGTAGGGCTCGGAGGCTTGGCCGGCCTGGAGTTCGTTGATCTCCATCAGCTGCTCAACGAGGGACGGGGTCAGCTCTGGCGCGGGAGCCGCGTCAACGAAGTCGATCAGATGCCATACATGAGTGGCTGTGGCGCCCACTCCGAGCCAGGCCGGGGTGGGATAGCCGCGCCTACGCATGTGCTCGACGACTCTCTGGGTTCGCAACGTCTCGTCCAGCTGGTTGGGGCGTGCCCGGGGCCATGCTTTGAGCACTGCATTTGCACTTCCGGCCAACTGGACGCGCATGGCACCCACATCGAAGCCTCCGGGTAGGCGACTGAGAAGAGTGACCTCTGCCCCGACCACGCTTGCCACGTCGGCCAGAACCTCTGCTGGCAGCTCTTCGGGATGGGTGCCCTGGTTCATCGGCTCGAAGTGCCGATCACCGCTCGGATGGCTGGTCCCGCCGAGCAGTGTGGAGCCAGGCCCCAACCTGGTGACCTTCCGAGAGGACCAATGTGTTCCACGGCGTCGACCTCGACCACCACATTCGGTCGGACCACCAACCCCGAACTCATGACCCACCCGAAGCTCAACGCGCGCGCAACCATGCCGGCATCCTGGCACCCTTCCACGCCCCAGCGCTTGCCATTTTCCCCCGCCGAAGAGCGGACGCGATGGGAGGGCCGGTGCCCCTATCTTTGGTGGCCGCCCCTGGCACCGGAGCTACCGCGGCCGGGCGAATGACGCCGCGATCAAACGGAGACCACGACACAACGCCCATCATCAGTCCGGCTTGACTTGTTCAGTGAAGGCTCTCCTGTCGTTTCCGTGCGTTGTCGGCCCCGCCTCGCTTTGTGCACCGACCAAGCACCGCGCCGCCGCGACGCTCGACTGGTGCACACCCGGGCGGAACGACAACCACCACCGCCAGCCGGCGCCGGTGGGTGGCGGTGGCCTTCAGGGATCGGTTGCCGGCGGCGGTGGGCGTGGGGCGCCACCGATGGGCGCGGCCTTCAGCACCAGCCGGACGCGGCCAGCGCTTCGATCCGCGGATCCAGCTATTTCGAGCCGGAGCAGGGACCTGGGACGAGATGTCGGGACCTGGGGCAGGTCATGAGGTGTCCCAAGTCCCGCCATGGTGTCCGCGCCCCCACCCGCCTAACGGCGCCTCGGACGGTGGAGCCGATATCCGACAGCAGAGAGATCGACTTTGTGCACCAGATCCGTACCCGGAGGGCCGGCGCCGTACGGATCTGGTGCACAAAGTGACCGACCAAGCCAGCCGGCGGGGGTAGCCAGGCAGCGGTCCAACCGGGTTCGGCGCCCTTCAGACAACCTTGGACCGGGTGTCGCGCGAAGCGGTCAGGAATCGAGAAGCGCTGGTGTGGTGAGGGGAATAGCGTGACAGTCAGTACACATCAAGGGCTGCGAGGCCCAAGAGTTCAGGAGTGACAATGACTTCCACGCAAGGCATCAAGACGGTTCTGCACCCGGTGGCGGACCTGGAGAAGGCCAAGGCGACGTACATCGCGCTGCTCGGTATGGAGCCGACGGCGGACTCGCCGTACTACGTCGGGTTCGAGGCCGAGGGGCAGCAGATCGGCCTGGTGCCGAACAGCGACATGACCTCGCCGATCGCCTACTGGCATGTGGACGACATCGAGGGCAAGCTCGCCGAGGTGACCGCCGCCGGCGGCGCGCTCAAGGACGCCCCGAAGGACGTCGGCGGCGGCCGCCTGGTGGCCACCTTCACCGACCCCGACGGCAACGTCCTCGGCCTGATCCAGGACCGCTGACGAATCGAACACGCTGAGTAGTCGACCGCACGGGGGAGCGGGCCCGGGGGAGACCTACGTGTCTCCCCTGAGCGTGGCCCGTTCCCCGCGCTGTTCTGCTTGTGACCCTGGTTCTCGCTATCGTCGGTCGGTGCACTTCAGCGAATACGACACCCGGTTGGCGGCGTACGCGGTGATCGTCGACGAACACGACCGGCTGTTGCTGAGTTGGTTCGTCGGCAATGAGAACTCACCGGCCGGCTGGACGATGCCAGGCGGCGGCGTCGAGTACGACGAGTCTCTGCCGGACGCCGTCGTCCGCGAGGTGATCGAGGAGACCGGCTACACAGTCTCGGTCGGCAATCCCATCGCGACGAATCACTTCACCCTCTTGGACCCCGGGCGTGACAGACGCCCGTACAAATCCGTCCGAGTCATCTTCGCGGCCACCATCACCGGCGGCTCGCTCGGCACCACCGAAGTCAACGGCACCACAGCCTTCGCCCGCTGGATCCCACTCACCGACATCCCATCCCTAACTCCTCGCGCCGACATCATCGACATCGCCGTGGCCGCCTGGAGGAACAGCCGGCCGGCGGTCGCTGAGTCGAGTGTTCGCCACTTGCTGTTGGATGCCGACGGCGTCCTGCAGGATCTGCCCGGGGGCTGGTACGCGGCCATGGAGCCGTATCTCGGTGACAGGGCCCGTGACTTCCTCCATGAGACCTGGGTTGACGAACTGCCGATGCTCGCCGGTCGCGGCGACTACATGCCGGTTCTCGCGGCGACACTCCAGAACTACGGAGTGGTCACGCCGGTGGCCGAGGTGTACGACGCGGTCTGGAAGAACATCGCGGTCATCGAGGAATCGATCGGCATCGTGCGAGTACTCAAGCGGAACGGGTACGGCGTCCACCTGGGGACGAATCAGGAACGCTACCGTGGCGGTCACATGCGGACGGCCCTCGGGTACGACGATCTGTTCGACGTGAGTTGTTACTCGTACGACCTCGGCGTCGCCAAGCCCGACCCGGCCTTCTTCGTCCAGGCGGCTCGCCGGATCGGTGCCGATGCCGGGACGATCCTGTTCATCGACGACAACGCACGAAACGTCGAAGGTGCCCGGGAGGCCGGGATGCTCGCCGAGCAATGGGACTTCACGCAGGGCCACGATCTGCTGCTCGAGCTCATGTCGAAGCACGGGGTCGCCGCAACCATGACCGCCGAGAAGCCGACGCGGTAACGGGAGCGGTACTGGCACGAGCGACAACGAAGCACAGTCCCGCCAGTACCAACGTCACCGGGCCGAAGAGGAACCGTTCCCACGAACTCTGGGACAAGAAGTTCGCCAGTGTTCCAAGCGCCAGCAGCCCTACTAGCACCCACGAGCCGATCCGTGCGACCGCGCGGGAAACCCAAGGGACCCAGAAACCCTTGCGGGACACAGCTTGGCCCCGTCGCGCGAAACACTGGTCGCATGGACATTTGCATCGCAGGGCAGGCTGACCTGGAGCACCTGGCTCGTCTGCTCTGGTTGAATGCCGCACCTGACGAGCAGGCCAAGCAGTCGGTCGACTCATTCGTGGTTGACCTTGCCGCGTGGTGGACCGAGCACGACGACTCGCATCTCGCCTTCGTCGCTCGACTTACCGAGTCCGAGGTCGTCGGGATGGCGTGGCTGGCGCTCGTTCCACGGGCGCCGAGGCCGGGCACCACCAGTCGCCGTTCGGCGGACATCCAAAGCGTCTTCGTCGTACCGGAGCAGCGCGGGAACGGCATCGGCTCGGCGCTCGTACAGGCCGCATCAGAACACGCCTTTCGCCTTGGCGCGAGTCGAGTGACAGTTCACTCCGGCCGCAAGGCGGTGCCGGTCTACGAGAGACTCGGTTTCGCATCCTCCCGCCAACTTCTCCAGAGAGAACCCGAGTGAGTATTGGTGGTGTATCGACGTACGTTCCGAGCCTCCGCCGCCTCTTGATAGAGCGCCGATAAGCGACATTATGTCAACTTGTGGGTTTCGGGGCACTCCCCTGGGAGGTTGGAAGATCTTCGGGAAGTGGTGTCGGATCGGGGTGTGGGTGTTCGTTGAAAGGGTGAGTGGGCGCCTGCGAGGGGCGCCTGACAGCACAGGAGATGATGTCGAGATGCAATATCTGGTTTCCGTGATCGACGACAAGAGCAAGCCCGGCAGCACGGACAGGCAGCCTGCCATCAGCGCGTTCAACGAACGACTGATGGCCGAGGGCTACTGGGTGTTCTCGGGCGGACTCGCGGCCACCGACGCGGCAACGGTCATCGACAACCGGGGCGAGCAGGCGGTGGTGACCGACGGGCCGTTCGTGGAGTCGAAGGAGTACCTCGCCGGTGTCTGGGTGTGGGAGGCCCCCGATCTGGATGTGGCGCTCAAACTCGCCACCGAGGCGTCGAAGGTCTGCGATCGGAAGATCGAGGTGCGGCCGTTCCTGTGAGTGTGGCCGACGTCCCGGAGGCGATCACCCAGGCGCACCACGAGGAGTGGGCGCGGGTGGTCGCCGGCTTGGCCAGGCGTTTCGGTGACCTCGATATCGCCGAGGAAGCGGCGGCCGAGGCGTTCGCAATCGCCGTGGAGCGGTGGCCGGCCGACGGCGTACCCCCCAATCCAGGCGCGTGGCTGACCGTCACCGCCAACCGTAAGGCCATCGACCGGATCCGGCGCGAGAGCAAGCGGGACGACAAACACAAGGAGGCTCAGATGGTGTACGACGACCCGCCCGAGCCTCTCGGTGCGGTCGACGACGAGCGGCTCCGGCTGATCTTCACCTGCTGCCACCCGGCACTCGCGATGGACACCCGGATCGCGCTGACGCTGCGCATGGTCGGCGGTCTGACGGTGCCCGAGATCGCCCGTGCCTTCCTGGTGCAGGAGACCACCATGGGACAGCGGATCACCCGCGCAAAGGCCAAGATCAAGGCCGCTCGCATCCCCTATCGGGTGCCGTCCGCGGAGGATCTCCCGGCCCGCCTGACCGGCGTACTCACCGTCCTCTTCCTCGTCTTCAACGAGGGCTATCTGGCGACCGGGCCCGACACCGACTCCGTCCGCCATGAGCTGACCGCCGAGGCGATCCGGCTCACGCGCCTGATCCGCGCGCTGCTGCCGGAGGACGGCGAGGTGGCGGGGCTGCTGGCGCTGATGCTCCTCACCGAGGCACGTCGCACGGCCCGGGTGTCGGCGAGCGGCGAACTGGTCCCCCTCGACCAGCAGAACCGTGGCGCCTGGGACGCGACGATGGTTGCCGAGGGCCACCGTCTGGTGCGCGAGCGCCTGGCCACCGGGATGGCTCCGGGGCGCTACCAGATCCTCGCCGCGATCAACGCCGTACACACCTCCGCCCGCGACATCCGCGACACCGACTGGTCGCAGATCGTCGCCCTCTACGACCAGCTGGTCCGCCTCGACCCCACCCCGATCGTCGCCCTCAACCGCGCCATCGCGGTCGCCGAGCTCGACGGCCCGGACGTGGCGCTGGCGGCCGTCGACAGTCTCGAGGACAAGTTGGCCGGCTATCACGCCTACCACGCGACGCGCGCCGACCTGCTGCGCCGGCTCGGCCGCAGTCAGCAGTCGCGTTCGGCGTACGACAAAGCGATCGAACTGGCCGGCAACACCGCCGAGACCGCCTACCTCACCCGCCGCCGCGACCAACTGGGCTAGCGCCCGCTCGAATCCAGGAGCTTCTCCGTCAGGAACCGGCACCACGTCGTGAGTACGGCGTCAGTGGAGCCCGCATGTGGTCCGGGGAAGGCAACGAGGCGCTTGTCCGAGGACGCCAGACCGTCGAACAACGCGAACTGGCCGGACCTCGGGAAGATCTCGTCGTTCCATTGGACGTGATACATCACGGGCGCGACGACACACGACGCGTCGCTCATGATTCGCTGAGGTGTGTGCACGCCGGGGTGCAGTGCGGGGCTCTGCTCCAGGCCGAACTTGCCCAGCACAGCACAATGAAGTCGCTCGCCGAGTGCGGCCGCCAAGGGCAGGCCGAATCTTGTTGCCATAGACATGCCCAAGTAGCCCAGCCTGTCGGTGCGAACCTGCGCGTGCCGGCTGACGGCGGCGATCAGCGCCAGCCAGTCCTCGGTCAGATCGTCCAGAACACGCTCGACTCCCCTGTCGACAATGAGTTGCTGGTACGCCGCTGGGCTCAGCGGCTCCGCAACCCGCTCGCCATGAAACGGCCCGTCGATTGCCGCAACCGCCAGTCCGGATCGCGCGAGCCGATGGGCAAGCTCTACTTGCCGCGAGCTCCGCTTGTGGCCACTTCCGCCATGACCGAGCAAGACCAGCGGACGAGCGGTCTCGGCGGTCGGCACCTGCCACAGGACAGCACCAATGGGGCCTTGGCCGCGGTCGACCTCGAAGGATGACTCTTCGATCACGTCGTACATATGTTCGAGTATGGCAGCGATCCTAATCGCGTTGCGTGGTGTGTCGCGGGCACTTAGCGTTGCTGGCCCGGGTAGGCACTGTGGGGATGAGGAGCGGCATGACTTCTGAACTCGAGGCACTCTGCTTCGATGCGAATGACCCGCTCCGTCTGGCGCGTTTCTGGGCTGGGGTGCTGGGGCGGGAAGTTGCTGACGACGGCCTCGTGTTGCTGCCTAGTGACGACACCGGGTTTCGGATCCGGTTCGCGCCGACGCACGAGCAGAAGACTGTGCCGAATCAGATGCACTTCGACCTGACGAGTGCGTCGCTGGAGGAGCAGCAGGAGACGGTGGCAAGAGCGCTCGAGCTCGGTGGCCGGCATATCGACATCGGTCAGCTCCCGGAGGAACTGCACGTGGTGCTGGCCGATCCCGAAGGCAATGAGTTCTGCTTGATTGAGCCGGGCAACAACTTCCTGGCTGACACCGGCTTCATCGGGGCGCTGTCGTCCGACGGTTCGCAGGAGGTCGGGTACTTCTGGAGCAAGGCGCTGGACTGGCCGTTGGTCTGGGACCAGGATCAGGAGACCGCGATCCAGTCGCCGCGCGGCGGTTCGAAGATCACGTGGGGCGGTCCGCCCGTCCGCGCGAAGACCGGCAAGAATCGGCTGCACTTCGACCTCGCTCCCCCGGCCGACGGCGATCAGCAGGCGGAGGTCGACCGCCTCGTCGCGCTCGGGGCGACCCACATCGACATCGGCCAGGGCGACGTCAGCTGGGTCGTCATGGCCGATCCGGACGGCAACGAGTTCTGCGTACTGGCCCCCAGATAACACCGCATCAAAGGTTGTTGAGGCGGGCGCCTTGGCGGGTCAGGTGGTCGCGTTCGGGGAGGCTGGTGGCTGCTCGGGCGGCTTCGGCGTACAGGCGTGCTGCGGTGGATGGGTCGCCGTCGCACTCGTGGAGGTAGGCGGCGACTGCGGTGTAGCGGGGTAAGGCCGGGTCGAGTGCGGCCAGGGCGGCCAGGCCGGCTCGTGGACCGTCGGCTTCGCCCAGTGCGACGACCCGGTTGAGGCGGGCCACCGGGCTGTCGGTGAGGCGCACGAGTTCGTCGTACCACTCGACGATCTGCACCCAGTCAGTCTCCTCGGCCGTCTGCGCGTCGGCGTGGAGTGCGGCGATGGCGGCCTGGGCCTGGAACTCGCCCAGGCGGTCGCGGGCCAGGGCTGCCTGGAGTATGGCGACGCCCTCGGCGATCATGCGGGTGTTCCACAGGCTGCGGTCCTGCTCGGCGAGCGGCACGAGCCTGCCGTCGGGAGCGGTCCGGGCGGGGCGCCGGGCGTGGTGGAGCAGCATGAGCGCGAGCAGACCCGCGACCTCCTCATGGTTGATCCTGGTCGCCAGTTGGCGAGTCAGCCGGATCGCCTCGCCGGCGAGGTCGACGTCGCCCGAGTAGCCCTCGTTGAAGACCAGGTAGAGCACGCGCAGCACGGTGGCGACGTCGCCAGGCTGGTTGAACTGGACGCCGGAGACGGTCCGCTTGGCCCTGCTGATCCGCTGCGCCATGGTTGTGTCCGGCACGAGGTAGGCCTGCGCGATCTGTCGCGTGGTCAGGCCGCCGACCGCGCGTAGCGTGAGCGCGACGGCCGAGGCCGGTGTCAGGGACGGGTGCGCGCACAGGAAGTACAGCTGGAGGGTGTCGTCCACGACTTCAGTCGGGCCCGGCTGGGGCTCGCCCTCGATGCGTACCTCGCGGTTCCGCCGCGAGGTGTCGGCGCGGGTGGCGTCGAGGAACTTCCGCCAGCCCACGGTGACGAGCCAGCCCTTCGGGTCCCGCGGCGGGTCGTCGGGCCACACCCGCACGGCCTCGACCAGAGCGTCCTGCACGGCATCCTCGGCCGCCGCGAAGTCGGCTCCGCGACGGACGAGGATGCTGAGCACAGTGGGGGTGAGGGACCGCAGGAGGGCCTCGTCCACGGAGGTCACTCTGTGATGGTCGGGGGCTCGGTCAGGAACGGGCGGACCTCGAGCCACTCGTGGATCGGCTTCCCACCGGCACCCGGAGCCGCGGACAACTCGCCGGCCAGCTCGAGCGCGCGCTCGTAGGTGTCGACGTCGATGACCATCCAGCCGGCGATCAGGTCCTTGGTCTCCGCGAACGGGCCGTCGGTGACCGGCGGCCGGCCCTCGCCGTCGTACCGGACGAACGTGCCCTCCGGGGAGAGCGCCTGACCGTCGACGAACTCGCCGGTGCCTTCGAGCCGGGTGGCGAAGTCCTGCATGTACTGGATGTGGTCCGACACCTCCTCCGGCGTCCACCGGTCCATCGGCACGTCGTTCACCGCTACCGGTGCGCCTCGGTAGTGCTTGAGCAGCAGGTACTTGGCCATCGTGTTCTCCTTGGTGCGGTACGGCCCATTCTGGCCGCGATCACTCCGGGGACGAAGCCACCCACGGGTTCTCGACATCCCACCACGAAAATTCTTCCGGGCACTGTCAGCTGAGCCTGGCTACGAGTCTGGTGAGGTGCGGGCGCAGGTTTCAGCTCATGATCGCAGAGCGTCTGCGATCATGCGGTGGCCTTGTTGTTCGAAGGAAGTCTCGCCGACCTGATGTGCCCATACGGCCGTGTTGACGGCTTCGCGGAGTTGGGCGCGGTGCCAGGTGTCCGGGTCCCGTGGATCCGGGCCGTAGCCGTCGAAGAAGGCAGGCTCGAGGGCCGGGTCGGATCGGAACTGCTGCGCGGCCAGCCGGGCGAAATCGGTAGCAGCCGGCCGGAGTGCCGCGCGACCGAAGTCGATGACGCCGACGATGCCGTTGTCGATCAGCCAATTGCGTGGTTGCCAGTCGCCGTGCGTCGGCACCAGCGAGGCCGTCGGGGTCGGCCATGATTCAATCTCCGAACGCAAACGATCCGTGAGCGCCGGCGAGATCGTGTGCGACTTGCCGAGATTGTCGAGCGTCCGCCGATTCTCCCGGGCCTCATAGGCTTCGTCCGGTACGGCGAATTGGCCGTGAAATGCCGCGAGCAGTTCACCGGCCTGGCGATAGGTCTCCGGCACCCATTCCGCCGGGGTGCCTTCCACCAACTCCCCCGGCAGATAGCGCGTGAGGATCAGCTTGGCCTCGTCATCCGCGCGGACGAGTTGCGGCGCGCTCCCCCGCGACGTCCATGGCGTCAGCCAGCTGCGGTGGGCCTGGATTTCTCGCGCGAGATGGTGGTCGGCCGTGTCACCGGCCTTGGCGATGTAGCGCTCGCCGCGGAGCCGGAGCTCGAGGACGACGGTCCCCACCAGGCCCCAACTGTGGTCGGTCACGACCTCGGCGTTCGGCAGCCACTCCTGCAAGAGGTCCCGTTGGCGCTGAGTGAGATCCACCCGACGAGCGTAGCGAAGCGCTGAAGAAATCGCGCGGAAAGGGTGGACGAAAATGATTCAAGGATTTATCCTGGCCGAATGCAGAATATGCAAGAGAATGCGACCCTACAAACAAACTTATCATCAGTAATTCCGGAAAGCAAGTCGGCGGAATTCTGGCACCTCGGGGACGCGACCATCCGTCGGGTCGGGTTCGGGACGAAGCGGCTCGCGGGCAGCACCGGCGGCGGGCCGGACGTGCAGGAGCGGGCGGTCGCGCTGTTGCGCCGAGCGGTCGAGCTCGGTGTCAACCACCTCGACACCGCCGACTTCTATCCGACGTACGCCGAGGGCGGGCAGACGCGTTCGTTCGAAGAACTCCGGTGGGCGAACGACGCCATCCGCCGCGCGCTGGCGCCGTACCCGGACGATCTCGTCGTCGCCACCAAGGTCGGACCGACCGAGAGCGGGCTGGCCCGGCCGGATGGATTGCCGGCGTTGGTCGAAGGCAACCTGCGCGCGCTCGGGGTGGAGACACTCGACCTCGTCTACCTCCGGCAGGCGGGCCTCGACGACGTCTCCGAGCATTTCGGAGTCCTGGCCGAGTTGCGGGCCAAGGGCATGATCAAACACCTCGGCCTGTCGAACGTCCGGGTGGAACACCTCGCGCAAGCGCAGGAGATCGCGCCGATCGTCGCTGTGCAGAACAGGTACGGCGTCGGCTTCGGCCGGGTGAATGACGACATCCTGCGCGTCTGCGGCGAGCAGGGAATCGCCTTCGTGCCCTTCTTCGCACTGACCGCGGCGTCGCGGGAAGTCGGCGGCGTCTCCAGCAATGACGCGGTACAGGAAGTCGCCGACCAGCACAACGCGACGCCGGCGCAGATCCGGCTCGCCTGGACGTTGGGCCGGGGCGACCACGTCCTGGCTATTCCTGGTACGTCGAGCCCTCGGCATCTGGAGGAGAACCTGGCGGCCGGTGCGATCCACCTCTCCCCCGGGCAACTCGGCGTACTCGACAGCATGGAGGAGGCTCAGTCGTAGTAGCGCCGCACGCTTGAGCCGATGCGGGTGACATCCGTCCCGTAGATGTGGATGGAGATCGCCGTGCTGTCGGACGTGTTGTGGACCCGGTGAATGTCCCCGGGTGGCGCGAATCCGCTCACCTCGCCGACGTGGTTGTCGCTGCGGCCGATCAGCCGGAGGTCGCTGTCGTACAAGTCCTCGTGTTCGACGCCCTGGATGACGCCGAACACGCACCATGTCACGTGATCGTGGATTCGCGTCACCTGGCCGGGGCGCCACACGAGCGCGATGATCGAGAACGAGCCGTCCGGTTCGACGTACAGGGTGCGGCTGCGGTAGCCCTCTGCGGAGCCGAGACGCTCCTCGGCGGTCATGATCTCGTCCGGGCTGGGCAGGTGGCGGCGGAGTTCGTCGGCGACCAGCCCGGCGGTGGCGTGCCAGTCGGCGTGCTTGCCGATCGCGGTGCGGACACCGTCGACGAGGGCGGTCAGGTGGCTGGTGGCGAGCTGTGTTGTGGTCATGTCTTGAGCCTGCGCCCGGCAACCCATAACGTCTAATGCCAAGTTTCGTGCTCACCCATAGATGGGTTTGATACATGCTCGATGTCACGAGGTTGCGTGTGATCGACGCGGTCGCGCGGAACGGATCGGTCACCGCCGCCGCGCGGGAGCTGCACTACTCGCAGCCGTCCGTCACCCACCACCTCGCGCGCCTCGAGGCCGAGACCGGGGCGCAGTTGCTGCAACGTGCCGGCCGCGGCATCCGGCTGACCGAGGCCGGCCGGCTGCTGGCCGACCGTGCCGCCGAGATCATCGGACGGATCGACGCCGTCGACGCGGAACTCGCCGCCCACGTCGGCCTGAGCGCGGGCCGGGTCCGTCTGGCCGGCTTCTCGTCGGCGATCGGGTCGCTCGTCCCGGGCGCTCTCGCGGTGCTCGCCGGCAAGCACCCGGGTCTCGGGATCAGCCTCCTCGACACGCATCCGCCCGAGGCGCTGGAGCTGCTGCGGACCGGGAAGATCGATGTCGCGATCGTCTTCCGGTACGACGAGACCGAGCCGGAGCCGTCCGGTGTACGACTGCATCACCTGCTGGACGATCCGCTGTACGTCCTGTCCCGGGATCGGAAGACCGAGTTGGCCGGGCTCCGCGACGCGACCTGGATCGCCGGCTGCGATCGTTGCCGTAGTCACCTGGTTTCGCTGTGCGCCGCCGAGGGCTACGAACCGCGGATCGGCTACACGTCCGACGACATGGTGGTGATGCAGGCGCTGGTCGCGGCGGGACTCGGCGTGACGACGATGCCGGGCCTCGCCTTGCGCACTCACCGCGCCGAGGGCATCGTCGCCACCGAACTGCCCGGCTCGCAGCGCCACGTATACGCCGCGACGTACGGCGAACCACCCGACCCACCCGCGATCGCGGCGCTACTGACCGCACTCGCCGAGGCAGCGCAGCTCTACCTCGAATCAGTCTTCGGTGATGTCGTCGCCGGTGACGGGGTCGTAGACGTAGACCTCGGTGCCGGCTTGGGGGTCGCGGGCGTGGACGGTGTGGAAGATCGGGCCGAACGGGCCGCCGAGGTCGACCACGGTCGCGCCGGCTCCGAGGACGCCGCGGACCAAGGTGCTTGGCGCGGTGAGGTCGATCCGCGTGATGACGCCAGGCGTCACCCACACGGGCTTCGTGCTCAGCTGCCCGGCCAACTGGTGGTGGAGGTGACCGCACAGCACGGCTTGTACGTCGGTCCCGGCCAGCGCGCGTCCCAACTCCTCAGGATCCTGGAGTACGACGGACTTCAGATACGGGATCGCATCCATCGACATCGGCGGATGATGGAGTACGACGATCGACCCGGCCGGCGCCGGCGACGCGAGCTCCGCGGCCAGCCAGTCCAGTTGGGCCCGACCCAGGACGCCGTACGTCTCGCCCGGGACGAGGCTGTCGAGCGTGATCACCCGCAGGCCGGCGACGTCACTGACCGCGGCGATCACCCCGTCGACGTCGGCGGCGCGGCCGAGGGGTGAGCCATCCGCAGCGAGATGCCCGGAGCCGAGCGCCGCCGCGAAGCCGTCGCGGCGGTCGTGGTTGCCCGTGCAGTACACGTGCGGAATGCTCCGCTCCGCCGCGAACTCGCCGACAACCGAGCGGACCGCGCGGCAGCCCGCCTCGGACCCGTCATCGGCGACGTCCCCGCTGACAACCACCAGATCCAGCTCCTGCACCCGGCGTACGTCGTACAGCAGACCCCGTAAGGCAGCGAGCCCGTCGACGCCGTCCTCATCCGGACCGGTGCGACTCACATGGGTGTCGGACAGATGCAGAATCCGATGCGTCATCAGTCGGTGAAGGTGACCTCGGCGGTCTCCTGGACGGCGGCGGTCCGCCCCGGGGCTCGGTGATCTTGCCAGTAGAGGTTGGTGTGGGCGATCACCTTGTCCGGCGTGGGCGCGCCGTACTCGGACAGGTCCTCGGTGGTGTGAGCGTCGCCGACGAGGGTCACGTCGTACCCGCGGACCATGGCGCCGTGGATCGTGGAGCGGATGCACTCGTCGGTCTGGGCGCCGCTGACGAACACCCGGCCGATCCCGGCGGCGGCGAGGACGTCCTCGAGATCGGTGTCCTCGAAGGAGTCCGCGAACGTCTTGTGCACCAGCGGCTCCGAGTCGTCCCGCTTGAGCTCAGGAACGAATTGCCACTCGTCGCTGTCCTTCACCAGGTTGTCGCTCGAGTGCTGGACCCAGACGACCGGCACCCCGCCGGCCCGGGCCTTGCCGACCAGAGTGCTGATGTTGGCCACCACCTGATCCCGCTCGTGCGCGCCGCCGACGACGCCGTTCTGGACGTCGATCACCATCAGTGCCGTGTTCGGCCGATCTGCCAGCGTGGACATGCCGTTTCCTCCCTGTGCCGGATGTACGACGAACGCTAGACCCGCCCGCCGACAGTTCAGGTCCGGATCCGCAAGCGCACCGTCGGGGCATCCCCGTCGTCCAGTTCCTCCGCCCGCCGCACCGCCGCCTTCACCGGCACGATGTACCGCCCGTCCTTCGGGAACAACGACGTCTCCCAGACGCTGTCGCCGATCTCCGCGGTGACCGGGATCATCCCCCACCCGTAACTCACGAAGCCCGACTCCGCCTCCAGATACGCGCATTCCTCCTCCGGCACCGTGATGAAATACCACGGCGCCGGCCCGCGCCAGAACCAGATCTCCCCGTCGAACTCGATCTCATTCACTGTTACTTGCCTCCAGCAAGCGTTGGGCGAGGTTCCGGGCCGCGGTCTTCAGCTCCGGGGATTGGAGGATGCGATAGGGCCATGGCAGTGAGGTCAACTGGCTCGCGTACCAGTACGGTTCGTCGGTGCTGGCCAGCAGGCGGGTGTGGGTTTCGTCGATGGATTCGAGGCGGCCCATGCTGCGGGAGATGCAGCGCGCGACCTCGTCACGAGGGGCGTCGATGGTGACCTCGATGGGGTATTTCCAGCCCATTGCCAGGTGTTCTTCGACGGCGGCCAGCGGGTCAAGGTCTGCAGGTGGGATGAATTCAGTGGACTGTGGTTCGACTTTGGTGACCTTGTCGACGCGCAGGACTCGTTGCGAGTTCTTCGTGTGTGACCAGCAGAGCAGATACCAGCGCCCCCGGCGTACGACGACCGCCCACGGGTCGACGTCCATCGGCCACTCCTCGCCGTAGTGGCGGCGGTAGTGGATGACGATGCGGCGGCGCGCGGTGCTGTGTGAGACGAGCGCGGCGGTGATCTCGGGGTCCGGCGTGCGGGCACCGGGGTCCGGACCGCGAGCGCTGACCCGGCGGATGGCGTCGGTCGAGCGGGCGATCGGTTCGGGCAGGACCCGGATGATCTTGCCGAGTGCGTTCTCGACCGGGTCGTCGGCGCCGCGTGGTCCTTCGAGCACCGCCATCACCAGGCCGAGCGCCTCGGTGGCACTGAACATCAGCGGTGCCAGCCGCAACCCGCGGCCGACCCGATAGCCGCCGTACGGACCGCGGACCGACTCGATCGGTATGTCGGCCTCCCGCAGGATCGCGACGTACCGCCGGGCCGCCCGTTCCGAGACCCCGAGCTTGTCCCCCAGTTGGTCGGCCGTGATACCCGGGCTGTTCTGGATCAGCTCCAGCACCATCAACGTCCGCGCGGTCGGACTCACGTCGTACGCCACAGCCCCTCCATCAATCCGGAAGTGAACCGTCCGGAACCGAGCGTAGCGTCCCGGGCATGGACAAGAACACTGTGGTGGAGTTGCCGGCCGCGGGCGGCGAGGTCGAGACGCTGCTCGGCGTGCTTGAGCGCAATCGCCGGACGTTCGCATGGAAGTGCGGCGGCCTGGACGCGGCCGGGATGAGCGCGCGGCTCAGCCCGTCGACGATGACGCTGGGCGGTCTCGTCAAGCACCTCGCCCTGGTCGAGGACGACATGTTCTCGCACCGGTTGTACGGGCGCGACCCGGGCGAGCCGTGGAACCGAATCGACTGGGATTCGGATCCCGACTGGGAGTGGCGCACCGCAGCCGACGACTCCCCCGAGGAACTGATGCAGCTGTGGGAGAGCGCCGTGCAGCGCTCGCGAGCCTCGATCGCGGAGGCCCTGGACAACGGCGGCCTGGGCACCGTCGGGTACCTGGTCTGGCCCGACGGTCAGTCGCCGAACCTGCGCCGGATGCTGGCGGACATGATCGAGGAGTACGCGCGGCACACCGGTCACGCCGACCTGATCCGCGAGTCCATCGACGGCCTGGTGGGCGAGGACGCACCACGCGAGGTGCCGGCGAGTTAAGTGCGCACTGGATGAGCGGTTTGTCTGCGACGATGACGAGGTGCGGGCGGATCGATTGGTGGCGGTGTTGCTGCTCATGCAGGCCCGCGGACGGGTGACCGCGGCCCAGGTCGCGGAGGAGCTGGAGATCTCCGTCGCCACCGCGCGCCGCGATCTCGAGGCGCTGTCGACTGCCGGCATCCCCGTCTACCCGCAGGCCGGACGCAACGGCGGCTGGCAACTCGTCGGCGGCGCCCGGACCGACCTCAGCGGCCTCACCGCCACCGAGGCGCAGGCCCTCTTCCTCCTGGTCGGTCCGGCGGCGTCCATTGCTCCCGACGCCAGGGCCGCGCTGCGTAAGCTCGTCCGCGCGTTGCCCGACACCTTCCGTGAACACGCACAGGCAGCGGCCGAGGCGGTCGTGATCGATCCGGCCCGCTGGGGCGAGCACGTCAAGGACCGTCCCGAGCTGGTCCGCCGGCTGCAGGATGCCGTCGTACGTCGGCTCAGAGTGCGACTGCTCTATCAAGGACGAGGCCGGGAGGAGTCGGAGCGGTTGGTCGATCCGCTCGGGCTCGTGGACAAGGACGACATCTGGTACCTGATCGCGCAGACCGAGAAGGGGCAACGGACGTTCCGGGTCGAGCGGGTGGTGTCGGCCGAACTGACCGAGGACTCGTTCGAGCGGCCGGCCGACTTCGACCTGTCCGCCGCGTGGAGCGAGATCGTCGACCGGATGGAGGAACGGCGCTCCGGACCGACCGCGACCGTGCTGATGGACGAGCGGTTCGTGTGGGTGATGCAGGACCGGCTCGGCCGCAACTGCGAGGTCGACGGGACGGAGGGCGATCGGGTCCGGCTCAGGATCACCGCGCCCACTCCGCTGATGATCGCCCAGCACCTGGCCGGCTGGGGCGGCTCGATCGACGTGGTCGGCCCGCCCTCGGTCCAGGCGGAGCTCGCCCGCCTCGGCCGCGAACTCGCCGACCGCTACAGCGGGATCAGGTAGAGGATGAAGCCCCGGTTCTCGGCGACCTGGTCGTAGAGCCGTCGGGCGGTCGCGTTGGTCTCGTGCGTCGACCAGTACACCCGGCCGCACCCACGCTCGCGAGCCCAGTCCGTGACCGCGGCGATCAACGCGCGCGCAGCACCCTGGCCCCGGGCCTCGGGTGCGGTGAAGAGGTCCTGCAGATAGCAGGAGTCGGGCGCGGTCGTACTCGCGTGGGTCAGGAAGTGTGCGATGCCCACCAACTGCCCGTCCAGGCGCGCACCCAGTGCGTGGATCTCCACGTCGTCCTGGAATCTGGACCACGCGTGATCGAAGAAGTCGTCCGGCATCGTGCGGCCGTAGAACTCGTTGTAGCCGGCAAACAAGGCCTGCCAGGCGTCACGGTCGGTAGGTTCCAGGCGGCCGATGGTGAGCATGCACGGCACGGTGCCATATCGGAGGCCGCGGTGGCCCATTGGGGTGAGTAGGGTGCGGTGGTTCAGCTTGATCCGACATCGAGTTTCAGGGAATCGTCCGTGACCACATCCCCTCCCCAGCCACCGCAGAACCCCTACCCAGGCCAGCCGGGCGATTACGGTCCGCCCCCGGAGCAGTTCCCGCAGTACGCCCAGCCTCAGCAGCAGCCCGGGCCGGTTCAGCAGCCTGGCCAGGGGTACGGCGAGCAGCCCGGCCAACCGCACCAGGGCCAGGTGTACGGCCAGCCTGATCAGCAGTACGGCCAGCCCTACGGGCAGCAGTCGTTCCAGCAGCAGGCGCCGTACGGCCAGTCCTACCCGCAGCAGGGGCAGGCGTTCCCGCACGGCCAGCAGGCGTTCGCGGCGCAGGGCCAGCAGCAGTGCCGGTTCTGTGGTGGGTTCCCGGCGGTCGACGCGACCGTGCGCGGGCACCGGGGCCTCATCATCCTGATGAAGTGGCTGACGCTGCAGGGACCGTTCTGCCGCACCTGCGGTATCGCATCGGTCCGGGACATGACCTCGAAGAGCCTGTGGCAGGGCTGGTGGGGTATCGGGTCGTCGATCATCAACCCGATCATGATGCTGATGAACATCGGCCCGATGCAGAAGTTCAAGCGCCTGCCCGAGCCTACCCCGGGTCCGGGCCGGCCGATGGATCCGGGCAAGCCGCTGTTCCAGCGCCCGGCGATCCTCGGTCTGCTGATCCCGGTGGCGCTGCTCGCGCTGATCATCTTCGCGAACATCAACTCCACCTCGAACGCCGACGTCGGGCAATGCGTGCAGAACAAAGGCACGTCCAGCGACCCGAACGTGAAGGTCGTCGACTGCAGCTCGTCGGACGCCGAGTACAAGATCGTCGGCAAGGTGGACGACTCGACCGACGACACCCAGTGCGAGCAGTTCGCCGGCTCCGAGGCGTCATACGTCTACGACAGCGGCTCCACGAAGTACGTACTCTGCCTCGCCCCGAAGTGAGGACGACGCGCGCGTGCCGATCTAGGCGTAGTAGCCATCGACCGGCACGCGCGCCTCGTCGTACAGCGCCGGGCCTTCCAGAGGTACGGCGGGGAAGCCGCCGGTGGGCTTGAGTCCGCCGAGCTGCTCGCCCGACAGCGCATAGACCACACGGCCGAGTCCCGAGCGGGCGAGAGCGCCGGCGCACATCCCGCACGGCTCGCAGCTGGTGTACATCGTCGTGCCGGCGGCTTGTTCGGGTGAGAGCTCCCGCGCTGCCCAGACCGCGAGCTTCAGCTCGGGGTGGAAGCTGATGTCGCCGTCGGTGATGGTCGAGTTCTGCTCCTCGGCGAGAACGGTCCCGTCCGGCCCGACCAGCAGCGAGCCGAACGGCGGGTTGCCCGCCTGCCGCGCGGCCGCGGCCAGCTCGATCGCGCGGCGGAGGAAGCCTTCTGCTTCGGGGGTCACATCGTCTCCTGTCGTCGGTGCGCGGCGATCGTCGCCAGCGCTTGCCAGGCCACTTCGGGCCGTTCGGTCTCGGCCGGATCCCCTTGGAAGGGATCCAGTACGACGCTCCGCGCGCCGAGCTCACGCAGTGCGTCGAGGTCTGCCAGCACCTGCTCGAGCGAGCCTTCACCGGCGGCCCGCTCGTCGTCGCGCAGCGGCTCGGGGGTCAGCCGGAGCAGGATCCGGGGCGCGAAGTCCGGCGCCGGCCGGTCCTCCGCGGCGGCGATCGCACGCAGCCGATCCGTTGCCGTGCGCATCCAGTCGAGCCGCTCCCGGAGCGGGTGCCACGCGTCGCCGAACCGCACCGCCCGGCGCATCCCCGCCGTACTGTGGCCGCCGATCCAGATCGGGATGTTGCCGGCGCCGTAGTCCTTCTGGTCCGCCCAGGCGCGCCGGAGCTCGGCGAGCAGGTGGTCCGTCTGGCTTCCACGCTTCGTGAAGTCGGCGCCGAGGGCTTCGAACTCCTGGCGGGCCCAGCCGACCCCGACGCCGAGCACGAGCCGGCCGCCGCTGAGCTGGTCGAGGTTCGCCGCCATCCTTGCCACCAGCAACGGGTGCCGGTACGGCGCGATCAGCACCGTGGTCCCGAGCCGGACCCGTTCGGTGACCCCGGCGAGCCAGCTCAAGGTGGTGAACGGCTCGAAGAACGGTGCGGGGTACTTCTCCGCGACATCGGGAGTGATCGCGACATGGTCGGACACCATCAGCAGGTCATAGCCCAGCCCCTCGACGACCCGCGCCCACTCGCGCAGTCGCGCCGGGTTCGTGCCGGGGCCGAAGTTCGGGACGTTCACACCGATTTCCACGGGAGCCAGGCTATCCAGGCAGGCTGCCGGTCTTGAAGGGATTCCTCCCGGCATCCGGCGCCCGTCGCCGGGGATTCACCGGTAGATTGCCGGTATGACCGAGACTCTCGATCCGACCGACTGGGCCATCCTGGCCGAGCTGCAGCACGAGGCCCGGATGTCGCTGACCGAGCTCGGCCGCCGGGTCAACCTGAGCGCCTCCGCGACCACCGAGCGGGTTCGGCGGCTGGAGTCGATCGGCGTGATCACCGCGTATCGCGCGGACGTCGACCTGACGAAGGTCGGCTACCCGGTGCTGGCCGTCGTCCGGCTCAAGTACCCGGGCAACAAGCACGAGCCGCTGCACCGGCTGCTCGCGGACCGGCGGGAGATCCTCGAGTGCCTCCGGACGACGGGCGACGACTGCTACACGCTGAAGGTCGCCGCGGCCTCGATGCCGCACCTGGAGGAACTCGTCAACGAACTCACCGAGTTCGGCAGCACCACCACCAACCTGGTCTACTCCCAGACCCAGCCCTACCGGGGTCCACAAAAGCCGGTGACCGATCGCCCCTGAGGATGAAAGCGTTGCCGGATGCTGACCGTCCTGGGCGTCACCGTCTCCCCCGGCCTGCTGGAGCGATGGGTCGACTGGCTCGCACCCGATGAGCAACCCTTCTTCCTCACCAAGAAGCAGGCCTCCCAGTGGGGGCTGCCAGTGGACGACGTACGCGAGCCCACCGCGGAGCAGCGCGACACCTATCGGACGTACTACGTCGACCGGAAGGCTGCCCGAATCAGTTGGCTGGACGAGGCAACGTACGCGGACCTGCCGAAGGCGACCCGGGCGGCGTTGGTCCGCGCCCAGGTGAGCCACGGCCGCGACGCCGTCCCGACTGTCCGCGGATGGTCGAGCGTCCTCGACGCTCGACAGCAAGCCGACGGGCATCGCTTCGTCTGGTGGAAGTCGCTGCTGCCCGATGCCGATGTCGTGCTACCACCGATCGTGAGCCGGGACCTCGGACCGAGCCGGCACGCTGAGGTCCGCACCTGGCCGGCGGAGTTGCCACGGGCTCGTGAACTGGCCGGCACGTTCCCGGACGGCAGCGGACCCAACTGCTTCGGGACGGTGATGGCGGCCTGTGGGGTCGATGGTGCCCAGGAGGTGTGGATGCAGCGTGAGCCGTTCGAGCAGTGGCTGGCGGGGCACACGACGCCAGGTGGGCGCGATGACGCACCGGGCACGGTTTTCGTGTGGCGGGACGCCGGCCAGGCGGTCCAGCACACGGCGATCACGCTCGGGGACGGGTGGATGCTGCACAAGCCGTCGCAGTCGTGGATGAGCCCGCGGAAGGTGCGGACCGTCGGCGAGGTCAAGCGGAGCACACGGACTGCCGGATGGCGGCTGCAACGTCGTAGTGTGGGGCTGTGAGGCTGCTCGTCACTGGGGCCACTGGACTCCTGGGGCGCGAGCTGCTGCGGTTGGCCGAGCACGAAGTGATACCGGCCTACCACTCCCAGCAAATACCGGGTGGAGTTCGGCTCGACGTACGGCGGCAGGACGATGTGCTGGACGTCCTCCGCAGAGTCCGGCCGGACGGGATCATTCACACCGCGTTCGACCAGGCCGACTGGGTGACGACGGCCGATGGTGCGGCCAACATCGCGGTCGCCGGAGCGGATGCGCGGCTGGTGTTCGTCTCGACCGATGTGGTGTTCGCCGGCCGGGCTGCGCCGTACGACGAGGACGAGCCACCCTGCCCGGTCACGCCGTACGGCGCGGCCAAGGCGGCTGCCGAGACAGCCATCCGGGCGATCGCTCCGTCTGCCGTCATCGCGCGTACGTCGATCATCGTCGGGCACGACGGACGGTCGGCGACCGAGCGCCTGGTGCACGCGGTCGCCGCCGGTCAGCCCGGCGCCTTCTTCACCGGCAACATTCGCTGCCCGGTCCACGTCACCGACCTGGCGTCGGCGCTCCTCGAACTCCTCACGTCCGACGTCACCGGGGTCGCCCATGTGGCCGGACCCCAAGCACTCAACCGTCTGGAGCTCGGCCGTCTCATTGCCATCCGGGACGGACTCGACCCGGACACGTTGCCGTTCACTCCCGGTCTGCCGTCGGACGTCCGCCTCGACAGCCGCCGTACCGGGAAACTGTTGACGACCCGCCTCCGCTCACCCGCCGAGTTCCTCGCCGGCCGAGGTCTACACCTTGCGGTCGGGCAGGAGGGCGCGCGCTAGTTGTTCGAGGGCTCGAGTCAGCTCGGCCACTCGAGCCGGGTCGTCCGTGCCGAGAGCGGTGGCGAGTGCGTCTTCGATGCCAGTCGCACGGACCTGGGCCAACCGGTCCGACACACCAGGCGTCTGGCTGACCAACGCACGCCGCCGGTCCGCGGGATCCGGCACCGTCTGCACTGCGCCGGATTCCTTCAGGCGGGCGATCGCCGTGGAGACCTGGCTCTGCGGGAGTCCGGTGCGGGTGGCGATCTCCCCCACCGCGCTGCCCGGGTGCTCGGCGATGTCGCTCGCCACGATCAGGACCATCCGAGCGCTCCCGGCGTACTTCCCCGCTCCGCCGGGCGCCCCGGGCAGCGCATCCTCGCCGATCTTCATCAACGCGCGCCCGAGCAGGAACAGGTCGACTCCGTTCACGCCCGCCAATCTACATCAGGCTAGATACATCTAGCCGGATACATCGTCGTTGACCGTCGTGGTGACCGGGGTGCCGAGTTCCACCGTGCGGCTGACCGTGCAGAGCCGATCGTGGGACATCTTGACCGACCGCGGCAGCGCCTCGCGGGCCTTGTCGCCGTCCTCGCCCTCGGGGAAGCGGACGGTGAACTCGACCGCGAGGTTCTCCATCCGGTTGCCCTCCTCGGCGTCGCGGACCTTGTCGCCGCGGACCACCGCGCGGAACTCGGTCGGCTCGGCCCGGCGGCTGACCACGATGTCGACGTCGATCGCCGAGCAGGTGCCGATCGCGGCCAGCAGCAGCTCGACCGGTGTGAAGTCGGTGTCGGCGCCACCGGAGCCGACGGTGATGCTGCCACCGCGCGCGTTCTCGACCCGGTAGCTGCTGTTGGCCAGGCGCTCGAAGTGCACCTGCCGCAGTGTGTCGCCCATAGCCGTCACAATCTGTTGCCAGCGGCAACGTCAGAGATTCGTCAGTGCCTCGGCCACCGGGGTGTCCCCGGCGATCAGCTCGAGGGTCCGGCCGATCGCGGCCGGGGTGTCGCAGAGGCCGGCCAGCACCAGCGCCACGTCGTCGCGGCTGATGCTGCCGTTGCCCGTCTTGTCCGCCAGCCTCACCTGACCGGTGCCGGCGTCGTTGGTCAGCCCGCCCGGCCGCAGGATCGTCCAGTCGAGGTCCCTGGACCGCAGGTCTTCCTCGGCGGCCCACTTCGCCTTCAGGTAGACGGTGAACACCTCGTCGTCGTGCAGCGAGTCCGCTCGGTCCGCGCCCATCGATCCGACCTGCAGGTGGCGTCGTACGCCGGCCTGCCCGGCCGCGTCGGCGAGCAGCGCGGCGGCTCCCCGGTCGACCGTGTCCTTGCGGTCCTTCCCGCTGCCCGGTCCGGCTCCGGCCGCGAAGATCGCGACATCCGCACCGGCCAGTACGCCGGCCACCGCCGCGACGTCGGCCTGCTCCAGATCCAGTACGGCGGCCTGCCCGCCGGCCGCGGCCAGATCGGCCTCGTGATCGGGGTTGCGCACCAGCCCGACGACCTCGTGGCCGTCACCGGCCAGCAGCTTCGTCAGCCGCAGCGCGATCTGTCCGTGTCCACCCGCAATCACGACTCGCATACCCCGAGCCTAACCCTCGGGAGAATCAGGCAGACTGCACCCGTGCCGCACACAACGACCGCCGACGGAACCCGGATCGCTTACCAGGTTCGCGGCGCGGGAAAGCCCCTCGTCCTCCTCGCCGGTCAGTCCAACAATCACCACTGGTGGGACCCTGTCCACGCCGACTTCGAGGGGACGTACCGGACGATCACGCTGGACTGGCGTGGGACCGGGGACAGCGACAAACCCGACGAGGTCTACAGCACGCCTGGGTTCGCCGACGATGTCGTGGCGGTGCTCGACGAACTGGGGCTGGCGAAGGCGCATGTCTACGGCACGTCGATGGGTGGCCGGGTCGCGCAGTGGATCGGGATCAACCATCCCGGCCGCGTGGACGCCCTCGTCCTCGGCTGCACGTCACCGGGCGCGGCACACGGGTACGAGCGCAGCCGAGAGATCCGCCGCGCTCTCGCCGACCCGGAGCGAACCGACAGCGTGCTCCTCGACCTGATGTACACCCCGGCCTGGCTGGCCGCGAACCCCGGCCCGTATCCGGTCCTCGGTGACACGAGCATGCCGTCGTACGCGAAGAGCCGGCACCTGGTCGCGAGCAACCGGCACGACGCCTGGGACGGCCTGCCCCACATCACGGCGCCGACGCTCGTCGTGCACGGGACGGACGACGTCTTCAGCCCGCCCGCCAACGCGCAACTCCTCGCCGACCGGATCCCTCGAGCGCGTGCCGAGCTCATCGACGGGGCCCGGCACGCCTACTTCCACGAGTTCCGGTCAGTCGCCGGGCCGCTGGTCCTCGACTTCCTGACGGCGCAGGATCGGTCGTAGCGCGTCCAGTACGGCGGGATCCTCGATCGTCGACGGGATCGCCTCGTCCCGGCCGTCGGCGATGCCGCGCATGGTCTTGCGCAGGATCTTCCCCGACCGGGTCTTCGGAAGGCCGTCCACCACGGACACGTCCCGGAACGACGCCACCGGCCCGATGTCCCGCCGTACCGCGGCCACCAGTTCTTCCCGCAGCACCTCTTCGGGGATGTCGACACCGGCCTTGAGTACGACGAGACCGCGCGGCAGCTGGCCTTTCAGCGGGTCGTAGACGCCGATGACCGCGCACTCGGCCACCGCCGGGTGCGCCGCGAGTACGGCCTCCATGCTTCCGGTCGACAAGCGGTGGCCGGCCACGTTGATCACGTCGTCGGTGCGGCCCATCACGAACAGGTAGCCGTCCTCGTCCCGGTAACCACCGTCACCGGTCAGGTAGTAGCCGTCGTACCGGCTGAGGTAGTTGTCGATGTAGCGCTGGTCGTCACCCCACAGCGTCGGCAACGCACCCGGCGGGAGCGGGAGCTTGATCGCAATCGCGCCCTCCTCGTGCGCGCGGAGTTGCTTGCCCAGAGGGTCGAGGATCTGCACGTCCCAGCCCGGCATCGGGACCGTCGCCGATCCGGGCTTGGTCGGCAACGGCTCGAGACCGCGGGGGTTGCCCGCGATCGGCCAACCGGTCTCGGTCTGCCACCAGTGGTCCACGACCGGTACGCCGAGATGCTCGTGCGCCCAGTGGTACGTCTCCGGATCGAGCCGCTCGCCCGCGAGGAACAGCGTGCGGAACGAATCGCGCGGGTACTTCGCCGCCTCGGCGGCCTCGGGGTCGATCTTCTTGATCGCCCGGATCGCGGTCGGTGCGGTGAACAGCGCCTTCGCGCCGTGCTCGGAGATGACTCGCCAGAAGGCGCCTGCGTCCGGAGTGCCAACCGGCTTGCCCTCGTACAGAACTGTCGTCGCGCCGACCAGGAGCGGCGCGTAGACGATGTAGGAGTGGCCGACGACCCAGCCGACGTCGGAGGCGGTCCACCACACGTCGCCCGGCCCGATGTCGTAGACGGCCCGCATCGACCAGGCCAGTGCGACCGCGTGCCCGCCGTTGTCGCGGACCACGCCCTTAGGCTTCCCCGTCGTACCCGAGGTGTAGAGGATGTAGAGCGGATCGGTCGCCGCGACCTCGACCGGGTCGACGGGCTCCGCCGAGGCGGTCAGTGCGGCCCAGTCGAGATCGCGCTCACCGAGTTTGGCGAGGGTGCCCTCGCGCTGCAGGACGATCGTGTGGTCCGGCTGGTGCTGGGCCAGCTCGAGGGCGGCGTCGATGATCGGCTTGTACTCGACCACGCGGGCCGGCTCGATCCCGGCCGACGCGGCGACGATCACCTTCGGGGTCGCGTCGTCGATCCGCGCGGCGAGTTCCTTCGGCGCGAACCCGCCGAACACCACGGAGTGGATCGCGCCGAGCCGGGCACACGCGAGCATCGCGATGACAGCCTCGGGGACCATCGGCATGTAGACGATGACACGATCGCCCTTGCCGACGCCGAGCGACGCGAGCGCGCCGGCGAACACCGCCACGTCGTCCCGGAGCTCCGAGTAGGTGTACTCGCGTCCTGTCCCGGTGACCGGTGAGTCGTAGATCAGCGCGGTCCGTTCGCCGTGGCCGGCCTCGATGTGCCGGTCGAGCGCGTTGTACGACGTGTTCAGAGCGGCGTCGGGGAACCAGCGGTACAGCGGAGCGTTCGCGGAGTCGAGCGCCCGCGTAGGTGGCCGGATCCAGGAGATCGCGGCCGCGGCCTCGAGCCAGAACCCTTCCGGATCCGCGAGACTCCGGTGGTAGCTCTCGTCGTACGCACCCATTTCTGGGCCTCCTTCAGTCGGCTCCGTTCCATCGTGGCAGGGTTGGGGCATGACAGTAAGTCTCGACGAGGTGCGGGCGGCGGCGGAGCGGATCGCCGGACGGGTACGGCGTACTCCGGTGATCGAGGTGGCGCCCGGGCTCACGTTCAAGCTGGAGTTGTTGCAGCACACCGGCTCCTTCAAGCCACGTGGCGCGTTCAACCGGCTGCTCACCGCGAAGGAGAGCGGTGAACTGAGCGGCCAGGGCATCGTCGCAGCATCGGGTGGCAACGCGGGTCTCGCCGCGGCCTACGCGGCCCGGGAGCTCGGCGTACCGGCCCGCATCTTCGTCCCGGAAACGACGCCGATCGCGAAGCTCTCCAAACTCCGGACGCTCGAGGCGGACGTCGTCCAGGTCGGCAGCGAGTACGCCGAGGCGTACCAGGCGGCCGTCCAGGCGCGGGACGGCTCGGGCGCGTTGCTGGTGCACGCCTATGACCAGCCGGAGGTCGTGGCCGGTCAGGGCACCGTCGGGCTGGAGCTCCTCGAGCAGGTGGATGGCTTCGACACGGTCCTGATCGCGGTTGGCGGTGGCGGGCTCATCGCGGGCATCGCGACGGCGATCGGCGACAACGCCCGCGTCATCGGCGTGGAGCCGGTACTGGCGCCGACGCTCCATCGGGCTCTGGAGGCCGGCCGGCCCGTCGATGGTTCGGTCGGCGGCGTGGCGGCGGATTCGCTCGGTGCCCGTCGGCTGGGAGAGCTTGCGTTCGCGGCGGTGCGGCAGCACGGCGTGCGCTCGCTGCTCGTCGACGATGAGCCGATCATTGCCGCCCGCAATGAGCTGTGGCACGACCACCACCTGGCCGTCGAGCACGGTGCGGCGGCCGCGTACGCCGCGCTGACGTCCGGCGCCTACCGACCGGCGGCCGGCGAGCGGGTGGTCGTCGTGATCTGCGGGGCCAACACCGATCCCGCCACGCTTAGCTGACCGGAGACCGCTTCGGCTTGTCGTCGGCCAGGACCCATGCGGCCAGGATGCCGGCGATACCGCCGAACAGGTGGCCCTGCCAAGAGATCCCGTCCTGCGGTAGCAGGCCGCCGAGCAGCGCACTCCCCCACACCACCACGACCACGATGCCGATCAGCACCTGGCCGAGTCGCCGGTTGAACAGACCCCGCGTGATCAGGTAGGCGGCGTACCCGAAGACCAGGCCGCTGGCGCCGATCGTGATCGTGTTCGGCGGGGAGATCAGCCAGGTCCCGAACCCGCCGATCACGACGACCATCGCGGTGACCGCGAACAGCCGGCGCGCGCCGCTGACGGCGATGATCAGGCCGAGGGTGACCAGGGGCAGCGTGTTCGAGATCAGGTGGCCGAAGCCGAGGTGCAGGAACGGCGCGGTGATGATGCCGACCAGGCCCTGCGGATCGCGGGCGATGATCCCGTACTGATCGAGTCGCCCGTGCAGCGCGGTGTCGACCACCTCGCTGAGCCACATCAGGCCGACCAGAGCGACGAGCAGCTTCACGCCACTCGCGATCCGGGCGGTCTCCACGGACCGCCCAGTCCGCCGCGCCGGAGTCTGGGAGCTCATAACCCAACGATGCCGCATCGCCCCAAGTGTCAGCCCAAGGTCGGGCGCGGCGACAGCACACAGTGACGTCTGGAACACCCGGCGTGGCCTGGGAGGATGTGGGCCGTGATGCATCTTCGACTCATCGCTCCCTCGGATCGCAGCGAGCGCGTCCTGGACAAACTCGTCGCCGACCCCCGGGTGACCAGTGTCGTCCGCCTGCCAGGTGCCGCACACCGGCCGGAAGGGGACGTGATCGAGTGCGATGTCACGCGCGAGGCGACCTCGGACATCCTCACCTTCCTGAAGCACGAGGGCCTGTACGACGACGGCGCGGTCGCGGTGAGCGCGGTCGACGCAGCCCCGTCGCGGAACGCTCGCGCGACCGAGAAGGCCGCACTCGGCGCGCCCGACGACGCCGTGATCTGGGACGCGGTCGTCGACCAGGCCTACACCGAGGCCAGCGGTTCGTGGGTGTACTACGCCTTCCTCACGCTGGCGACGATGATCGCCGCCGTGGCCGTCGTCACCGACTCGTCGATCCTCGTCGTCGGCGCGATGGTGGTGGGTCCGGAGTTCGGCGTCGTCGCCGCCATCGCGGTCGGGCTGGCACTGCGCAACGCCGGGCTGACCTGGCGAGCGCTCCGGTTGCTGGTCTGGGGCTTCCTGCTCGCGATCGCCCTGACCACGATCGCGGCGCTGCTCGCACGGGCGGTGGGATGGATCGACGTCGGCGACGTCACCGCTGATCGTCCCCTGACCGGCTTCATCTGGCGGCCGGACAGGTGGTCGGTGGTGGTCGCCGTACTGGCCGGATGTGCCGGGGTGCTGTCACAGACCGCCGGGCGGGCCAATGCGTTGGTCGGCGTGTTCATCTCGGTGACCACGGTGCCGGCCGCCGGCGACCTCGCGTTGTGTCTCGCGCTCTGGGTACCTGGCCAGATCGGGGGCGCCGCCGCGCAGCTCGGGATCAATCTCGTCGGGATGACCATCGCCGGCGTGCTCACCCTGCTCGCACAGCGGATGATCTGGCGGGTGTATCCGAGGATCAGGGCGGGCGCGCGCGTTGAGGCTTGACCGGGCGTCCCCTGTCCGGTCCGCGCGCGCCCGGCAGAGACAGGATTACCCCAAGCAGGGGCCAATCGCACCTGACGGAACCCTGACGTATCCCGGACATGGCGCGAAGTCGCCACCAACCGAAAAGGAGTCCACCTGGTTCCAGGAGACGAGATAACCTGATCGAATGCTGGAATCGGTGGGGGTGGAGCCACCCGACGAAGAGGCATATCGGGTGCTGTTGTCGGCGCCCGGCTGCACCATCGCCGAGCTCGCCAAACACCTCGACCGCGACGAGCGCGAAGTCGCCACGACCGTCGAGCGGCTCGAGCGGCTCGGCCTGCTGACCACCACCGCGGACCACCCCGTGCGGCTGCTGCCGACCCGACCGGATGTCGCGGTCGACGCGCTGGTCGCCGTACGGCGGGCCGAGCTCGACCGGGTACGCGCCGAGGCTCGCGTGCTGCTCTCCGAGGTCCGGGCGCAGGAGCAGCACCGCCCGGAGAATCTGGTCGAGGTGATCGTCGGGCAAGAGGCGATCGCGGCCCGCTTCGCCCAGTTGCTCAACGGCACACGTCACCAGTTGCTGGTGCTCGACCGGCCGCCGTACGCCTCCCGTCCCGGCGAGACCGACCCCCGGGTCCGCGGATTGCTCAACGAGGGTGTGGTTGTCCAGGGCATCTACTCTCCCGACTCCCTCAACGTTCCGGGCGGCGTCGACGAGGCCTACAGCGCGGCCGACGCCGGCGAGACCTCGCGGGTCCATCCGCAGGTCCCGATGAAACTGGCTGTGTTCGACCGGAAGATCGCACTCCTGCCGTTGTCGGTCGATCAGCTGGTCGACAGTGCCCTCGTCGTTCATCCCTGTGCGCTGCTGGACGCGCTGATCGAGATGTTCTCGCTGCTCTGGGACCAGGCCGTGCCCGTCGTACCGTCGCCCATGACGGACCCCACGGACGCGCGACTGATGACGTTGCTCGCGGCCGGCTTCAAGGACGACGCGATCGCGCGGCAACTCGGCCTGAGTAGTCGTACGGTCGGACGGCGAGTGGCCGAGTTGATGGAGGCGCTGGGTGCGCGGACCCGGTTCCAGGCCGGTATCCACGCCCAGCGACGCCAACTTCTCGACGACTGAATCAGGCCGGCTGACTCAGCAGGTGCCGAGCATCTGCTGCAGAGCGGTCTTCTCCGCCGATTGCAGCGACAGACCGTACGTGTACTTCACCCAGATCCACTCGCGGGCGTAGATGCAGTGCACCGACGTGTTCGTCGGCTTCCAGGAGGCCGGGTCGGAGTCGCCCTTGGACCGGTTGCTCGACGCGGACACGGCGATCAGCTGCGCGATGCTCAGGTCGTTGGCGAACTGCTGGCGGCGAGCGGTGGTCCAGGCGTTCGCACCGGACTTCCATGCTTCGGCGAGCGGCACGATGTGGTCGATGTCGATGGACGAGGAGGATGCCACCCAGGTGGCGTCGTACACGCTGTACCAGCTCCCTGCTGTCGGCTGGCAGCTGCTGTTGACGGTGACACCGGTGCCGTCGCGCTTCAGCACCACTTCGCGCGTGTCACAGGTGCCGGACTGGGTGATCCAATGCGGGAAGAGATCCCGGCTGTAGCCGCTCGTCGAGCCCTCCGTCTTCACGGTGAGGCTCGCCAGTTCGGTGGCCGCTGTCGTGGCCGACGGCGGGGTCGGTGGGTAGGCCAGCGCCGGACCGGCGCTGAGGGTCCACGCCGCGGTCGCGGCGACTGTGGTGATGGCAGCAATGATCGAACGTCGCATCGGTCAGGCCTCCGAGGGTAGGGCGGATCCCCCCTGACGTGCTGCCCTCAAGCCTTCCCCGGTCACGCGCGGTGAGAAACCACTCACCGGTGAAAGCCATGTGAACGGTCAGTCGTGCTCCACCACGGTCAGCGTCCAGCCACCGGCGGCCCGATCGAGCTCGGCGCTCCACCGCTCGGCCACGAGCTTGTGCAGGGCTTTCGGCGTACCGGGGTCCTTGCCGGACTCGAGCAGGTGCCGCGCGACCAGGCCGCGGGTGTGCTTCGCGTTGTGCGACACGACCGTGCGGACGCCGTCGCGCTCGCGCACAACATTCACCGAGACCCACTTGGCTGCCCGCTCGCCAGTGGGTCGCCAGGCAGCGACGTACGTCGACGACCGGCAGTCGACGATCACACCGTCGGCCTCGGCCAGGGCAGCGTTGAGCGGGTCGCGCCACACCGATGCGAGCGGCCCGAGACCGGGAAGAGTCGTACCCATGGACAACCGGTACGGCGGGACGCGATCGGCCATCCGCAGCGCCCCCCACGCGGCGGACACCACGAGCAGACGGTTCCCTGCACGCCGCTTGCTTCCTGCTGACAAGGTCGCGTAGCCGAGCGCGTCGTACAGCACGCCGGAATACAGCTCCGCCACCGGTACGGCCGGCTCGGTGCGCCAGCGCGTGTTCCGGTCCACCTCGTGCTGCAGTGATGCGCCGACCCCGAGGACGTCGTACGCGTCGGAGGAAGCGGAGACCTTCGCCAGCGTCTCGAGGACCTGCTCACGGACGGGATTGAGATCGGGAAACGACAGCGTCGACTGGTCGACGGCGCGCCCGCGGGATCGCCCGCTCTTGCCCTCCGACGGCGGCAGAACAATCAGCGTCACGTGAGCTCGTCGAGCGCGGCCAGGTCGGATGCGGTCGGGTCCCACAGGCCGGCTGCGACGTTCTGTGCGATCTGCTCGGGCGTGGTGGCGCCGGCGATCACCGAGGCGACCGCCGGCTGCGCGGCCAGGCCGCCGATCGCGACGTCGATCAGGCTCAGGTCCCGCTCGGCCGCGAACGTCTCGAGGGCCTCGATCTTGTCGAAGTCCGCGTTGGCCAGCCGGTCCGGCTGGGTCGCCAGGCGGGTGCCGTCCGGAGGCGTCTCGCCGCGCTTGTACTTGCCGGTGAGCAGGCCCGAGGACAGCGGGAAGAACGGCAGGATGCCGAGACCGAGGTGCTCGCAGGCGGGCGCCAACTCGTCCTCGACCTCGCGGTCGAGCAGGGAGTACCGGTTCTGCGCGCTGACGAAGTGCTCCAGCCCCGCGGTCCGCGCGGCCCAGTCCGCGTCGACCACCTGCCAGGCCGCGAACTGCGAGCTGCCGATGTACCGGACCTTGCCCTCGGCAACGAGCTCGGTCAGCGCGGCGAGGGTCTCCTCGATCGGCGTGACCGGGTCCGGGACATGCAGCTGGTAGAGGTCGATCCAGTCGGTGCCGAGCCGCTGCAGGCTCGACTCGACCGCCTTGCGGATGTACCGGCGGGAGCCGCGGACACCCCAGTCCGGCCCGTTCGCCCCGTGCATGTCGCCGCCGAACTTGGTCGCGATGACCACCTCGTCGCGGCGGTCCCCGAGCGCCTTGCCGAGCAGTTCCTCGCTGAACCCGTGCTCGCCGTGATAGACGTCCGCGGTGTCGAACAGCGTGATCCCCGCGTCGACCGCGGCGTTCACCACCGCGTCGGTCCGGGCCGCATCCAGCCGCCGCCCGAAGTTGTTGCACCCCAGCCCGACCGTGCTGACGGTAAGCCCAGAGTCGCCCAGCTGCCGGTACTCCATCTCGCTCATGTGCTCACCCTAATCACGGCATAGAGTTGCCGACATGCCGAGTCTCACCGTCGACGGGGCCCGCACTCGGGCCGCCGCGCTTTCCGTCCAGTCGTACGACGTCGACCTCGACCTCACCCAGGGCGAGCGAACGTTCGGATCCACCACCACGATCAGGTTCACGGCCTCGAGTCCGACAACCTGGCTGGACGTCAAACCGGACGAGCTGACCTCGGTCACGCTGAACGGTACGGCGGTCGACGTGGCCGGCCTGAACGACGGACGGCTCGAGCTGACCGACCTGCAGCCGGAGAACGAACTGGTCGTGGTCGCGTCGATGCTGTACTCCCACGACGGCGAGGGACTGCATCGTGCGGTCGATGCCGCCGACGGTCTCGTCTACACCTACGCGATGTCGTTCCTCGACGCCGCGCCGCGGATCTTCGCGTGCTTCGACCAGCCCGACCTCAAGGCGCCGTACCGGATGAAGGTCACCGCGCCGCCGGAGTGGCTGGTGCTCGGCAACGGGGCCGCCACCCAGGTCTCCCCCGGCCGCTGGGAGCTCGCCGAGACGCTGCCGCTGTCGACGTACTTCGTCACCGTGGTGGCCGGGCCGTACCACCAGATCACCGACTCCCACGACGGCATCCCGCTCAGCGTGGTGTCGCGGCAGTCGCTGAAGGACGCGCTCGACCGTGAGGCCGAGGACATGTTCACGGTCACCAAGCAGTCCTTCGACGAGTACCACCGGATGTTCGGTTACCGGTACCCGTTCGGTGAGTACCACCAGGCGTTCGTGCCGGAGTTCAACGCCGGCGCGATGGAGAACCCGGGCTGCGTGACCTTCCGCGACTCGATGGTGTTCCGGTCCGCGGCGACCGACGCCGAGCGCGGCAACCGGGCCCGCACGATCGTCCACGAGATGGCGCACCAATGGTTCGGCGACACCGTGACGATGAAGTGGTGGAACGACCTCTGGCTGAACGAGTCCTTCGCGGAGTACATGGCCCACCGGGTCTCGACCGCCGCGACGAACTACCAGGACAACTGGATCGACTTCGCCTTCATCCGCAAGTGGTGGGGCCTGCAGGCCGACCAGCGGTCCTCCACCCACCCGGTCGCCGCCGACGCGGTCAAGGACGCAGCATCCTCCCTCGACGACTTCGACGGCATCTCCTACGCCAAGGGCGCGGCGGTCCTCAAGCAGCTCGCCGCCTACCTCGGTGACGACGTCTTCCTGGCCGGCGTCAACGCCCACATCCGCGCGAACGAGTTCGGCAACGCGACCTTCGCCGATCTGGTCACCAAGTGGACCGAGGCCGGCGCCGTCGACCTCGAGACATGGGCACAGAACTGGCTGCGCACTCCGGGCCTCGACACCATCAGCGCCTCCCGGACGGCGACCGGCATCAAGCTGCACCGCACGGTGCCCACGGCCTACCCGGCGTCCCGGCCGCACAAGCTGACCGTCGGCGGGTACGACGCGGACGGTCGCGGTACGACGGTCGACGTACTGCTGGACGCGGACGAGGTGGAGGTCGCCCTCGATCCGTCGCTCGCGGTCGTGATCCCGGACGCCGGTGACGACACCTGGGCCAAGATCCGGCTCGACGCGGAGAGCCTGGCGAACCTGCCGTCGGTGCTGCCGAAGATCGAGGACGGCGTGACGCGGGCCGTCGTCCTGAACAGCCTGCGGGACTCGGTCGCCGAAGCCGAGCTCGATCCGAAGCTCGGGTTCGAGGTCGTGCTCGGGTTGCTGCCGACCGAGACCAGCGACATCGCGGTCGGCACGATGCTCAACTGGGCCAACACCCACCTGCTCGGTGTCTACCTGCCATACGAGCCGTATCGCGGCCGGCTGGCCGACGCGATCGCCGCCCGGCTCCAGACCGCGCCGGCCGGTTCGAGCCTGCAGCTCGCGGCGGCCCGTGGGGTGGCGCGCTTCAGCGACGACGTCGAGCTGCTCAAGGGCTGGCTCGCGGATGACGGCGTACCCGAAGGGCTCGCGATGGATGCGGACCTGCGCTGGCTGGTGACCGGGCGGCTCGCGCGGCTCGGTGCGATCGGGGACGCGGAGATCGACGCCGAGCTGGAGCGGGACACCTCGTCGGAGGGCGTCGTCCATGCGGTCCGCTGCCGGGCCTCGCTGCCGACGGTGCAGGCCAAGGAGCGGGCGTGGACGCAGATCATGACCGACGCCGACATCGCGAACTACGAGCTTTACGCCGCGTGTGAAGGGTTCTGGCATCCCACGCAGGTCGAGCTCACCGCGCCGTACGTCGACCGGTACTTCGCCGAGATCGCGGGCACCGAGAAGCTGCGGTCCGGCTGGGTGGTGGCGCAGAGCGCGAAGCTCGCGTTCCCCCGGTACGCCGTCGAGCAGCGGGTCGTCGACCGGGCCGCCGACCTGGTCGCGGACGAATCGGTCGCGGCCGGAATCCGGCGGTCGATCGGCGACAGTGTGGACGACCTGAAGCGTGCTCTTGCGGTGCGTTCGGCGTTCGGCAGCTGACACGTGAGTCGCGGTCACACCGTGTTGTGACTACTGTGGCTGGTGTGATCAGGAGGACCCTGATGACCAGGCAAGATGTGATTTCGTGACGTAACCTCCACAATGACCGGGCGGCACGGCGCGCCGGTCTTGGTCAGGCCGTACGTCCCGGGAGAGACTGTCAAGAACCGCACAGGAGAACAAAGGCAATGCGCGAGGCGAGGCTCGTCGGTCTGAGCCAGGATGGCAAGCAAGTCATCCTGGCGATGGCAGAGACGGGTGAGGAGTTCGCCATCCCGGTCGACGACCGGTTGCGTGCGGCCCTCCGCGGCGACCGTGCCCGACTCGGCCAGCTGGAGATTCAAATGGAGAGCGCGCTGCGCCCACGAGACATCCAGGCTCGTATCCGCGCCGGCGAAAGTCCCGAGGCGGTCGCAGCCGTCGCCCAGATGCCGATGGAACGCGTGATGGCGTTCGCCGGCCCGGTCCTGGCCGAGCGGGACCACATCGCCAGCTTGGCGCAGCGCGCGTCCGTCCGTCGCCGGGGTGGCGCCGACGCCCCGGCGCGCAACCTCGGCGCCTGGGTGACCGACCGGTTGCGCACCCGCCAGGTCGACCCGGCGTCGGCCGAGTGGGACGCGTGGCGCCGCGAGGACGGCCGCTGGGCGGTCCGGGTCTCCTACTTCGTCGAGGCCGACGACGAGGCGGAGCAGAAGGACGAGAAGATCGCCATGTTCGCGTACGACGCTCCCGGTCGGTACGCGGTCCCCGACGACGACGAGGCCCGCTGGCTGGTCGGCGAGCAGGCCCAGGTGCAGGCGCCTCCGATCCAACCCACGCATCAGCCGGGCGAGCGCCGGCTGACCGCGGTCGCCGACATCGACCTGTCCGTTGCTCCCGATCACGGTGCCGACAGCTACGAGGCCGGCTTCGAGGACACCGTCAGCCTCCCCCGCCGGAACCACCCGGTTTCCCGCGAGCAGACGCGCGACCAGGAGCGTGGTCCGCGCCGGGTCCACTCGGTCCCGAACCCGGACGACGAGCCGACGCTGATCGACGTACCGATCGATCAGCCGCCGGCGCTGCGGCCGTCGGTGCGCGCCGTCGAGCGTTCGGCGCAACCCCCGGCAGAGACCGCGACGTTCGCACCCCCGGAGGAGCGCTCGGCCGCGCCCGAGAACCCCTTCACCGAACGCCGAGCGACCCCTGACCGCGGCCCGGCCCCGGTCCGCCAGGCCCCCGAGTCCCGCGGCCCCGCCGAGCGCCCTGCACCGGACTCTCGTACCGTCGAGCGCCCAGACGCTGCCCCGGCAGACCGCCGGTCGGCCGCTCCCACCGAGCCGGCGCAGCCGACCGTGGACCCAGCCGCTGAGCCGTCGGTTCCGCAGCCCGATACGGAGGCGCCGGCCGCATCGGCCGAGCCGACCGCCACGGAAGAAGCTGCCGAGCCCAAGAAGAAGCCGGCCCGCCGCGCCTCGAAGCGGGCCAGCGTCCCGAGCTGGGACGAGATCATGTTCGGCAAGAAAGCCGACTGATCCACCACTCGGCCTCCCGTCGACCTCGGCCACCCCGTCGCGGCGACCATCGCCTCTCGGCCATCCCGCCGTGTCGACTGGCCGACGTTGCCGCTGAGTCAGCCCGTGCTGGCTAGATTGACTCAGGTGCTGCACAAGCTCCTGATTCGGCGAGTCGTGGATTGCGGCTGTTCCCCCGGGCGGTTCGGCGACCCCGATCCACGACTCGGCGGCTGCTTGCTGACACATCACGGACAGTTGTCCCAGATGGCGGACGGTGTTTGGCGCGCGTGGGGAGGTCTGTCATGATCTTCGGCATGCAGATCCTGCTGTGTTGTTGCTGTTGTCGCTGACGCGCGCCGTCTCCGGCGCACGAGGCCCTGCCCCTTTCCGTGGCCCGCCCGCCGACACAGCACTCACAGGGACTTCGCATGAATCTCCCGGCCTTCGCCGATCTGCTCGCGTCTCGTGGTCTCCGACTGCTCTCCGGCTCGCACGCCGTCCCGGTCGAGCTGCTCGTTCAGTTGCCCGACGCAACAATCGCCCGGTTCACCGCCCGCGGCACGACGCTGCGCCTGCGCCGCTACTCCCCCGACGCGTTGACCGCCATCACCATCGCAGCCGAGTGCGGCTGCGGTGACCACCACCCCCAGACCGGGCCCACCCGCGTCGCCTTGAGCCGGTACGCCGTACCCCTCGACGAACGCACCATCGACGGCGAGCTCCTCTTCGGCTGGCGGCACCACGAAGCCGGCCTCCTCCGCCTCCCCGACGCCGCCACCCACTTCTTCACCCTCCTCGACCAACTCCACTCCCCCGCTCGCCAACTAGTCGGCGTCGCCTGACCGGAAACGGACTCCGTAAACGGAGGTGTCCGGGTGGGGTCGAGCCGAGTGCGGCGGCGGCGCCGTCTGGCGGCGCTCCCGGGACGAGCACCGGAGCAGCACCTTCGAGGAGGTGTGCCTGCTTGCGGACGCCGTGATGACACCGGCCACGGCCCGGAGGTCTGGACGCCTGATCGTGGGAGCCTGAACTGCCCGATCCCCGGCAACCGAGAGCTCCACACACCCCGACCACCCCGCGCCACCCGACCCTGCGGGCATCCCAGGGGGTGGCCGCTGTCCTGTCGTCCGTGGGTGCCCCGGGGACGCCTACTCGGTGTATCCGCACCTTGACGATGGGGCGGGCGCGCATGACCGAGACCGCCCCGTGGCGGACGGTGCCCTGCGTGACCCCACCCGACGACCAACCCCATCCCGGCCGACACCCCGGCGCCAGCCCCGTCGCTGCTCGCCGCCACCCGGCGCCCGGCTGCCTGGCTACCCCCGCCCGGCTGGGCCTCGGTCGGTCACTTTGTGCACCAGATCCGTACGGCACCGGACTCCGCGTACGGATCTGGTGCACAAAGTCGATCTCTGCCGTGGCCGAAGCCGGTTCGGCCAGGGTCCGGGCTCGATTCCGCGGTGCTGGCAGACTCAGCAGGCAGGCGCGGTCCTGGCCGGTCACGCTCCGATCCGGGCCGGCGGTGAGCTGACGATGGGGGCTGGTGAGTGTCTCAGGTCCGCACCCGCACGGATCCCGCAACCGCGGCATCGACACCGCCAATCTCCGGCGCGGTTTCAGGCGGCATCGACGCTGCCAATCTCCGGCGCGGTTTCCAGTGGCGTGTGCGGCGCCGTCTGGAGGGCGGGAGTGCGGACACCATGCCGGGGCCTGGAACACCTCATGACCTATCGCAGGTCCCGACACCTTGTCCTAGGTCCGTCAGCTCGCGCCCCCGCCGTACGGACTGGTCGACAACGCCTGCTTCTGTCCGAAGTCCGGCCGCGGTGTACGTGGTGCGGGCCCGACGCTGCTCCGTACGGCGGCGGTCGGTGAGGGCTGTCGTTCGCCCGACTTTGTGCACCGGTCGAGCGTTGCAGCGGTGGGTCGATGGTTGATCGGTGCACGTGGTCGGGCGGAACCGGCGACCCACGGGATCCCCTCGACTGTTCGGGGCGGCCGGGACCGGGCGGGGTTCAGGGGCGGCGGTGGGCTGGTTCGTGGGTGTCGAAGTGGTTGCGGGCCTGCTCGACCTTGGTCAGGTTGGGGGACCAGTCGGCGAGTGAATGGAACAGCGGGGCCAGGCTGCGGCCGAGGTCGCTGAGTTCGTACTCGACGCGCGGCGGGACCTCCGCGTGGTACGTGCGGAGGATCAGTCCGTCTCGCTCCAGTTGCCGGAGCCGCTGCGTCAGGACCTTCGGCGTGATCACGCCGATCCGACGCTGAAGCTCCACGAACCGCTGCCGGCCGTACTCGTTCAGCGTCCACAGGATCGGCGTCGTCCACCGGCTGAACACCAGATCCACCACCGGCGCGATCGGACAGGCCTGCACCGGATCCACCGCTGTGCTCTCGCTCACAAACCCGCCTCCCAGCCAATACTTTCCTCTAGGTACCTACTATCCCACGGTAAGTAGCGTCCTCGTCAGATCAACCGAACGAGGAGAGAACATGATCGTGGTCACCGGAGCGACCGGAAACGTCGGCCGCCCGCTCATCCAGTCCCTGGCCGCCGCAGGCGAGCAGGTCACCGCAGTTTCCCGCCGGATCTCCGACGTACCGAGCGACGTACCGAACGGCGTACGGCGCCTGCAGGCCGACCTGGCTCAGCCAAAGACTCTCGAGCCCGCACTCGACGGCGCGAAGGCGGTCTTCCTGCTGACGGCCGCCGAGTTCCTGGCCAACGGCAACATGAAGGACGTCATGGAGGTCGTCGAAGCCTCAGGTGTCGAGCGCGTCGTCCTGCTGTCTTCGCAAGGCGTCGGCACCAAGCGGCACCCGTCGGACATCGAGGACGCGGTCACGCAGTCCGGCCTCGGCTGGACGATGCTGCGCCCTGGCAACTTCGCCAGCAACGCGTTCCAGTGGGCCGAGTCGATCCGCACCCAGCGGCTGATGGCGGCCCCGTTCGCCGACATCGCCCTGCCGGCCGTCGATCCTGACGACATCGCCGAGGTCGCCGCCGCTGCGCTCCGCGACCAGAGTCACGCCGGCAACGTCTACACGCTGACCGGACCGGTGGCGATCTCGCCGCGACAGCAGGCCGAAGCGATCGCACAGATTGTCGGCGAGCCGGTGCAGTTCGTCGAACTCAGCCGCGACGAGGCCCGCAGCCGGATGCTGGCCTACATGCCCGAGCCGGTCGTTGAGGCCACCCTCGGCGCACTCGGTACGCCGACCGCGGCCGAGCAAGAGGTGAGCCCCGACGTGGAGAAGGTGCTCGGCCGACCCGCGCGGACCTTCACGGACTGGGTCACCCGCAACCTCCCCGCGTTCAAGTAGTCCGGACCAACGGCAGGAACACGTCGTCGACGAGTGACGTGAGAGTCGAGGCGGCGACGGGCTCGCGGGCGAACACCATCTCGTGGCGCAGCAGGTTGGTGGGTGCGGTGAGGACCCGGGCGGGAACGTCCCCGGTCGGGATCTCACCGCGGGCCGCCGCCCGCTGGACGATGGTCGCCATCACGCCCGACATCCGGCTGTAGACCTCCGGATCCAGATCCGGCGCCTCGGCCAGCAGACCGTGGACGATGTCGGGCCCGACCGATGCGAACCGGTCGGCCATCCGCCGCAGTACGGCGAGGACGTCATCACGCAGGCTCCCCATGTCGGGGATGTCCTCGACGATCGAGCCGGTGCGATGCCGCATCGCCGCGACCACCAGCTCCGCCCGGTTTCTCCACCGCCGATACAGCACCTGCTTGCCGGTGTGGGCCCGCGCGGCGACCGCCTCCATCGTCAGCCGTGCGTACCCGGACTCCATCAGCTCGTCCCAGGCGGCGTCGAGCAGCACGGCCTCCAGCTCGGCACCCCGCCGGCGGCATCACCGATCGGCTCGGCGCGCGCCCAATGGTCCTCGTAGGCATCGCGCTGACCACGATCGGCACCATCCCGTTCGCCTTCGCGGGTACGACGTACGTCCTGCTGGCGATCGCTCTCGTCGTGCGTGGCGCGGGGCTCAGTGCGGTCAACCTGGCCGTGTTGGTCGGCGCCTTTCGGGAGCTGGAGCCGCGGCAGATCCCGGACGCCAGCAGCACGACCCGGATCATGCAGCAGCTCGGCGGTGCGTTCGGCGCAGCCACCCTGGCCGTGGTCCTGCAGGACCAGCTGACCGGCCACACCGCGCGGATCGCCTACGCGCACAGCTTCGCCTGGGCGATCGCGTTCACAGTGATCGCGGCCGTTCCGGCCGTTCTGCTGCGCCGGAGGCCGGGTCTTGAATAAGTAACACGCTTGGTTTAACTTATCCGCGCACCTGCTGTCGCATGTACTCCGGCCCGCCACCTGGAGGTTTTCAGCATGTCCAGACGCCTGCTCGCGCGGGTCCTCCCCGCTCTCCTTCTTTCGAGCGTGATCGCCGTACCAACGGCCCACGCCGCCACGATGTACCCGAGCGGGGTCGGCACCGATCTCGGACCGACGCCGACCACGCTCGGGGTGAAGCCCGCGGCCGGCGACGATCCCGCTGGGCTCCGAACCGGCACCGAACAGGGCCGGACCTACTGGCAGACCAACCAGGCCGCGAACACCGGCTACCTCGAGTTCGACGTCGACCGTGACTACGTCGACGAGATCGGCACCGACGACGTCCTGGTGACGGTGACCTATCTCGACGCCGGTACCGGCACGCTCGAGCTGCAGTACGACGCCAAGACGAATCCGCAGGCGGACACGACGGACGTCCAGCTGACCAACACCGGCCAGTGGAAGACCGGCGTCTTCGAGCTCACCGACATCGGGTTCACCAACTGGTTGGGCGACGCCGACCTGAGGCTCTTCGGGAGCGCCGACATCACCGTCGCCGGTCTCCGGATCAGCACGGCGGGCGCCTCGGTGCAGCTGGGTGCGTCGCCGATCCAGAGCGGTATCAGTCCGCGCGCCGGGGACGACGCGGCGCATCTCGTGACCGGAGTGCAGGACGGCCGGCCGTACTGGCAGACCGATCACACCGCTCCGGCACCAGGCACGAACTTCTTCTACATGAACGTTGCCGACACCTACCTCTACGACAACCACAGCCTGGTGCTGATCAGCATCGACTACTTCGACGAGGGCAACGGTCAGTTCGGCCTGCACTACGACTCCCCGGGCGAGACGATCCCGGAGAAGTTCAAGAACTCCGAAGTCGTTCGCTACGGCGACACCAAGACGTGGAAGACATACACCTTCGCGTTGCCCGACGCGGTGATGACGAACCGCTCCAACGGCGGCGACTTCCGCATCCACAACGGCGACGGCTCGGTCGACCTCAAGGTCGCCGCCGTCCGCGTCGCCAAGGTCGCGACCACGCTCAACGTCACCGAGGGCCTCCTCGACCTGATCGACCAGGCCGCGCGCACTGAGACGGCCGCCCGCGAAGGCACCCGCGACGGCCAGTACCCGGTCGGCTCTCGCGCCACCTTCCGCGCCGCGATCGACGACGCCCGCGCTGTCGCGGCCACGCCAGGCGTGACCGACGTACAGGTCAAGGCGGCACTGCAGAACCTGCAAGCCAAGCTGGACGCGTTCACCGCGTCGGCGGTGAACACCAACTTCGCCGGATCCGGTACGGCGACCGCCAGCAGCGGCACAGGGGTCACCAACGTCAACGACGGCAACCACAACACCGCCTGGACCAGCGGCCCGGGCGACTCCTGGCTGCAGCTCGACCTCGGCAAGCCGCGACCGGTCAACGACGTCCGCGTCGAATGGGCCGAGGCCTACTCCCCCGACTACACCGTCCAGGTCTCGAACGACGGCACCAAGTTCACCAGCGTCGGCCGGATCGGCTCACCAGGCGGCAACCAGGTCAGCAAGACGCGATTCGCGACCACCTCCGCGCGATACGTCCGGGTCGCGATGACCGGAGCCGACTCCTTCATCGTCAAAGAACTCGAGCTCCGGCAGTCCCCGGTCGTGACACCGAACCCGCGCCTGGTCGACACGATCAGCCCGACCGAGGACGGCGTCGTCGCCGACTTCGACGCCACCCAGTACGGCGCCGACCGCACCGGCCGGCGTGATTCCACCCAGGCGATCCAGCAGGCGATCTACGCCTGCCAGGACGCGGGCGGCGGCACGATCTGGCTGCCGGCCGGCAAGTACAAGGTGACCGACACGATCGAGGTGCACGCGTTCTGCACGCTCCGCGGTGATCACGGCCAGGCGCCCGGCTACGGCACCGTGGTCATCGCCGACCTGCCGTCAGGGGACGACGGACCGAGCCTCTTCCGGATCGGTGGCAGCGCCGGCGTCCTCGGCGTCACGACGTACTACCCGAACCAGAACGCGACCGACCCGGTCCCGTACAACTACACGTTCGAGATCCCCGGCGGCGCCTGGATCGGCAACGAGAACTACATGATGGCGACCGTCTCCGACGTCACCATGCTCAACTCGTACCGCGGCATCGGCGTCAGCACGATGCCGAACGACCAAGGCAACGCCCCCAGCTCCGGCCAGGTGCACGAGTCGACCACCATCCGCAACATCAGCGGTACGGCGCTGTTCGAGGGTGCCCGTGCTTACAACGGCGCCGACGTCGGCACCTGGGAGAACGTTGCCTTCAGCAACTCCTATTGGGCGTCCGCTCCGGCCGCCTACCACCCACCGGCCCGTACGGCGCTGGACGCGTGGACCCGCGCGCACGGCACCGGCCTGGTCCTCGGCGACCTCGAGTGGGATCAGTTCCACCGCATCTCACTGGCCGACTACGCGGTCGGCATCCATGTGGTCGCCGGCCAGCGGGCCCAGTTCACCGGCAGCTTCCTGGAACCCGACATCCGCCGGACCGGGACCGGCCTGCTCGTCGACGTGATGGACGACCGGTGGGGTATGACGCTCGCGGCCGGCCGGATCGAGGGCAGTGACCACGCGATCCAGAACAACTCGCGTGGCTACGTCAAGGTCACCGGCACCTCGCTGACCGGCGCCGTCGACGGGATCGTGCACCGGATGTCCGGCACGGCACCGACGTACCAGACCAAGCCGCTGCCCAAGCCGAAGCAGTCGCTGTACGTCGTCGACGCGGCGCACGGAGTCGGATATCTCCCGGCCGCCGACGCGACGAGCGCCGTACAGAAGGTGCTGGACAAGGCGGGGCGCGACGGCGGCGGCATCGTCTATCTGCCCGCCGGGTGGTACCGGATCGGCACGCATCTCACCGTCCCCGCGAAGGTCGAGTTGCGCGGCGCGTCCGCGGTGCCGAACCGGGACCAGGGCGGCGCAAGTGGTGGGACCGTTCTGCAGGCTTTCGAGAAGAACACCGAGACAGCGCTGCTCACCCTGCAGAACCGTGCGGGCGTCCGTGGGCTGCGGGTGTTCTACCCCGAGAACAACCCCGGCTCGGCGGACGGCGTCGTACCGTACCCGTACGCCGTCCGCGGGCACGCCGGTGGCAACTACGTCATCAACGCCGGCTTCCCGAACGCGTGGAACGGGATCGACCTCAGTGGTGACGACGTCGTGGTCCGCAAGGTCGCCGGCGCGTTCTTCGACCACGCGATCGCGATCGGCCCGGGCCGCGACGGCCGGATCGAGGGCGTGCTGTCGAACGGAAACGCGGTGACCCGGGTCGGCTACCAGCAGCCGTACTGGATGAACGAGGGCAGCATCTTCGAGCTCGTCATCGACAAGTACATGCGCAAGACCGCCAAGATCGTCACCGTCGACGGCGCCCGCGGACTCACCTTGCTCAATGTCTTCGCGTACGGCTTCCACGACGGGCTCGTGGTGAACTCCGGTCAGGTGGACGCGTTCAACCTGGGCACGGACAACCTCGGCACCGACGGTCATACCGTGAAGGTGGTCAACGGCGACGTCGAGGCGACCAACCTCGCCCGGTACAACGGCGCCACCCTCAGCGGCCCCGCCACGCTACGCAACGTGATGGTGATCAACGTCGTCCAGCGCAGCGTCTCAGTGAAGGTCAGTGGTGATGGCACCGCGAAGATCAGCGGCAACGAATCCGAACCCGGCACCTACGAAGTCGGCGCGCAGGTCATCGTGACGGCGACGCCAACATCGGATAGCGTTTTCCAGAACTGGACCGTCAACGGGACGGTGGTCTCGACCGAGCCGTCGTACACCTTTACCGTCAGCACGGACCAGGTTCTGACCGCGAACTTCCAGGCGAAGTAGGAGCGAGATGGCTGACACACACCAGCAGCAGGTCGCGATCGTGGGCTGCGGCATCATCGGCCGCACCCACGCGGACACGATCGCGGCACGGCCGGATGCGACCGTGACCGCCCTCGTCGACATCGACGCCGGCGCGCGGGAGGCGCTGGCGGCGCGGCTGACGGAGGCGGGCCGGCCCGAACCGAAGCTGTACGACGATCTGGCCGGTGCGCTGAGTGGATCGGACATCACGCTGGTCGCGATCTGCACCCCGAGCGGGACCCACGCCGAGCTGGCCGAGCAGGCGCTGAACGAGAAGAAGCACGTCGTCATCGAGAAGCCGATCGACGTCGATCTGACCCGGGCCCGTCGCCTCGGCGCGGCGGCCACCCGGGCGGGGAACCAGGGTGTTCTCTCCTCCGTGATCAGCCAGCACCGGTTCGACGCGGGCAGCGCGGCGATCAAGCAGGCGATCGACGCCGGCCGGTTCGGCGAGCTCACGTCCTCGGTCGCGACGGTTGCCTGGTGGCGCAGCGACGAGTACTACGCCTCCGCCGGCTGGCGCGGTACCTGGGAACTGGACGGCGGCGGCGCGCTGATGAACCAGGGTGTGCACACCGTCGACCTGATGCTGTGGTTCATGGGCCGACCGGTGAACATCCAGGCCCAGGCACTGCGGGCGGCGCATCACGCGATCGAGGTCGAGGACACCGTGGTCGCGACGATCACCTTCGAGTCCGGTGCCGTCGGCACCCTGCACGCGACGACCGCGGCCTTCCCGGGTGGCCGGACGCGGCTGTCGGTGCACGGCACCGCGGGTGGCGCCGAGGTGGAGGACGATCTGCTCAGCCGCCTGAACGTCGACGGTGCGAAGGACGACGCCCCGATCGACGTCGGTCCGCCCGGCGGCCACAAGGCGCAGTACGACGACATCCTGTCAGCGATCGCCGACGGTCAGCAGCCGGCGATCACCGTCCACGACGCGATCGACGCCCTGGCCACGGTCCGAGCGGTCTACATCGCGTCGACCCTGCAGCGTCCGGTCAAGTTCATCGACGTACTGGAAGGCCGCTACGACGACGTGGACGTCTCCCGCGGGATCCGCCTCCCACCGAACTAGGCCGTTGCGTCCGAAGAAGTGAGGGCTATGACCCACACTTCTTCGGACGCAACACGGTCGTCAGGCGCCGGGCGCGCGGTCGTTGAGGATGCGCTGGTAGAGGTTGCAGTCCTGCCAGTACCCGTCGATGTGCAGGTACGTCGGCGCCGTGCCGATCTGCCGGAAGCCCGTGCGCTCGAGGACGCGCTGCGACGCGGTGTTGCCGGTCAGCGTGCTCGCCTCGATGCGGTGCAGTTTGAGCTCGGCGTCGGCGATCTCCGCTACCGCCTCGACCGCGCGGGTCGCCAGACCCCGGCCGAGCACGTCGACGGCGAGCCAATAGCCGAGGCTCGCGCTGCGGAACGGTCCGGGCACGAGGTCGCTCAGGGTGATCTGGCCGACGAGTCGGTCGCCGGCGTCGAGCACCCACGGCACGACCTGCCCGTTCTTGTATCGCTCGAGCTGGTAGGTCAACCGCTCCGCCTGTCCGGCCGGAGTGAACCACTTCTCCACCCGTTCGGGCTCCCAGGGCCGGAGGTGTTGTCTGCTGCGGATCTGTTCGTCGGCCAGCGCGGCGGCGTCGTCGAGGGTGGCGATGCGGAGCTGAACGTCGGTCGTCAGCGGGCGGGATTCGATCACTTGGGCAGCCTACGTGCTTGGGAGGATCCGCTGACCCGGGGCGTGAAGGCGTCGTGGAAGATCGTCGACGCGGCGCCGACCGCGGCTGCGTCGGTCTGCAGCATCGACTCCTCGACCACGACCGGCCGGGTCTCGCGGGCGACCGGATGCGCGTTCACCGCGCGGCCGATCTCGGTCAGGAAGATCTCCGAGATCTCCTTCCCGAACGCGGGTCCGCCCAGTACGACGAGGTCGATGTCCAGCAGGTCGACCAGGCCGACCGCCCCTTGCCCGATCACCCGCGCGACCTGGGTGACCGCCTTGACGGCTGCCGCGTCCCCGTCCGAGGCCGCCTTGCAGACGGCCTTGTAGCGCTTCGCCTCGTCGGTCGCGCTCGGGTCGGTCTCGACGTACCCGAAGTCGGCGGCGATCACGGGCAGCGAGGCGGTCGGGTTGCACTCGGGCACCATCCGCGGACCGTCCTCGGGAGTCCACTCCCCCATCCGCAGTGCTGCGATCTGGCCGAACTCGCCGGCGTTCGCCGTACCGCCGCGGTAGACCGAACCGTTCAGGATCAGGCCGCTGCCGACGCCCGTGCCGAGGTAGAGGTAGGCGAAGTCGCGGGAGCGGGCCGAGCGGCCGATCCAGCGCTCACCGATCGCGGCCGCCGTACCGTCCTTCTCGACCAGGACCGGATGGTTGAGCTTCTCCTGCAGCAACTGGCGGATCTTCAGACCACGCCAGGCCGGCTGCAGCGGGAGCGCGAGCAGCGAGCCGTCCGCGTCGATCGGCCCCGGTACGGCGACGCCGACGCCGAGCATCGAGGCGAGGTCGATCTGGCTGATGCTGAGCGCCGCGGTGACGGTCGCGGCGGCCAGGTCGACCAGTTTGGTCGCCTCCAGATCGTCGGCCAGGTCCACGGTCTCCCGGCGCACGATCGTGCCGTCGAGGTCGACCACCGCGACGGTCAGCAGTTCGGGGTCGATGTGGATGCCGACCGCGTGGGCCGCGTTCGAGCGCAGCCGCACCGGGGTGCGTGGCTTGCCGAGGCGTTCGGCGCGCTCCTGCGCTTCCTCGACGAGCAGCCCCTGCTGCAGGAGGATGCGCAGGATCCGCGACACCGACTGCTGGGTGAGACCGGTCCGGCGGGAGATCTCGGTCCGGCTGATGATCCCGGCCAGCCGGATCGTCTCGATGATCACCGCCTCGTTGAACGACCCCAGGTCGTACTGGTTCGCGCCCGCGCGCCGCAGCTCCGATTCCTCACCCGAGTCGTCCATCGCCACCTCCCCGCTCTTCCCGATTAGCCGCGATCGTACTGCCGAAGGTGCTTGATCACGGTGCTTCGAGCGCTCCGTCGATGCGTCGTACGCCGGCCGCCCACTCGTCGTGTCCGGACAGTTGCGCGGGATAACGGGCCGCCGCCTCCAGGTCGAGGTCGATCCCCCAGCCGGGAGCCTCGTTCGGACGCAGCCAGCCATCCTCGATCCGCAGCGTCCCGGGGAACACCTCGTACGTCGCCTCGTTGTAGAGATGACCCTCTTGGATGCCGAAGGCAACGGAGCTGACGTCGAGGGCGACGTTCGCGGCCGCGCCGATCGGCGAGGTGTCACCGGGCCCGTGCCACGCAGTCCGGACGCCGGAGATCTCGGCGAGATCGGCCAGCTTCCGGGCCGGCGTGAGACCGCCGATGTCGGACACGTGCGACCGGATGAAGTCGACGCCGCCGTCACGGATCAGGCGGACCGCGTCACCGAAGGACGTCGTCAGCTCACCGACGGCCAGCGGCACCGGCGACGCCGCCCGCACCTCAGGCAGCCGGTCCCAGAGCTCGGGCGCCAGCACGTCTTCCAGGAAGAACAGCCGGTGCGGCTCGAGCGACCGGGCCAGCAGCACGGCATCCTTCGGCGTGAGCCGGGAGTGCACGTCGTGCAGCAGCTCGACGTTGTCCGGCAGCACGTGCCGCGCCTCCGCGAACAGCTCCGGCGTCGTCCGCAGGTAGTCCCGCGCGGACCAGCCGTTGTGGTACGGCGCGTCCGGATAGAGGGTCGGCACCCGCGGAGCGCCGTACCCGCCGCCGCCAGGCGTCGAGACCTGCAGACGGATGTGCCGCCAGCCCTGTGCAATCAGCTTCTGCGCGTGGTCGAGGGTCTCCTCGATCGTCTTGCCACTGGCGTGGATGTAGGTGTCGGCCGCCGCGCGGACCTTGCCGCCGAGCAGCTCGTAGACCGGCATGCCGGCCCGCTTGCCGGCGATGTCCCACAGGGCCTGGTCGATGCCGGAGATCGCGTTGTTCGTCACCGGTCCGCCACGCCAGTAGCCGGAGTACCCGGCGAGGCGGGTCAGGTCGCCGATGTCACCCGGGTAGCGGCCGACCAGCAGCCGGGCCAGATGCTCGTCGACGAACGTCTGGACCGCCTTCCACCGCTGGGTGAACGTCGCGCACCCGAGCCCGTACAAGCCGGGCTCGGTGGTGTCGATCTTCACCACCACCAGCGGGATGCCTTGCGGCGCGGTCACGATCGCCTTGACCTCGCGGATCCGGACGTCGTCCCGGACGGGCCACGGCTGGTCGAAGTTCGAGGGCATTCAGAGCTCCAGGGGAAGGGTCGGTAGGTCGAGTTCGTGCCGGGCCTGGAAGCCGAGCACGGTCCGGACGGCGGTCAGGTCGATCGGCACCTCGCGGCCGATGAACCGGCGCGACCGCCGCACGTCCGGCGCGAACGCGTCGAGGAGGTCCTCGGTCGCGTACGGCGCGAGAGTAGTGCCCGCGGCGACGAAGAACGTATGCGCCCCGGACGCCGGCGCGGTCAGCCCGAGCTCGATCGAGTACGCCGCGTCCCGCGTGTCCAGGTAGCTCCAGGCCTCCCGCAGTCCGGCGGCCGGCGTCTCCCGGGCGTTGCCGGCCAGCCGCTGCAGCACCTCGGCCGAGTTCACGTGCGGGAAGCGGAACGCGACCACATCGATCCCCCAGCGCCGCCAAGCCATTCTGGCGGTGTTCTCGTCGTTCTGCTTGGACAGCGAGTACGGGTCGCCGACGTCGGCCGGCGCCTTCTCGTCCCAGGGGAAGTACGCCGGCTTGATCTCGTGCGGGTTGAACGGGATCCCGGTCGCGTTGATGCTGCTCGCGATCACGGCCCGTTCGATCCCGAGCGCTCCGGCCTGGGCGAGCACGTTGAACGTCGACACCACGTTGATCGCGTAGACGTCGTACGGCGTACCCGCCGACGGGTGAGCGAGTGCCGCCAGGTGGACGACGTACTCGGCGCCCTCGAGCGCCCGGGCGACGTCCGGCTCGGACCGGGTGTCCCCGATCAGCACGCGGTCGGCCTTGAGGTCCGGGTGCTCGACGTTGGTCAACGCCGTCACCCGGGCCCCGAGCTCGTTCAGGTGTTCAACCGTCGCCAGGCCGATCCGCCCGGCCGCCCCCGTCACCAGCACCCGCCGGCCGTTGAGTGGACTCACTCTTTGATACCCCCTGCCATCCCCACGCCTCGCAGGAATTGCTTCTGGAACAACAAGAACAACACGACAGGTATCAGAACCGCGAGGAACAGGGCACTCATCTGCAGGGAGATCTCCGTGGTCTTCTGCACCCGTGGCAGGGCGACCGAGATCGGTTGCAGCCGCGGGTCGGGCAGGACGAGCAGCGGCCAGAGGTAGTCCTTCCAGGACCCGATCACCGTCAGTAGTGCGACGACGCCGACGATCGGCTTGGACAGCGGCAGGATCAGCGCCGTGAACAACCGCAGGTTGCTCGCCCCATCTATCCGGGCGGCCTCGATCAGCTCGCGCGGGATCGAGTCGAAGTACCGCTTCATCACCAGGACGTTGAACGCGCTGGCCGCCGACGGCAGCCAGACCGCCCAGAACGTGTTCTGCAGGCTGATCCCGAGGAGCGGCATCTTCAGCACAGTCATGTACAGCGGGACCAGTGAGATGACACCAGGCAGGAACAGCGTAGCCAGGACGGCTCCGGTGACGATCGGTCCCCATTTCGGCCGCAGGATGCTCAGTACGAAGGCTCCCGTCGTACACACGAACAGCGTCGAGATCATCGAGCCGATCGCAATGAACGCGGTGTTGCCCAGGTAGGCGCCGATCTGGACCCGGTTCCAGGCGTCGGGGATGTTCTTCAGCTGGATCCCCGACGGCCACAGCTGCATCGGGCCGCTCAGGATGTCCTGGCTGGTGGAGACGCCGGACTTGAGCAGCCAGAGCAGCGGGCCGACGCCCGCGATCAGGACACCGATGAAGATCAGCACCTGGATCGCCGGCAGGCCGACGCGGACCACGCTGCGCTGCCGGTCCTTGGTCGAGATGATTCCGCGCTCGTAGCTCATGTGGTACTCCAGCGGCGAGTGACGAAGTGGTAGACGACCGACAGCACGCACAGCACCCCGGCGAGCAGCACGCTGAGCGCGGTCGCGGCGCCGAAGTCTCCGTTGACGAACGCGTACCGGTAGATCAGCAGCAGGACCGTCATGGTGGCGTTGTTCGGGCCGCCGCCGGTGAACAGGAACGGCTCGGTGAACACCTGGAACGTCCCGATCAGCTGCAGCAGCATCATGATCAGGATGATTCCGCGGATCTGCGGCAGGGTGACGTGCCAGACCCGGCTCCAGATCCCCGAGCCGTCCAGCTCGGCCGCCTCGTACAACTCCGTGCGTACGCCGGTCAGCGCCGCCAGGTAGATGATCGACGTGGCGCCCGCGCCGGCCCAGGTCGCCTCCAGCACAATGGCCGGCATCGCCAGGGTCTGCGAGTTCAGCCAGGCGAACGGCCCGATCCCGAACCAGCCGAGGATCGAGTTGAAGACGCCCGCACCACTCGGGTCGTAGAAGAACGTCCACAACAGGATCGCGGCCACCGGCGGGACCACGGCCGGCAAGTAGGAGAACACGTTGTAGAGCCATCCGGTCTTGCGCAGCTCACTGATGAACACGGCCAGGAACAGCGGCACCGGGAAGCCGAAGAGCAGTGCCAGGAAGGCGAAGTACAGCGTGTTGAGCGCCGCCTGCGGGAGCTGCGGATCGGTCAGCACGTAACTGAAGTTCGACATCCCGACCCACTCGGCGGGCAGGACCAGGTTGTTCTTCTGGAAGCTGAGCACCAGGCCGCGGACGATCGGTCCCCAGGAGAAGTACAGGAAGATCAGCACCAGGGGCAGGGCGAAGAAGATGCTGCTGAGCCCGCCGGAGCGGTACCAGGTCGCGACGGACCTGGCACTGCTCCGGCTCCGCTTCGGCGTACGTAGCTGGAACATCGGCTACCGGGCCAGGCGTGCGTCGATCTTCGAAGCGGTGTCACTCAAGAGTTTGTCGATGTCGGCATCCTTCTTCGTGAGCACCTGCTGGACCACCGGGTCGAGCAGCGAGTAGACCTCCTGGCCCTTGTTCGACGGCTCGGGCAGCAGCTTCAGCGACGTGGTCGAGTCGATGTAGCCCTGGAACTGCTTGACCGGGACGTTCACGTACGGCTCACGCCACTTGTTGAACTGGTCGTACGTCTCCTGGCTCAGCGGGCTGATGCCGGGACGGCCGACGAAACCCTTGTCGGCGATCGTGTTCTTGGCGTCCTGGACCGCGACCGACTCGGTCGTGTACTTGTCGAACTGGTCGAACTTGATCCACTTCAGCGCGGCGACGATCTCGTTCTTGGTCGCCTTCGGGCTGATCATCTTCAGCGAGCCGCCGGTCAGCGTGCCGTACGGGCCACCGTCCTGCGGCAGCGCGCCCTCACCGAAGTCGGCGGGCTTCATGCCGAACTGCTTCACGCTCATGTCGTAGGCGTCCGGGGCCTGCAGGACCATGCCGATCTTGCCGGCCGCGAAGTCCTGGCGGACCTCCTCCTGGGTGTACAGGAACCTGCTGCCCATCGAGTTGTCGGTCCAGCGCATGTCCTTGAGCAGCTGCAGCGCCTTCTTGGTCGGCGCGTCGTTGAACGTGCTCTTCTTGCCGTCCGCGCTCTCGACCGTGCCGCCCATGCTGTAGGTCATCGTGGTCAGCATCCAGCCACCGGTGTTGTTCGTGGTCAGCTGCGCGTACCCCGCCTTGCCGGTCTTCTCGGAGATCTGCTTGGCGTACTGGCGGACCTCGTCCCAGGTCGTCGGCGGCTTGTCCGGGTCCAGGCCGGCCTTCGTGAACAGCGCGCGGTTGTAGGCGATGCCGACCGAGAACACGTCGATCGGTACGCCGTAGATCCGGCCGTTCGCGTCCTGGACGATCTTCAGGACGTTCGGGTTCAGGTCCTTGGTCAGGTCGACCAGCTTCAGCTCGTCGGTGATGTCCGGCAGCTGCTTGTTCGGGATCATGTTGGCCGGTTCGGTGAAGCTGATGTTCATCACCGTCGGCAGCGTCCCGCCGGCCACCTGGGCCTGGAAGGTCTGGGCCTGCCAGCTGGTCTCGGTCGACTTCACCGTGATGTTCGGGTTCTTCGCGGTGAAGTCGGCGATCTTCTGGTTGAACGCCTTCAGGTCGTTCGGCTTGTCGGGGGTCGGGCGGTCCCCGATCGTGATGGTGACCGGGGCGTTCTGGTCGATCTCGCCACCGGCGCCGGACGCCGACGGCGTCGTGCCCTTCGCACAGCCCGCGGCCGCGAGCACCAGCCCGGCAACCCCCAGGGCGGCGCCCCACCTGCTCACTCTCGTCATCGGAACTCCTCAGGTTTCCGGATGCCGCCGATGTGCTCTGAGCTACACACCGGCCAGGTCCCGAGTAAGTTAAACCAAGCGTGTTACTAATTCAATGCCTAGAAGGGGGTCAATTGCTGCAGCGCTTTCGCTCAGGGGTTGAGGTCGCCCAGCGGCATGAACTTGGGCGGCTGCGGATCGGCCAGGAAGTCGAGCAGCAGACTGTTGACCAGCCCGGGCTTCTCCAGCGGCAGTCCGTGCGAGGTCCCCGGTACGACGGCCACCTGGGCGTCCGGAATCGCCCGGGCGACCTCGGCGGTGTGCTCGATCCGGACGCAGTCGTCGTCACCCTGCATCAGCAGGACCGGCTCACCCGCGCCGAGCTCCTCGTAATACGTTCGGACTCCCCGCGCATCGACGTACATGATTGTCGAACGCCCGGAGCAGGCTCCGACGTTCCCGATGACAGCCAATCGAGAAGGGGCATCATGCCGAATCATGTCGTGCACTTCGAGATCACGGGGACCGATCCCGCCCGCCTGCACGCCTACTACCGAGAGCTCTTCGGCTGGACCTACGAGCTCGGGGACACCGTCTCCGGACAGGTCTCCGAAGCAGGCTCGTACGGCTTCGTGGACGCGAGCATCGCCGGCCTGAACGGCGGCGTCGGTGGTGGCGCGACACTTCGGCCCAAGGCGCTGTTCTATGTCGGTGTGGATGATGTCGGAGCCGCGCTGGACCAGGCCGAGGCACTCGGCGGACAGCGGGTCTTCGGACCGGACGGCGTACCGGGGAAGCTGGTCGTCGGTCAGTTCACCGATCCGGAAGGCAACCTGATCGGTGTCGCCGGCCCGCACTAGCCCCGCTGCTACTCAGCGCAGTACCGCCGCCAGCAGGTCAGCCCCGAGCGCCGTCAGATCGGGCAGGTTGAGGGTGTAGTGGACGTAGCGCCCGTGCCGCCGGGTTGAGAGCAGGCCCGCGCGGCGCAGGACGGCGAGGTGGCGGGAGACCTCCGGGGGTGAAAGTTCCCAGGCGTCGGCCAGCTCGCCGGTGGTGTGCGGGCCGCGGGCCAGCGTACGCAGTAGCCGCAGTCGGATCGGATTGGCGAGTGCCTCCAGCCGGAGGGTGACTGTTTCCAGCGACACCGGCTCCGATGGACTCTGCTCGGCGACGGGGTACTGCACCACCGGATGCCACCCGGGCGCGTGGACCGCCACCAGGTGCGGGCGGCCGAAGACGCTGGGGACGAAGGTGACCCCGGCACCGTGGGCGGAGGTCGCCTTGTCCTGCAGCTTGTCCACGATGATGCAGTCGCCGTCAGGTGCCAGGGTGACGGCGCTGGAGACCGAGGCGAGTGCTGCCCCGACGCCCTGGCGCTTGAGCAGATCGTTCTTCAGCCGCAGGTCGGTGGCAAGCTGCACGGCGACGCTTGTCCAGGCGGCGTCGAAGAAGGCCTCTGCACACTGTTCGAGGGTGTGGCGCACCCGCGCCCGCACTGCGGCCGGGTCCGCGAGGAGCCGTTCCGCGAAGGCCTCTTGGACCGCGCCGCGAGCCTGGGCCAGGTCCAAGGCACGCTCGCGTGCCGTCGCGTCGGCGAGCGGTGACGGCCCGGCGAAGTGGACCCGGTTGCTGCCGCATGTGGTGACGAGCGCGGCGGTCACATAGGTTTCATCGTCGATCCGGTCCACGTCGTCCAACTCGTCGGCGAGGGTGGGCCCGGGACGCGCGGGGACCAGGAAGTCGGCTCGTGAGGAACGCCAGAGGAACTCCGCTTCCCTGAGCCGCTCGGCCAGCTCCGGCGGCAGCCCGGCCCAGACGTCCCCGGCCCAGCCGGCGAGCTGCGGGTGATGCCCGGGTTCGGCCAGCACGTGCAGCATCGCGGTCAGCTCGGCCAGCGGGGAGGCAGCGAACCGTACTCGCCCGGACGGCAGGCCGCCGATGTCGATCCTCAACGTCATCTCCTCATCATCGCTGGTCGGACGGCCGGCGAACGCGTCGATTGACGGTGTCCGTCAACCGACATGGCCGGCCCGGCGGCCTCACGCACCGTTGACGCCATGGGAACCAGCACCAAGATCCAGCCGCGCGCCCTCGTCCGGGCCTCCGGAGGCCCCCGCTATGCCGTGGCCGTGGCCGTGGACTCGCTCGGCACCGGCCTGCTGCGGCCCTTTCTGCTGCTCTACGGGGTGACGGTGCTGAGGCTGTCCGCGCCGACCACCGGCATCGCCATGACCGTCGGCGTCGTCGTGGCGCTGGTATGCACGCCCGCGGTCGGCCGATGGCTGGACCGGGGCGCACGCAGCACGGTCGTGGCGGCGTCGATGCTGGTGCGTGTGGTGGGCGTGGCGCTGCTGCTGGCCGCACCGGCAGGGCACGTCTGGCTGTTCGCGACGGCGGCACTCTTCCTCGGCATCGGCAACCAGTCCTGGCCGGCCGCCCATGCAGCCCTCGTGGCCACGGTCGCCCACGGCCGCGAACGCGACGCCGCTCTCGCGGCCGGCCGCGCCGTGCGCAACGCCGGCCTGGGCGCGGGTGCGCTCCTCGCCACCGCATGTCTGGCAGGAGGCACCACCGCGTTCCAGGCGATGGCGGCGGTCAGCGGGCTCGCCTATCTCGCGGCGGCAGCCTTGGCATGGTCGGTCCACCTCCACACGCATCCGGCCGCTACTTCGGCCAAGGACAGGGCCGACAGGCCCGCACCTCGGATGCGCGCGCTGCTGGCAGCGAACGTGGTCTACGTCTTCTGCCTCAACGTCTTCGAAATCCCGGTCCCTCTGGTCCTGGTGACCCAGTTGCACGCATCCCCGGTGTGGCCGGCCGCCATCTTGGTGGGCAACACGGTGCTGGTGGTCACCCTGCAGGTTCCGGTCACCGTCCTGATGTCCAGGTTCTCCCGGCGAACCGTGCTGGCTCTCGCCGGCGTGATACTCGCCGCGTCCTACCTCGGCTTCCTCGTAGCCACCTCACTGGGACACGGCTGGGGTGCCCCGGCCGTCGCGACGGCATCCGTGGTCTGCACGATCGGCGAGATCATCTATGCCGGCAGCGCTACCGCGCTCGTCACCGCCCTCACCCCGGCGCATGTCCTGGGACGCACCCTCGCCCGCTTCCAGCTCTCCACAGGCTTCGGCCTCGCCATCTCCCCGGCGGTCATCACCGCTCTCGCCTCCCACGGCGCGGCTGCGCTCTGGGGCAGCCTCGCCGGTGCGACGCTCCTCTCCGCCACCGCCGTTGCCACCGAGAAGGACCAAGGTGCTCGTCGAGCAGGGCGCGCGCCTGCCCGTACATAGCCGCCGTACAACGGCTTAGTGCTTGCCGGTGGCGATCGGGCGGGAGGGGTCGGTGATCCATTCCGACCAGGAGCCGATATAGACGGTGGCGGGGAGGCCGGCCACGTCGAGGGCCAGGGCCTCGTGGGCGGCGGTGACGCCGGAACCGCAGTAGACGCCGACTTCGGTACTGGCGGTCGCTCCGAGCTTTTCAAAGCGTTCACGGAGTTCGGCGGCGGGGAGGAAGTGGCCGGTCTCGTCGACGTTCTGGGTGGTGGGGGCGTTGGTGGCGCCGGGGATGTGGCCGGCGACCGGGTCCATGGGTTCGACCTCGCCGGCGAAGCGCTCGGGGGCTCGGGCGTCCAGGAGTACGCCGGACGCCGCTATGGCGGCCGCACCATCGGCGTCGAGCAGCGGGAGGTGGCCGCCGGTGGCGATGTAGGTGCCGGCGCCGTCGGCAGGGACGTCGGTGGTGACCTCTCCCCCGGCGGCTTGCCAGGCGGCGAGGCCGCCGTCCAGGACGCGTACGTCGGACAGCCCGAAGTACCGGAAGATCCACCAGGCCCGGGCGGCCGCCATCGCGTTGGCGGTGTCGTAGACCACCACAGCGCTGTTCGCGGACACCCCAGCCCGGCGCAACGTGGCCGTCACGGTGGTTGCTTCGGGCAACGGGTGGCGACCGGGTCCGGGCGGACCGGCCAGCTCGGTGTCCAGGTCGACGAAGTGTGCTCCCGGCAGGTGACCCGCGTCGTACGCCTCCTTGCCTGGAGGACCGGCCAGGTTCCAGGTGACGTCGATGAGAACCGGCTTCGGGTCCGCCGCACGCAGTTCGTCGATGGTGATCAAGGGACTCATGACGCGGCTCCTCCGAAAGGCAGTACCTCGGGTGACAAGGTGGCGCGGGCGCGGGCCTGGGTGAGGCGGCGGCGGTGGTGCCGGCGGCAGAGCACTTCGTAGGAGACCTCGTGGTCCAGCGTCACCATGTCACCCACCACCAGCTGCTCGCCCTCGGTCACCATCTCCCCACCGATCGTACGGGCGTTGTGCGTGGCTCGTTCACCGCACCAGCACAGTGCCTCGACCTGCAGCAGCTCCATCCGGTCCGCGAGCTCCACCAACCGGGCCGATCCCGGGAACAGCGTCGCCCGGAAGTCGGTCAGGATGCCGAAGCAGAACACGTCGATCTGCAGCTCGTCGGCCAGCCGGGCCAGCTGCTCGATCTGCAGCGGGCTGTAGAACTGCGCCTCGTCGCACACCACGTAGTCGATCCGGCCGCCCTGCGTCAGCTCGTTCACGACGTAGTCCCAGAAGTCGAACTCGGGCCGCACCTCGACCGCCTCGGCGGCGAGTCCGAGCCGGGACGAGAGCACCGACTCACCGGCGCGGTCGTGGCTGGTGAAGATCCGCCCGAGCCGGCCCCGGGCCTTGTGGTTGTGGTCCATCTGCAGCGCCAGCGTGGACTTGCCGCAGTCCATGGTCCCGGTGAAATAGAGCAGCTCAGCCACGGGCGCACATCCTGCCAAGTCAGCGGATCACCTCGCACGCCGGGGTGGGCCGGAGGGTCCGGCTTGGGTTCTGGGCCTCCGGGCGGTTTGAATGGAACGTGCGCAAAGCTCTGGTCCTCTTCCTCGCGGCCTGTCTCATCGCCGCCACCGCCACCCTGCCGGCCGCGGCGACGCCGGTCCGGGCGCAGGCCGGGCTCCGCGCGTACTTCGTCATCACCGAGCCGGGCCAGACCGGAAAGGTCACCGGCGCGGTCGGCTCGAACGGCGGCACCGTCTACGCGACGTACGACGCGATCGGGGTGATCGTGGCGCACTCGACGGCCACCGACTTCGCCGCCAAGATGCGTGGCGTCGACGGCGTCCAGAAGGCCGGCGCCACCCGCACCTCGGACCTGCCCGCAGAGGTCGGCAACCCGGCGATCCCGCCCGTGGTGCCCGAGGCGGCCACCACCTCGCCCGAGATCGATCGCGGCGACATGACCCAGATCGGCGCGGACCGGGCCTGGCAGAAGAACCCTGGCTCCAAGAGCATCACGGTCGGCGTGCTCGACACCGGCGTGGACGACCAGCACCCCGACCTGAAGGCGAACTTCGACACGAGCAAGTCGGCGTCCTGTGCCTACGGCAAGGCCGACACCCGGCCCGGCGCCTGGCGGCCGGTCGGCGAGCACGGTACGCACGTCGCCGGCACCATCGCCGCGGCCCGGAACGGGATCGGCATGATCGGCGTCGCCCCTGGCGTGAAGATCTCGTCGATCCGGATCGCCGAGCCAGACAGTCAGCTGTTCTTCCCGGAGAACACGGTCTGCGCGTTCATGTTCGCCGCCGACAAGGGTGTCTCGGTCACCAACAACAGCTACTACGTCGACCCGTGGCTGTTCCTGTGCCCGACGGACCAGGACCAGGACGCGATCGCCGAGGCGGTCCGCCGGGCGGTCGCGTACTCGGACACGAAAGGCGTGGTGAACGTCGCCGCGGCCGGCAACGAGGACTACGACCTGGCGGAGAAGAGCACCGACGAGTCCAGCCCGAACGACTCGACCCCGGCCCCGCGCACGGTCGCCGACGACTGCATCAGCCTGCCGACCGAACTGCCGAACGTGGTCGTGGTGGCCTCCGTCGACTCGACCAGCACCAAGTCGCAGTTCTCCAACTTCGGTGAGAACAAGATCAACCTGGCCGCCCCCGGTCAGGGCGTCTACTCGACCGTTCCGGGCGGCGCCTACAAGGTGCTCGAGGGTACGTCGATGGCGTCGCCGCATGTCGCCGGCGTCGCGGCCCTGCTGCGGAGCGTGGATCCTCGACTGACCCCCGCGCAGGTGCGTGCCCGGCTCGCGCAGCAGGCGAACGACCTGGCCTGCCCGGCCGGCTCGTCCGGTCAGTGCGTCGGCTCGGCGGCGAACAACTCCTTCTACGGCGAGGGCATGGTCGACGCGGCGGAGGCGGTCGGTGCCGCCGCCGCGCAGCCGCAGGGTGCGGTGGCGATCACCGAGCCGTCCGAGCAGCTCGGATTCGGCGGAGTGCCGGCGATTCCGCTGCTGATGAAGGGGACCGGTGGCACCGGCGACATCAGCTACTCGGCGGCGGGCTTGCCGCCGGGGCTCAGCATCGACCCCGAGCGCGGCTGGATCACCGGAGTCCTCACCCCGGGCTCCGGACGCTACAAGGTGACCGTCGTCGCCCGGGACGGCGAGGCGAAGACGGCGCAGACCAGCTTCTTCTGGGACGTCTGGAGCTTCTAGCCGCGGACCGGAGCTAGCGGCCGGCGTCGACGAGCAGTGGGATCAACATCTCGTCGTCGGTGAGCGAGCCGTGCAGCCCGATCAGTCCGGCCTCGTGCGGGTACCGGCGGCTCGCGACCAGCGCGACCGGTCCGAGTGCGGCGACCACGACGTCGCCCAAGCGCGGCGCAACCCGGTCCTCGACGGCACCGAACCATCCACGTGCGACCGCATCCTCCCGGCTCAGCACGAGCGCCTTGTCCCCCAGCCGCTCGCGGTACTTCGCGATGACGTCGGCCTCTGCCCCGGCGAGGCAGTACAGATGCCGGAAGCGTGACTCGCCCCCGATGAGTCGCAGGCCGTCGGTCAAAGCAGGCTCGGCATCGAGGTCGAGGCGGTGCTCCGGCGCCACGTCAACCATCCCGTGGTCGGCGACGACGAGCAGTACGGCGTCGCGCGGCAACGCGGACCGGACTTGCTGCGCGAACATGTCCGCTGCGGCCAGCTCTTTCTGCCACTGCCACGACTCGCTCCCCTGCTGATGACCGGTGTAGTCCAACTGGGAGTCGTACACGTACACCAACGACGAGCTACCTTCACGGCTCGCGAACCGGGTCGCGTCCAGCCGGTCCTCGATGGTGTCCGCGCCACGGTGGGCACTTCCCCGAAACGCCGCGGCCGTCAGACCCGACGAGTCGAAGCGTGCCTTGCTCACGTTGCGCGTGGCAACGCCGGCAGCGGCGACGCGATCGAAGATCGTGCCATGCGGTTGCCAGCGGCGCGGGTCGACCGGTGCGTCCCAGGACAGGGCGTTCAGCAAGGCGCCGGTCTCCGGCACGATCGAGGTGTAGCCGACGATGCCGTGGGCGCCAGGCGGCAACCCGGTCCCAAGGCTGGTGAGGCTCACCGCGGTGGTCGAGGGCACTCCGGCCGTCAGGCTGCGACCGGTCGGCAGCAACGACGCGAGGTACGGCGCGGCATCCGCGTGCCGTTGCAGCAGGTTCCACCCCAGTCCGTCGAGCAGCAGGACGGCGTACCGCGGTGACGGCGGTAGGCCGAGGGCGTTCTGCTCGCCGGGGACCGACAGCGCACCGGCGACCGATGGGAGCACGTCGGCGAGCGAGCCACCGCCGTACTGCGGCTCCACCGGCACGATCACCGCACTACCTACTGGTCGCGAACGAGAGGGCCTGCGCGAACTCGAGCACCTGCTGGATCCCGGCCGGGCCGTCCGCGGCGGCGCTGATCCGCAGCGAGATGTCGTCGGCCGCGACGGATCCGGTGTAGCCGTGGTCGGCCTCGCAGTTCGGGTCGGCGCAGACGGCCGGCTCCAGGTCGATCCGATTCACCATCCCCCAGCCGATCGTGAGCACGACCTCACCGCCGCCCGCCACCGCCGGGTCGGACTTGCCGGACGCGTAGCCGGCCGGGTTGGGAACCACCCGGTTCACGACCACCGCGTTGACCCGTTGCAGCGGGATCGCCTCGGTCGAGGTCGACGCGTACGGCGCGCGGATCAGCTCGTCGGCCGCGTGCTCGTCGGTGTGCCCGACGATCAGCCGGGTCGGGGTCAGCGCCAGGATCGTGATGTGCCGCCGGACTTCGTCCCGGTCGAACGTCGGCTCGTGCTGCAGCATGAACGCGCGGATCGGCTCGCCGGCGATCGCCACGGCGAGCGAATCCGTCACGACGTCTGGGTAGTAGCCGCACCGGTCGATCGCCTCGCGCAGGGCTGCGGACGCGTCCGCGAGTTCCGGGGCATTCAGGTCACGCATGCCCTCATCCTGCCACGGACGCGGCCGCGCCGTTTTCCCCTTGTGGACGAGCACAGTGGACGACGGTGATCAGTTCGCGCTTGCCTTCCGCAGCACCGGTACACCCGCGGCGCCTGCCACCGCGACCAGCACGAGCCCGGCGACGACCTGACCGATCAGCAGCAGTACCCCGGAACTCCCCTGCGTGATCACCTTTCCACCACTGAGCGCGAGCCCGCACAGCGCACCGAACCCGACGACCGGCAATCCGACCCCGATGACCGGTACGACGGCGGCGAGTCGCGCCGACCGCTCGATCACCCGCAACGGCACACCAGAGCGCCGCAACGCACGGGCAGGCGCGGCCTGGTCAAGCGCCGTACCCACCGCTCCTGCTGCTGTCGACGCAGCCACGGTCATGAACACCAGGGCCAGCAGCAGCGCGACTCCGATGCGCAGATCGTGGAACGTCGGGTCGTCCTTCCCCGGCGGCATGAAGACCGAGATGAAGCCGGTGACGAACCCACTCAGCACCAGCGCCGCCACCGGACGGAACGCGGCCCTCGGGTCGTCGGCCAGTCGCCGTCCCGCGAGCAGCGCCACCGGACCGTTGGCCAGGCTCGCCAGCATCTTGCCGATCACCTGCACCGCCCACGGCCCGATCACCCGTACGGCGAGCGCAGCGAAGCCCACACCGATCAGCAGCGGGATCAGAGCCGCCTGCATCCCGTAGTACGCGAGAACGATCGGACCGATCAGCAACAGGCCAAGCCGCAGCACGCTGATCCCCTTGCGAGTCTGACCGCGTACGACGCCCAGTGGGGTGATGCTGACCCGGCCGAGCCCGATCAACGCGCTAACCACCGACAGGACGGGTACGGCGGCCAGTACGACAAGCACGTTCCACCAGCTCACCGTGATGTCGTGCACGTACCAGCGACCGCCGCCCAGCGGGATGCGGGCGATGAGGGGACTCAGCAGTGTGTAGCCGACCAGACCGATGACTGCACCGGCCAGACCGAGTACCGCCTGCTCCACCGCGCTCAGCCAGAGCACCTGTGTCCTGGTCGCTCCGGCGAGGCGGAGTGCAGCCAGGCGATGCTCACGGCGCTTCGCCGCGACGCCGGCGGCCTGACCGACCAGGCTCAGGATCGGGAACAGCACCAGGATGATGCCGAAGGCCACCGCGAACAGCAGACCGACCATGCGGCTGTCCCAGACGTCGTCGTTCCAGCTGCTGACGTACTGCGGATGGTCGTCGGGCCGGAGTGAGTCGACGCCACGGATGACGACGAACTCCTCCGGCGAAGACAGCCCCTTGTCGCTGATCACGCCGGCCGGGTTCTCCACGCCGTACTGCTTGCTCAGCGTGGACCAGTGCTTGGCGACCTCGGGCGAGACGAAGACCTCGCCCGGCTTCGGGGTGTGGTCGAGGCCGGGTGGTGGCGGGAGTTCGTTGGGGCGGAGCGTCGCCAGGTCGAGGCGGATCATCGGGTGACCGTCGACCGTCTCGTCGGTCTGGTCGATGGCTCCGATCGCCGTCGCCGGGTCGGCTTTGTCGGAGCTGCGCCAGCCGATCCGGTCGGAGCGATGGGCCAGGCCCAGCGAACCGGCGATCAGGAAGGTGATGAGGAGCGCAACAACCGCGGTCGCGCCGAGCGCGGCGAGGTTGGCGGCGCGTCCGCCGGGACCCGGGCGGCGTACGAACCGCAGCCCGAGATCGGTCATCGGATTCATCGGCCCGGCCCCAAGCTGGTCGGCGCTCCGGCACCTGACGAGTCGCTGACCCGGCCGTCGACGATGCGCAGGACTCGGTGGCAGCGGGCGGCGACCGCGTTGTCGTGAGTGACGACGACTGCCGCCGCGCCGCGATGCGTGGCCGCGCCGACGAGCAGGTCGATCACCTGCGAGCCGGTGGTCGCGTCCAGGGCACCGGTCGGTTCGTCGGCGAACACCACCTGCGGCTCGCCGACCAGTGCGCGGGCGATCGCGACGCGCTGTGCCTGACCGCCGGACAGTTCGCCCGGGCGCCGCCCGGCTTCCGCTGCCAACCCGACCTGGGCGAGCATCCTCCGGGCCCGGCCGATCGCGTCTCGCCGGCTCAGTCCGTCCACCATCAACGGCAGGGCGACGTTCTCGTCGGCGGGCAGCTCGGCGAGCAACTGGTTGTCCTGGAAGACGAAGCCCAGCCGGCGACGTCGAAGCACTGTGCGGGCCGCGTCGTTCAGCTGGTCGACGCGTTCGCCGCCCAGCCAGACCTCGCCCTGGTCCGGCGTGAGGATGCCGGCAAGGACGTGCAGCAAGGTGGTCTTGCCGTTACCGCTCGGGCCCATGACCGCGAGCGCCTCACCGGACCGGACCGCGACATCCACGCCGGCCAGGCCGACGACGTCGCCGTAGTACTTGACCAGGGCGTGACCGCTCAGGACGACCTGTGGTTGGGGACTCTGGAAGCTCATACCGCAGAGCCTGTCGCGGGTGGCGCCTCGGATCATCGGCCCGCGGACCGGTCTTACCGTCGCCTTCCGGCGCCTTTCGCCATCCGCGCGTACGACCGGGGTCGTACGTCAGTCGGTCCGGAAGGCAGAGGGATAGGCGTCGCGATAGCTGGGGATCGTGCCGGCCGGGGTCTCCACCGACTCGGCGTTGAGCATCGCGTGCACGATCGCGCGGGACAGCGTCCGGGCACCGGCCGCGTAGACCATCTCCAGTTGCCCGATCGCCGTCGGATCCGTGACACTCAGCCGCGGCCCGTCGTCGGTACGGGTCGACAAGGCGAAGATGCTGTCGCCGTCGACCAGCGTGTGGATCGGGTCGATCGCCCGGGCCAGCCCGTCGTGCGCGACCATCGCCATCCGCCGGGTCGCCGCCTTGTCCAGCGGTACGTCGGTCGCCAGCACCGCGATCACGGTGTTCATCGGCGGCCCGGGGATCAGGTTGCGTCCGGGGGCGGCCGGCGGAGGCGGTTCGGCGGGAGTCCGCAGGTGGGCGAACTCGTCGGCGAGGCCGTAGCGGGCGCCGTAGAGGTTGCCGTCGGCATCGACCGTCGAGCCGGCCGCGTTCACGATCACCAGCGCGCCGACCGTCGTACCGTCATCCAGCCGGACACTGGCCGAGCCGACGCCGCCTTTGAGCGACCGGGCGCGGGCCCCGGCGCCGGCGCCATGGTTGCCTAGGGCAACCGGACCGTCGGTGGCGACCGCGATCGCCCGGGCGCCCCAGTCGGGCTCGGGCCGGGCCTGGAAGTCCCCGCCGCGGCCGAGGTCGAAGATCACCGCGGTCGGCACGATCGGGACCACGTCCTTGTCGCCCTGCCCGACCCGGACGCCCTCACCGCGCTCCTCGAGCCAGCGCATCACGCTGCCGGCCGTGTCCAGCCCGTACGCGCTGCCGCCGGTCAGCACGATCGCGTTCACCCCGGCGTTGGAGTTCACCGGCTCGAGCAGATCCGTCTCCCGCGTCCCGGGCGCGCCACCGCGGACGTCGACACCGGCGACCGCTGTGGCCGGCAGATGGACGACCGTCGTACCAGTCAGGTACGGCGCGTCGACGCGCTCGACCTGACCGACCAGGACTCCAGGGACATCGGTGATCGCGTTCTGCGGACCCGGCTGCATCGTCATGGTGAATGTTTAACACCCGGGCGAAATCCGGTTGCGGGCGACATTAGCGTGGATGGCATGAACGCCGATCAGCTCTGTGGTCTGCTCGCGGAACCGTCGAGGCTGCGGACGTATTCCGCCGTCGTCCTCGGCGCGACGACTCCGGATCAGGTTGCCGGCAGCACCGGACTCCCCGCGCCGGTCGTCGTCAAGGCGCTCCAGCGGCTGACCAAGGGTGGGCTGATCACGGCTGCCGGCGACGGTCTGCAGGCCGACGAGGCGGCGTTCAAGGACGCGGTGCGGGAGAGTCGCCCGGAGCGGGTGCCGCTCGACCCCGATCCGGACCGCGACGGCGTCCTCAGGTCGTTCATCCGGGACGGCCGGCTGACGCACTTCCCGACCTATCCGGAGAAGCTCCGGATCCTCCTGGAGTACCTGGTCACCAGCTTCGAGCCCGGGCGCCGTTACCCGGAGCCGGAGGTGAACGAGATCCTCAACCGGTGGCACCCGGACCACGCCGCCCTCAGGCGCGAGCTCGTCGAGGCGCGCCTGCTCGATCGCGCCAGCAGCATCTACACGCGCCGGTAGTGTCGCGCGCTGCCGTCAGGTGAGTCGGCGGGCGGACGTGTCCTGGCGGGGCTTCTCGTTGGGAGCGATCCGGATGCTCGTGTCGAGCACTGTCGCGCCCTGCGCGGCGGCCAGCACCGAACGGAGGTCCAGCCGGACGACTTCCTCGAGGTCGAGGGTCAGCCGGGAGACGCGGTGCAGCAGGGCCTCGATCGCGGGGATGTCCACCGGGTCCGAGCCCCGGTAGCCGTAGAGCAGCGGAGCCGCGCGCACCTCGCGGACCATCTCCGCGGCATCGCGGGTCGTGAGTGGCGGCATCCGGTACGAGCGGTCGCCCAGCAAGTCGGTCGCGACACCGGTCAGGCCGAAGGTGACGACCGGACCGAAGGACACGTCCTCCAACGCCGAGATGACCACCGGCACGCCGGGTGGCGCCATCTTCTGGACGACGAACTGCGCCCGGGCAGGATCCGAAGCGACACCGAACATCTGCGTCATCTCCGCCCAGGCCGCGCGCATGTCGTCCTCGTCGTGGATGTGCCGCCAGATGTCGGCCAGGTCCGGCCGCATCCGCCACTGCTCGGCGGTCGCCTTCAGGATCACCTCGTAGCCGAGGTCCGCGGCCCGTGCGACCGCCTCGTCCGCACTCAGCACCGGGAACGCCGGCAGCACCGGGATCCCGTAGAAGCTGAGCAGCCGATGCCGGTCGGCGTCCTCCAGGTCGGCGCCACTCGGGTGCCGTTGCAGGTACTCCGCGACGAAGTCCTCGGCGCCCGCGGTGTCGATCTCCGGCAGGTCGGGGATCCGGCTGACCGACCGCCGCCGCCACTCGGCGTACTGTGTCGCCTTCGCCAGTGCGCCGACGGCGTACTGCGGATTCAGGAAAGACGGGATCGATCCACGCGCCGCGCCACCGTCCGCGTCCGGCACTCGCAGCTCCGCGGGCACGCTGCGGGACGCGAGGAACGTGGACACGACCGGCTTCTTCGAGCCGGCGGCCGCCGCGGCCAGGACCTGTGCGACCTCCGCGCCGTTCGACTGCACCGGTGGCGTGTAGATCACCACGATCGAGTGCACCCGATCGTCGCCGAACACCTCGGACAGCGCCGCGCCGAAGTCCGCCGCGGTCGCGTCCGCGCTGAGGTTCCGCGGCTCGCCGGCGACCTCCAGGCCGCAACTGGCCATCGTGTCCAGGGCGAGCAGGGTCAAGGCGTCGGAGTTGCTGACGATCGCGACCCGGCGTCCCTTCGGCAGCGGCTGGTGCGCGAGCAACTGGGCGACGTCGAACAGTTCGCCGGTGGTGTCCACCCTGATCAGCCCGCTCTGCCGGAACATCGACTCGATCGATGCCGGAGGCAACTGACTGCGCCGGACCATCTGCCCGACCGGCACGCCCTGCGTGGCCCGGCCCGACTTCAGCGCGACCACCGGCTTCCGCCCGGCCAGCCGCCGCGACACCCGGCTGAACTTGCGCGGATTGCCCAGCGACTCCAGGTACAGCAGCACGACCTCGGTCGCCTCGTCGGAGTACCAGTACTGCATCAGGTCGTTGCCCGAGACATCGGCCCGGTTCCCGGCCGACACGAAACTCGACAACCCCAGGCCACGCCCGGCCATGTCGGCCAGGATCGGCACGCCGAGCGCACCGGACTGGCAGAAGAACGCGACCCGGCCGCGGCTGGGCATCACCGGCGAGAGCGTCGCGTTCAGCTCGACTCCCGGCGCAGTGTTGATCACCCCGAGCGCGTTCGGCCCGATCACCCGCATCCCGTAGGACCGGGCCAGGCCAACCAGGTACCGCTGCCGTTTACGCCCTTCGTCCCCGATCTCGGCGAACCCGCTCGATATCACGACCAGCCCGCGCACGCCCTTGGCCGCGCAGTCCAGGATGACGTCGGCCACCATCTCGGCCCGGACGGCGACCACGGCCAGATCGACCGTGTCCTCGACCTCGCGGATCGTCGGGTACGCCGGTACGCCCTCGATCTCGTCCGCCTTCGTATCGGTGTTGACGGCGTACAACCGGCCCGGGAAGCCACCGTCGCGCAGGTTGCGCAGCAGCGCGTTCCCGATCGTGCCCTCACGCCGGCTCGCACCGATCAGCGCGACGCTCGACGGCGTCAGCAACCGCGCGATCGAGAGCGCCTCGGACCGCTGCTCCCGGGCCTGCATCACCCCGAACGACGTGTCGGTCGGCGCGATGTCGAACTCGACCACGATCACGCCGTCCTCGAACTCGCGGGCGACCTTGTAGCCGGCCTCGGTGAAGACCGTGATCATCTTCCGGTTGTCCGGCAGTACCTCGGCGACGAACCGGGCGATGCCGTTCTCCCGGGCCGCCTGCGCCAGGTGCTCGAGCAGGAGTTGCCCCAGCCCGCGGCCCTGGTGCGCGTCCTCGATCAGGAACGCGACCTCCGCCGTACGCCGTCCGGTCCGCTCGTACCGCCCGACGCCGATCATCTCGTCACCGACGGTCACAATCAGCGCCAGCCGATCGTGGTAATCGACCTGTGTGAACCTCGCCACGTCCCGATCGGACAATTGTGGGTACGGGGCGAAGAAGCGGTAGTACTTGGACTGCTCGGACACCCGGGCGTAGAAGGCCACCATCAGGTCCGCGTCGGCGGGCGCGATCGGCCGGAGATGCGCGGTAGCACCGTCCCGCAGTACGACGTCCGCCTCGAGGTCGCCCGGATAGCCGGACGGGTGGTGCGGGTCATACTGGGCCGGTTGCTGCGGCTCCTCATCCGGCAGGGTCACCTGGTCAGCCTACTCAAACCCGTCTGGTAGAAGGTGGTGAATTTTGGTCGCGCGGATCGCGCCCGTACTGGTCTTCCTGATCGCCGTGACCGTCATCGCCGAACTGGCCGACAAGGCCAAGCTGTTCGAGGTCGCCGCCCGGGAAGCCGCTCACCTCGCGCGCGGCCGGGTCTGGCGGTTGTGGCTCCTCGTAGTCGCGCTGGCGACAGGGCTCACCATCGTGCTGTCTCTGGACACCTGCGCGGTCCTGCTGACCCCCGTTGTGCTCGCGATGGCCCGGCAGCTCGACATCCCGCCGAAGCTGTTCGCGTTCACCACCGTCTGGCTGGCCGCCACCGCATCGCTGCTACTCCCGGTGTCCAACCTCACGAACCTGCTCGCCCTGCACCAGTTCCACCGGTTGGACGTCTCGTACCTCGCGGTGAGCTGGCGACCCGCGATCGCCGCGATCCTGATCACGGTCGCCGTGCTGGCCGTCCTGTTCCACCGCGATCTGCGCCGGACGTACGTCGTACCGCCGACTCCGGAGGTGGACGACAAGGTGCTGTTCTGGGGCTCGGCAGGTGTCTGCGTGCTGCTCGGTCCGGCGTTCGTGTCCGGGATCGAGGTCGCCTGGCCGGCCAGTGTGGGCGCGATCATCCTGGTCGTGCTGTTCGCGATCCGGCGGCGGAGCGCGCTGCGGTGGTCGCTGATCCCGGCCAAGCTGGTGATCGGAGTCGTCGTGCTGTTCGCCCTCGTCGCGTTCCTCACCGATCACGGCCTGGAGGATCTGCTCCGCCGAGTCGCCGGGACGACCTCGGACCTGCGGCTCAGTGCAACCGGGGTGGTCGGTAGCAACCTGTTCAACAACCTCCCGGCGTACCTGGCGATGGAGCCGGTCGCTTCCAGCGACCCGCACCGGATGATGGCTCTGCTGATCGGCGTGAACTGCGGCTGCCTTCTGACCCTGTGGGGGTCGCTCGCGACGCTGCTCTGGCGGTCCCGCTGCGACGCCGCCCGCGTCGACATTTCGTGGTGGTCCTTCCTGTGGCGCGGCATGATCCTGACGCCACTCGTCGTCGCGGGGTCCGTTCTCGTACTGAATGGGTAATGTGCGGGACATGGCTACGGAGCAGAGCACTTCGGACGTCACGCGGGAGTTTCGGGAGGCGCGGGATTTCCTGGTCGCGCATCGGGAGGACTACGAGACGGCGTACCGGGATTTCAACTGGCCGTCGTTCGACCGGTTCAACTGGGCCCGCGACTGGTTCGACGCACTTGCGGTCGAGCAGCCCGAGGTCGCCGCGCTGACGATCGTCGAGGAGGACGGCGACGTCAGCTCGCGCACGTACGCCGAGATGGCCGAGCGGTCCCGCAAGGTCGCCGGCTGGCTCACCGCCGCCGGGCTGAAGCCGGGCGACCGGGTGCTGATCGTCCTCGGCAACACCGTCCCGCTCTGGGAGGTCCTGCTCGGCTGCATCCGCGCCGGCGCCGTGATGATCCCCGCGACCACGCTGCTCACCGATGCCGACCTGGCGGACCGGATCACCCGCGGCGGCGTCCGGACCGTGGTCACGAGTAGCTCCGAGGCCGGCCGGTACGCCGGGATCGCGGACCACTGCATCCGCGTCGCCATCGGCACTCCGGTCGAGGGCTGGCTGCACTACGACGACTTTGCTTCGTACGACGGACCCGTGCCGGAAGTGGATACCGCCGCTGACGACTCCCTGCTCCTGTACTTCACCTCGGGGACGACGAGCCAGCCCAAGCTGGTCGAACATACCCAGGTCAGCTACCCCGTCGGCCACCTGTCAACGATGTACTGGATCGGTCTCCAGCCCGGCGACGTCCACCTGAACGTCTCCTCCCCCGGCTGGGCGAAGCACTCCTGGAGCAACGTCTTCGCGCCGTGGAACGCCGGAGCCACCGTCTTCCTGTACAACTACACGCGCTTCGACGCCGAGAAGATGCTGCAGGTCCTGCAGACGTACGGCGTGACGACCTTCTGCGCACCGCCGACTGTCTGGCGGATGCTCATCCAGGCCGATCTGTCCGCGGTGAAGGTTGAGATCCGGGAGTGCATCTCGGCCGGTGAGCCGCTCAACCCCGAGGTGATCGAGCAGGTCCGGAACGCCTGGGACATCACCATCCGGGACGGGTACGGCCAGACCGAGACGACCGCCCAGATCGGCAATCCGCCGGGTCAGCCGGTCAAGCTCGGATCCATGGGCCGACCGCTGCCCGGATACTCGATCGCGCTGCTCGACCCGGCCACCGACGAGATCGGCGACGACGGCGAGATCTGTATCGAGCTCGCGCCCGCGCCGGTCCCGCTGATGCGCGGCTACCGCGACGCCCGCGAGCTGACCCAGGAGGTCATGCGTGGCGGTTTCTACCACACCGGCGACGTCGCGAGCCGGGACGAGGACGGCTACATCACCTACGTCGGACGCTCGGACGACGTGTTCAAGGCCAGCGACTACCGGATCTCGCCGTTCGAGCTCGAGTCGGTGCTGATCGAGCATCCGGCGGTCGCCGAGGCAGCCGTCGTACCATCGCCCGATCCGGTCCGGCTCGCGGTCCCCAAGGCGTACGTCGTCCTCGCGGCCGGCCACGAACCGTCGCGCGAGCTGGCCGGCGAGATCCTGCAGTTCTGCCGTGCCCACCTGGCGCCGTACAAGCGGATCCGGCGGATCGAGTTCGCCGAGCTGCCGAAGACGATCTCCGGCAAGATCCGGCGGGTCGAGTTGCGCGCGGACGAGGCCGCGAAGGTGGCGAGTGGCTCCGAAACCCAGTACGCGTACGACGAGGCCGACTTCAAGGAAGCCTGACCCATGGCGGGCTGGAGCACGGGCGTACCGTTTCCTCATGACCGATGACAAGAGCCTCCTCAGCCGGATCGACGAGCTGGTCGCCGAGGAGAAGGAGCTGCGCACCAGGCATGCCGCCGGCCAGATCACCGACACCGACGAGCACGCGCGCCTGCAGGCCCTCGAGGTCGAGCTCGACCAGTGCTGGGACCTGCTCCGCCAGCGCCGCGCCAAGCGCGAGTACGGCGAGAACCCCGACACCGCCCAAGCCCGCTCGGCCGACACCGTCGAGGGCTACCTCAACTGACCCACAAGACCATCCCGGGATTCCGCTAAATCGTCCCTCTCCCCTCGTGATTCAGGGAGAGAAGGGCTCTCTCGCTCGATCTGCGGGTGATTGTCGGCAGGGTGTGCTGGTCGGGATAGGGGCGATGTCCGGGGTGGGCAGGGCGGAGGCTGGGCCGGGCGGGAGGTGTGCCGAGGCTGGGCCGGGCGGTACCGGCGCGCTTGTTCTGCGCGGATCGGTCAACGTCTGGTGACCTGGGACAGGTCGTGGTGGGCCAAGACAGGCAATACCTTGTGCCCACCCACCACGAACCGTCCCAACCCACCGCTTCCGGCCCCAGCCCACCTGTCCCGACCCACCATGACCTGTCCCCACCCACCATGACCTGTCCCCACCCACCACGACCTGTCCCCGCCCGCCACGACCTGTCCCAACCCACCGCTTCCGGCCCCAGCCCAGCTGTCCCCACCCACCACGACCTGTCCCACCTGTCCCAACCCACCACGACCGGCCCACCGGCCCCAGCCCACCGGTTCCGATCCCTGGCCGGCGCTGTGTGGCGGCCAGGGCAGGTCCCGAGGGCCCGCCGGTCGCACGCATATCCCCTCGAGTTGTGGGTTCTCTGCTGGTACACCAAGGGAGAACCCGCCAGTCGCACGGATATCCCCTCGAATGCACCTGGGCCAGCGGGTGGTCAGAAGCCGCGGAGGTTGTCCGGGGTGATCCGGACCAGGACCGAGTAGCTCGCGTGGAACTGGTCCGGGGTCATCCCCAGCCGGCTGATGTCGTCGGCGTACTTCGCGTTGTAGGCCGCGAGCTCCTCGGGAGTCAGACCGTTGTCGGCGATCGCGGCGTCGCCGGTGAGTACGCCGACCTCACCGCCGGTGTGGGTCGCGTTGAAGTTCAGCGAGACTCGCGGGCGCGAGACGACGTGCTGCACCTTCGCGGTGCCAGGCTGGCTGCTGACCAGGATCTGGCGGTCGCGCCAGAGGTACCAGACCGGTTTGGGGGCCGGCGTACCGGACTTGGCGACCGTGGTCAGCCAGAGCACCTTCTCGTCGTCCAGCTGCCGGGCGATCCGCTTGCCGAAGTCGCTTGACGTGTCGATCGTGAACATCAGGCCCCTTAAGGTCTCAGGAAGGCCCCAGCCGCCCCCACTCGATCGCCGGACAGTGGTTCATCACCATGGTCAGGCCTGCCGCGGTCGTGCGTGTGTAGGCGTCCGGATCCACTACACCGAGCTGGAACCACACCGCCTTCGCGTTGATTCCCACCGCCTGGTCCGCGATGTCGCCGGCCAGGTCGGACCGGACGAACACGTCCACGCAATCGACCGGGAACGGGATGTCCGCGAGCGTCGCGTACCCCTGCTCGCCGTGCACGGACTCCGCCGACGGATGCACGGGCACGATCCGCTTCCCGTGCCCCTGCAGGAACCGCGCCACGCCGTACGCCGCCCGGCTGGTGTTGTTCGACAGCCCGACGACAGCCCACGTCTGGCAGTCCGCCAGAATCTTCCGGATATCACTGTCCATGCCTCTACCCTCCCCCACCACCCAAGCAGTTACGTCCGAAGATCCGAGCGCTATAGGCCACAGTTCTTCGGACGCAAGCGACAGGTGTCAGCTGCGCAGGTAGGTCAGGACGGCCGAGACCCTGCGATCCAGCCCGTCGTCCAGCTGCAGCTTCGCGAAGATGTTCCCCACGTGCTTGCGTACGGCGGCCTCACTCACGACCAACTGCGCTGCGATCGACGCGTTCACCCGACCCTCGGCCATCAGCGCGAGCACCTCCAGCTCACGCGGGGTGAGCGCGGCGAGCGGCCCGTCGTTCCGCCGCCGGGCGAGCAGCTGCCGGACCACCTCGGGGTCGACCACCGTCCCGCCGCCCGCGACCCGGTCCAGCGACTCGAGGAACTCGGTGACGTGACCGACCCGGTCCTTCAGCAGGTACCCGATCCCACCGGTCGTTGTCTCGAGCAACGACGAGAGGTACGCGTCGGCGACGTACTGCGACAGCACCAGGATCCCGATCGACGGCAGCTCGGCCCGGATCGCCGCGGCGGCCCGCAGGCCCTCGTCACTGTGCCCCGGTGGCATCCGCACGTCGGTGATCACGACGTCCGGCGGCTCCTTGCGTACGACGGCCAGCAGTGTGTCCGCATCCCCGACAGTGTCGCGTACTTCGTGCCCGGCGCGGTCCAGGATGCTGGCCAGTCCCTCCCGCAGCAACAGCGAGTCTTCGGCCAGCACGATGCTCAGTCGCCGAGTCGGCACGGGCACTCCATCCGCAGTCGGGTCGGCCCACCGGGCGGGCTGTCGACGACGAGTGTGCCTCCCAAGGCGTCCAACCGGGTGACCAAGCCGGTGAGTCCCGTCCCCGCACCGACCCTCGCGCCGCCGATCCCGTCGTCCGTCACGGTGACGATCAGCTGATCCCGCTCCGCCCGGCCGGTCACCCCGCAGCTCGAAGCCTGGGCGTGCTTCGCCACGTTGGTCAGTGCCTCGCTGACGACGAAGTACGCCGCCGCCTCGATCGGCGGCGGCAACCGTGACGGCAACGCCAGCTGCACCGTCACCGGCAACGGACTCCGATCCGCCACCTCGCGTACGGCGGCCTCCAGCCCGTGGTCGACGAGCACGCGTGGGTGGATCCCCCGGACCGCCTCGCGCAGATCTGCCAGCGCCGCCTCGGCCTCTGAGTGGGCCTTCACCACCAACCGCCGGCCCTCCCCCTCCGGCAGGTCGAGCTCGGCCAGCCCGAGCGTCATCGTGAGTCCGACCAGGCGCTGCTGGACGCCGTCGTGCAGATGCCGCTCGATCCGTACGCGCTCGGTCTCGAACGCGTCGACCAGATCGAGCCGGGACCTGCGCAGCTCGGCGACGTTGCGCTGCAGTTCTTCCTGCCGGGGACCGAGCATCGTCTTCGCCAGTGACGCCTCGGCACCGGCCACGACGCCGACCAGGTAGGAGCTGACCACGAAGAACGGCGGACCGAAGGCGACCAGGAAGATGAGACCCTCCCCTGCGGTATCCAGGGTCCACGGACCCATGCCCATCTGCTCGCTGTTGGCGATGACCGGCGCGGCCAAGGTGATCGCGAGGGTCGTCGCGCAGATCCCGGCGATCAACGCGCTGAGCGGCCAGATGAAGACGCCCAGCACGAAGCCGTACCCGAGGGCGCGCAGGGACGCCTGCTCACGGCGCCGGAACTTCAGCTTCTCCCGCGGTCTGAGCGCGGACGGCATGGTCGCGTGCGGACTGCTGATGCCGTCGATCAGTACCAGGCGGGCGCGCCACCGCTCGACCCGGCCGATCAGGACGCCGAGGAGCGGGAAGGCGGTGAGCAGCAGGACGCCGATCAGGATCGGGCTCAGTACGGCGCCGGCCGCCGCGGCACCGATCAGAACGCCGATCGTCAGCACACCCACCGGCACCGACGTGAACAGGTAGGCGTAGCTCCGCCACGGCCACGACGACACCAGGAACCGCGGCGACGCCAACGCGGCCCACGACGTCACTGGCCGCGTCGTTGGGGAGCTGTTCACGTGCCAACCCTAGGTGGCGGGCGGCGCGCGGGACGGTAGCGTGCGCGCTACTCCGGGTGTCCTCCGTAGGCCAGGGTGCGGAGCGGTGTACGGCGGTTGGCTGGGACCATGACCGCTACCGCGCCGACGTACCCGAGCGTCGTACCCACCGAGCCGCCGGCTCTGCTGCTGGACGGCATCACCAAGACCTACCGCTCCAAGGCCGGAGCGGTCGACGCGCTGCGAGGCGTGACCTACCACTTCGCCAGGGGCTCGTTCACGGCCGTGATGGGAGCGTCCGGCTCCGGTAAGTCCACTCTGCTGCAGTGCGCCGCCGGACTCGACCAACCGACCAACGGCACCGTCGTACTCGGCGGTGTGACCCTGAGCGGACTCAACGAGGTCGCACTCACCAAACTGCGCCGGGCTGAGATGGGCTTCGTGTTCCAGGCCTACAACCTGCTGCCCTCGCTCACCGTGTACGACAACGTGGCGCTACCGCTGCGGCTGACCGGTCGCCGGCCGAGCCGCGGCGAGGTGAACCGCGTGCTGGACCAGATCGGGCTGCAGGGCAAGGCCAAGCGGCGGCCCGCCGAGTTGTCCGGCGGTCAGCAGCAGCGGGTCGCGATCGCGCGGGCCCTGATCACCCGGCCGTCGGTCTTCTTCGCCGACGAGCCGACCGGAGCCCTGGACAGCGGGACCAGCCGGCAGATCCTCACGTTGTTGCGTGAGGCAACCGACCGCGCCGGGCAGACCGTGGTGATGGTCACCCACGACCCGGTCGCGGCCGCGTACGCCGAGCGTGTGCTGTTCCTGTCCGACGGCCTGCTCGCGGGCCACCTCGACCGCGGTACGCCGGCCCAGATCGCCGCCGCCATGAGTGACTTGGAGCGGTGATGTTCTATCTCAGCCGGCAGACCGTCAGCCGCCATCGGTCCTTGTACGCGGGCTCGTTCGTGGCATTGGCCGTCGGCGTGTTCCTGCTCGGTCTGGCGGCGACAGCCACGGCCGCCACGATCGCCTACCACGGGCCGGCCGCGGCGAAGATCGTCGTGACCACACTCGGCGGTGACGACGCTGCGCCCCGGCAGGTCAGCGTGCCGATGTCCGACGCCGACGTGTCCGGGCTGCAGACAGTACTCAGTCTGGTCGGTGTGATCTGCGGGTTCATCACGATCTTCGTCATCGCGAGTACGTTCGCCTTCGCGGTAGCGTCCCGGCGACGCGAGCTCGGGCTGCTGCGGCTGCTCGGCGCGACACCGGGACAGATCCGGCGGATGGTTCTCGGCGAGGCGCTGGTCGTCGCGCTGGCGGCGTCGCTCACGGGCGCGGTCATGGCCCAACTGGCGACACCGTTGCTCTTGCGGAAGGCGTCGTACACGGAGCTGGCACCGGTGAGGCTCGAGCCGGCGTCACCATGGGTGCCGTTGTCCATCGCGGTGGGGGCTGGGCTTCTGGTCGCGATGCTCGGCGCCCGCTCCGCAGCTCGGCGGGCCGGCCGGGTCGGTCCGATCGATGCGCTGCGAGAGGCGGCGTTGGAGCCGCCGCGGATCGGGCCGGTGCGGGTCGTCTTCGGGCTGCTGTTCATGGGCGGGGCGATCGTGATGCTGACGCTCATCCGGCCGTCGACCGGTGAGGGCGTCGTACCGCTGGCGATGTTCACGCCGATGGTGATGGTGATCGCGCTGACGTTGCTCGCGCCCCTCGTGGTCCCGTGGATCAGCCGGCTGTGGGCGCTGCCGCTGGTCGCCTGGACGCGCGTGTCCGGGCGGCTCGCCCGGAGCAACGTGGTCGCCGCGCCCAGGCGCAGCGCATCGCTCGCGGCACCGATCCTGTCCATCTCGGCGATCGCCGGCTCGATGGTCCTCAGCCTCAGCTTCGCTGCCGACAGCGCCGCCGCCACCATCCGCGACACCCTCCGCGCCCCCGTCGTCGTGACTGAGGCGGCAGATCTCTCCAGAGTCCCTGGTGTGGGTACGGTCGACGCCGGGCTGCCGCTGCAGCTGGTCCGGATCAGCCGGGATGACGCCCAACTCGAGGACGCCGAGGGTATCGATCCGGCGATCGCCACCAGGACCCGCGACCTGACGCCGCTGTCCGGCGACCTCGACCACCTGACCGGCAATACCGTTGCCATCAGCAAGGAAATGTCCAGCCTCGAGCACTACCGGGTCGGCGGCGAGATGTCGGTGACGTTCCTGGACAAGACCGCCGCCAAGCTGAAGATCGTCGCGATCGTCCCGGACGCCTTGGGCGTGAACCCGTCGTTGCTGATCCCGATCGACCTTGCCCGCAAGCACGCCCCGACCGCCAAGCCCGATCACCTGTTCGTCCTCCCGGCCGATGGTCTGGACCCAGCGTCGCTGGTCAGTACGATCGACCACGCCGTACCGGCCGCTGACTGGGAGGCGGAGCAGGCTGATGGTGTCCGCAAGGGGAACCAGTTCGGCCTCATCCTGCTGCTCGGCCCGGCCGCGCTCTACAGCGCGATCGCGATCGCCAACACGCTGCTGATGGGGAGTCTGCAGCGGCGACACGAGTTCGTCACGTCGCGGCTGCTCGGGGCGACTCCGGCCCAGATTCGCCGGATGGTGCTGTGGGAGTCGTCGCTGGTCGGTGCGGTGGCGCTCACGCTCGGTACGGCGATCACCGTGACGGTCGGGATCCTGATCCGGCACGCGATGACGTCGGGGGTGGCCGACGTACCCGTCACCGTGCCGTGGGCGGTTCTGTTGGGGATCGCGGGAATCTGTCTGGGCCTGGCGGTAGGGTCCGCTCTGGCCCCGACGACGTACATCTTGCGCCGGTCGCAGCCGTCCGCGGCGGTGGAGTAGACCGGTATCGGGCGCTTCGACCATCACGCGGGCGGGTCGTGGCCCCGGTCATGGGGCCTCCCGGCCTGGACTGAGGAGCGCAGGGAGCGAAGCGACTGAAGCGACGAAGGAAGGACGAGAGTCACAGCCCCATGACCCGCCGCGCCGCAGGCGTGGCCGTTCGTACAGAAATCACCGTTCACCAGGGACAATGGGTGCGGCGCCGGACCGTCGCGGCGTCGTACCGGTTTTGATCGAGGAGTTCGCAGACCCGCATGGCACGCCGTAGCAGCACCACCGCCGAGCCCGAGGACTTCGAGGAGCGCATCCTCGACGTCGATGTCTCCGACGAGATGCGCTCCAGCTACCTGGAGTACGCCTACTCGGTGATCTACGCCCGGGCGCTGCCGGACGCTCGGGACGGGCTGAAACCCGTCCAGCGGCGGATCCTGTTCTCGATGGCGGAGAACAACATCCGCCCCGACCGCGGGCACGTGAAGTCGGCCCGCGTCGTCGGTGAGGTGATGGGTAAGTACCACCCGCACGGCGACGGCGCGATCTACGACGCGCTGGTCCGGACCGCGCAGCCGTGGTCGATGCGGGTCCCGCTGATCGACGGCCACGGGAACTTCGGATCTCTGGACGATGGTCCAGCGGCGATGCGTTACACGGAATGCCGGATGGCGCCGCCGGCGATGGCGATGACGCAGGGCCTGGACGAGAACGTCGTCGACTTCCGGCCGAACTACGACGGCCAGGAGGAAGAGCCGGCGGTGCTGCCGGCCGCCTTCCCGAACCTGGTGGTCAACGGCGCCACCGGGATCGCGGTCGGGATGGCGACCAACATGGCCCCGCACAACCTGGTCGAGGTGATCCAGGCGCTGCGGCACCTGATCAAGACCCCGACCGCGACCCTGGACGACCTGATGCGGTTCGTCCCCGGCCCGGACCTGCCGACCGGCGGCAAGATCGTCGGCCTGGACGGCATCAAGGACGCCTACGCGACCGGTCGCGGCAGCTTCAAGATGCGCTCCACCGCCCGGATCGAGAACGTCACCCCCCGGCGCAAGGGCATCGTCATCACCGAACTGCCGTACTCCGTCGGCCCGGAGAAGGTGATCGAGAAGATCAAGACCCTGGTCCAGGCGAAGAAGCTGCAGGGCATCGCCGACGTCAAGGACCTGACCGACCGCACCCACGGCACCCAGCTGGTGATCGAGGTCAAGAACGGCTTCGTCCCCGAGGCCCTGCTGGAGCAGCTCTACAAGCTGACCCCGCTCGAGGACGCGTTCCACGTCAACAACGTCTGCCTGGTCGACGGCCAGCCGCGCACCCTCGGGCTCAAGGACCTCCTCGAGGTCTACCTCGACCACCGGTACGACGTGGTCCGGCGGCGCAGCGAGTTCCGCCGGCAGAAGGCGCAGGACCGGCTGCACATCGTCGACGGTCTGCTGATCGCGATCCTCGACATCGACGAGGTCATCCAGATCATCCGCGGCAGCGACGACGCGGCCGAGGCCCGTGGCCGGCTGATCGAGATCTACGACCTGTCCGAGGTGCAGGCCAACTACATCCTCGACATGCCGCTGCGCCGGCTGACGAAGTACTCCAAGCTCGAACTGGAGACCGAGAAGGGTGAGCTCGAGCGTGAGATCGAGCGGCTGACCGCGATCCTCGAGGACGAGGCTCTGCTGCGCAAGACGGTGTCCGACGAGCTGGCCGAGATCGCGAAGACCTACGGCACCCCGCGGCGCACCGTGCTGCTCGAGTCGTCCGGTGCGACCAAGACCGCGGCCGTGCCGCTCGAGGTCAGCGACGACCCGTGCTGGATCCTGATGAGCTCGACCGGCCTGCTCGCGCGGACGAACGGCGTCGAGCCGTTCGGCACCGGTGACACCCGGGCGAAGCACGACGCGATCGTCTCCGCGGTGAAGAGCACGGCGCGTGGTCAGTACGGGCTGATCACCAGCACGGGCCGGCTGATCCGGCTCGAGTCGCTCGATCTGCCCGCCGTACCGACGACCGCGAACGCGCCGAACCTGCAGGGTGGCGCGCCGGTGGCGGAGTTCGTCTCGCTGGAGCCGGGTGAGAAGGCGCTCGCGCTGACCACGATGGATCCCGACTCGATCGGCGTCGCCCTGGGGACGACGGGCGGCGTGGTGAAGCGCGTCGTACCCGACCACCTGAGCAACCGCGACTCGTGGGAGATCATCCGGCTGAACGACGGCGACGAGGTGATCGGCGCGGTCGAGCTGACCACCGGCGACGAGGAGCTGTGCTTCATCGCGTCGGACGCGCAGCTGCTGCACTTCCCGGCGTCGGTGGTCCGGCCGCAGGGGCGGACCGCGGGTGGCATGGCCGGCATCCGGTTGACCGCCGGCGCGAAGGTGGTCTTCTTCGGTGCCGTGAACACCGGTCGCGAGGCGCAGGTCGTGACGATCGCAGGCTCGTCGTCGGCACTACCGGGGACCGAGGTCGGCGCGGTGAAGGTGACGCCGTTCAACGAGTACCCGGGCAAGGGCCGTGGCACCGGTGGTGTGCGGTGCCAGCGGTTGCTGAAGGGTGAGGACGGGCTGCTGCTCGGGTTCATCGGTTCGGCGCCGGTGCGGGCGAGCGCGAGCAGTGGTGCTCCGGTCGAGTTGCCGCCGATCGACATGCGGCGCGACGGTTCCGGCGTACCGGTGGCTCAGCCGATCGCAGCCTGCGCTCCTGATCTGGCAGGCTGACCCCTGTGAAGAGACTGCTCGCGCTCTGCGCGGTGCTCGTGATAGCGCTGGCGGGCTGCAGCGACAAGAAGGACTCCGGCGGGGGCGACGGTCAGTCGGGCGACGACGCGGTCGCGATGCTGACCGCGGCCAAGAAGTCGATCGACGACGCGGCCAGCGTGCACATTGTGCTGACCGGGCGGGACCTGCCGGACAACGCACAGACGCTGGCGAGTGGTGATGGAGTCGCGACACATGCCCCGGCATTCAAGGGCAAGCTGACGGTCCGTTCGAACGGCGCCCCGATCGACGCCCAGGTGGTGTCGGTCGGCAGCAAGGTCTACGCGAAGCTGTCGTTCACCCCGAGCTACATCGAGCTCCCGCCGTCGCAGTTGGCCGGTCTCGGCGCGCCCGACCCAGCGGTCCTGCTGGACCCGGCGAAGGGCTTGTCGTCGCTGCTGACGGCCGTGAAGGACCCGAAGGTGAAAGGTGAGAGCCGGGACGGAGCGAAGGTCCTGACCGAGGTCACCGGCTCGACCCCGGGCCAGTCCCTGCAGGGCATCTTCCCGAAGGCCCCCGCGGACAAGGACTTCCCCAGCTCGTTCAAGATCGACAAGGACTCCAAGCAACTCGTCTCCGCCACCATCACCGGTCCCTTCTACGGCGACGCCACCAGCAGCTACGACGTCACCCTCGACAAGTACGGCGAGAAGATCGAGATCACCAAGCCGTGAGCTCGTCCGTCGGCCGCCCGGCGCCGGTGAGCAACCCGAGGACCCAACTCACCCTGGCCTCCATCGCGGTGGCGTTCGCGGCGGCCGACACGTACGTCGTCGTCCTCGCGCTGCCGGACATGATGGCCGGGGTCGGGCTGTCGGCCGACCAGCTGCAGCGGGCGGCGCCGATCATCTCCGGGTTCCTGCTCGGGTACATCGCGGTGCTCCCGCTGATCGGGCGGATCGCCGATGTGGTCGGGCGGACGCCGGTGCTGGTCGGTGCGTTGTTGCTGTTCGCGGTCGGCTCGCTGATCACAGCCGGGGCGTACGACCTGCCGCTGGTGGTGACCGGTCGGTTTCTCCAGGGTGTCGGCGGTGGTGGGCTGGTCCCGGCCACGCTGGCCTTGGTGGCGGATCTGTGGCCGGCTGAGCGGCGGGGCCTTCCGCTGGGTGTTGTTGGTGCGGTGCAGGAGCTCGGCTCGGTGCTCGGCCCACTGCTCGGCGCCGCCGTACTGGCGATCGCGGACTGGCGGTACATCTTCTGGCTCAATCTCACCGTCGCTGTCGTGCTGGCCCTGTTGTTGCGCGGACGGCGACCACCGCCTCTGTCCGCGATCATCGGGGTGCTCGCCTGCATCGCACTTGGGCTGACTCTCACCGCGCCCGAGCGGTTGGCAACTGGCGTAACGCTCGGCCTGCCATTCGTGCCGTTCACCGGGTCTTCCCGGCTGCTCACCCCGATCGGAGTCGCCACCCTCGTGCTGGGTCTGCTCTGGCTCGGTCTGGTCGCGTGGCGCAGCCGCGGCCGGATGAGGACTGTGCTGGCCCAGGTCGACCTCGTCGGAGCAGTCCTCCTCGCGCTCGCCCTAGCCGGCGTGGTGCTGGCGTTCGCGACCGCCGACCCCGAGCGTGAGCTGATGTCGCCGGCCGGCCCATGGCTCCTGGTCGCCGCCGCAGTCTTCGCGATCGCGTTCGCGGCCTGGCAGCGCCGTACGACGCGGGCGATCGTGCCGCACGGTCTCCTCGGTGCGCGGCCGGCCTGGGGATCGCTGGTCGTCAGCTTCCTCGTCGGATGTGCGCTGATCGCCGCGCTGGTCGACGTACCCGTGTTCGCCCGCACGACCCAGGGCGGTGGGCAACTGGCCGCCGCTCTGGTGCTGCTGCGGTTCCTGATCGCCCTGCCGGTCGGTGCGGTCGTCGGCGGCTGGCTGACTCGGCGCTATGGCCTCGGCCTCATCACGGGTGCCGGGCTCGCGTTGTCCGGCGCGATGTTCGTGCTGATGGCGTTCTGGAGCCGTACTGCGCTCGATCACTGGCCGGCGACCGTCGTACTCCTGCTCTGCGGCTTCGGCTTCGGGCTCGCGCTGTCTCCGGTGAACACCGCCATGCTCGGTGCCACGCCGGCCGACAGTCACGGCCTGGTCAGCGCGCTGGTCGTGGTCGCGCGGATGGTCGGCATGCTGGTAGGAGTGTCCGCCCTCACAGCCATCGGCCTGCGGCGGTACTTCGCGCTTGCCGACGACATCCCCTCGCCGAACGAACTCTGCCCGAAGTCCCCCGGCAACTGCCGTCCGTTCGTCGACGCGCTCCGCGATGCCGCCGTTTCACAAGTTCACACCATCTTCGCCGGCGCCGCCGTCAGCGCCTTCCTGGCCGCCCTCCTGGCCGCGCTCCTGCTCGGCCGACGTGGCGTTGTGCACACATCCTGATCATCATGAGGGACAGCCGTCTCACCTCGCGTACGGTGATGCTGTGACCCATCGTCTCGACGCCACCGGTCGTGCCGGTTTGTGTTCGACCTTCTGCCGGGAGTTGCGTGAGCCCCTCGCCGGTACGGCGGTTGTGGCCGTGGGCTGGGTGGTTGTCGAGCAGCCGGGGCCGTGGGGCGCGAAGGCGCCGACGCAGAGTCACCTGGACCCGGCCTTCGGCGGCGCCTTCGACGAGGCGTGCAAGAAGGTGGATGTCCGCTTCGGGCTGATCCGCTCCCCCGGCCGCCACCCGGATGAGGTCGAGCGCTCGCACCAGGTGTACGTCGCCTCGACCCTCCCGGGGCGCACGTGGTTGCTTGGTGCCTGTGTCGACGATCCCGCCGCACTGAAGGAACTCGACCTCGACGCGGTCGGTCGCGGCGACCGGACCGCCGTACTCGCGTCGCTGCCGTCGCTGGCCCCGATCGACGAGCCCGTTGTGCTGGTCTGCACGAACGGCAAGCGCGACGAGTGCTGCGCACTCCTCGGCCGCCCGCTCGTCTCCGCGCTGGAGAAGCTCGCGCCGGGCCGGGTCTGGGAGGCGAACCACCTCGGCGGTCACCGGTTCGCGCCGACCGCGACCTTCCTGCCGGCCGGCACCATGCACGGCCAGTTGACTGTCGAGACCGCCACGGCTGTGCTGGACGCGGCCGGTCGTGGTGACATCGTGCTGACCGGGCTGCGCGGCCGCTCGACCTGGACCAAACGCGGTCAGGCCGCGGAGATCGCCGTACGCCGTCTTGTCGGTGAGCTCGCGCTGGATGCCCTCAGTGTCGTGGGCGAAGACCTCGAGGCCGTCGCCGTACGGCATGTCGACGGCCGGTCCTGGACCGTGCCGGTGACCAGCGCACCCGCCGATCCACCCCGTCCGGAGTCCTGCGGAAAGGAGCCTTTCGCCATGTCGATCCTGCACCCCGGAACCCCTGAGCCTGGTGAGGTCCGTTGAGTACCGGTTTCGAGGATGTCCTGGCCGCCAACGCCGACTACGTCGCCGACTTCCACTACGGCGGGTTCGACGGCATCGCGCACGCCGGCATCGGCGTGGTCACCTGCATGGACTCCCGGATCCCGCCGCTGGAGATGCTCGGGCTGAAGCCGGGTGACGCGAAGGTGCTGCGCAGCGCCGGCGGCCGGGTTACCGAGGTCACGCTGACCGGGCTCGTCCTGGGCGTCCAGCTGCTCGGCGTCCGCCGGATCATGATCATCCCGCACACCCGCTGCGCGATGGCCGCGATGTCGGAGGACGACCTGCGCGCGAAGGTCGAGGCGGCTGCCGGGAAACCGGCGGGTTACCTGCCCATCCCGGTCATCCCCGACCAGCTCGAGGCCCTCCGCCGCGATGTCGCCGCCGTCCGCGAACATCCGCTGATCGGCGACGACATCCTCGTCGGCGGTTTCATGTACGACGTCGACACCGGGCAACTCACCCAGATCGACTGACGCCTACCGCCTGTTCAGTTGGCGCGCTGGTAGGTGAGCAGAACGAGACCGTCGCCGATGGTCCGGTTGCCGACGAGGCGCTGAGGCTTCTGCTCGCCGGTCTCGCCGAAGAGGTGTTGCCCGGCGCCGAGTACGCACGGGAACGTCATCAGCCGCAGTTCGTCGACCAGATCGTGCTCCAGCAGTGTCGGCACGAGGCGGCCACTCGCGTAGACGACGAGGTCTCCGGTGAGCGTTTCCTTCAACTTCGAGACGTCGTCCACGATGTCGCCGGTCAGCACGGTCGAGTTGTTCCACTCGGCGGCCTCGAGGGTGGCGGAGACGACGTACTTCGGCATGCTGTTCAACCTCTCCGCCCAGACGCCGGTCCGGGACGGAAACCGTCCGGCGAAGTACTCGTAGGTCCGTCGCCCCAGCAGCATCGCCTCGACGTCCAGCGCCTCGTCGGTGAAGAACTCGGCCCACGCAGCCTGATCCAGGGGCCCCATCTGGCTCCAGGCACCGCGGCCGAGACCTTCCTCACCGGTCGGGTCCTGGATGACTCCATCGAGCGTGATGTTCTCGGTGACGATGAGCTTTCCCATGTCGGTTCTCCCTTGTCGTGATGGCGACTACTGCTGATGGAGACTCCGCGGTGTCCGGAAACGGGGCGTCCGCAGACCGCCCCCTTCGCTCCTCGGCCGGCGTCCATACAGGATGGAAGCGCGACACGACAGAGAGGTGGCCGGAGTGGAGTTGGTGAGAGCCGACCTGATCAGCAGGGCGCGGGCCGGCGACGAGGAGGCGTTCCGGGCGTTGACCGAGGCGCACCGCAGGGAGCTCCAGGTGCACTGCTACCGCATGCTCGGATCGTTCCAGGACGCCGAGGACGCCCTCCAGGACACCCTGCTGGCTGCCTGGCAGGGGCTCAGCGGGTTCGAGGGGCGCGCCTCGCTCCGCACCTGGCTCTACCGGATCGCCACCAACCGGTGCCTCAGCACGCTGCGGTCAGCCAGCCGGCGTCCCGCCAAGGAATGGGACATCCCCGGGGTCGAGCCGCCCGAGCCGACTCGGCTCGGCGAGGTCGTCTGGCTCGAGCCATACCCCGACGCGCTTCTCGACGGCGCGATCACCGTGCCGCTCGGCCCCGAGGCCCGCTACGAGCAGACCGAATCCATCTCCCTGGCCTTCGTGACCGCCCTTCAGGTCCTGCCGCCTCGCCAACTCGCCGTACTGATCCTGCGCGACGTCCTCGGATTCCGCGCGAACGAGGTGGCCGGCATGCTCGACACGACCATCGAGTCGGTGAAGAGCGCCCTCAAACGGGCCCGCGTCAGCCTGCAGCGCCGGCAGTCGGCGGCCGCCGAACCGCCTCCCGCCGCCGACTCACCCGCCGAGGATGCGATGGTGGCGAAGTTCGTCAGCGCGTGGGAGTCCGCCGACATCGACGGACTGCTCGCCCTGCTGACCGACGACGTCTTCATGTCCATGCCGCCGCTGCCGTTCGAGTACGAGAGCCGCGACATCGTGGCCGGCTTCTGCGCCATGCTGTTCGGCTCGGGCCGGAGATTCGACCTCGTCCCGACCCGAGCCAACGGTCAGCCGGCGTTCGGCGCCTACCTGCGCGGCGCCGCCGGCGTCCGGCACGGCACCGGACTGTACGTCCTTACCCTCAGCGGCGACCGGATCTCCGCCATGACCCGGTTCGAGAACAGCGTGTTCCCGGCCTTCGGTCTGCCGCGATCGCTCCCCGGCGCTTAGCGCTCGTCGGTCACGTCGATCTCGTCGACGGCCGCCGTACCCTCGCGGACCAGGGCGAACGCCGCCTTGGTCTCTGCGAGGGTCGGGGCGAGTTCACGGGCTGCCTTCAGGTCGTCCGCGGACTCCCAGCGCCAGACGCCGACCCACTGGTTCTGGAGCCGGCCGAGCCGGGCCTCGGTGAGGCCTGGGATGGCGGCGCGGACCGCGTCCACCAGGGCGTTGTGCTTGCCGCGGATGTCGGAGGCGTCGTCGGTGGTGGCCTCGAAGCGGGTGATTGCGATGAGCGACATGACTATCGCCTTTCACTAGAGTTGACTTATAGCGAACGAATCTAGAGATAGACTCTAGTCATGACTGTTGTCAAGCGGCCCAACCGCCGAGCGGAGAAGGCGCAGGAGACCCGGCGGCGCATCATCGAGGCCGCGAGGGAGCTGTTCGTCGCCGACGGGTACGGCGCGACCAACCTGCAGGACGTGGCCGACCGGGCCGGCGTCGCGGTGCAGACGATCTACTTCACCTTCGGCAACAAACGGGCTCTCCTGAAAGAGCTGGTCGATGTGACGATCGCCGGCGACAGCGAACCGGTCGCCACGATGGACCGCCCGTGGTTCACCGACGCGGTCGCCGCCGCCACCGCCGGGGAGATGCTGGCCGCGTACGTCCCCGGCTCGAGCGCCGTCCTCGCCCGGGTGTCCCCGATCATGCGGGTCCTCGAAGCGGCCGTCGCGAACGACCCCGAGGTCGCCGCGCTCTGGCCCCAGGACGAGGACCTGCGGTACGTCGTCCAGCGCGCAGCCGCGGACGCCCTCGTCACCAAGCCCGGCGCTCGCGATGGACTGACGGCCGACGAAGCCGCCGATCTCCTCTACGGCATCCTGAGCCCCGAGCTCTACCTCCTCTTCACCCGAGACCGAGCCTGGCCCCACGACCGCTGGCTCACCTGGGCCACCCAAACCCTCCACACCCAACTCTGCGCGTGACGGCCAGATGATCACCCGGGGTTGTTCGGAATCTCTCGGAACTCGCGCCGGGATCTGGTAGACACCACGTATGAGACTCCGCCCCAGCTCATTTTCGCGTTCCCTGCTCGTCGGCGCCCTCGCCCTCACGACAGTCCTGTCCGGCGCTCCGACGGTCCACGCCATCCCGCCTGTCACCGGATGCCTCGACCAGTCCGCTACCGGAACGGTCGAGGAGCAACGTCTCGACAACGGCGTCGCCGGCGGTCCATCGGTCCCGGCCGAGATCCTTCGCCGCTCCGGCTTCGACCGCCAGGTCGCCCTGTTCACCCGCCTGCTCTGCTCGATCCCGAACCGCCAAGCCGCTGCGGCCCTCGTGCACGCGCAAGGCGAAGCCCTCTGGCGTACGGCGACCCACCGAGCCCAGCAGACGCCGAACGGATCGGACGCGTTACCCGCCACCGACGACCGCGGCCTGTACTGGGCCCGCCTCTCGATGGCGCTCGCATTGAGACAATGGCACCCCCGGTTCGGCCTCGGTACGACGGAACGCGCCGGACTGATCCGATCCCTCGAGTACACCTCGCGCGGCATCACCAGCACCCGGTTCGCGCCCGGCGTACGGAAGATCCTGGTGACCGGCTTCGACCCGTTCACGCTCGATGCGGACATCCGGATCGGCAACCCGTCCGGGGCGAACGCGCTCACGCTGGACGGGCAGCGCTGGACGATCAACGGCACGACGTACGAGATCCAGACCGTCGTGTTCCCGGTCCGCTACACCGACTTCGACGAGAACATGGTCGAGAACGCACTCGCACCGCACTACCGCCCCGGCCCACAGCACGCGGACCTGGTCATGACGGCCAGCCAGGGGCGCGTCGGAATCTTCGACCTCGAGGTGTTCAACGGCCGGCGTCGTTCGGTCAGCTCGATCGGCGACAACAACAGCCTCTGGGGCGGCGGCACGATCTCCGCTCCGATCGTCTCCCCCAGCATGCCGCCGGGACCCGAGTGGATCACGTCGAGTCTGCCGCTGGCGCGGATGTCGCAGGCCGACGTGACGCCGTTCCGCACGCGCGTCAACACGTCGGTGCTGGAGATCCCGGCCGGCCAGACCCAGCCGGTCCGTCAGCCGCTCGGCCCGACGCCCGGCTCGATCGCCGCGGAGGGCACCGGCGGCGGGTACCTCTCCAATGAGGTTGCCTACCGCAACACCTTGCAGCGCGACCTGCTCGACCCGTCGATGCCGGCCGGTCACCTGCACGTCCCCGTGCTGTCCTTCGACCCGGCCAACAAGACCGACATCACCGACCCGACGTACGAGGCCAACCGCGAGGCGATCGTCACCGGCGCCCACGCGATCCTCCGCGCAGCGCTCAGCTAGTACAGAAAGCCGGCTCTCGGACGGCGGGTGGGACCTGGGACAAGATGTCGGGACCTAGGACAGCTCACGAGGTGTCTCAGGTCCCGACACGGTGTCCGCGCCCCCGCCCGCCAAACGACGCCGCTCGCCCGGGACCGTTGCGGGTTCGGACCTGAGCCACTCACCCGGCCAAACCGGTTTCGGCCACAGCAGAGCTCGACCTTGTGCACCAGATCCGTACGCGGAGGGCCGGCGCCGTACGGATCTCGTGCACAAAGTGACCGACCCAGGCAGCCGGGCGGGGTAGCGAGGCGGCCGGGGGTGGCGACCAGCGATGAGGCTGACCAAGTGGCGTCCGCGGGAAGGGGTTGGTCCCCGCCGGTACTCGCGGAAACGACAGGACAGCCAGAAGACTATTCATCGCCACGCTCGGCACAGTTTTCTGATCAGGCAGGGCGTGGCGACGCACACTCAAAGAGCCAGTACGTCGGCCGTTCGAACAGGCAGTCCGGTCTCGAAGGAGCGGTTCGCCGCCAGCTCGGTCACCAGCGCCAGCGCGGCCTGCCGGGCATCAGCCACCTCGGCTCCCTCGGTCCGCGAGTCGTCGAGCAGCGCCGCGAGTACGCGGGCGTCGGCGCCACCATGGCCGGCGTGATCGTGCTCGACGGTGTGGTCAACAGGCGCTGACCGCAGCGGCCGCAGGGTGATGCTTGTCTGTCCGGCCGTCGGCGCGGCGAGGTCGCCATGTACCGCTCCCCTGGCCGACTCGACCCGCCGGTGTGGCAGGACAAATGTCGACTCTTCTACATGCAGCTCCAGCCGTCCCCGCGATCCGTTGAACATCACGCGGTAGCCCTCGGCCGGTGAGTACGCGGTCAGGTGATACGTCATGGTCGCCCCGGAGTCGTAGGCCACCAGCACCGCCATGTCGTCCTCGATCGACACCCCTGGCGCGAACACGTTGCGATCGCGGTAGTAGCCGTCCTCCGCTTCCGCGTCCAGGTACAGCTCACGCAAGGTCTGGTTGTCGGCCAGGTGCAGCGCGAACGGATCGTCCAGGGCGGCCCCGGATCCATGGGCACGGACGTAGTCCCGCGCGTACCCGTGCCGGCGCCCCGGACCGTAGAAGGCCAACTGTCCTTGTGCATCGACGATCCGGGGTTCGGCGCCGAGCCACCAGTTCACCAGATCGAAGTGGTGGCTGGCCTTGTGCACCATCAGGCCGCCCGAGTTCGCCTTGTCGCGATGCCACCGGAATGATCGTGTAGCCGTGCGGCAGGAACAACGTCGCCGACACCAGCCCGAGACAGAAGCCTCCGCCCGGGAAGCGTGTGCAGGCAAGTGCATATCCGGCGCAGGACGTGACGACTAAAGTGCTCACTACCGTGCCTCAGGTGATCAGTATTGTGTTCATGAAGGACCGGCCGAACGATGCCTCCCGCCGGGCGGCGCCGAGGCCATCCTCACCGGCCTGGCCGGGATCCGCCCGCACCCCGACGGATCCCTCACCATCCACCCTCACCCCGTTGCCGCGGGCAACATCAGCGTCCACGGCCTCAACTACCGTGGCCACACCGTCGACGTCACGATCACGACCGAGAACTGCCAGGTCTCCGTGGACGGCCGCCGGCTGTCACCCGGCCCGGACGGCACCATCCTCGCCGTACCTCCGCGGTCCTAGCTGTTGCGATTCGGGAGGTCCCGCCGCATGATTCAGAGGTTTGATCTGCCAGGCGAACGCTCGGAGAGGACCAGACATGAGAATCCGACTTCTGGCGAGCGCTGCCGCGACGACCGTTCTGGTGGTCGCGGCAGTTGCCAGTCCTGCCTCGGCACGACCCGCGACGACCGGTACTCCAGCGCCGGTGGCGCCGACCTTCGTCGACGGTCTTGCCCAGGCGGTCTTCTCCACCAACCCCACCGACTGGTACAGCGGTGAGGTCTGGGTCCAGGCGCCGTTCGACAGCGACCACGACGGCGAGCTCGACCGGATCCACACCGACTTCTCCGCGCCGCGCGAGGTGCTCACCGAGGGGCTGAAAGTACCGGTCGTCTTCGAGGACAGCCCGTACTACGCGGGTACGGCGGACGCGTACAGCAACTGGGCCGTCGATCACCCGCTCGGCTCGCCGCCCCTGCTCCGGCCGCGGGCGCCGTTCTGGACGGCCTTCGACACCAGCCCGGTGATCAGCACCAGCCTCGAGTCGACCTGGGTGCCGCGCGGATTCGCCGTCGTCCATGCGGAGTCACCAGGCACCGGCCACTCCGACGGTTGCCCGACGTCGGGCGGCAGGAACGAGACGCTGGCCGGCAAGGCGGTGATCGACTGGCTCAACGGTCGCGCCCGGGCGTACACGTCCAGGGACGGCTCGACCCGGGCCGTGGCCGGCTGGACCACCGGCAAGGTCGGCATGATCGGCACGTCGTACAACGGCACCCTGCCGGAGGCTGTCGCGACGACCGGGGTGGACGGCCTGAAGGCGATCGTACCGATCTCGGCGATCTCCGACTGGTACGACTACTACCGGGCGAACGGCATGGTGCGGGCACCGCATTCGTCATCCAACCCGTCCGGCAACAACAATGCCTTCCAGGGCGAGGACCTGGACGTGCTGGCCGACGTCGTGTACTCGCGGCTCGACGAGACCGGCGAACGGAAGATCTGCCAGCCGGTGATCGACGACCTCGAGCACCACATCGATCGCGCCACCGGGAACCGTAGCGGCTTCTGGCAGGAGCGCAACTACATGAAGGACGTGCGCAACGTCCACGCCGCAACCTTGCTTGCCCATGGCAATAACGACTTCAACGTCATGACGAAGAACGCGGCGCAGTTCTACGCGGCGCTCAAGAAGCAGCACGTGCCGCATATGTTCTACTTCCACCAGGGTGGCCACGGCGGCCCACCGCCGGACGTGCTGGTGAACTACTGGTTCACGCGGTACCTGTACGGCGTACCCAACGGAGTCGAGCGGCTGCCACGGTCGTGGGTCGTCCGCGAGGCAGCCTCCTGTCCACCTCGCCAGACCGCTGTCAGCGGAGACCAGTCGAACACGGCAACGCTGGCCGTGGCCGACACCACCCCGTTCCGGATCGGCTTCTCCCTCACCGTGCCGCAGACCAACGCCGACGGCACGATCACCACCACCACCCGGCTGATCGCGAGGATCCCTGACCCGACCCATCTGGTGCTGGCGTCAGCGGTGGCTACCGCGACCGGTCAGAAGGTGGCCGATGGCGCGACCGTCAGCTTGCAATGCAGCAACGCCAACCCGACCCCGTACGCCGAGTGGCCGGATCCCGCCTCGGGTCAGGCCGGTCTCCACCTCACGCCGGGAGCCCCGGCACGCGGTGGCCTGACCTTCGCTCCGACCGCGGCCGGCACCGCGACGGAGACGCTCACCGATGACGCGTCGATCGCCGCCGTCACGTCGGCGAACGCTGCCACTTCGGACGTGCGGCTGGTCTACCAGACGCCGCCGCTCACCAAGCCCGTCCGCATCAGTGGTACGCCGTCGGCCGCGCTGCAGATCGCCTTCAGCGCGTCGAAAGCGAACCTGACCGTGGCGCTGGTCAGCTACCCACCGACCGGCAACGGCACGATCCTCACGCGTGGCTGGATGGACCCGGCCAACCGTCTCTCCGACTGGGCCGACGCTCCCGTCCAGCCGGGCAAGCTGTACCGGATGAACGTCGACCTGCAGCCGAAGGACACCGTCGTACCGGCTGGGAACAGGCTCGCGCTGATGGTCGTGTCGAGCGACCGCGACTTCACGATCCGGCCTCCCGCCGGCACGCGGCTGACCCTCGACCTTGCCCACAGCTCACTGGTGATCCCGGTGGTCGGCGGCCCGGAAGCGCTGGTCGACGCCCTGAGCTAACCCCTGGATTCAGCTGGCGAGAATGATGGGGAATACGCCCTGGACCGAATTCAGGTCGTGGTCCGCGATCGGCGTCGGCGCGTCGTGGCGGTGGCCGATCCGGATGGTGCTCAGGTTGGCGTTGATCCCGCCGGCGATGTCGTACGACGGATGGTCCCCCACCATCCACCCATCGACCAGGGTCGCCCCCGCGCCTTCGGCTGCGATCGCGAAGATCCGCGCGTCGGGCTTCCGCACGCCGGCTGCCTCCGAGATGCAGCAGTAGTCGACCGCTTCGGCGATCCCGGTGTGCTCGAGCTTGCGGCTCTGCTGGACCACGCCGCCGTTCGTGACCACGGCAACCCGCCAACCCGCCGTACGCAAGGAAGCGAGCCCGTCGAGCACCGGCTGGTCGACCCAGGTGAACGACGGATGCTCCCGGTCGTACTCGTCGACGGAGACAGCAACCCCGAAGCGTTCGCGGAATCCGGCGAACAACTGCGGCCGCGGCGTGAACCCACCGTTGTCATGGGCAACCAACCAGTCGACCGCGTCCGCCCCGAGCCCCGCGCGACCGACCCACCACCGAGCCCACGCCAGAAACGCCCCGTCCCGATCAATCAACGTGTTGTCGAGATCGAAGCACGCCAACCGGGGCATCAGACGTCGATGCGGTTCTCGTCCAGGTCGTAGGCGCCTTGGACGATGAATTCCTTGCGGGGGGCGACGTCGTTGCCCATCAGGAGGTCGAAGACGTTCGCGGCGGCCTCGCCGTCGTCGACGGTGATCCGGCGCAGCGTGCGGTGCCGCGGGTCCATCGTGGTCTCGGCCAACTGGTCGGCGTCCATCTCACCGAGGCCCTTGTAGCGCTGCGGTGGCTCCTTCCAGCGGACGCCCTTCTTCATCAGCTCGGCCGTCTTCCGCTGGTACTCCGCGTCGCTGTAGGTGTAGAGGTACTTCTCCTGGCCCTTCTTCGGGTTCGTCAGCTCGAACCGGTGCAGCGGCGGTACGGCGGTGTAGACGCGACCGGCGTCGACCAGCGGCCGCATGTACCGGAAGAAGAGCGTCGCCAGCAGGCAGCGGATGTGGGCGCCGTCGGAGTCGGCGTCGGCCATGAAGATGATCTTGCCGTAGCGGACCTGCTCGAGGTCGAACGTCCGGCCCGACCCGGCGCCGACCACCTGGATGATCGACGCGCACTCGGCGTTCTTCAGCATGTCGCCGACCGACGCCTTCTGCACGTTCAGGATCTTGCCCCGGATCGGCAGCAGCGCCTGGAACTCCGAGCTCCGCGCGAGCTTCGCCGTACCCAGAGCCGAATCACCCTCGACGATGAACAGCTCGGAGCGGTCGACATCGTTGCTGCGGCAGTCGGCCAGCTTGGCCGGCAGCGCCGACGACTCCAGTGCGGTCTTCCGCCGCTGCAGCTCGCGGTGCTGACGAGCCGCCACCCGCGTGCGGGACGCGGCGACGACCTTCTCCAGCACCGCGCGCGCCTGCGCCTTCTGGGCAGCCTTGTTCGAGGTGAGGAACGCCTCCAGCTCGCTCTGCACGACCTTCGCCACGATCCGCGACGCGGCCGGCGTGCCGAGCACCTCCTTGGTCTGGCCGTCGAACTGCGGCTCGGCCAGCCGGACCGTCACCACCGAGGTCAGGCCTTCGAGGACGTCGTCCTTGATGATCTCCTCGCCGCTCTTCAGCAGGCGGGTCCCGTCGAGTGCGTTCGTGAAGCTCTTCGACAGCGCGCGCTCGAAGCCGGCCACGTGGGTGCCGCCCTTGGGCGTGGCCACGATGTTCACGAACGAGCGGACCTCGGTCTCGTACCCGTCGCCCCAGCGGACCGCGATGTCGACCTCCAGATCGCGCTCGACGTCGGTCGGCGTCATGTGCCCGGCGTCGTCGAGCATCGGCACGGTCTCGGTGAAGTGACCGGTGCCGGTCAGCCGGACCACCTCGGTCACCTTCTGGTCGGTGGCGAGGAACTCGCAGAACTCACTGATCCCGCCGTCGTGCTTGAAGGTCTCCTCGGTGATCTCGTCGCCGCGCTCGTCCCGGATCACCAGCTCGAGCCCCGGCACCAGGAACGACGTCTGCCGCGCCCGGGTGACCAGCTCGTCGTAGTTGAAGGTCGCGTCGCGGGTGAAGACCTGCCGGTCGGCCCAGTACCGGATCCGGGTGCCGGTGACGCCCTTCTTCGCCCGGCCGGCCTTGCGCAGACCCTTGGCCGGCGTGAACGGCGCGTTCGCGCCCTCGCCGTCGAACTCACCGGCGGCACCGCGCCGGAACGACGTGGTCCAGATCACGCCACCGCGGTCGACCTCGACGTCCAGCCGCGCGGACAGCGCGTTCACCACCGAGGCGCCGACACCGTGCAGACCACCCGAGGCGTTGTAGCTCCCGCCGCCGAACTTGCCGCCGGCGTGCAGCTTGGTGAACACGACCTCGACGCCGCTGAGCTTGGTCTTCGGCTCGATGTCGACCGGGATGCCGCGGGCGCGGTCACGGACCTCGACGGACCCGTCCTTGTAGAGCACCACGTCGATCCGCTCGCCGTGCCCGGCCAGGGCCTCGTCGACGGCGTTGTCGATGATCTCCCACAGACAGTGCATCAGGCCGCGGCTGTCGGTGGACCCGATGTACATGCCGGGGCGCTTCCGGACGGCCTCGAGACCTTCGAGGACGAGCAGGTTGCGGGCGTTGTACGTCGGGTCGAGCTCGGTACTGCGAGGCGTCGGGGCGGCCACTTGGCTCCTTCACTGGTTCACAATCCACCTGCACACGTCCGGGACCGGATCGGCTCCGAACGCATGCTGACAGCCTATGCGGCCACACCCCCAAATCGTGGCAGGCAGGGCTGTGCGTGGACGGTGATGGGTACTGGAGATACGTGCTGCGGCAGGTATCGATCTGGACTCGATCCGGGAGTGGTGTTCGACACTCCGATCTTCAGCGCACTGTGACCGCACCATGGCGCACAGTGAGAGAAGACACGCCCGATACCCGCCGGAAACAACAATTCGACCCTCCCCGAAACGATTCCTCGTCAAGATGCGTCATACGGGAACAGGTGGTTCGTCTCACATACGGACACGTTGCCCCACCCGGGAAGCGATCCGTCTGTCAGGATGTTGGTATCTGGTGAGTACGGAACTAGATGAGATGAGGCCTCAATGACTACAGCACTCGCCCCGAGCTCGACCCTGTCGGCTGCGGACCGTTGTGATCGCTGCGGCGCGCAGGCCTACGTTCGTGTCACCTTGACCAGCGGTGGGGAGCTTCTGTTCTGCGCCCACCACGGCCGGGAGCACGCGGAGAAGCTGCGCAATATCGCGATCACGATCCACGACGAGACGGGACGGCTCGAAGCGACCCCGACCATCGCCACGGACGAGGATCGGTAAGGACCTGACTTCCTAAACGCGCCAACGGCGGCGCCAAAGTCATACAGGCTTCGATGGCGGTCACCCGCAAGGGTGGCCGCCATCCTTCCGTTCACACGACAGGTACGGCGGGAGCCGGGCCGTGCCGGCGGAGTTCGTGCCAGGCCCGGGCCAGCCGGGCGACCGCATCATCAAGCACTTGCTCGGAGTAGGCGAACGGCACCCGGAGATAGTCGTCGTGCTCGCCGGTCGGATCCATCGCATGACCCGCCACCACCTCGACACCGTGCCGCAGTGCGACCTGGGCGAACACCCGGGCGTCGGTCTCTGGCAGCCGGATCCAGAGCGCGGACCCACCGACCGGTGGAGACCATTCCCAGTCGGGCAGTCGCTCCGTCAGCAACTGCCCCATCAGCTTCTTCCGCGCAGTCGACACCCGCGCTCGCTGCGCGGTCAGTTCGGTCAGCCGCGGCAGCAGCCGAGCCGTGAGTGCCTGATCGATCACCGGACTCCCGAGGTCAGCCAGCGCCTTGTGTCGTGCCAGCCGTTCCGCGAGCGGTCGTGACGCACGGATCCACCCGATCCGCAGTCCGCCCCAGACCGCCTTCGACACCGACCCGATCGTCAGCACCTCGGCCCCGTCCGGCGCGTAAGCAGCCAACGGTGGCGGGATCGACGGTCCGGCCGGATCCCAGGCCGAATACGCGTTGTCCTCCACCACCACAACGCCGTACTTGGCCGCCAGTTCGGCGACCTGCCGTCGCCGGTTCGCTGACATCAGCCGACCGGTCGGATTGTGGAACGTCGGCATCACGAACAGCATCGCCGGCTGATGCTCGGCGAACGCTGCCGTCAGCAGGTCCGGCCGGATGCCGGCGTCATCCAGCGGTACGCCGACCACCCGCCCGCCGGCCGCGCCGAACAGGTCGAAGCACCCGGGCCAGCTGGGCTGCTCGATCACCACCGTGGCCCCGGTGCGCAGATACATCTGCGTCACCAGAGCGATCGCCTGGTGTGCACCCGTGGTGACCACCACCTCGTCGGCCTCGGTCGGCAACCCCGACGACGTGAAGTGCTCGGCGATCCGCTCCCGCAGCACCGACAGCCCGCGCGGGTGGTAGCCGACGTCGTCGAGCAACGCTGGGAGGTCGCCGGACGCCAGGTCGATCAATTCCTCGGCGAGTTCGGGCAATCCCGGGTCGACGGCGTACGTGAGCGAGATGACCTCTCCTGGGCCGACCGCGATCCGATGGAACAACGACTCGCCGTACCCGGCCGGCACCTGCTTGTCCGCTCGTGAACGACCACGCCCCGCCGCCCGTGCGACGGTCGTACCGCTGCCGCGCCGGCTCTCGACGAGCCCGCGGGCACGGAGTTCGTCGTACGCCGCGACGACCGTGGAGCGACTGATCGCGAGGGACTCGGCGAGCCGGCGTTCGGCCGGGAGGCGGGCGCCGACCGGGAGCTCGGCCGAGCCGATCAGGGCCGCGATCGCGTCGGCCAATCGCCGGTACAAGCCGCCGGCGCGGCCGGTCAGCCGGTGACCGATCAGGTCGGCCAAAGCGGCTGGGTCTCCGGAACGGTCCACTTCTCCCCTTATTGGCTCGGGTGGACTGCTTCTCGCGCCGCCAGGCTAGTACCGGCAACCAGTCCAGTTCGAGTGGAAGGCGGGATCATGGGGATCGGGCAGCTGTTGGGGTTCGCCGGTGCGACGGTGGTGCTGGTCGGCATGCCCGGGCCCAACAACCTCTACATCTCGCTGCGCAGCCTGACCCAGGGACGCCGCGCCGGGGTCGTCTCCGCGCTGGCGATCGAGACCGGCACGCTCGTCTACATCGTCGTCACCGCGCTCGGCCTTGCGGCGCTCGTGCAGGCCTCCCCCGCGTTGTTCACCGCGATCACCGTCTCCGGCGCGCTGTACCTCGCCTATCTCGGGCTCAAGCTCGTCAAGGTCCGCGCGACCGAGCACTCCGGTGGCGTCCCGGCGGCACCCCTCGGCCGCGTCTTCCGCGACGGCGTCCTGGTGAACCTGCTCAACCCCAAGGCCGCGCTGTTCTTCCTGGCGTTCCTTCCGCAGTTCACCACCCGCGACGCCGGACCCGACCAGCTCCGCAGGGAGATGTTGCTGCTCGGCGCCGGCGCGATGCTGATCGGTCTGGCACTGGACCTCTGCTACGCCGTCGGCGCGGACGCGATCGGCCGGCGCTTCCGCTCGGTCCGTACCACGAACCGCGGCCGCAACCTGGTCGTTGCCACGATCTACTTCGCGCTGTCGGCATTCGCCCTCATCAGCGTGTTCTGAGGCGCTTCCAGCACGGTCAGGACGCCGTCGTCGACGCGCACGGACAGTACTTCGTCACCGAGCCGAAGCCCTCTGACCTCGAGTGCATTCCACGGCGCCTCAGCCGGGTTCACGATCAGCGTCTCACCAGGAACATCCGGCTCGATGCCCAGTGCCGCAACCACCGCCGCGACGACCGATGCGGCGGCCCACGCCTGCGGCCGGCAGGACAACGGGTACGGCGTCGGCGTGTTCTCCTCGTCCGTACCGCGACCGCCGTACAACTCGGGCAACCGATAGCCGAAGGCTTCCGCGGCACGAATCAGACCGTCCACGTACGACGAAGCCACCGCCCCGTGACCTGATGCGTACAGGCCCTGGATCGTCATCGCGGTGTCGTGCGGCCAGACACTGCCGGTGTGATAGCCGAGCGGGTTGAACCGAGTCATTGCCGTGGACAACGTTCTCAACCCGAAGCCGCTGTTCAGTTCCGCGCCGGCCAGGACGTCGGCGACCGCCTGCTCCTCGTCCGCATCGAGCAGACCGGTGCCGAGCAGATGACCCATGTTCGACGCGCGCCCGACGACCGGGTCCTTGGCGCCGTCGAGCGCGATCGCCGGGTAACCGTCGACCCAGAACGCGGAGCGGAACCGCTCCTGCAGAGCGGCCGCCCACTGCCGCCATTCGTCGCCGGATTCACCGTGCGCTTCGAGGAGCTCGGCTCCCCTGACCGCCGCGGCGTACGCATAGCCCTGCACCTCGCACAGCGCGATGGGTGCGGTGGCGAGCGTGCCGTCCGGCCATTGCACCGCGTCGGCGGAGTCCTTCCAACCCTGGTTGGCCAGTCCGTGGCCGGACTCGTCGACATACTCGAGGAAGCCGTCGCCGTCAGGATCGGCGTAGTCCTTCATCCAACCGAGTGCGCGGCGCAGGTTCGGTAGCAGGTCGCTGACCTCTTTGGCCGGCATGCCCCAGCGCCAAGCCTTGTGGAGGGTGGTGATCCAGAGTTGGGTCGCGTCATGCGTTCCGTAGTACGCCGCGGGCAGGACGAGACCGCCGCCGTGGTCGGCGACCTCGGCGCGGAGCTCGTGCGGGATCTTGCCGGGTTGCTCGGCGGAGTCCGGGTCGACCTTGGTGCCTTGCCAGGCGGCGAGCGCTCGCAGGGTTCCGGCGGCTAGTCCTGGGTCGACCGGGATCAGCATGCCGGACGAGATCAGCGAGTCGCGGCCGAAGAGCGTGAGATACCACGGCGGGCCGGCGCCGAGATAGCGATCGGCGCCGACGGCCAACTGCAGCGCGAGCACGTCGTCGAGTGAGCGCTGCAGCCAACGCTCGACCCGCTTGTCGTCACAGCTCAGGCCGACGCCGTACGGCGCTCTGTCCGCGGGCGGCTCGATCGAGAAGCCGGTGGTCGATGTCGGGAAGTCAGCCCTGACGCGCAGGGTGATAGTGAACTCCTCCCCCGGCTCGAGCCGGGGCATGGTGGCGACTCCGGGATCGGCACTCACGCTCACCCGGGTCCCAGCCTTCTCCCAGTGCAGCCAACCCGACTCCCCCGCCCTGGTCGGCAGTGGCGTCAGGTCGGGCAGCTCGGCGGCCGCTCCGCTCCGGACCGCGGCCGTCCCGGCGAGATCGGTGCCCAGGGCAACATCCAGCCGGCACGCGATCGCCGCGCGGGAACGGTTCACCAGTGTGATCCGCTCGGTCAGGCCCTCGCTGTCCACCTCCCGGGTGCGGTACAGCATCACGGTCGGATCGTGCCGGGTGTCACCGAGTCCTTCGACCATCGCGACGTACTCGTGGGCCGCCGCGGAGCGCTCGACGGCGTGCACCGGGATCGGCTCCCGGCCGTCGATCGTGACCCTGAGCCGGGACAGGATGCGCCGGTCGCGGGCGTACACCCCCTCGGCGCCGGAGCCGGTGAGCTGCCCGGATCGTGGCGACAGGACCACCCAGGGAGCAGCGAGTGCGGTGACCAGTTCGTGCAGCTGGGACATGGCTCCACCCTAAAGGGCTGCTTTTGCGGCAGAGTGTCGGTGTGGAAACTGGTGTGACCCTCCTGGTCGGCGTCGCGATCTTCGTCGGGATCGTGGGGATCGTCGTGCCGATCCTGCCCGGGGCCCTCCTGAGTCTGGCGGCGATCCTGGTCTGGGCGATCCTGACGCACAGCGCGACCGGCTGGATCGTGTTCGCGATCACCGGGGCCTTGATCGGTGCGAGTCAGGTGGTGAAGTACGTCGTACCGGAGCGACGGCTCCGGGAAGCCGGAGTGCCCCGCCGGTCCATGCTCGTCGGCGTCCTGCTCGGGATCGTCGGGTTCTTCGTGATCCCGGTGGTCGGCATGTTCGTCGGCTTCCCGATCGGTGTCTACCTGTCCGAGGTCCAGCGGCAGCGCACGCACGCCGGCGCGTGGACGTCGACCAAGCATGCGCTGCGGCAGACCGGGGTGTCGATCCTGATCGAGCTCATCGGCACGTCGCTGGCTGCGGCGGTCTGGCTGGCCGCCGTACTCTTCGTCGTCTGAATTGCCAGGGTTTTCTCAGCCGCACCGGAGCCCCGTCTCAGTTCGGCGGTGCAGCGTGGGAAGACCAAGTGGCAGGTCAGCCTGGCACGCAGTTCGGAAGGCAGAGCAGGATGAAGCTATCAGAGAAGCGGTGGCGGATCCTCGGCACGGTCGCCGCGGTCGCCGTGACCACCACCGCAGGCGGGGTGGCCTGGGCCGCGACCAACGCGGACCCCACGCCGTCCCCCTCGGCGTCGCCGTCGACACCGTCCACGCCGAACCAGCAGCAGCCCGGCGGACCGGGCAAGGGCGGGTTCGGGCATCGCGGCGAGTTCGGTGACGGTGGGGCGCTGCACGGCGAGTTCGTGGTCCCGAAGGACGGCGGCGGCTATCAGACCATCGCCACCCAGCAGGGTGACGTGACCGCGGTCAGCACGGACTCGATCACCGTGAAGAGTGCGGACGGGTACAGCCGCACCTACACCGTCGCGGCGGAGACCCTGGTGAACTCGGCCCGCGACGGCATCGCCTCGATCAAGACCGGCAGCAAGGTGTCGGTCAGTGCCGTGGTGGCGAACAACACCGCGACCGCGACCACGATCAACGACGGCACCGCCCGCGACGCGGCGGGTCAGAAATGGGGGTTCAAGCACGGGCCGCGCTGACAACTCACAGCTGATTGCCAGGAACCCTCCAGGGTTCACACGGGTACCAGCGGCAGACTGTGGGGCATGAGTCCGCATCTGCTGGTGGTCGACGACGAGCCGAACATCGTCGAGTTGCTGTCCGCGAGTCTGCGTTTCGCCGGGTACGACGTGACCACGGCGACCCACGGCGCCGAGGCGCTGCGGAAGGCTCGTGAGGTGGAGCCCGACCTGGTCGTCCTCGACGTGATGATGCCGGGCCTGGACGGATTCGAAGTGGTCCGCAGGCTGCGCGGTGAGGACAGGCATGTGCCGGTGCTGTTCCTCACCGCCCGTGACGCGGTCGAGGACAAGGTCCTCGGCCTACACACCGGTGGCGACGACTACGTCACCAAGCCGTTCAGTCTGGACGAGTTGGTCGCCCGGGTGCGGGCACTCCTGCGCCGGTCGGGTCACCGCGAGCAGACCACCACCGAGGCCGCCGTACTGCGCTATGCCGATCTGGAACTGAACGAGGACAGCTACGAGGTGTTCAAGGGTGGTCAGGCGGTCCAGCTCTCGCTGACCGAGTTCAAGCTGCTGCGCTGCCTGCTGGAGAACGCCGAGCGGGTGATGTCCAAGGGCCAGATCCTGTCCGCGGTCTGGAACTACGACTTCGCCGGAGACGCCGGCGTGGTCGAGTCGTACATGTCCTACCTGCGCCGTAAGGTCGACACCGGCGACCAGAAGCTGCTCCACACCGTCCGCGGGGTCGGGTATGTCCTGCGCACCCCGCGAGGCCCCAACTGATGCAACTGACCCACCGGCGCTTCGCGGACCGGTACCCCCTGCGCGTCACCATCGTCGTCGTCCTGCTGACGTTGGTGGCGCTTGCTCTTGCCGCCTCCGGCGTGGTGGCGACCACGATCATGCGCGGCTACCTCGTCGACCGTGTCGACGCGCAGTTGCACCAGACCGTGATGCAAGTCCAGCGGATCCCGCCGGACCGGCGCCCGCAGCCACCCGGCACCGGCGAGCTGGGCCGTCGTCCACTGCCGAGTGAGTTCGTCGTCCAGTTCAACGACTCCGAAGGCACCAGCGACGGCGGTCCGATCGGTGCCCGGCTGGCCGAGACCGAGCCGCTGCCGAAGCTGCCGACGCTGAATCTCAACCAGGTGCGGGCGCTCGACGGGAAGTCCTTCAACGTCGACGCCGTCTCCGGCGGCGCGACGTGGCGAGTCGTCGCCATCCCGCTGGACAATGGCTCGGGCTCGGTGATGGTCGCGCAGAGCCTGAAGGACATCGACCACACGATCCAGCGCCTGGTCGGCATCCAGGCGGCCGCCGGCATCATCCTCCTGGTGTTGCTGGCCGGCATCGGGACCTACGTCGTACGGCGAAGCCTGCGCGGACTCGAGGACGTCGAGCACACCGCGGTCGCGATCGCCGGCGGCGACCTGAGCCAGCGGGTGCCGCAGCGGGATCCCAGGACCGAGGTCGGCCGGTTGTCGCTCGCGCTCAACCAGATGCTCGGGCAGATCGAGACCGCGTTCGCGCAGCGGACCGCGTCCGAACTGGCCGCCCGGCACTCCGAGGAGACCGCCCGGGAGTCCGAGGAGGCCGCGCGACAGTCGGAGGAAGCGGCCCGCCAGTCGGAGGACCGGATGCGGCGGTTCGTGGCGGACGCGTCCCACGAATTGCGGACGCCGTTGACCTCGATCCGTGGCTTCGCGGAGCTTTCCCGGCAGCGCGGTGACACCACGGATCCGGACACGATGCGGCGGATCGAGGACGAGGCCAAGCGGATGGGCCTGCTCGTCGACGACCTGCTACTGCTCGCGCGGCTCGATCAACAGCGGCCACTGAAGATGGAATCGGTGGATCTGCTGCCGATCGCCGCCGACGCGCTGCACAACGCCCAGGCCGTGCAGCCGGGGCGCAACATCTCGCTCAAGATCCTGCAGGACTCCGAAGCGCCGGTGGTCGAGGGCGACGAGGCTCGCCTGCGTCAGGTGCTCGGGAACCTGGTCAGCAACGCGCTCCACCACACCCCGCTCGAGGCCCCGATCACTGTCTCCGTCGGCACCCGCGGGGACGAGGCGATCCTCGAGGTCAGCGACACCGGCCCGGGCCTGAGCGATGAGCAGAAGGCCAAGGTCTTCGAGCGCTTCTACCGCGCCGACTCGGCCCGCACCCGCACCACCGGCGGCTCCGGACTAGGCCTCTCCATCGTCGCCGCCCTGGTCGCCGCCCACCGCGGCCGCGTCACCGTCACCGACTCCACCCCGAGCGGCGCCACCTTCACCGTCCACCTGCCGCTCACAGAGGCGGGAAGGCGCGGGTAGCGGACTCGCCGTGCTCGAGGACCTGGGCGGCCGGGCCGAGGATCTTCGGGTCCGGGCTGCCGACCAGTTCGACGTCCTTGTCGGTGTAGTCGTAGCGGCTGAGCACGTGCCGCATGGCCTCGAGCCGGGCGCGCTTCTTGTCGTTGCTCTTCACCACGGTCCAGGGCGCGTGCAGCGTGTCCGTGTAGTGGAACATCGCCTCCTTGGCCTCGGTGTAGTCGGCCCACTTGTCCAGCGACGCGAGGTCGGTCGGCGACAACTTCCACTGCCGCACCGGGTCGATCTGCCGGATCGTGAAGCGGGTCTGCTGCTCGGCCTGCGACACCGAGAACCACAGCTTGATCAGCAGGATGCCCGAGCGCACCAGCATCCGCTCGAACTCCGGCGCCTGCCGCAGGAACTCCTCGTACTGGTCGTTCGTGCAGAACCCCATCACCCGCTCGACACAGGCCCGGTTGTACCAGGACCGGTCGAACAGCACCATCTCCTTCGCGGCCGGCAGTTGCTCGACGTACCGCTGGAAGTACCACTGGGTCTGCTCGCGCTCGGTGGGCTTCTCCAGCGCGACGATGCTCGCGCCGCGCGGGTTCAGGTGCTCCATGAAGCGCTTGATCGTGCCGCCCTTACCGGCCGCGTCGCGCCCCTCGAACACGATCACCAGCCGCTGCCCCGACCGCTTCACCCAGTACTGCAGCTTGAGCAACTCGATCTGCAGCAGCCGCTTGTCCCGGTCGTAGATCTCGCGCGGCAGCCGTTCGCCGTACGGATAGCCCTCGCGCCAGGTGTCGACCGGCGTACCGTCGGCACGCAACAGCACCGGATCGTCGTCCTCATCGTCGAGGACACGGAAGCCAAGCTCTTGGACCAGATCAGGGGTGCTCATGTCTCAAGAGTCTGCGCCGCCAGTGTCATCCAGGTAAACAGGTCGTTCCTCCGGCAGAATGAGCCACTGTGATCGACGAAGGTGACGAAGTTCCCCTGCTCGGCGGCGACGTGACCGAAGGACTGGTCCGGGTCGGCGACACGGTACGACGACCGCCCGGTGAGCGCGCCGAGCTCGTCAGGGATGTGCTGCTGCACCTCGAGTCGGTCGGGTTCGAGGGTGCACCGCGATTCCTCGGAGTCGACTCCGCCGGCCGTCACGCGCTGTCCTACATCGAGGGCGAGGTGGCCGGCCGCCCGTGGCCGGTCTGGATCGCCGACGAGGACCGGATGCTCTCGGTCACCCGGCTGGTCCGCGCGTACGACGACGCGGTCGAAGGGTTCGGGATCCCGACGGATCTCCCGCCGCCGATCGAGCCGCCGGGGCTTCCGGACCTCGCCGATCCAGCGGAGCTCGTGGGGCATCAGGACATCACCCCGGAGAACGTCGTCTTCCGCGACGGCCGCGCGTACGCCTTGATCGACTTCGACCTCGCGCGGCCGGTCAGCCGTGCCCGCGAGGTCGTCAACCTGATGCTGTGGTGGGCGCCGTTCGGCGCGGACGCCGATCTCGACCCGGCCATGCGCGGACTGGACCGCGCCCGGCGGTGCCGGCTGATCGCTGATGCCTACGACCTGTCCCTGGCGGACCGCAAGCGGTTGATCGGCCTGGCCATCGGACTGGGTGAGCGGGGCTGGCACCTGATGAAGTACCGCGCGGAGACCCTCGGCGGCGGATGGCAGCGGATGTGGAGTGAGGGAGTCGGCGACACGATCAAGCATCGCCAGGTCTGGCTCGAGAAGAACGCCGACTCCCTCACCGCTGCCCTGATCAGCTGATATTGAACGGTGATCAAGTCCTGCACATCGTTCAAGGGCCGGCATGAACTAACTCGGCCCGAACCTGCTGCGCGTCTTCGGACGAGCTGCTCGGCCTCTACCTGACCGCCGGCTTCGAACCGGCCGAAGCCGACCACGCCTCCAAGACAGTGCTCGGATACGTGATCGGCAACGCCTCGACCGAGGCCGCCACGACCACCCGACGGAAGCCGGACCCGGTCACCGAGTGATCTTCACCTCGGATCCGATCCGGGCGGACTCGTAGATCGCCGACAGGATGCGCGCCATCTCGAGGCCTTGCTCCGCCGTCGCGTCGGCCGGGATCTCCCGGCGGCAGATCTTCAGGAAGTTGTCGATCTGGTTGGCGAACCCGACCGCGAAGTCGAACCCGAGCGAGTCGATCTGCGGCTGGACGTGCAACAGGGTGTCGTGCCGCTCGGTGACCATCAGCAGCTCCGGCTCGATCTCCGCGCCGCCCTTGTCGCCGTGGATCTTCACACTCGTCGAGTTCCGCGCGTGCAGCGAGTACGACGTGTCCACGTCGAGAACCGCCCCGTTCTCGAAGCGGACCTGCGCCGTCGCGTAGTCCTCGACGTTGTTGACCCGCGTCTCGGACGCGGCCCGGTACCGGGTCAGGTGCTGGATGTTGTCCCGGGCACCGAGTGGCGAGAACGTCGCCCCCGACACCGAGACCGGGGTCGGCATGCCCATCAGGTACCAGCACAGGTCGATGATGTGCACACCCAGGTCGATCAGCGGGCCGCCACCGGAGATGTCGACGTCGCCGAACCATCCACCGGGGTTGCCGGCGGCCCGGATGATCGTGGCCCGCGCGGCGTAGATGTCGCCGAACTCGCCCTCGTCCAGGAAACGCTTCGTGACCAGGGCATTCGGGGCGAAGCGCCGTACGTAGCCGATCTGCAGGGCCTGACCGGTCTCCTGCGTCGCCCGGACCAGCGACTCCGCCTCGGCGACCGTCACGGACATCGGCTTCTCGACCAGCACGTCCTTGCCGGCCCGCAGCGCCGCTTCCGCGATCTTGGCGTGCAGAAGGTTCGGCACGCAGATGCTGACGGCGTCGACACCGGGGTCGGCCAGGACCTCGTCGACGACATCGGTTGCCCGCGGTACGCCGAACTCGTCGGCTCGGGCCTTCGCTCGCGTCCGGTCGATGTCACAGACGGCCACCAGCTCGGCCTGCGGGTTCTTCTGGTACGAGATCAGGTGCTGGGTCGCGATGGCGCCCACACCGATGACAGCAATTCGGGTCGTCATGTCAGGCAGCTCCCGCCAGTCGGAGGATGTTGTTGAGCGAGCGCTCGATGGCGTCCGGAGTCGACTCCAGACCCTCGAACTCGAGGCTCACCGGTACGTCGGGCTTGGTGGCGACCAGGGCGAGCAGGCCCGCCAGGTCGAGATCTCCGTGCCCCGAGATCGTGCCGAGCAGGTAGTCCCCGGCCAGCGTCCTGAGCCAGCCGTCGCCCGCCGACCGGCGGATGTGGAAGTCCTTCACGCCCACGGAGGCCGCGAGGTCGATCAGTCCGGCGGCGGTCTTGCCGGGCACCTCGCCGACGCACAGGCCGTTGCCGAGGTCGAGCGTGACCCGGAAGTTCGGGCGGTCCACGGCGTACACGAGCCGGGCCAGCCGATCGCTGCCGTTCATGAAGAAGCCGTGGTTCTCGATCGTCGAGACGATGCCCAGTTCCGCGGCATGGTCGGCGACGGCACGGCAACCTTCCACGACCCGCTCGAACGTCGACTCGAACTCCCCCGGGTCCTGTTCACGCCATGCCCACGGGGCGACGTCGTGCCGGAAGACGCGAGCGCCGAAACGGTGCGCGACATCCAGTTGCCGGCGGAGGCGGTCGATCTCCTTGTCCTCCGCCGTCCGCAGGTCGCCGCTGACGAGGTAGTTCACGATCGGTACGCCGACATCGTCGGAGTGCTTGGCCGCGTCGCGGACGACGCCGTCGTTCTCCAGGTAGTACTCGCCGTCCATCGCGGCGATCTCCAGATGCCCGGCAGGTGATGACGCGACCCAATCCAGGACCCCGATCAGGTCCATCTCGCCGCTGTTCATGAGCCCTCGGAAGCAGTACGAGCTGACTCCTAGCTTCACGTGCTGGTCCTCTCCACGTCGTGAGTGATCCGGCTCCACGGACTCGGGTAGCCGTGAATCCCATAGATGTCTGAACTGAACTGGTCGAACGCGGTGCCGACCGCCCCGAGCACCACGGCCTCACGCCCCAGGGCCGAGGCGACGAACGGTGGGCGCTCGGGGAAGAGCAACTCCTTCTCGACCGCGGCCTCGAGCGGACGAAGCAGCGCGTCACTGTCCTGCGCCAGCCAGCCCCGCACGACCACGACTTCTGGATCGACGACCAGCAACACGGTGGCGATCCGGCCGGCGATCTGCGCGCAGAAGTCCGCGATCTCCGCCTGGGCGGCCGCGTCGCCGGCGGCAGCCGCGCTCAGCACCGCTTCGCCGCTCGGGTGAGAGGTCCAGATCAACTGCCCGCGCTGCGCGTTCCGCGTCCAGCGCATGCCGCGCTGCGCTCCGAGCTCCCCGGCGAGCCGATGGCGTCCTTGCCGGATGACTCCGTTCAGGACGATCGACACGGACAGCCGATGACCTATCTGGAGGTAGACCACGTCGGAGTACCCGCGCCCCGCACCGCCGCGCTGCTCGGCGAGCGCCGCCAGCTTGATGTCGTTGTCGATGGCAACCGGAAGGCCCAGGTCCTGCGACACGGTCTCCACGATCGGGAGGCCGACCAGCTCGGGCAACGCGAGACTGGCGCGCAGGTGACCGTTCGCCTCGATCACACCGGGCAGCGCCAAGCCGACCGCACGAAGTCGTCCGGCGTCGACCGCGCCCTGCTCCGCCGCGGCGTCGATCGCGCGCTGGATCAGGGAGACACCGGCCCGCCGGTCCCGCTGCAGTTCGGTGTAGCCGACCCGGCGGCCGGACAGGTCACAGATGACGGCTCGAGCCCCGCGCGGGCCAAGATCGACGCCGGCCACCAGCCCTGTCTCCCGGGCGAACTGAAAGGCACGCGCGGGCCGGCCCGGACCCACGGTCGCCGGGTCCGTGGACACGACCAGACCGGCCTCGAGCAGATCGTCGAGGACGGCGTGCACCGTGGGTCGCGACAGTCCGGTCTCCGCGCTGATGACTCCGACCGTTTGCGCTTCGTCGGAATCGGCCAGGAAGCGCAGACAGGCGACTTGGTTCGCCGACCGTACGGGATCCATCGCCCTCCATCGCGTTTATGCAACCGGCTTTATTAAAGACGGTAGCAGAATGATGCGATGGATCGCAACAGATAGTTGCTCCAGGCAACTGTCAGCGTTGCAGAATGGTGCGTTCGGCGACGGTCCAGGCGGTCGTGGTGAGCAGGTACAGGCCGGCGGCCAAGGGCAGGAAGGCCGCGCTGAGCAGGGTGCCGTACGGCAGCAGGCGGGCCACCCGGCGGGACAGTGGCGTGGCCGTCTCGTCGAGTTGCCGCAGGGCGAGGCGCGCCGAGAACCAGGCGACGACCGCCAGCAGGACGGCGAGAACGAGGAACGCCGGGGTCCCGGTGAGGACCGGCCAGTGCAGGCCGAGCGGCGCGCCGAGGAGGCTGCCGCTGATCAACTGGTTCGACTCCCCCGCCACCACCGCACGGGAGAACAGCGTGTACATCAGCCAGAAGAACGGCATCTGCGCGAGCGTGGGCAGGAACCCGGCGAACAGCGACGTACCCGACTCCGCCTGGAGCTTGGCGAGCTCGCGTTGCAGCCGCTCCGGATCGCCACGGTGGCGGTCACTGAGCTTCTTCAACGCAGGCATCAGCTCCGCGCGGGCGCGCAACCCGCGATGGGCCCGCAGGCTGAGCGGAACGAGACACAGGCGTACGGCGAGGGTACAGACGACGATCGCGATCACGGCGGCGTAGCTGCCGGCGAGCGGTTCGATGGCGGTGACGAGGGACGTGAGCACGTGATAGGCACCGGCGACCGGTGCCTCCAGGAACGAAGGCACAGCACAACTCCACGAGTGAGAAGGAACGGGTAGCGAGGTAGAGCGCTACCGTCCCGGTGCTCGTGGACGAGGCCGCCCGGCGTCGTCCGGATCACACAGTCGGAGGAAAACGGTCTGCTCCGCACGATCGCGGACCGAGGTCGCCCGCGCGAGCAGCGGAGCGGCCGGGGGCGCCGAGGTGCGCGCGACGAGAAGAAGCGTGAACAGCATGGCCGCCGCCGTGAGCACGGCGGCGGCCAAGGTTGCCGAATCGTAGGCAGGCATCACCAGCGCGAGTACGCCGGCGATCGCCTGACCCACTGTCATCAGTCCAGGTAGTCCCGGAGGACCTGCGAACGCGACGGGTGGCGCAGCTTCGACATCGTCTTCGACTCGATCTGCCGGATCCGCTCGCGGGTCACGCCGTACACCTTGCCGATCTCGTCCAGCGTCTTCGGCTGGCCGTCGGTCAGGCCGAAGCGCATCGAGACCACGCCGGCCTCGCGCTCGGACAGCGTGTCCAGGACGGCGTGCAGTTGCTCCTGCAGCAGCGTGAACGACACCGCCTCGGCCGGCACGATCGCCTCGGAGTCCTCGATCAGGTCGCCGAACTCGGAGTCGCCGTCCTCACCGAGTGGGGTGTGCAGCGAGATCGGCTCACGGCCGTACTTCTGCACCTCGATGACCTTCTCCGGGGTCATGTCGAGCTCCTTGGCGAGCTCTTCCGGAGTGGGTTCGCGACCGAGGTCCTGCAGCATCTGCCGCTGGACCCGGGCCAGCTTGTTGATGACCTCGACCATGTGCACCGGGATCCGGATGGTCCGGGCCTGGTCGGCCATCGCGCGGGTGATCGCCTGCCGGATCCACCAGGTGGCGTACGTCGAGAACTTGTAGCCCTTGGTGTAGTCGAACTTCTCCACCGCGCGGATCAGACCGAGGTTGCCCTCCTGGATCAGATCCAGGAACAGCATGCCGCGGCCGGTGTAGCGCTTGGCCAACGACACCACCAGGCGCAGGTTGGCCTCGAGCAGGTGGTTCTTCGCCCGGCGCCCGTCCTCGGAGATCCACTCGTACTCGTCGCGGACCTTCTCCTTCAGCTTGTTCGCCTCGTCGCCGATCTGCTCCTCGGCGAACAGGCCGGCCTCGATCCGCTTGGCGAGCTCGACCTCCTGCTCGGCGTTCAGCAGCGGGACCTTGCCGATCTGCTTCAGGTAGTCCTTGACCGGGTCCGCGGTGGCACCGGCGACCATCACCTGCTGCTCGGGCTCGTCGGTCTCGTCGGCCTCGGAGACGACGAAGCCCTCGTCCTCGGTGAGCTCCTTCTCCAGCGGCTTGACCGCGTCGGGGCTGAAGTCCGCCTCGTCCACCTCGTCCAGCGAGCGGGGCTTGCCGGTCTTCGGGTCGATCGCCAGACCCGCCTCGGAAACTGCGGCCTTCTTCGCCGGCGCCTTCTTGGCGGCGGCCTTCTTCGCGGCGGGGATACCGTCCTCCTTGATGCTGGCGGCAGACTTGGCCGCGGCCTTCTTCACGGCCGCCTTCTTGGCAGCGGGCTCGGTCACTCGGGCGCTGGTCCTCGGAGCCGTGCTGCGGGCGGTGGCGGCCACGGCCCGGGCTGACTCGGCGGGAAGATTCTCGGACGAGCTGGACGACACGAATTACCTCTCGTCTGACGCAGGGTTTGTACGGCGGTACGACGTTGTGATGCTGCTGGTGGTGACACGTTCTGGGTATGACTGTGTGTGCGCTGCTCGCTGGTCAGGCGGCGGCAACACTACATTGTAATCCGCGAACCAAGCCCAGGCGCCGCGCGACCCCCCGAAGGACATGCGCAGGCCTCCACCGTACGGGCGTTCCCGCCCGGATGGAGGCCTGATCGCGTCAACGTTCGATATCGTCTGCCGTCACCCGTTGCGGGTCTGCCGCAGCGGCCGGGCCACGACCCGCTGCCGGACCACCTGTTGTTCCTGCTTGAACTGCCGCACCCGAACCAGCGACGCGACGTCGATCACGTCCGCGACGGACTTGTACGCGCCGTCCTCGCCGTACGGCTCGGACGCCTCGCGCCACCCGCGCGGGCGGACCTTGAGTTGCTTGCCGAGCAGCGCGACGAAGATCTTCGCCTTCTGCGCGCCGAACCCCGGCAGGGCCGACAGCCTGGCCAGCAGGTCGTCCCCGGACTTGACATCGGACCAGAGCCCCGAAGCGTTACCGCCGTACTCCTCGTCGAGGTGTTTGGCCAGGGTCTGGATCCGGGCGGCCATCGCGGTCGGGAACCGGTGCACGGCCGGCGGACCGGCTACCACCTCGACGAACGCGTCCGGGTCGTAGTGCGCGACCGTGGCCGGGTCGAACGGTCCGTCCATCCGCTGCGCGATCGCGACCGGGCCCGCGAACGCGCGCTCCATCGGGATCTGCTGGTCCAGCAACATCCCCACCAGCAGGGCGAACGGATCTCTGCTCAGCATCTCGTCGGCGTCGGGCTGCTGTGCGAGGCACAGCTTCTTGCTGCGTGTCGAAGTCACCTCAGTCCTCCCCTTCCTCGGCCTTCACGGCCAGCACCGGACACGGAGCATCGAGCAGCACCCGCTGGGCGTTACTGCCGAGGATGAGTTTGCCGACGGGAGATCGGCGGCGCAGGCCGATCACGATGAACTCCGCGTGCACCTGCTCGGCGACGGCCACCAGGTCCTCCGCCGGATCGAGTCCACGCACCAACTGCCGCACCTCGTAGGGCACGCCGGTCGCGTCGAGCTGTTCCCGTACCTCCGTCAGCGCGGCATCACTCGCCGCGGCCTCATCGCTGTCGAAGCTGCGTCCACCCCGGTGCGAGTTCACCACCACCAGTTTGGCGTCCCGAAGCGTTGCTTCTTCCGCCGCCCGCCGAAGGGCCGCACGGCCCTCCGCCTTCGGCACGTAACCCACGACGATGGTCGTCATCGCCCTGCCTCACCTCCGGGTGTCGTGTCGACCCGTTCCGAACGATACTGCTCCCGACCGTGGTCGGCATCCGCTGCATTTACACCAGCTGTGTCGCGGCCGTGACGGATGGCTGATCGTTACGCGGGTAGTACTCCACCACCGGCTGGACCACCGTGGTGGCAGCCACGCCGGTGCCCGAGTACTACCCGCGACGAAACTCTCTAACCTTCCGGTGGCCACACCTTTGCAGGGCTGTCACCCAACGCGCCACCCCTGTAGTCCGGGTCGTTATCGAACTCGTCCACCCAGTTGCCTTGGGCAAGGTCGCCGGAGCTCGGCACGGTTCCGCCGGAGGGACCCCGGTTCCGCGGCTGCACCCGCGCCGGGCGGAGCGAGGCGCGCGTTCCCTTGTCCAACGTTGTCGTAAATAACTAACCGGTTCAGTCCACCGGCCACTCATGAACTGGCGTGTTCTCGTGCATGTGATCGCGGTAGCGGCGCAGCATTCCGCGCAACGCATCCCGCCGCCCGTGCGATCCCTGTGTATACAGTCGATGGAATTCGTCGGCCTGCCACGACGCACCGTTGCGGTGGGTCAGGCAGCGCTGCTCGATGATTCCGAGCAGCCGATCCCGTACGGCGGTGTCGACGCCCCAGGCCTCGAGTCCCCGGGATGCCAACGGCAGCAGGCGTCTGAGCACCAGCTCGGTCGCACGCACCGTACCGATACCCGGCCAAAACACCTCCGCGTCGATCCCGTTCCTGGCCGCTTCGTGGAAGTTCTCCTCGGCCGCGCTGAACGACATCTGCGACCAGATCGGCCGTTCGCTGTCGGCAAGGGCCCGCACCAGGCCGAAGTAGAAGGCGCCGTTCGCGATCGTGTCGACGACCGTCGGCCCGGCCGGCAGCACCCGATTCTCCACCCGCAGATGCGGCTTTTCCCGGACAACGTCGTACACGGGCCGGTTCCAGCGATAGATCGTCCCGTTGTGCAGCCGCAACTCCGAAAGGGCCGGTGTGTCGCCGCGATCGAGGACGGCGATCGGATCCTCGTCCGACGTCACCGGGAGCAGCGCCGGGTAGTAGCGGGAGTTCTCCTCGAACAGGTCGAAGATCGAGGTGATCCAGCGTTCACCGAACCACACCCGCGGCCGCACGCCCTGGGTCTTCAGTTCGTGCGTCCGGGTGTCGGCGGCCTGCTCGAACAACGCGATGCGCGTTTCCCGCAATAGCTCCTTACCGAACAGGAACGGCGAGTTCGCGCCGACGGCGAGCTGGACGCCGGAGATCGCCTGCGCGGCGTTCCAGTACCGCGGGAACGCCTCGGGTGTCACCTGCAGATGGAACTGCGTCGACGTACAGGCTGCCTCGGGCACGATGCTGTCGGCGGTCACCTGCAGCCGCTCGATCCCGTCGATGGAGATCTGCACGTCCTCGCCCCGCGCGGCGAAGATCTGGTCGTTGAGCAAGGCATACCGCGGGTTCGTGCTCAGTGCCTCGCGATGGATGTGCTCGGTCAGCAGTGTCGGCAGGATACCGACGACAACCATCGACGACCCGGTCCGGGCCGCCTTCTCCTCGGCCGCGTTCAGGCTCTCGCGGATGCTGGACTCCATCGTGTCCAGGCCGATGCCGTCGATCTGCCCGGGTGGCACGTTGATCTCGATGTTGAACTGGCCGAGCTCGGTCTGGAACGCGTCGTCCTCGATCGCGCTCAGCACCTCGCCGTTCTTGAACGCCGGGTCGCACTGCTCGTCGACCAGGTTCAGCTCGATCTCGATCCCGGTCATCGGCCGCTCGGGGGCGAACCGGTTCTCGCGCAGCATCCGCGCGAAGGCGTCCAGATTGCGATGCACTTGATTGCGGAACGCGGTCCGGTCCGCCCGGGTGAACTCGACCCGGTCGACTTCCTCACCCATTTCGGCCTCCCCTGGTGGCTCCCGCTACAGCATGGCCTCAGTCTGCCCGAAGGTGCCCATCCATGGGTGGCGCAATCGCGTGGTGGATCAGACCGGGTAGACGATGAAGTGGTCGCGGACGACCCGGACCGGCTCCGGTCCCGCCTCCTCGAGCACGTCGGCGAGCTCGGTCAGCACGGCGGGATCGAGCGGCAACTCGTGTTCGCCGGGGTGCCGGTCGGCCCCCATCTCGTAGTCCTCGCCGGGCCGGTCGGTCAGCTCGATGTGCGCGCCGGCGATCCACTCGACGGGATTGCCCGCGGCAACGAAGTCGGCCAGCCGCCGCACACTCGCCCGGAACGCCGGCCAGTCGAAGACGTACAGTCGACCGGGGTACAGGGAGTCGCCACTGATCAGCAGCCGCGTCGCCCGGTCGTAGACCGCGACGTGCGAGGCGTGGTGCCCCGGGATCGGGATGATGTCGAGGACCCGGTCGCCGAGATCGAGCTGGACCACGTCGTTCGGCCAGTCCGTGATCCCGAAGTACGCCGCCACCTCCTCCGGTGAGCGGCCGACGACGCTGTCGAACTCGGCGTCCCCACCGACGTGGTCGCCGTGCGCGTGGGTGTGCGCGACGATCAGCTCCTGTCCGCTCAGCAGGCTCTCGACCAGTGGGCGGAGCTGCACGTGACCCGTGCCCGTGTCGAGCAGCAGGGCGCGCTCGGTGCCGAGCAGGAGGTACAGGAACGGTCCTTCGAAGTTGGTCCGGAGCGCCTGCCGGATGATCACCGTGCGCTCGTCGTACCAATGGACCTGATGGTCGGGACTGGCCGGATCGGTGCCGTCGTCCCAGTGGTCGGGGAAGCTCATGACGCAATTGTCGGTCATAGCAGGGACACTTGGGTCGTGCGTGGGGATCCGTCGGTGCTGCATGTCGATCTGGACGCGTTCTTCGCGGCCGTGGAGCAGCGGGACAAGCCGTCGCTGCGGGGCAAGCCCGTCGTGGTCGGCGGTGTCGGCGTCCGCGGTGTCGTGTCGACCGCGTCGTACGAGGCCCGCAAGTACGGCGTCCGGTCCGCGATGTCGACCGCGGAGGCGCGGTCCCGCTGTCCGCACGCGGCGTACCTGGGGCCGCGGTTCGAGGTGTACCGGCAGTCCAGCCGAGCGGTGATGGCGGAGATGCGGGCGCTGTCGCCGCTGGTCGAGCCGCTGTCGCTGGACGAGGCGTTCATCGACCTGGCGGCGTCCGGCCTGACCGGGCTCACGGTCGACGACGTGCAGGCGATCTCGAACGATCTCAAGGCGGCGATCCGGAAGGTCAGCGGCGGACTCACCGCGTCGGTCGGCGCGGGCACGTCGAAGCTGATCGCGAAGATCGCCAGCGATCTCGACAAGCCGGACGGTGTGGTCGTCGTGCCGGCCGGGACAGAGGCCGAGTTCCTCGCGCCGATGCAGGTCACCGTGATTCCCGGTGTCGGTCCGGCGACCGCCCAGCGGCTGAGCATGGCCGGCGTCCGCACGGTCGCCGACCTGCAGCAGCTCGACGAGGACGAGCTGATCCGTCAGGTCGGATCCGCGCACGGCTCGAGCCTGTACCGGCTCGCGATCGCGGCCGACGATCGCCCGGTGGTGAGCGACCGGGAGACCAAGTCGGTCAGTGTCGAGGACACCTTCGAGACCGACATCATCGACCGCTCGCTGCTGGCCGCGATCGGCGACCGGATGGCCCACCGCGTCTCCGAGCGACTGCAGAAGGCGCAGCTCTCCGGCCGGACGGTCACGGTGAAGACCCGCATGCACGACTTCACCACCCACACCCGCTCGTCCACGCTGGCCGGCCCGACCGACGATGCCCGCGTGATCGCCCGGGTCGCCCGCCGGTTGCTCGACGACAGCGAGATCGGCGGCGGCATCCGGCTGCTCGGGGTGGGTGTGTCGTCGCTGGCCGACTGGATCCAGGACGACCTCTTCACCGAGAGCGAGTACGCCGAGGCCCCGGTCGAGGTGGTCGAGCTGCCGGAGCGCCCGCGCGACCAGATCGGGTTCTTCCCGGGCCAGGACGTCGCCCATCCCGACTACGGCCACGGCTGGGTGTGGGGCTCCGGACGCGGCCGCGTCACGGTCCGCTTCGAGACCGCGGACACCCCGCCGGGACCGGTGCGGACGTTCGCCACCGACGACCCGGCCCTGTCAAAGGTCACCATCGGGTTGCAAGAGGAAGACGACGAGCCCGAAAGCGACCAGAATAGGTCGAGTGAATGAGGAACGGCGGGGGGTTTACCCGTTCTGTGGCGCGTGCGCGTCGTCGTCGATCGCGTGGCGCGCGGCCGTGACGGCCGGCCCGATGGGGAGCCGGTTCTACGGCCACCGGGACGTCTGCGAGAGCTGCGGATCCTCGGTACGCACGCTTTACAGCACGATCCTGTGGGTCCCGGTGTCGAAGGTCGCCCGGTACCGGATCATCCCGACCGGCGGCCGCAGCTACATCGGCCGGAAGGTGATCGACCGGCCGATCCAGACCGTCGTACGGCGTGAGCCGGTGTCGGCGCTCACCGATCACCCGGAGCTCGACGGCGATCCGGCGTACAAGCAGGCCGAGGTGTACTGGCACGAGCGCGAGGCCGGGCAGGCGTTGCCCTTCTATCAATCCGCGTTGGTCGAGCGGGAGAAGGTGCTCGCCGCGGACGACCCGGCGACACTTCGGGTCCGGCTGCGGGTGGCGCAGGGCCTGCTGGCGACCGGGAACTACGGACGGGCGATCGCGTGGTTCGAGCTCGTGACACCGCAACTGGTGGACGTGTTCGGGCCGAATCACGATCTGACCCGGACGGCGACCGAGGCCGTCACCGGAGCCCGCCTGATGGTTGGCGGACCGCACTCCGAGGCGCAACTCCTGCAGGACATCGTCGCCGTCGACACGCTGGACCTGGATCAGCACGACCCTCAACTGCTCCGCGACCGCGCGGCCCTGGGGCGCGCGCTCCTCTCCGGTGGGGAGATCGCGGCGTCGATCGAGATGCTCGCGCACGCGGTCGGTGGCGCCGCGGCCGCACTCGGCCCGACCCACGCGGACACCGCGGTTTATCGCACCGCACTGGTGGAGGCGTGCGACGTCGCCAAGGCGCGTGGCAAGAAGCGGGACCTGCAGGCGGCTGAGGCGGCCCTGCCGTTGCTCAACGCCGAAGGCGCACCGACAAGCACGTGACACAGCCCTCGAGCTTCTCGAACTCGCTGATGTCCACGACGACCGGCGTGTAGCCGAGCTCCGCGAACAGCGCCGCGGTCTTCGGCGCGGAGGCCGCCATCAACAGCCGGTCCTCCCCCAGCAGGACGATGTGCGCCCCCGCTTCCTCAGGGACCGGACAGAAGCTGTCGAACGCCGCCTGGTCGTCGACGAGTGGCTCGTAGCCGATCACGGTCCCGTCGGGCAGTGCGGTCACCGCCGACTTCAGGTGCAGCACCTTCCGCACCGGCACCGCGCGTACGTCGGCCCCGAGCGGTTCCAGCGCCTCCCGCAACTGCCGGATGCCTTCGTCATTGGTCCGCCCGCCGAGCCCGGCGTACACGGTCGAGCCGATCTTCAGGATGTCGCCGCCGTCGAGCGTCCCTGGCCCGGTGATGCGCGTGATGCGGTACCCCTGGCCCGCGACCGTCTCCTCCGCGGCGGCAGCCTCTGGCCGGCGCTGGTCGGCTCCGGACCGTGCGATCACCGCGAGGGCGCCGTACACGACCATGGTGTCCTCGATGAACACACCGTCGGGGCATTCGTCGATCGCCGGCACCTCGACCGTCGTCCACCCGGTCGCCTCGAGCGCGCCGACGTACCCCTGCCATTGCCGTACGGCGAGCTCGGCGTCGACCGGGGTCCGTTCGATGTGTGTGACGAGTCCGTCGGCGAGACGCGGGCTGGGGCGTCGGACCAGGGCAGTCGGCATGACTGCAGACTAACCGGGTACCGGAGGGCTCGACGAAGGGAGGAACGGATGCCGAAGATCCTGCCCGCGACCGGCGGCGACGTGGTCGAGATCATCCTCGCGGACCACCGGTGGTTCGAGGAGGCGCTGCGCGAACTGCGTGACGTCCAGAGCGACCGGGAGGCTGTCCTCGCCGATCTGGCGACCGTGCTGATCGCCCATGCGGAGGCCGAGGAGACGAAGGTCTATCCGGCGCTGCGGACGAAGGATGCGATCGACGCGGAGGAGGTCGAACACTCCGAGCACGAGCACGACGAGGGCAACGAGGCGCTGCTCGACCTGATGGAGATCGAGGATACGGACAGCGAGGAGTTCAGCAAGCAGCTCCACGAGTTGTCCGAGGCGCTGACCCACCACCTCGACGAGGAGGAACGCGACGTTCTCAACCCGGCGCGGACGGATGTCTCCGAGCAGGTACGGCGGAATCTGGGCGACGCGTTCGCCGAGGAGCGGGCGCGACTGATCGACTCCGGCTGCGGCGACATCGCCAACGTTCGCAAGATCGTGGCCCGCGCGAAGTGAGCGGCAGCCCGGCCACAGAGGGTTCCGGTGTGGCCGGGCTGCTCGGTGGCCGCTCTCACAACGTGATGGTCAGGCCCTCGTCCGCCGCGATGACCACGCCGTCGAACTCCTGCTCCGCCTCGGCCACCGACACCGTCCGGTCCGAGCCCGGCCAGAAATGCGTCAACAGCAGCCGCCGCGCGCCACGCGCACCACGACCGGCCTCACCAGCTGTCATCAGGTAGCGCGGCGTCGTCTCGGGTGACGGACCTTGCAGGGTCGCGTCGGAGATGAACAGGTCCGTTCCTTCGGCCAGCTTCCGGAGGTCAGGGGACGGACCGCTGTCGCCGCTGTAGGCGACCGACACACCCGGCGCGGACAACCGCACACCGAAGTTGGTCTTGTAGTGCGGCAACTCGACGGTCTCGACAGTGAACGGCCCGAGTTGCTCGGTGGTCGCGAGGTCGTGGAACTCGAAGACGGTGGCCGGATCCGGGATCGGCTCGAGGGCTCGCAGTACGTCGAGGACGCCCGGGGTGCAGTGCAGCGGGATCGGCGGTGCGTCCGGTGCCTCGTAGTACCTGACCCGGGCCAGCGCACTTACGTCGACGCAGTGGTCCGGGTGCTGGTGCGTGACCACGACCGCGTCGACCTCGCCCTTCGGACGGTGCTCGAGCAGTCGCGGGAGGGCGGCGTACCCGAGGTCGAGGACCACGCGAAAGCCGTCGTATTCGAGCAGGAAGCCGGCGCACGCACGGCCGGCCTCGGGCCAGGCGCCGCACGAGCCGAGGACGGTGAGCGACCTCACCGGGCGGCGAAGGGCTGGTCGGTCGGCACGATCTCCTTGCCGAGCGGGACCAGCGAGATCGGGATCAGCTTGAAGTTCGCCACACCGAGCGGGATGCCGATGATCGTCAGGCACAGCGCGATCCCGGTAGTGAGGTGGCCGAGCGCCAGCCACCAGCCGGCGAAGACGATCCAGATCACGTTGCCGAGCAGCGCGCCCGCGCCGGCACCCGGCTTGTCGACCATCGTCCGGCCGAACGGCCACAGCGTGTACCCGGCGATCCGGAACGCGGCGATGCCGAACGGGATCGTCACGATCAGCACACAGCAGATGATGCCGGCGATCGCGTAACCGACCGCCAGCCAGAACCCGGCCAGCACCAGCCAGATCAGATTGAGAAGCGTCCTCATGTCCCCCAGCCTGCCACCTGGCGGGGGTGTTCCCGTACCAACCGGGCACAAGTCCGGGATCGTTCCGGGGCACCCCTGACCATCTTCGCGATCTCGTGGACGGCGATCCCGCTCAGTAATCGTCCGTGCTGAGGGTGGCAAAGGTCATCCCCGCTGCGACGAGACGGTTGCGCAGGGCCGGGCCCATGGCCGCCGCTGTCGTGGTCTGGCCGGCCGTCGGCGGCAGGTCGTCCAAGGCCAGGCAGAGGGCGCTCTCACCGAGCATCTTCGCGGTCTCGTCGTACCCGGGATCGCCGCCGGCGACCTCGGTGATCACCTGCTTGCCGCCACCGCGGCCGACAAAACGGACGTTGAACCAGGACTTCGCGCGGCGCTCTGGGCTCGGGCCATCGCCGGGCTTCAGCCGGTTCAGCAACGCGTTTCGCAGCGGCGGCACCTGGGCGGCCGCCACCAGGAAGCCGACGGTACCGATGCCGCTGGCAACCATCGGGAGCCGCCTCATCGCCGCGTAGTGCGAGTAGCGGAAGTCGGGGCCGTAACTGTCCAGCAGCCGCGCCGAGTAGCCGACGATCTGCGGATCGATCGTCGGCAGCGGGACGGCCCAGAAGCCTTGCTGACGGTGGATCCGGCCGGTGACCGCGCCGGCCTTGCGACCGTCCGGGCGAGGTTCGGCCCGGCGACGGGCGCGGTGGGCGTCGACGTTCTGCTTCGGCCGGGAGAACGCGGTGATCGCGGTGTGGAAGGTGCCGCCGGACGGTCGGCCGCCGGCCCGGAGCAGTCCGTCGACCTTGAGCGGGACACGCTCGGGCAGTTGCTCGACGGTGTACTGGACGCCCAGGTCGTACGGGATCGAGTCGAAGCCGCACGCGTGGACGATCCGCGCGCCGGTCTGGACGGCGCGCTCGTGGTAGCGGACGTACATGCGGTCGACGAACTCGGGCTCACCGGTCAGGTCGAGATAGTCCGTCCCGGCCTCCGCACAGGCCGCCACCACTGGTTCGCCGTAATAGATGTAAGGACCGACTGTGGTGGCCACGACCTTGGTCGACTCCGCCAGGGCCCGGAGGGACTTCGGGTCGGTGACGTCCGCGTACAGGACATCCTTGCCGAACACCTCCAGCTTCTTCTGGTTGCGTCCGGCAACGGCCCAGTTGAGGTCGACCGGTGCGTTCCTCGCCAGGTACTCCGCGGTGAGGGCTCCGGTGAAGCCGCTCGCCCCGAGCAGCACGACGTCGTACGCGCGGCTCACTTGTTCGCGGCCTTCTCCGCGTCGGCCCTGCCGCCGGCGCCCGTGGCGCGAGACGACTCGGCGGCCCCGCGGGCCCGGATGTCGGCGAGTGCAGCCCGGTCGGCCTTCGGCACGCTGAATCGCGAGCCCAGTTCGATCACGTGCGGAAGCAGCCAGCGGAACACCTTCATGGCCCCGATCCAACCAGGCACGTGCACGGTCCGCGAGCGTTTCCGGATGCCGTCGACGAACTTGTCCACGGCGAAGTCCAGCGGATACACCTTGCTCGCCAGCGGGATGCCGGTCCGCACCTTGCCGAACACCGGGTGGTCGTCCACTCCCCGCACCATGTCGGTGTCGACGAACGTCATGTGCGCGACGCCGACCCGGACCCCGAGATGCTTCAGCTCGGGCCGCAGGGTGTCCCCCATCGCCTCCACGCCGGCCTTCGCCACGTTGTACGCCGCGAGCCCGGGCATGTGCACGATCGCCGCCAGGGACGAGACCAGCAGGAGGTAGCCCTTACTCTCCAGCAGATACGGCAGGGTCAGGTGGACGGTGCGCCAGACGCCGTACAGGTCGACGTCGAGGACGCGTTCCCACATCTTCGGGTCCATGCTCCGGCTGAACCCCGGCGCGGCGATCCCGGCGTTCGCCATCACCACGTCGATCCGTCCGTAGCGCTCGGCCACGGCCTCCACCGCGGCCCGCAGGGACTCGGTGTCGGTGACATCGGCCTCCCACCAGCCGGCGTCCGGGCCGCAGTCCTCCGCGACTTTCTTCAGCTCGTCCGGCTCCAGGCCGACCAGGGCAAGCGTGGCGCCCTCGCGGGCCAGCTTCCGCGCGACCGCGGCCCCGATCCCCCGGGAGGCGCCGGTGACGAGGACGACTTGACCGGTCAACGGGCGCATCTGAACCTCCAGCTTGTTGAGTGGATACTCAACAATAAGTGCTTGTTGACCACTTACTCAATAAACTGCCGGTATGACCCAGACCTCGTCTGCCCGGCTGCGGCCCGACGAACGGCGGGCGCAGATCCTGGCGGCCGCCCGCCGCGTGCTGCTCGCGGATCCGCACCGGGAGCTGACCGTCGAGCTCGTCGCCGCCGAGGCCAAGGTCTCCCCCGCCCTGCTGTTCCACTACTTCGGGTCAAAGAAGAAGTTCCAGTACGCCGTGATCGAAGAGGCGGCCGCGGAGGTCATGCTCCGCACCGCTCCGGATCCGTCCCTTCCCCCGGACGAGCGGCTGCGCTCCGGCATTCGTGCGTTCGTCCGCGCCGTCCTCGAGGCACCCCAGCTCTACCGCGCGACCCTCCTGATGTCAGCCGCCGGCGATCCCGACGTACGGGCGTTGCATTCCGAGATCCGGCAGGTCTTCGGCCGATGGGTGATCAGCGCCGTCGCCGAGCGTGGCATCGAGATCACCCCGACCGTCGAGCTCGCCTGTCACGGCTGGCAGGGGTACGTCGAGCAGATCCTGCTCACCTGGATCGACCACCCGACGATCTCCGCCGAGGCCCTCGAGCACCTCTGCGAGCACTCCCTCGACGCGCTCCTCACCACGACCACCGACTGAGCGGACTCCGTGATGGGGCTGACCGGGGTGGTGCAGATCGACAGGACGTATGCCTCCACTGAGGAGGCGGCGGCTGGTCGGTCAGGCGTGAAACAGGCCGGCCGGGCCGGGGGCCCGGCATATACGTCCTGTCGAGCTGCACCACACCGGTCAGATCTCAGGCCGGGCGTTAGGGTTTTGCCGTGCTGACGGTTGCCACGGTGAATGTGAATGGGGTCAGGGCCGCGTTCCGGCGCGGGATGGGGGCGTGGCTGGAGCAGACGGACCCCGACCTGTTGCTGATGCAGGAAGTCCGGGCGACGGACGACGTACTGCGGGAACTGCTCGGCGGGGACTGGAACATCGCGCATGCCGAGCCGTCGATCGACGGGCACAAGGGCCGCGCGGGGGTCGCGGTGGCGAGCCGGCGGCCGATCAAGGACGAGCGAGGCGAGATCGGGCCGTCGCGGTTCGCCGGGTGCGGGCGGTGGGTCGAGGCCGACGTGGTCCTCGATGACGGTACGACGCTGACCGCCGTGAGCACGTACGTGTTCACGGGCGAGTTCGAGACGCCGCCGCGGCAGGAGGAGAAGTACGCGTTCCTGGAGGCGATCACCGCCCGGTTGACCGAGCTGCGCGCCGACGGGCGGCACGTGCTGATGTGCGGCGACCTGAACATCGCCCACCGCGAGGTCGACCTGAAGGCCTGGAAGGCGAACCGGAAGAAGAGCGGCTTCCTGCCCGAGGAGCGGGCCTGGATGGATCGTTTGTTCGACGCCGGCTGGGTCGACCTCGGCCGCCGCTTCGGTGGCGAGGGCCCAGGCCCGTACTCCTGGTGGTCCTGGCGCGGCAAGGCCTTCGACAACGACGCCGGCTGGCGCATCGACTACCAGATCGCCTCCCCCGCCCTCGCCACCGCAGCCACGACTTGCGTCGTCCACCGCGCCTCGACCTACGCCGCCCGCTGGAGCGACCACGCCCCAGTCGTCGCGACGTACGACGTGTAGGTCTGACGCTCCACCGGCTCTGACACTGGGCGCGAATACCGTGGGCGGCATGCCTGACTCCCAGCCTGCGTTCGTGCTGCCCACACCGGACGTGCAGCGCACGCGGCACGAGGGATTCGAGCTGTACCTCCCTGTGGCATCCGAGCAGGCTCCGGCGGTGATCCTGGTCCACGGTGTGCCCTACACCGCCGAGGGCCGGCCAGTGCCGAGTGCGTGGCCGATCTACCAGGGATACGGGAGTCAGCTGGCCGACCTTGGCTGCGTGGCGACGGTCGTCGACCACAGTCCCGATGGACTGCCGGACGACGACCGGTCCACCGCTGCCCTGAGCGCCGCGATCTCGGCCGTCCGAACCCATCCGCGGGTGAACGGCAACCGGGTCGGGCTGTGGTTCTTCTCCGGCAGTGCGCCACTGGCTGCGACGTACCTGCAGCACCCGCCCGAGTGGCTGCGGTGCGTGGCGCTGACCTATCCGGTGCTAGGTGACTCAGACCTCGTCACGATCCGCGGCCTGCATCCGATCGAGGCGGTCGCCGGTGCCGGTGGGTTGCCGATCGTGATGACCGTGGTGGGCCGGGAGCTTGCCGATGTCGCTCCCACGCAACCGCCGTTCATCGAGGCGGCGCGGGAGGCAGGAGCCGAGCTCGAGGTGGTCGAGGTTCCCGAAGGTCGCCATGGCTTCGACGTCCTGGACCACACCGACGAATCACGCCGGGCGGTGACCACCGCTCTGTCCAGTGTGACGGCACGATTGCGCGCTTAGCCGCGGCGCGGGCGACAGGTAGTCTCGCGGCATGTCCGAGTTGAATTCTTCCCCGAAGGCCCCGGTTGCCGCCCGGAAGCCGGTCGAGCGACGCCATCATGGTGACGTGTTCGTCGACGAGTACGAGTGGTTGCGGGACAAGACCGACGACGAGGTGCTGGGGCACCTGCGCGCCGAGAACTCCTACACCGAGGCCCGCACGGCGCATCTCGAATCGTTGCGTGGGGCAATCTACAAGGAGATCTCGGACCGCACCCTGCAGACCGACCTGAGCGTGCCGAACCGGCGTGGCGACTACTGGTACTACTCGCGCACGATCGAGGGCAAGCAGTACGCCCTGCACTGCCGGGTCAAGGTGGACGGCGACCAGCCGCCGGCCACCGACGGCGACATCGCCGGCGAAGAGGTGATGCTCGACGGCAACGAGGTGGCCGGCGACTCGGAGTTCTTCTCGCTCGGCACCGTCGACATCTCCCCCGACGGTCGCCTGCTCGCGTACTCCGTCGACCTCAAGGGCGACGAGCGCTTCACCGTGCGGATCAAGGACCTGAGCACCGGCGAGCTGCTGCCGGACGAACTGCCCGAGGTGCACTACGGCTCGGCCTGGTCCGCCGACGGTTCGACGATCTTCTACACCAAGGTCGACGACGCCTGGCGGCCGTACCAGGTCTGGCGGCACGCCCTCGGCAGCACCGACGAGGTCCTGGTGATGGAGGAGCCGGACGAGCGGTTCTGGGTCGGCGTCGACCTGAGCCGCAACGAGCAGGCGATCCAGATCGCCCTCGGCAGCAAGCTCACCAGCGAGGTCTGGCTGCTCGACGCCGGCGACCCCGCCGGTCAGCCGGTCGTGGTCGCCCCGCGCCGGGAGGGCGTCGAGTACGACGTCGAGCACGCCGGCGACCAGCTCCTGATCACGCACAACGCGGACGCCGCCAACTTCTCGCTGGCCACGGCTCCACTCGACTCCCCGGGCGACTGGACGACGCTGATCCAGGGCGACAAGTCCAGCCGCCTGCTCGCCACGGACGCCTTCGCCGACCACGTCGTTCTGTACCGCCGTCGCGACGCGCTGACCGAGCTGGCGATCATGCGCCGTACGTCCGAGGGCTTCGGCACTCCGGAGGTGCTCGAGTTCGACGAGCCGATCCACACCGTCTCCCCCGGACGCAACGACGAGTGGCACGAGACCCGGTACCGGTTCGGCTACACGTCGCTGGTCACGCCGGGTTCGACGTACGACGTGGATGTCGCGACCGGGGAGCGTCGGCTGCTGAAGCAGCAGCCTGTGCTCGGTGGCGTGGACCTCGGCGAGTACCTGCAGTACCGGGAGTGGGCGACCGCGCCGGACGGGACGAAGGTGCCGATCTCGATCGTCGCGCGCAAGGACGTCGTGAAGGACGGCAACGCGCCCGTCGTGCTCTACGGCTACGGGTCGTACGAGAGCTCCATGGATCCGTGGTTCTCGATCCCGCGGCTGTCGCTGCTGGACCGCGGCGTGGTGTTCGCGATCGCGCATGTCCGCGGCGGGGGTGAGCTGGGCCGGCATTGGTACGACGACGGGAAGATGCTGACCAAGCGCAACACCTTCACCGACTTCATCGCCGCCGCGGAGCACCTGGTCGCGGCCGGCTGGACCCGGCCGGAGCGGATCGTCGCGCAGGGTGGCAGCGCCGGCGGTCTGCTGATGGGCGCAGTGGCGAATCTGGCGCCGAAGGCGTTCGGTGGGATCGTCGCGGAGGTGCCGTTCGTGGACGCGCTGACCACGATCCTCGACCCGTCGCTGCCGTTGACCGTGATCGAGTGGGAGGAATGGGGTAATCCGCTCGAGGACAAGGCCGTCTACGAGTACATGAAGTCCTACTCGCCGTACGAAAACGTCAGCGCGCAGGGGTATCCGCGCATCCTGGCGATCACCAGCCTGAACGACACCCGGGTGTTCTTCGTCGAGCCCGCGAAGTGGGTGGCGAAACTCCGGGCGACCGCGACCGGCGAGGTCGACGTCCTGCTGAAAACCGAGATGGAAGCCGGGCATGGCGGCCGCAGCGGCCGGTACGACGCCTGGCACGAGGTGGCCTTCACGCTCGCCTGGGAGCTCGACACGCTCGGCCTGGCCTGACCCGAGCGGAATTTCTCCGGCCCCCCGTGTGTTGTGCAACACATCGGGGGGCACTGGAGCGTCTGATTCTGACGAGATTCTCAGGTTCGGTGGCCGGTGTGCCACTGGACAGGCGGTACCGAATTCCCTTGGTTGTCACGGGAATTCGGGATGCCCGGCGCAAACCCGTCCGGGCAGCGGTTCCGGGAGGTTCCTGGACACCGGTTTCCGGCGCGGATCGCTGCCGGGAACTCTCAGGGAACGTTCAGGCTGTTTACACACTGGTCCTGGAATCTTGAACCTCACTCGAGCGTTGCTCTCCATGTAACGACGAAGGGAGTTTCGGTGGCTCGCATGGCTCGTGTCCGCAGCACGGACGACGGTATCGACGGCAAGGACAGCGTTGGTCTCTACCTCGAAGAGATCGCGCGTACGCCCCTGCTCACCGCAGAGGAAGAAGTCGAGCTCGCTGAGACGGTCGAGGCAGGACTCCTGGCGGAGCAACTGCTGGCCGAGGGGCGGGTTGGACGCAAGAAGGGCGGAGCGCCCAAATATGCGACGGAGGACGAGCTGGAGTGGCTGGCCGAAGAGGGCCAGCGCGCGCAGCAGCGGTTCGTGACCGCAAACCTCCGGCTGGTGGTTTCTATCGCGCGCCGCTACGGACGTTCCCAGATGCCGCTGCTGGACCTGGTCCAGGAGGGCAACACGGGGCTGATCCGGGCGGTGGAGAAGTTCGACTACCGCAAGGGATTCAAGTTCTCGACGTACGCGACCTGGTGGGTGCGGCAGGCGATCACCCGCGGTATCGCGCAGCAGGCCCGTGTGGTCCGGCTGCCGGTGCACGTGGTGGAGCAGCTGAACCAGATCGGCTCGGCGCGGCGCACGCTGGAGCGCAAGCTCGGGCGGGAGCCGGAGCTTGACGAGATCGCGGCGGAGCTGGACCTGGACGTGGAGCGGGTCACGGAACTGATCCGTATCGGCCGGGACCACATCAGCCTGGACAACCCGATCGACGACGAGGGTGAGACCTCGCTGGGTGACCTGATCGCGGCCGAGACCGCGCCGGGCCCGGACCAGCTGGTCGCCGACGCGTCGGACCGCTCGGGCCTGTTCAGCCTGGTCGACCAGCTCGACCCGCGGTCGGCGGACGTGATCCGGCGCCGGTACGGCCTGCACGACGGCCGCCAGGCCAAGCTCGCCGACATCGGCGCGGTGCACGGCATCTCCGCCGAGCGCGTCCGCCAGATCGAGCGTGAGGCCCTGGGCCGCCTCCGCCTGCTGGCAGATCCGACGCTGGCCGCGTAACACCCCACCCGAAACCCCTCGAAGGACCCCGAGCCGACCACCCGGCTCGGGGTTCTTCTCGTCTGTCAGGCGGCGGCCGTGTTCCAGCTGTCGATCAGGGACGGGAGCTCGGACAGGCGCTGGACCGTGGCGTCGGGCGTGCCCTCGGTGTGGCCGACCTGCTCCACCGGGATCGCGCTGTGCGGGACGTGCGCCGCACGCATGCCGACGTTCTGCGCGCCCCACACGTCGTCGAAGAGCCGGTCCCCGACGAACAGGCACCGCGACGGCTCCGACACCCCGACCGCCCGCATCGCGGCCAGGAACGCCTCCGGGTGCGGCTTCGTGTACGGGATCTCGCTGGTGTAGACGGCGCCGTCGAGCAGCTCGAGCACGCCGTCCCGCGCGAAGATGTCCTCGTGCCGCCGGCGCGACCAGATCGTGTTCGACAGCACGCCGACCTTCAGCCCCTCGGCCCGGATCGCGCGGAGCGTGTCGATGGCGTCCGGCTCGAGCTCGGTGTGCGGGTCCCACTGCCGCTCGTACTCCGCCAGGGCGGCCGGTGTCATCACGGTGTCGGCGAGCAGGCACACCTCCTCGAAGGTGCCGCTGCGGTGCTCGTCCCGGGAGCGCCGCCAGACGGCGTTCTCCGCGGTCACGAGCCGGGCGGCCAGCTCGTCGGCCCGGGCCTCGTCGAGCAGCGCCGCCACCGGGCGCCAGGCGGCCAGCAGGTCAATCGTGTGCCAGGTTGCCAGCGTGCCGCCCCAGTCGAACAGGACGGCTTCGATCTTCGCGTTCGTCACGCGGATACCCTGCCAGACACCGCCGACAGTCCTCGCCTGATTTTCAGCTGCTGAGCCGCGCGATCTCCCGGCGCCGCGAGAGCCAGACCACGGCCGCGGCGTAGAACGCCAGGCTGGGGATGTCCGAGAGCAGCAGCGTCCACGGCGCGCCGCCCTGATCGTCCCAGCCGGACAGCTGACCAATTGCCGCTGGCAACAAGAATGCGAGCAGATTGTTCAGCACGTGCAGCGCGATGCCCGCCTCCAGTCCGCCGGTCCGGACGGCCAGCCAGCCGACGGTGAGCGCGAACAGGAAGATGTCGACCATCGCCCAGCCGGTGTACCCGTGCCCGGCCACGAACGCCGCGCCGGCGACCACGATCCCGGGCCACGGCGAGCGGAACACCGCCCGGACCCACCGGCCGCGGCCTTCCTTCTGGTCCGGCCCGTAGGCGCCGACCGCCTGGATCAACCACCCACGGAAGAGAAACTCCTCCGCCGCGGACTGGAACGGCACCAGGCAGATGATCACCAGCGCCGGTACGACGAACGCACCGAAGCCGACCCAGGACCCGCCGTCGCCGGCGGTGGCCGAATCCTGACCGGGGAAGATCGCGTCGACCAGCAGGCCGAGGCCGTACGACAGCGCGAGGTAGCCCAGCGCGGGCACACAGCACAACAGCAACCAGCGCCAGCGGATCCGATTCACGACGGACGCGACGCTCCAGAACGGGCGGCGCTGGACCAGCCAGGCGGTGAACATCACCAACGGCGTGAGCACGCCGAGCATCACCAACGTGACGGCGAGGTTCTCGGTGTCACTCGGGAAGATGTTGTTGCCCTGCGGCTGGGAGAACTCGCCGGTGATCAGGCCGTGGACGATCTCCCAGCCGACCAGGACGCCCGCGGTGATGAACAGGACGCCGGCGCCGAGGAAGAGGGTGCCGAGGATCGGGCGCCACCACGCGTTCTTCGCCGTTCGGGCCAGGCGGTGGAACGGCGTACCCGCCGGCGCCGGGACGATCCGGGGCTCGCGGGAGGCGAACTGACCGGGGTACGGCGGCGGCGCACCCCATTGCCGCGGGTACGGACCTGGCGGTGGGTAGGTGCCGGGCGGTGGGTAAGTGCCCGGCGGTGGGTAAGTCCCGGGCGCGGGGTATGGACCCGGGGGCGGGTAGCCGCCTTCTGGGTGGGGTGGGGGCGGTGGGTACTGCCCCGGCTGCGAGTATGGGCCCGGTTGTGAGGGCGGCCCGGGTTCTTGCGGGTCCATGACTGGACTCTAGAAGATCAGGGCAAGCGTGAGTGGAGGGAGAGCACGGTGGTGACTGATCCGACACCTGGACCGCCCGCGTCGACGCGGGCGCTGCCGCAGTCGGTTCTGATGCCGTTGACGGGTTCGGCGATCTTCTTGGTCGTGACGATCGACCCGGGCGGCGAGGCGACGGCCCGCGACCTGCTCGAGCGGATGAGCGGTCTGGTCCGCTCCGTCGGCTTCCGGGTGCCGTCCGGCAGCCTGTCCTGCGTCACCAGCATCGGGTCGGACGTGTGGGACCGCTTGTTCAGCGGCCCGCGCCCGGCCGAGCTGCACCCGTTCATCGAGCTGAAGGGCCGCACGCACCACGCTGTCTCCACACCGGGCGACCTGCTCTTCCACATCCGCGCCGCCCACCAGGACCAGTGCTTCGAGCTCGCCAGCCAGATCATGAACGTCCTCGACGGCGCCGCCACGGTCGTCGACGAGGTGCACGGCTTCAAGTACTTCGAGATGCGCGATCTGCTCGGATTCGTCGACGGCACCGAGAACCCGACCGGCTCCGAGGCACAGGACGCCGTACTGATCGGCGACGAGGACCCCGGCTTCGCGGGCGGCAGCTATGTGATCGTGCAGAAGTACCTGCACGACCTGAAGGCGTGGAACGCGCTGACTGTCGAGCAGCAGGAACGTGCGGTCGGCCGGAGCAAGCTCGAGGATATCGAGATGGCCGACGACGTCAAGCCGAGCAACGCCCACATCGCGCTGAACGTGATCGAGGACGAGGACGGCAACGAGCTGCAGATCGTGCGCGACAACATGCCGTTCGGCACCGTCGGGACCCAGGAGTTCGGCACCTACTTCATCGGGTACGCCAAGACTCCGTCGGTGATCGAGCTGATGCTGCGCCGGATGTTCATCGGCGAGCCCGAGGGCAACCACGACCGCCTGCTCGACTTCTCGACCGCGGTCACCGGCACTCTCTTCTTCACGCCACCGTCGGACTTCCTCGACGACCTCCCGCCTGCTCCCTGAGCCCGCGTCACTCCGGTCGGTGACGAAAGTCGTCTCCGGAAAGTGTCGGCAGGATGGGTGAGACTGGGATCATGTTGCTGACCGAGGTGGTGGAGACGTCGGCCGCGCTGGCCGGGACGCGGTCGCGCCTGAAGAAGGCCGAGTTCATCGCCGGATTGTTGTCGAAGGCCACCGAACCGGACGACACCGAGATCGTCGTGACGTACCTGTCCGGTGAGCTCCGCCAGCGTCGGACCGGCGTGGGCTGGCGGACGCTGGCCGACGCGCCGGAGCCCGCCGCGGAGCCGTCGTTGACCGTCGAGGAGGTCGACCGGGCCTTCGCGGAGCTGGCCGAGATGGGCGGCGCGGGGGTGCAGGCCCGGCGGCGGGAGGCGATCGACGCGTTGTTCGGCCGGGCGACCGCCGATGAGCAGTGGTTCCTGCGGCAACTCGTGGGTGGTGAACTGCGGCAGGGCGCGCTGGACGGGGTGATGGCTGACGCCGTCGCGCGCGCCACCGGGATCCCGTTGGACAAGATCCGGGCCGCCACGATGCTGCGGGGTGCGGCGGCTCCGGTGGCCGTCGCCGTACTGACCGAGGGTGAGGCGGGGCTGGCGCAGTTCGGGCTGGAGGTCGGGCGCGGTGTGCAGCCGATGCTCGCCCAGTCCGCGACCAGCGTCGCCGAGGCCTTGTCCAAGACGGGCACGCCGGCCGCCCTCGAGTGGAAGCTGGACGGCATCCGGATCCAGGCGCACCGCGACGGCGACAAGGTCGTGGTCTACACGCGGACGCTCGACGACATCACGACTCGGGTGCCTGAGGTGGTCAGCGCAGTACTCGAGCTCGATGCGCAGCAGGTCGTGCTCGACGGTGAGCTGATCGCGCTGCGGCCGGACGGGCGACCCGAGCCGTTTCAGGTGACGGGATCGCGGACGGCGACTCGTGCGGCGACCGGACCGGAATCGGTGCCGTTGACGCCGTACTTCTTCGACATCCTGCATCAGGACGGGGAGGACCTGCTCGGGCTCGACGGAGCCGCTCGGCATGAGCGGTTGTCGAAGCTCGTGCCCGAGGAGCGGCGGATTCCGCGGCTGGTGACCTCCGATGCGGATGCCGGGCAGTCGTTCTTCGTGGATGCGGTGCGGCGGGGCCATGAGGGCGTGATGGTGAAGTCGTTGACCGTGCCGTATGAGGCGGGCCGGCGCGGATCCGGGTGGGTGAAGGTCAAGCAGACGCACACGCTCGACCTGCTCGTGCTCGCGGCGGAGTGGGGGCACGGGCGTCGTACCGGATGGTTGTCCAACCTGCACCTGGGAGCGCGGGACGAGGAGACCGGCGAGTTCGTGATGCTCGGGAAGACGTTCAAGGGGCTGACGGACGAGCTGCTGCGGTGGCAGACCGAGCGGTTCCAGGAGCTGGCGGTGCGGCGCGACGACTGGGTCGTGTACCTGCGGCCGGAGGTGGTGGTCGAGATCGCCTTCGACGGAGTGCAGACCTCGCCGCGGTACCCGGCCGGGATGGCGTTGCGGTTCGCCCGAGTGCTGCGATATCGCGAGGACAAACGACCTTCCGACGTTGATACGGTGCAAACCGTCCGGGCGATCCACGTCGGCCCCGGCGTCGAGGAGGAAGGTGCGTCCGATGGCTGAGGACCCCGATGTCGTATCGCGACGGATCGCCCGGGAGTCGCTGGACCGCGACGACCCGACCGGCTGGTTCGAGCAGCTCTACTCGGCCGCGGCGGACGGCGCCGCCGTCGTACCTTGGGATCGCGGTACGGCGCATCCGCTGCTGATCGAGTGGATCGACGAAGCGGACCCGGACGGGGCCGGGAAGACCGCGCTGGTCGTCGGGGCCGGGACGGGCTGGGACGCGGAGCGGATCGTCGACTGCGGCTACGACACGACCGCCTTCGACATCTCCCCCACCGCGATCGCGACCGCGCACCGGAACCACCCGGACTCGAAGGCGCACTACATGACCGCCGACCTCCTCGCACCACCCGCCGACTGGCACCGCGCCTTCGACCTGGTCGTCGAGATCTACACGGTCCAAGCCCTCCCGATCCCGGTCCAGCCGGCCGCCATCATCCAGGTCACCGAGCTCGTCGCCCCCGGCGGCACCCTCCTCGTCATCGCCGCCGCCCGTGCTGACGACGAGGCCGACGAGGCCGTCGAGGGGCCGCCCTGGCCCCTCACCCGCGCCGCCATCGACTCCTTCACCACCCCCGACCTCCACCTGATCCAGCTGTCGCGATCCCCCAGCCCGGTAGACCCCACCATCAACCGCTGGCGAGCCGAATACCTCCGCGACTAACCCACCCCCATCTGCAGGCCGGGGTGGCATGCAGGAGTTGCCGCCGCTGGTGGTGAGAGCGCCTCAGGCGGCGGCCGAGGTCGGGGTCCCGCTGACTCGGCGCCAGCTGACTGACGCGGGCGGGCACATCCCGGCGTACCAGCAGGCTGGACGTCACGTCGGTGGAGGTGTTGCCGGCTGTTCCTGAGCCTTGCGGAATTCGCTGCCGGTGGGGACTCGGATGGGGTGATCCGGCTTTCGAACGCAGGGGAACATATGTTCGATAATGCTGTAGACTGGGCGCATGGCGGGGCAGGGCGTGGTGGGGCCGACGGCGTTGCGGATGATGCTGGGCAGTCATCTGCGGCGGCTGCGGGAGCGCGCCGGGGTGAGCCGGACGGACGCCGGCTGGGCGATCCGCGGGTCGGAGTCGAAGATCAGCCGGCTGGAGCTCGGGCGGGTCGGCTTCAAGGAGCGCGACGTCGAGGACCTGCTCAGCCTGTACGGCGTGACCGATGCGCGCGAGCGGGATCGGCTGCTCCAACTGGCGCGTGAGGCGAACGATCGCGGCTGGTGGCATCGGTACGGCGATGTCACGCCGGACTGGTTCGATGCCTACCTCGGGCTGGAGGCGGCTGCTGAGCTGATCCGGACCTACGAGATCCAGTTCGTGCCGGGATTGCTACAGACCGCTGACTACGCGCGCGCGGTGGCACGGCTGACGCCGGGTAACGCGCGAGCCGACGACGAGGTGGAGCGCATCGTCGCTCTCCGCACCAGGCGGCAACGCGCGCTGGACCGCGAGCCGCCGCTCAAGCTCTGGGCCGTGATCGAGGAGTCCGTCCTGCACCGCCCGATCGGCGGTCCCGACGTCCTCCGCAACCAACTCGACGCGCTCAGCGAGGCCGTCGCCCACCCCAACGTCACTCTGCAAATCATCCCGCTGGACAGCGCCGGCCACGCCGCCACCGGAGGAGCCTTCACCCTCCTCCGCTTCCCCCAGCACGACCTCCCCGACATCGTCTACCTCGAGCACCTCACCAGCGCCCTCTACCTCGACAAACGCGACGACGTCGAGACCTACACCCAGGCCCTGGACCTCCTAGCCGCCACCAGCCCTCCACCCCACCAAACCGCCGCTCTCCTCACCACCCTCCGCAACCAACTCCCCTAGCCCTCCCCGCACATCCCGGGAAGCTTGCGCGCGCACAGCACCCGGCCGCTGTGGTCGCTGATGCTGAACGCCCGCTGCCTGAAGGTGCACGCGGGAGGTGGGGCCACGCGTCCTTCCCCGTGGGTTGATGGCTGAGCGCGGGAGGGGGACGGCTCCGGTGGCGGCGGTCACGCGCGCGGGAGCGCCCGGGAGCGTGCTGCCCGAAGGAACTCGCGCCGGCGCAGCCACGAGCAACACCCGCGCGGCTGTCGGGCTTGGCGTGCGCGGGGTTAGTCGTCTGGGGTCAGGAGGTTCTGGGCGGGGGTGGTGGTGACCAGTTCTGGGTGGTTGGCGTCGAAGGCGGGGCTGTCGGAGCGGATTCGGGGCAGGCGGTCGAAGTTGTGGCGTGGGGGTGGGCAACTGGTCGCCCACTCCAGCGAACGGCCCCAGCCCCACGGGTCGTTGACGCCCACGAGCGGGTTCCGGCGGGACTTGTAGACGTTGTAGAAGAACGGCAGCGTCGAGAGGCCGAGGATGAAGGCGCCGACGCTGGACACCTGGTTCAGCGTGGTGAAGCCCTCGTGCGCGCCGTACGACGCGTAGCGCCGGGGCATGCCCTCGACACCGAGCCAGTGCTGCACCAGGAACGTGGTGTGGAAGCCGATGAACAGCAGCCAGAAGTGCACCTTGCCGAGGCGTTCGTCGAGCATCCGCCCGGTCATCTTCGGCCACCAGAAGTAGAACCCGGCGAACATCGCGAACACGACGGTGCCGAACACGACGTAGTGGAAGTGCGCGACCACGAAGTACGAGTCGTTCAGCTGGTAGTCGAGCACGGGCGAGGCCAGGATGATGCCGGTCAGACCGCCCAGCAGGAACGTCACCAGGAAGCCGAGCGACCACAGCATCGGCGTGTCCAGCGACACCGATCCGCCCCACATCGTGCCGATCCAGTTGAAGAACTTCACCCCGGTCGGGACCGCTATCAAGAACGTCATGAACGAGAAGAACGGCAGATTCACGCCACCGGTCACGAACATGTGGTGCGCCCACACCGCGATCGAGAGCGCGCCGATCGAAATCGTCGCCGCGACCAGGCCGATGTAGCCGAAGACCGGCTTGCGGCTGAACACCGGCAGGACCTCGGTGATGATGCCGAAGAACGGCAGCGCGATGATGTACACCTCGGGATGCCCGAAGAACCAGAACAGGTGCTGCCACAACAACGCACCACCGTTCGCCGCATCGAACACATGCGCCCCCAGCCGCCGATCCGCCTCCAGCACCAGCAGGGCCGCGGCCAGGATCGGGAACGCGATCAGGACGAGGATCGACGTGACCAGGATGTTCCAGCAGAAGATCGGCATCCGGAACATCGTCATACCGGGCGCCCGCATCGTGATGATCGTGGTGATGAAGTTGACGCCACCGAGGATGGTGCCGAGACCGGCCATCCACAGACCCATGATCCACAGGTCGCCACCGACACTCGGCGAGCGCACAACGTTCGAGAGCGGCGAGTACGCCGTCCAGCCGAAGTCGGCCGCGCCACCCGGAGTCAGGAACGAGGACAGCGTGATCAACCCGCCGAACAGGAACAGCCAGTAACTGAACATGTTCAGCCGCGGGAACGCCACGTCCGGCGCGCCGATCTGCACCGGCATGATCACGTTGGCGAAGCCGACGAACAGCGGGGTCGCGAACAGCAGCAGCATGATCGTGCCGTGCATGGTGAAGAGCTGGTTGTAGACCTCTTCGTTCACGATCTGCAGCCCAGGTTCGGCGAGCTCGGCGCGGATGATCAGCGCCATGATTCCGCCGACGAGGAAGAAGGCGAACGAGGTGATCAGGTACAACTGGCCGATCACCTTGTGATCGGTCGTCGACAGCAACCGTCCGATCACCACCCCGAGCGGCCGCCGAGCCGGCCCGACGGCGACCGGACCGGTGCGTTCAGTTACCCCGGTGTGTTCGCTGACACTCGCCATGCGTCCTCCCGTGGACGATCCCGCCTGCGCGGAACCCACATTCCTCCGATTACACACCCGAACGGGCGTCGCAGGAAGAAGCCCGGCCTCAGCGCGCCGGTCCGGCGTCGATCACCGCGCGTACGTCGGCCGGCCGCAGGGTGGCCGGGTCGAAGTCGGTCAGGCACCACGTTGCGCCGGCGGTCGCGTACGGGCGTACGTCGGTCGACGGTGACACGGCGACGGTGATGTCATACCCGGTGAGGGATCCGCGCAGGGACTGCACGGTCGCCACGACATCGTCCAACTGGTTCGGCGAGGTCAGGTTGACCGGGAAGAAACCGTCGTGGCGGACAGTCCGGCGCAGCGGCCTCGCATTCCCGGGGAAGCCTGCCACCCAGATCGGGATCCGGCCCGCCACGGGCCGTGGCAGGAAGCGCACCGAGTCGACGGTGTAGTGCTTGCCATGGTGACAGACAGGTTCACCGGTCCAGCCGGCCTTCAGGATCTCGAGGGACTCGTCGAGTTGCCCGGCGCGGACGCGATCGTCGACCTCCTCCCCCGAGCGGGAGAACTCGCCCGCGAACCGATCGCTCCCCAGACCGACACCGAGCTTCAGACGTCCACCGGACAGCCGATCCAGCGTTGTTGCCTCGCACAACAGTTTGACCGGGCGCCGGCGGGCGACCGGTGTCACCATCGGCCCGATCCGCAGCCGTTCGGTCGACGCGGCCACGGCGGCCGGCACGATCCACGGATCGGCGACAGCGGTGACCGGCGCCCGCCACCCCAGCTGGTCCCACACGAACATCCCGTCCCACCCGGCGTCCTCCGCGGCGGCCGCCAATCGCGCAACCGTCAGTGGATCCGCCAGTTCGTCGAACAGCGGCACCCACACCGCGAAGCGCATCACCGGCTCGCGGTGTGCTCGCTGAGGGCGTCGGCAAGGACATCCCACAGCTCGGGTGGAACCCCGTGCCCCGCACCCTCGAGAACGACCAGGCGACCATCGGGAACGGCCGCGCGCAGAGTCTCCCCGTGCGCCGGCGGAAAGACCGGATCCACCGAGCCGTGCACCACCAGCACCGGCATCGAGAGGTCAGCGAACCCACCGTTCACGGGTCCGTCGAATGCCATCGCGTAGTGGTTCGTCAGCGACGCCTCATAGTCCCGGGCTCGCGCCATGTCGCGACGGACGAGATCACGCGCCGCGGCCTCGTCGAAGTACCCGGCTGACTCGGCCTCGATCGACCGTACGACGTACTCCTCGACCGCGGCCGGGTCGTCGAAGTCGGGCCGCTCCAGGTGCGGCAGCGACGGAGGCGGCAGGCCGTCCGCGCCCGTGCTCGTCGACACGAAGGTCACCGACGCAACCCGCGACGGGTAGTCGACACCGAGCGTGAGCGCCGTGCCGCCGGACATCGACTGCCCGACCACGTGCGCACGATCGATGCCCAAGGCATCCAGCAGGCCGATCGCATCCGCGGCCAGGTCCCGCATCGAGTACGGCGGCCGGCCGACGGGGTACGACGTCGATCGCCCGGTGTCACGCTGGTCGTAGCGGATCACATACCGCCCGCGGACCGCGAGCTTCCCGCACAACTCGCTGTCCCACCAGAGCATCGAGGCCGAACCGCCGTGGATCAGCAGGACCGCCGGATCGGCGGCATCACCGAACGTCTCCGCACAGATCTCCGCGCCGTTGATCGGATAGAGCGTCTCGGAAGTCATGTCTCCGACCGTAGAAGCCGCACACCATCACGAAAAGCGATTGTTCCCGATGATCTTGATCGCCCGTGGCGATCGCCCGCAGACCGGTCGCGCACTCAGGTCAGCCCACGTACGAGAGGGCCAGCTCGATCACCGGTTCATAGACCGCCCGACGATCACGCGTCCAGACCTCCGGGCCGTGGGCGAGCTCGTCGGTCGCCATCCGATAGATCAGCGCCCGCACCAGCATCTGCCCCCACTCCGGCAACTCTGACCACCGCGCCGCCAGCTCCGGTTCGGCGTCGTACCAGCACAGGGCGTCGGCCACCGCGACGGCCGACGCCCATGCGGGTGGGCGCCAGTACACCGGCCAGTCGATGATCGCCGGCGGCAACCCGTCGGCGAACATCACGTTCCCCGGCAGATCCCCGTGCACCGCCTGCGCCACGAGGTCGACCGGCCGACGCGCCGCGACGAGCGGCGACACCAACTCGACGTACGCCGGACTCCCGCCGATCGACCGCTCGTCCCAGGCGACCCGATCGCCGTCCGACCAGGGATCGTCCCGCGTATCGACGAAGTCCGGGCGCGGCAATCCCGCAACCGTCTCGTGGAAGGCGACACCGGCCGTCAGCACCTCGTCCTGCCGGCTCACGTCCGTGGCACCGGCCAGCAGCTCCGAGGCCTCCCAGCCGAACGCGACCCACGCGCCACTCGCACTCCGCACCGGCCGAGCCACCCGGAACGCGGTCGACTCCGGCAGCTGATCCAGCACGGCGGCCCGCCACTCGGCCTCCGCCGGCAACCCCGCACGCTTCAGCACGACAGCCCCGCAACGCCACGTGTCCCCCTGGCCACCGGGCAGGAGTACGGCGCTGCCGGACAGGCCGAACGCTTCCAGGACAGTTTCCGGCGGACCGTTCATCCGCCCGATCTTAGGCCGCAACGTCTGGCTAGCTGCGGCTCTGCTCTCCCGAAGTCATGGGCGTTGCAGGAACCTGCCGCATAGCCGGCCGCGCCGACAGCAACCGGCTGTTCGCCGCCACGCCGACGAGCAGCGGCAGCAGCCCGGTGAACGTCCAGACCAACCCGACCGCCGCCGCGAACCAGCCGACGATCGCCGGTCCGATCAGGACTCCGGCGTACGTGAAGGTGGTGAGCCGGGACACCGCGGTCGCGGCCTCGACCCCGCCGGTGCGACCAACCGCGCTGAAGACCAACGGGAGCAGAACCGATCCGCCGAGCCCGACCAGCGCGAAGCCGGCGATCGACACCCGCCACAGCGGTACGGCGACGACTACGGTCAGCCCGATCACGGCCACCAGTGCGCAGGTCCGGAACAGTGCGGCGGCGCCGTACCGCTCGGTCAACCGATCGCCGATCAAGCGGCCGACGGCCTGGAACGCGGTGAAGGCGGTGAACGCCAGGCCGGCCGTCGCGAGGTCCGCGCCGCGCGACTCGTGCAGCAACACGCCACTCCAGCTGATCACAGCCGCCTCGCCGATCATCACCACGAAGCCCATCGCGCCGAAGATCAGCACCGGCCGGGTCCAGCCCACCGTCCACCCGGATCGCGTCACGCGATCGGTCTGGTCGGCCGCGGGCGGGAGCAACCCGCGCGTGACGACCTGTCCCACCACGAGCAGCACGGCAGCCACGACCACGAACTGATTGCCGAGGTCGACGTCCGCACGGATCGCCACGGCACTCAGAAGCGAGGTCAGCACCGCACTCACGCTCCACGCCGCGTGGCAACCACTCATGATCGGCCGGCCGCGGAGCCGCTCGACCGCGACCGCGTGGGCGTTCATGGCCACATCGACCGCACCGTGCACGAATCCCATCACCAGCACCGCAAGGCCGAGTTGTACGACGCTGCGTGCCAAGCCGACGGCGACCAGCAGCAAAGGAAGGACCGCGAGCGCGATCGTGATCAGGCGCCGGCTGCCCACTCGGGCGACCAGACCGCCCACGAACTGCATCGACACCAGCGCCGCCGCACCGAACAGCGTGAGCACGATGCCGAGTTGGCTCTCGGTCAGCTGATGCTCGACCTTGATCGACGGGATCCGGGACAGGTAGCTGGACACCAGGCATCCGTTCACGAAGAACACCGTGGTCACCGCCCAGCGTGCGCGTCCGACGTTCATGACAACCTCCTCGGCGCGCCCTCTGCACGCTCTCGGGGGCGACGTCGGAGCCGATCCGCGGATGTTGCCGATCCGGTGCGGCGGGTCGGGCGGAGGTCCTTGGGGTGGGTCGCTCTAGGATCTCGTGGTGACTGATCTCGATCTGTTCGGGGACCTCGACACCGCCGCGCTCCCCGAGCGGCAGCAGCGCATCCTGGTGGTGATCCGGGACTGGGTGACGCGGTACGGGTACCCGCCGAGCAGCCGGCAGATCGGTGACGCGGTCGGACTGCGGTCCTCGTCGTCGGTGTCGAAGCACCTGGCCAGCCTGGAGGACAAGGGTTTCCTGCGCCGGAGCCCGTCGGTCTCGCGGCCGATCGACGTCCGGATGTTCCTGCCGGAGCCGACCGCCCGGGAGTCCGAGGACTCGGTGCCGGTGCCGGTGATCGGTGACATCGCGGCCGGTACGCCGATCTCCGCCGTCGAGCACGTGGACGACGTACTGCAACTGCCCCGCGGACTGACCGGCCGCGGGAACGTGTTCGGCCTGCGGGTCCGGGGCGAGTCGATGATCGACGCCGCGATCTGCGACGGCGACATCGTCGTGGTCCGGCAGCAGTCCGAGGCGTACTCGGGCCAGATCGTCGCCGCGATGATCGACGACGAGGCGACCGTCAAGGTCTACCGCCGCCGCAACGGCCACGTGTACCTGGAGCCGCGCAACCCCGCGTACGACGTCATCGACGGGGACAACGCGGTCATCCTCGGGATCGTCGTGTCGGTGCTGCGGAGCGTTTGACGCCGAAGAGGACTCGATTACTGGGCGAGCCGCTCCTGCAGCAATCCGAGTTGGGCGGGATTGGCGGTCAGGTCGGCGGCCCGTCGGTCGGCCGCGTGTGCTTCGGCGTCGCGACCGAGATCGCGGAGGAACTGGGCGTGCGTCGCATGGAACAACGGATACGCCTGGAGGTCCGTCGAGAGCTCATCCAGTTCGGTGAGCGCGGCCTTGGCGTTTTCGACGTAGGACAAGGCGATCGCGCGCTGCAGGCGAGTGACCGGCGTCGGCTGCACGATCAAGAGCATGTCGTAGAGCACGAGGATCTGTTCCCAGTCCGTCGCCGCCCAGGTCCGGGCCTCGCTGTGGCAGGCGGCGATCGCGGCCTGCAGTTGGTAGGGACCGGGAGCTCTGTGACGCCGGGCGGTGCGGGTCAGCAGGGCCGTCGCGTCGGCGATGGCGGCGTGATCCCAGCGGGCGCGGTCCTGGAGCTCGAGCAGGACAAGGTCGCCGGTGGTGGTGAAGCGGGCCGCCGTACGGGCTCGATGGAGACGGATCAGGGCGAGCAGACCGGCGACCTCGGGCTCGTTCGGGAGCAGACCGTGCAGGAGCGCGGTGAGCCATTCGGCGTCGTCGACCAGATCGCGGGAGTGGACGCGCTCGGCCGTGCTGGACAGATAGCCCTCGTTGAACAGCAGGTAGATGACGGTCAGCACCTCTGTGACGCGCTCCTGGAGTTCGTCGTCGCGCGGGATGCGATACGGGATCCCGGCATCGGTGATCTTGCGCTTCGCCCTGGTGATCCGTTGCGCGACAGCCGACTCCGAGGCCAGGAACGCGGCCGCGATCTGCGCGGTCGTCAGTCCGCAGACGACTCGCAACGTGAGGGCGATCTGCGCCTCGCGCGCCAGCGCCGGGTGGCAGCAGGTGAAGATCAGCCGGAGCCGGTCGTCCGGTGCGGGCTGCACGGGCCACTGGAGCTGGGCGAGCTTGGCACGGTAGTTCTGCTGCCTTCGCAGTACGTCGAGACCGCGCCGGCGCGCGACCGTGAACAGCCACGCGTCGGGCCGCTCGGGGATCCCCTCGACCGGCCAGCGCCGGAGCGCGATCTCGACAGCGTCCTGGACCAGGTCCTCGGCCGCGGAGAAGTCGCCGAGCAACGACACCAGCGATCCGGCCAGCCGGCCCGCGTGATCACGCACCACGCGGGCCAGCTCGTCGTCGGTGTTCACAGCTGCTGCACTGGCCGGATCTCGACGATCGGGCAGGCCGGCCAGGTCTTCACCATCCGCAGCGCCTCGTCGAGATCGGCGACCTCGATCTCGCTGAACCCGGAGATGACCTCCTTGCCCTCGATGAAGGGCCCGTCGGTGGTCATCGGTACGCCGCCGCCGAACCGGACCGTGGTCGCGGACTCCGCCGCCTGCAGCTTGCTCCCGCTCCGGATCTTGTCCCGGTGGTCGTCGAACCACTGCATCACCCGCTGATACGCCCGGTCCCGCTCGTCCGGCGCCATCGCCTCGAGCTCCTTCGCGTACTCCTTGGTCTCCACGAACATCAGCACGTACTTCACGCGCACACACCTCCTGCGGTCAGTCTCACATTCACTCGACACCACCAGGACGATCGGGACCCGGCCGGATCCGACAGCGGGGGCCTTCCCCGGCGGGGACTTCGGACCTGCCCGGAAAGGCCCTCCGGCACTGCCGGTCGGGCGGGCTCCCCCGGTTGGATCGAGGAAGCGGCAGGAAAGGAGTGTTCGATGACATCGTCCGGCCGATCACGGTCTCCGCAGGGGAGAGACCCGTCGCGGCGGATGGTCCCGCTCGAACTAGCGCAGGAGGAGGGGTCTGCGCGGTCCGGGCCGGATGCCGGCGCGTCTGAGGAGCCACAGCAGCTGACGGCTGGGGCTCTGATCCGGCTGGCCGGTGCGCTGGACACCACCGTCTCCGCTCGCACGGGTTCACGGACAACGCCCGTCCGTGGACTCGCCGCCCTCCATCCGGTCCTCGATCACCTCCGCGAGGACGAGTGCCTCGCACTCCTGGCGCCCGGCGGCAGTGGCCGGCTCGCGTTCGACCTGTCCGGCCGGCTGTCGGTACGGACGGTGACCTACACCCTGCACGACCGGCTCATCGTGTTCCGGACCGGGGCTGCCACGGCGATCGCGCAGTACGGCGATGGTCCGGTGGCGTTCGAGGTCGATCGGCTGGACGGGGTCGCACGGGATGGCTGGAGTGTGCTCATATCGGGGCGCTGCCGGCACGGCTCCCTCCAGGAGATGTTCGCGTGGCGACCGTTCACGGACGAGTCGGGCGACGAACGGGAGATCCTCGTCGTGATCGAGCCGGAGCACATCAGTGGCCGCCGCATCCGCGCCTGGTGACGGCGGGTCAGGTCTTCGGCCGGCGCTTGGCGCGCTCGACCGCGTACACGGCCGCCTCGGTCCGCCGTTCCATGTCGAGCTTGCGCAGCAGCGCCGAGACGTAGTTCTTCACGGTCTTCTCGGCCAGGAACATGCTCTGCGCGATCTGCCGGTTGGTCTTCCCCACCGCGATCTCGTCGAGAATCCGGCGCTCCTGATCCGTCAACGACTGGTACCGCGGGTCGTCCTCGACATCGACGGGGTTCCGCAGGCGCTCCAGGACCAGGGCGGTCATCGCCGGGTCGAGCAGCGACTCCCCCGCGGCCAAACGCCGTACCGCTCCGACCAGGTCGGTGCCGCTGACCTGCTTGAGCAGGTAGCCGGCCGCACCGGCCATGATCGCGGTGAACAAGGCTTCCTCGTCAGAGAACGAGGTCAGCATCAGGCAGGCCGGCGGCGTGTCCATCGACGACCGCACCTCCCGGCACACGGTGATCCCGTCGCCGTCGCCCAGCCGGACATCCAGGACGGCGACATCCGGGCTCAGCGCCGGGATCCGCGCGATGGCGTGCGCCGCGGTCGACGCCTCGCCGATCACCTCGATGTCCGGCTCGCTCTCGAGCAGTTGCCGCAGCCCGAGCCGGACGACCTCGTGGTCGTCGAGCAGGAACACCTTGATCGTCATCGCGTCTCGCTTCCCCCGGCAGCACCCGTCCCGCTCAGAGTAAGCCGACCCCGGAGGTTGTGATGCGAAGCGAGGACGGCGCCGCCCGCGAGATTCTCGACGCCGGCGAATGTCTCCGCCTGCTGGGCTCGGTCCCGGTCGGGCGGCTGGTCTTCACCCAGGGCGGCCTGCCGGTCATCCGGCTGGTGAACTTCCTCGTCGACACGGACACGATCGTCTTCGTGTCCGACGACCCCGAATGGCTCCAGGCCGCGCATCGTGGTGACGTGGTCGCGTTCGAGGTGGATGACCTCGATCCGTCCCGGCAACTCGGGTGGACCGTGACCTCGATCGGCCATCTGTCCGTCGTACCGGCGGCTGAGGCGGCCGACCTGGAGCGGACCGCGCCGTCGTGGGTGGGGCTGGGTGGCCGCCCGTTGTTCCGGCTCGGCGTCGAGTCGCTCAGCGGCCGGCGCGCGCCTATTGATGCTCAGGGCAACGGCTCCGAAGCGTTCCCAAACCGTCACGGGCTTCGTACCGTGGCCACGTGAGCGAACAGGACGACGTCGGCCGGCGGCGCCTGTACGAGGTGACCGCCGAGATCACACAGTTCCTGCTCGGGGACTTCGACGAGCGGGACGCCCTCCGGCTGATCGCCCGCCGGGCCCGCGAGGTCTCCGGCGCGCACGCCGGTGCCGTCCTGCTGACAGACCACGACCACCTCATGTTCGCTGCGCTCGACGGGCCGTCCGAACTCCAGGAGTACGTCGGCAAGCGGGTCGCGGGACTGGATCACCTGGTGCGCGCCGACCGGGTGAGTGTGGTCGACATACCCCAGATCGCGTCACTCGGACCGGCCCTCGTCGCTCCGCTGCCGCCGGCGTCGTCCGCGGTGGGCGGGCTGTTCTTCGTGGCGGCCGAGCCTGGTGGTGCAGTGCACGAGGCTGACGAGCTGGTCAGGATGTTCGCGGCGCAGGCGCGGCTGGCGCTGGATCGCTCGCAGGCACAGCGGGAACACTCGATGATCGCCGTCCTGGAGGACCGCGACCGGATCGCCCGGGATCTGCACGACCTGGTGATCCAGCGCCTGTTCGCGACCGGGCTGCAATTGCAGGGCATCCACCGGATGGTGGACGCCGAGGTCCAGGAACGCATCGATCGCGCCATCGCGGACATCGACTCCACGATCCGCGACCTGCGCGCGGCGATCTTCGAGCTGCGCCACCACCCGGCTCGCCGCTCGCTCCGATCCGACCTCCACACCCTGGTCTCCGAGTACACCGGACCCCTCGGCTTCCGTGCCGAGCTGACCTGCACCGGCCCGCTCGATGCCGTTGTACCGCTGGAGGTCCGTCCCGAGATCCTCGCAGCGGTCCGCGAGTCGCTCTCGAACGTCGTACGCCATGCCGAAGCCACCGCGGTGACCGTCGACGTCACGGCGACCGCGACCGAGGTCATCAGCCGGGTTGCCGACAACGGCGTCGGCGTGGCCGCGGTCGACCACCGCAGCGGACTCCGCAACCTCCAGGAGCGGGCGGAGGCACTCGGCGGTGCCATGCGGCTGGAGAGGAACCAGCCGCATGGCACCGTCCTCGAACTGCGCGTGCCACTCGCCGGGCCGCGCAGCTGAGCCTGTTCGCGTGCACATTCCAACCCACACGGTCTGTGAGTGCGCGAGCTCGCTGGGTGTGCGTGTCACGCTGAAGGTATGCGGATGGTGATCGCGCTCGGGGGGAATGCGTTGTTGCGGCGCGGGGAACGGCCGGACGCAGAGGTGCAAGTGGCCCATCTGGCCGTGGCGGCGCCGGCGCTGGCGACCGTGGCGGCCGAGCACGAGGTGGTGATCGTGCATGGGAACGGACCGCAGGTCGGGCTGCTCGCGTTGGAGAGTACGGCGGACCCGGGCCTGACCAAGCCGTATCCGCTCAGCGACCTGGTCGCCGAAACCCAGGGCGTGATCGGCTACTGGATCCAGCAGGCCCTGACCAACGCGGGCCTGCCCGGCCGAGCGGTCACCCTGGTGACGCAGACCGTCGTCTCCGCCGACGATCCAGCGTTCGGTACGCCGACGAAGTACGTCGGGACCGGGTATCCCGAGGACCACGCGCGCCTGCTCGAATCGACGACAGGCTGGACCTTCCACCAGGACGGCGTCGAGTGGCGCCGCGTCGTCGCGTCACCCGAGCCGCGCCGGATCGTGGAGCTCGACGCTGCCGAGATCCTCCTCCGCAACGGCGTCACCGTGATCCTGGCCGGCGGCGGAGGCGTCCCAGTGGTCGAAGGTGCCGCGAGATTGGCCGGGGTCGATGCCGTCGTGGACAAGGATCTGACCGCGGCGCTGATCGCGACCGAGCTCCGCGCGGATCTGCTGGTGATGCTGACCGATGTGCCGACGGTCTATCTCGACTACGGGACGCCGACCCAGCGTCCGTTACACGAGATCGGGATCGCGGACCTTGCGGCACTCCACTTCCCCAGCGGGTCGATGGGGCCGAAGGTCACCGCTGCCGGCCGGTACGTGGAAGCGACCAAGGGCCGGGCCGCCATCGGCTCTCTGGACGAGGCGGCCGCGGTGATCGCGGGGGCCGCGGGGACCCAGATCGTTGCCGGCAGTCCACGGGTGAGCTGACCTCAGTGGTGGCTGGAGCCGTCGTCGGACGACTCCCCCGAGCCGGACTTGCCCGAGCCACTCTTCCCTGAAGTCGGCGTCCCCGAGGTCGGCGACCCTGAACTCGACTTGCCAGAGGTCGGCTTGGTGGTGGCGGTCCGGTTGCCGCCCTTGTCGTCTCCGGGTTCGGTGGTCGCCGTGCTGGGGCCGGGCGTGCGGGTGCGGTCGCCAGCGTGGTCGTCCGGGGTCGGGGTGACCTTTGCGCTCTGGGGAGTGATGTTCTCCGGTGGCGGGAACCACAGTGGCGCGGGCGACCGGCCCGGTGTACCAGGATCGAAGGCGGACCAGACCGCCGTACCTCCAGCGACCAGTCCGGCTGCCGCGACCAGGCCCAGCAAGCTGGTGCCGGCCCAGAGGAGGTAGCGCACCGGGCGGCGTTGCGGCTCCGCGTCGTCTCCACTGGTGCGCAGTACGACGGGGCGGCGGCGCAGGTCTTCCGAGTCCATGCCTCGATGCTGTCCCAGCTACCCGGCCGGCGCTATCGGACCTTGGTACTAGTACCTAGTCGTCCCGGCGCTGGCGCTGGGCCCACAGCGCGGCCTGGGTGCGGTCCGTCACGCCGAGCCGCTGGTACACGTTCGTCAGGTGCGCCTTCACCGTGCGCTCGCTGATTCCGAGCCGGCGGGCGATCGTCTTGTTCGGCAGGCCGGCGCCGACCATATCGAGCACCTCCTGCTCACGATCGGTCAGCTTCGTCTCCGGACCTGGGCTGCGCCGGTTCGTCAGCAGGACACGCGCCGCTTTCGGATCCAGCGGCGATCCGCCGGCGACGATCTCCCGCACCCCGGCCAGGATCACCTCGGGCTCGCTGTGCTTCAGCAGATACCCCTCAGCCCCCGCCTGCAGCGCGTCCAGGATCCGAGCCTGATCGCTGAACGACGTCAGCACGAGCACATGCACACCTGGGTCGGCCGCGACGATCTGCCCGGTCGCCGAGATCCCGTCCGTCCCGGGCATCGACAGATCCATCAGTACGACGTCCGGCCGCAACTCGGCCGCCATCGTCACTGCCTCGGCACCGTCACTCGCAGCCCCGACCAACTCGATGTCGTCCGCAGTACCGAGGAGCTGGGACAGACCCGTCCGGACGATCGCATGATCGTCGACAATCAGCACCCGGATCACACCGGCACCTCGGCTTCCACCCGTGTCCCCTGCCCGGGAGCGGCCCGGACCGTCAGCGTGCCACCCGACTCGGCGAGCAGGTCGCCGATCGAGCGTAGCCCGAGGTGTCCGTTGCTACTCCGCTCATCGAGTCGCGATTCGTCGAACCCGCGGCCGTCATCGTCGACGATCAGCACTCCCCGACCGTCGATCCGCTGCGCCTTGATCAGCACTTCACGCGCGCCGCTGTGCGCGGCCACGTTGCGCACGACTTCCTGCGCCGCCCGGAACAACAACGCCGCGGCCGCCGGCGGCAACTCCTCCACCCCATCGGTCTCGAGCCGTACGTCGACCCCCGCCCGCTCGAGCCCCGCCGCCAACTCGGCCAACGCCGATGTGAGCCCTTCCTCGGCGAGGTTCGGCGGATAGATGTCCACCAGCAACGACCGAAGCGACCCGATGCTCGCGCGCAACCTCCCCGCACTCTCCGCGATCAAGTCCGCTCGCTGCCCCTCGCTCGGATTCCCCAGCCGCATCGCATCCAACGCGTAGTTCAGCCCGGTCAACTCCTGTACGACGCCATCGTGCAACTCCCCCGCGATCCGCCGACGCTCGGCGTCCGAGGCGTCGACCGCGTGCTGCAGCAGCCGCTCCCGCTCCCGCTGTTGCCGCTGCACCCGCCGGGCCAGCGACCAGGCGAACGGAATCTGGACCAGCTCCAGCACGAGCAGCGCACCCAGCGCAGGCGGTGCGAACCGCTGCCAGGCAGCCTTGCCGGCGTCAGTCACCGCCTGGTACTGGAAGTACGCCTCGAACAGCGTGGGTTCCCCCTGCGGCCCCCGGATCCCGACGTACACCTCGAGCAGCTTCTTGTACGGGATCTCGAACCGGTTTTCCGGCCGGCTCAGGTCGCTCACTTCCGACGCGCTGCTCCCCTGCTGCCGCAGGGCCGCCTCCTCTTCCGGGCCCAGCGGGAACTGCTGACCGATCAGGCGGGGCTCGTCGGAGTAGACAATCCGGCCGTCGGCATTCCACACCTTCACCCGTACAAGCGATCCCTGCAGCACGTACTTGCGCATCGCCGTGTCGAACGACTGCAAGGCGAGCGGCTGTCCGGCGATCACGCCCGCGTCCAGGCGCGGCTCGACCACCCCACGCGCGGTCACAAAGGCCACCTGCCGAGCCGACTCCCTTGCCTGCTCGACGCCCGCCTGGCGGGCCACGACCGCGATCAGCGCGGCCAGGGACAGCAGCACGATCAGTCCGGCCGCGGTGAATCGCACCAGCAGCCCGACCGTCGAGATCGGCCCACGGTCCGTGCGCGAGCGTCGCAGTCTCACCATGCCTGGGATCGTAGGGGTTGCCCGGCGCCGCGCGGCAGCCCGACGACAGTCGTAGTACCAAGGTGCACTACCGAAGCCGACCGGCCGGCGACGACGGTTGTCGGCATGAAGCTTCCGCTCTCACTCGCCGTCGCCGGGCCCGCCGCCCGAGTGCAGTTCCCTGCGCTCGCCGTCGCGGCCGGGTTCGTCGTACTGCGAGTCGGCGCGGTTCTCGTCCGTCCATGGCCGCTGGCCCTCGCGGTCGATCACGCCCTCGGGCCGGATCCCGCGGCGGATCCGGTCGTCGTCCTCGGACTGGCGGCCGTTGGCAGCGTCGGATTGTCGGCAATCATCGGATTGCTCGACATGGCGAGTCTGCGCACCGTCGAGGGTGCGGCCGAGCGGATCGGCGCCTCACTCCGCGCGACGATGTTCCAGCGCACGATGACGCGGTCGTTGCGGTGGCACGACCGCATGCGCAGCGGCGAACTGGTGTCCCGCCTGACCACGGATGTCGGCCGGGTCCTCGACGCGGTGGTCGCGGTGACCACGTCGTTCCTGCCCGATGCGGTGATGCTCGCCGGCGTCCTCGCGCTGTTGTTCGCGTTCGACCCCGAGCTCGCCCTGATCGGCCTGGCCGTCGCACCGGTCCTCGGTGCACTGGCTGTCCGGCAGCGGCGGCTCATCCGAGTGGCACAGCAGGATGCGAGGACCGAGTCGGGACGGTTGGCCGGGGCAACGACCGACCTGTTGCGGAACGTCCGCGCCGTTCAGGCCTTCGGGCGCATCGACAGGGCCGCCGCGATCTTCGGCACCCGGAATCGCGCCGTACTCGATGTCGAGCTGCGAGCGATCGAGGTGGACGCGCGCTGGACCCCGATGGCCGATGTCGTGCTGGCGATCGGCGCCGCCCTGGTGCTGGTGATCGGCGGACGGCACGTGCTGTCCGGAGCGCTCACGGTCGGTCAGTTGCTCGTCGTACTCGCCTACCTGCGAGACCTTTACTCTCCGGTGCGCGGCCTGACCCGGCTGTCCGTCGTACTCGCGAAGGCCGGCGCCAGCGCGGCGCGGGTCCGCGAGATCCTGCACTGCGACGAGGCGGTCGAGGATCGGTACGACGCTCGGTCGGCACCGGCACTGCGGTCCGGCGTACGGTTCGAGCGGGTCTCGTTCGGCTATGAGAACGGTCAGCCGGTGCTCGATCACTTCGACCTCGACATCGCAGCCGGCGAGACCGTCTGCCTGCTCGGACCGAGTGGGATCGGCAAGAGCACAGTGCTGCACCTCCTGCTCCGCCTGTACGACGTGGACGCCGGACGGATCCTGATCGACGGCGTGGACGTCCGGGACTGCGACCAGCGCAGCCTGCGGGACCGGTTCGCGTTCGTCCCGCAGGACCCGTGGCTGCTGGACGCGACGGTCGCCGAGAACATTGCCTTCGGCAACCAGAATGCGACCCGCGCGGGTGTCATCGCAGCCGGGCAGGCGGCCCTGGTGGACGAGTTCACCGGACGGCTGGCGTACGGGTACGACACGCCGCTGGGCGAGAGCGGTGTCCGGCTGTCCGGCGGTCAGCGCCGCCGGGTCGCACTGGCCCGGGCCGCCGTGTCATCCGCGCCGATGGTCCTGCTGGACGAGCCGACCGCGTCCCTCGATCCGGTCTCGGCCGCCGCGGTGATCGAGGCCATCCGGACCACGACCGCGCGGCGCACGGTCCTGCTGGTCACCCACGATCGCGACCTGGCGGCCATCGCCGACCGGGTCGTCACCCTGCACGAACACCAACTCAGTGGAAGGAGGTGACCACCATGCTCCGCATCAAGCCGGTCATGCACCACGGCCACGGACGGTCCCGCAGCCGCTCGCGCTCCCGCAGCCGCAGCCGCTCCCGCGGCTGACCACCAGCCTGCCGCCGGCCTAGCCGGCGGCAGGCTTCACCGCTTGGAGGCCGAATGATGAATGTCGACACCGAGGACGGACTGGCCGTCTGGGATTGGGCCGAGGGTTGCGAGCTGCCGGGTGGAAGCCTCGCGCTGGAGCGCCTCGGCGTCGGCCACCGGTGCGAGACCTGGCTGGTCTGGTCGGTCGCGTTGTGGTCCCCCGCCGTACTCAAGGCCGCCCGTCCGCATCAGATCCACCATCCCCGCGCGATGAAGTCGCTCCAGCGGGAGACCGTCGCCCTGGCGGGCAACAGCCACCCGTCTCTCCCACGTCTGCTGGCCGACGGCACCGGCGACCCGATCCCACACGTCCTGCTCGAGTACGTCGACGGCCCGACGCTGACCGAGGAGCTGGAGGAGAACGGCGTACTGACCGCCGAAGAGACCGCGCTGCTCGGCGCGCAACTGCTCCCGGCCCTGATGGCGCTCCACAACCGCGGTCTGGCCCACTTGGACGTCAAGCCGGACAACATCGTCCTTCGCGACGCCCGCCCGGTCCTGATCGACTTCGGCAGCGCTCGCCGGATCGGCAGCGAGCAACCGCCGGGTCACCCGGTCGGGACCGTCGGGTACGCCTCCCCCGAGCAGGAGGCGTGCGAGCCGGTGTCCGTCGCGATGGATCTCTACAGCCTCGGCCAGACCCTCGCCGAGGCGGGCGCCGAGCTGCCCGCGAGCCTCCAGGGACTGCTCGTGCCGCAGGCGGGCCGGCGGCTCACCACGGCCGAGGCACTGACGGCCCTGGCCGAAACCGCCGGCGCGCTCCGCCCGTGGCCTGCCTGGCTCAGGGCGTGAGGTCCAGCGCCGCGCGACCCTCGGGGAAGTAGGTCGGCACCGAGACCTGGTCGTGGACGACCATCCACTGGCCGTCGATCCGCTGCCAGGCCGCGGTCCAACGGACCCATTGGTTGGTCTTGGGACCGTTCACCACCGTGCCGCTGATCCGGTTGACGGCGAACACGACCGCAAGGTCGCCGTCCACGAGCACCGTGAGGTCGCGGACCTCGTAGTCGATCGGCAGCTGATAGATCGTGAAGACCTTCTCCCAGTTCCGCCACTTCGCCTCCGCGCCCAGATGCCGCAGCGGCGCTTCGATGTCGAACGAGACCACGTGCGGCGCGAAGATCGTCTTGACGGCCCCCATGTCACCGGTCCGGATAGCACCGACCAGCGTGTTGATCCGGTCCCGGATGTCGGCTTCGTCTGTTGCGTGTTGAGTAGTCATGATCAGTACGACGGAACGGTCGGCCGGACTGTGATGACCTCACACTTCGGTACGGCGTCTCGTCGTACCGAGGAGAGGTGGAACCGACGAAGGGAAGCACCATGACCGGGGACGACCAGGTCGAGCCGGGCCTGAGCGCGATCATGAGCGAGCGGCGGCAGCTGATCAACCTCGCCTACCGGCTCCTCGGCTCGCTTGCCGACGCGGAGGACGTCGTCCAGGAGACGTACGCGCGCTGGTACGCGATGCCGAGCCGCGAACAGGAGGCGATCGACTCCCCCGGCGCCTGGCTGACCAAGGTCGCCAGCCGGATCTGCCTCGACCTGCTGCGCTCGGCCCGGGTCCGGCGCGAACGGTATGTCGGCGAATGGATCCCGGAGCCCCTGCCGGAGAACGCCGACTGGCAGGCGGGCACCGACCCGGCCGATCGGGTCACGCTGGACGAGTCGGTGGGCATGGCGTTCCTCGTCGTCCTCGACGCGATGACGCCGGCCGAGCGGGTCGCGTTCATCCTGCACGACGTCTTCCGGTACCCGTTCCCCGAAGTGGCCGAGATCGTCGGCCGGACCCCTGCGGCGTGCCGTCAGCTGGCGTCCTCGGCCCGGCGCCGGATCAGTGAGGCGCAGACCCCCGCACCGCCGACGGCCCGGCGCGCCGAGCTCATTCGCCAGTTCAAGGAGGCGTGGGAGGCCACCGACATCGCGACCCTCGTCAATCTGCTCGACCCCGACGTCACCGCGGTCGCCGATGGTGGCGGCGTCGTGATCGCCGCGCTCGAGCCGGTCCATGGTGGCGCGAACGTTGCGCAGTACTTCAGCGGCCTGCCGATCCTGGACTACGGCCGCACGCTGGTGGAGCGGACCGTCAACGGCCAGCCGGGTCTGGTGATCGAGTTCGAAGGCGTCACCGAGACGGTGATCGCGTTCGACATCGCCGCGGACCGGATCACGAACATCTGGGCGGTCCGCAACCCGGAGAAGCTGCGCCCCTGGACGAGCTAGCGCCGCGCCAAGCAAGGTTGGCGACGTAATCCGGCGTTACCACCTCCGAAGCTGGCCCCGGCGGCCTGATGCGTGGTCAACCCTGCCCTTCACTCCGGATATGCAGTGGGCAAGGGTGCATCCGCGAGGTTCTCCAGCTCTCTTGCCCGATATGGGTGATCGTCGGCCGGCTGTGCTGGTCGGGGGCGATGTCCGGGGTGGGCAAGAGTGGAGGGTGTGCCGAGGCTGGGCGAGGCGGTTCCGGTGGGCAGGGCGGCCAGCATCAGCATGTAGCCGTTGGCGCGTGTTGTGCACGGATCGGTCCACATCTGGCGGCCTCGGACAGGTCGTGGTGGCTTGAGACAGGCAATTCCTTGTCCTAACCCACCACGACCCGTCCCAACCCACCGCCTCCGGCCCCACCCCACCTGTCACAACCCACCACGACCTGTCCCAGCCCACGGGTTCCGGTCCACGGGTTCCGGTCCACGCCCGGCCCTGGCCAGCGAGCGAACGAGCCCCGCGGCGACAGGAGGAGTCAGCCGGCGGCGATCCTGTCGATCGTCCAGGTCACGTCGTACACCGAGTTCGCGCCGCAGCCGTCCGCGGAGTCGGTACCGTGGTGGGTCGTCGTCACCGTGAGCCCGGCGTCCTTCGTCTTGAGGAACAAGTCCCGCCCGGACAACGCAACGCTTTCTGCCGCGACGAGGCCGTCGCAGTCGGCAAATACCACCGTGCCCACCTTGCTGAGCAGGTAGTCGACCAACGAGCCAAGAAGGCTGCCTATCACCGGCGCGAGGATCGCGGTGCCGATGAGCTCGATGCCGACGATCGCGCCCAGACCAGCCCCGATCCCCTTCGAGAGGCCCTGTACCCCGTCAGACGTGATGCTGCCGGCGGCCTTGACGAGCGCATCGTCCAGTACCTTCGCGTCCGCATGTCCGTTGTTGAGGATTAGGTAGTTGAAGAGCGAAGCCTCGCAGAGCTCGACCGTCACGGGCTCGAAGGAGAGTCTGTCGAGCTGCATCCCCTGCGGATCCGACACGCCTCCGATGTCGCCGGTCCGCTGCGTGGCGGTACGGATCGGCCAGTTCCCAGCGGCGACTGCGGCCACTGCGGCGTCCGTGTCGGAGTTCAACGAGCGCGTGTTGGTGACTTGGACGCGGTCGACCGAGAAGCGGTAGGTCGTCGGCAGCCGCACCCCGAAGCCGACCTGGTCGAAATTCGTTGGCGTCCAATCGACGCCGTCCCAGATCTTGCCCCAAGCGGCGCCGGCGCCGCTCACGGCGATGTTGAGCAGGTTGTATGCGGGTGCGAGCGCCACGGGCCCGGATGACAGTTCTCCGGCTATGACGCCGGAGAGGGATTCCCTGCCGCTCCACGCCTGGTCGTCGAACCAGTAGTGGACGATCCTGCCGTCGAGACCGAGGCCGAACACGTCCAGTCGCCCGGGTCCCCAGGACGTCACCGACGGCGTGTCGGTCAGGGCACCACCGAGCGACTCCCAGTCGCTCCAGATCTCCCCGTCCCACCAGCGGTGCCAGAGCGCGCGGTCGGTGCCGACCGCAAAGACGTCCATCCGCGCAGGGCCCCATGACACGGCGGCGGGCGGAGAGGCGAGCGAGCCACCGAGGTTCTGCCAGTCGCTGGACCACGTGCCCTGGACGTTCCTACGATGCCGCAAGGTGAAGTCGGCACCCCGGGCGAAGACATCGATGCTGACCCCGTCCCGGGAGACGACGCCGGCGGTGCTGCTGAAACGGCCGCCGAGGTACTCCCAGCCTGGCGACCAGCGAGTTTTGGAACCCAGTCCGGTCCGAAAGCGGTGGTACATGGCGTAGTCGTTACCGACGGCAAAGACGTCGAGCCGCCCGTCGGCACGGCTGATCACACCGGGAGCGCTCGCGAAGTCACCCTGCAGATCGAGCCAGTCGGCCGTCCAGGTGCCGTGGGCGGACTGCTTGTTGTACATGGCGAAGTCAGGCCCGACCGCGAAAACATCCACCAGCTCCGGATAGCCGAGCTGAGGGGAGTTGGTAGCGGCGGCTGCGGGGACGGTGAGAAATTCGCCGCCCAGTTCCTCTCCCGGCACGCCCCACGCGGTCCCGGTCCCGGTGGTGTGGCCGATCCCGTTTCCCGCGTTGAGCCAGAAGATATCGATCTTCGTGGAGGAAGAGACACACCCCGTGACACCGATCATGCGACTCTCCCCCGCCCGACCATCGGACCGGGCCGCCGGTCTTTCACAGTCTGCTTCCCGGGCACCGATCGCACAACCCTGGGTGCGTTTGGAGATACGCAAGCGGCCATCAAGCCCTGCCGCCGGCCCCGCCTGGCCGCGGGGACGACCGGCGGTACCGCGCCGGACCGGCGGTTGTACCAGGCAACGAAGTCCTCCGTGGTGCAGGCTGCCTCCTCACCCGGGATCCCCAACCAGCAGCTCTGATGCGCTCGATCCGCGGATGGTCCGGCGCGACCCCGAACCGCACCAGCCCGCCGACGTGGTCAAGCGTCAGACTCCGCCGCTGACGAAGCTGAACAAGGTTCGACCCGGGATCAGCGGTTGTGGTTCGCCGGTGAAGCGATGGACGCCGACACCGAAGCCCGCATCCGGGTCGGACACCCAGACCCGCTCGAAGCCGCGCGCCTCGAACCACTCGCAGATCTGCGGGACCAGGTCCGGCTCCCCGCGGTGGCGGGTCCAGATGAGCGTTGCGCCGGTCTCACACAGTTGTGGACAGGTGTCGATCGTGGCCGCGATGTCCTCGTCCGAGATGTTGCCGAACACGCCGCACACCAACACCATGTCCGCTGGCACCATCCCGCCGTACTGATCGATCAGCGCGGCGTCCCCCGTCACCACTTCCACCTGGTCCTGCAGCCCGAGCTGTCGTGCCCTCTCCTCGGCGAACGACGAGAGGCGCGGGTCCAGTTCGACGAGCCTGGCCCGGACGTCGGCACGCCGCGGATGCCCGGCCATCACATCCAGCACGTCCCGTCCTTGCCCAGCGCAAAGACTGATCACCCGCACCGCCCCAGCCGGCGCGCGGTCCAAAGCGGCCCGCACCTGCCCCTGAACCGCTGAGAGCCGCCGTGCCAGCCCCGACCCGGGCCGGTCATACTCGTTATGCCATCTCTGCCAATCCACGGCGGCAAACCTAGCGGTGGGTCCGGACAGTCTTGACCACCTACCTGCCATCGTAGCCGCGTTCTGTAATCTCCCGGTGACGGACAGGTAGGAACTTCCGCGGGCGATCAGCAGTTGTCTTGATGGGCGCCTAATGCGACCAGGTGTGGTGAGCGAAGGAGTGTCATGAGTAGGCGTGTCGAGCAGAAGGCCAAGGCCCGCGAGCGGATCGCGGCGCAACTGGCCGCTCAGCAGCGGGCGGAGCGACGCCGGCGGCTTCTGCTGGCGGTCGGGGCCGTCGTGGTCGTCATCGTCATCGTCGGCGGCCTGGTCGCCGTCCGCCTGGCCGGTGGCGGCAAGAAGACCACGACCGGACCGTCGGGTGCCGCCGACAGCCAGATCGTGACCGCACTGTCCTCCATCCCGGAGTCGACCTTCGCCGCGGTCGGCTCGGCCGGCGTCCAGGCCGCACCGTCGCCCATCACCGCCCCGCCCCTGACGTCGGGCGGCAAGCCGAAGGTCCTCTACATCGGCGCCGAGTACTGCCCGTTCTGCGCGGCCGAGCGGTGGCCGGTCACGGTCGCACTGTCCCGGTTCGGCACCTTCAGCAAGCTCGGTACGACGCACTCCTCCGGAAGCGACGTGTATCCGAACACCCCGACCCTGTCGTTCCACGGCTCCACCTTCACCAGTCAGTACCTCGCCTTCACCGGCGTCGAAACCACCACGAACGAGCAGGTCAACGGCCAGTACGCGCCGCTCGACACCCCGACGGCCGAGGATCAGAAGACGTTCGACACCTACAACGCGCCGCCGTACGTGAAGACCGGTGGCTCGATCCCGTTCATCGATCTCGGCGGGAAGTTCGTGTCGTCGGGCGCGACGTACAGCCCCGAGATCCTGGCCGGGAAGACCCAGGCCGAGGTCGCGGACGCGCTCAAGGACCCGTCCAACCCGATCGCGAAGGCCGTCATCGGGTCCGCCAACGTCTACACCGCCGCGATCTGCAAGATGACCAACAATCAGCCGGCCAACGTCTGCTCGACCGAGCCGGTGACCGCGGCCGCGGCCAAGCTCGGGAGCAGCTGAGCGATGAGCGGCACCACACAGCGCTCCGAGAAGGCGACGACCGGGCTCGGCTGGATCCCGTGGACCATCCTGGCCCTCTCGATCGCCGGTCTCGCGGTCGCGTCGTACCTGACCTATGAGCACTTCACCGCCGGCACCACGCTGGCCTGCCCCAACACCGGGGTGGTCAACTGCGCGAAGGTCACCAGCAGTCAGTACTCCAAGGTCTTCGGCATTCCGGTCGCCCTTCTCGGCCTGGCCTTCTTCGCCGGCATGACAGCGCTCTCACTGCCTCCGATGTGGCGTACGTCGTCCCCCTGGCCGAGCCGCCTGCGGCTGACCGCCGTCGTCGTCGGCGTGGTCTTCGTCTGCTACCTGATCTGGGCCGAGCTGTTCCAGATCGACGCCATCTGCCTGTGGTGCACGGTCGTCCACGCGCTGACCCTCGTGCTGTTCGCCCTGGTCATCATCCGCCAGGCGCTGGATCCCGACGGCGGCTGAGACTGACCGGAGCCGGGTACTGGTGAAGCATGCAACCCGACGAGTTCGCCGGAGCAACGCGCTGGGTCCCACAGAACGGCGGGATCCGGAAGCTGCGCGCGGCCCTATCGGACTGCCGCGGGTGCGACCTGCAGGAGTACGCCGAGCGGGTCGTGCCCGGCGAAGGTCCGGTCCGGGCCCGGATGATGCTGGTCGGTGAAACGCCCGGCGACGTCGAGGACAAGGAAGGTCACGTCTTCGTCGGGCCGGCCGGACGCCTGCTCGACAAGGCTCTGGCGGAGGCCGGCATCGACCGCTCGGAGGTATACCTGACCAACGCGGTCAAGCACTTCCGCTTCGAGCGCCAGGGCAAGCGCCGCATTCACAAGACCCCGGCCGTCGGCCACATCGTCGCGTGCCATCCCTGGCTGGACCGCGAGCTCACGATCGTGAAACCCGAGCTGGTGGTGATCCTCGGCGCGGTGGCCGCGCGCTCGTTGCTCGGAACCGGCTTCAAGGTCACCGAACACCGCGGCGAGCGGGTCGAACTCCCCGACGGCCGCGCCGCGGTCGCGACCGTCCACCCGTCTGCGGTGGTCCGTTCGCAGGAGTTCCGGCGCGACTTCGCCGACTTCGTCAAGGACCTGCGCGCCGCAGCCGGCCTCCTGGCATGACAGGAGGTCGCCCCCACGCCGGGGCGACGTGAGGGCGACCAGATCCGGAAGCGGGTCAGGTGAAGATGCTGACGCCCCCGGGACCGACCAGCAGGCCGATCACGATCAGTGCCGCGCCCCACAGCAACTGGCCGCGGAAGAGCGAGACGATTCCCGAAATGACGAGGATCGCAGCGATGATCCACAGAATGAGACCCATGGTCCTTCCCATCTCTCCGGCCGGGCGGAAACCCGGCGGCTGAACTCCCCGTGCACGACCTCCGGTGCCCCAGCCCAAACGCTGCAAACAACCTGGCGCATTCGCCGCGAGCGCCCCTCAGCCGGTTCAGGCACCGGCCTCGAGCTCGGCGAGGTCGCGCACTGCATAGCGGTGATGCTCGGCCTCTTCCTTGAGCACCACCTTGAGGCAGCGGCGCACGACGTATTCCTGGTCGGGATACGAGTCCGCCGGCTTGCGACGACAGACCCGATCGAGCTCGGCCTCGGTGAGCCCGTCGACGACACGCCGCATCGTGGCCATGCGGGCGAACCGCGCCGCCAGCACCTCGTCGAGAGTCGGGGCGGCTTCGAGGGTGAGGCCGAGCTTCGCCGACGCCTCAGGCGGCATCCCGCCGATGGGGAAGCCCAACGGGTGATACGGCGTTTCTTCCTCGAGCACGGCGTTGCCGAGCCAGGCATCGCTGCCGTGCAGCAGGTGTCGTTGGGTCTCGACGTACGACCACTCGCCGTCGACCTGCACGTGCAACTTTGCCTCGGGCAACAACCGGGCGCGGTCGTGCGTGGCCTGCCACATCCTCTCGATGGCATCCCAGACAGCCCGGTAGTCGTCGGGGGACACGGCGTCACGCGCGAGTGCCCGCGTGGGGTACTGCCGGTCGAGCTCGGCCTCGACGTAGGCAGTCACGTCGACGTCGTTGACGACAACACGCTCGAAGGCGCCGCCGAGGGAGACCTCGCTCCCGTAGCAATCGACGATCTTCAGACCGCTGACCTCGCAATCGCGGATCTCGAGCCCGGCGAGCTCACTCGACCGGATGCGGGCACCACGGAACTGGTCACTCTCGGCGTACTCAGCAGACATCGAAGCAGTCTTTCGCACCCGCCCCGCCCGCGCCAAGTGGCAACAAAACGTCAGCGCTCTGCATCAGACGCGACCCCCAGAACCAGTGGTGACCTGATCACCTGAGGACGTGCAGGGTCGGCCGATAGGTGAGTTCTTGGATGTTGCCGTCGAGGGTCCGGGACTCGAGCAGCTCGAGATCGAAGTCGGCCGTGCCTCGGAAGACCGGGTTCGCTCCGGTCTGACCGGTGAGGACCGGGAAGACCGTCACCTGGACCCGGTCGACCAGACCGGCGGCCAGCAGAGCGCGGTTGAGCGAGATGCTGCCGTGCGAGCGCAGCGGTACGTCGGACTCGTCCTTGAGCCGGGCAACGAGGTCGATGGCGTTGCCCGAGGCAATGGTCCCGTCCACCCAGTCGAGGGGTTCGTCCAGGGTGTTCGACACCACGGTTGCCGGCAACTCCAGCATCCGGCTGACCCAGGGGTCGTAGATCTCGGAACCCTTAGGGAACGTGGCCAGCATCCCCGCGAACATTCGGTACGTGCTGGCCCCGAAGACCATGCGCTGCTTCTCGCTGTACTGCGCGAGGCGGTGTTCCAGAAACTCGGGTCCCTGCTTGCCCCAGTAGCCACCCCAGTCGCCGCCGCCGGGCGAGCCGAAGCCGTCGAGCGTCGAGAAGACGTCGAACGTATACGTAGCGGTCACGATGTGCTCCTCTGATCAATGCGGCACTCTCGGCCGCCTCACTCATGCTACGAACGCCTCACCGCAGATCCGACACGTCCTCGAGCAAGAGTTCTGGCGTCGACCCCCGTGACCGACGGTGGCCACTCCGGGCCGACTGCCACCAAAAGAGCGACCGCATGAAACGTCGGCGTGCGGGCACTCGGTGGGAAAGCGAGTGATCGGAGAACTGTGAAGATCGGGTATTTCCTGTCCAGTGAGGAGTACACGCCGTCCGAGTTGCTCGAGCACGCGAGGCTTGCCGAGGAGGCCGGGTTCGACGGGCTGTGGATCAGCGACCACTTCCATCCGTGGAACGACGAGCAGGGGCAAAGCGCGTTCGTGTGGTCGACCATCGGTGCGATCTCCCAGGTTTGTGAGCTGCCGGTGACGACGGCTGTCACCTGTCCGACCGTGCGGATCCATCCGGCGGTCATAGCGCAGGCTGCCGCGACGAGCGCCGTACTGATGAACGGGCGGTTCACGCTCGGTATCGGCACCGGCGAGGCGCTCAACGAGCATGTGGTCGGGTCCGTGTGGCCGACCATCGACGTACGACTCGAGATGGTCGAGGAAGCGGTCGAGATCATGCGCCGGCTGTGGACGGAGGAGGGGTTCGTCTCACACCACGGCAAGCACTACACGGTCGACACCGCCCGGATCTACACCCGGCCAGAGGCGCCGCTGCCGATCTACATGTCCGGATTCGGGCCGGAGGCAACGGATGTCGCGGCGCGGATCGCGGACGGCTACATCAGCACGACGCCGGACGCCGAACTGCTGCAACGGTTCCGCGACAACGGCGGCGGGGACAAGCCGGCGCAGGCCGGGTTCAAGGTCAGCTACGCGCCGAGCGAGGCCGAAGGTGTCGAGCAGGCGCACCGGATCTGGGCCAACTCGGGCCTCCCGGGTGAACTCGCCCAGGTGTTGCCGTCCCCTCGGCACTTCGAGCAGGCCAGCCAACTGGTGACCAAGGAGTCGACCGCCCAGTCCGTCGCCTGCGGACCGAAGGCGGACGTCCACGTCGACGCCTTCACGCCGTACGTCGAGGCCGGCTTCGACGAGGTCTATGTCGCCAACATGGGGCCGCACTCGATCGACATGATGAACCTCTACCGCACCGAGGTCCTCCCCGAACTCCGCCGCACCAACCGCTCGTAGGCGTCAGACCGCGGTCAGCTCGACGCAGCACTCGCCACTCTCGGGATCCAGTACGGCGTGGATGGCCGTCGCCTGGAGGCCGGAGACCACTCCGCTCACGAACGCATGGTTGATGCCGCAGACGGCCTCGGGCTGTGACTGCGCGAGCGGGTGGAACGGGCAACTCTGCAGCCGGACGCAGCCCGGGCGTGGACGGACCGGCTCGAAGCCGACGCTCGCCAACGTCGCCTCGGACATCGTCAACGCCCGCTCTGCACTCAAGCGGCCCGGGCGGGTCCGATCCCGCTCCTGCTCGCCGACCCGCTCGCCGTGCCGGAAGGCTGCCCGGCGCGCCGACTCCAGCGGACTGACGTCGTCCTGATCGAGGACGCCGTCGAGCAGGATCTCGGCGAGCAGGTCCGGCCGGCGCGGCGGGATCGACACCTGCAGGTCGGTCGCGACCGGCTCGTACATCTTCGGCGCCCGGCCGACCCTGCGGATCCCGCCGGCACGGTCGTAGTGAGCCCGCAGCAGACCGGCATCGACCAGGCGCTCCAGATGGAACGCGGCCAGCTTCCGCGAGATCCCCACCTCGGCCGCCGCCTCGTCCCGGCTGATCGCCCGGCCGGCCCGACGGCAGAAGTCGAACATCCGGCGCCTGGTGTCGTCGCTCAGCACCGACACCGCCTGGATCGTCGCGTCCGCTCCGCTCCCCCGTGCTCTCACCGATCCACCATAACGGACATCATCATTGGCGAAAAGCATCGGCAGTTGCCCTTCAACCCTTGACCTGTGATCCGCAATAAGACCAAACTCCATTAGTGGAACAGGGAGGCCCCGGTGTCCGATCGGTCCGCTGCGGCGAAGCGTCCGGTGAGTGCGTTGCTGACCGGTCCGTACGGTCATCCGTTCCATCCGATCCTGGTGACGATCCCGATCGGCGCGTGGGTGGCCAGCTTCGTCTTCGACATCGGGTCGCGGGTGGCCGACGCCGCGTTCCTGGTGCAGGCGTCGGTCTGGCTGATCGTGATCGGCATCGTCGGCGCCGTCGCGGCCGCGAGTGTCGGTCTGCTCGACTTCTTCGCCATCCCGTCGGGCACCCCCGCGTTCCGCACCGGCCTCGTCCACCTGATCCTCAACCTCGCCGTCACCGTGGCGTACGTCGTCAATGCCTTGTGGCGCCGTGGATCCGAGGCCGACCAGGTCCCGGTCGGCCCGATCGTGTTGTCCGCGGTCAGCCTCGGAGCCCTGATGGTCTCGGGCTATCTCGGGGGCAAGCTGGCGTTCCGGTACGGCGTCCGCGTCGCCGAGGAGCATGACCAAGCCGAAGGCTTCGAGCCGAGGAGATGACATGGGTATCGCAGCACTCGTCACGTGGCTGATCACCGCGCTCGGTGGGTTCTTCCTGCTGTACACCTGGATCAGCAACGGCGGCCCCCGCAAGCCGAGCTCGAGCCACTTCCCGCCGGCACTGATCTTCGGCCACTTCGCCCTGGCCGCGATCGGCTTGGTGCTGTGGATCATCTACCTGATCGTCGACAGCGACACACTGGCCTGGATCGCCTTCGTCCTCCTGCTACCCGTGGCTCTTCTCGGCTACACCATGTTCTTCCGCTGGCTGCCGACGTACCGGAAGCGGACCGAGGCACCGGCCGCCGACGCGCCGGCCGAGCGTCACTTCCCCATGGCGGTCGTCGGCGGCCACGGATTGTTCGCCTTCGTGACTCTGGTCCTGGTCCTGCTGACAGCACTCGAGGTCGGAGGGAGTTGACCTACGACCTCGTCAGTTCGCCGACGGGCAACGCCGCTGCCACGGTGTTGCCTGTCGGTGCCAGCGGGCACGTCCAGAGTGGACTGTAGGCACACGAGGGGTTGTAGGCGAAGTTCAGATCGACGACGAGCCAGCCTTCGCGGACGTCCCCACCGAGGTCCGCGCCCTTGACCGTGTCGAGCAGATAACGCCCACCGCCGTACGTGCGCTCACCGGCGAGCGAGTCCTTGACCGGCACGAACAGGCCACCGCCGTACGACTCGAGCCACCACACATCCAGGTCACCCACGGTCGGCACGTGCAGGACTCCGGCCCGGGTGAACGGAATCACGCCATCCGTTGCCGAGGGCACCTCCCATCGCACCGGCTCGACATCCGGGTCGATGGCGATCTCGAAGCGCAACTCCGGCCGATAGGCCCCGATCTCAGGGCCCTTGTAGGCGTCGCGATCTTCCACCGGCGATGCGGGATGGGTCATCAGCAACTCGTCGCGCCCGGCCTGCCACACCGCGTGTGCCTTGGCCGGATCACTCTCCGCCCGCACCGCCCCGTAGAGCGCGAACACCCGCCGGCGCCAATCGGCCACAGCCAGCACGGACGCGTAGTCCACCTGATCGTCCTTCACACTGCCTCTTCTCTCCGGTTGCTCACCCACGACACTACGGAGGCGACCCCAACGGCGTGATCACCGCCCACGGACGACGTACTCGCGGAAGCGGCGGGTACGCGATCCGGCGGGTCAGCCCGGTGGGATCACCCGACGGCTCGGGCGGATTTGTCCCAGCTGTCGTGCAGGCGGTCGAGGTAGGACTGAGCTTGTGCGCCGGCCTTCGCACCCTTGGCGAACGCCCGCATGTTCCCGGCGCCGGTGTTGTAGCCCAGGGCAAGTAATTCGTCCTTGGTGTACCGCTGGCTTCGCTTGTCGGGCAGGCGCTTGGCCAGGTCGTGCAGATGCCAGGCCGCGGCCTCGATGGCCAGGCCCGGATCGTCGGGCAGTTGCTCCCACTTCCGGCCGGCGAAGTCGCGCCCGCGCTTGGTGTCGTCGAAGGCGGCCCGATGCATGTTCGCGATGCCGAAGGCGGGATCCGAGTCGACCTGGGCCCACGAGCGCTCGAACTTCGGGTCGTGCGGCTTGTACGCCTCGTTGTACAGGATTGCCATCAACAACTGTGGACGGATCCCGGCCTGACCGGCATACCGACGTACCTGCGGGGCGAAGTGGGCTGGGTCGTAGTCGTCGTACCAGGGCTTCGCGGCCGGCGTCGGACTGACAGTCCGCTGGGGCGTCGCCGAGGGAGTGGGCTGGGCGGTCGCCGTCTCCGCGGTCTCCGCGGTCTTGCGGTCGCCGTCGTGGCGCACGGCCCAGACGCCCACGATCACGACTCCGACCGCCACCCACCACCAGCGCTTCGCCACCCACCCAACCTAGTCAATCGCGCAACGGAACCAAGTCACGTTCGACCTGAACCGCCGGGTTCGTACGCCGTACGACAGCAAATGCGATCAGCGCAGCGGCGACCAGCAGCGCCGCGCAGAGCGTGAAGCCGAGGGCGTAGCCGTCACTGAGCGCTTGGGGTGTCACGGATTGCCCGCTGCGATCGTGAGCGGCAGTGCCGACAGCGGCCAGTCCGAGCGAGGCGCCGAGCTGACGGGTGCTGTTGAGCAGACCTGAGGCCATGCCCGTCTCGCGAGGATCGACGCCCGCGGTCGCGGTCGCCACCACCGGACCGAGGCAGAGCCCGAAGCCGACGCTGGCGACGATCGACGGGCCGAGGATGTTCGTGAGGTAACTGCCATCGGCGGTGATCAGGCCGAACCAGGCGAATCCGGCGGCCGTCAGCAGTGCGCCACCGGCCAGGAGTGTGCGGGCGGGAAGCCGGTAGCCCAGCTTGACCGCGAGTACGGCGCCGACGACCACGCCCAGCGCGAACGGCAGGAACATCAGTCCGGTCTCGGCCGGCCCGATCCCGAGCACGCGCTGGAGGTAGAGGGACGTGAAATAGAAGGCCGAGGCCATGGCTGCGCCGACCAAGAGGTTGAAGGCGTTCGCGCCGGAGACCGAGCGATTGGCGAACAGGCCCAGCCGAATCAGCGGTTCGCGGCGGGTGGTCTTCTCGACCGCGATGAAGGCCGCCAGCAGCGCGACGGCGATCAGCAGCGTCAGGAGCGTGGTCGCCGAGCTCCATGGATACCTGTCGGTGCGCACCACGCCGTACACGAGCAGTGTCATTCCCGCTGTCGCGAGAACTGCACCCAGCACGTCCGGGCGGCCGGCGCGGGCGGTCGTCGAGTCGGTGGGGACGCCACGCCAGGCCAGTGCCAGCGCGACGGCGGCCATGGGGACGCTGACGAACATGACCCAGCGCCAACCGGCGTACTGGGTGAGCAGGCCGCCGGCGAGGACACCGAACGCACCGCCCGCGGCGTTCATCGCACTCCAGACTCCGAAGGCGCGGATCCGCTGTTTGCCGGTGGGGAAGGTTGCTGTCAGCAACGAGAGCGCGGCGGGGGCGAGGGTGGCGGCGCCGATGCCCTGCGCGGCGCGGGCGGCCACCAACTGGCCGGGTACCTGGGCGAACCCGCCGGCGAGCGACGCGAGGCCGAAGACCACGAGTCCCAGCAGCAGGACCCGCCGGCGCCCGTACCGGTCCGCGGCCTTGCCACCGAGCAGGAGCAGCCCGCCGAACGTCAGCGCGTAGGCGTGGATCACCCAGGTCAGGCCGAGGGCGCCGAACCCGAGGCCGGTCGCGATCTGCGGGAGGCCCACGTTCACGACCGAGAGGTCCAGCGACACCATGAACTGCACGACCGCCACGGCCGTGAGGACGAGCCCGGTCCGGGCCATTGCAGCGTCTGTCGACTTTTCGAACATGTTCCGAAAGTAGCACTGAGGCGCCCGAACCGCCAAAGGTTTTCGGCTTCGTCCGGCAGCGGACGGCATGATGGGGCCCGTGGCTCAACGCAACGCAACGAACGGCCGCACCGGCCGGCCGCCGGTCACGTCGCGCGCCCAGATCCTGGTCGCGGCGCGTCAGCTGATCGACCGGGACGGCTGGGAGAAGCTGACCGTCCGCCGGTTGGCCGCCGAACTCGGCATCGGTCCGACGACCATGTACCACCACGTCCGGGACAAGGAGGACCTGCTGTTGCTCCTGCTGAGCGAATACGCGGCGCAGATCCCGCGACCCGACCTGCCGAGCGATCCGCGCGACCGCGTCGTCGCGGCCGGCCTCGCGATCCACGATGCCCTCGCCGACTGGCCTTGGGCCGCCGAAGTCCTCACCGCCGACGGCTTCATGGGCCTGATCGGCCCGTCGGCCCACTGGATGGTCGAAACCATCGTCGCCGCGACCGTCGAGGCAGGTCGTACCCCGGATGAGGCCGTCTACGTCTTCCGCACCATCTGGTACTACACCGTCGGCGAGATCCTGGTCCGGGCCCACTCCCCCCGCCGGCCCCTGGACCGCGACCCGTTCTTCACCACCCTCGACTCCACCCAAACCCCGCACCTGGCGGCCATAGCCAACAATTGGCCCACCCTCGCCGCCCAGAACACCTACCCCCAGGGCCTCCAGGCCCTGGTCAACGGCCTACTCCCCCGCGACTAATCGCAGCAACCGTCAGTGCAGGAGGCGCCACAGCCGCAGGTCGCCGTAGCGGCGGCGCCGGGGATGGGTGAGCAGCAGCCTTTGCCTTGCCAGGCTTCGACGCCTTCGCGGATGGCGACCGCGGCAATGACCAGGCCGGCGATGGGGTCAGCCCAGGTCCAACCGAGGGTTGCATTCAGGACGAGGCCGACGAGGAGTACGGCGGACAGGTACGTGCAGAGCAGGGTCTGGGTGGAGTCGGCGACAACAGTGTTCGAGCCCAGGGCCTTGCCGGTACGGCGCTGGGCCCACGAGAGGAACGGCATCACGATGAGCGACGCGATCGCCAGGCCGATTCCGACCCGGGACACGTCGGGATGGGCACCGGTGACGAGCGCGCGGACCGATTCGAAGGAGACGTAGGCGGCCAGCGCGAAGAACGAGAATGCGAGCAGACGCAGCGCCTGGTGCTCACGGCTCTCGGGCAACCGGTGACGGAACTGCCACAGGATGATCAGGCCGCTGGAGACCTCGACCACCGAGTCGAGGCCGAACCCGACCAACGCAACCGATCCCGCGACGAGACCCGCGCTGACGGCGACGACAGCCTCGACGACGTTGTAGGCCACCGAGGCGCCGGCGAGCAACTGTGCCCGTCGGCCGAGCCGTCGCCGCTGCTCTGGGTCTGTCGTCCACGAGCCGGTCGGAGCGCTCGTGATCCGGAGCGGCTCGGTCATGACCGGCTCGCCGCCTCGCCGTAGATCGGGCAGAGGACGACCGCGTCGCCGGTCAGGCCCAGGAGGCGCTCGGCGGCGGTGAGAAGCTCGAGGGTCGCCTCGGGATGGGTGAGGCTGAACAGCGACGCCCGACCCTGCGGCCGGGACTCGACGAGACCGCAGTCCCGCAGACACGCCAGATGCTTCGACACCGTCGACTGCGCCAGACCGAGATGCTCGGTCAGATCCACCACCCGGTGCTCCCCCAGCGCCAGGTGCCGGACGATCGCCAGCCTCGACGAGTCACTGAACCCGTGAAACAGACAGGCGGCCGCGGAGAGCGCGGCCGCCTCGTCGACTACCTCGGACTCGACACCAGTCGACGCTGTCATCGCCATTCGGCGATGTTATCACCGACCCTGGAGCACCTTGAACAGGTCCGTGTGGTCGTTCGTGCCGAGGACCGCGTCGGCGCCGGGACCCTGGGCCCAGACCGGTACGACGGACCCCGTGTGCTGCTGGCTCGGCGGCGTACCGACCGGAGCCTTGCCGTCGCCGCCGAAGCCGGCGGTGCCGTAGGTCAGGGTGAGCGTCTGACCGTCCTTGGTGGTCAGGTTGGTCGAGTAGCCGGTCGGCAGACCCGAGCCGGACGCGTCCTCGCTGACGATCTGGCTGGTGTGCGAGTGGTCCGCGGTGACGACCACCAGGGTGTCGGGGTGGGAGCGCTGGTAATCGAGCGCGACGCCGATCGCCTTGTCGAAGGCGACAGTCTCACCGATCTGGCCGCACGCGTTCGTGGCGTGGTCCTGCTTGTCGATCGAGGCGCCCTCGACCTGCAGGAAGAAGCCCTTACGGTTCTCCAGCAGTTTGATCGCCTTGGTGGTCATGTCCGCCAGGCTCGGCTCGTTCGCCGGACGCTGGTTCTCCTTGCACGCCGCCGGCGTGTTGCTCTTGCCGAGCGCTGCGGACGGGCCGGTCCACTCCAGCGACATGTTGCTGCTGTTGAACAGGCCGAGCACCGACTTGCCGCTCTTCACCGAGTCCAGGCCGGCCGCGTCGGTCACGTACTGGATGCCCTGCGTCTTCGCCTGGTCGACCACCGTCTTGCCCGCGAACGGACCACCGGTGATCGTCTGCTCGAAGCGGCCGCGGCCACCACCGAGCAGGACGTCGACCTTGTGGTCCACCTGCTGCTCCGCGATCGAACCCAGGCCACCCGCGGCCTTCGTCTCCTTCGCGCAGGCGGTCATGCCGGCCGGTCCCTGGCACCCGCGCAGCGAGATGTGCGACGTCAGCACCGCCGGCGTGGCGTCGGTGATCTCAGCCGTCGAGACGTCTCCGACCTTCAGGCCGCGCTTCTGCGCCAGCTCCAGCACCGTGGTGAGGTTGGTGCCGGGTACGTCGATGGCGCTGCTCGGCCCCTGCGAGATCCGCTCGTCGAGGGTCTTCTTGCCGGTCGCCCAGCTCGAGCCGGTCGACGCCGAGTCCGGGTCGTAGTCGGGCTTGTACGGCGGCTTGGCGGCCGGCTTCACCGACCACGTCGTGTCGAAGCCGGTGTACCGCGCCCGGTCGACGTTCAGCTTGTTCTGGACACCCTGGTAGTAGCGCGCGGCGGTGATCTCCTGCGTCCCCATGCCGTCGCCCAACAGGAAGATCACGTTCTTCGGCCCGTGCGGCGCGGACTGCGCCTCCGCGCCCTGCGCCGACGAGAACGCGCCACTGGCGGCGGCCGAAGCCATACCTGCCGCGGCGATCACCGTGGTCGCGGCGAAGGCGGCCACGACGGCCTTTTTCCTGATCATTGCGGGCCTTTCTGCTTGGACGGAACACCCGGAACGTATGCGTGATCTCGGGACAACAGGTGACCGCCAAGCAACGAACAGATGACACAAGCAGCGCGCCAGGTGGGGCACCGGGGTCACCGACTGGCGGACTGCGGTTAGTATTGGAACCGCACCGACATCGGCGACGCCGATCGCCGCGGATTCTGCTGGAGCTCACGGCCACCGACTGATGGTCATCGGTCCCCCGTACATTGGCCGGTCTCGTCGGAATCGACGGACCGACCATCTCGCGATGGACTGAGCCAGTCTCGCGGTGGGCTTCGTCGGACACACGGCGTCTCGTCGACGGCATCACGCCGTACGGTGCGCGTTTCACCATGGCCGGGGGCCATGGCAGTCCCTAGGAGGATTCTTTGGCCCGACGAGGCCAGCGCCAGCCCGGCGCTACCCGACCGGCTCCTCAGCGCCGTCGTCCCGCCCGCGATGCCGACGGCCTGCTCCCGGTGCTCGCCCGCGCCGTCCGAGAGGTCGAGTCGGCGGTCGAGCGTGCCGACGTCCGGCCGTCGGTCCGGACCAAGTTCCAGGTCGTCGCCCTGCTCGTCCGCGAGGAGCGGTCCCGGGTGAACGCCGACCACGCCTCCAGCGACGCGTATCGCGCCGAGCAGCTGCGGCGGCTCGACGGGATCGCGACGATTCTGGCCAAGTCCGCCGCCCGCGAGACCACGCTCCTCGGCCTGCTCGCCGAGGACGCGGTCATCTCGGAGGCAGCCGCGTCACTCAAGCGCGAGATGCTGATCGCCGCCGGTCAGGAGCCGCCCCGCGAGGAGCCCGTCAGCCGGCCGACGACCCCCGCCGACACGACCGTACGCCGGGTCGTACCGCAGACCGTGGTCCAGCGGCAGCTGGCCAACCCGTTCCTCGCGCCCGACTTCTCGTCGGCCCCGGCCCGTCCGCCCCGCCCGGGACGGCTGGCCGGCTGGGAGCTGATCACCCCGCTGCTGAGGTCGTTCGAGCACGCCGCGGCCTCGGCCAGCAAGTCCCTGCCTGAGCCGACCACCCTGCGGACGGCGGAAGGCCTGGAGCTGATGCCGCACCAGGCACGCCTGATCGCCTCCGCCGCGGCCGGCCACCGAACGTTCCTGCTCGCCGACGAGCCTGGCCTCGGCAAGACGGCGCAGGCGTTGCTCGCCGCCCGGGCCGTGGGCGCCTACCCGTTGCTCGTCGTCGTACCGAACGTCGTGAAGACCAACTGGGCCCGCGAGGCGGGCCTGTGGACTCCGAAGCGGAACGCCACGGTGATCCACGGCGACGGCGAGACTGTCGACGGCTTCGCCGACATCGTCATCGTCAACTACGAGGTACTCGACCGGCACGTCGGCTGGCTCGGCGATCTCGGCTTCCGCGGCATGGTGGTCGACGAGGCGCACTTCATCAAGAACAAGAAGTCCCAGCGGTCGCGCAACGTGCTGCAGCTGTCCGAGCGGATCCGGACCCGCGCCGGGCGACCGTTGCTGATGGCACTCACCGGTACGCCGCTCATCAACGACATCGAGGACTTCACCGCGATCTGGGAGTTCCTCGGCTGGATCGACGAGACCGGACCGCGGGCCGAGCTGATGGAGTCGCTCGAGGAGACCGACCTGACACCGGCCGATCCCGGCTTCTCGGCGGCCGCCCGTGCGCGGGTCATCGACATGGGCATCGTCCGCCGCCGCAAGGTCGACGTCGCGGCCGATATCCCGGCCCGCCGGATCGCCGACCTGCCCGTCGAGCTCGACGGTGCCATCGGCCGCTCCATCCGCGACGCCGAGCGCGAGCTCGCCGACCGCCTCGTCGCGCGCTACGAGACCGCCCTCGCGACCCGGACCTCCGGCAGCACCGTGGACGGCATCGACCACGACCTCGTCCGCCGGGTGGCCGGCTGGGAGCGCTCCGACCGGGACAGCGCCAAGACCGGCGAGAACGTGTTCAGCCTGGTACGGCGGATCGGCCGCGCGAAGGCCGGTCTTGCCGCCGACTACGCGGCGCAGCTCGCGCACAGCGTCGGCAAGGTCGTGTTCTTCGCCCGGCACATCGAGGTGCTGGACGCGGCCGAGGAGCTCTTCACCGAGCGCGGCATCCGCTACTCCTCGATCCGGGGCGACCAGTCCCGGACGACCCGGCAGAAGAACATCGACGCCTTCGTCAACGACCCGGACGTCTCCATCGCGGTCTGCTCCCTGCTGACCGCCGGCGTCGGCCTCAACCTCCAGGTCGCCTCGAACGTCGTCCTCGCCGAACTCTCCTGGACCAACGCCGAGCAGACCCAGGCCATCGACCGGGTCCACCGCATCGGTCAGGCCGAGCCGGTCACGGCGTGGCGCATCATCGCCGCCCAGACCATCGACACCAAGATCGCCGACCTGATCGACGCCAAGGCCGGCCTCGCGGCCACCGCCCTGGACGGGTCCGACGACGAGGTGGCGGCGTCGGCCGACTTCCAGCTCGAAGCCCTCGTCGCCCTGCTGACCAACGCGCTGTCGGAGTAGCGCGTGCGCAGGCGTTGGTTGCCGGCGGAGCTACCTATTGCATCAATTGGGTTTGATGTAATGTCGGCTGGGTGGGCATGACCGACGGTGCGGCGCTGCCCGAGTTCGTTCGACTGGTGAGCCATCCGCTCAGGTGGCAACTGATCGCCGAGCTCGCGCGGAGCGACCTGCGCGTCCGTGAACTCGTCGCCATCGTCGACGAGCCGCAGAATCTGGTCTCCTATCATCTGCGGCTCCTGCGAGACGGCGGCCTGGTTTCGGCGAGGCGCAGCAGTTTCGACGCGCGTGACAGCTACTACCACCTCGACCTCGAGCGCTGCGCCATCGCGTTGGCCGACGTGGGCGTCGCACTGCATCCGGCCCTGCGGATGGCGCCAGTACCCAGCGCTCCGATGCGGCGGTCAGGGCGAGTGAGCGTCCTCTTCGTCTGCAGTGGCAACAGCGCCCGATCACCGATCGCCGAGGCGTTGCTGCGCCGCCACGCCGGGAACCGGGTCCACGTGAGCAGCGCCGGCACCCGGCCCAAGGACCGTATCCATCCGCACGCGGTCCGGGTGCTGCGGGAGCAGTACGACATCGACATCGAGGCGCAGGCACCGCGCCCGCTCGACTCCACGCGGAGTCGTCGGTTCGACCGTGTGGTCACTTTGTGCGACAAGGCGCGCGAGGCGCTGCCCGACGGCGAGTACTGGCCACGCGCCCACTGGAGCATCGCCGATCCAGCGGCCGGCGACGAGAGCCGAAGTAGCTATTCGAGGTATCTGTCGGCGGCGGCCGAGATCGACACCCGCGTTCGGCAGTTACTGCCGAGCCTCAGCACCGAGAAGGAGGACTGACCATGGACACCTTCGCGAGCGTTCGCTACATCGTCGACGACGTGCCGGCTGCCATCGACTTCTACACCACCCACCTCGGGTTCGTCGTGCGCAGCAAACCCGCACCAGCCTTCGCCGACGTCACCCACGGGCCGTTGCGCCTCCTGCTGTCCGGACCACCGTCGTCCGGCGCACGTGCTACTCCAGCCGACGCGGCCGGGCCTGGCCGAAACCGCATTCACTTGATCGTCGACGACCTCGATGCCGAGATCGACCGGCTCCAGGCCGCCGGCGTCCCGTTCCGCAGCGAAGTCACCACCGGCCCGGGCGGGCGCCAGATCCTGGTCGCCGACCCCGCCGGCAACCTCGTCGAACTGTTCCAGCCCGCGAACTGACTGCGGGCGACAAGGTTCATCGAGCCGGCCGGACAAACTCGACCGGGTCAGTGGTCAAAGGGGATCCGCTCGGCATAATCTGAGCGAGTTCGGCACAGGTGTGGCGTGGTTGGCCCGGTGTGCGTCGTGCGGATCATCGCTGGGGGGCGAGGGCGGAGCATGAGGCTGCTCGGGCGTCGGTCGGAGTGTGAGGTCCTCGACGACGTGCTGGCGGCCGTTCGCGCGGGTGAGAGCCGGGTGCTGGTCCTGCGAGGCGGCGCGGGAGTCGGGAAGTCAGCCCTGCTGGAGTTCGCGGCAGACGCAGCCGCGCCGGACATGCGCATTCTGCGCGCGGCGGGCGTCGAGTCCGAGATGGAACTGGCCTTTGCCGCACTGCACCAGCTCTGCGCACCGCTGCTGGGTCGGGTCGACCACCTGCCGACCCCACAGCGCGCGGCTCTCGCGACCGTCTTCGGCCTGCAGCCCGGTCCGCCGCCGGACCGGTTCATGGTCGGCCTCGCCGTACTGAGTCTGATCGCCGAAGCGGCCGATGAGCGACCGGTGTTGTGCATCGTCGACGACGCACAGTGGCTCGACACGGCGACCGCGCAGACGCTGGGGTTCGTCGCGCGGCGGGTGCACGCGGAGACTGTCGGTCTTCTGTTCGGGGCACGGGAGGTCCGCGAGGAGTTGCACGGTCTCGCCGAGCTCGCCGTCGACGGCTTGCAGGAGGATGACGCCCGCGCGTTGCTCGGATCGGCGGTCGGGTTCCTGCTCGACCGGCCGGTCCGCGATCGGATCGTGGCGGAGACCGGCGGCAATCCGCTGGCTCTGCTCGAGCTCCCGCGCGGGCTGACCGCGACGCAACTCGCCAGTGGATTCGGGCTGCTGGGCACGCAGACGTTGCCGGGCCGGATCGAGGAGAGCTTCCTGCGCCAGGCCGACACGCTGCCGGCGCCGACCCGCCAGCTCCTGCTGGTCGCGGCCGCCGAGCCGGTGGGCGATCCGGTGCTGGTTTGGCGAGCAGCCGACGAGCTCGGCATCGCCGCCGCCTTCGCCGAGATCGACGGTCTGCTCACGCTCGGCGAACGGGTGACGTTTCGCCACCCGCTCGTCCGCTCGGCCCTCTACGGCTCGGCGACGCCGCCGGAACGACGCGCTGTGCACCTTGCCCTCGCGAACGTGACCGACTCAACGGTCGACCCCGACCGCCGGGCCTGGCACCTCGCCGCTTCGGCAGCCGGACCGGACGAGGACGTCGCTGTCGAGCTGGAGCGGTCCGCCGACCGGGCTCAGGCCCGGGGCGGATTCGCTGCTGCTGCCGCCTTCTTACAGCGTGCGGTCGCCCTGACACGTGACCCGGGCCGCCGGACCGAGCGTGCGTTGGCTGCGGCTCAGGCCAGCCTGCAGGCAGGGGCTTTCGAGACCGCCCAAGGCCTTCTCGCCACCGCCGGTGCCGGCGACCTGGATGAGCTCGGGCGAGCGCGGGTCGACCTTCTCCGCGCGGAGTCCGCCTTCGCGTTTCAGCGCGGCGGCGACGCACCGGCGCTGCTCCTCCGGGCGGCCCGGACGCTCGAGCCGCTCGACGTACGCCTTGCCCGGGACACCTATCTCGACGCGTGGAGCGCGGCACTGTTCGCCGGCCGGATGGCGACGACCGCGGATCTCGGGGAGGTGTCGCGCGCGGCCAGGGCGGCTCCCCCGGCCGAGGCCGCGGGACGCGGCTCCGATCTGCTCCTCGACGGTTTCGCGCTGTTGTTCACCGACGACCGCGGCCACGCGCTGCCGCTGCTGAAGCAGGCGGCCGGTGCGTTCGCAGCAGGTGACGTCTCGACCGAGGAGGTCCTGCGCTGGGGATGGCTCGGGACCGCCGCCGCGGCCTTCGCATGGGACTTCGAGGCCTGTGGTGGAGCAGCCACCCGCCAGGTGCAGGTGGCCCGGAGCGCCGGTGCCCTCGCCGTACTCGCGGTCGGCGTGAACGTACTGGGTCAGGTCGTCGCGTTGGAGGGCGACTTCGCCGAAGCGGCATCGCTGACGGCGGAGGCCGACGCGGTCCGGGAGGCGACCGGCGCGCAGGTCGCGCAGTACGGCGCTTTGGTGCTCGCGGCACTGCGGGGCCGCGAGAGCGACGCGTTCGCCCTGATCGAGGAGACCATCGCCGAGGCAACGGCCGTAGGTCAGGGCACCGCGGTGCAGTACGCGCACTGGACCCGATCGATTGTCCTCAACGCCCTCGGCCGCCACGACGAAGCGCTGATGTCGGCCAGACTGGCCGCCGACGACACCCCTGAGCTCTTCGTGGCGTCGTGGTCGCTGAGCGAATGGGTCGAGGCCGCCGTCCGGAGCGGCAACCCCCGCGCCGCGACCGAAGCACTCGCGCGACTCCAGGTACAGATCCGGGGGACGCATGAGCCCTGGGGGTTGGGCCTCGAAGCCCGCGCCCGTGGCTTGGTGAGCAAAGGCGCGAGCGCCGAATCCGCCTACCGCGAGGCGATCGAGCAACTAGGCACCACCCGGCTGCGGCCGGATCTGGCGCGTGCCCATCTGCTGTACGGCGAATGGCTGCGTCGGCAGAGTCGTCGCGTCGACGCCCGGGCCGAACTGCGAGCGGCGTACGACCTGTTCGTCTCGATCGGGATGGAGGCGTTCGCGGAACGCACGCGGCGGGAGTTGCTCGCGACCGGGGAGAAGGTGCGCAAGCGGACGGAGTCGTCGTCGGCGGGTGCCGAGTTGACTCCTCAGGAACGGCAGATCGCTCTCTTGGTGCGGGACGGCCTGTCGAATCCGGAGGTCGGAGCCCGGCTGTTCCTGAGCCCGCGGACGGTCGAGTGGCACCTGCGCAAGATCTTCGACAAGCTGTCGATCAACTCGCGCCGGCAACTGCGGAGCGCATTACCGCGGACCGACTACGAGGCAGCCACGGGCTAGCGGGTCTCAGCCAGGGATCAGTTGCTGACCGCCGTCCACGTCGTACGTCGCGCCGGTCAGAGCGGTGTTCGTCATCAGTTGGACGGCGAGCGTGGCCACGTCGCCCGGACCCACCACTCGCCGGATCGGCAGCGTGGCGCGAAGTTGAGCGCGCCGATCCTCGATCTGGTTGCCGAGGAGGCTCGCCGAGAGCGGAGTGTCGACGAACCCGGCCGCGATCGCGTTGACCCGGATCGGAGCGAGCTCGACGGCCGCATTCGCGGCGATCGCGGGGACCGCGGCCGCGCTGATGGCGGCTAGGCTCAGCCCGATCCCCGGGCGACGCGCATGCGTTCCGGTGATCAAGGTCAGTGAGCCACCCGGTCGGACCCTTCCCCGGCAGAGACCGGCGATGCGCAGCGAGCCGATCAGGTGCTCATCGAGCACCCGGAGCGCCTCATCGAAATCCAAGTCCGCGATCGGCGAGTAGAACGGACCGCCGCCGCTGACCAGCACATGGTCGAGCCGCGCGGGCAGGCCGGCGAAGACTCGCTCGAGCCGGACCGGATCGCGCAGATCGAGCATCGCCGTACTCACGGCACCAATCTCTGTCGCGGCGTGGCCGAGTCGCTCGCGGCTGCGACCGGTGAGGACGAGCTGGGCGCCGGCCGCGCGAGCCTGACGGGCGGTCTCCAGCCCGATGCCCGAGCTGCCGCCGATCACGACGACGACCTGCCCGGCGAGGCTTCCGTCCGATTGCTGCGCACTGAGAGTGGTTGCCTCGGTCATCGTGTTCTCCTGTCGTGTCTCAGGCCGGGGTCGACGTGGGTACGGCGCAGCCGTGGATCCGCGGCGCGACAGCGGGCACCTGGGCGGCCGGCGGACGACTGCGCGCGACGAACAGCATCGTGATGATCGCGGCGGCGACGCTCAACCCGGACATCACGAGCATGGCCGTCTGGTACCCGTTCGCGAGTGGCCCGACGAGGTCGTGCGAGCTGCCCGCGCCGAGCAGCGCGGGGACGAGCGCGACCAGGATCACGCCCCCGACACGAGATGCGGCGTCGTTGATCGCCGACGCCTCGCCGAGGTCGGCATCGTCGACAGCCGCGAGTACGCCGGCTGTGAGCGGTGCGACCGCCAGACCGATGCCGAGGCCCCAGAGGATCGCGCCGGGCAGGATCGCTCGCACATAGCTCTGACCCGGCTGAGCCGTCGACAACCACGCGAATCCGCCGGCCACGATCAGGATGCCCACCGTCATCGGCCCACGCGTGCCGACCCGCGCCACCAGACCGCCGACGAGTGGCGAGACGATCAGGAAGACGACCGACTCCGGTATGAGCGCCGCGCCCGCTTCGGTGGCGCTGTAGCCCAGTCGCAGTTCGCATTGCAGAACGACCAGGTAACTGGCCGCGGCGAGAGCCCCATAGAACAAGACGGTTGCGGCGTTGATGGCAACGAACTGCCGGATCCGGAACAAGGCCGTCCGAAGCATCGGTGCCGATCGACGTTGCTCGATCGGAACCAGCGCGGCGAGACAGATGACACCGACGGCGGCGGACGTCAGGACCGCCGCACTGCCCCACCCGGAGGCCGGTCCCGCGGTCAGCGCGTAGATCACCCCGCCCAGCCCGAGGATCGTCAGCAGTCCCCCGGCGAGATCGAGCGACAGCGGCCGCCGGGTCCGGCTGACCTCGGGTACGGCGCGCAGGACCCAGCAGGCGACCGCTATCAGTGGGATGTTCAGCAGGAACACATAGCGCCAGGAGGCGTGATCGATCAACCACCCGCCACCGTACGGACCAAGCGTGGTACCGAGCGTCGAGAGCCCTGCCCAGACGCCGATGCCCTTGGCGCGGTCCGCCGGCACCAGTGTTCCGTTGAGCAAGGACAGACGGCTCGGCACAACCATCGCACCGCCGGCTCCTTGGATGACCCGGGCGGCGATCAGGGCCTCGACGTTCGGGGCGGCGGCGCAGCACACCGAGGCGACGAGCATGACGACGAGCCCGGCGATCAGGATCCTGCGCCGGCCGAAGTGGTCGGCCAGCGCTCCGGCGAGCAGCAGAAGGGACGCGACGCTGACCAGGTAGCCGGTCAGCACCCACTGCAGCTGGGTCACGCCGGCGTTCAGGTCGGCGCCGATCGCGGGGATGGCGACATTGATCATGTAAGCGTCGATGAAGCCGACCATCGACGCGAGTACGGTCGCGGCGACCAGTGCGGTGCCGGTCCGGCTGCGCAGGGCCGACAGCTGTCCAGCGGCGATCGGCTTCGGTGTCCCGTTGGCGGTCATGCCGTGAGTCCTTTCGACGTCCCAACGGTCGCGCGGCCGCAGCCGGGCTCGCACCCGTGACGGTCCCTGGTCTCGCCCGGCCAGGGACACTCCCTGGCGCGACAGGCGTACGCCCGGAGGAGTGTCGTGGCGTGGCCATGACAGAAACGCCCCTGTCCGGGGCGGTTGCGCTCGTCACGGGCGCGAGCAGCGGTATCGGAGCCGCGACGGCTCGCAGCCTCGCGGCGAGAGGTGCCGCGGTGGCGCTCATCGCCCGCCGCCGCGACCGGCTCGACCAACTCGCGGCCGAGCTGACCGACGACGGTCGCGGGGCCGCGGTCCTGGAGGGCGACATCACCGACCCGGAGGTCGCGTCCGGCGCGGTGCAGGACACGGTCGACCGCCTCGGCCGCCTGGACATCCTGATCAACAACGCCGGCATCATGCTGCTCGGCACCGCCCTGCACACCACGACCGACCAGTGGGATCGCATGATCGCGCTCAACGTGTCCGCGCTGATCCACGTCACACATGCGGCGGTCCCCTACCTCATCGACGCAGCCGCGACGTCACCGCGCCGGGTCGCCGACATCGTGAACGTCAGCTCCACCGCCGGCCGCGTCGCCCGCCCGGCCAGCAGCGTCTACAACCTCACCAAGTTCGGCCTGAACGGCTTCACCGAGTCCCTCCGCCAGGAACTCCTCGAGGAACGCGTCCGCGTCAGCGTGATCGAACCCGGCACCGTCGACACCGAGCTCGTCGACCATCTCACCGACGACCTCCGCGACGCGGTCCGCCGCCAGGTCGACGGCATCGACCCCCTCCGCCCCGAGGACGTCGCCGACGCCATCACCTACATCGTCACCCGCCCCCGCCGGGTCTCTCTCAACGAACTCCTGCTCCGAGCCACCGACCAGACCTGGTGACACCACGCTCGGTCGGCGTGGCTCGTCTGAGGGATTCCGGCGAGGGATGATCGCAGTATGACGACGGCGCGCGTGGGTGACCCGGTGCGGGATGGGTCGGCCTTGGCTGTCGAGGGGTTGGGGAAGCGGTTCGGCGAGCGGGTTGCGTTCGACGGGGTCTCGTTCGAGATCGGGTACGGCGAGGTGTTCGGGTTCCTCGGGCCGAACGGGGCCGGGAAGACGACGATGGTGCGGACGCTGGGGACGCTGATCGCGCCGACCTCGGGTACGGCGACGGTCGCCGGGATCCCGTTGACGCCGGACAACGGCGTACAGATCCGCCAACGGATCGCGATCATGCCGGAGGCACCTGGGCTGTATCTCCGGCTGAGCGTGCAGGAGAACCTCGAGTGCTTCGCCGATCTCTACGAAGTGCCGCACCCCGGCGACCGCGTCGAGCGCGCCTTGGCTGCCGTCAACTTGACCGACCGCGCCCGGGACGCGTGCGGTGCTCTGTCCAAGGGCCTCCGGCAGCGCGTCTCGCTGGCGCGTGCTCTGCTGAGTGATCCGGAGGTGCTGTTCCTCGACGAACCCACCTCGGGACTCGACCCGGTGGCTGCGCGCGACGTTCACACCCTTGTGGACGATCTCCGGCGGCGTGGCGTGACCATCTTCCTCACAACGCACCGGTTGGAAGAGGCAGAGCGCCTGTGCGATCGCGTCGCGATCCTGAACACCACTCTGCGCACGATCGGCCGTCCCGACGAGCTTCGCGACAGACTGTTCGCCAAGACGCTCAAGATCAGGACCGCGGCGCCGCTCGCCGACCCGCGGCGCGTCTTCGAAGGCCTGCCAGGCGTCGAGGGTTGGCAGCCTGACGGCCCTGCCGCCTATGTCCTCGCCGTCTCCGATCCGGCCGCCGCGGCTCCGTCCGTGACACGGGCGCTCGTCGCCGACGGCGCCGACGTACTGTCGATCGGCGAGTCGCACCACTCACTCGAGGACGTCTACCTCGAGACGGTGGAGAACAGATGATGAGCCTCAGCGGGCGGCGGGTGCGAGCCGTCTTCACCAAGGAGGTGCGTGAGTTCCGCCGCAACCGATCCATCACCGCCGGGATGGCGATCATCCCGCTGGTCTTCAGCGTCCAGCCGCTGATCAGCATCTTCGCGCTGCAGCCCGCCGCCTCGGCACCGCTCGCGCAGGAGCATGTGCTGCTCTACATGCTCGGCATCCCGGCCCTCGTTCCGTCGCTGATCGCGGCGTACTCGGTGGTGGGCGAGCGCCAGCAAGGCACCCTCGAGCCAGTGCTGACGACCCCCATCCGCGCCGACGAGTTGCTGCTCGGCAAGGCTCTGGCCACCTTCCTGCCGGCCGTCGCGATCGCCTACGCGGTCTACGGCCTGTTCCTGCTCGCCGTCGAACTCTTCGCCGCCGACGGCGTCGCGTCAGCCCTCATCCGGCCTTCGGACCTGATCGCCCAGCTCCTGTTCACGCCACTCCTGGCCGGCTGGTCCATCTGGCTCGCGATCGTCATCTCCACCCGCTCGAGCGACGTCCGCGTGGCCCAGCAGTTCGCAACGCTCGCGAGCCTCCCGACGGTCGCGCTGACCACTCTGATCGCCCTCAACGTCATCCCGCCCTCCCCCAGGCTCGCCGTCACTGCCGCGGTCGTCCTGATCCTCCTCAACGTGCTCGGCTGGAAGACCGCCGCCAAAGCCTTCGACCGCGAAATCCTGATCACCAACACGCGATCCTGACCCTCCTCGGTAAGCGCTTGCTATCGTGATCCGGTGATCTATGAGCTGAACCACGTCGGCGGTCGGGTCCAGGATCTCGAAGCCAGCCTGGCGTTCTACACCGGGCTCGGCGCGGAGGTGGTCGACCGGTTGTTCATGGCCAGTAGTCGCGTCCACCGGGTGCACATTCAGCTCGCGACCGGGCTGGTGGAGTTGCTGCACAACGAGGAGCCCGATCCGGATGCCACCTACGGGCTGAACCACGTCGGCTTCATGACCGACGACCTGGACGCGGACTACGCACGCCTGATCGCCTTGGGGTACGCCGAACTCTCGTCTCCCAGGACCGCGAGCAGCGGCCAGGGCCGACTCGCATTCCTCGCCGACCCGAACGGCGTACGCATCGAACTCCTGCAACGCTCGGAGGAGTTCCGCATCCCACCCATCGCCTCGGGTCCCGTACGCCGCCTGTCCCACATCGCACTGTCCGCACCGGACCTGGAGGCGGCCACCGAGTTCTACGGCACCCACCTCGGCATGCAGCCCGTCCCGGACGACTCCCCCGGCACCGCCACGTTCCGCCTCGGCGCCGACGCCGTCCAACTCCACAAATCCTTGCCCCCAGCAACCACTCCCGTCAATCACCTCGCGCTGCTCGCAACCGACAGCCGCCCCGCCACCCAGGACCCCGACGGCAACCGCCTCACATTCCTCGAGGGCGCAGGCACATGATGGGTGCGTGACCAGTGCAGAGGAGCCGGCGCCGACGAGATGTTGGTGTTGCGACAGGGAGTACGACGAGCGCGAGTTGGTGCGGTTGGGCGCTCATCCGGAGGTTGGAATCTGCGGTGCGTGCGCCGTCGACATCAGGCAGCGCGCCGGTCAGCGACAGGACGAGCTCAGGCCGACCTGGGGCACGACGGTGCGGACCGGCGTACGCCGGCTACGCGAAGGTGTGATCGCCCGGGGCTGGCACCAACGACCGTTGATCGGCCCGATCCTCCGCCGAATCAACCGCCACCTCCCGTGACCTCAGTCGGCCGAGCCCGGCGGGCTGATCGCGGCGCGGAGTTGTTCGATCGACGGTACGGCGACGGGAGCGCCGGACTCGTCGCGATAGAGGCGACAGGACAGGCCGCACTCCCCCGCGGGAAACGGATCGACCCCGTGGACCAGTAGCGTGGGCGAGCCCGTCATGCCAAACCGCACGGCATCCGCGTCCGTACGCACCACTCGCGTCACCACAGGCAGGCCGGTCACCTGGCTGAGGTGATCGAGGAGAGGCGGCAGGTTCGGGCAGCCCGGGACGTGCAGGACCTCCAAGCTCGTCGGACCTCCTCTCGTTCGCATGCCATCCACGGTAATGCCGCGTCGAGCAGGGTTGGAGAGGTAATCCGGACTGACCGCCACCCCCGAGGCCAGCCGCGGCGGCCAGGTGCGGGGTTCACCCCTGATCTGGTCCCTTCACCTCGGGCATGCGGTGGGTAGAAGGGTGCAGTTGCGAGGTTCTCCTCTCGAATTGACCCGTGTGGGAAGCCAAGTGCGGCAACGATCTCGACGCTTCTTGGCGAGGCACAAGGAAGGCAACTATGAGCGATGACGGGCGGTTACTTGGTGGTGTTGCAGACCGTTTGGTTGTTGCGTACGGGATTCGGCCGGCGAGGATCACGCAGATTGCTGCCGGCACGGCTACGGCGAACTTTCTTGTCACCGAGGAGTCGGGTGGGCGGTGGTTTGCGAAGGTCTATCGGGATGGCGGCGGGCTTGAGCGGGAGCGGGCTGCCGTGGAGTTGGCCGAGTTCGCGCGGGCGGGTGGTCTTCCGGTTCCCGGCGTACGGCGTACTTGCGCAGGCGAACTGGTTGCGGAGAACGGGTCGCCGGCGATGTCGGTGTGGGAGTACGTCGCGGACGCCGAGACCGCCGAGGGCGGACTGACCGGAGAGCGGTGGCGGGCTGTCGGGGCCGTGCTTGGTCGGCTCCATCGGCGGCTCGCGAGTCATCCGGCGGCGGCGCCGGCTCGGATCGACGCTCGCGGAGTGCGCGATGTCGAGCGATCGCGTGATCTCTTGGATCGGCTGATCAGCGAGTACGGGCGGCGCAGCGGGCTGAGCTCCTTCGAGCTGTTCGCGCTGGAGGCCGCCCGGGAGAAGCGGTCGATGCTGGATCGGGTCGGCGGCATCCTCGGACGGCTCCCCGAGCTGACCCAGCAGATCGTGCACGGCGACCTGGCCAGCCCGAACCTGCTGCTGCGTGGTGACGAGGTCGCGGCCGTGATCGACTTCCAGCCGCCGACCTCACGCTTCGTGTCGTGGGAGATCGCGCGGATCGGTTGCGACCCCAGGACGATCGTCCTTGGCGATCAGTGGATGACCGGGCTGCCAGAGCTTCTCGTCGCGTACCGCGAGGAGCATCCCGCGGCCCGGCCGGACGACCTCGTAGCCACCGTCGCCGTCGGCTGCGCCTACACCTTGGCCTCGACGTATCCTCTTGCCGAACCATTGCACAACCCGGACGCCGTGGATCCATCCCTGGAAGCCTACGGACGCGCCCGTCACCAGGCGGCCCTGCTCATGCTGGACCGCCTCGACGAGATCGAGGCAGTACTCCGTGACCACCTCAGCTGACCTAGCGCCGGAGCAGTACCTGCGACAGGCGGATCCGGTGCTCGGATCGATCATCGACGACGTCGTGCAGGCCAACGGCGCGCCACTGACCGTCGAGCCCGACCCGGCGCTGACGCCCGACCCGAACCTTCCGAGCGAGCACTTCGCCGTACTCCTCCGCGCGATCGTCAGCCAGAACATCTCGAATCTCGCGTCGCGCGCCATCTTCCAGCGCCTGCGGGACCGCTTCGGCGGAACGCCGCCGACGCCGCAGGAGATCCTGGCCGACGATCCGGACGAACTGCGCACCTCGGTCGGGCTGTCCAGGGCCAAGACGGCCTCGCTCCGCTCGCTCGCCGAGCACGTCAGCTCCGGTGAGCTCGAGCTCGACCACCTGCACGAGCTGTCCGACGACGAGGTGGCCGCGCAGCTGATCGCGGTCAAGGGCATCGGCCGCTGGACCGCCGACATCTTCCTGATCTTCCACCTGCGGCGACCGGACGTTCTGGCCGTCGGCGACCTGGAGATCCGCCGGATGGTCGAGAAGGCGTACAAGCTGCCGGGCTTGCCCGCGCCCGCGGAGCTGGAGCGCCTCGCGGAACCCTGGCGCCCGTACCGCACACTCGCGTGCCTCTACCTGTGGCAATGGGCGGAGACGGCCCGGCAGTCCTAAGGCATGATGGGCGGGTGCTGGGCTCCTCCGACATCGCCGAGCTCGCTCGCGAGCGGCTCGGATTCGACACGCTGCGCCCCGGGCAGGAGGAATCCGTTCAGGCGGTCCTCGCGGGACAGGACACGCTCGCCGTCCTCGCCACCGGGACCGGCAAGACCGCCATCTACCAGCTCGCCGGGCTGGCGCTCGGTGGAGTGACGATCGTGGTGAGCCCCTTGGTGGCTCTCCAACGGGACCAGCTGCGGGCCTTGTCCGAACACCCCGCAGGCGTCGAGGTCGCGGAACTGAACGCCAGTGACCACGCCGGTCGCCGGGCGGCTCACGACCTGCTGGCGAACAACCGTCCCGGCTTCGTACTCATGTCGCCGGAGCAACTCACGCATTCCGACGTACTCGACCTGCTCGCGGCGTCCCGTCCCCGCCTGGTGGCTGTCGACGAGGCTCATCTGGTGAGCGAGTGGGGCCAGGATTTCCGCCCCGACTACCTGCGGCTCGCCGCCGCGATCCGCGCGATGGGGCGGCCACCGACCCTCGCACTGACCGCCACGGCCGCGCCACCGGTGCGCAAGGAGATCGTCCACCGGCTGGAGCTGCGCAGCCCGGCCGTGGTGGTCGGCGGATTCGACCGGCCGAACCTCAATCTCGCCGTGTTCACCTTCGCCGACGAGGAGACCAAGAACCGCCGGCTGCTCAGCCACGTCCGCTCCTCCCGCGGACCAGGCATCGTGTACGTCGCAACCCACCACCACGCCGAAGACCTCGCGGCAGAACTCCAGATCGCCGGTGTGTCCGCGCAGGCGTACCACGCGGGCCTGTCGGCGAGACAACGTCGCGACGTCCAGGACGGATTCCTCGCCGATCGGTACCGGGTCGTGGTCGCGACCATCGCCTTCGGGATGGGCATCGACAAGCCGGATATCCGCTGGGTCAGCCACGCCGAGGCACCGGGCTCGGTCGACGCGTACTACCAGGAGATCGGGCGCGCGGGCCGCGACGGCGAGCCGGCCGACATCGAACTGTTCTTCCGCCACGCCAACCTCGGGCTCAACCGATTCTTCGCCTCCGGCGGGGTGACAGACGAGGACCTCCTCGCCGTCGCCACCGCGATCAAGGAACACCATCCGGCCGACATCGAGGAGCTCGCCACGACGGCCCGGCTCAGTCCGGCCCGGATCGAACGCGCGCTCGGCCGGTTGACCGATGCCCGGGTGGTTGCCATCGGCCACCAATTCCACCTGGCCGCCCGCACCACCGTCGACCAGGCGGTCGCCGCCGCCTCGGCCGTCGAGCACGATCGCCGCGAGGTCGCCCGCTCCCGGGTCGAGATGATGGCGGCGTACGCGGAGTACGGCGGGTGCCGCCGCGAGTGGCTGCTCAGCTATTTCGGCGAGCAGTACGACGGCCCGTGCGGCAACTGCGACAACGACCTGGCCGGCCGCACCGCCGCACCACCTCCCGACCAGCCCTTCCCCATCGGCAGCCGGGTCAGACACCCCACCTTTGGACCCGGCCTGGTCGAACACTACGACGGCACCACTATGACCGTCCTCTTCGACCGGGTCGGCTACAAAGAACTACGCACAGCCTTCATGACCCACAACCACCTACTCGAACCCGAATCCTGATCGACGGATCATCGCACCGTGGAGGGTCGGACCTCGGTTTCAGCTCTCGCCGCCTCGACGCGGTAGTCGTGGATCGGACGGTAGCGGTCGTACAGCATGGTCAGAATGCTGAACAGGAAGACGATGAACATCCAGCCCTGGCCCTCGCCCGCTCCCCGGCTCACCCCAACGCCCACACCAACTCGGCCCACTCGCCAACCGGTGCCCCCGCAGTACAGGCCCTACACCAGACCGCGCCGCCAGCCTTCAGCCGCCGGACACGGGACGTAGCTCGACGACGGCGATCGGGCGGGTGGTTCTGGTCTGGTACTGCGTGTAGCGGTCGGCGTTGACCGAGTTCACGATCGTCCAGCGGCGGGCGTAGTCGGGGTCGTCCGGCAGCGTCGAGCGTGCGGTGACCGGGATCCGGCGGCGGCCGACCTGGATCTCGCAGCGCGGATCGGCTGTCAGGTTCGCCAGCCAGGCGGGGGGTTTGGGTGATCCGCCTTTGGACGCGACGACCAGGTAGTCGTCGCCGTCGCGGGCGTAGGTGAGCCCGTTGGTGCGAACCTCGCCGGTACGGCGGCCGGTCGTGCGGAGCAGCAGCGTGGGGTTGCCGAAAAGCAGGTGATGACCGAGAAATCCGTCGGTGTGCTCGTAGATCCATTGGTGGGTGCGCAGGACCTGGTGGAAGAAGCTCATCACAGTCCCTTCACCGTTCCATCAGCTGACTCCCACTCTACGGCGAGGGCGGCCCGGCGTTGCACTTCGTGGCCGGAGGCGTATGGTTATGAAAGTCATTTTCATCTACGCCGTCGAGGAGATCGTTGTGCCACACCGTGCCTTCGTACGTCGGTTGTCGGGGCTCGCCTTGGCGGTGACTACTGTGATGGCGGCTGCGGCCTGTTCGACCGCGGCGCCTGAGGTTGCCGATTCGTCCACGAGTGGCAGGACGATTCAGGTCGTGGCGGCGGAGAACTTCTGGGGCAGCATCGCGTCCCAGCTCGGCGGCGACCACGTCAAGGTCACGAACATCATCAGCAATCCGGACGCGGATCCGCACGACTACGAGCCGACCGCCGCCGACGCCCGGACCGTGGCCGGCGCGCAGTACACGATCGTCAACGGCATCGGGTACGACGCCTGGGCGGACAAACTGCTGTCCGCCAACCCCACCGACGGCCGCACCGACCTCACGATCGGCGACCTCGTCGGCATCCAGGCGGGCGGGAACCCGCATCGCTGGTACTCCCCCGGCGACGTCCACAAGGTCATCGAGAAGATCACCTCCGACTACAAGTCGCTGGACCCGGCCGACGCCGCCGACTTCGATGCGCTGAAGACGACGTACGAGACAAAGACCCTTGCTCGGTACAACCAATTGATCTCCGATATCAGGACGAAATACGCGGGTACGCCGATCGGTGCTTCCGAGTCCATCGTCAGCCCACTGGCCGATGGACTGGGGCTGAAGATGCTGACTCCGGATTCGTTCCTGAGCGCGATCAGCGAGGGCACCGATCCGACCGCGCGGGACAAGTCGCTCATCGATCAGCAGATCGCCGGTAAGCAGATCAAGATCTACGTCTACAACAGCCAGAACAGCACACCGGACGTGCAGACGCAGGTGAAGGCGGCCGAGGCCAAGGGCATCCCCGTCGCGACAGTCACCGAGACCCCGACTCCGGCCGGTGTGTCCTTCCAGGACTGGCAGGTCAGGCAACTCGAGGGCCTCGAACAAGCCCTCGCCAAGGCCACGGCCAAATGACCGCAGAACCATTTCCACCGGTGCAGCCACGGTTGTCAGCGGCAACGACACCAGGACAGTTGTCAGCGGCAACGCCGACGAGGTCGTTGTCTGAGGCAACACATCCGGCCGCTGCGGTCTCGTTGCGGGGTGCGGCGGTGCGGGTTGGCGGCCGGACGTTGTGGTCGGGCGTCGACCTGGACGTCGGTGTAGGCGAGTTCGTCGCTGTGCTGGGTCCCAACGGTGTCGGCAAGTCCACCCTGGTCAAGGTGCTGCTCGGCGTCATGCCGCCGGCTGCGGGCGACGTACGCGTGCTCGGCGAGCGACCCGGGCGGGCCGGCGACCGGATCGGCTACCTCCCGCAGCGGCGCAGCTTCGACGCCTCGCTGCGGATCCGTGGCATCGACGTCGTCGGACTCGGCTGGGACGGCGACCGCTGGGGTGTTCCACTGCGGGGCCGCCGGCGCAGGGCCGCCCGGGTTGCCGAGGTCATCGAGCTGGTCGGCGCCTCCGCCTCTGCGCACCGGCCGATCGGGCAATGCTCGGGCGGCGAGCAACAGCGTTTGCTCATCGCCCAGGCGCTCGTACGCCGCCCCGACCTGATGCTCCTCGACGAGCCCCTGGACAGCCTCGACCTCCCGAACCAGGCCGCGACGGCCGCCCTGGTCGGAAGGATCTGCCGGGAGGAGGGCGTGACGGTGATGATGGTTGCCCACGACATCAACCCGATCCTGTCCCGCCTGGACCGCGTCGTCTACCTGGCCGAGGGCGGCGCCGTCGCGGGACGGCCCGAGCAGGTCATCACGTCCGAGATCCTGTCGCGGCTCTACCGCACACCGATCGAGGTACTACGGACCTCCGACGGCAGACTCGTGGTCGTCGGGCAGCCGGACGCACCCGCCCCGCTCACCCGATGATTCCGGTCGGTGGGCAGGCGTGGTCCTGGGACCCGGTGACCGACCTGCAGCAGATGTGGGCGTTCCCGTTCATGGTCAACGCCTTCCGCGCGGGCACGATCGTCGCGGTCGCGGCCGCAGTGGTGGGGTGGTTCACGGTCTTGCGCCGGCAGAGCTTCGCGGGGCACACGTTGGCCGTGGTCGGGTTCCCCGGTGCGGCCGGCGCGACGCTGGTCGGCGTCAGTGCGTCGTACGGCTATTTCGCCTTCTGTGTGTCGGCGGCCGTGGTCATCGGAATGATCCCGCGGGACGCCGATGGCCACGAGTCCGCGCTGACGGGAACGATCCAGGCCTTTCTGCTTGCTTGCGGTTTCCTGTTCGCGGCGCTGTACAAGGGATTGCTGGGCGGTGTGACCGCGTTGCTGTTCGGCAGCTTCTTGGGGATCACGGCGACTCAGGTCTGGATGCTGCTCGCGGTGGCCAGCGCCGTACTCGCTCTGCTGGCCGCGATCGGGCGTCCGTTGCTGTTCGCATCGATCGATCCGGATGTCGCAGCCGGGCGTGGTGTTCCGGTGCGGTTGCTCGGGTTGGTGTTCCTGGTCCTCCTCGGGGCGGCGGTCGCCGGGGCCAGTCAGATCACCGGGAGTCTGCTGGTGTTCGCGCTGCTGGTGATGCCGGCCGCAACGGCCCAGACGCTCACCGCGAGCCCACGTCTCGGGCTCGCCCTTTCAGTGCTCATCGCCCTGGTGGTCACCTGGGCCGGCCTGATCGCCGCCTACTACACGCCGTACCCGATCGGCTTCTACGTCGCCACCTTCGCATTTACCGGCTACGTGCTCGCGTTGACCGGTCGACGGGCTCTGGCATGACGACGTTCTTTCAGCATGCCTTGCTCGCCGGTACGGCGATCGCCGCAGCGGCCGGCCTGGTCGGGTACTTCCTAGTCCTGCGTGCTCAGGTCTTCACCGGCGATGCGCTGAGCCATGTCGCCTTCACCGGCGCGCTCGCCGCGCTGGCGGTCGGTGTCGATCCACGGTTCGGGCTCTACGCCGCCACGATCGGCGTTGCGCTGCTGCTCGGCGTACTCGGCCGTCGCGGTCGGCCCGATGACGTCGCCATCGGCAGCGTGTTCAGTTGGATCCTCGGCCTGGGCGTCTTCTTCCTCACGGTCTACACCACCTCACGCAGCGCGGCGAACGGCGGCGCCGGAGTCAACGTGCTGTTCGGGTCGATCTTCGGGCTGTCGGCCTCGCAGGCCGTGACCGCGGCGGCGATCGCGGCCGCCATCTGCGCGATCGTCGCGGCCATCGCCCGGCCGTTGCTGTTCGCATCGATCGACGAGGCGGTGGCGGCTGCTCGCGGCGTACCCGTTCGACTCCTGGGCCTCGGTTTCCTGGCCCTCGCCGGCGCCTGTGTGGCCGTCGCGACCCAGGCCGTGGGCTCGCTGCTGATTCTGGGGCTACTGGCCGCTCCCGCCGGTGCCGCGCAGCGCCTAACCGATCGTCCCTACCGGGCTCTCGCCTTGTCGGCAGGGCTGGCGGTCACCGAGATGTGGGCCGGGCTCGCCCTCAGCTACGCGGTGCCGAACGTGCCTCCGAGCTTCGGCATCCTGGCCGCCGCGACCGTCGTCTACGCCGGGGCGACGATATCCACCTCGCTGCCTTCGGGGTCAGCAAGTGTGCAGCGACCCTGAGCCGGCTCGGCCAGGATCCGTCCCCCGGCGGCGACGGCCGCGTCGATCCGGGCCTGGGCCTGGTCGTCCGGCACGACGAGGTCGAAGTGGATCCGGTTGCGCTGCCGGAGCCGTTCCTCGTCGGCTGCGTCCATCTGCTGGAAGATGATCACCGGGTTGAGCCGGCGCGGATCGTAGATGTCGGACACGTTCGGCCGTGGGTCGTGCTGGTAGCCGAGCAGGGTCGTCCAGAAGTCCCGCACTGCGGGAACATCGACGGCGTCGATGCCGAATTGGACGAAGCGCAGGCGCGACGGGTCCGCGGCGAGCGCCAACTCGTGGGCCGCGGCCTGGATCCGACCGGCGAGCGCCGCGAAGCGAGGCGCGTCGTCCTCCCACAGATCCTTGCCGCTGTCGATCGTGACGCCGTCCGGCCGGAGGTCGACCATCAGCGGCACACCCGCGTCGTCGGCCAGACCGGCAACGGCCGTAGCGAGCGCGGCTGCCTGCGCGGGTGAGGAGGTCGGATAGAAGGTCATCGCGCCGAACACCACCCGCCAGTCGGCGGTCTCCGGCCCCTCCGCAAGCTCGCCGCCCGGGACCAGATCGACCTCGTTCCCTTCGGTGTCGGCGAGCGTGAGCTGCCACGCGCCGTACGCCTCCGTGCCGAGGGCAGTCTTGACCGCCTCCACCGCATCGGGCGATCGGCTGACATCGAAGTGGATCCGATTGCGCAGCGGTCGTGGTTGGTCCAGGCGGTGGAACGAGATCGGCGGGTCCCGTCGCAGCGCGTCCGCCAGGCTGTTGTCATCGGCCGGCTCGTAGGCGAGCGCCGTACGCCAGAACGACATCACCGAGGACCTGTCCGCGGCGTCGATCGCGAATTGCAGGGTCTGCAGCGCGGCCGGATCCGCAGGCAGACCCAGGTCCTGAGCCGCCGCCGAGATGGCGCAGGCGAGCTCCACGTCGAGATCGGAGGAAGCACCGATCCGGACCCGAACCCCGCCGGCGCGGAGATCCAGGTCCGGCAGGCCGGGCGCCAGGTCGGCGATCCGGCCGACGAGCGCCGCGCCCGCGGTCTGCGACGGCGCGTCGAACCAGGCGCTCGCGCCGCTGCCCAGGACCCGCCAGTCCTCGACGCCGCCGGCTTGCTGGAACTCGGTCGCCTTCATGCCGGTGACACCGTCGCACTCATCACGCAGTGGTTCTTGCCCTTGGGGCGGGAGTAGGCGAACCCGGCCTGCTCGAAGAGACTGCGGGTGCCGTTGTAGAGGAACGAGGCGGTGATCTGCTTGCCGGCGGTGTCCTGTGGGTACGCCTCGACGACCCCGCCGCCCGCCTGCGCGATCAGTTCCAGAGCGCCGCGCAGGGCGACCGCGGACACGCCCTGGCGCCGATACCGCCGGTCGATGAAGAAGCAGGTCAGCCGGTAGTCGGGCGGCTCGCTGAGCCCGGCCTCGTACTCCTTGCGGTGGTTGATGTTCGGCAGCTCCTGCGGTGCGCCGTACTCACACCAGCCCACCGCGACGTCCCCGTCGAACACCAGCGCGGCGTGGGCCCGCCCCTCCGCGACCAACCGCTCCTTCAGAGTGCGGTTGTCCGCCGCCTCGAACGTCTTCTCACCGTGCAGCGTGTGGAAGAACGTGCACCAGCATCCGCCCCATACTCCGTTGTGCCGCTCCGCGAGATCCGCGAAGGCGGCCCAGGTCTCCGGGGTGAGCGGCCGGACGGTGAGCTCGCCCGGAACCACCTTGGTCTTGGCCATGCTCTCAGGTTAGGACGCTATCCGGACGATCTCCGTCCGGAAACGCCGTCATCACGCCGGTGCCGGGTTGGCGGGAGCCGGCCAGGAGTGTTCGCGGCGCAGCATGAAGCCGGTCACGACGAAGACCACACCCCAGCACACCGCGATCAGACCCAGCCAGACCGCGATCCCGACGACGCCACCCCCGGGGTTCACGACGAAGAACACGCCCAGCAGGATCGACAGGGCGGCGCCCAAGAGGAGCAGCCACCGCGGTGTGAGCCGGTAACTGCTGAAAGCGGTGAAGACCTCCACCACCCCGCGAAAGATGAGCCAGAGACCGAAGATCCAGGTCAGGGTCTTGGCCGCCACGTCCGGGCTGAAGATCGCGAAGAACGCCACGACCAGCGCGATGACCCCCAGCACCCCACGTCCCAGCCGGCTCCCCTGCGTGCTGGACCGGAACGCCTGCACCAGCAGGCTGATGCCTTCGAGCAGCGCCCAGAATCCCCACAGCACCATCAGGGCGATCGCGGTCTCGATCGGCCAGACGATCGCCAGGATCCCGATCACGATCCCGACCACCCCGCGGACGACCATCATCTTCCAGCTCGACGTGAACAGCTCCTGATCCATGTCCAGACCTCCCCGGCCTCCGCGCAGCACAGGTTGCGCGATCAGGCCCATGATTCTCCGGATCGGCGCCGGGAAGATCATCCAGGAAAGGTGAGGACGGTGCGGTCATCGGACGCAACGGTTGAGGCACGTGTTCGCGCTCCGAGAAAGGACGCTCGCAATGAGTTTCTGGGACATTGTGTGGTTCATCATCATCAGCTTCGTCTTCGTCGCCTACCTGATGATGCTGTTCTCGATCATCGCGGACCTGTTCCGCGACTCCGAGACCTCAGGAGTGGTCAAAGCCATCTGGCTGATCTGTCTTCTCTTCTTCCCGCTGATCACCGCGCTGGTGTATGTCATCGTCCGCGGCAAGGGCATGTCGGAGCGGATGGTCACCAGCCGCGTGGCTGCCCAGCGGCAGCAGGAGGACTACATCAAGCAGGTTGCCGGATCGACCAGTCCGGCCGACCAGATCGCCCAGGCCAGCACGCTGCTCGACAGCGGCAAGATCTCGCAGACGGAGTTCGACACCCTGAAGGCGAAGGCGCTGGCGGTCTGACCTGTCATCCACAGCGGAGGAGGACCGGCTGTGAGCGACTCCGACGAGGTACGGCGACTGCGCGAGCGGGTGGCTCAACTCGAAGCCGAACTGGCCGCCGGACAACACCTGGAGACTCGCGAACCGGCGGGCCGTCGGGAGTCCTGGCGCACGGTGGTCTCCGCCGTGCTCATCACGCTGGCCTGCCTGCTCGCACCCTTGTCGGCGACGGCCGTCTGGGCGAGCAGGCAGGTCTCGGACACCGACAGGTACCTCGAAACCGTCGCACCACTGGCACACGACCCCGCGGTGCAACGGACCATCTCCGACGCCGTCACCCGGCAGATCTTCGCCGCCGTCGACCTCCAGGCGATCACCACCGACACTCTGAACGCGATCTCCCGGCAAGGCCTGCCCCCGCGGGTCACGGCCAACCTGCAGGCGCTGAGCGGACCGCTCGTCAGCGGCATCCAGAGCTTCATCCGGGGCCAGGTCGACAACCTCGTCGCCAGCCCCCAGTTCGCCGCCGTCTGGAGGCAGGCGAACCAGACGGCGCACGCATCACTGGTCAATCTGCTCGAAGGCAGGCAAGGCGGCGCGCTCAGCGCGCAGAACGACACCGTCACGCTCAACCTGGCACCGATCATCGCGCAGGTGAAGGACCGGCTCGTGGCCAACGGCTTCAGCCTGGCGAGCAGGATCCCGGTGGTGAACACATCGATCGTGCTGGTGCAGACCGACAGCGTGACCAAAGCCCAGGGCCTCTACCGGCTCCTCAACACCCTCGGCTCCTGGCTGCCGATCATCGCCCTGTTCCTGCTTGCCCTCGGCGTCTATATCGCCCGCGACCACCGGAGGGCTCTCCTGCTCGGTGCGCTGGGAGTCGCCGGATCAATGCTGGTCCTGGGCGTCGCCCTGACCCTCGCCCGCGTGTTCTACCTCAACGCCCTGCCGGCACAGGTGATCTCGAGGGACGCGGGCGGCGCCGTCTTCGACACCCTCGTGCGCTACCTGCGCTACGGCCTGCGCGCCGTCGCCGTCCTCGCGCTCATCGTCGCAGCCGCGGCCTTCTTCACCGGCCCGTCCATTTCCGCGGTGCGCACGCGCGCCGGGCTGACCAAGGGCATCGGATACCTGCGAGGCAGGACAGAGTCCGCCGGACTCAGCACGGGCCGCGTCGGAGCGTGGACTTTCGCCCACAAGCGTCTGCTGCTGATCGCCAGCGTGGTCGGCGGCGCGCTCGTACTCACGTTCTGGTCGAGGCCCACTGTCTCGGTCGTCGTGGTCACCGCCTGCGTCGTCCTGCTGGCGGTTGCCCTGATCGAGTTCATCGGCCGTCCACCGGCCGGCGACGCCCGTCCCAGCGCGCCGGCCTGACCACGGCTACAGTCCGCTCTCGGCCTCCAGCCGGCCGGTCTTGATCGCTTCCAGGAACGCCTGGTAGTCGCGTTCGTTCTGGTCGGCGTACGCCTCGGCGTACTCGACCATCGCCTCCGGGAAAGCGTCGTCGCTGTTGAGGTAGGTCGACAGCGCGATCCGGTCGCCCGATCGCGCGTGAGCCCGGGCCAGCGTCCAGCCACACAACTGGCCGTACATCGTCATACCGCGCGGGTCCATCCGCTCCACTGCGGCCGAGCCCTTCATGTCCCGCAGTTGCCGGAGGTAGAAGTCGCGGGTCTGTTCATCGATGCCTTCGACCCGTTGCCAGCCGAGGAAGATGTCACTGGCGGCCTGCATCAGACGTTGACCCACCACCACGCGCTCCCCCTCGTTGCGGGGCTGGGACCGCTGCCTGAGCGTGGTGGGCACCTTGGCCTTGAGCACTGACGGCGCGGCCTCCTTGACCTGCAGGAAGAGCGGATCACCGTCGTCCCTTCCGCGCAGCAGCACGATCCAGCACCGCGTGTCGACGCTGCCCACCCCGACGACCTTGCGGGCCATGTCGACGAACTCGAACTGGTCGAACAGTGCCCGCCGCTCGGCCGGCAGCGACCTGCGGTAGAGGTTCAGCATGCCCCTGATCCCGGTCTCGAGCTCTGCCCGGCCGGCGTCGGGCAGCAGATCGGCGATCGGCACGACCAACGGCGGATCGGCCTTGATCCGGACCCCGTCGTCGGTGATGTCGGTGAGCTTGGCGAACGCCTTGAGACTTCCGCTGCCGCGCGCCTTCAGCAAGGTCTGGTCGACACGCCGGCTTCGGCTCGAGGTCAGCTTGTTGCGCAGGGTCTCCTCGATCTCATCGATGTCGGCACGCGCATACCAGACGTCGAGCGCTCGCATCGTCGCGAACTCGGCGCTTGCGTCGCGATAGCGCCGTACCGTCTCCAGGACGCACTTGCGGCGCTCCTTCCGCCCGAACCCGTTGTCCCGGCCCGCGATCGACAGGCTGGCGGCGAGACGTTTCACGTCCCACTCCCACGGACCGGCGATGGTCTCGTCGAAGTCGTTGATGTCGAAGAGCAGTCGCCGTTCGGGAGATCCGAAGACTCCGAAGTTCGACAGGTGCGCGTCACCGCACAGCTGCACCCCGAGGCCCGACACCGGCGCCACGCCGAGGTCGGTGGCCATTCCGAGGGCGTTGCCCCGGAAGAAGGCGAAGGGCGACACCATCATCCTGCCGTGGCGCACCGGCACAAGTTCGGGAACGCGAGACCGAGCCTGCTCCTCGAACAACGCAACCGGATCCGGACGGTCCGCGGGCAGTACCAGCTCCGCCTGCTCCCGCGGCGGCAGCGCTGCCCGCGCAGCGAGTCCCAGGCGGGCATGGTCGGCCGGTGCGAGGCGACGGGCAGCGGACACCGATGCACCGTCGGCGCGAACTGACCTCGTGGTGCGGACGGCTTCCCTCGTCGGGGGTGTGGCTCGGCGTGACGTCGCGATCGGGTTCTGTGGAGTCATGCTGCCTTCCCCCTCCGGTCATGGTCGAGCCAGACTCAGATCCGTGAATGCCCCAGACAACACCGGAAATCGCCTGGCCAGCATCACCCCCGCCGGATGAACCGCCCGGCGGGGGTTCGGGCTTCACTAAGACTGTGAGAAGGACCGAGGTCAGCTACGCCCAGCTCTCCCCGCGGAAGCGCCGCCGCCTCGCCACAAGGTCGCTGCTGCGGTCCTTGCTGGTGTCCGTGGTCATCATCGCCGGCTACTTCCTGCTGCCGATGACCCATCTCGATGGCACCTTGAGCCTGGCCCTGGCCGCTGGACTTGTGGTGGTGGCGCTCCTGCTGGCGTGGCAGATCCGCGAGATCACCCGCTCACCCTATCCCCGCATCAGGGCGGTCGGCACGCTGGCGACGTCGCTGCCGTTGTTCCTCGCGATCTTCGCAACGACGTACTTCCTGCTGGGACGTAACCAGCCGGCTAACTTCTCCCAGTCGTTGAGCAAGCTCGATTCGGCGTACTTCACGGTGACCGTCTTCGCGACGGTCGGTTTCGGCGACATCGTGCCTGTGACGGAGATAGCTCGCATAGTGACCATCATTCAGATGTTCGGTGATCTCCTCATCGTCGGCCTGGTCGCGCGGGTGCTCTTCGGCGCCGTCCAGCACAACCTCAGCCAGCGGGAGGAATGAGGGCCACGGACGGCGGATCCTGCTGGCGGGCCATCCGGAAGGAGTTCACCAGGCCGGCGAGAGCCGCGAGAAGCGGAATGCCCAGCGCGACTTGGAGGGCGATCGGTCGCGCGTCCGTGTTGATCCGGATGATCTCCGCCTGGACATCCGGTGGCTGCTTGACGAGCACCTTCTCGAGCTCGGTGTTGCTCATCACCTCGGCGTCTTCGTCCAGCGCTTGGGCGACCTGCTCCTGCTGGCCCGGTTGAAGGACGGCGCTCGACTCCGCCATGTTGGTGAAGGTGAAGGACAGCGTCGCGAGCATGATGGCACCGGCGAACGCCAGACCGAAGGACAGTCCGAACGAGCCCGCCGCTGAGTTGACGCCGGCCGCCTCGCTCACACGTTCCTGAGAGATCGGCGACAGCGTGTAGTTGTTGAGCTGGGACACGAGCAGGCCCAGACCCAGTCCCGCGAGGATCAGCGGCGGGATGAGAGGCCAGCCGGAGTCGGCCCGGGGCACGATCGGGATCAGCACCACGAGGCCGGCGGCAAGGAGCAGGAATCCCCACCTGACGATGCTGCTCGGGCGTCGCCCGCCCGCCTTCTTCTCCGCGAGGATCGCCATCCCGAACATGCTGAGCGAGAGCGGTGCCAGGGTGAGGCCGGCCTCCATCGCGTTGTACTCGAGGACCATCTGGAGGTAGATCGGCAGCACGATCATGGTGCCGCCCAGGGCAATCTGCTGGAGCATCTGCTGGGAGATACCCAACTTGAAGACGGCGGAGCTGAAAAGAGCCGGGTCGATGAGGGTCGGCTCGCCCCGGCGTTTGCGCCGCACCAGCCAATAGCCGAACGCCACCAGCCCGACGACGCCGATGGCCAGGATCAGACCGACGAGTTCGCCGCCTTCCTGCCACACCAGGATGCCCAGCACGATGCCACCCATCCCCAGCACCGACAGGATGGCACCGACCACGTCCACCCGCCGGGATCCCGTGTACGGCACGTCACGGATCAGGCCTTGGCCGACGAGCACGACCGCGATCACCGCGTCCTCGAGCAGAAACGCTACTCGCCAGGACAGGTAGGTGGTGATGAACCCTCCGATTAGCGGTCCGACCGCGGCAGCCAGCGCAGCGGCAGCACCGACCAGGGCATAGGCCTTCACCTGAGCCGCGCCTTCGAAGTTGCCGTGGATCAGTGACTGCATCGCGGGCAGGAGCAGCGATGCCCCGATACCACCCACCAAGGCCCAGAAGATGATGACCGCCGTCAGGCTCTGAGAAAGCGCCATCGCCAAGGCGCCGATCGCGTAAGCACACAGTCCCAGCAGGTACGCACGCTTGCGGCCGATCAGGTCACCGACCTTGCTCCCGATCAGGATGAAGGCCGCGGACACCAGCGCCTCGAGCGCGATCGCGGACTGGACACCGCTCACCGTCGTGTCGAGATCGTGGACCACCGAAGAGATCGAGACGTTCATGATCGAGGTGTCCACGACGAGCACGAACATCGCCATCGCCAGCAGGATGGCAAGCCGTGGGTTGGCCTTCGTCCCGGCCGGAACGCCACTCACTTCCTCGGTCATTGCAGCCGTTCCTGTCTGTCGGGCCACTGATCGGGAGACGGTGGCGTACTTCCCCGGGGCGTCCGGTGCGGCCGCGATTCAGCCGGCGAGGATCTTGGCCTTCTGTGCCTCGAACTCCGCGTCGGTGAGAACACCCGACTGCTTCAGCTCGCCGAGGGTCTTGAGCTGGTCCAAGCGGTCGGCAGTGGAGTCGGATGCTGGCGCAGCGGCCTCCGCCGGTGCAGCGTCCTCCGGCGGCGCGGTGTCCTCCGCGTACGCCTGGTCGCGTTGCGCTGCCGTGTCGGCGTCCTTCTGAGCGAACTTGGCGTCTTGATGCCGCCGAACCCGGCCGGCGACAACCGTCGCGGTACCCGCGACAGCCGCGGTCCGCGCTATTCCTCGCAACAGTCCTGGCATGTCAGGCTCCTCAACTCGTCGATTCCAGGCTTTCGAGGGCCTCGAGGGCTTCCATCACGTCCTCGGCCGGAATGCGGCCACCGGCGATCATCTGGCCGCCGGACTCCATGGCAGCGGCGACGAACGGGATCGCCCAGGTGTTCTCGTAGACGATCAGTGCCGCCAGGGTGCCGGGCTCCATCGCGGCGGCCGCCTCGGCGAGGTCGTCGTCGGCCAGGATCCCCGATCGGGCGCCGCTGAGGTCCGCGAAGCTGCCGGCCTCGCCGGACGCTTCGGCGAGGTCCACCGCATAGGCGGTTCCGTCGGCCTGCTTGCCGACGATCATGACGTCGTACACGTGGACGATGCCGCGCTCGACGAGGTTCACGAGTTCCTCGGCCGCTCGACCGGTCATCTTGTTGCCGGTGAACTCGAGGAGTACGTAGTCGATGGGTCCATGAACTTCTACGTCTGGCATGACTCTCCATCCCTCCACCAGGGTCGTGGCGACCCCGCGCCCTGTTCGTCGCCACACTGCCGTGGCCCGGGGCCGGCAGTCATCACCCACGCGGGATGAAGTCAGGCGGACAGGCTCGCGGGCGACGGCGCGTCGGACTCCGTGACCTGCCGGATGCCGAGGATCGTGAGGCCCGCGGCCTGCAACATCGCGGCGAGATCGGCGATGCCCTGATCGTCGCGGACCTGCAACCGAAAGACTCCGGAGGTCTCGTGATCGGCCTGCGGGCCGGCGCAGAACGCGAGTACGGCCGGCTTCAGTTCCCCCCGGACCGTCACCTGGTACGACGCGCCCCGGCCCTCATGTGTTTTCATCGTCTCCGCCCCCCTGATCGATGTCGATCGGTTCCGTCGACTGTGAGGCAGGGTCCAGGATCCGGCGAACCTCGACGACCTCGATGCCCAGGGCACGCAGTCTTGCCAGCAGACCGTAGAGCGCGGACTGGTCGGGGATGCCGTAGACAACGGTGTTCACCTGGTCGACCGCCAGTGTCACGGCGCCCATGTCTCGAAGGTCCTGTTCCGGTACGGCCCCCGCCACGCGGATTTCGTACGTCGCGTCGACCATCGAACCCACTCCGTTCCCAACGTGTGCGTTCGACGCTCGCAAACGGTCGGGTGTCGCGGCTTCATCCCTGCGGGGTGAACTGCCCGCCAGGCCACGTTGCGGGCGTTTCTTGCGTTCTCATTTTAAGACCCATCTCGTCTCGGAATGTCCGGCAATCGGACGGCAGGCGCTGGTATTACAGGCGATTCCGTGATTTCGTCAAAGTGTGCGGACTCGCGACGCACCGCCCTCCCCAGCGTTCCGTGATGCCGCACATCGCTAGGAGGGGAAATGCCGAGCGATCAGCATGCAGGGGCGGGGAACCGAAGCAACACTTCGCCGGGTGCACCATTCGCAGGCCACAGCAGGTCCACGGCTTGGACCTGGGTGATCCCACCGGGAACAGTGCCGCGGCCTCGTCTTGTCGATCGCCTGAGCCTCGGGATTCATCGGCCGCTCACACTGGTGAGTGCGCCCGCGGGCTACGGAAAGACGATGCTGCTGGATGCGTGGGCAGCGCGCTATCCAGGTCCGGCCGTGATCCGGCGCGTCACCTTGAACGGCAGCGATGAACCAGCGGCCATCGTGGAGTCCGTCCGCGACGATCACGACGACGTACTGGTGCTCGTGGTGGACTGCGGCGACGTGACGATGACGCCGGAGTTCGGGCAGAGTCTCCATCGCCTCCTCCGCGACAACGCCGGACGCGTGCGGGTTGTCCTGGTGACGCGGACCGACCCGCCGCTCCCCCTGCACCTCTACCGGTTGGCGGGCACCGTTGCCGAGATCCGGGCCGATGAGCTGGCGTTCACGACGGACGAGGCCGCGGCGCTGATGCGCGGGCACAAACTCGAACTGACCGCCGCGGACGTCGGCGAACTCCAGGCCCGGACCGACGGCTGGCCGGCCGGCCTGATGTTCGCGGCCATGAACCTTGCCGGAAAGCCCGACGCGCAGCGGGTCATCCGGGAGTTCCGCGGAGACGCCGGGAACGTGGCGGCGTACCTGATGACCGAGGTCCTCGACGCACAGCCCCCGGAGCTGCGCGAGTTCCTGCTTCGGACCAGCGTCGTCGACGAGGTCCGGCCGAGCCTGGCCGAAGCGTTGACCGGGCACGCCTGCGACCTTCGGTCGTTGGAGTTCCTCTCCCACGGCAACTCGTTCATCCAGCCCGTTCCGGAGACCGCGGACCGCTACAGCTACCAGCCACTGTTCCGGGAGTTCCTTCGCGCCCAACTGCTGTACGAGCGGCCCACCGCCGTCCCTGCGCTGCACCGCGCCGCCGCTGCCTGGTTCGCCCAGAACGATCAGCCGCTGGAGGCGATCCATCACGCGATCAGGGCCGGTGATTGGGGGCAGGCGGCCCGATACCTGGTGGAGAAGCTCGACGTTGCCGGTCTCCTCGTCGGGCGCCGGCGTCGACAGCTGACAATGTTGTTCGACGGCTTCCCCGACGATCTGGACAGCCCCGAGGCCGCAGTCGTCCGAGCCGCCCGGGCACTGGCCGCGTTCGACGCCGACCGCTGTACGTCGGAACTCGGCAACGCCAGGAACTGGCTGGACCAGCGGACGTCCGCTCAAGGGCATGCGGCCGAGCTGGCCATCGGTGTTCTGCACGCGGTCTGCGCAAGCCTGAGCGAGACGCCCGAGGCCGGGCTCGGCGCCGTCCTGACCGCGGAGGCCGAGCTCAGAGCGGCATCGCGGGAATCAGCCATCGCCCATCCGGAACCGAGGCTGTTGGTCGCCGCCTGCAAAGGCCGGGTGCTGCTGCAGCGGGGAGACTTCCCGGCGGCCCTGACAGCCTTCACCGAAGGGATCGCGATCGCGGAAGAAGCCGCTGCCCACGAGACCGTGTCCGATCTCCTCGGCATGGCGGCGCTGGTGGAAGCTGTCTGGGGACATCTCCGGCGCGCCGGAGAGGTCGTCGCGCACGCGGCCACGCTGTCGGAGTCCGGGCCGGCGCTGCCGCAGTCCGCGATCGTGGCCGAGGCCTGGGTACATGCGGACCGGGGCAATCTGTCCGGCGCCGAAGAGATGGTGCAGCGTGCCGCGGAGGCCGCCCCCACCCAGGACGCACGAGTTCTCGCTGCCGTACTCGCTCTGGTTCGGGCCCGGCTGCTGCGGGCCGGCGGCGACATCGATCTCGCCGCTGCCGAGTTGCGGGCCGCGAGCAACCGGTACGGCGCGAAGGGCGGCTGGCTGGACCAGGCGATGGTCGTCGACGAGGCCAAGATGCTGCTCGCACGACACCAGCCACAGGAGGCCATCACAGTGATCGAGCAGTCCCCGGGCCGCGACCAGGTCGGATCGCTCCTGGTGCTACAGCGCGCGGCTGCCGAGGCCGGCGAGCGCCCGCCTGGTCCGCCACCTCCGGTCACGGATCGCGCCGTCCCACTCGAAACCCAGGTGGACGGCTGGCTGGTCCAAGCCGCAGAGTCGATCCGGACCGGGGACGCCGGCCGCAGCGCGCTCTGTCTGGAACGAGCGCTCAGACTGGCTGCTCCCGAGCAGCTCCGCCGTCCGTTCGCGGAGGCGCCACCGTCGTTGCGCAAGCTGCTGCAGCCGAGCGGTGAGCTGATGAGACATCACCCGTGGCTCCGTGCGCCCGGCCTTCCAGAAAGTCGCGACCGCGCCGCCAGCCACTGGGGAGTGCCCCGGACCGAGTTGGTCGTCACCGCCTCGCTGACCAGCAAGGAGCACGAGGTGCTGGAGTACCTCGCCGAGCTGCTGACCACGGAAGAGATCGCCAGCACCATGTACGTCTCCGTCAACACGGTTCGCAGCCACGTACGCAGCATTCTTCGCAAGCTGAGCGCGTCTCGCCGGAACGAGGCGGTACGGCGGGCGTGGGAGCTGGGACTGCTGCCCGCACGTCCGGAGGCCTGAACCGTCGGCCTCGCTACGGAAGGCCGCCGATGCCACCCTCGGGCCGCACCTCACGACCGTGGAAGGTCAGCGCCCAGATCACCAGGATGTCCAACGCGATCATGATCGTCGTCCAGGCCGGAGCCGCGGCGAGGAACCCAGCGTTCACCACGATGCTCAGGACGGCCACGATCACGCCGACGACCCGGGCCCACACCTGACCGAGGAGGACACAGAATCCGGCCACCAGGACGATCGTGCCGACGATCAGGTGCGTCCAGGCCCAGGCGGTGTAGTCGATATGGACGGCGAGACCGTTCTCCCGGACCGCGTAGAACCCGTCGTTGAACAGAGCGACGAACCCCTGGAAGCCGTGGAAGAAGCCGAGAATGATCATCATCACGCCGGCAAAGACGATCGGGCCGATCCAGACCCCGGTCGAGGTCGCGGCCCGCTGGTCCGTGTCCGCCACGCTCACCTCCTCCACGGTTGTCCGGGTAGCCAGTCGTAGATGACCGACGTCCGCAGGACGAGGTCCTGCACAGAGCGGTGCAGGCGCCCGCCCGCGCACAACAGCAGTCCGAGCGGGAACACGACATAGAAGACGGCCCGCAGCAGCGCGACGAGCGGCCGCAGTGGCCTCCCGCGATGGTCGACCACCCGCAGCGCCATCACCTGACAGCCGTAGGTTCGTCCGGTGATCGACCAGGCGGCCGTGAGGTAGACGATGAGGATGAGTATCCCGGTCGTGACACCCGGCAGCGGCGAGGCTTCACTGAACTGGAAGCCCCGGGGATCGATCAGGAACTTCAGCCCGTTGACGCCCACATAGCCGGCCACCAGCACCACCGCGACCACGAGCGCGTCGATGACACCGGCGATCGACCGGGTGACGAGGCCCGCTCGTCGTCCCTGGTACGGCTCGGCCTCGCGCGGGACGATCGACACGTACTCGTCCGTTCTCATGGTTGCGTTGGCGTCGTCTTAGGGTCTTTGCGGCCGCGCCGCAGCTTCAGCCGGGCCACCACACGGCCGACGGCCTGATCACCGGAGATGCCCTGCATGCGGACTCCGCGGACGGTGTCGGAGGCAACGGATCCGGAGGACTGCCGGATGATCTCGGCGAGATCGACCTCCGCGATCACCCCCTCGGCCATTCCGGCCACATCGATTCGCTTCAGCACCTCGGCTGCCACCGCGGGAACCATCCAGTCCACCACGGCCATCAGCTGGCGCTCCAGTTCCGCACGTTGCCGGCCACCGCGCTCAGCCAGACCGTCCAGCCAAGTAGCCGGCTGGTACCGCTCCGCCAGCATCGGCGGCCGCAGGATCACGACGGCGACCGGGTTGACAGCTCCCCCGACCCGGTGCCGGACCGGGCTGAGAGCGCCCCCGACCCGGCGTCCTACCGTCTGCGCGACTGCCGCGGCCAGCAGGGAAGCCCCGACGGCCGTGTCGAGCACGCGGAGCGCCTGCGGTCCCAGCGGCGGCACTTCGCTCAGGGGCACTTCGCTCAGGGGCACTTCGCTCAGGGGCACTTCGCTCAGGGGCACTTCGCTCAGGGGCACGTCACTCGGCGGCACGTCACTCGGCGGCACGTCACTCGGCGGCACGTCACCCGGCGGTACGTCGCCCGGCGGTACGTCGCCCGGCGGTACGTCGCCCGGCGGTACGTCGCCCGGCGGTACGTCGCCCAGCGGCGCGTCACCCAGTGGCGCGTCAGGCGAGTTCCCCGGCTGCTCTGATGTACCCACGCGACCATGCTCCGTCCCGCCGCCGGGCGCCACCTCATCCATGGTGGGGGAGAACGCCCGGCCCGGGATGAGCCTCGGTTCCGAGACAGGTACGGACTCGGCGCGCGAACCAGCCCTGGCTGCGATCGAACTCCGCCCCGACCACGGTCGCCATCACCAGGATGAGCGAGACAGCCAGTAACCAGCCGACAAGGGCCAGCGTGACACCGAAGAGACCGTACCGCTCGCTGTTGGTCTCCATCATCCGCGGCATGTAGATGGTGGACGCACTGCTGTAGGCAGCGCCGCAGAGGCTCGCCACCACCGCGGTCGGCAAGAGTCGTCGCCAGTGAACGCGGCCGTCGAGCAGCAGCCACGGGATGCAGATCCACAGCACCAGTCCGCTCACGATCGAGGCCGTAACGCTCAGCAACCAGTTCATCGGCAGCGCCCGCACCGCCGAGCGGGCCAGAGACAGCAAGGCGATCTGCAGCAGCAGGGCGGCCAGGCCGACGAACGTCGTGAGCGACCCACGAACGCCCGAAACACTGTCGAGCCGCCAGGCATCCTGGTACATCCGCTGCACCCGCCGGGCGAGCGACACCCCCGAGAAGACCAGGATCACCACGCTCAGCAAACCGATGTTCGAGCCGCCTGGGGGCCGCGTGAACACCTCCCGAACGGCCGCGGCGGCGTTGCCGCTGAGCTCGAACTTCCTGATGAGTCCCTGCGCGACGACATCACGGCGGTTCGCCGGAGCAAGCGTCGAGACCAGGAGCAGCAGTGGAACGAGCGCCGTCAGCGCCTGCGAGGCGATGACCATCGCCCGGTCGATGCCGCGCATGGCCACGAACGACTCGACGCACCGGCCCAGGAACGTCTGCTCCAGCCGCCGAGTGATCGCCTCCAGTCGCTTACCCGTCAGCGCTCGGCTCCCGTCCGATCAGTAGCGGCGGCGCGGTAGTCGGCGATCGGGCGGTACCGGTCGTACAGGGTGGCGAGAATGCTGAACAGGAAGATGAAGAAGAGCGCGTCGACCAGGTGCAGCTGGCCCGGTCCCCGGGACAGCAACACGTCGGCCAGCACCACCAGTACGACGTTCGTCGCGAAGACGACCCCGAACGAGACCGCCGCGGAGTCCCACGAGTAGCCGCGCTTCGCCGCCCACAGGCCGATCGCGGCGTTGATCACCACGAAGACCGCGATCCCGAGGAACAGTTCGAGGTTGCTCGACTCGACGCCGGGCAGCACCTCGCCGTAGATGATGCTGATCAGGCCGATCAGGAAGGTCTTCTCCAGCGTTGTGCTGTCGAACACCTTGCGGTGCGCTGCCTGGTACGCGGCCCGCTCGTGGGCCTCGTCGATTCCCTCGGGCAGCGGATCGGCGCGGAACCGCCAGGCCCAGTCTGCCGGGCTGAGCCGCGGCCGGACGAAGAAGTACAGGACCGCGAGCAGAGCGAGCACGGCGACGATCAGCGCCGGGAGGAACCAGGGCACGTCCCGGATCGTGTCGGTCAGGTCCAGCTGGGCGATGTGGATCCAGTACTCCTGCGGCAGCTTGACGAAGATCCAGATCGCGGCGGCGACGATCACCCAGAACTTGAAGCTGTACCGCAACGGGTTCCGCCGGGTCCGGACCCCTTCGTAGGCGATGAAGAAGTACTCGAAGGTGTTCGGGAACAACAACAGCAGCGCCCGCGCGCCGGTGAGCTCGAACGCGACCACACCGATCTGGCGGAAGAAGAACAGGAAGCGGCTGATCTTCACCGCCCCCGGGTTGGTCCAGTTCCGCAGGCTCGCCAGGTAGGCGATGGACAGGTAGAAGACGTCCATCGCCTTGTCGTAGCTCTGGTAGAACGGCGGGTCGAAACCGAACCACTGGAAGATCGACTGGTCGACGCCGTCGAGCAGGAGGCAGGCGATGATCGCCGGCAGCGGGAACTTCGGGATGAACAGCGGCAGCGCGAAGCGCGCCAGGACAACGGTCCAGAACACGAACTCGACACTCATGTCAGAACTCCCCACGCCGGCGCATCCGGCGAGGCCGGCCGTCCGGGTCGTAGATCAGCCGATAGAGCGGTTCCGCCCAAAGCGCTTGGAACCGGGACACTGGTTGTGGCTCGTGCGGGCGGATCTGTCCGGGTGGCCGGATGCCGGTGCGGCCACCGGCGTGCCAGGCCTCCAGGTCCGCCGCGGTTCGCTGCCACAGGTCGAAGCCCGTCGGCGGGTCGAGGCGCGCCAGGTTGCGGCGCGGCAGGCCGAGATGCTCCGACCACACCTCCAGCCGCAGCTCCCGCGCGAGCCGGCGGGTGCCCTCGGTCACGAACTCCCCGTCCTCGGGAGTCGGGTCGAGGACCGCGCAGGTCAGTTCGCTGTCACAGGTCCAGGAGCGGCGGTTGAAGTTGTCCGAGCCGCAGGTGAACCACACGTCGTCGACGATGCAGATCTTCGCGTGCACGTAGATGGGTGCGCCCACGGCGTTCTCCAGGTTGTAGACCCCGACGCGCTCGGGCGCGGTCCGCCGCAGCATCTGCACAGCGCGCAGCTGACCGAAGCGAGCGGGGGGTCCACTCACCGCACCGTCGGCGTCCGGGTAGCGCGGCACGACGACGATCACCCGGAGCTCGGGTGACCGCTCGAGGGCATCGTGGATGCCCTGCGCGATCAGCTCGGACCACAGGTACTGGTCCTCCAGATAGATCAGGCTCCGGGCGTTGCCGAACGCCTTGCCGTACGCACGGGCGATGCTCCGCTCCCCCTCGGGCGCGAACGGAAAGCCGGGACGCTTGTGGGCATACGTTCGCAGCACCTGTACGGCGTGCGGCCCGGCCGGAGGTGGATCCGGGAACCTCTCCGGCAGCGACTTCGGATGGCGCGGCATCCGGGCGAGCCGTTGCCTGATCATCCGGTACGGCGTCCGCCGGTCCAGCGGGTGGCCGTCGTCCCAGCGCTCGATGAAGGTGCGGAGCAGATCGCCGACGACCGGTCCGCGGATCTCCAGCGCCGCATCGTGCCAAGGTGTGCGGTCGCCGTACCTGCGATCCATCGGTGCCTGTTGCGGGTCCCCCAGATGCTCGCCGTCGTCCCGGCGCTGATGGGACAGGTCGATGCCGCCGACGAACGCGAGATCCAGTTCCCGTCGCCCCTTGTGCTGGATGACGACCAGCTTCTGGTGGTGCGACGACATCCACCGGACCCGCTGGTCGAGCAGCACCTCGGCGCCGGCCTCGTTGAGCTTGGTTCCCAACCGCCGGTTCTCCTTCGCGTTGAACTGCAGGTAATCCGAATGCGATCGCCACAACAGCCCTCTGACCTCGACTCCCGATCGGGCCAGATCGGCCAGGACCGTCCCGATCGCCGGGCCGTCGGGCAGCAACTTCTCATCCGCGTCGCCGCGCCAGTCGGTGAAATACACCCGGTCGCCGGCCTGCAGCGCGCAGAGCTCCTCGTACAGCCGGCGGAAGTAGGTCGCCCCGTGGATCAGCGGCCGGACCAGGTTGCCCTCGACCCAGGACCCGTCCACGTCGCCGACCCGGTCGATGTCCGTGCCGGGATTACCGCGCTCGTCCGGGCGGAGGAACCACTTACCGGCAGTCTGGTCGATCATCGTGACACCCCTCGGTCGAGTGTTGCCCGCCGGCCGCGCCGGTTTGCTCATCCTCTGTGGGTGAGTCTCCGTCGGTCCGGCGGTGATAGCTGTGTCGCGCCGTCGCGAGAGATCCCGCCGCGCTGCCCGAGCTGTTCGAGGTAGCCGACGAGCACGCGGTGCAGCTCGTCCGCGCCGCGGATCGGCTGGTCCGGAACGGCCAGGTCGGGCGGAGCGAGCAGGAACCCCCGTCCCTGCCACCCGCCGAGCCCACCGTGACAGCCCACCAGACCCTCGAACGCGGAGACCTCGCCCGTGTCCTGGTCGACCGAGCTGTTCACGTACAGATCAGGTGCCTCGGGCATCGACACCGCTCGCAGCAGGTCGGCCGGGATCAGCGGCCCGAATTGCGCCAGTGGGTCGTCCCCCGTCACCTTGGAGTCGGTCAGCCGGTGAAGACCCGAGGGCCCGACCACCAGCGGTCCGTGCTCGGTGCTCAGCACCGCGACGAAGCTGATCCCCTCATGGTTCACCAGGCCCGGGATGAGGGCCGGCCAGCGACCGTTGATGTCCTCCATCGTCAGCCGGCGTTCCTCGGCGGCGTAGACCAGGCCGAGGTTTCCCGACCCGAGGACGACCAGGTCCGAGCCGGCCGTGAGCGTGGGCGGCGCGGAACGGCGCTGGACCCGGAGTGCCGCGCCATGGGCGGCGCGCCCCCGGCTCGAGTCACTTCCGGACAGATCGGCCAGGAGTCCGTTCAGGCGCCCCCAGCCCTCGACCGGCTGCTCGACGGCCTCGACCTGTGCCTCGGTCAGCTGTGCACAGACGGCGGCGAGGTCGACTCCGTACCGATCGGCGAAGATCGCGCCCTGGGACTGCCCGTGGTCGGACAGGATGACCAGCCGGTAGGGCCGGGGCGCTGCCGCGGCGACCTCCTCCAAGCACGCCAGCACGTGATCGAGCCGATCGAGCGCGGCCAGCGACTCCGGCCGCAGGCAGCCGGCGTGATGAGCCACCTCGTCGTAGTCGACATAGTCGACGTATACGGACCGCGTGCCACGAATCATCTCCTCGGCCACCAGCGCGGTGTTGAGATCCCGCAGTACGACGTTCGTCACGGCCCGCATGCCGGCGAACAGCCAGCCGCGGTGTCCCCGTGGGCGAACGTCGCGCCGACGTTGCCGCCGGGCCTCGAACCGCTCCCTGGCGATCTCCGCGACCGCCCCGAACAGGCTGCCCGCGAACCCGTCCGGCCGGGCGAGATACCAGCCGACGCCGCGACGCGTGTCAGCGGAACCCCGCTTGAGCTCGATCTTGCTCATCGTCAGTACCGATCGCTCGGCGTCTCCGCTGAACAGGTTGGAGATACTCACGCCGCCGTCGGCCAGCAGACCGCGACCATCAGAGGCGCGGCGCTCGATCTCGGCGGCGTCGGCGGCGCGGTTGGCCACCAGCACCCGCCCGAGGGCACGGTCGTACCAGCGGAAGGCGGGGACGCCGTCGATGCGGCCGTGCAGGATCCCCAACTGGCTGGCCGGTGTGGTCGGCGGCAGCACCGGCGTCCATTCCACCAGCCGATAGCCGCCGTCGCGGATCCAGCGGCCCACCGTGGGCAGGGTGGCGGCCAGAAGCTGCCAGCGCAGGACGGGGAAGGGCACGCCGTCGAGCTGAACGAAGATGACGCCGGGAGCCTCGGGATCGTCGACCGGTGTGCGCCGGCGCCTGGTCCGGCGGACGAGGGCCGCGGTGAAGGCTTCCGGCGTACCGGAGGTGCAGAGCCACGCCACGATCGTCGTCGCGGCCGCCACGATCCAGGCGGCGGCGAGCACGACCCAGAACGAGTCCGCCTCGACGCCCGGGATCAGCGTGAGCGCCACCGCGAGGATCACGGCCTGCCCGAGAAATGCCAGCAGGAGCACCGCGAGCCAGCCGATCGCCGCACTCGCGGCGACGAGGACCGGGCGCACCAGCGCACCGATCAGCAAGGCCGCCGCAGCCGTGGCGAGCAACTGCTGGAACGACGTGAACCGCAGGCCGGACAGCACGGCGGCCGCCAGGGCCAGCGCCAGGACCGAGGTGACATAGGTGGCGACGATCCGGCCGAGATCGCCGGTCCGGACCAGCGGGGTGGCCACGGGTGCCCGGCCGTCAGGTCCGCAGTGCGCGCGGACGCGTCAGCGCCCAGATCACCCACGCGTCGAGCGCGATCAGCAGCAGCGCCCAGAACGGCTGATAGGGAATGAAGAAGAAGTTGTCGATCGCACTCAGCACCACCAGGAACAGGGCGATCACACCTGCCCACACCGCTCGGGAGAACAGACCGACGCCGGCGACGATGAGCGCCAGGCCGATGACCAGGTGGATCCAGCCCCAGCCGGTGACGTCCAGATGGAAGGCGTAGCCCCGGACGATCCCGAAGTATTCGTCGTTCAGGATCGCGGCGAGGCCGGCGATCACGTGGAAGGCGCCGATCAGCAGCATCATCGTGGCAGCGAAGGCGACTCCGGTCATCGCCCAGCCCGACTCTGCCTGCGGCTCGACAGTGCGGTTGCCGGTCATCTGTGTCCACTCCTCCTGCTCGGTCTCGACGGACGTCGAGTGCGCGTTCGACAGTAGGACCGCACCGACCGCCGGCGCGTCACCCTTGGCGGACGACGTACCGGCCTCAATGGGTCAACGCGGCCTTCAGCAGGACGATCACCAGGCCCAGGACGAGGTTGATGACGCCAGCAGCCACCAGGCGGCCCCTGGTGGCGCCTGCTTTGGCAGCGACGTACAGCGCCCATCCCAACTGGGATCCGACCGCCACCGCCAGCGCCAGCCACGCGGCGCCGGCGTCCGACAACCCGAGGAACACACCGATGCCGACCGCCGCCGCGGGAGGTACGGCGGCCTGCACGATCGGCCACTCCCGCCGGGCACAGACGCGGAACTCCGTCAGGGACACGAGGGCTCGGGATGATTTCTCTCCGACCAGGTGGGCATACACGTGGGCCAGCCAGAACACCACGCCCGTCGCGAGCAGCAGTGCGATCAACTGGCCAGGGTTCGGAGGCCGATGCCCCGGCCCGGTGCCGGCCACCACTGACGCCGCCAGCAGGGACCCGTAGATCGCCCCCGCGTAGTCGGACGGGGAACGCTCCTGGCGCGCGGTGGCCGAGTCGGCCGTCGGCCCGTCTCCCATCCGGCCTCCTTCACAGTGCCGTTCAGGTCAGTGCCATGGGATCAGGAGCAGCCTCCCGCGGCGACGGACCCCACCACCTCACCCCGATCGGATGACGCGAAGGATCATCCAGGGCGGGTGATGCTGCCCACGGTGATCTGAGCGATCTTCGAAGCCCGGATGGAGTCCGGGGAGGGAGGTTGCGACCATGTCCGCAGGCTCCACGGAGTCCCTCGATGGCCAGGCGCCGGGCGCCGGCCCGCCGCCTCCGTCCTGGGCGTTGCCGCGCGGGGTGATCGTCCTCCTCGGGACGGGCGCCGCCGTCCTGACGGCCGCCGGACTCCGCAGCATCCCGGGCATCGTCGGACCCGTCTTCCTCGCGCTCGTGCTGACGATCGCTGTCACGCCGCTGCGCCAACTGCTGATCAGACGAGGCGTCAGGCGCTGGCTTGCCGCACTGATCGCGCTCGTGGTCGTGATCGTCTTCTTGCTGGCAGTGGCGGTTGCGCTGGCCTTGTCGCTCGCCAAGCTGGCGACTCTGCTGCCGACGTACCAGGACAAGTTCGCCGGCCTTGTCGACGACATCCGGAGCTGGCTGGCGAACCTCGGCGTGGGCCAGGACCAAATCCAGGCCGCCCTGAAGAAGCTCGACCTGGGGGCGCTCCTCGATGTCCTGCAAGGCTGGCTGAGCGGACTCCTCGGGGTCTTCTCGAACCTGGCCTTCGTCGTCATCCTGCTGTTCTTCATGGGAATCGACGCCACCCACTTCTCGGACCGCCTGCGCGAGACGGCGCGGGTCCGGCCGGAGATCACCGCCGCCCTGACCGGCTTCGCACGAAGCACGACGCGCTACCTGATCGTCTCCACCGTCTTCGGGCTGATCGTCGCGATCTTCGACGTCGGGGTCCTCTACCTGCTGGACATCCCGCTGCCCTGGCTGTGGGGTCTGCTCGCCCTGATCACCAACTACATCCCGAACGTCGGGTTCTTCATCGGGGTGATCCCGCCCGCGCTGCTCGGGCTGCTCGACCAGGGCTGGGAGACCTTTCTGTGGGTGATCGTGGCGTACAGCGTCATCAACTTCATCATCCAGTCGATCATCCAGCCGAAGGTCGTCGGCGACGCGGTCGGTCTGTCCACGACGCTGACCTTCGTCTCCCTGGTCTTCTGGGCCTGGGTCCTCGGCCCGCTGGGCGCCGTCATGGCCATCCCGCTCTCGCTGCTGACGAAGGCCCTGCTCCTGGAGGCCGACCCCTCCACCCGCTGGCTCGGCGGCCTGATCTCCGGTGCCCCGCTCCCGGAGGACGCCCCGACCGCGGAACCGGCCGATCTCCCACCTGCCGATCTCACGGCCGAGCAGGCCGGATAGGGGATCGACATGTGGCGCTCAGTGTTGCTGCGCGAGTTCCCGGACCACAACATCCGGTCGCTTCACGGCCTGCCGGGCAGCTTGTCGCCCAGCTCGCTCCCACTGAGTCCGTCCGAGGGCACCGTCCTGATCGCACCCGGCCGCAGCCTCCACTATGTCCTCGACACTCCCCTGGTGGATGTGATCGGAGTGAGCTGCCAATTGCAGTTCAAGCACCCCGGCCGGACCGTGAGCTCGTCGGTGCGGATCCTTCGCCTCGGGGACGAGTTCGATCTGAGCCTCGAACCGCTGACCAGCTTCCAGGCCTTGGTCCGGGTCCGGCTGCACCGAGCCTGGCACGACATCGGGCAGCTGCCGAACCCCAGCACGCACTTCGCGGAACTGAGATTCGACTGGCACACCAGCGGCAAGACCTACCTTCGGGTGGACGGGCGACTCGTCGGTTATCACGATGCGCTGAGTCGAGGCTCCCGGCTCACCATCGAGGACGTGGCCTTCGGCTCCCCCGCGTCGATCCCCACCGTGCCCGACCCGCGCTATCAGCTGGGCGAATTCTTCGTCCGCGCCCTCAGCCGCCGCGCGCACTGGGGACGGAGGCAAGCGACGGCGGCCCGCAGACCTTGACGCCGACCGGGTCAGACCTGGCTTTCTCGAGCGTGCGTCACGGACCAGATGACCCACACGCAGAGCGCGATCACCACGATCGACCAGACCGGCTGGACAGGAATGAAGAAGAAGTAGTCGAGGGCGGTCAGCCCGGCGAAGATGATCGCGACCAACCCTGCCCACGCCTTGTTCATGAAAAGCCCGATCCCGACCACGACGAGTGCGATGCCCAGCACCAGGTGGATCCACCCCCACGCGGGGACGGAGAGGTGGAAGGCGTAGCGCCGGTTGTTGACCATGTAGTTATCGTCGAGAATCGCGGCGAGCCCCGCCACGATCGAGAACGATCCGATCATCGCCGTCAAGGTCGCGGCGAACGCGACGCCGCCCACCGCCCCGCTCGAGACATCCTGCTCCACTTCCAGGTCGTCCATCGGACCGTATTCGCCGTGCGTCATGGTGCCACCCCTTTCTGGTCATTCGCCCCCACGGTGATGACGATGCCCGCCGATCCGCCGCACCGCATCGTCCATCCAGGGTGAGATGCCGCCGCCGCTCAGCCCCTAGGCTCGCAGCCATCAGACCCTCGATCGCGGAGGGAGACGCGCGTGGCCGGTCACCGCGTGACCGCGCGCCCGCTGCTGCGGTGGCTGCGATCGATCCGTCCCGAGGGACGGAACCTGCGCGCCGACGTGATCGCCGGGCTGCCGGGCGCGATCAGCAGCGTTCCCAACGGGATGGCGTCCGCGGCACTCATCGGCGTGAACCCGATCCATGGCCTCTACGCGAGCTTCGCCGGTCCGGTCGCGGGCGGATTCGCGACGAGCAGCCAGCTGATGGTGATCACCACGACCACGGCCGGGGCCCTGGCCGCCGGATCGGCCCTGGAAGGCGTGGACCCCGCGGACCGGCCGCAAGCCCTGCTGCTGTTGACGATCATCGCCGGCCTGGTGATGATCCTGGCGGGCTTCGCCCGCTTGGGGCGCTACACCCGCTTCGTGTCACACTCGGTGATGACCGGCTTCCTCACTGGGATCTCGGTCAACATCATCCTCAGTCAGCTGCCCAGCCTTGCCGGCGCGAACGCCACGGGCGACGTCGCGCTCACGAGGGCCATAGACATCTTCCACCCCGGGCAGATCGACCTCGCATCGCTGCTCGCGGGCCTCGCCGCGCTCGCGATCCTCATCGGCCTGTCCCGCACCCCGCTGGCGAGGGTGAGCGCGTTGGTGGCGCTCGCCGTCCCAACCGCCGGCCTAGCACTCGCCGGCGCCGACCAGGTGACCCTCGTGAAGGACACCGGACAGATTCCTCGCGGCATTCCCGGTCGGCGGTTCGGTGGGCCAGACCTCCCTGAACCAGACGGTCGGCGGCCGCACCAGGTGGGCGGCGATCTGTTCAGGCCTGTGGATGATCGCGATCCTCGCAGCCTTCTCCCAGGTGATCGGGCTGGTCGCCATGCCGACACTGGCGGCCGTGCTCATCTATGCGGCGGCCAAGTCGCTGCGGCCGCGCGAGCTGGTGTCGATCCTGCGGACCGGCCCGACGTCGGAGATCGCGGTCGTCACGACCTTCTGCGCAACCCTGTTCCTGCCGATCGCCGCCGCGGTCGGCATCGGCGTGTCCCTCTCGCTGCTGCTGCAGCTCAACCAGGAGGCGTCGGACCTCAAGGTCGTCCAGCTGACGCTCATCGGCGACGGCCGGTGGAGCGAACACCCGGCGCCCGCGAGGCTGCCCAGCTATCGGGCGACCGTCCTCGACGTGTACGGGAGCCTGCTGTACGCCGGCTCCCGCACTCTCCAGGCCGAACTGCCCGACCCGGCCGGCGCCGAAGTACCAACCGTCGTACTGCGGATGCGCGGCCGGACAGCCGTTGGTGCGACGTTCGTCAAGGTCGTGGAGGACTACGCCACCGCCCTCGACGCCGTCGGCGGCCGGTTGTATCTCAGCGGGGTCGACCACGCCGTCGCCAAGCTGCTGCGTCGTACCGACCGGACGGGGGCGTCCGAACCGGTCGGCGTCTTCGAGGCCACCGAAGTGGTCGGGGAATCGACGACGCAAGCCTTGCGGGAGGCGGAGAGCTGGGCAGTGCGGCGTCGACCGCCGAACTCCGATCAGTAAGTGGTGCGGCGGTCCCGCATGGCCGACCGCGCCGCTCCGGTCAGCAGGGTGCCGATGGCGATCCCGACGATGAGGTTGATCAACCCCGTCGCAATCTTCGATGACGTCGTGCCGTTGGCCACGAACGGGAGGAGTGCCGCGGCGATCGTGGCCAGCCCGATGATCCAATGGAAGAACTGCAGGGGCCGCGGCGTGGACAGCAGCAACAGATGCAGCAGGCCGGTGGCCACCAGCGCCGCGACAGCGCAGTACACCGCGTACTTCAGGGTGTCGGCGTCTCCCCAGGTGCCCTCGCCTTCGGGTGCGAGGACGGGTACGTCGAAGACGCCGCGCGCAAGCAGTATGCCGACCACCGCGATCAGTGCGGCGATGATGGCCGTGGCAGCGCCTCCGGCCCACAGCCGGCTGGCGACGATCGCGTTCGCACCGCCTTGGGTGGGTTGAACTGTCATGACGTGTGCTCCTTGTCTTCGGCTGGCTTTGGTGGGCCGCCGCGGAGCGCCAGCCGTCCGGCCAGGCGTCCGAACAGCGCCCCGACGGTCGCGCCGACCAGAACGTCACTCGGGTAGTGCACGCCCGTGTACACCCGGGAGAACGCAACGACCGCCGCCGCCCCGCGCAGTGCCGGCCGAAGCGTGGGCAGGACCTCCCCGACGGCGACGGCGAAGGCCGCCGCGGACGCGGAGTGTCCGGACGGAAAGGATCCCGACGAGGGCATGCGCACCCAGCGCTGCACGGGGACGCCGAGGCCGACCCGGTCGGGCCGGTGGCGTTCACCGACCATCTTCTTGAGTGGCTGGTTCACCAGCAAGGACGCCGCCCCGATCGCCCCGAGCCCCGCGACCGCGGCCCGCCGGCCTTGCGGGCCGCCGAACAGCGCAAGGGCGCCGGCCACCAGGAACCATGGCTTGGAGAAGTTGGCGAAGTCGGACACCCGTCGTAGCGGCTCGTCCAGCACGGGCGTCGACAGTTCTGCCACCGACCGGTACAGCGCGCGGTCGTAGGCAGAGAGCCGGTGCGATGAGCCGATCACGCAACGGTTTCCGTCACCATGTGAGCTCGACCTCGAGCTCACTCCCGTCGTCCCCGAGCTCGAACTCGAGCTTCAGGAACACCTCGTCCGGGACGTGCACCCTGACGCGCAGGCCGCCTCGGTCGAACTCGACATCGTTCTCCTTGGTGAGGCTGTCGGCCAGAGCGCGCAATCGGGCCGCGGCGGCCTCCCGGCTCATCGGCTCCTTCTCGTGGATCTCGATCAGATCCATTACGGCCTCCCAGGGGTTGAGCTTGCCGAGTGCCGGTCGCGGCCCAGAGCGATGCGCACCAGCGCGGCCAGGCCGTCGCGGAGGCCCTCGGGAAGCATCGCCGACGGCGATGCGCCCGGGTGCTGGGGCGCGATCCGGACCCGGAGAACTCCGGGCCGGATCTGAAAGCGCAGCGGCGCGTCGAAGATGAGCGCCTCGCCGTCGACGCCGGCCGGCAGGGGCCGATCGGCATCGACCTGGAAGGACGGAGTCGTCCACTCGCGCATAGGACGCTGAAGGCGGCGTTGACCTTCATCCGCGGGCGCGCCCATGACGGTGATGCCGAGCAGACCGTCGTCGATGCGCGGGCGGGTGCCGGAACCGACCGCACGACCGAGCCGGTAGCGGTTGTTCGAGACGAGCACGGCGGCTCCCCCGCGGTGCTCCTGCCCTTCCGGCCCCGCCCAGCGCATATCGAGGTCGCTGCCACCGGCGCCGAGGGCGTCGGGCACGGTGTCGAGCAGAGTCCGGATCTTGGCCGCACGGTAGCCGGTGCGCTGGACGGCTTCGGCGTACACGCCGAGCGACACGTTGTTGACGAACACCCGCCCGTTGACCTCGGCGAGATCCACCAAGCGCTCGCCCCCGTTGACGAAGGCGTCCAGCGCACCGACCACGTCGTCACGGTCGACCCCGAGGTCGAGCGCGAAGTGGTTGCGGGTGCCGGCCGGCACGCACGCGTAGGGCAGCGAGAGTTCGGCGGCGACCGCGGCGACGACCGCCTGTGAGCCGTCCCCACCGGCCATCGCGAGTCCGTCCGCGCCCCGCGCGACCGCGCCGCGGACCAGGGTCTCGAGATCGTCCCCGCGCTTCAGCTCGATCGGCTCGATCCCGCGGTCACGCGCTTCCTTGGCGACTGCGAAGCGTTCTGCCTTCCCGCCACCGGATTTCGGGTTGTAGAACAGCACCGGATGCTGCGGTGCCGGCGCGGACGGAAGGTCCACGCGGGAGGTGAAGCTGACACGGGTGGCTGCCAGAGTGACCAGCAGTCCCACGATGAGCAGAAGGTCGCGGCCGAAATCCCCACCCAGGACAATGACGAGCAGCGCACCGACAAGCGCCAGACCGGCCACGTACAACCCAGCCGTGCGCGCGATTCCTCGCCGCAGTACGCCGTAACAAGCCGCTACGACCGCAATCACCACGCACGCCAGGAAGATGAGGCCGCGCGGAAACTCAGTCACGGCGTTCACGACACCGAATACCAGCGTCGCCGCCCCCACCACCAACGCGACCACCGCCGCAATCCGCCGCCTCACGAATTCCACCCCATCGGCCAGCCCTCAGAATCTCCGGTTCAGCGCCGAGCCCCGACACCACGGCCATCCTGTCCGGCCCCGACCCTCGAGGGCATCCCACAGCCCGGATGATCTACCCGCCCGTTTGCCACGTGGGGATACCGGTTCATCCGCGGCGGGTGGCGACTCGAATTCGGGCTCGATCGAGGCTGTCTTGAGGCCGACTGCTGTCAGCAATCGATGAGGAGGGGACGTTATGCCTGTGCCGTTCCGAGGAACGATCAATGTCGATATCCGCGACTCCGTAGCGGATTGGACGCCGTTCGAGCCGGCGAAGGCCCCGGACGGTGCGCCGAACGTCGTCTACATCGTGCTGGACGACGTCGGCTTCTCGGCAATGAGCTGCTACGGCGGCCCGATCGAGACGCCCAACATCGACGCGATCGCCTCGCGCGGGGTGCGCTTCACCCAGTGGCACACGACGGCGCTGTGCTCGCCGACCCGGTCGTGTCTGCTCACCGGCCGTAACCACACGCGCAACAGCATGGCCTGCATCACCGAGGCAGCGATCGGATTCCCGAACGCCAGCGGCACGATCCCACCGGAGAACGGGATGCTGCCGGAGATCCTCGGCGAGCGCGGCTGGAACACGTACATGGTGGGCAAATGGCACCTGTGCCCCACCGACGAGATGAACCTCGCGGCGACGCGCCGGAACTGGCCGAGCGGCCGCGGCTTCGAACGCTGGTACGGGTTCCTCGGGGCCGAGACGAACCAGTGGTACCCCGACCTGGTCTATGACAACCACCCGGTCGATCAGCCGCGCTCGCCCGAGGAGGGCTACCACCTGACCGACGACCTCACCGACAAGGCGATCGAGTTCATCAGGGACGCCAAGGCGATCGCTCCGGAGAAGCCATTCCTGCTGTACTACGCACCCGGCGCCTGCCACGCGCCCCACCACGCGCCGAAGGACTGGATCGACAAGTTCGCCGGGCGCTTCGACCAGGGGTACGAGGCGATGCGGGAGGAGACCCTGGCCCGCCAGAAGAAGCTCGGTGTGGTGCCGGCCGACACCGAACTGCCCGCACTGAATCCGATCGGCACACCCGAGACTCGCAGCGGCCCGGACCATTTGCCGTTCCCGACGCTGGACTACACCCGTCCGTGGGACACACTGAACGCCGACGAGCGGCGTCTGTTCGCCCGGATGGCCGAGGTGTACGCCGGATTCCTCGCGCACGCCGACCACCACATCGGCCGGTTGCTCACCTACCTGGAGCAGACCGACCAGCTGGACAACACCATGATCGTCGTCGTGTCCGACAACGGTGCGAGCGGCGAAGGCGGCCCGAACGGTTCGGTCAACGAAATGAAGTTCGCCAACGGGATCGACGACGACCTCGCGGAGAACCTCGCCAAGCTGGACGACCTGGGTGGCACGAAGACCTACAACCACTACCCCAACGGCTGGGCGATGGCGTTCAACACGCCGTTCAAGATGTGGAAGCGCTACGAGTTCAACGGCGGTACGGCGGACCCCTGCATCATCTCGTGGCCGGCGGGTGCGACAGCCCGCGGCGAGATCCATCACCAGTACCACCACGCGATCGACATCGTCCCGACCATCCTCGACGTCCTCGGCGTCGACGCCCCGGAGACGATCAAGGGACACACCCAGAGCCCCATCGACGGGATCAGCATGCGGGCCAGCGTCGACGACGCGTCGGCCGACTCCGGGCGGAGGACACAGTTCTACTCGATGCTGGGGTCCCGCTCGATCTATCACGAGGGCTGGAAGGCGGTCACCACCCACCCGACCGTGTCGGGCTGGGCGCACTTCAACGCCGACGAATGGGAGCTTTACCACGTCGAGGTCGACCGGTCGGAGATCAAGAATCTCGCGGCGGAGCAGCCGGAGAAGCTGCGCGAACTGGTGAACATCTGGTTCGCGGAGGCGGGGGCGAACGACGCCTTCCCGCTCGACGACCGCTCACCACTGGAGATCCTCGGTACCCCCCGGCCCCAGCTGAGCGCACCGAAGGATCGGTACGTCTACTACCCCGACACCGCCGCGGTCTCGGAGTGGCAGGCGGTCAACACCCGCAACCGCTCGTTCTCGATCGGCGCCCTGGTCGACATCCCGGCACCAGGAGCCGAAGGCGTGCTGTTCGCGATGGGCGCCAGGTTCGGTGGCCACGCGCTGTACGTGAAGAACAACCGGCTGCACTACGTGAACAGTTTCGTCGGCGCGCTCGAGCAGCAGATCGTCGCGACGAAAGACATCCCGACCGGCGAGAACCTGATCCTGTCGGCCTCGTTCGACAAGGAAGGGATGGACCCCGACGCCGCAACCGGCACACTCTCGCTCTACTACGGGGACGAGAAGGTCGGTGAGGGACACATCAAGACTCAGCTCGGTGCCTTCGCCATCGCAGGTTCAGGTCTGTACGTCGGCAGGCACAACGGTGAGCCGATCACCGACGACTACCCGGGCGAGCCGCCCCACACCTTCACCGGCGGCACGATCAACCGGGTGGCAGTCGACGTCAGCGGCGACCCGTACCTGGATCTTGAACGCGAGGCCGCTCTGATGCTGATGCGCGAGTAGAAGTTCCACATCCGACGAGGATTCACCGAGGAGTTCACCGTGGGCCGGGCCCGCCGGGCCACGATGACGTTCCGGCAGGCAGAGCCTGATCGTCCCTCAGGGGTGATGCGGCGACCCGAGTCCTGCTGAATTGTCGGCAACGGAGAGAAAGGCGGCCGATCATGGCGACGAAGGTTCAACATCTGACTCTGGACGAGCGGTATGCGCGCGGTCTCGAGGCTCGCACCCGAGCGATGCCGGACAGTCACGCAGGGTGGATGCCCGCCGCGGACCGGCCGGATCCGGTGGCACTCATCGAGGAGCAGAACCTGCGGCGTGATGCCGATCTGGTCCCGGTACGGCATGGCCGGATGATGGCCTCGCCGTTCACGTTCTACCGCGGTGCGGCCAAGATCATGGCCGTGGACCTTGCCGAGACACCCACGTCCGGCCTCGAGGTCCAGTTGTGTGGGGACGCCCATCTGTCGAACTTCGGCGTCTTCGCCTCGCCGGAGCGAAATCTGGTGTTCGACATCAACGACTTCGACGAGACCCTCCCCGGCCCGTTCGAGTACGACGTCAAACGGCTGGCCGCGAGTTTCATGGTGGCGGCACAGAACAACGGGTACTCGGAGGCGGACGGTCGTTCGATCACGAAGGCCTGTGTCACCTCCTACCGGGAGACGATGGCCGAGTTCGCCACTCAGAAAACCCTCGACGTGTGGTATGCCCACATTTCCGAGGACGAGATCAACCAGTCGGTGAATGCCCTCCTGGCCGAAGTCGACAGTAAGGGCAAGGGATCCAAGAAGGGTAAGGGCAAGAACAAGACCGCCGGCGCGGACGGCATGGACGAGATGACGCCGAAGCAGGTGAAAGAGGCCCACAAGCGCTTTATGAAGAATGCGCTGAAGGCCCACTCCCGCAACAGCAATCAGGCGCTGTCCAAGCTCGGCGAGGAGGTCGACGGCCGCTATCGCATCGCCAGCGTCCCGCCGGTGATCGTCCCCGCGCGCGAGCTCCACGCGACGTACGGACTCGAGCCCGGAGTTCTCGAGGACGTCGTCCTCGACTTGTTCCGGGACTACCGCTCCACCCTTCGGCCCGACGTTCGGCAACTGCTCGAGCGCTTCGAGATCATCGACTGGGCCCGGAAGGTCGTCGGCGTCGGCAGCGTCGGAACGCGAGCGTTCGTCGTCCTGCTGCAGGGCCGTGACCGCGGCGATCCGCTGTTCCTCCAGGTCAAGGAGGCGACCAGGTCGGTTCTCGAAGGAACGTTGCGCAAGAGTGCGTTCAGGCAGCCGGGCGAGCGGGTGGTCCAGGGCCAGCGATTGATGCAGGCCAGCAGCGACATCTTCCTCGGCTGGTCCAAAGGGGTTCAGGCCGACCGCTACTTCTACTGGCGCCAGCTGCGCGACATGAAGGGCTCAGCGCTCGTGGAGATGATGTTGCCCGCGGTGATGACCTTCTACGCCCGCACGTGCGGATGGACCCTGGCCCGTGCTCACGCACGATCGGGTGACGCGGTGTCCATCGCTGCCTACCTGGGCGACAACGATGCCTTCGACAAGTCGATCACCGACTTCTCCGAACGCTACGCAGCCCAGAACGACCAGGACTTCGCAGACTTCACCAAAGCCATCAGCTCGAACCGAATCGAAGCCATCCAGAACGTCTGACCACCGCAGGACGACATGAGGCTGATCCCAGAGTCGCTGCGTGGATACCAGCGGCCCTGGCTGGCGCGCGACGTCATCGCCGGCCTGACCCTGTCGGCGGTGGCGATCCCCGAGGTGATGGGCTACACGTCCATCGCCGGCACGCCGATCGTCACCGGCCTCTACACCGTCATCTTCCCGACCCTGCTCTTCGCGCTGCTGGGCTCCTCGCGGCTACTCGTGGTGGGGGCGGACTCGGCCACCGCCGCGGTGCTCGCCGCGGGTCTGACCGGTCTGGGCATCGCCGGTGTCACACCCGGATCGCCCGAGTGGCTTGCGCTCGCCAGCCTCACGGCGCTGGTCTGCGGTGGTCTGCTGATCGTGGCGCGGCTGCTGCGGCTGGGCTTCATCGGAGACTTCCTGAGCACGTCCGTGCTGATCGGGTTTCTCACCGGCGTCGGCATCCAGGTGCTGTCCGGCCAGATTCCGGACCTGCTCGGCATCTCGAAGGGCAAGGGAGACTGGTTCGAACAGCAGTGGCACTGGATCAGCTCGCTGTCCTCGATCCAGCTCGCCACGCTCGCCTTCGGGCTGAGCACGATCGCGATCATCCTGATCTTCAAGCGTTTCATCCCGGTCGTCCCGGGTGCCATCGTCGCCGTCGTACTGCTGACCGCCATCTCCGCGCTGACCGATGCACAGGCGCACGGCGTCGCCGTGGTCGGCGCCGTCCAGGGCGGCTTCCCACCGATCGGCCTGCCGTCGGGCATCTCCTGGTCGGACGTGACCAAGGTGCTGCCGACCGCGTTGTCGTGCTTCGTGCTCATCATCGCCCAGAGCGCCGCCACCTCCCGCAGCTTCGCGTTCCGGCACGGCGACGCGGTCGACATCAACCGGGACATCGTGGGGCTCAGCGGCGCCAACCTCGCCGCCGGGCTCAGCGGCACCTTCGTGGTCAACGGCAGCCCGACCAAGACGCAGATCCTCGACGAGCAGAAAGGGCGCACCCAGCTCGCCAACATGACGATGTCGGCCGTCGTACTGCTGTTCACGCTCTTCTTCACCGGGCTGCTGGTGGACATGCCCAAGGCGGTGCTCGGCGGGATCGTCTTCCTCATCGGCGTCAGCCTGATCGACATCCCCGGCCTGCAGCGGCTGTGGATCCGGCGCAGGAACGAGTTCGTGGTCGCGGTGATCACCACGGTCACCGTCTTCGCCGTCGGCGTCGAGCAGGGAATCGTCCTCGCCATCGTCCTCTCGATGCTCGACATCATCCGGCGGCAGTACAAACCGGGCGACTACGTGATCGGTCAGGACCAGGCCGGCGAGCCGACGTACCTGGCGGCCCGGCCAGGCGTCCAGAGCCTGCCCGGGCTGGTGGTCTTCCGCTACGACGCGGAGCTCTTCTACGCCAACGCCAACCGCTTCGCCGACCATCTGGAGCTGATCATCGCCAACGCTCCAGATCCGGTCCGCTGGGTAGCGCTGGACTGCGGCGCGATCGACGACATCGACTACTCGGCCGGGGTGACCCTGGCGAACCTCGTCAACTACTGCCAGGCTCACCACGCCCGTTTCGTGCTCGTCTCGCCGGACACCCAGCTGCTGGCCACGCTCCGCTCGTACGGGACCTTGGCCGACATCGGCGAGGGCAACATCTACCGGACCGTCGCCGACACCTTCCGCGCCTATCGCGCCGACCCGGGATCTGCGGCTCTCAACGCTGGAGCGGAGGCGTAGTCCGCTCGGTGGCCGACATGTCGGGTGCCGGCTCGCCGCCCCAGGCCTCCACGCCGGTGTCTCCGAGCCGGTCTCGTACGTCGGACCACCGGACGGTGAGCGCGAACAGGATGACGACGTCCAGGGCGATCATCAGCAAGGACCAGACCGGGTAGGCACCGATCCAGGCGATCTGCGTCACCGCGTGCAGGCCGACGACGACGATGCCCGCGATCCTGGCCCATGTCTGCACCGCGAGCAGGCCGACCCCGACGGCCATCATGATCAGCCCGGAGATAATCAGGAACCATCCCCAGCCGGTCACGTCCACAATGACGAACTTGTTCCGCGTCACGACCAGGCGCTCGTCCGAGAACAGCGCGATGAATCCCTGGAAGATGTTGACCAATCCGACCACCAGGAGCAGCGATCCGGCGAACACGACCGAGCCGGCCATCACCGCGCCACCTTTCGCAGCCATCGTGGTATCTCCTCTCGTAGCGTCGGCCGCCGCGGAATCGGCGGCGGCTCGCATCTGAATGCTGGCTCGCGCCACCCCGGGTGCGCCTCCCCCACCACGGATGAGCCTGGTGACAGCCGGCGATCAGCCTGCCGGACAGCTCTGTGTCAGCGTTGTGGCGAACGATGTGGCCGCGCTGCCGACTTGCTGGAGTGCCGAGTTGATCTGCGGCGCCTTCTGCCTGAGGTTGTCCGCGTTCAGGCCACTCGTCGCGGTCTCCAACTGTGAGAACGCCGCCTTGACACTCTGGACGGCCGGCTGCAGAGCAGCTGATGCCGCGGCTACCGCGACACCCAGGCTGCTCTTGACGTTGGCAATCGCGGTGGTCAGCGCGGTGAGACCGTCCTGCAGGGGCTTCACATTCGCCAGGTCCGCCAGCGAGGACTTCAGTGCGGACGCGGCAGCGCAATCCGCCGTGGGCGCACTCGTCGTCGGCGGAGCTACCGTCACTGACGGACTTGACTGACCCTGCGTCGAGTTGTCACTGCAAGCCATCGGTACGACGAGCAGGGCAACGGTCACCAGCGCGGCGACGATCGATCGGCGTCCGCCGATTCGCGGCATCGCTTCTCCCCCGGACTACTTGCCGGCCGCCTCCTTGACCTCCGTCGCACTGTCCGCGTCGACCTCGTTCTTGGTGACCTTGTCCGCATGCGACAGCGCCTTGTCGACGTCGGCCACCCACACTTCCTCGAACAGCGCCACGATGCCCGAACTGTTCGGCGGCAAGGCGTCTTCGACGTCGGCCTTGATCGCCGCCTTCTCCCGGTGGGACTTGAGAGCACCGATGCCCAGCCCCGCGCCCGCACCGACCGCCGCGCCGGCCAGCAGGCTGGGTGGGAAGATGAGGCCGATCACCGCGCCACCGACCGCGCCCCATTTGGCGCCTTTGCGGGCCGTGTGGAAATCGTCGTCGACGTTGATCTTGCCGTCGGCATCGCGGCTCACAAGGACGAGCCCGTCGACCTTGATCACGTCGTCCGACGCGGCTTGCTTGATCGCATCCCAATCGCCTCGCGCCGCGTCCGCGTCCATGTAAGCGGCGATGTACAGGTCGACGGGAGCGTTGCTGTCAGATCCCACGGGTTTCTCCTCCTGATCGGGCGACCGCACGCGGTCCGAGGTACATGTCGCCCCGACGATGCCTCCGGTCCCGGCCGGAACACCTCACCCCGGGCGGACTAGCTGCAGCACACCCGGATCAATTCACCCCGCCGGGATGAGGCTCGCCGTCGGCCCGCACGCAACGATCCAAGTCCACCATCGCCGCACTGCGGCGATCAGGCGCGCGCGAGAGGAATGACCATGGGGTGCTTCTTCGCTCTGCTTGCCGGGGTCTTTCCGCGCCTGGCTCTGTTCATCGTGTGGGTAGCGCGCCCCAACCTGGTCGACTCCGCCTTCGACACGTGGATCTGGCCGCTGCTCGGCATCATCTTCCTGCCCTTCGCGACGCTCATGTACGTCATCCTCTACACGGGCGGCGGCCTGAGTGGCGGCGACTGGTTCTGGATCGTCCTGGCCGCCATCCTCGACGTCGTGCACTGGGGCTCCGGCTGGACCCAACGCCGCGCGGCTCCCGGCTACCCGGGCACCGCTCAGGCGTGACCCGGCACCCCATCCTGGCCGGCCGATGCGAACGGCCGCTGCACGTCGTCCGCTAGTGGTGGGCGGAGCGTCGTGATCGGGGGGCCGAGCCCGGATCGCCGGCCGCCCGCTCGACGTGGACGTAGCGGCTGCCGAACGGACCGGCCGTGACACCGTGCAGCGCCACACTCAACAGCACGGTCAGCGCGATGACTGCGACGGCGTGCTCGACCACCGAGGCTTCGCCGAGCTGCTCGACCGCCAGCAGCGCGAACACGACCGAGGCCAGGCCGCGCGGCCCGAACCATCCCACGAACAGGACGGTGCTGCGATCCAGCCCGGCTCCGAGCAGAGCCAACGCGACCGGAACCATGCGGACCACAGTCAGACTCAGTACGGCGTACGCGAGCAGCGTGAGGTCGAAGTTGTGCACGGCGATCGGCACCAGCGCCGCTCCGAAGAGGAACCAGACGGCGAGTGCCAGGACCTCACCGAGACGTTCCGGTAGCTCGACGGCGTTGGCCGCGCCGGCATCATCCGCGGAAAGTGCCGCTCCGAAGGCGATGCCGGCCACGAACGCCGCGATGAACCCGTTGCCGCTGAGCGTGACAGCGAGTTCGAAGCTGCCGAGTGCGGCGGCGAGTGTTGCGAGCCGTCCTGCCCCCTTGCTCATCCAGTGCCGTCGGGAGGCAACCATGATGAGTCTGGCGCTCGCTGTTCCGACCGCCAGGCCGATGATGAGACCGATGCCGAGTTCGAGCAGCGCACCGCCGCCGTGGTCGGAGCCGCTGTCGTGACTCCCGATCCCGAGTTCGCCGGCAGCGACGGCCAGCGTGAACGTGACGACCGGCGTGACGATGCCGTCGTTGAGTCCACTCTCCACATTGAGTGCGCGACGCAGCCGCATAGGGATCCGGCTGTCGTTGATCACCTGCGCGCTGAGCGCAGCGTCTGTGGGAGCGAGTGTTGCGCCCACGAAGCCGGCGAGTGCCCAGGTGAAATCGGCGAAGAACCACGCGGCGAACAGAGAGCCCAGGATCACGGAGAGGGGAAGGCCGACCGCCAGCAGCCGGCCGGGCAGGCGAGCATCTGCCTTCAGCCTCGAGAGGTTGACCCTGGCAGCGTCCGAGAACAGCAGGAGTGCCAGCGACAGCTCCGCGATCCGATGGACAGACGGAGCCTCGACATCCACCGAAAGCGGACCCCAGTCAGGATTCCCCAAGACGTAGCCGGAGATGGCGAACACCAGCGGACCGGTGATGTTCAGGCGGGCCAGGAGATCCGAGGTCACTGCCCAGGCAAGGACGAGGAGCGCGAGCACCGCGGACGTGCCCTCTGTCACCGCCCCGCCTCCGCCCTGCCGAATCGCGTGGAGCTCGGATTCTCCCCACGCTGACAGCTGCCGCCCACCCCCACCTCATCCTGCAGAGAGGGTTTCGAACGGTCAGCAGGCTGGCATCGTCGGCTGGAGAGTCCGCCCCGTACTGCGTTTTCAAGCGAAAGGGGGCTGTCGTGGCGATCGAGGAGTATCCGTCCGGGACTCCGTTCACCGGTGTGGTGGGACGGACAACCGACGAGTCGAGTCCGGCATGGCCGGCCATCACCCGGGCGAAGGCCGGCAGCCCGAACGTGGTGTTCGTGGTGCTGGACGACACGGGTTTCGGTCACCTGGGCTGCTACGGGAGTCCGATCGAGACACCGAACTTCGACGCGCTGGCCGCCGCCGGGCTGCGGTTCACGAACATGCACACCACGGCGCTGTGTTCGCCGAGCCGGTCCTGCATCGTCACCGGGCGGAACCACCACAGCAACGGCATGGCCGCCATCACCGAACTTGCGACCGGCTTCCCTGGCTACAACGGGGTCATCCCGTTCGAGAACGGGATGCTGTCGGAGATGCTGGTGGAGCAGGGCTACAGCACGTTCATGATCGGCAAGTGGCACCTGACCCCGAGCAATCAGGAGACAGCGACGGGGCCCTACACCCGCTGGCCGCTCGGTCGCGGGTTCGAGCGCTTCTACGGCTTCCTCGGGGGCGACACGAGTCAGTGGTATCCCGACCTCGTGTACGACAACCACCAGATCGAGCCGCCGCGCACGCCGGAGGAGGGATACCACCTCACCGAGGATCTGGTCGACCGGTCGATCGAGTTCATCGCCGACGCCAAGCAGATCGACCCTGGCAAGCCGTTCTACCTGCACCTCTGCTTCGGGGCCACTCACGCGCCACACCATGTGCCGAAGGAGTGGGCCGACAAGTACGCGGGTGCTTTCGACGAGGGCTGGGACGCCTATCGGGAGAAGGTCTTCGCCCGGCAGAAGGAACTCGGCATCATGCCCGCCGACGCGGAGCTGTCCCGGCACGACCCCGACGTACCGGACTGGCCGTCGCAACCACCCGAGGCGCGCAGGCTGTTCAGCCGGATGATGGAGGTGTTCGCGGGCTTCCTCAGCCACACCGACCACCATCTCGGCCGGCTGCTCGACTTCCTGCGTGAACAGGGCGAGCTGGACAACACGATCGTGATGGTGATCTCGGACAACGGGGCGAGTGCCGAGGGCGGCCCGACCGGAACCACGAACGAGGCGCAGTTCTTCAACAACGCTCCGGAGTCACTCGAGGACAGCCTCAAGGTCATCGACGAGATCGGCGGCCCGAAGCACGTCAACCACTATCCCTGGGGCTGGACCTGGGCGGGCAACACCCCGTTCCGGCGCTGGAAGCGGGAGACCTACCGGGGCGGATCCTGCGACCCCTTCATTCTCTCGTGGCCGGCCGGCGTGCAGGCGAAGGGCGAGATCCGCCACCAGTACGCCCACCTCATCGACATGGTGCCGACTGTCCTGGACCTACTCGGCACCCAGCCGCCGCCGACGATCCGCGGAGTCACGCAGTCGCCGCTGCACGGCGTCAGCTTCGCGCACGCCCTCGACGACGCAGCGGCGCCCAGCAAACATCACACCCAGTACTTCGAGATGCTCGGCCACCGTGCCATCGACCACGACGGGTGGCGCGCGGTCTGCCCGTGGCCCGGCCCGTCGTTCGCCGAGGCGGGTGTCGGCTTCGGTCAGCCGATCAGTGCGGCGAGATTGTCTCAGCTCGACAGCGCGGGCTGGGAGCTCTATCACGTGGCGGAGGACCCCGCGGAGACCCACAACCTCGCCGCCGGCGAACGCGATCGGCTGATCGCGTTGATCTCCACCTGGTACGCCGAGGCCGGGAAGCATGGCGTCCTGCCGATCGACGGGAGTGGGTTGGCACGCCTGATCGCAGACAAGCCGTCGATCGCGCCTCCGCGCGATCAGTACACGATCTGGCCGAACACCCAGCCGGTCCCGTTCTTCGCGGGCCCGCGCGTCCTGAACCGGCCGCACAGCATCACGGCCTTCGTCGAGATCCCCGACGGCGGCGCCGAAGGAGTTCTCCTCTGTCAAGGCACCGCGGCCGGCGGCTACTCGCTGTACATGAAGGATCAGCGGCTGCACTACGTCCACAACTACGTCGGCAGGAGCCTTTTCGAGGTGTCGTCACCCGACCCGGTCGCGCCCGGCGAGCACAAGCTCCGCTTCGAGTTCGAGCCGACGGGAAAACCCGACCTGCCCAACGGAAAGGGTGCGCCCGGTCACCTGCAGTTGTACGTCGACGGAAACCTGGTGGCCAGCGCCGATGCGGCCGTGACGACGCCGTTCGTCCTCAATCCCGGTGCACTCACCTGCGGCGCCAACCCCGGCTCCGCGGTGACCCCGGACTACATCAGCCCGTTCAAGTTCACCGGCACCATCCACAAGGCCGTCATCGACCTCAGCGGCGAGCTCATCCACGATCCCGAGCTCGAGTTGCGGGCCCACCTGGCCCGGCAGTAGCTGTGCCGGCCCCCGTTTCACCCCGGACGGAGGAGGCGCGGACCTGCCGGCGAGAGGCATGCTTTGGTCTGAATGAACTCGATGGGGAGTCGAGAACCGGGGCAAAGGAACTGACAACGTGAGTGAGACGACGCGGTCATCAGGCGCCGGGGGGCGTGATTCCGGCGCTCCCCGCAGCAAGGGTCAGAGTGTCCGGACGTGCTGTATCTACGTGGCCACCACAGTCGGGCTCATCTGCGCGATCGCCAGCTGGGGGGTGGGCGGAACCATCATCAGCGCGGTCGTGGTCGGGATGTCGACCGCCGTCGTCGCGTCGTCCATGTGGGGAGCGGACGGGAAGAGCGAGGTGCCCAGGATCCTTCGGGTCACCTTCGCCGGCGCGCTGATCACGCCGGCCGCCGTGGGGCTGATCGCGGTCTTCAAGTTCGCCGGCGTCTTGGTAGTGGTGGCACTCGCAGTGACGACGCCAGCTCTGACAACGAAGTTCCCGGGAAGGCACGCCAAGGGGGATCCTCCCGCCCGTCAGCCGGAGCCGGCAACACCTGCCGTCTCCGCGACGCCATCCGCGGACGGTCCCGCCGGCGACGCGGCGCGAGAGCTCGGCTCCCTCGACGATCAGGCCTTGTGCCTGGCCTGGCGCCGGAGTTTCCGCCTGCTGGAGACCGCCCCTTCGGCGGCGATACGCCTGGCCATCGTCGACCAGCGGCAGAAGTACCTTGACGAACTCCAGCGGCGATCTCCGGAGGGGCTCACGGCCTGGCTCGCCTCCGGAGCACGGGCCTCCGGTAACCCATTTCCGTACGTCGAGGACGCCCGGCGCCGGGCGAGCTGAGTCAACGACTCAGATGCACGCCCCGACGCCGCCTTCCGCGCCGGTGTTGAACGCGGAGGTCCGCTGCTCGGCGTTCCCGTGATCGCTCTCCTTGGTCCAGGGATAGTCGTCGGCGACCGCGGCGAGGGTTTTGGCGATCTCCTCGCTGTCGCCGGGCTCGATCGTGATCAGGCCGTCGTCGGCTGCTCCTTGCAGCGTGGCCCCGGCCAGGCAGTCCGCCTGGAGTTCGGCCGCGACCGAGACCCGGTCGCTGCGCAGCCTCGCCTGGATGGCGTGGCCCCACTCGTGGGCGATGATCAGGTACACCCACGCATCGCCGATCTGGCTGTAGCCGGCCGCCATCAGATCGTCGTCCCAGGCCACGAAGTCACCGGGCCGGCAGTAGACGGCGTTGAACGGCACGGATTCCGGTTCGCCTCCGCACGGCGGTCCATGCGTACCGATGTAGGCCCCGGCGACACGAGGACTCTGGTACGGCTGTCCGGACTGCTGGGTGAAGTGGCGGTGCCAGAACGAGTCCACCGCCTTGACCGCGGTGTCCTGGTCCTCCTTCATCGCCTCCCGGTCGACCGCCGGGAGGGTCTGATCCGTCGACGTCGGCGGTGTCTCGGTGGTGGCCCCCTCCGGCGGGGCGGAGGTCGGCGCACCGCAGGCGGCTGCGACCATCGCGATCGTCAGCCACCCGAGGACAGTGCGCTTTCTGCGGGTGCCGTCAGGCAGCGACATCGCGCCCGTGCGCGGCCAGCGCCCAGATGACGAAGACGTCGATCGCGATGACGGTCAGTGCCCAGAACGGGTAGTACGGGATGAAGGCGAAGTTCGCCAGTGCGCTCAGGATGGCCAGGATGATGCCGACCACCCGGGCCCAGGTCTGGCCCGCGATGACCGCGAAACCGGCCAGCAGCACCAGCAGACCACCGATCAGGTGGATCCAGCCCCACGCGGTCGCGTCGAACTGGAACATGTAATTGCGGGTGGCCACGTAGAACTCGTTCTCGAACAGTGCCACCAGACCGGAGAAGATCTGGAAGCCTCCGGACATGATCATCATCAGGCCGGCGAACAGGACGAACCCGACCGCCCAGCCGCTGACCTCGTGTTCCTCGCCCGCCGCGTCGTAATGCGATGCCGCTGCACCTTGTGCCACTGTGGTTCACTCCCCTGGTCTCTCGCCGCTACGCGTTGCGTAATCGGACCGCTCCGCCACCGCGGAGTGACACCAGGCTGGCGAACCACGTCATGTCCGGCATCATCCGCAGCGGACGACTGTGCGACCCTGCTCAGACGTGGAAGCTGATCGGAAAGGTCGCGATCCACGCGATGGCGCCGACCAGGACGAGACAGCCGGCCCCGGCCAGGATCCATCGCAGCCGCTGGTTGGCGATCTTGGTGCTCATCCCGGCGAAGAACAGGACCACGGCGTACAGGACGACGGTGAGCACGTAGTTGCCGGCGATCTGGATGTCCCGTCGTACCTCGGCCGCGGAAGCCTCGGCGGCCGCGTCGAGCCGTGCGGCCTCCTGCCGCGATGCGAGCTGGTACTGCGGCATGGCGAAGGGCGACGGCGGCGCATCCGGGTTCGTCAACGGGCGGGTCGCCATCCAGGCGTCGAACGCGGGCCGGAACTCCGCGCGGAACCGGTGGGCGTAGAAGGCGGCGACGGCAGCCTCACCGCGGCGATCCGCATCCGCCCAGGCGATGAACGTGGCGACGTCGACCTGGCTCTGGGCCTGGGACAGGCCTTGGGCCCGGGCAGCGTCGATCCTGATCGCGTTCGTACGGGAGGCCGCCTTGGCCTGCTCGCCGTTCCACCGCGTGGCCTGGTAACTGCTCCACGAGGTCCCCAGGGCAGCGACCACCAGCAGGACGGTGACCAGCACCTCCTGCGCGGTGCGGCCACGGCTCGGCTTCTCCTCAGCGGCGGTTGCCATGCTCGTCACACGGAGGTGTCACGTCGAGCCCGACCACCTTGAGCTGGGTGTCGATCAGGCCGATGGTTCGCACCATCGCGGTCGGCTGCAACCTGCCCACACCCGCTCCGTGCGGATGGTCGAAGAACACGAGCAGGAGCAGCAGAAGTGTGATGACCACCGTGACGCTGCCCATCAGAACGCCCTGTGTCACCGCGCCCTCGGCCCGGTCGGCGAAGAACAACAGGTACACGAAGATCACCACCGAGATCACCGACAGGACCAGCCACAAGGGCGTCGGGATGATGCCCTCCGCCCCGTGCACCCGGTCGATGCGCGCCTGCTCCCGTTGGGTTGTCTGATCCATCCACCGGTCGTACGCCGACTGCTCGGTCGGCGTTACCGGGTTGACAGCCCGGATCGTCTGGAACATCGCCACACCCCACGGGTTGATGGAGTTCCCGAGCGAACCGGTGTCCTGGGCATCCCACTCCGGCCCGGCGACGGTCCGCGCGTAGCAGACCAGTTCGCCGGTGAGCTCCGACGCGGTCTTGCCGGGCATGAACTGCGCCGTCTCAACCTGCTGCGCCACGATCGTCGCCTCGGCCTCGGCGCCGGCCCGGGACTGGTCGTACGAGGTGAACGACAAGAAGATGATGAAACCGAGGAGTACCGAGAACCCGGTGGCGAGCACGCCGAAGACGCCGGAGGCGCGGTCACCGTCGGTGAAGTAGCTGCCCTCCGGCGCCCGCCTGCGCACGAGGAGCATCGCCGTGACGGTGACCGCGGTCGCGAGGGCCGTGATCAGAGCGGCCCAGACGATGTTCATGTACGCCTGCCGGCCGCCGCTGCCACAGCCCGGCTACTTCGCGGTTCCGGGTACGGCTCCCGGCGGCGCGACAGGGCCGGAGGCGACTGGTGTCCGGCCGGCGCCGACCAGGACCTGCAGAACAGCCAGCAACCCGACCACCAGAGCGAGTGACCAGAACAGGCGCGACAGCGAGATGTTGTTGCCCCAGAGCAGGACGACGACACCCAGCAGGGCGACGACGACGCGCAACCACCGGACGTTGGCCGCGACCCATCGGCCGGCGCCACCGACCGGGCTGTCGGCCAAAGCTCCCCCGATGCCTTCCAGACCGCCGTTCACGCTACCGCGAACGGCGGTGCCGTACCGGTTGGATCCCGCGAACCAGCCGATGACCACGAGGCTCAGACCCAGCCAGAAGAACACTTGCCGGCCGCGATCGAGGTAGGAGAGCAACTGGTCGTAGAAGACCCTGCTCGCCGGACCGAACGTCGTACCGGCCAACGCGTCGATGAACAGCTGCCGCCCGACGGACAGCGCCAGCGCGAGCAGCAGCGCGTTCGCCGCCAGTAGTGCCCCGATGATCACCGTCATCCGCGGACGCCGGCGCGCGAGCACCAGAGCGGCCAGATACAGAGCCGCGACCAGCACGATCAGCCACTGTGCCAGCGGGTTCGCGAACGCGTAGATCGTCCGGATCTGCTTCAGTTGCGGCGCTTCCATCAACACGATCTGCTTGTCGACGTTGGGGATCGGCACGTTCTGCAGGATCGTGAGTCCCCGGTCGACCAGGCGTTGCTTGACCTGGTCGATGACGTCGGAGAGGTCAAGGACGACCTGATCACCCTGCAGCTGAACAGCGCCGGATTGATCCCCCTTCAATATCCGCTGGAGGGACTGCTGCGCCCGCGTGTTGGCCGCGATCCAGAGGTCGGCGAACTGGTCCGAGGCGAGGAACTCCCGGACCTGTCGGTCGATGAAACTGTTGATCGCAGCGGCGAGCGGACCAACCAGTCGCTGCAGCCGGGGCCGGTCGGTGATGACGCCGGAGAACACCTGGTTGAGGAGTGCCTCGACGTCGACCTCTTTCTGGATCGTGTCGGTGACCTTTGTCGCGATGGCGTCCTGCACCTCTGGCGAGTTCACCAGCGGGCCGACGGTGTTCACGTAGCGGGTAGCGTCGTTCAGCGTGCGTTGTCCCCAGTACGCGATCGCCGCCGGTGTCGTCAGCAGGGCCGCCAGCACCACGCAGATGATCACCGCGGCCGACCGCCCCTTGGACGACCGCTTCGCGGTGGGTGCCTCCTCAGGCACGCTGCGTTCTGGACCAGCTGACAGCGCGGCGTCCGGGTCAGACATGCTGTGCCTCCTCGAGTGTCGGCTGCACGTCGGCGATTCGATCGTCGCCGCCGCAGCCGTCCGGGACCTCACCCCGCGCGGATGATGCTCGGCCGGTTGAGGGGGAATCACCCAGCCGGGGTGAGGTCCTCCTGATGTGGCCCCGGCGATCCTTGACCCTCGTACGAGAGGAGGCCGGGGATGCCTGATCCGTTGCCGAGCTGGAACGAGAGCCGGAGCAAGGACGCCATCGTCGACTTCGTACGGCGGGCCCGCGGCGACGGCTCCGGACCGGGATTGGCGATGGCGGACCGGGTGGCGGTCTTCGACAACGACGGCACGTTGTGGTGCGAGAAGCCGATGCCGATCCAGCTCGACTTCTTTCTGCGTCGCCTCGTCGAGATGGCGGAGGCGGACCCCGACCTGCGGGAGCGCCAGCCGTGGAAAGCCGCCCGCGAACGGGACTACGGCTGGTTCAGCAAGGTGATGGATGAGCACTACGCGGGCGACGACACCAACGTCGCAACCGTGGCAGCCGGCGTGCTGGCGGCGTACGGAGGAATCAGCGTCGAGACGTTCGCCGCGAAGGCAGAGGAGTTCCTGCGCGCCGCTCGCCATCCCACCCTCGATCGCGGCTACCTCGAATGCGCCTACGCGCCGATGGTCGAACTGCTCGCCTACCTGGCCGACAACGGCTTTTCGAACTACATCGTCTCCGGCGGCGGCCGCGACTTCATGCGACCGATCACCGACGAGGTGTACGCCGTACCGAGCGAGCGGGTGATCGGCAGCAGTACTGCGCTCACCTACAAGCCGGACGAGCACGGTGGCACGATCATGCGTGTGGCTGCAGCCGACTACCTCGACGACGGGCCGGAGAAGCCGGTGCGGATCTGGTCGCGGACCGGACGACGACCGGTGCTCGCCGGCGGCAACTCCAACGGCGACGTCCCGATGCTCGAGTACACCCAGCATGGCGACAAGCCCTTCCTGCGGCTGCTGGTGCTTCATGACGACGCCGACCGGGAGTTCGAGTACACGTCCGGCGCCGAGCAAGCCCTCGACCGCGCCTCCGCGGCCGGCTGGACCGTCGTCAGCATGAGAAACGACTGGGCAAAGGTCTTCTAGCAGCACGCATTTCGGCCCTCACCGTATCCGCAACCCGTCGGCGAATATTCCCGCGCCAAGCTGAACCACAGCTGGTAAGGCCGGTCTCGTCATCTACTACTGGGCCAGGGCAGTAGCCCTCCCAGCCGCCCAGATCCAGCAGATGATCGACCAGGTAGTGGTCCCAGAAGAATCCGAAATCCACTGACCCCGCCGCCTCTGCTCGACGTTACCGGTCGCTCACGTGCCCGCTCATCCCCCTTGACGCGCGTGACCGCCCGGTCGATCGTCGAGGACGAGGGCGCTGATGAAGACGAGTGCTGGACCAACCGCCGACGACCGTGTGCTGGTGTACACACGGGTCGTGTCGCTGTGCATCGTGCCGTTCCTGGTCGCGGGATTCGTGATTCTGTACCTGTTCCCTCAGCACACCGCGCGGCTGTGGGCGTGGCCGCTGCACCCGACCATGACCGCCATGGTCCTCGCGTCGGCATACCTCGGCGGCGCCTACTTCTTCGTCCGGGCAGCGGTCGAGCGACGATGGCACGTCCTCTCCCCCGGCTTCTTGTCAGTCACGCTGTTCGCGACGCTCCTCGGTGTCGCGACGGTGCTGCAGTGGAACAAGTTCACCCATGACAGCCCCGCCTTCTGGATCTGGTCCGCCCTCTACTTCACCGCCCCGCTCCTCGTTCTCGGTGCATGGCTCGCGAATCGGAGGTACGCCGACCCCGCGAGCGGTGACCTGGTCGCTCCAGCTGTGCGTGCCGCCGTCACAGCCATCGGCGTACTCGCGCTGATCCAAGGGGCCGCCATGTTCATCTCGCCCTCGACCTTCCTGGACGTGTGGCCATGGACCCTCACCCCGCTGTCCTGCCGCACCCTGGCAGCCGTGTGCTGCCTGGGCGGCGCCGGAATCGGCATCTGGAGCGACCCCCGCTGGTCGACGCTACGGCGAATGCTCGAGGTCGAGATCCTGATGGTCGGCTCCATCCTGCTCGCCACCCTCCGGGCGCACGACCAACTCGACTCCTCGAAGCCACTCGCATGGCCACTGCTGGTCGGCTTCTCACTCCTCTTCTTCGCCTCGATCATCGTCTGGTCCCGGCACAGCCTCCACCGACGCCGTACCCTGGACCACCCGGCACCGATCGCCTGAAACCTCACCCAGCGAGCGCAGCAATTCGGGGGTCCGTTGCCTGTGGATGCCGCTTCGGCGTAGCTTGACGAACGGGGAGGGGCACATGGTTCGATCACGTGGGTTCGCGTGGCTTGAGGGGCTTCGGCAAGCCTCTCAGCCGGCTGCACAGGCAGTGACGATGTGAACGCCGACGCACCGAGGCTGGAGGCACGATTCTGGCGAAGTCGACGGTCAGCAGCCGTCGCAGGCATCGTGTTTGCGATCCTGCTCCTGGCAGCGTTGACGATGGTCCGCCTCGCACTGTCCGCGGACAGCCTTCAGTCGCTCCAATCCGACGCAGCGCGCCGGAGGCTGATCGGGATCAGCCTCCAGCTCGTGCCGTTTGCCGGAATCGCCTTTCTGTGGTTCATCGGCGTCATTCGTGATCAGCTCGGCGACGTCGAGGACCGGCTGTTCTCCACCGTCTTCCTGGGCAGTGGGCTCCTCTTCCTGGCCATGCTCTTCATTGGCGCCGTCAATGCGTCCAGCATGACGGCAATGCTCGCGGGACCGGACATCAACGCCGACCTCTGGGCGTTCGGCCGCACCAGCACACAGGGGCTCATTTCTGTCTACGCCATGCGCATGGCCGCAGTGTTCACCCTCTCGGTGACTACCGCGGGTCTGCGCACTTCAGCCTTCCCCCGGTGGCTGGTGATCCTCGGATGTCTCGTCGCACTGACGCTGATTGTGGCAGCCGGTGAACACAAGTGGACCCAACTGGTGTTTCCCGTTTGGGTTCTCGTCGTCAGCGTAGTCATCCTCGTCACTCGTCCAACCCGTGAAGTCGCCGCCGAGCAGACGGAGAGCCCGTCATGATGGTGTCACCAGCGGCGCCGGCGAGGGATGAGCCACTGGAGGATGTTTGTGAACTCAGAGCTCGACCGGCTCGCGTACGGCGTACTGTTCCCCGCGCTCGGCCGGCCCAAGCTGCCGAACTGGGTGGGACCGCGGATCGAGGCCGGCCTCGGCGGCTTCGTGATCTTCGGCAAGGACATCGTCGACGGCGACCAGTTCCAGCGGCTGGCTGCGGAGCTGCACGGGCTGCGTGACCACGTGCTGCTGTCGATCGACGAGGAAGGCGGCGACGTCACCCGGCTGGAGAACCACGGCGGATTCTCGATGCCCGGCAACCGGGCGCTCGGCGAGCTGGACGACCTCGAGCTGACCCGCCAGGCAGCCTTCCAGATCGGCCTGTCACTGGTCGAGGCAGGGATCGACTAGGACCTGGCCCCGGCGATCGACACCGCCGTCAACCCGATGAGCCCGAACGGAATCCGCTGCTTCGGCTCCGACCGCGACCTGGTCAGCCGGCACACCGCCGCCTGGGTGAAAGGCCTGCAGGCAGCCGGCGTCAGCGCCTGCGCCAAGCACTACCCGGGCCACGGTCTCAGCGGTACGGATGCGCACCTCGCGACCCCACTCGTCGACGTCTCCCGCGCTGAGCTGCTGGACAACTATCTCAATCCATTCCGGGCCGCGATCGCGGCCGGCGTCGACAGCATCATGGTGTCGCACGATCTGGTGCCGCAGGTGGACGACGTACCGTCGACGATCAGCAAGGTGCTCCTCACCGACATCCTCCGCGGAGAGCTCGGGTACGACGGGGTGCTGATCACCGACGCCCTGGAGATGTACGGGATCGCCGATGTGGCGCCGTTGCCGGAGGCCGCCGTACGTGCGATCGAGGCCGGGGCTGACGCGCTCTGCCTTGGAGCGTGGGCGTTCCTCGACGACGTGGACGTGGCGGCCGCCGCTCTGGTCGAGGCTGTCGAGGGTGGACGGTTGCCGGTGGAGCGGTTGCGGATCGCCAACGAGCGACTGGCTCGGCTGGGGACCCGGCCCAAGGCGGATGTCGCACTGCGGGACAACGCGCTCGGTGAGCGGCTTGCGGACCAGGTCGCGGTGACTCACGGGGACCCCGTACTGCGGAGCAACGCCGTACTGATCATCCGGCTGGAACCGACCCACTCCCCCGCCGCCGGCTCGGCGGGCTGGGGTGTCGAGCAACTGCTGCGCGACGCCGGGAAGGTTGTCGAGAGCATCGGTTTGTCGGGGCAGACCTACAACGGACCCGGGATGGCTCGGGCCGGCGTCGGCGAGTTCCGGTCGGAGTACGGCGCGGACAGCCAAGTAGTACTGCTGGTCAGGGGCGCGCACCGCTTCGACTGGCAGGAGAAACTCATCGGCGAGTTGCAGACCCAGCACCCCGACCTGATCGTCGTCGACATGGGCGTGCCTGGCACGGACTACTCCGCCTTCGCCGGCTGGATCCAGACCTTCGGCAGCGCCCAGGTCTGCGCCCGGACCGCCACCCACCGGTTGCTGGGTTCATAACCAGGTCAGTTGGTGTGGGTCGCTATCGCTTGGACCGGCGGGAGGGCGGGCGGCTCGGTCGGGTCGCCGGTTGGGACCATGCGGCGTACTGCCTCCGGCATCGCGCCGACCGTGAAGGCGCGAACGGCCGGCCCGGCGGACACGGTGACGAACGACGCGACGGTCGGCACGTCGGCGGGGAGCGGGATGAGGTGCTCACCCGCATCGAAGTGGGAGTCGACTACGCGCATCGACGTGCTCGTCGGTTCGGGTGGCGTGAACGACGTGGCCCACCAAGCCTCGACGACCACTCGGGACGGCTCCTTCAGGGTGAGCCGCACCGTCCGCCGAGTCGTGTCATAGGCCACGTCATTGTCGTCTTGGGCGGTCGACACCGCGCCCTCGACCTGGGTCGCGACAAGGCCTGCGATGCCGCCGAGACCCTGTACGAAGGTGACGTGACCGTTGCCCTTGGAGATCTCCTCCCTGAGGTACCGCTTGGTGGCGGGCGGAACCATCCCGCCGAACACGACGACGTCGAACTGCGTGGTGTCGTACGCCGTCAGCACCTCGTCGAACTGGTTGGTCGCGTCCGCGTGGAAGCCCTTGTCCCGCAGGATGCCGGCGGCCTCGAGAATCACGCTCGGGCTCCTGCCGATGATCAGAATGCTGGCGCTTGATGCGTCCATGAGCCGGTCTCCCCGGTGAGATTGAGTGTTGGTGTTGCCAACATAGCAAGTGTTGGCCGCGCCAACAACTGATATCGTCGGCTCATGCCGATGGATCACCCGCCGAGCCGTACTCCCGCCCGCGTCCAGGATCGTCCGACCTGGCTCATCAGCCGGACCTTCGCGCGCTCGTCGGGTCTCCTCGCCGCCGGGTTCGAGTCGCACGGCCGCGGACTTCGCAGCTACCACTACCGCCTGCTGGCCGCGCTCGAGGAGTGGGGACCCGCGAGCCAGGCCGAGCTGGGCCGCGGGACCGGGATCGATCGCAGCGACGTCACGGCGGCCCTCACCGAGCTCGAGTCACGCCGACTCGTCGAGCGGTCCGTCGACCCCGGGCACAAGCGCCGCAACATCGTCACCATCACCCCGGCGGGAGTCGCCCAACTCCTGGAACTCGACGAGGTCATCGACGACATCCAGGAGCAAGTCCTCGAACCCCTGACCGCCACGCAACGCCGTCAGTTCATCGCGTTGATGGCGAAGCTCCTCGCACCCGAGCCGCCCAAGAGCTGAGCGTGCGCCATGACAACCATGACTCCACCAGCCCTCATCAGAGGCCAAAGCATGTCCCGCGAATCTGCGTGGTTGGATGAGCGGGCGCCTGGCAGGTGGATGACGGCCTATGGCGGGCCGGTGGGTGGTCGGCGGGCGGCATCTCCATCTCCGGCTCGGCTCACACCGGCATTTCGAGGTATCCGGTGATCGTGACGAAGGTGAAGCAGAACCGGCTTCGCCGCCTCGTCGCGGAGGCTAGGGAGCGCGATGACGTGTTCTGGGCCGACTATCCCGAGCAGATGCTCACCACCGGCCATGACGACGAGCTCACTGACGCCGTCGCTGCGACCGCGGAGCACGACATCCGCTATCTGGGCGTCGTCGTGTACGGCGGCCTCGACGCCGTGACCGCACTCACGGGACGCTTCAGTCTCTGGAACTAGGCAGCGGGTCCGGTGACTGAGCGGGGTCTCGGAGCCAGATCCTGATCGAGGCCACGTCGATGGTGCCTTGGTAGACAGGTGGTCACCGTCGCCACCGGCCGGCAGCGGGTGTCCGCGACGAGATGGATCTTGGTGCTCAGGCCACCGCGCGACCGCCCGGAGCGACCACCACCCCGAAGCCGGATCCGGCGGCCAGGTGCGGGGTTCACCCCTGATCTGGTCCCTTCACCCCGGGAATGCGGTGGGTAGAAGGGGCCAGTTGCGAGGTTCGCCCCTGAAATTGCCCCGGGCGGAAGGCAAGCGCGGTAACGACCTCGACGTTCCTTGGCGAGACCCGTGAACCGAAGGCCGATCCAGGTACAGCACCCGTCAGGGGACGCGGATGCGGTTGTTGCGCGGGTTGTGTTCGAGTTCGACCAGGCCGAGCAGTTCCAGCAGTGGTGGGATGTACATCGCGAAGCGGCCCCGGTATCCGTTGCGGAGGCCGTACCAGCCGCCGACAGGGTTGTCGGCCGAGCGCGCCCAAGCCTCCAGCGTGCCGTCCTTCGCCGGCTTGCCCTCGTCCGCGCTGCCCAACTCCATCCAATCACCGTGTGCCTTGAGCATCGCGGGGACGTCGTCGAGACAGCGGGCCAGATACCGCAGCTTCGTCGAACCGACCCGGCACACGAGCTCCGCCGGTTCCGCGGTGTCGTCGCGGTGCATGGTGTACTCCGACGTACCGGGTGGTGTCTTGAGAACCCAGGGATCGTCCGAGCTACCGGTAGCGCTCATAGTCATCCATCTCCTTCAGTTGTGGGGTCCGTTCACGCCCAGCCTCGGTCACCACGCCTCAAATGTAACCCTCGGTTACGGAAACCACCTGGTCGCGAGCTCCTGAGAAGGGAGGCGGTGTCGGATCGGGGCCGCTGTCTTCGTAGCAGGGGTGAGCGGCCGCCGCGAGGGCGCCGCCGTACGCAAGGAGGACATCATGACCGCGACCTACACCTTCGACATCTTCTCCAGCCTCGACGGCTTCGGCTCGTACGACGGCGGCGACTGGGGCGGCTACTGGGGCAAGCAAGGCCCCGAGTTGCTCGAGCATCGCCTTGCCGTGTACGGCGCGGAGCAGCGGATGATCTTCGGAGCCACCACGTATCGGGCCTTCGCGCAGATGCTGGCCTCGAGCACCGCGGAGTCCGAGGTCCGCGACCCTTGGGTCACCCGGATGAGAAGCCTGCCGGCAACGGTGGTGTCGACGACACTCGAAGGACCCCTCGACTGGCCGGACGCGACCGTCGTGAGCGGTGACGCCGTCGACGTCGTCACCCGGCTCAAGGAGGAGTCCGACGTGCCGCTGCGCTCCCACGGCAGCCTGTCCCTGAACCGCGCGCTGATGGCCGCCGGCCTGGTCGACCGCATCCAGGTAACGCTCTTCCCGGTGATCGCCGGTCAGACCGGGGTGCAGCCGATCTTCCAGGGCGCCGCGGACTTCGACCTCGAACTGCTCGAGAGCCGGACCCTCGACGGCCGCACCCAAGAGCTCACCTACCGCCCCACCCTGCACGTGTGAGTCTGGTATTTGCCCATAGCAACTTCCAGGGCGGCTCGGTGAGCTCCGGGCGGTGCGCCCCTACGGGCCATGGACTTCGCGCGCCCACAGCCAGTCGATGATGCGGTCGACGCCCCGGGCGAGCTGGCGGCGGTAGGTGGTGAACGGCAGGCCGAGCACCTCTGCGGCGCGTTCCTGGGTGGCGGCGGGCCGGAGGAAGGTGCGGTCGACAGCCCGGAAGGGTCTCTCGTCACGCGGGTCGGCCCGGAGTGACTCGGCAGCCTCGAGGACGAGGGCACGAAGCGTGTCGGCGGATGAGTCGCCATGGTCGCGGACCAGCCTGGAGCGCAGGAGCGGACTGCCGGCGAGCCGGTCCGGCCGGTGCAGCGACCGCAGGGCGGCACGGACCGCGTGGGCGAATTCGGGCTGCGAGAGCACCAGCTCCGGGTCGGCGCCGGTTGGCGGTCCGGCAGGGGCGCCGATCTCCCGATCGGCCATCAGCTCCAGCCAGTCCAACGGCCCCAGCCGCCGGAAGTCGTGGGCGTACACGGCGTAGTGGTGACCGCCGATGTCGTACTCCGCCTCGTGGGCCCGGTGGTAATCGATGTAAGCGAAGAAGGGCTCCCAGAATGCCGCGTCCTCGAAACACGCAATGAAGTCCCAGGACAGTCCCGGACTGGTGAGCACGTGCTGGACATGCCGTGCGGTGATCACGTTGTTCGACGCCGACGGCTTCTGGTAGGCCTCGCGATCCATGAAGAACCTGGCCGCGTAGACGGTCTCGCCCGGCCGCGGCGGGCCGTGTCGCTGTGCGTACTCCCAGATCGCCGCGGCGGCGGGATCGGCGGCGAGGGCGGATTCGCCCGCCTGCTCCAGGTTGATCTCCCCGGCGTAGCCGATCGGGTCACCGGCACCGGCCCGGAAGGCCACGAACTTCGCCGCCGGATGCTCCACCCAGTGCGCCACAAGCTCGGCCTGCTCGGCCCCCTGGTGCCGCCTGGTCATTGCGAGGATCGGAGCCCGGTCCTCGTCGCGGAGCTCGTCCGGGAACGCCTGGCCGAACGTCTCCCAGTCCCAGAAGCTCCGCATCAGCGGGTTGTTGCGGTGCTGGAAGATGATGTCGGCGGACCACCGGTGCTGTTCCAGTCCCGTCGTACGACGGGCCTGTTCCACCAGGTGCCGCCGTACCCGCCGGTGCAGGTCGGCGTACGACGCACGGTCCCGCCAGCGCAGGTCCGCGTCGAGGACATCCCGCGCCACATCGTGCGGGAACACGCCGTACTGGTCCTCCTCGATGAACGACAGACCACGCAGCCAGCCGAACAACTCATGCGCGTCGTCGCCGCCGAGCGCAGTGCGCAGCAGGTCTTCCGTGGTGAACCGGGCGTGCGCGCAGGCCTCCAACGCCTCCCGGTGCCGTGGGCTCGGGACCCACTCGACGAAGTGCTCGAGCAGGACCCGAACCACGTCCGGCGTCTCCTGAAGGGACAGACCCGGCGCGAGACCACCTCGGTGCTGCTCGACGACGTCCACCAACAGGGACAGTGCGAGCGGATGACCGTGCGTCATCTCGAGCACCCGTCCATGCAAATCCTCAGGCACACCCGCGGCGCGCAGGTAGGCGCGCGCGTCGTCGGGTTGCAGGTTGCGCAGGGCAACCACTCGCAGCAGCTCGCCCCAGCCGGGATCGCTGGCCCACTGCGGCGACGGCGGCGTCCGCCCGGCCGCCACGACCAGCGCGTCCGCGGGAAGCGCCGGCAGGAACTCCTCCCGCAGCCAGTTGTCCAGCGGCATCAACTGCTCGTAGGTGTCGATGAAGAGAATCGGGCGCGGGCGCGCGGCGAGGCTCTCCAGTGGTGCTGCTCGGTCCGGTACGCCGAGAGCCGCGCCGAGTGCGGCGTAGAACGCGGGCGGCGACGGCTCGATCGTCCGGGCGTCCAGCCGCACCGCCGTGGCATTCGCCTCCTCGGCGGCCTCGGCGAGAGCGCCGAGCAAGGTGGTCTTCCCGATCCCACCCGGACCGTGAACGAACAACACAGCGAAGCCGGACTCGCCCGGCGCCAACGCTGTCCGGAACAGCTCGAGTTCACCGGTCCGCCCCACGAACCGGCGGCGCCGCGCCTGCCGAAGCCGATCGGCAACCGTGATCGCACCGAGCTCTGCCGCCGGCGTCGACTTGCCACGGCTCGTCATGCGCCACCCCCTCCGGCACTCCGAGCACCCTCAGTCCAACCTGCCCCTCGCCCGGCCGGCGGTCAAGACGGACGGACAGCTCGTACGGCGTTCGGACAGCGATTGGACAGTGATTGGTCTGGAAGGTGAGCAGGTCGATGCCGCACGCTGCCCGCACTGAGACAGCTCCGGAGGTGCGACATGGCGGAAATCCTCGTACTGGGCGCCGGCCTGAACGGCCTGGTCACCGCGATGCTCCTGGCCCGCGACGGCCACAGCGTCACGATCCTGGAACGCGACGAGGCCCCGCCCGGCAACGATGCCGAGAACGTCTGGCTCGAGTGGCAACGACCAGGCGTCAACCAGTTCCGCCAGTTGCACTTCATGCTGCCGCGCTGGCGAACGCTGATGCAGCGCGAACTGCCGGCCGTGCTGGATCAGTTGATCGCCTTCGGCGGCTCCCGCCTGAACGTGTTCGACCAACTGCCCGCCACCGTGACCGGCGGCCGGCGCGACGGCGACGAGCGGTTCGAGACGGTGACCGCCCGGCGCCCGGTCCTGGAGGCAGCAGCCGCAACCGTCGCGCAGCGGACCCCCGCTGTCTCGATCCGCCGCGGTGTCAAGGTCACCGGATTGCTCACCGGGCCCGCAATCATCGCAGCGGCACCACACGTGACCGGTGTCGTGATCGACGGCGGCGCAGTACTCCGTGCCGATCTCGTCGTCGACGCCACCGGCCGGCGGTCGCCGGTCGGCGCGATGATCGAGTCCTCCGGCGGCCGCCGCCCCCACGAGGAGCGAGAGGATTCGGGATTCGTGTACTACGCCCGCCACTTCCGTTCGACCGACGGGTCCCGTCCCACGGTCCTTGGCCCACTGCTCCAGCACTTCGACAGCCTGTCGGTCCTGACCCTTCCCGCGGACAACAACACGTGGGGCGTCGGGTTCACCACCTCCGCCCGGGACAAGCAGTTGCGCGGGTTGCGCGACGCCTCTGCCTGGCAGGCCGCGCTGAAGCTCTACCCGACCGCCGCCCAGTGGGGCGAGGCCGACCCGATCACCGACGTCCAGGTGATCTCCGGTATCGAGGACCGCTACCACCGGTACGTTGTCGACGGCGAGCCGGTGGTCACCGGGCTCGTCGCGATCGGCGACGCGTGGGCGTGCACCAACCCGTCGCTCGGGCGCGGCGCGTCGATCGGGATGCTGCACGCCTGCGTACTCCGCGATCTGCTCCGCGACGTCGGCCCGGACCAGCCGGAGAAGCTCGTACGCCGGTTCGACGAGATCACCGAGAGCACTGTCACCCCGCTGTACCGGATGACCCTCGCCTTCGATCGGCACCGCCTGAACGAGATCGCCGCCGATGTGGCCGGCGAGACCTACCAGACATCCGACGCGAGCTGGGCGATGACCAAAGCGCTGTACGCGGCGGCGCCCCAAGATCCCGACGTACTGCGTGCCTACGTGTCCGTCGCGTCGATGCTCTGCACTCCCCCGGAGGCACTGGCAGCACCCGGCATGGTCGCCAAGGTCCTCACGCTCGGCGCAAACGCCCCCCAGTACCCAACCCCTGGCCCCGACCGCGCAGAACTCCTCGCCACGATCGCCACCCCACGCTGACGCCACTGAAGGAGTTCGCCATGCGCTTGGACATCAACGGAACAATCCTCGAGGTAGCGGACGTCGGCGACGGGGAGCCCGTCCTCCTGCTCCACGGCTGGCCCGACTGCCACGAGGTCTGGCGCCACCAGATCACCGGGCTCGGCGAGGCCGGCTACCGAACCATCGCGCCAGACCTCCGCGGGTTCGGTCAGTCCGACAAACCCCGCAGCGTCGCGAGCTACGGAATGATGCAGATGGTCAGCGACCTGATCGGTCTCCTCGACGTCCTCGGGACAGGCCCGGCCCACGTCGTCGGCCACGACTGGGGTGGTGCGATCGGCGCCGTACTCGCGGCACTGTCGCCCGAACGGGTCGCCAGCCTGACCTGCCTGTCGGTCGGCCACCCGGCCGCGTTCGCCGCCGCAGGCTGGGAACAACGCGAGAAGTCGTGGTACATGCTGCTGTTCCAGTTCCCGGGCATCGCCGAACGCTGGCTCGCGGCCGACGACTTCGCCAACCTGCGCAACTGGAGCCGGCACCCGGACATCGACTCCGTCATCGCGCACCTCCGCGACCCCGAGGCCCTCAGCGCGAGTCTCGCCGTGTACCGGGCGATCCTGCCACCGGAATCGCTGATCCGGCCTTCGACCGAGCTCCCGCGCATCCAGGCACCGACCATGGGGATCTGGAGCAGCGAAGATCTTGCCATCACCGAAAAGGCGCTGACCGACACCGCAGCTTTCATCGACGCCCCATGGCGGTACGAACGGATCAACGGCATCGGCCACTGGGCACAACTCGACGCACCCGGCCAGGTGAACGCCCTGCTGCTCGACTTCCTGACCAGCCTTCCTGCTCCCACAGCGGCGTACTCCTGATCGTCTACGCCACGCCTGCGGCCCATCCCGCGGGTTCGCCGTGGATCCGTCCCGTAGTCGTCGACAGGCGCTGTCCGCTGGCCGAGGATCGCGCTGCGATGATCTCCGCCGCGATGGAGATCGCGGTCTCCTCAGGGGTCCGCGCGCCCAGATCCAAACCGGTGGGTGACGACAGCCGGGCGAGCTCCGCGTCGGTCACACCCGCCGCTCGCAACCGGGACAGCCGATCCTCGTGAGTACGGCGCGATCCCATCGCGCCGATGTAGCCGGCGTCGGTGCGCAACGCCACTTCCAGCAACGGCACGTCGAACTTCGGGTCGTGGGTCAGCACACACAACACGCTGCGCCGATCCACCACGCCCTGTTCGAGCGCCTCCGCGAGGAAACGGTGGGGCCAGCACACCACCACCTCGTCCGCCTCGGGGAAGCGCTGCCGAGTGGCGAACACTCTGCGCGCGTCACACACCGTCACGTGGTAGCCGAGAAACTTGCCGGCCCGAGCCACCGCGGCCGCGAAATCGATCGCGCCGAACACGAACATCCGCGGCGGGGGCGTGAACGCCTGGACGAACACTGCGATCTCGGCACGCTGACACTCCCCCTGCGCGCCGTAGTACCGGATCGCGGTGGCCCCCTGGTCGAGCATGGCCACGGCGTCCTCGACGACGGCGGCGTCCAGGCCCGAGTCACCGAGACTGCCAGTGACTCCGTCCGGCCAGACGATCAACCGCTGCCCCAGGCGCTCTCCGGTCGTGACCACGGTCGCGACAGCGACCGGCCGACCTGAGTCGACCGCGTCGGCAATCGCATCGAACTCGGTGAACGCGGCCAGGTCGACCGGCTGCACCAAGACCTCGATCACTCCCCCACAGGTCAGACCCACAGCGAAGACATCATCGTCGGAGACGCCGTACCGCCGCACAGTCGGTAGGCCGGTCTTGATGACCTCACGAGCCACCTCGTACACGTCGCCTTCAACACAGCCGCCGGACACGCTGCCTACCACAAGGCCGTCGCCGGACACCGCCATCGCCGCGCCCGGTTGGCGAGGCGCCGAGCGGAACGTGTCGATCACGGTGGCCACGGCGAACGGCGCGCCATCGGCGTACCACTGCCGGAGGTGCGGGAGCAGGTCACGCACGTCGCCTCACATGTTCTCGGCGCCGGCCTTGACGGCGTCGCGGATCCGGGAGTAGGTGCCACACCGGCAGATGTTGCGCAGCTCGTCCAGGTCCGCGTCCGTGATCTCGTGGCCCTCAACGCGGGCCTGCTTGACCTTGGCCACGGCCGCCATGATCTGGCCGGGCTGGCAGTAGCCGCACTGGGCGACGTCATGGTCGAGCCAGGCCTGCTGCATCGGGTGCAGGTCCTTGCCGACGGTCGCCGGCAGACCCTCGATGGTCGTGATCTCGTCGGCCGGCTCGATGTCCTTGACCTGCACGGAGCACGGGTTGAACGCCTTGCCGTTGATGTGCGAGGTGCAGGACTTGCAGACCTCGAGCGCGCATCCGTACTTCGGGCCGGTGACGCCGAGCAGGTCGCGCAGAACCCACAGGAGACGAACGTTGCCCTCGGCCTCGACGCTGATCTGCTTGCCGTTGAGCTTGAAAGTGTGCGTTGCCATGGCTTCCTCAGAAGGTGTGGTCGAGACCGTCGGTCGGTGACTGCGGGGTGGACGGCTCCAGCGGCAGCGGCTCGAAGCCGAGCGTGCCGTGGTTGATCGGGAAGTACGTCGGCATGGTCCCGGTCGCGCGGGCGTAGGCACACGCGATCGCGGCGAAGGCCGGTGCCACCGCCAGCTCGCCGGCGCCGCTGGGATTGTCACTGGTGTTCGGCATGATGATCACCTGGACGTCCTGCGGCGTGTTCCACTGCCGGGTGTAGAAGTAGTTGTCCCAACTGCCCTCGAGAGGCATGCCGTTCTTGATGTGCAGGCTCGACGTCAGCGCCAGCGCGATGGCGTCCTGCAGGCCACCGATCATCTGGGCTTCCAGCCCGCGGGGGTTGATGCAGAAGCCTGGATCGACCACGATCAGCGCCTTCGTCACTCGCGGGCCGCTCACACCGTCTGGAATGGGCCTGTTCACCGTCTTCGGCCGGCAGTCGATCTCGACCAGGGTCGCGACCGCGCCGCGATACTCCGCGTGCAGTCCGACACCCTGCGCCATGCCTTTCGGCATCGTCTTGCCCCAGTCGCCGACCTCGGCGGCCTTGTTCAGCACCACCAGCAAGCGCTCGTCCTTGAGGAAGTTGCGCCGGAACCGGACCGGGTCCTGGCCCAGCTTCGCGGCGAGCCGATCGACCACGAGTTCCTCGGCACACACCACGTTCGGCGAGTAGATGTTGCGCATGCTGCCGGTGTTGAACTTCAACGGGATCTCGTTCAGCAACTGCGTGGTGACGCCGAAGTTGTACGGCGAGGACTGGCTGAGCGCGAAGATCGTCTCAGCGAACGAGAGATTGCCGCCGACCGGCAGGTGTGCCGCGGTCGAGGTGATCATCTCGCCGAGTCCGTGACCGAATTCGGTCTGCACACTGGTGTGCCGCTGCTCGTAGCTGAGCACGTTGCCGGCCAGGTAGTTGACCCGGACGCGCGATGTACACATCGGGTGGACGCGTCCCTGCCGGAAGTTGTCCGTGCGCGACCAGGACAATCTGACCGGCTTGCCCATCTTCTGTGAGATCTCCGCCGCCTCGGCGGCCACATCGTGGAACAGGTGCCGGCCGAACGAGCCACCGCCCTGGATCACGTGCACCTTCACCGCGTCGATCGGCAGGCCGAGCCGTTTGGCGATGTCCTCCTGGGCGACGATCGGCACCTTGAGGCTGGCCCAGATCTCCGCGCTGTCCGGGCGAACGTCCGCAATCGCGCAGTCCGGTTCGAGCGGGCTGTTGCTGGCGAAGGCGAAGACGAACTCGGCGTCGATCGTGCTCGACAGCAGCGGCGGCACGGCCATCGGCAGCTGAGCCGCGCGCAGCTTCGCCAGCACAGTCGCATCGGACTCGTTGTCCACCGTCCCCGGGCCCCAGGTCGCGTCGACCACCTGGATGGCGTCGATGCACTGACCGAACGTCTCGCCCCGGATCGCCACGCCGTGGGTGATGGCGACGACGTCGGTGATGCCGGGCATCGCGCGTACGGCGGCGAGATTGTTGACCGCCTTCACCGTGCCGTTGATCGTCGGTGGCCGGGCCACCATGGTCGGCTTGGCATTCGGGACCTCCAGGTCCAGCCCGAACTGCTTGCGGCCGGTGACGATGTCGAGAGCGTCGACGCGGTTGTGCGGGCGCCCGAGGATGGTGAACTCGGACTGGGGTTTGAGCTCGGCGGACACCGTGATCGTCCGGGAACTGGCCGCGGCCTTGGCCAACGACCCGTACGTCGCCGTCCGTCCGCTCGGCCCACTCACCACACCATCGCGAGTGGTCAGCTTGCCTGCGGCCACACCCCACTGCGCGGCGGCCGTTTCCACCAGTCGTTGCCGAGCGATCGCGGCGGCCGTGCGGACCGGGATGTACATGCTGCGCATCGAGTTCGAACCGCCGGTCAGCTGATTCATCAGCAACTCCGGCCGCGCGTCGGCGAGCCCGATGGTGATCTGGTCCATCGGCAGGTCCAGCTCCTCGGCGACCATCATCGCGATCGACGTGGTCACGCCCTGGCCGACCTCTGCCCGGGGTACGGCGAAGAACGCGGTGCCGTCGGTCTTCAGTTCGACCGAGATCAGGCCGGACGTGGGCGCGGCCGCGAGGTTCTGCAGATCGCCGAGGTCGAAGATGTCCTCGGGCTGCGGCAGTGAGGGAACCGCGGCATCCGCCGGCCGGGGGTCGGAGGTGTTGGCGATCCAGCTCACCCCGACCGCGAGGGTCGGCGCGGCGAGGAGGTACCCGAGGACCCGACGGCGCCCCAGCCGGCCGCGCTGCTCTGTTGACTCGTCCGGCGACCGACGGTGTCCGGCCATGAAGATTCCTCCGTGTTCGACAATGCTGGGAACGCAGTCTGACAGCGCGGAAGCCGCCGCGGCATGGCCAGAACGCCTACGTTTGGCCCAGCCTGACTGTGCACAACGCACAGCGGCGGGATCAGCTGCTCTGCGGCGGAAACAGCCTGATGGCACGGAGCGCGAGGCCAAGGTCCAGGTGGTAGGCGGCGTCGGTCAGGTCGCGTCCGGTGATCTGCTGGATCCGGTGGAGCCGGTTGATCACCGTGTTGCGGTGGCAGTGCGCCAACTCCGCCGTACCGCGAACGGAACCGCCTGCCGCCACCCACCTCTCGAGGGTGTCGAGCAGTAGTTCCCGCTCGGACGCGGGCACCTCCATGAGCGGTACCAGCCACGTCTGCACGAGTTGTTCGGCCAGCTCCGGGGCACTGAGCAGCAAGGCTTCTGGTAGCCGCTCGGTCAGCGAGGCGACCCCGATCTCGCCAACCGGCAGAGTTCGCCGGGCCAGCGTCGCCTGGCGGTATGCGACGCCGACGTTGGCAAGCCCGGATACCACGCCCGACACGCCGGCAGGCGCGCGTACGGCGGCGCGCAGCGACCGGAGTACTGTGTCCGGAACTTCCGTGCCCAGGGCAAGCAATCCGACGACGGTGTGCGCCCGCACCTGCCACGCCGAGCCGACCCGGACGCCGGCCAGCCGCCGTTTGAGCGAAGCGGTCGTGCAGTCGTCGTCGACCAGGTTGTCGATCGCCACCACCGCATAGCGGCCGTTCACCGGGATGTCGAGAACCGTTGCCGCCTCCTGGACGAACGCCCGGTCCTTCCCTCGGCCATGTAGCAAGCCTTGCCAGAGCGTCGATCTGCGTCGCTCGTCGGCACGGACGAGCTGACGTTCCGCGGCGTGGTAGGCGGCCGCGACCTGCGAGGACGTGCTGTCGACGACCTCCCAGACCTTGCTCGCGACATCCAGCAGCGCATCGGAGTCGACCACGCCCTGCGCACGGGCCTCGTCGATCAGCGCCTCCCAGACCAGCCGCCCGCCGAGCCGGAACGAGCGGAGCACGTCGTCCAGCGGCATCCGCTGCTCGGCCCGGCGCCGTCCCGTCGCCCGCGCCGCGTCGAAGTAGTCGTCGGTCGCGGACCGGCCCAGGCAGCGGTCCGTGTCGGCGACCATCTGCACAACCCGGGCGACATTGTCATGACATGACTGCCACAGATCATCCGGCGGAACCGAGTTCACCTCACGGTAGGCAGGGTTCTGCTCGTAGATGGTTCGCACCAGCGCGTCGGTCACCGTATTCAGCTGGAGCAGGACGCTCCCAGCCAATGACTCCGCAGTCCGCGGCGCCACCGGCCGCGCGACGTACCGCCGTGCCACCTCACTCATAGTCGGCACAGCATCGCACACCGTCGCCAAACCTCACACCCCGGACGAGGCTCCGGCTGCTGCCGAAGCCCGGCGGCCATGAGACCGCTAGGCCTGATTGGTGACGAGTAGGACGCCGAGCGCTATGAGCAGGACCAGGATCATGCCGAGTACCGTGGGTGCGCGCCGGCTGAGTGATGTGTCCGGCGGTACGAAGCGTGCGGCTGGATCCGTGCTGCGCTCCCACCACCTGACGATCCGCGCGAAATCCCGGTGGAAGTAGAAGTAGGGGTCCATGCTGCTGTGCCGAAGCGCGGGCAGCGAGCGACGCCGCCCGTCCGCGAGGGCGATTCGGACCACCCGGAACGTCCCGTGGTTATTGGTGGTCTCGCGGATGTCGACCCACCGGATCTCCTGCCACGGATAGGTACGACCACGCCGCCCGAAGCCGTGGCAGACGGTGATTCCGGCCGCCCCGACCCTGGTCCAGCTCCGGAGCGCGATGAAGCTGCCGAGGCTGACGAATGCGGCTCCCGCGCCCATCATCCAGCAGGTGACCGCGGGGTTGCCGAGTCGAAAGACGACGGAAGATCCTCCGACGATCAGCCCGAAAGCCAGCACCACAAGGGGCATTCGGGAAAGCTGGCGGTACCGATCCTTCCCGCGGAAGGTGAGTTCCTTCACTGAAAACACATTACAACTACCGCCCTGTACCTGTTAGTCGTTTACGGATCACGCCCGGCCGGAGGTGCGGCGCGCACCTCCTACCGGGCGAGTCCCTCAGGCGAGGCAGGCCTTGACCGCGGCGGCCAGGCTCGACGCGCGCGGCTCGCCGATGCGGAACGACCAGAGGTTCATCACGTAGCCGAAGCCGACCCCGGCGTCGGGGTCCGCGAAGCCGATCGATCCGCCGGAGCCCGGGTGGCCGAACGACTTCGGCCCGAGCATCGGCTGCGGCGGGCAGGACCGCCAGAATCCGAGCGACATGTAGAAGGAGCGGTCGGCCGGGATGTCCAGGCCCGGCGGGAGCCCGTACATCCGCGTCTTGTCGGTCTGGACCTCGATCGCCCGCTCGACCGTGGCCGGCTCCAGCAGCCGGATGCCGTCGACGTCGCTCACCGTGGCGGCGTACATCCGGGCCACCGACCGCGCGTCGGCGACCATGTTCGCGGCCGGAACCTCGGCCGCCCGCCAGGCACGTTTGGTGAAGTAGTCGGAGGTCGGGTCGAACGCGCCGCCGAGAGTGCCGGCGGCGGCCTGGACCGAGCCCTCGCCCCACACCGAGGTCATCCAGGCGTTGACCGTGTCCGCGTCCAGCCCGGTGGTCTCGATGATCCCTTCGGTCATCTCCTCCAGGGTGAACGGAGCGGCGTACTCGATCGTGGCCACCTTCTCTTCCTGCTCCTCGGGCAACCCGATCCAGGCCTGCAGACCGAGCGGACCGGCCACCTCGTCGGCGAAGAACGTGCCGAGCGACTTGCCCGAGATCCGGCGCACGACCTCACCGACCAGGTAGCCGAAGGTCATGGCGTGGTAGACGTGCTCCGTGCCCGGCTGCCACAACGGCTTCTGCGCCTCGAGCGCACGAATCACCGGGTCCCAGGCGTACGCCTCCTCGAGCGTCAACGGTCCATCGATGACCGGCAGACCGACCTGGTGCGACAGCAGCCAGCGCACCGGGATCTGGTCCTTGCCCGCTGCCCCGAACTCCGGCCAGTACTTGACCACCGGGGCGTCGAGGTCCAGCTCGCCGCGCTGCGCCAGCAGGTGCGCGCAGATCGCGGTGGCACCCTTCGTCGTGGAGGCGACCTGGGCGATGGTGTCCTCGTTCCACGGCCGCTTGGACGCGCTGTCGGCGAAGCCGCCCCACAGGTCGACGACCGGGCGACCCCCCGCGTAGACGCAGCACGACGCGCCCGCCTCGCCGGGGTTTCCCTCGAAGTTGGCGCGGAACGCGTCCGCGACCTTCCCCCAGCCGTCCTCAACGTGTCCGTGCACGTTCGGTGTGTTCATGCTGCTGTTACCGCCCTTTCGAGAGTTGTTCGGTCTTCCTGGCGACCACGATCGCCAGCCGCCCTGACGCCGAGCAGTCACCGCACTGACACGGCGTCAGCTCGGTGAGGTCGATCGGCGCCCCGGACTTGGCCGGCAAGCTTCTCAACGAACATTTCAGCGACGCGTGATGCGTTCGGGTGCGAAAGGCTTCAGCAGGTCGGCCGCCTGGCCGGTCATGATGAGTTCGGACAGGAAGAAACCAGTCGCCGGGGCCAGGGTGATGCCGGACATCGAGTGCCCGGTGGCCAGGTAGACGTTCTCGAAACCCGGCAGGCGTCCCAGGATCGGCAGGCCGTCGGCGGCGAGCGGCCGCATCCCGACCCACTCGTCGTCGACGGTGCCGTCGGGCCACTCCGCCATGTACTTGCGCGCCCCGACCTGGATGGCGCGGAGGCGGCGCCGGTCCAGGTTCAGATTGAGGCCGCTCAGTTCCATCGTTCCGGAAACGCGCACCTTGCCGTCGGAGAACGGCGTGACGACCACCTTGGACTCACCGAAATGGACGGGCCGCAGCGGCTGAGTCCGGGGACGGACAGAGAAGCTGTAGCCCTTGCCGGCTTGCATCAAGAGCTTGACACCGAGCATCCGCGCCAGCGGTTCGGTCCAGGCCCCGGCAGCGAGCACCAGGTCGTCGACTTCCATTCTTCCCGACGAAGAGTGCAAAGCGGTCACTCGCCCATTGCGGTGGTCGATCCCGATCACCTCGGTGCTCTCGAGGATCTCTCCCCCGACCTGGACGAGGCCGTCCGCGAATCCGCCGGCTATCCGCGCCGGGTCGACGTGCGCCTCGCCCTCGACGACGAACCCGGCGGCTACATCGTCGGAGAGGAACGGTTCAGCCTCGTGAAGCTCGTCTCCGGTCAGGACTGCGTCGGGCAGCGGGTACCCGTAGGCGGACAAGACCCTCAGGCGGTCGAGATCACCCTCGAGCGACGCGGCGTTCAGGGCGACCATCAGAATCCCCGCACGCTGGATTCCGAAGTCGATTCCGCGCGCGGTGAGCTCGGAGTACAGGGCATGGGTGCTTTCGCCCAGCTTGGCCGTCGCATGCATTCCGCGCTGGAAGGCTCCGTCGTTGCAGTGCCGCCAGAACATCCAGGACCAGCGGGCGAAGTCGCGGTCCGCTCGCAGGGCGAAGTAGATCGGCGATGCAGGGTCCAGGAGCGACTTCGTCGTGTAGCTGACCAGACCCTTCGCGGGTATCGGACCAGCGAACGAGGGCGCGATCCAGCCGCTGTTGCCCCACGACGCTCCGCTCCCGGTTCGACGGGCCTCGATCACCTGGACCGCCGCGCCCGCCTGCGCGAGGTAGTAGGCAGTGGCGAGGCCGATGGCCCCGCCGCCAACCACGGTCACCTCTTTGGTCACGGTCGTCTGCTTCTCACGAGAAGTCGATGACGATGCCGACGCCCTCGCGCTGCGCGCGCGCGACGATCGATGCCGCCGCCGCGACGTCCTGGATCGCCAGTCCCAGCGACTCGAACACGGTGATCTGGTCCTTGGCCGTCCGCCCGGCCCGGGCACCGACGAGCAACTCGCCGAGCTCGGGAGGGTCGAACGACTCGGCCAGTGCGCCTTCGGCGAGCGGGATCAGCATGTCGCCGGCATTGGCGAAGGCACCTTCGCGGCTGTCGACGGCGAAGACAGCGGCAGTGCGAACCAGGTTGGAGCAGAGTTCGCGACCGTCCCGGTGAAAGGCGCCGACGGCGTTGAGGTGGGTTCCCGGTGAGATCCAGTCTCCGTCGATCAAGGGGTCCGTGGACGATGTCACGGAGCAGATCAGGTCCGCTCCGTCCACAGCAGACTGCACGGTGCGGCACACCTCGACACCGAAGTCGTGAGATTCAGCCCACCGGACGAACTCGAGCGCCCGTTCCTCGGTACGGTTCCACAGGCGAGTCCGTCGGAGTTCGCGGACCTCGGCCATCGCCAGCAGATGGCTCCGCGCCTGGACTCCCGCGCCGATGATGGCGAGATCGCCTGCGCCCGGGGTGGCCAGCAGATCGGTTGCGGCAGCCGAGGTGGCTGCCGTCCGGAGCTCCGTCACCACACCGCCCTCGAGAAGCGCCAGCAGCACGCCCGTCACGGGATCGAGGAGCGCAACGAATGCCTGAATCACCTCCAGGCCGCGGTGCTGGTTCCCAGGAAAGATGGTGAGCACCTTGACCCCGAGACCGCCCGCATCCCCCTGAACCGATGCGGGCTTGAGCCACACGGACCCTTCGAGGGCCGGCGGCTGAAGCACGACCCGAGCAGGCTGAAACACCTCTCCCCTGCCATGCGCCACCATCGTCGAGCGCATCAAGTCGACGGCGTCGCTCAGGGGAAACGCCCTGCGTACGTCCGCGGCGGTCAGTACCAGCATCCCGACGTCTCCATCTCGAATCGCCACCGAACACGGGAACCGGCGGTTGCCCAGCTGACCACGCTATTCGTCCGCCCGCGGTGAAGCATTCTCCATTCGTCGCAAGCCGGCGACCCGCTCTCCTCGTTCTGTAGGTCGCGGGTCAGGTTGCACCGGCCCAGACTCGGTGCGTGACCGAGTTGACCAGTGCCAAATTCGTTGCCGAGGGCACCAGCGAGGGACAGCCCGTCGCCTGCTACGACTTGACTCTCCCGGAGAATGATGACACCGCCGAGCTCGCAGGGTGGCTGGAACTGATCCGCGTCGACTACTTCGAGACGCGAGGAAGTGACCCGTCAGCGATTGTCGCGGTGGTGGTCGCGCCATCGACGAGCATCGTCGACTACGGGCTGCGATTCGTCGCCGCGGCAGGGCCGCTCGGTGGATGTGGCGAGGCGACGCTGTTCGCGACGTACGCGTGCACCAATCCGGACGTGTACCCCTCCGTCACGTTCGAGACGTCGGGCGGTCAGATCGTGGGGAGCAACCTCGGGTCCGGGCGGATCGCGATCCAGATGCCGGCAGTGGCGCCCGCATCGGTGGTTCAGCAGGTCGAATACGAGGACGAGTTCCTTCGGATCAGGTCAGTCACGGCCGGCGGCAACCGCTTCGCGGCCGTCAGCGCCGACGACCTCGGTATCCGGTTCGATCAGCCCTCGCTCGATGAGCTCACAGTGACAGGGAGCGACCTATTGCGCCGGCTCCGTCGGCGCGCCAGTACGTCGAGCGAGCAGCAAGCGCCGGACATGCTGCTCATCACCGAACCGGTGGCCGGATCGTCGACCCGCAGCGCCGTCATCTGGGGTGACTCGGTGCTCAACCGTGGTCCTTGTGGAACCGGGACCTGCGTTCGCTACGTCCTCGCCGTCGAAGACGGCGACGTCAGTCCGGGATCGCACCTCGTGCACGAAAGTCCCTTCGGCTATTCCTTCGAGGCGCACTCGATCGCGGTGGGAGCCGACAGCACGACCGACGGGCTGAACATCGTGCTCAGCGGCGTTGTCGAGATGGTGTAATCAAGCCTCTGGATCATCGCCACGAGGATGTCTGACACCGATCAGCCGCGCGATCTTCAGGCCCAGGTGGTACATGAGGCGGTCTTCCCCGTCCGAGAGTCGCGCGCCGGTCAGTTCCTCGATGCGTTGGAGTCGGTAGTACAGGGTGGTGCGATGCACGAACAGTTGCTCCGCCGTCGTTTGTACGTCTCCCGCGTTCTCCAGGAACGCCTCGAGGGTGTCGACCAGTTGGGCCCCTTTCGGACCTGATCGGATCAACCGGAGGAGGCCGGGCGGCAGGCATGTCTCGTCGAGTTCACGATCCGGGATCCTGGTGAGCAGTCCATAGACGCCGAGCTCTTCGTGGGACACCACGCGATCCGGGCCGCCCATGCTGCGCGCCACGCGCACTGCTCGTTGTGCCATCTCGTACGAGCTGTGCGCGTCGGCCAGATCGGCGGCCACGCTACCGATTCCGGCGTACGGATCTCTGTCGGGCAGATCCGCCAGGATGCTCGACACCAGATCGCGCGCCAGCGAGACCTTCTCCTTGCCGCCGAACATCGGATCCTTGTCCGACAGCAGCAGGAGCCCATGCTCGCGCCGAACCAGGCAGACGTGCCGGCGATCGCTCAGTCGGCGCCCCGTGCGATCGAGCCAACCACCCAGCACGTCTCGCTCACTGTCCGACAGTCCACGACCGTCGGCATCGAGCGTGACCAGCACGACGCACACCGGCTCGGACGCCACGAAGTAGCCGGCGTCCACGAGCTCGCCGGCGGCGTGCCGACGGGCGGCCGCGTCACCGGCCACCATCAGCTCCTGGGCGAGTTCGCGGGCCTTGCTCCTGCTGAACTCCTCTTCCAGTTGGTCTCGATACAAGGCGACGGCCAACGGGTCGATCGTCTTCAGAACCGTCTCGAGCTCGGTATCGGTGAGCCCGGTCCCGCCCTCGACGATCCAGACGTACCCGAGCAGCGCGCCCTGCCGCCGGATGGGGACCACCAGTCGTTGCTCGGTGCAACCGATTTGCGGATCGAGCGGGGGCCGGAACGGTTTCACCGCGGTCCGTGCCCCGGCCGCCTGCGTCCAGGCCAGGACCTCGGGGCGCACATCGCGTTGCTGGAAGATCGACTGCCGGCGGAGCCGGTCGACCGGACCGTACTCATGAGAGGAGAAGGCCAGCTGGCGCATCCGGGCATCGTCGATCGTCACGTTGCGCTGAATCTTGTGGCCGAGAGCATCAACCAACCGTTGGAGCTCTGACGTCATACCGCTGACGATATCGTCCGCGGGGCGGCGTCGCATCGGACTCCCCGCCGTCAACCGTGGCGGCGTGTCACACGCCCGTTCGCCCCAGGCCCCACGACCGCAGGTACTCGGGGACGGCCGTTCCGGCCGGCACGTGCTCGTCCGGGACCGCCTGACCAGGTACGACGCGCAGCGGGAGCTCACCCGCCCAGACCGGCAGGGCGCGATCCGCTACGGCGTCGTCGCCGTCGCCGGTGCGCACCTTGACGGAGCATTCGTCGAGTGGGATGGACACCAGCAGGACACTGGCCAGCTCGGCGTCCGTCAAGGGTCGCAGGTCCGGCAACCGGCCCGGGATGAACTTCTCGACGAGCGCCAGCATTCGCTCCAGCTTGGCCTCGGGATCCTCCACCGCCGTACCTGTACCCAGGACTACGACCGACCGATAGTTCACCGAGTTCTGCAGAACAGAGCGCCCCATCGCAAGGCCGTCGAGAACCGTGGCCTCCACACAGACCGGCGCGCCGTCGGCGATGAGGTTGAACATCCGGTTCCGGCGTGAGCCGTGGATGAGCAGCGAATCGCCGACCCTCACATGAAGCGTGGGCAACACGTACGGCTGGTCGTCGACGACGACGCCGACATGACACATGAGAGATTCGTCCAGGATCTCGTGGACCCTGTCGAGGTCGTAGGAGGCTCGGGCGGGACGGCGCCGAACCCGGACCCGCGGACTCGCGGGCCCCGCAATCGCATCACTTCTCGACATCTGGGCGGCCTTCCTCACGATCGTCGTACGGCGATCTGGGTCGCGTGACGGACGACCCTCGCAGCAGCGTCGTCCCTGCATCGATCATCGACATCCCGACCCACGAATGCCAACGACAGCGGTCGCAAGTGTGCGGCCGCTTGCTCGGCATCTGTCGGAGTCGACAGCGGCTCGGGCGACCTATGGTTCCAGTGACCGATTCGTTCCGCCTGACAGAGGATTCCCCATGCTCGGCTTCGTTGGTGCAGGAAACATGGCCGGTGCGATCGCGCGCGGGCTCGGTGAGCCGATCTACGCGACAGACAACGGTTCCGGGCGAGCGGCGGCCCTGGTGGCCGAGTTGGGCGGAGAGGTCATGCCCTCCAACGCCGACCTCTTCCGGCGTTCGGACACCATCTTCCTGGGGCATCGTCCCGACCAACTGGCGGCGATCGCCGAAGGTATCGACGCCACGGGAAAGCTGGTCATCTCGATGATGGGCCCGACCACCATCGCTCAACTCCAGGACGCCTACCCCGGCGCCACCGTCGTACGGACGATGCCCAACACGCCGGTCGAGGTCCGCAGAGGCGTGGTGGCCGTGGCCGAAGGCGGTGAGCCCGCCGTCGACCTTCTCTCCAGGCTCGGAACGGTCGTGGTTCTGCCCGAGCGCCAGATGGATCTCGCCACGGCGACGGCCGGGGTGATGCCCGCGCTCATCGCCGTCCTTGCCGAGGCAGCGATCGATGCCGCGGTCTGCCACGGTCTTGACTTCGAAACCGCGAGAGACATGTTTCTCGAGACGATGGCCGGCACGGCCGAGCTCCTGATCAAGCGGGACGGCGACACTCTCGCCGTACGCCGAGAGGTCGGCACGCCGGGTGAGTCGACGGTCCGTGGGGTCGCCGCCCTCGAACGGAACAACGTCCGTACGGCGTTCATGGACGCCTTCCACGACGTCCTGACCCGCCTGAGCCGTCCTTACCTGGGCGGCTCCGTAGTCGTGGACTGACCTACGACACGTCGTCGGCGAGCGTTCGCCGCCGTAGCACCACACTCCCGGTCGGCACCGCGGAGCAGGCCAGAACCGCCCGCGAACCCGGTGGGAGTGCCGGCTCGATCAGGTACAAGACTTCGCCGCGCACGAGGTCGAGCGTGCAGCTGCCGCAGGCGCCGGACCGGCAGGCGGAGAGCACGGGCACCCCATGTTGCTCGGCCAGCTCGAGCAGCGTGCCATCAGCGTCCGTCCACGTCGCCGCGGTGCCCTCGGGCAGGTAGGTCACCGAGTACGGGCCGGGACCCGGTGCGGGCCGTCGGACCGGCGGATCGGTCGCCGGCGAGACGAATGGGTCGGCATGGATCTGATCCCGGTCCACTCCCGCTGCTTGGAGGGCTGTGGACGCCATGGTCACGAACTCGGTCGAGCCGCACACCAGTGCCTCTGCGTCGACATGGCCTTCGTTGGGCAGGTGCTCGAGGAGGTCGCGCGCGGTGGGACGTCGTGCGGCTGCGTTCGAGGGACGGGTCTCGAAGAGCGCGGCCGTCCCGCCGGACAGCCGAGCGTGCTCGACCACCTCGGGCCACAGCGTCGCACTCGGCTGACTGGCGTCGACGTGCAGCACGGAGACCGGGCGCCGGTCGGCAGCCGCCACCAGCTGCTGCAACGCCGCAGCCACGGGCGTGATGCCGATGCCGGCACTGACCAGGTACAACGGCCGCTGCTCTCGGGAGAGCGCCGGGACTCCGAACGGACCTGAGACGAGCAGGCGGTCTCCGCCGGACAGCAACGCGAGGCGCTTCGAGACCTCGCCGCGCAGCCGCACCGAGATCCGAATCCGGTCGTCCTGCCGTCCGGAGACGCTGTAGGCGCGCCAGGTCAGGCCGTCGTTCGCGGTGGGCAGATGCACGCGGATGTGCTGGCCGGCCGCCACCGGCAGACCGAAGGGGTCGCGGAGCCACAAGCTGATCGTCCGGGCGTCCTCGCGAACCGTCTCGAGAACCTGCGCCTCCCGCGGCCACGCCTGCGGCACCTCGCGGCGTTCCCGCAGCCCGTCGACGAGCCGAGCCGGATCCGGCCGGCTACCGGTGACCACCGTCGCGCCGGCGCGAAGCCGAGCGGGCTTCACAACACGCGCGTACACGCCGAGGTTCGGGTGGCCGACGGCTCGGGCGAGCAGGGAGGGGAACTCGAGGTCCCGCGCTCCGGTGGCCGGGTTCGCGGACGTCGCGCGGCAGCGGGCGGTGGGCCGGATCACCTCGACCTCGCAGTCGCCGAGCCGGACGCGTCGGCCGACCCACGACAGCTCGGCGAATGCGGGCAGGCCGTCGAGGTAGACGTTGGCGCGGAATCGCCGGGGATCGAGCGTGCATCCGGTGAGCCGCTCGAGGGCGCGGACCGAGGCAAGGTTGATCAGCGAGAGTTCGGCATCGGACAGGTCCCACAAGGCCGCCGCATCCGCGCGGACAAGGCGCAGCCCTGGTTCGCCGAACCAGCGGCGCAGGACGGCTTCCTGGTCCTCTTGGGAGTGATCCGAACGCACCGACGGCCCGGCTGAGTGAGCACGGTGGCAGAGCTCGACCGCGCCGGACCCGAGCATCGTCACCGTCACCTGTGTCATGTCGGGATCGCGTGCCACTTGCTTGAAGGCCGATCGTGCCAGCCACTTCGTCCGGGGCGGCACCGGCTGATCGCCGCGCGCGATCGCCAGTGAACGGTCGTGCAGCACGCCGGTGCCAGGTAGGACGTCGACCTCGTCGACCGCCACGCCCACAGCACCCTTGACCGGGTACACCCACAACGAGTCGATGAGTCCGGTCGCCGTACTCACGACCGTCCCAACCGGTCGCTGTAGACCGGCGCCCGGTTCTCGCGGACCGCGGCGATCGCCTCCTTGGCGTCGGCCTCGGCGGCGAGTCGCCCGGTCATCCGTTGCTCGAACTCGTAGCCGGCCTTCAGGTCCATGAACTCGACCGTGTTCAAGGCCTCCTTGGCATGGCGAAGCGCGGCCAGGCTGTGCCGCGTCATCTTCTCGGTCAGTTCGAGCGCGCTGTCGAGTACGTCGTCGTCCGCCACGACCCGCAGCACGGACCCGAACCCGACGAGATCCGCCGCCGGCCACGGCTCGGCCGTGAAGTACATGGCTCGCACGATCGGTTGGGGAATCAGGCGGGCCAGGTGCGCAGCTCCACCCATCACACCAACGCTCACTTCCGGCGTACCGAACCGGGCGCTCTCACCAGCCACGACGACGTCGCACGACGCGGCGATCGCCAGACCGGTCCCGAGCGCCACTCCACGGACGGCGCCGACCACCGGTACCGGACAGTCGTAGATCGAGGCGAAGGCATCGCGGACCAGCCGCATCCGCCCCGCGGAGTTGAGCTCGGTCAGAGTGAGGAACTCCTCGAGCTCGTTCCCCGCGCAGAAGTGCTTGCCGGCGCTGGTGATCACCACCGCCTTCGCACCGGGCAGCGTCTCGTCGAACCGGCCGAAGAGGTCGCGGATCTCCTCGTACATGCTGAGGTTCACCGCGTTGACGGGTGGCCGGTTGAGTGTCACGACGGTGGTCGCGCCACGGTCTTCGGTGCACAGAAACTCGTAGGACATCTACTGCTCCGATCAGCTGGCCGGGCAGACGGGCAGGATGACGTGGGAGGGATGTGACGCATCCCGGTAGATGGTCTGGGTCGCAGGCACTGGATCGCCCGGCGCGCCGCCCAGGTTGGTGTTCCGGTCGAACCGCGGGAAGTCCGCGGAACTGACGTCGATCCGGATCCGATGGCCGGCCTTGAACCGGTTCGCAACCACCCACATGTCGATCTCCAGCGGGTAGATCACACCGGGCACGAGCGGCTCGGCACCTCGATCGAGGTCGCGGTACCTCGCCCGCAGCAGACCGTTCTGCAGCTGGACCGCCCGCCCGTCCGGCCCGACGTCACTCAGCCGTACGGCGAAGTCGGTGTCCACCGCGGACGAGCTCGCGTAGAGCACCGCGCGAAGTTTGCCCACGACATCGACGTCGTGCTCCAGCGGCTCCGTCGAGTACGTGAGGACGTCGCCGCGCTGCTGGACCGCGCTCACATCCACGCTCCCGGGCGGATAGACCCAGGAGACGATGCTGCCGCCCACGGTCGGGGTCGGGTCGAGCGGGTCGTAGACGTACTCGTCCGCTGCCTGCTGCTCCGGCGGAGGCGTGTTGCTGAGCATCCCGTCGGCCCCGAGATAGAAAGGGGTGTCGACGGCTTCGGGCAGCGGCCAGTCGTCCGCGCTCCGCCACTCGTTCGCGCCCATCAGGTAGTAGATGACGCGCGGCCACTCGTCGACCGCGTCGTCCCGCACGGTTTGGTACCAGCGCAGCGTGAAGTCGACGTTGGACCAGTGGTTGTGCTGCAGCTCCGGGTGCTCCCCCATCCGCTCCTTGTAGCCCATCGAGTTGTGGGAGGAGGGAGTGATGATGATCCGGGCTTTGGAGCGCAGCGGTTCGGGGGCGTGCTTGCGCAGCAGCTCGAAGGTGGCCAGCGCGTCGTTGATGAACCAGTCGTACCAACCGGTGCGCAGCAGCGGGATCGCCTGGAACTCGGCGACCTGCCGCGAGGGGTCCACCGAAGGCAACGTATGCCGGTCGAGCGAGATGCCCTGACCGAAGAGCGGCCCGATGTTCTCGGCATCGACGATGGTGACGTGGGCCGACCCCGTGATACCACGGACGAACTCGGCCCGTTCCGCACAGGTCAGCGAGCAGTAGTGCGCCCACAACCAGGCCTGCGCCTCGACCGGAGAAAGGTCCTTGATCGCGGGGAACGACTCCGCCAGCTCGGTCGGCATCGGACTGACGAAAGGCTCGTTGAAGAAGCCCGTCGACAAGGTCTCGTCCAGCATCATCGGCTCGAGCTGCCAGTGCGGCACCTCGGTCTTCTCCTCGCCGTGGCCGATCGTGTGCGCGAGCGCATTGACCACCATGTGGAGGGACGCGGTCTTGGTACCGACCCCGATCCCGCTGACCTCGGGAACGATCGTGGTCATCTTCGGATGCCGTGCCATCGGCCACTGCACCTGACCGACGTAGGAGCCACCGAGGGAGCCGATGAACCCGTCGCACCAGTCCTGCGCGCTGACCCACTCGACGAAGTCGTAGCCGTCCTGCGGCTCGAACATGTAGAAGTCGTGGTCGTCGGGTTCACTGTCACCCGTACCGCGAAGGTCCTGTACTGCCACGACATAGCCCCGGCGTGCGAACGAGATGAAGGGGGCCACGAGAGCGTCGCCGTCGCGTCCGTACGGCGTACGCACCGCGATCACCGGAGCGGGCAGCCGCGGGGGCAGGTAGAGATCGGTGGCGAGCCGGATGCCGTCCCGCATCGGCACCTGCACCGTTTCGAGCCGGATGTCGGTCACGGCGAACTCGGCCGGCGTCCGGACGTCCTTGCTCCGCAACGCGAACTGGAGATCAGCTGACACGGTCATCTGGCCGGGCGTCCCATCACGTCACGGAGAACGCGCAGCACGTTCTCGCCGAGTACCTTGCGAATGTCTTGCTCCTCGAACCCGCGGCGCACCATCGCCTCGGTGATCTTCGGCAGGTCCGACGGGCGGGAGATCTCGGCGGGCCGGTAGGCCAGGTCGCCGGTCGGCAGCGCCCACTCGCCGAGCCAGCCGCCGTACACGTTCTGGTAGTAGTCGTCGATGAAGTCCGGTCCCAGGCCGACGTGATCGATGCCGGCGACCCCGATGATGTGCTCGATGTGGTCGACGACGCGATCGGCCGTCGGAGCGTCGGCATCGATGAAGAACGGGATGGCCGCCGCGACTCCGACGACTCCGCCGAGCTCGGCGATGGCCTTGAGCTGTTCGTCGCCGAGATTGCGGTGGATGTCGGTGATGCCGAGACAGGCCGAGTGCGTCGCCAGGAACGGCCGGGTCGCCAGCGAGAGGACGTCCTCGACACCGGCGATCCCGAGATGGCTGATGTCGAAGACGATGCCGAGCTCCTCCATCTCGCGGAGCGCGGTGATGCCCTCCGGAGTCAGGCGGCCGCGCGAGGTCTCGTCGAGCCCGCTTCCGTCGGCCAGGAAGGTCCGGCCGAAGTGCGCCATCGAGACCACCCGGACGCCGACCCGCGCCATGGTGCGCACCAGCTCCGGGTCCTGCCCGACACCATGGGCCCCCTCGAGCGCGATCACCAGGGCGATCCGTCCGGACGAGGTGGCGGCGTCGATGTCCGCGCCGGTCAGGCACAACGCCACGTCGTCGCTGTGCTCCGCGGCGAGCTGGTGGATCCGTTCGACGAGCAGCAGCGTCCGGCGCAGCGCTCCTTCGGACTGGAACTGCTCTTCGATACAGATGGGCAGGACCTGTACGTCGACGCCGCCGGCCCGCAGCTCCGGCAGCCAGAACCGGGCGAAGTGATCAGGCTGGTCCCTGCGGTCGAAATGGTCCACCAGGACGATCAGGTCGTTGTGCGTGTCGACGACCACGGCGTCGTCGTGCAGCCAGTGCGGATCTGTCATACGCAACTCCTGCTCAAAGCGATCGGGAGATGAGGTCCTTCATGACCTCGTTGGTTCCGCCGTAGATCTTCTGGGCCCGTGCGTCGGCATACAGACGGGAGATGAGGTACTCGCGCATGTAGCCGTAGCCACCGAACAGCTGCAGGCAGCGGTCCATGACGTCGCACTGGTTCTGGGTCAGCCACCATTTCGCCATCGACGCGGTCGTGCGATCGCGGGTGCCGGCGATGAACCGCTCGATGCAGTCGTCCAGGAAGACACGCGAGGTCCGGACCACGGTGGCCAGCTCGGCGAGCTCGAGCTTGACGTGCTGCATGGCGAACAAGGGCGCACCGTAGACGTGGCGGGTCTTGGTGTACGCGATCGTCTCTTCCAGCGCGCGCTCCATGGCCGCTACTGCTGCGACGCCGATGACGAGCCGCTCGCGGGGCAGCTCGCTCATCAGGATGCGGAAGCCCGCACCTTCGTCCCCGAGCAGGTTCCCGGCCGGCACCGCCACGTCGTCGAAGAACAGCTCCGCAGTGTCCAGGGCGCGCTGGCCGAGCTTGTCCAGGACACGTCCCCGCCGGAACCCCGGTGCGTCGGCCGTCTCCAGGACGAGCAGGGAGATCCCGTCGCGTCCGGCCGCGGGATCGGTCTTGGCGACGACGATGACGAGATCGCACTGCCCGCCGTTGCTGATGAACGTCTTGGACCCGTTGAGCACGTAGTGGTCACCGGTGCGGACGGCCCGGGACTTGATGTTCTTGAGGTCGCTGCCGGCGTCGGGTTCGCTCATCGCGACGGAGCCGATCACTTCACCGGTCGCCATCCCCGGCAGCCAGCGCGCTCGTTGCTCGTCGGTGCCGTACGCCGCCAGGAAGTGAGCGACCACCCCGCTGTGCACCATGTTGCCGAACCCGGTGTCGCCGCAGCGCGCCTGCTCGCTGAACACGACGGCATCGTGGGCGAACGTACCGCCGCCCCCACCGAACTCCGCGGGGACTTCGCAGCACATCAGGCCCAGCGCACCGGCCTTCCGCCACACCTCGCGGTCCACATGCTTCTGCTGGTCGAAGCGCTCGAAGTGCGGGACCACCTCGTCGGAGAAGAAGCGGCGGGCGACCGCGCCCAGCGCGACGGCCTCGTCGTCCATCCAGCGCGGCCGTCCCTCGTGCTCGGGCGGGGTGCCGGCATCGACGGGCCGCCCGGCGGTTTCGGTGCTCATCGGTTCTCCTTCAGGGAAAGGGGGTTCAGTTCACGGCCCGGTCGTGCTCGGCCCAGAACCGTGCCCGCAGTTGCTTCTTGTCGACCTTGCCCAGCGGGGTGAGCGGTACGGCGTCCACGAACTCCAGCCGCTTCGGGGCGTGCACCGGTCCCTTGAGCTCACGGACGAGAGCGATGAGCTCGGCCGGCGTCGCGGTCGCATCGGGGGTTCTGACCACGAAGGCCGTCACCGCCTCGCCCCACTTCGGATCGGGGACACCGATCACGGCCGCGGCCGCGACCTCCGGATGCGTCACCAGCGCGTCCTCGACATCGCGCGGGTAGACGTTGAACCCGCCGGTGATCAGCATGTCCTTCTTGCGGTCGGTGAGATACAGGAAGTTGTCCTCGTCGAAGCGGCCGACGTCACCGGTGTGCAGCCACCCGTTGCGCAGCGTCTCCGCGGTCACCTCCGGCTGCTGCCAGTATCCGTCCATGAGGAGCGGCCCGCGGACGCAGACCTCCCCCAGTTCACCGCCGGCGCAGGGCTGGTCGTCGTCGTCCAGCACGGCGACGTCCAACGCCGGGTGCGGTTTGCCGCAGGAGGCGAGCCGCTCGGGTCGGGCCAGGTCATGGTCTTCTTTCGAGAGCGTGGTGACCGTGTTCGGCGCCTCGCTCTGACCGTAGAACTGGACGAACACGGGCCCGAACACGTCGAGGGCCTGCTCGAGCCGGTCGGGTGCCATCGGCGCCGCGCCGTACAGGATCGTCTGCAGGCTGGACAGGTCGACCGAGTGCTCGGCGACGTAGTCGAGCAGCACGTAGATCATGCTCGGAACGAGGAAGGTCGCAGTGATCCGGTGGGTCTGCACGAGCTCGCAGAACTCGGCCGGATCGAAGCCCCTGGTGAGGACGACGGTGCCGCCCTGATGGAACACCGGTGGCACCATGCCGAGGAGCGCATGGGTCAACGGCGTCGAGCCAAGGAACCGTAGGTCGGTCGGCAGTTGCCAATGCGCGATGGTGAGAAAGAGGTGGGTGACCAGCGAACGATGGGAGAGCATCACTCCCTTGGGCCGCCCGGTCGTCCCGCCGGTGTACCCGAGCAGGGCGAGGTCGGATTCGCGTGCCAGCGTGGGAATGTCCCCGTCGGAGCCACGGGCCACCAGGACGTCGGACGGCGAATCCCCGCCGAGCAGGAAGACCTGCGGGCGTGTCTCCAACTGTGCCGCAAGAGCCGCCGCATGCTCGGCGTACTGCGGCTCGTCGGCGATGATCGCGGTGATGCCCGCGTCGGCGCACACCGTGACGTGGTCCGCCATCGATCCCATCGGATGCAGCGGTGTGTAGTGCGCACCCAGCGACTGAGCGGCGATCAGCGCGGCAAAGGCCTCGGGCCGGTTCGGCGAGAGCAGGGCCAGGCCGTCTCCGGACTCCACCCCGCCGTCCTGCAGGGCGGCCGCGATCCGGGCGATCATCCGTCGCAACTCGTCGTACGACGTCTCACCGCTCGGCGTGACGAAGGCGATCCGGTCCGGATACCGCTGGAGCGAGCGCGAGACCAGGTCGACGAAGGTCGGCCGGCGGTAGAGGTCACTCGTCTCCGCGATCACCGCTGCCCGGCCCGTCGCCGGATCCGCCGCAGCTCCGCCTCGAAACCGTCGAGGATGGCCCTGACCCCGAACATGTATTGCGCCTCCGGGTCCTCGGAGACCACTTCGCTCAGCCGCCGCATCGGCGAGTCCTCCGGCGTGTCCTCGTGCACGAAGTTGACGTCCACCTCGCGGGCGAACTCCTCGCTGCCGCGGCGGAAGCGCGAGACCTCCCAGGCCATGGCGCCGATGATGTGGTTCCGCAGGGCCATGAACCCGCGGATCGACGAGTCCTCGTCGAACCCGGCCTCGTGCAGCATCGCGATCATGTCGAGCCCGACGGCGGCCGCGCTCGGACCGCGGACGTAGGTCTCGAGGACGATCTCGATCAGCGCCGGATGGCGCAACGCGCACGTCCGCGAGTCGAGCGCGAACTCTTCGAGGCGCACCCGCCAGGACCGCCCGTCCTGGGGAATGGCCGGGATCTCGGACACCGCGAGATCGGCCACGGCGTCGAGCAGCTCCTGCTTGTCGCTCAAGTGCCGGTAGAGCGACATCGGGCTGCCGCCCAGCGCCTCCGCCACCCGGGCCATCGTGACGCCGCTGAGACCGTCGCGGTCCGCGATCTCGAGCGCTGCGGCGACCACCGTCTCCCGGTCGAGCGCCCCGCGCGCCAACCGCGCTGACTTCTGCACCTTGGGCTGTGTCGCCACGGCCTTCCTCCTGTCCGGTCCTGCCTGGATACCTCTTGCACCGCTCTTTGCGTATCAGCATAGTGTATGTGTGTACGTAAGCGAATGGTTCGACCGTCAGGAATCCGTACGCCGCACCGCCGAAGGAGCACCCTGCCCATGACATCCACTCACTGGCTCCACGGCGCCACCGTCATCACAGCGACCGGACACGACCCCGAACCGGCGGGAATCCTGGTCGACGACGGGAGGATCGCCCAGATCGGCGGGTCCGCACCGCGCGAGGCCGAAGTCGTCGACTGCACCGGCCTCACGCTGACCCCGGGCCTGATCGATGCACACGTGCACCTCGGCCTGTCCAGCCCGCTGCTGCAGAGCATCGGGTACGGCATGTCCGTGGCGGAGCTCGCCGCCGACATGTTCGCCAACTGTGCCCAGACGCTGCGCGCGGGTTTCACCTCGGTCCGGGACTGCGGCGGCATCGACGCCGGCATCGCCAATGTCGTTGCCTCAGGCAAGATCCCGGGACCCAGGATCGTGCAGTGCGGCCCGATCCACTGCCAGACGGGCGGACATGGCCACTACGCTCCCGAATGGGAGCCCACCGAAGTCTGGCGGGGCCAGGAGATTCCCGGTCTGCGGACGATGGCGATGCTCTCGGACGGGCCGGACGAGATGCGCAGGAACGCGCGCGAGTCGTTCCGGCGCGGCGCTCAGTTCCTCAAGCTCTGCGTAACCGGCGGCGTGATCTCCAACCACGACAACCTCACCGACACCCAGTTCAGCTCCGCGGAGATCGCGGTAGCCGTCGCCGAGGCCTCGGCCCGGGGCACCTACGTGACTGTCCACGCCCACAACGTCGAGGGCATCCGCAACGCCGTCCTGGCCGGCGTGCGGTGCGTCGAGCACGGCACCGGCATCGACGAGGAGACCGCCGCGCTGATGGCCGAGCGCCAGGTCTCCCTCGTGCCCACGCTCGCCGCCGTCGAGGCGCTGATCACGAATGTCGACGGGCTCGGCCTGCCCAGCCATTTCGCCGAGCGAGCGGTGCGGGTGCGCGCGGCCATGGTCGACGGACTCCTCGCGGCCAAGGCCGCCGGCGTCCGGGTCGGACTCGGGTCCGACGTCATCGGCCCCGACCAGACCGGTCGGGGTGCGGAGCTCACCCTGCGCGCCGCGGCCGAATCGCCCATGGAGGCGTTGATCGCGGCCACCCGGGTCAACGCCGGCCTGCTCGGACTCGACAGCGAGATCGGCACCCTCGAGGTCGGGAAGCGGGCGGACATCGTCGCGTTCGCAGGGAACCCGCTGGACGACCCGAAGCTGTTCGCCGATCCGGACAGTGTCGTCCTCGTGCTGCAGAACGGCGTGGTCGCGAAGGACGAACGAGCAGCCTGAGGCTGAGCCCGCCGGCCGGCGGGCTCAGCCCGGCTCGTTGCCGAAGATACCGACGAACGAGATGAACTCGCCGGGAAGTCCACCCATGTTGTGCGCGAGGCCGAGCCGTGGCGACGCCACCTGCCGCAGGCCGGCCTCGCCGCGCAACTGCAGCCACAGCTCGAAGATCATCCGCAGGCCACTCGCGCCGACCGGATGGCCGAACGACTTGAGGCCGCCGTCGGGATTCACCGCCAGCGCACCGTCGAGATCGAAGTCGCCGTCGAGGACGTCCCGCCAGGCCCGGCCACGCTCCGAGAAGCCGAGGTCCTCCATCAGGATCATCTCGGTCGGGGTGAAGCAGTCGTGCACCTCCGCCAGCGAGATCTGCTCGCGGGGATCGGTGATCCCGGCGTCGGCGTACGCCGAGGCCGCGCACTGCACCACCTCCGGGAAGGACGCGTGCTGCACGCCCGCGGTCGCGGCGCCATTGCTCATCCCGGCATGCAGGGACATGCCCTTGAGGTAGATCGGCTTGTCGGTGTACTGGAGCGCATCCTCGGCACGCACGATGATCGCCGCGGCGGCGCCGTCGGAGACCCCCGAGCAGTCGAACACGCTGAGGTCGCCGGCGATCCTGGGTGCCTTCTCGATCTTCTCCTTCGGCACGACAGAGGTGTACTGAGCGCGCTCCGGGTTCCTGGCTCCGTTGGCGTGATTGCGCCACGCGATGTGAGTGAGCGCCCGGCGGACGTCACCCGGGTCCACGCCGTACGCCCGGCTGTACGCCGCCGGCAGCATCGCATAGGCGGCCGGGTTGCTGACCTCGGTGGCGGTGTTGTCGCTTGGTGGCACGTTCAGCGTCAGGCCGGAGTACCCGCTGTCCTTGATCTTCTCCACGCCGATGGCCATCGCCACGTCGTACACCCCTGCCGCCACCGCGAAGGCGGCGTTGCGGAAGGCGTCGGAGCCACTCGCGCAGAAGTTCTCCACTCGCGTCACCGGGCGCTCGACCTTCAGCGCCTTGGCCAGCGGGAGTCCGGCGTGGCCCGAGGCCACGGTCGAGTACCAGTAGGCCTCGACGTCGTTCTTGCGCAGGCCGGGGACGGACGCGATCGCATCGAGCGCGGCCTCGATCAGCAGGTCGTCGGCCGACTTGTCCCAGAGTTCACCGAACCTGGTGCACCCCATCCCGACGATCGCGATGCGGTCGCGCATGCTTCCGGTCACTGCGGGCTCCTGTCCTTGGGCCGGGCCTTCCAGAAGTAGTTGGGTACGTCGTCAACGGCGTACGTACGCCGGAAGGTCATCTCGACCTCGGCGCCGTCCGCGACATCGGCCGGTGACGCGTCGGTGAGCTCGAGCAGGAGACGTCCGGTCGTACCGAAGTCGATCAGCGCTGCCAGTGCCGGGGGCGCTGGGCTGTCGGACACCCCGTCGGTCGTCTGCGTCACGATCGTCCCGGTGAGATCAGCGATGCTGAACGGCTTGGTCTGATCAACCGCTCCGCAGGCGCACACCCGCGCGGGCGGCAGGTAGACCTTCCCGCACTCCAGACACTGCGAGCCCGTCAGGCCGAACTTCCATCCGCTGTTGCGGTACGCCGGTGGCGGAGCGACCGAGGGCCGTTCGGGACGACGAGCAGGTTCTCGCGCGACCAGGCCTCGCCACGTGAGGTACTGGTGATACCCGATCTCTCTTCCCGCACTGTCCGGCCTCCGATCACCGGCGAACGGGCCGTCCTTCAGCACCCGGAGGAGCAGCGCATCGGCTCCCCCGCCGGCCGAAACCACCAGGATCGTGTCGCCGGCCTTGGCCGTGTCGAGAGCGCTCGCCAGCAGCAGACCTAGGTCCGCCGCTCCGCAGTACCCCGTGTTCTCGCGGTGGGCATCCTGCGCCTCTGAGCCACCTTCGGAACCGATCGAAGCCCTCAGCGAGCTCGCGTGACGCCGGTTCAGCGTGGACACCACGGACGTGGTCGGCGTCTCGGTACGCCCAGAGCGTGTGCCGATCTCTGTCACGACCTCCTGAACGGCCTGTGCCAGCACGTGGTCGACAAAGCGGTCCTCGCCGATCAGCGCGTAGCTGGTGCCGGGCGTCCGCCACGCATCCATGACCTCTTTCGGCACGGACGCCGATCCGAGGACCTCGGCGATCGCGTCGTCACCGTCACTGTCACCGAAGAGGAAGGCGGCGGCTCCGTCACCGCCGTCGGCCTCCTCAGCGGATCCCGGCCTGCCGGTCCGCAGATCCGCGGCTGCCGCCACGCCCCCGGACTCGGAGGCAGCCTTGAGAGCGCCGAGGCCCGACCGCAGCCCGGTCAGGTCCAGCGCGAAGGCTCGACCGTGCATCCCACTCGCGGCGTGCACGATGAGCGAGCAGGACTTGTCCAGCAGCGGCGAGTTGGTGGTCGCGAAGTACAGGTGATCGGCCTCGCCGACCCCTGCGCCGAGTGCACGGATGGCCGCCACGGACATGGACACCGCATCCTCGTCGTATCCGGCCACTGTCCGTGCCCCGGAGCCGCGAGGGGTGCCTGTGAGGGCAGCGTTGACAGCGCTGCGGGTGAGTCGGTAGTGGGGCAGGTAGGTCGCGTAGGCGAGCAGTCGCTTGGTCATTCAGCCGCAGACCGCCCCCATCACGCGCACGAAGTTCTCGCCGAGCACCTTGGCGATGTCCTCGTCCGACCAGCCACGTCCGACCAGGCCGCGGGTGATGTTCGGGAAGTCCCGGTAGTCGTCGAACCCGGCCAGCTGCTGCGTCGCGACCAGCTTGTCCTCCGGCCGGAAGCCGGTCTCGGCGAAAATCGGCTGGAGGAGATCGCTGAGCATCCACTGGGGCAGCTGCATCGGCCAGTCGGTACCGATGGCGACGTGGTCCACGCCGGCGACGTCGGCGACGTACTCGACATGGTCGAGCATCGCGTTGATGGTGACGGAGGGTCCGGCGCCCAGGAAGAACGGGACGGTCACGATGCCGATCAGACCTCCGGTGGCGGCGAGGGCCCGCAACTCTTCGTCGCTCTTGCCACGCGCGTGGTTGAACACACCTTGCGCCGCGGTGTGAGAGGCGACGACCGGCGCCTCGGACACCTCGCAGGCGTCGAGCGTGGTCATCCGGCCGACGTGACCGGTGTCGACGATGATGCCGAGCTCATTCATCGCCTTGACGCTGTCCACGCCGAACGCCGACAGCCCCGCGTCCGTGCGCTCGGTGGAGCCGACGCCGACCGCCGTCATGTTGTTGTAGGTGAGCTGGCACATCCGCAGCCCGGAGTCATGTGCCCAGGCCAGCGCGTCGAGATCGCGCCACGGACCCAGCATGACCTGTGAACTCATCAGACCGGCATGAGTGCCGGTCTCGTGCGCACGACGGATGTCACCGGCGGTCAGGGCCTTGGTCAGCCAGGGAAAGTAGTCGAACTGCTTCTGCACGAACGCGAAGCTGCGCTCGCGGATGTGGCGGACGTCCGACATCTCGACCTGCCGGTTCCCACAGGTGATGCCGCTGGCATCCCAGTGGTCCTTCACCTCGTCCATCCGGCCCGCGAACGCACGCCGGATCGGCGCCTCGAGACCATAGGAGAAAGTCCCCAGGGTGTCGTGGGTCTCCTTCAGCCGTGCTTGCAGCTCCTTGTTCATCTCGTCGTCGAACACCCGGTACCCGACCGGGCCCTGGAACAGGACGTCGACGATGACGCACTCGCGGTGCAGCCGCGCGGCACGCTCCTCCTGGGCCTCGTCCAACCCGAAGTCGAACGTGCCGAACTGTTCCGTCATCAATATCCTCCAGAGCCTCGTGTGCAGTAGTGATCTCAGCTGTCGCCGATGCGGCGGGTGAGTTGGTCCATCACGAACAGGTACTTCGGGTGACCCGCACCGTCGTCGCCGATGCCGTAGGCGAACGGCGGTTGGCCGGCGTGATCGGCCAGGACCAGGGCCTGTGGGCCGGCCGGCCGGAGCCGGACGACGGGGAACCCGGGCCGGTCTCGCTGCAGAATCTCCTCGGTCCACCTCGGCAGGCAGGACAGCGCGTCACCGTCGTCGGTGATCCGGATCTCGCCACCCCAGCTCCGGTACACGCCGTGGTACCGGGACGGGTCGGCAGCAGGTCCGGACAGGTCGGGCGAGTCCTGCGGCGGCAGGCCGAACCGCTTCTCCAGGATCGCCTCGGCGAGCTCCTGATGGAACGGCATCGAACCGGCTCCGCCGTTCGCGAACGCGATGTACGCGGTGCCCTGGTCGGGAACGACGGCGACCATCGCGACGCCGCCGTACGAACCGCCGCCGTGCGTGAGTACGACGCGCGACCCGTGCCGCTTGCGTAGCCAACTGAGCCCGCACGAGCCGGTGGCGGGGACCGGGAAGTCGAGGTGATGCGCGGCCATCCGGTCGACCGATTCGTCGGTGAGGAAGCGCGGCCCCTTCGGCAGATGGGTCTGGACGAACGTCAGCGTGTCCTGGACCGTGGTGATGAACGTCGTACCCGCCGGGCCGAGGCACTCGGGCAGGAGGAACCGCTTCGTCGGCACATAGCCGCCTTCACCTGGATAGTGCCCGATCGCCATCCGGTGCAGGATCGCCTCCTTGGCCGTGAACATGCTGCGTTCCAGACCCAGTGGCGCGAACAAGCGGTGCCGCATCGCGTCCGAGAAGCCCTCGCCGGTGACGACCTCGATGATCCGGCCGGCCAGCACGAAGCCGGCGTTGTTGTAGGAGAAGTACTCCCCCGGCTCGAACAACTGGCCCTTGTCGCTCAGCAGGTCGACGAAGTTCGCGATCGCTTCGTCGCCGTCGCCCACGTCGGCGAGGAAGATCGCCGCATCGATGCCGGACGAGTGCGTGACGAGGTGACGCACGAGCAGGGCATCCGCGACGCCGGGCTCGCCGAGCGCGAAGCCCGGCAGGTAGCGCTTGACCGGTGCCTCGAGGTCGACCAGCCCCTGGTCGACGAGCGACATGAGCAGCGTCGTGGTCCAGACCTTGGTGATCGAGCCGGTCAGGAACAGCGTGTCCGGCGTCATCTCCACGCCGCTGTTCAGATTCGCGATGCCGGCGGCCGCCGCCTCGATCCGGCCGCCTTCGAGGACACCCACCACAGCGCCCGGGATCCCGTGCCGTACGACCAGTTCTTGCACCGTCTCCTGAAGTTCCGTCATGCGAGGTCTCCCGTCATCCGAGGCACGCCCGGACGGCATCGGTCAGGTTGCGTGCCCGCCGTTCGCCGGCCTGGTAGGACCAGAGGTTCATGACATAGCCGAAGCCGAGCTCGGCATCGGGGTCGCCGAAGGCGACCGATCCGCCGGAGCCCGGGTGGCCGAACGAGTTCGGCCCGGCCATCGGCAGCGGCGGGCAAGAGCGCCAGAACCCGTGCGACATGTAGAAGGAGCGGTTGGCCGGCACGTCCAGATCCGCCGGTAGCGAGTGCATCCGGGTCTTGTCGGTCTGGACCTCGATCGCCCGCCCGAGAGTGGCCGGATCAAGCAGTCGTACGCCGTCGACGTCGCCCACCGTGGCGGCGTACATCCGTGCCATCGACCGGGCGTCCGTGAGCATGTTCCCGGCCGGGATCTCCGCCGCTCGGTAGGCACGCTGAGCGTTGAGGTCGTCCTTGTACTCGAACGCGCCGCCGAGCACGCCGGCGCGAGCCTGGACCGAGCCCTCGCCCCAGACGGCCTGGATCCACCTGGTGACCGTGTCGGCGTCGAGCCCGGTGTGCTCGATCAACCCGGCGGTCAGGTCCTCCAGGGTCACCGGTCCGGTGTACTCGATCCGGGCCGCCTTCTCCTCCTGCTCCTCGGGCAACCCGATCCAGGCATTCAGCCCGAGCGGGCCGGCCACCTCGTCGGCGAAGAACGTGCCGGGTGACTTGCGGGAGATCCGGCGTACGAGCTCGCCGACCAGGTAGCCGAACGTGATGCTGTGGTAGACGTGCTCTGTCCCCGGCTCCCACAGCGGCTTCTGCGCCTCGAGCGCACGAATCACGGGATCCCAGGCGTACGCCTCCTCCAGCGTCAACGGCGTATCGATCACCGGCAGGCCGGCTTGGTGCGACAGCAGCCACCGCACCGGGATCTGATCCTTGCCGTTAGCACCGAACTCGGGCCAGTAGTCGACCACCGGCGCGTCCAGGTCGAGCTCACCGCGTTGCGCCAGCATGTGCGCACAGATCGCGGTGGCGCCCTTCGTCGTCGACGCGACGATCGCGATGGTGTCCTCGCTCCACGGCCGGTTCGTCGCACTGTCGGCCAGGCCGCCCCAGACGTCGACGACCGGGCGGCCGCCCACATAGACGCAGCAGGCTGCGCCCACCTCGCCGGGGGTTCCCTCGAAGTTCGCCCGGAACTCGTCCGCGACCTTCCCCCAGCCCTCCTCGACGTGTCCGTGCATTGCTACGTCGCTCGTCGTGGTCATCGTGGTACTCCGCCTTTCGAGAGTTGTGCCGGCAGTCCGGTCGTCGTGGGCGTCACCCGATCGGCGCCGGCGGAGTCGCGTAGGTGAAGCACTTGCAGCCCGGGTCGTAGCTGGAGACGGCCGTGAGTTCCATGCCGGTGTGGTGGCCGGGCCCGAACTTGGTGGCACCGTTCAGAGTGAGGGCGCTGACGAAGCTCGTGCCGATCTTCTCGATCCCGGGTACGAGCTTCTCGGTCCCGCCCAGGCCACCGCTGTTGATCAGGCCCTGCTCCAGCAGCCGGACCGCGTCGCAGGCCTGGAAGACGGTGATCTGATCGGTGATCTTCTGCACGGCCAGGCCAGCCGTGCGGGCGTCCGTCAGGCAGTCGTTGCGCACCTTGGCCTGGGCCGCGGACGGCGCCGGCGGCTGGGTCACGTCGAGATCGGGGAAGCCGCCGAAACCGCGCATGTTGGTCAGCTGGTCGACCGGGTAGATCTTCATGCTCCCGGCGCCGCCCTGCGAGTGGAAGAGCAGGTACTGCGGTGACCACTTCTGCGTGTGGGCCCCTTGGGCGAAGTAGTAGACCAGTCCGTTCTCGTACATCGTCAGGAACATGACGCTGTCGATGTCCTCGGACTTGAACTTCAGGGCGAGCGACTGGATCAAGGCGAGGGTCGGCCCGTTGTCGGCGTACCCGTGCGCGCACTTGACGCCGGCCTTGACGAGCTCGATGCCGGCCTTGTCAGCGATCGGCTTGAGGGTCGCGTCGTACACGCGATCGTTGTAGGGGCAGTCCTCGATGACCACGCCGATCTTGCTGCCCGACGGCAGGTACTTGGCCGCGATGGCCTTGTTCATGATGCTCTTGACCCGGTCGTCGACGCTCACGGCGTTGGCGGCGATCACGCCCGGGTAGTTCTTGAGGTCGGTCTCGTCACCCACCGGCGACCCCGTCTGGCCCATGAACACGATCGGCACGCCCGCCTTCGACAGGCAGCCGTTGAAGCTGTCGTTGTAGATCAGGCCGTCGTAGACCACGGCCTGCACGTTCTTGTCCTTGGTGAACCGCTGGCAGATCGCCTCGAACGCCGTGTCGTGGTTGGGACTGCTGAAGTCGATGGCTTCGTCGACGATCTCCAGCTTCCGGTCCTTGACACCGCCGCGGGCGTTGATCGCATCGATCATGGCGTGGGCCGCATCGCGGTACGGGCTCACGATCCCGACCCCGTTCCGTGCGGTCTCGGCCCGGGTGTCGGTGATCAGCACCCCGACCTGGATCGGTCCGGAGGTCGTCGGCGTGAAGCCGGAGCCCCCGCCCTGCGGACCTGCACTGCTGCCTTGCACCCCGCCACACGCGGCGAGGAGGACAACGCCGCACACCGCGAGCGCGGCGTTCCGAATACGCATCATGGATCCTGACTCCTTCATCTCAACGCCGGACTCGCGCACGGCGGGGTCAGCCGACCACTCGGGCGGCCAGGTCCTTCAGAATGTCGATCGCGCCGCTTCCGGTGCCGAGGAACGCGGAGAACGAGTACCAGGTGTCGCCGTCCAGCACCTGCACCTCGCTGGGCGACGCGTACGCCTGGTCGCCGAGGTTGACGGACACGGACTTCGGGTACGCCGCCTTGGTCTGCTCGAACAGTTGCGCCACGGTCTGGCCGCTGGATTTGAGCGCGCCGCCGAGGCTGTCCTGGCGCAGCACGGTGATCGAGAACGTCTTGGCCGGCGAGGCATTCGTGCTCGTCCAGACGCACAGGTCGGCACCGGTCTCCTGGTGGGTCGGCACGCCGTCGCCGAAGGCGGTGCCGAACTTCGCCTCCAGCTCGGCCGGCGTCAGCAGCGTGCAGGCGCCCTCGCTCTTGCCGCCGGCCGAGGCGGAAGGGGTGGCCTTCGTGGCCCCGGCCGAATCGTTGCCTCCACACCCTGAAAGCACGAGTGCGAGGACGAGGAGAGCCCCGGGGAGACCGCTACGGATCCGCATGGGCGCAACTCCTTCAGGTCGGTGTACGCGATGTCGTACGTACATACACTATGCTGATACGCCTGGGGTGAACGCAAGGCCTCGCGAGCAATCCGCGCCGCGAGAAGCTGCGAATCAGGAGGAGACCATGGATTCCCTCGCAGGGCGCACGGCCTTCATCACCGGCGGAGCACGCGGCATCGGGCTGGCCGTCGCGCGCTCGCTCGCCGACCGCGGGGTCGCGGTGGCGGTGGCCGACCTCGACGGTCCGGCCCTCGAACAGGCCGAGGCCGAGTTGTCGGCGGTGACGAGCGCGCGCTGCTACCGGCTCGACGTCCGCGATCGGCAGCGGTACGGCGAGATCGCCGACACCGTGGAGGCGGAGCTCGGCCCGGTGAGCATCGTCGTCAACAACGCCGGCGTCCTCGATTCGGTCACGCCGTCGCGGATGGACCACACGATGTGGGACTACGTGATGGGCGTGAACGCGAACGGCGTCTACAACGGCGTCCAGGCCTTCGTGCCGCGGATGATCCGGCGCAGGCTCGGCGGCCACATCGTCAACACCGCCTCGGCGGCCGGTCTCTTCGTCGACAGTCACTCGTTCCTGTACCGGTCGGGATTTCTCTACCATGCTTCGAAGTTCGCGGTCGTCGGCCTGAGCGAATCGTTGCGCGTGGAGTTGGCTCCGCACGACGTCGGGGTGAGTGTGCTGTGCCCCGGACCGGTCGCCACCGACGGTGTGGAGAACGCCAGACGCCTGCGTCCGGCGGATGCGCCGGCACACTCGGCCAAGATCGCGGCGATCCTGGACCAGGCCCAGGACATCGTGCGCGATCAGGGCGTCCAGCCGTCCGTCGTGGGCGAGCTCGTCGTCGACGCGATCCTTCGCGACCGCCCGTACATCCTCACGGCCGCGGACAACGCCGCCCCGATCCGGGCCCGGATGGAAGCGTTGCTGGACGCCGTACCGACCGAGTAGACCCGCGCACCCTCATCGGTCGGCCGCGGCCAGTCGCACGTCCGAACGTTCGATCGCGGTGATGCTGCCGCCGAGATAGGCGTCGACGACCTGCGGGTCGGTCCGCACCACATCCGGCGTACCTTCGGCGATGATGTTGCCGTCGGCCATCGCGATGATCCGGTCCGAGATCCCCATGATCAAAGGGATGTCGTGCTCGATGATCACGAGCGTCAGGTCGAGCTCGCTCTTCAGCTCGGCGAGCAGGTGACCCAGCGCCTCGGTCTCGCGCTGGGCGACACCGCTGGACGGTTCGTCGAGCAACAGGCACAAGGGCTGCAACGCCACCAGGCAGGCGATCTCGGTGATCCGGCGGGTGCCGGTCGACAGTTCCTGGATCGCCTTGTCCCGGTAGTGGTCGAGGCCCATCGCGGAGATGAGTGCGCGGGCCTGGCGCTCCTTCGTCCGCTCGCCCAGGGTCACCCCGAGCGTCGACATCACGAAGCTGGTCGGCCGGACTCGCTCGAGTGACAGCATCACGGTCTGTTTCACGGTCATCGTCGGGAACAGCGCGGCATCCTGGAACGACCGGATCAGACCGCGCCGCGCGCGTCCCTCCGGGCCTGCGTTGCTGATGTCCTCACCGTTGAAGAACACCTGGCCGGTCTCCGGTTTCGTGAAGCCGCCGAGCAACTCGAACGTCGTCGTCTTGCCGGCCCCGTTCGGCCCGATCAGTCCGACCGTCTCGCCGGCAGCGACCTCGAACGACACACCGCGCACGGCATGCACGCCGCCGAAGCTCTTGCGCAGGTCGCGCGCTTCGAGCAGTGGCGTGCCCGCCGGGACAACCGCCCGCTTCGAGGCAGCGGTGTCCGGTTCGCTGACGCGCAGGTCGCTGATCCGGACCCCCTGAGCGGTCGCGCCGGTCTCCCCCGCATCCTCGCCGGCGTACAGCGGGTCGGGATCGATGCCGTGCCGGCGGGCGATGAACTTCACGATCCAGTCCCGGATCGGCGCGACGACCTGGATCAGACCGCCGGGCTTCCACAGCACCAGGAGCAGCGCCCCGAACTTCGTTGCCGCCAGCCCGATGTTGCCGATGTCCAGCAGTGGCAGGCCGAGGACCCAGGCCGCACCGAGCAGCGGACCACCGAGCGTGGACACGCCACCGAGCACCGTCATGACGACCACGTCGATACTGGCGGACGCCGGGAAGGATCCGGCGCTGATGGTGGACAGCGAATGACCGTACGTCGCGCCGCCGATGCCCGCGATGAACCCGGCGACCATGTAACCCTGGAGCTTGACGAGACTCGCCCGTACGGCGAACGCGCGTGCGTTGTCCTCGTTGTCGCGGATCGCGACGAGCAGGCGGCTGAAGCCACTGCGCCGGATGTTCCACACCAGCACCAGGGCCACCGTGAACAGCACCAGCGCGCAGTAGTAGTACTCGCGGCCGGTGTCGAGCGGACCCTTGAGCGGCCAGCCGACCGGCTTGCCGGGATCCTTGCCATCGCCGAGCATCCACGGCTGCGCGAGCAGCCAGATGGGAGTGGCGAGCGCGAAGCCGAGGGTCGTCACGGTGAGCATCAGACCGCGGATGCGCAACGCGGGCAGGCCGATGACGACCGAGACGAGCCCGGCCGCCAGACCGGCCAGCAGCAGTGCGAGCGGGAAACCACCGGCGCTGGTCGCCACCTTGTAGGAGACGACGGCGCCGATCGCGGCGACGGCGAACTGGCCGAGCGTCAACTGTCCACCGAGGCCGGTCAGGACACTGATCGACAGGCCGACGATCGCGAAGGCGATGATGCCGGTCAGCGTCACCGACTGACCGTTGGAGATGAACACTGGCATCAGCGCGAGTACCGCGATCGTCACGACGGCGAAGACCGGGCCCAGCGCACGCACTGTCCACAGCCTCTGCAGCCGGTCCGGGATCGGGCGCAGGCCCTGCACCGCGGCCCAACTGCCCTTCTCCTCGTCGCGGCCGGTACGCCGGCGCTGCACCAGCAGGGCCACCAGGATGATCACGAACATCGCCACCTCGACCAGGCCCGACTGCGGATAGTTCCACAACAGGATCTGCTCGAGGATGCCCAGACCGATGCCGCTGACCAGTGCGATCGGCAGGCTCTGCATCCGGCCGATGACAGCGGCTGTCAACGCGCGCAGCAGCAACGCGGGACCGAAGCTGTCCGCGCCGACGAAGCCCTGGGTCGGCGCGGTGAGGATCGCGGTGAACGCCGCGAGCGCACCGGCGATCGCCCACGCCAGCGTCGACATCCGGCTCGCGAAGATGCCGGACATCCGCGCGGCTTCCGGGTTGGCCGCCGCCGCGCGGATCGCCAGGCCGAACCGCGATCGCTTGAGGAACAACGCGATCGCGAGAACGAACAACGGCGACAGGAACAGCATCCCGGAGTACGCCGGCGTCACGCGCAACTGGCCGACGTTGAAGACCGGCAGCCACGTCGGCTGCGGATACAACGGCCCGGACGCGGTGGAGTTGATCAGCGACGCGAAGACGACCAGGAACTGGCCGACGCCCAGTGTCGCGACGATGGACACGATCCGCGGCGCGTTACGGAGCCGTCGTACGACGCCGGCCTCGGCGCCGGCCGCCGTCACCGCGGACACGATCGCCGCCAGCACGAACGCGATCCAGTACGGGATGTGCCACTTCACCGCGGCGACACCGAAGAACGCCGCCCCGAACGCGCCGATCTGGCCGTGCGCGAAGTTGATGATGCGGTTGCTCCGGAAGACCAGCACGATGCCGACCGCCAGCAGACCGTACGTCATGCCGACGATCGTGCCGAGCAGGATGACCGGCATCGGTGTCTCGGCCTTGATGATGTCGTGGCCGGCCAGGATCGCGGAGACGATCTTCGCCACGACGACCGCGACCACGAAGGCCGCGAGGTGGAGGAGCGGCTTCCGCGCCTTCATCGCGCCGCTCCCGCACCCTGGAGGAAGACCGCGCGCAGCAGGTCGTCACGAGCCAGCAGGTCATCGGCACGGCCGTCGAAACGCATCTCGCCCTTCTCCATGAAATAGGCGTGGTCAACGAGGTTCAGCGCAATGTTCACGGACTGCTCGACCAGCACCACCGCCGTACCGTCGGCGTTGATCCGGCGAACCATCTCCAGGAGCTGACCGACGATCACCGGCGCCAGGCCGAGCGAGAGTTCGTCGATCAGCAGCAGCTTCGGACGCAGCATCAACGCCTTGGACAGCCCGAGCATCTGTTGCTCACCACCCGACAACGTCGATGCGAGCGAGTTGCGGCGTTCGTAGAGCCGCGGGAACGCCTCGAAGCAGGACTCGATCGCGCGCCCGGCCGATCCCCGCTCCTTGGCCATCGTGTAGCCGTAGCTGCGGAGGTTCTCGACGACCGTCATCGGCCCGAAGACCGCGCGGCCACCGGGGATCTGGGTGATACCCAGCCGCATCCGCCGCTCCGCGTCGAGATACGTGATCTCCTGCCCGCGGTACCGCACGCTGCCCGCGCTCGGCAGGCAGACGCCGGAGATCACCTTGAGCAGCGTCGACTTGCCGGCACCGTTGACACCGAGCAGAGCGACCATCTCCCCGTCGTCGATGGTGAAGTTCGTGTCGAAGAGGACCTGCAACTGGCCGTAGGAGAAGTCGACGCCGCGACAGGCCAGCATCGGCAAGCGCCCACCGCTGCGCCTGATCCGGCGGATCTCCTCCTCCTCGACCACCTCGTCGATCATCCGGTCGAGGTCGGCCTCGATGAACCGTCCCGCACTGGCGATGATGAACGCACCGATCACCCCGGGGATCGCGATGGCGACCATCGTGCCGCCGACGCCGTACTGGTCCTGGACGCCACCGAGCAGCAGGGCGCCGACCGAGCCGCCGATCGCGACGAAGATCCCGGCGAGCGCCTGTGCGTGCGGCCGCATCTGCGCCGGCACGATCGACAGCATCGAGATGCCGAGCATCGGGTGCAGCAGCCCGATACAGCCACCGGCGATGCCGAAGCAGATCAGCATCAGGACCAGCACCGGCATCACCCCGCCCAACGCGATGAAGACCACCGCCACGGCCAGGAGCAGACCGGCGGACCGCAGTACCCGCGCCGGCGACTGCCGGAACTGCTTCTCGCCGCGGCCGCCGTAGACGACCAGCGCGACGACACCGATCCCGAAGAAGGCTGAGAAGAACAGACCGCGCTGCCCCGGACCGAGGTTCCACCGGTAGTCCAGGAACACCGAGATGAAGGTCCCGAGCGGGACCGTGAGTACGCCGTACACGGCGAATCCGGCATACACCCGCCGGTTCGTCGGGATGAGCAGGACCCGGCGGCAGATCTCCCAGAAGCCGAGCGCGACGTCGTCGGCGGACAGCCCGGTCGTTGCCGCCTCATCGTGTTCTTCACGCACCTCGGCGCGCAACCGCTCAGTGTCCCACTTCCCGAAGCCCGGGTCGCGCAACCCGATGGCAGCCAGGGCCATCGCGATCGACGCACACCCCAGCGCCAGGAAGACACCACGCCAGGTCAGGCCGAAGATCGAGGCGAGCAGACCTACCAGCAGCGGCACGAGCGCCTGGCCGAAGGTCCCGATCGCGCTGTACGCCGACAACGCGCGGACCCGCGTCGACGGCGGGTAACTGTCGACGATCAGCGGCGCATGCAGCGCGTACGCCGACCCGGTGGCAAGGCCGTCGAGACACAGGATGGCGATGAGGCTGACCAACGAGGTCACGAAGCCGGTCGTCAACGTGATGACGCTCCACACGATCCCGGTGCCGACGCAGATCATCGCCCGCCAGGCGCGCGCCTGCGACAGGCCCGCGATCGGCAGCGGCGCGATCGCGATCGCGAGTTGGTACAGCGCCCGCGCACCAGCGAGGGCGGCGATCGAGATGCCCAGCGAGCCGCTGATCTCCGGCGTCAGGACCGTGAACGCATAGCTCTGGAAGGAGACCGCCGCCAGCAACAGTCCGAGTGCGATGACCGGGTAGTAGCTCAGGCCATGCTCCCGCACCAGGGTCCGGAAGCTCTCGGTGTCCGTGTCGCCGGTGACGCCCAGCGTGGCGCGGGCCTTGTCGCGCAACGCCGTACTGGTCTGCTCGACTTCCGCGAGCACGGCCTCCTCGGCCGCCCGCGAGTTCCTCGAGTCGGCCATTCAGGCACCGACCTTCCGCGCCCGGAGGTCGAGTTGCCAGGCCGATTCGCCGATGCGATGGCCCGAGGTGTCCATGAGCACGATCGTGATGGTGTGCAATTGCAACTCCTCCTCGCTGCCGGGGATGTCGGAGATCACCGGGAGCTCGAGTGACGTCGCCGTCGTCGGGTAGACGTCGTGATCGACGAGGTAGGCCTTGTCCGGGCAGCCCGGCCGCCCTTCGCACAGGGTGTCGCCGTCGGCGACGTCGGCCAGCGTGTGGCGGGGCTCGATCGGCGACTGATCGACGAAGACCGCGAAGTAGCCGGCGTCGCGCGACGGTGGCTCGCTGTCCGGCGCCGCGATCCGGAAGTCCTTCATCGTCCACGCGACGGTGACCGGGGCCTGCACGGTGGACCGGGCTCCGGGGCTCACGAAGTCGAGCCGGTCGTCGACGCGGAAGTCCAGGTCGTCGAGATGGGTGAGTCCACATCCGGCCAGTGCGACGACGGCGGCCATCGCCATCGCACCCCGCGCAAGCCATCGTCCGCCAGCCACTGTGCACCTCCGCGTCGGTGACCATCTAGCTTCGTCTTCGGTGATCCGGTGGTGCGCAGTGCCCGCATCGGCGCACTGATGTATGCAGATACACTATGGTGGTACGCAACGGTTCCCGCAAGAGCCGCGATCGGACCAGGGCGTGCAGCGTCTATCACACGTCTGAAGAAAAACAGCAACTAGGTCTTGCTGATATCTCAACTCGCTCCTACTGTGATTTCAACCGGTCGCCGAGCGAAGGAGATCCCAGTGCCTCCCAGTCCCGATCCGCGCACGCCCGGCTGGCGAGTCGGCGCCGACATCGGCGGCACGTTCACCGATGTCATCGCACTGGGCCCAGCGGGCGAGGTGGTGCCGATCAAGGTCCCGTCCACCCCTCCCGACTTCGGCTCCGGCGTCGTGGCGGCGACCATCGGCGTACTCTCGTCGGCCTCCGCCGAGCCGGAGTCCGTGGTCGGCATGCTGCACGGGACAACCGTGGCCACCAATGCGATCCTGGCGATGAACGGTGTCCGCACCGCGGTGGTGACGACGCGCGGTTTCCGCGACGTACTGGAGATCGGGCGCCTGCGACGGCCGGTGCTGTACGACCTGTCGTGGTCCAAGCCCGTACCGCTCGCACGACGCCGGCATCGGTACGAACTCGACCAGCGCATCACGGCCGACGGGCGTCTCGAGCCACCGGCCGATGACGAGGAGGTCCGTACGTTGGCCGCGCGGTTGCGAGCGGACGGCATCGAAGCAGTCGCCCTCTGCCTGATCAACTCCTACGTCCGCCCGGACGAGGAGCGTCGAGTCGCCGAACTGCTGCGGGCCGAGCTGCCCGGTGTCTATGTCACAGCATCGGTCGATGTGTCCCCGCAGCCGCACGAATTCGAGCGCACGAGCACCGCGACGGTCAACGCGTACGTCGGTCCCGCGGTGCACGGTTACCTCACCCGGCTGGAGGAGGGGCTGCGAGCCGTGAAGGTGAGCGCCCCGCTGATGGTGATGCAGTCCAGCGGAGGACTGCTCGATGCGGCGTCCGTCGCTCACCGGCCGGTGCAGATCATCGAGTCCGGGCCGGCGGCCGGGGTCACCGCCGTACAGAAGCTCGCGCAGCTGATCGGATTGTCGACAGTGGTCGCGTTCGACATGGGCGGGACCACGGCGAAGGCGTCCCTGATCGAGCACGGTGAACCGTTCGTGTCGGCCGACTACGAGGTCGGCGGCGGGATGAATATTGCCCGTGGCATCAGTTCCGGCGCCGGGTATCCGGTGCGGGCGCCATCGATCGACATCGCCGAGGTCGGCTCCGGCGGCGGCAGCATCATCTCCGTCGACGCCGCCGGCGCGCTCCATGTCGGACCGGCCAGCGCCGGGTCGCGGCCCGGCCCGGCCTGCTATGGCCAGGGCGGTGAGCTGCCGACTCTGACCGACGCCAACGTGACGCTGGGCTATCTCAGCCCGCACGACCTCGCCGGTGGCCGGGTGGCGATTCATCCGGAACTGGCAGTGAAGTCGCTGTCGCCGGTCGCCGAGCAGCTCGGTGGCGACGTACCCGGCACGGCGCGCGGGGCGTACCAGGTGGCTGTGTCGAGCATGACGACCGCGGTCAAGGCAGTGACCAGCGAACGTGGCCGTGATCCTCGCGAGGCGACCATGGTCGCCTTCGGTGGCGCCGGCCCGCTCTATGCCGCCGCCCTGGCCAAGGAGCTGGGGATCTCGACCGTCATCGTGCCCGTGTATCCGGGCCTGTTCAGCAGCCTCGGCCTGCTCGTCGCCGACACCGAACGCCACGAGCTCACGCCGTACCGGGAGGAGTTCGCCGAGGTGAGCGCACTCGCCACGGAGTTCGGGCTGCTGGCAACGAAGGTGAGCGCAGACCTGGGACCCGGCGCCGTCGTGGATCGGCTGCTGGACATGCGTTACCACGGCCAGCGCTTCGAGCTCCGCATCCGGGTGCCCGACGGCGACCTCACCGACGACCTGCTCGCCGAGGTACGGGCCCGGTTCCATGCCGAGCACAAACGCACGTACGGCAGGGCCGGCTCGGACGAACTGGTCGAGCTGGTCAATCTCCGGGTCCGCGGCCGGCTCCTGACCGATGTGTCGATCGCCGACGTGCTGGACTCCCCCGTCGTCCGGACTCACGAGCCCACGACCCGCGACTGCCGGTTCGCCGAGACCGTGCGTACGCCGGTGGTGTCGCGCTCCGATCTCGGCACCGAGCCCGTGGACGGTCCGATGATCATCGAGGACATGGACGCCACCACCCTCGTCCCGCCAGGTACGCGAGTACACCGTGACCGGTTCAACAACATCGTCATCACCTGGAGTCCCGAATGATCCGCGACGCCGTGACCTTCGAGGTCTTCCGCAATGCCGTCACCGGACTCGCCGACGAGATGGCGATCACGATCCTGCGGACGGCGCACTCGCAGCTTGTTGCCTCCAGCATGGATTTCTCCGCCGCACTGTGCGACGCCCAGGGCCGGGTGATCGCCCAGGCCAACACCCTGCCGCTCCACCTCGGTTCGATTCCGGGCGCGATGGAGGCGATCTTCGACGCGTTCGGCGGCGCCATACGGCCAGGAGATCTCTACCTGCTGAACGACCCGTCCCTGGGCGGCATGCACCTGCCGGACATCTTCGCGGTCGCCCCGGTCTTCGCCGGCGAAGTCCTGCTGGGCTTCTCGGTCACGGTCGTCAACCACACCGACGTCGGCGGGTGGGCGGCCGGTTCGATGGCCGTGCAGTCGACCAGCATCTTCGCCGAAGGTGTGCAGATCCCGCCGTCGCGGCTGATCGATGCCGGCGTCCTGAACGAGACCTTCCTGCAACTGATCCTGCGCAACGTCCGCGAACCCGAACTATTGCGCGGGGACCTCGAGTCGCAACTGGCGGCCTGCCACACCGGGGCCGAAGGCCTGCGCGCGCTCGCGGCACGCCACGGTACCGAACGACTCGTCTCCCTCATCGACGAGTTGCTCGACTACTCCGAGACGTTGCTGCGAGCCGCGCTGGCCGAGGCGGTCCCGGGCACCTACGAGTTCACCGACCACATCGACGACGACGGCCTCGGTTCGGACCCGATCCCGATCCGGGTGGTGGCCACGCTGTCCGAGGCCGGGATCGAGCTCGACTTCACTGGTTCCGCGCCGCAGGTCAACTCCGCGCTCAACGCGACGGAGTCCTTCACCCGCTCCGCCGGCTATGCCGCCCTGCAGGGTGTCCTCTCCTCGGACATCCCGGCCAACAGCGGCTTCTACCGGCCGTTCACGTTCGTCATCCCCGAAGCATCGATCCTGAACGGACAGCGGCCGGCCGCACGCGCCGCCCGTGGCCTCGTGGGCTTCCGGATCGTCGACGCGGTGCTCGGGGCGCTCGCCCCGGTCTTCCCCACCCGGGTGCCCGCCGCCGGAGACGGTGGGCCCAACGGGATCGCGATCGGCATCGTCGAGGCTGACGGCGACTCCACCGTGCTGTGGGATCCGTTGGCCGGAGCCTGGGGCGCGCGGCCCGATCGGGACGGTGTGGACGGGATCAGCGCGCTGGGCTCCAACCTGACGAACACCCCGATCGAGGAACTGGAACGCTCAGGTCACCTCCGCATCGACGGGTACGGCTACCTCCCGGACTCGGGTGGAGCAGGTCGCTGGCGTGGCGGCCTGGCGACGTTCCGGGACATGACGCTGCTGGCACCCGAGGCCACCGTGCAGATCAGGTCGGACCGGCGGATGTTCCTGCCCTACGGGCTGGCCGGCGGCGCGCCGGGGACACCTTCCCTCAACATCCTCGACCCTGACGGTCCGGACGAACGGGTGCTGGCGTCCAAACCGCATTTCGTGATGACAGCAGAAGACCGTCACCGGCATGTGACCGCCGGCGGCGGTGGGCACGGTCCGGCCTTCGAGCGCGCCCCGGAAAGGGTCCTCGAAGACGTCCTCGACGGCAAGGTCACGCACGCGGGGGCCGCCCGGGACTACGGCGTCGTCGTCAGCCAAGACGGCGTCATCGATGCGAGCGCCACGGCCAGGTTGCGCGGCCGGGTGCGCTGAAGCCCCACCCTTCCTTTCCACCGATTGGACCTGCGATGAGTTCGACCGCAGCTACCACCCAGACCTCCGTCGCACCTCAGACCTGGCGCAAAGTCAGCCTCCGGATCACCCCGCTGATCGGCCTCGCGTACGTGGTGAGCTTCACCGACCGCGCGAACCTCGGCTACATCGCCGCACCGATGTCGCGGGACCTGCACCTCACCAAGTCGCAGCTCGGCCTCGCCGCCGGCCTGTTCTTCATCGGCTACGTCCTCGTCGAGGTGCCGAGCAACATGCTGCTGCGCCGGTTCGGCGCACGGATCTGGATCGCCCGGATCATGATCACCTGGGGCCTCGTCACCGCCGCGACGGCGACCGTCGACTCGGAGGCCACGCTGTACGTCGCACGGCTCCTGCTCGGGTTCGCCGAAGCCGGCCTGGGCGCCGGAATCCTGCTCTACATCACGTACTGGTTCCCGCGCCGCCAGCGTTCCTGGGCCCTGTCGCTCTTCATCCTGATGACGCCGGCGTCGGCGATCATCGGCTCCCCCCTGGCCGCCGCGGTGCTCAAGTGGGGAGAGCAGGTGCTCGGTATCACCGGCTGGCGGGCGCTGTTCCTCATCGAGGGCGCGCTGACCGTCGTCGTCAGCATCCTGATCTTCTCGTTCCTGCCGGACCGCCCGAGCGACGCACGCTGGCTCGACGACCGGGAGAAGGCCGGCATCGAGAACACGCTGGCCGCCGAGGCCGCCGAACACCGCGCCAACGGTGCGCTCACCGGGCTGCGCGAGGCGTTGACCAGCGGCCGGGTCTGGGCGATGGCCGTGACGTGGTTCGCGATCGCGTTCGGACTGTATCCGCTGGCGTACTTCCTGCCCACGATGATCGCGTCCATCACGCACAGCATCGGTCCGGCCGGCGATGTCAGCAGCGTGCTGCTGTCCGCGATCCCGTGGGCGGTGTCCGTGGTGGCCCTGCTCACCTGGGCTCACTTCGCCGGCCGCAAGACCGCCGTCACGGCGACGGCCGTACCGTTGGCCTGTGGTGCGGCGGGGCTCGTGCTGGCGACCTTTACCAGCAGCGGCGTCCCGTTCGTCCTCGCGGTCTGCCTGAGTGTCGCCGGGATCATCTCCGCGATGCCCCAGTTCTGGCGGATCCCGGCGATCGGTCTGACCGGCGCGGCCGCCGCCTCCGGGATCGCGCTGATCAACTCCGTCAGCAACCTCAGCGGATTCGTCGGTCCCTACATCACCGGGGCCATCGCGGATGCGACCGGTAGCTTCTCCTACGCACTACTGACCATCGCAATCATCATGCTCGCCGCCATGGCTGTCCTGCTGACCACAGGGCGCCGGATCGAGCGGCTGGACGGGAGCCGGTCTTGACCACTGCACTGATCATCGGCGATCTCCAGAAGGGGATCACGGGCAACTATCCGTTCGCCCGGCACGTCGTCCCACCCGTCACCGAACTGCTGTCCCGCGCTCGTGCGGCCGGCCTTCTCGTGGTGTTCGTGCACTTCGCCTTCCGGGCGAACGGGACCGACGTGCCGCCGGACAGTGCCCTGCTGAGATCGTTCTACGAGGCCGGGGACGCCTTCCACGAGGGATCGCCCGGAACCGAGGTCGACCTACCGGTCGCCGACGGGGACGTCGTCGTACTCAAGCGCCGCGCGAGCGCCTTCGCCGGCACAGATCTTGACCTGGTGCTGCGCGCGGCTGGTGTCAACAGTCTCGTGATCGCCGGCGTCGCGACCAGCGCGATGGTGGCCGCGACGTGCTACGACGCCGCCGACCGCGGCTACCAGGTGACCGTACTGCGGGACGGGTGCGCCGACGGCGACCAGGCGATGCACGACTTCTTCATGGACGCGGTCTTCCCCAGCCGCGGATTCGAGGTCGTCGATTCCACCGACTGGAACGGGTTGGACGCGTGAACGCCACGTTGCTGGATCGGCTCCGGACAGACCTCGACGTACGCCGGGAGTCCACCGGGCTGCGCCGCGATCTCGTTGCCTCAGGCATCCAAGGACCGACCCTGCGCGTCGGCGGGGAGATCCTCGTGAACTTCGCCTCCAACGACTATCTCGGGCTCGCCGCCGACCCGGAGGTGCTCGAATCGGCGCAGCGGGCGCTGCGCGATCTGGGACTCGGGGTCACCGCGGGACGCGTACTGTGCGGCACGCGGGAGATCCACGGCGAGCTCGAGGCGGCCATCGCGGACCTGGTCGGAGCGGAGGACGCAGTGCTGTACAGCTCCTGCTTCGATGCGAACCTCGGCACCTTCGACGCTCTGCTCGGCCGGGACGACGCCGTCTTCAGTGACGCGCTGAACCACGCCAGTCTGATCGACGGCATCCGCTTGACGTCGGCCCGCCGGTACGTCTTCGGCCATGCCGACCTCGACGAGCTCGAACGCAACCTCGCCGCGTGCGCGGATGCCCGCCACCGGCTCATCGTCACTGACGGAGTCTTCAGCATGGACGGCGACATCGCCGCCTTGCCGCAGCTCGCCGAACTCGCGCAGCACTACGACGCGGCGCTCATGGTCGACGACTCCCACGCCACGGGTGTACTTGGCGCCACCGGTGCAGGCACAGCCGAGTACTACGGACTGGACGGCCGCATCGACGTACTGACAGGGACGCTGGGCAAGGCGCTCGGCGGTGGCGCCGGCGGCTTCGTCGCCGGGTCCCATGCTGTCGTGGAGACACTGCGCCAGGTCTCACGCCCGTACATCTTCACCAACGCGATGTCACCGCCCCTGGCCGCCGCGGCACTGACAGCGATCCGGATCGCGCGAGGACACCCCGAGCTTCGGGAACGCCTGGCCGCCAACACGGCCTGGCTCCGGACGGCACTGCAGGATCTCGGGTACGACGTACTGCCCGGTGAGCACCCCATCATCCCGGTGATGCTCCGCGGCGGCTCGCTCGCCCGCGACGTAGCAGCCGCCCTCCGGCGAGATGGTGTCCTCGCCTTCGCCTTGTCACATCCAGTCGTGCCCGCGGGCGAGGAGCGGATCAGAGTGCAGGTCTCGGCGTCACACACCACCAACCAACTCGAACTCGCGGCGGCCGCCTTCGGTCGCGCGTACGCCGTCATGGCGGGCGTATGAGCGCCGACGAAGGGCTTCGCGCACCCACCAGCGCGGACAGTGTGGAGCTGGAGGGCCGGGTCGCGATCGTAACCGGCGGTGCGAGCGGCATGGGCCTCGCGACCGTGCACGCATTGGCGCGCCGCGGCGCGACCGTCGCAGTCTTCGATCTCGCCGCGCCTGGCCGCACCGAGCTGGCGTCGATGCTGGATGTGGGGGTGGACCGGGTCCGGTCGGTCGCGGTGGACGTCACGGACAGCGGCCAGGTCGACCGTGCGGTCGCCTCGGTGTTGGCGGAGCAGGCGCGGCTCGACATCCTGGTCAACGCGGCAGGCATCGCACCGCCGACGCCGTTCGAGGACATCACCGAGGACGAGTGGAGCCGCGTGCTCGCGGTCAACGTGAACGGCACGTTCCTGTGCTGCCAGCGGGCGCTTCCCGCGATGCGCGACGGCGGCTGGGGGCGGATCGTCAATTTCTCCTCCACTGCCGGCAAGACCATCAGCACCGCCGGCGGCGCGCACTACACCACCGCGAAGCACGGCGTCCTCGGGCTCACCCGGCACCTGGCGAAGGCCTACGGGCCGGTCGGGGTCACGGTGAACGCCGTGTGCCCGGGTCTGATCGACACACCGATGGCGCGCGGCCTGTTGCCCGAAGGGTCGCTCGAGCGCGCGACCGCGTCCTACCCGGTGCCCCGGGTCGGCCTGCCCTGGGAGGTCGCCGAGCTCGTCGCCTTCCTCGCCTCCGACCGCGCCGCCTACATCACGGGCGCGGCCGTCGACATCAACGGCGGTGATCTCATCGTCTGAACCGACGGCGAACCGCAGAACTCCTTGGGAACTCAGCAGAAGGGCGAGCACCAGTGAGCACCATCAAGACCATTCATCACCGCATCGGCGGCCGGAAGACCGTCGGCGAGTCGAGCCGCACCGCCCCGGTGTGGGACCCCGCGACCGGTGAGCGCCAGGCCGAGGTCTACCTGGCCGAAGCCGCCGACGTCGACGCCGCGGTGCGGGCGGCCCGCGCCGCGCTGCCGGGCTGGGCCGAGACCTCGGTCATGCGCCGCTCGCGGCTGATGTTCGCCTTCCGCAACCTTGTTGAGAAGTACCTCGACGACCTGGCCCGGATCGTCTGCTCCGAGCACGGCAAGGTCCTCGACGACGCCCGGGCCGAGGTCCTGCGCGGCATGGAGGTGGTCGAGTTCGCCTGCGGGATCCCGCAGTTGCTCAAGGGCGAGTACTCCGACCAGGTCTCGACCGATGTCGACCTGTTCTCCTTCCGCCAGCCACTCGGCGTCTGCGCCGGCATCACGCCGTTCAACTTCCCCGCGCTGGTCCCGCTGTGGATGCACCCGATCGCGATCGCGACCGGCAACACGTTCGTCCTCAAGCCCTCCGAGCGCGATCCGTCGGCATCCAACTTCCTCGCCGAGCTGTATGTGGACGCCGGCCTGCCCGACGGCGTCTTCAACGTCGTCCACGGCGACAAGGTCGCGGTCGACGCGATCCTCGACCACCCGGACATCGCCGCGGTGTCGTTCGTCGGCTCGACGCCGATCGCGCAGTACGTGCACGAGCGGGCGACCCGGAACGGCAAGCGGGTGCAGGCACTCGGTGGCGCCAAGAACCATGCCGTCGTACTGCCGGACGCCGATCTCGACCAGGCCGCCGACCACCTGATCGCCGCCGCGTACGGCTCCGCGGGCCAGCGCTGTATGGCGATCTCCGTCGCCGTCGCGGTCGGCGACATCGCCGACCCGCTCGTCGAGTTGGTGGGCAAGAAGGCACAGGCCGTCAAGGTCGGTCCAGGGCTGGAGGCCGGGGCCGAGATGGGTCCGGTCGTGTCACCCGAGGCGCTCGAGCGGATCAGGGACTACATCGGCCTCGGCGTCGACGCGGGCGCCGACCTCGTCGTGGACGGGCGCAAACTCGATGTCCAGGGCAACGGTTTCTTCGTCGGCCCGACCGTGTTCGACCACGTCACACCCACGATGGACGTCTACCGCAACGAGATCTTCGGTCCGGTGCTGGTCGTCGTACGGGTGGACACGCTCGAGGAGGCGATCGACCTCGTCAACCGCAACCCCTGGGCCAACGGCACGGCGATCTTCACCGCGAGCGGCCAGGCGGCGCGCACCTTCCAGCGCTCCGTGCAGGTCGGGATGATCGGCGTCAACGTCCCGGTCCCGGTGCCGATGGCGTTCTACTCGTTCGGCGGCTGGAAGGACTCGCTCTTCGGCGACCATCACGTCCACGGCCCCGAGGGCATCGCGTTCTACACCCGCGCGAAGGCCGTCACCACTCGCTGGCCCGAGGAGACGACGGACGGCCCGCACCTCCACTTCCCCACCGCGGTCTGACCCCTCCAGGCCGCGTCCCGGCACCCGATCCCCCGCGGGTGCCGCAGGTGCCGGCCCGCGCGAGCTACTTCGGGCGGGCCGGCACCGGCATCTCGATGCTGGCCCTGCTGACCGAGGCGCTCTTCGACAGGACCTGGAGGACGTCCTGACGCACGCGCTCGCAGCGCTTGTGGGAGGCGGCCCGGGTGGCGTCGGCGTCCCGGTCGCGCAGTCGCTCGAAGATGGCTTGCAGCTCCCCCGGCGGACTCGCGATGTCGGGCGAGATCAAGGTGGCCATCCGCAGGACCCGCTCCAGCTCGTCGAGCAGGTCCACGATCGCCTTGGCCAGCCGGTTGTTGCCGCTGTAGTTGGCGATGATGGCCTCGAACTCGATCCCGGCCTGCAGCGACTCTTCGAGTCCCACTTCGCCCGCGGCGAGCTCGAAAGACACCTTGGACAGGACTTCGAGCCGCCTGAGCGCCGGCGCCTCGACGCCTCGGCTTGCGGCGGCAGCGGCGGCCTCGCTGCACAGCAGTGTCCGCACCGCACACAGATCATCGGTGTCCTGGAGTGTGATCGGGCTGACGACGTACCCCGCGCGCGGAAGCGCGTTCACGAGTCCGTCCCGCCGCAGCCGCGCGAGTGCCTCCCGGACCGGCGTCTTGCTGATGCGCCATTGCTGCGCGAGCGACGTTTCGGTGAAGCTGCTCCCGGGCGGCAAGGTCAGATCGATGATCTGGCGCCTGATCGCCCGATAGGCCTGGCTGGTGCGGTCGAGGCCGCTCGCTTCGCTACCGACCAGCAGGAGCGCGGGAACGTGAGGCGTTCCCCGGATCACAGAATGGGCATCTGGCACTCCGTCAGCGTACCACCGAGCTGAATTGATACAGCAGCACTAGCGAATGGGCATGTCCTAAGATGTTTATCTTCCTTTTTGATATCTCAAGGGGATAAACTCTGCTTGTGCAGCGATCTTGGACTCCCCCCGTGCGCGACCTCCCGACCATGGGTGCGATGAGCGCGCGCGAGCGCGCGGCACGAAGCACCCACGACGGCGTGCGGGTCCTCCCGCTCGTGGGCGCCCCGGTGCTTCCCATGCCGGCGCATGTACGGCAGGCGGTCGCGGACGCGATGAACCAGCCCGACCCACGCAACAGCCGTGGTCTCCCCGAGTTGCGGATGGCGATCGCCGCCGAGCTCAGGCGCGACCACGGCCTCCGCGTCGATCCCGACCGTCGCCTGCTCATCACCCACGGAGCGATGCACGGCCTCTCCCTCGTCCTGCGAACGATGCTCGCTCCGGGCGACGAGGTCATCGTCCCGACGCCTACCTTCTTCTTCGACGGCCTCATCCGCGAATCCGGCGCGACGCCGGCGTACGTCCCGTCCCTGGAGGGCGACGGCTGGGCGCTCGACCCCGCCAGGCTGGAGGCCGCCATCACGCCACGCAGCCGCGCGATCCTCCTGTGCAACCCGAACAACCCGACGGGCTACCTGCCCGACGCCGCGACCATCGCGGCGGTGGTCGACATCGCGGCGCGCCACCGGCTCCTCGTCGTCTCCGACGACTCCTGGCAGCACTTCACGTACGACGGTCGCCACTACCAACCCGTCGAGGCCTTCGCCGACCGCTGGCCGCACATCGTCACCATCACCAGTCTCAGCAAGTACTACGCACTCGCGACCTGGCGTCTCGGCTATGTCGTAGCGCCGCCGGCCATCATCGACGCGCTCGAGCGCCGCCTCCAATGGGAGGCGGTGTGTTGCGGCGTGGTTCCACAACGGGCCGCGGTCGCCACCCTGACCGGGCCACGCGACTGGCTCGACCGCGCGCTTTCGACGTACCAGGCCAAGCGGGACCTCGTCTGCGACGGCATCGCGGCGAGCGGCCTCCCCGATCCCGTGCGACCCGCCGCCGGCGCCTTCCTGCTCGCCGACTGCTCTCGCCTCGGCAAGACGCCGGCCGACATCGACCGCACGCTTCTGCGCCACGGCATCGCGACGATCCGCGGCGCCGACATGCACGCCCCCGACACCCACGTCCGCCTCACCTTCGGCTCAAGCAACCAGGTCCTCAACGAGCTGGTCAACGCCCTCACCCAAGCCCACCAAGAATCCGCGACAGTCCGCCCGTAGACGCGCAACGCTTCGCGGCCCATGAGAAGTTCTTCGTCGAGGACGTCCGCGGGTGGACGCAGTCGCGTTTCGACGTCGCACTGCCGGCCGAACGTACGGCGGTGTTCGGTGTCTCAGCGAGTGGCGAACTGGCGCTAGCTATTGGCCTTCGCCATCCGGACGTCTACGGCGCGATCTTCTCCGCGTCGCCCGGTGGGGGTTACAAGCCCCCCGGCGACATGCAGAGCACGCTACCGCGCACCTACCTCGTCGCAGGCACAGAGGAACCGTTCTTCCAAGAGAACGCGACCCGCTGGGCGGACGCACTCCGCGACGCAGACGCCGACGTCGTCATCACAGAACGGCCCGGATCACACGGCGACCCGTTCTGGCGCGACGAACTCCCGCTGATGGCGGCGTGGGCATAGGCCCTGCCGCGCCCGCAGATTCCTCTCATCCACCTCGAGCGGCAGGAGCGGGCAGGCCGCAGTCTGCCCTACCGACTGGACCTGGATCGTGCCGCCGATGTCCGGCTCGCAGACCCCCGTCTTCCACCGCTACCACGACGCCGAAGGCAAAGTGCCGAACTTCTCCGCCGACGACGATGCAGCCCGCCGGTCGCTCGAGGGCGGTCCCCCGCCTTCCGCTGACCCAGTTGCCCAACGCAACTATCCGGCCGGCCCCAGCGGCGCACCTAGGACGCGACAGGCGCGGCCTTGTCGGCTTCGTCGAGATCCTCGTCGGTGACTGTGTGCGACTCCGATGTACCGCCCAGCTCTGTCAGCTTGTCCGACACCGCGGTCGCTTCACTGACCGGCGCCAGCACTCCGACGGCGGCCTTGCCATCGCTGAGCGCGGCTCCGAGGCGTTCACGGGCGGCCTTGTCCATTCCGAGCCCCTTGTGGTGCAGCGCACCGACAAGTCCACCACCGACTACTCCGACAGCGAGGCCGACGGGTGTGAACAATGCCAGCGCCAGACCGATCCCCGCTCCCTTGCCAGTGCTGCGTTTGCCGACCTTTTCAGCCTTGACCTCGCCCTTCTCGTTCAGGACCAGAACCCCGATCGCATCATGGCTAGCGAGCCCGGAGTCTTTGAGTGACTGCGCAGCGGAATCCGCCGCGGCCTCGTCCCCGAAAATCGACAACACAACGATCTTGTTTCCCATGGGAATCCCTCGATAGGTGGCCAATCGCAACTGCGACATACTCGTTCTAGTGCGTCGGCCAGACCTACCGCCTCACCCCCGACGGATAGTTGGCTGATCAGCCGCCGCTGCCGGCAGCCACTGTGCGTCGCGAATTCGTCACCGAAGTAATCAACGCCGAGACGCTCGTACGACGTACTGGCCAAGCGTCCCTGGACTTGCCACCGAGACCTTCCGTGAGCGCCCGTTCCGGCACATGATGCAATCGAGACCGACGGAAGGACCGGTTCGATGTCCAGCCTGGCGAGCTACACGACCCTGTACGTGACTGCGATCGGGCTGGCCGGGGCCCCGGACCTCGAGAACATCTTCGCCGTGCGGTGGGACGCCGGCGGGCGCGATCCGGAAGAGTCGTCGGCAGCGGACTTCATTCGGTGGCTCGACCACGGCGACGGCCGAGCATTTGTCCGGCGTACCGACGGCAGTCGAGGCCCCCGGGTTCGCGTCGCCTCCGACCGAGCGAGGCGCTACCTCCGCAGCCGCGACGATGAGGCCTCGCAGCAAGACGAACTGCTTCTCCTGCCGCACTGGAACGCCGGCAAGCACTCCACCAAGCACCTCAGCCGAAGCTAGCCCCGGGCAGTCGTTGGCACCTTCGTCAGTGCTCCAGCGCCCAGCCGATGCGGAGCGGCCGCGGAACGAGTAGTTGCCTCCAGCAACCTCAGCGCCGAAGCTGTGAGGCACAGCGCCGGATGCCTCGACGAGTCGAACGACTGGCGCCGCCCCCCCGGCTGAGTCGGTCGCCCGCTGGAAGTGCCCGGCGTGCGACCTGGGAAGTGAGCTCCGTCTCTCTTTCAGGGTGGCGGTGATTTTCATAAGGAGGTTATGCATAATGGGGTTATGCAATCGGATGCCTCCGGCACTGAGTTGGTCGTGGTGCTCGAACACCTGGTGACGTTCATCCGCCAGGTCTCGACCGCCGGCGACCTCAGCGCGGCAGCGTCGTCCGCCCTGCACCGCCTTGGACGTGACGGGCCACTCGGGCTGACGGAGCTGGCTCACGCCCAGCGCGCCTCCCAGCCGGGGATGACGCAGTTGGTCACCCGGATGGAACGCGAGGGCCTGGTGCGCCGCACCGCGAAGAGCGACGACCGCCGCACCGTGCTGGTGGAGGCGACCGAAGCCGGCCTCGAACTCCTCAGGCGCCGGCGTGCGGAGCGCGCCGAGGCGCTGCAGCACCTGCTCAACCGCCTCGATCCGCAGGATCAGGCCGCTATCGCCGCCGCGCTACCCGCGCTCGCCCGACTCGTCGAGTCGCGGGCGTCCGACTGACTGAACACGCCCACCGTGAGGAGAACCTGCAGATGACCGCGTCCCATGGGACAGCTCCGAGCCCGTTCAAGCAGCCGCGTGCCGTCTGGGCCGTGGCGTTCGCCTGTGTCGTCTCGTTCATGGGCATCGGGCTCGTCGATCCGATCCTGCCCGCGCTGGCCGGCAGCTTGCACGCCACGCCGAGCCAGGTGTCGCTGCTGTTCACCAGCTACCTGGTCGTGACCGCGGTCGCGATGCTGGTAGTCGGCTGGGTATCCAGCCGCATCGGCGCCAAGCGCACGCTGATCGTCGGACTGATCCTGATCGTCGCGTTCGCCGCGCTCGCCGGCACCTCGAACACCATCGGCGGCATCGTCGGGTTCCGCGCCGGCTGGGGCCTGGGCAACGCCCTGTTCATCGCGACCAGCCTCGCCGTCATCGTGGCCTCGGCCAGCGGCGGCTTCGCCGGGGCGATCATCCTGTACGAGACCGCGCTCGGCCTCGGCATCGCGGTCGGGCCACTGCTCGGCGGCGAACTCGGCAGCATCAGCTGGCGCGGGCCGTTCTTCGGCGTCGCGGTGCTGATGTTCATCGCCCTCGTCGCGACCGTCGCGTTCGTCCCGAACCTGCCGAAACCAGAGCACAAGACATCGCTGGCCGCGCCACTCAAGGCGTTGCGGCACCGCGGCCTGCTGACCATGGGCATCATGGCGCTGCTCTACAACTGGGGATTCTTCACCATGCTCGGCTACGCGCCGTACCCCATGGAACTCAACGCCCACAAGCTCGGCCTGGTCTTCACCGGTTGGGGCCTACTGGTCGCCGCCTTCAGCGTGTTCTTCGCACCGCGGCTGCAGGCGCGCTTCGGCACCGCGCCGGTGCTCTACGTCAACCTGTTCTGCCTCGGCATCGTCATGGCCGTGATCGCGATCGGCGTGAACACTCCGGCGGCGGTCATCGTCGCGGTCATCGTCAGTGGCGCGTTCATCGGGATCAACAACACGTTGACCACCCAGGCGGTCATGCTCGTCTCGCCGGTGGAGCGGCCGGTCGCCTCCTCGGCGTACGGCTTCGTCCGGTTCATCGGCGGCGGCCTCGCGCCGTTCGCCGCGGGCAAGCTCGCCGACGCCACCAACCTCAGCGTCCCCTTCTACCTCGGCGGCGTCGCCTTCATCCTGGCCATCGTCGTACTCGCCTCCGGCCACAAACTGGTCGCCGCAGCCGAGCAGGGCATGGTCGAGGGCGAGACCGTACGCCCGAGCCTGCATCCCGTCGGCGACACACCGACTGCTGCGTACCGACCGGTCATCGTCGCGGTCGGCGCCACCGACGACGCCGCCGAGATCGTCGACGCGGCCGCCATGATCGCCCGCGACGCCGGTCGCCCCCTGGAGGTCGTCCACGTCCTCGAGACCGCCGTTGTCGAAGAACTGGCCATCGACGCCGAGGACGCCGAGCAGGCACACGCCGCGGTCCTGGACCACCTCGACCGGCTGTTCGCGCAAGGCATCGCCGCCACCGGTCAGGTGCTCACCAGCGTCGGCGACCACGCCGCCGCTGGTCGGGTCCTCGCTCAGCACGCTGACGACGTCGACGCGCGCACGATCGCGGTCGGCCGGTCCCCGCGCGGGCCGGTGGCCCAGTTCGCCGACGGCAGCTTTACCAGCGCATTGACCCACGCCGCGGCCCGCACGGTCGTACTGGTCGAACCCGGCAAAAGCGCCGTACCGGTTGCCAGCCTGATAGCAGCGTCGCCAGGCACTGCACAGCAGAACCCCTAAGGCAGGCAGGCGATGAGACTCCGAGCGACGGTCGGTGTCATTGCCTAACGCAACTATTCGGCTGGCCGCGTTCGTCGGGCCCGTGGTCGGCGTCCAAGCCGCCGCCACGGGCCTGACGGCTTCACTCAGGCCTTGGTTTTGCGGGCCCTCGGCTTGCGGGCGGCGGGATGTGAGCCGTTGCCCTCGGTCTCGGGCTCGGCCGCGAACGGGATGAACGGCATGGTCAACGGCAGGGCCGCCAGCCGCATCAGGAGTAGGACGTTGTCGTCACCGGCAGTCTTGTTGAGACGCAGGCGCCCACAGTTGGTGCACCTGTGGATGAGGACCCAACGGCCCTCGCCACGGACCGTGACCGCGATCGGCTCCATGCCGCCGGCGCAATCGGCCTTGCGATCACCCGGGACGTTGCGGTCGAGATGGCGCGACCACAGACAGCTCGGGCAATGGTTGCGATGGGTAGTTCCAGGGGCGTCGAGGGAAACCTCTACGCCGCAGTGCTCACAGCTGAACGAACGTGCGAATACCAAACCGAAGAACCTTTCAGAGCGAAGCTGCTGGACAGGACAGACATCGGCTTCCCTCCTTCCGGTCCGCGCCGGCTCATCCGGCACACCGCCTCCAGCAGATCAGCCCGCCTCCACCAGCGTCAATCGATTAACTCCTGAGAACCATCGACGATTCATCCCCGTGCCGCTCCGCGGACGGTCGCCTGTTGCTGGGCCGTCAGGGCCAGGCGCATGGTTTCGAAGGTGTGCTCCTGCGGCGCGGCCGAGGCGGTTCGATCCCGTACGTCGCGAACCAGGTCCGCATAGTAGGTGGTCTCCACCTGCGAGCAGTCGACGTACTGCATGCCTTCCTGGTTGACCAAGAACAGATGGTCACCACCGTCCCGGCCCGCGATATCGACGTACTTACGCAACTCGATGTAGCCGTCCGTGCCGAGGATCATCAGGCGGCCGTCGCCCCAGGTGGGCAGACCGGCCGGCGTGTACCAGTCGACCCGGATGTAGCCCTGGGCGTTGTCACTGCGCAGCAGGATCTCACCGAAGTCCTGCAGACCAGGCTCGTCGGGGTTGGCGAAGTTCCCCACCGTGCTCGCCACGATCTCGGCCGTCCGTGCGCCGGTGAACCACAGGAACTGGTCGATCTGGTGGGAGGCGATGTCGGTCAGGATCCCGCCGTACCGGTTGTTGTCGTAGAACCAGTCCGGGCGACCCGCCCCACCACCGAGGTGACCACGATCCCCAACACGATGCGGCCCGATCCCCAGCGTCTGCACCACCGTCCCGATCCGGCCCTCACGAACCAGCTCACCGGCCTTGATCACGCTGGGCACCTCGAACCGCTCCGAGAACGTCACCGACCAGAACCGCCCGGTCTGGCCGACCGCCTTCTCGATCTCCTCCAACTGATCCAAACTCACACAGCCAGGCTTGTCGGTCATCACGTCCTTGCCGGCCCGCAACGCCGCCACCGCGATCGGTCCCCGCCGATCCGGTACGGCGGCGGTCACGATCAAGTCGATCCCGTCCCGGCCGAGCAACTCGTCCGGACTCTCGACCACCGCAACATCCGGATACCGCTCCCGGACCCGGGCCGCGATCGCAGCCGACGGGTCGTCGGTCGCCATCCCGACGAACTCCGCACCAGCCCCGATCAGGCCCGCGATCTGACCGAAGATGTGCGCGTGATCAAGCCCGACCGCGGCGAACCTGACAGCCTGCGTGGAAGTCACTCGTATTCCTCCCGACTCGACGAACCTTCGACTGCCACTCACCCTATGCCAGTTTGGCAAGCGCTTGCCAACCCCTGGCGAGCCGTGGACGGGTCAGAGGGACGACACCCTTCGCTCCATCCGCTGCAAGGCGGAGCCGGAAATCTCCACTCCCCAACCAGGTTTCGGACAGCACCACCTTGTCCAATCCGTCGAACGGGCCTTCCACCTTCTCGAGCTACTGGCGGACAGCGGCGATTCGTCGCTGACCGATCTCTCGGCCGCCATCGATGTGCCGGCGCCGACCACGCACCGGTTCCTGAAGACGCTGGTCGCGCTCGGATACGTCCGCAAGCTGCCGAACCGCCATTACGGGCTCGGGCTCAGGATGGCGAGACTGGCGGGCCGGGTCGACTTCGGCTCGATCGTGAAACCGCACCTGGACACGCTCGCCCGGGAGATCGGCGAGTCGGCGAATCTGGCGGTGCTGGAAGGCGACATGGTCGTCTACATCGCCCAGTCCCCCTCCCCGCACGCGATGCGGATGTTCACCGAGGTCGGTCACCGCGCGCACACCCATTCGACGGGGGTCGGCAAGGCGATCCTCGCCGGACTGTCCAACGACCAGGTTGCCCGCATCATGAGTCGGGTCGGGATGCCGGCCGCGACCAAGCACAGCATCACCGACCTGGCGAAGCTCCGCACCGAACTGAACCGGATCCGCCGCACGGGCTACGCGAGGGACAACGGCGAACAGGAGATCGGTGTCGTCTGCTACGCCGTACGGATCCCCGACGTACCGGTCTCGATGGCGATCTCGGTCTCCGGGCCGGCCTTCCGGATGACGCCGGAACTCGGCAAGGCGGCAGTCCCCCTGCTGATCAGCGAGGCACAGGCGATCTCAGCGGAACTGCTCGGCGCCCTGGACTGACCCGAGCCGTCGGGTGGTGCAGCCTCACATCGCGGCTCTCAGCACGTCGAACTCGCAGCCTGGCGAGTCTGGGTCGAAGCCGTGCTCGACCAGCCAGCGGGCCGCCCCAGGCTTCGCAACGACCACCACGCGCGGATCACCTCGAGGTCGACGTCCGCGCCGTAGCCGGCGACGAGGTCAGCAAGGCGCTCCTCGTGTCCGAGCGTCAAGCTGGCGAGGTCAAACATCGCATCGCCCTGGCTCGCCTCGGACCTGTCGATGACGCCGGTGATCTTGTCACCGGCAACGAATACATGGGTGATCTGCAAATCGCCGTGCGTCCGCGTGCAGGCTAGGAGCCTTTCGCGCCGGGTGTCGTTGTCGCGTAGCGACAGGGGCATGCGCCCGGCGGTCGACAAGTGGAGCTTGCCGGATCGCGAGACGTAGGGAGCCCGAGTCTGTTCTGCCCGCCACGCGCTGCCCCCGGCCCCTTCCAGATGGGACCGTGAATCCACCGGTTCCGGTACGCGTGACGCCACCGGTTCGACATGTCGTTGGCCCGAGGGTGTCCTACTGTAGGGCGACGGCGAAGGGGTGATGCATGTCCGACCTGCTCGACAGTCCGCGTCTGCAGAAACTTGATCCAGACGGAACCGAAGAATTCTGGGCCGAAGTCGCCGAGCAGGGTGCGCCAATGGTGGAGCCCGTGCTGGATGACGACCGCGATGTCTGGCTGACTTTTCTCTATCGGTCGAGCGAGTTGAATGGCAGCGTCTCGGTGTTCGGCGGCCCAGCAGGATGGGAGGCACCGGGCAACTTGATGCACCACTTGGACGGCACCGACGTCTGGTACCTCGCCTGCCGGGTCCGCGCCGATCTGCGCTGCACCTACCGCCTGGCGGTCGATGACGTGGACGGCTCGGCGGCCAAGGCCGAGGATTGGCACGAACGTACGGCGCACTGGTTCGCCGATCCACTCAACCCGGCAACGTTCTCCTATCCCGAGGACGAATTCCTCGGCACTGACGAGACTGTCGTGTCACTGGTCGAGCTACCGGCCGCGCCCGCGCAGCCGTGGCTGACTCCGCGTGCCCACGGCAACCATGGCGAGCTCGTCCAGCATCTGCACCGTAGTGAGATCCTCGGCAACGAGCGCCGCATCTGGGTCTACACCCCGCTCGGTTACCGACCCGACGACGAGCCGTATCCGCTGCTCGTGCTGTTCGACGGCGACGTCGTAGGCGGCCCGATGCCGTTCCCTACGATCCTGGACAACCTCATCGACGACGGCCGCATCCCGCCGATGGTGGCCGTCCTCGTCGACAGCCTGACCCAGGAAATCCGCAATCGAGAACTCCCCTGCGGCAGACCATTCCTGGAGTACCTGACCGACGAACTGCTGCCCTGGGCGCGCGAGCAGTACCGGATCACCACCGATCCCGCGCGCACGATCGTCGCCGGTCAGAGCCATGGCGGTCAGGCCGCCGCGTTCGCGGCGCTCAGTCGCCCGGATATCTTCGGCAACGTGATCTCGCAGTCGGGATCGTTCTGGTGGAGCCCCGAGGATGATCACGAACACGAGTGGCTGACCCGCCAGTATGCCGAGTCCGAGCGACAGCCCGTGCGGTTCTACATCGAGGCCGGCCTGCAAGAACGCGGTCAAACCCCCGACCACGGCCCATCCATCCTTGTCGCAAACCGCCACCTTCGAACCATCCTGCGCAGCAAGGGCTACGAAGTGAAGTACACGGAGTTCAACGGCGGCCACGACTACGCCTGCTGGCGCGGCTCGCTCGCCGACGCGTTGACCACCGTTACTTCCCCTTCGTTGACGCAATGACATCCGAGGCCGACCAACCAGGAAAGGGTTCCTGGCGGGCGAAGGCGATTCGTTGATACCGGCAACGTGGAGCCTGGTCCGATAGCGCGCCGCGACTTCGTAGTACCGGGTGGCCCGCAGCCGTAGGGACGTCGTGCGACCAGAGCGGACTCGGCGAGCTTGCGGCGCTCCTGCACCCCGCGTCCGTTCCACCGGGAGCGCTACCCGATACCTCACCACGTCGAGTCGGCGTTCCCGCCCCGAAGCTGCGTCCTCTCAGCGCCTGTCTGGGAGGACGCAGCACGGCGCCGCCCGGCCGGAGCGTAAACGCTCCATGGGCGGTGCGTGGCGGACCATCGCGACGTCACCTGCGACCTTCGTCGAGCCGGCACAACGCGTCACAGTCGCGGCCCGGACACATTCTTGACGAGCCAGCGTGCCAGCGGGCGTAGCTGGGAGAAGGCGGCGACTACGTGATCTGCCACGGCGCGGGTGTGAATCCATTCCTCGCAGCCGAGCGGTCGGCTTGCGATGACCGACCTGTGTCGCAGTAGCTTCGCTCGCGGATGGTCGGCGGGATGGCCGCGCAGTGGTCGCTTCAGCTGGTCGCCCGTGATCACGAAACCGTCCCGCTCGAGACTCCGGATGATGGCAACCAGGCGTGGCCCGGAACCCGGATCCGCCACCGCGGCGCGATACCGCTCGATCTGCACCGACGGCCCGTACCACCACGCCAACCCAACCTCCAGGCCGTCCAGATCGAACCGGATTCCCAGTTCGATGTTCCGAGCCAGCCGGACGATCGCGTGCTGCCGCTGCCAGGCTTGCACCAGTACATCGCCGTAGCCCCAGACCGCGAAGTCCTCGTACTCCGGATCCGCGTCAGCCACCGCATTCATCAGCTCGACCATCGGTCGGCGAACCAGGTCTTCCCGGTCCCGCCGGCATCGCCGCCTCACATCCGCCGGAGGATCACCGTCAAGCTCCAGCAGCACATCGAACGCAGACCTCGGCCACCCCTCGAAAGCCCCAGTCACGTCACGCAGCCTACCGAGCGCATCCGAACGGAGCGGCGCGTGACCCTCGCTGCCAGAGCAACTCGCGGGCCGTCGACACGAGTGCCGAACGCCCAGCCAGTGCTGGCGACACAACTCGCCAGGCTGCACATTCGAGTTCGGCAGCCGAGCCGGGGGCGCGATTGTTCATTATCCCGGCAGGCGCGACCACGGGGCAGTCGCACGCGAGCGCTAGCGAGCCCCTCGCGGGCGACAGCCCGCAGGTCCCCGGCGGCAGCCGGGGGCGGGTGGGAGCACTCGCCGCACGCGCTTCTGCTGGCAGAAGCCATCTGGACTCTCTGCTATCGAGGGAGATCGCGAATATATGTACCGCCGTCGATCAACTCGCGATAAAGGGGCATCACCGCGAAGCGTGGGGGAAATGGCGGACACAAAGTTGGAATCGGAATCGGCTGACGAGATCGGTCGATCTGGTTATCGGGTATGGATTCGTGAACGAGCACTTGCGTCCGCCGGGTGGCTTCGTATCCTCGTCGGCGCGAACTGGTCGGCTGTCATTGTCGCTGGTGATGGCGAGCATCAGTCGTTGGTCACGGTGAGCGTGTCGCCGATCGTTCCCTGGATTCGGGCCGACCCGACCGCGGTTCCCGACGCCTTAACGAGGCTGTCGAGCGGGTCTATCACCCAGTACGCGATCGTCGCGGTCCCGAGTAGGTCGAAACGATCCTTGCGGACCTTGCGGTCGTCGGTCAGTTGGTCGATCGACCCGCCGGCTCCCTTCACGAACAGGACCGCGGCGAAGCGGTCCGCGGCGCCTGCGGTCCCGTGCAGCCCTTCGTGCAACGCCGCGGTCACCAGCGGCGAGCGGGCACTTCCTGACGGGACAACATGGATAGCGGTCCGGAAATCATCAATCCCCTTGATCACGTCCAGCACCTGCTCGGCGTTCCGGGTCTTCTGCACCAGAAGGGCCGCTGCGTGGTCGCGTGCCTTGGTCGCGTTGTCGATCTCCTCCTGTGCCGCCGGCTCTTCCGGGTCCTGTTGATGCTTGCTGAGTACGGTGTCCAGGGCCGACTGCTTGACGGCTGCCTCGGCTTCCGCCTCAGCCTGGTCCGAGTCCGCTCGTGCCTTTTCGTCGAGCAGCAGACCGCGCTTGTCCATCAACTCCCTGTCCAGCTTGACCACACCGTCTTGAGGCACAGTGCGGAAGTCCGCCAGCATGATGTCGCGGGCACCCACCAGCCGGCCGGCCACGTCGGCAAGGATCACCGGGTCGTCCAGACTCATGGCGTGGCTGGAGACACTTCGGGTCGGAGCGAAGAACGAGATGAGTCCGGGAATCGCCGCCACCACCCCTGCGACAATGGCAGGGGCGATGCCGTCCGGATTCGGCAGCAGGGCGTCGGCGGCGTCGTGCAGCATCTTGAGGCCCTGCTCCACCTCGACATAGACACCGTCGAGCGAAGCGAGATCATCGGCCGAGGTGAGGAGGACCCGGCCGGCGCCCTTAGCCGGTAACGACGCGGCCACCGCATCCGCGAGTGCCTTCGCCGCATTTCCCAGCGCCTTATGGGTGACCCGGGAGCTGAACAGTGACTGATCGCCGGAAACCTTTAGCTCGGGCACGGTGGCTTTCGACAGGTCCGGGATCAATGCGGCCACCCGAGCCTGCTGGGTGTCGAAGTCGGACTTCTGCGCCTCGGCGATCGCCTTGTGGGCCGCGGCTTCCCGCTGCTCGCGGCCGAGAGCGCCGGACGCCTCCGCTTCTTCGCGTTGCGCCTTCGCGGCGTCCACGGCCGCCTTCTGCGCATCCGCTTTCGCCTTCTCCGCGTCGGCTTTTGCCTTTGCGGCCTCCGCGAGCGTCTGCTCGAGCTTTGCTTGATCGATCTGTTCCTGGTCGACCGGCATGGTCAACACCCCCCGGGTCCCCGCGCATCGCGCATCGCGCATTTCAGTATCAGCCTGACCGCCCGGATGGACAATGGCGTAGCCGGCCGATGACAACCCAAGGACCTCAGGACTACCCTTCAGCTCATCGGGGGGCAATTATGGCCGACGGATTTCACCACCTGTCGCGGGGCGCCGAGGATCTGGCCGAGGCACGGCCGCGGATGCTCGAGCTGAACCTCCGGGCAATTGAGTCCGGCGCGGGACGGCTGAACAACGAGTTGGTGGCGCGGCGCTATCTAGACAGCGCCTTGGAGACCGAGCCTGAGCGCCGTGCCTTCCGCGCGCTCCGTGCCTCTGACTCGCCGGCCTGGGTGCCGGCGCTCACCCTGTTGGAAGAACTCAGGTCGCCCTTCGACGAGGGATCGGTCGTCCGCTTTCGCCAGCTGTTCAGAGGCGTGCCGGTGCACGGCGCCCGCGCGATGGTGGAGCTTTCCGGAGATCAGGACCTGGCCCATCTGAACGTCGAAGTCGCCGATGAGGCCGAACTCGCCGAGTCCGCACCGTTCCCGCCGCGGGTACACCCGGGGCTGGCGGTCGACATCGTTGCCAATAGCACCGACGCTCCATTCCCCTGGCTCTTCCAACCTACTGTCCCGGATCTGGTGTTCGTCCACGTCCCTGATCGCGGGTTCGTCCTGTGCTGGCGGGTCACTGACGTGGAGATTTCGAGGCGACCCGACACCATCGACGAGCACGCCGGCGGCTGGGAGTCCCCGCTGTATCGGCCCGCACGGTTCGACGCGTACGTCGACGCGATCGCCGGCGAAATCGTGCTGCAGCTCTCGCAGTCCAGGGCAGTCGCGCCGGCTTTCGTCCAGCCCGTCGTCTGCACCGGCGACAGCGAGGATCAATCCGACTGCCGCTTCGACGGATCGCAAACCGGCCAGGACTTCCAGATGCTGGACCCGGGCCGAAACACCGTCACCCACGACTTCGCTCTCCAGCCGTACAACCTCCGGCTGCCGCCACCAGGCCTCGGCGCTCCCGTTTCAAGCCCCACACCCGCCTGGGCCGCCACGAACCGAGCCGCGGTCACCGCGACCGTCAACGCACAGATCGTCCACGACTTCCTGGAGAGCCTCCTCCACCGCCAGAGCATCGACGGCCGGCAGATGACCCTGGTCAGCGTGGTCAACTGCGCCCGGTCAAACGGTGCCACAGATTTCCCCCAGGCCTACTGGAACGGCGACCGGATGGTCTATGGACAAAGCTCCACGGGCGGGCAGCTGGTGAGCACGGCCAGGCACCTCGAGGTCGTCGCCCACGAACTGTGCCACGGACTGACCGACCACACCGCCAAGCTGCGCTACCGGGACGAGAGCGGCGCCCTCAACGAATCGATCAGCGACATCCTCGGCGTCATTGTCGCGAATCGCACCAACCGAGGACAGAACACCTCAACCTGGTCCTGGGACATCGGCCCGGGACTCGGACAGAAGGGTGGCCTACTCCGCAACCTGGCAAACCCCAGTCTTGGAGATCCCTCACAACCGCAACACATGAACGACTACGTGTACACGGGCCAGGACAACGGTGGCGTCCACTACAACTCCGGCATCCATAACCGCGCGGCATTCCTGATGCTGACCACGACCATGCCTGACGGTTCGCCGATACTGCCCCCGGACGAGATCGCCAAGATGTACTACTACATCCTGCTTCAGCTCACAGACAATGCGACCTTCTCCGACGCCCGGAAGACGCTCGTCGAAAGCATCACGAACCGACACCAGGTCTTGCCCGACATCGCCGACCGGGTAGCCGCCGTCGAGGCCGCGTACGACGCCGTAGGCATCGTCTGACCACCTGCCCACGACGGTGACTGATGGAGTCAAGACGGGCAGATGATCCACTAGCCAATGGCCGTCAACGGCGCCGGCGGGCTGCCCACCCTGGACAGCCACTCTTCCCGCGAGGGCGGGGCCGATGTCGATCCACCACGTCGAGCCCACCCAGCAGGTTCAGCGCCGCCTCGGCCCCCGGGTGAACTCCCCCTGGTGCGTGCGATCGCGATTAGACGATTTCTAGGACCGTGAGTCGAGGACCGGATCGGGTTCGCTAACGGTCGAGTCACGGGCGTGGATGGCCGCATGGTCGACATCGCTGTGGGTCACGGTCAGGTAGGCGACGAACACTACGAAGAGCAGCAGCCCGACGAGGGTGACGGGCCCGATACCCCAGCCGACGCCGCCGTCGTGGGTGCCTTTGCCGAGCCAGTCGGCGATCGAGGCGCCGAGCGGTCGGGTCAGTACATACGATGACCAGAAGGCGACAGTGACGTTGAGGCCGAGTTTCCACAGGCCGAGCGGCACTACGATCAGCACGGCGAACAGGAGGATCGACCAGGTGAAGCCGAGGCCGAAGTCGATGGCGGTCGCGTCGCCTACGGCGGTGCCGAGGCCGAAGGTGATCAGGACGACGCCCCAGTAGAACCGCTCGCGCCGGGCGGTGGTGATCGAGTGCACCGAGATCGTGCCCTCGCTTCGCTGCCACCACGTCAGAAGGGCGCAAAGCAGTACGAGGTAAACGATGGAGTCGAACCAGTACGGCGTGCCGAGCGCGACGTGCGGTCCGTCGGCGATCATCGTGCCGAAGAGAGCGACGCCGAGCACCGTGACCCAGTAGCGCGCCGGGTGGTAGGTCTGGGCCTTCAGTTGCAGGTAGAGAGCGGCGAAGAAGCTACCGATCCCGATGACGGCGGCGAGTGGAATGCTGACGGTGCCGAGGTAGTCCGAGGCGGTCTCGCCGATTCCGGTGGTCAGCAGCTTGACTACCCAGAACATGAGGAAGACCGCGGGGACCTTCGGGGCACGGAACACTCGGGTTTGCATGGTCTCGGAGGATAGGCACCACAAGCTGAGAGTCACCTGATAGTGATGCCGACCTCTTGTGAGGACTCTCCCACCACCAGCGACAGCAGTGGCGCTCGGAAGAGTTCAGTCAATCGGCCGGCGCGCGCGTGTTGCGCTATTGTCCGCAACCATGTTCGGCGTGCGAGGCCGAACGGCCCACCTGGCGTGGTACCGGACCGATGAGGCGGCGGCCGAGGTCGCCTTCCTGCACGGCTTCTCCGATTCTGCGCAGTGCTGGGAGCCACTGATCCGCGCGATGCCCGGGATTCGGGCGCTCGCGATCGATGCGCGCGGGCACGGCGAGTCCGGGCTACCAGAGGAACCTATCCGCTATGCCGCACACCGCGACGATGCTGCCCTCGTGCTGTCGAGCCAGCCCCGTGACGGCGGGATGGTAGTGGTGGGCCACTCGATGGGCGCGATGTCGGCCGCCTACCTGGCCGCGTCAAGGCCGGACCAGGTCCGGGCGGTTGTGCTGGAGGACCCGCCGACTGGAGCGCCGTCCGCTGGCCAACAGGACGAACAGTGGTCCGTGCCGCGTTGGCTCGCGGACCTACGAGCCCTCGACCTGCCGTCACGGATCGCGCGGGGCCGATCCGAGGACCCCGCCTGGCCCGATGACGAGCTCGAGCCCTGGGCCATGTCGAAGGCGCAACTCAACCCGCATCTGTTCGATCTGCCGTTTCAGGAAGCGGCCCCGCTGACCGACCTGCTGGCCGCAATAACGTGTCCGGTACTGCTGATCCACGGGGACACTGAACGCGGCTCGCTGATCTCCACCGAGTACGCGGTGCGCTGCGCCCGAGCGGCCGCCGGCGAGTTCCGGGCGGTGCACATCGCCGGGACCGGCCATTCGGTGCGTCGCGACAACCGTCCTCGGTACATCGCGGAACTCAGCAGGTTCCTCGACCGATACCGCTGAGCGTCGGCGCATCGGGCTCCTGGCGACGCAGCGAAGGAGTCAGTGGAGCGCTCCAAGGACGCACAGGCTACGGATCAGCCGCGACTCTCTTCTAGACCGGTGCCGACAGCTACTTGTATCGGTGCCACAGTTCGTTGGCGCCCGATCTGAGTGTGGCCAGCCGATGCGCGTGGACCTTGGCGATGTCGGGGCGGTTGCGGAGGTCGGTGATGACGCTCGTCACGAGGACCAACTCTCGGATGCGGCTGAGGGTTGGCCAGGAGGGAAGGGTGGTGACGTCGAGGCCGTAGCTGGTAGCCAGAGCTTCGTGGTCTTGGGTCGCGCCGAAGCGTAGGGCACTGACTGCGGCGACGACCAGGTCGTAGGCGAGGGGGCCGACGCTGGTGCCGTCGAAGTCGCAGAGGACGAAGCGACCGGTCGATTCTCGTAGGACGTTGCCGATGTAGGCGTCGCCGTGGAGCAGGCCCATCTGGAGGTCGGGCGCGAGGGCGCGGTAGTCGGCTTCGATGTTGAGCCATTGCTCGGTGAGCCACGCGTGGTCGTCTGCCGTGAGGCCGTCGGCCATGGCGAGACGACTGCGCGCGCTGCTGAAGGGGTCCCAGGGCTTTAGGCCGGACATGGGCTCGAGTTTGTGCCAGCCGAGCAAGGGCGCCGCCAACTCGGCGCCGGTCCATGCGGGGTTGCCACCTTCGAGGAGCTGCCAGATTGTTGCCGAGTAGTTCTCGAACAAGACGGGCTGGATCAGACCTGGCGCGAGTCTCACGGCCGGCGCGTCGTGGAGCTCCAGCCAGGCGGCGATTCGCGCGACGTGGTCGGCTCGCTGACTGGCCAGGTCACCGGCTCCGAATCTGACAACGACGCCTTGGCTGGGAAGGCGGTAGACGGCGTTGTTCGTGTACTTGATCAGCTCCGCTTCGTCTGGCAGAAGACCGGCCTCTTGGCAGATGCCCTTGAGCGCGTGCTTGAGCCGTTGGTCGAGCTCTGGGGACAGGTTCGTCATGCGGTGAGTGCCTTCGGCGCGGTTGTGCGGACGGATTCGAGCTGGTGTAACAAGTCCACTGCGTCGGAGTTGCCAGGGTGTTGTGATGCTGCGGTGCCGATCTCAGCCAGGCGGCTGAGCCCGCGGCCGCTACGGAGATGCTGCGCTTTATTGATCACATCAGGAGCCACGCCGATGCCGACGTCCAGCTCGTTCGTGCGCAGTAGGTTCGTCGACAGGATGATCCGATCGAAGGTCCGGCTTCGGCGCGATCTGTCGGGGCCGGATTCAGCGATCGCTTGCTGCGCGAATGCGACCGCGCGTACGGCGTGCTCGTGAGCTTGCGCATCATCCTTCGCGTAGGCCGACAGCGAGGTGTACACCAGTGCCTGATGCCCGGTGTAGTCGCCTGGAGTGAAGTACAGCGTCGTCCACGGGGAGACACGGTGCTTGTCTGCACGGCCCATTTCGTGTTCTGCACGAGCGAGACGACATGATCGTGCTTACCGAGCATCGCGTAGGCCAACGCTTCGTTGGCGTGCAGCCAGGCGACTTCGGCTGGATCACCCGCATCCTGCGCGGCGAGCTGGCCAAGCTGCAGCATCTTCAACGCCTCCACAGGCTGGGCTTCTTGCATGCTCGCCAGTCTCTCGACGACCCCGGAATCAGTCTCTGACCTGCGCAAACGCCTACCTGATGCGCATCCCAGAGATCGCGCGGGCGATCACCAGACGCTGGATTTCGGAGGTGCCTTCGAAGATGGTGTAGATCTGCTCCGTGCTGGCACGGACTCCGCGCGGATAGGTAGGAATCTTGCGCTGACCTGCGGATTTGTGTCTCGCTATCTGTCACCAGTTGCTACCGCTTGCCGGTGTCTCACGGAACAGCGACGGAACAGCGATCCAGCGACGCGCGCGAACCGAGGCGTCGGAATACCTCACCATGCGGCGAGTCACGCCGCAGGCAACTGACGTGAGTAGTCCGGCCGAGCTGGACATGGGGCTGGGACGGCCTACAGCCAACCGCCGACGTCACCCCGATAGACAGGTAGTCATGCCAGCGGATGACACCAGCCTGCCTGGAGACGCCTCCTCCTTGCGGTCACAGCGGCCCAGCCACTCTGCCGGTCTCTCACACCGTGACGATCAGCTAGCTGTGCACGCTCCAGTTCCGGAGGCATCGATCGTGAAGGTGATCGCGTCGTGAAAGTCTTGTTGGCCTGCCGAGTCGCTAACGTCCACTTCCAGTCGGTGAGGACCGACGGTCAGGTCTGCCGGCGCCATGATCCTTCCTTGCTGGAAGTAGTAGGCGACGTCCAGGTCGAATCCGCTTGGATCTAGGAAACGCCGGATCGCCGTGCGTCTCGTCTCCAGCGGATTGCCGTCGAGGCTGAAACTGACGGTGAGCCCCTGCATGATGCGTTCAGCGTCCTGGTGGCTGAAGGAATGATCGCCTCCCTCGAAGTCGGCGATGAGAATCACGTGCCAGTCGTCAGCGCAGAAGGCCGCACCGTCCCATGGCGATCCACCGAACGGGCGGATCGACCCACGAGTGCCGAAGTCATCGGCAGGTGCACCTTGCGCAACTCGAGAGTGCTGCAGAACAGCTCTGCCCCCATTGCCGAACGCTTCGAAAACCGCGGTGGCATCACCTCGAGTGATCCGACGTGGCGCCGCTGATGACGTCATGAGATGCCCCTCCCCTGGTCATGTTGTCGGTGCCAGCGTACGCCCGGCGATGTTGCTGCGGAAAGCGACGAAACTGCCGGAAATGGAGGTGCTCCGCCAAACTCCGCCAATGGTTCGCTCAAAAGGTGATCACCGACCCTGGCAAAGCCAACGTTTGCTTACCCTACCCCCAAAAACGAAATCCTTCCGCGCACGCCAATTCCTCCCCGACAAGAAACGTGCCGGCCACCCCCGGCGAACCTTCATAGGGATGCAATCGCTTGTGCGCGAGGCGACACAAGCGCACTGGACTGCCCGACGATGTAGCCAGCGTCGAATGTGAAGACTGCCCCAACCAGTGCTGTCTGAGGCACTTCGTGATGGCAGATCACCAGGCAGCGCACACGCAAGTTGACGGCCGATGAGATGAGCAACGCTTTCCTAAACCGTGCGTCGCTATTGCAGTCCTAAGCGGTGATCATGCTCGGTAGTTGCCAGTTTGGAAGTGCGGCTTACCGTCCGCGCAGACTGGGCTTCCGCCTGAACCTAAACCCGCAGCACCGTGGATGACCATCAACGGCTACGGCATGGGGCACGGAGAGGGCACGGACCACCTGGCGACCCTTGCCCGGGTTCACCGTCTCCGCTCTCAACGAGGCTGCAGACAACGAGCCGGACGAAGCGAAGAAGGGCAAGCTCCGACGTGGGGCAGAGGCCGTTGCCGGTGTGGGTCGTGATGTGCTCGCTGACGTCATGGCTCAGGTAATTACGAAGGGCATGTACGGCAGTTAGACGACGAGCGACCCCGAGCCTGTCAGGTGGTCGCGTCGGAGGTCCCCTGCGTGTCAGGGTGAGTTGAGGCCGGCGGCTCGTAGCAAGTCCGCTCCTGCAGGGCGAGATTCAGGATGATCGAGAGATATGGCTGGTTCTGTTCTTGCACCGGTAGTCGATGATGGTGTGATGAGTGAATCGGGTCCGAGGGCTGGTGGTCCGAGGCCTCGACGGACGTTCACCCCGGCGGAGAAGCTTCGGCATCTGGCGGCGTATGAGGTGGCCTGCCAAGACGGCCAGGGTGGTGGGTATCTGCGGCGTGAGGGCCTGTACTCGTCGCAGATCACCGAGTGGCGCAAGCTGCGCGACGGTGGCGTGCTGGAAGAGCGCGAGCCCGGCGCGAGGGCCGGGCGGCTCAGCGCCGAGCAGGCCGAGATCGCTCGGTTGCGGGCCCAGCTGTCCAAGGCCGAGCGGCGGCTGGCTCGGACCGAGGTGGCGTTGGAGATCATGGGAAAAGCACACGCGCTCTTGGAGGACATCTCCGAGAGCGCGCCGGACGAGCAGTCGTCCAGGCGGCGCTGATGGGCGCGTTCCGGGAGCTGACCGCGGCCGGCGTCACGACCCGGGACGCCGCGAGCCTGACAGGCATCTCCCGGGCCACCGCCGGGCGACCCACGCCGCCGGCAGGGCTGGTGACAGCCCGGGTGGCGCCGGCCAACCAGCTCACCCCGGGCGAACAGGCCCACGTTCTGGCCGTTTTGAACGGCGCCGAGTTCATCGACCGGACCCCGGTGCAGGTGTATGCCGTGCTGCTCGAGCGCGGGCAGTATCTGTGCTCGGTGTCCACGATGTACCGGATCCTCGCCGCGAACGCGCAGGTGAAGGACCGCCGGCGTCTTGCCCGCCATCCGGCCAGGGGCCGTCCCGAGCTGATCGCGACCGGCCCGGGGCAGGTGTTCACCTGGGACATCACCAAGCTGCCCGGCCCGGCCAAGGGCATCTACTACGACGCCTACGTCATGATCGACATCTACTCCCGCTACATCGTCGGCGCGCACGTCCATGTCACCGAAACCGCTGTCCTGGCAGAAGAAATGATGCGCGAGGTGTTCACGATCCACGGGATCCCGCAGGTCGTGCACGCCGACCGGGGCACCTCAATGACCTCCAAAACCGTCGCGGCCCTGCTCGCCGACCTCGGCGTCACCCGCTCTCACTCACGACCCCGCGTGTCCAACGACAACCCGTTCTCCGAGGCGTGGTTCAAGACCCTGAAATACGCGCCGGTGTTCCCCGACCGGTTCGGATCCCTGCAACACGCCCGGACCTTCATCGACGAGTTCACCCAGTTCTACAACCATGACCACCACCACACCGGCATCGGGCTGCACACCCCCGCCGACGTCCACTACGGCCTCGCCGCGGCCACCGACCAACGCCGCCACCACGCCCTGGCCGCAGCCCGGACCGCGAACCCCGAACTGTTCACCACCACCGCGACACCGGCCATTCTCAGCCTGCCCGACGCAGCCTGGATCAACCCACCCCTCCACGAAACCCAACAAAACAAGACGGTTCAACAGACCGCCGCGTAACTCCCGCTGGCCTCAACCACCTTGACAAATTCCGTATCGGCGACCCTGCGCAGCAGCGCTGCTACGTCACCAGAGCCGCTTCCGGACGGGTTCGACTGCGAGAAGTGCCGGATGGTCCAACCCGGATCCGCGGAGGACGGTCGCTCGTCAGTCACCGTCGGAGTGTTTCAGGCCCATGGTTCATATCTCCGCTCATCGGTATGACATCGAATCACTCTCGCCGGCAGATGAGGACGTTGGTGTCAGCAGCTCTCCTGAACCATGAGCGTGACCCGGTGGTTCTGATCGCGGAAGTCGCCTAGTTCGAACTCGCTATATGGAGGCGCGTTCCCGGCAAAGAACTCTTCCACGCGTACCAGTAAGGCATCGCGCTCGGCGCCGCGCACCTCGGCCACATTGAGCTCGTAGGCGCGCACGATATGGACGTCTGGGCGCTTCATGAGCCGTCTGGCCTGCTTGGCATCCAGCGGGCCGCCACGCATCCGCCAGGCACTCCCATCGACGTCGACCCACTCGCGGTCATGTACCAGCCGTGGCCACGTCAGCCAACCGCCGCTGGATTCCGGATCACCGTCACCACGGGCGCTGATCTCATCGAACTGTCGCGACTTCTTCTGGCCCACGAGCCCATGATCACATAGCCGAGCTCGCACCGCTGCCGGGACACGGCCGTCCTGGAGCACTCACCAACAGCGGTGACGACAACGGCGCCGCGTCGAGCCCGACGACCGCCCCTGCGCCACCTCGGCCTTCGGGCCGAAGTCGAGCGCGCTGATCCGGGGTCAGGGTCTCCCGCTGCCGCTCCTCGACACCCTCGAGCATCCGCCGAGGTCGGCGTCCACGGGGTCGTCCCCGATCGCGCTCGCCCGGGCCGGGCGCATCTGTCGACGAAGTAGCTGAGCAGTCATTCACGACGGCAACCGCCGCACTCCCGCGTAGGTCGCCATCACCTCGACGCGGGAGGCCGACGTCGACGCCGGTGACCAGGCTGAAAACGGTGGCTCAAGGCAACCACCCGGGCGTGGGTCAGGCGGTCGAGGGCGCGTTCGACCCTGCGGCGCTGAGGCCGGTCACGTCGGACAGTTGGGGGATGTCGCCGACCAGCCTCGAAGATTGGTTGGCCACCGGCGCGACGTATCCGCGCACCGTGGTCGCGATGCGCGTTCGGCACCCTGCGCTGGCCGAGCGACAAGCTCCTTGGCCCGCAGGTCAACTGAGCCGACCAGTGGAGTACACGGGCGCGACGGGCCGCCAGATGGGCGGATCGTTTGGATCAGCACTCCACAGGTCACCGACCGGCGCTCAGAGAGTTCTCTGCCGGCAGCCGGTTACGACCGCCATTGCCGGAGTGCGGCCACGCTGAAAGAAGGAGGAACTCCCATGTCCATCAAGAGCGACGCACTGGCTCAGCAAGGCTCGCCGAGGTACCTGGCGAGCGGCGATCCCGCCCTCGCCGACTACTATCCTGCCTGGCTGGACAACCTGGCTGACGACGTCACCGTCGAGGGTTCGATGCTGGACGGCGCCGTGCAAGGAGCGGACGCCGCCCGGACCATCGTGGTCGGCATCCGCACGCTGTACGGCACTTCCCAGGAGTTTCATTTCGCCGGGCCGTGCGGCGACAACGGCTGGCTTGAGGACTACATCGCTCAGGTCGACGGCAAGCCCATCGGCTGTGTCGCTCTGATGACCCGCAACGCCGCCGGACAGACCCAGCACATCGTCGCGAGCTACCGACCACGCAGCTCGCTGCTGTTGTTCGCCCGTCTCTTGGGCGAGAAGTTCGCCGGCACCCCTCTGGCGAACTACTTCATCTCCGAAAGCGCAGCATGACGTACATGGGAGGACCCATTGCCCATGGTGGCCGGACAACCCGGCCGACGAATCTCGAATCGGCGGTCATTCCAACACTGTTCAAGTGCGCATTCGACATCCTCGACGCGCTGGACGACATGGCCGGCGACGGCACCCTGGTCGACCAGGCCATCGCAGGGATGGGCGACGTCGGATCGCTCGCCGCCTGCTCACACCTCAAGTCGAGCGGACGGTTGCTCAATTGACCGCCGCGAGCCAATAGCTGGTCGCGAACATCGGCATGACAGCGCGGATCGCGGCTACTTGCGTTGTCGGCGGGTCAGGTGGTCGGCGCACCAGCCTGTCGCGCATCAGTTAGCCGACAAGCGTTGCGGGATTAGTTGGCGGATCACAGCCGGCGGTGTCCGGCCACACCGAGGCGTGAAGCCGGCGAGCGTCGGCGGCCGGGTGCTGCCTGCGCGCCACGCGCTTCCGGTTGGGCCACCTGTCGACGTCGGACTGACGACCTTCTCATTACGAGGAGGAACGACAACGCCTCATCTGTCTCCACCATCAACTTGGCGCTGGCTGTGTTCGCACTACGACCACATCTCCCGCAGGGGTTGACACCACTTCGCACCACGAACGCGGACAGGGCCGACTGGCTCGCCGACCGCGGTGTCACCGTCGAACGCGTTCTGTTCGACATTCGATCTTAGTGGGCGAGCTCCGGGGCTTACTGAAGGAGACGCTGCGCTCGTCGACGTCGACCAGCAAACAGTGCACCTCGGTCAACCGGCAGCTGCAGCGTGAACAGATCCTCGACATCGCCGAGCTCGCCGAGCTCGCCGCGCCGCCCTGCCCGCCGGCCGGGCGATCGTGTTCTCGTCCGGGTCGCGCGCGACCCCGGGTCCGGTCGATCGCCTGGATGGCGTGCCCGTACGCCGATCGGGTCCGCGCCTCCATGGCGCGGTTCTTCCCGTCCCACACCAGGGGCGGTGAGGACCGCTACATCCCGCCCGAGACGCAACGCATCGAACTGGTCGGGGGCCGGTGGGGCCGGGAGCGCTGGTGCGCCGTGGTCCCGATTCGGACGCGTCTGCGGGCCGCAATCCTCCGGACGTCGCACTCGAGACGAGTGCGGGCTCGGTGCGTGAGTACTTCCGCTCCGGCAAGGCTTCAGCCGCTCGACGAGATCATCGACCAGACGGCCTCAATCAGGCGGCGCCAACGGTCGCGAAGACGATGTTGCTCGCTGCCGGAGAGGCCGCGCAAGAGGCGATCACCGGGACTGATCCACGCCGATCTCCCGCCTCCGCCGCGTCGCCGGCGCTCTCGCTCCACCCATCCTTACCGCATAGGCACCGGCGTCGACCTGCAACTCGTACTGTCAGGAACATAGCCGCGGCGGCTTGTCCGTATGCCCGAGCCGGCTCCACTCCTGCGCGGTGATCTCCCGCCCGGCGAAGTGGCACGCCCGCGTCGTCCAGGCTCGGGGCGTGAACGGCCAGAGGATCGCCGACTCCCCATCGGCCGCCACGAACTGCCCGCCGTCAGCGGTCGGCGCGAGCGACAGCCATTGCACGTTGTCGGCGTACCGGAGTGGCTGTCCTATCTGGCGCCGCAGGCTGGTGTCCCAGAGGCGGATCGTTCCGTCCTGGCTGCCCGAGGCGAGCACGCTTCCGTCGGGCGTGAACGCAAGTCCGAGCACCATGTCGGTGTGCCCCTCCAGCGTCGCGGTCGTGATCCCCTTTTCGAGCAACCACAGGCGAATGGTCGTGTCGTCGCTGCCGCTCGCCAGGTACTTCCCATCCCGGCTGAATGCGAGGCTGCTCACCTCGAGCGTGTGACCGCTCAGCACCCGTTGGCTCGCGAAACCCTCGCCGGTCGACCGCACCGTGATCACCGGCGGCTGCCCCGTCTGCCTGCCACCGGACGCGACGGCGAAGACGTCTCCCCCAGGCCCCATCGCGATCGCCGTCCCCGACGCGGCGACCGACACCGGCGGACCCGAACGGTTGGACATCCACACCTTCCCGTCCTCGAACACAACCGCGACCGTCCCGTGCGCGTTGGCGCTCAGCCCGACCACCGGTCTCCCTTGATCGGCGGCGAGGATGGTGGTACGTCGGGACTTCGGGTCGACCTGCACCACGCGACCGTCGTCCATACCGGCGATGATCGACGACTGCGGCGTCCAGAGGAGCTGATTCACCTGTGAGGACAGCGGAATCCGTGCGATCGCGAGGTGGTTGCGGAAGACCCGGACAGTACCGTCGACGCCGCCGATCGCCACGTCACCGGCCGCACTGACGGCGGCAGTTCGGGCGTTTCCGTCCAGCGCAGCCATCAGCGCCGCGGCCGGCGATCCACGTCCGGAGAGGTCCCAAGACAGAGCCCGGCCGGACTCGTCCACGCCGACGAGATGTCCGGTGTTCGCGGCCACTGAGATGACAGTGCCAGTCAACCCGTAACGGACCGGTCCGACGGCCGACAGCGACGTACCGAGCCGCCATGGCGTGATCGCCCCGCTGGAATCGCCCACCATGACCAGGTCCGGGTCGCCGGTCGCACTGACCGCCGTCGTACCAGGTGCGGCCGTCCAGCCCAGTCGGCGCGCGGTCTTGAGATCCCAGACGCCGATGAATCCGTTGGCGATGGCAACCAGTCGGCTGCCGCGGAGGACCGCGAGGCGCATGTCCAGGCCGGCGGTGAGATCACCCGGCGCGGTCAAGGCAGGCAGCGGTACGCCGTCGCTCAGACGCCAGCGCAGTAGCGTTCCTTCGTTGTTGATCGCGGCGATCTGCCCAGACGCGTCGTCCACCGCGAGCGAGATGATGTTCGAGCTGCCCGGCAACGCGCTCATCGGAGACAAGTGGTCGCGGCGCTGCCATCGTTCGACCGCCCCGAAGGTCGTCGCGGCGAACACTTGATCGGTCCGCTCGTCGACGGCGATTGCAGGAATCCGTGCGCCCTCCGCCGACGTTGAGACGCCGGGCACAAGCGGTTCCGTCGTACCGAGGCCGTGCACGAGCACCACGCCGGTCGCATCGCCGGACGCCACGAGATCGCCGTCGAAGGCGATCGCGGTGACATTGCTCTGGTGGCCGGTCATGGTCGCAGCCGTCTGCCTGCCATCACCCGGGTCGACCACGTGGATCGTGCCGTCGACAGCTCCGACAAGAGCCGAACCGCCGGACGTCAAGGCCGGGGCCAGTGCCGTCGCCTGCACCGGGGCCGGGAGTAGAGACGCCACCGGCCCGTTGCGTGAAGCAACCGAATCCATCACCGCTTCGCGCGTCACGGTGTTGTCGTTCGTCCGGGTCGCCGCCACGGCCAGCAACGCACCGAGATCTCGCTGGCGCTCCACCACCGACCGCGACTGCGCCGCCAATTGCAGCGCATCGGCAACGACCTTCTCACGAGCGATCTGCCGCTGCTGCCGCACGACAACGAACGTGACAGCCAACGCGATCACCAGACCGACCGCGAGTACGGCGGACAACTGCGACCGCAACTTCCGCCGCCGATCCACGCGCCGGCTCTCCCCCAGATACCTCAGTTCCAACTCGTTGAACGTCAGATCCTCGGTACGCCGACCCGCCTCCACCGCAACCAACCGCGCACCGCTCAGCAAGTAGCCGGCGTCCTTCTCATGTTCCTGCCAGGCCAACGCGCCATCGGTGAGATCTTCCTGCGCCCGCTTCGTGTCGCGATCATCCGTGAGCCATCGCGCGAGGAGCCGCCACGCTCGCAGTACTGCTTCATGGGTGATGTCGACGGTCGTGGAGCCGCCGACCTGATCGCGATCCACGGTCAGGATGCGCGCGGCCGCCAATTGGTTCACGACCTCGATCACGGTGGCGTGGTCGTCGATATCAGTGACCAGGTCGTCGAGATGCGCTTGGCGACGTACCGGAACTGCGGCCTCGCCGAGGTACGACAGGCGCAACATCACGCGGTGGGTGGTCGCCTGCTGCTGGGCGCTGAGTGAGTTCCACACCTTCTCGGCGGCTCTGTCGATGGCACCGTCGAGGGCGCCGGAGCGCGAGTACGCCGCGAGCGTCAGGCGACGGCCGTGACTGCGGCGCCACGTTTGCTGGAGGGCATACGACAGGAGCGGGAGCGCGCTCTCCACGTCGCCGACGTCCTTCAGGATCTGCTCGACGAGCTCGGGCTCGACAGTCATCCCGACCTTCTCGGCCGGCCGTTCGACGACCTCGCGGATCGCGTGTTCGCCGAGCCTGACCAGGCGGTACTGCGCTGCCGCGATCGCCATCGCTAACTCGGGTGATTGGTCCAGGTGCGGGTAGAAGTCCGAGCGCAGGGCGATGATCACCTTGAGACCGGGACTCGACTGCGCTGCGGACAGTGCTGCGAGGAACGCGGCGCGGGTGTCGGCGTCGACCGCGGGTTGGAAGATCTCCTCGAGTTGGTCGATCACCCACAAGACGCCGGTGGCTGACTTGAGTTGGCTGCTGAGCGCGGTGAACTGCTTCGGGTCGGCGCGGATGGATGCGGCGACGTCGTTCAGGTCGGTGCCGGGGAGTTTGGCGGTGATCCGCTCGGCGAGTTGATCGAGCGGCTGCTGGCCGGGGCGGAGGCGCAGTACATCCCATTGCGCTGAGCCGGCGACGACGCCTTGCGCGAGTGCAGGTAGGACGCCGGCGGACAGGATCGACGACTTGCCGCTGCCCGAGGAGCCGACAAGTGCGACGAGCGAGGTGCGCTCGACGAGTCGCAGTACCGCGGTGATGTCGGGTTCACGGCCGTAGAAGAACTCGGCGGTGTGTTCGTCGTACGGATCGAGACCCGCATACGGACACGGACCCGCGGGGCCTTCCGGCTCCAGTTCCCGCGAGGTCGGCGAACCGTCCGGCGAAACGAACGTGACGTTGTTGAAGTAGATGTCCCGCGCGGCGACAAACTCCCCCGTCATCGTCACATCGCCGCGCGCAACAACCCCCACGTCGTCGATCGGGCCTTCAGCCTCGGGCCGGCTCATTTGGCGCGCACAGTGAAGTTGCGGCTGTGCTGTCCTCCACTCACCGTCTGGTTGACCTGGACGCTGACGTACAAGTAGCAGTTCTTCACGTCCGCGGTCGGCGCGATGAGCTTGACTGGGACGTCGAACCGTACGTCGGTGCTTCCGTCGCCGCCGATCGTTGTACGCACCCCTGGCGGCTCGCAGCTCATCGGTGAGGAGCCGACGATCCCCACGCTGGCCGACAGCTGCGGCAGCGGGTGGATCGCGCTGACCCTCGCGTGCAGCGTCACCGTCGGAGATCTCGCGTCGTACAGCAGTACGTCGGACGCTCCGACGAAGGCGGACGTCATCACCAGCGGGCTGACTTTCCAGGTGTTGGTGACCGAGGCTGCGGGCGCGTACGTGCTGTTGCCCGGTTGCGTGGCTGTGATGGCGCAACTGCCGACCGGGCCTTGGAACTGCAATGTCGTCGAAGTCGGATCGACGACGTAGCAGCCGCCGCCTGAGGCCTCGCCGTGGAGCTGATAAACGACTTTCAGCCCGGACGTGGCGCAGGCTCGCAGCGTCACCTTCGTGTCCGGCCATTGGTGGTTGCCGGGACTCGGGAACACGATCCGTTGCGGCAGTTTGCCGTCGGGCGACTGCCCGCTGGGCGGCGTACCGCAGCTGTTCACCGCTGTTGTCGACTTGGTCGGCGGCGCGCTCGTCGTACCTTTCGTAGGCGGCCGCGTCGTGCTCCCGGTGGTCTCGCCTTTCGTGGGTGGTCGGTATGTCGGTGGGAGCGTCCCACTCGTCGTCGTCCCGCCAGTGGTTCCTGTCGCGGTGCCGGGACCAGTTGTCGACTGGGTCCAGGACGGATCGTTCGGCGTGGTCGACCCATCCGGGCCGGTTGTCCCGGAGTTCGGTGGCGTCGACGGTGAGGTGGTCGCGTCTGATGTCTCGGTTTCGCCGAGGAGCGTCGGGGTGGTGATGCTGGTGTCGTCGGGTGCGTTGTTGCGTGTCTCGTTTCCACACCCGGCGAGATTCGCTGCCAAGAGGACTCCGGACAGGATCAGCAGGGCTGTACGACCGCGGGACATGTCATCACCTCGGTCGTTTCCCGCGCTGGTCGCCGGTGATGATGTCCCGGCCGGCGGCGAAGCGTCCCCTGATGTTCACCGTTCCGCCGAGCGCGACAACCCCCGCGTCGTTCACCTCGACGGCGCCCTCCCGCTGCGGCGCGAGCTTCGCCACCAGCTCGGTCAGCGCTGCCATGAACTCCGGGTCCGCCCGCATGAACTCGTCCAGGTGGTCCTCGACCGCGGCCTGGCGGCGTTCATTGTCGGGCTGCTCGGCCAGCCGCTGCAGCGCCCCCTCGGCCTGCTGGTCACCCGCGAACCGGCTGCGGACCCGCTCCCACAGTGCCTTCAGCCGCTCGGCGACGCCTTCGTCCACGACGTCGCCGACGATCCCCAACAGATGCCGCCCGTACGTCACCAGAAGTGACGTCACCGCAGCCACCGAAACCGGTTCCATGATTTCCCCCTTACTTCAATTACCACGCCAGCCGTGTGACAACGAAAGTCCGCTCGTCCGTGCTGCCGGCGTTCAGCGAGTTGGACCGCAGATTGATCGGCACCGTGCACGTTGCCCCGTTCACCCGTGGATCAGTGAGCTCCACCGGAATTCCGATCCGCCAGTCCCGCGAATCGCCCCGCGAGGGGACGACGATCGTCCGCCGCACACGCCCGTCCGCGGTCCGCCACCCACCGCGATCCCGCATCGCTTCGGCAGCGCCGTCTGGCGCGGGCTCGGCGTACCGATCGGTGGCGCCGGTGGATGTGACGTTTCGGAGATCGATGGCGTGAGGGCGGTGTTCAGCACTGAATCGTCTGCGTCCGAACGAACATCATTTTCGCGCGCACACAATGCAGTCGTAAATGGTGTTCCGCTTGCACCAACAACCACCTTGCGGCGACACACACGCTTGTTTTTCGATGAATTCCCCATCGGCTCCGCCCCCATCTGCACTGTAGACCGCAAACGAGAACCATGAACACCCAATTTCACCGAGTGCTGATGGGCGCGCCCGATCGGGAAGCGGTCCTCGGAGCGGACTTGGGCCAGGTCATGGCGCCAGGACCTCGGTTAGTCAGCGGGCGGACGGTGGACCGAGGTTGAGTTCTTCAAGCTCGCGGCTGCAATGTGGCCTAGACCTCTCGGCCGTGTCGACCAGCCTTGGTCGTAACGAGTTGTTCGTCACCAGGCTTAACCCAGCTGACGAATGTGGTGCCATCGTACGAAACCTTGACGTGCGCGAGGTGACCCTTGCCCTGGTACATGACCTCAGCGATGCGCTCTCCCTCCGTCCTCGGGTCGTCGATGTGACCCTGGATATGGATACCGGGCGTATCAGGGGGCGGGTCTGATGCCTTGAAGTGTTTCAACCCGCCGAGCTGAGCTCGGGCAAGCGCAGGCGCTGTCTCCTGCATCTCGGGCGAGACCCACTTGATGAACTCGTAGTAGGGCCTTGTGCCGCTGGGGCGCGAATGCGTGGACAACCAGGTGGTGCCACTTCAACATCGCCGGCCTGGTGACGCCCCATGCATCCAGCATCACGACCGAATAGATGTCGGCACCAGGCGTAGGTGCGCCACCGCTATACTTCGACAACTCTTCGTGCTGTGCGACGAGATCTCGGATCTCCGCGGCGTAGTAGCTCTCATTGATGAGGGCTGGGTCGAACGCTGCCCAGATATCGACAAGAGCAGCGCGGTCCAGCGTCATGAGCGTTGCATTGACCTGGTCCAGATAGACCGAGAACGTCTGTACGAACTGGTTGAGCAGAGCCTCGGCCGGAACTTCGGTGTAGAGACTTGACGCGCCTTGGGACCGCCGACCGGCGGTTGGCCGCCCTGCACCATGGGCGCCTGAGCGGTCGGCGTCACGCCGCCAGTTCTCAGTTTCGGTTCGCGCTTCGCGCCCTCCATCAGCAACTTGACACCAGCATTCGCATGCTCGGAGGAGAGCCCGATGTAGTCATCGACCAACTTATCCATCTTGGGCGCGAACAGCGGCACGTCCTCACTCGGCAGCAAGCCCTTGAGCACCGAGGTGCCCATCTCCTTGAGCTGTGCGTTCAGGGCGCCGAATATCACTTTGCCGACCACCGGCGCCAGCACACCGATCATGACCTCGAGAAGCTGCTCGACAAATGTCGGTCCGACCTTCTTGGCGGCCGCACGTAGCTCGTCCTTGACGTTGTTTACGGCGGACGTGAACTTCGTGTACGCCATCTGCAGCCGACTACCCGCCTGGCGCGCGAGCTCGGCCCTGAACCGGTAGGCGATTTCCTCCTCTGACACCACCTGCCTGGACGCGGTCCCAGGGGTGACCGCACCAGGTTTGCCCATAGACTTGGGCTTTGGGTCGTGACGAGCCGACGAGGAGCTCGTGGCGACGAGAAGTTCGCTCGGGGCCCCACCTGATGCATCGCGCATGACCGCCGCCTTGGGCTGTTGCGTAACGCGGCCTGATCCTCCGCCAGCCAGTCGCGTTGCCTCCTGTTCGGGCCGGATCGCTCGTCCGACTTACGCCGGGCAAGCCTCCACGCACCTGAGAGGCGTTCGGCTGCTGGAGGACGTGCGTCAGTTCGTGCGCCAGCAGGCGGCGCCCCGTTGGAGTGCTCGGAGCGTACTCGCCCGCGGCGAAGAATATGTCGTGGCCGACCGTGAATGCGCGCGCCCCGACTTCCCCCGCGTGGGCAGATGCGTACTCGTCGGTATGGATGCGCACATCCGGCAGATCCGATCCAACCGCGCCGTCATCGCGGTTCTGGTCTCAGCATCGAGCGGGTCCCCATCAGCGCCCCGGTGGAGAAGGTCCCTGACAACACGATTGCCCACAGCCTGCTGCAGGGCCACCACGTGGTCGGCGGCGGCCTCAGCACCACGCCCCATGGGCGACTCGGCCACCGACGGCCGAGCCGGTGACGCCCCCAACACGACGCGGGTTGTTTGGGGCTCGCGCGCGCTTCGCTTAGCCATTTACCTGCTCCCCATCACCCATGTCGAGTATGCGCTTACTCGCGCAGTTTCATCAATCGAAGGTCACCGCAGCGTGATTCAGTCAATTGAGCGGACCGAGTGCCGCCAGGTGCAACCCGCCCCCCAGCATCGGCGGGACACCGCCAGTTGTCGTCGGGTCGGGAAGGGAGTATTTCTAGAGGAGGGGCGCTTTCTTGCCGAGTTCAAGCCCGTGAAAGCACGCCAGCTCAGTAGCGGGTCACGTGAGTCGCGCCAGTTGGGCAGGGGGAAGCCGATGCACGTCGTCGCCGAGCGGCACGCCTACCTGAACAGTGCGGTCGCGGATGGCGCGGCCGACGGCCTTGCGACGGCACTGGCGCGTCTCGACGAACGACTTCGCTCAGCTGTGGCAGCGGCGGGAGTGGCGTACGGGCCGGAGGCTGCGACCGACCCGCACCGCGGTCTGTACCTGGGAGACGACGAGGTTGCGCGCCTCCTCGCTCGCGCCCCATGCGTGCCGCTGCTCGGCACCTCCGGCGACGGGCCGTCGCTGGCCGAGGACACGCCCAGCCTCGCGGAGCTGGGGAAGACCTTCGGGCTCGAACGACTCGACCTCGACATCATCGTCGTTGCGCTCGCGCCGGAGCTCGACCTCCGCTACGAGCGGCTGTACGCCTACCTGCAAGACGACGTGACACGACGGCGTCCGAGCGTCGACCTCGCGCTCAACCTGCTCTGCGAGAACGCCGGCGCCAAGCTGCGGGCGCGATCGAGGTTCGCCGCCGACGCTCCGCTGATACGGCATCGCCTCGTCGAGCTCGCTGAACCCGCATACGCCCGGCCGCCGCTGCTCGCCCGCGCACTGAAGCTGGACGACCAGGTGGTCCGAGCGCTGATCGGCGAGCGCGGCCTGGATGCACGGCTCGCCGGCTGCGCACGCCTGGTGCTCAACCAGTCCGGGTTACAAGGCGACGTGCCGATGCCGCTGGACCTCGCCCGAACCGCTCGCGCCGACCGCCGACCGCTGCGCCTGTCGTTCGAAGGCCGGCGCGGCTCCGGCCGTCGCGCTGCCGCGGAGGCGCTCGCCGCCGATCTACAGATGCCCCTGCTGACAACCGAGCTCGCTCAGGCCGTGCGACGGGCTGACGACGCGGCGGCCGACAAGCTGGCGCTGCTGGTCCGCGAGGCTCGCCTGCAGGATGCCGTGCTCTTCCTCGATGACTTCGACGTCATGATTTCCGGCGAGCACGCAGACGAACTTGGCCTTCTGCTTCGAGAGCTAGAAGCGTTCCCTGGCATCGCAATCATCGCGAGATCCCCCGGCCCCTCATCGACGCCCAACACGGCCAGCCTCCTGCTGACCGGACTCGTCACGGTCACGTTCTCGGCCCCGAGCGCGGCCAAGAGGCGTGCGTGCTGGAAAGCGCTCCTGGCGGACGCGGGCGTCGCAGTAGACCGTGCGACCGTCGAAGCGTTAGCCGACCGCTTCCGGTTGACGCCAACCGAGATCAGCCGGGCTGTCACCGTGGCGGTCGAAAGCTCGGCCCACAGCGACGATGAGCCCGATCTGTTCGCCGCGGCGAGGGCGCTATCCGGTGCGGGGCTCTCCGGCCTGGCGCGCAAAGTGACGCCACGGCGACACCTGGACGACATCGTCCTGCCACCCGACCGGCTGGACCAACTTCGCGAGGTCTGTGACGCGCTCCGCTATCGCAGCCGGGTGTACGAGGACTGGGGCTTCGACAAGCGATTCTCCCTCGGTACGGGTCTGAACATCCTGTTCGCCGGCCCATCTGGGACGGGCAAGACACTTGCTGCCGAGATCCTCGCGGGCGAACTCGGGGTCGAGCTGTACAAGATCGACCTCGCCGCCGTCGTGAGCAAATACATCGGCGAGACCGAGAAGAACCTGGCCCGCATCTTCGCTGAGGCCGAGGCGGCGAGCGCGATCTTGTTCTTCGACGAGGCTGACGCGTTGTTCGGCAAACGTAGTGCGGTCAAAGACTCACACGACCGCTACGCCAATATCGAGATCGGTTACCTGCTCCAGCAGATGGACGAGTTCGACGGGACCGTCGTGCTGGCCACCAACCTCCGCCGCAACATGGACGACGCGTTCGTGCGGCGGATGCACTTCACCGTCGAGTTCCCGCTGCCCGACGAGCCGGACCGGCTGCGGATCTGGGACGGGATCTGGCCGGCGACGACGCCGCTCGACCCAGAGCTGGACCACGCCGAGCTCGCGCATCGCGTCGAGCTCTCAGGCGGCCACATTCGCAACATCGCGGTCGCCGCAGCATTTCTCGCCGCAGCCGACGGTCGGGCCGTGACGATGGAGCATCTCCAGCGTGCGACACGACGCGAGTACCAGAAGCTCGGCCAGATCGTCCTCGAGACAGCCACCTCGGCGCCGGGTGGGTCACGCGCATGAACACGCATCGGCTGGTAATTGCGCGGGGAGGACACTCATGATCGACGACCTCGACCGTAGCCTGACGCTGCTGCTCCAGAACGCGCTGCCCCAGGAGATCCTCGACCAGGTCACGATCTCGTTCGCAACACCCGACGAGGCATTTCCCCCGCAGTCGGTGACCTTGCCGGCTTTGAACCTGTTCCTCTACGACATCCACGAGAACCGCGAGCTTCGCACGAACGAGTGGGACCTCGAACGAGACGAGCAGGGATTGTTCACGCGGGAGCGTGCCCCCGTCCGGGTGGACTGCTCCTACCTCGTAACTGCCTGGCCGAGCGCCAGCTCGACGGCACCCGCGCTCGACGAGCACCGTCTGCTCAGCGCCGTCATCATGGCACTCCTCCGGTATCCGACCCTGCCGACCGCTCTGCTGCAGGGAAACCTCGAGTCGGCCACCATCGAGCCACCAACCATTGCGCTGCAGCAGGGTCAGCTTCAAGGCGTCGCGGAGTTCTGGCAGGCGCTCGGTGGCCGACCGCGCGCCGCCTTCAACTACACCGTCACCATCGAGCTGCAGCCGTTCGACCTGATTCCCGCAGGCCCGCCGGTTCTCGAGAAGCGGCTTGTCTTCGAGGTCGGCACGTCCTTACCAGAACCGGACGGTGACACGTGAAGCAGATCGTCAGCAGGCAGGTTGCCTTGGCCGGCCAGGTCGTCGACGGCGTGACCGGTGAGCCAGTCTCGGGTGCACGCGTCGCCCTGGCGACGGTTCCTGTCAAGTTCCAACGGGTGCTCGACGTCCAGCGGCTATCTCGCGGCAAGGAGTGGGACAGTCTCGACGAGCGCGCCGATCGGAGGCGAACGAACAGCACCGGCAGGTTCTGCTTCCTCGACCTGCCGAGCGGCTCGTACGGCTTGACCGTCTCGCTCAGTGCCGGCGGTCATCGCTACGCCCCGCATAAGGCAACGGCCGTCGTCAAGCGCAACCGGGCTGGCCACATCACTCCCGCCTGGGTCGAGCTCGCGCTACCGGTGACGATCGTGGCAGGCACAGTGTCCGGCCCCGGTTCGAAGCCGATCGCGTTCGCGTCAGTGCACGTACGCGGCGAGCCGGTACGCGCGTATACCGACAAGGTCGGGCACTTCAGCCTCACCGGACTCGAGCCAGGTCGGCGATCGATCGTGGTCGCAGCCCGGGGGTTCGTGACCGTCGCCCATCCGGTCTCCATCGCAAAGCCCGGCTCGTCGAAAACCGTCCGCATCAGCCTCAAGCCGGCCCCCTCCTAACACGGACGACCGGTACGAGACGGCGCCCGTCACCAACTGCCGGTCATTCTTCCAACGCCATATCCAAAACGGAGAAACGGAAGGGAGGCAGAGGTATGTCGCAATATCTCTCCCCCGGTGTGTACGTCGAGGAAGTTGCATCATCGGTCCAGCCCATCGCCGGAGTCGGAACGAGCACGGCCGCGTTCGTGGGAATCGCACCCGATCAGGTCACGGTTCCAGCCCGGAACCCGGCGTTCGATCCGACGCAGCAGGTCTCAGCCGCCAATTCGCCCTTTGTCGGCAACTCATTCACGCTTCCGGCCGCCGCCGGCAGCGTTCGGCTGTGCACGACCTTCGGCGACTTCACCAAAGCATTCGGCGGGTTCTCTACCGACGCGGGCCAGAGCAACCTCGCACATGCGGTCTTCGGCTTCTTCAACAACGGCGGTACACGCTGCTACGTGTCCCGCGTGGCGTCGGCGGGCGACATCGAGACCGCGCTCACCGCGTTCGCGGCGATCGACGAGATCGCCGTCGTCGTCGCGCCCGGGATCGTCACCAACGCCGCGCGCACGGCGGTCGTCAACCACTGCACGTCGTGCGGCGACCGGTTCGCCATTCTCGACACGGCCGAGGTGGTCGAGACAGACGGAGCGCTCGACCTGACACTTCTCGACCCGTCCAACGATCACAATGTCCTGCCCGACAACTCGGACTACGCGGCAACCTACTTCCCGTGGATCTCCGTGTTCGACCCGGCCACGTCGATCCAGGACCCCGCCGGCGACGGCATCCGGTTCGTCCCGCCGAGCGGCCACCTCGCGGGGATCTACGCGCGAACCGATAGCGAGCGCGGCGTTCACAAGGCGCCTGCGAACGCCGTCGTGCGCGGAGCCCTCGGGCTTCGCTACGCGATCAGCCGGGCCCAACAGAATGGCCTCAACCCGCAGGGCGTCAACGCCATCCGTGACCTGAACGGCAATATCCGCGTCTGGGGCGCACGAACGGTGGGCGGCGATCGCAACGCCGAGTGGAAGTACGTCAGCGTCCGGCGACTATTCCTCTTCCTGCGTGAGTCGATCGACGAGGGAACACAATGGGTCGTGTTCGAGCCGAACGACTCGAGCCTGTGGGCGAAGATCACGCGCAATATCACGGCGTTTCTCACCAACGTGTGGCGCGACGGTGCGCTGGCCGGCGACACCCCCGTCGTTGCCTTCTACGTCAAATGCGACGCGGAGACCAATCCACCAGAGGTCCGTGACATCGGCCAGGTGGTGACCGAGATCGGCGTCGCGGTTGTCGAGCCCGCCGAGTTCGTCATCTTCCGGATCACCCAGTGGTCAGGACCGGGGGGCTGACGCTCCGCCAACGCTACAAACAGCCGAGGTGATCATGTCCACAGTCCAGGTACCAGGCGTCCAGCGCGTCGAGATGTTTCCAGCACCGTCGGCTCCGCTGGCCACTGGCGTGCCCCTATTCCTGGGTCTCGCCGCCCAGGGGCCTGTCGGAATGCCTCAGCGGCTTGACCGGTGGCCCCAGTTCAGCGAGCTCTTCAGTGGCTCGCCTGAACTCGGATCTCTTGCGGCCGCGGTGCAAGGCTTCTTTGCGAACGGAGGCGAGGTCTGTCACGTCGTCCGGCTCGACGAAGCAGTCGACCCGGTTGTCGCGGTCCAGGCTGCACTCGACGCCTCCGCAACACTCGAGGACGTCGACCTCGTCGGCGTACCCGATGCAAGTCGGCTCCGTCGGCCTGGCGAGCTGCCGACGCTCGAGCCTGACCTGGTTCGGGTGCAGACGATCCAGCGGGCCGTGATCGACCACTGCGAGCTGGTCGAAACGCGCGTCGCAATCCTCGACTCGATCCCGAACGCCGGCCAGTTCGCCGTGCTGGAACAACGCCGCGCCCTCACATCGTCGAATGCCACGCTCTACTACCCGTGGATCCTCATGCAGGAGGCCGCTGACACGCCCCCGGCCTTCGTGCCCGCCTGCGGGCACGTGGCGGGGATCTATGCGACGACCGATCGAAATGTCGGAGTTCACAAGGCACCTGCGAACATGGCCGTGACTGGAGCACTCGACCTCGAGATGGAGATCACCGACGAGATTCAGTCGAATCTGAATCCCGTCGGCGTCAACTGTCTCCGTGCCTTTCCCGGACGCGGTATCCGCGTGTGGGGAGCGCGCACGCTGTCGACAGATACAGCCTGGACCTACGTCAACGTCAGGCGCCTTGTGCTAACGCTCCGGCGATGGATCGCGGCCAACATGACCGACGTCGCGTTCGAGCCGAGTGACGCGCGGCTCTGGGGCCGGGTCAGCCGTGAGCTGACGGCACACTGCACGGAGCTGTACCAGCGCGGCGCGCTGAAGGGCGCAACGCCGGACCAGGCGTTCGTGGTCCGCTGCGACGCATCCACGAACGCCACCGGTGCGGAGCCTGGCCAGGTCGTGGCGGAGATCAGCCTCGCGCCTCGCCTACCGAATGAGTTCGTCGTCGTCTACATCGTCTACGAGGCAGGCGGTGTATCCGTCGTGGGCCCGAGCGATTCCATCTAGTGAGAAGGAGTGACCCAATGGCAACCGGAGATCGCAGAGATCCTTATCGCGTGCACAGCTTCATCGTCGAGATCGACGGCATCTCGCGTGCCGGCTTCCGCGAGTGCTCCGGCCTCGACACGTCGAACGACCCGGTCGAGTACCGCGAAGGCACTGACGGCAGGGGCTTCAGGAAGCTGCCCGGACTCACCAAGAACGCGAACATCACCCTGCGGTGGGGCACTGCCGACGACACCTCGCTGTGGGACTGGCGCAAGACCGTGATGGACGGTGCCGTCCAACGCAAGAACGGCTCGATCGTGCTGCTTGACGACACGGGTACCGAGAAGGCGCGCTGGAACTTCAACGATGGGTGGCCGACGAAGTGGACCGGACCGTCGTTCAACGCGACCGGCAACGAGGTGGCGATCGAGACGCTCGAGATCGCGCACGAAGGGTTGGTCAGGGCTTGATGCTGCAGACCGAGTTCCCGTTCAAGCTGCCCCACGGGTACGTCGACGCGGAGGGGAATCTCCACCGCGAGGGTCAGATGCGGCTTGCGACCGCCGAGGACGAGGTGCTCCCGCTCAGGGACCCGCGGGTGCAGATGAACCCCGGGTACCTCGTGATCATCCTGCTGTCGCGGGTGCTCACCCGGCTCGGAGATCTGCCGGACGTCAACCCGAAAGTCATCGAAGGGCTTTTCGCCGGCGACTTCGCCTACCTGGAGGGGCTCTACCGGACGATCAACGAGAACGGTCACAACCGGCTGGCCGTCACGTGTCCGCACTGCGCCGGGGAGTTCGAGGTGGAAATGAGCGGCCTGGGGGAATGATCGGCCACCCCTCGGAACGCGTTTTCGAGGAGGTGGCCTACGTGGCGTATCACTTCCACTGGCCGCACCAGGAGGTGATGGCGCTGGATCACATCGAGCGACGTCGTTGGGTCGCAGAGATTGCCCATATCAACGAGAGGCTCAACGAGGCTGCCGAGGCTAGGAGTGACACATGGCGCTGACCAACGTGCTGCGTCTCGACCCCTATCTCGGCTTCCGGTTCGTGGTCGAGATCGAGGGTCTGATCGTCGCCGGTTTCACCGAGGTGAGCGGTCTCAGTACCGAGGTGACTCCCTTTGCCTACAAGGAGGGTGGGGTGAACGAGTACGAGCACCAGTTGCCAGGACCTGTGACGTGGCCTCGACTCGTTCTCAGGCGCGGAATGACGGACGTCGACAACCTCTGGCGTTGGCACGAGGACGTTCGCCGCGGCAGAGTGGTCCGCCGCAACGGGTCCGTGATCATCGCCGCCGAGCTGGCCAGCACCGCCAGCACCGGCAGCTACAGATGGGACTTCACTGGCGCCTACCCGGTCAAATGGGTCGGCCCTGAGCTGCGAGCAGCATCCGCGACCGTCGCCGTCGAGTCGGTCGAGCTCGTCCACCGCGGACTCGTGAAGGGGTCCGCTGGATGACCGCACAAGAGTCGCGACCTCCGCTCGCGCAGCACCTCGCCCGTCGGCTCGAGGGTTGGCCAACGCTGTTCAGCCGCGACCTGTCCGAGTCGCTGGCAGCGCGTGGCAAGCCGACCCATACGCTAGCGACCGAGCTGGCGCAGAGGTCCGCACGATCGTCGCAGTTGCCGTCGGGCTGGACCGAGCCGTTGCTGCAACGGCCGATCGTCGTCACTGGGCAGCACGAGGCGACAGACTTTGGCCGTGGCCGAACCGATCTCGTCGGCCCCGAGCCTGACACAGCAACTGCCGCGATCCCGACTGTTCGTGCGCGCCCGGTGTCGGCGCGACCAGCCAGCACCGTTCCCTTCGAACTGGCCCCGTCGACCGTGGTGGCCTCGACTGCCGCACAGCCGATTGTCGTCCAGGCAAGGAACGGCAAGACCGGAACGACTCCACCACAGACCAGTGGCCCGACGACATCACCGCTCCACGTAGGTTCGCGCGTCCAGGCGGCCCCGCAAGCCCGGTCCGACGAGAGAACGTCGGCCAGCCCACCGTCGACTCGGGTCGGCGAGCCGCTGCCCCCGACACAGACCCCTCCGGCCACCACCGTGCCGATGTCGCCGAAATTGCCGGTCTTTCCGTCAGCCGCCGCCACCCTGCAGCCGAGGGCTGCCCCCCAAGCCTTGCCCCTGTCCGACGTGCCGCCCGCACCCGTTGTGCAGGTGCCGTCGGCGCCCCAGCGCCTCGGGCCGGCAGACGTAGTCGTCCCACCGAAGCCGGTCGTCCCGTCGATCGTCGCTGCGACCGACGCTCAGCGGCCCCTGGTCGTGACCCCGAAGGGGTCCAGCTCCCCGCCTCCCAACAGTCCAGCGTCGCCGGTTGTCGCTGCGACCGACGCTCAGCGGCCCCTGGTCGTCGCCCCGACCCCGAAGGGGTCCAGCTCCCCGCCTCCCAACCGTCCAGCGTCGCCGGTTGTCGCTCCGCATGTGTCGCCTCCGATCAACGCTGACGGCGTCGGTCTCGTCCTGGCAGCACCGACAGACGGACCCCTGGAGACCTCCAACCCGTCGCCCGCCGTCGCTGGCGTGACGGGCATGGATGCGGCGGGCCATGCCCGACCGGACCTGCCAAGCATCGAAGCGTCGAGTCGTCCCCCTGTGGCCGACTCGCGATTTGTCGACGACGTCTACGACCTGATCGTCAGCCGGCTGAGCGACGAGCGAGCGAGGAGGGGCTGGTAGCCGTGGTCGAGAAAGCAGAGATCCGGCCCGAGACGCCGGCTGGCGCCCTGCCGATCCAAGTGCTGTTCAACCCGACGCAGTACGGCTTCGACTCGTCGAACCAGTTCGCGGAGACGCCTGTCGTCGGACAGGCCGCGCCGATCCTCCAGTACACGCGGGGCAACGCGCGCACCATGTCCATGGAGCTGTTCTTCGACACCTACGAGTCAGGTATCGGCTCCCGCGACGTCCGGCAGCACACCGACCGTATCTACCAGCTGCTGGAGGTGGAGCCGACGACGCACCGGCCACCGGTCGTGAAGTTCGCATGGGGTGGCCTGAGCTTCCGCTGCCTGGTCGAACGCGTCAGCGGCAAATTCACGCTCTTCCTGGACAGCGGGGTCCCCGTCCGCGCGACCCTGACGGTCGCCTTGAAGGAGTACGTGGATCCGAAGGACGCGCCGAAAGGGTCACCGACCCAGTCGGCCGACCACACGAAGACGTACGTGATCGGCGTCGGCGACACGCTCAGCTCGATCGCCGCCGCGGAGTACGGCGACCCGGCCGAGTGGCGGCCGATTGCCGACGTGAACGAGATCGTGAACCCACGGATCCTCCAACCGGGGCGACGAATCGTGATCCCACCGCTACCGACGCAAGGTGGGGTGGCCTGACATGCCCGTCGACTTCCTCGCGCCCGCGTTCGGCGTTGCCGTCAACGGCGTCATGCTCACCCCCGCGGTTGCGAATGCTGTCACGTCCGTCATCGTCACTCACGAGCTGGACAGTCTCGACCACTTCACCCTGTCCGTCGCCAACGAGTTCCCTGACCTCCCGTTCACGCATGGCGACCAGGCCGACCTGTTCCAGGAAGGAAACTCCGTGACGGTGAAACTCGGCTATCGCGACGCGCTGGAGAGCGTGTTCGACGGACAGGTGACGCGGGTGCGACCAACGTTCCCGGATCATGACACCCCGACGGTCACCATCGATGGCCATAGCCGCCTGCACTGGCTGCGCGGCGCCACCAAGACGCGCACGTTCGTGGACGTGACGGACAGCGACATAGCGAGCCGGATCGCCAACGAGGCAGGGCTCCAACCCCAGACCGATGCGACTGACACGAAGCACCCGTACGTGATCCAGGCCAACCTCAGCGATCTCGACTTCCTGCTCGACCGGGCGCGCCGGATTCGCTACGAGCTCCTCGTCCAGGGAACGACGCTCATCTTCCGCAAACCCGCCGATGGGAAGGCGAAGTCGTTCACGCTGGTGTGGGGAGATCCGCAGCGCGGCTTCGACCCGGACCACGACACGCTGCCGTTGAGCAGGTTCGAACCGGTCCTCGATGCGCTCGCACCAGCGACAAGCGTCACGATTCGCGGGCAGGACCCGTCGACCCGCGACCCCATCACCGGCACGGCGACGGACGCCGATGCCGACGACACGAGCGGCACCTCGGGCGCGGCGGTCGCGAACAACGCATTCTCGACTGCGCACGACGCGACTGTCGTCGACATTCCCGTCGCCTCACAGGCGGAGGCTGATGAGATAGCGAAGGCGCTCTTCAACGAGCGGGTGTCGAACCTCGTCACCGGTCGCGGCGCGTGTGTCGGGACGCCGAAGATCCGCACCGGGCAGGTCGTGGAGCTGGCCGGGATCGGTCCCCGCTTCAGCGGCTCCTATCTGGTCACGCGGTCGACGCACCGCCTCGACAGTTCGGGCTACGAGACCATCTTCTCGGTTCGCAGGGGGGCAGTCGGATGAGCGAGCTCATCGACCTCATCAACGCATCCCCGGCCCGGAATGGCCGGATCCTCGGTGTCGTCGCGGGCGTCGTGACCAACAACAAGGACCCTGACAAGCTCGGGCGCGTCAAGGTGAGGTTCCCGTGGCTCTCCGACACCGATGAGAGCTGGTGGGCTCGGGTCGCCTCGCCCATGGCCGGCAAGGACCGGGGGGTCTTCTTCCTGCCGGAGGTCGATGACGAGGTCCTGGTCCTGTTCGAGCACGGCGACCCACGCTTTCCCTATGTCATCGGCGCTCTCTGGAACGGCTCGACGCCGCCGTTCCTGACCAACGACGACGGCAAGAACGACAAGCGCGTTATCAGGTCACGCAGCGGACACACGATCACGCTGAACGACAAGGACGGCGAGGAGACCATCGAGATCGTCGACAAGACCGGAGACAACTCAGTCGTCATCTCCAGCAAGGACAACAAGCTGACCATTTCCGCGTCGTCCGACATCTCCATCACCTCGGCGAACGGCAAGGTCTCTCTCTCCGGGAAGGGGATCGAGCTCACGTCAGAGGCGGACATCAAGCTCAAGGCAAGCAGTGGGATGAACCTCGAAGCCAGCGGCAAGGCCGTCCTCAAGGGTTCGACGGTCGAGATCAACTAGGAGGAACGAATGGGAGCGCCGGCTGCCAAGGATGGCGACCAGATCACCGGGGTCGACACGCACATCGTCATGGTTCCCTCTGGGACCGCGCTCGTGCCGACCCCCTTGCCGCACCCCTTCGCGGGCCAGCTCAACGGGGACCTGTCGAGCGACGTCACGATCGAGCAGAAGGCAGCCGCGACTGTCGGCTCGACGGCCGATAACTCGCCACAGCACCTACCGACACCGCCGGGCACCTCGTTCCAGAGCCCGCCCAAGAACAAAGGCAAGATCACGCAGGGCAGCCAGACCGTCAAGATCAGCGGCAAGGCAGCCGCTCGTGCCGGGGATGCGGCGGAGACGTGCAACGATCCAGCCGATGCGCCGGTCGGTGTCGTGGTCGCCACGGGGACGGTGCTGATCGGATGAGCACGGAGTTTCTCGGGGTCGGCTGGGCCTTCCCCGTCAGACCGGGGGCGGACGGAGACGTGGCGCTCGCGCAGTACGAGGAGAGCGTCCGTCAGTCGGTGTGGATCATCCTCGGGACGAGCCGCGGTGAGCGTGCCATGCGGCCGGACTTCGGCTGCGGCCTGCAGGACCTCGTCTTCTCGGTTGGTGGAGCCCAGACCGCGGGTCTCGTCGCCGAGGAAGTGCGGCATGCCCTGACGGTGTGGGAACCACGGCTCGACCTGCTGGCCGTCACGGTCGAACCCGACGGCTTCCTCGGCACGACGCTCGGGATTCGCATCGAGTACCGCGTCCGCGCGACGAACAATGTGTTCAACCTCGTGTACCCGTTCTACCTCGAGCAGGCCGGCTCGTGACCGCGCCTCCCGTCGACCCGCGCGACCATGCGGCCATCGTCCACGACACGAAGGTCGCGCTCCGTCGAGCGCTCGGCCTCGCCGAGCCGCCGGCAGGCGAAGACCCCAGCGTTCCGGGCGAAGGACTGGTCGAGATCTTCGCGCGCCTGGCCGAGATCGTCGTCGACCGGCTGAACGCCGTACCCGACAAGAATCTGCTCGCCTTCCTCAGCCTCGTCGGGGTCACTCCTCAGCTGCCCCAACCAGCGAGGGTGCCGGTCACGTTCCACCTTGCGCCAGGGGCGACTCGCGCCAGGGTGCGCGCGGGGACGCAGGTTGCGGCCGTACCTGTCGAAGGCGAGACGATCGCACCGGTCTACGAGACAGACTCAGAGCTGGTCCTGACGGCGACGGTCCCCTTCGCCGCGTTTGTTCGTGAGCCGGAGGGTGATCTCTACCTCGACGCCACGAGCGTCACCACCCTGGGCGCAGCATCTATGACAGTTTTCGAGGGTGCACAGCCGATTCCGCACGAGCTCTACATCGCCACCGACCTCCTGGCGCTGCCGCAGCCGAAGGACGTCACACTCTGGCTCCAGCAGGCCGATGCAGCGCATTCCTGGCCATCCGGGCTCGTCTGGTCGCGCTTTGACGGCGTCGAATGGGAAGAGGTCCAGCCGACGCTCGATCGAGTGGACGGCGTGGGCGCTTGGCAGCTGAGCTTTGCGGCAATCCCTGCCGTTGTCCCCACCTCCGTGGGCGGCATGGAGGCCCCGTGGCTGCGGGCACAGCTCGCGACACCGCTCCCAACGGCAGAAACCGTCAGTGGTGACACGCCACCGGCCACCGAAGTACAGCAGGGCGGCCTCTCGCCGGACGCCGCCTATGCAGACGAGATAGCGCTGGACCCGACCCACGCAATGGCTCCGTTCGGCGAGGTGGTGCCGCGACAACAGTTCTCGATCGCCTCCAAGCAGGCGTTCTCCAAAGCCGGCGCTGCCGTCGCCATCGACGTCGAGCTCAACGATGCCCAGCCGCCGACGCCCGCTGCGTCGCTCGAGCTGACTTGGGCCTACTGGAACGGTAGCGAGCACGTCGCGTTGGGGACCTCCTCGCCCGCATCGGGCGCAGACCCGCAGGACCCGTTCGAGTTCGTCGACGGCACCCAGGCCTTCACCCGCAGCGGCACCATCACCTTCGTGGCACCTGCCGACTGGCACGTGTACGACGTCGCCGGTGTGTCGGAGTACTGGTTGGAGATCGGTATCTCGGGGGGCGACTTCGGCTCTCCGCCGGCCTATGCCGCACCGATCCTGACTCGGCTGGCCCTCGACTACGCATGGCCCTTGCCCGTCATCGAGAACGTCGGCGTCGAAGTCAGCATCGACCGACGCGGCCTACGACCAGACGCGGCCGGCTTCGGCTCGACGCCCCTCGACCTGACCAAGGACTTCCGGCCGTTCGGCGACAAGCCTCGCTTCAACGACACGTTCTACCTTGCGGCCGACGAGGCGCTGTCGATGCCCGGGGCGAAGGTAACCCTTCGGATCGCCGGCACCAAGACCGTGTCGGCAGCGGACACACCGATGCTTGCCTGGGAGGTCTTCGACGGGGCCGACCACGCCTGGCACCACGTCGTACCCGAGTCGGACACGACGGGAGCGCTGACGTTCACCAGTGGACTATCGGGTGTGGTCGTGCTGCGCACACCAGATGCCCCTGCTCCGGTCACAGTCGCCGGGCAAGAGCACTACTGGTTACGCGCGCGACTCGTCTCCGGCGACTACGGCAAGGACGCCGGCTTCACTTCGACTACCAACACCACCACGGGGCAGACGACCATTACGCCGTACAACGCGACGTGGGACCCACCCTCCATCAAGTCCCTGACGGTCGACTACGACTTCAGAGCGGACCGCCATGAGCCGGAGGGCGTCGCGACACTGAACGACTTTCGCGTGGCATATCCAAGCGAGTCCTTCATGCCGTTCGTCGTCACCGACGATCATCGGCCGACGTTCTACCTCGGCGTCGATGGCCCGTTCGCCGGCGACACAACGACCCTCTTCTTCGATGTACCCGACGTGACCTACTCCCACGGGGGGCAACTGGCGCCCGACGAGCCACCAACGGTCGTCTGGGAGTACTGGGGTCCTGATGGCTGGCAGCCGCTCGGGACCAGGGACGAGACGCACGGTTTCCGTACTCGTGGGCTGCTCACGTTCATCGCCCCGACCGACATGTCTCCTTCGGTCGAGTTCGACCGTAGCGCCTACTGGCTACGAGCCCGCTGGGAACGTGGCGACTACGTCGCGCTACCACGCCTGTCGCGCATCCTCACGAACACCGTGTGGGCGCGGAATGTAAGGACAGTGCTTGACGAGGTCCTCGGCTCAAGCACTGGCCAGGAGAGTCAGACATTCACGACGGCACACGCGCCGGTACTCCTGGGCCAGCGGATCGACGTCCGCGAGGCCGGTCCGCTGTCTGCCGCTGAGTTGGCGATCGCCTTCACCGTGGCGGGCGAGGACGCTGCCGCCGCCATGCCGGCCGTCTCGAGTGCGCAGGGAGACGTCTGGGTGCCGTGGAGCGAGGTCGTGGACTTCTACGGCTCTGGTCCCCGCAGTCGCCACTACACGCTCGACCACACCACCGGCGAGGTCTGCTTCGGCGACGGCCTCCGCGGCATGATTCCCTCACCAGGACGATCGAGCATTCGCGCGACCTTCTATGAGACCGGCGGTGGCGCGGTCGGCAACCGACCGGCTGGTTCTGTCGTCCAGCTGAAGTCCGCGATTCCTTACGTCGACAAGGTGACGAACCTCGAGCCGGCCGACGGCGGTGCCGATGCCGAGGCGCTCGACACGGTTCGCGAACGGGGTCCTCGGCAGCTCCGGCACGGCAACCGGGCTGTCACGATCGCCGACGTCGAGGATCTGGCCCGAGAAGCGTCGCCGGGAGTCGGGCGCGTGCTCGGCGTACCCGCGACCTCCGCTTCGGACGCGGGTACGGTCGGGGTCGTTGTCGTGCCGACGAGCGCGGCGCGCCTCCCCGTTCCCAGTGTCGAACTGCTAGCACGGGTCGAGGAGTACGTCAGGAGCCGCCTACCACCGGTTGTGGACCTCTGGGTGGCCGGTCCCGGCTGGGTGCAGATCGCGGTGACGGCCCAGGTCGTGCCTGTCTCGCTCAACGACGCGACCGACGTGCAGGGCGCGATTCGCGCCGCGCTCAACGCCTATCTGCATCCTCTCTCGGGCGGGCACGACGGCGCCGGCTGGCCCTTCGGCCGGACGCCACACCGCGCCGATCTGCTCTCGCTGATCGAGGGTGTCCCGGGCGTCGATCATGTCGAAGGGCTCGCGGTGGCGCAAACGCTGACGACACCAGCGCCAGTTCCTGCGGCGCTGCTCCCCTACTCTGCCGACCATGTGATCGCGATGGACGGCTCGACCGAGAGCAGCCAACGATGACCCTCTCGCAGCCAAGCCTCGACGACCGCCGGTTCGACGACCTCTTCGCGGAGGCGCGGTCCCTGATCCCTACCTACAAACCGGAGTGGACGGACCACAACCCGTCTGATCCAGGCATCACGTTGCTCGAGCTCTTCGCGTGGCTCGCCGAGATGCTGATCTATCGTGCCGACCAGGTTCCCGCCAGGCACCGGCTGGTCTTCTTACGCCTTCTCAACGGACCGGACTGGACGCCGACCGGCCCGCTGGACGAAGAGATCGCCACAACCCTGACCCGCTTGCGCAGCCGCTATCGCGCGGTCACCTCGGACGACTTCGAGGCGCTCGCTCTCGCCGCGACGACGGAGGCGGTGCGAGCGTTGGCGCTCCCGATGCGTGATCTGGGTGCCGGCGACGAGCAAGGTCGTCTCCAGCGGCAGCCGGGATATGTCAGTGTCATCGTCCTGCCTGGCGACGACGTCGCCGACGAGGGCGCGATGCGCGACACGGTACGTGTGTACCTGGAGCCGCGCCGGTTACTGACCGTTCAGCACGTGATCGCGCAGCCGGTATGGGCACCCGTTACGGCCGAGGTGCTGGTTGCTCGACGAGCAGACGTGCCGGATGCCGCCGTACGCGACGCCATCGTCAACACGCTGACGCAGTTCCTGGACCCACGCGTCGGCGGGCGGGACGGGACCGGCTGGCCGTTCGGCAGGGACGTTTACGTCTCGGAGCTGTACTCCGAGCTCCAGGGTCTGTCGCACATTGACTACACCGTAGATATTCAGCTCGACAGCGCCTGCCTCCCCCACGCATACCGGTGTGTCCGGGCCGAGCAGCTCTGGGACAACCAGGGCGACCAGATCGGCCTACAGCTGGCTCCCCACCACTTGCCCCAGGCAACCATCTCACCGGACGCTGTCGTCGTCGCCAGGTCGTTCCTTGCCGTGCGTGCCGTCATCGGTGTGACACCAGTTGACGGCGTGATGCCCACCGTCGTTCGCCGCGCTGTCAAGGACGGGCTGCGAATTCTGTTCCACCCGTTGCACAACGGCCCGACAGGCGATGGGCCTTGGACCATCGGCTCAGACCGCGTGCTCGCGAGCCTGCGCGCGCGACTGGCCGGCGTCGCCAAGGTCACTAGCGTCTACTTCGAGGGAGATCCGGCACGGGTGACAACGGACGAGCGTGGCGTGATCACGGTCTACGTCGACGAGAACCAGCTCATCGACCTGCAGACCGACGTCGTGGTAGGTGAGCCGTGATCGACCCGACAGTGAACACGCAGACACCACACCCACCGGCCGCAAAGGGCAGCCAGTACCTCAGCTACCTGCCGGCCATCTACCAGCAGGATGCGACGCGCGACAGCACGAACTGGCTCGGCCACTTCCTCAAAGGCTTCGAGGCAATACTCACCGGGACGGGCGATCCGGCGGCACCCGGCCTGGAGGAGCAGTTCGAGGGCATCCAGGGTGCGTTGGGCGGGATCGAGCGAACCTTCGAACCTGGGCCAGGGTCGCCGGACGGGTTCCGCACGCCGGACGAGTTCCTCGACTGGCTCTCCGGGTGGGTCGCCCTCTCCCTGCGCGCCGATGTTCCGCCCGAACGCCAGCGCCTTCTGATCGCGAATGCCGTCCCGCTGTATCGGATCCGTGGGACGAAGGCCGGTCTCGAGAAGCTAGTCAGCCTGTACACGACGTTGGGTTGCACGGTCCTCGATGCTGGCCCGCGGCTACAGATCGGCGTCCATTCGACCATTGGGGAGGACACGTCGATCGACGGCGGACCACCGCACTACTTCCGCTTGACCGTGCGGCTCGCTACTACCGAGCCGGCTGAGATCGCGGCCCAGCGGCAGATCCTCACGTCGATCATCGACGCGGAGAAACCAGCCCACACCTACTTCGACCTCGAGATCGTGACGCCGGTCCTCCAGATCGGTGTCACCTCGCACGTCGGAGTCGACACGTTGCTCGATGGCGAACGATAAGGAAGGCGAGGAGCTAGAGCCCATGGACGACCTCACTACTGTCAAGCGGCTGCACTACTTCGATCACCAGTTCCTGCGCGCCAATGACTTCACCGACGAGCAGAGCTATCACGTCACGATGCGACGGCTGCACAACCAGCTGCTCCACAGCTGGGGTATCGCAGCCGGCCTCGAGGTGACATTCCAAGGTGGCGCCACCGCGGTCACCGTCGGATCGGGCGTCGCGATCGACGGCCTCGGTCGCGAGATCGTCGTGCCGGCGGACCAACTGGTCGAGCTCGTGAGCTTCGCCGCCGACCAAAAAGTCTACGTCACGGTCTCCTATGCCGAACAGGACACCGACGAGAGCGCCGAGACCGGCGCATCCGGTGACACCCGCACGACCGAGCAACCGAAGTTCGCGTCGCTCTTGAACGCCCCGGGTGACGCGAGCCAACAGATTGTGCTCGCGGTGGTGAGCCGGACGGGAACCGAGGTGACTGCTGTCGACACGTCCGTTCGACGGCCTGCCGGTACGGCCGGTGGCAGCCTCGACGTGCTCGGGCTCAGCTTCCGCGATCCGACGATCGTCTCGACCGGCTGGGTCCAGATGCGCCTCGAAGCGGTCAACCGCGCCCTGCTCGATGGAAGCCTGCATATCTCGGAGTCGCTGGACGTCGGAGGTAATGCCAGCGTCGCCGGGGGCCTGACAGCCAGCACGCTCGGCTGGGGAACGGGCTCGCAGCTGACAACCGAGCAGGGCGGGAGCATCGAGCTCGGCGGAAACAACAACGTCGCAGGCTCCGGGACGCCTTTCGTCGACTTCCACTTCACCGGCAAGAAGGAGGACTACAACGTCCGTCTCATCAACGACGCCGACCATCAGCTGACCATCACGGGGGCACCCGTCGGCAACCTGCGCGTCACCGGTGACCTCACCGCCCGCAGTCTCAGCTGGGGCGCGGGGTCACAGCTGAGCGGCGACCAAGGCGGAAGCGTCGAGCTCGGCGGCAACAACACCGTAGCGGGCACGGGCACCCCCTATATCGACTTCCACTTCAACGGCAAGAGTCAGGACTTCAACGTCCGCCTGATCAACGACGCCGACGGACAGCTGACCATCGCCGGGAGGACGCGGGTCCTGAGCGACCTCAGCGTCGCAGGAACGCTCTACACCGGCAGCCTCGCCGCGAACGCCGGGCGCAACCCCACGTTCAACACCGGCGAGGTGCACGTGGCCGGAGCTGGTGGTGGCGGCTGGTCCTTCGGGAACCGCGAAACACCGGAGGCGCAGATCTTCGATGGAGCGGCCGGCACACGCTGGGTGCTCTATTCGTCCGCGACCGTAGCGCGACTGTGGGCCAGCGGGACTGGTGATCGTCTCAGCGTCAATCCTTCTGGTGACACGGTCATCGCCGGAACTCTCGGCACCGCTGGTTGGCCAGCCACGCCACACCAGCCAGGCTGGGGTGGCGGGCTCCGTACCTGGGACATCGAGGCAGAGGGCTCGATCTGGTCCGCACACAGCATCACCGCACTCGGCGGTAAGGGCGGCTACGTCACCGACCAGTTCGTCAACAACACCGGCGAGTCACTCAATGAAGGGGACGTCGTCGTTCTGGCCCTGAAGCAAACCCAGCTCAAGTGGGGAATGCGCGACAACATCCCGCTCCCTGAGGTCGACCCTGCCGACCAGCCGTACGACACCCGCGTGTGCGGGATCGTGTCACAGCTGCGTGGCGACATGATGTCGAAGGACGGAAAGAAGGCAGCGCGCTCGCGCCGCGGGAAGAAGAACCTCCTCGACCTCGAGGCGCGCCGTTACTCAGACACAGAGGCCGAGGAGATGGGCCATGCAGAGGTCAAGCCGGGTCAGATCGGTGAGATGGTGACTCTGGGCGCCTTCAGCCATTGCAATGTGGACGCTGACATCGCACCGATCGAGGTGGGCGACCTGCTGACGACCAGCCCTACTCGCGGGCATGCCCAGAAGGTTCTCGAGCCGGAACGAGCCATTGGCGCCATCGTCGCCAAGTCGCTCGCTGCGGTTCCGAAGGGTAAGGCGAAGATTCCAGTGATGGTGCTGCTGCAATGACGGCCACAGAGGGAGATGTGATGGACAACAAGGTTCAGGAGCGATTGACGGCCCTACGCAGGGAGTTCGAGACCGGCCAGCACCGGTTGGCTGAGATCGAGGCACAGCGTGCACAGGTGACCGAGACGCTGCTCCGTATCAGCGGTGCGATCCAGGTGCTTGAAGAGTTGGAAGGCGAACGGCCACGCGCGCCAGAGCAGTCGACCAACGGCGACACAGCCATGATGAGCAACGGTTGATTGCGTAGCGGGCACTCCCAGGTCTGGCGCGTGCCATGGAACTGCGGGTGCTCGGCGGAGGTCGGGTTGTACCAGCGACTGCGGGTGCCAGAGCGGGCGACTTCGCAAGCGGTCGCCTCCCCTTCTCCACCTGCCCAGGTAGGGCACGACGAAATCATGCGCCAGCAAGCGCAGGTCGGAAACCGAGCAGTCACCGCAGCACTGACGCTGCAGCGCAGCGTCAGTGCTGGGCAAGCGGCAGTTCCCGCGAGATCGACACCGCGGTGCCTGCCAATACCACGATGTCGATCGCGAGAGCCCAGCACACGTCGAATGGCACGGAGTACAAGCTCTGATGCGGCGAGCTGGGTATATCCGTAGGCACTGGTTGGTGTGGCTTCGGTGCGCTCGTCCATCCGCGTTTCGTGCGGGGCGCCGCCGTATTCTGCGGAGGAACCGAGCTGGATCAGGCGGGCCGACGGGCGCTCCAGGCGAGCGCCATGAGCAGCCAGTGTACGGCGACGGCGCATGGGAGAGCCGAGGTATGGAGCAGCGACCGGACAACGTCGCGTTGCGCGGCCCGGCTGCCCGACCGCCCCGGAGCGGATCATGCGTCTGGGAGCGCCCCGGCCAACGTACACCTCAGCGTGAGTCGGCCGCGATCGCCTCCGCGGTCGTGCTGGCCGCGGAGGCGATCGTAGGTGCGGTCTTCGGGTCGCGAGCCACTGTGAAACTGCCCAAGCGACCATTTCGCGGCAGGCGTCTGTGGTTGAGCAAGTCCAGCGCTCGCAGACCCAGCACAGGATGTGTCGCTGGCTGACGGGTCCGGGGCGCCTGCGGGCCTCGCTCACCGAGCATCCGCAACGAGAGGCGGACGCCACCGGAAGTCACGCTGAGACTCGGACAAGGCGATACGGCAGCAGGTGCCCTTGAAATGTCGAGGCACCGGTTCGAGAATGGCCATTGACAGGCCGTCGGCCAAGCCGTCGTCGTCTTGCCGAAGATAGGCAGAATGATGCGCACCAGCTCCTGGGATACGACTGGTCACGAATTGACGAACGTGGCCTGGGCCATCGCGCCCGCACGAATCCAGGCGTCCGCGGCGGCTTCCCCCGCAGCGACGAATCCGCTCCTCAGTCTCCAGCGAACCGTCGGCAACCACGCCGTCGTGGCGATGCTCTCGCGGGCCGCTCCAGGAAAGAAGGAGCCGACCGTGGGCGACGTCACAAGCCACCTTGGTCCTGGTCGGCCGCTCGAGTCCGAGGAGCTCAGGAAGCTGGAGGCAGCGACAGCAGCCAAGCTCGACCGGGTCCGTCTCCACCATGGCGTAGCAGCCGACAAGCTCGCCCGCGCATTCGACGCGAAAGCATTCACACTCGGCACGGATATCGTCCTCGCTCACGGCGAGCAAGTCGCCACCGACGAGGGGAAACGCCTGCTAGCGCACGAGATCGCGCATGTCGTGCAACAAGGTATCCAGCCTGCGCCGACCGCTCAGCGGCTCGAAATCGGCGCCGTAAACGACCCGGCCGAGCAGCAGGCCGAATCAGTATCCAATCGGATAATGTCACGATCGACATCGACGGCGTTGCAGAGGCGTTCGAGCGGCGGCGGGCCGTCACCGATCCTCCGGCGCGCCCCGAGGAGCGGCACTCAAAGGGGACTGACGATCGAAGCCACACCCGAAGGCGTGAGCGTCGCACGACTTCAGCGCGGTGAAGCGGAAAGGGCCGTCGCCGACTACATCGACCGCTACCTCGAGACGACGATCACTCAATCGCACCGACTTGCCTATCTTGAGTTCCGATCGTGGTATCGCGCGTACAAAGCGGCGAGGGCTCTCGCGGAGCACAGCGTCGCCGAGGCGGTATGCAAATGGGTGTTCAAGCGTGCGATCAACCTCATCTTCCCGGAGGAGGCGATCGCCGAGGGTGCCGCCGAGGAAGCGATCACCGCGACCGCGCAGGCCATGCTGAAGCTTCCAGAGACGATCAAAGAGAAGAGCGAAGCAGCCCTAGAGTTCGCGCTCGAGCATCTTAAGCCCAATGAGACAGGAAATATCGAGCAGTTCCTCGATTCGGTGGGGCTTGCCGAGGAACGCGCAATCACGAAACTGCTCGAGGCCGGCCCAGAGTTCCGAAAGGCGAATCCGGCTCTCATGAACAGGGCGATCGACGAATTCGCGTTTGCTCGGATGGACCCGGACAAGCCTTGGCCGACGGTTGACGACGTGCCCCCCAATGTCAAGGCGATCCTCGCGTCCGCGGGAATCGGCTCCCCCGGCCCCGCAGCGGCCACTCGGGCCGCCGAACGCTGGCTCGCGGCACATATCCGCGCTGTCCACGAAAGCGACGAGGCTTATCGCACCGGTCGTGCTGCGTGGGACGAAGACGTCGTCGCGATGATCTCTGCATTGCGCCAAATGGGTGCCTTTGAGAACCGCCAGCGCATCTATCGGCTGGAGCAGAGGATTCCGTCATTCTTCAGGTCGATGGTCAACATCAACAGCGATTCCGGTGCGATAATGCACATCAGACTGGGCGTCGATCGCGATGACGCCGACGCGATAGTCGCGAACCGTCCATACGCCTCCACGGACGAACTCGTGACTAAGAAAGTCCTCACGAGCGCGCGCTACGAGGCCATCAGGCACCTTACGGTCGCTGTGCCTGACTGATATGGAGGTCGCTCACCTACGGGTGTTCGTTGTCGGATCCTGACTTGATAATCCCTGTTCGGGATCGTCACCTTCGGCATGGTCTACGGCGCCACGGCCGCGGTCTGGCCGTCGTTCTACGGCGAGATGTTCCCGGCCCGGGTGTGGCTCCTCGAACCACTGTCGGGCCTCGTCGATGTAAGCGGTGACCGGTGCCAGTTCCTTCGCGTCGATTCCACTCAGCTGCCCCGCATCGAGGAGATGACCTGCAACGCCGAGGCACGCCTGGCCGAGGCCCAGAACCAGGCGCGGCTCGGTGAGGTCGCGGCAGGAGGAATCGCTGAAGCGCCTGCGGCAACGACTGACAGAGGCCGAGAGTGAGCTCCCCTCGATCATTGACCGGCCCCGATGGTCAGGCGTCAGAACCGGCGCGTCTCGATTCTGTGCCGCGGGCTTCACACCCCGACCGCCCACCCGCCTGATGTAACGCGTGCTACATTCTCATGTGTGACAGGTGCGGGCGGCTGTCGTTGGCTGGTGTTGGTGGTCCGGATCACCGCGGAACCGTCGCGCCATCGGGTCGGGGTGTGGCGGGAACTGCGCAAGGCGGGGGCCCTGTCGCTGGGCCAGGGCGTCTGGGCTGTCCCGGATCTGCCGGCCTTCGCTGCGGGTGTGGAGCGCGCGGCCGTGTTGGTCGGGCGTGCCGACGGCGAGGCGACGGTTCTGGAGGCGGCGGGGCGCGGCCCTGCCGATGCGGCTCGTCTCGAGTCGCTGTTCAACGCGGCCCGGCAGGCTGATTGGGCCGAGTTCGTGGCCGACTGCGGGAAGTTCGAGGCCGAGGTGGCCAAGGAGATCCGCATCGAGAAGTTCACGCTGGCCGAGCTCGAGGAGGAGGAGCAGAGCCTGGAGCGGCTGCGGCGTTGGCATCGCGACCTGACCGTCCGCGACGTATTCGGCACGCCGGAGGGCAGCCACGCCTCGGCACGCTTGAAAGAGTGCGTAGCAGTTTGTGAGGACTATGCCGAGCGTGTCTTCCGCGCCCTGCACGAGACGGTGGGCGACGAGCGATGACCAGCCCGGCGACGTCGATCGCGGTCGCAGCATCGGGCCGGTGGATGTGGCCGCTGTATGCGGCCGGATTCACGACGGCTTTCGGTGCGCACGCGGTCGCGGCGAACCTCGGTGGGTTCTCCGACGACGCGGTCAAGTCGCTGCTGACCCTGGGTGCGTTGCTGGCCCTGTACGACGGCGCCGAGGTGCTGCTGAAGCCGGTGTTCGGCACCATCGCTGACCGGATCGGCGCCCGCCCGGTGCTCTTGTCCGGGTTGGTCGGCTTCGCGTTGGCGTCTGCGCTGTATGTGATCGCGGACAGCCCGGGGTGGTTGTGGGCCGCGCGGCTTGGCCAGGGCGCCGCGGCGTCGGCGTTCTCGCCCGCGGCGTCGGCGCTGGTCGCGAGGCTGAACCCGGCCGCCAAGCACGGCCGCGCGTTCGGCAGTTACGGCTTCTACAAGAGCATCGGCTACACCCTCGGCCCGCTGCTCGGCGGTGCCCTGGTGTGGTTCGCCGGGTTCCGGCTGCTGTTCGCGGTGATGACGGTCCTCGGCCTGCTGGTCGCTGCCTGGGCGCTGGTCGCGGTTCCAGCCGTGCCGCCGCTGCCGCGGGCACGCCAGACGGTGCTGGATCTGGCCCGCCGGGTGACCGATCCGGTGTTTCTGCGGCCGACCGCCGCGCTGGCCGGTGCGACCGCGGCCCTGTCGGTGGGTGTCGGTTTCCTGCCAGTGACTGGTGCGGCGGCGGGTCTGGGGACGATCGCGACCGGTGCGGCGGTGTCGGTGCTGGCCGCCACTGCGGCGCTGGTTCAGCCCCGTGCCGGCCGGGCCCTGGACGCCGGGCGCCTCAGCGCGCGGTCCGGGATCGGCATCGGGCTGGCACTTGCGGCGGCCGGCCTGGGTTGTGCGGCGCTGCCCGGCCTTGCCGGTGTACTGCTGGCCGCGGTGTTGATCGGCGCCGGCACCGGCCTGATCACACCGCTGGGCTTCGCTGCCCTCGCGGCCTCGACCCCTCAGGCCCGGCTCGGTCAGACGATGGGGACCGCGGAACTCGGCCGCGAACTGGGCGATGCCGGCGGCCCCCTGCTTGTTGCGGGCATCGCCACCGCCACGGCGCTGACCTATGGCTATGCCGCGCTGGCGATCCTGCTAGCCGCCGGACCCGCCGCCGCGGTGATCGGAGCGTCCCGTCGGCGCCGTCACCGCAGCCGCGCGTGACGGGCGGCCGGGCGTTAGTCGTCACGTCCGTCATCGCGCCGGTGGGCAGGGCGATCGTCATCGCTCCCGCCTTCAGGCGTGGCGAATGACGTTCGGCTGCGCCGCGTGCTCGAACAGGCCTTCTCCGGTGTGCTGCACCGCGGCCGCCGGCAAGATCCCGATCAGCAGCCCAGCGACCACGGCGGTGACCACCAGCGGCCGCCGTGGCGGCGCCGGTGCCAGGAGCGCCTGAACCCGGGCAACCACGTCCCCACCGGTCGCGGCCGACCCAGCGGCCGCCGTCATCGTGGACCCGGCGAAGCGGCTCTGCAGTTGCGCCACGTGGACCAGGGTTGCGGCGACCAGGCGCCGGTCGCCGACATGGCAGGCCGCGTCCTCGTCGGCCCACCGTTCGACCGCCGTCGCCACTGCCCGCGCGGCGGGGCGCAGCAGCGGATTCGCCGCCGCGGCCAGGTCAGCGGCCAGGGTCCACCAGGCGTGGTGGTGGGTCAGATGTGAGGTCTCGTGCGCCAGCAGCACCCGCCGCTCCTGCGGGGCCAGCGTGCGCAACAGGCCGGTGGTGACGATGATGCGGCCCGCGGGCTGGGCAGTGGTGAACGCCTCCGGCCGCTCGTCGTCCAGCACCACCAAGCCACCGACCACCCTCAGGTCCCGGCAGCTACGGTGCACGACCAGCAGCGCCCACACCCGGCGGGCAGAGGTCAGCATGAGTGAGAGCGCCGCCAGGCCGACCAGGGCGCTGCTGACGATGGCCGGCCCGGCAGGAACGGGACTGTCGCTGCGCAGCGCGGCCGGCGACCACGCGCCCTGCGCGGCGACCAACGGGAACTGGCCGATCCAGGTGAACGCCAGCACACCGAGAATGAACACCCCACTGGCAGCAGCGAGCAGGCCCGCGGGGACGAGCAGCCGGGTCGCTGCCGCCGGCGGCAGCCGCCGGGAGACTGCCGGAGCGGCAAGCGCGTAGACCACGATCGCGACGATGCCGATCACAGCGGCCGCGGTCATGGCCGTTCAGCCTCTGGATCAGCGCCGAGCAGGTCGACGAGAAGCCGCGATTCCTCCGGCGACAGGCCGCTGGCGAACCGGGTGAGGACTGCGGCCCGGTCCCCCCGTGCGTCCAGCAGCCGGTGGATCTGATGCGCGGTGACGGCGGCGTCGTCGACCACAGCCGTATAGGCATACGAACGCCCGACCCGGTCCCTGGTCGCCAGCCCCTTGGCCTGCATCCGGGCCAGCACCGTCATCACCGTCGTGTACGCCAGGCCGCCGCCGATGGCATCGCGGACAGCACCGGTCGTCATCGGGCCGCCACCGGCCACCAGGGCCGCGAAAACCTGCTGCTCCAGATCACCACGACCACGGTTCTGACTCCGTGAAGCCACCAGCCACCACCCTCACGACTACTACAAAGATCGTAGTAACATTGGCTACTACCTTGATTGTAGTAGACGGGATGCGGGCATGAACCAGTGGTTGTTCGAGCAGATCAACGCCTTCGCGAAGGCGACACCGTGGCTGCACGGTGCGGCCCGGGCCTACGCCGGATACGGCGTCGCCCTGTTCGCGGGTCTGCTGCTGGCCGGATGGTGGATCGCCCGGCGCAGCGGCGAGGTGTCGCGGGTCGCCGCGGCCATCACGGCCGGCGGTGCCACGCTGCTCGCGCTCGCCGTCAATCAGCCGATCGTGCACGCGGTCCACGAAGCCCGGCCCTACACGACGCTGACGAACATCCTCGTGCTGGCCAACCGCAGCCCCGACGCGTCGTTCCCCTCCGATCACGCCACCATGGCCGGCGCCGTGGCTATCGGTCTGCTGATCGTGTCCCGGCGCCTCGGCGTGATCGCCGTGGTCGCCGCGGTCCTGATGGCCTTCACCCGCGTCTATATCGCCGCCCACTACCCGGCCGACGTCGCCGCCGGACTCCTGCTGGGCGGGGTCGTCGCCGTCCTCACCTGGCTGCTCGTCCGCCGGCCGCTGACTTTCCTGCTTGCGGCCCTGGCGGGCACCCGGCTGCGTCCCGTCCTCGTGACTGCAGGCCACACCCAACTGTCATGACCCGGCTGACCGACTGGCTCCTCGGCCTGCACGGCCTGGCCGTGTACGGCCTGGTCGGTCTGCTCGTGTTCGCCGAAGACGCACTGTTCGTCGGGTTCGTCCTCCCCGGCGAAACCGCGGCCGTGCTCGGCGGCGTCGCCGCCAGCCGCGGCCACGCATCCCTGCCGGTGATGCTGGCCGTGGTGGTCGGTGCCGCGATCCTCGGCGACACCGTCGGCTACGAAGTCGGCCGCCATCTCGGCCCGCGGATCCTGCTCACCCGAGTCCTGGCGAGACGCAGCGAGCGGATCGACGCCGCGCGTGAGCAACTCGCACGCCGTGGCGGCGCCGCAGTCTTCCTCGCCCGGTTCGTCGCGTTCCTCCGCGCCACCATGCCCGCCCTCGCCGGCACCGCAGGCATGCGCTACCCGAAATTCCTCGCCTACAACGCCGCCGGTGGATTCATCTGGGGCACCTCCGCCGTGCTGCTCGGCTACCTCGCCGGCAACTCCTACACCACCATCGAAAAGACCTTCGGGCGCGCGACCGCCCTGATCGTCCTCGCAGCCGCCGTCGCCGCTGTCGTCATCTGGCGGATCCGCCGACGCTCCACCCGCCGAACAGACCAATCAAGCCGCCGACCGTGACCTCCGTGCCTACCGGCCTTGCAGCCGTACTAACAGCAGTTGCCCTCGGCATCTTGGTCGCCAAGACCATCCCAGCAGTCACCGCGCACCGAGGCCAGATCCACGCGACCAGCCACAACGTCGCGACCTGCACGATCCACGCCGAACGACCCGGCGACAGCCGAACCCAGACTCTCACCCACCTCGCCGACTGCCTCCAGGACAACCACCAGATCCGCACCGGAGCCGGCGACATCACCCTCACCATCGACAGCCTCGCATTCGTCGGTGCAAGCGGCTAGCAGATCATCCACAGCCGGCCCCACTAACCAACCGTGCTACCCCGATCGGGGTACGTTCGGAGGCGGACATGCCCGACGAGTTCGACATCATCTTCGAACTGATGGCCGGCTTCTTCGTGGAAACCATCATCCTGCTCGTCATCCTGATCCGCCTCGACCAGCCCCGCGACAGCACCCCAACCAACCACCGCCCGTCGGCATCCTCGATCCAGCCGCCGCAGGCCGACAAGTCAGCCGCGACCACCCGGCAACCTGGTAGCGCAGACACGTGCCCCACTGAGCAGGCGGCCGAGTCGGCCGACCTACCAGGCCAGCATTGGCAAGTTGAGGGAAGCGCAGAGGCGCGCTGAGGCCGAGAGCCAACTGTCCGCCGCGTTGACCGCCCAGCTGATTGCCTTGCCTAATATGCCCAGCGACTGGCAAGTCCGTAACCGAGGCAATGACCGATGGTCAGGTCGGACAGGAGCCTGGTTTCGCGGGTCCGATCGGCCACCGCGAGGCCGGACACGTCAGGCTGGCGCCGATCGGGCGTAGGTCGCGAAGCTCGATTTCGATGGTTTCCTGCAGCTGCGGGCACGGCACGCTGATCCGCGCGGTGTCTGCCACCTCGCCGGTGCTGACACCACTGCAGTGGGCTCTTGGGGGCATCCGCAGAAACTCGGTCAGACCCTGGGCATTTCCTGAACCGTTCGACGTCGCCGGCCGTATGTGTCGTTGGGGTGCGCGATGGCTCGAGATCTTGTCCGTCGAGCGTTCGGTGCCTGATGGAGAAGAGCGATTACTGACTGAGGTCGATGGGGGTGTGGGATGGATCCGATGCGGCAGGCCAAGACTCCCGTGACGGCGCTTGCCGGGCCGTACGGGCACCCGTTGCACCCGGCAATCGTGGCTGTGCCGATCGGGTCGTGGATCGCGACTGTGGTGTTCGACCTAGGTTCCCGGGTCGTCGGCGACGGCGAGTTCCTGGCCAGAGGCTCGCGCTGGCTGATCGCGCTGGGGGTGCTCGGCGCGCTGGCCGCCGCGGTGTTCGGGTTCCTCGATTTCCTGGCGATTCCGGCGGGTACGCCGGCGTTCCGGAGAGCGGTCGTGCACCTTTCGCTGAATCTCGGCGTCACTGCGGCGTACGTCGTCAACTTCCTGCTCCCAGACGATCATGCGCCTCGGGTCGGTTGGGGACTGATCGCGCTGTCGCTGGTCAGCCTTGCTGCGCTAGCGGTGTCGGGCTACCTCGGCGGCAAGCTTGCTTACCGGTACGGCGTCCGGGTCGCTGACGAGACGACTCAGCTCGAGGGATATCAGGATTCACCAGCCACCGAAAAGGAGGAGACCTGATGGCCATTGCCGCTTTGGTGACCTGGCTGGTCACAGCAGGAATCGGATTCAGCATGCTTTACCGGTGGATATCCAAGGGCGGCGTCCAAGCTGCCCGAGGCGGCACCGAGCGCACCAGCCGATTCCCGCCCGGCCTGATCTTCGGCCACTTCGCGCTCGCGGCCACAGGCCTGATCCTCTGGATCATCTACACGATCACCGACACCGAGGCGTTGACCTGGGTGGCGTTCGTGTTCCTGATCGCCATCGCCGTCCTGGGCGATCTATTGTTCCTGCGCTGGCGCCGCGGGCCGACCTCCGGCACGGTCGAGTCCAGCCTGCCCAAGCCGGTCGTCTACACCCATGGGGTGTTCGCGGCGACAACCATCGTGCTTGTGCTGCTCACCGCGCTCGGTGTCGGGGAGAGCTGACCGGCATGCCCGTGCGACCCGGGCGGTTGCTCGACTGCCTTGGCGAGCCCTAGCTGGAGCGGTCCCGTGAGTTCGGGCGACAAGTTGCCCATGGCCACAGTCTCGTCCCCGGTCCCGGCTGTAGGCCAGGCTCCTCGGCGGATGGACTGGCGGGCGAGGGCGCCGGCGGCGACCCCGAGGGCCCAGCCTGCGATGGCGTCGCTGGGCCTGTGGTAGTGCAGCTGCACGGTGGCGATCGCCACACCGACCGCGATCACGGGCACGCCCCAGCGGGTCAGCCGGTCTCCGCGGCTGCCACGTGTGGTGGCCAGGGCGGCCGCGAGGAGCAGGAGAGCTCCGGCGTCCGCGGCGTGACCGGAGGCGTACGACATGCCGTCGTGGAAGACGAATTCGAGTCGGCTGCGCGGCGGGGTACGCCCGACGACGATCTTCGACGCCCAGATCACCGCCTTGATGGCGAGAATCCACCCGCCGGCGGTCAGGATCGGGCAGACCGTGCGGCGGCGCACGAGATGGGTCAGCGCCGCTGCGTTCAGCACCAGACACAGGAATCCGGCCCCGCCGAGCTCGACCACGAGCCGCCAGCCCACCGGCTCGGCCGCCGATCGGACGGGCGACACCGATCACGTCACGATCCCAGCGGCCCAGCCGACCACCGGTCATCACATCGATCATGACCCACACCAGCACCACCGCAGCCGCGCAGAGCAGCAGTACCCGGCCGAGGCTTCTGCCGGGCTGGGCCGATGCCGTGACCTCGGCCTCGCTCGCTCGCCGGCCACGGGTGGAGCAATGATGCTCAGCGCTATTCTGCGGCGCGGCTGGCGGCTGGCGTGCGGCGGATGAGGCGTCGTTCGGGAACCTCCGCCAACCCGGCCGGGCCGACGGACCCTAGTGGCGGGGTGAGCCCGGGCCGTATCGCTTGGCCATCGGGTCCGCGCTGAGCCCATGGGCGACGACGCTGGGCAGATGGTGAAGGTGATGGCGCTAATGGCCGGTCTCGCTGCGGACTCGGCCAGGTCTTCGAGGGCGAGCAGCCCGAAGGCGACCGACGCCAGACCGCGTTGGCCGAACCAGCCCACGAACAGCACCGCGAGCCGGCCAAGATGTGCCCCGGCCAGTGCGACCGCCACCGGCACCATCCGGATCACTGTCAGGCTGAGCACCGCATAGGCTACCGTCTGCCAGGTCAGGCTTTCCAGAGCTGGCACCACCGCAGCCACCCCGAACATCAGCCAAACCAACAGCGACAGCACAGCGCCGGTTTCTTCCACGACGGGAACCAGCGATCGTGACGAATCCGCGAGCCTCATATGAGGCGCGGCGTCCCATCCAACTGTCGTTCTCCTCGGCCCTGCGGCTGGCCTGCGCATGCGGTGCGAGGTTCGTCTTCGGGAACGCGTCGAGAGCGACGGCGCCCTGCTGTCGTGCGTGGTCGATCGCTGCGTCGAGCAACGCGCTGGCGACTCCGGTTCCCCGGGCTTCGCGATCGACGTAGAAGCAGGTGACGGCGAACACATCATGGTCGCCAGGAGTTGGGCCGTACTGCCGGAGACCGTTCAAGCCGGCTGTGGTCCTCACGCGGCGCGACGGCGACCCAGCCAACCGGACGGCCGTCCATGTAGGCGACAAGCCCTGGATATCGGCCTTGATCGACGGTGGCCTTCAGCGCCGCCTTGCGGCGGTCGGTCGGCCCCTGCTCGTCTCGCCAGAGCATGCACCAGCAGTGGCCCGGAATCGGAACGCCGCCGCGTGGGCCCTTGCGCTCGAACAGTCGGACTAGGTCGTTCCAGCGGTCGGGGGTGACCACGTGAACATCAACCTCGGGTGCGTGTCGCGTGGTGTCCTCACGGTGGACGGGCATCGGAGTCCTCCCAGCGTCAGTCGGCGGGCAGCCAGCAGACGCAGAAGGGATGGCCTGCAGGGTCGGCATAGGTCTGAACCCCTCGCGCGGCCGTGCGATCGTCGGCAGCTTTCAACAGCCGGCCTCCCAGCCCGATGACCTCGTCGTTGGGCGGCATCGAGCCCTTCAGTGCCGACAACGTAGAAGTCGAAGTGGACTTGCTGTGGCGTGCCGTCAGGCCACTCTGGCTGGACGTGGTCTGGAACCAGTTGGACGCCGAGTTGCCACTCGCCATCGACCCAGATGTTGCGCCAGCGTGTGCCGTCTTCAACCACCGTTCCGCCAAGCAGCCCGGCCCAGAAGGCGCTCTCGGCGTCAATGTCCGCGGCGTCGAACACGATCATCCGGTGTTTCACGTCCATCTGGAGCTCCACGGGGTCGATGCTGACCCGGGCTGGTCAGCGCTGTTACGCGTGACCCTACTGGTTGAATCTCGGCCCGAGCTGAACCTGAGGCTGAGCACTAAGCCGGCGAAACGGCGGGCTGACTGGACGATCCCATCGGCGTGGGCCTTGCCGCGATGCTAGGCATGCCGAGGTCGATCACACCGCCTGTGGCGCTGTCTGTGCTGATGCGTTCGGCGGTGGCTTGCTTGTCGCGGAGCAGCCGCAAGGTGAGGTCGATGCCCTCGATCTCTCCTAGCCAGCCCTCGGCTGATGCTCGGTCTCGGCGTGTCTCGAGGTCTGTTTCGAGTTCGGCCAGTCTCGGCAGCATTGCGGGGTTGATGCGAAGCATCGGGCAGCGGATGCACCCGATGCCGGTTCCTGCGCGTCGACCCGTCCAGCTGCCCCGGATCGAGGAGATGACCAGCAACGCCGAAGCCCCCTGATCGAGGCCAAGCACCTGGCCTGGCTCGGCGAGGTCGCCGCCCTCGAGGAATCGCTTCGCCACCTGCGGCAGCGCCGCGACGAGGCGGAGGAACAGCAACGCGCAGTGGGCTCGGAGCTGTTGCTGGACTGACTGACGAGCTGATCTTGGTGACACTGGCGGGGTATTGCCGGCGGAGGGCATAGGGTCGTATGTCTCGTTTCCGGCAGTACGGAGCTGCGAGGATGGCGGGGTGGATCGCCGAATCGCTGCGGACGGTGCGTCTGGGCGTGGTCGTCGCCTGACGCGCCGGACTGAGCGACTCGTCGACGTACACGGCGCGGCTGAGCACAACCTGCGCGATGTCGATGTGTCGTTCGGACCGGGGCTGACCGCTGTGGTTGGAGTGTCGGGTTCGGGTAAGTCGTCGTTGGCCTTCGACGTGGTTTATGCCGAGGCGCGGCGCCGGTTCGTGGAGTCGTTGGCGCTCGGCGGCAACGGGGCGCGGGTTCCCGCTGCGCAAGTCCGGCGTGTTGAGGGTCTCGGGCCGGCGGTGGCGGTTGCTCAGAATGTCCTGAACCGGAACCCGGCCTCGACCGTGGCGACATCGGTCGGGCTGCATCCGTTCCTGCGGATCCTGTACTCACGGTTCGCCGAAGTCGAATGTCCCACCTGTCGCGTGCCGGTGCGGGCGCTGTCTGCCGAGGAGCGTCTCGCGGTAGCACTGGAGTTGCTCGCCGGGACGGACGGGCTCGACGTGGATGTCGCGATCGTACGCGGCCTGACGGGAAGTCATGCGCGCCTGCTCGCCGGCCTCCGCGGACAGTTCGCCCAAGTGGTTGTCGACGGCCGTCGGTGGGCCGCTAGGCCGACGAGTCGTGTGCCCCGCCTTGACCCGGCGCTGCCGCATGACGTCGTCGTTCGAGTGGACACGCTTCGACCGGACCTGAAGGCAGCCGACGTACGAGCCGCTCTGGAGCGGGCTGACGCCTTGGGCAGGCCCGAGGGGCTGCTCGGTGGTACACCGGTGCTGCGGGCGCCGGTCTGCCCGCAATGTGGTGCGTGGGTCCGACCGCTCGCGCCGTCGGCCTTCCGCGGTGACAACGACAGCCCGTCGCATCGCATCGCCGGCCTGACGCTCCAGGACCTGGTCGGTCGGTCGGTGAGCGAGGTCCTCGAATTCGTGCAGCGGCTCCCGCTCGGGTCGCGCGCTCGACGCATCCAGGACGAGTTGCTGCGACGCCTGCGGCCGCTGCAGGAGCTGGGTCTTGGCTACCTCGCCCTCGACCGGTCGATGCCGACACTGTCGCGCGGTGAGGCGCAACGTACGCGGCTCGCGGTCGTGCTCTCGGGGCGTCTTGAGGACCTGCTGCATGTGCTTGACGAGCCGACCATCGGATTGCATCACAGCGATCGCAGACGACTGCTCGATGCCATCGCTGACCTGCCCGGTCCGGTGCTGATGGTCGAGCACGACCCGCTCGCGGTCGCCCTCGCCGACGACGTCGTGGAGATCGGCCCCGGCGGTGGAGACGCCGGAGGGCGACTGGTGTTTCAAGGCCCGCCTGCAGACTTGTGGCGAGCACGCACGGCGTCGGGCATCAGCTTCTCCGCCGGCGCTCGCCGGCATCGGCCGCGTCGCGCGGTGTCCGACGACCGGATCCGCATCACCGGGGCGAGCACGCGCAACCTCCGCAAGGTCGACTGCGAGATTCCGCTCGGGTCGTTGACCGTGATCACCGGGCCGTCGGGGGCAGGCAAGACGACCCTGAGCCACGAGGTGCTCTTGACCTCCTTGCGCGAACGCGGGCCGGCCGGGTGCGCGACGTTCGAGGCCCCGGCGATGCGGGCTCGTGCGGTGGACCAGTCGCCGTTGGGCAACAACCCGCGGTCGAACCCGGCGACGTACACCAAGCTGCTCGACCGGATCCGTGACGTCTTCGCGAACGAGACCGGACGCTCCGCATCGGAGTTCACGTTCAACCGGGCGGAGGGCGCCTGTCCGGACTGCGAGGGGATGGGTTCGGTGGCGATCGACATCAGCTACCTGTCGCCGATCTGGGTTCCGTGCGAGACCTGCGGCGGCCAACGCTACCGACCCGAGGTCCTCGAAGCGACCTGGTCGGGTCGGTCGATCGCCGATGTGCTGGAGCTGAGCGTTGACGAGGCCAGTGCGGTGTTCGCCGAGCACTCGGCAATTTCCCGCATCCTGCAATCCCTGCAGGAGGTCGGGCTCGGCTATCTGACGCTCGGTCAACCGTCTCCGAGCCTGTCCGGTGGGGAGGCCCAACGCGTACGGCTGGCGCGCGAGGTGGCCAAGGCGCGGTCCGGCGACCTGGTGCTGCTCGACGAGCCCACGACAGGTCTGCACCCTGGCGACCTCGACCGGCTGCTCGCGGTGCTCGATCGGCTGACGGAAAGCGGCTGTACGGTCGTAGTCGTCGAGCACCAGCCTGACGTGATCGCCGCCGCTGACTGGCGGATCGACCTAGGCCCGGGCGGAGGTCCCGATGGCGGGCGTCTGAGGCACTGCGGGCCGCCCGTGGCCGAAAAGCAGGCGCGGGTGCAGCCTCGCGCCAAGCCGCGCACCGACCGACGGTCAAGCGATTCCGTCCGCGTACGCGGCGCCCGTGCCCACAATCTGCAGGGCGTCGACGTCGACTTCGCCAAGGGTCGGTTCACCGTCGTGACGGGCGTATCGGGTTCGGGCAAGTCGTCGTTGGTCCACGACGTCATCGAGTCCGAGGCGACCAGGCGGCTGCTCGAGTGCCTGTCGGTCTACGAGCGGCAGTCGGTCCGCGAGGGACCGGAGGCTCCGATCGATTCGCTGACCGGTCTGGGCCCGACGATGAGCATCGATCCATCCCTCCGGGTCCTCGACGCGCATGGGCCGGGCTCCCACGTCTGGGACCGGGTGACCGTTGGCCGGTCCAGCGACCTCGATCGTCTGCTCGCCGTGATCATCGCGCGAGCCGGCGTCCGCCGCTGCCTGGCCTGCGGCGCGGACACGGTACGCCGGACGTCCCCGAAGCCGGAAGCAGCCTGGATCTGCGCCGACTGCGGCGCCGGCGCAATGCCGATCGAGCCGCGTCATCTGGTCGGGTCACCGGTGTCGACCTGTCCGCAGTGCCTGGGCCTCGGAGTCGAGCACGAGTTCGACTTCCCCAAACTGATCGTGGACCTGGACGTGCCCATCTTCGGCGGCGTCTTCGGCGGCAGTCTGGCCTGGTTCGGCACCACCGTCGGTGAGGAGCCGCCCATGCGATCGCTGGCCGAGCGCTACCGGTTCGACGTGGACCGCACCCCCTGGAAGGCGTTGAGTGACAAGGCCCAACACGCCGTGCTGTACGGCGACGCGCTCTGGCGCGGGTTGAACGCGTGGGCCGCGAACGACGTCGGGGGCAAGGACTCGACCGTGTTCCCGTGCCGGGAGTGCGAAGGCCGGCGGCTGCGTACGCCGTACTTGGCGATCCGCCTGCAGGGACGCGGGCGGGATGAGCTCTTTTCGACCTCGCTCGCCGATCTGGAGGCCGTCCTGACGTCGATCGACGCACCCGAGGATCCGCAGGCGGCAGAGGCGCGGACCATCGCGTTGCGTCGGCTCGCCTTCCTGCGTGCCGTCGGGCTGGGCTACCTCCAGCTGAACCGGACGACCTGGACCCTGTCGGCCGGCGAAGCGCAACGCATCAAGCTGGCGTCCGTGCTCGGCGCGGGACTGGTCGGCATGACCGTACTTCTTGACGAACCCTCCCGGGGGCTGCATCCCTCGGAGGTGGTCGCGCTGGCCCGGGCGCTGACCGAGTTGCGGGCCATCGGGAACACCGTCATTGCCGTCGAGCACGACCCGATCCTCATCCGCGCGGCCGACGACGTGATCGAGATCGGCCCCGGTCCCGGTCGATTGGGCGGCCGCGTGGTCAGTCTGGACAGCCCGCAGTCGGTAACTCGGGCGGTTCTGAACGGAGATGGTCCGGCGACCGATCGCGGCCGCCGGGAGCCGACAGGTTGGATGCAGATCACGGGAGCGCGGGAGAACAACCTCGATGGACTCGACGTCCGCGTACCTCTCGGCGTGCTGGTCGGCGTCTGCGGGGTGTCCGGGTCGGGTAAGTCCTCGCTCGTGGCCGACACCATCGCGCTGGGCCTGACCCGACCGAAAACCAACATTCCCGGCCGGGGCGTCGTCCGCGTCCGGCCCGGCGAACACGACGCCATCTCCGGTGCTCCCGGACGCACGGTCGTGGCCGATCAGTCCCGTGCGGAGATCACCTCACCGGGGATGTTTCTCGGGCTCATCGGCGCCGCCCGGAAGGAGTTCGCTGCGAGCGAGGCGGCCATCGAGCAGGGCCTCACGGTGAAGGACCTGACCTATCGCTGCGACGCCTGCAAGGGTAAAGGGGTGTGGCAGCAGGACATGTCGTTCCTGCCGTCGGTGCCTCAGGACTGCGACGCCTGCGGTGGATCCGGGTATCGCCATGAGGCCGCCACCTTACGCCTGCGGGGCCGAAGCCTTGTCGATATCGAAGCCCTCACCATCGCCGAGCTGGTCGACGAGTGGGACGACATCGACGCGGTGCGCCGGGTCGGCGGGGCCGCCATCGCACTGGGGCTGGGCTACCTCGTCGTACGCCAGCCGGGCTGGAGTCTCTCAGGCGGCGAGGCGCAGCGGCTCAAGCTCGCCAAGGAGTTCGCCCGACCGACCAAGTCCACCGCCCTCTACGTGCTGGACGAGCCGACCGTCGGCCTCCACGCGACCGACGTCGCAGTGCTCGTCCGTACGCTTGGCGAGCTCATTGCCGCTGGCAACAGTGTGCTCGTCGTCGAGCATGATCCGGCCTTCCTCGCCGCCTGCGACTGGCTCATCGAGCTCGGCCCGGGCGCGGGCCCGGACGGCGGCCGAATCGTCTTCGAGGGACCACCCGACGGTCTCCTCCAAGCGGATACCTCCACCGCGCCTCATCTTCGCGAGGTGCTGCGATGAGCATCGGCACGCTGCTGCTCGGAGACCCGTCCCCGTCGTTGCGGTGGCGGGCCGCGCGCGAGCTGGAGGGCGCGAACGACGAGGACGCCGAGGTCATCGCATGGCGCACAGAGATCGATCGGAGCCCAGCGCTCGTTGCACTCGTCGCGCAGCTGGACGCAGCCGATGACTGGTACGTCGCGGGCTTCCTGCTCTGCCAACTGGCCTACCTCGGTTACCGCGGCCCGGCGACGGCTGCCGCGGTTGAGAAGATCTTCGACGCTCAGCAATCCGATGGCTCATGGTCGATTCCGCCCTCCGGGCCTGGCCCGATCGACGGCCCCCGCTTCATCACCATGCACACCGCAGTCCCGTTGCGCGGGATCGCCGCGACCGGCTTCGCGGCCGATCCTCGTACCGAACGAGCCTACGAATGGCTCGTCGGTGCCCGCCTCGAGGACGGATCGTGGCCGGCCGGGCCCAAGGCCGACCTCGGCAGGCCGGGCGCGCCGGGCCCACCCGAGAAGGAATACCGCCGGCTGACCCGTGGTCTGGGTTGCCGATCCGCCACGACCGGCGCCGTTGCCTGCCTGGCGATGCACCCCGAGCGACGACGATCCGACGTGGCCCGGATCGGGGTCGACCACTTACTCGCCCGCGAGACCCGGGACGCGTCGACCCTTGGGCGGGAGGTGTCCCGTCTGGTCGGGCTCGAACCGGCGATGGGGCAGGTCACGTTCCACGCGACGTTCGATCTCGCGTTCCTGCTCGACCTTGCGTCTCGCTGTGGGGTGTCCTCGCAGGATCGCCGGGTCCATGACCTGGTCGACTACCTGGAAACGCTGCGCGGACCGTATGGCTTGTGGCAGCATCCCGCCCACCCGCAGCTCGCGGGCTGGTTGTCCCTCGATCTTGAGTCCAGCCGTCGCCGACTCGAGGACGGCGACTGGATCGGCAACGAGGAACCCGCCACCTTTCCTCCCTACATGCGCGGCTCTCACCGATACTGACCCGATGTCGAAAGGCCGAGGCGTAAAGCCATGATCAAACAGCCTTCGCCTACTAGATCACTTGACGAGTTCAGTGAAGGTAGCCGTCCCACTTCACCTCGTAGCGTGAGCCACCCGGCAGAGCGTGCGGGCCGGGGATCTGGTCGACCGACCGGGCCAGCGCAAGCTCGACGGGCCCCGGACAGATCTGGCGGAATCCGTACCGGCGGTTCAGGCACCAACTTCTACGCGGCCTCGGCCATGCGCGACAGCCGATTCGGGCCGCTGCTCTTCGGATGGCTGACCGAAGGACGCGACCAATCGGGCTGGACCGACGGCTGGGCCGGAGTCATCTCACTCCCCCGGGTCGTCTGGCTCGGCGAGGACATTTCACTCCGCAGCGCACCAATCCCGACCGTCGACACCCTGCGCACCGGCTCCGGATCAGCCGCCGACGGCGTCTCGACAGGCCCGCGGTGCGAGATCGTGGTGCCGGAAGGAACGGGGCGGGTCGTCGTTCACTTCGACGACCACGAACGCCTCGAAGTCGAACTGGACGCGGCAGCCGGCACTCTCACGATCAACCGCAGCGAGGCCGGCCTCGACCCACAGGCCCACGACGGACTAATGCAGGCAACCCACGCCTTCGACCAGGCCTCGAGCCGCCCGGCAGCCCGGATCTTCATCGACGGCTCAGTGGTCGAGGTCTTCACCAGCGCAGGCCGCGCACTCAGCACCCGGATCTACCCGCCCCCACCCCCCTGGAGGATCGAAGCCCCACCCAACGCGCATCACTGGCCACTCGCCCCCTGACCCAAGATGACGCCACGCAATCCTCGGCGTGGCATCCGGCCATTTCACGTCAGCCGACGTCCTCCTCAGCATCCGCTGAGCGACGTCTTCTGACCAGCCGGCATCGGCGGTACTCCCTCACCGCGCACATCTACCTTGCCACCGCAAACCCTTCGGTGACTCCGGAATTCGCTGACAACTTCCGGCCGAACCCACAGGTGACGACACTTTCACGGAGATCTGACGCCCTCGAACACGGTCCGAATCAGTCCCTGCTACACGCCTTGCACAGCGGCGCACCGACTTCGTCTGCGACATGACCTCCACCTGCTCGACGGGCCACCTGGCCGGCCTCGACGGCAGCCCGCCGTACGCTCGCCTCCGAGCCGGACGCTGCTGCGTCCGCCCCAGCCCGCCCGTGATCATCAGGGGTGTGGATCGGCATCAGCCTCGTCCTGCTCCGGATCCAGCAAGTTGTTGCCTGAGGCCCCGTCGATGGCGGCCAGCGCAATCTCCGGGTGGTGTCGGTCGAAGGCCGGGCTTTCGGACCGGATCCGTGGCAGTTCGACAAAGTTATGCCGCGGTGGTGGGCAGCTGGTCGCCCACTCCAGCGACCGGCCCCAGCCCCACGGGTCGTCGACGCCGACCTTCGGCGACCTGCGTGACTTGTAGACGTTGTAGAGGAAGGGCAGCGTTGAGGCACCAAGGATGAACGCGCCGAGGCTGGACACCTCGTTCAGCGTGGTGAAGCCCTCGTTCGCGCCGTACGACGCGTAGCGCCGCGGCATGCCCTCGACACCGAGCCAGTGCTGCACCAGGAACGTGGTGTGGAAGCCGATGAACAGCAGCCAGAAGTGCAGCTTGCCGAGGCGTTCGTCGAGCATCCGCCCGGTGAACTTCGGCCACCAGAAGTAGAACCCGGCGAACATCGCGAACACCACGGTGCCGAACACCACGTAGTGGAAGTGCGCGACCACGAAGTAGGTGTCGGTGACCTGGAAGTCCAAGGTCGGCGACGCCAAGATGACGCCGGTCAATCCACCGAACAAGAAGGTAGTCAGGAACCCGAGCGACCACAGCATCGGCGTGTCGAACGACACCGATCCGCCCCACATCGTGCCGATCCAGTTGAAGAACTTCACCCCGGTCGGCACCGCGATCATGAACGACATGAACGAGAAGAACGGCAGGCTGACCGCGCCGGTAACGAACATGTGGTGCGCCCACACCGTCATCGACAACGCAGCGATCGCCAGGGTGGCGCCGACCAGACCGATGTAGCCGAAGACCGGCTTGCGGCTGAACACCGGCAGGATCTCGGTGATGATGCCGAAGAACGGCAGCGCGATGATGTAGACCTCGGGATGCCCGAAGAACCAGAACAGGTGTTGCCACAGCATCGGGCCGCCGTTCGCTGCGTCGAAGACGTGAGCCCCCAAGGCTCGATCCGCTTCCAGCATCAGCAACGCGCCGGCCAGGATCGGGAACGCGATCAGGACGAGGATCGACGTGACCAGGATGTTCCAGGTGAAGATCGGCATCCGGAACATCGTCATCCCCGGGGCGCGCATCGTGATGATCGTGGTGACGAAGTTGACCGCACCGAGGATGGTGCCGAGACCGGCCATCCACAGGCCCATGATCCACAGGTCACCGCCGATACCCGGCGAGCGGACCGCGTTGGACAACGGAGCGTAGCCGGTCCAGCCGAAGCTCGCCGCGCCACCAGGGGTGAAGAATCCGCTGAATGCGATGAGCCCGCCGAACAGGAACAGCCAATAGCTGAACATGTTCAGCCGGGGGAACGCGACGTCGGGGGCGCCGATCTGGACCGGCATGATGACATTGGCGAAGCCGACGAAGAGCGGGGTCGCGAACAGCAGCAGCATGATCGTGCCGTGCATGGTGAAGAGCTGGTTGTAGACCTCTTCGTTCACGATCTGCAGGCCCGGCTTGGCCAGTTCGGCCCGGATGACCAGCGCCATCATGCCACCGATCAGGAAGAACGCGAACGAGGTGATCAGGTACATGTGGCCGATCAGCTTGTGGTCGGTAGTGGTAAGTACCCGCACCACCGCACGGCCCAGCGGACGGCGACGTCCTGCCGCGGGTTCGCCCAGTCCGACCCTGGTCGTCAGCGACCAGGGTCGGTCCTGGTGGGCGCCGACATGCGTCAACTGCTCGTGGATCGGATCGCTGTCGTCGGCCTGGCTGGTCCCCACAGGCCGACTCACCAGTTCGCCGGCGGGTCGCTGGCGGGGAACGAATCCTCGCCCCACACATCGACGATTTCACGCGACGGTCGCGAAGGAGACGCCGGAGGAATGGTTCCCGTGCGCCAGGGATGCAGGTGAGGATTGTCCAGCTCCTTGGAGCGTTGGCATCGCAAGCACAGACTGGCCGTCGGAATGGCCTGCAGCCGGTCCGTGGGCATCGCGCGACCACACCGTTGACGGACTCCGAAGCGACCGATCGCAAGCCGGAAGAGAGCAGCGTCGATGTCCGCCAGCGCGGCCCTGACAGCGGTCATCAGCGTCGCTGTCACCTCGCCCAGAGAGTCGTTGGATGTGTCCATCTCGTCGTAGGCCAAGTCTGTGAGCTGATCGAGGCGAAACTGGCGCTGCTGCTCGAGCTCGCTGCGGTACCACCGCGAGTCGACGGTCCGCCCGTCACGTGGTGGCCTGGGTGGCGCCGCCTGATCCAGATCGGTCATCGAAACCTCCTCGTCGCAGGGATCGCGGAGCCGCGACCTCTCTCGCCTCCGGGTCCGCGCAAGTACCAACGATGCCGTCTCGCCTGCGAGCTAAGTACGTCACTGACCGGTCAAGGTCGGGCTCCGTCCTTGCCGGGTATCGGCAATCGCGCACAGCCGGCAAGGGCTATGTGAGCGAGGGCGCTCGGGCTCAGGGCTCGATCAGGCCAGCCCGGATCGCGTAGCGGGTCAGTTCCAACCGGTCGCGGAGGCCAAGCTTCTGGAGCATGTTCGCCCGGTGCCGCTCGACTGTCTTGACGCTGATGAACAGGGTTCCCGCGATCTCCTTCGAGGAGTGACCCTCGGCAACGAGCTTGAGGACCTCCTCCTCGCGGGCGGTCAGGATCTGCTCCGGGATGGTCTGGCCGAGGCGCGCCCGATTCAGGTAGTTGCGGATCAGCGCGTTCACCGCTCCCGGGTAGAGGAACGGCTCTCCGCGCATCGCGGCCCGGCAGGCCTCCACCAGGTCGCGGTCGGCGACGGACTTCAGTACATACCCCGCCGCTCCGGCCTTGAGGGCCTGGAAGAAGTACTGCTCGTTGTCGTACATCGTCAGCATGAGAATCCGCAGGTCAGGTTGGCGCGACGACAGCTCACGCGCTGCCTGCAGCCCGGTCATCCGCGGCATCGCGATGTCGAGAATCGCCAGATCGATCTCGGTAGACAGGGCCAGGTCGACGGCCTCCTTTCCGTCCCCTGCTTCGGCGACCACCGTCAGCCCAGGTTCGCTGTCCAGGATCAGCCGTACACCGCGGCGTACCAGTGCATGGTCGTCGGCGAGCAGGATGCGGGTGGCGTCCTGTGCAGCCATGCTCATCCTCCGTTCGGGTCGATAGGCACCAGCAGGTTCACCTCGGTGCCACCTGCCGGCGCGGCGCCGACATCGAGGGCCGCGCCGACCAGCAGTGCGCGCTCCCGCATGCCACGGATTCCTGCTCCCTCGTGGGCCAGCCCGAGGCCGCGACCGTCGTCACGGATCTGGAGACTGACAACTCCCTCGCCGTGGCGCAGGCTGATCTCGACCTGGGTAGCGTCCGCATGACGGGCGACGTTGGTCAGCCCCTCCTGGGCGACCCGGTAGATCACCAGCTCGGCCTGCTGGTCCAACGCAGGGAGACCAGGCTGGAACTGGTGACGTATCGCGAGACCGGTGTGCGTGGACAACTCGGTGACCAGCGCAGTCAAAGCACTGACGAGACCAAGGTCCTCCAGCACACCCGGCCGCAGTCTCCGCGCAAGCCGGCGTACCTCGTCCAGGCTCTCCCGGGTCGTCTCCTGAGCATGGAGCAGGTCTGCACGCAGCTCGGAGTCGTCCACGCGACCGGCCGCGCGTTTGAGTTCCAGCAGTACGGCGGTCAGGCTCTGGCCGACTTCGTCATGCAACTCCTGGGCGATCCGTCGCCGCTCCGCCTCCTGAGCAGACAGCGCACGCGTACTGCTGGTGGCACGTTCTGCCTCCAACCGCGACAGCATGTCGTTGAAAGCACGGATCAACTGGGAGACGCCACCGTGCCCTGCCACCGGCAGGCGCTGCCCGGGCTTCAGCAGATCGACCGTCGCCATCCGGCGGCTCAGCCGATCCAGTGGAGCCAGACCCACCTGCAGCAGTACGGCGTTCGCGACCAGCATCACCGCGAAACCGCCCAGCAGCACCAGTGCCTCGGTAAACACCACTGGAACCGACACGGTCACCGGCGCCCACAGCAACAGCGCCGTCGCGGCAGCCAGCACCACCGCGTTCAGAGCAAAGATGCGCCAGAACAATGGCACCGCAAGCACCCCTCTCTGCACCGCAGCGGTCTGATGGCTCGGCATACGTTGCATGCTCCCCAGCCTGCCCGCTCTCCCACTGCAAGTCGATCGGGGCTGGCACTCATCCGCCTCCCGCTGCCTGCAGCAGCCCGTGCTCCCCGAAATGGGTGTCAGGCCCGATGGTCTGCGCACGCAGCATCGCCGATGGTGGTGACAGAACCAGTCACGAGCCTCAAGACGGCCGGCGCAGACCGCCAGCGTGCACACTGCCTCCCGGGCGCACGCCGGCCTCCGGTTGCCGTCCCTTGAAAGGACCCGATTCAATGACCACCGACATGGGCCGCATCCAGCACCTCACAAAACACGAAGCACGCCAGCGCCTGGAACACGAGCGCAGCTCGCGCCTCGTCCAGCTGAGGGCGATCGAGGAGTCCGCGCCGTATGCGGACGAGGACCTGCAGGCGGCGCAGACCGCCGCGATCGAGCGTGTGCTCGAAGAGATCGACGCTGCCGGACGGCGTCTGGCCGACGGCTCCTACGGAGATTGCGACAACTGCCGAACCGCCATCCCCGTCGAGCGTCTCGAGATCCTGCCTTACGCCCGCTTCTGCGTGGGGTGCCAGCAACGCGCCAGCTGAGAGTCGAGTCCAATGGAGGAGTTGCGTCGTGACCCATCAGATCTCTGCAGCCGATAACCGACGCCTCGAGCCCGCACAACTCACCGTTCTGCGGGCGAGTCTGTACGAACAGTTGCTGTTCCGGCGTCAACAACTCCGGGACATCGCCCGGAGCGCCGACGACGTCTCCGGGACGGCCGGCGCTCGTGACACCGCCGCCCACAGCGAGATCCGTGACAAACTCGCCGTGGCCGCGCGGACCGCATTGGCCGATACTGAGGCCGCTCTGGCCCGAATGGACGCGGGGCGGTACGGCGGATGTGGCCGATGTGGCCGCACCATCAGCCTCCAATGCCTGTCCGTCCACCCTCAGGCGCGCTATTGCACACTCTGTCAGCACTTCCTCGTGACCCAGCAGTGAGCGCATTCACAGCCCGGGAGCAGTCCGTCCCCGCGCTTGGCTACGACACCGACTCGGCGGGCCCTACAGCCCGACCGCCTGGATAAATGGGTGCTGGTCCCGATGGTCACCGCGGTCGGTGTCGGGCATGGTTGAAGGCAAGGCGCAACTGGGGCGAACGGTGCACAACATGTGCTTCCGTTGGCTGCAGCGGCGTCTACTTTCGTTCCCAGCGTTCGTGAGAGGACGTATCTTCAGTGACCACCGTGGCCCGCTCCCCCAACATGACCGTGCACGAGGCACGCCAGCGCCTGCAACATGAACGCAACTCCCGCCTGACCCAACTCAGCGCCATCGAAGACGGTGCAGCTCTCGCGGACGGGGACCTCGCGACGGCGCGGACAGCCGCCATCAGACGCGTCTTGACCGAGATCACCGCAGCCGAAGACCGCCTGACCGGCGACACCTATGGCACGTGCCAGGGCTGCAAAACCCGCATTCCGGGAGAGCGGCTCGAGATCCTGCCCTACGTGCGCTACTGCGTCAGGTGTCAGCAACGCGCCGCCTGACCGATGCCTACCAGAAATCGGATCCCGGGGCCGTTGCGTCGGTGCACTGCCCGACCTCGATAGGGCCCGGCCCAATCTGTTCTCTTCTGACGCCTTGTAAGGGTGTGAAGTCTTGAGCTACATGTTCGCCACTGTCAACGAAGCCGAACTAGGTCCCGAGGACCTGGTTGCGCTCCGCGCTGACCTTCATGCTGAGCGCGCGTTCCGGCTGGAGCAGCTCGCCGGCATCTGGCCAAGCCGCGACGACCTGCCAGCCGATCAGCACGCCCGTCAAGAGGTGCTGACCGCTCTCGCCGCGGCCGCCCGGGTGGTGCTCACCGATGTCAGCGCCGCGCTGCGCCGGATGGATGCCGGTCAGTACGGCTGCTGTCACCTCTGTGACCGGCCCATTCCGCTGGCGTGCCTGCGCATCCTGCCGCACGCCCGGTACTGCGGCCCGTGCCACCAACTCAAGGAGGCTGTCTCGTGACGCGTCAAGGAGGCAGTCTCGTGACTCCGGCCGCGCGTACGCCGTTCCCGCGTATGGCGTCGCTGCGGCGGCGCGGTACGTGGTCGGCCAGCCAGCGGTCGTCCGGCGTAGCGATCGACCTGGGCAGCGCCCGCACCAGGGCGTGGATGCCGGACCATGGTCTGATCTTCGACGTGCCCACGATCATCGCGCCGGGCGCGGACGGTGGCAGTCGTCCCGTGCAACGCGGCGTCGTCGTGGACAAGGCGGAGGCCGCTCGCGTCCTCGAACGCCTCCTCGGCCGCCGAGCCGGCCTCGGTCACTACTCGATGGTTGTGTTGACCACCCCAGTCCTGTGCCCTGGTCAGCACAAGAGCGTGGCCCGCGCCGCGCTGGAGGTTCTCGACGCGCGGGTCGTGCTGACCATTGACGGTGTGAAAGCCGCCGCGCTCGGATCAGGCGCCGACGTGGCCCGGCCACTGTTGGTGCTGGACATCGGAGCCGGCCTGACCGAAGTGGGTTTGCTCGTGGATGGCGGCGTGACGGAGGCCCATCGATTGAACGTGGGAACCTCCGATCTTGGCGCGACCACGACCGTTTCCGAGCTCGTGCAGTCGATCGTCGCAGTGGTGACCGACCTCCTGCACCTTGACTGCGGTGGACTAGTTGTCGATGCCTTGGATCGTGGGCCGCTCCTCATCGGAGGCGGCGCGCTGCGCCCGGAGATCACCTATGGGCTGGCTAAACAGCTGCTGGCCCCGGTGCGTCCTGCTCCCGCCCCCCACACCGCCGCCGTCCGCGGCGCTGGTCTGGCCATGGTCGCTGCCCACCACCACCCCTCTATCCTTGGCGAACAGCCTCATTGACTCCACAGCGCCGATCGTGAGACCGACAGCATCTTCAGAGTCAATGCGGTGGTGCTCGGCGTAGCCACGGCATTGCTGCTGCGAGCACCGGTGACCGTGTCGCCACTGGGCGCTGACTGAGACGCTGTCGTCCTGATCGGCGGCCTAGGCGGCACGCTCGTGGCCAACGCCGTTCTGTCTTACGTCGGCCTGGCACCGCTGGAGCGCGTCACTCGCTGAATGGCCGCGGTTGACCTTCATCGCCTCGGCCAGCGCCTGTCGGCGAACTGCGACGCAGGACCGGCAGACCCGGCTACCGGCTTAAACCGGGCCGAGGTCACCAGCTGTAAATTCGCTTCATGACCTGATGCCGGGGCGCTTCGTCCGGCCCGGGGTAGGCGATGAGGATCGGCGCGTTGTCGGGGCCACGGCCCTCGACCATGGTGAACCCATCGCGGATTGATCGCGTCACCCGGCCGGACTGTTGGGTCAGTACCCGTTCGCAGCGGTCCAGTTCGTTCTCGCTCGGCGCGGTCCAGATGAGGTACTGCACCCCGATGTGGCCGAGGCCGTGCGGGGCTCTAGGGCCTCGTCTGCGTAGATAAAGCTGGCCGCCGTCAGGGCATGCCAGGAGCGCAGCATCTAGCTCGTGGACGGCGATTGTCCACGCCAGCAGTTCTGCGTAGAAGGCAACCGACCGGTCCAGGTCGGACACGAACATCACCGCGGAGGTCAGGCTCAAACCCGGCCGCTGTTCCGCTGCGGCCGGGGCGACCTTCCCGGCGAGGGAGACAGGTTCAGCCGCGGCGGGTGTGGCTGCGTCGTCGAGAGGCATCCGGAGAACCTTTCTCGCTGGTCTGGCCGGGTGTCTGCGGGGCTGCCGCGAGGTGCGTCAGGTTCGCCAGGACGTCTTGGTAGGCCTTGTCGAAGCTGGCGATGCCGTTGTCCTCCAGGGTGCGACCTACGGCCGTCATGTCGATTCCAACTGCCGCCAGCCGCTGCATCAGTTCGGCTGCCTGCGGTACACCGCTGTCGACGGTGCGAGCCATCGTGCCGTGATCCTCGAAGGCGGCGATGGTTGCTTCGGGCAAGGTCGTGACCGTCTCGGGGCCGATGAGTTCCTCGACGTAGCGGGTGTCGCGGTCCTTGGGGTTCTTGGTGGACGTCGAGGCCCACAGTGGACGCTGGACATCTGCGCCCATGGCGGCCAGCCAGTGCCAGCGCTTGGAAGAGAATCGTTCGGTGAACAACCGGTAGGCCAGCTTGGCCTGCGCGACCGCGGCTTGGCCGCGCAGAGCCAGCGCCTCGTCGGTCCCGAGTGCCTCGAGTCGCCGGTCGACCTCGGTGTCGACCCGGCTGACGAAGAAGGAGGCGACGCTGCTCAGAGTCGAGGGATCGCCGCCGTTCGCGGTGAACTTCTCCAGCCCGGACAGATAGGCCTCGAGGATCTCGGCGTAGCGAGACAGCGAGAACAGCAAGGTCACGTTGATGCTGCTGCCCTCACCGGTCAGCGTTTCGACGGCGGTGACGCCTTCGGCAGTTGCCGGAATCTTCACCAGCAGATTGGGTTGAGCGATACGCCGGCGCAGCCACCGCGCGGCGGCGATCGTCGCCGGAGCGTCGTGAGCCAACTCCGGAGACACCTCCACCGAGACGAATCCGTCGACGCAATCACCACGATCGAACACCGGACGCAGGACCGAGAGTGCCTGGCCGACGTCGGAGATGACCAACTCCCAGTAGGCTTCGTCCACCGACTTGCCAGCCTTCATCAGCGCTAAGAACTGTTCGTCGTAGTCGTGCGAACCGGTAATGCTCCGGGCGAAGATCGTCGGGTTCGCGGTGACGCCGCGGATCCCATGGGCGACCATGCGCGCCAAGGTGCCGTCGCGCAAGTACGCGCGGGTCAGGTTGTCCAGCCACGGGCTCTGCCCGTAGTAACTGTATAGACGTTCAAGCTTGGTCATCGCGTTCTCGGTTTCCCTGGCATCGGCCAGTTGCAGCGGTGCTCGTCGTGGGCAGGGTTCAGCTGTCGGTGCCGTGGATGAGGCTGTCCCAATCGATCGTGTCGTGGCACGAGACGCTGTCGCCCTGGACGAACCTGCTCGGATCTCCCGCGGCCCTGGCTCCTGATGCCAGCCACGCCGCCATTCCACGCGCGTTGCGGTTCTCGAGCTCGTCAAGATATGCCCGGCGCTCATCGACGACCGATAGCCGTTCGGCTGCCGACCGTGCACTTTGCAGTGCCGAGAAACTGGCCCGCCACGCCAGGCACAATGCGTCATCGCTCAGGGCGGCCGGGGCGACGTGTGGCTCGGATGGCCGGCTCGGCTCGGTCCACGAGGTCGGCGCCGCCACGGACCCTGACGAGGGCTCGGCAGGGTCCGGCCGGGCAGACCTCGATACGGGGTTGGAGAGGTGGCCGCGGTCCCTGAGCCGGCCAACGCAGTAGTCGACCATGTACGGCGAACCTCCGGCCGTGACCGCGAGCAGCAGGACCGCCGTCGAACCACCAACCATCGCCACGACGCCGCCGAAGGCCACGATCCCGGCTCCGGCGAGGATCGAGCTTTTGGCGACTATTCGTCGGCTGTCACGCGGGAGGCGAGTCTCGTCCTTCGGGTCCAGCACGATCATCGCGACGACACCGCCGGCTACGCACCCGCAGATGAACAGCGCGATGGCGGTCGCCAGGGACGAGGTGACCGCCACGACTGCGCCGAATGCGCCGAATGCGCCGAGCACACCACAGAAGAAGAACCAGGAGACTCGATAGGCCCTCATGGTGTGCTCTCCGGCACCGTGGCGTCGGGCGTGTCGAGGCGAGCGGCGACTGATTGGTCCACGACAAATCTCCTTACGGTGGCGGGCGGATCTCGTGAGTCCGGCCCGCGGCTCGGCCCTGCATGAGCGGCAAGTCCTAGGCCGACCGTGGAAGGGTCGAACTCAGGGATCTTGGCTGTGCAGCTACGATTCTGTCGCCGCACGGCGTGGACAGGTACGGCGACGATCGGCGAACCTCAGGCTGCGGTGTTGGCCGACGCCCGGCAACGATGATCCGTCGGGGGACGCCACGTCGCGTCAGCTAGGCGTGTGCGTCCGCGCCCGTCGGAAGATCACGCACAGGCCACTCGAGCAGGCGCGCGCCGAGGACGGCGATGTGCAGCGTGAACCGCTGTGCAGGGTCGCCCGGGTCGTGCCCGGTCAGGGACTTCACCTTGTCCAGCCGGTAGGTGACGGTGCGTACCGACATGTTCAGGCGGCGGGCCGCCTCGGTGGCTACCTCACCGGTCGCGAAGTACGCCTCGAGGGTCTGCAGAAGAGGCTCAGCACCGCCGCGGGCCTGGGTCAGCGGGCCGAGCACGGCCTGGATCAGATCGACGATGGCGGCTTGGTCGCGGATCAGGACCCGGTAGACGAGCATGTCGCGGGCAGCGACCACGGGCGTGTCGAGTTGCAGCCGCTCGGCCAGCATCAGCGCCTCGCGCGCCTCCTCGTAGGAACGGGCGATGCCGTAGGAGCCGGGATAGGCGCGACCGGAGGCGACCCGCCAGGTGCGGCCTGGCCGCTGCCGGATCAACGCGTCGTGGACGAGTTCCCCGACGTCTTTAATGGTGGTGCGAGGAGCCCGCGTGGGTGCGGTTGCCGGGAGCAACATCACCAAGAGGCCTTCTTTGGTAGCGACGAGCACCTCGCGGTCCCCGAACTGGTCCAGGATGAACCGCTCCAGCATGCCGGCTGTCGTGTCGCTGTCGGGCAGCCCGTCCGCGGGTGCGGCCAGGACCACCTGGTGGGACCGGCCGAGGTCGAGCCCGAACGGTTCGGCACGCTCGACCATCCGGGACACGTCAGCATCGCCACGGAGCAGGTCGTCGACCAGCTCGCGGCGCAGCGATTCCTCCTGCCTGATCAGCTGCTTGGTAGCGACCTGGTAGCTGTCCACCAGGACGGCGATCGCTTCACCGACCGCCCGCAGTACCGCCTGGGCCGAGGCGCGGACCGTGTCACGGTCCCGGTACGGCACGACGTCAGGCAGATCCCGCCACATCCGCCACGCCGCGGACAGGTACAAGTCGACAACCCGTCCCGCCGGAATACCCTGCTCTGCGGCGCGACGCCCGAGTTCACGCACGATCGCCAGCTCATGCTCTCGCGGACCCCGCCCGGAGATGGCAGCGTCCGCGAGCAGGGTGAGGTATTCGACCAGCAACTCTAGCGGCGCCTGTGCGTCGCCGGCGGCTGCCTGCGCGATCGCCGTCAGCCAGGCCTCGTCGGCGCTGTTGGGGGCGCTCTCGCTCAGTCCGGGTAGCCCGCTGTAGTCGCTCATCTCACTCCCTCCCCGTGAGATATCGCCGCAGTCGTGCGACGCGGTCCCATTACAGCATCGTTGCCGGGCGTCGGCCATCAGGGCGGCCTGAGGTTCGCCGATCCTTGCCGTAGCTGTCACGGTGCCGGAACGGCACAGTCGAACCGCAGATGCACCCCACAGCTGAAGCGAAGCGACGACATGACGAGCACCATTGTTGTAGACGCCTACGGCCACCGACCTGTCCTGGTCGGCGTCGACGGTTCGGTCTCCGCGCAAGCCGCGCTCGACTGGGCGGCTGCCGAGGCAGCGTACAGACGCCGCCCGCTGCACATCGTTCATACCTTCACCTGGCCGATGATCGGAGACCCGTTCGGCCTGAACCTCACCGAGCCCATGAACGACGGTCTCCGGGCCGCGGCCGCCTTGATAGTCCGCGAGGCCGAGAACCATGCGCGCCGCGCTGCTCTCGATATCAGGGTCACCGCAGAGGTGGTCGCGGCCGGCGCCGTACCGACGTTGCTGAGTCAAGCGCAGGGTGCCGAACTGTTAGTTGTCGGCAGCCGCGGACTCGGCGGCTTCCGCGGTCTGCTGGTGGGATCGGTCAGCTCCACAGTCACCGCACACGCCCCATGTCCGGTGATCGTCGTCCACCCCCACCGACACGGCACAGCGTTCCCCACCACCCCGACCGGCCGCATCGTGGTCGGCGTCGACGGGTCAGAAATCTCGGCCGTCGCAATCCGCTTCGCCTTCCAGGAGGCAGCACGCCACCGCATCGGAATCACCGCCATCCACGCCGCGACGCCGACCCGCCAGCATCCATCACTGCGAGTCCCCGCCGACATCGTCGAACAGGTCGACCGGCAACTGTTCGCCGAAGCAATGGACAGCAAGCGGATCCTCATCCCCGGCATCGATGTGAAGACCAAACTCGTACACAGCCACCCGGTACAGGCGCTGCTCGACGAAGCCGCCGGCGCCGAGCTGATCGTGGTCGGTTCACGCGGGCGCGGCGGGTTCACCGGGATGCTGCTGGGATCGGTCAGCCAAGCGGTGCTGCAGCACGCCGGCTGCCCAGTCGCGGTCATCCACCCCCACCGGGCCACGGCCAAAAGCCCGACGCCGGCGCAGCACCCCAGCCTGGAGATCGCCGCACCGAATCGTTTCGCGGACATGAAAGATCTGTCCTGACGTCGCCGCCGCGGGCCACGCGGGCGAAGGACCACCTCACCGGCTTCTCGAACCGACGTGCCGCCGTCCACTGCGAGGAGAGCAGAGGCCGGCGGTGGGGCGGTTGGGGGTTAGGCGCTGAGGCGGTTCTCGGTGGAGGTAGAGAAGACGTGGACCTTCTCCGACTGTGGCGCAAGGTGGACCAAGGCGCCCTTCTCGCTGTGCATTCGGGTGCCGATCCGGGCGATGATCTCCTGATTCAAGCTGGTGTGCTCCGCGGAGCCGTACAGAAACGCGCCCGAGCCGAGCTCCTCGATCACCGCCACCCTGACCGGGAGGCCCTCGGCGGCAATATGGAACGCCTCCGGCCGGATGCCCAGCATCAGGGTCTTGTCATCGCCGGCCTTGTCCAGCACTTCGCGAGCGATCGGGACTACGTAGTCGCCGATCTTCGCACCACCGTCAGTGATCTCAGCCTCGATCAGATTCATCGCCGGCGAGCCCATGAAGCCCGCCACGAACACGTTCTTCGGCCGGTCGTAGAGGCGCAGCGGCTTGTCGACCTGTTGCAGTCGACCGTCCTTGAGGACGGCCACTCGGTCGCCCATCGTCATGGCCTCGACCTGGTCGTGCGTGACGTACACCGTCGTCACCCCGAGGCGCTGCTGCAGCTCGGCGATCTGGGTACGGGTCTGCACGCGCAGCTTGGCGTCGAGGTTGGACAGCGGCTCGTCCATCAGGAACACCTGCGGATCACGGACGATCGCACGACCCATCGCCACCCGTTGGCGCTGACCACCGGACAGTGCTTTCGGCTTGCGCTCGAGGTACTCCTCGATGCCGAGCAGCTGGGCTGCCTCGGCGACGCGCTTGACTCGCTCGTCCTTGGGTAGGCCACGCATTTTCAGGGCGAAGCCCATGTTGTCCGCGACCGTCATGTGTGGGTAGAGCGCGTAGTTCTGGAACACCATCGCGATGTCCCGCTCCTTCGGCGGGGAGTTGGTGACGTTACGATCGCCAATGTAGATGGAGCCCTCGTCCACCTCCTCGAGGCCGGCGAGCATCCGCAATGAGGTGGACTTGCCACAACCTGACGGGCCGACGAGCACCATGAATTCACCGTCGGCGATGTCCAGATCCAGCTTGTCCACAGCTGGCGAATCGCTGGCCCGGGTACACCCGGGTGGCTCCCTTGAACGAGACAGTTGCCATGTCACGCTTCCTTTCCTTCGCGTGCCGGAACGGATCCCGGGCCGACGACCACATGCGCGACCTCCCGGGCGCGAGCTCCCGCACGCTGACGACAGTCCGCAAACCGGGCAACGCGATCAGGGGTTCCCAGCAATCCTCAGGGCTGCCAGGCCGGGTCAGCACAACCAACGGGTAGCCCGCCCCAATCAGGTTGTGCCGGCTCGGCAGTTTCGTGGATTGTGGAGACGCCTGCGCCGGCCGGTGCCGGTTCCGTGTCGGTCCGTCCCCTCGGGAACTTCGATCGGTGGGCGACCGATTGATCCACGACAACCTCCTATTCGTACACTGACGACTTTGCCGCTGCTTGCCCGCGACCGGTACGGCGCCGATCGGCGAACTGAAGCTGCCCTGATCGCCGGGGCCCGGCAACGATGGCCTCCTCGACTGGACACGGCCTCGGATCGGCAATGGCCCCGCGCCGCGAGGGACAGCATCGTTGCCGGACGTCGGCCACGAGCCCGGTCACAGGTTCGCCGATCACAGCACTACCTGTCTCAGCACAGCAACGGCACAGTCGAAACCGCAGGACATCCAGAGCTGAAGTGGAGCGGTGACATGACGAAGGCAACCACTGCAAACAATCGGGGGCTTCGCTCAGTTCTGGTCGGTGTTGACGGATCGGCGTCCGCGCAGGCCGCGCTGGCCTGGGCAGCTGCGGAGGCGTCGTCGAGGTACTGCCCCCTGCGCATCGTTCACGCCTTCAGTTGGCCGATGATCGGCAACGCCCTGGACATGGCCTTCGCCGGGGACACGAACCTCGGCCTCCAATCGGCCGCCGAATGGATCCTCACCGAGGCGGAGGCACATGCGCGAGAAGTTGCCCCCAACATCAAAGTCACTACTGACCTGCTCGTCGGCCCCCCTGCACCGACATTGCTGAGCCAGGCGCAAAACGCAGACCTGGTGGTCGTGGGCAGCCGCGGCCTCGGTGGCTTCCGCGGCCTGCTCCTGGGGTCCGTCAGCGCCACGGTGGCCGCACATGCCCCGTGCCCAGTGATCGTCGTCCACCCCCACGGCGACGGTACGGCGCTCCCCGCGGCGCCGACCGGGCGGATCGTGGTCGGCGTCGACGGCTCGGAGATCTCGACCGCGGCGATCCGGTTCGCCTACCAGCATGCGTCGCGCCGCCACATCGGAATCACCGCAGTGCACGCCGCGATGACAACTCGACAGCACCCGTCACTTCGTGTTCCCGCAGACATCGTCGACCAGCTCGACCGGCAACTACTCACCGAAGCGACAGAGCGCATGCGCGTGCTCTTCCCGGGCGTCGACGTACAGACGAAGCTCGTGCACGGTCACCCGGCCCAGGCATTGATCGATTCGTCGGCGGGCGCCGAACTGATCGTCGTCGGATCGCGCGGCCGCGGAGGCTTCGCCGGGATGTTGCTGGGATCGGTCAGCCACGCGGTACTGCAGCACGCCGCCTGTTCCGTCGCCGTGATCCGTCCGCACCGAACGTCATCTGTCAAACCCTCATCGGCCGGCCAGCTCCGCTTCGCGGGCAGGTCACCGGACGAGCTCTCAGACCTGAAGGAGCAGTCATGACACCGACGCCGCAAGGCCTGCCAGAAAGTCTCGGGTTGCACAGCCAACTACTCGACCTGGATCCGTCAGAGACCCAGGAGTGGCTCGAATCGATCGATCAGGTGGTCGATCATGCCGGGCAGAACAGAGCGCGGTATCTGCTGCTCAGCATCCTGCAGCGAGCGCGCGACCGCCGCGTCGGTGTGGCGAATCTGCGCAGTACCGACTATCTCAACACGATCGCACCCGACGCTGAGCCGGCTTTCCCCGGCGACGAACACATCGAACGGCGGATCCGGGCCTACAACCGCTGGAACGCCGCGGTCATGGTCCACCGTGCGCAGCGGCCCGGCATCGGCGTCGGCGGTCACATCTCTACCTACGCCTCCGCCGCGGCGCTGTTCGAGGTCGGCTTCAACCACTTCTTCCGTGGCCACGACGCACCCGGCGGCGGCGATCAGATCTACTTCCAAGGACACGCCTCACCAGGCATCTACGCGCGCGCGTTCCTGGAAGGACGACTCACCGAAAGCCAGCTCGACGGGTTCCGGCAGGAATTCTCACATGCCGGACTGGGCGGCGGACTGCCGTCGTACTCGCACCCGCGGCTGATGCCGGATTTCTGGGAATTCCCCACGGTCTCGATGGGTCTCGGCCCCATCAACGCGATCTATCAAGCCCGCTTCAACCGCTACCTGCACAACCGCGGCCTCAAGGACACCAGCAACCAGCGAGTGTGGGCCTTCCTCGGTGACGGCGAGATGGACGAACCCGAGTCGCTCGGCGCAATCGGCGTCGCGGCACGTGAAGAACTCGACAACCTCACCTTCGTCATCAACTGCAACCTGCAACGCCTCGACGGCCCGGTCCGAGGCAACGGCAAGATCATCCAGGAACTGGAGTCATACTTCTGCGGAGCCGGCTGGAACGTCATCAAGGTGATCTGGGGCCGCGATTGGGATCCACTGCTGGCCGCCGACACCGACGGCGCGCTGCTCAACCTGATGAACACCACACCCGACGGCGACTTCCAGACCTACAAGGCCGAATCCGGTGCGTTCGTCCGGGAGCACTTCTTCGGCCGCGATCCCCGCACGGCCGCGATGGTCGAGCACCTGTCCGACGCCGAGATCTGGAACCTCAAACGCGGCGGACACGACTACCGCAAGCTCTACGCCGCCTACCTGGCGGCCACCGAACACACCGGGCAACCGACGGTCATCCTGGCCAAGACCATCAAGGGATGGACCCTCGGCTCGCACTTCGAGAGCCGCAACTCCACCCATCAGATGAAGAAGCTGACCATGGACGGCCTCAAGGGGTTCCGGGACCGGCTGTTCCTGGACATTCCCGACTCGGCCCTCGACGAGGTGAAGCCGCCCTACTACCGACCCGCGGACAACTCGCCAGAGGTGGAGTATCTGCACGAGCGGCGGCGCGTCCTCGGCGGGTACCTGCCCGCGCGCAGAGTACAGAGCAAGCCTCTTGTCGTGCCCGGCGCCGCAGCCTACGACGTCGCCCGGCGGGGCTCAGGCAGGCAAGAGGTCGCTACCACGATGGCGTTCGTCCGGCTGCTCAAGGACCTCATGAAAGACCCGAAGATGGGTCACCGGTTCGTGCCGATCATCCCCGACGAGGCCCGCACCTTCGGGCTGGATTCCTTGTTCCCGTCCAAGAAGATCTACTCGCCCCATGGACAGAACTACCTGTCCGTGGACCGGGAACAGATGCTGAGCTATCAGGAGGACATCCACGGTGTTCTCCTCCACGAGGGCATCACCGAGGCCGGATCTGCTGCATCGTGGACAGCGGCCGGTACGTCGTACGCCACCCACGGCGAACCGATGATCCCGCTCTACATCTTCTACTCGATGTTCGGGTTCCAGCGCACCGGCGACCAACTCTGGGCCGCCGCCGACCAGATGACCCGAGGATTCCTCTTGGGCGCCACTGCCGGCCGCACGACCCTCAACGGCGAAGGCCTGCAGCATCAGGACGGACATTCGTTGCTGTTGGCATCTACCAACCCTGCGTGCGTCGCCTATGACGCCGCCTATGCCTTCGAGCTCGGCCACATCACCGCCGACGCACTCCGGCGCATGTACGGCGATCCGCGACCCGGCGAAGACCAGAACGTCTTCTATTACTTCACCCTTTACAACGAGCCGATCGCGCAACCGGCCGAGCCCGATGGTGTCGACGTAGGCGGGATCCTCGCCGGGATGCACCGCTACTCCCCTGCCCCGGAGGGCGATGGTCCGAAGGCGCAGATCCTTGCCTCCGGCATCGCGAGGCCCTGGGCAATGGAAGCGCAACGCCTCCTGCAAACGGATTGGGGCGTGCAGGCCGACGTGTGGTCGGTGACATCGTGGACGCAGTTGCGCCGTGACGGACTCGCCGCCGAAGAATGGACACTGTCGCACTCCGGCGAGCCGCCCCGAATCCCATACGTCACGAGGCGCTTGAACGACACTTCAGGCCCAGTCGTGGCTGTTTCGGACTGGATGCGGGCCGTACCGGACCAGATCGCGCCCTTCGTGCCTGGCACATGGGCCTCGCTGGGCGCCGACGGGTTCGGCCACTCCGACACCCGCGCAGCCCTGCGCCGCCACTTCGGAATCGACGCACAATCCATTGTCGTGCGGGTGCTGCAGCAACTGGCCGGACAGGGCGACGTCGACGACTCAGCACCGCGGCAGGCCATGACGATCTACCACCTGGCCGACGAAGCCCAGGACCAGCCCGGCGACGACGATGATGACGCACCACAGTGACGCCCGGCGCTCGCCAACGAGAACCGACTCTCCCAGGAGGAACCATGCGCGTCTCTGTGGCCGGTGCAACGGGCGTCATCGGCCGCCGACTACTGCCACTGCTCACCTCCCGGGGCCATGAGGTGGTCGGGTTGGCGCGCTCGTACGGCGCCGCCGTCGAGGTCGAGATGCTGGGAGCCGTAGTCGCCGAGGCCGATGCACTGGACTCCGAAGCGCTGAGCCGCGTAGTCAAGGATGCTGCACCCGACGCGGTGGTTCACCTGCTCACCGCGATTCCGGCCAAGCTCAATCCGCGCCGGATGAGCCGCGACTTCGCGCAGACCAACCGACTGCGGACAGAGGGGACCCGCAACCTGCTGTACGCCGCCGAACAGGCCGGCGCCAAGCGTGTCATCACCGAAGGCCTGGCTGCATCTACGAGCCGAACAAGTGGGTTCCGGCCACCGAGGACGCACCGTTATGGCGGGATCCACCGCGGCAGTTCGCCCCGGTGCTCGCCGCCTTACGGTCGCTTGAGGAGCGCACACGGCAGGCAGGTGGGCTGGTATTGCGGCTAGGACAGCTCTACGGACACGGCACGATCTATGGCCGTAACGGATCGTTCGTACGTCAGGTACAGGCCGGGAAGATGCCGATCATCGGCTCCGGGGACGGCACCTTCTCCTTCACCCATGTCCAGGACGCCGCCGCGGCCATCACCGCAGCGCTGGACAGCCACGTCCGCGGCGTGCTCAACGTGGTCGACGACGAGCCTGCACCGGTGCCCGAATGGCTGCCCATCCTCGCCGAACTGCTAGACGCTCCACCACCGAAGCATGTGCCCGCGGCTCTTGGCAGGTTGGCCGTCGGAGGCTGGGGGGTCGCCTTCATGACCCAGTTGCGCGGCGCCGACAACACACTCGCCCGGCGCACCCTCGACTGGGCTCCGCGCTACAGCTCATGGCGACAGGGATTCGCGGCGGAGTTGGCCCACGCCACGCATTCCTGAGCCAAGCGCCCCGCTCGCCTGGAACTGCCTCAACCGACGGTTCGGATCTCCGGGTGTTGCCGAAGATCGGCAACCAATTGCCCGCGAAGTCAGCCGGTGGGCGGCGGTGCCAGTTCGTGCCCGCGAGACAAGCATAGAAGGACATCGACGCTCTAGAAGGAGTAAATGATGAGCACTGAGGGGCATACCGCCCACACAACGCGCCGGGAGGCGCTATCGGACCCGGCCTACCAGGCGTTCCTGCTACTGCGAACGGTCTTCACGATCGCGCCGATCGTCTTCGGCCTCGACAAGTTCGCCAACCTGCTGACCGACTGGCCGGGCTACCTCGCCCCATGGATCAACGACATCGTCCCCGGCTCCGGACAAGACGCGATGCACGCCATCGGCATCATCGAGATCGTCGCCGGCGTGGCCGTCGCCCTGATTCCGCGCTACGGCGCACTCATCGTCGCCGCCTGGCTTGCGGGCATCATCCTCAACCTGCTCACCCTCTCAGGCTTCTACGACGTCGCACTACGCGACTTCGGCCTCCTAATCGCCGCCCTCGCACTGGCCCGGCTCGCCACCAAGTATGCACCCGCCCGGCACGGCTCCTGACGAGTCCCCACAAAGGCTCATAGGCCCGTTGGCATTGAAAGATCCGCTCGACCGACCAGTTGGCCTTGGTGGAGATCTGGCCTCCGCAGCACGTCTCGAAGTGACTGTTGCGTCGGGCAACTTCCGGGGTGACGCCCGTCAGGTCGGCCGCACGATTGCCGGTTGCCGGCGATCAATGCGGTTCGACCCTCGCCGGAGATGCCAGTACCCGGCGAGGCGGGGTCACGGCAGTGTCAGAAATGCCCGATCAGACATCCGGGAGCGTGCCATGCAATCCCTTGTCGCCACCCGAAGTGAGTTGCTCGACCGCCGCCGGCGAGCGGTCTTCGTCAGTCAGGGCCGCGATCTCCTCAAGGACACGAGAACGGCGCTGGTGCGGGAGTTCCGCCATCACCAGTCGGAGCTCCTCGACGGATTGCAACAGCCGCGCTGCCTCGCCATCCGAGCCCGACAGCGTCTTGACGAGGCCACCGCGGTCTGCGGACCCGAGCCCTTCGCATCGTTTGCCCTGGCCGCCGCGACCGGGATCGACGCAGACATGCAGTCCCGGACCGTGGCCGGGGTTCACATCGTCGACCTGCCTCATGATCCAGTTCGCCGCAACGCACGTACCCGGGGCTGGGCATCTGCCGTCACCTCGACCCATCTCGACACTGTCGCGCTGGCGTACCAGGAGCAACTCGAGTGGCTGCTCGACCTGTGCGCGGTGGAGTTGAGCGTGCGTCGGTTGGCGACGGAGATCGCCGGCCAGGCCGTCGCCGTCGAGCGCGTGGCGTCTTCCGACGCGCCCGCCGAGGACGAGCCGGTCCTGATGTTGAACCGGCGCGGCTGGCAGCCGTTCCAGCAGCTGGTCGGCTTCCTGTCGTGGCCAGCGCGCGGTGGCCTGGACCCCACCGGGCTGGATGGGCATGGTACCGACGGTGCCCGGCTGGCGCGACCCGACGGACGGTGAGTCATGACCGCCAGAGGCGTGCGGGTTCGCAGGATCTACGACCAGGCCGCGACCGACGATGGTATCCGGATCCTGGTGGACCGCATCTGGCCGCGCGGCATCCGCAAGGATGCAGCCGCGATCGACGTATGGGCCAAAGACGTCGCACCGTCCACGGAACTGCGCAAGTGGTACGGCCACGTCCCGGAGAAGTTCGGACAGTTCGAGGCGCGCTATCGCGAGGAGCTCGCGACACCGTCCAAACGGGCGGCACTCGACGAGCTGCGCACATTGGCCCGCGGCTCAACACTGACGCTGGTGACCGCGACCCGGGACGTGGATCACAGTCAAGCTGCCGTGCTGGCGGACCTCCTACGAGAAGCACGCTGAGCCACGCCCGCAGGTCGGGTAGTGACTGGGTGACCTACGGACCAGGACGCGGTCTGATCTGCAGGCCGGGACGGCGCCGGTGAACAGTCAGATAGGACAGTCCGTCCTTGCCGGCGGCGATGCTGCGCGTCGAGCCGCGCGGCAACCACACGAGGTTGCCGTCGGCAAGAGACTTCGAACCATCAGGGGTGTCGACGGTGCCGCTTCCCGCCACGACGACGAGCAGGACGTCCAGTTCCGACTCGGTGTGGGTTTCCACACGCTGCCCGGCAGGCAGATGAATGAGGTTCGCGTCGAGCTCGCGCCCCGGCTCGTCGAGCTTCCACCGCGCGCCGGAGGCAAGGAGGGAGTCGCCGGCGAACTCGCGCACGTCGGCAAGGATCCGCGCCATCGGCCGTTCGGCCGCCAGATCGGCGGGAACACGCGACTCAGCCGGTGAGTCCTCAGCCATCGACGGCGACCCGTCCGATCCGGACGCGCCACTCCTCGGGTCCGGTCTGCAGATAGTCCCAGGTAAAGGCGCCGGCATGAATGGCTTCGAACTCCCGGCGCAGCGGCTTGGGGTCGTGACTGTTGACCAGGATGAACGCCTCTCCCGGCGCCAGGCCGGCATAACGGGCGAAGACCCGCGGGTGACGGCCACCGCGCGCGATAGTCCGGACATCGATGACACTCGGCTCCTCGACCTGCTCTCCCGCCAGGTAGGCGCGCAGGCCAGCGGCGAGCAACGACGGATCCATGCTGGGCAGGCCGGCGAGCGCAGGCATCAGCACCGACTCCTCGATCTGGAGCTGAAGATCCAGCGCCGCGATCAAGTCGCTGATCCTTGCCGCATCGAACGCGGCCGCCAGATCGTCGATCCGGGCGTTGAGCGCCGCGGCCCCGATGCGAAGGGCAGCCACCAGCAGCCGCGTCTCGGCATCCCCGGCCGCGGGCGCGTACAGGTCGCGATCGGCGACGGCCAGATACCGGCGCAGCTCATGAAGGCAGAAGTCGACGATCTCCGCGGACGGCCGCTGATCGGTGCCATCAGCCGCGTGGGTCGTGGACAGCTCCGCGAGTCCGGACCGCAACCGTTCGTGTACCTCACGGACCACACCTCGAGCGATGACATCGGGATCTGTCCCGGTCGCCTCGATGTAGATCTCCGAAGCCGGCATGGTGCCACCCTCCTTCACATCGCTGTTTCGTATGATTATTACATGTGATATTTGTAGTAATTACAAGCGTCTGGTGAGGAGTCAGCTGTGACCTACGTGATAGCGAGGCCATGTGTCGACCTGAAGGACCGCGCATGCGTCGACGAGTGCCCGGTCGACTGCATCTACGAGGGCGGGCGCTCCCTCTACATCCACCCCGACGAGTGCATCGACTGCGGCGCGTGTGAACCGGTATGTCCGGTCGAGGCCATCTTCTACGAGGACGACCTGCCCGAACAGTGGAAGGACTACCAGGCGGCGAACGCGGGATTCTTCGACGATCTCGGATCCCCGGGTGGAGCCTTCAAAGTCGGTGTCATCGACCACGACCATCCCCTCATCGCCGCCCTTGCGGCGCAGGATCAGGGAAGCTTGCCATCATGACCAGAGCTGACTCCGACGACACAGAGAAGCCGCGCCGCGCCGCAGTGCTCGAAGCACTGCGCTCCTCAAACGATCCCCTCGGCGTCACTGAACTCGCCGAACGGCTCGGAATCCACCCAAACACGGTCCGCTTCCACCTCGACGCGCTGGTGGAACAAGGTCTGGTCGACCGCCGGCTCGAGCAGCCGTCCGGGCCGGGCCGACCCCGAACCGTCCACGCACCCCATCCCGGGATGGACCGCGGCGGGCGGCGTGAATACCACCTGCTGGCCAAGATCCTGCTCGGTCAGCTGTCCACGAACCGCGATGCGGGCACCAAGGCCGAGGCCGCGGGCCGCAAGTGGGGCGGCTACCTCGTCGAGCAGGTCGATCCGACCCATCAGACCGGCGCCGCAGAGGCCACGCAACGACTAACCGCGATGATGACCGAACTGGGCTTCGCACCGGAGTCCGCCGGCGACGACCAGATCAGATTGCGCCACTGTCCCTTCCTCGAACTTGCCGAGGAGTACTCCTCCACCTTGTGCCCCTTGCATCTCGGCCTGATGCGGGGCGCACTCGCCGAAATCCGAGCACCGATCGCGGCCACCCGCCTCGAGCCGTTCGCCGAGCCAGACGCCTGCCTCGTCCACCTGTCCCCCACCCGCAACCGTACCGCGGGTACCCGCCCGCAGCAGCGGCGTCACAGGAGCAACTGATGTACATCACCAGGATCGGCACGACACCACGACGCCGCGCGCCCATCCCCGGCGGCCCGACCATGGAGGTCCTCGTGGCCGCCGAGACCCCCGACAACATCGCCATGCTCCAGGTGTGGATCCCGCCCGGCGGCGGCCTGCCCGAACACGACCACGGTCCGTCCGAGATCGTCCTGGTCCACGTGTCCGGCTCGATCGAACTGCGGCAAGGCGACCAGCACCACCGACTCGCCCCGGCGCCGTCGCACGCATCGCCACCGGGGAACGAGTCAGCCTGGCCAACCCGGGTACCGAACCCGCAGTCATGATGATCGTCGCCTCGCCCCCGGAATTCGTCGCGCGACTCGCGAACTGGCCGGCGGCCTAGGGGCCTTCGGCAACATGTCCACTCCCCTCACCCATGTGCGAGCCGCAACAGCACGGATCCAGGAGGAACGGTGAACGCAGCACCCGCCGCGGTAGCAACTGCCGCCATCTTTGTCTGGCTCGGCATGGTGCTGGCGATCTCCTTCCTGGAGACGCCGCTCAAGTTCCGGGCCCCCGGCGTCGACATCTCCATCGGACTGGGCATCGGCCGCATCGTATTCCGGGCGCTCAACCGCGCGGAGATCACGTTGGCGCTGGTCGCCCTCGCCGCGATCGCTGCCGGACGGCCTACAGGGACGGTAGCGGCTCTGGCCGCGATCGTCATCGTCATCCTGGCCGGACAGCTCATCATTGTTCGGCCACGACTCAACCAGCGCACCGACCGCGTCCTCGCCGGTCAGAACCCGCCCCGCTCGGCCGCCCACCACCTGTACTACGTCGGGCTCGAGGCCGCGAAGGCACTCACCCTGGCGGCGCTCGGTGTCTGCCTTCTGGTAGCGGGGTGACCCGCCGCCTAGGCCATAACGTGTTCGGCCAGCGGCACCGAGGCGTCCGCCAGCCGATCCGGATCGACCGGCTGCTTGGTCCGGATCAAATTCCTGGACCGGCGCGATGCCCTCGTCCACAAGTTGACCTGCATTCCGGGCCACCACTCGGTTATCGACCAGCCAGAATGCGTTGAACGCCCGCTTGTCGACGTCGCCGCGGATGGCGAGGCGGCCGAGCAGCAGCCCGGCGAAGCTGGCCCGTCGGCGCGAGCGGACGACAGGGATGGAGCTGTCCTGTGCCGCCCTGAGCAGAGACGGCGCGGCGGGCCTAGGACAAGCAGTTGTTCGGGCTCGGCCGCGAGTCCAGTGAGGTTCGCGAGTTGGCCATCGGAACCTGATCCAACCGAGTACACCTGCCGGCCGCATCGCCGAGCACCTAGGCCAAGCCAGGGTCTCCATCACCCAAGACATCTCCATGGGCCGCCAAGCCGTCGACCCAGCCGCCGCGGTCGGCGCGTCGGGCTCCGATCTCCTTGGCACGGTGACAGCGGGCACAGTAGCGAGTGTGCGGCACGATTAGAAGGCGCTGCAGACCGGTGGCCGCTTCGCACATCTGGCAACGGCCGTACCGGCCGGTGTTCATCCGAATCAACGCGGCCTCGATGTCGCTCAGTACCTCTATTGCAGCAGCGGTCAGCTGGGCTTGAACCTCGATCCGCGCGGTGGTGCATTGCTCCTTCGGCCGATTTGGCCTGGACCGGTCCAAGAGATCACGCAGTTGGTTCCGGCGGAAGAAGCGGTCTTCCTGCAACCTGAGCTTCAGGACGGCCAGCGCTTCGGCAGGCATCCGCCGCTTGCCCGGGGTGGCCATTCGAGCGGCCGCCACCGCACGTCCAACCCCGACCGGGGAAGCCATCTGTCAGCCCTCCCATTGGCTGCCGTGTCCATCCATCACTGTCGCCGCCGGCGGGATGATGACGACTGGGACGGAGGCCTCGTGAGCGACCTGCTGGCTGACCGACCCGAGCAGCAACCGCCCCGTCCGCGTGAGCCGACTACGAGCAGAGAGCTGTCCTGTGCGGCGGCGTACGGGGACATGAGGGCTGTAGTGGGTTGCTGCCATGTGCGGATGACGACCAGACCGGCACCGCGCAGCCTGGCCTCCGCTGCTGCCCACGCGAGTGCCTGCTGGGCGGTCCGGCTGCCGTCGATGCCGACTACGATCTTCTCCATCTTTATCTCTCCTCAAATGATGTACGTGCGTGTCGAGCGCGTCCTTCGCAGCTGTCACGGCGTTCTTCTGTTGCGCGTGCGTGGCCGATGGCCCGGCAAGGGCAATGCCGGTCGCTGCGCGTTTGGGTCTGGCCCAGACCCGCCAGCTCCTCGGTGCGGACGGCGCGGGCCAGGTGTCACCGCGTCTCCGAGCTGCTCACAGACTCCCGCTGTGAAGCGCGATCGTCGATCGACCGCCGTACGACGGCGGTCGCCTGCTTGGCCAAGGCTTCCTGCTTGATCCGGTAGGCCCGTGCGGCAACTCGGATAGTGATGATGACCACCGTCACCCCGAGCAGCATCAGCAGGACCATGTCGCTTCCGCCGGACGCTGTCATGGTTACCACTCCTCCATCGCTAGAAGACCTTTCATCGCTACACTTTATGTAGCGTAAATGGATGCAGATCTATTCCCGGCAGACTGAACCCATGCCCCACACCTCGACCGGTCGCGGCCGGCCGGGCCTCGAGCCGACCGACGAGCGCACTCTCCAGGCGGCTCTCGAGTTGCGTCGCGCGAAGGGCCCCGTCGCGTTGAACATCGATTCGGTCGCAGCCCGATCCGGCGTCGTCCGTACGACGATCCACCGCCGCTACCCAGCCGGACGAGTTGATGAAGGCGGTCCCGGAGCGACTCCCCGGCCGCCGACCTCCCGGTCGCCGAGAAGGTGCGATGAGTGCTCGACCGGATCAACGACATCCTGGAGAACCGACGCGGCCAAGGCCTGCCAGAAGGCCTTGGTTTGCACACAGCCGACTGCTCGATCTGGATCCCTCAGAGACCCAGGAGTGGCTGGAATCGCTCAACCAGGTGGTTGACCATGCGTGGCAGAACAGGGCGCGAAACCTGCTGCTCAGCATCCCGCAGCGAGCGCGTGACCGCCGCGTCGGTTTTGCGAATCTGGGCAGTACCGACTATCTCAACACGATCGCACCCGACGCCGCGCCGGTCTTCCCCGGCGACGAGCACATCGAGCGGCGGATCCGGGCCTACAAGCGCTGGAACGCCGCACTCATGGTGCACCGCGCGCAGCGCCGACGTGCGTCAACTGCTCGTGGATCGGGTCGCTGTCGTCGGCCTGAGTGGTCCCCACGGGCCGACTACCAGTTCGCCGGCGGGTCGCTGGCCGGGAACGAATCCTCGCCCCACACGTCGACGATGTCACGCAGCGGCGACGTCGCAGGAAGCCGTCGCTGCTCCTCGAGTTCGCGGCGATACGGCTGCGAGCTGTCGGCGTGCCGGTCAGGTGGAGCGCTAGGTGGTACCACCGGATCCATGTCGGTCATCGAAACCTCCTCGTCGCCACGGATCTCGGAGCCGCGATACCTCACGCCTCCAGGTCCGCACCATTCCAACGATGCCGACTCGCACGCGGGGTGAATCCGTGCCCGCCCGGATTGCGTAGCGGGCGAGCTCCAAGCGGTCGCGGACTCCAAGCTTCTGGAGCATGTTCGCCCGGTGCCGCTCGACCGTTTTGATGCTGATGAACAGCGTATCGGCGATCTCCTTCGAGGAATGTCCCTCGCGACGAGTTTGAGGACCTCCTCCTCGCGGGCTGTCAGTATCTGCTCCGGGATCGCCTGACCGAACTGGACACGGTTCAGCTAGTTGCGGATCAGCGCGTTCACCGCTCCGGGTAAAGGAAGAGCCTCGGATGGCTGCGTGGCAGGCCTCCAGCAGGTCACGGTCGGCCACCGACTTGAGCACGTAACGCGCGGCTCCGGCCCTGAGCGCCTGGAAGAAGTACTGCTCGTTGTCGTACATCGTCAGCATCAGGATCCGCAGGTCGGGCCGCCGCCCCGACAGCTCACGTGCAGCCTGCAGGCCGTCAGCGAGCAGTATGCGGATCGCTGCCGTGCAGCCATGCTCATGCTCCGTTCCGCTCGAGAGGTACCACCAGGTTCACCTCCGTGCCGCCGGTCGGCGAGGCACCCAGATCCAGTGTGGCGCCGACCAGCGGGGCACGCTCCCGCATGCCACGGATTCCGGCACCCTCGTGGGCCAGCCCTCGGCCGCGGCCGTCGTCACGGATCCGGAGACCGACAAGTGCGTCGCTGTGCCGCAGGGAGATCGCGACGCGGGCAGCCGCGGCGTGGCGGCGACGTTCGTCAGTGCCTCCTGGGCGACCCGACGCACGACCAGTTCGGTCTGCTCGTTCAATGCGGGTAGACCAGACTGAAAATCGTGAAGTATCGCGTGGCCGGTACGCGTGGACAGGTCGGTGACCAGTGCGGTCAACGCACTGACCAGACCGAGGTCCTCAAGCACGTCTGGTCGCAGCCGGCGCGCCAGTCGGCGTACTTCGTCCAGACTCTCCCGGGTCGTCTCCTGAGCATGGAGCAGGTCCGCACGCAGGTCGGCGTCGTCCACCGTTCGGCCGCGCGGATGAGTTCCAGCAAGACGGTCGTCAGGCTCTGGCCGACTCATCGTGAAGCTCCTGTGCAATCCGTCGGCGCTCCGCCTCCTGAGCAGACAGCACCCGGGTATTGCTGGTCGCACCTTCGGCCTCCAACCGCGCCAGCACGTCGTTGAAGGCTGTGATCAGTTGCGAAACACCGACCTGTCCGGCGACCGGCAGACGCTGTCCGGGGCGCAGCAGATCGACCGTCGCCGTGCGACGGCTCAGCCGGTCTAACGGAGCCAGGCCCACATGAAGTAGTACGGCGTTCGCGATGAGCATGACCACCAATCCGCCCAGCAGCACCAGGGCTTCGGTGAACACCACCGGAACAGACACCGTTACCCGGCACCCACAGCCGTAATGCTGTCGCGGCGGCAAGCACCACCGCGTTCAGCCTGAGAATGCGCCAGACCAATGGCACCGAGAGCACCCCTTCCTTCGCTGGCGCAGTCTCCTGACCGAGCAGATACAGAGCAGGCGGTGTGAGGGCCATCAGTAGACGTGACACACCATCCAGCCTGCCTGCAACCGCAGCGCAAGTCGATCCGGCCTGACACTCATCTGTCGACCGCTACCTGCAGGTCTCCGCGCGCACGAAATGGGTGTCAGGCCCGATAGTGAACGATCGCAGCATCGCCGATGGTGGAGACGGAACCAACTCACGAGCCTGACGGGCGACTCAAGACCGCCGGCGTACGCGATACCTCCAAACGCGTACGCCGGCCTCCCATTGCCGTCCCCGTTGAAAGGATCCGATGCAAGTGACCGCCGACCTGGGCCGCGCGCCGAACCTCACCAAGCACGACGCCCGCCAGCGCCTCGAACACGAGCGCAACTGCCGCCTTGCCCAACTCAGGGCGATCGAGGAGTCCGCACCGCACGCGGACAAAGATCTGCAGGAGGCTCAAACCGCCGCGATCGAGCGTGTGCTCAAGGAGATCGACGCTGCCCGCGAGCGCCTGGCGGATGGCCCCTACGGAACCTGCAAGAGCTGCCGGTCCTTCATACCCGTCGAACGCCTCGAGATCTTGCCGTACGTGCGCTTCTGTGTCGGGTGCCAGCAACGCGTCAGTTGAGCACGCGGGGTCCGCACCCGCCTTCCGATCGAGCTACGCGCTCGCCTCCCACTCGAGGAGATCCCGTCGTGACCCATCAGGTCTCTGCAGTCGACAACCACCGACTCACTCCCGCGGAACTCGCCGTTCTCCGGGCGAGCCTGCACGAAGATCGCCAGTTCCGGCTTCAGCAACTTCAAGACATCGCCCCGAGCGCCGCCGATGTCGTCGATACGACAGGCTCCTACGACAGCGCGGCGCACAGCGAGGTCCGTCAGAAACTCACAGTCGCCGCACAAACCGCGCTGGCCGAAACCGAGGCCGCGCTTGCCCGAATGGACGCGGGCCGCTCAGGCGGATGCGGCTGGTGTGGCAGCACCATCACTCTGCACCGCCTGGATGCCCACACCCAGGCGCGTTACTGCGCGCGGTGTCAGATTTTCCTCAAGGTGCAACGATGAGCGGACTGCGCAGAATGGGGGCAGTCCGTCCGGCGCCTGGCCATGGAGCCGGCTCAGCTCGGGCCTGGCGGCCGGATACGCACGCTGCCGAGATCGATCACAGTCGACGATCTCGTCAACGAGATCCGCGACATGGTGGCTGATCTGCGCGGCCATCACCTACCAACTGTCAAACAACTCTCCTGCATGGCTCAACCCCGCGCCCGCCCCGTACACGGTGGCCCTCCGTGGCGCGCGTGTCGCTATGAGCGCTAACGTCTCATCACGGCTGCCATGCCGGGTCGGCACAACCTGTGGGTAGTCCGCCCCACTGTGGTTGTGCCGACCCGGCCGCCTCATGGGACGTGGCCAACGCAGCCCCTTGTGCTCTGATCGTCAGAGTCGGTACTGCGTTGCCGGCCGCAGGCTCGGTGGGCTGCGACGCACCGGCACCGGTCGACTTCGCGGTGGTCTCGGGAGGTGTTGATCGTTCTAGGAATCGAAGCAATTCGACGGGGAACGGCAGCACCAGTGTGGAGTTCTTCTCCGCGGCGACCTCGACGACAGTCTGCAGGAGCCGCAACTGCAGGGCGGCCGGGTGTTCGGTCATCACTTCGGCTGCTTGGGCGAGCTTCTCCGACGCCTGCAGTTCACCGTCCGCGGTGATGATGCGGGCCCGGCGCTCCCGCTCCGCCTCGGCCTGACGCGACATTGACCGCTTCATCGTCTCCGGTAGCGCGACGTCCTTGATCTCCACCCGCTCGATGTGAACACCCCAGTCCAGCGCGGGGCTGTCGATCATCAGTTCCATTCCCTGGTTGAGGCGTTCCCGGTTCGACAACAGGTCATCCAGGTCGCTCTTCCCGATGATCGACCGCAGCGAGGTCTGTGCGACCTGACCGATGGCCGACATGTAGTCCTGGACGTCGACGCCCGCCCGCACCGGATCGACCACGCTGAAGTAGACGACCGCGTCGACGCGAACCGTCACGTTGTCACGGGTGATGCCGTCCTGCGCGGGGACCGGCATCGTGATGATCTGCATGTTCACCTTCTGCAGCCGATCGGCAATCGGCACCAGCAGCACCAAGCCGGGCTGCCGGATCTCCGGCAGTACCCGACCGAACCGGAACACCACTCCTCGCTCGAACTGCCTGACCACGCGAACGCTTACCGCCGCCGCGATCAGGCAAACGACAAGTGCCACGAGCACCACGTCAAAGACGATCATTCTTGCTCCGTTGGAAAGGGCTCCGCGGTGTCGTCACCGACGACCCGCAGGCACAACTGGCTGTACGGAATTCCTGCGACGAACTCCCGGTCCGCACAGAGCCAATGATGGCGTCGAACGCACGGCCTCGGTACGGGCCTTGTCGGCGAACGTCGGACACGCTCATTGCCGAGTACCGGCAACCTCGCGGCTGGCTACAGCGGCTGGGGCTCGGCAGGGCGAACGTCGCCCGGATCCTCGCGTTGTAAGGAACTCGGTCGGCTTCTCGTCTCCGTGTGCAGCGGGCGGCCGTAGGTGACTCCAACGAATTCGTCGTACGCGCGGACATGTCTGCCTCAGCGCGCGGGCCGGCGTGGACTCACTGCGGGAGTCAGGAACGCGAGAGCGCGGTCGGCCCACCCCTTGCGTGGGGTGCCGAATCTGAGGACCTCGGCGAGGTAGGTGCCCATCAATATGCCGAGCACAGTGTCGGGGTCGACGTTGGCGTCAAGCCGGCCAGTCCTGATGTCGAGGTTCATCAGGTCGGCGAGGGAACTCAACCGGTTGGCCAGTCGTGCGCGTACTGCGGCGGTGAAGCCGGGATCGCTGTTGGCGATGATGGCGGCGGTAGCTCCCGGGCCGAGTCGATTCTCCAGGATCTCGCGGATCCTATCGAGGACCCATCGCAGCTTCTCGCCGACCGGGAGGTCTGGCGCCAAGGGGGCGGGGTCGATCAGGTGCTCGAGGACCACGCTCATCAGTTCGTCTCGGCTGCGGTAACGGCGGTAGATCGTCGTGCGAGCGATGCCGGACCGCGCCGCGACCGCATCGATGTTCACCGCGGCTGGGCCCTTCTCACGCAGCAGTCCGAGTGCCGTTCGGATGATGTCCTGGTCGGTCGACGCGAGCCGGGGCCGGCCGCGACCGGAGGTGCTGCTTGGCATGGGTTCAGTCTCCCGGGAATAGATCTTCATCCACTTACGCTACAGCGAGTGTATCGCAAAAAATCTCGGAGTGGCGACAACCTCGCACCGCCGCTGAATTCACGGTCCTCGGCAGAGGAAACGTCACACCAGACCGATCGTAGGAGGACATCATGGCCAGCTCGACTCAGCACCACGGCTCCATCGGGAGCGTGGCACAGCGCGGCATCCCCGACGAGGTGGACGTGGCAATCGTCGGCTCCGGCGGAGCGGGACTGATGGCGGCCCTCACCGCCGCGAAGGAGGGGGCGCGGGTCCTGATTGTGGAGTCCCGGGAGATCGTCGGTGGCGCCACTGGGATCTCTGCCGGTGCAGCGTGGATCCCCAACCACGGCTACTCCACCGAGGACCTGAAGGTGAGCGACGACCTGGATCAGGCCCGCCGTTACCTTTATGGCGAAGGCCGGGACAAGATCCTCGACCACGACCTGGTGGAGCAGTTCCTGCACACAGGGCCGGATGTCGCCCGATTCATCGAAGAGCACACCTCCTTCGGATGGATTCCGACGATCTGGCCGGACTACCGTTCCGACATCGATGGCGCGTCGGTCGGCCGGGCACTCTTTCCCGGCCCCTACTCCCCCGAGGGACTGGGCGAGGCCGCCAAGTTCGTGCGACCGGCGCTGACAACAGGCATGGCCAAGAATCCGCTCCCATTCTGGTTGCTGGGTGGGATCGGTATCGATGACGCCTGGCTCGCCGGCCCGGCACTGGTCGGAGCCCTGCTCGAGGCCAGCCTGCGCAACGGTGTCGACGTACGTGTCGAGGCTCCCGCGGTCCGGCTCGTCACGGACGAATCCGGAGTGCACGGCGTCGTGGTCCTAGCCGATGGCGTCGAGCACACGGTGCGAGCCACCAGAGGGGTCGTGCTGGCCAGCGGCGGGTTCGAGAGCTCACCCGAGGTCACTACCACCTACCTCGGTGCGCCCTTCGGCCTACAGGTATCTCCGAAGGGCCATGACGGCATCGCGGTGCAGTTGGCCCAAGAAGTGGGCGCTGATCTCACCGGCGTGGACGACGCTTGGTGGATGCCCAGCGTGCAGTTGCCCGGTGAGGAACTGGAGGGCCGTCCACTCAGTCGTGTGTTCCTGGGTGAGCGTGCTCTGCCACACAGCATCATGGTGAACAGCATGGGTGAGCGCTTCGCCAACGAGGCCCTCCCGTACGACCAACTCGGCAAGATCATGCGAGAGATCGACCCGGAGACGGGCACTATGCCAAACGCCACTGCGTGGCTGATCTTCGACCAGAACTACTGGACAAAGTTCGGGATCTTCGGCATCACCCCGGGCGGAGAGGTACCCGACTACCTCCACCGCGCCGAGACGCTATCGGAGCTCGCGGCCAAGATCGACGTCGACGAGCTGGGACTGCTCCGCACGGTCGACCGGTTCAACCCCGAGTCCGCACGCGCTCGCGACCCGCAGTTCCATCGCGGTGACACGTTGTTCGACCGGTACTTCGGCGCCTTCTATCCCCGGCTGGGCAAGAACTCGCCCGACGCACGGTTCCCCGCGGCCACCGCAAAGGCCCGGATGCGCATCGCCGCGGCGATCGGACCGGTCGTGAGCCGGCTCGCGGGACGAGTGGCGAAGAAGAACGATCCCGAGCACCTGCGCTCCATCGTCGTCGGTCCCCTGGCGACGATCATCCGCTCCGTGCTGAAGAGCCCGAAGTCGAGCGTGCTCGGCCCGGTCGACACCGCGCCCTACTACGCACTCAAGGTCGGGGCCAGCGCGCTCGGCACCGTGGGCGGTCCTAAGACCGACGCCCTCGGGCGCGCGCTGAACACCGAGGGAAAGGTCATTCCGGGCCTGTACGCCGCCGGCAACGCGGGAGGTGCACCCACGAAGGGCTTCTACGGGGGGGCTGGAGGCACGATCTCGCTGGGGCTCGTGTTCGGCCACCTCGCGGGACGAGAAGCAGCGCAGCGGCAGAAGGCCGCCTGAGCAAACTTATAGGTTCTCTCAGAGACGTGCCTTGTCCATCTCTGAGAGGATCCGAGGCCAAGGGACGCCCGGCGCACGGCCAGTGTCTGCTGTCGGGATCACGCCGACGCGCTGCGCGACGCACCTCTTCTCACGTCCCTCGAACCGGTCCGCCCGGAGGGCTCTTCCGCCAAGTCGCAGTGAAACGACACGTTTCACTGCGACTCACTCGCCGGCGGCTCCTGCGGGGTGACGTCGCGCAGTCGGTCGATGGCTGCCGCCGGTGACTCGCCGGACCTCCTCGTCCTGGAAGGAGTTGGCTGCATGACCTGACTGAATCCGAGCTTCGCATCACGATGTGGATCCAACTGTGTGGTCGGCCGGATCTGCCAGCCCAGGGCCGGCCGATGTCACGAGTTGGATCCTTCGCGTCCTGGTCATCCGCAGCAACGAGTACGTCGAGCTGCTGCCCAGCCACCTCGCCGCTGGCCAGCGTTCCGGCGAATGTGGTGTTGAAGGCCTTCACCACCGGAACGCCGTCGGGCAGCCTCGCCGCTATCTCTTGCGCAGCCGATGAGTCGGACGGGATGACCAGCCGGTCGAAGGAAGCCCAGTCCGCTGGGTTGGTGATGTCGACGACCACCCTGCCGGTCAGATCGCCTCCGCGCTTCGCGACGAAGTCGAGAGCTCCGTCGTACGGCGTCGCCAGCACGACGATCTTGCCGTCGATGGCGTCGTCCGTACCGCCACCAGTCGCCCCACTGCCGAGCTCAGCGGCGAGCGTGGTTGCGTGATCAACTGTGGGAGCGAGGATATGCAACTGATTCTTCTCGCCTGCGAGCCGCGTACCGATACCACGACCCATGTTGCCTGCGCCGACAAATCGTTACCTGCACCATCACACACTGCTCGACGGGCACGGATGCATCTATTGATGTTCCTACCCTCGGCAGTTCCCTTTGTCCACGAGCGTCAACCCCTGTGTTGCGTCCAGCAGAGTGCCATACGACCGTGACGGCCCGTGGACGTAGGTGCGGTCACCACGTGATTCTTCGAGAGCGGGGGCAGCGGTCGGGACTCGTGGTCGGACCGAGTGAACAGCCGCCACGGTTATCCCGCCGTGAGCTCGACACGAAGCACCCGCGCGGCAACTCGGGCAGAGAGAAACACCACCATCGCACCGAGTAGCATCAAAGGGATCGTTTCAACTCCGCTCGACGTCGTCATGCTCATGTTCCCTTCTTCGTGTGGTCGCACCGAGCTTTCGCTACATTCCACGAGGCCGCCGCCGATCCGAGGCCGGGAGCGTTGATCAGGCGCGTACCCGGAGCCAGCTGACTCCGTCTGCGTCGAGACGTTGATTCAGAGGTTGCTGTCGGCCGTCGGGAAGCCGTCGGGCAGCGGAGCGGCAGGCCCCGCGTCGGATGCAACGGTCACGTCACGGTCGAGCCCCAGGCTGTAAGCGGCCATCGAGATCGAGCCGGCGGCATGTCCGTCGACCAAGAGATCGAATGGCTCGTCGCCGGCGAGCCCGGCAGCGTAGAGCAAGGGCAGGAAATGGTCTGGTGTGGGAACAGCCTTGGCGAAGTCGGGGTGGGCGTCGAGAGCGGTTACCTCCGTAGGAGAACCCTCGAGCACCTCGCGTGCAGCCTCGTCGAAACGCAGAGCCCAGTCGTACCCCGAGTCCGGTTTGCGGTAGTCGACTGCGCGCAGATTGTGGACGACGTTTCCGCTGCCGACGATGAGGACCCCCTCATCGCGCAGCGGGCTCAGCTTCCGGCCGAGTTCGAGGTGATGGTCGAAGTTCTTGAACGCATTGAGGGACATCTGGACGACGGGAATGGAGGCGTCCGGGAAGGCGTGGAGGAGGACCGACCAGGTGCCGTGGTCGATTCCCCAACTGTCGATGTCCTGCCCCACCCACTTGGGCTTGCAGACGTCTGCCACGAGTTCCGCAACCTCCGGTGCCCCGGGCGCTGGATACTGCACGTCGAACAGTTCTTGCGGGAACCCGTAGAAGTCGTGGATGGTACGGGGCCGCGGCATCGCGGTGACTGCGGTGGCGTTGGTGTACCAGTGCGCGGAAATGACCAGGATGGCTCGGGGCCGCGGCACAGATGCCCCGAAGATCCGCCAGGCCTCCGTGTAGCGGTTCGTCTGCAGCGCGTTCATCGGGTTGCCGTGGCCAAGGAAAGCAACGGGCATCCGGGTGTTGTTCACGTTCGTCTCCCCCCGGTTCGAGTCCGAGCCCGACCTTACGCCGCACAGCCGCACAGCCGCACCACCGCGCCGACACCACAACCGACAGACGATCGAACGGTCTCGTCCTACTCCACATTGGCCGAGCCGTCACCGCACCAGACCGGTGCGCCACATCAGCGTGGGCCAGGGGAAGGTGATGAAATTGAATCGCTCTGGGCTGGCTAGTAGGTCGTCGCATCTAACTGCTGGGGTATAGGTGGCAGAGTTTGATGCGTGCGTCTTCGGTGGTGAATTGCCAGTCGACCTGACGCTGGCCGGTGTTGGTGGCTTGTTGCCAGGCGACGAGTTCGGTGTTCAGGAGGGTGAGGTCGTCGAGGCGGCGGTCCAGGCATTGGCGGGTGAGCGCGGACAGTTCGATCTCGGCGATGTTGAGCCAGCAGCCGTGTTTGGGGGTGTGGTGGATCTCCAGACGCTGTGCCACCGCGAACGCCTTCTCGGCCGCGAACGCCTCATACAGTGATCCGGTGGTGTGGGTGTTGAGGTTGTCCATCACCAGCACCACCTTCTGGGCGTCGGGGTAGTCGAGGGTCAGGAGCCGTTGGACCTGGTGGGCCCACTCGAGCCTGGTCCGTCGTGGCCGGGCCTCGACGCGCCGCCAGCCGGCCAGGGGTTCGACCCAGCAGAAGATTGAGCAGGTGCCACGGCGCACGTACCCGCTGTCCTCCCTCAGGTCGTGTCCGGGTGCGGCGGGGATCGAGTCGTCGCCCCGCGCGGAGTGGGTTTCCGGAGGAGGATGGAACGGGTGGTCAGAGGCGGCCGCGCGCGCTGATATGCGCAACGCGCGCGGCCTGGTGACCGTTCGACCCGCGGGCTTGGTGGTCACCTGACACACAGGTGCCCAAGAGTATTCAGTCGGTCACCTCCCGACGTGAGGGTGGAAGGCTGATCAAGAATGCTCATGCGGCCGACGGTGGTCCGGCGACCGCCTGTGTCGGGGTGAGCTTTGCGCGAAGATCGTCGAGGATCTTGCGTAGGACGCGCGAGACCTGCATCTGACTGAGGCCGACGTCCCTGCCGATCTCGGTCTGGGTCCAGCCCTCGACGAAGCGCAGTTCCAGGATGCGCCGTTCACGCGGCCCCAGCTCCTCCAGCACTGGCTGCAGCATGTCAACCGCTTCCAACTGGTCGACCGTCCCGTCATCCTCGGCAGCCACCAGATCGGCCAGTGTCTGATTCGCGTTGACGTCTGACGTGCGGTCCAGGGACAGCACGTCGAAGCAGCCGTTCGCGGCCATCGCCTCCTCGACCTGGTCCACGTCCAGGGCGAGGTAATCCGCAAGCTCAGCCCGGGTCGGGTCGCGGTTCAGCTGTTGCTGCAGTTCGGGCAGCTTGGCCATGATCGAGGCCTGGACCTCCTGCAGCCGGCGTGGGATCCGCACAGTCCACGCGCAGTCTCGGAAATACCGCTTGACCTCGCCGCGGATGCTCGGGATCGCGAAACCGATGAACGGAGTATCCGCGTCGAGCCGGTAGTGGTGGGCCGCGTTGACCAGGCCCAGGCAGGCGACCTGCTCGAGGTCATCGGCCTCGGCGCCGCGCGCCCGGAACCGGCGGGCGATCCCGCGCGCGATCTCGAGGTTGAGCTCGACGACCTGATCGATCAACGCCTGCCGCTCGGCGTCGTTGGACGTTCGCTCCCGGCGCTGCAACAGTTCTTGGGTGGCGGCTTCACGCGCGGCCCGCTCTTCGGGCGTCGAGCATTGCGTCGGCACTGTCTCGTTGTTCCTACCAGAAAGCATGATTGACCTCGCGACTCTGGAGTCACGGCGTGGCCACGTCCCTGGACCACGGCCAAAGTTGTTGGTGCTCTCAGCCGGCGACGGCGAACAGGTCTGTTGATGGTTCCGCGGCGCTCGGCGGGTGTGGGGACGGGTCCAGCAGCCGGATGCAGTTAGAGGTCCGGTCGGCGAACACCGCGTACCAGCCGAGAGTCGACCGGACCGGCGCTATCAACCAATCCAGGTCCGGGTGATCGCCGAAGAAGACTCCGACGTCGCCCACGTCGTACACACCTCCAACGCCGAGCGCGCTCTCGGCGGGATCACGGACCAGCACGATCGTCGCTGCGCCACCGCGCGGTCCGAGCAGGGCGGTGTCATCGTCCGGCCATCCAAGCGGCTCGAGCCCGAGGCTGCGGTAGTCGTCCACGCTGGCGTCCAGGTGGTCGACCGGTCGGAGTTCGAACAGCAACCTCATCAGAGTCCCTCCTCCTGGCTCTGCCGGGCCTCGCCCGGCCGTTGTGTCGTTGCCCGACGGACCTCGTCGGTCTGGTCGCCCAGCTCGGAGATCCGGTCCGCGATCTGCGGGTGGTCGCGGGTGAGTCGCGGGCCGGCGTCGGCCAACGGGCCGAGCAGGGCCGCGGAGTCGTTGTCGCCCAGGGCATCATGGATCCGGTCCACGCTCTCCTGCGTGTGCCGATCGAGCCCGTCCAAAGCGGTGACCTGCCCCGCGAGCCGGCGAAGATCGGCAGCGTTGTCGCGCGCCCAGGTGGCGACGGCCCGGTCGCTCGCACGCTGGTCCCGGGCGGCCTGGACACGCTGCTCGCCCGTCATCGCAGCGCCGGCCGACTGCGGGTTGATCCGCAGATACCTCCGCTCGGCCGCCTGCCTGCTCGCCACCCCCAGCGCCGGCGCCAGCTGTGCCCAGCTGGTGCCGGCGGCCCGCGCTTGGTCGATCAACCTGGGCTCCCACTCGGCCAGGTGATCCCGGACCGCGCGGATCCGGACCAGTGCCTCGAGCAACTGGTCGGAATCGTTGCCGTCAGCATCGAGCTCGCGTAGTACGCCGGTGACGAAGGCCAGCGCATCGGTCGCCTCGTCAAGTCCGTCGGGCCGCTCAGCTCGGTACATCCAGGATCTCCTGTGTCCCTTGGCGCGGTTCAGGCGTTGATCTGACGCGGCTGGGAATCCCGCCACCGATGCTGATCTTGCGCGGCTCGGCCCGCGCGGTGACGAGGGATCTTCACCGTCAATACGCCGTTCTCGTACTCCGCCGTGATCCGATCCGCGTCGGGTTCGGCCTCGACCATGTCCCTGGCGACGAGGCACCGCTGAGTTGCTGAGTCAACCGGTCCAGGTCGCGGCACGGGTCGGTGCGCATCAACATCGTTCCACCTCCAGACTGTCGACTTCGGTGTCAATACGCAGCACCGTTTTAGCACGTCATCGAATGGATGACAAGCATCATCCGTCGTCCATTCGATGACAGGCTCGTCTCCTCTGAAGAGGGCATGCTGACGCGATTGAAGCAGCGGACGTCACGCCCCGGTGAGCACCACGACGGTCGGCAGCAGCTCGCCGTACCAGACTCCGGATCTGGGCGTTCGCTGTACCGCGCGCCGAAGCTCGGTGGCCGCCCTGATTCCGGCAGCGGCTTCGGTGTTCAATCGCCGGGCTTCGGTGCCGGGGAGTTTGCGTGTGTCGATCAGTTGCTGAGCGACGTCGCGCAACTTGGTGTTGGTGTCTTGCGAGTAGCGTCTGAGCACGGTGAAGGCCCGGTCGCCGTCGAGGTCATAGCGTTCCATCAGGATGCCCATCGCCTGTCCGACCAGTTTGCGGGCGTCGACCGCTTGCGCGAGGTTCGCCTCGTGGCGGGCGTTGGCGAGCGCGACCGAGGCGTGCCGCGCCAGTATGTGCGCGACCGCGATGTCATCGGGGCCGAAGGCGTCTGGTGCGGTGCTGTACAGGCCCAGCATCCCGACGCTGCCCGTGGCAGTGGTGAGCGGCACGTCCAAGACGGCGCGGACGCCGAGTTCCCCGACCTCCGCGGCCCACTGGGGCCAGCGCGGGTCGATGGCCGTGTCCCGGACCATGACGTCCTGGCCGGTTCGCATCGCCTCGACGAGCGGCCCGTGTCCTGTCGCCATGGCGTGATGGAAGATCTCGCACACCAATGGGTGGGTTGCTGCCGGCACCTGCGGCCGTCCGCGGCTGTGGAGGGCGATGCCGGCATGGGAGCAGTTCAGGGCTTGGAGCGCGAAGTCCACCACCGCATCGACGGTCTCCTCGAGCCCTTCCGCGCCATGCAACTCGACTGCCAACCGGGCGAAGGCGTCGGGTGACATCAGTCAAGCGTCTGTCTAGGGGATCCAGGAGTTGCCTCCCCACTTCCGAGCGACGCACGCCGCGCCCACACGAGGTATCGGACTGGTCCGTATCGGAATACGCTAAGAGTTCTGGGGCATACCGAAGGGCCTAGGCCTGGTGCATCTCCCCCGTCCACCGCTGGGCCCTTCTCCCGGGACGTCTTGCGACCCCTGCGGCGGCCGCCGGTCGATCACGAGTCGACCGGACCCTCGAACAAACGCGAGGACATCGTCATGAAGGGACTCGCATCGTTGCCGAGAGCCGTTGGTGGCTGGAACGAACGATTGTGGCGGGGTACAGGTGCTACGTCGTCGGTGGACAGGTCCCTGCCAGCTGGCAGGCCAAATAGCACGAGGGGGTTGGCGATGGACGCTAAAGATGTCGAGACCTACTGCGACAACGGTGTCTGGAAGAACCGCCGACCCGGCTGTGAGCCGTTCTCCAGCGGCGGCCCACGGCTGCGGCAGGTCGCGATCGGCGCCGAAGTCGCCCGGTGGGCGCAAGCCCAGCACATTATCCGCGACGCCGCCGGCGCGGTCGTCGAGACCAACATCTACGGCTCGGGACGGTTCCCACCTCGTTCACCGATCAAAACGATCCGGCCGGCCACCGACGCCTGATTCGATCGGCCGGCTGTGTCCTCATGCCTCATAGTCGCCGGCCGATGTTGTTGCTAAGAGCAAAGAAGGAGGCTCGGGCACCGCGGACGTCCGGGCATGGATCACCTTTCGAGCGGGTACCCGCACTCGCATCGAGCCGATTCTTCATGCCGGCTGACGGCGGGCACACAGTGAGCACAGATCCGCGCAGTCGTGACCCGGGCCCGACCAGCAGGATCCGGAGCAGCAGCCGCATCCTGGACACGGCAATGTTCTGGCTCTGCAAAGCCCGCATTGCCACACTTGTCCGCGGGCACGGCGATCATCAACACGACCTCGATCCAGACCTATGACCCGTCGCCGAACCTCCTCGACTACGCCACCAGCAAGGCCGCCATCCTCAACTTCACCAAAGGTCTGGCCCAGGAACTCGCGCCCAAGGGCATGCGGGTCAATGCCGTCGCCTCCTGGACCCACCTGGACCCCGTTGATCCCCGCGACCATGCCACCGGAGAAGGTCGACGAGTTCGGCGCCGACACCCCGCTCGGTCGAGCTGGTCAGCCCGCCGAACTCGCACACCGGTGAACGTATCGGCGCCACCGGCGGCCGCCCGTTGCCCTAAGCCACCATCATCTGACTGCGCCGTCCCGCGGATTCGATCCAGCTCCAAGAAATGGATGTCATGGGCACTGTCGAGGACCAAGTCGTAGCCGCTGCCTTGGCCCGGGCGGACGCGTTGGCCAGTGCGGATGGCGAGCAGTGGTCGGCGACACCGCAATACTGCGGTACGTGGTGACCCACCGCGTCGGCCACGGTCGTGGCATCGACACATTCCGGATGCCGATGACGCAGACGTGGGTCCAGGTCGACGACCGATGACTCTGTCTCGCCGGACATGCAGGTCCACGTCTGACGGATGACTGATCAGAATCCGGCCAGCGGCTGGGGTCAGGTGAAGATGCTGACGCCACCGGGACCGACGAGGAGGCCGATGATGATCAGAGCGATGCCCCAGATCAGCTGACCGCGAACGATCGAGAAGATGCCGGCGATCACCAGGATCGCCGCGATGATCCACAGAATGAGACCCACGGTAGTTCCCATCACTTGGGCCGGACCGATGCTTGCCGGCGAGTTCCCGCGCCAGAGCCTCTGTACCCAACTTCAAACGACCGGAGTCAAAGCCGTTCTCCGTCACGTGGCCGAAGTGAGTGTCCTTGGTTCATGTTTGCGGAGGGGGGTACCGATCGAGCGTGGATGAGCAACGCTTGATCGAAACCGCACGTCGGCTCTCGAAGTCGCTGACTCCGGGTGATCTGGACCATACCCTGGGTCGGATCACTGCGGCTGCGGTCGAAGTACTGCCCGAGGTCGACTACGCGAGTATCACCGTGAAGTGCGCCGATGGCCGGCTGGAAACTGCGGCACCGACTGACGACATGCTGTTGAGACTCGACGCGGCGCAGTACGAGTTGCAGGAAGGGCCCTGCTACGACGCCGCGACGGACGCGGTGCACGTCAGCGCGCCGAACTTGGCGGCAGATTCACGATTCCTCCGCTACGCAGCCGTCGCGGTGGAGGCCGGCATCCGGGCGCAGGCAGGCATCCGGCTGTTCGATGCCCCCAAGTCGCAGGGCGCGCTCAACCTGTACTCGCTCCACGTGGGTTCGTTCGAGGGTCTCGGCGCCCTCGGTCAGCTCTTCGCGCACCAGTCCGCGGCGGTGATCGACTATGCGCAGGAGATCCAGAACCTCCAGGAAGCCGTGCGGACCCGGACCACCATCGGTCAGGCCGTCGGCATTCTGATGGAACGCTACCAGCTGACCGATCAGCGCGCCTTCGCGTTCCTCACCCGGCTGTCCCAGGACGGCAACGTCAAACTGCGGAAGCTCGCCGAGGATCTCAACGCGACCTTCGACAAGGACAACTGACCTACTGCCGCGGGATGGAGTCGGCCTTGACGGCGTTCCGCTCGCCGAGGGGACGCGGCTCGCCCTTCGTCGTGTCCCGGGCGGTCTGCTGCTCGGCTTCGGCGTTGATCTCGGCTCCGAGCAGTACGGCGTACGCGGTGAGCCACAGCCACAACATCAGGACCACCACCGCGGCCAGACTGCCGTAGGTCTTGGCGTAGTTGCCGAACGTCTCGACATAGATCGAGAAACCGATCGACGCGATCAGCCAGATGACGGTCGCGACCACGGCGCCCGTGGACACCCAGCGGATGCGTGGGGCGTCCCGATCCGGCCCCAGCCGGTAGGTGACCGCGAGCGCCACCGTGATCAGTACGACGGCCAGCACCAGCCGTACCGCCTCGAGCAGGATCCGGACCGGCGTGGCCACATCGTTCCCGATCGCCGCGCCGGCCGTGAACAGGGCGATCGCGAGCAGGACGAAGACGATCGCGCCCAACGTCATGCCCAGTGCCAGGAGCTTGCGGCGGACGAACCCGCGCGTCTCGTCCTCGTCGTACGCGAGGTTGACAGCGGTCAGGAGGTACCCCGCACCTCCTGACGCGCTCCACAACGCGGCCACGACGGCGATTGCGACGCCGATCCCCAGCCCCTGCCGTGGCGCCGAGGTCAGAGCGTCGAGCTGCTGGAGCAGCAGATCGCGCCCTGACGCCGGCATGGCCGCGAGACCACTGAAACTAGTCGCCCGGTACCCGCCACCAAACACCCAAACCAAGCAACTCGACCGGCTGCGATGGAATCTCGACCGCATCGCTCGGCACGCGCAGGGCACCGGGAGTCATGAACCAGCGTCTTGCTCTCGTCACCGGAGTCACGGGCTACATCGGTGGCCGCCTCGTGCCGGAACTGCTCGAGGCCGGCTTCCGGGTCCGCGCGATGGCACGGAACCCAGACCGGCTCCGAGATCACGACTGGTACGACGAGGTCGACGTCGTCGAAGCGGATGCCGGGGACCCACGGCAACTGCGGGCGGCGATGAACGACGTTGACATCGCCTATTACCTGATCCACTCCCTCGGCACCGGCCGGCGGTTCGCGGCGCGCGACCGGCACAATGCCTTGACGGTCGGGACGGCTGCCAGGGAGGCCGGCGTGCCCCGCATCGTCTACCTCGGCGGCCTCTACCCCGAAGGCGAGGAACTCTCGCCGCATCTGGCATCCCGGCGCGAGGTCGGCGAGATCTTGCTGGCATCCGGCGTACCGGTCACTGTGCTGCGCGCGGCCGTGATTCTCGGTTCCGGTTCGGCGTCGTTCGAGATGCTGCGGCACCTCACCGATCGCCTGCCGGTGATGGTCACCCCCCGCTGGCTCAGCACGCGGATCCAGCCGATCGCCGTACGCGACGTCCTGCACTATCTGGTCGGCAGCGCGTCGATGCCGGCCGGCGTGAGCCGCGGATTCGACGTCGGCGGGCCTGATGTCCTGACCTATCGCGACATGATGCAGCGCTACGCGAAGGTTGCCCACCTCAACCAACGACGCATCGTCCTGCTGCCGCTCCTCACGCCGTCGCTGTCGAGCCACTGGATCGGTCTGGTCACCCCGGTACCGAGCAGCATCGCCAGACCGCTGGTCGACAGCCTGGTCCACGAGGTCGTCTGCAAGGAGCACGACATCGCGAAGTACGTGCCCGATCCGGAGTCCGGACTGATCGGCTTCGATCGGGCGGTGGAACTCGCGCTCAAGCGGGTCCGCGACCTGGACGTGACAACCAGCTGGGCGTCGGCGTCAACGCCCGGCGCGCCGAGCGATCCCCTGCCGAGTGATCCCGACTGGTCCGGCGGTTCCTTGTACGTGGACGAGCGCGAGGCCGTAGTACCCGCGAGCCCCGACCGGCTATGGAGGGTGATCGAGGGCATCGGCGGCGGAAACGGCTGGTACTCCTGGCGCCTCGGTTGGTGGGCCCGCGGCCTGCTGGACCGACTGTTCGGTGGTCCGGGTCTGCGCCGCGGCCGGCGCAATCCACGTGACCTGTCCGTGGGCGATCCGCTCGACTGGTGGCGCGTCGAAGAGATCGAAGACCACAAGCTGCTCCGGCTGCGCGCCGAGATGCGGCTCCCCGGCCTGGCCTGGCTCGAACTCGTGGTCGACCACGACGACGCGGGAAACACCGTCTTCCGCCAACGTGCGCTGTTCCACCCACGCGGCCTGCCCGGCCACCTGTACTGGTGGGCGATCAAGCCGTTCCACGGGCTCGTCTTCGGCGGCATGCAACGCAACATCGCCTCCGCCGCCACAGGCGCACTCTGACGGAGCCGAGTGGTGCCGGTGTCTGAGCCGTCGGATCAATCGCCGGTCTGATCGTTCGGGGCATGCACAGGCTTCGACTGCGATGAGGAACGCTGGCGCAGGTAGACCGAGCCGCCGATGATCGCCGCGACCGCGAGGAACTCGCTCTGCCAGTTCTGGAACGACTCGAACCAGAACTGCGACGTACGCACGTACTGCCAGGCCGTGACGGCCTGGCCACCGTGCAGCTGCTGATCCTGGCTGTACGCACCCGCGCCGGTCACCGCATGCAGCCAGAAAGACAAGAAGAAGACGATCCCGAACGCGATCGCCAGCGAGTTCTCGTACAACCGCAATACCAGCTCCGACCCATGCCGCACAGGCCATGGAGCCCTGGCATCGTTGCGATGGTCCCGCGGATCCTCGTCCTGCTCGGCGGGTTCGCCGATCGGCCGGGACTCAGCCGACCCCTTCTGCACCAGGAACGTCGTGAGCAGCACATACATCCCCATCTGCAAGAACTCCGACTCCCAGTTCTCGAAGACCGTCTCACCGAACGACGACGACCCGGCATACGCGGCCAGTGACTCGGTCGGCTGACCGTGATCGGACAAGTCCTCGTTCTCGTGCGCGTGCCCGGTGAGCAACACGCCCACCAGGAACAAGGCGAACAACCCCAGATTCACCAGCAACAAGGCCCGCAGCCGAACCCAACGCATCAGCACCATCCCGATCCACGCCTATGGCCGCCAGGTACCCACGAGTCCTCGCCTCACTCGCCCGAACGACCTCACGCACTACGCCTGATGGGAGCGGCAGGCGGGATTGCGCCGGGGTACCGGGCCAGGCACCAGACCCGGCGAGAGGAGCTTGAAATGCCCGTTGATGTTGTCGATCTGATCATGCAGGACCACCGCGAGGTCGAACGGTTGTTCGAGGAGCTCAAGGAGAACCCGGAGAAGCGCCCGAACCTGCTTCCGGTGCTCACCACCTTGCTGACCGCTCACAGCAGAGCCGAAGAGGCAGAGGTCTACCCGGTGGCCGCGGCAGAGGCCGGTGAGAAGGAAGAGGTGTCGCACAGCCAGCAGGAGCACATCGAGGCCGACCAACTGCTCGCGAAGCTCGCCAAGACCGATCCGACGTCGGCCGAGTTCGACAAGGCCCTGCAGAACCTCGTCGACGCGGTGTCCCACCATGTCGAGGAGGAGGAAACCAAGGTTCTGCCCGGGATGCGCTCGAATCTGTCGGACGAGCGCCGTACCCAGCTGGGCGAGGCCTTCGTTGCCAGTCGCAAACAACACCTCGGTGAACAACCTGGCGACATCACCCGGGACCAGCTCGCGCAGCAAGCAAGCAACGCCGACATCGCAGGGACGTCCGGCTTGACCAAGGACAAACTGCAGAAGAAGCTGCAGAGCGAGGCTGACAACTGATGGATGTTGCACGAGGCGGAAGCGACCGGAGGTGGTCCGCCGCATGATCCCAGGTCCCCGGTGTTGAGACGACAGCACCAGGGACCGACCAACACTCAAGGCGTCAGTCTTTGAAGGCGTCCTTCACCTTTTCGCCGGCCCTGCATGAGGTTCGCCTTGGTCTGGTCTGCCTCACCTTCGGGGCGCCACGTAGGGCTTGGACGTCGTTGTGTGGGTAACCGTCCGCACAGCCGTCGGCGTGGACGTCTTCGCCGGAACCGGGGCGATGGGCGGTGCGGTGCGTTTGGCTTCCGACGGCGCGAGGTCAGTGGTGGTCGGGAGCTGTTCATCTGTGGCTCCAGAGAGGACGCCAATAGTTGCCGGCACCGCGACAGCGGCGAGCGCGGCGACCCCGATGAACACCGTTCTCGTGGCTTTCCGACGTACGGGCAGAATCACCGTTGTCGCCATGTCGGCTTCTGACACCATGACGATCGGCGGCCGGACGCCGTTCGCTATCTCACCCGCGGTCGGTCGTTGGCTGGGTCCTTCGTGAGCATCCGGAGAGTCAGCGCCTCGAGCTCACTGGGCAATTCCGCCCGAAGCTCCGTCGGTGGTGTCGGTTCGCGCTGGACGTGCTGAAACATGACCGACGCAGGACTCTCGGAGACGAGCGGCGGACGACCGGTGAGGAGCTGGTACAGCACACACCCGAGGGCATAGACAAAGGTTGTCAGGCTTGATGTCCCGGTGGACTATGCCCTCGGCATGCGCGGCTGCCAACCCGGCAGCGACCTGCCTGAACATGTGCTCGGCCCGGGCCGCCGGGAGCGGACCGAGCCGCCTGAGCTCTTCGCCTACCGTTCGGCCCCCGAACAAGTTCCATTGCCAGGTAGTAGGCCGCGCCGTACTCACCGAAGTCATAAGCGGCCACCACGTGTGGATGGCGCAGCCGTGCACTGGCCCGCGCTTCGCGGAGGAAGCGCTCCCCGCGGCAAGCGTGTTGGGGATGGGCCGCATGACCTTGACAGCCACCTCGCGGCCCAACACCACATCGGTCGCCCGGTACACCTCCCCCATCCCGCCGCGCCCGATGACGTCGACAACCCTGTACCGGGCCGCGATCATCTCTCCCACTCGCCTCACCGCTATTCGGTACCCTCAGACAAACGAAGAGATTCGCCCAAGTCACCTGGCTCCCGCGGCCCTAAGCGTCAATCGCCGACACACCGAAACTGACTGACGTCGGCGACGCGCGTCGAGGCATTCGCCGAAGGTGCGCGACGTGAGCTCGCACTGACTTGGCACATGGACCTGGACTCGAACCCCCGCAGGGTCTTGCTTGATCCGCCGGATGGTGGGTACCGAGCCTGCACCATGCTCGAGACACCGGGTGCCGGTCTCGGGCTGGCGCGCGCGTGTCACGGGTTCCCTTGCTGGGCCAACGCCCACCTGTACGAAAGGCGAACCGCCATGTCGATGAATGCATTCGACCCTTGGAACTACCGAACGACGGCCGGCTACACCCAGGGCACCGACCTGACCGGGTACAAGATCGCCGCCCTTGACGGTGATATCGGCAAGGTCGACGAAGCCAATGACCAGACCGGCACCTCCAGCTTGGTGGTCGACACCGGACCGTGGATCTTCGGGCGCAAGGTGCTGCTGCCGGCCGGCGTGGTCGAGAAGGTCGACCACGACGACAAGAAGGTCTATGTCGACCGGACCAAGGACCAGATCAAGGACGCCCCTGAGTACAACTCCGACGCCGGCGTCGACGACGACTACCGGACCCGGCTCAGCGGCTACTACGACGACACCTACCGCCCCGGCATGTAGCCACACCTGACCCGAGCGTTCGGCGACCGGCGCGCCACAGATACGGTCCGCACCACCACCGGCCCGCGGCCGCCGAACGCACGGACCGCCCACGATCACCCCGCAGCAGTTGCCCGGAGCAACGGTCATGGACAGCGACCTTTCGTTTCGCGAGCGGGCACGTTCTCAGGCAACAGGAACCTTGGTGCTGCTTCGCACACCGGTTGCGATGCCGCGGCCGGCTCGCAGCGCCGTGAAGTCCGGTCATACGATCGCGGCGGCAGCTTTGGCACCTGCGAGCCACTTGTACGGGCACCGCCGGGGTGTCACCTCAAGCACCTCGGTCCAGCTGCTCGGGCGTGCGCGGTACGCCGGTCACGACCCCGCTACGGGCCATGTCGTCAGCCACCGGCATTCGACATCGCCGGGCTCGCGCCTCAGTCACGGTGCCCGGGCGCCGCAACCACAGCCGGAGATGCCGCGAGACCAGGCCGACACAGGTCGTCGCGAGCTTCGGTGGTCAACCGGACGTAGAACGTCCGGAACCGCTCCTACGATGAAGGCGAACTTCCGGTGCTGACGACAAGGACGGAGGTACCCGTGGCCGGTTACATGGTTGCGCATCTGGACGCTATCGAGGAATTCAACGACGCAGGCTGTCACTATCGGCCGATCCGGCACCACCTGGGCATCACGGCGTTCGGTGTGACTGCTTGGACGGCCCACTCCGCGGGCGACCTCGTCATCAACGAGCATGACGAGGACGACCCCACCGCCGACCAGGAACTCTTTCTCGTCCTGCGCGGCCACGCCGTGTTCGAGATTGACGGTGACCAGGTCGACGCCCCGGCCGGAACTCTCGTCTCCGCCCCTCCCCGCACCAAGCGAACCGCCTCCGCCACGCAGGCAGGGACGACTGTCATCGCACTGGAAGGCACGCCAGGACGGGCGTACGACGCACGAGGATGGGAAGTGTGGGCTCCGCTTGCCCCGCTCTATCAAGCCGGCAGGTACGCCGAGGTCGCCGACCGCCTCGGCGATCTCGTGGCAGCCAGTCCGCAGTACCACATGTTGTTCTTCAACCTCGCCTGCTGCGAGAGCCGCTCCGGCCGGACCAGTGATGCGCTCGATCACCTCCAGCACGCCATCGATATGTCAGCGGAGTTCCGCGCATCCGCAACGACCGACTCCGACCTGGACCCGATCCGCAACGAACCCGCCTTCAAGCAACTGATCAAGGGCTAGACCTCAATTCCAGCCTCGAATATCGCCGCGTGGCCCTTTTGGGACGCCGCTCGGCAGGCGCAGCTGGCACACCGCGTGACTTCTCGCTTCAACTTGCGCGATTCCGGACCGCGGGGTGCTTGATGTTCGCAGGTTCGCTCCAGAAGGCGGGCGCCTTGGTAATTGGCGACCCCAGGAGCAGTCGGTGTCTCTCGATCAGTCGTCGGCCGAAGGCTTCGGTCGGTTTGCGCTCGATGCCGATGACATCGCCGTCGCGCACATCCTTGCCAGGCACGCCGCAGTCGCGATCGCGGCCGCCAGGAGCGGCGCGTCCATGGCACAGGCTGTCGACGCCAGAAAACTCATCGGCCAGGCGATGGGCATCCTGATGGAGCGCTACGACCTGGACAGCGATCGCGCCTTCGAAGTCCTCAGGCGCTACTCCCAAGAACAACCGCAAGCTCCGCGACGTCGCCCAAGAGCTGATCGACACTCGAAAGCTACCCGCTAGAACTGAGTATTCTGCCTGCACTGCGGGCACATGGCCTCCAAGGACGGCGCGATCTCGAGGTCGGAGCCGTCCCAGGTTCCGGGTGTTGAGACGACAGCACCAGGGACCGTGCAACTTCTCAAGGGGTCCGTCCTTGAACGGGTTCGCCAGCGTGCGCCTGCATGAAGCAGCTTGCGCCCCAGTTCGATTCGAGCCACTTTGGACCGAGTCCAGCCGATGCAACTGCCGTCCTTCTCGGCTACTGCGTGCTGGTCAGCTCACTGCTTGCTGAGCTCGGTGATGGTCAGGCCTGTCACAGTCGTTTGGTGAGGGGTGAGCAGGTCGTCCTGCTCGATGGTGAAGGTGACGGTCAAGATCGGCGTCGAGGGATCCGTTTCGTCGATCTCGTCGACCACACCCGGTGTGCCCGCTGGGATCTTGCCCTGCCAGAAACCGCCGAGGTCCGTCACCGCGGCTACCTCGTCCCCGCGCTCGAAGCTCATGTCGCCACTCGGGTAAGGCCGGTCCGGACGCTCGTCACCCCCGGTGGACATCGCCTCTGCCATCGCCTGCACCCCTCCCGATCAGTCACTTACACGCCCCAGGTACCCATCGACATCTCGCCCGAGTCAGGTCACGTGATGCGGGGTACCGGCAGTGGACGCGTAGCTACAGCGAAGCCGGACGCCAGTTGAGGAAATCTTGATGACCGCGAGTCTTGCCGCGACCGTTCTCGGAACACCCGATCCGCCGGCGCTGGCCGACTTCTACCGCGAGCTCCTGGGCTGGATCGAAACCAGCCGAGAGCCGGGGTGGGTTCGGTTGCGCCACCCTGACCACGAACGCCCCGGACTGAGCTTCCAACTGGAATCCGACCACATCCCGCCAGTCTGGCCGCAACGCCCCGATGCGCAGCAGATGCAGGCCCATCTCGACGTCGAGGTCCACGATCTCGACCGCGAAGTGGAGCGTGCCGTGAACCTCGGCGCGACCATGGAGCAACACCAGCCACAACCCGACGGCGTACGGGTCATACGCGACCTCCACGGACACCTCTTGTGCCTCTTCCTGCCAGGCTACTGAGTGGGGTACCTCAAGACATGAATATGAAAGCTGCAGCTCGTGAGTGACGCCGTTGTTGTTGGTACCGGGCCGAACCGGGCTGGTTGGCGCGAATTTGCTGGTCGAGGCCGGATGGGACGTCGTACCGCTGGAGGCCACCGACGAGATCGCCGGCGCGGTTCGTAGCGCGACGGACGTTGACGCCTCGTTTGTGCACGACACTTTCAGCTCGTTCTGCCCGCTGACGGCCGTGTCGCCCCACGATCAAGAATCTGAATCTTGGCGAGTACGGCTTGGAGTGGTGCAACGCGCCGGCGCCTGTCGGCAACCCACTACGCAGTGGCGGTTGGGCTCTCGTCCACCCTCATCCTGCCGACACCGCGACTCCCCTGGACGTGCAGGCCGCAGGCGACGACAGGCTTGGCTGGACCTGAACTCCCACTGGGAACGCGTCGGCCCGGCAGTGATCGACGCGTTGCTCACTCCGTTCCCGCCTGTTCGTGCAGGTATCGATCTGCTCCGCCATCTCTTGGGTCCGCGAGGACTGTAACGGTTGCTGCTTCTGATCGGCCCGGTTCGCTCGGTAGGTGACCGGCCCATGCCGGCTTCGTCCAGCGTGGTGCGCGGGTACGTCGACGTTCAGTCGCCCGGCCAGCGCCCCTGACCGATTTGCCCGATCAGCCGACAACCACCGACGACACGAGGGCCTTCGGCTCCACGAACGCACTAGGTGACGACGCCGCCGCAGAATGTCTTGTTCCAAGGCTGCTGTCTCTATCGGGTCAGGGACTCCATCTCAACTACGCTTAGGTTGTCGTGGTGGGTGGGTACCTCTGTGAGATGACCTCTCCGACTCATCAGCTTGCGCCTGCTCTCGATATCGATGCCAGCCTGACCGAGATCGAGCGCGGCTTGGACCTGCTGCTGAACATCACGCCGGTCAATGCAACAGAGGCATGGGCGGACTTCGAACGGTCTGACTTCGGGACGGCGCCCACTCTCCGGCTCCGACCGCTGGAATTCGAGCCGGACAAGGCACGACGTGACCTCTACAACCTCGAGATCGAGAACGTCACCGACCCGGCGCTGCACACACTCTTCCGGGCGAAGCGAGACGAGATAGCGCGACAGATCACCGTCTTGGAGGATCGCGACACGTCACGGTTCGTGTACGGGTCGCTGCAACTGTACGGAGGGATCGCCCAACCTCTCGCGTCCGCCGCGGAGAAGCTGCTCGAGACCATCCCAGCCCAAGCTCCCAGCACCCGGAGCGTCACGGCCGGCGCGTTCGCGGAGGCGGCTCAAGCCGAGTTCGATCGATACCGTGCCGTGTATCCGGACTTCCCGGCGCCCATCGAGGTGCGCGACGACATCTCCGAACTGATGGTGTCGTTCGGTCGGCTGCTCATCCCCGAAGCCGCCGCCATCAGGGCCGACCGCGTCGAGCCCCTGCTGCATCACGAAGTCGGCACCCATGTCGTCACCTACCAGAACGGCGCCAGGCAACCCCTGACGCTGCTGACGATCGGACTGCCTGGCTACGACGAGACCCAAGAGGGCCTGGCCGTGCTCGCCGAGTACCTGACCGGCGGATTGGACCCGCGGCGTCTGCGCGTGCTCGCGGCGAGGGTCGTTGCCATCGGCCAGATGCTCGACGGCGCCGGATTCCTGGAGATCTTCGAATCGTTACGGGCAGAACATCGGATACCGACGAGGACCGCCTGGTCCATCGCCGTCCGCGTTGTCGTCGGGGGCGGTTCTGTGAAGGACGCGATCTACCTCCGTGGGATCACGCGCATCCTCGAGGCCCTCGCCGAAGGCAGCAGCCTCGATGCCCTCTTCGTCGGCAAGCTCGCAGTGGACCAGATCCCGTTGATCCAGGACCTGCTCGACCGCAAGGTGCTCAACGCACCATGGGTACGTCCACGCTGGCTGGACGTGCCCGGCGCTCAGGAGCGCCTAGACAGACTGCGCGCGGGCGCGTCGGTCACGGACCTCTACGAAGGAGATGTATCGGTATGAGGCTTGCCTTCTTCGTCAACGACGTCGCTACCGAGGTCGACGAGTACACGACTACGCGGCTGGCGAGGGCCGCCGCCCAGAGCGGGCATGAGGTTTGGTACGTCGGCGTCGGAGACGTCGACCTCGGGGAAAGCGACGGGCAACTGGTCGCCCGGGCTCATGCAGCAGAGTTCGAGAGACACGACACGCTCGAGGCCTTCATGGAACGCATCAAGGAGCGCGATGCCGAGCGGATCGTCATGGACGACCTCGATGCCCTGTTCCTCCGCAACGAATCGATCGACGATCTGCAGGAGCGGCCGTGGGCAAGTCCACTGGGCGTGGTTTTCGGCCAGATGCTGAAGGCCCGAGGCGTAACGGTCGTGAACGACCCGACGTCACTCACCCGCGCCACGAGCAAGCTCTACCTGGAGGAGTTCCCCGAGAAGATCCGGCCCCGATCGCTGGTGACGCGCGACCCGAAGGCGATCGAGCGGTTCGCCGGCGATGTCGGCCACTGCGTTGTCAAGCCTGTGTACGGATCCAAAGGCCGGAACGTGTTCATGATCGAGGACGCGGGCGAAGCGAACCTCGCGCAGATGACCGAGGCGGTACTACAGGACGGCTACGCGATCGTCCAGGAGTTCGTCGACGGCGGCGAGGACGGCGATGCCCGGATCTTCCTGCTCGAGGGACAGCTCCTCGAGCGCGACGGGAAGCCGGCCGCCTTCCGGAGGGTGCCCACGGGTGGCGACCAACGGGCCAACATCAGCAAGGGCGGACGCTCGACCCCGCTCGAGATCGGTGGCGCGGAACGCGGCATCATCGAAGCGATGAGTGAGAAACTCGTGGCCGACGGCATGTACTTCGTCGGCATCGATGTGATCGGCGACAAGGTGGTGGAGATCAACGCAGAAAGCCCAGGCGGGATGCAGAGCGTCGAAAGGCTCTACGACATCGACGTCTGCCCAACCATCATCGAAGCCCTCGAGCGCCGCACCCGCTCGAAGCCCTGAGCCACCGCGCTGTTGTGCCGAAATGAGGTCGCCGCCCATGGTGTCCTCTACACCGACCTGCTGAGGAAGCGCCAACCGCGGCTCCGCGATCAACGCATCCGATGGCTCATCCTCGGCGTCGCCGACCGAGCCCTGCCGGCGCTCGATGAACGCCTCTCCCGCACGGCGGACAGGTGCTGCGCCAGCGCGGGCTCGACGTCCGGATGGGCGTCTCGATCGACGCGGCAAGCTTCGGGACCGGTATCCCACAGCGATATCGCCACGGAACCGCGTCCGCACCGCCACCGACTGGTTGCTCGATGCCGTCCTGCGGCGCCAGACAACTCGACTCGGCGTCATCCCAGCCGACGACATACCACTCGAGACCGCGTCACCAGAGCGGGCCTGGGGTTGAACCCATGGCGTCGATCGCTCAGCGACTGTCCTGGTCCAGGAGGCGGTTCACCGAGCGTTCGAGTGCATTGCGGGCCTGCTCGTCATCCAGATCAGCGCCGACACGGTCGACGGTGTCCGCGATGCTGTGCCCGTGTTCGTACTGCGTGACCACACGAGGGTCGACGTACGACGCCCGCGCGACCACCGGAGTGTTGCCGAGATGGTCGGAGACCTCCTCCAGCATGTCCTTGACGGCGGCGTCGAGGGCCTTCTTGGTCCGGGGCGGGTCTTGCTCCGCCAGATCCACGGCCGCATGGACGGTGGCGGTCCACGTACGCAGATCTTTGACCGTGTAGTCCTCGCCGACCAGTTCCTGGAAGCGTTCGTTGATCATCCCTGCGTCGATCTCGTGATAGCCGAACTTGTCGCGATAGACGAGGAGCCTCCGGTTCTTGTGACGGCCGCGTTTCAGAGACCGCACCGCGGCCGCGAGCCGGTCGTCGTCGAGCTCGAGCGAGCGCTGCTGACCTCCTTTGGCGACGAAGTCGAAGGCAACCTTGCTGTTGCTGACTCGGACGTCGTCGCGGAGCAGGGTGGCTGCGCCGCGGCTGCCGTACTCCTCGGCGTACTCTGTGTTGCCCGTCCGGAAGACACCGTAGTCGAGCATCCGCAACGCGACGGCCAGGATCCGGCGTCGACCGAGCCCGCTGGCACACAGATCCGCATCGACCGCCTCGCGGAAGGCCGGCAGTTTGCGAGCGAGTTGACGGACCCGATCGTGCTTATCGGCATCCTGAGCCGAACGCCAGTCGTCGTGGTAGAGGTATTGTTTCCGCCCTGCCTGGTCGGTGCCGATCGCCTGGATGTGCCCGTTGGGATAGGGGCAGACCCACACCTCCGTCCAGGCCGGCGGGATGGCCAGCGTCCGGACCCGCTCGACGACATCGGGATCCTTGATCGTCTTGCCATCCTTGTCCAGATAGCTGAAACCGCTGCCCCGACGCCGACGGGAGTACCCCGGCTGGTCAGGATGACTCCGGCGCAGTCGCATACCGCTCCAGTACCCGCCGCGATGCGATCGTCACAACTCGGGCCGTCCCGGCTATCAGCCTGAACCCCAGCTTCATCGTGCGGCCTCCCGTTCGTCCTGACCACGCGGCCGCCGGGAGCATTGGGACTACCTGTCCAGGTGGGCGTGGTCCAGGTCGCCGCCCCAGACCTCGACGATCCGGCCGTCGTTCACGTGGTACATCGCGGCTCACGTCCCGTCCGGCAGGTGGCATACGTCTCGGAGGGCTTATCGCCGTTGGACAATCGCTCGAAGTTTGCTCTGGCGCTGATCCATTCTCCTTTGAGCAGACGGATTCTGGGGGCAGATCGATGTGCTCGTCGGTAAGGTTGCACTAGGCCCCGAACTCGAGTTGTTCGACTACCCGCCCGGTCGACGCCGCGCCCACCGGATTCGAACGCTCCTACTTTCCTCTTACGCCAGGGCGTTAGCCCATGCGCCTGGCTCAGATTGGTTGCTCATGGCGATGTTCGACCTTTCCCTCGACGAGCTCCGCGAGTACCGGCCCGAGGTGGCCGCACCCCCCGACTTCGTCGATTTCTGGTGCCGCTCGATCGAGAAGGCGCGCACTCACGACCTGTCCGCCACATTCACGGCGGTCGACAACAAGCTCGCTGTGATCGACACGTACGACGTCACGTTCGCTGGTTTCGGCGGTGCGCCGATCAAGGGCTGGCTGCACGTCCCGGCCGGCGCAATCGGCCCGTTGCCGACCGTGGTGCAGTACTTCGGCTACTCCGGAGGCCGCGGTTTCCCGCACACCAGCACCCTGTGGGCCCAAGCCGGCTACGCCCTCTTCCAGATGGACAACCGTGGCCAGGGCTACGACAGCGGCGGGCCCGATGCGACCCCGGACAACAGTGCGTACGCCGGTCTCAACCACAGCCCAGGGTTCATGACCGCGGGCATCACCGACCCTGAGACCTACTACTACCGCCGAGTCTTTGTCGACGCCGTCCGCGCGCTGGACGCGGTGCGGACGTCTCCGCTCGTAGATCCGGACAAGATCATGGTCACGGGCGGCAGCCAGGGTGGTGGCATCGCCATCGCGGCTGCCGGCCTGGCCGGACTGACCGGAATCGAGTTGCTCGGCTGCGCACCCGACGTACCGTTCCTGTGCCACTTCCAGCGGGCTGTGCAGATCACCGATGAGGACCCGTACGCCGAGATCACCCAGTACCTGAGAGGTTTCCGAGACCACGTCGACACCGTCTACCGGACCCTGAGCTACTTCGACGGCGTCAACCTGGGCCGCCTGGCCACGGCACCAGCACTGTTCTCGGTCGCTCTGATGGACCCAAACTGCCCGCCCTCGACCGTCTTCGCCGCCTACAACGCCTATGGCACCGAGGCAAACGCCGGGGTCGCCAAAAACATCAATATCTACAGCCACAACGAGCACGAGGGCGGCCAGGCCTACCAGCAAGACGCTCAACTCGACTGGTTCGCGGACGCATTCGGTCGGGTCGGTCAAATCAGACCAACGGCGTCGGCTGAGGCAACAACAGCCCCCAGCCAGAACTCAACCGTCCGGCGATGAACCCTCTCAACCTCGCATCGGTCCGACAACAGCTTGAACTACAGCGAGCTCGACACACCTAACCGACTGATACAACAACGGCCCTAGCCGACCCCCGCATATGGCCCGAGCTTCGCCGGCCGCCATCTCCTCCTGAGCGTCGACCGCGGACTGCGTGAGCGCGCTCTTGCGGGAGCGCCGGGCAAACAGGCTGGTCGCTTGCTTCGCCGACTTGCGATGGCGTCTGATGATCTCGGCGGTGTCCACTCGGGGTGCCTCGGGTGCGATCGGCCGCGCAGCTGGCGGAAACTCTGCACGATGGATCTCGGTGATCGCAACGAGCGCATCCGCAAGCGCCTTGGCTTCCGCGGCTTTGTCGGCAACGACCTGCTGACGAACGGCCGCCACCAACTGCCGGTTCGCTGCCGCCGTACTCGCCGAGCGAGATCGTCCGCGTCCGGCGCTGGTGTAGAAGCCAACCGGCCCGACGCCGGTCGAGAAACCGGTCCGGCCGGCTCCGACATGTACCCGGGCGACGCGTGGACCCAGACTCGTACGAACACCCCGACTCGAAGCTCGAACCCGCACACCAGGCGCCAGCTTCACCGAGAAGCCCATCTCAGTGACCTCCTCAACAGCCGCCCTCCGGTCCAAAGCCCGTGGTCTCTGCGCCGGCTGTCCCAGGCAGGCTCCCCGACACGGGATAAGCGCAGCCAACCGCGGGCCAATCACACACACCGCACGAAACAGTCAGCGCCAAACCGAGCCGCCGCGCCGACCCGGCAGTCCTCAGACCAAGCACGACACTCAGCCACCAAACGGACGGCCCAGACGAATCCCGTATCGTCCAGCGAACACCCGCCGTTACGTCTCAGCGATCAACGAGCGCGGCTTCGAAAGCGCCCGGTTGTGTCTTCGTCAGGGTCCCGGCTCAGTCAGGATCCGTCAGCTATACCATGTGCGGCAGACGAACACGCCGCACGGAGAGAGACACGTACAGCACACCTCTTTGCGCACCTTATCGGCGCGCGAGGATGGTGAGCGATGACAACCAATGCGCTCCACCAATCCGTGAAGTCCATTACAAACAAGGGCTTTCGCGCAACCCTGACACACAACGATCAACTTCAGCTGGAAATCAGCTGATTCGGGGTTCGAGTTGGCAGCTCCCTGTCTCAGACGTTGAACTGCAGCCGCCTGGTTAAGGTGAGTGTCCTCCTCGGACACGCACCGGATTCACAAGGTCGGCCGACGAACAACCTCCCCGTCGACGGCCCGCACGGCGTGGTCATGTGTCAGCGACAGCCGCACTGGCGACTAGTGCCAATATCCGGAGCCAGTGCCCCAGGCCCTCGGCCGGAGCATTCTCCGGCACCAGGATGCGTGGATCAGGGCGCGTCTCCATGCGTACTTGCCTTCAGCCGCGTCAGCTCAGGCATTCGCGTGGCCGTCCAGCTTCATGGCTGGCCAGCAGGCCTTCGCAACCGCTCAGACGTTGAACCCAACGATTCGACGGTCGGCTGGAAGGCGCGAGGGCGATGGCTTATGTGAAGGATCTGTGGACCCATCCGATGAAGCAGGCAGATGGCACGGTCAGGCGCGAGCGGAGCAAGAGGTGGGGGCGCGGGAAGCGGTGGATGGCTGGGTGGCTGGATCCGGAGGGGAACGAGCGGACAAAGGTATTCAGTACCAAGGTGGCTGCCGAGCGGCATGGGGCCGCCATGGAGACGGACCGTGCGCGTGGCGACTACATCGATCCCAGCGCAGGAAAGGTGCGGTTCGAGGTGATTGCCGAACGGTGGCTGAAGTCGCGGGTGGTGGACCCGGCGAGCGCAATCAGGTACGAGTCCTCACTGCGGCTGCACGTTGCGCCGGTCTTCGGCCGGCGGCAGTTGAGGAGTATCAAGCCGTCGGAGATTGCCGGCTGGATCGCGGACCTGGATGCGCGATTCGGATCGTCGACGGCGCGGACTGCATTCCTTGTCCTGCACGGGACGTTGGAACTCGCCGTCGACGACGAGGCGATCAAGCGGAATCCAGCCAAGCACGGGTTGTGAAAGTCCCGGTTGAGAAGGCCGGGAGAGTCGTCGCTTGGAGCGATGAGACCGTGTTCGGGATCGTGCAGGGTCATCCACCGCAGTATCGTCCGATCGCGTTCGTCGGCGCGGCATCTGGGTTGCGCCAGGGCGAGCTCTTCGGACTTGCGGAAGGAGACATCGATTTCGACGAGATGGTCATCCACGTGCGGCGGCAGGTGAAGAAGCTAGGGAGAGAGTTTGTGTTCGCGCTGCCGAAGAATGACACGGAGCGAACGGTGCCGCTGTCTGAAGGCGCGGCACTGACCCTGAAAGAGCACATCGCGGCCGCCATGCCGCGGCCGTACACGCTGCCGTGGGAGAAGCCCGACGGGAAGCCCCTGACGGTGCGTCTGCGGTTCCGGTGGACGGACGACAAGCACATCCGGGCCCGGACGTACGACGAACTGGTCTGGAAGCCGGCGCTCGCCGAAGCTCGCGTCATCGCTACGCCGACGAAGGACGCGCGACACAGACGGCACTACGTCTCGAGCCGGGAGAACGGCATGCACGCGCTGCGGCACTACTACGCGAGCATCACCCTGGCTGACGGCGTCAACATCAAAGAACTCGCCGAGTATCTGGGCCACGGGGACCCGGGCTTCACCCTCCGCCTGTACACCCACATGCTCCCGTCCTCGCACGAGCGGGCACGGAAGGCCGTGGACACACGCCTGGGTCGCCTCTTCTCCACTTCTCACGGAACAGTCACGGAACAGGCCGCCGACCACTCCCCTGCTCAGTCCTGGGAGCCGGACGGCGGCCCGCACCTCGAAGACCCTGGAATCGGCGTCTGACCTGCGGAAACGTCAGCGGATGCGCATGCCGGAGATGGCTCGGGCGATGACGAGGCGTTGGATTTCGGAGGTGCCTTCGAAGATGGTGTAGATCTTGGCGTCTCGGTGCATGCGTTCTACGGGGTATTCGCGGGTGTACCCGTTGCCGCCGAGGATTTGGATGGCTTCCTCGGTGACGCGTACGGCGACCTCGCCGGCCTTGAGCTTTGCCATCGAGCCTTCGCCGTGGCTGTAGTCGGGGGTTTCGCCGCGCATCAGGCCGGCGGACATGTTGGCGGCGCGCCACACCAGCAAGCGGGCGGCGTCGATTTCCATGGCCATGTCGGCGAGCTTGAAGGCGATGCCCTGGTTGTCGATGATCGGGCGGCCGAACTGTTCGCGGCTCTTGGCGTAGTCCAACGCCACTTCATAAGCAGCCCGCGCGATGCCGATCGCCTGGGCGCCGACGATGTGGCGGGTCATCTCGAAGGTGGCCATCGAGGCGTTGCGTCCCTGCCGGCCCTCAGTGGAGCGGGCGCGAGCGAGGCGCTCGTCCAGCTTCTCTTTGCCACCCAGCACATTGGAGGCCGGGATGCGGACGTTGTCGAAGAAGACGTCCGCGGTGTGCGACGCCCGCAGGCCGTGCTTGCGCAGCTTCGTGCCCTGCTCCAGCCCTCGCACTTCGGACTTGGGTACGACGAAAGCCGCCTGCCCCTTGGTCCCAAGAGACGGATCGACCGTCGCGACGACCACGTGGATGTCCGCGATCCCGCCGTTCGTCGCCCACGCCTTCTGCCCGTTGATCACCCACTCATCCGTCCGAGAGTCGTACGTCGCCCGCGTACGGATCGCGGACACATCCGAACCCGCCCCGGGCTCCGACGAGCAGAAGGCCGCAACACGCACGTCATCCGGCGTGCCGTAGCACCGAGGCATCCACTGGCTCCACTGCTCCGGCGTACCGTTGGAGAAGATCGCCGACGACGCCAGACCGGTGCCCTTGAGCGACATCCCGATGCCGGCGTCACCCCAGAACAGTTCCTCGTGGACCAGCGGCATCAGCAGCCCGGACGGATCCACGAACAGGTTCACGTTCGCGTCCAAGCCGTACAGGCCGATCTTCGCGGCCTCCTGGATCACCGGCCACGGTGTCTCCTCGCGCTCGTCCCACTCGGCGGCGGCGGGGCGGATCACCTCGGCGGCGAAGGTGTGGGCCCAGTCGCGGATCTCGCGCTGTTCGTCGTTCAGAGCGAGCGAGAACGTGCTCCAGCCCGGCTTGGACCGCTCGGCGCCCAGTTCACCGGCGAGCGCCATCACGTCGGCGGCGACAGTCGCCTTGGGGGTGGTCATCAAACATCCTCCGAAGCAGGGGAAGACTCAGCAGCCAGATGTTACCCACGAGTGTAACCGTCGTTTGCACCAGGGGGTACCGGTGTGGCTAAGATCGATCCATGAGCTCCGCGCTGCTCGCGATCGGACGCCGCCGGACCACGGCGGAGCGTCGTCGCGACCGGGAGCGGGACATCATCCGGGCGACCCGGGAGCTGTTCGACGAGCGCGGCACCATCGACGCACAGATCGACGATATCGCCAAGCGGGTCGGCATCAACAAGGCGCTGATCTACCGGCACTTCGCCGGCAAGGAGGAGCTGTTCGCGCTCACCCTGGTCGACTACCTGGCCGAGCTGGACGACCGCCTGTCCACAACAGACAACCCGCGCAAGGCACCGCTCAACCGGCTGAAAGCACTGAGCGAGGTCTTCGTCGACTTCTGCCTGGAGTATCCGGCGTTCGCGGACTGCGCGATGAGCCTGCTCCGCCGGACCGGTGAGGAACTGTTCGGCGAGATCACCGAGCCGGTGATGATGAAGCTCGGTACGGCGATGGCCACGGCGCTGGCGCGGATCGCGGCGATCCTCAAGGCCGGGCAGCGGTCAGGTGTGTTCGACGACGTAGACACCGACTACCTGGCCAACCACCTGTACACGCAGACGCTCGGATCGTTGCACATGGCAAGGGTCGGGTTGATCGTGTCGAGCGGCCAGCCGGGGCATCCGGTCGTGCATCATGCCGATATCGCCACCGTCCGGGCGACCGCGATCACCGCCACCCTCGCGACCGCAGTAGGCCGGAAAGCTCTCAACCACAGCAGCCGGGCTCCGAGAAGCAGAACCACCAGAGCAGGAGAGACATCGTGACCGAACCGCGCAAGGTGGCCGTTGTCGCCGGGAACAGGATTCCGTTCGCCCGGCAGGACAAGACCTACCGGCACGCCTCCAACTCCGACATGCTCACCGCCGCGCTCAACGGTCTGGTCGACCGGACTGGCCTCGGCGGCCAGGAGCTCGGTGAAGTGGTCGCCGGCGCGGTGCTGAAGCACGCCCGCGACTGGAACATGGTCCGCGAGGTGGTCCTCGGCTCCAAGCTCGCCCCGACGACCCCGGCGTACGACATCCAGCAGGCCTGCGGCACCGGTCTGGAGGCGGCCATCCTGGTCGCCAACAAGATCGCCCTCGGGCAGATCGAGGCCGGCATCGCGGGTGGTGTCGACACCGCGTCCGACGCGCCGATCGCGGTCAACGACCGCCTCCGCGGCATCCTGCTCGACCTCAACCGGGCCAAGACCTACCCGGATCGCCTCCGGGTCCTCGCGCGCGTCCGCCCGAAGGACGTCGTACCGGAGGTCCCACGCAACGTCGAGCCGCGGACCGGGAAGTCGATGGGCGATCACGCGGCCCTGACCGCGCTCGAGTGGGGCATCACGCGGGCGGCGCAGGACGAGCTCGCGTACCGCTCCCACATGAACCTGGCCAAGAGCTACGACCGCGGCTTCCAGCAGGACCTGATCACGCCGTACCTAGGCCTCGAGAAGGACCAGAACCTCCGCCCCGACACGTCACTGGAGAAGCTCGCCACGCTCAAGACCGTGTACGGCAAGGGCGAGACCGCGACGATGACGGCCGGCAACTCGACCCCGCTCACAGACGGCGCGTCGACCGTACTGCTGGCGACCGACGAGTGGGCCACGAAACACAGCCTCAAGCCCCTCGCCTACCTGACCCACTCGCAGACCGCGGCGGTCGACTACGTGAAGGGTGCCGAGGGGTTGCTGATGGCTCCGGCGTACGCCGTGCCACGCATGCTGGCCAGGGCCGGACTGAGCCTCCAGGACTTCGACTACTACGAGATCCACGAGGCGTTCGCATCCCAGGTGCTCGCCACCTTGAAGGCATGGGAGGATCCGATCTTCTGCAAGGAACGGCTCGGCCTGGACGCGCCGCTCGGTGAGATCGACCGGGACAAGCTGAACGTGAACGGCAGCTCGCTGGCCGCGGGCCACCCGTTCGCGGCGACCGGCGGGCGGATCGTGGCCGCGCTGGCCAAGCAACTGGACGAGAACGGCGGCGGCCGGGGCCTGATCTCGATCTGCGCCGCGGGCGGCCAGGGTGTCGTCGCCATCCTCGAGAAGTAGGAGCTGAGATGACGGATCGCTACCAGACCTTCACCCGGACGCCGCTCGGCCAGACCCTGGTGAAGAACCTGGGTCTGCCCGACCCGGCACCGCTGCCGCGCTGGACCGAGGGTTCGCCGGTGATCGACGGGCCGGTGGTGTTCGGCGCGATCTCCGAGACCGACACCGGTAAGGCGATCCAGGCGCTGCTGCGGGACATCGGAGCCTCCTTCAGTACGGCGACCGAGGGCGTGGCGTCGAGCGAGATCCGGCCGAAGGCGCTGGTCTTCGACGCCACGGGCGCGACGTCGACGGCCGAGCTCACCAGCCTGCAGCGGTTCTTCTCCCCCGTGATCCGCCAACTGGCGCCGGCCGGGCGAGTGATCGTGGTCGGCCGTACGCCGGAGCTCGCGCACACCACCGGGCAGCAGATCGCGCAGCGCGCCCTCGAGGGCTTCACGCGAAGCCTCGGCAAGGAGGTCAAGCGCGGCGCCACGGTCAACCTCGTGTACGTCGCTCCGGACGCGCACGAGCAGCTGGATTCGACACTCCGCTTCTTCCTGTCCCCCAAGTCGGCGTACGTCGACGGCCAGGTCGCGCGGGTCGGCACCGGACCGCTGGTCAGCAACGACTCGGCTCGCCCACTGGCCGGCCGCGTCGCGCTGGTGACCGGCGCGGCCCGCGGGATCGGCGCGGCGATCGCCGACACGCTGGCCCGGGACGGCGCGACCGTGATCGGCGTCGACGTACCGCAGAACGCGGACGCCCTGCGCAAGGTGATCTCGAAGATCGGGGGTACCGAGCTCCTCCTCGACGTGACCGCGGTCGACGCACCGCAGCGGATCGGGGCGCACGCACAGGAGCAGCACGGCGGGCTCGACATCGTCATCCACAACGCCGGCATCACCCGGGACAAGCGGCTGGCCAACATGCGCACCGACGCGTGGGACGCCGTACTCGACGTGAATCTGCGCGCCCCCGAACGGATCACGAAGCATCTGGTCGAGTCCGGAGCGCTGAGGGACGGCGGCTCGATCGTCGGCGTCGCTTCGATCGCGGGCATCGCCGGCAACAACGGCCAGACGAACTACGCGACCTCGAAGGCCGGCGTGATCGGCCTGGTCCAGGCACTCGCGCCGACGCTGACCGACCGGCAGATCCGGATCAACGCGGTAGCGCCCGGGTTCATCGAGACCGAGATGACCGCGAAGGTCCCGTTCGCGATTCGCGAGGTCGGCCGCCGGATCAACTCGCTGCAGCAGGGCGGGCTGCCGATCGACGTGGCCGAGACGATCGCCTGGTTCGCCGACCCGGCCTCAGCGGGTGTGACCGGCAACGTGGTCCGCGTCTGCGGCCAGAGCATGCTGGGCGCCTGACATGCCGACCCGACGGTACGACGACTCCCCCGGCCTGGGCTCGCTCTACGCGCGGACGGTCAAAGCCACGCTGCGACGGGCCGACTACGAGCCGGACGCGGACGGCCTCACGCTGGAGCTCCCCCGCTCCGCGATCGACCAGGACCACTTGTCGGCGTACCGGGACGTCACCGGGTTCCCGGCCGGTCCGGCGCTGCCGGCGACGTACCCGCATGTGCTCGCGTTCCCGCTGCACCTGGACCTGATGTCCGACCCCTCCTTCCCCTACAAGCCGATGGGGATCGTGCACCTGTCCAACACGATCAGCCAGCGGCAGCCGATCCCGATCCACGCGGAGCCGGCGATCCGGGTGCACAGTACGCCGGAACGCCCGCACCCCAAGGGGACCGTGTTCGACGTGGTCAGCGAGGTGCGGGTCGACGGTGAGCTGGTGTGGACCGATCTCACCACGCTGCTCAGTCGCTCGTCCGGGACGGAGTCGGCACACGTCGACCTATTGAAGAACCCCGAGCTGGACCCGACCGCATGGTGGGACCTGCGCGGCAACCTCGGCCGCCGGTACGCCGCCGCGTCCGGCGACCGGAACCCGATCCACCTGTTCAAGCTGACCGCTCAGGCGTTCGGGTTCCCGCGCCAGATCGCGCACGGCATGTGGGCCAAGGCCGCCGCGCTCGCCTCGATCGAGCGCGCCGGGAAGCTGCCGGACACCTTCACCGTCCGCGTCGACTTCCGCAAGCCGCTGCTGCTGCCGTCGCGCGTGCAGTTCGGCTACCAGCAGACCGGCAAGACCACCGACTTCGCCCTGTACGACGAGCAGCACGAGCTCACCCACCTGATCGGCCACCTGCAGGCCCACTGACCCACTCGACTCCGCCTGGAATGTGGAGGACACTCCGAGCCATAGGAGGGGTGGACATGATAGGAGCATTGCTACTCGGCCTGGTCTGCGGTGCCGTGGCCCGGATGCTCGTCCCCAATGATGCCTTCCGGCACATGAGCGGGCCGAAGTCCTGGCTGGTTTCGATCGGACTCGGCCTGCTCGGCGCCTTGCTCGGCTACGTGATCTTCACGCTGGGCCTCGGCATCGGTGACGACGACATCTTCGACTGGGGCGGACTCCTGAGTGCCCTGATCGGGACGATCATCGTGGTACCGATCGCGACCTGGATCCTGCGCCGGCGCGCACAGAATCCGACCTGAGTGCGGCAGGTTGGCAGTCGTCGCGCAGGTCGTCGAGGACCTTCCCGATGTCCGCCGGGTCGAGCTGCTGACCATCCCGTCGGCGAACGGCGATCAGACCGGCCGCCGCCTCGCGGGCACCGATGACGGCCTGGTACGGCGCCAACCGGTTCTCGCGGATCCGGGCACCGAGACTGCCTTCGTCCGCGTGCGCGACCTCGACCCGCAACCCCCGATCCGACGCCCGCCGGGCGACCTCGGCGGCCACTTTCTCCTCGTCGTCGGAGATCGGGAGTACGACGAGCTGGACCGGCGCGAGCCAGGCCGGGAACGCGCCGCCGTGCACCTCGATCAGCTGCGCGACCGCGCGTTCGATACTGCCCACGATCGCGCGGTGCACCATCACCGGACGGTGTTTGTTGCCGTCGGCGCCGACGTACTCGAGGCCGAACCGCTCCGGCTGATGGAAGTCGATCTGCACGGTGGACAGGCTGAACTCGCGGCCGGCCGAATCCTCCATCTGGATGTCGATCTTCGGTCCGTAGAACGCGGCGTCCCCGGGCGAGTCCTCGTAGTCCACGCCGGCGTTGTCGAGGACCTCACGAAGGAGTCGCGCGGCTTCGGCCCAGCTCGCGGCATCACCGACGTACTTGCCGGCCGGGCTGTCGAAGTCGGCGTCTTCAGCGGGCAGTGCCAGGACGTAGCGGGACGGGCTGATCTCCATGTCGCTGTAGGCCTGGTTGATGAGAGCGAGCGCGTTGCCGGCCTCCTCGGCGACCTGGTCGAGGCGGCAGAAGATGTGCGCGTCGTTGAGCTGCATCGCGCGGACCCGGCTCAGGCCGCCGATCGCGCCGGAGAGCTCGGCGCGATACTGGCCGCCGAGCTCGGAGATCCGCAGTGGCAGCTCGCGGTAGCTGTGGGAGCGGGAGCGGTACATCAGCGCGTGGTGTGGACAGATGCTCGGCCGTAGCACCAGTTGCTCGCCGCCCATATCCATCGGCGGGTACATGTCCTCGTGGTACTTGGCCCAGTGGCCGGAGATCTCGTACAGCTCACGCTTGGCGAGCACGGGCGAATAGACCTGCTGGTAGCCGGCTCTTCGTTCCACCTCGGCGATGTAGCTCTCCAAGGCGCGCCGGATCGCGGCACCGGCGGGCAGCCAGTAGGGCAGGCCCGCGCCGATCAGCGGGTCGGAGTCGAACAGGCCGAGTTCACGGCCGATCTTGCGGTGGTCGTACATGGTGTTTCCTCCACGAGTTGGGGGCGAGCAACCCACGGAAGGCACGAAAAAGCCCCGGGTCACTCGCCCCGGGGCTTTGTCAGACAGTCAGGTGTCAGCGCGCCGGGACGAACTCCGGCGTCGTCGTAACTACTGCGCGCTGCAACATGCCTCCACGATATCAGAAGTTGCTAGGCGTTCTCGTCCAAGTTCAGGCCTACCGGGCGGATGAGGCCTTCCTGCGCTACTGAGGCGATGAGGCGCCCGTCGACGGTGTAGAGGCGGCCGGTGGCGAACCCACGCGCACCAGAGGCGGACGGGGACGCCTGGTCGTAGAGGAGCCACTCGTCGGCGCGGAACTCGCGATGGAACCAGAGGGCATGGTCCAGCGACGCGGGCTGGATCCGGCGGTCGCCGATCACGATGCCGTGCGGCAGCAAGCTTGCCCCGAGCAACGTCAGGTCGCTCGCATAGGCGAGAACGCAAGCATGCAAGGCAGGATCGTCAGGAAGCTTGCCAGCAGCCCTTATCCAGAACTGGCGGCCGGTGACTCCGGCCAGGCGTACGTCGAGGGCCGCCCACTCCTTGTCCCAGTCGGCGGCCGAGCGGCCCGACCGAGCCTCGAGGACGGTCGCCAGCCGCGGCGCCTCGTCCGGCGGTACGACGTCGTCCGGCATCGGATCCTGGTGGTCGAGACCGGGCTCCGGCCGCTGGAACGACGCCGACATGTAGAAGATCGGCTTCCCGTTCTGCGACGCGACGACGCGCCGGCTGCTGAACGAGCCGCCGTCGCGCGTCGGCTCCGGGCGGTAGACGATCGGTACGGCGGTGTCGCCCGCCCGCAGGAAGTAGCCGTGCAGCGAGTGCACGATGCGCTCGGGGTCGACGGTCCGGCTCGCGGCGGCCAGCGCCTGACCCAGCACCTGGCCGCCGAACACCCGTTGCATCGACGTGTCGGGCTGACGCCCACGGAACAGGTCGACGTCGATCATCTCCAGGTCGAGCAGCTCGACCAGATCCTCCAGCGACTCAGGCATGTCTCATCCTGACAGGCGGGGCCTCGCCCACGAACCGGGGGCCTGGGACAAGAAATAACCTGCCCCAGGCCCCCAGAACCTGTCCGAGCCCCCACCCGGTGTCCCAGCGCTGGGACTAGGCCCTGCCGCGCGGTCGGCGGAGTTGCCGTACTGCCTGGTGGCGGGGTTACTCGTCGTCGTTGCGGTTGAGTTCGGCCAGGAACTGTTCGACCTCGGCGCCGAGCTCTTCGGCCGACGGGGTGGAGTCGGCCAGGAGGCTCTTGCGGCTCAGGGAGCCGGCGGCTGCGTCGTACTGGGTCTCGAGAGCGTTCACCACCGCGCTCGCGTCCTCCGAGGCCTCGACCTGCTCGTCGACAAGCCGGCCGGTGACGGCGGCCTCGTCGAGCAGGGCCTTGCTAGGGAGAAGCAGGCCTGTCGCGGCGGAGATCGCGTGCACGAGGGCCAGCGCGGCGCCCGGGAACCGGTTCTCGGCCAGGTAGTGCGGCACGTGGACCGCGAAGCCCATCGCGTCCTTGCCGGCCTCGCCCAGGCGCACCTGCAGCATCGTGCCGGCGCTCGCGGGCAGCCGCATCTCGCCGTCCCAGATGTTCGAACGGGTGACCAACTCGGGCCGGGTCGCGTGCGCGGTCAGGCCGAGCGGACGGGTGTGCGGGACGCCCATCGGGATGCCGTGCACGCCGACCGTCAACGTCACGTTGTACTGCTCGATCAGCTGCCGGACGGCGCTGGCGAACCGGTCCCACTGGTTGTCCGGCTCGACACCTTCGAGCAGCAGGAACTCGACACCGGCGTCGTCGGTGAGCAGATGCAGGCTCAGGTGCGGCGGCGTGTAGTCGATGAACCGGTCCTCGGCGAACGTCACCTCAGGCCGCCGGGCCCGGTAGTCGTGCAGGAGATCGATGTCGAACCGCGCGAGCAGCCGGCTGTCCAGCACCTCGAGCAGGTGATCGGCCGTGACCCGGCCCGCCTGACCCGCGTCCATGAACCCGTCCAGCGAATGCACCAGCACCTTCGGCGTCGCCGCCGGGCCGGTCGCCACCGACTCGTCGACGATCTCGTAGAGGTCGTCCGGTCGCAGCATGGTCGTCTCCTTCACATTCACACAGTGGCCAACAGGGCGGGTAGGCTCCTCTATCCTGCCCTTTCACCTGTTAACGCCTGAGATGCGGGCCCACATTCCGGCAGTCCGGAACTTTCAGCATCTTCCAAGATTCGGCACTCGGGAAGACACGTCGGAAAGCGCTTGCTAGGTTGGCTGTCGTGAGCAGCGAACCAGACTCCGCCCTGACCGTCATGCTGGCGATGAGCGACGCGAGCCGGGAGCGTGTCCTGATCCCGCGCGTCCGGCAGCGCCTGGAGGCGACCGCGACCGTCCTCCCGGTCGGTCCTGGGACCAGCTTCCTGGCCGATCCGGCGATCCGGGCCGCGCTGCCGGAGGTCGACGTACTGCTCACCGGCTGGGGCTGCCCGCGGATCGGGCCCGAGGTGCTCGACGCGGCGCCGAAGCTGCAGGCGATCCTGCACGCGGCCGGCTCGGTGAAGGCGATCGTCGACCCGGCCGCGTTCGACCGTGGGATCCAGGTGTCGTCGGCGGCGACCGCGAACGCGCTGCCGGTGGCCGAGTTCACCGTCGCCGCGATCGTGCTCGCCGGGAAGCGGGCGTTCCGGCTGGCCGCGCAGTACCGGATCGAACGGCGGAAGGCGGACCCGCACGGGATGCCGGGCAGCTACGGTACGACGGTCGGCCTGCTGGGCGCGTCGCGGATCGCCAGGATGGTGGCCGAGCGGCTGCGCGGATTCGACCTGCACGTGCTGATCAGCGATCCGTACCTGACCGCAGCCGAGGCGGCCGGGCTCGGCGCGGAGCTGGTCGACAACGACACGCTCTTCCGTCGGAGCGACATCCTCAGCGTGCACGCACCGCTGATCCCGGAGACCGTCGGCCTGGTCGACGCCCGTCTGCTCGGGCTGCTCCGGGACGGTTCGGTCCTGATCAACACCGCCCGCGGCAAGATCATCGACTCCGAAGCCCTCGTCCGCGAATGCGTGTCCGGCCGGATCGACGCCGTCCTCGATGTGACCGATCCCGAGCCGCTGCCGCCCGACTCGCCGCTGCTCGACCTGCCCAACGTCTTCATCACCCCCCACGTCGCCGGTGCCGTCGGCAACGAAATCGCCCGCCTCGGCGAACTCGCCGTCAGCGAGCTCGAACGCCTCGCCACCGGCCGGCCACTACTGCACGCCATCAGCCCCACCGAACTCAGAAGGCTCGCATGACAGTGCTTTTGGCCGCGCCTCCGGCGCGACGGTCATGGGGCTTCAACTCCCGGCCTTCCCTCGTCGCTCCAGTCGCTTCGCTCCAGTCGCTTCGCTCCCTCCACTCCTCAGTCCAGACCGGGAGGCCCCATGACACGCCTCGTACTGCCTGATACCGATCGTGTTCTGTCGCGCCAGACGGGATGGAGTCGCGCGCACTGGGAGGCCTTGGCGGATCACCTGCTTGATTCGCTCGTGCCGTACTTCTCCCCCGGTGCCTCGCTGATCGCGCTGCCTGGGCGGCCGAGTCGGTCGGGGACGGCGTCTGATGCGTTGGAGGGGTTTGCGCGGTCGTTCATGCTGGCCGCGTTCCGGATCGCCGGCGTGCAGGGCAAGGGCTGCGAAGAGCTGATCGAGCGGTACGCGCGGGGTGTCGCGAACGGAGCGGATCCCGACCACCCCGAGGCGTGGCTGCGGCTCACCCCGCGCTCCCAGCAGATGGTCGAGGCGGCGGCGATCGCGGTCGCGCTGCACGAGACGCGGGAGTGGATCTGGGACCGGCTCGACACCCGCGCGCAGGAACACGTCGCGGAGTGGCTGGGCGGCTTCAACGGGTCGACCACGCACGACAACAACTGGCGGCTGTTCCAGGTCGTGAGTGAGCAGTTCCTCGCGTCGGTCGGAGCGCCGTACTCGCAGGAGGACATCGACGGCGGGCTGGACCGGATCGAGGACTGGTACGTCGGCGACGGCTGGTACTCCGACGGCGACGGGCAGAACTTCGACAACTACATCGGCTGGGCCATGCACCTCTACCCGGCGCTGTGGACCCGGATGGCCGCTGCCACGCCCGGGGCGGCGTACGAGGACCGGTTGAAGCTGTACCGAGAGCGGTTGAGCCTGTTCCTCGAAGACGCGGTGCATCTGGTCGGCAACGACGGCGCACCGATCTACCAGGGCCGCTCACTGACCTATCGGATGGCCGCTGCGACGCCGTACTGGATGGGGGCGCTGCTGGACGCCACTCCCCTGTCGCCTGGGCAGACGCGGCGGCTGTGCTCGGGGATCGCGCGGCACTTCGTGCAGCACGGTGTGCCGGATGAGCGTGGTCTGCTGACACTGGGGTGGTACGACACGTTCCTGCCGACGACACAGCAGTACTCCGGGCCTGGCTCGCCGTACTGGGCCTCGAAGGGTTTCATCGGGCTGGTGTTGCCGCCGGACCACCCGGTGTGGACGGACTCGGAGGACTCGATCCCGCTGGACGACGCGGATCAGGTACGGGCGATGCCGGCGCCGGGGTGGATCGTGCACGCGAGCCGGCACGACCAGATCGTGCAACTGGTCAACCATGGCGCGGACCACGCGCCGGTCGCCGAGCCCGAGGGTGTGGAGCCGGAGGGCGATCCGCACTACAACCGGTTGGCGTACGCGAACCACGCTGGGCCGGAGCTGTCCGACCAAGCACCGCACGTCGACAACCTGATCTCGCTGGTCGACGCGGATGGCCGGGCGAGCTCGCGTGGGCGAATCCGGCGGATCGCGGTCAGCGGGCGTACGGCGTCCTCGTGGCACAAGGCGTGGCTCGGCACGGACGGACCGTGGCGGATCGAGACCGCGTCGGTCGTCCACGGTGGCTGGGAGATCCGGTGTGCACTCGTCGAAGGACCGGTCGGGGCGATGGTGCGCAGCGGCGGCTTCGCGGTCGCCGGCGAGTCCTTGCCTGAGGCAACCGCTGGAGCGCGGACGGCGTCGGCGCGGAACGACGACGGCTTGCTGACCGCGGTCGTCGGACTGCACGGGTACGACGAAGCCGGTGTGCACCGGGATCTGGGGGCGAACCCGTTCGGTGTGCACTCGGCGACGCCGTACCTGACGGCTGCGCACCGCGGCGATCCGCTGGTGCTGGTGAGCGCCGTACTGCTGACCCGGGACGCGCTCCGGCCGGAAGCGCTTGCCGAGGGCATCGATGTCGCGGTGGACGGGACGACGGTCCGGATCACCCTGCCCGGCGGTGGCACCGAGGTGGTCGAACTGGCACAGAACCGAGTCGGTTAGGGGAGGCCCCCAACGATGTGGAATCCGGTCGTGCCCACTAGATTGACGGGATGAGCACGTACGAAAAACTTCTGCAAGAACAGATCCGTAACGAATTCACGGCGTCCCAGCAGTACACGGCGGTGGCTGTCTGGTACGACGATCAGGACCTGCCGCAGCTGGCCAGGCACTTCTACAAGCAGGCGCTGGAAGAACGCAACCACGCGATGATGATGGTGCAATACCTGCTGGACAAGGACATCCGGCCGCAGATCCCGTCGGTCGGCGAGGTGGAGTCGGACTTCAAGACCGCGCTCGAGCCGCTGGAGCTCGCGCTGGCGCAGGAGATCACCGTCACCAAGCAGATCGAGACGCTGGCCCGGACCGCGCGGGACGAGAGCAACTACGTCGGCGAGCAGTTCATGCAGTGGTTCCTCAAGGAGCAGGTCGAGGAGGTCGCCACGATGAAGACGCTGGTCAACGTCGCGAAGCGGGCCGGTGACAACCTGTTCAACCTCGAGGACTTCCTGGCTCGCGAGGTGGCCGGCGACGCGGGCAACGACCCGACAGCTCCCCCGGCTGCCGGCGGCGCGGTCTGAGTTCCTACCAGCTGCCGCCGCCTCCGCCGCCCCCGCCACCGCCGGAAGAGCCCCCGCTGAAGCCGGAGGAACTGCCGCCGCCTCCCCCGCTGCTGGCCGGGGCGGGCGGCGGGTCGAAGGTTTGGGCGAGGGTGGAGCCGACCAGGCCGGCGGTCCAGCCGGAGGTGTAGTACGACGGCCCGCTGTACCAGTACGGGTCGGGCGTCAGGCGGCCGGCGGCGACCAGTTGCTCGCAGACCTTCTGCCAGCGGTCGGCCAACTCGAACGCGATCGCCCACGGGAGGTACTTGCTGAAGATGTCCTCCCCCTCCTCGAACCGCAGCTGGTCAGCCTCAGCGGTGGCCAGGTACTTCCGGAACCCGATCAGCTGATCCGCGACCGCCCGGCCGGCCGGGTTCCGCTGCCCCTTGCCGCGCTTCGCGATCCAGATGCCGACGGCAACGAGTACGGCGACCACCGGAACCACGATCACGATGCCGCGCCCGAGCCCACCGGTCGCCGCACCGGTGATCGTTCCGGCCAGCCCGGCCCCGAACACCCAGATCGCGATCATCCCCATGCACGCGCAGCCAAAGCCGTTCTTGAACACCGATCCGCCGCCCGCCCGCGGCATCCGCAGGTACCACCCACGCTGCTTCACCTGATCCCGCAGCGCCGCGATCATCCCGTCGTGCGCCTGCTCCATCCTGTGGTCACCCACCTTGCCGCGGCGCAACTTGATCTCCGACCCCGGCTGCAGCGACGGGAACAGTCCCGACATCAGCACCTGCTCGTGCGGCGCCGTCGCGACCGCCGGGTTCAGCAGCACGGCCTTCTGCTTCTCCCCCGTGCTCTCGATCCGTATGCCGCCACGCACCGCCATGTCGATCAGCGTTGCGGCTGTCTCCGTGGTGGTCGCCTTCGCGTCGATCAGCAGGCCGCCCTCGGCCACCGGGATCCGCGGCGGCGCGAACGCGACCGGGATCTGGTCCTCGGTCAGGTCGTCCTTCACGGGCTCGGCCGCGACTCCGTTCGGTGGGAACGTGCCAGGCGGCATCCCGGCGAATCGCTGGTCCTTGTTCCCGTTCCGCGAGTACAGCACCGCCACGGCGATCGCGGCCAGGCTCACCGCGCCCGAGCCGATCAGCGCGAGCCAGGACAGCCCGTTGCGCTCCATCCAGCTCGGCGGGTCGACCACGATCGGGGCGTCGTTGCTGACCACGCCGGCCTTGATCCCGGCAACGATGGTCATCTGCTCGCCCGGAGCGAGGTTGGCAGCGCCGAAGATCCCCTTGCCGTCGCTCACGGTGTTCAGACAGTCCTGCGTCGAGCCGGCGGTCCCCTGGAAACACTGGGTCTGCTGCACACCTTCCGGCACAGTCACGGTGACGTCGACCCGCTTGAGCTCGGCGTCCCAGGCCGATCCGGTCGCGTCCCAGTAGAGCTCGCTGTGGTCCGCGAAATGCCGGAGTGCGCCGCGGACGTCGTACGTGATCACGTACGTCGCGTCGTACCCGGAGATCGTCTGGTTCGCGGAGCCGATCTTGATCCGCATCGTCTCGTACCGGTCCTGGTTGGACGACGTCGTCTCGGTGCTGAACTCGCTGGACACGCCCGGGCTCGCGGACACCTTGATGTTCGAGACCTCGTACTCCTGGTCCTTCGAATCGTCGTCCTTGTACGGCTCCCGGGTCACCAGGTCGCGGTAGATGCCGTGCCGGCCGGTGCTTCCGAAGGTGTACGCGATGGTCTCCTTCACCTGCAGCACGCCGTCAGGGGTCACGGTGTAGTCGATCGTGAAGTTCTTCACCTCGTCGCCACTGGCGGCCGACGCGGGAAGTGCGAAGCCGGCCAGGGCCAGTGCGGTGACGAGCATGGCGATCGCGGTGAGAAGTGCCCTACGCATGCTGTGACAGTACCGACGGCGGGGGTCCGCCGGTGGGAGGCGGCCCGCGGCGGCCAGCGGCCGACGGGTCAGGCGAATCCGGAACGTGATGGCTCTTGTGCGAAGTGGCCGTTGGGGGAATGGTGGGTGGACCAGGAGGAACGTCATGGCAGACAAGGCGAACACTTCCCAAGGCACCGGAGCCGCGCCCGCTGTGGACAGCCCGGACGCCATCCGCAACGTGGTGCTCGTCGGCCCGTCCGGGTCCGGCAAGACCACTCTCGTCGAGGCCTTGCTGGTGGCCTCCGGCGTCCTGAACAGACCCGGCACCGTCCTGGACGGAACCACGGTGTGCGACTTCGACGACGCCGAGATCCGGCAGCAGCGCTCGGTGGGCCTGTCGCTCGCCTCGCTGCCGCACGACGGCGTCAAGGTGAACCTGATCGACACCCCCGGGTACGCCGATTTCGTCGGCGAACTGCGGGCCGGACTCCGCGCCGCCGACTGCGCGCTGTTCGTGATCTCGGCGAGCGAGGGCGTCGACGAGCCGACCAAGGCGCTGTGGCAGGAGTGCGACCAGGTCGGGATGCCGCGGGCCGTCGTGGTCACCAAGCTCGACCACGCCCGCGCCAACTACCAGAACGCGCTCGCCACCGCGCAGGCCGCGTTCGGCGACAAGGTGCTGCCGCTGTACCTGCCCGCTGGTGACGGGCTGATCGGGCTGCTCTCCCAGACGTACTACGGCTACGCCGGGGGCAAACGCACGACCTCGGCCCCGGAGTCGTCGTACAGCGACCAGATCGAGGAACTGCGCGGCACTCTGATCGAGGGCATCATCGAGGAGTCCGAGGACGAGTCGCTGATGGATCGGTACCTCGAGGGCGAGGAGATCGACCAGAAGGTGCTGATCGACGACCTCGAGCGGGCCGTCGCGCGCGGCTCGTTCTTCCCGGTCATCCCGGTCTGCAGCGCGTCCGGGATCGGCACGTTCGAGCTGCTCGAGGTCGCGACCAGCGGGTTCCCGTCGCCGCTCGAGCACACGCTGCCCGAGGTGTTCAGCCCACACGGTGTGGCGCGCAAGGGCCTGACCTGCGACCCGGATGGACCGCTGCTGGCCGAGGTGGTGAAGACGACGTCGGATCCGTACGTCGGCAGGGTCAGCCTGGTGCGGGTGTTCTCCGGCACCATCAGGCCCGACACGACGGTTCACGTGTCGGGCCATTTCACGTCCTTCTTCGGTGCGCAGAACTCGCACACCGATCACGACGAGGACGAGCGGATCGGCTCACTGTCCTTCCCACTGGGCAAGGTGCAGCGGCCGGCGCCGGCCGTGGTCGCGGGCGATCTGTGCGCGATCGGGCGGCTGACCAGGGCGGAGACCGGCGACACGCTGTCCGACAAGGCGGATCCACTGCTGCTCAAGCCGTGGACGATGCCCGAGCCGTTGCTGCCGATCGCCGTCCAGGCGCATGCGAAGACCGACGAGGACAAGCTGAGTGGTGGGTTGCAGCGGCTGGCGGCCGAGGACCCGACGCTCCGCATCGAGCAGAACCCGGAGACCCACCAGATCGTGCTCTGGTGCATGGGCGAGGCCCACTCCGACGTCGTACTCGACGCCTTGGCCAACCGGTACGGCGTGACCGTGGACACCGTGGAGTTGCGGGTGCCATTGCGGGAGACGTTCGGCGGGAAGGCGAAGGGCCACGGGCGGCACGTCAAGCAGTCCGGTGGCCACGGTCAGTACGCCGTCTGCGACATCGAGGTGGAGCCGCTGCCGCAGGGGTCCGACTTCGAGTTCGTCGACAAGGTGGTCGGCGGCGCGGTGCCGCGGCAGTTCATCCCGAGCGTCGAGAAGGGCGTGCGGGCGCAGATGGAGAAGGGTGTCCACGCCGGGTATCCGATGGTGAACATCCGGGTCACGCTGCTGGACGGGAAGTCGCACAGCGTCGACTCGTCCGACATGGCGTTCCAGATGGCCGGCGGGCTGGCCTTGCGCGAGGCCGCGGCCGCGACCAAGGTGAACCTGCTGGAGCCCGTGGATCTGGTGTCGGTGCTGGTGCCGGACGACCTGGTCGGCACCGTGATGAGCGATCTGTCCGGACGGCGTGGGCGGCTGCTCGGCACGGACAAGGTCGGCGACGACCGGACCCTGGTGAAGGCCGAGGTACCCCAGGTGGAGATCACCCGCTACACGATCGACCTGCGGTCGCTGTCGCATGGCTCGGCGTCGTTCAGCCGGCAGTTCTCCCGGTACGAGCCGATGCCGGAGTCGGCAGCGGCGAAGGTGAAGTCGACCTGACGACTGTGCGCCGGCTCAGCCCTTGGTGTCGCGGCTGAGCCGGCGGCGGACGTCGCGGGACTTCAGGTACGCGGCGACGTCGTCGTACCGCTCGCTCTGGTTGGCGAACTCGATGTACGAGCGGACGCGGTGCAGCCAGTCGAGTGTCGACGGCTTGACCGTTGGCAGCGCCTCGGTCAGGTGCCGCATCGCGAGCGGCGGCTCGCCACCGCCGGCGAGCGCCTCGTCGATCACCCGGTCCACACCGCGCTCGATCAGCGCGCGCAGATCCGCGCCGCTGAACATCGGCGTCTGACCGGCGAGCGCCTTCAGATCCAGTCCGTCGGCCGGCACCTCCTTCACCAGCACGGACAGGATGTCGGCCCGTGCGGGCTCGTCCGGCGGCGGCACGAAGATCACCCGATCGAACCGGCCGGGTCGCAACATCGCCTCGTCCACGTCCCAGGGCGCGTTGGTCGCGGCGAGGACGAGCAGACCCTCGTTCTCGGAGCCGATCGCGTCGAGCTCCTGGAGCAGTACGTCGACCAGCCGGCGGGCCTCGGATCCGCCGTGCTTGTGCCGGGCGAAGGCCAGTGCGTCGAGCTCGTCGAGGAACAGGACGCACGGCGCGTTCGCGCGGGCGCGCTCGAAGGCTTCGTGCAGGTTGCGCTCGGAGACGCCGAGGTACGGGTCCATCACGTCCTCGATCCGGACGTTGACGAACGGGAGACCGCACTCCCCCGCGGTCGCCCGCGCCAGCAACGTCTTCCCGCAGCCAGGCGGGCCGTAGAGCATCACGCCGCCGCCCGACTTCCGCCCGTACTTCTCGTACAGCTCCGGGCGGCTCAGCGGCAGGATGACCATCCGGTGGATGACCCGCTTGATCTCCTCCATCCCACCGACCTGGTCGAAGGTTGTGGTCTCCTTCGGCGTCTCCACGTCGTACGGCGTCTCTGCCTCGGGACCGACCTTGATCCGCACCCCGCTGCGCTCCGCGATCATCCCGTCGACCAACTGCTGCAGCCGACCGGTCCCCTCGACCACGCCCTGCAGACGGGCCGCCTCGAGCAAGCTCCGCAGCAGCGCAAGCCGCCCGTTCGCCGCCGCCAACTCGCCGACCGGCACGAACTGATCGTCCGGAAGCCCCTGCTGATCGAGGAGTACGACGTACTGGTCGAGCGCCTCCTCGGTGTCACCGGCAGTCACCAGCGACTCAGCCAGGACGAGCCGCAGCAGGACGTCGTCCGGGTTGGCCTCGACCGCCTTACGCAGCGCGACAATCCGGTCGTTGGTCATGTTCCCCACCTTCGGTTGAGCCAGCGGCGGACGAGGGGTGGGACCACCCAGGAGTACACGCAGAAGCCCAGCCAGATCATCGCGAACGCGAACGACAGCGGTCCCAGACCGGCGATCCGGAGACCGTAGATGATCGCCACCGCGCCGATCCAGACGACCAGCGGGTTGAGCCGCGCGAACGGCCGCAGCGGCAGCATCAACGGATGGTTGATCAGCTTGGCCTGACGAGCAGCAGCACGCAGGTCCGCGTCGCCGGGCTGGGACGCGGCCGCGGAGGCGAGCGAGGTGTACCCGGATCGTGAGTCGCCGGTGAGCATCGACGCCGTACCGTGCAGGGCCCGTGCGTTCGGGTCCTCGGGGTCGTGGGACAGAGCCTCGGTGCTGTGGCGGTGCATGTCGCGGTCGTTGCCGAGGGCGAACGCGACCTGCGCGCGAGCGGCGGAGACGGCGGCGCTCTCGGGAGCGTACGAGGCAGCGCGCTCGACAAGAGCGCTCGCCTTCTCGGCCTGACCGGCAGCGAGGCAGACGCGGGCGTAGCCGATCAGGAGGTCGGGGTCGTTCGGGTCCAGGCTGAGGCCCTGGAGGAAGGCGGCCTCGGCTTCGGGGAGTTGGCCCTCGGAGCGCAACGAGGAGCCCAGGACCTGGAGGAGCGGCGGGAAGGGGCCGTACTGGGCCAGGCCGTCGCGGAGTACGTCGATGGCCTCGGCGTTCCGGTCGAGGGTGTGCAGAGCGGCGCCGCGGAACATGTACGCGCGGTAATCGAGGGCCGCGTTACCCGTCAGGCCCTGGAGCTCGTCCAGGGTGCGCTCGGGGTGGCCGATCTGGAGCCAGTGGCCGGCCATCCGGAGGCGGGCCTCGGTCGGTTCGTTCACAAGACCCTCGCAGCGATGAGCAGGATCAGGGCTTCGGCGATGGCGCCGCCGATCGTGGCCGCGATGCCCGGCCCCCAGAGCGAGCCGTAGTCGGTGCCGCGGAGCTGGAAGGCGCGGTCCATCGGGCGCTGCAGCCGGAGCTGGGCCAGGCAGGTGAGGATGGCCACGACGCGGATGCCGACACCGAGACCTGACGCGAGGTCGTCGTCGCCGTTCAGCAGGCTGGAAACGGCGATCACGGCCACGAGGCCGCCGGCGCCGATGAGCAGGATGAGGCGGCGCTTGGCCGCATCCACGCCGAGGCGGCGGGCGTTGAGCGAGGCGATGATCGTCGAGCCGATCACGCCGCCGAAGAAGGCGACGTACGCCTGCGACATCAGCCGCCACGGGCGCACCGACATGTCCACACCGGCGCCGATCGTCGGGCGCAACAGTTCGTCCGGCATGGGGCTCCTCGGCGGGCAGGGTTCGGCTCGCGCAGTGTATAGCCTGAGGCGATTCCGCCCTCCCCGTTCCTCCCGGCCGGCGCCGGCGCGGCGGGGCACTAGCCTGGGGCGATGAGCGAGAACTGTGTCTTCTGCGGGATCGTGGCCGGCACCATTCCGTCGACGCCGGTGGCCGAGACCGACCGGGCGATCGCCATCATGGACATCAATCCCGCGACGGCCGGTCACCTGCTCGTGATCCCGCGAGCGCACTCGACCGACCTGCGGACGGCGGACGCCGAGGATCTGACCGCGGCGACCCTGCTCGCGCAGTCGCTGGTCGGCCGGGTGATCGAGCGCCTGAACGCCGACGGCGCCAACCTCCTCAGCTGCATCGGCGCGGCCGCGTGGCAGTCGGTCTTCCACACCCACCTGCACGTCATCCCCCGCTACCAGGACGACCCGCTCCAACTCCCCTGGCACCCGACTCCGGGTGACTTCGACCAGATCAACGCCATCGCCGCGAAACTGGTGTAACACTTCCCCACCCCCAAGACACTGCGGGGCTGACCGCACCTAACCAGCCCTGGAGTTGTCATGCTGCAGACAACAACCGCACCCCGTTCGCGCGTGGGCGCGCGACTCGCGCCGCTCTGGGTCGCCGCCTTCCTGCAAGGGGTGGGCTTCTGGGTGCCGGTCGAGAAGCTGTTCGTGACCAGCATCGGGTTCGATGCGGCATCCATCGGACTGATGGCCGCCGCGTACGCCGTGATGACGCCACTGGCCGAGGTCGTGTCCGGAGTGCTGGCAGACCGGTGGTCGCGGCGCGGGGTCTTGATGGTCGCGGGCGTCGCGCTGACGGTGAGCGTCTTCATCGGTGCGGTGAGCCAGAACGTGGCGACCTACATCGTGGCGGCGCTCATCCTCGGGATCTACTTCGCCATGTACTCCGGCACCGTCGAGGCGATCGTGTACGACGTGGTGCTCGAGGAGACCGGTGACAGCGCGGAGTACGAGCGCCGGATCGGCCGGGTCCGCTTCGTCGAGAGCGTCGCCCTGGTAGGCAGCGCCCTCGCAGGCGGCTGGATCGCCGCAGCCCTCTCGCCCCGAGCGACCTACTTCCTCACCCTGCCGTTCGCACTCCTCTACCTCGTCGCCCTGACCCGGCTGCGCGAACCCAAGTTGCACCAGACCGCCGAGTGCACCTCGCTCCGGGACCACCTCCGAGTCACCTACCGCGCGATCACCGACCGCGGCCGGCTGATCCCGATCGCGGCCGCCACGGTGATGGCCGCGATGATCCTGCAGGCGATGTTCGAGTTCGGGCCGCTCTGGTTGATCACGCTCAAGACCGAGGCCGGGTACTACGGCCCGTTCTGGGCGCTCCTGGTCGGCACGCTCGGCATCGGCGGCCTGCTCGCGAACCGGATCCACCTCGAGCGACCGCTCCCGCTCGCGGTCGTCGTACTGACCATGCTCGCGGCGTGCGTGACGATGACCACGAGCCGCAACCTGGCCGTGCTGACGGCCGCGATGACCGCGCTGACCTTCCTGCTCGTGGTGATCGGCATCCACCTCAGTCGCCTGCTGCACGACGCCGTACCGTCGACGATCCGGACCGGCGTGGCGTCCGGGGTCAGTGCGGTCTCGTGGATGCTGTTCACTCCGTTCGCGCTCGTATTCGGTGCCGTGAGCAAGCATGCCGGTGTGTACGTGTCCGGCTGGATGATCACCGCTGCGGTCGCGCTCGGCGGGGCGGCGCTCGTCTGGGTTCAGCGGCATGCTGACGCACTACGCTGAGCCGATGACGGACGACGCCCTCCTGGAGCGGTTGCGCGCCGGGGACGAGGACGCGTTCGGGGCGCTCGTGGACGGATGGTCCGGCGGGATGCTGCGGCTGGCCCGGTCGTTCGTGTCGACCGAGGAATCGGCCGCGGACGTCGTCCAGGAGACGTGGCTCGCGGTGATCGAGGGCATCGACCGGTTCGAAGGCCGGTCGTCGCTGAAGACCTGGGTCTACCGGATCCTCACCAACACGGCCAAGCGGCGCGGCGTCCGCGAGCACAAGGTCGTCCCGATGAGCAGTGTCGACGACAGCGGCCCGACCGTGGACCCGAGCCGCTTCCGGCCGGCGGGCGATCCCTTCCCCGGTCACTGGTGGGATTTCCCGCCGGCCTGGCCGTCCCCCGAGCAAGGCCTGCTCACCGCGGAGGTTCGCACCCACCTCACCGACGCCCTGGCCGAACTCCCCGAGCGCCAGCGCCTGGTCGTCGTACTGCGAGACGTCGAGGGCTGCCCGTACGACGAAGTCTGTGAACTGCTCGGGATCACACCGGCCAACCAGCGGGTCTTGTTGCACCGGGCGCGCACGTTCCTGCGCGGCAAACTGGAGGAGTACTACCGACGGGAAGGTGATGACTCATGAGCGACCTCGAGTGCCGTGAGTTCGTCGAGCAGGTCACGGCGTTCCTCGAGGGCGCCCTGAGCACCGAAGCCGAGCAGGACTTCGTCGACCATCTCGCCCTGTGCGACGGCTGCGAGCGTTACCTCGACCAGATCCGCCAGACGTCGCAGGCACTCACCGACCTGCCCGCCGACGGTCTGCCGGGTGACGCCCGCAGCGCACTCCTCAACGCGTTCCGCGATCGCCGCTGATCGACGCGAAGAACTCGCGCACGTCCTGCAGCGACTGGCCGAGCGCTACCGCCGCGCGACCAGCTCGTAGACGGACAGCAACTCCGGGAGCAACACCGACCAGTCATAACGCGGTACGGCGCTCAGTCCCGCGGCGCGGAGCTTGTCACGCTCGTCCGGCGAGCTGAGGAGCCTCAGTGCGCGAGTGGTGAGCTCACCCACGTCGCCTGGCTCGAAGAGCTCCCCCAGCCGGCCGCCGTCGAGCACCTGGCGGAAGGCGGCCAGGTCACTCGCCAGCACGGGCGCTCCGGCGGCCATGGCTTCGAGCAGGACGATGCCGAAGCTCTCACCGCCCAGATGCGGCGCGACGTACAGATCCGAACCGGCCAGCATGTCCGCGCGGGCCTCGTCGTCGACAGCGCCCAGGAACAGGACGTTGTCGCGACAGTGCGCCGGCAGCAGGCGACGGGCCTCGTCGGCCTGACCGGCGCCGGCGACCAGGATCTTCAGTCCGGGACGTTCGGCGACCAGCGCCGGCACAGCCTTCATCAGAACGCCGAGGCCCTTGCGATGCTCGTCCAGCCGGCCGAGGAAGCTGATCGTGCCGTCGGCGCCCAGCCACTCCCGCCGCGGACTGCCCTTGAAGTGAGCGGTGTAGAGCCCGTTCGGGATCACCACGGCCTCGCCGCCGATGTGCTGGACCATCATCGAGCGAGCGTTCTCCGAGACCGCGATCCGGGCGTCGATCTTCTCCAGCGCCGGCCGGAGCAGACCGGCCGCCGCACTCATCGCGCGCGACCGGACCTGCCAGGTGTGGAACGTCGCGACGAACGGCCCCTCCGCCGACCAGAGCGCGATGATCGACGCACTCGGCGTGGTCGGCTCGTGCACGTGGACGACGTCGAAGTCACCCTCGGCCAGCCAGCTCTTCACTCGGGCGGCCGTGCGCGGCCCGAAGGTGACCCGGGCGACCGAGCCGTTGTACGGGACCCCGACCGCCCGGCCGGACGAGACGACGTACGGCGGAGCCGCGTCGGCGTCGTCGACCGGAGCCAGAACCGACACCTCGTGGCCCAGCGCCAGCAGCGCCTCGGCGAGGTCGCGCACGTGGTTCTGTACCCCGCCGGGCGTGCCCAGCGAGTACGGGCACACCACACCGATCCTCACGGAACGATTCTTACTGGTCCAGGAAAATCCTCTGCAGCATGTGCCAGTCCTGCGGATGTGCCGCAATCCCCTGGGCGAACGCGTCCGCGCAGCGCTGCGTCATCGCGGCCATGCCCCCGTCGGGGTCGATGGCGTCATGGAAGGTGATGACGAGGTCAGGCCCGTCGTAGTGCAGGGTCACCGGGATGAGCGGCGCACCCGTCCGCAGGCTCAGCGCGGCCGGACCGGCCGGCATCCGGGACGGACGGTCGAAGAACGTCACCGGGACCCCCCGCTCGGACAGATCCCGGTCGGCCACGAGACACACGAATGCGCCCGCGCGCAGGCGTTCCGCGAGTACGCCGATGACGTCCTCATCACCGCCCGTCAGCGGGAGGACCTCCATGCCGAGCTTCTTGCGATAGGCGATGAAGCGATCGAACAGCGACTCAGGCTGCAGACGCTCGGCCACGGTCGACACCGGCATCCCGGTCAGGCCCGCCCAGGCGCCCGCGTGGTCGTAGTTCGCGAGGTGCGGCAGCGGGCAGATCACACCGCGCCCGGCGGCGTACGCGTCACGCACCAGCTTCTCGTTGACCGTCCGGACCCGCCCGACGATCTCCTCGTCGCTCCACTCCGGCAGCCGGAACGCCTCCTGCCAGTAGCGCAGGTACGACCGCATCCCCGCCCGCGTCAGCGCGTCGAGCTCCGCCTCGGTCGCGTCCGGACGGACCACGGCCAGATTGCCGCGCAACCGCCGTACGCCGCGCCCGTTCCGGCGTACGACGCGGTCCGCGGCCTGGTGGAACAGCCACGTGACGGTCCGCTCGGGCAGGCGTCGTACCAGCGCCCAGGCGAGCGCGAACGCCAGATCGACCGCCCGCTGACGGAGGCCGCCCATCCTCAGCTCTGCGCGTCGGGTTCGGCCGGCGGCGGCGTGTCCAGGCCGGCATTGGCCGGGTCGGCCAGGACCTGCTTGCGGACCCCGAGGATCCGCTGGATCACGGTGATCGTGCTCGCGACGGCGACCGCCCAGAGCACGATCACCAGCAGGATCGGGAGGTTCAGGACGTCGGAGAAGAAGGCCAGGATCAGGGTGAACACGAGCCGGTCCGCGCGCTCGGCCAGACCGCCGCTCGCCTTCAGTCCGAGGCTCTCGGCCTTGGCCCGCGCGTACGACGTGACCGCGCCCATCACCAGCGCCCACAGCGTCACCGCCGCCATCAGCGTTGAGTCGCCCGCCTGCGAGTTGGCGTAGTACAGCACCAGGCCGCCGTAGATCGCACCGTCGCCGATCCGGTCCAGGGTCGAGTCGAGGAACGAGCCCCACTTCGACGACGTCCCCGACGTCCGGGCCATGAACCCGTCGATCATGTCGGAGAACACGAAACAGGTGATGACCACGACGCCCAGCCAGAGCTGGCCGCGCGGGAAGAAGATCAGCGCGCCGGCGCACACCCCGATGGTGCCCACGAGCGTGACCGCGTCGGCGCTCACGCCGAGCTTGAGCAGGAGGTTGGCGATCGGCGTGATCACCTTGGTCCAGAACTGCCGGAATCTGTTAAGCATGGCGACGCGATCGTAGTCCAGCCGGATCACCATCAGGTGACAAGCCACCCGATTCCGCCTGCGAAAGACCTGGATTCGCGCGATCCTGGAGGCAGTGCGGCAGGAGGTGAGTGGATGCGGGCCGGGAGCCGGAGCGTGCTGGCGGGTGTGCTCGCTGTGCTGATCGCGGCCGGCGGGTGCTCGGTCGCGCGCAAGGCCAACGAGTCCCAGCCGCGGATCAGGCCGCTGCCGACCGTCGTCCCGACGGTCGTCGCTCCCCCGCAGGCCGAAGGCCTGGACGGTACGGCGGGCGCCCCCGGACCACAGGTGTGTACGGCGATCACCGGCACGCTGACCGCGAAACTCCGCGTCCCCGTCACCGCGAAGCCCAACGCCTGGAACGACGGCGGCCTGCCGTCCATGGATCTGTGCACCCTGCTCGTCCAGAACCGCATGGTGACGATCGGCGTCAGCGCGCTCCCGAGCCAGCCCGACGCGCTCACCCGCCTCATGCACGGCGCCGCGACCATCCAGGCGCTGCCCGAGCTCGGGCCGCGGGCATTGATCGCCGACTCGCAACTCGCCTTCATCACCGGTGACCGGGCCGTCCGGATCACCCCGGCCGGTGGCATCGACAGCGGTGCTCTGAACGGAATCGACCGGGAGAAGGCTGTCACGATCGCGGTTGCGGCGCGGGACGCCGTACCTCGGAACCTGCGGCCGGCGCGACAGGTGGACGCGGCCTGTCAGCTGTCGAACTCGGCGGCCGAGCGGTTCGTCGGGTTGCGTGTGCAGTTGCGTCGGGACTACCGGGTCAAGGGCGCGTTGACCTGCATCTGGGGGACATTCGACGCGACTGTGTCGATCGTCGAGGCGTTCGACCAGCCGAGCATCCCAGAGGCGGAGCAGGTGCCGCCGCCCCGGCTCGCCCCGATCGGCCAGCCGGGCTACTACCTGCCCGAAGCGGGCGAACTCGTCTTCCGCCAGGGCCGCCGGGTCGTCCGGGTCACCGCGCTGACCAACCCGCCGCGCGCAGTCTCCCTCGACGCCCTGACCGGCATCGTCGACCCACTGCTGCCCTTGTTCATACGCTGAAATGACCCGCGGCACCCTGTCGACTTCCACCGGAAGAACTTCACCGACCCCAACCTCGCCGGCGAGTGATCCATCGCGGTCACCCCGTGTTGGCTGAGGCGGGCGATCCGCAGGTCAGGGCTCGGTCGGCCAGGACTTGGCGAGCAGCGCCCGAGTGTCGGGTAGCAACTGCGGCAGGACCTTGGTGTGCGCGATGGCGGGCATGAAGTTGGTGTCACCTTCCCAGCGCGGTACGACGTGCTGGTGCAGGTGGGCCGCGATCCCGGCGCCGGCGATCTGCCCTTGATTCATGCCGATGTTGAAGCCGTGCGCACCCGAGACCGTGCGGACCGCCTGCATCGCTTGACGCGTCAGCGTGGCGACGTCGGTGACCTCTTCGGCGGTCAGCTCGGTGTAGTCGGCCACGTGCCGGTAAGGCACGACCATGAGGTGACCGGGGTTGTACGGGTACAGGTTCAGCACCGCGTACGCCGCCTCACCCCGGTGCACGATCAGCGCCTCGGCGTCCGGCAACCCCGGCAGCCGGCAGAACGGGCACCCCGACCCGGCCTCCGAGCTGGTCGGCTTGTTCTCCCCCTCGATGTACGCCATCCGATGCGGCGTCCACAACCGCAGGAACTCGTCCGGCACCCCGACCCCGTCCCGCAGCACGACCTCGTCCGGCGCGTACGGCGAGTCAGGTACGTCGCTGGAGGACGGGTTGTCGGGGGTTCCCGTCATACTTGGACGCGCTTCTGGACTGCTTCGACGATCTCGGCGACCGCGTCGGCGATCGGTACGCCGTTCTTCTGCGTGCCGTCGCGATACCGGAACGACACCGACCCGGCGGCCATGTCGTCGTCACCGGCGATCAGCATGAACGGCACCTTGGACTTCTGCGCGTTCCGGATCTTCTTCTGCATCCGGTCGTCGGACGAGTCGACCTCGACCCGGATCCCGAGCGCCTTCAGCTGCGCGGCGACGTCGTACAGGTAGTCCACGTGGCCGTCGGTGATCGGGATGCCGATCACCTGGACCGGCGCCAGCCAGGGCGGGAAGGCGCCGGCGTAGTGCTCGGTCAGCACCGCGACGAACCGCTCGATCGACCCGAACAGCGCGCGGTGGATCATCACCGGCCGCTGCCGGGAGCCGTCCGGCGCGGTGTACTCCAACTCGAACCGCTCCGGCAGGTTGAAGTCCAGCTGGATCGTCGACATCTGCCAGGTCCGGCCGATCGCGTCCTTGGTCTGGACCGAGATCTTCGGGCCGTAGAACGCGGCGCCGCCCGGGTCCGGGACCAGCTCGAGACCGGAGCCCTCGGCAACTTCCCGCAGGGTCTCGGTGGCCTCGTCCCAGACCTCGTCGGAGCCGACGAACTTGTCCGGGTTCTTGGTGGAGAGCTCGAGGTAGAAGTCGTCCAGGCCATAGTCCGCGAGCAGGCCGAGAACGAACGTGAGCAGATCGCGCAGCTCGTCGCGCATCTGCTCGCGGGTGCAGTAGATGTGCGCGTCGTCCTGGGTGAAGCCGCGGGCGCGGGTCATGCCGTGCACGACGCCGGACTTCTCCAGCCGGTAGACGGTGCCGAACTCGAACAGCCGCAGCGGCAGCTCCCGGTAGGACCGGCCGCGGGCGGCGAAGATCAGGTTGTGCATCGGGCAGTTCATCGGCTTCAGGTAGTAGTCCTGGCCCTGCTTGCGGATCTGCCCGTCCGCGCCGCGCTCCTCGTCCAGGTGCATCGGCGGGTACATGCCGTCGGCGTACCAGTCCAGGTGACCCGAGGTCTCGAACAGCTGGGCCTTGGTGATGTGCGGTGAGTAGACGAACTCGTACCCGTCCTCGACGTGGCGCTGGCGGGAGTAGTCCTCCATCACCTTCCGCAGCACGCCGCCCTTCGGGTGGAACACCGCGAGGCCGGAGCCGATCTCGTCCGGGAAGCTGAACAGGTCGAGCTCACTGCCGAGCTTGCGGTGGTCGCGCTTGGCCGCCTCCTCCAGCCGGGTCAGGTACGCCTTCAGCTCGTCGCGGGACTCCCACGCCGTCCCGTAGATCCGCTGGAGCTGCGGGTTCCGCTCGCTCCCGCGCCAGTACGCCGCGGCCGTCCGCATCAGCTTGAAGTTGCCCAGGTAGCCCGTCGCGGGGACGTGCGGACCACGGCACAGGTCCTTCCAGGCGACCGAGTCGTCGCGCCGGACGTTGTCGTAGATGGTCAGCTCGCCGCCACCCACCTCGACGCTCGCCCCCTCGGCGGCGTCGGCCGCGGAACCCTTGATGCCGATCAGCTCGAGCTTGTAGGGCTCGCTCGCCAGCTCGGTCCGCGCGTCGTCGTCGGAGACCACGCGGCGGCTGAACCGCTGCCGCTCCTTGATGATCTGCTGCATCTTCTTCTCGAGCTTGCCCAGGTCCTCGGGCGTGAACGGCGTGGGCACGTCGAAGTCGTAGTAGAACCCGTTCTCCACCGGCGGGCCGATGCCGAGCTTCGCCTCCGGGAACAGGTCCTGCACGGCCTGCGCGAGCACGTGCGCGGTCGAGTGCCGGATGATCGCCCGGCCGTCCTCGGACGACGCCTTGACCGGCTCGATCTGGTCGCCGTCGGCGACCACCCGGGACAGGTCCCGCAGCTCGCCGTTGACGCGGGCGGCGATGGCGGAGCGGTCCTGACCGAAGATCCCGGCGAACAGCTCCCCGATCGTCGTCGTCTCGGTCACACTCCGCTCAGCCTCGCCCTCGACGCCGATCAGATGGACCTTGACTTCCGACACGTTCACTCCTCGGGTACGGCGACCAGCCGGTTTGCCGGTCAGCACAGATGGTATCCACTCCGGCGCCGCGCCCCGACGGCGTATCCACAGGCCTGCGGCACCTGACGAAAGTCGGGGGTCGGCCCAGCCGTTGGTCCGATGTGCCGGGGGTGCCCGGATTCCTAGGTTCTAGAGCGTGATCACCCTCGAAGGACTCACCAAGAGGTACGGCGCCACCCGTGCGGTGGACGCACTCGACCTGACCGTCTCCCCCGGCCGCGTCACCGGCGTACCGGCGGAGCGGGTGGGCGATCTGGCTCACGAGTTCGGCGTACGGCTGCACGAGCTGCACACCGAGCGGGCCTCGCTGGAGGAGGCGTACATGGAGCTCACCGCGGACAGCGTCCAGTACGGCGCGGCGGTGGCCTCGTGAGTGACCAGCTCCTGCACTTCGCCGACGAGCTGATGTCCTCGTGGTGGATCTACCTCGCGCTGTGGGGTTTCGCCGCGCTGGACGGCTTCTTCCCGGCCATCCCGAGCGAGACGCTGGTCGTCACCGCGGGCGTGTTCGCGGCAGCCAATGGTGAACCCAATCTGTACGCCGTGATCGTGGTCGCGGCGATCGGCGCGTTCGTCGGGGACCATGTGTCCTATGCGCTCGGCCGCGGCGCCGGTGGCCGGCTGCTCGATCGGATGAAGGCTGGTAGCAAACGGCATGCGGCTGTGCTCTGGGCCCGGCGAGCGTTGGCAGAGCGAGGCGGACTGGTCCTCGTGGTCGCCCGGTACGTCCCTGGCGGTCGCACGGCCGTCACTCTGACCATGGGGTCGGTGCGCTATCCCCTGCGGAAGTTCTCGGCGTACGCCGGACTGGCCGCGGCCAGCTGGGGTCTGTACTGCACCTTGGTGGGCTACATCGGCGGTAAGGCCTTCGAGGACAACCCACTGAAGGGCGTGATCCTCGGCATCGGCCTCGCCCTCACGGTGACGGTGATCGTCGAGGTCGTCCGGCACCGCCTGCGCAAACGGAAGCCTCAAGCTCAGGTAGAGCCTCAACTCCTAGAAGCATTCCTTCTGCTGCTGGTCATCCCACTGATGCTCAGCCAGAGCTCTCTGCGCCCGCTGATCTGGATTGGGGCACTCCTGCCGGGCGGTGCCGGCCAGAACTATCTGACCGGCACTACCGACCCGATCTCCCCCACTCTGAGCGTCATAGTGCTCGTCGCGTGGGCAGTCGGGGGTCTAGCGCTTGGCACCCGCGTGCTCAGCCGCCGCGACGCATGAGACCACCTCGTCGCACGCCGCGGCCAGCGAACGCGCCGCCGATGGACGCTGGTCCGCGAACCGCGGGATGAGGTCGGCCAGAGCGAGCTCGGCACTGATGAAGCGGAGGTTGTCGTCGGGGACTCCGTAGTTGGTGAAGTACGCCCGCAGATAGGGAAACTCGTAGTCCCAGCCCTCCCGGCGAGCTCCCGGACCGTAGGCACCGCCACGGCTACTGATCACGACCACTTCCGTGTCGCTGAGGACCCCGTCGCGGAAGGCACCGGGGAAGGTGATCCGGTCGATCCAAGCCTTCAGTGCGGCCGGAAGCGAGAAGTTGTACATCGGCGCACCGATCAGGATCGTCCGGCTCGACACCACCTCGTCGATCAGCGGCCTCGTCAGCGCCCAGGCGTTGGCCTCGGCGATGCTCTCGATCAGTGTGCCGACCAGCGTGAGCGGTACGACGCCCTGCCGCTCGGACCGCCGGCCGAGCCGACAGTACGCCGTGTCGATCGGCGGCACCGGGTCCACGGCGAGGTCGCGGTAGCGGTACCCGGCCGTGCCGTGAACAGCCTGCCAGCGGTCCGCGAACAGGCGGGACAGCCGCCGCGTCACCGACTCGTCGGAGCGATTGGCACTGGAATCCAGATGGAGCAACATGGTCACCTTCGTCGGGTCGTGGTCGTCAGACTGGGTGACGGACCGGAGCGGGAAAGGTGACCAGTGATCGGCGACGAACTGACCGAGGCGTTCGAAGCGGAGCGCGGCAAGCTCGAGGCGGTCGCCTACCGGCTGCTCGGCTCGCGGAGTGAGGCCGAGGACGCGGTGCAGGAGGCCTGGATCCGCCTCGATCGCGTCGACAGCGTCGAGAACCTCAGCGCCTGGCTCCGGACCGTGGTCACCCGGATCTGCCTCGATGTGCTGCGCGCACGCAAGGTTCGCCCGGAGGATCCCACCGGACCTGAGTTGCTCGAGCAGGCGCCCGCGACCTGGAGCACGCCGGAGGACGAGGCGCTGGTGGCCGACTCGGTCAGCCGGGCGCTGCTCGTCGTCCTGGACACGTTGGCGCCGGCCGAGCGGATCGCGTTCGTGCTGCACGACATGTTCGCCGTACCGTTTGCGCAGATCGCGCCGATCGTCGATCGGACCCCGGTCGCGACCAAGAAGCTCGCCAGCCGGGCTCGTCAGCGGGTCCAGGGCACCCCCGTCGTACCGGCGGCCGAGCTCGCCCGGCAGCGGCGCGTCGTGTCAGCCTTCCTCGACGCAGCCCGGGCCGGTGATCTCGCGGCCGTCCTGGATGTGCTGGACCCCGACGTCGTACGCCGGGTCGACGCAGCCGCCCTGGCACCTGGCATGGCCGCGGAGCTGCGGGGTGCGCGCGCCGTCGCCGAGGGCACGGTCGTCCTCGCGAGTCGCTCTCAGCTGGCCGAGGTGGCCCTCGTCGACGGCCAGGTCGGCCTGGTCCTGGCCCCGCACGGGCAGCTGTTCCTGGCCATCGTCTTCACCAGCGAGGCGGACCGGATCACGTCGTACGACGTCATCGCCGATCCGGACCGCCTCAGCCGGTTGAGCCTCGCCGTCCTCAGCGCGGAACGTTGAGGGCGATAGTGATCTGCTCCGACACCTTGGCCGCGAGCTCCAGGCCGGCGCGCCGGGTGGCCGGCTGCAGGGCCGAGTGGTCGAGCGGACCCTCGGCGGCGATGTGCATGTCGGTGGGGATGTCGATCACGGCCGCCGCGCGGGACTCGAAGTACGGGCGGAGCTGCTTCTCGACCTCCTTGTTCACGTCGCCGGGACCGTTGGAGACCGCAATCACCGCGCGGCGGATCAGCCGCTGCGCCTCCGGGCCCTGGTTGTCGAGCTCCTCGAGCATCTGCACCGCGGCCGCGCAGGACAGGCTCTTCCACTTGATCGGGATGACGAGGGCGTCGGCCGCCTTCATCGCCTCACGCCAGTTGCTGGAGCCCTCGTTGTTCCCGGTGTCGATCACGAGCACCTTGTAGAAGCGGCTCAGCAGCCGGTGGATCTGGTCGAAGTCCTTGGCCTCGATCTGTGCGTACGTCGTGGTGGCGGACGTGAGCACGTCGTACTGGCCGGCGACCTGGTGCCGCAGGTACGCCGCGACGTCGCCGAGCCGGGCGTCCGGCTGGGTCAGCATCTGCATCGCCTGGAGCATGTCCGTGACGGTGGACCGTGCGTTCGTGTCGTGCGTGCGCAGGTGCATGTTGCCGCGCAGCTCGTTGTTGTCCCACGCCACGACACCGCCGCCACGGGCCAGACCGAGCGCGCCGGCGAGCAGCAGCGTGGTCGGCGTCTTGCCCGAACCACCCTTGGGGTTCGCGACGACGATCGTCACCGGACGGCGGAACGCGGTCGCCGCGGTCGCCCGCGCGATCCGCTCCGACCGCTCGGAGCTGCCCGGACGCAGCTTCAGCACACTCCGTACGCCGCGCTCGGCCGGAGCCTCCCGCGGCAGCGGCAGGGCCTGCATCAACTCGTCGGTGCGGTAGGACACCTCGCGCTGCTGCGGTGCCTGCTGACCGGGGATGCCCTGCGGGAAGAAGTGCTGAGCGGCCGGAGACAGCTGCTGACCGCCTTGCGCCGGGCCACCGGCGGCAGGAGTGCCAGGAGCGCTGTAGCCGGAGCCTGAACCGTGGAATGACGCGCCGCCGAAGACTGGGCTGCTCGGGCCTGCGGTGGGCGTCGTACCGGGGTCAGCCTGAGCAGCTGTCCCGCTGGTCTCCTGGTCGTCCGCCGTACTGTCGCCGGCTTCCTCGAGCTCATCGGGCTCGGCCGCAGGCTGGGTCCACGAGGCGGCGGACTCGGCGACGGGCTGCGTCCAGGACGGGGTTGACTGCTGGGGCTCGGGCTGGGTCCACGGCGCAGGTTGGTCGGCGGGCCGGGACCACGAGTCGACCGGGTAGTCCGCCGACAAGGCATCCGGCTTCTCCTCGGTGGCGGGCTCGGGGTCGCCTTCCCGGTTCGGGTCCGGCTGGGTCCAGGAGGGGGTCGGTTGCCACATTCTCCGGACCTCGGCCGCCGCCGCTTCCCGGTCCTTGTGCTGTCCGGAGTTGTGCGAGTCGGTCACGACCTGGATCCCCGATTCTGTCAGTGGGGGCGGTGCCCCTGGAGGCTGCTGGTTCGATTCCGGAGGTGAGGTCTCCGGGAGAGGTCCACTATCCCATGACACGGTGTCCACGCAATGTCACGACCCGGAGCGTCGCTCGGCCGTTGACGACTCAAGATGTCACCAATCCCGCCTCGTAGGCGACGATGGCCGCCTGGACCCGGTTCTTCACCGCGAGACGCAGCAGGACGGCGCTGACATAGGCCTTTACGGTCCCTTCGACCAGGTAGAGCCGCGCCGCGATCTCGGCGTTCGACAGCCCGGCACCGACCAGGCTGAGGACCTCCAGCTCGCGGGGACTCAGGACGGCCACCTGCTCCTTGGCGGCTGCGGCCCGGGCCATCGCACCGCCGCCGGATCCGGCACCCAGCTCGGCGATCACCCGCTGGGCGACGCGCGGCGACAGGTACGCGGCGCCTTCCGCCACCGCCTTCAGGCCGGCGATCAGCTCCCGCGGGTCCCCGACTTCAACAGGAACCCGCTCGCGCCGTCGCCGAGCGCGCGGGCGATGTACGCGTCCTCAGAGAAGGTCGTGAGCATCACCACCGAGGTCTCGGGCACGGTCCGCCGGATCTCGGCACCGGCCGCCAGTCCGTCCATCCGCGGCATCCGGATGTCGAGTACGGCGACGTCCGGCCGATGCCGCCGTACCGCCTCGACCGCTGCCACGCCGTCGGCTGCCTCGGCAACCACCTCCATCGCGTCATCGGTGCCGAGGATCGCGCGGACGCCGGCCCGCACCATCGCCTCGTCGTCGGCCAGCAGCACCCGGATCATCCGGTCGCCTCCGGGGTCGGTGTGACGGAACCGCTCTGCACCAGGTGCTTGGCGACGAGCGCGCCGTCGGCGAAGCAGAGGCGATAGACATACGTGATGGAGAACGGGGCGTCCGGGCGGTAGTAGCGGCAACTCCAGCCGGCCGGTGGGTGGTAGCCCTCCCCCGGCGGGTCGATCATCTCCATCGCGGGCAGCACCCTCTCCACGTCGTCCTCGCGCTGGCCGATCGTCAGCGCGTCGTACTGCGCGGGCCGCAGGATCGAGCTGTAGCCGGCGACGAGGTAGTAGCCGAGGGCAACCACTCCGACGACGGCGCCGAGGATCAGCGGCGCGGCCACCACGGTGATCAGTCCGCGGCGGGCGGACCGTCGTACCGTGGCTCGTTCTTCCGCCGTGTCGGTCGGCTTCTCAGCTTCGGGGCGGCCGCCGGCGCGCGGCATCGTCGCGACCACCTCGAATCCACCACCGGGCCGGGGTGCTGCGGTCAGCGTCCCGCCGACCAGCCGCACGCGCTCCCGCAACCCGTCCAGGCCGCGACCGCTTGACGGCACTGCCTGCTGTGGCCGCGTTGCACCGGCGTCGACGATGCTTATCTGCACATTGTCCTCGTGGGAGGTCACGGACACGGTCACCGCAGCACCTGGCGCGTGCTTGTTCGCATTGGTCAACGATTCCTGGACGACGCGGTGGACTGCCCGGTCCACCATCGGTGAGAGCTCACCGGTGCCCTCTTCAACCAGTCGCACGTTGAGACCTGACGCAGCCGCACGGTCGACCAGTGCGGCCACGGTTTCGTCATGCGGCATGACGGGCGCATCCGCGTCCCGCAGTACGCCGACGATCTCGCCGAGTCGCTCGGTCGCGGTGGCCGCTGCCTCACGCAGCGATGTCGCGGCCCGCCGATGCTCCTCCGGCAGAGTGGGATCGAGCTCCAGCGCAGCGGCTCGCAGCGCGATCAGGCTCAGCTCGTGACCGACCGAATCGTGCATGTCCTCGGCGATCCGGGACCGTTCGCGCAAGCGCTCCTGCTCGATCGCCATCCGCTGCTCGCGTTCGATCCGCTCGGCCCGCTCCCAGCCGGCCGAGGCCAGCAGCGCCTGCTGTGCGCGGTACCGGCCGACCAGCCATGGCAGCACGACCAGCAACAAGGCCAGCAGGAGCATCACCAGCCAGGACAGGATCGACTCCGTGGCGCGGACCTGCCGTCTCATCACCAACGTCAGCGCGAGGCCCCCGAGCAGCGACCAGCTGCACACCATGACGAAGTGCTTCAGCTGCGTCTCGCGCCGGCCGGCCAGATAGCTCAACAGGCTGATCGCCGGGACCAGTGCGATCTGCACACCGTGCGTCGTACCGAGGGCGAAGATCAGAATGAGGATCTGCGCCCAGGCGACCACGGCCAGTGCGGCCAGCGGCCACCTGCGCCGACCGAACGCGGCCAGGAGCAGTACGCCGACGCACGATGCGCGCACCCAGTACGGATCACCGCGTGTGCCGCTCTCGGCGAGCACGAGGAAGCTCAGCGCGGCCCACAGGCCGACGTCCCCCAGGCGCCGCCACGTCATGCCGTAGACGCTACACAGTCGCTTGCATGTCGCCGTACTGCCGAAAGTCAGGTGTTGCTGTCGGCATCGACCAGCTCAAAGGGGACCATCGACAGGTTCGGCACCGGCTCCCCGCGCAGCTGGGCGAGCAGCAGGTCGACTGCGCGCCGGCCCATCTCCGCCTGGTTCTGCCGGACGTGCAGGTACGGCGGTCCGCCGATGGAGTCGCCTGGTGAGTCGAAACACGCGACCACTCCGTCGCCGCCCAGTGCGCGGTCGACCATCCGGGCCAAGTTGTACTCACAGGCGAAGTACGCCGTCACTTCCGGCAGCCGCTCCCGGAACGCGCGGATCACCTCCATGTCCGCCCGCACACTCTCAGTGGTCGTCGAACCGGGCAGAGTGCTGCGCAGGTCGGTCAGTTCGTATGCCTGTCCCCTGCCTTCGAACGCAGAGCGGAACCCCTCCAGCCTCTCCTCGATCGACGACGTGTTGACGGGCGGTGGGGAGAGGAAGGCGATGTGACGGTGTCCCTGGTCGAGCAGCCGCGACGTCAGCGCCCGCGCGGCCGCCACGTTGTCGGTGTGGACGGCCGCGACCGGGATCCCGGATAGATGCCGGTCGACGAGGACTACTGGGTAGCCGTCCAGCACCTGCCGGAGCAGGCTGGCGTTGTAGAAGTCGCCGTGGACCGGGAACACGATCAGGCCGTCCACACTCGCCACGAGCGAGTCCACGGCCTTCTCCTCGTCGGTCTGCCGCCCGTGGGTTCGCCGTACGACCAGATGGGCGCCGTACTCCGCGCAGCGCTCCTCGATGGCGTTCAGGAGATCCAGACCGTAGGCCTCCGACATGTCCGGCACGATGAGCGCGATCGAACGAGCCTCCTGCCGCGGACCCGGGCGGCCGCGCAGAGGCATCGTGATCCGGCTCAGATCGGGCAGGCGCCGTACGACGAACGTCCCCTTGCCGCGGATGCGTTCGACCAGGCCGGCCTCCCGCAGGACCTCGAGAGCGCGCTTCGACGTGATCCGGCTGACCTCGAACTGCGCTGCGAGCTCCATCTCGGACGGGACGCGGTCACCGGGCCTCAGTGCACCGCGCCGGAGCTGCTCCAGGACGTGGTTGCAGATCCGCTCGTACAGCAATGCCACGCCGCCACCTCACCTGTTGTCCGGTTGACATATCAAATCATCCCTCACTGTCGGTGGGCGGTGGCAGCGTGACTGTCATGCGAATCGACGGGAAACGCGCAGTGGTCACCGGAGGTGCGGTCGGGATCGGCCGCGCCATCGCCCTGCGCCTGGCCGCGGCCGGCGCAGAGGTGGTGGTGGCCGATATCGACGTCGCGGGCGGTAGTCGCACGTGTGAGCTGATCAGCTCATCGGCGCGGTTCGTGCAGGTCGACATGCGCGACGACGCGGCGGTGACCGACCTGATGGCATGTCAACCGCAGATCCTGGTCAACAACGCCGGCGGCGGGGCCGCTCTTCCGGTGGCTGAACGTGGCCCTGAGTTGGTCCCACTCGAGGTCCTGACCGACGCCGTTGTGCGCTTCGTCGAAGACGAGTCTCTGGCCGGTCGGGTGGTGCTGCTGGATCGCGGTGCGGAGCCACGCTTTCTCGAGTGACATCGATGCCGGAAAAAGTCTGGAGGAGTTCCGGATCAGATCCTGGTGACGGGACCCGATGGGCTGACAACATTCCGGCATGACCCGCCCAGCAATGCCTGCCTTCGCAGCTCGTCCCGTGGTCGCGGTCGCGGTCGCCGTCGGGCTCGTGCTGACGGCGCTGTCCGGGCGGTACGGGTTCCACCGCGACGAGCTGTACTTCATGGTTGCCGGGCGCCGGCTGAGTTGGGGGTACGTCGATCAGCCGCCGCTCACGCCCTTGCTGGCGCGGCTCTCGACCTCGGTGTTCGGGGACACCGTGATGGGTCTTCGGGTGCTGTCGACGGTGAGCAGCGTGATCACGATCATCGTGGTGGCGCTGATCGCCCGTGAGTTCGGCAGCGATCGGCGTGGGCAGGTGCTGGCGGCGGTGTGTGCGGCCGTGTCCGGGTTCGTCCTCGGCGTCGGGCATCTCGTGTCGACGGCGACGTACGACCTGCTGGCGTGGATGCTGATCGGACTGTTCGCGGTCAAGCTGCTGCGGACCCGCGACGGGCGGTGGTGGCTCGCGCTCGGGCTGACGGTCGGGATCGCCTTGGAGAACAAGTACCTCGTCGTTCTCCCGGTCGGCGCGTTGCTGGTCGCGTTGCTGATCGTCGGTCCGCGAGAGGTGCTGCGGTCGTGGTGGCTGCTGGCCGGCGTCGCGCTGGCCGGGCTTGCCGCTCTGCCCAACGTGGTGTGGCAGTTCCAGCACGACTGGCCACAGCTCACCGTCGCGGGCGGGATCAGCGAGGACGACGGCACCGAGAACCGGATCATGTTCATCCCGCTGCAGATTCTGCAACTGTCGCCGTTCCTGGTGCCGATCTGGGTGGCCGGGTTCGTGCGGCTGTGGCGGACTCCGTGGGCCCGGTCCATCGCGTTGGCGTACCCGCTGCTGTGTGTCGTCGTACTGGCGGTCGGCGGGAAGTCGTACTACGCGCTGCCATTGCTGCTCGTCCTGGTGGCGGCCGGGAGCGAGCCGGCGCTGGGCTGGATCGACCGCCACAGGCCGCTTGCGGTGGTTGGGCTCGTGCTCACCGCTTTGACGTCCGCACTGTTCACTTTGCCGGTGCTTCCGGCGTCGGCGGTGGACTTCGTCATCCCGGTGAACAAGGAGCAAGGCGAGCAGATCGGCTGGCCTTCGATGGCGGCAGCCGTCGCGACGGCGTGGGAGCGAATCCCAGCGGACCAACGGTCGTCGGCCACGATCTTCGCCGGCAACTACGGCGAGGCCGGGGCGTTGCTCCGCTATGGGCCCGCACATGGGCTGCCATCGGCGTACTCGGGACACATGAGCTTCGCCGACTGGGGCCGCCCGCCGGACAGCAACACCGGGCCGGTTCTGCTCGTCGAGATCGAGCGGACGCCGTCGTTCGAGGCGAACTTCACGGACTGCTCGCAGGTGGGCACGATCGACAACCTCGTCTCGAACGACGAGGACGGCACCGCGCTCGTGCTGTGCTCGGCGCCGACCGAGCCGTGGTCCACGCTGTGGCCGAAGCTGAGGAGGTACTACTGACGCACGTACGGTTGGACGATGCGCCCTCTGGTCGACCTCCCGGCGGGCTCCATCGCCCTCCGGGACGACCGCCTCGGTACTCGCTGGCAGGTCTCGCTGGCCGCGTTCCGGCTCGGCCGCTACCCGGTCGTCGGGGCGGACGACGTACCGCTCACCGGCATCAGCTGGTACGACGCGGTTGCCTTGTGCAACAAGTTGTCCGCTGAGGACGGTCTGCCCGCCGCGTATGTGATCGACGGGGAGGAGGTCGCGTGGTCGTCGAGCTCGCCCGGATACCGCCTGCCGACGGAGGCCGAATGGCAGTACGCGTGCACCGCGGGTGTGCCCGCGTACCGCTACGGGCCTGTCGACGACATCGCCTGGTATGCAGGCAACTCCGACGGTCACCCACATCGTGTCGGGCTCAAAACGCCGAACAACTGGGGTCTGCACGACATGCTCGGCAACGTCTGGGAGTGGTGCTGGGACCTCTACGACCCGGCGACGTACGGCGCGTACCGCATCTTCCGCGGCGCCGGCTTCGACGACCCGGAACGCTCAGTCGGTTCCACCGTCCGGCGCCGCTCCCACCCAACCTTCGCCATCGAGGACCTCGGCCTACGCATCGCCCAATCAATCACACTCTGAGCGGCGACCATCCGTGGGTCACCCGTGCCCTCATCTCGGCCAGCGCCTTCGGCCCGCTTCGCTGTACTCAAGACGCACTCACCCTCGACGGAGTCCCGCCCGCACCCGCGCTTCCACGATCCGGCGCCACCCTCGATCTCGTCCCCAGCCCGGCGCAGCAGCCGCAATCAACCCCAGGCCGGCCGATGGCCGCGTACCAGCGCAACCCACAGCCGACGTCACACTCCCGGCGCAACCACAGCCGTAGAGCACGCCGCAGCACGCCGCAGCGCGCAACCACCGCCAGCAATCCTTCAGGACCCGGCAGCAGACCGCGACGAGAAACCGGAGCCGACAACTGTCCAGGAGTGGGCCACCAGACCCGGGTGCTATCCAGCGGCGGGCAACCACCGCCGGGAACGTTCAGCGACGGGCAACCCCAGCGCGGAACCGTCCGAGCGGCGATCAACCACAGCAGCCGAGCGAAGCGAAGGCGCAAAGGGGGTGCGGGTGGCGGAGCCCCCGCTCGCGGCGAGCGAAGCGCTGCCGCACAAACGACGAAGGCGACCCGGTCCGCGCTTTCCGCGGACACGAGTCGCCTATCGCCTTCGTGGACGATACTGGGATCGAACCAGTGACCTCTTCCGTGTCAGGGAAGCGCGCTACCGCTGCGCCAATCGTCCAAACAACACCACACAACACACTCTCACGTGACGGTGTCGAGGTGGAGACGGGATTCGAACCCGTGTACACGGCTTTGCAGGCCGTTGCCTCGCCTCTCGGCCACTCCACCAGTGAGAAAGCTGGCCCGCCGAACCCTCTCCGAGCGGACGACCGGGTTCGAACCGGCGACCTCAACCTTGGCAAGGTTGCGCTCTACCAACTGAGCTACGTCCGCATCGCGACCGGGTTTTCGACTCCCCCGGCGCGAGAAGAACACTAGCCCATCTCGCCCGGAGTTCAAAAATCGGGGTCCCCTCGACGTCGACGTACCGTCATCGTCCGGTCACCTTCGGACCGCCCGGCGGACCCGGATCGCCTGCGCACTAAGGTGTTCCGCGGAAGGAGCGGCACATGCGTATCTGGCTCAACGGCGCCCTGCAGGACGACGAGGCGACGGTCTCGCCACTGGATCACGGGCTCACCACCGGTGACGGTGTGTTCGAGACGATCAAGATCGTCGACGGGCGTCCCTTCGCGGTGACGAGGCATCTGGAGCGGCTGGTTCGGTCCGCGGTCGGCCTCGGACTGCCGGAGCCGGACGTGGCCCAGCTCGAGGAGGGCGTCGCGGCGGTCGTGAAGGCCGATCCCGACATCCCGTTCGGCCGGCTGCGGATCACGTACACGGGTGGTGTCTCACCGTTGTCGTCCGATCGCGGTACGTCGGGACCGACGATCCTGATCGCGACACAAGCCATCAAGCGCCCCGGGCCGACGTCGGCGATCGTCACCGTGCCGTGGGTCCGCAACGAACGCAGCGCGGTCGCCGGCCTGAAGACGACGTCGTACGCCGAGAACGTCCGCGCACTCGCCTACGCGAAGGAACGCGGCGGCAGCGAGGCGATCTTCGCAAACACGATCGGCAACCTGTGCGAGGGCACGGGCTCGAACATCTTCTGCGTGTACGACGGCGAGCTCGTCACGCCGACCTTGGAGTCGGGGGCGCTGGCCGGCGTGACCCGCGCGCTGGTGCTCGAGTGGTTCGGCGGAGTGGAGCGCGATGTTCCGCTCGAGCGCCTGCACGACGCCGAGGAGGTCTTCCTCACCTCCACCACGCGCGACGTCCAAGCGATCCACCGCGTCGACAACCGCGACCTCCCGGCACCCGGCGCCATCACCGCCCAGGTCACCAAGATCTTCACCGAACGCTCAGCCGAAAACCCCAACCCCTAATGGACGCACTTTCCGGATGATTTCTGCCGCCTGGCGCAGAGAATGTTCCGAAAAGCGCGATCCGATGCCCACTTCAGGGGCTACTCGCCGGAGGCTTTGCGGCGTTCGCGGTAGGCGGCCACGTGCAGACGGTTGCCGCAGGTGCGGGCGTCGCAGTACCGCTTGGAACGGTTGCGGGACAGGTCGATCAGGGCGTCATCACAGTCCGGTGCCTCGCAGCGACGGAGGCGTTCGCGTTCGCCGGCGGAGATCACCTGGGCCAGCGCGATCCCGCACTCCACCGTGATCCGGCACGCCAGTGACGCACCGTCCCGCGAGTAGTGGATGTGCCACGGGTGCCCGTCGTGATTCGTCAGCCGCGGCGTCGTCGTACCGCGGGCGACGATCGCGTTGATCATCACCGCTGCCGTGGCGTCGGAATCCGTGGTGAACACCGGCGAGAACAACGGACGCAGGTCGCGAACCTCGGCAAGGTCCTTCTCCGTCAGCGTGTCGACCGCACTGAACTCGCGCTCGTGGACGAACTTCTCCAGCTCCTCGAGCGTCTCCATCGTGTCGACCTGGCTGTTCGGTCCGGGCAGGGTGTTGACGAGCCGGACCAGCGTGCCGAGCGCCTGCTCGGTGTCGTGCGAGAAAGTCACAATCACGTCTCCAACGCGACGGGGTCTCCGTCCTGCAGCAAGAGTAGCCCGGGCCGATTAGATCGTCGCTCCATGATGCGCTAAGGTTTCACCCGCAAGGCACCAGAAAGCAACAACAGCACCAACAGTACGGGCGATTGGCGCAGTGGTAGCGCGCTTCGTTCACACCGAAGAGGTCACTGGTTCGAACCCAGTATCGCCCACGCAGTCGACAGGCGACGTGTGCTCGCGGAAAGCGCGAGCCGCGTCGCCTGCTTCGTGTTGTGCGGCTGCGCTTCGCTTGCCGCGAGCGGGGGCTTCGCCACCCGCACCCCCTTGCGCCTTCGCTTCGCTCGGCTCCCTGGTTGCTCGCCGCCGTCGGGTTTGCGCCCACGCTTCGCTCGGCTCCCTGGTTGCTCGCCGCCGTCGGGTTTGCGCCCACGCTTCGCTCGGCTCCCTGGTTGCTCGCCGCCGTCGGGTTTGCGCCCACGCTTCGCTCGGCTCCCTGGTTGCTCGCCGCCGTCGGGTTTGCGCCCACGCTTCGCTCGGCTCCCTGGTTGCTCGCCGCCGTCGGATTTGCGCCCACGCTGCGCTCGGCTCCGCGATCCCGCCCGCCTAAGCACGCGGGCTCCTGTGGTCGCGCGCTAGATCGAGAACCCGTGGCCCCGCCGCCCTCACCATCTCCGCGCGGCAACTGCGCCACAGATCAACCGACCGGGGCATCCGGGTTCTGTTGGTGTGGTCCTGAGTTCGATTGCCGTGCGTCGCCTGCACAGTCGGTCATCGGGTCACTGGCATTAAGTGCAGGCGGGAGTGGTGCCGACGGGCGTGTTGCGTTGGTTCCTGCGTGTGGCGGCGTGGTTTGCGACGGCTGCGGTTGCGGTGCCGGTGGCTGCGAAGAGGGTGCCGAGGGCGATCCAGCCTGGTGTGCCGTGGTCGATGGCGGTTGTGGTGACGACGGCGGGGGCGAGCATCAGGGCGAGTGCGTTGCCGGTTTGGCTGAGGCCTTGGTAGGCGCCGGCGCGAGTGGGGTCGGCGAGTTCGAAGGCCATGCCCCAGCCTCCGGCCTCGCCCTGCGTCTCGGCCGCGGAGGAGGCGAGAGCGGCGAGGACCAGGACGGCGATTGCTGCCGCGGCGCCGAGATGGCCTGCTAAGGCGAACAGCAGGCAGGCGGTGAGCAGGAGCAGGCCCGCTCGGCGTACTGACCGCCCGGCGGTGCGCAGGTTCTGCGTGCCGCGGGAGGCACGGACCTGGAAGAGCGCTACGTAGGCGGTGTTGACGAGCAGCAGCGCGGAGACCACGACCGTCGGGGCATCGGTGTGGTCGGCGACCCACAGCGGTACCCCGACCGTGGTCAGCCCGAAGTGGATCGCGAGTACGGCGTTGAGGACTGTCGAGGCGACGTAGGTGCGATCCCGCAGCGGTGAGCGCCCGCGTGACGCCCCGGCGGTGCCGGCGGCGTCCATCCGTGCCGCCAGCCCGGCGACCCTGCGGCGCAGACCGATCAGGGGGACCGTGCCCAGGATCGTGATCGCGCCGACGAGGACCACCGTCAGGCGGTAGGCCATGGTGGTGTCGGCCAGGAGAGCCAGTCCCGCGAGCAGGGTGCCGACGCCGATGAAGACGTTCATCACCACCCGCAGCCGGGCACGGACAGCGACCCGCTCCGGGCCGACGTACCACCGGGCGAGCAACGTCATCTGAGCGGTGCTCATCAGGCCGCGGCTGGCCGAGACACACGCCGCGACCAGCACGAAACTGACGACGTTGCCGGCCAGGGCATAGGCCAGCAGCGAGACGCCGTTCGCGGCCAGCGCCCACTGCTGCAGCCGATCGGCACCCCAGCGGTCGCTCAGCCGACCACCGGCGTACGACGCCACCACGCCGACCCCTCCAGCGGCGGTGAGACCGATCCCGACGACGGCCGCAGACAGCCCGACTCCGCGGGTGAAATACAGGGCGCTGACGGCGAAGAACATGCCACGCGACAGCGACATCGCGGCCACCGCGGACGCGAGCGCGCGTCCGAGCGGATCGCGGAGGAGTTCAGGCACCCGACAGTTGTGGCACCCGAACCTCCCCCGACACCAGAGATGTAGCGTATTGCTTCATGATCGAGTACGAGCCGCGCACCTGAAGAACGTCACCTACACCCGTTGCTCGCGGGCAACGACCTCGGCGAAGTACGGTTCGCGATCTCGCCGCTGAACGTGACCCACACGTCCGCCTCGATCACACCGTCCTGCGGATACGGCTGCGCAGCGACCACTCCTACCGCACCTCGACCGCCGGCCGCGGCCTGACCCTCACCCCCTCGCTCTTCAGCCGACGCGGATCGGTACCGATCTCCCCCAACGAACCACCGGACCTCATCTACCCGGCACGCGGCCTCGGAACGCTCTGGGAAACCCAGACGACCACACCGCCAACCGCCCTGGTAGGCCTGATCGGCCGTGTCCGCGCCCAACTGCTGAGGCTGCTCGAGACGCCGACATCGTCAACCGAACTCGCCGTCCGCCTCAACGTCACAACCACCGCCGCCAACCAGCACCTGCGCGCACTGCGCGCCGCCGGCCTACTCATCTCGGCCCGCCACGGCCGCTCGGTCCTCTACCGCCGCTCGGACCTCGGCGACCGGCTCGTCCGTGGGATGTAGATCATGTCTCCGGCACGCCTGGGGTTTTCCGACGTCAACTCGAACCCGCGCCGCGAGAGCGCGCCGGACCGACGCGACAGGACGGTTCGACCCGTTAAGTCTGTACGACCTGGGCGATGACGACGCCGACAACTATGAGCAGAGCTATGGTCACGCCGGGCATGTAGGGCGCCAGCCGGGTTCGCAACGTCAGCCGTGGCTGGAACCGTGCGGCTGGGTCGGTGCTGAACTCCCACCAGGCGACGACTCGCCGGAAGTCCTCGGGAAAGGTCGGCTGTGGGTAGGCGCTGGTGCTCGCGAGCGCAGGCAGCCTGAGACGCCGCCCGTTCGCGAGGGTTATCCGGGCCGCGCATCCGAGGTGTGCACCGCTGCTTTCCCAGGACGTCGATCCATCGGATCTCCTGCCAAGGAAAGGTTCGACCACGCCGCCCGATGCCCCAGCAGACGGTGATTCCTTCCGGCCCGACCCTGGTCCAGCTCCGCCGCGCCGCGCCGCGCCGATGCCGAGACCGACCACCGCGGCCGTCAGGCCCGCCAGCAAGCAGAGTCCCACGACGCCGACGTGACCGATGATCGCACGAACGATCAGTACAAGCCCAACGACTGAAAACACCCGCCAGGAAGGGCGGATTCGGTCCTTCCCTCGGAAGATCAACTCACACACGGAAAGCACGCTACGCCTGCCGCCAGGGGGCGGTAATTCATTTACAAGTGAGAACGATCACCGCCCGACGACGCAACCTTTTGGGGCACGTTCCGCCGGACCGGTGCTCGCCGCGACCGCAACTACGGCGATGGAGCCGAGAGCCAGTTGGCGAGGTCTGCGAAGTCGGTTGCCCGGCGCAATCACGTGCCGGTGACTCAGCATGTCGGCCTCCAGCTCTGGGCCCAGGGCGGCTTCAGGTCAAGTTGGAGTGTGCGGGTGAGACAATTGATGGGGGCGACTGAGCGAGCAAAGTTGGCATCTCATCGACGGCAAGTTCGACAAGCTCATGGCAATTTGCCTGTGCGCACTCGCAATCAAATACGCGGACCGCGTGGTGTCCGTACTCCTTGTCGCGTCCCAATCGCAGTCTTTCTCTCGCCTGTTCGGCGAGTTGGCGATTGCTGATACGAATCAAGGACTGTCGCTCATCGGTGGTGCGCGCTGTGGAGAAAGATCTCAAAATTGCGCTGAACCTCTGCTCGACCGCCATGAGTGTTTGCTCGATTGTCTGACCGTCGACGACGACGATGCTTGCGCCGGTTCCCTCAAGTTGGCTCCGCACCAGCCCCCAGCCCCAGATCTGACCTCGATGGTCACCGCCCGGCCGCCTGTGTTCCAGTCGCGCGAGCTGTTCCTCCCCGGACGGCATCAGCCACACTGCGTTTTCGGAAATCCCAGCCATTTCGGGAGTGACGAATGCACCTTCGACGACAACCGATGTATCCACGGGCAGCGACTGGATGTCTGCCAGGATCATCGGCCGGCGATCAAAGTCTCCGGGCCCGGCACCCATGACATGAATCCCGGCCGCAGCTGCGCGCTTCTCGTGAGCGAATGCATGAGCATCTACGCTGTACCAGAGAAATCCATGCTTTCGGGCGAGTAGCCGGCTCACCGTGGTCTTGCCCGCCGCCGCCGGACCACCCACCCAGAAGATACCCGCGTGCTCGTAGTTCGGTTCTTCATTCATATGGCTCCAGCCTAACCTCAGCGCTTTCAGGTGAGCGGCCGATCCGCTCCGCGAGGCCGACCCGCGTTGGTGATCCGGCGGGCGATGGGGTAGTCGTCGACCGTCATGGAGTTGTAGACGCGCGCGCTCTTGGTGGTGAGACGCAGGAGGGCGCGGCTAGGCCCCGCGGGCAGGGCAGAGATCAGGCGGGCGCCATGAGCCAGTGCCGACACGCCGAGGCGCGACGTGGGGATCAGGGTCTTCGCGGCGCTCAGCGCGACCGCGCGGCTGCCGCGCACGTGCTCCGCCATCGCGCGCTCGTACGCCGGGAAGGCGCGCTCGTGGTCGCCGCCCGCCCGCGCCAGCTCGCCGGCGAGGACGTATGCGCCGACGACGGCCAGGCTGGTGCTCCCACCGACGGCCGGGCCTGGGCAGTAGCCCGCGTCGCCAACGAGGGTCACCCGCCCTCGCGACCAGGTGTCCATGCGGACCTGGGTGATCGAGTCGAAGTAGAACGCCGGCGTACGGTCGAGCTCGTCCAGCCAGCGGTCCACGTCGGCGTGAAGGCCGCGGAACGCACCGCGCAGCAAGTCCTTCTGCCGGGGCACGTCGTGGTGGTGGTAGTCGAGCTCGCGCTCGCTGCGAAAGAGGAACAGCGCGCGCGCCTCGTCGAGGTGCCGCGCGCTGTAGATGCCGGCCGTGCGGCCGACGCCGACGTGGATCAGCAGCTCGCCGTCGAGGCTGAAGGTGTTGGGCAGGGTCAGCACCCCGAAGTAGGCCCCGATGAAGTCGCTGAAGCGAGACTCGTGACCGAAGACGAGACGGCGCACGTTGGAGTGCAGCCCGTCCGCGCCGACGACGAGGTCGAAGCGGCGCGGCGCGGCGTTCTCGAAACGCACCTCGCCGTCGGGCGAGATCGCGGTGATCGAGTCGCCGAAGAGATACTCGACGTCGTCGCATGCGGCGTCGTAGTAGATCCCGCTCAGGTCGTCACGCATGATCTCGACGTGCTCGTCCGGCGTGGCGCTGAAGATCTTGGAGAGGTCCACCCGGACGGGACGCCGTACGCCCTCCCGCTTCAGGGTCATCCGGTTCGTGCCGGTGGCCCGCTCACTGACGCGCGCGAGCACGCCCATCTTGTCCGAGATGGCCATCGCAGGCCGGAACAGGTCAACCGAGTGACCACCGGTCTTGCGCAGAGCCGGCGCGCGCTCGACGACCGTGACGGAGCGGCCGTGCCTGGTGAGCCAGTACGCCAGCACCGGACCGGCGACGCTGGCGCCGGAGATGAGAATTCGCATGCTCATGCCTCCTTACCTAACGATAGGTAGGTACGGTAACACGGCCACCTACCTATCGTTAAGTAAGATAGGCTGGCGACATGACTCGTCCCCCTGGCACCAAGCAGCGAATCCAGGAGGTCGCCCGCGAGCTGTTCGCACAGCAGGGTGTGCAGCGGACCAGCCTGCAGGAGATCGCCGACCGGCTGGGCATCACCAAGCCGTCGCTCTACTACCACTTCTCCTCACGCGAGGAACTGGTCCGCAGCATCGTGCAGCCGATCCTCGACGAGGAAGAGACGTTCCTCGTGGGCCAGGAGGCGCTGGGCGAGGTCGAGCCCCGCGCCCTGCTGGAGGGCTACTTCGACTTCCATTACCGCCACCGCGCGGAGATGGTGCTCATGCTCAGCGAACTGACCACGCTCGCCGACCTGGGCCTGATCGACCTTGTACTGGACTGGCGCAGGCGGCTGGTCAAGCTGCTGCAAGGCCCCGAACCCACGCTGGAGCAGGCCGCCCGGGCCGTGATCGCCTTGGGCGGCCTCCAGGACTGCACCATCCAGTTCGCCGATGTGCCAAAGGACGAGCTCCGCCGGGTGGCCGTGGACGGCGCCTGCGCCGCCCTGGGCATCGAGCCGCGGCGCAGGGCCAAGGCGGCTCATGGTGACACTGGAAGATCCTCTGCGTCGTGACGGTCGGGTGCGGCGACGTGGGCACTCCCCACAGACGTTGAGCGACGGCTCAGCGCCACCATTCCGATCGTGATCCACGCGGCGTTGAGCACGGCCGAGGGCCACGCCCGGTGGCAAGCCGAGTTCACGGTGAGCGCCACGGCACCCAGCAGGTTCATCACCTGGAATACCTGCCCGCCTGCCGCGATCCGTTCAGCCGAAGCCAACGCATAGGCGGCCAGCAGCACTCCAGCGCCGGTCCAGCCGACCACAGCGATGACGGCTTCCATCGGACTAACGGTCCTGGTCCACGACGGCGTACGCACGGACCGGGAATGTCCCCATGCCTTCGATGGCCGGAGGCGCGGCATGGAACCGGAAACCGTACGGCGGCAACTGCTCCAGCCCACGCAGATGCTCCACGATGGGAATTCCGGCGTCCAGCAGTGCCGTGTGCGCCGGACGGCTGCCGTCGCCTGCGTCATCGATGTTCAGGGAATCGATTCCCACCAATGCGGGCTGCTGCGCTGCAAGCCACGCCGCCGCGTCCGCGGTCAGGAAGGGATAGCCGCTCGCATAGCGTTCGGTGCCCCAGTTCCGGTCCCAGCCAGTGTGGATCAGCACAGCTTTCCCCGCAACGTCGTAGGGAAGCAGCACACGCCGCTCGATGGCCCGCTCCCCGCTGCCGAGAACTCGGATCACAACACCGTCGAGATCAGTGAGCCGGAACAGTGACAGCGCTGCGATGTCAGCCCCCTCAGCGAAGCGGTGGAAAGGGCTGTCGAGATATGTGCCGGTATTGGCGACCATCGAGATGCGGCTGATGCTGAACTCGGTGCCGGCCGCATAGATCTCGCGGGACGCCTGCCGCGAAAGGTGATCGCTGATCTCCGGGGCAGGCAGGCCTGGGTAGGTGATCATCCCGTCACGGATTCCGTGACTGAGGTCGACCGTCCGCGGTCGACTTGCCGGCTCGGCCGCCGTACCCCGGGATCCCTTGTGCGGCTCCCGAAGCAGCCGCTTGTTGCTGATGGCCACTTTGTCGACCATCAGAAGGCCAAGGTGCCGCACGAACAACTCGCCCAGGGCGCCGTCGCCGATGTCGGGACCCGGCACATCCAGCCGGAAGTCCTGGGCCTGGAGACCGCCCCCGTTCGCGAAGGTCACGCCGGCGTCGAACTGCACCCGCCACTCGTCGGTGTTGTCGCTCATGACTCGATGTTCCGTGAAGGAATACTTGATGACAAGCGAGATTATCTGAAGCGTTGCTACAGTGATGCTTATGGAGCTCGATCCCCGCCGCCTCCGGGTGCTGCGCGCGGTAGCGCTGCGGGGTGGCATGGCGGCCGCGGCGCAGCTGCTCCACCTGACCCCGTCCGCGGTCTCCCAGCAGCTTGCACAGCTCGAGCGGGAAGTCGGCCAGCCGCTGATCGATCGCTCTCGCCGGACGGCGAGCCTCACACCGGCCGGCCAACTGCTGGCCGCCCGCGCAGAGCGCATCGAACAGGAACTCGCCGAGGCCCGCCGAGAGCTGACCGAGCTGAATGGCAGGCTGAGCGGCCCGGTGACGATTGCGGCGTTCTCCTCGGCGGTCTGCCATCTCGTCGTTCCGGCGCTGCGCGAACTGGCGACTACTCATCCCGATCTCGAACCAGAGGTTGTGGAGCTGGAAGGTCTGCCGGCGCTGACCGAGTTGCGCACTGGAGCAATCGACCTGGTGATCGCCGAATACGACGCCGACGACTCAGGGTCGCCTGGCCCATTGCGCGGCCTGTCCGCCGCCCCGGTCGCCGACGACGAGTACTGCATCGTCACGCCAACGGCGTGGTCGCCTCGTCCCGGCTCGATCAAGGATCTGGCTGCTCGCCCGTGGGTCGCCAGTCCGCCGGACACCGCATGCGGCCGGGCATTGGACAGGATCGCCGGTCAGTACGGATTCACCGCGCACCGCGCCCACACATGCCTGGAGTTCCCCACCGTCCTGGCGCTGGTCGCGGGCGGATTCGGCGCCGCGGTCATTCCGAAGCTGGCCCTCGCGAGCGCGTCGCCCCTGGCGATCGCGTTGCCATCGGTACCGGTCGCGGGCCACCGCCGCATCACTGTCCTGCGGCGCGACCTGCCGGCCGGCCCCGAACCACGGACCCAAGCCCTGGTCGACGCCCTTCAGACAGTCGCGTTCGACCTTGGCCTGACTCCCATCGCGATGCCGCGCACACCACTGCACCACAACTGACGGCAAAGGCCGACAGACGCAGCGATGAGGGTCGGTCAGTCGGCGAGGCGGTCCCGGAGAAACTCAAGGATCTCCGCCCGGGCGGGCTTTGCTTGCGGAACCACGCTCGGCATGCTGAGGAACGCGTGCGTTGCGCCAGGGAATTCGGCCAGGCGAGCCGGGGTCCCGGCGTCGCGCAGGCGCTCTGCATACCGACGGCCCTGATCGGAGACCGGGTCGAACGTCGGCACGACCAGAAGTGCTGGGGCCAAACCGCTCAGGTCGTCAGCCTGCAGCGGTGACAGCGGGCGAGGGTCCGTCCCCTCTGGCACAGCGAGACGACAGAACAGTTCCATCTGCGTCCTCGTGAGGGTCGGACTGTCGGCGTACGTGGTCATCGACGCGTGGTCGTAGAGAGCTGAGGTGACGTCAACGGCGGCATTCACCAGGACCTGTGCCCGCAATTGCAGGCCGCACTCCCTGGCCCTGATCGCTGCCAGGGCGGCGATCAGGGCGCCGGTGCTTTCACCAAAGACAGCGGCGCGGGCTGGGTCGATCCCCCACTGCTTGGCCTGCCGCACCACGGTCTGCAGCACGTCCCAGCCATCGTCGGCCGCCGCGGACAGCGGAGTCTCCGAGCTGAGGAGGCGGTGCTCGACAGAGACGACCACCGCCGGCAGCCGAGCCGCGAGGTGGCTGTTCACCCAGTCGCTCTGCACCGCCGTACCGACGAATCCGCCGCCGTGAACGTGGACCACCAACGGGAGGCCGGCGCCGCCGGCCGACGGCCGGTACACCCGGACCCTGAGCTCGCGCCCGGGCAGCGCCATCTCCTGCCACTCGATCACGGCGCCGCGGTCCGGACGGCCGGTGATCACCCGGGCCAGCGGGGACATCCGCTTGCGATTCTCGGCGTCACGAAAGGCGGCGAGTTCCTGGTCGGTCATCGTCAACCAGGACGGTTCCTTGCCCAGGGCATGCATCAGCCGGATGCCCAGCGGCGGCTGCTCGATGTGGGTGCTGTCGCTCATCATTTCCTCCTGCGTTGCTGACGTCCCGGCACCGTCGGCCCAGCACCAACTGGGTGACCACTACGCGGGCCGGGGGCAACCAGCTCCATACCGGTCACGGAGCTCCCCCGACACGGCGGCGTGTGGCCGCGACGCGCGTCATTTGGATGGGACGCCACGACAATGCGCCGTTGGTCCCTCGGTTCGCTACGAACGCCGGTCCAACGCTGGCAGAGCTGGTTCGTAGCCAGCTACGAGGCAGGTGCTCCGTAGAGGACGCACGACAACTCCACGATCGTGTCGGTGTCCTGCAGCGAGCGGCCGGTCAACTCCTCGAAGCGCGACAGCCGGTAGCGCAAGGTATTGACGTGGACATGCAGAGCCGCCGCGCTCTGGGGGATGCTCCGGCCATGGGACAGGTAGCAGCGAAGCGCCTCGATGACCTGGTCGCCGAAAGCACCCGCGCGGTGAAGTGGCTCGAGGTAGCGCATCCGTAGCAGCTCACCCAACTCACCAAGCGTCGGCACGGCGAGCCGCCAGCCCAAGGTCTCCGGGGTGTGCACGCCCTCGCGGTACTGCAGCAGGGCGGCGGCCAGGACATCCTGCGCACTCCGATAGGACGTGGCGAGCCGGTCCACCGGCGCCGGAACTCCCAGCGCAATGAGCTGACCCGGCACGGGCGTGGGCAGATTCTCCATGATGCCCACCAGCCGATCGCGCGTCGGAGCCATCAGCACACCGTGCCCGTGGTGCTCGGCGAGTGCACGCTGAACCTGTTCGATCCTCTGCTCTTCGCCCGGGCCGGTGCAGAAGGCGCGGTACGTCGTGTCCCGGCGCAGCCGATAGACCGTGTATCCCCTCTCCAGTTGTGCATGGTCGAGGTCGCCCGCGAGTGCGCCTGCCAGCCACTCGTCCCGGCGCCGCTGGTCCGCCATCGCGAGGGCCAGTCCCTGCCGGTGATAGTCGGCCGCAGCCCGCGCCGAGAACGCGTCGCTCAGCCTCCACAACAGTGAGGTCAACGCCACCACATCGGCCCCGTCGACTCCGCACTCCACCGCCAACTCGACCAGACGGCCCTGGATGCTCGCGATCGTGACGCGGAACCCGGCCATGATGTCCTCGATCGGCACACCGGCCCCGAGCCGTTCGACCGTGGCTCTTTCGGCCTCCCAGAACTCGTCCGGAGGAGGCACCTCCCCCGCCCGCAGCGTGCGGCACACCCGCCTGAGGATCCGGTGGACGCTCGCGACGATCTGCTCACGACCGACCGCCTGGTAGCTGGGGATCTCGCTCCGCACCCGCCGCAGGATCGGCTCGACCACTTCATCGTCGCTCTCGAGGGCCGCGATCAGGCGGATCACCTGACTCTCGCGGACCCCTTCGACCATGTCCGCCATCTTGCCTCATCTCCGCGCGCAGCTGACCAGGCTCAGCGTTGCCTGACATTCCGGGTGGCCATGTCGTCGTAGTGGACGGAAGAACCTGCCAACTAGAGAACAGAGCCCCGGAGGAAACCGATGAATGACCTTCAGGCCACTGCCGACCGCGTCGAGATCGAGGCACTGCGCGGCGAGTTCAGCGACGCGGCGATGATGGACGACGGGGGCTGGTGACCGGCTACACCAGCCAGGAGTTGGATTCCATCAGGACTCGGTCTTTCAGTTCGTTGACTTCGCGCCAGGCTTGGATCTTGGTGGGGGTGGCGCGGAAGTAGAAGTAGTTCGCCAGCGGGCGCGGGTCGAAGCCGGCCTTCTCGGCGAACGCGTCGCCTTCCGCATCCGTGAGATCGCCGGCGCGCAGAGTCTCGGTCGTGGCCGTGATGTGTACGACGTCCCGGGTGTGGCCGAGCGTCAGCTGCAGTGTCGGGCTCTTCGCGAGATTGCGGGCGGTCGGGTTGCCTGCCGCGGTGGACAGGAGGAGTGTCTCGCCGTTCCAGAGGAAGGACAGTGGCATCAGGTACGGCGTACCGTCCGGGGAGGCGGTGGCGACCCAGGCGTCGACGTCGTGCTCCAGCCGGCGGAGGGTGTCCTGCTTGCGTTCGGACAGCGGGCGGGCCGGGTCCGTCATGGTGGGCTCCTCTGGATTCTGGTGTCACATGTGCGGCGGGTGGACCGTCAATCGGATGACGGCGGCGGGCCCGAGAGTGTGACACAGGGGAAGGACGTGGTCGGGATGGGTGAGGACAACTGGCTGGCGACCCGGTTCGAGGAGAACCGGGACCGCCTGCAGGTCGTCGCGTACCGGATCCTAGGCTCCGAGCCCGAAGCCGAGGACGCGGTCCAGGAGGCGTGGATCCGGCTCAGCCGCTCGGACACCGGCTCGATCGACAACCTCGGCGGGTGGCTGACCACGGTGGTCGGCCGGATCTGCCTCGACATGCTGCGGACCCGGCGCCGGCGGCCCGAGCAGCCGGTCGGCGACCAGTCCCCCGCGTTCGCGGACGACGCCGTACCCGATCCCGAACTGGAAGCCGTGCAGGCGGATTCGGTCGGCCTCGCGCTGCTCGTCGTACTCGAGACGCTGACGCCGGCCGAGCGGCTCGCGTTCGTGCTGCACGACATGTTCGCCGTGCCGTACGACGACATCGCGCCGATCCTGGGTAAGTCGCCGACCGCGGTGCGGCAGCTCGCCAGCCGGGCGCGGCGTCGAGTGCAAGGTACGCCGGAACCGTCCGGAACCGACGCGATCCGGCAGAAGGAGATCGTCGGCGCGTTCCTCGCGGCATCGCGCAGTGGCGACTTCGAGGCGTTGCTCGAGTTGCTCGACCCCGGCGTCGTCGTGCGGGCCGACTCGGCCGTCGCGGCGCGTGGTGCCGCCGCCATGGCGTCCGGCGCGAGGGCGGTCGCGGCGTCGTTCGCCGGGCGCGCGCAGGCAGCCAGGCTGACGTTGGTCGACGGGCTGGCCGGGCTGGTGTGGTCGCAGTACGGCCAGCCGCAGGTGGTGTTCGTGTTCACGGTCGTCGACGGCCGCATCACCGCGATCGATCTGCGCGGCGACTCCGACTACCTCCGCGACGTCGACCTCGCAGCGCTGGAGAGTTGAGGCCGCGCGGCCCGGCGTGGCAGGTGGACAAACGGCGTCTTGCCGGGTGGGGCTGTTGTGACGGATGAGGTGAGAATCACGCTCGGACCGTCCGCATCGCGACACCCTGGAATCCGGTTTTTGCGTAGGCGAAAAGTGCGCTACTGTTCTGCTCTCGCACCGAGCGGAAAGAGTCGCCGGAGCGATGCGGACGTAGCTCAGTTGGTAGAGCGCAACCTTGCCAAGGTTGAGGTCGCCGGTTCGAACCCGGTCGTCCGCTCGGAGAGGGTTCGGCGGGCCAGCTTTCTCACTGGTGGAGTGGCCGAGAGGCGAGGCAACGGCCTGCAAAGCCGTGTACACGGGTTCGAATCCCGTCTCCACCTCGACACCGTCACGTGAGAGTGTGTTGTGTGGTGTTGTTTGGACGATTGGCGCAGCGGTAGCGCGCTTCCCTGACACGGAAGAGGTCACTGGTTCGATCCCAGTATCGTCCACGAAGGCGATAGGCGAGGTGAGCCTGCGGAACCCGCAGGCACACCTCGCCTTCGTCGTTTGTGCGGCAGCGCCGTGGTTGGGTTGTTACTCCCGTCGTGCGTGTTGGACTACCGCGGCCAGTAGTACGGCAGCGCCCACCAGGCTGAGGGTGGTCAGGTGCTCGTGGAAGAGGAATAGGCCGAGGGCTGCGGCTACTACGGGTTCGATGAGCGCTATTACTGCGGCTGTGGAGGCGCGGAGCGTGGTGAGGCTGGCGTAGAACAGGGTGTATGCGAGGGCGGTGGGGACCAGGCCGAAGTAGGCGATCAAGGGCCAGCCGGGCGCGGTGGGGATGATGCCGTCGATGGTTGCTAACGGCAAGAGGAGTGCGGCGCCGGCAACGAAGCCCAGGAAGGCGCCGGAGATCGGGTCTGGCTCGTTGCGGTTGAGCAGAGTGGTCAGGGCGTAACCGGCTGCGGACAGAAGTGCGAAGGCGATGCCCAGCAGGGCTGCCGAGCCGGCTCCTGCACTGGGCACGAGAAGGGCCAGGCCGGCTACTGCGGCTAGTAGAGCCGGGGTGATGCGTTCCCGGGCACCTAGGGCGATGAAGAACGGGCCGGCGCCCAAGGCGACGACGGTGGCTACAGCTACCCCGACCTGTGGGATGGCGGCGAAGTAGCCGAGTTGGCAGACGGCGAGGCCGAGGCCGGTCAGTAGGTAGCGGACCGGCGATGCGGCGAGCAGCGGGCGGATCGGGGCTCGGCGGAGAACGAGGCGGGCCAGGGCCAGCCACAGAGCGGCGGCGGCGAGGCGCCAGAAGGACACGGCGGTGGAACCCAGGGCGGCGTGGTCGAACAACAGCGCGCCGGTCGGGCCGCCGGTGCCCCAGGCGATGCCGGCCAGGGTGACGTAGAGGAAGCCGCGCCTGGATGAGGACGCGAGACGGTGATGCATTGCAGACTCCGGGGGTGTTCGCAAGGTGACGTGGGGCTTCTGCGAACAGCCCGAAGGAGCCCAGGTCAGAGCCTGGGCACTACCGGTTGACCGTCCGCCTAGGCGGCGGTCGGCGGAGTGATAATGCGATGCATGATCAGGACCTTAGCCAGTCCGGGCGCGTCTGCCGACTGAATTACATCCGGAGTTGGGAGGCGCCGTTGAAGTCGAGGACGGTGCCGGTCGCGAACTCGGCTTCCGGGGAGGCGAGATAGAGGATCGCGGCGGCGACCTCCGAAGGGTCGGCTACTCGTTCGAGCGGGCTTTCCAGGCGGCGGCGGTCGTAGCCATCGCCATCCAGGTGTACGGCGGCCATGTCGGTGACCGTCCAGCCGGGGGCGATCGCCGTCACCGCGATCCCCTCTGGCCCGAGCGCCCGGGCCAGGGACTGGGTGAAGGAGACGATCGCTGCCTTCGAGGCGCCGTACGCGGGCTGGTTGGGCTCGCCGCGGAACGCGCCGCGGGAGGAGACGTTGACGATGCGGCCGCCGCGGCTCATGTGGCGGACGGCGCACCAGGTGACGTTCGACGGGCCGACCAGGTTCACGGCCAGAGTGTCGGCCCACGCCTGCTGCCATTCGGCGTACGTCGTCTCGCGGATGCGGTGCGGATGGTAGACGCCGGCGTTGTTGACCAGTACGTCGATGCCGCCCAGAGCAGTCGCCGCGTCGTCGACCATCGTCTGGATCGCGACCGGGTCGGCGAGATCGGCGTGTGCCGGCACGTGTCCGGTCCCCGGCAACTCCTTCAGTACCTGGGCCGCTGCGTCGGCCGATGCGCTGTAGTGCACCGCCACGCGATCCCCCGCGGCGGCGAAGGCCCGCGCCGTCGCCGCACCGATCCCCCGCGAGGCTCCCGTCACCAGTACCGAACGATTCATGCTCCCGATCCTTTCATCACGGGAGCACGGGCTACGGCCGCGGGTTCACGTCCCGGCGGTACGACTTGGAGGCACGCGCCCACTGTTTCTTGGTCTCGGCGCGGAGGCGGAGGTCGTTGCGGCGGGCCATGAACGCGGCCTCGCGCTGCAGCTTCGTCCAGCTCTCGTAGCGACGGACCGGGAGCGTCCCGTCCGCCAAGGCCGCCTGGACCGCGCAGTCTGGCTCTGTGAGGTGCGCGCAGTCCTTGAACTTGCACTGCTCGGCCAGCGCCGTGATGTCCGGGAACGCAGCTGCCAGCCCCTCCCCCGACTCTTGCAGGCCGATTCCCCGCAGCCCTGGCGTGTCTATGACGATCCCGCCGGTGGGCAGCACGATCAGCTCGCGCCGCACCGACGTATGCCGTCCCTTGCCGTCGTCACGGATGTCCTGCACATCCAGAAGCTCCACACCGGCCAGTGCGTTCACCAGCGAGGACTTGCCCGCGCCACTCGATCCCAGCAACGCCATAGTCGCGTTGCCGTCCAGCAGCGACCGCACTGCCTCCAAACCGTCGGCAGTGGTCGCACTGCACACCAGTACGTCGGCACCAGGCGCAGCGTTCGCCACGTCCTCGGCAACAGCGTCGGCGTCGCCGACAAGGTCGGCCTTGGTCAGTACGACGACGGGCCGCGCACCGCTCTCCCACGCCAGCGCGAGGAAGCGTTCGATCCGGCCGATGTTCGGCTCGGGATGGAGGCCGACCACGATCGCGATCATGTCGACGTTGGCGGCCAGCACCTGGCCCTTCGACGTACCGCTGACCTCGGCGCGGACGATCGCCGAACGACGAGGCGCCAGGGACTCGAGCGTGATCCGCTCGTCCGGCCAGAACCGCAGTACGGCCCAGTCCCCTGTGCATGGGCCGGCCTGGGCGTCACCGGCCATCGCCGCGAGGATCGCACCGGACCAGGTCGCGCGGACCGGCCCGTCCTCGGTGAGTACCGTCGCCAGACCCTTGTCGACCCGGGCGACGCGTCCCGGTACGAGGTCATGCGGGACGGACTGCAGGAAGTCGGCCGTGGAACTGTCGAGTCCCAGGGCCTGGAGTGTGGCTGACATGCGGCGAACCTTTCGGAGGGTCCGGCCGCGAGATCAGCTCAGCGGACGGACGGTGTGGGAGACATCGGCCCGGTGGGCCCGATGGAAGCTCATGGCGGTGCCTCCCTTCCAGTCCTGCGGTCCTGATCGAGGACCGCTTGTCGCGATGCCGTCAGCGTAGGTCGTCGCCCTCACGTTGCGCACCAGATTTTCCGACCGAGGCAGGTTTGCGATCGGCCTCGTCGGCAGCGTCCGCCGGCTTCGCGCCGTCCGCACCAGGCACGTCGTCCACGACAGGCACGTCATCCGCACCAGGCAGGGCCGGGGCGGCAGAAGCGGCGGGCGCAGCAGGAACGGCGGGCGCGTCAGAAGCCGCGGGCGCCTCGACGACGCGCGGCCGATGCTCACTGAGCCCCTCGACCTTCCGCGCAATGGCGGTCTCCGGCCGCTCCTCCACCGTCAGCGGGGTCACCGGGTGCTCGTGGTGGTGCCGCTCCGGCTCCGCCTTCATCACCGGCTCGACCTCGTCCTCCTCGGCCTGCTTCTGGTCGGCGAGCTCCACCACCCGCGCCTTGTGCGGCCACAGGCGGTCGACGACGGCATTCAGCGCCGCACCGATCAGTACCGCGATCGCAGTCATGTACAGCCACATCAGTACGGCGATCGGCGCCGCCAGCGGACCGTAGATCGACGTACCGCCGACTGTGCTCTGCAGGATCCACCGCAGCACGAAGCTGCCCAGGATCCAGATCGACAACGCCAGGAACGACCCCGGCAGGTCCGACACCCACGGCGTCCGCAGCGGCACCGACAGGTGGTAGAGGGTGTTCAAGAAGCCCGCGGACAGGATCGTCACGACCGGCCAGTACAGCTGGTTCAGGAAGTCCAGCCGGTGCGGCAGCAGCGCGTCGACCGCGTTCGGGCCGGCCAGCACCAGCGGCAGCACGATCACACCGATGACGAGGGCGGCGCAGTACAGCGAGAACGACAGCGCCCGGGTCCGGACGATGCCGCGCCTGCCGCCCATCCCGTACATGATCGTGATCGTGTCGACGAACACGTTCAGCGCGCGGCTGCCGGACCACAGCGCCAGCACGAAACCGATCGAGATCACATCCGGCCGGCCGCCGTTGAGCACCTGGTTCAGGGTCGGCACGATCACGCTCTGCACCGAATCGTCGGTGAGCGCGCGGGCGGCGAGCGTGGCGATCTGCAGCTTGATGTCGGCGATCGTCTCGACTTCGAAGTACTTGCTCGCGATGTAGCCGAGACTTCCGGCCAGCCCGAAGATCAGCGGTGGCAGCGAGAGGATGGCGAAGAACGCCCCCTCGGCCGCGAGACCGGTGACCCGGTAGCGCAGACACACCCCGACGGTCTGGGTCAGGAGCTTCCAGGTCGTCGCGGGGACTTTGCGGACCCATGCCAATGAGAGGGAGCTCCCACCACGGGGTCCTGCCCCTGAACGTGCCATACCGCTTACCGTACTGACATGGCGGACCCATTTGCTGTAACGAACCAGGCTCCCCCACTGCGGGGGGTGAACTTCTTCACCGACGACACCCCACTCGGTGACGCTCTGCGTCCGTACGCCGATCTCGCCGGCGACCCGGGTCTGCACCGGATCGGCGCGGTCGCGGGCTCCGAGGAGGCGCTCGCGCAGGCCCTCCCGGCCAACCAGCACCCGCCGGTCCTGCGCACCCACGACCGCTACGGGAACCGGATCGACGAGGTCGAGTTCCACCCGTCCTGGCACTGGCTGATGGAGCGTGCGGTCGGGTTCGGGCTGCAGGCCGCGCCGTGGACGAGCGACCGTCCGGCGCCGCATCTGACCCGGGCCGCCGGGTTCTACGTCTGGTCCCAGGTCGAGCCGGGTCACGGCTGCCCGATCTCGATGACGTACGCCGCGGTCCCGGCACTCAAGGCGGACGAGCGGCTCGCGAAGGAGTGGATCCCGCAACTCGCGGCCACGTCGTACGACGTACGCCGGTTGCCCGCGGCCGAGAAGACCGGCGTCCTCGCGGGGATGGGGATGACCGAGAAGCAGGGCGGCTCGGACGTCCGGGCCAACCTGACCACCGCGACGCCGACCGGGCCGGACGGTGAATATCAGCTGAACGGTCACAAGTGGTTCTGCTCGGCGCCGCAGGTCGATGTCTTCCTCGTACTCGCGCAGGCGCCGGACGGACTGAGTTGCTTCGTCGTGCCGCGGGTGCTTGCCGATGGCAACCGGAACGCGTTCGCGCTGCAACGGTTGAAGGACAAGCTCGGGAACCGGTCGAACGCGTCCAGCGAGGTCGAGTTCCACGGCACGATCGGCTACCGCCTCGGCGACGAGGGCGCCGGCGTCCGCACCATCATCGAAATGGTTGCCGCCACCCGCCTCGACTGCGTCCTCGGCTCCGCCGCCCTCCAACGACGAGCGCTCGTCGAAGCCAGCTGGCACACCCGCCACCGCTCGGCCTTCGGCGGGCTCCTCGCCGACAAGCCCGCGATGCAGAACGTCCTGGCCGACCTGGCCCTGGAGAGTGAGGCGGCAACCGCGCTGGCGATGCGGCTTGCGGCTGCGGCCGACGCGTCGGTCGGTGGAGACGAGCAGGCCGCCGCATTCCGGCGCATCGGGCTGCCGTTGGCGAAGTTCTGGGTGTGCAAGCGAACGCCTTTCATGGTGGCGGAGGCGCTGGAGTGCTTGGGTGGTAACGGGTTCGTCGAGGAGTCCGGCCTTCCCCTCCTGTTCCGCGAGTCGCCGCTGAACTCGATCTGGGAAGGATCGGGGAACGTCAATGCGCTCGACGTCCTCCGTGCGCTCAGAAGGCCGGAGTCGCTGGACGCGTGGCTGCTCGAGGTCGGCGCGGCACGGGGTGCGGACGACCGCCTCGATGCCGCCGTGAACGACGTACTGGAAACGCTTGCCGATGTGTCCGAGGCGGAGGCCGGCGCACGCCGCCTCGCCGCCCGGATGGCCGTCTGCCTCCAGGCGTCCCTGCTCGTCCGGCACTCGGCACCCGAGGTCGCCGACGCCTTCGTCGCGTCCAGGCTGGCCGGCGACTGGGCCGGCGTCTTCGGCACCCTCCCCCGCACCACTCCCTTCACCCCGATCCTCGCCCGCGCCGTCTGATCGCGTTGCGTCCGAAGATCCGAGGGTTATAGGCCACAGTTCTTCGGACACAAGCCGCAAGAGAAGGGTGTGTACGCGATAGGGTGAGCGGGTCGCGACTGGCGCGCTGAGGTGGAGAACCACCGGGGAGCGAAGACCGTCGGCACCGTGCGCCTGGGTGCCTTCGACCCACTGCAACCGCAGGAGAGACAACGATGACTCAACCCTTCGATGCCGCCGCCGCATCGGCCGCGTACCGCAACGCGCTCGAGGTGATCGGCGCGGTGGAACCCACGATCGCCGGCGCGATCAAGGCCGAACTGGCCGACCAGCGCTCGTCGCTGAAGCTGATCGCGAGCGAGAACTACGCCTCCCCCGCCACCCTGCTCACGATGGGCAACTGGCTCTCGGACAAGTACGCCGAGGGCACCATCGGGCACCGCTTCTACGCCGGCTGCCAGAACGTCGACACCGTCGAGCAGGCCGCGGCCGACCACGCCGAGGCCCTGTTCGGCGCACCGCACGCCTACGTCCAGCCGCACTCCGGCATCGACGCGAACCTGGTCGCCTTCTGGGCGATCCTGGCCCAGCGGATCGAGTCCCCGGCGCTGGCCGAGGCCGGCGCCAAGCACGTCAACGACCTGTCCGACGAGGACTGGACCAAGCTCCGCAAGGCGCTCGGCGACCAGAAGATGCTCGGTATGTCCCTGGACGCCGGCGGTCACCTGACCCACGGCTTCCGGCCGAACATCTCCGGCAAGATGTTCAACCAGCACTCCTACGGCACCGACCCGGAGACCGGGCTGCTCGACTACGACGAGGTGGCCCGCAAGGCGCGCGAGTTCAAGCCGCTGATCCTGATCGCCGGCTACTCGGCGTACCCGCGGAAGGTGAACTTCGCGAAGATGCGCGAGATCGCCGACGAGGTCGGCGCGACCCTGATGGTCGACATGGCCCACTTCGCCGGCCTGGTCGCGGGCAAGGTGTTCACCGGCGACTTCGACCCGATCCCGCACGCGCACGTCACCACGACCACCACGCACAAGTCGCTGCGCGGCCCGCGCGGCGGCATGGTGCTGTGCCAGCCGGAGTACGCCGACTCCGTCGACCGCGGTTGCCCGATGGTGCTGGGTGGTCCGCTCAGCCAGACGATGGCGGCGAAGGCGGTCGCGCTCGCCGAGGCCCGGCAGCCTTCGTTCCAGGTGTACGCGCAGGCGGTCGCCGACAACGCAGTCACGCTGGCCGAGGGCCTGATGAAGCGTGGCGTGAAGCTCGTGACGGACGGCACCGAGAACCACCTCGTGCTGCTCGACGTCTCGTCGTACGGCATCACCGGCCGGCAGGCCGAGTCCGCGCTGCTCGACGCCGGCATCGTGACCAACCGGAACGCCGTACCGCGCGACCCGAACGGCGCCTGGTACACCTCGGGTGTCCGGATCGGCACGCCGGCGCTGACCACCCGTGGTTTCGGCGGCGACGAGTTCGACCGGGTCGCCGAGCTCATCGTCGACGTCATCTCCGCCACGACGCCGACCACGACGTCGGCCGGTGCCCCGTCCAAGGCGAAGTACGTGCTCGCCGACGGCGTCGCGGACAAGACGAAGGCCGCCTCGTCCGAACTGCTCGACAAGCACCCGCTGTACCCGGGCCTCGAGCTCAGCTGACTCGCGCAGCGCCCGCTTCCACACTCTTGGGAGCGGGCGCTCGCCGTTGTGGCATCAACACGGCGGCGAGCACGGCGCCCGCGACTGCGATTCCCGCCGACACCCACATGGTGGTGTTGAGACTGGTCATGAAGGCGTCCCGGACATCGCTCAGCAGGTCGGCGGAGCCCGACTTCGCCGCAACGGCGAGCCCGCCACCAAGTCCCTTCTCGATCGCATCCGCGGCCTGCGCGGGCAGTCCGGTCGTGTCGACTCCTGCGCGGTAGACCGAGTTCAGCACCGTGCCCAGAACCGCGACACCGACTGTGCCGCCGACCTGGCGGAACGCCTGCAGCAGACCGGATCCGGTCCCGGCCCGCTCCGGGTCGAGCACACCCAACGCCGCGTTCATTGCCTGCGGCATCGAACACCCGAGACCGAAGCCGACCACCACGAACCAGATCGCGGTGTACCCGTACCCGGTGCCGAGCCCCGTGAAGGCCCCGAGCACGAACCCGACGGCCATCACCACGAACCCGGCCATCACCACCAGCCGGGTTCCGGCCTTCGCCTCCACCGGCTCGGCCACCTTCGCGCCGAGCGTCATCCCGCCGATGAACGGCAGCAACTTGAGCCCGGTGTGCAGCGCGTCCGATCCGTTGATGCCCTGGAAGTACTGCGGCATCGTGAACAGCAACCCGAAGATCGCGAACACCGACACCGTGAGCAGCACCGCCCCGCCGGTGAACGTCTTCTCGTGGAACAACCGCAGTTCGATCAACGGCCGCGTGGTCCGCCGCTGCCAGAGCAGGAACCCGGCGATCAGTACGACGGCCAGTCCGAGGAACAGCACCGTGACACCATCGGTCCACGACGTCTCGCCGGCCTTGGTCACGCCGTACACCAAGCACGCCAGACCAGCACTGGAGAGCACGATGCCGAGCCAGTCGATGGCCGGTCGCCGCGAGCTTCGGGTCTCTGGCACGAGCAGCGTGACCGCAAGGGCCGCAATCAACGCGATCGGGACGTTCATGAAGAAGATCCACTGCCAGCCGGCGTGGTCGAGCAGCAGTCCGCCGACAATCGGGCCGAGCGGCATACCGATGCTGTTGGCAACGACGAAGAACCCGATCGCCTTCTTCCGATCCTCCTCGGTGCGGAAGAGCACGGTGATCAGCGACAGCGCCACCGGAACGATCATCGCCGCACCGACGCCCAGGAACGCCCGAGCGGCGATCAGGCCCTCGGCCGAGTCGGCCAGGCCGCAGGCGAGCGAGGCGGCGCCGAACAGGGTGAGCGCGATCGCGATGATCGTGCGCCGCCCGTACCGGTCGCCGAGGAGACCGGCCGGCAGCAGGAGGGCCGCGAGGACGAGGTTGTAGCTGTTCGCCATCCACTGCAACTGGCTGGTGGAGGCATCGAGGTCGGACGCCAGCGTCGGCAGTGCCACGTTGAGCACGGTCGTGTCCAGGCCGAGGACGAGGACGGCGAGGCAGAGCGCGATGAGTACTCCGAAGCGGCGCGCGCCGGTCAGCGTCGGCCGTTCGGCGTGGGAGGTCGAGGTCATGGATTCAAATTATCAAAAGTTTGTGATAGTTGCGATACATCAAATTATTGTAAGCTTCAACCATGGCGCAGGAACCGAGCCCGGAAGAGATCAGCCAGTTCGTCGAGCGCTTCGCCGGCGTGCTGGCCAACAGCGGCGTCCCGACGATGTCGGCCCGGGTGATGGGCCGGATGCTGGTCAGCCCGACCGGCACGATGACCGCCGCGGAGTTGGCCGAGTCGCTCAGGATCAGCCAGCCCGCCGTCTCCGGTGCGGTCCGGCAACTGCTCCAGGTGTCGTTCATCTCCCGCGAGCGGCTGCCCGGGTCCCGCAAGGACCACTACCGGATCCGCGACGACGTCTTCGCCGCGATCCTCGAACGCCGCAACGACGCCCTCGGCGAATGGGAGGCCAGCAGCCGCGCCGGCGCCGACCTCTTCGGCCCCGACTCCCCCGTCGGCCACCGCCTCACCGAAGCCGCCGACTTCTTCGCCTTCATCAAGACCGACCTCGACCAGATGATCAAGCACTGGCGGTCGGAGCACCCGCGCTGAGACCCGTCAGCGGATCGGTGGTGGGGGCAGGGCAACCTGCACCCGCCGTGCCACCGCGAGCGCGACGTCGTCCGACCCATGGGGCGCCACAACCTGAACACCCACAGGCAATCCGTCCGCCAGACCCGCAGGGACGCTGACCGCGGGGTGCCCGGTCACATTGAAGGCCCAGCACGGGTCGCCGGTGACGATGCTGGACTCGTGCTGGTCGTAGCCGTGCGCAACAGTCAGCGTGGTCGGGGTGATCAGGGCATCCACTTCGGCGAAGAGATCGGCGAGCGCGGTGTTGTTGTTGTCGCGCACCTCGCGAGCCCGGTTCGCCGCGGCCGCTTCCGCACCGCGGCCGGCATCCAGACCCGACAGCACAGGCCACGCCTCATCAGTCGGGAGAAGCTCGAGCGGTACGTCGACCACGGTGACGCCGGCGTGAGTCAGCCGCTCGCGGATCACGTGGTCGACCGCAGGGTCCGCCAGATGACAGCCGAGGGTGGAGCGATACGCAATCCGCCACGAACGATCGTGAACGGTCGGGACCGGCCACGCCGGCAGCGCGGTCGGGTCCAGGCGGTGTGGACCGCTGGCGATGCTCGTCGCCAGGATCACGTCGTCGAGCTCGGCGCCGATGAAGCCGGCGGTGGTGAGCCCGCCGAGGATGCGACCGACCGGGCGCGGGATGCGGCCATACGTGCCTTTGAAGCCGACCACTCCGCAGAACGCGGCCGGGATCCGCAGTGAGCCGCCGGAGTCTCCACCAGTTGCCAGCGGTACGACGCCGGCCGCGACCGCCGCCGCACCACCAGCGGTCGAGCCACCTGGCGATCGCGACAAGTCCCACGGGTTGCGGGTGTAGTCCTGGCCGTTCCATCCGAAGGTTTGCGACACCGCGCCGGGCCTGGCGCGCGTCGCCGTACCGATCGGGATCCCGCCGGCCGCCACGAGCCGGCTGATAATCGGCGAGTTGTCCGGCGTCCTTGCCTTGATGAAGAACGGGACACCCGCGAACGGACCGGTGGGCTCGAGTCGTTCGGCTGCTGCGCGGGCGCCAACGACGTCCAGCTCGTCGACGAAATGGAGCAGCGGGTCGAGGCGAAGTGCAGCCTCGAGCGCCTGGTCGATCACCTCGAGTGCAGTCCGCTCGCCGGATCGCACCTGAGCGGCGATCGACGCCGCGGTCACGCAGCCCCAGCGACGCGGGGCGCGAGGGCGAACTCGCGTACGTTGTCCCAATCGACCTGAAGCACCAGGTGAGCTTAGCGTCAGCGGGTCGGTGCGTAGACGGCGATGGCGGCGAAGTCGTCGGCGGGCTCCGAGGCCTGCCAGGACCGTACGTCGTCGACGTACCGCGAGCCGTGGCCGGTGAACACGGAGTGAGTACGTTCCCGGTGATGTTCGCGATCTGGTGATGCGGGCACCGCTCGGCGTTCCGCCCGACGCCGACCATGAACGACACACCCCACGCGTTCGCGCGCCCCGAGTACAGACTTCAGCCCCGCAAGCGCGAGGCCGACCACACCATCAGTACTGCGAACGCGGTCCCCAGCAGCGCACACGCCACGGCGACGTCGGTCAGCGAGATCAGCGCGCCGAACCCGGTCATGGCTATGGGCATCAGGCCCTCGTCAGACAGGCTGACGATGCTCGAGGTCCGACCGAGGAACGCCGGTTCGATGGTCTGCTGGAAGGCTCCGGACAGGAAGGCCGAGGCGAGTCCGGCGGTGAATCCGATCATCGCCATCGCGACGAACACGCCGGCCCGCGGCACCAGCCCGATCATCACGCATCCGGCCGCCTGCACGATGAGCAGCAGCAGTCCGGCACGGGCGGGCAACCGCGGCTTCCAGCGCAGGGCAACCACCGCGCCGACCGCGGCACTGATCCCGGAGCACGCCTGAAACCACCCGAGCGCCGCCGAGCCCCAGCCGTCCAGATGGACACGCTGAACCAGGCCGACGGCCAGCACCGGTCCGACACACAGGTTCAGCCCGAAGAACGCGATGACCAGGGTCCGGGCGATCCGATCGCGCCGGAGGTAACCGAAGCCCGCGGACAGGTCGCGCCGGATCGAGTGCCCACTGGGCGCCGGGCGCGGGAAGCGCGGCCGGACGACGAACGCCAGCGCCAGGGCGATGACCCCGAACGAGATCGCGTCGGCGACCATCACCGCGACCAGACCGCCCTGCGCGACCAGTAGGCCGCCGAGGGGAGCACCAACGAACACCGCCAGCCGGTTGGCCAACTGCCGGGTTGCGGCCAACCGAACGAGGTCGTCGGAGCGGACCATCCGGCGCGGCAGCGTGCCCGACGCAGGGTTGTAGAGCGCGTCCACGGCGCCGAAAAGGATCGCGACCGTCAGCAGCAGAGCCATCGACACCCCGGCCGCAGCGACGACGAGCGCGCCGGCGATGAGTACGACGATCCGGCCGAGGTTGGCGGCGATCATCGTGCGCCGGGCGTCGAGCCGATCGGCGAGCGCGCCGCCGAACAGCAGGATCAAGGCCCTCGGCAGCGCACCGATGCCCATCACCAGACCGGCACCGGCGGGCGAGGCGACTTGGGCTGCGCTCCACGCGAGGCCGACGTACCAGGCGACGTCGCCGGCCTCCGAGACCGCTCCGGACAGGATCCACGCGTGCACCCGGCGATCCCGGCCCAGCGGCGGGATGTCGGTCGTGTCCGCGACCGCCGCGGGGCCGGTCATGGCCGGGCCGGCACGCCGTGCGCGAACACGTACACCGGCACCGCGGACGAGTCGTTCGACGGTTCCTCGTAGTACTCCTGGATCAGGTCCCGGATCCGGTCCGACAGCTCGGTCAGCCGCTCCGGCGTCAGCGTCAGCCAACTCTCGGTCGCGAACGCGGCCCGCACCCACTCCTCGCCGTACTCGTGCCTGGCCTCGAACCACTGCCGGACCTTGTCCGCGTGGTACGTGACATTCCTCTCCTCGGAAACGGTTGCAATCAGCTCACCGGCCGGTTCGCCGCCTGCGTCAGCGACCGACCAGGTCCACGACGACCGGACGCTGCGCCACCAGCGCTCCCGGCGATCCTTGGCCAGCTCCGGCGCCTCCTCGATCACTCCGGCGACCGCCAGCACCTTCAGGTGATGACTGATGTTGCCGACCAGTTCGCCGGTGCGTCCGGCTAGTTGCGAGGCGGTCGCGGGGCCCTCGACGCCGAGCAGGTCGATCAGCCGCCGGCGCAGCGGATGGTGGATGGCGGCGATCACCGAGGGGTCGGCCGGGCGCCGGTTCGCGGGGGTCATGCGAGCCACCATAAATTGCACAAGAGCTCTTGTACAAGAGTTCTTGTGGAACAGGGTCCGAGCGCGAAGCAATCTCGACCAGACTTGTAGAGGTAGCCGTATCGTGAGATCCGGTCTCACGATGCAGGATTGACAGTTGCAATGTCCGGCTCTGGGACTGACGCTTGTGAGCATGCTCGCTGCCCGCTCCACTCACCTCGTAGGTCGGATTCATGTCGACCTCGGGCGGATGCGCAGCGCCATCTGTTGTCCTTCGATGTTCTGACAGCCACCCCGCCGGGCCCGATGACGGCCCCTGATCACCCCCGATCACCGCTGGGTGCGCACCGCGCGGAACGCATCGAATCGACGACGCTTCGATCCCGCCGCCCTCGGTGAGCACCTGTCACGAGGACAAGGACACCCCTCCGGATGACTGGCGTCACGTCTCCTCCTGCTGCTCCCCGTAAGCCCGCCCGCCCGCGCAAGGGCAAAGGCGAGGGCCAGTGGGCGCTCGGCTATCGCGAGCCGTTGAACAAGAACGAAGAGAACAAGAAGAACGACGACGGCCTGAACGTCCGGGCCCGGATCGAGAACGTCTACGCGCACCGCGGCTTCGACTCGATCGACCCGGCCGACCTGCGTGGCCGGTTCCGCTGGTGGGGCCTCTACACCCAGCGCAAGCCCGGCATCGACGGCGGCAAGACGGCGACGCTGGAGCCCGAGGAGCTGGACGACCGCTACTTCATGATGCGGGTCCGGGTCGAGGGCGGCCAGCTCAGCACCGAGCAGCTGCGGGTGATCGCGGAGATCTCCACCGAGTACGCGCGCGACACCGCCGACATCACCGATCGGCAGAACATCCAGCTGCACTGGATCCGGATCGAGGACGTGCCGGCGATCTGGCAGAAGCTGGAGGCTGTCGGGCTCTACACCACCGAGGCCTGCGGCGACGTACCGCGCGTCGTGATCGCCAGCCCGGTCGCCGGGATCGCCGCGGACGAGATCATCGACCCGACCCCGGCCATCGACGCCATCGTCGAGAAGTACATCGGCTCGACCGAGTTCTCCAACCTGCCGCGGAAGTTCAAGACCGCGCTCACCGGTCACCCGTCGCACGACGTCGTACCGGAAGTGAACGACATCGCCTTCGTCGGCGTGGTGCACCCGGAGCACGGGCCCGGCTTCGACCTGTGGGTCGGCGGTGGCCTGTCGACGAACCCGATGCTCGCGCAGCGGCTCGGCGCGTGGATCCCGCTGGAAGAGGTCCACGAGGCCTGGTGGGGTGTCACCAGCATCTTCCGCGACTACGGCTACCGGCGGCTGCGGACCCGGGCCCGGCTGAAGTTCCTGGTCGCGGACTGGGGCGTCGAGAAGTTCAGGGAAGTTCTCGAAACGAAGTACCTCAAGCGGAAGCTGATCGACGGACCCGCGCCCGAGGTGCCCGCTGTACAGGGCGATCACATCGGCGTACACAAGCAGAAGGACGGCAGGTACTTCGTCGGCGTCGCGCCGGTGGTCGGACGGGTGTCGGGTACGTCGCTCGCCAAGGTCGCCGACGTGGTCGCGGCGCACGGGTCGAACCGGATCCGGACGACAGCGCAGCAGAAGCTGCTCGTGCTCGACGTCGAGGAGGCGCAGGTCGACTCGCTGATCGCCGGCCTCGACGCGCTCGGGTTCCAGGCGAACCCGTCGGCCTGGCGGCGGAACACGATGGCCTGCACCGGCATCGAGTTCTGCAAGCTGGCGATCGTCGAGACCAAGGCGAAGGCGGCACAGCTGATCGACGAGCTGGAGGAGCGGATCCCGGAGCTCGACGTACCGATCACTGTGAACGTGAACGGCTGCCCGAACTCCTGCGCCCGGATCCAGGTCGCCGACATCGGCCTGAAGGGCCAGTTGGTGATGGATGCCGACGGCAAGCAGGTGCCGGGCTACCAGGTCCACCTCGGCGGCGGGCTCGGGCTGGACGCCGGCTTCGGCCGGAAGCTCCGCGGCCACAAGGTCACCGCGGACGGTCTCGCCGACTATGTGGAGCGTGTCACCCAGAACTATCTGAAGGAACGCAACGCCGGCGAGCGTTTCGCCGAGTGGGTCACCCGTGCTGACGAGGAGGCTTTGCAATGAGTGAGCGTGCTGCGCCGCTGTACTGCCCCTATTGCGGGGACGAGGACCTTCGTCCTTCCGAGGAAGGCCATGGCGCGTGGGAGTGCCGGCCGTGTGCACGGGTGTTCCAGCTGAAGATGATCGGACTGCGGGTGACAGTGGAATGAGCACAGATCTGAAGACGCTCGCCGAAGAGGCGAACGAGCGACTAGCCGACGCCTCGGCGCAGGAACTGCTGGCGTGGGCGCGGGAGACCTTCGGTGACGAGCTGGTGGTGACCGCCTCGATGGCAGACGGGGCACTCCCCCACCTCGCGGCCGAGGCGGCCCCCGGCGTCGACGTCCTGTTCCTCGACACGGGCTACCACTTCGCCGAGACGATCGGCACCCGGGACGCGGTGGCGGCGACGCTGCCGATCAACCTGATCAACGCCCTGCCGAAGCAGACGGTCGAGGAGCAGAACGCCGAGTACGGCGAGAAGCTCTACGAGCGCGAGCCCGACAAATGCTGCGCGCTCCGCAAGGTCGAGCCGCTCAACCGGTACCTGTCCGGCTACAAGGCCTGGGTCACCGGCATCCGCCGCGAGGAGGCGCCGACCCGGGCGAACACCCCGCTCGTCGAGTACGACGCCAAGCGCGACATGGTCAAGCTCAACCCGATCGCCCCGTGGACCCAGGAAGACCTCGACACCTACATCGCGGACAACGGCGTACTGGTCAACCTGCTGCAGTACGACGGCTACCCGTCGATCGGCTGCGAGCCGTGCACCCAACGAGTCGCCCCCGGCGAAGACCCGCGCAGCGGCCGCTGGGCCGGCCAAGGCAAGATCGAATGCGGACTCCACACATGACGGCCATCGTGGAAACACCAGCCGTCACAGAGCTGGACGCGCTGGAGAGTGAATCCATCTTCGTGTTCCGTGAGGTGGCGGCGGAGTTCGAGCGGCCGGTGATCCTGTTCTCCGGCGGCAAGGACTCGATCGTCATGTTGCACCTGGCCCGCAAGGCGTTCGCGCCGGCCGGGGTTCCGTTCGCGCTGCTGCACGTGGACACCGGGCACAACTTCCAGGAGGTGCTGGACTACCGCGACGCGACCGTGAACACGCTCGGCCTGCGGCTCGAGGTGGCCAGCGTCGAGGACTACATCGCGGATGGCCGGCTGCGGGAGCGATCGGACGGGACGCGGAACCCGCTGCAGACGGTCCCGTTGCTCGACGCAATCAACGGGCACCGGTTCGACGCCGTCTTCGGCGGCGGCCGGCGGGACGAGGAGCGGGCCCGGGCGAAGGAGCGGATCTTCAGCCTGCGCGACGAGTTCGGTCAGTGGGACCCGCGGAACCAGCGGCCGGAGCTGTGGTCGCTGTACAACGGCAAGCACCGACCGGGCGAGCACGTGCGCGTCTTCCCGCTGTCCAACTGGACCGAGCTGGACGTGTGGAACTACATCGAGCGCGAGGGCATCGACCTGCCGAGCATCTACTACGCGCACGAGCGGGACGTGTTCGAGCGCGACGGCATGTTGCTTGCCGTCGGCCCCTACTCGCAGCCTCGCTCGGGTGAGGTGGTCGAGCGCCGGATGGTTCGCTACCGGACCGTCGGCGACATGTCCTGCACCGGCGCGGTCGCGTCGACCGCTTCGTCCGCGGCCGAGGTGGTCGTCGAGGTCGCGGCCAGCGAGCTGACCGAGCGCGGCGCCACCCGGGCCGACGACCGCGTCAGCGAAGCCGCGATGGAAGACCGCAAGCGAGAGGGGTACTTCTGATGAGCACACTTCTCCGGCTTGCCACCGCGGGATCCGTCGACGACGGCAAATCCACGCTGGTCGGGCGACTGCTGCACGACTGCAAGGCGATCCTGGCCGACCAGATCGCCCACGTGAAGACGGTGTCGGAAGCCCGTGGTGGCGACTTCGACTTCGCCCTGCTCACCGACGGCCTGCGGGCCGAACGCGAGCAGGGCATCACGATCGACGTCGCCTACCGGTACTTCGCCACCGACAAGCGCTCGTTCATCCTGGCCGACTGCCCCGGACACGTGCAGTACACCCGCAACACGGTCACCGGCGCCTCGACCGCGGATGTGGTGATCATCCTGGTCGACGCGCGGCACGGCGTCCTCGAGCAGACCCGGCGGCACCTGGCCGTGGCCGGTCTGCTCCGGGTGCCACACGTCGTACTCGCGGTGAACAAGGTCGACCTGGTCGGCTACGACGAGACGGTGTTCACCAAGATCGCGAAAGACGTCAACGAGGTCGCCGACCAGCTCGGGATCGCCGACGTCAAGGCCATCCCGGTCTCCGCACTCGTCGGTGACAACGTGGTCGAGCGGTCGACCGAAACGCCCTGGTACGACGGACCGACGCTGCTCGAGGTGCTCGAGAACGCGACCGGGCGGATCGACTCCTCCGACCAGCCGCTGCGGTTCCCGGTGCAGTACGTGATCCGGCCGCAGACCGGGGACGAGTACCGCGACTACCGCGGCTACACCGGAACCGTTGCCTCCGGCACCGTAACCGTCGGTGACCCGGTGATCGTGCTCCCGACCGGCCGCCGTACGTCGATCGCCGGCATCGACCGGCCCGTCGTCACGTCGACGAGCACCGCGGTGGTCGAGCGGCCGTCCGCGGTCGCCGGCGAGGCCGTCACCGTTCGGCTGACCGACGACATCGACGTCGCCCGCGGCTCGGTGATCGTCGCCGCGGACGCCTCCCCCGGCACCCGCCGGGAACTGGCCGCCACCGTGTGCTGGCTGTCGGACCGCCCACTGGCCGTGGGCGCCCGGCTGCTGATCAAGCACACCACGACCACCGCCCAGGCGATCGTCACCAAGATCACCGGGGCGCTGGACCTCGACACGCTCGGAGTCATCGACGCCACCGGGCTCGACCTGAACGACATCGGCAGGGTGCAACTCAAGATCGCCGCACCGCTGGCCGCCGACCCGTACTCCAGCAACACCATCACCGGATCGTTCCTGCTGATCGACGCCCACGACGGGTGGACGCTGGCAGCCGGCATGATCGACGACGAAGAAGGGGAACTGCTGTGACTGCTCCAGCGCTCGTGATCCTCGCCCACGGCAGCCGCGACCCGCGCTCGGCCGCCACCGTCCACGCTCTCGTCAAGTGCCTGCGCGACCTGCGTGACGACCTCCGGATCGAAGCCTCCTTCCTCGACCACTGCCCGCCCACGCCGTACCAGAAGCTCGGCAAGCTCGCCGCCGAGGGCGTGGAGGAAGTCGTCATCCTGCCGCTGCTGCTGTCGTCGGCGTTCCACGCCCGGGTCGACATCCCGGCCGTCGTCGACGAGGCACGCACCCGGTTCCCGGCGCTGCGGATCATCGCCTCCGACGTCCTCGGGTACGACGAGTCGCTGCTCGACGTACTGGATCGCCGGATGCGCGCGGAGCTGAAGGACGGGCGGGTGCGGGAGCTGGACGCGCTGGTGCTGGCGTGCGCCGGTTCGAGCGACTCGCAGGCGAACGCGAGCGTGACCCGGCTCGCGCGGCTGTGGGGTCAGCGGCACAAGCTGCCGGTGACCGCGGCGTTCACCTGCGCGGCGTCGCCGTCACCGGCCGAGGCCGTGCTGCAGTGGCGGCTCGAGGGCCGGCGTCACGTGGCCGTCGGCTCCCTCTTCCTGGCCCCGGGCGTCCTCCCGGACCGCGCCGAGTCAACCGCCCGCCGCGCCGGCGCCGTCGCCGTCTCGCGCCCGCTGGGTGTCAGTGCCGAGGTGGCCCGCCTGGTCCTCCTCCGCTACGGCGTAGCCGGCCTGGACCTGCTCACCCTGACCCCGGCCCCGCGCCCGGTCATCGCCCGCCCGGAGCTCGTCCGTACCGCCTAGAACCGCAACGGATCAACGAAGGAGACGTCGGTGTACGGCGTCTCCTTCGTTGTGATCTGAGCCAGCAGCTCACCCACACCGGCGCAGTGCTTGAAGCCGTGGCCGCTGTCACCGCCCGCGATCACCAGGCGCTCGTCGTACCGGCCGACCAGGAACTGGCCGTCGGGTGAGTCCGTCACCATGCACGGCATCAGCTTGACCGGCTCGGGATCGAGGTCCGGGAAGGCGTGGCCGATCGCTGTCGACAGCTCGGCGATGTCCTCGCGCGGGTGGATGTAGCGATCGAGTTCGTCCGGATCGACGCCGCGCTCGCGCTCGGCACCGTCGAGGCCGACCTTCACCAGGAAGTCCTCGTCGGACCCGTGTCCCCACAGCCCGCGCCCGTCCGCGAACTCCCAGATGAACGACGGGAAGTTGCTGAGCCGAAAGGCCTCCGACGCCGGATCCCTCGGCTGGAACCAGAACAACGGCGTACGTCGCGGCGACAGCGGCAGAGCTGGAACCAGCTTGCTCAGCCAGGCGCCCGTGGCGACGACGACCTGATCCGCGGTGATGCTGATCGTCGGCGTGCGCACGGTCACCTCGTCGCGGCCGAGGTCGATCGCCGTCACCATCGTGTGCGGGAAGACCGTCGCACCCAGCCGTTGTGCCTCCGCGACGTGCGCGCGGACGGTCGGCTCGGCGTAGCAGATCCCCGCGCCGGGATCCCAGACGGCAACGTCCTCGGCGGCCAGGTCGTACTGCGGGAATCGCTCGACCAGCTCGTCGTGGGTCAGGTCCGTGGTCGGCGCCCCCGCCTCGGCAGCCGCCTGCCGGGCACCCCTGACCGGACGGCTTTTCGGGCCGCCGACGTTCAGAGAGCCGGTCTGACGGACGTAGACCTCGCCGGTCCCCTCCCCCAGCTGAGTCCACAGCTCCAGCGACTTGCGAGCGATCGGCGTCAACCCGGGGTGTTCCATGCAAGCGACCCGGAACAGTCGCGTGGTCCCATGCGACGAACCGAACGGATGCCCGATCCCTTGTCGCTCGATGCCCACCACATTCACCCCACGCGAAGCCAGCCGCCACAACGCCGCCGACCCGAACGCGCCCAGCCCCACCACCACGACATCCGCTCGCATTCCCCCACCCTGCCCCACTCCCAGGCTCACGAGTCCCGGCAGCCCAGGTTCTGGACTGAGATAGCGTGATATCTTGCTATCTATGGTGAAGGACGGGACGAAGAACATCCTGTTGCGGCTTGATCCGGAGTTGGCCGAGCGGCTGCAGACGGTGGCGTCGGTGGAAGGCCGGTCGGTGTCGGATGTCGCGCGAGAGGCGATCACGGCGCTGGTCGATCAGCGCCGGCAGGACACGCGGTTCAGCCGCCTCCTGGAGGAAAACCTGGCCCGCCACGAGGAGTCCCTACGCCGCCTCCGCGGAGACGGCTGATGCGCTACCTCGGCCGGTACGACGTACTCGCGGTGGCGGCTCGCGTGTTGCAGTGCGAGTCGGAGGACGCCGTACGCCGGACGGACCTGGACACGATCGACCGAGTGCTGGCCGACGTACGACGTACCCCTGGGATGGCTGAGGCGGCCGGGGTGTTGCTGGCGGGGCTGGTCCGGGAGCGCCCGTTCGACGGGCCTAATCGGGTGGTGGCGGTCGCGGTCGTCCTGCAGTTCACCGCGCTGAACCGGGCTGAGCTGCGGCTCGAGCCGGTGTCGGAAGTGGACGACTTGCTGGATCGGATCACAGCCGGCGGTGCGACCGCAGCCGAGGTTGCCGAGTTTGTCCGGGCCCGCCTCGAGCAGGAACTGGTCACGGCCGGCGACCTGCAGGAACATCTGCGGCTCGACCTGGTGCTGGAGGACGCGGTCGCCGAACTGACTGTCGACAACGAGTGGCGGAGGGGAATCCGGATGTTCGAGCGATTCAGTGATCCGGCCAAGCGAGTCGTCGCGCTGGCCCAGGAGGAGGCGCGGAAACTCGGGCATGTCTACATCGGGACCGAGCACCTGCTGCTCGGGCTGATCGAGGAGGGACAGGGCATCGCGGAGCGGGTGCTGGCCGGGTTCGGGATCACGGCTCCAGCGGTCCGTGACCTGGTGGTGGAGATCCTCGGCCGTGGGCGCGGGGAGGCCGGGACCATCCCGTTCACACCGCGGGCGAAGAGCACGTTCGAGCACGCGTGGGACGAGGCCCGGCGGCGAGGCTCCGACCAGCTCGGCACCGAGCATCTGCTGCTCGGCCTGCTGCGCGACGGCGACGGCGTCGCCGGCCAGATCCTGACCAAGCTCACCTCCGACCCGGACGCCATCCGCCGCAAGGTCGAGGATCGGATCGATCGCCGCCGGCGGTCCGAGTCCGCCGTCGCCGGCATGCTCGCCGACGACGCATCGGGCTGGACCACCTTCGGCCGTCGCCACCATCTCCTGGGCGAGCTCAACCACGTCCTGGACGAGAACGAACGCCTCCACGAGCAGGTGGCACACCTGCGCAACCTGCTGCGGGAGCATGACATCGATCCGGACGCCTGATCCCTTGGCCGGGCATCAGGCGTCCGCTCGGATCAGGTGGCGGCGAGGCGCCTCTGCTCGGTGACGATGTCGTAGTCGGCGACCGGCCACTCGGGGTCCAGCTCCTTGAGCGTCTCGAGGAGGATCGTGGTGACGGCCCAGTTGCGGTACCACTTGCGGTCGCTCGGGATGACGTACCACGGCGCCTCGGGCGTGTTACAGCGCTCGATCGCCGCATGGTAGGCGTCCATATAGTCCGGCCAGAACTTCCGCTCGTCAACGTCGCCCGGGTTGTACTTCCAGTGCTTGGTCGGATCGTCCAGCCGGGTCTCGAGCCGGGTCCGCTGCTGGTCCGCCGAGATGTGCAGGTAGCACTTCAGGATCGTCGTGCCGTTCGCGGCCAGCTCCGCCTCGAAGTCGTTGATCTGGTCGTAGCGCCGGTCCCACACGTTCGGGGTGACGAGGTTGCGCACCCGAGCGATCAGCACGTCCTCGTAATGCGACCGGTCGAAGATCCCGACGATCCCCTCCTCCGGCAGCGCCTGCTTGATCCGCCACAGGAAGCCGCGTCGCTTCTCGGCCGCCGTCGGCGCCTTGAACGACGTGATCTTCAGGCCCTGCGGATCCATCAGTCCCGCGCCGTGCCGGATCACTCCGCCCTTGCCGGACGTGTCCATCCCCTGCAGGACCAGCAGCACGCTGCGCTGTCCGTCCTTGCGTCCCTCGGCGAACAGCCGCTCCTGCCAGTCGGAGACCTCACTACCGAGGCTCTTCAGCGCAGCCTTGCCGTCAGCCTTGCCCCCACTGAACCCGGGCGTGGCTCGCGTGTCGTACTTCGTCAGGTCCACCGGGCCGGACGGCACTCGCAGCTCAGCGCGCAGTCCACCGTCCTCCGCCTTCTGACCCTTCTTCTGCTTCGCCATTGGCCCATACTGCCTCATCAACCGCTGAGATGAGCGGAGCTGGTGCGGATCTCAGGACGTGGCGTGATCGACCGACTCGCGGGTCAGGGCGATCAAGCGGGACAGCGCGCGGAGGTACTTCTTGCGGTAGCCGCCCTTGAGCATCTCCGGGGAGAACAGCTGGTCCAGTGCTACGCCGCCGGCCAGGAGCGGCAGGTTCCGGTCGTACATGCGGTCGGCCAGGACGACCATCCGGAGGGCGACGTTCTCGTCGGTGAGTGGGCGGATGTCGGTGATCGCGACAGTCTCGACGCCGTCGAGCAGAGCGCCGTACTTGCTCGGGTGCAGTTCGGCCAGGTGGCGGTGCAGGTCGACGAAGTGGTCACAGGACGCGCCGGGGCGGTCGGCCGCGGTCTGCTCGACCCGCTCGTCCGGCCACGGCTCGGGCGCCACCGGAAGGCCGCGATGCCGGTAGTCCGGTCCGTCGATCCGGCGTACGTCGAAATGCGCGGCGAGCGCCTGGATCTCGCGGAGGAAGTCGATCGCCTGGAACCGGCCCTCGCCGAGCTTGTCCGGCAGCGTGTTCGACGTCGCGGCCAACTCGACCCCGGCGGCGACCAGCTGGCCGAGCAGCCGGGAGATCAGCATCGTGTCGCCGGGATCGTCCAGCTCGAACTCGTCGATGCAGATCAGCCGGTACGACGACAACGCCTCGACGGCGGCGCGGAGACCGAGGGCGCCGACGAGGTTGGTGAGCTCGACGAAGGTGCAGTACATCTTCGGTCCGGAGGCTTCGTGCCAGAGTGACGCGAGCAGGTGCGTCTTGCCGACTCCGAACCCACCGTCGAGATAGATCCCGGGCTTGTCCACCGCCGACTCTCGTGCGCCCGAGGACGAACCGCCGCGGCCTCCGCGGAGCCGGGACCAGAGCGTCGGCGCCGGGCGCGGGCGGGCCAGCTTCGTCGCGCGTTCCGACAGCACCTCGAGCGCCTCGGCCTGGGAGGTCTCGTCCGGATCCGGGCGGTACGTCGCGAACCGGACGTCGGCGAACCGCGGCGGAGGCACGCACTCGGACAGCAGCCGATCCGAACTCACCTCCGGCCACCGCTCGCTCAGCCGAATCACCATGCCCCAACCCTAGGGGCCGGGCCGCAGCTCCGGAAAAGTCGGAAAGCGCAGTCCCGGACCTTGACCACTTTCTTACTTTCAGTTAGGAAGTTGATGTGAGGTTCGTGAGGTGAGCGACTAGGAGTCGGCGATGGGCGAACGGCACGTACGGCGGCGGACGGTACTCAAGGGCGCGCTGGGTGGTGGCGCGGCGGCCCTCGGACTGGGGTCCACACTGGCCGCCTGTGGCGGCAGTGACAGCGGCGGCGGGACCACGAGCGGCGGGAAGGCCGTGGTCCGGATGTGGTCCTGGTACAACGACCAGGAGGACCAGTTCCCGAAGCTGATCGAGAAGTTCCAGGCAGCACACAGCAACATCACGATCGAGAACCGGATCTTCGGCACCCCGGACCAGTACCTGCCCGCGTTGCAGGCGGCGGTGGCCGGTGGCGATGTCCCGGAGATCTTCGCGCCGCACACCCGGGCGCTGACCTACGGCACCGGCGGCATCTCCGCCGACCTGAAGCAGGAGCTCGGCGACGACTTCCTGAAGGACTTCTTCGACTCGGCCAACCAGGAGTACACCCTGGACGGCAAGCAGTACGCGGTCGGCTGGATGGCACAGACGTTCGGCCTGTTCTACAACCCGGACCTGCTGAAGAAGGCCGGCGTCGGCGAGGACGAGATCGAGACCTGGGACGACCTGATCGCGGCGGCGGCGAAGATCAAGGCCACCGGCAAGTTCCCGGTGGCGCTCAGCTGCAACCCGACGACGAGCTCCCTGGACTTCTTCCTTCCGCTCATCACGCAAGTTGCCGACGACCCGACCTTCTACCTCAAACTCGACCAGCTGAAGGACGGGGCGACGTACGAGGACCCGAAGGTCGTGCAGGCGATCGAGCTGCAGCAGAAGATCGTGAACGGCAGCGTCTTCCAGCCCGGCACCACCGGGACCAGCGGAGACCAGGCGCCGCAGATCTTCTACACCGAGAAGGCCGCGATGCTGTTCAACGGCAGCTGGACGCCACAGGGCCTGACCAAGGACGCGACGCCGGCGTTCAACAAGAAGTACAAGGTGATGAAGACCCCGGCCATTGCGGCCGGCAAGCGGCACTGGACCGCGAACCAGGCCGGCGCCGGCTGGGCCGTGTCGGCGAACAGCAAGAACAAGGACGCCGCGCTGGAGTTCCTGAAGTTCATGTACTCCGCCGACCAGTACTCCCCCACCATGAACGAGTCCAACTCGATGCCGGCGACGAAGAGCGCGGCGAGCCGGATCGAGCTGCCGATCATGAAGCAGATGACATCCTGGCTGCTCGACGGCGACGGCTGCCCGCACATCCCGTTCGGCCCCGGCTCCGTGGCGGCCGGCGATCCGCTCGCCAAGATCTTCGACGGCAAGGGAGAACCGGCCGCGGTCGCCAAGGAGATGCAGCAGGCCGTGCAGAACGCCAAGGGCGGCTGATCGGATGGCGACTGCCCTCTCGAGCAAGAACGTCGCTCCGGCCGATCGGCGACCGCTCCCCCAGCGGCCGCCGTACCGGTTCGGTTCGCCGCTGAGGAAATCGCAGCGCATCGCCGGCTACCTGTTCGTGCTGCCGACGTTCGCGCTGTTCCTCGGGTTCGTGCTCTGGCCGATCCTCTACACGGCGTACCTGAGCCTCACCTCCTGGGGCGGCTTCGGTACGCCGAGATTCGTGAACTTCGACAACTACAGCCGGATGCTGAACGACCCGGTGGCCCGGCGAGCCCTGATCATCACGCTGGTGCTGACCGGTGTCACCACGGCAGTGCTCACGTTCCTCGGCCTCGTCATCGCCGTACTGGTCAACGTGGTCTGGTCGAAGGTCGGCATCGTGGTCCGGACCATCCTGTTCATCCCGGGCATCGTGTCGTTCGTGGTGTCCGCCGTGCTGTGGAAGCTGATCTACGACCCGAACATCGGCACACTCAATCGGTTGCTCGGGGCAATCGGTTTGGACAGCCTGCAGCATCCTTGGCTGGCCGATCAGAAGACGGTGCTGCCGGCCATCGTCGTGGTGACGGTCTGGGGCGGTCTCGGCTTCACCATGCTGATCTACTTCGCCGGTCTGCAGAGCATCGACCCGAACCTCTACGAGGCGGCGGCGATGGACGGTGCCAACACCGTCCAGCAGTTCCGGCACATCACGGTCCCGAGCCTGCGCGTCGTCACCGGTCTGATAGTCAGCCTCGGCCTACTCAACGGGTTCAAGGCATTCGACGTGATCTTCGTGATGACCGGCGGCGGGCCGAACCACGCCAGCGAGGTACTCGGCACCTACCTCTACTCGCTCGCCTTCGGCTCGACGTCGGGCTCGATCCCGCAACTCGGCTACGCCAGCGCGTTCAGCGTCGTGACGATGGTGCTCTGCACGCTGGCCGTCATCGCCCAGCTCTGGCTGACGAGGAGGGCTGATCGATGAGCGTCACGAATGCGCACAAGCCCTGGGTCGGCAAGTCGTTCGCGACCTTCGTGCTGTTGCCGTTCTGCGTGCTGATGGCGTTCCCGTTCGTCTGGATGCTGCTCACGTCGCTACGCGAACAGAACACGATCTTCAACGGACCGATCATCCCGCGGAAGTTCACGGGTACGGCGTACAAGGAAGCCTGGACCTCGATCGAGTTCCCGCTGCATTTCTGGAACAGCGTCTGGATCACGTCCGTCACGGTGATCGGCGTCCTCGTGTTCGCCACGCTCAGCGGGTACGCGTTCGCCAAGCTCGACTTCCCGTTCCGCAACACGCTGTTCGTGCTGCTGCTGACGACCCTGATGATGCCGTCGACGGCGCTGATCATCCCGCTCTACCTCGAGCTCAAATCGCTCGGGCTGCTCGACAGCCAGGCCGGTCTGCTGGTGCTCTACATCTCGGGCTCGGCGCCGTTCGCGATGTTCCTGATGCGGGCGTTCTTCCAGACATTGCCCGACGAGTTGATCGAGGCGGCCCGGGTGGACGGTGGCAGCGAGCTCACCATCTTCCGGCGGGTGATCCTTCCGCTGACCCGGCCCGGGATCGCGACCGTGGTGATCTTCCAGTTCCTCTCCACCTGGAACGAGTTCCTGATCGCCAACACGGTCCTGCGCAACACCGAGTCACTCCCCCTGCAACCCGTGCTGTTCACCCTGATGGGCCAGTACTCCACCAACTGGCCGGCGCTCACCGCCGGCCTCACGCTGTCCGTCGTACCGGTCGTCATCGTCTACGTCCGGATGCAGCGGCAGTTCGTCGCCGGGATGATGCTCGGCGCGGTCAAGAACTAGCTGACTGGAAGAGGTCTTATGCCGATCAAGAACGTCGTGGTCAACTGCACGGACGTGCAGCGCTCGGTCGAGTACTACACCAAGTTCCTGGAGCTCCGCGTGGTCGGCGAGCCGACGCCGCAGCGCGCCGTCCTCGACGCGGTGACCGCGACGATCGAGTTACGGGCCGTGGGCAACGGCCGCGATCAGAGCACCTGGTCGCCGGACGATCTGCAGAAGGGTTTCCGCCACATCGGTTTCAAGGTCGACCGGCTCGACGAGCGGGCCGACGTGCTCAAGGCCGCCGGGGTGGAGTTCAAGCTGGATCCGCTCGATGCCGAGGGCGAGGTCCGGATCTGCTTCTTCTACGATCCCGACGGCACGCTGCTCGAGATGATCCAGGGCGATCTCCAGTACGCCGCTGTGCTCGACGCCGACGGAGTCGCACGGGAACGTGCCCTCGGCGTACCGCGGCGGCCGCGGTTGGACCACGTCGCGGTGACGATCGAGGACCGGGCCGCGACCAGCGACTACTACCACGAGCACTACGGTTTCTCGTTCATCGGCACGATCGAGCAACCACACGACCAGCGCGGCTTCAGCATCGGCTACCTCAAGGGCGGCGACACGGTCCTGGAGGTGTTCACCTACGAGGTGGACAAGACCTCCCGCGAGCCCCAGCTCGACGTCGCCGGCTTCGCGTACGCCGAACTCGCCGGCGACCCCCCGACGGACTTGACCACGGCCACCGCGCCGGACGGGACGAGTGTCTACGTCGATCCCGACGGCTTCGCGTTCGCCGTAGGCTCCGAGGCATGAGAGACGACTGGCTGAGGCCCCTCGGTTCCACCGGACTGACCGTGTCCGCCGTCTGCGCCGGCGGCAGCGCGATCTCGGGCATGCCCGCGGTCTTCGGGTACGACGTGACCCGGCAGGAGGCGGTCGACCTCGTCCTGCGGGTGTTCGACAGCCCGCTCACCTGGATCGACACCTCCAACGGGTACGGCGACGGCGAGAGCGAACTGCGGATCGGCCAGGCCATCCGCGAGTACGGCGGTCTCCCGGACGGCTTCCTGGTCGCGACGAAGGTCGACGCCCGCGGCCAGGACTACTCCGGCGCCCGGGTGCGCGCGAGTGTTGCCGAGAGCAAGGAGCGGCTCGGGCTCGACGACCTCCCGCTGGTCTATCTGCACGATCCGGAGTTCCACGACTTCGACTCGATGCGCGAGGCCGTCGACACGCTGATGCAACTCCGGGCCGACAGCGAGATCGGGCATGTCGGGCTCGCCGGCGGGAACACCGTCGAGCTCGGCCGCTATCTCGACCTCGGCGGCTTCGAGGTGCTGCTCGTGCACAACCGGTGGAGCCTCGTCGACCACTCGGCCGGCGACCTGATCTGCCGGGCGACCGGTGACGGCATCGCGGTGGTCAACGCAGCGATCTACGGCGGCGGGATCCTGGCCAACCCGCAGGGCGCCACGAAGTACGCGTACCGCGACGCGCCGGACGCCGTACTGGAAGCTGTCGCCGAGATGGACAAGGCCTGCCACGAGTTCGGCACCGACCTCGCCACCGCCTCGCTCCGGCACTCGGTGGACAACCCGGACATCGCCGGGACCGTGGTCGGCATCAGCAAGCCTTCGCGGGTCGACGCGTTGATCACATCGCTCGAGGCCGACCTTCCAGCTGAGCTCCTTAACCGGTTAGGTAGCCTCGTCCCCCAAGAGCGATACTGGGTTGAAGGAACAAAGGAGACGACGTGACGAACGGCTTCCCATCAGGCTTCACCTGGGGCGCGGCGACCGCGTCGTACCAGGTGGAAGGCGCGGTCTCCACGGACGGGCGCGGCCCGAGCATCTGGGACACCTTCGCGCACACGCCCGGCAAGATCTCCGGCGGCACCAACGGTGACGTCGCCGTCGACCACTACCACCGGTTCGCCGACGACATCCGGCTGCTGGCGGACCTCGGCCTGACGGCGTACCGGTTCTCGATCGCCTGGCCGCGCATCGTCCCGGCCGGCTCCGGCGCGACGAACTCCGCCGGTCTGGACTTCTACCGGCGGCTCGCCGAAACCTGCCTGGAGAACGGCGTAACGCCGTACGCGACTCTCTACCACTGGGATCTGCCGCAGCCGCTCGAGGACGCGGGTGGCTGGCTCGTGCGGTCCACGGCCGAACGGTTCCGCGACTATGCGGCTGTCACGCACGACGCGCTGTCGGACGTCATCAAGCATTGGATGACACTGAACGAGCCATGGTGCTCGGCCTTCCTCGGGTACGGGAACGGCGAGCACGCGCCGGGACGGACCGAGGGTGCTGAGGCGCTGAAGGCCGTGCACCATCTGCTGCTCGGGCACGGGCTGGCGCTCGAGGCGCTCCGGTCGTCAGAGGGCTCGTATGGCATCGCCCTGAACCCGGCGCCGATCCACGCCGCCTCGGACTCGGCCGCGGACCTCGACGCCGCGCGACGGGTGGACGGACTGCGGAACCGGATGTTCCTCGATCCGCTGCTCGCCGGCACGTATCCGGCCGACGTGCTCGAGGACACCGGGCTGACCGAATGGTTCGCCGCGCAGGAGGCCGATCTCGCGGTGATCTCGGCGCCGTTGGACTTCATCGGCGTGAACTACTACTGCCCGACCACGGTCGCCGCACCGGACGGGCCGATCTCCACACCCGGTCCCTCGACGCAGCCCGGCAGTGAGAATGTCGCTGCCGTCGACACCGGTCTGCCGCAGACCCAGATGGGCTGGCCGATCCAGGCCGCCGGACTGCGCGACATCCTGGTCACGATCAACAAGATGGCGCCGGAGTTGCCGTTGTACGTGACGGAGAACGGATCGGCGTACCCGGACGAACTGACCGCGGACGGGACCGTCGAGGACGACGAGCGGCTGGACTACCTGCAGCAGCACACCGCGGTTTGCCAGGACCTCGTCTCCGAGGGCTTCCCGCTGAAGGGGTACTTCGCCTGGTCGCTGATGGACAACTTCGAATGGGCCTGGGGCTACAGCCGGCGCTTCGGGATCGTGTACGTCGACTACGTCACCCAGCAGCGGACCGTGAAGAAGAGCGGCCTCTGGCTGAAGGACTACCTGAGCTGAAGCTACCGGCCCACCCTCAGCCGGCCAGACGCTCAACTGGCCAGCTCTCGGGGGGCGGGCCAGCTCTCGGGGGAGTGGGCCAGCTCTCAGGGGGAGTGGGCCACCTCTCGGGGGGAGTGGGCCACCTCCTGGTGGGTTGGGACAAGGAATAACGTGTCCCAACCCACCAGTACGTGTCCCAGGCCCCGGCAGTTGGTCAGCCGCTGGACCAACCCCATCCCAGCGGACCACCACCCCGCCGGCTGCACGACAGCCGGAGCGCCACGCGTCCCCGCCGACCCGGTCCGCCGACCCGGTCCGACGCGGACCGCCGACCCGGTCCGACGCGGACCGCCGACCTGGTCCGACGCGGACTGGGGGTCCGGGATCGCGGTCACTTTGTGCACCAGATCCGTACGGCGACGGCCTCGGCGTACGGATCTGGTGCACAAAGTCGACCCTGGCCGTCGTCCACAGCTCCGATCCACACCGCGGCCGAGGACGGCGCGGGCGAGGACGGCGCGGGCGGGGCACCGCAGGCAACGGACGTGACCACGGCAGGGCGGTCCGGGTCCGTGGCGCGGATCTGTGTCACTCACCAACAGCAGACACCGCCCTGGCCGGTCCCGCTCAGACCTGCGCCGGTGATGACCCGACGGTGAGGTCGGTGAGTGCCTCAGGTCCGCACCAGCAACGATCCCGCCAGACCGACACCGACACCGACACCGACACCGACACCGCAAGGACCGCTCACCCACGGAAACGACACAAGAGCCGCAATAACGTGTCGCGGCCCACCAGGTCTTGTCCGAGGGCCCGGCAGCCGGTCGCCATGCGGATGTCACCCAAGGCGCTGGGGGTGATCTTCGCGCTCGAGTCCGTCAACGAGATCGCGGCCCGGCTGCTGCGGTTGGCTAGCGGCTGGACTTCTGGTGGGGGGTGAGCTGGCTGTGGAGGACGAGGGAGGCGGCGCCGAGGGCCGCGGCGCTCGGGCCCAGCTTCGAGAGCTCGACCCGGGTCGGGTGCATCGCGCGGACGAACGACAGCCGGTTGATCTCGGCCGACGCGATCCGGACGTAGAGGCCGCCCGCCTCGCTGAAGCCGGGACCCGCGAGGATGATCTGGTCGAGGTCGAGCAGGTTCGTGATCGACAGCAGCGCCTTCGCCAGGTACGTCGCGGACTCCTCGATCAGCCGCACACACCGCTGGTCGCCGGCGGCCGCGAGCCGGGCGATCTTCGCGAAGTCGGACCGGACCGCCAGCTGCCGGCCGCGCAGGGCGAGCTCGTTCACCAGCGCCTCGTCCTGCTCGGCACGCTTCACCACGGCCGCCGGTGCGGCGAGACTCTCCAGGCAGCCGCGGCTGCCACACCAGCACTCCGGGCCGTTCACGTCCAGGACCATGTGGCCGATCTCGCCGACGTTCGACGACGAGCCGCGGTACACGTCGCCGTCGGTGACCAGGCCGAGCCCGAAACCGGCCGCCATGTAGACGGTGGCGAAGTCGTTCACCGACGGGATCCGGCCGGCCCAGAACTCGCCGATCGCGGCGCAGGTCGAGTCGTTCTCCACCACGATCGGGTGGTCGATCGCGGCCCGCAGGGTGTCACGGACGGCGAACGGCTCCCAGGCGTACTTCGACGAGTTCGTCCGCAGCAGCCGTTGCCCTCCCCCGCCCTGGCGACCGGCCAGGGCGACCCCGACGCCGACCAGGGTGGCCGGCTCGATCTCCGCCTTCACGATCAGGTCCTCGAGCTCGGCGGTGATCCGTTTGACGGCAGTGCTGGGCGCGTCGCGGCCGATGCCGCGCGACGACACCTGCTCGATCACCCGTCCACTCATGTCGGTGACGACGTACGTCGTACTCGGCGTGTCGATCGAGATGCCGACGGCGTGCCGCGCACGGGGGTTGAACTGCAGCAGCGTCGCCCGCTTGCCGCCGGTCGGGTCGCCGAGGCCGGTCTCGACGATCAGGCCGTCGGCGAGCAACTGCTTGACCACCCGGGAGATGGACGCGCCGGTCAGGCCGGACCGCTCCGCCAGGTCGACCCGGGTGACCGTGCCGCTGGAGCGGATCAGGTCGAGGATCGCGCTGTGCGTCTCCTGCGCGTTCGCACCCTTCAGAATCTTCGCCACGTCACCCTCCCTCGCTCCGCACTTTAATACACAAAGTAAGAAAGTGGGATAGCTTGACCTCAATGTTTGTTGAGGTTCTAGCCTCGGTCGGTGTGAAGGCGATCAGATTGCACGAGTTCGGTCCGGCGGAGAACCTACGGTACGAGGAGGCTCCGGATCCCACCCCCGATCCGGGCATGGTGCTCATTCAGGTGGAGGCGGCCGGGGTCCATCTGGTCGACACGATGATCAGGTCCGGCTCGACCGGCGGTAGCCCGATCCCGGTGCCGGAGCTGCCGACGATCCCCGGCCGCGAGGTCTCCGGGCGCGTCACCGCGGTCGGGCCCGGCGTCGACTCGTCGTGGATCGGCAAACGGGTGGTGGTACACCTCGGCATGGTCCCCGGCGGGTACGCCGAACTCGCGGTGGCCAAGGTGGAGTCGCTGTACGAACTCCCCGACCACGTCGACGCGGCGCAGGCGGTCGCCGCGATCGGGACCGGCCGGACGACGGCCGGAATCCTGAGCCAGGCCAAGCTGAGCGCGGACGATGTCGTCCTGGCGACGGCGGCCGCGGGCGGAATCGGCAGCTACCTGGTCCAGGCCGGGCGGAACGCGGGTGCAACCGTGATCGGGCTGGCCGGCGGACCGACCAAGGTCGACCTGGTCCGTTCGCTGGGTGCGCAGTACGCGATCGACTACACGGATCCCGAGTGGGCGAGTGCTTTGAAGGCGGAGCTGGGCGATCGGGAGATCACCGTCCTGCTCGACGGGGTCGGCGGCGCGAGCGGCCAGCGGGCCTTCGAGCTACTCGGGGTCGGTGGGCGCGTGCTGATGTTCGGTTGGTCCGGTGGTGGGTCGATCGAGTTCACGCACGAGGATCTGATGGCCCGCGGCCTCACCGCCGGCTGGGCGCTCGGCGCGAAGATGACGTCCCAGCTGCGCGCGCTCGAGGCGGCGGCACTCGAAGAGACCGTGTCAGGCCGCTGGCACGCGCTCACGACGACGTTCCCGCTCTCCGAGGCGGCGGCGGCCCACCGCGCCTTGGAGACGCGCGCCACCACCGGCAAGGTCGTCCTCATCCCCTGAGACGGGGGCCCCAGCTCAGGAGGTGCGAGGGTCGTGGGCCGGGCGGGCGGCTTCCGCGGGGCCGGCGGGGGTGCCGTAGTCGAGGTCGGGGAACGGGCTCGTCACCTCGATCACGCGGCCCTCGGCGGCTGAGCGCTTGGCGGCGAGCATCACGTCGAGGGCGTCGTGAGGATCGTCCGCTCACTCATGCCGGCAACAGTACCCAGCCCGAAACGCCAAAATGTTCATGCCCGGGTCGCGTGCAGACATTCTCTGTCCGGCGCGGCCGCCCTAGCGTTCTCGGTGGAAGGGACCAGCCGATCGACCGGAGGACCGCACGATGACATCGACCACCGACCTGGTCACGCGCGAGCACCTGGAACAGTTCCGCGACGAGGGCTACTTCGTGCTGGACAGCGTGCTCACCGACGAGCAACTCGAGCTGCTGCGCGGCGGAGCGCAGTACTCGATCGACAAACTCGACGCCGCGATGGATGCCGCCGGCACCGACTCGCTCGGCATCAACCACCGCGGCAAGCGGTACTTCAGCAGCATGATCTACCAGGACCGGCCCGAACTGCGGCAGTTCCTGTTCAGCGACACGATGGCCGAGATCTGCCGGGCGACGCTGGGCGACGAGGCGTACCTGTTCTGGGAGCAGTACGTGATCAAGGCCGGCGACCCGAACACGGCGTTCGCCTGGCACCAGGACTCCGGCTACGTCCACGAGGACCACGAGCCCTACCTGACCTGCTGGATCGCCCTCGACGACGTCACCGAGGAGAACGGCTCGGTCTACCTGCTGCCGTACTCGCGGTCCGGCATCAGGTCGTACATCAAGCACCTCCAGGACCCCGAGCTCAACGACATGGTGTGCTACTTCGGCAGCGATCCCGGCATCCCGATGACCGCCCGGGCGGGCTCGATCGTGGTCTTCTCGAGCGTCGTCATCCACCGCAGCGGACCCAACCTCACCGACCGGAACCGGCGCGTGTACATCGCCCAGTACTCGAAGGAGGTCATCCCGGCCAAGGATGGTACGAGCGCCCACGGGTCGTTCGACCCGTTCCTCGACGGCGGCCGCATCGTCGCGGAGCGCTGATCAGGAACTGCGCGGCGCGTACATGATGATCACGACGCCGACCAGGCAGATCGCTGCGCCGAGCAGGTCCCAGCGGTCGGGGCGGAACTTGTCGACGACCATCCCCCACACGAGCGAGCCGGCCACGAACACGCCGCCGTACGCGGCGAGGATGCGGCCGAAGTTCGGATCGGGCTGGAAGGTCGCGACGAAGCCGTAGGCTCCGAGCGCGATCACGCCGCCCGCGATCCACCACAGTCCGCGGTGTTCGCGCCAGCCCTGCCAGACCAGCCAGGCGCCGCCGATCTCTGCCAGCGCGGCCAGGACGAACAGCCCGATCGACCGCAGTACGGTCACGAGCGGTCGCCCTGGCCGAGGTCGGTGAACGGGAGCGGGCAGTCCGGGGCACCCGCGCAGGTCTGCAGATCGTCGCAACCGGCGGCGATCCCGGCGCGCAGGGTCTCGGCGATCACGGTCAGGTCGGCGATCTTCGCTTCCACATCGGCCAGCTTCTGGCGCGCTCGGGCCTGCAGCCCGGCTCCCTCGCCGAGAGCATGCCGATGCCTGGCCGTGTCGAGCAACTCCGAGACCTCCGCGAGCGTGAACCCGAGCCGTTGGGCCGCCTTGATCACCCGCAACGTCGTGACCGCGTCATGCGAGTACATCCGGTGCCCGCCGAGGCTGCGTACCGGTTCGTCGAGCAGCCCGCGGCGTTCGTAGTACCGCAAGGTCTGCAGGTTCACACCGGCCGCGGCCGCGACCTCTCCAGGTCTCACCGCGGCAACCGCTCGCTCAACCCGTCGAGTACGGCGACGTACGCGGGCGGCACGTGGATCCGGAGCCGGATCCTGTCGTCCGGTGCCTCGGTGAAGGTGAAGGTGAAGAACGAACAGCATTCGTTCTCGCGGGCGGTCAGGTCGGTGGCTGTCGCGCGAGAGTCGGCGGCGAGGAGGAGGTCGAGGGTGTGCGGGTCGACGCGGTCGGCGCCGCGGAGATAGTCGGCGAAGAGCTGGTCGAACTCGGCGCGCCGCAGCGGCAACTCGGCGGTCGGAAGGGTGCAAGCGGAAGGGGTCCAGTCGGTGTCCATGGATCGACGGTAAACCTGTACCCAGGTACCGGATGCAAGCCCTACGGCTGATCTGTCCAGGTGAGCACGAACGCGACCGCTCCGAACCGGATGCGGTCGCCGGGACGGACCCGGACCGGCGTGGTGATGCGCGAGCCGTTGACCTCGGTCCCGTTCATCGATCCGAGGTCGCGCACCATCCAGCCGTCGTCAACGTGCCGGAGCTCGGCGTGGCAGCGGGAGACGGAGACGTCGGCCAGGCGCAGGGTCGCGCCAGGACCGCGGCCGATCCGGACGGTCGGCGAGCCGGGGGCCGGCAGCGCGAGTCCGGGCAGCGGCAGGGCCGGCGTACGTCGCGCGACGGCGAACTGTGGAAAGGTGGCGAGCATCGTGTCGACGCTGCGACGCAACTGCCGGATCCACCCGGGGCGGCGGGGTTCGGCTCGGGGCAGGTCGCGGATCGCGTTGGCGAGCTCGCCGCGGCTCTGGGCGCGGAGCACGAAGTTCATCCGCCGGATGAAGGTGTCCTGCGACAGGCGGCCCGACCCGGCGCCCTCGCGCAGGACGGCCAGGGCGCGGTCCCGCTCGGCGTCCGATGGACGCGTCCCCTCCACCGGCGCCGATGTCATACACCGAATTGTCGGTCCAGGCCGGTTCGGTGTCCAACCTTGGGCCCGGGGGCGGCCGGGCACGCGGTCAGCGGTAGCTCGCCAGGTAGGCGACGTGTGCGTCGCCCCGCGAGAGCCTGACGTTCGAGATTCCGATGGTCAACCGGTGACCGGTTGTGGAGTTGCGGTACGTCACGAACGTCGTACCTGCCGCACCCTCCGTCGAGACGCGGCGCCAGTTCGGACCACCGACGGCCGAGATGTGCGTCAGTGCCTTCTTCACCGCGGGCGTTGCGTAGTACGACATCCACTTCGAGTCGCCACGACCGCAGGCCCGGACCAGGTTGTCGGACCACTGCACCGGGCTCCAGGCGCGTGGCTCACCGATGAAGCGCAGGGTGTACGCCGCGTGCCAGCCACCCGGCCCTCGCAGCTCCGGCGCCGCATTCTGCACGCCCACGGTCAGATTCCCGCCACGGGCGTCGTCGTGGTAGGTCACCAAGATCGTCCCTAGGGCGCCTTCCGCCGAGACCCGGCGCCAGTGGATGCCACCCGGCGACGCTTGCGCGAACAGCGCTCGCACGGTGCTCGCGGTTCCGTAACAGGCCGCCGTCGCACGGTCGCCGCGACCCCAGGCGCGTACCAGGCGGTCGGCGTACGTCACCGGGTCGAGCCGCACGACGGAACCGCGACACGACATCACCGCCGTCGTCTGAGCGCTCGTCGCGACCGCAGGAGCCGCCGCGCCAGCGAGCACGAGTGGAGCGGTAACGGCCAGCGCCGCCGCCATGACTCCACCCTTACCAAGACCCTTGATCCTCATGATCAACCTCCCGAGTTGGTCAATTCATCCTCAGCTGTGGGACGCGTCCCGTAGGTGCGGAGTTGGTGCGTGGGTGAGAATGACGGGATGCGACTGCCTGTGATGCCACCGGTCAAGCCGATGCTCGCCAAGCCGGTGAAGGAGATCCCGCGCGGGGAACTGAGCTACGAGCCCAAGTGGGACGGGTTCCGCTCGATCATCTTCCGCGACGGTGACGAGGTCGAGATCGGCAGCCGGAACGAGAAGCCGATGACCCGGTACTTCCCGGAGCTGGTCGAGGCGGCGAAGGCGAACCTGCCGGAGCGGTGCGCGATCGACGGCGAGATCATCGTGATCGGCGAGTCCGGCGACCGGCTCGACTTCGAGGTGCTGCAGCAACGGATCCACCCGGCCGCGAGCCGGGTGAACATGCTGTCGGAGAAGACCCCGGCCCGGTTCGTCGCGTTCGACCTGCTGGCGCTCGGGGATGACGACTACATGGAGCGCCCGTTCGCGGAACGCCGTACCGCGCTGATCGACGCGCTCGCCGGCGTCAAGGCACCGATCCACGTCACGCCTGCGACGACCGATCACGCGACCGCCGGGCAGTGGTTCGAGCAGTTCGAGGGCGCCGGCCTGGACGGGCTGATCGCGAAGCCGCTGGACGGCCTCTACCAGCCGGACAAGCGGGTCATGTTCAAGGTGAAGCCGGAGCGTACGGCGGACTGTGTGGTGGCCGGGTACCGGATCCACAAGAGCGGCCCGGATCGGATCGGCTCACTGCTGCTCGGGTTGTACAACGAAGACGGCACACTGGCCAGCGTCGGCGTGATCGGCGCGTTCCCGCTCGAGCGGCGCAAGGAGCTCTTCGAGGAGATGCAGCCGCTCGTCACGACGTTCGACGACCATCCGTGGGCGTGGGCCAAGCAGGAGGAGGGCGTGCGGACGCCGCGCAACGCCGAAGGCAGCCGCTGGCAGGCGGGCAAGGACCTCTCGTTCACACCGCTGCGCCCGGAGCTGGTGGTCGAGGTCCGCTACGACCACATGGAGGGCATCCGGTTCCGGCACACGGCGCAGTTCGTCCGCTGGCGCCCGGACCGTACGCCGGAGTCGTGCACGTACGAGCAGCTCGAGGAGCCGGTGAAGTTCGACCTCGCCGACGTCCTGTCCAGCGCGCAACGCTGATCCGGCGCTGAATTGATGAGGGCCCTGTATCGCCTGTACGCCGGGATCCTGCGACGTCAGCTGGCCGGCCTGCCGATGCCGCAGCACGTCGCGATCGCCATGGACGGAAACCGCCGCTGGGCACGGGGCGCCGGGTACGACGACGTACGCATCGGCCACCGCTTCGGCGCGGAGCACCTGGAGCTGTTCTTGCAGTGGTGCTCGGAGGCCGGGATCCGCTGTGTCACGGCATGGGTCGCGTCCGCGGACAACATGCGGCGGCGCGAGTCGGCCGAGGTCGACTATCTGATGCACCTGACCGAGACCGTCCTGGCCGACCACGTTCGACGCGACCACAACTGGCGGCTGCATGTCGCCGGCCAGCTGGATTTGTTGCCTGATTCAACGGCTCGCGCGCTGAAGGAAGCGGTCGAGGAGACCCGGTACCGCTCAGGGGCGGGCGAACTGACGATCGCGATCGGGTACAGCGGCCGGGGTGAGGTGCTGGACGCCGTCCGGGAACTGCTGGACGAGGCAGCCGCGTCGGGCCGCTCGGCGGCGGAGGTCGCGGCTGCGCTGACCGAGGACGACATCCGGCGGCACCTCTACCTGCCGGACCTGCCGGATCCGGAGCTGGTGATCAGGACCAGCGGCGAGCTGCGGATGTCGGACTTCCTGCTCTGGCAGACGGCGCGGTCGGAGATCGCCTTCTGCGATGTTTACTGGCCCGCGTTTCGGGAGATCGATCTGCTGCGTGCGCTCCGTACCTACGGCCGGCGGCAACTGGAGCGATCCAGCTGACTCCTGGTGGGTACAAGGGGCATCATGGAGGCATACCGACTGGTAGGAACCGGAGGTTGCGAGATGTACGACGTCGTACTGCTCGTCGAACAGGAACTGTCCGAGCCGGACGCCAAGCGCGTCGCCGGCCTGCACCAGGACATGCCCGAGCCGGTCAAGTACCACGTGCTCGTGCCGTGCCACAACGCGGAGGCCGGCGTGGAGGCCTCGATCAGCGCCCTCGGTACCGCGGATCTCTACGGGCCGGGGCTCGCCACCCAGCGCCAGGACCTCGCCGAGGCCCAGCAGGCGATCGACACCGAGGCGAAGGGCTGCACCGGGCGGAGCGTCCAGCGGCTGCGCGATCTCGGTCAGAACGCCGAGGGCGGCATCACCCACGAACGGCCGATCGACGCTCTGGTCGCGACCGTGGACCACGTGCACGGGCAGGAGGTCATCATCCTGACTCGCGGGCACCTCGTCGCGGAGTTCTTCCACCTCGACTGGACGAACTCGGCCCGCCGCCACCTCGGCGTACCGGTGCTCCATCTGCTGGAGCACGACCAGCAGCCCAAAGAGCCGGCCCCGTAGGATCAGACACCTGCCGCTGTGCCGGTTTCCTTGAACTGCGTGTGATACAAGTCAGCGTACTCGCCACCCGCGGCGAGCAGTTGCTCGTGGGTGCCGCGTTCGACGATGTTGCCGTGGTCAACGACCAGGATCAGGTCGGCGTTCCGCACGGTGGACAGCCGGTGCGCGATCACCAGCGACGTACGTCCCTCCAGCGCGGTGTCGAGCGCCCGCTGGACGGCGACCTCCGACTCGGAGTCCAGATGCGCGGTCGCCTCGTCGAGGACGACGATCTGCGGTGCCTTCAGCAACAACCGGGCGATCGCGAGTCGTTGCCGCTCGCCACCGGACAGCCGGTGCCCGCGATCCCCGACCACGGTGTCCAGACCATCGGGCAACGACGACACCAGGTCCCAGATCTGCGCGGCCCGGAGCGCCTCGATCATCTCCTCGTCCGACGCGCCCGGCTTCGCATAGGCGAGGTTCGCGCGGATCGTGTCGTGGAACATGTGCGCGTCCTGCGTCACGTATCCGATGGCGTCGTGCAACGACCGCAGCGTGACATCGCGTACGTCGTGGCCGCTGACGCGGACCGCGCCACCGGCCACGTCGTACAGGCGCGCGACCAGGTTCGTGATCGTGGTCTTGCCGGCGCCGGACGGGCCGACCAGGGCAACCATCTGACCGGGGCGGACGGCGAAGCTGACATCCTCGAGCACCGGCGCCGACACGCGCTTGTCGAGAACCGCGACCGACTCGAGGCTCGCCAGCGACACCTGCTCGGCCGTCGGGTACGAGAACGCGACGTGCTCGAACTCCACGCTCGCCGCGCCCGCCGGCAAGTCCTGCGCGCCGGGGCTGTCCTTGATCATCGGCTCCAGGTCGAGCACCTCGAAGACACGCTCGAACGAGACCAGCGCGGTCATCACATCGACGCGCACGTTGGACAGCGCGGTCAATGGTCCGTACAGGCGGCCGAGCAGCGCGACGAGCGCCAGCAGTGTCCCCACGGTCAGCGCCTTGCGGACCGCGAGGTTGCCGCCGACGCCGTACACCAGGGCCGTCGCGAGAGCCGCGACCAGCGTCAGCGCCGTGAAGAACACCCGGCCGACCATCGCGATCCGGATGCCCAGGTCGCGGACCCGGCCGGCGCGTTCGCCGAAGTCGCGGTCCTCGATCGACGGGTGACCGAACAGCGTGACCAGCAGCGCTCCCCCGACGCTGAACCGCTCGGTCATCGACGTCGACATCTCCGCATTGAGGTTCATCTGCTCGCGGGTCATCGTGGCCAGCCGGCGTCCGAGGACCCGGGCCGGGATCAGGAAGATCGGCAGCATCAGGATCGCGACCACGGTCAGCTGCCAGCTCAGCACCAGCATCGCGCCGACCACGAGGATCAGGCTGATGATGTTCGAGACCACGCCGGACAGCGTCGAGGTGAAGGCCTGCTGGGCGCCGATCACGTCGTTGTTCAACCGCGAGACGAGCGCACCCGTCTGGGTCCGGGTGAAGAACGCGACCGGCATCCGCTGGACATGCGAGAACACCTTGGTGCGCAGGTCGAAGATCAGTCCTTCACCGATCCGCGCCGAGAACCAGCGCTGCATCAGGCCGAGCGCGGCCTCGAGCACCGCGAGGACGGCGACGACCAGAGCGAGCGCGGTCACGAGGGGCGCGTTCCCCTTGCTGATGCCGTCGTCGACGATCTTCTTGAACAGCAACGGTGAGGCGATGACCAGGAAAGCGGAGATGATCACCAGGACCAGGAACAGCGTGATGTACCAGCGGTAGGGCTTGGCGAACCGGACGATCCGGCGCAGCGTGCCCTTCGCGAGCTTCTTCCCGACGACTGACTCGTCCTGGCGGCGCCAACTGGCCGCACCCATGCCCGGGCGCATCATGCCTGACATCCGGTCACCTCCCCACGTCTTCCTCGTGGACCTTCACAACAGTTCAGGTCAGCTCAATCTTCCCGCACGGCACGGGCAGATCTTTTCTGCAACCGATGGTTGCGCATCACGGATCCGTGCCCTACAGTCATAGGCAACCAAAGGTTGCGAAAGGAAGGGTGGCTGGGATGGCTAGGAGCATCGAGCGGGAGATTCGGGTGGAGGCTTCGCCGGAGGTCGTCTACGAGGTGGTCAGTTCGCCGGAGCACCTGCGCGAGTGGTGGCCGGACGACGCGGACCTCGAGCCTGTGGCCGGCGCGACCGGGACAGTCTCGTTCGGTGACATGAATGTCGCGCTCACCGTCGTCGAGACCGACCCGCCCCGGCGGTTCTCGTTCCGCTGGGACTACGAGGGCGAGGTCGCTACCGCGGCCAACTCGGTGCTGGTGACGTTCGACCTGATCCCGTCCGACGGTGGCACACTGCTGCGGTTCGCCGAGACCGGGTACGACGAGGCCGCCAAGCCGGACGAGGTGTACCACGACCACGTCAGCGGCTGGGACTACTTCCTCCCCCGCCTCGCGCCGTACGTAGATCGGCTGGCGGCGAGGCCGTGATCGACGACGAGCTCTGGTCGGCGATCGGAGACCCGACTCGGCGCCGGATGCTCGACCTGCTGCTGGCCGGCAGCGGCGGGACCGCGACCAGCCTCAGCGATCAGCTGCCGGTCACCCGGCAGGCGGTCGCCAAGCACCTCGCCGTCCTCGACCGGGCCGGGCTGGTGCATTCCACCCCGTCCGGACGGGAACGCCGCTACACCGTCGACGAAGCACAGCTCGCCCGGGCTGTCGCGCAAATGGCATCCGTCAGCGAGGCCTGGGACGGCCGGCTGCAGCGGATCAAGCGCATCGCCGAGACCATCGAGCGCAATCGCACCAACTGACATCAGAAAGAGGAATCGACATGGTAGACATCCTGCACCGCATCGGCATCACGGCGTCCCCCGAGGACGTCACCGCGGCCCTCACCACGATCCCCGGACTCGCGGGCTGGTGGACCGACGACACGCAAGGCGACGAATCGGTCGGCGGTGTGCTCCGATTCCAGTTCCCCGTGGCCGGCGGCGGGTTCGACATGAAGGTACTGGACGTCGAGCCGGGCAAGCTCGTCCGCTGGGAGGTCGTCGACGGCCCCGAGGAGTGGATGGGTACGCACGTCAGCTTCGAGCTGAGCACGGCCGACGAGTACACGATCGTCCTGTTCCGGCACGAGGGCTGGAAGGAGCCGGTCGAGTTCATGTACCACTGCAGCACCAAGTGGGGCTCGTACCTGCTGAGCCTGAAGAAGTACGTCGAAACCGGTCAGGGCGATCCCGCTCCGCGCGACGTCCAGATCAGCAACTGGCACTAGGTCTCACCCGAGGGCGGCCAGGAGCTCCTTCAACCGGCGCTCCTGGGCCTCCCGCTCGGCCTTCAGCTGCTCTTGATACGAGCGATCCGCGGCACCGAGGAGCAACGCCTTGGTCTCGCGGATCGCTCCGGGGAGCGGGCCGAGCAGTGCGTCGGTGAGATCCTTCACCGTCCCGGCAAGCTCCTCGGCCGGTACGACGATGTTCGCCAGGCCGAGCTCTTTCGCCTCGGTCGCCTCGACCCAGCGCGTGGTCGCGCAGATCTCCAGGGCGCGGGAGTAGCCGACCAACTGGACCAATGGCTGGGTGCCACCCAGGTCGGGGACGAGGCCGAGCGCTGGCTCACGCATGCTGAAGCGGGCATCCGGGGTCACGACGCGAAGATCGCAGGCCAGGGCCAGCTGGAAGCCGGCGCCGACGGCGTGCCCCTGGACCGCGGCGATACTCACGATCTCCGGCCGCCGCAACCACGAGAACCCGGCCTGGAACCCGGCGATGAGCTCGTACACCTCGGCGGTCGGCTTCGCCCCGAGGCTCAGCAGCGGCTCCTCGCCCAAGTCGTTCTCGCCCATGATGAGCCGCCGATCGAGACCTGCCGAGAACGACGGCCCCTCCCCCGACACGACGACCACGCGGACTTCGGGTGACAGCGCCGTACCGAACTCGGCCAAGGCCCGCCACATCGCCGGCGTCTGCGCGTTGCGCACCTCCGGCCGGTCCAGCACAACCCGCGCGACCGGCCCATCCACCGTGAACCGCAGTCCCAGATCCGTCATGAGCCGAACATTACTGCGGAGTAGGTCAGGCGAGCGACACCAGGTCGGCGTAGTCGTTCGTCCAGAGGTCCTCGACGCCGTCCGGCAGGAGCAGCACCCGCTCCGGCTCGAGCGCCTCGACCGCGCCCTCGTCGTGCGTGACCAGGACGATCGCGCCGGCGTACGAGCGAATCGCGTTGAGCACCTCGGCCCGCGACGCCGGGTCCAGGTTGTTGGTCGGCTCGTCGAGCAGCAGGACGTTCGCCGCCGAGACGACCAGGGTCGCCAGCGCGAGGCGCGTCTTCTCGCCACCCGACAGCACCGAGGCCGGCTTGTCCGAGTCGTCGCCGGTGAACAGGAACGAGCCGAGCACGCTTCGGGCCTGCGTCTCGTTCAGATCCGGGGCGGCGGACTTCATGTTCTCGAGCACGGTCCGGTTGACGTCCAGCGTCTCGTGCTCCTGCGCGTAGTACCCGAGCTTGAGCCCGTGCCCGTCGATCACCTCGCCGGTGTCCGACTTCTCGATCCCGGCCAGCACCCGCAGCAGCGTGGTCTTCCCCGCACCGTTCAACCCGAGCACGACCACCCGCGAGCCCTTGTCGATCGCCAGGTCCACGTCGGTGAAGATCTCCAGCGAGCCGTACGACTTCGACAGCTCGCGCGCCATCAGCGGCGTCTTGCCGCACGGCGCCGGCGTCGGGAACGAGATCTTCGCGACCCGGTCCTGCTTGCGCTCGTCCTCGAGCGAGGACATCAACCGCTCGGCCCGCCTCAGCATCTGCTGGGCCGCGGCCGCCTTGGTCGCCTTGGCGCGCATCTTGTTCGCCTGGTCGACCAGCTGGGTCGCCTTCTTCTCCGCGTTCGCCCGCTCGCGCTTGCGGCGCCGCTCGTCGGTCTCGCGCTGCGTCAGGTACGCCTTCCAGCCGACGTTGTAGACGTCGATCTCGGCCCGGTTCGCGTCCAGGTGGAAGACCCGGGTGACGGTCTCCTCGAGCAGGTTCACGTCGTGGCTGATCATGATCACGCCACCGGCGTACGACTTGAGGAAGTCGCGCAGCCAGACGATCGAGTCCGCGTCCAGGTGGTTGGTCGGCTCGTCCAGCAGCAGCGTCTCCGCCTGGGCGAACAGGATCCGGGCCAGCTCGACGCGCCGGCGCTGACCACCGGACAGCGTGCCCAGCGGCTGGCCGAGGACGCGGTCGGGCAGGCCGAGGTTCGCCGCGATGCGGGCCGCCTCGGCCTCGGCGGCGTACCCACCGGCGGCGTGCAGGTCCGCCTCGGCCCGCTCGTACCGCCGCATGCCCTTCGCGCGGGTCTTGTCGTCCACGCTGGCCATCGACTTCTCGGCGCTCCGCAGCCGCCGTACGACGTCGTCGAGGCCGCGGGCGGACAAGATCCGGTCCCGCGCGAGTACGTCGAGATCGCCGGTGCGCGGGTCCTGCGGCAGGTAGCCGATCTCACCGGACGACGTGACCGAGCCGCTCGCCGGGAGGCCCTCACCGGCGAGGATCTTGGTCAGCGTCGTCTTGCCGGCGCCGTTGCGGCCGACGAGTCCCACCTTGTCGCCCGGCCCGACCCGGAACGAGGCGGGGGCGAGGAGCTGACGGGCGCCGACGCGGACCTCGAGATTGGAGACATTGATCATCGCGGTGGCAGGCGTCCTTGGGTCGAGGAGTCGGTCTGTGGCGGGTCGAAAGCACTGCGTCACGACACGGCAGAATCCCCCGCACCGAGGTCTAGTCTAAGTGCTGTGAAATTCAACCCGGACGCGGAGGCAGCGAGTTGAGGTTCACGCTTCGGCGAGACCCCTCCGGTCGTCTCTCGGCGCGCGCTGACGGCCCGTCCGGCTGCGATGTCGACTGCCGCCACGTTCACATCCGGGCGTTTCCACCTGTGCCGGGCATGCCTGCTGTGGGGCAGTTGGGTACAGGTGGAACACAGACATGCCACCTACCCAATCAGCCGGGACCGACAGTCCCCGATCTCGGAAGGAGGGAGTCGCGGTCGCTCCCCGTCCTGAACGATGGGGATTCCCCGCGACGCCCCAGGTGAAATTCAACCCGGACGCGGATCTCGACACCAGCAGTGTCGAGGACACCCGCGGTAGTGGCGGACGCGGCGGCGGCCTGCCCGGCGGAATGATCCCGGTCGGCGGCGGTATCGGCGGCATCATCCTGCTGGTCGTCATCCTGCTACTCAGCGGCGGCCTGCCCGGAAGCGACAGCGGCGACCAGCCGGCGATCCAGAACACCGCGGCCGGCAGCCTCGACTCCTGCAAGAAGGGCTCGGACCTGCAGCAGAACTCGGACTGCCGGTTCGTCTTCTACCAGAACTCGATCCAGAGCTTCTGGGCCGCGGAGCTGCCCCGGCGCGGGAAGAAGTACATCCCGGCGCCGATGCGGGTATTCGACGGCTCGGTCAGCACCGGCTGCGGGCCGGCGACCAGCGCGGTCGGACCGTTCTACTGCCCGCCGGACAAGCGGGTGTACCTGGACATCGGGTTCTTCAAGACCCTGCAGACGGACCTGGGCGCGCGCGGCGGCGAGTTCGCCGAGGCGTACGTCGTCGCCCACGAGTACGGTCACCACATCCAGAACCTCTACGGCATCCTCGACCGGATCAAGAGCCGCAACGGGCCGAACTCGGACTCGGTCCGGTCCGAGCTGCAAGCCGACTGCCTGGCCGGCATCTGGACGAACCACGCCACCACGGTCCCCAACAAGAGCGGCCAGCCGCTCATCACGGAGCTCACCGAGGACGACATCGCGCGCGGCCTCGACGCTGCCGCGTCCGTCGGCGACGACCGCATCCAGGAGAAGACCCAGGGCCAGGTCACCCCGGAGAGCTTCAGCCACGGCACCGCCGCGCAGCGGATGAAGTGGTTCAAGACCGGCATGGACTCCGGCGACATGACCGCCTGCGACACCTGGTCCGCCAACCCGCTCTGACTGTCCGCCGACTATCACCCTCCCGTCCCGTCCGGCATTTGACGGGATATCCGGCTCTTCTGACGTATCCGTGGGTGGTTCGTTCGTCTCCTTGGCGTCTCGGCGGTCGGCCGTGTTGTGTCGGTTCCCGCCGGGGTGGGGAGGATCTCGTCCCGGATCCCGGATCGGGTGGGAGATCCTCTCCAGCCTGCCCCGGCCGGCTCGCGGGTCGTGGCCTGGGCGGACGTGGGGCACTCACTAACCCGGTCCGTCAGCCGCCGACTGCTCGGGGCCGAGCGGGGCCCGTCTGGCATCGCGCTGCTTGGTGAGTGCTGCAGGTCCGGTCAGCGGCGCAGCATCGCCCAACCCGCCACCGCCGCCGGGCGGGCTGTGGCGGACTTCCAGGCCATCACAATCACCCAGACGCCGCGATCGTCCGCGGGCGGCCATCGTCCGCGCCTCGTTGTGATGGCCTGGCGATCCGCTCGACGGCACGGGCAACACCCACCGAACCAACCGGAGCGCCGGATCTCCCATCCCCCCCAACGACCCCCTTCACTCCTCAGATCAAGGCGGGAGAAGGGGCAACTTCAGGGGATATCCGGTTCTTGTGCTTGCTGTGTGGGTGAGGTGACAGTTGAGTCCCAGATAATGGTGTAGCGCGGTCGCCTGGTTGAGTCTTGTGGCCATGAGGAAGGCGAGTTTGGCGCTCGGGGCAGCGGTGTGCTGGGTGTGCTAGCCGGTGATGTGGTGGCTGGCCGGTTGCGGTAGGTCATCGGTGAGACCACCGGCCAGACAGGTTTGCCGGGCTCGCGGTGAGGTTTGGCGGGCCCATGAAATGGGACGCTCAGGACCTGTCCGCGCGGACACACAGCGCGGGGCGGGGACCGGGGCGCCGGTGGGCTGGGGTCGGTGGGTCGGGACGGGTTGTGGTGGGTTGGGGCCGGTGGGCTGGGACGGGTCGTGGTGGGTTGGGGCCGGTGGGCTGGGACGGGTCGTGGTGGGTTGGGACATGGAATTGCCTGTCTCGACCCACCAGAACCTGTCCCAGGTCACCAGAGGTCGACCGATCCGCAGGGGAACGAGCCCGCTGGAGCCGCCCGGCACAGCATCGGCCCACCCTCCACCTTGCCCACCCCGAACATCGCCCCTATCCCGACCAGCACACCCGGCCGACGATCACCCAAACCTGAGCAGAGGAGCCGGTTACCCCTCCAATGCGGCAGGCACACGGTGTTGGTGACGGAGGAGGACTGACATGCGTGCGTGAGGCTGGTACGACGAACCGCCCGTACCCGGTGTGGATCCGGGGTACGGGCGGTTTCGGGTGGGTCAGGCGACCGCGGCTGGGCGGTGGTAGCCCGGGAGGAGTTCGTCGACCAGGGCGTCGGTCTCGGCTTCGGGGCCGCGGGGGCCGCCGTGCTTGGCGAGGGCGGCGTACAGCTGGCCGGCGACGTTGGTGACGTCGGCGGCGGTGCCGAAGTGCGAGGCCAGGCGGAGCGTGGCTCGCCACAGTTCCTCGGAGGCCGGCGAGAAGCTGAGGCCGGTCTGGAGTGCGGTGCGGGCCAGGTTGCCGTCGTTGTGGTTCAGCGCCGACTCCGCCAGCCGCAGGGCCGCGTCGACCACGGACTCCACCATCCGCCGCTCGATCCCCGAGGCGGCAAGCCACGAATAGCGACCCGCTGGCAGGTTGGACCAGGCCGGGCCGTGCACCAGGCTCAGCGCCGTCGACAGCGGCCCGCGCGGGTCGTCCATCATCGTCGCCTGCTTGGCCAGCGTGCGGAACACGTCCCAGTCGACCCGGACGATGCTGCGGTTCAGCATCCAGCGGCCGGACTCGTCGGCGTACATCGCGTCCATGCCGACCCAGCGACGGGTGTGGTCGAGCGCGGCGTCGCGCAGTTCGTCGCTGATGCCGCGCGGCCAGATCGCGCCGGCCAGCACGTTCGGGTGGACGCCGTAGTCCTGGCTGGCCAGGAACGCGATGATCTCGGTCGACAGCTGGATCCGGCCGTCGTCGATGGTGCCGCGGGCATCCACCTCGACCGGCCCGAGCAGGTCGACCTCGACCGGTGCGGGCTGGCTGAGATCGGTGCCGGAGAACTCGTACGCCGGCATGTCCTGCTCGGCCCGGCGCTTGTCCCGCGAGTCCGACTCGGCCGCGTCGAACAGCGCGACCAGGTTGGCGAACTGCTGCGGGTCGATGCTGTGGGCATCGACCTCGAGACCGAGCAGCCGGCAGACCGCCTGGTTCTTCTCGTCCACCACGAACCGCCACGGCGAGTTCATCACGTCGCCGACCACGACCACCGCGATGCTGCGCTGCTGGTCCGCGGCGAGCCGGTTCAGCTGGTCCTGCTCCTCGGGTGACGGCGGCGCGGACACGAAGATGATCTCCGCGCCCCACAGCACCGGGTCCGGGTACGCCATCCGCGCGTCGGCGACCGAGCTCAGGTCACGCCGCGCACAGGCCTGCACCTGGGCGTCGGTCCGGCGAGCCACCTCGGCGATCGCGTCGTCGAGCCGGACCCAGTAGCTCAGCCGGCTCGGCGCCAGCGACGACAGGTCGTCGCCGAACCCGACCATGCTGATGTGTGCGCCTTCGGACCACAGGTTCGTCGCCAACTCGACCGCGAGTGAGCCGACCACGTCCCGGGACGGGTTGTTCACCCCGCCGAAGCTGACGATGCCGTTCGCGGTGTCGAGGTCGACCAGCACGGTCGCGCCATCGGCGTTCTGGCCGATCGTGACCAGGGTCGGGTACGGCGCGGGCGCAGTGACGTCACCAGTCGGCGCGTAGCCGCGACGCAGCGTCCAGCGGGTGCCTTCGGCAATCGCCTGCCACGGGCCGGGCGGTGCGGACGGCGCCTCGTACGGGTCGAGCACGAGCGTCAGAGCCCGATCCGTCACCAGTGCGGCAACGACCTTCGGCATCGGACGCTGTGCCTGCGTCATGTCGGCGCCGAGCTTCCGCAGCGCATTGTCGACGAACTGCGCGGTCGGGATGTCCGACGCCAGCCGCAGACCGACCTCGGTCTGCCGGTGGCCGGCCGCCTTCGGGCCCGGACCCAGCGCCCAGCCGCGGCGCCGCTTCAGCGCCAGCGCCAGGCCGGCCGCGAGCAACGTCGCACCGAAGCCGTAGATGCCGGCGTCGGTCAGGCTGAACCCGCTGTCCGTCGCGACCGGCGTTGCCTCGGGCACCTGAGTGCCACCGGCGGCCGGGTCGCCCGGCTCGGACTCCGACGTACCAGGACCGTGTGGGCCGACCGTGATGCCCGGCTCCCCCGGCTTGACGTTCTTCGCGCCCGGGTCGTTCTTCGCGTTGCCGATGGTGATCGTCGAACCGGACTCGGCGCCTTGCTCGGACCAGCGGCTGCCCGTGCCGGGCGTCGTCTTCGTCTCCGAGCCGGTGGTCACCTTGCTGCCGGTGGTGGTCTTGGACCCGGTCGTCGTCTTGGTGCCCGTGGTCACCTTCGAGCCCGCGGGGAGCGTGGTGTTACCACGGTCCTCGATGTTCACGCGGACCGTGTGCACACCCGGGCCCTTCGCGTCACCGGGCAGGCGGACCTGCCAGCCCGGCAGGATCAGGTCCGGGTTGGTGAGGCGGCGGCCGTCGGGCTGCAGCTTGTTCTTGTTGAGGTCGTAGATCTCCTTGTACCGCCGGCCTTCGCCCAGGTAGCGCTCGGCGATGTCCCACAGGCAGTCGTAGTTCCGGCCCTGTGGCGGGCGGACCTCGGTGTACTTGATGACCTGACCGTTGTGATCGTGGTTCGTCCGTACGCCGGTGTGCGTGGTCGTCTTGGCCTGGTTGCCGCTGAGCACAGTGCTGCGAGCCTCGGTCTGGCGGAACTGCGCCGTCGACCCCTGCTCGCCGCCCTGCGTCACGGTGACCGAGGTCGGCGTCGCGACGCTTGTCGTTACTGCGCTGGCGACCGGCAGGCTGACGCCGGCTCCCGCGGCGATCAGTACGACGGTCCCGATCAGCCGGCGCGCCATGGTCTGCGAACCGCCGCCGAACGGGATCCGTGGCGACAGGCCGTGCCCGCGGATCTCCGCGACCGCCTCCGCGATCAGACAGATGACGAAGTGCAGCCAGGCCACCCAGATGAAGAACGCGATGATGCCGAGGACGGTCTCGATGCTCAACTCGCTGAACAGCATGCTGCTGCTCGGCATCTTGTCCGGCCACGGCGTGCCGAAGAACCGCAGCAGGACGTACGGGACCCCGCCGACGATCGCCAGGATCGCGAGCAGCGCGACGAACCCCTTCAGCCGGTCCGCCCCCGGACTGCCCGACCCTCGCTGCGGTAACCGCGCCGCCCGCACCGGTTCATTCGTCCTGACCATCACGCCTCCATACCCCCACCGTTAACCACCGATAGCCTGAACTTCCTGCACAGGCAACCGCTGCACCGCATGCACATCAGCCTTGCCGATCGAGATCCAGCCGGAGTGCTGGCCGACCCAGTACGAGACCTCCCAGGTAATGGTCAGCTTCACCGTGTACATGCCGTCCGGCTGGTTCGCACTAGACCGCGTGTACACGTGTTTGCACGGGTTGATCTGGTGCTCGGGGTCCTGCGACTGGTCGTATCCGTCCGGGTCGTCCAACGGCGTCACACCGACCGGGCACGTGAACGTACCGGTGTTGTCACCTGGGTCGATCACGATCTGGACGACCATGCCGCGCATCGTGAGGTTGTGTCTCTGGTCGAAGTACCCGCTGGTCAACTCCTTCGGATCCACCGTCCGCCCGTCGGTCTTCCCTGCCATCGAGCTCTCGGGTGTCAGCGTGAAGTACGCGGGCACGTTCACCCGCGGCGTGTACGTCGGCATGATCTGCAGCGCCGGATCCGGGTACGTGCTCTTGAAGGGCCACCAGAAGTCCTTCATGTAGTCCGGGAACGGGCACTGGGCGCGCTCGGCCGCGTCGACCGCGACATAGGCCCGCTCCAGGTGCGCGTGCGGCCCACCGTTGTAGCTGTCCAGCTTGTAGCCGGTGATCGTGATCCGCATGACCCAGCTCTTGCCCTCCGGCGCCTGCGGCAGGCGGATCCCGTCAGGAATGTCGAAGTCGCGGCACGGGATGAACGGCCGGCCGGCGAGTCGCTCGCGCCAGGTCGGCGGCGGTGTCCCACCGACGTACGCCAGCCCGGAGCTGCAGTACGCGCCGAAGCCGATCGAGTTGACGTACATGCTGCAGACCTTGTTGCCGGTCTGGATGGTGTCCGCGGTGGCCGTCGTGGCCGGGACCGCCATCAGCAGCGCGAGCACGGCGCTCAGAACGAGCAGTCCGCGGCCCACTCGGTTGTGCATCCTCACTCCCCAGACTCGGCTACCCGGCAGATTATCTTCGACCAGGGGCATCATGCCCGTTGCTCACTGACCCGTCACCTATTCGGAATGTGAATCCTCGCGTTCTGCTCTAGGCCGGATAATGCACGCCTGAGCAGGTGACGCCGGTCGACGGAGCCAGCCGGTACGGCAGCCAGCCACGTCCGGTCCGGACCATGTCGATCACCTGAGGCGATCCCTTCGGCGTGACCTCGATCCAGTTCTTCGCCTTGAGATCCCAGTACTGCGTGGTCTGCGATCGGCACGTCTTCACCCGAACGATGCCCTCCGGCTGGTTCTGCACACCCATCACGACCACGCTGCCCGGTGGCCGCATCACCCAGCCGTTGCGTTGGGCATCGAAGATCGCCTGTGACACGTCGGCGTACCAGAAGGACGGGAAGGACTTCTTCAGCACGGTGTCGTCCTTCGACACCAGGGCCTGGAAGTACAGCGGATAGCTGCTCACGAGGCCTTGGACGGCGGCATTCGACGCGAAGTTCCCGGCCTGGACGATGACTTGCGCCTTCGGCTGCGAGGTGGGCTTGGCTGTCTGCGACGGTTCGGTGGTGGGCTCGCTCGTCCCGGTGGACGGGGTGCTCGAGGTTGTCGTGCCGGAGTCGCCGCCGGCCGGCACTGGTAGACCGCCGTCGTTGGAGTCCTTGCTGCCACAGGCGGAGAGCAGCAGAACGCCGGCCAGCGCCGCGGCGGGGAGAGCGAACCTACGCACGGATGACATTCCTTCGGTCTCTAGCGGCTTGGCGGGGTGGAGGTGGGTGGCGTCCCGGGCGGCGGACTCCCGGGCGGAGAGGACGACGGGTCCGGCGTCGGCGTCACGTTCGGCGTGCACGTGGCCGGGAACGGGAACGGTGTCAACGTCCAGATCGGGGTCGGTGAGCCGACGGTCCAGGTCGGGCAGGGGAAGTCGATGGTCGGTGGCACCGCGGTGGTGATGGGTGCGCCGGGGTCGTCCGGGGTCCGGTTGACCACGATCGAGGGGATCGTCGGGCTGTCGTCGGCCTTCTTGATGCCTTGCTCGGCGTGGGCCTGGCCGGTGCCGACGGCTTTGAGGCTCTGTTTGCCGATGAGGCCCAGGAACGTCGTCTTGTTGGCGATGTCGACCTGGATGTCGACCTGCTCGTCGGTCAGGGTGGTCGGGCCGCAGGAGGTGACGGTGGAGTCGTTGGACTTCACCTGGGCGCAGAAGCCGTTGATCGCGGTGGCCGCCTTGGTGGTGTCGATCTTGGCTTCGGCGTTGTTCAGCTGGATCGCCGCGGCGCCGACGCGGGCCGCCTCCTGGGCGTAGCCGACGGCGCGGGAGCGGGCGCCGAGCTGGCGGCCGCCGTCGATCACCAGGCCGGCCAGGGTGAAGATCATCACCGCGAGGATCGCCACCGCGGGGCTCAGGGCACCCCGGCCGAGCGCGATCCGATGGTTGCCGGGGGCATCGATCCGGAAGAACTCCAGGATCCGGTGCCGATCAGGAGCCGTCACCGCGCACCCCCCGGTACGGATCGAGTGACGAGGTGAATCGCTTGGTGATGGTGGTGTCGCCGCCGAGGCCGAGCAGCCCGAGGTCGCGGTAGTTGATCGTGCAGCTCACCTCGACGGACAGCGGCGCCCCAGCGGTGAACCCGGTGGTGATGCTGCCGGACGCGGTTTCCTTGCAGGACTTGACCGCCTGGCCCATCGCATCGCTGACGGCCCGGTCGACCCGCGCCTGGGCATCGGTCAATGAGCGTGCCTGGCTCGCGGAGCGGGCGCCGTCGCGGGCGGCACCCTCCAGCAGCGAAGACGTCTGGAAGTAGCGGCCGCAGGCGAGCAGGAACATGAACAGCACCAGCAGGACCGGCGCCAGAACCGCCAGCTCGAGCGCCAGTGCGCCGCGTTCGCGCCGCCGTCCGACCATGCGGCGGCAGCGGATCCCCAGTCTCCGCGTCATCTCCTGGCTCACTTGTCGTCGGCCTCGAACTGCTCGATCGGGCCGGTGGCGGTGCGGCTCACCTTCAGCGTCAGGCCGGGGACGAGCGAGACCGTCTCACCGGTGACGGTGAAGGAGACCATGCCTTCGGGGTTGTTGTACGACGGTGGCGCGACACTCGCGTGCTGCAGTGACGTCCCACCGACCTGTTGCGCGTACGACTCGATGTCGGCCCGGACCTTCTCCCCCACATCCGTCGTGTAGACCGGCGGCTGGACCAGCCGCAGCCGGGAAACCCCTTCCTGTGCGGCGTTCAGCGCCACCGACCGCCCGTACAGCCAGAGCGCGGTCTGGATGCTCATGAAGATCAGCGCGAGGATCGCGGGCGCCAGGATCGCCAGCTCGAGCGAACTGACGCCGCGCTCCGAGCGGGGGCGGAAACGCATGATCGGGTCAGCCTTGGTCGATCTCGCCGGTCCGCTTGGTGATGACGCGCTTGACGACCACGCCGATCGCCAGCGCGGCGGCGACCAGGATCGCCGAGATGATCGCCCATTCCAGGGCGGAGGCGCCGAGATCGGTCCGGCCCTGGCGTGCCCGGGCTCGTTGAGCGTGGGCACGCGCCATCGCGTAACCAGCCATCGCCCGCCAGAACTGTAGTTCCGAGATCATCCGTTAGCCTTCCGAATCGTGAGGCCGAAGCAGGCCTCAGTATGCCCTCTACGACGGACAGCTTCGTCCGTTGGATCCCACTAGCTCCCGAGGATCGCCGCGCCGGCCGGAAAGGCCAGGAACAGGAAGAACGCCGCGATCATGACGAGCTGCGCGACCAGCATCGACTGGGAGCGCTCACCCGCCTTGCCTTCCACGTCGGCCAGCTCCTTGCGTCGCAGGGACGCGGCCCGGGCCAGCAGCGATGCGCGGATCTTCGCGCCCTCGTCACCGGCCAGCGCCAGCGCGGACGCGAGGTCGCGCAGTTCCTCGACGCCGAGATCCTCGCCCAGGCGGGCCATCGCGTCCCACGGCGTGATGCCGATCAGCCGCGCGTTCGCGAGGGCCTGCCGGATCCGGGCCATCGCCCAGTGGTCGCCGATGGTGGACGCGGTCATCAGCGCCTCGGGCAGGCCGCGGCCGCCGGCCAGGTTCATCGCGACCAGGTCGAGGAAGCTGCCGACCACGTGCCGGAAGTCGCGGCGCCGTTTCTCCGCCTCCTGCCGCAACGCCAGGTCAGGAAGGAAGAACGCCAGGGCCATCGCGGCCAGCGTCACGATCGCCGGGCTGGCGCCGGGCGCACTGAGACCGATCGCCCCGAACAGGAACAGCACGAGCGGGATGAAGATCATCGCCCCGAGCGCGAAGAACACCTTGGTCGCGAGCATCGCCGCGAACGGCTGGTTCATCACCGCGAGGTCGCGACGGAGCTTCCCGAACGCCCAGCCGCGAGCGTTCGCCTCCAGCTCCAGCCGCCGCCCGAGCGTCTCGCGAGCCCGGTCGACGCCGCCGAGCACCCGCTCGCCGGCCGCACTGGTCGTCGCACCACTGGTGTATCCGCCCCGGCCGGCGTCGATCCGGGCAATGGTGGACAGCACGTTGGTCGCCGGCTTGATGAACATCCGGACCACCAGGTACACGCCGAGGCCGACGAGACCGCCGGCGATGAAGGCCCACGTCATCCGCCCACCACCTCCATCCGCTGGTCGCCGGACCGGTTGCCCCGCTGGGCGTTGTCGCTCCTGATCAGGAACCGCTCGGGCACCTCGATCCTGGCCAGCCGGCGCAGCCAGATCAGCCCGAGCGCGTACAGCGCGATCACGACGGCCAGCACGACCTGCCCGATGAAGCTCGTGTACGGCTGCATGTACGTCGGATTGAACAGCACCAGGCTGGCCGCCATGATCAGCGTGATCGCGACCACCACCTGCACGCTGCGCCGCGTCGATCGGCGTTCCGCCGCGACCTTCCGCCGTACGTCGAGCTCCTCGCGGGCCGAGTCCGCCAGAGCACTGAGCACCTCGCGCAGACCGGGTCCGCGCAGCCGGGCGTTGAGTACGAGGGCCGCGACGATCAGGTCGGCGGACGGGTCGTTCAGGTCGTCGGCGAACCGCATCAATGCCGAGGGCAACGGTTCGCGGATGCGCAGCCGGTCGACCAGCAGGTTCAGGCCGGGCTTGATCGCCGGGGCCGCGTTCACCGCGGTCGCCGGGATCGCCTGCTCCAGGCCGACCGCGCCGGCGATCGTATCGCGCAGTGCCTCGGTCCAGGTGGCCAGTGCGTCCAGGCGCTCGATCGCGCGACGTTCCTCACCGGTGCCGCCGAAGAAGCGGTCCGCCATCGCCGCCAACAGGCCGAGGGCCACCGCCAGGACCAACCAGCGGGTTACGACCAGGACGATCAGACCGACGCCGATCCCGACGCCGAACCGGACCAGGTTCTTCCGGCTCTCGGCATTGCCCCGGCGGAACACCGAGGGGGTCTCGTCCCGCGGCTCGGTACCGCGGATCGCGACGATCAGCAGCAGTACGGCGCCGCCGACGACCGCGCCGCAGAGCAGGGCGAGCAGCGTCCTGTCGTTCATCGCGTCACGCCCACGTTCCGTGCACGAGGGGCTGGTACCCATAGTGCTCGAGCTCGTCCATGCAGGCGATCGGCGCGTGCGCCGCGGCCCGGCCGTCCGGTCCGAGCGCGAACACCTCGCCGGACAGCACCCTGCCGTCCCAGCCGGTCACCTCGCGGATGCTCTCGACGTACCGGCTCAGACCGCCGCCGTGCTCGTAGTCGTTGTGCTTGCGGACGAACACGACGAAGTCGAGCGCGCCGGCGATCAGCATCTGGGTGGCGTCCATCGGCAGCCGCTCCGTCGCCTGGATCGCGTAGGTGCTGATCCGGTTGAACACCTCCATCGAGCTGTTCGAGTGGATCGTCGACAGCGAGCCGTCGTTGCCCTGGCTCATCGCGTTCAGCATCGTCACGATCTCGTCGCCCAGCACCTCACCCACGATCACCCGCGAGGGGTTCATCCGCAGCGAGCGGCGGACCAGATCGGCCATGCTGACCTCGCCGACGCCCTCGGAGTTCGGCAGCCGCTCCTCGAACGCGACCACGTTCGGGTGCAGGTCCTTGAACTCGCCGAGGCCCAGCTCGAGCGACCGCTCGACCGTGATCAGCCGCTCGGACGGACCGATCTCGTTGGCCAGCGCCCGCAGCAGCGTGGTCTTCCCGGAGTTCGTCGCGCCCGCGATCATGATGTTCTTCCGCGCCGCGACCGCGGCCCGCAGGAACGAGCCGACGTCGTCGGACATCGTGCGGTTGGCCACCAGGTCGCGAAGAAACACCCGGCCCAGTCGCGCGCGCCGGATGGACACCGCGGGACGCGACGTGACACCCATGACCGCCGACAACCGGGAGCCGTCGGGCAACCGCAGGTCGAGCTGCGGGTTGGCGGAGTCGAACGGCCGGCTGGTCAGGCCGGCGTGGGCGGCCAGCACCTGGATCAGCTCGACCAGCTCGTCGTCGCTCTCGGCGACCGCTCCCAGCATCTCCTCGCGACCGTCGCCGTACTGGACGAAGACCTGGTCGCAGCCGTTGATGTCGATGTTCTCGACCTCGGGGTCGTCGATCAGCGGCTGCAGCCGGCCGACGCCGAACAGCGCCGAGTGGATCGCGCCGGCGATCTGCGCGTCGTCGTCCGGAGTCGGCGGCGTCCGGCCGTCGGCGAGTTCGTAGCGGGCGTGGTCCTCGAGCACCTGGACGATCAGCGAACGGGCGTACTCGCGCTCGTCCTCGGCGCTCATCGGCGGTACGCCGTTCACCTGGTCGCGGCGGCGTTGTTCGTTCAGCCGCTCGGCGACCTGGACCCGCAACTTGCGGACCAGCTCCTGATCAGCGCTCATCAGTACTCACCCTGCGGCGGGAAGGCGGCCTGGGCCATGTCGAAGTCCTGCTGCGGTGGCGCCGCGACGAGTGCGGCCATCTCCGCGGTGATGTCGGTCGCGGACCGGATCAGCGGCGTCTTGTCGAGCCGGCCGTGACCACGCCCGTCGAAGAACGCCGCACCGGCCGGGTCGTACGCCAGATGCCACCGGTGCCGAACGGGCACGGACATCGCGTCCAGCACGGTCCACACCTGCTTGACCCCGTCGCGCCGCTTCGGGTCGGCCACCACGACCACGCCGAGCTGTGCGTCGACATGGTGCACCAGTGAGGACAGTCGCTCCCGCAGGTGCGCGACCGACGACCCGGTCGCCGTACACACGAGTACGACGAGGCGCGCGGACTGGATGACGGGAAGCTGCGGCGACGATGCGCCGATCCGGCCACAGTCGGCCAGTACGTCGCCGTTCTGCATCTGGTTGAACGAGACGCCGAGCGGATGCCACAGGCCGCCCATGCCACCGACCTGCTCAGGTGAACGGACGCCGAGCAGTACGTCGAGACCACCGTCGAGCTGCTGGCTGTGCGCGAGGATCACCTCGTCGCCCAGGCCCTTCCGGCTCGCGGCGGCCAGGCTGACCAGGCCACGGTCGGAGTTGAGCGCCGCACCACCCGGTGCGGTCATCCGGATCGCCACATCGCTGCCGGCCGGGTCGCACTCGGCCAGCAGCACCTGCCGCGGCCAGAGCGCGCCGAAGACGAGACTGGCAGTCGTCACCCCGGGCGAGCCCTTCGCGCTCGCCAATGCCACCAGTGCCATCAATTGGTCCCGTCGGTCCGCGAGACGTCGGGCCTGGTCCCCGGCGCGAGCTTCACCAGCACCAGGGTCTTCGCCGCGGCGGCAGCGGCCACCGGCATCGACTGGTCGGTCGGGATCAGCACTGTCACGTTCAAGGTCGTGCTGGCGCTCGTCTTCGGGTCCGTGACGGCACCCGCGGTCGAGGTGATCTCGGCGGCCTTGACCAGCGTGGTCGGGATCCCCGAGTCGCCGGTGGCCGCCGGGACCCGGATCACCGACACCATGTCGCCGACGTCGAGTCCGTCCGACGGCGCGCGGCCCGCCTCGAGGCTGACACCGACCAGTGCACCGTCGGCCGGGATGGGCTTGGCGCCGTCCTTGGTGAAGTTGTCCGGCGTGACGAACTGGTCCTTGTAGAGCCAGGTCGTGGTGTAGCGGCCGAGGTACTTGTTCGCCTCCGACCACGGGATCAGGCCGCCGGTCGCACCGGCGAGGTCGCCACGGGACAGATCCTTGGGCTCGATCCGGTGGCCGGGCGCGAGCTTGTCGGGGGCGATCGCGACGAAGTCGGACCGGTTGCCGCTGTTCAGCGCGATCAGGGCGGACCCGGCGGCGCCGAGCAGGATCAGGATGACCGCGAGCGCGGCCAGGGCCGGACGGCGCTCCCGGCTGCCCGGGAGGCGGGTCGCGCCACCGCCCGCCGATCGGCCCGCTCCGCGGGTGCCTTGGGAGGGTGTGCGCGTGGAGGACGAGAGACTCACGCGCCCTACCGTAATGGCAGCGAGGTGCCATCCGGGCCGCCAGGTCGGTGCCGTTACCGGCTCGCGACCCGGTCCCGTTCCGCGGTCGTCAGCAGGTCGGTGAAGGCGCCCGGTCCGCCGTACAACTGGTCTAGATAGCTGTACAGCCCGTGCAGCGCCAGACCCAGCTCCCGCTGCCACCCGTCAGCGCTTTCCAGCTCAGCCGCGAGCGCCCGCCCCTCGGTCAGCGTGACGGCCGCGTTCACCGGCTGCACCAGCCGCTCCCCGTCCCGATCCGGTACGGCGCTCCGCCCGTGAATCCGGCGTACGGCGCCGGCCAGCGCGGACCGCTCCGGCCCGGTCAACACCCGGTCGAATCCGGCCTCGCCGTGGAGCTCGTCCAGGTAGTCACACAGAGCGAGAAAGAGCTCGACACCGTCGTACTCCGGACCTTCGGCCGCGATGTGCCGCAACGGGGCCACCACGTTCCGCGCCTCGGGCACGCTCCACTCCGATGAACCCAGCCGGTCGTCCATGCGCGTGATCCTAGGTGGCCGACGGGGCGTAAATCGTTAACAGTTCGGGTGTTCCGAGTAGCTGGCGAGTAACCGAAAGTTTGCTAGATTCCGGAAGCAGACGTCTTGGTGACAACTGGTGAGCACCGAGGCACCTACGGGAGGGGGTGGGTCGGCTGACGACACCCACGATGGCCGCCCCTGAGCCGGCGGTCCGGGCCCGAACGGCCATCGGAACCGCCCTCGGCATCGTCTATCCGGCGGCAGTGCCGCTGAGTGACGGCCGGGTCTGGCTGACCAGCCGGCAGGACGTCCTGCCGGCGTACGTCGTCCGGGCGCTGGAGGCACAACTCAGCCGCCGGGCCGCGGACCATTCTCACGACGACCGGTTGCTGGCCGAGGCTGTCGGCGTACTCGGCGCCGAGGTCGCCCGCGTCCGCGGCGAATCGCCCGCGGCCGGAGCGACGGCAGCGCTGGATCGGTTCCTCCATGTCCCCGGTTTGGACCAATCGCGGCGGACCGAGGCCGAGGCGATGCTCCGGGTCGCGCTCCGAAGCGCGGCGCCGGACTCCCCGGAAGCCGCCGCTCGACTCGAGCGCCTACCGGGTACGTCGAAGCCGGTCGCGGCGTCCGAGGTCGTGTCGGCATCGCAGCAGATCAGCCGCGACGCTCGGCTGCTCGCCGCGACGGCACCCGCCCGCTCCTCTCCCGGACGCCATCGTCCCCAGGTCGGCACCAACCATCGCCGGCCGTCGCGTCGCCAGACGCTGACCCGAGCGATCCGCGGCACCGGCCTGGTGACAGGTGCCGCGGGAGACCCGGAGCAGAACCGGCGCACCGCGCTGAATGTCCTGGAGACCATGACTCAGGACGAGCTCGGCTCGTCCCTCACCGCCAAGCCGGCCGTCGATCCGCAGGCCGAGCTGGCCGTGGTGAGGATGACGGCGAGCGACGTACCTCAGCATGTCCGGGTCGAGGTGCTCGCCACGGTCGGCGGCCTGGTGGCGCAGGGCCGGCTCCGCTCGGGTACGGCGAACGACCCGCACGTACTGCGGATCGCGCCCGGCCTCGCCGACACGCAGTACCGGCACATCTGGGCGCACCAGCTCTCTCTGCTGACGCAGCAACTCGCGGCCGCGAAGGCCGAGCGGCCGACCGGGATCCTCGGCCGGCTGCGGTCGGCCTTCGGCCACGAGGGGCGGGATCGCCGTGTCCGGGCCGACAACGCCGCGTACCAACTGCTGACGCAGGATTGGCGGCAAGCGCGGGCCGAGACGCTCGCGAACGGACGGCCCACCGGTCCGCGCAGCGTCGCGGAGCTCGAGCAGGACATCCAGGGCCTGGCGAAGGCGATCGGACGCCGGAGCGGCACCGAGCCCGCACTCCCCTGGGCGGTCAACGCGATCGCCACCGCCGACGCATCCGAGACCGGCCTCGCCGCCGCTCGCGCCGAGGCGGACGCCACGCCCGCGCGGCACACGCCGGGCCACCTCCGCCGACAGGTCGTCGCGCAGATCACGACGCTGGAAGCCGCGGTCGGGGACCTGGAGGGCAAGGCACGGACCAAGACGCTCAGTGCCTCCGCGGCGATCACCGAGGCCGATCAGAACAAGCGCGACGCTCAGAACGAGGAGACCGGGAAGGATCTCGGCGCGCCCGAGCGGGCCCGCAAGCTGCGCGTCGCGGCCGTTGCGGCCGGCAACAAAGCGCGGCGGCACACCGAGATCGCCGGGGCGTACGGACAGGCGGCGACCGACGCCCGGCAGGCGCTGGCCGGCTATCAGGCCCTGCTGAGCGAGCTCGACGCGAACGGTTCGCGGACCCGGATCGCCGAGCTGGCCCGGCAAGCCGGGGAACGCGTCGAGGTCTACGAGAGCAGCGTCGATCAGGCGACGCCGGTCAAGGACCTGCTGGAGACCGGCGTACCGACCGGCAAGCCGCTGACCGTGCCGCTCGACGAGATCAACCGGGTGCTCGCCAAGTACGACTGTCGTGAGCGGCTCGGGTCCGACGCGCCGATCCCGATGCCTGGCGCCGAGTACCGCCGGCTGCTCTCCCCCGACGGCATGGTGTTCACCGTCGGCGGCAGTCCGGACGACGACGTCACCCGGATCACGCAGGTTCGGCTCCGGATGAAACCGCGCGACGTGACCGAGGTGGTCGATCGCGACTACGACCTGGCCGAGCAGATGTCGGGCACCCTCGGCGAGGGCGGCCAGAGCTTCGCCACCACCAGCACCCACGCGTCGAACGCCACAGTCGGTGTCAACGTCCAGCCGTTCCTCGCCATGGCCGCACCCGGGACGCCCTTGCACGTCGCGTCCCAGCTACTCTCGCCGCGCGGCGAGGTCTCCACGGGCCGCACGCTGGCCGAGACCAGTGGCGCCACCGCCCACCACCAGTCCGGTTGGGTCGACGTCAACCGGGGCGAGTCCCTGCTCTACGAGTGGTCCGGCGAGTGGGAGATCGAGGTCCGCAACTCACCCACCGAGCCTTGGTTTCCGGTGGAGCCGGCCGACGCGGGCCGGCAGTTGACGTGGGTGTCGAGCGCCTACACCGTCAAGCCACCGGCTGACACGGTGTCGCTGGCGGAGCTCGGCCGCGGCGCGGAGTGCACGACGGAGTTCCCGCGGCACACCGTCACCAGGATCAGCGGTCCGCAGCGCCTCAACGACCGCATGGTCGCCGAGGCCAAGCGGAAGTACGGCGGGATCGACCGCGTCACCTACGACCACATCAGCGGACTCATCACCCAGGACTCGCACCGCCTGCTCAGAGAGGCCACCGCCCCCGGCGGTATCACCAGGCCCATCCCGTCCGGCGGCGAGACGGAGTACGAGCTCACCCTCGAGGTGGAACCGGTCTGGAGCACTGCCGAGCTGAGCGGTGAGTCCAGCTCCGAGATGTGGCAGGAAGAGGTTCTGGTCGACTTCGCCGGAGTCAACGCGAGTCAGTCCTACGGCACGTCGCTGACCGGCACGGCCTCGCTGGCCTTCCCGGGCAAGGCGGTGGCCGGCCAGCCGGTCCCGGGCTTCCTGCCGAGCCCGAAGGCCTTGAACGATGTCGGTGGATCCGGCGCGGACCTCTCGCCCAGCGTCTCGGTCGGTCGCACCGTCTCACGCCAAGGCGGGCAGGCGGTCAGCTCGACGTCGATCACCCCGGCCGTGCACCGCAACCAGGGCCCCACCCAGGGGGTCATCGTCGACCTGAGGGTCAAGGCGACCCTGCGCAAGGTCAACGACCGCAAGTCCGAGCCGATCGTCATCACGGACACCTGGAAGGCACGGCTGCGCGTCCCGGAGAACGACCTGCTGCGGGCGGGCGGACGCGCGGACAAGAACGCCGTACGGCGGGAGCCCGACGGCGCGATGCGGTTCGACCAGGACGACCGGGTGCTGCTGCGCGGCGACCCCGAGCCGCCGACCGGACCGCGGACTCTGCCGCCGTGGCTCGGTCGCGGCGAGAACCAGCTGCGCGGCCCGGGGAAAGCACTGCCGCAGAACCTCCGCGGTGCCGAGGAGACCCAGCGGCAGGCGCTGCTGAAGCTGAGTGCGATGGGTCTGGTGCCACCGCTGGACTCCAGGCTCAAGCCGCGCCAGGACAAGATGCCGAGGGATCCGCTGCGCCGGGCCAGTCAGTTGGCCAACTACGACCGGATCACCCAGCAGATCGCCGCGCCCCGGATCGAGGCCGGGCTGAACCAGGCGTGTCAGGGTGGCCTGATCGTGGTCCTCGACGACCACCGCACCGGCCGGGCGCCGCACTACCGCAACTTCCGGTTGTCCGTCACCCAGGACTTCGACGACGTCCAGGGGCGCGGCACCAGTACGACGGAGAACATCGTCCGGCTCGGCATCAGTTCGCGCGCCACCGGGCGGACGTCCGGACGATCGAAGGCAGTCCCGATCTCGGGTGGGGTCGGCGCCAAATCCGGTCCGGCGCCGGGTGTCCGGGGCTGGGCCGGCCGGCTCGGCATCAAGCTGAGCCGCAACGCGCTCGGCCGGAGCTTCAGCTGGACGGTCGGCCGGCGGGTGCAGCGGGTCACGCTGAACGAGAGCAGCGCGGAAACCGACCGGCTCAGGCAAGGCGCCCGGATCACCTTCGCCGAGGTCACCGACAAGGGCGACTCCGAGCCGCTGGCCGACGTCCGCGGAAGCTTCGAGGTCGAGTACGACAGTGCGCTGTCCCGGGCCGAGGCGCCGGTGTTCGAGGCGGACCCGAAGGCACCGAGCGCGCTCGCCGTTCGGCAGGCGATCCCGGTCGCGGTGGATGCGGGCAACCCGGCCGACCGGATCTTCTCAGCCGTCAGCGCGATCCGTACGGACTCCAGCGCCTTCCAGCAGCTGCACACGTTCCTCTCCCCCGACAGCCTGGTCGCGAACCGGGACTGGATGAACGGCAGCTACGAGCTGCCCATGGTCGTCATCCCGGCACCAGCGAACCCGGCCCAGGCCCTCGAGGACCGGACCCTGCTGCCGCAACAGCTCCAGATCGTCATCCGCGGCGAGGCCACCGCCCTCACGTTCGCCGCGATCAGTGAGCAGACCACGGTCGACATCAACTTCACGATGACCGACGTCGGCCTGACATCCGGTACGTCGCACTCCGGTGGGCTGAGTGTCGACGGAGGCGGCGGACTGACCGAGGCCGACGGCTCCGGCTGGTCGGGTGGGGCCACGATCGGGCGGACCGGCGGGAGGTCGCAGTCCACCTCGAACAGCCAGACCTCGGGTGAGGAACGCCTGCTGGTCAACGGCGGCACGCACTACGAGCTCCTCGAGCGGTACAAGCTGGTCGCGGACATCGTCCAGGACGGGCGCGTCATCCAGACCGTGCCGCTGGAGGACGCCCTGGCGCAGAAGGCGATGGCCGAACGCCGTGCCCTGGAGCTCTACGCGGGCCGGAAGCTCGACCTGCCGTTGCCGGTCGTGGCCGACGCCGCCGAGCGATACCTGGAGGGCAAACTCGAGCTCGATCCGCGGACCGCGGCCGGTTTCGTCCGTCGCTACCGGCAGGAGAAGGCCGGTGTGACCACGGGCCTCGCGGCAACGCACACCGACGAACGCCTGACCGAGAAGGTGGTGCGGCAGACCAAGGTGCCGATGCCGCACGCACCGACGCCGAGCGAGCGGCTGGAGACCGCGGCTGAACGGGCCGAGCAGCTGGCCGATCAGCCCCGGATCGTGCACCTCTCCGGCGCGTACGACGCCAGCCTGGCGTCGAGCCAGCTCGAGTCGATCACCCCCGAGGGCAAGCCGGACGACGAGGTCGAGCTCCTCGCGCTGATCAACCAGCAGATCGAGGAGGTCGCGCCCGGCCTACAGCAGGCCAGTCCCCTGCTCAGCGCCGAGCTGAAGGCCGATCTGAGTCCGGACAGCTACCAGGGCCACCTGGAGGACATGCTCGGTCCGCGCGGGTACGTCGGCTCGATCGAGGTCCCGGTCGAGGGGCGGGAGCTACCCGACGTACTGCTCGTCCGGGTCCGGGCACACTTCGAGGGTGAGATCACCATCGACGGCACTCCGGAAGCGGCCGACGGTACGCCGGAGATCCCCAAGGTCGCGGCGGGCAGCATCAACCAGGCCTATGACTACGCCCAGCGGGACCGGTCCACCGGCCGCACGACGACGTACTCCGGGACAGTCCAGGCCGCCGACGCCAACAGTGCGGGCGGAAGCATGTCGGGCAGTGTCGGGACCGACCGGACCCGGACGCACACGGCCGGCAGCGGCGAGCAGAACACCACGCTGGATCGCACCGGCCACTTCGACGTGGCCAAGGTGAACCGGAAGATCGTCTTCACCACCGAGGTCGTCCGGTTGCACAACGCGGGTGCGGCGACGATGGCGAGCCTGCGGTGGAAGCTCGAGCGGAACACGCCGGGCGAGGTCACCACCGTGTCCCAGCAGCGGCAACTGCGCGCGGACCTGACCGCGCTGGTCCCCCGCGGGCTGATCACCGACGGTCCGGCCGCCGTGGCTCAGCGGTCGCCGGACGACCGCCTGCCGGAGCACCGCATGTTCGAACTCCCCGAGAGCGCGTCGGTCGAGCGGGCCGCGCCGTACCTGAAGGGCGAGCCGGAGTCCGATCGCCTGTTCGACGAGGTCGGGGCCTTCCTCAGCCGCCCCGGCGTCCTCGGTGAGGCGGGTTTCGCGGAGCACAAGGCGATGGTCGGGGCGCAGTTGCAGCCGACCGCGCTGAAGGCCAAGTTCGAGCGGCTGACCAGTGCCCAGGGCCTCCACCTGGTGCCGATGGCGGCGCGCGGCAACGGCCGCACCACGGTCGCCGTCGCGATCAACGCCACGCCGATCGGCTGGGTGCTCGAGGACGACGGAGTGGACGGACAGTCCGGCAAGGTCCGCCGGCGGCAGGAGGCCACCCGGTCCTCGAGCACCGGCAACCACGCCACCCCGGTCACGGTGACCGGCGGGTTCGACGCCGGCATCGTCGCGGTCACCGGCTCGGTCGGAGAGCAGGTGAAGGAACAGTCCTCCGATGCCCACGGCACGCGGCTGGAGGCCACCAAGATCGAGGAAGGCAAGCTCGTCACGGTCCGGATCCCGGTCGTGTACGACGTCACCGTCCGGCACACCACCGACAAGGGCCGCGGTACGCCGCAGACCACACGGACGACCCAGCTGCGGGACGTGGCCCACGGCGAGTACTACGTGAAGATGCTGCGGCACGAGTACCTGGAGGGGCTCCGGCAGATGGAGGAGGGCGCCTCGATGGACGCCGTCCTGGCCGGTGCGCGGCTGGAGGCGGTGCCGCCCGACCTGGGCCGACCGGACCTGGAGGCGACAGAGTACGTCGAAGGCCCGTCGGGACCGGTCCACCAGCCGTACCAACCGCTGCTGCAGGCGCTGGCGAAAGCCAAGGCCGAGCGGAGGACAGTGGTGCTGGCGATGCGGGAGAAGGACGGCACCGAGCGCGTCTACGAGGCTTTCCACGACGGGAAGATGCGGTGTGCCGGCGACGGTGGCTTCGCCTCGGCCTTCGCCACGTTGCATCGCGACGTGGTGCGGATGGCAGAGGGCCGGGTCGACCTGCGCAAGCTCTACAACACCTCGTCCCCGGACGGCAGCTTCAGCGCCAAGGTGGCCGCCGAACTGGAGAAGAGCGGGGTGCCGGCCAGTGTGCTCAAGGGTCTCGACTACGCCACCACCGCGCGCGAGTTCGCAGCGTCGCCGAGCAAGGGCGGGAAGCATTCGGCGGCGTCCGGCCGGACCATCGCACCGAGCGGCCACGGGCCGTCTCTGTCGGGCCCGTGACCGCATGATGGTTCTCGACGACGAGAGGGACGGCATGGCGTTCGCAGTGGCACGCACCCGGGATGAGGCGCAGCTGTATCTGGAGCTGCACCCGTGCCCCGACTGCGGTTCGATCGAGACGCCCTGGGAGCACAGCCTGATCGAGGCCGACGGCGAGCTCGCGATCAGCTACGCCGGAACCTGCCCCGGGTGTACGGCCGAGCGCGAGTACCTGTTCGGTCTGCCCGAGCGGGAGACCAGGGTGAACGGCTGGCCGACGTTCGGCGGACCGGAGCCGTCGGAGCTGCTGGATGCCGGACAGTGGATGGCTGTGGCCGATCGTGCCGCCGCGGCGGTCCCCACCGAGCCGGTCGAGGCGGGTAGGGTGCTGGCCGTCGCGCGGGCCGCCGTGGACGAGGTGGTCAAGTTCGTGCCGGCCGGGCAGGACGCCGTACCGCAGGACGAGTTCTGGACGCCCGAGGGCCGGGCGGTCCGGGACGCCGAGCCGGGCCGGTTCCGGCTGGACCGGTTGCTGGTGGTTCGCGACACGTACCACGATCTGGTCCGAGAGACAGGAGCGAGATAACCGATGCTGACCGCAAGGACCCTGGCCGAGGCGCAGATCTACGTGAGCCTGACGACGGCGGCGGATCTGGAGGTGCCGGCGAACGAGCCCGCCCCACTGCAGCCCGGGGAGAACCTGCTCGAGGGCCCGGACGGCTGGACGCTGCGATCGTCGGCCGGCGATCTGCTCATCCCGTACGCGTCCGAGGAGGCGTCCCGGACGGTCGGCGCCCGGTTCGGCCTGGGCGTCTCACAGTTGGTCGACGCGGCGCAGTGGGCCGTGGTGGGCGCGACCTTCGCGCGGCGGGCGCTGGAGGCCGACATGGCCTACACCGCCGCACCGGACCAGGATCGCTACCTCGTCGAGATCAACTGGGAGTTTGCGGCGGACGCGGTCCGCGAGGCGCTCAAGTTCGTGCCTGAGGGAGCCAATGAGGCGCCGGACGCGGCGGTGTGGTCGGAGTTCGGGCGGCAGGCCCGGGCGGAGAACCGGCACCTGGTGACGCGCGCCAAGCTGGAAGACGACCTGGAGTACTACCGGGGAACGCTGGAGGACTTCCGCGCGCTCTACGACGGGTCCTCCTGAGTCACCTCGATCCGGATCGCCCGGGCGTCCACTCCCGCCTGCTCGAGCACCTTCTGCTTCGGATCCGGTACGCCGAGGAACGGCGGCCGCACCAGTCCGGGCAGGTCCTTCAACCGCGGATCCTCGAGCACGGTGTCGATGGCGCGCCGGTCTCCCCCGCACACCAGCGCGTCCAGCTTGGCCGGGGCCAGGATGCGTACGGCGACCTCGGTCGCGGCCGCGAAGGCTTCCCGCGCCTGGTTGTCGCGGCGCCGCGCGTACCGTTGCTGCGACCAGCCGCCGGCCTTGGTCGTCCCCTGCACATGCCGCGAGCCGACCTTGGAGTCGAGAAGCTTGCCGCCGGCAAACACGCCGGCGCCGTAACCACCGCGCCGCACCAGCAGCACACCGAGCCGATGGTCCCCGAGCACGTGCGCGACCAACCCCGCGCGAGTGAGCTCACTCAACGGCGCGAACGGCACCGTCACGACCGCAAGCGAGCCGTCCGCCGCGGAGACCGTGACGCTCGTCGGCGTCACGTCGTACGAGACCTCGCCGTGGCGGTCACCGAAGCCGGCCAGCCACCTGTCCAGCCGCTCCGGCGCCACCGTAACGATGCGGCTCACACGTTGAAGCCGAGCGCCCTGAGCTGGTCGCGACCGTCGTCGGTGATCTTCTCCGGACCCCACGGCGGCATCCAGACCCAGTTGATCCGGAAGTCGTTCACCAGGCCGTCGAGCGCCATCCTGGTCTGGTCCTCGATCACGTCGGTCAGCGGGCAGGCCGCGGACGTCAGCGTCATGTCGATGATCGCCGTACTGGTGTCGTCGACCGTGATGCCGTAGATCAGGCCCAGGTCGACCACGTTGATGCCGAGCTCGGGGTCGACGACGTCCTTCAGTGCCTCGGTGACGTCCTCTTCCTTGGCCGGACTGGTGCCGGGCTGAGCGGCCGCCGCTTCCAGGTCGACCTCGGGCAGCTCGATCTTCTCGTCGGTCTGGTCAGGCATTGCTCACTCCTTCTTTCGCGGCCAGAGCCTGGGCGGTCGCGTCCCGCCAGGCCGACCAGCCCAGCAGCGCACACTTCACCCGGGCCGGGAACTGCGCGACGCCCGCGAACGCGACGCCGTCCTCCAGAACCTCTTCGTCCGGTTCGGCATTCCCCCGGCTCTGCATCAGTTCGAGGAACTTCTCGTACGTCGCCATGCCCTCGGCGACCGGTTTGCCGATGACGAGATCCGACATCACCGACGTCGCCGCCTGGCTGATCGAACAGCCGACACTCTCGTGCGTCACACCCTTCACGGTGTCGCCGTCGAGCTCGACCCGGAGCGTGACCTCGTCCCCGCAGGACGGGTTCACGTGGTGCACCTCCACGTCGTACGGGTCCGCCAGGCCCGCGTGGTGCGGGCTGCGGTAGTGGTCCAGGATGATCTCCTGGTACAGCGCGTCCAGCTGCATGGAAAGTCAGGCCACCTTGCTGTATCTGATGTCAAGCACGCTTGAAGAAAGAGCGGACGAAGCCGAGGCCGTCGACCAGCGCCTCGATCTCCTCCGGAGTCGTGTAGAGATAGAACGACGCCCGCGTCGAGGACTGCACGCCGAACCGCTCGTGCACCGGCCGCGCACAATGGTGCCCGGCCCGTACCGCGATCCCGCGCGTGTCCAGCACAGTCGCCACGTCGTGCGGATGAACGCCCTCGACCTCGAAGCTGATCGCGCCGCCGTGGTCGGCCGCGTCGGTCGGCCCGAGGATCGTCACGCCCGGGACCGTCTTCAGCCCTTCGAGCGCGTACTCGACGATCGCGTGCTCGTGCGCCGCGATCTTGTCCATCCCGATCCCGGACAGGTAGTCGACCGCCGCACCGAGCCCGACCGCCTGCGCGATCGGCGGCGTACCGGCCTCGAACCGGGCCGGCGGAGCGGCGTACGTCGAACCCGTCATCCGCACGACCTCGATCATCTCACCGCCACCAAGGAACGGCGGCAATGCGGCGAGCAGGTCGTACCGTCCCCAGAGCACGCCGACGCCGGTCGGGCCGACGACCTTGTGGCCGGTGAAGGCCAGCAGGTCGGCGCCGAGCGTCGAGACGTCGACCGGGAACTGCGGCACCGCCTGCGACGCGTCCACCACCACGGTCGCGCCGACCGCGTGCGCCTTGGCGGCGATGTCGGTGATCGGGTTGATCGTGCCGAGTGCGTTCGACACCCAGGTCAGTGCCACGACCTTGGTCTGCGGAGTGAGCAGCTCGTCGATGTTGCTGAGGTCGAGCCGGCCCTCCTCGGTGACACCGAACCACTTCAGCGTCGCGCCGGTCCGCTCGCACGCGAGCTGCCACGGGACGATGTTGCTGTGGTGCTCCATCTCGGAGATGACCACGACATCGCCCGGCTTCAGCGAGGCGCCGAGTGTGTGCGCGGCCAGGTTGAGCGCCTCGGAGGCGTTCTTGGTGAAGACGATCTCGTCCCGTGACGGCGCTCCGATGAAGGCGGCCACCTTGTCCCGGCCGCTCTCGTACGCCGCGGTCGCCTCGGCACCGAGCTGGTGCATGGCTCGGGCGACGTTCGCGTTGTGCTTGAGGTAGTGGTCCTCGATGGCCTGCACGACCTGGCGAGGCTTCTGCGAGGAGTTCGCCGAGTCCAGGTAGACCAGCGGGAAACCGCCCGCGAGCTCGCGGGACAGGATCGGGAAGTCCGCCCGGACCGACTGCAGGTCCAGGGGACTGCTGAACGTCCGGGCGGTGGTCACTTCGCGCCGGCCTTCAGGAAGCGCTCGTAGCCGTTCGCCTCGAGCTCCTCGGCCAGCTCCGGTCCGCCCTCTTCGGCGACCCGGCCGTCGACGAACACGTGCACGAAGTCCGGCTTGATGTAGCGCAGGATCCGCGTGTAGTGGGTGATCAGCAGGACACCCTTGTCACCCTTCTCCGCGAACCGGTTCACGCCGGTGGAGACGATCTTCAGCGCGTCGATGTCGAGGCCGGAGTCGGTCTCGTCGAGGATCGCGATCTTCGGGTCGAGCAGCTCCAGCTGGACGATCTCGTGCCGCTTCTTCTCACCGCCGGAGAAGCCCTCGTTGACGTTGCGGGTACCGAAGTCGGCATCCATGTCCAGGTCGGCGAGCGCCTTGTTGACGTCCTTGACCCAGGTGCGCAGCTTCGGCGCCTCGCCGTCGATCGCGGTCTTCGCCGTCCGCAGGAAGTTCGCCACCGACACCCCTGGCACCTCGACCGGGTACTGCATGGCCAGGAACAGGCCGGCCCGGGCGCGCTCGTCGACCTTCATGGCGAGGACGTCCTCGCCATCGAGGGTGACGGTGCCGCTGGTGATGTTGTACTTCGGGTGGCCGGCGATCGAGTACGCCAGCGTGGACTTGCCGGAACCGTTCGGGCCCATGATCGCGTGCGTCTGACCACCGCTGATGGTCAGGTTGACGCCGCGCAGGATCTGCTTCGGGCCGCTCTCGGTGTCGACCGACACGTGCAGGTCGCGGATCTCGAGTGTCGCCATGAGGTTCTTCTATCTCCGTCGCTTTACAGGGATGCCTGATTCAGGGGGTTCTTCACGTCGACGAGTACGTCGTCGCCGTCCAGCCGGACCGGATACACCGGGACCGGGTCGTACGCCGGCAGGCTGGTCGGCTCGCCGGTGCGCAGGTCGAAGCGGGAGCCGTGCAGCCAGCACTCGATCTCGCACTCGCCGACATCGCCCTCGGACAGCTGGATCTGCGCGTGCGAGCACTCGTCCCGCACCGCGAAGAACTGTCCCTCGCTCTTCACCACCGCGACCTCGACGCCGCCGACCTCGACCGGGATGACTCCTTCATCCGGTACGTCGGCGGCGGCGCAGGCGCGCTCGAAGCTGTCGCTCACTGCCCGACGACCGCCTCGGCCGATGCGCTCAACTCCGCGGCCCGCGCCAGCTTCTCCTCGATCACGTCGTGCAGATGCTCGGCGACCTCGGGAACGCCGATCTTGCCGATGATGTCGTTGAAGAAGCCGGACACCACCAGCCGCCGGGCCGCGTCCTCGGGGATGCCGCGGGCCTGCAGGTAGAACAGCTGCTCGTCGTCGAACCGGCCGGTCGCCGACGCGTGGCCGGCGCCCTCGATCTCACCGGTCTCGATCTCCAGGTTCGGCACCGAGTCGGCGCGCGCGCCGTCGGTCAGGACCAGGTTCCGGTTCAGCTCGAAGGTGTTGGTGCCTTCGGCCGCGGCGCGGATCAGGACGTCGCCGATCCACACCGAGCGGGCGTGGTCACCGGCCAGCGCGCCCTTGTAGATCACGTTGCTCTTGCAGTTGGCGGCCTCGTGGTCGACGAAGAGCCGGTTCTCGTGGTGCTGGCCCGACTCGGCGAAGTACACGCCGAGGAGCTCCGCGTCGCCGCCAGGCCCGGCGTACCGGACGTTGGTGGCGATCCGGACGATCCTGCCGCCGAGGGTGACGACGACGTGGTGGAGCTTCGCGTCCCGCCCGACCAGCGCGTCGTGCTGGGCCAGGTGGATCGACTCGTGGTCGCCCTGCTGGATGCTGACCACGCGCAGTTCGGCGCCGTCGCCGGTGACGATCTCGACGTTGCTGCCGAGCTCACCCGCGCCGGTGTGATCGATGATCACGATCGCGCGGCTGTGCCGGCCGGCGTCGACGATCAGGTGGGTGAAGCCGCGCGCACCGAGGCTCGCGACGTTCACGTGCACCGGCTCGGTCAGCTCGGCCTCGACCGGGATCCGCACCGCGAACGCCGCGCCGGCCTGGTTCCAGGCGATGGCGGCCGACCGGTCCTGCGGCTTGCCGACCCGCAGCGAGTCGGCGGCGACCGTGTCGAACACGACGCCCTCGGGTCCGCTCGCGTCGATCTTCGGGGTCTCGCTGCCGGCCGCGTCGTCGAACAGTGCCTTGAGCTGCTTGACCGGGGTGAAGCGCCACTCCTCCTCGCGACCGTTCGGCACCGCGAAGTCGGCCACGTCGTACGACGTCGGCCGCTCACTGCGGGCCTGCAACGGGACCGGGGAGCCCGGCCCGTGGGAGTGCGCCCGGTTGCCGGTGGCGACCAGGGTTTCAGCGGCGGACATCAGCCGACGGCCCCTTCCATCTGCAGCTCGATGAGCCGGTTGAGTTCCAGCGCGTACTCCATCGGGAGCTCGCGGGCGATCGGCTCGATGAAGCCGCGGACGATCATCGCCATCGCCTCGTCCTCAGCCATGCCCCGGCTCATCAGGTAGAAGAGCTGGTCGTCGCTGACCTTGGACACGGTCGCCTCGTGCCCCATCGCCACGTCGTCCTCGCGGACGTCGACGTACGGGTAGGTGTCCGAGCGGCTGATCGTGTCGATCAGCAGCGCGTCACAGCGCACCGTGGACTTGCTGTGGTGGCTGCCCGGCGCGACCTCGACGAGGCCGCGGTACGACGTCCGGCCGCCGCCGCGGGCCACCGACTTCGAGATGATCGAGCTGGACGTGTACGGCGCGTTGTGCACCATCTTGGAGCCGGCGTCCTGGTGCTGGCCCTCGCCCGCGAACGCGACCGACAGGGTCTCGCCCTTGGCGTGCTCACCCATCAGGTAGACGGCCGGGTACTTCATCGTCACCTTGGAGCCGATGTTGCCGTCGATCCACTCCATCGTCGCGCCCTCTTCGCAGGTGGCGCGCTTGGTGACCAGGTTGTAGACGTTGTTCGACCAGTTCTGGATCGTCGTGTAGCGGCAGCGGGCGCCCTTCTTCACGATGATCTCGACCACCGCGGAGTGCAGCGAGTCCGACTTGTAGATCGGCGCCGTACAGCCCTCGACGTAGTGGACGTAGGCGTCCTCGTCGACGATGATCAGCGTCCGCTCGAACTGGCCCATGTTCTCGGTGTTGATCCGGAAGTAGGCCTGCAGCGGGATGTCCACCTTGACGCCCTTGGGCACGTAGATGAACGAGCCGCCGGACCAGACCGCCGTGTTCAGCGAGGCGAACTTGTTGTCGCCGACCGGGATGACGGAGCCGAAGTACTCCTTGAAGATCTCCGGGTGCTCGCGCAGGCCGGTGTCGGTGTCCAGGAAGATGACGCCCTGGGCCTCCAGGTCCTCGCGGATCTGGTGGTAGACGACCTCGGACTCGTACTGCGCGGCGACGCCGGCGACCAGGCGCTGCTTCTCCGCCTCGGGGATGCCGAGCTTGTCGTAGGTGTTCTTGATGTCCGCGGGCAGCTCGTCCCAGCTCGTCGCCTGCTTCTCGGTGGAGCGGACGAAGTACTTGATGTTGTCGAAGTCGATCCCGGACAGATCGGCACCCCACGACGGCATCGGCTTGCGGTCGAAGAGCTTCAGGCCCTTCAGCCGCAGGTCCAGCATCCACTCCGGCTCGTTCTTCAGCGTCGAGATGCCCCCCACCACGTCCGTACTGAGGCCCCGCTTCGCGACGGAACCGGCGGCGTCACTGTCGGACCAGCCGAACTTGTACGTGCCGAGCCCTTCGAGCTCAGGGTGAGCGGTTTGCGTCATCGTGCAGTCCTCGCAGATTCGCCGTCGGGTACAGGGGCAGTAGCCGGCTGGGGGCCGGGGATATGTGTGGTGCAGACACCGTCGCCGTGGGCGATGGTGGCCAATCTCTGGACGTGCTTGCCGAGCAACCGGGAGAAGACCTCGGTCTCGGCTTCGCACAACTGGGGGAACTGCTCGGCCACGTGCGCGACCGGGCAGTGGTGCTGGCAGAGCTGGGCGCCGTGCCCGGCCTCCGCCGTGGAGGCGGCGTACCCGTCCGCTGTCAGCGCCCGGGCCAGCGCCTCCGTCTTGTCGCTCTCCGGAGCGGCGTCGACCAGCTCCCGGTATTTCTGCTCCACCTCGGCGACCCGGCGCCGGGCGAACTCCGCGACCGCCTGCTCACCGCCGGCCTCGGCGATGAACCGCATCGCGGTGGCCGCCAGGTCGTCGTACGCCTGGTGGAACGCGTGCCGGCCGGTGTCGGTCAGCACGAAGACCTTCGCGGGGCGGCCGCGGCCACGCGGGCCGTAGACACGCTCCTCGCGGGATTCGACCAGGCCCTCGTCGAGCAGATGGTCGAGGTGCCGGCGGACTGCCGCCGGGGTCAGCTCCAGGCGCTCGGCGAGCACCGCGGCGCTGGACGGGCCGTGGGTCAGGATCGAGCGGGCGACCCGGTCCCGGGTGGACTCGTCCCGCATCACACCGGCAACAGCACCGGCGCCGGAGGGCGCTGGGCCACCCGTCGCAGGATTGGTCGCAGGAGTTTTCACAACATCAGTGTCGCGTAATTCCCCGGACCCTTCAAATAAGGCTCACCTAACCGGTTCGCGCCGCTCCGCGGGCGGCGGAGCCCTGCCGTGACCAGCGTCACGCCGCTCGCCACCACCCCCAGCCCGGGCCGAGGGCCCGACAGCCCAGTCCTAGACTGCTGCCGTGCCTGTTGCGGTGGAGATCGACAACCTCGTCGTGCGGTACGGCGAGAAGGCCGCGGTCGACGGTCTCAGTCTCACCGTAACCGGCGGCACGGTGACGTCCGTGCTCGGCCCCAACGGCGCCGGCAAGACCACGACCGTGGAGAGTTGTGAGGGTTTCCGGCGGCCGGATTCCGGCCGGGTCCGGGTGCTCGGGCTGGACCCGATCGCGGACCACGACGAACTGATGCCGCGGATCGGCGTGATGCTCCAGGAGGGCGGCGCCTGGTCCGGGGTCCGGGCGCTCGAGATGCTCCGGTACGTCGCCACCCTGCACACCCATCCACTGGACATCCCCGCGCTGGCCGAGCGACTCGACCTGGGCAGCTGCGGGCGGACGCCGTACCGGCGGTTGTCGGGTGGGCAGAAGCAGCGGCTGTCGTTCGCGCTCGCGATCGTGGGGCGGCCGGAGATCGCGTTCCTGGACGAGCCGACCACCGGGCTGGACCCGCACGGACGGCGCGAGATCTGGCAGTTGATCCGCGATCTGCGGAACGACGGCGTGACCGTCGTACTCACGACACATGCGATGGACGAGGCCGAGCAGTTGTCGGACCACGTCCACGTCGTGTCCGCCGGCAAGGTGATCGCGTCCGGCACGCCGGACTCACTCACCGAACATCACACGAAATCGCTCGAGGATGTCTTCCTCGAACTGACGGCACCGAAGCGGGAGGGCTGATGAGCGCCGCGACCTATGCCCCGCGGCCAGGTGGCGCCCCGTGGCCCCGCAAGGTGCTCGCGCACGCCCGGATGGAGTTCAAGCTGCTCATCCGCAACGGCGAGCAGTTGTTGCTGGCCTTGGTGATCCCGCTGGGCCTGCTCCTGCTGCTGGGCGGCACCGAACTCGGTGACCGACTCCCCCTCGGCGACGGTCCGGCCATCGACCAGGCCGTGCCACGGGTGCTCGCGCTGGCGGTGCTCTCGACGTCCTTCACGTCACTGGCGATCGCGACCGGCTTCGAGCGGCGGTACGGCGTGATCAAGCGGCTGGGCGCCTCACCGCTGTCCCGCACCGGTCTGCTGGCCGGGAAGATCGGCGCGGTGCTGGTGGTCGAGGCGATCCAGCTCGCGGTACTCATCGGGACCGGCTTCGCCCTCGGCTGGGACCCGACGGGTGGGTTCAACGCAGTGTTCGGTGTGATCCTGATGGTCCTGTGCGGTACGGCGGCCTTCGCGTCGCTCGGGCTGCTATTGGCCGGCGTACTGCGCGCCGAAGCCACGCTGGCCGCGGCGAACCTGCTGTACCTGCTGCTGCTGGTGGGTGGCGCGATCCTCACGCCGGTCGACGAGTATCCGGCCGGCATGCAGGGCGTCGTACGTCTGTTGCCGAGTGCGGCCCTGGCCAACGGGCTGGCGAACTCGACCGTCGAAGGTGTGATCCCATGGGCTGCGGCGCTGTCACTCGCGCTCTGGGCCGGGGTGCTGGGTTACCTGGTCTCCCGAACCTTCCGATGGGACTGACCTTTAGAGTGTGCCGGTGATGAGCACGGAGACGCCGGCCCAAGAGACCGAGCCAGTCAGCGGATTCTGGCGACTGGTTCCCGAACCGAGCCTGGACGTCGTCCGGCGCTGGGGCTGGGCCTCGGTGGTGGCGAACATCGGCATCGTGGTCACCGGTGGTCTGGTCCGGTTGACCGGCTCCGGCCTCGGCTGCCCGACCTGGCCGCAGTGCACCGACCAGTCGTACGTACCGCACAGCGCGCTCGGCATCCACGGCGCGATCGAGTTCGGCAACCGGATGCTCGGGTTCGTGGTCGCGGTGATCGCGATCTGCACCTGGCTCGTGGTGATGCGGTACCGCCCGATCCGCCGGGACCTGCGCCGGCTCGCCACGGCGGCCGCGCTCGGCGTCCCGCTGCAGGCCGTGATCGGCGGCATCAGCGTGCTGACCGGGCTGAACCCGTGGATCGTGTCCGCGCACTTCCTGGTCTCGCCGGTGATCATCACCTTGACGGTGTCGATGGTGCGCCGGTCCCGGACCAGTCCCTACCCGCACACTCCCCCGGTGGTCCGCGCCCTCGCGACCGCCTGTGTCGTGGCGGTCTGGCTGACCGTTGCCCTCGGCACCTTGGTCACCGGCGCGGGTCCGCACTCGGGCGATCCCGACACCGGGCGGAACGGGTTCAACGAGGAGCTGATCAGCCAGCTGCACGCGGACGTCGTGTTCGGCCTGCTCGGAATCACGATCGCACTGGTGATCGCCACCCGTGTCACGGCGACCTCGAGAACGCTGCGCAAGCTGGCCGCCTGGTTGCTCGCGATGGAACTACTCCAGGGCGCCGTCGGCTTCACGCAGTACTTCACCGGCCTCCCCTGGGGCCTGGTCCTGGTCCACATGTTCTTCGCCGGCCTACTCGTCGCCCTGGTAACAGCCGTGTACGCCGAACGCGGCACGCCCGCGACGTAGCTCACGCCGCGGGCGTACCACTTACTTCAGTACTTCACCTTGTAGACGGCTCCAGGCCCGAAGACCGGTGCGGAGACGTACAGGCCGCCCCACCGGTTGAAGGCCGCGCCGCCTGGCAGGTTCAGCTGGCCGCGGACCAGTTCCCGCTTGTAACCGGCCCTGTGGTGCTTGCCCGGGTACTGCAGGAAGAGAGCGCCGATCGTCGAGCCGCCGGACTCGAAAGCGAGCCAGCTGTCCCGCGCCAGCTCCACCACCGCGAGCGTGCCGTGCGGCCCGCCGGCCAGGTCGACGATCGACGTGTAGCCGTCGGCGTACCGCTGGCAGTTGCCCTTGTTCGGCTTGACCGGGTCACAGACCGCGCCGATCGAACCCGGCTTGATCCGCCAGATCTCCGAGGTCCCTGGTGTGGCGGGGAAGCCGCGGAGCTCACCGACGTACCAGTAGCCGTCGGACCCGACCGTCACCGACGTTGCCACGGCCTCGGCGACGAACGGCGTTCCGGCCGGAGGTGCGTCCGGCCCGAGACCAGCAGGCACCTTCACCGTGCGCGGCTTCAGCCGTGCGACCGTCTTCGTCTTGCCGTTCGGCCAGACCCGGAGCAGATCGTTGTTCGCGGCATCGGACACCAGGACGGTGCCGTCGTTCAGCGCCGCGACACCGAACGGGTTGGACTCCGTCGGCGAGTCGGCCTGGTTGTACGGGTCCGGGTCCGTCGCCTGGTACGCCGCGATGTCCTTGACCTTCACCGGTGACTTGCCGGGCCGCAACCGGTACAGCGTCGAACCGCCCGGCACCGGTGGCTGTCCGGGCTCCCCGCCCGCACCGGTCAGGGCATACGTCACGCCCCGCTTGCTGGTGTCGATCGCCGGCGCCAAGCCGCCCGCCCCCGGCACGGTGCCGAGCTTCCAGGTCTTGTGCCCGTCAGTCGCGTAGACCGAACCGTCGGTCACGCTGTAGATGACCTTGTTCCCGAACGTCGAGACGCCGCGCGGGCCGTTCAGGCCCGTTGCGACCGGCGTCAAACTCGAATGGCTGCCACCGGCATCTGCCTGTCCGGCCACCAGCACGGACCCGGCGAGTGCCAGTGCTGCGACTGCGGCAATGCGTGTTCGAACCCCCATGTCTTCCCCTTCATCTGTGTCCCCCCAGGCGTGGAACCCCCTCCACAGACCGCCCTATCGGAACATCAGATAACGATGAGGTCAACGGGAGGACTCCACGCAGCCGACCACACACGCGCCGCAAACCCCTTACGAACAACGCAGTGTCGCCGCGACTCCACCCTCGGTACACCGCCATTCGATGCCCGAAGCAACCACCCTGCCCGTTCAGGCGCACCTCCCTCGCCGCGCACCCACCCCCAAGGCCGTCGGAGGTGCTGGGGTCAAGCGGGCTGTCCGCGATGCTGCGAATCGGGCGCAGATCGCTCGTCGAGTGGTGAACCAAAGTGCCGGCTCGGCCACCAAGTCGTTGACCACGGCGGTGGTTCCGTTGCCGACTCGTGGACCCGGGCGCCGGCTTCGGTTGCCGACTCGTGGACCCGGGCGCCGGCTTCGGTTGCCGACTCGTGGACCCGGGCGCCGGCTTCGGTTGCCGACTCGTGGACCCGGGCAGCGGCTTCGGTTGCCGACTCGTGGACCCGGGCGCCGGCTTCGGTTGCCGACTCGTGGACCCGGGCAGCGGCTTCGGTTGCCGACTCGTGGACCCGGGCGCCGGCTTCGGTTGCCGACTCGTGGACCCGGGCGCCGGCTTCGGTTGCCGACTCGTGGACCCGGGCGGCGGCTTCGGTGGTTCCCGACTCGTGGACCCGGGCGGCGGCTTCGGTTGTCGACTCGTGGACCCGGGCGGCGGCTTCGGTTGTCGACTCGTGGACCCGGGCGGCGGCTTCGGTTGTCGAGTCGTGGATCGTGGTTGTCGACACGCCAGGTTTCTCGGCCTGGATCCACGACTCGGTGGCTGATCCGGGTGGGCGTTCCGCGAAATGGACGACTGTGTCCGCCTGGTGGGATGCGGGGTCGAATGGGGGCAGTCGGGTGCGCCTGGTGGGATGCGGGGGTCGAATGGGGCAGTTGACGGGGGCGGGGACAGGAAACGGGGACCAGGGACAGGGAATAACTTGTCCAAGCCCCCGACGAGGTGTGCCAGCCCCCGACCGGATCACCGTACCCAGCGCACCACAGCCCTTCCGAAGCCGGACCCCAGCCGTTCCGAACCGTTCCCGACCCAGCACCTCCGAAGGCCAAACCCGACCCCAGCACCTCCGAAGGGCGAACCCGACCCCACCACCTCCCAAGGGCCAAACCCGACCCCAGCACCGCCGAGGGCGAACCCGCCCCCAGCACCGCCGAAGGCAAAGGGAACGACAACTCCCGGGCGCCAACGCGAACCACAGCACCTGAAGGCCGACCCCGACCACAGCACCTGAAGACCGACCCGGCCACGGGACCCGGCGACCGGCGTACCGGAGTCGTTCTGCTCAGTGCAGCAAGGGATCGACGGCCGCGGCGATGAACAGCAGCGCCAGGTAGATGTTGGAGAAGTGGAACAACCGCATCGGCCGCAGCGCGGCTCCTTCGGCGCCGGTGTGGGCGCGGAGCAACAACGCGCGGGCCTCGCGCAGGAACACCACACCCAGCGCGATCGCCGCCAGCGGGTAGACGAATCCGGTATCCGCGACGGGCCACAGCGCGAGCGAGGTGATCACCATGATCACCGAGTACGCCATGATCTGCCGGGCGGTCGCGACCGGGGTGGCGACTACAGGCAGCATCGGTACGTCGACCGATGCGTAGTCCTCGCGGTAGCGCATCGCCAGCGACCAGGTGTGCGGCGGCGTCCAGAAGAACACCACGAGGAACAGCACGACCGGGGTCCAGGCCAGCTCGTTGGTGACCGCGGTCCAGCCGATCAGGGTCGGGAAGCAGCCCGCGATGCCGCCCCAGACGATGTTCTGCACGGTCCGGCGCTTGAGCACCATCGTGTAGCCGAACACGTAGAAGAGATTCGCCGCGAGCGCCAGTCCGGACGACAGCCAGTTGACGAAGAACCCGAGCTCGAGCGTGGCCAGGACGCCGAGCACGATGCCGAACACCGTCGCCGAGCGCGGACTGACCGCGTGCCGCGGCAGCGGCCGGCGCCGGGTCCGGCGCATCTGCTCGTCGATGTCCCGGTCGAGCACGCAGTTGATCGTGTTGGCGCTGCCGGAGGCGAGGATGCCGCCGACCAGGGTGGCCGCGACGACCTCCAGACCGGGCACTCCCCCGGCGGCCAGGAACATCACCGGCACGGTCGTGATCAGCAGCAGCTCGATGATGCGAGGCTTGGTCAGACCGACGTACGTCTTCACCACGTCGCGCACCGACGGACTCACCACAGCAGGAGCGTCCACCAGCGGCGTCGGGTACGACGTCGTCGCGGCTGGACGCGGGTCGACGGCCGTCACGAACACCTCGAACTCAGTGGGTTGACGCCGGAGGTCCGGCGCTGACGATTCGACAGTCTACGACGGCCCGTAGGAGTGACTCGCCACCCCCCTGGGCGAGTCATCGGTGTGACCTGGCAGACGTCGGGAACAAGCACCAGGCCGGCCGGGTTCGGAGTCTATGGAAGGCGCCGGACGCCTAGGCGAGTAGGCTCGCTCACGGTGACGCGCGGGGGCGCGATCGTGACCGGCCGGTAGGTCGCGGAGCGATCCCCTCGACGCTGACCAGACGTGTTTCGCAGCCATCGAGAGGAGCGCCGCCGGCGTGACGGAGAAGACCAGCCCCAAGCTTGAATGGACCGAGCTCGACCAGCGCGCGGTCGACACCGTGCGGGTGCTCGCGATGGACGCGGTCGAGAAGGTCGGCAACGGCCACCCCGGTACGGCGATGAGCCTGGCACCGGCGGCGTACCTGCTGTTCCAGAAGGTGATGCGGCACAATCCCGCCGACCCGCACTGGGCCGGCCGCGACCGGTTCGTACTCTCGGCCGGTCACTCCAGCCTCACCCTCTACATCCAGCTGTACCTGGCCGGCTTCGGCCTCGAACTGGACGACCTGAAGTCGCTGCGGACCTGGGGCAGCAAGACTCCGGGCCACCCGGAGTACTCCCACACCCCCGGCGTCGAGACCACGACCGGCCCGCTCGGCCAGGGCGTCGGCAACGCGGTCGGCATGGCGATGGCGGCCCGCCGCGAGCGCGGTCTGCTGGAGCCGGATGCGGCCCGCGGCGCGGGCGTGTTCGACCACCACATCTACGTGATCGCGTCGGATGGTGACCTCGAGGAAGGTATCTCCGGTGAGGCGTCCTCGCTGGCCGGTCACCAGCAGCTCGGCAACCTGACGGTGATCTACGACGCCAACAAGATCTCGATCGAGGACGACACCAACATCGCGTTCTCCGAGGACGTGGCGGCCCGCTACGCGGCGTACGGCTGGCACGTGCAGGACGTGGACTGGACCAATGGCGGCACCGGCTACGAGGAGAACGTCCAGGCCCTGTACGACGCGATCGAGGCGGCCAACGCGGTCACCGACAAGCCGAGCTTCATCCGGTTGCACACGATCATCGGCTGGCCGGCCCCGACCAAGCAGAACACCGGGAAGATCCACGGCTCGGCCCTCGGTGCGGACGAGGTCGCCGCCACCAAGAAGGTGCTCGGGTGGGACCCGGAGCAGACCTTCCAGGTCGCCGACGACGTGATCGCCTACACCCGCAAGGCGCTCGAACGCGGCAAGGCGCTGCAGGACGACTGGGACGTGAAGTACGACGCCTGGCGCACGGCCACCCCGGGGCGCGCGGCACTGCTCGACCGGCTGCGGAAGCGTGAGCTGCCGGCCGGCTGGAAGGACGCGCTGCCGAGCTGGGACGCCGACGCCAAGGGCGTTGCCACCCGCGCCGCGTCCGGTGACGTGCTCACCAAGCTGTCGCCGGAGCTGCCCGAGCTGTGGGGCGGTTCGGCCGACCTGGCCGGCTCGAACAACACCACCCCGAAGGGCGAGCCGTCGTTCATCCCGGCCGAGCACGCCACCAAGGAGTTCCAGGGCAACGAGTACGGCCGGGTGCTGCACTTCGGCATCCGCGAGCACGCCATGGGCTCGGTGCTGAACGGCATCACCCTGCACGGCCTGACCCGCCCGTACGGCGGCACGTTCCTGGTCTTCAGCGACTACATGCGCCCGGCGGTCCGGTTGGCCGCGCTGATGAAGCTGCCGGTCACCTACGTGTGGACGCACGACTCGATCGGCCTCGGCGAGGACGGCCCGACCCACCAGCCGGTCGAGCACCTGGCCGCACTGCGGGCGATCCCCGGCCTGGACGTCGTACGGCCCGGTGACGCGAACGAGACGGCGGCCGCGTGGGCCGTGATCCTCGAGCACACCGACCGCCCGGCCGGCCTGGCGCTGACCCGGCAGAACGTGCCGACGTTCCCCCGTGGCACCGACGGCTTCGCCACCACGGAGAACGTGAAGAAGGGCGGCTACACGCTGCTCGACACCGACGGCACGCCGGACGTGGTCCTGATCGGGACCGGCTCTGAGCTGCAGCTGGCCGTCGAGGCCCGCGACACGCTGGCGGCCGAGGGCATCAAGGCGCGCGTGGTCTCGATGGTCTCCCGCGAGTGGTTCGACGAGCAGGACGACGCGTACCGCGAGTCCGTCATCCCGGCGGCGGTCCGGGCCCGGGTGTCGGTCGAGGCCGGCATCGCCCAGTGCTGGCACGACATCGTCGGCGACGCCGGCCGCACGGTCAGCCTGGAGCACTACGGCGCGTCCGCCGCCTACCAGACGCTGTACGACGAGTTCGGCATCACCGCCGGCGCCGTCGTACAGGCAGCCAAGGACAGCATCGCCGCGGCCGCCGGGATCAGCGGCCCGGGCGTGCCGCCCAAGCGAGCCGCCGCCGGGCCGGTCGGACCCGCCGACGCCGGCAACTGACGACACCCACAACAGAAGATTCGGAAGGCTCCGGACATGAACGATCGCTTGAAAGCACTCACCGACGCGGGTGTCTCCATCTGGCTCGACGACCTCTCCCGCGAACGACTGACCAGCGGCAGCCTGGCAGCCCTGATCCATGACAAGCACGTGGTCGGCGTGACCACGAACCCGACCATCTTCGCCAAGGCCATCTCGGACGCCGACGCGTACGCCGAGAAGATCTCCCGGCTGGCTGCGCAGGGCATCTCCACCGACGAGGCGATCCGGGTGATCACCACCGAGGACGTCCGCGACGCCGCTGATGTGTTCAAGCCGGCGTACGACGACAGCGAGGGCCAGGACGGCCGGGTCTCGATCGAGGTCGAGCCGACGCTGGCGCACGACACCGAGAAGACGAACCGGCAGGCCAAGGAGCTGTGGGAGGCCGTCGGCCGGGAGAACATCTTCGTCAAGATCCCGGCCACCAAGGAGGGACTGCCCGCGATCACCGCGACGCTGGCCGCCGGGATCAGCGTGAACGTGACGCTGATCTTCTCCCTCGACCGCTACAAGGCGGTCGTGGACGCGTTCCTGACCGGCCTGGAGCAGGCGATCGAGAACGGCCACGACGTGACCAAGCTGGCCAGCGTCGCGTCGTTCTTCGTCAGCCGGGTCGACACCGAGGTGGACAAGCGGCTGGACGCCATCGGCACCGACGAGGCGTTGGCCCTGAAGGGCAAGGCCGCGATCGCCAACGCCCGGCTCGCGTTCGAGGTGTACGAGGAGATCTTCGACACCGACCGCTGGCGCGAGATCGAGACCGCCGGCGCGAAGCCGCAGCGTCCGCTGTGGGCGTCAACCGGCACCAAGGACCCGTCGTACTCCCCCACCCTGTACGTCGACAACCTGGTCACCAGCGGTGTCGTCAACACGATGCCTGAGGCAACCATCAAGGCGGTCGAGGAGCACAGCGAGTTCTCCGGTGACACGGTCCGCGGCGACTACGCGGCCGACCGCAAGGTGATCGACGACCTGGAGAAGCTGGGCATCTCGTACGACGAGGTCGTCCAGGTGCTCGAGGACGAGGGTGTGGCCAAGTTCGACGCGTCCTGGTCGGACCTGCAGGACACCGTCACCGCGGCGCTGAAGGCGGCCGCCAAGTGAGCGCTCCGTCGGTCAGCACGCAGAACGGCGACTGGGCCGAGGTTGTCGGCAAACTGGTCGCTGCGAAGATCGCGTCCCGGATCGCCGCGAAGGACGCGACGATCTGGGGCCCGGAGGCCGAGTCCGAGGCCTCGATCCGGCTCGGCTGGGTCGACCTGCACGAGACCTCGCGTCCGCTGCTGGCCGAGATCGAGGCGCTGCAGGCGGACCTGCGGTCCGAGGGTCTGGACCGGATCGTGCTGTCCGGCATGGGCGGTTCGTCGCTGGCCCCCGAGGTGATCACCCGGACAGCAGGCGTCGAGCTCGTCGTCCTGGACTCGACCGACCCGAGTGTGGTCGGCCGGGCGCTGGCGGGCGATCTGTCGAAGACAGTCATCGTGGTGTCCAGCAAGTCCGGTGGGACGGTCGAGACGGACAGCCACCGGCGGACGTTCGTCAAGGCGTTCACGGACGCGGGCATCGACGCCGCGTCCCGGGTCGTCGTGGTGACGGACCCGGGGTCGCCGTTCGAGAAGTTGTCGGCCGACGAGGGTTACCGCAAGACGTTCCTGGCCGACCCGAACATCGGCGGCCGGTACAGCGCGCTGACCGCGTTCGGGCTGGTGCCGTCCGGCCTGGCCGGTGCGGACATCGCCGAGCTGCTCGACCAGGCCGCCGAGGCTGCCCCCGAGCTCCAGGCCGACTCCACGGACAACCCGGCCCTGTGGCTGGGCGCCGTACTCGCGGCCAGCGCCGGGCGGGACAAGGCGATCATCACGGCCGACGGCTCGGACATCGTCGGCTTCCCGGACTGGGCGGAGCAGCTGATCGCCGAGAGCACCGGCAAGAACGGCACCGGCGTACTCCCGGTAGCGGTCGAGTTCGGCGCTCCGGAGCTGCGTAGCGAGGCGGCGGACCTGACCAACGCGCTGCTCGCGGAGAAGGCGACCAGCGGTGTGCCGACGGCGCTGACCTCGGGCACGCTCGGTGGGCAGTTCCTGCTCTGGGAGATGGCGACGGCGGTGGCCGGCTACCTGCTGGGCATCAACCCGTTCGACCAGCCCGACGTCGAGAGCGCGAAGAAGGCGGCGCGTGGCCTGCTCGACGCACAGCCCGAGCCGGAGGCCGCGGCATTCACCGAGGGTGCCGTCGAGGTTCGTGGTTCCGAGGGTCTGCTGGACGGTGTGGACTCGCTGCAAGGCGCGGTCGACGCGCTGCTGGGCAAGCTCGATGCCAAGGGCTACCTTGCCGTCATGGCGTACCTGGACTCCGAGCGCGACGGCTATCTGGCCGCGATTCGCCCGGCGCTGGCGACCCGCACGGGCCGTCCGGTCACCTTCGGCTGGGGTCCGCGGTTCCTGCACTCGACCGGCCAGTACCACAAGGGTGGCCACCCGGAGGGCGTGTTCCTGCAGATCACCGCGGCGCACCCGACGGACGTGGAGATCCCCGACCGTCCGTTCACGTTCGGCACGCTGATCTCGGCCCAGGCGGCCGGTGACGCGAACGTTCTGGCCGACCGCGGCCGTCCGGTACTCCGGCTCCACTTGACCGACCCGGCAAACGGCGTACAACAGCTCCTGTCCCTTTTCGGCAACTAGACAACTCGGAGGGAAGCGGCTGATGACCGCTGAGCTCGACGACGGGCCCGGCCCGGTGAACCCGCTGCGGGATCCGCAGGACCGGCGGCTCCCGCGGATCGCCGGGCCGTGCAGCCTGGTGATCTTCGGAGTCACCGGCGACCTGGCCCGCAAGAAGCTGATGCCGGCGGTCTACGACCTGGCGAACCGGGGGCTGCTGCCGCCCGGTTTCGCCCTGGTCGGGTTCGCCCGCCGCGACTACACCAACCAGGACTTCGCCCAGATCGTGCACGACTCGGTGAAGGAGCACGCCCGGACTCCCTTCCGCGAGGAGGTCTGGCAGCAGCTCGCCGAGGGCTTCCGGTTCGTCCCGGGCGACCTGACCGACGACGAGGCGTTCAAGCGGCTGCGGGAGACCGTGGACGAGCTGGACGTCACCCGCGGGACCGGTGGCAACCACGCGTTCTACCTGTCCATCCCGCCGGGGCTGTTCCCGGAGGTCGTGCGGCAACTGTCCGAGCACGGGCTGACCGACGAGGTCCCCGGTTCGTGGCGGCGGGTGGTGATCGAGAAGCCGTTCGGCCACGACCTGAAGAGTGCGCGCGAGCTGAACCGCGTGGTCGAGTCGGTGTTCCCGCCGGAGTCGGTGTTCCGGATCGACCACTACCTGGGCAAGGAAACCGTCCAGAACATGCTGGCGCTGCGATTCGCCAACGCGATGTTCGAACCGGTCTGGAACAGCCACTACGTCGACCACGTCCAGATCACCATGGCCGAGGACATCGGCATCGGCGGCCGGGCCGGGTACTACGACGGCATCGGCGCGGCCCGGGACGTGATCCAGAACCACCTGCTCCAGCTGCTCGCGCTGGTCGCGATGGAGGAGCCGGTCAGCTTCGACGCCTGGTCGCTGCGCCAGGAGAAGAAGAAGGTGCTCGCCGCGGTGCAACTGCCGGAGCGCCTCGACCTGCACTCCGCCCGTGGTCAGTACGCGGCCGGCTGGGCCGGAGGCCTGAAGGTGAAGGGCTACCTGCAGGAGGACGGCATCCCCGCGTCCTCCGCGACGGAGACCTTCGCGGCGCTGCGGGTCGACGTCGACACGCGCCGGTGGGCGGGAGTGCCGTTCTACCTGCGCACAGGCAAGCGGCTGGGCCGCCGGGTCACCGAGGTCGCGGTGATGTTCAAGCGCGCGCCGCATCTGCCATTCAGCAAGACGGAGACCGAGGAGCTCGGCCAGAACGCCCTGGTCCTGCGGATCCAGCCGGACGAGGGCATCACGATGCGCTTCGGCGCCAAGGTGCCCGGGACCGCGATGGAGATCCGCGACGTGAACATGGACTTCCAGTACGGCGGTTCGTTCACGGAGTCCTCGCCCGAGGCGTACGAGCGGCTGATCCTCGATGTCCTGCTCGGCGACCCGCCGCTGTTCCCGCAGCACACCGAGGTCGAGCTGGGCTGGAAGATCCTCGACCCGGTGATCAACTACTGGGCCGCGCACGGCAAGCCGGAGCAGTACGCGTCCGGCGACTGGGGCCCGGACTCGGCGCACGAGATGCTCGCCCGCGACGGACGCGCCTGGAGGCGGCCGTGACATCGATCTGGGGGACGACCCCCAGACCCCCGAAAGGACTCCAGTGATCATCGACCTCACCGACACCACGTCGAGCGAGATCGCGTCGGCGCTGCTGAGGGCCCGCCGGAACGCGGGCTCGCCGGCCATGGGCATGGTCGGCACGATCGTGGTGGTCGTCGACGAGGCGTCCCACCACGACGCGATGAAGGCCGCGAACGAGGCCGGCCGAGAACACCCGTCCCGGGTCCTGGTCGCGATCCTGCGGCCGGGCCGCGGTGCCTCCGGCCTGGACGCCGAGGTGCGGGTGGGCGAGGGCATTCCGGGTGAGGCCGTGCTGCTCCGGCTGCACGGTGAGCTGGCGAAGGTCCCGGAGTCCGTGGTCACGCCGCTCTTGCTGCCCGACTCCCCTGTCATCGTCTGGTGGCCGGGCGGCGGACCGAAGGTTCCGGCCGACGACCCGCTGGGCCGCCTCGGCCGGCGCCGGGTGAGCGACGCGGCCGCGACTCGCCGGGCATCCGTCGACTTCGCCGCCCGGGCCGAGGGCTACGAGCCTGGGGACACGGACTTCGCGTGGACCCGGCTGACGCCGTGGCGGGCGCTGATGGCGGCTGCCCTGGATCAGTACCCGACCAAGGTGACGGGTGCGGAGGTGGTGTCGGCGAAGGGCAACCCGAGTGCGGACCTGATGGCCGCGTGGCTGCAGTGCCGGCTCGGCGTCCCGGTCGAGCAGCGGAACTCCCGCGGCCCGGGTGTGACCGCCGTACGCATGTTCACGCCGTCGGGGCCGATCGCGCTGACGCGGCCCGATGGCGCGGTGGCGACGTTCAGCATCCCCGGGCAGCCGGATCGGCCGGTGGCGCTGAAGCGCCGTACGACGTCCGAGCTGTTGAGCGAGGAGTTGCGGCGACTCGACCCGGACGACGTGTACGCGAAGACGCTGGCGTGCATGGTCAAGCGGGAGAAGATGCCCGAAGCCGAGAAGAAGGTCGATGCGGCCGACCGGCGCTCGGTGCAGACCGCCGTGTCGAACGCCGCAGCCCGTACGGCGGGTGCCACCACGGCCCCGGCCAAGAAGGGACCGGGTGCCACCACGGCCCCGGCCAAGAAGACGGCCGCTGCCGCGCGGAAGTCGGCTGCCGCGCAGAAGGCCGCCGCGGCGAAGAACGCGGCCGGGCGGAAGACTGCTGCCAAGAAGACCGCGACCAAGAAGACCGCTGCGAAGAAGGCTGCGGGCAAGACAGCGGCGAGGCGCTCATGACTGATGCATCCGCTCCCGGCCGGGTGGTCGACCCGGAGCTGTTGATCCATCGTGACGCCACGGCCTTGGCGCACGCGGTTGCGGCGCGGTTCGTGACGGCGCTGGTCGATGCCCAGAGCAACGGCAGGGTCGCGCAGGTGGTGCTGACCGGCGGTCGCGTCGCGGCCGCGGTGTACCGCGCCGTCGCCGAGTGGCCGGCCGGCGCGAGCATCGACTGGCAGCGGGTCGAGTTCTGGTGGGGTGACGAGCGGTTCCTGCCGCCCGGCGACCCCGAGCGCAACGAGACCCAGGCTCGCGAGGCCCTCCTCGCCCACGTTGACGTCGACCCGGCTCGCGTCCACCCCATGCCCGCCGACACCGGGCAATCGCCCGAGGCAGCCGCCGAGGCGTACGCCAGCGAACTCGCCGCCACGATCTCGGCGTTGCACGACGCCAAAGGTCGCGCCGTACCGGCGTTCGACGTACTGATGCTCGGTGTCGGGCCGGACGGGCACGTGGCATCGTTGTTCCCGGGCTACCCGCAGCTGGCCATCACCGACGTGTCGGCGGTCGCGGTGCACGACTCCCCCAAGCCCCCGCCGACCCGGGTCTCGCTCACGCTCCCGGCCCTGAACCGCTCCCGCGAGGTCTGGTTCGTCGTCTCCGGCGACGACAAGGCCGATGCGGTGGCCGATGCCCTGAAAGAAACCAGCACCCTTCCTGCCTCGGCGCCCAAGGGCCGCAACCGCACGCTCTGGCTCCTCGACGAAGCCGCCGCGTCACACATCGAGTAGTCCGCCCCGGCCCCGCTGGCCAGACTTCGGCCGGTGCCGAAGCATCGGTCTGGCAGGATCGCGGTCATGACCTTCCGTGAGCTGCACACCGAGTTCTTCGTGATGCCGAATGCCTGGGATGCCGGGACCGCGGTGATCCTTGCCGCGGCCGGCTTCCCGGCGATCGCGACCACGAGCGCCGGTATCGCGTTCTCGCTCGCGAAGGGTGATCACACGCTGCCCGATGGCGCACCGTCGGTGTCCCGCGAGGTCATGTTCGAGCGGATCCGCGAGATCGCCGCTGCGAGCGACGTACCGGTGAACGGGGATCTCGAGGACGGGTACGGCGCCGAGCCTGAGCGGGTTGCCGAGACGATCGCGCTCGCTCGCGAGGCGGGGCTGGCCGGCGGGAACATCGAGGACTACGACGGACGCGAGCTGTACGACGCCGAGCTCGCGGTGGAGCGCATCGTCGCGGCCCGCGAGGCGGCCGGCGCGGACTTCGTGCTCACGGCCCGGACCGACGGACAGTTGCTGCGTACGCCGACCTCCTTGACCGACTCGATCGAGCGCGCCAACCGCTTCCGCGCGGCTGGTGCCGACTGCCTCTACGTGCCCGGCGTGAACGACCTGGACACGATCGGCACCTTGGTGACGGAGATCGACGGCCCGCTCAACGTCGTCGTCGGCCTCGGTACGTCGACCCTGACCGTTGCCGACCTGCAGTCCGCCGGCGTCACCCGGATCAGCCTCGGCGGCAGTATCGCCCGCGCCGCCCTCGGCTTCATCCGCCGCAGCGCCGAGGAGCTGGCCACGAAGGGCACGATCACCTTCGCCGCCGACCAGATCCCGCAAGCCGAACTCAACCAGCTCTTCGGGAGCCGGTCACCGCGCTAGTTGCCAGGCAACCTGTCCCGGGAGCACAGTCGGGTCGGGGGAAGTAGCTCGCGGGGTGGGGGCAACGATGGTGACGGACAGACTGCGCCGGCTGGCGATCGTTCACGGGATCGTCGGCCTCGCGACCTGCCTGTGTCTCATCGTGTTCTACCTCGGCGCCGACGCGTTCGGCTCCATCAACGACGTGGGCAACGCGGCGCTCGGGCTGCTCAGCGCCGGGCTTGCTTGGCGGTTCCAGCAGTCGGCCGCGAAGGTCCGGCCCGTCTTCGTCGGCATCGCGGCTCTCGGCGCCGTGATCACGGTCGTCGGCTCGATCCTGATCCTGACCGACGCCACCGGATTCTTCTTCGCGGGGTTGGTGTCGGCGACCGGGTTCGCGCTGATCGGGGTCTGGCTCGTCGCCGCCAGCCGGAGACTCACCGACGACCCGTGGCCGCAGCGCCTGCAACGAGCCGGCCTGGTCGCCGGCGCCGTGATGCTGCTCGGTTTCGTCAGCGTGCCCGGCATCATCCTGGGTCTCGACGACATGAGCACCGCGTCCGGCTGGACCTACGTCGGCGGCCTCAGCTGGGCGGGCACCTACCTGCTCTTCCCGGCCTGGAGCCTCCGCCTCGGTCGCCCGATCTCAATGCCCAGGGAGGACTGACCCGAACGCGGCCTTACGGCGACCGGATCCCGACTGGAAACAAACCGTAAACGGGTCGCGGCACAGTGCTGGAGTCAGCCCGATTCCAGGAGGTCAAGCTCATGTTCACCCTCACCCAGACCATCGACGCAGCGCCCGCCCAGGTCGCCCGCGCCTTCACCGAGCCCGAGCCGTTCGCCGCCTGGTTCCTCGCCGAAGGCTTCACCACTCCCGCCGACCGCGTCTCCATCGACGCTCGCCCCGGCGGACTCGTCTCGGCCGTCTTCGTCGGCGACGGGGACGTCGAGGTGCCCTTCACCCTCCGCTTCGGCGAGGTCGACCTGCCGCGGAGCGTCGTACTCCACTTCGACGAGCCGGCCGAGGAGATCACGGTCCAGCTGACGGATCTCGGCGACGAGCGGACCCGGCTCGACTACCGGAGCGTGGGCCTGCCCGCCGACCAGGAGACCACGATCAAGCCCGGTGTCGCGACGATGCTCGGGCACATGGCGTCGTACTTCAGCCGATGAGCCCCTTGTAGACGCCGGGCATCGGTCCAGGTGCCGGTCCCGGCGAGTAGTCCGGCGCGTCGCCGTCGGCCGCACCGAGCAGTCGCCGGGTCAGCGCGTCGCGGGACGACAGCAGCTCGGCCACCGCGGTCCGCAGCTCCGTGGGTCCCGCGGTCTCCCCCGACTCTGCGGCCAGCAGGACGGTCCGTCGTACCAGCTCCTTCATGAAGGACGCCGTCGTACCCTCCGTCTGCCCGACGACTTCCTCGATCACGTCGGCAGCCAGCTGAAGCCGCGGTCCGTAGAGACTCAGCAGCCGCGCACGACCCTCGGCATCGGGCAGCGGCACCTCGACCGCGAGGTCGACCCGGCCCGGACGCTGCATCAGGGCAGGCTCGAGCAGGTCGGCACGGTTGGTCGTCAGCAGGAACGCGACGTCCGCGTCCTCGGCCAGTCCGTCCATCTCGTTGAGGACCTGGAAGAGCAGCGGGTTCCCCATCCCGTGCGAGTAGTCGCGCGCCTCGGCCACCAGGTCACAATCCTCGAGTACGACGAGCGCCGGCTGCAGCATCCGCGCCAGCGAACACGCCTGCGAGATGAACCCGATGCTCGTCCCCGCCAGCAGTACGACGGTGAACCCGGGCAACCTGGACAGCAAGTACCGCACAGTGTGGGTCTTGCCCGTCCCCGGCGGCCCGTAGAGCAGCACGCCTCGGCGCAGGTGCTGGCCGGCCGACAACAGCTTCTCCCGGTGCTCCGCGATGCCGACGACCTCACGCTCGACCCGCTCCAGCACGCCATCCGGCAGTACGACGTCCGCCCGCGTGATCCCGGGACGCGGATGCAACCGGAACGGCCCCACCCCCTGACCGAACTCGTGTCCCTCGAACGACACCACCTTGCCGCGGAACACGTTGTGCTCGCGGATCAGGTCCGGCAGCGCACCGAGGAACCGATCCCCCGCCTCCTTCACCACCGCGAGGACCTCGAGCTCGACGCTCATCCGCCCGTACTGCGGGTTCGCCGCGCGCAACAGTGCGACGTACCGGTCCTCGCCCTGGACGCCGAGGTAGAACCCGAACGCGACGCAGTCCATCTCCTCGTCGACGTCGATCTGCACCCGCTGGTAGTCGACCGCGCCGATCCCGAACCGGTCGTACTCGGCCAGCTCGAGCAGCTCGCCGAGCGAATGGTGACCGCGGTTCGATCCGGCCAGCCCGAGCACCTCGAACTCGTCGAACCACGCCTCGATCCCGCGCTGCACGTTCGGCAGGTCGTACGACGGGAAGCTCGATGACACCACCGCCACCTGCTCGGGGTCGACACCGAGATGCGCGCGCAACCGGTCCCGCAGGCTCTCCCGGCCCGTCCGCCCGCCGGCCTGCTGCATCCGCTCCAGGAACCGCGTGAACAGCCGCGCGAACTCGTCGATCTCGGTCCCGTCCGGCATCACGCCGTACCCCCTTGTCATGGACCTATCCGGAGGGTCCTCCGCAACGCCGGATAGGATCACCACCATGACAGATTCCAAGTCCACCGACCGTCCGTACGCCGCCTTCCCGGTACGGATCGGCCTGCAGATCCAGCCCCAGCACGCCCAGTACGCCGACATCCGGCGGACCGTTGCCGCGGCCGAGGAGATCGGCGTCGACGTGGTGTTCAACTGGGACCACTTCTATCCGCTGTCCGGCGAGCCCGAGGGCCTGCACTTCGAGTGCTGGACCATGCTGGCCGCCTGGGCCGAGGCGACCGAGCGGGTCGAGATCGGCGCCCTGGTCACCTGCAACTCCTACCGCAACCCCGACCTGCTGGCCGACATGGCCCGCACGGTCGACCACATCAGCGAGGGCCGGCTGATCTTCGGCATCGGCTCCGGCTGGTTCGAGAAGGACTACGACGAGTACGGCTACGAGTTCGGTACGGCGGGCGGCCGGCTGGACGCGCTCGGCGAGGCGCTGCCGCGGATCGAGCAGCGCTGGACCAAGCTCAACCCGAAGCCGACCCGGGACATCCCGGTGCTGATCGGCGGCGGCGGCGAGAAGAAGACGCTGAAGCTGGTCGCCCAGCACGCGCACATCTGGCACGGCTTCGGCGACGCCGAGACGATCGCGCACAAGCACGCCGTCCTCGACGAGCACTGCAAGACGATCGGCCGCGACCCCGGCGAGATCGAGCGCTCGACGGCCGTCGGCACCAAGACCCCCGAAGAGGTCGGCAAGCCCCTCCTCGACGTCGGCACCCGCCTGTTCACCGTGCACGCCTCCGGCCCGGACTACGACCTCGGCCTCCTCCGCGACTGGGTCGCCTGGCGTGACGACCTGAAGAAGTAAGACGCTTGCGTCCGAAGAACTGTGGCCCAGAGCCCACGGTTCTTCGGACGCAACGGGGTCTGGGTAGGATTTCGGGCATGTCTACGTTGCCTGAGGGCGGTTCGGTGCTGGCTATCACCCGGTGGGGTGAGGACGTGATGCACCGGGTCAACCGGCCGGTGACCGAGTTCGGGGACGAGCTGCAGAAGCTGGTCGCCGACATGGTCGCGACGATGAACGCGGCCGAGGGCGTCGGCCTGGCCGCGAACCAGGTCGGCGTGGACCTGCAGCTGTTCGTGTTCGACTGCCCGGACAAGGACGGCAACCGGGTCCAGGGGGTCGTCTGCAACCCGGTGATCGAGCTCCCCGAGGGCAAGGACCGCCGCCTGGACGAGAGCGACGAGGGCTGCCTGTCCCTGCCGGGCGCGTTCACCAAGTGCGCCCGCCCAGACTTCGCCCGGGTCACCGGCGTCGACCAGCACGGCGAACCTGTCAGCTTCGAGGGCGACGGCCTGCTCGCCCGCTGCCTCCAGCACGAGACCGACCACACCCAGGGCACCGTCTTCGGCGACCGCCTGTCCCGCAAGTACCGCAAGCGCCTCTTCGCCGAAGCCGAAGAACTGGCTCCTGACTACCCCTCGGACTGGCCGGTCACCCCGATGATCGAACACGAGAACGCCCACGAGGACAGCACCGCCACCTGACGGTCTACCAGCGGGCCTTCTCGAGGTCGGCGAGGATCGCGCCGGCGGTCTGCTCCGGGGTCTGGCCGGTCGTGTCCAGCCACAGACCCCGGCGCGGAATGTCCTCCAGGCCCGCCTGCAGGGCGCGGACGCCGTCCTCCAGCGAGAGGCCCCAGTCGCGGTAGCTGTTGTTGCCGCCTCGACCGATCTCGCGCTCGACGATCGACCGCACCGACGGGATCAGGACGACGAGATACGTGTCCACGCCCCGCAGCCGGGCGAACCACTTCTCGACGTGCTCGCCCAGGATGATGTCGCTGCAGACGAAGTCGAATCCGGCGTCCGCGTAGTGCTGCGCCACCAGCGCGGTCGCGTCGTACCGCAGCTCCAGCTGCCGGACCGCCTCCGCCGACGGCTCCGGCGTCATCTGTTCGGCGCCGGCGACGACCCCGCGGTAGAACACATCCCCATCCAGCGTCGCCGCCGGCGGCCCGAGTCGCGCGGCCACCATCGGCGCCACCGTCGACTTCCCCGCCGCCTGCATCCCCGTGACAAGCACTACCTTCGGGCTGCGGTCCATGCCTCCGCCGTGAGTGAGTAGATGGTCGCGCCGAACTCGACGCCGTCCTCCGCCAGCACCGCCTCGTGGTCGAACCTCATCCCGAGCCGGCGCATGACCGCGATGCTACGGACGTTCGGCGTATCGGTCACCGCAATAATGCGCGGCAGCCCCAGCGTGGTGAAGCCGTGCTCCATCCACGAGGCCGCGGCCTCGGTCGCGTAACCGTGTCCCCAGTACTCGCTGGCGAGCCGCCAGCCGATCTCGAGGTCGTCGGGGTACCACTGTTCACGCGTAAGGCCGGCCGCGCCGAGGAACGCTCCGTCCGTACGACGCTCGACCGCGAGGAACCCGAATCCGTCGGCGGCGTACCGCGCGTTGACCGCGGACGCGATCCGGTCACACTCGTCCCGGCTCAGCGGCTCCCCGAGGTACTCGGTCACTTCCGGGTCCGCGTTCAGCGCGGCCCACGGCTCCAGGTCCTCTTCGCGAAACGGGCGCAGTACAAGGCGTTCCGTCGTACGCATGACTCCCCCTACGGCCGCGTGGCGTAGAACGCGACTGCTGCTGAGGATGCCACATTGAGGGAGTCGACGCCGCCGGCCATCGGGATGCGTACGGTCAGGTCTGCCTTGTCGAGCACGTGCGGCTTGAGGCCGTGCCCTTCGGTGCCGAAGATCAGCGCGAGCCGTTCGTCGTGGCGTGCGGCGAGGTCGTCGAGCGTGATCGAGTCGTCGGTGAGCGCGAACGCGGCGGCGACGTACCCGCTGTCCTGGAGCAGCTCGAGATCGCCGGGCCAGGTGTCGAGCCGGGTCCACGGGACCTGGAAGACCGTGCCCATGGAGACCTTGATCGAGCGCCGGTACAGCGGATCCGCGCAGGTCGGGGTGACGAGGACGAGCTCGACGCCCATCGCCGCGGCGGCCCGGAAGCCGGCGCCGACGTTGGTGTGATCCACGATGTCGTCGAAGATCGCGATCCGCCGGGGTGCGTCCCGGAGGAGTTCGGTCAGCGGCCGGGCGGCGCGACGCCGGTACGACGCGAGCGCGCCACGGTGCACGTGGAATCCGGTGACCTGCTCGGCCAGCTCCTCGGAGACGACGTACACCGGCTTGTCCGGCCATTTCGCCAGCACCTCGTGCAGGGACTCCAGCCAGCGCGGCGCGAGCAGGAACGAGCGCGGCTCGTACCCGGCGTCCGCGGCGCGCCGGATCACTTTGTCGCCCTCGGCAATGAACAGGCCGTGCTCCGCCTCGAGCAGGCGCCGCAGGTTCACCTCCCGCAGCTGCACGTAGTCCGCCAGCCGCGGATCCGCCGGATCATCCAGCGGCACCAGCGAACTCACGCCGGCCCCGGCCCGTCGCCGCCGTGCCTGTCGCGCGCTTGCGCGGCCACCTCCACAACGTTGCCGATGACAACGATAGCGGGTGCGCCGACGCCGGCCCCGGCCATCGCGGCGGCGATCCCGGCCAGGTCGGACGTCACCATCCGCTGCCCCGGAAGGGTGCCGTCGGCAATCGCCGCGGCGGGCGTCGTCTTCGGCCGGCCGGCGGCGATCAGCCGCTCGGTGATCGCCGCCAGATTCTCGACCGCCATCAGCAGGACGAGCGTCCCGCTCAATTGGGCGAGCGCGTCCCAGTTGATCAGCGAATCCGGATGCGCCGGCGGAATGTGCCCCGAGACCACGGTGAACTCATGCGTCACGCCGCGATGCGTGACCGGGATCCCGGACACCGCCGGCACCGAGATCGAACTTGTGATCCCCGGCACCACCGACCACGGCACCCCGGCCTCGGCGCAGGCGAGCGCCTCCTCGAAGCCGCGGCCGAACACGTACGGATCGCCGCCCTTCAGCCGGACGACGACCTTCCCCTGGCGACCGCGATCGACCAGGATCCGGTTGATCTCCTCCTGCTGAGCCGCCCGTCCACGCGGAAGCTTCGCCGCGTCGAACAGCTCGACATCGGGGTGCAGCTCATCCAGCAACTGCTGCGGTGCGAGCCGATCCGCCACGACCACGTCGGCCTCGGCCAGCAACCGCCGGCCGCGGACGGTGATCAGATCCGGATCGCCCGGTCCGCCGCCGACGAGATACACCCCCGGTTTCTTGTCCTGGGTGCGCGCTCCGAGCTGCCCCGTCCGCAGGCCTTCCAGGATCGCGTCGCGAACCTCGGCCGAGCGCCGGTGATCGCCGCCACCGAGTACGCCGACGGTCACCTGGTCGTGCTGCCCGGACGCTGGGGTCCACGCGGTCGCGCGGGACCGGTCGTCGGAGCGGACACAGAAGATTCGCCGTTCGTCGGCGTCCGCCGAGATCCGGTCGTTCACCGCGGCGTCGTCCGTCGCCACCACGACGTACCAGGCGCCGTCGAGGTCGCCGTCCGCGTAGCCCCGCTCGATCCACGTCAGCGACGGGTTGTTCAGCAGGCCCTCGATCGTTGGCGTGATCGACGGCGAGATGAGGTCGATCTTCGCGCCCGATTCCAGCAGGCGTGGAAGCCGCCGCTGGGCGACACCGCCGCCCCCGACGACGACAACGCGCCGCCCGTCGAGGACCAGACCAGACAGGTACTGGCTCGTCACGAGTCGATTCCCGCGGACTCGAACGTCGCCATCTCGTCCAGCGCTCGTACCGCACAGGTCAGGATCGGGTACGCGAGGACCGCGCCGGTCCCCTCACCGAGCCGAAGATCGAGGTCGACCAACGGCTGCAGGCCGAGCGTCTTCAGCGCGACCGCGTGTCCCGGCTCGGCGGACCGGTGCCCGGCGACGCAGTAGTCGATCACCGCCGGGTGGAAGGCCTGCGCGACGAGCGCGGCGGCTCCCGCGATCACGCCGTCCAGGATCACCGGCACCTTGTTGGCCGCGCCGCCGAGGATGTACCCGGCCAGGGCCGCATGCTCGAGGCCGCCGTACGCCTGGAGTGCCTTGAGCGGGTCGGTCGCCGGTACATCGTGCAACTGCAGAGCGGACCGCACGATCGCGGTCTTGTGGGCCAGCGTGGCGTCGTCGATGCCGGTACCGCGGCCGGTGACCACGTCGGCGGTCGAGCCGGTGAACGTGGCGATCAGGGCGGCGCTCGCGGTGGTGTTCGCGATCCCCATGTCACCGGTGAGCAGACACCGGTAGCCGTCCTTGACCAGTGAGTCCGCCAGGTCGAAGCCGACCGCGATCGCGGCCCTGGTCTCGTCCTCGGTCAGGGCGTCGGTCGTGGACAGGTCGCGGGTGCCGGGGCGCACCTTCGCGTGGATGATGTCCAGCTCGTCGACGGGCGTCGCCACGCCGACGTCGACCACGCGGACGTCGACCCGGTTGTTCGCTGCGAACGCGTTCACCGCGGCGCCGCCGGCGGCGAAGTTCGCCAGCATCGCGGCGGTCACCTCCTGCGGCCACGGCGACACACCCTGCGCGTGGACGCCGTGGTCCGCGGCGAACACGGTCACCACGGCGGGCGCGGGGATCGCGGGCGGGCACGTGCCGGTCATCCCGGCGACTTGGACGGACAGGTCCTCGAGGATGCCGAGGGATCCAGCCGGTTTCGTCAGGATCGCCTGCCGCTCGGCGGCAGCCCGCATCGCCCCGGGATCCGCCGGAACGATCCGCTCCAGATACTCCTCCACCACGTCCTCCGCTCACGTCTGCCGTCGTACCGCTCCGATCTTCGCATCCCCGCGCGCGTGCCCCGGGACGGACCGGTGAGATGTGGACAGTAATGTCGGAATCACCACACTCGCGAGATCCCGGAGGATCACCGATGTCGCTCGATCGTCCAGTCGCCCCGGACCCGTACGAACTCCTGCCGAAGTGCGGAGCGTTCACCGTCACCAGCACCGATGTCACCGACGGTCAGCAGTTGCCCGACGCCCAGGCGTTCGCCGGCGGAAACACCTCGCCGCAGCTCAGCTGGTCCGGATTCCCCGCCGAGACCAAGGCCTTCGTGGTCACCTGCTATGACCCCGACGCCCCGACACCGTCCGGCTTCTGGCACTGGATCCTGGTCAATCTGCCGGCCACGGTGACGGAGCTCCCGGCCGGCGCCGGTGCGACGGAGCGCCTCGACAACGGCGCCTTCCACGTCCGCAACGACTTCGGCACCAAGAACTTCGGCGGCGCCGCTCCGCCGCCCAACGACCAGGTCCACCGCTACTACTTCGTCGTCCACGCCATCGACGTAGAAGCCCTCGACGTGGACTCCGGCGCCACCCCCGCCGTCGTCTCCTTCAACCTGGCCTTCCACACCCTCGCCCGAGCCATCCTCACCCCGACCTACCAGATCCCGGCCTGATTGCCCAGCCGGCCCGGATACTACGGGCGGCGTGCGGTGACGATCCAGGCGCGAGAGTCGAACCACACGCCGTCCGCGGTTTGACGGCTGGCGAGGCTGGCACGCAGTCGGTCGAGGGCCTGTTCGGCACGCGCGGGGCCGATCTCGGCAAGCAGGTGCCTTGTCAGCCAAAGGCTGCGTACGGCGTCGCACGCGGCGTCCGCGTCCGGGCCGTAGTACACGGGTTCACGGACGTCGATCGCCTGTACGTCGGTGAACCCAGTGCCGGTCAGGAGACGCTCCACGGCCGCGGGGTCAGCGAGCGAGAACGGTTCGCCTCCGGTGTCCGGCGCCGTCCGTCCGGTGGCGAGCGTACGACGGACCACGACGTCCCACTCCTGGTGCCTTCTGTCCTGCCAGACCAGCTGCACCAGCCGGGCCCCCGGACGCAACGCGCGGGCGATGTTGGTGAACGCGGCCTCCGGGTCGCTGAAGAACATCGTGCCGAAACGACTGATACCGAGGGAGAAGCCCTCCGCCGGAAAGAGATGCGTCTGAGCATCTGCGCGCTCGAAACGGACATTCAGCAGGCCCTCCTGCTCGCTGAGTCGGCGGGCAGCCGCCAACCTCTCGGCGGAGACGTCGACGCCGAGCGCGCTCCCGGAGACCGCGCTCTCGGCGGCCGCCCGGGTGGTGAGCCCGCTACCGCATCCGATGTCGAGCACGTGGTCATCGGGCCTGACATCCATCGCCGCCAGTAGCCGCGGGTGATACCGACTCAGCTCGGCGTCGTAGTCGAACTGCCCGCGTTGCGCTTCGGCCGTCATGGTCGCTTCTCGTTCGTCGTTCCCCAGCTCACGGCAACGACGCTATGCCGCGCTCAGCATCGTGAAAAGCGATAGTCCTCGATCGACCCCATCGCGAACTACGATCATCCGGCGTACGCTCGCGTCCATGTCCGACGTAGAACTCCGGCATGTCGCCACCCTCGCCGCCGTCGCCGACGAGGGTTCGTTCGGTCGGGCGGCCACCCGGCTCGGCTACACCCAGTCGACGGTGAGCCAGCACATCGCCGCGCTGGAGAAGGCCGTCGGCGGCGCGGTGTTCGACCGCCCCGGCGGCCCGAAGCCGGTGCGGATCACCCCGCTCGGCACGGTCGTGTTGTCCCACGGTCGCGACCTGCTGGCACGGAGCCAGGCCATGACCGCCGCACTCGACCGGTTCAAAGCCGGCGAGGGACGCATCGACATCGGTACCTTCCAAAGCGTCTCCAACGTGCTCCTCCCCCATGTCGTCCGCCAACTGCGCGAGGAACATCCCGGCTGCGACATCCGCCTGTTCGAGGACGAATCCGATCCGCCACCGGTCGACAAGGTGGACCTGATGTTCTTCGACGGCCGCGTCGCCGGCGACATCGAACACCTCAAACTGCTCGACGACCCGTACGTCCTGGTCGCCCCACGTGGCGCCTTCCCAGAAGGCCCGGTCCAGCTCACCAGCCTCGACCGCGCCCCCATGGTGGCCTGGCCACCCACCTGCGACCAGCCCCGTGTGGAACAGTTGTTCGCCACCAACGACGTACATCCCCACATCGTGTTCCGGGCCGCAGGCAACGAAGCCGTACTGGCAATGGTCCGATCGGGCCTCGGCTCCGCCGTACTCCCCCGCCTGGTCCTGACCACCCCCGACCCGGCCCTGTCCATCCATGACCTACTCCCCGCCCCACCCCGCCGCGAGATCTACCTCCTCTGGCCCTCCGGCCGCACCCAATCCCCCCTCACCAAACGAACCATAGAAATAGCCACCGACCTCGCCTCCCACTTCCAATCCCACCTCACCCAGCAAGCGCCAACGCCTGCCGTCACGTCCGGTTGATTGTTGCCAGCCAGGCTGGGGCGCCGTTGTTGTGGTAGCGCGTTTCGAGCTTGGTGTTTTCGAGCGTGGCAATGTGCCAGCCGGTGTTGGGGTTGAAGGCTGCTGTCAGGTCTTCGCGGGTGACGGGGTGAGGGCCGGTGTCGGGGCCTTCGCTGCTGAAGCAGAGGACGTAGAGGGTTCCGTCGGGTTTGGTGACCGAGGCCAGGCCGGCGACGTACGGCGGGCGCTCGTCGGCGTCGAAGGAATGGAACAGGCCGCAGTCCAGAACGGTGTCGAACGTGCGCCGCAAGCGATCCAGGTGGAGGGCGTCGGCTGTGGTGAAGTCGGCTTTGATGCGGCGGTCGACGGCCTTCTGGCGGGCCAAGGCCAAGGCGGTTTCGGCAACGTCGACGCCGACGACCGACGCACCCAGCGAGGCGATGTGCAGGGCGTTCTCGCCACTGCCGCAACCTGCATCGAGGACCGAACCGGTGAACGCACCTTCGGCGGCCAGTCGCATCACCGCAGGCTGAGCGCCGCCGAAATCCCACGGCGCAGGACCATCGTGGTACGACGCATCCCAAGGCTCGCCAGTCATCCGCTCATGACTCGTCGGCTGCCGCCCACCGAACGGATCGCCGGTTCCTGATAGCTCGGACAACGTCGTCCCCTTCCTGCCCAGACAGGCTAGACCAGCACCTGGTGACGAGACATCTCGCAGCCAACATCAGCTACGAGACGTCAGGCCTTGTCATCAGCGGCGACCGCAAATGCAACCCCAGACTGGGGCTGGTCAGGGGCACGATGTTCCACGTCGCCACCGCTGTCCCCGCGTCGGCGTCGACCACCACCCGGACCCGGTGCGGGGTGGTGATGACGTAAAGCTCTGCGACGAACGTGTTTCCCTGCCACGCGCCGGCCGCGACCACAGGGCGGCCGAGCGGCGAGCTTTCCCGCCACTCGCCGTGGCCGACCTCGACCCTGAGGGATGCCCCGAAGTGCAGGAGCCATCCACCGTCCACGGGATCGACGATCACCGTGGTTCCGTCGGGCAGAGCCGAATTCTCGGCGGAGGCGTCGAGTCTCGCCGTGAGCGAACGATCCGGAACGGCCGAACCCAACACCGGTGCGAATGACAGCCGCCGCAGCCGATCGGCGAGGATCTCGTCCTCCCGGGTGCTTCCCGCCTGGTCCATGCCCGGCAGCAGACACTCCCATATTGTGTCGAGAATTGCCTGTGCCTGCGTAGTGGCGCCGGTCACGGCGACCACGAGATCGTGCGACGGGACGACGACGCACAGCTGGCCGAAGGAGCCGTCACCGTGGTAACCGTGACGCGAGATCCAGAACTGATAACCGTAACCGCACAGGTAGTCGGCGTCCCCCGATCCGTCCTCGAATGGCAGGGTGCCGATGTGCCGTCTGGTTGCGAGCTCCACCCATTCGTGCGGGACGAGCCGCCGGTCGCCCCAAAGGCCCTTGCGCAGCAGCAGTTCACCGAAGGCGGCGACGGCCTCGGTCGTGAGGTGCAGTCCGTGGAATCCGAAGGCGGCACCGCTCGCCACCCGGTCCCATTCCGCGTGGTCGACGCCCATCGGCCGGAAGAGGCGCTCGTCGAGCAGCTCCGGGAGGCCGCGGCCCGTGACTCGCTCGACCATCCTCGCCAGGACGAAGGTGGTCGGATTGTCGTAGGCGTGCCGTGTTCCCTCGGCGTCGGGAAACGGTACGCGCAGGAAGCCCTTGACCAGGTCGCCCGGTTCCAGTTGCCAGGCCTCGGTCAGGCTGTCCGTGCGATGTCCGGCCGTCATGGACAGCAGGTGGTGAACGGTGAGACGGCGCCCCTGCTCCGAGATGTCGGCCGGCACGTGGTCAGGCAACACATCCACCACCCGATCGTCCAGCGAGAGCAGCCCGTCGGCGATGGCGAGCCCCACGGCGATCGAGGTGAACGACTTGGTCAGCGAGTAGAGAAGATGCGGGCGCTCGGCCGAGTACGGCGCCCACCAGCCCTCCGCCACGACGTGACCGCGGCGTACGACCATGATGGAGTGACACTCGACGGATCGTGCTTCGAGCCGGTCCAGCAGCGCGGTGATCGAGCGCGACGACATCCCCGAGGCGGTCGGTGTCGACCGCGGCAGTACGACGCGCTGAGAAGGCATCCAGGCACCCTAACAAGACCGCGGAATCGAGCTTTGGGACATCATATGAGGCTCTTCTGCTGGATGTGTGGGCGAGGTGAGCCAGGCTGGCCGGTGTGCAGCTCGACAGGTGGTGTCGGTCCAGGGTGCTGGCCGGGCGAGGCGTTCACGCCTGGCCCCGCCCGGCCCGGCAAGGCCCGGACCGTACACCTCCTAATGAGAGTTACCGGGTCGCCGTCGGGCAGACTCGGGGCTGGTAAGCCGCCGGTGGGTGAGCACTTGTACCTCCTGGACCGTTTGAGTCCTGTCGACAGATCGTGCCCCTGCCGGTGACCGGGAGATTTGATCGCTGATGGGATGTCGTGCCCGGCCCTTGGTGTGGTTGGGGGCGTGAGCACTGCTTCATTAGGTCGCTGATGGTTCTCCCGACCGGCTTGCTGGTGGTGTGGATGGCGTCGAGAGTGTGGGAGATCGGTGTTGAGGTTCTTTGTGGGAGATGACTGGGCCGAGGCGCATCACGATGTGGAGGTGATGGACCCGGCGGGGCGGGTGCTGGCCAAGGCGCGGTTGCCCGAGGGGGTGGCGGGGATGGCGCGGTTGCATGCGCTGGTGGCCGAGCAGTTCGGTGCGGCTGATCCTGACGAGGTCGAGGTGGTGGTCGGGATCGAGACCGATCGGGGCCCGTGGGTGGCCGCGCTGGTGGCCGCGGGGTACCTGGTGTTCGCGGTGAACCCGTTGCAGGCCTCGCAGTACCGCAAACGGCACGCGGTGTCGGGTGCCAAGAGCGACGCGGCCGACGCGCATGTGCTGGCCGACATGGTCCGCACCGACTCCCACCAGCTGCGCCCGGTGGCCGGTGACAGCGCCGAGGCCGAGGCGATCAAGGTCGTCACCCGGATGCACAAGACCCTGATCTGGGAACGGACCCGGACCACGCAGCGGTTGCGGCACGCGCTGCGCGAGTACTTCCCGGCCGCGCTGGAAGCCTTCGAGGACCTGGACGCCGCCGACACCCTCGAGCTGCTGACCAAGGCCCCCGACCCGGCCGCGGCGGCCCGGCTGACCACCGCCCAGATCACCGCGGCGCTGAAACGGGCCCGTCGCCGCAGCATCGCCGACAAGGCCGCGGCGATCCAGGCGGCGCTGCGCGCCGAGCACCTCGGCCAGCCCGCCGTGGTCACCGCCGCCTACGCCGCCTCGACCCGCGCACTGGTCGCGGTCCTGGCCGTCCTCAACGAGCAGGTCACCGGCCTGCAAGGGCAGGTGGAGGCCCATTTTGGCCGGCACCCGGCCGCTGAGATCATCTTGTCCCAGCCCGGGCTGGGACCGATCCTCGGCGCCCGGGTGCTCGCAGAATTCGGCGACGACCCCGACCGCTACGCATCGGCCAAAGCCCGCAAGAACTACGCCGCGACCAGCCCGATCACCCGCGCCTCGGGCAAGAAGAAAGTCGCCCTGGCCCGCTACGTCCACAACGACCGGCTCATCGACGCCCTCATGAGCCAAGCCTTCGCCGCACTCAACGCCTCGCCCGGAGCCCGCGCCTACTACGACAAACAACGAGCCCGCGGAGCCGACCACAACCCCGCCCTACGCCAACTCGCCAACCGACTCGTCGGCATCCTCCACGGCTGCCTCAAAACCAACACCCACTACAACGAAACAACCGCCTGGACCCACCCCACCCAAACCCTCGCAGCTTGACACCCAAACTCCTGGGATGTCTGTCGAGCTGCCCACCCTCCCGCAAACCACCGTCCCACAGCACGTCCGCCCGGACCGTGAGCTCCGGATGCCGTGCCCGCAACACACTCCCGGGCTGCGACCGTCCGCACCCGACCAGCCGGCACCGGCGGGCAAGCGCGGTGACTGGACGGGTTCGTCTTGCCGGCGGTGGGACCGTTACCGGTCTCGGGCATGGGACACCGTCTGGGCGCCTCGGACAGGCTGTGCCGTGTCCGAGGTCCCCACTGCCTGTCCGAGGTCGGACCTGCACGACTGGGGCCGCGAGCTCTAGTCGAGGCGAAGGATGGTCTCCTCGATCTCGGCACCTCGCGCATTCGAGTAGGAGACCTCGGTGTCGGCAACGTAGCAGCCGCGTCCGACACTGTCTGGCACCTGAAGACACCCCCGGCGACGTACGGCGGGCGCTCGTCGGCGTCGAGCTGGTCGGGCCGACCGTCGGGTTCGTTTCGATGGCCTAATCGGCCAGCACGTACAGGCGGGTCGCGAGCCAACCTGCCATCGCGCGTACTCCCAGTGCGATTGCGCGTTCGTCGGCAGCGAAAGTAGGGGTGTGCACGATGCCGCTCAGTCCGGCCGCCGGGTTCGCCACGCCGACGAAGAACATCGCCCCGCGAACCCTGTTGAGGAAGTAGGCGAAATCCTCACCGTTGAAAGGAAACGGTGCATGAAGCACCGTCGCCGCGTCGGCCCCGAACGCCCCACGAAAGTACTGCGCTGCCGACTCACTGAGGTCCACCGAACAGACCATGGCGGGGAACGGCGCCTCCCGGAAAGTCAGGTGGTTCAGTCCCTCGGCCCCGCAAACGTCCTGCACGAGATCCATCACCCGTTCCCGGATCCCGGGGTACGATTCGTCAGGCCACGCTTTGATCCAGCCATGCGTGGTCACCTGTGCGCGGGTCTCATCCCTGCTGATCCACGCGCCGGCGAATACGAAGCGAGCCAGCGGACCGTCTTCCACTAGCAGGTCAGCCAGCAACTGTTCATGTTGCTCCGGCGTAGCCGGCGGCCTGACCGTGGACCAGGAGGCGATCCGAGCGGCGATCTCCTCCGCCTTGTCTGCCGCCTCCGGCCCAGAAAGTTCCAGGTCGAAGTTGTCGTGCCCCGGCAGTCCGCCGCCCGGCATCACCGCGAAGGTGCCGACGGGGATGTGCGCACAATGCAGTGCGTAGATCTCGTCGGGCTCGGCCAGTTCGAGGACGCGGGCATCGAGCATCGCCTTCGCGCCGGTGAGGGCTTCTTCGGCCGGCTGGAAGTAGAACACGACCCGTCCGCTCAGTTGGTCCCGCACCCGGGCCAGGGTTCGCGCGACGCCGATTCCGATGGCCGTGTGGATGTCGTGCCCGCACAGGTGCCCTGCTCCGTCGACCTGTGACCTGAACTCGGACTCGGAAGCTTCGTCCATGGCCACCGCGTCCATGTCCGCGCGGTACCCGATCGTCGCTCCCGGCTCAGCGCAGTCGAGGATGCCGACCACACCGTGCCCGCCGACTCCCGTCGAGACCTCCAGCCCAGCCGCTCGCAACTGGTCGGCTACGAGCGCCGCGGTTCTCACCTCGCTGCCGGCCAGTTCCGGGTGCCGGTGGATCGCCCGGCGCACGTCGATCAGGTCGCGGTCAAGCGACGGGACAACCTCATCGATCAGACTGATGATGCTCTCAGGCTGCACCACCGTAGATTAGGTCATTGCTCCTCCAGCACCAGCCCCGGTCGTGGGGTGGCGGGCCGGCGGGGAGCCTGGTGGACTCCCCGCCGGAGCTTTCCAGACGTTCAGTCTTTGATGCCGGATTGGGTTACGCCTTGGATCAGGTAGCGCTGAAGGAAGGCGAAGATCAGCACCAGCGGGAGGATCGATACCGCTACCGCCATGAAGAGTTCGTGGATGTTGATGGTTTGGGCGGTGACGAAGGTGGACATCGCGACCTGGACCGTCCACGAGGAGGAGTCCTGCCCGATCACCAGCGGCCACAGGAACGAGTTCCAGTTGGCGATGAAGGTGATCGCGGCGATGGCGGCGAAGAACGGCAGGGAGTTCGGTACGACGATCCGCCAGAAGACACCGAGATAGCCGGCACCGTCCACCCGGGCCGCCTCCTCCAGTTCCTTCGGGAAGCCCAGGAAGTACTGACGGAACAAGAACGCCGCGAACCCGCTGAACAACGTCGGAATGATCAGACCACGCAGCGACGAGACCCATCCGAGCGACGACACCACGATGAAGCTCGGGATGAACGTCACCGCGGCCGGGATCATCAATGTCGCGACGATCGCGTAGAAGATCTTGTCCGCGTGCCGGTACGGGATGCGCGCCAGCCCGTACCCCGCCATCGATGCCAACAGCAACTGTCCCCCGGTCCCGAGCACAGCGACGACGGCGGAGTTGTACAGCGCCCGCGCCATCGGCACCTCGGTGTCGTTGAACAGCTCGCTGATGTTGCTCCACTGCAGGTGTGAAGGGAACAGCGTCCAGTCCGGCGCTGTGATGTCTGCTTCGGTGGACAACGCGTTGCGCAGAATCAGGTAGAACGGGATCAGGAACAGCACCACCGCGATGAACAGCGCGATCCAGCGCAGCACCGTCCCGACCCGGCCCATGACGCTCTGGCTGAAGCCGATCGGCTGTGGGGTTCCCGTCGTACGCTCGGCGACAGCCATCAGTCACCTGCCTTTCCGAAGCCGAAGATCCGGCCCTGCACGAGGGTCACGATCATGATGATGACCGCCAGGATGAGCGCGCCGGCGGAGCCGTGGCCGAGGTCCTGGATCGTCCCCAACGAGATCCCGTACAGGTAGACCAGCGGCGGCCGCGCGTAGTTCACGTTGCCGATCAGGTTGTAGAACTCGTCGAACGCCTGGTACGCCGCGATCAGGTTGAGGATCAGTACGGCGACCGACGTCGCCCGCAGCTGCGGCAACGTGATGTAGCGGAACACCTGCCACCCGGGCTTCGCCCCATCGACGTACGCCGCCTCGTACAGTGTCGGCGAGATCCGTTGCAGTCCGGCGATGAACAGGATCATGTAGAACCCGAGCTGCAGCCACAGCCGCACGGTGACCAACGGAAGCCAGTACCACGGCGGATCGACCGTCGACAGCCACGCGATCCCGTCGATGCCGAACCAGCCCAGGATCGTGTTCGCCAAACCGAACCGGACCCCGTTGAAGATCGACAACCGCCAGATCAGCGACGCGACCACATACGAGCACGCGGTCGGCAGGAAGAACACCGACCGGAAGAACGACCGCGCGATCTTCACCTGGTTGACCAGCAACGCCAGCGCCAGCGACAGGACAAACGTCAGCGGCACGATGAACACCGCGAAGATCGTGAACGTGCCGAGGCTGGACAAGAAGTTGTGGTCGGTGAGCATGTCGATGTAGTTCCGGAGCCCGACGAACTTCGACGGCGTCGCCGTGTTGTAGGCCTCGAAGAAGCTGAGGATCAGGCTCCAGATGATCGGCAGGTAGGAGAAGATCAGCAGGCCGAGCACGAAGGGGCCGACGAACACCCAGAACCACAAGGTGTTCCCGGCGATCCCCTTGCGCCGCCGGGTCCCCCGCCGTTCACCAGTGACGGCGGGGTCCACAGCCCGGGCGGTTTTGACCGGAGCGCTCATCCGAACAACCGGGACAGCTCGGCGTTGACGGTCTTCTCGGCTTTGCTGATCTCGGCGGCGGGGTCGGCTCCCTTCTTGATGATGTTGGTGAGCATGTCACCGAACGCCGTACCCATCTTCGGAGTCCAGGCCGGGTTGTCGGTGTGCCCGAAGTCCTCGTTCAGCTTGACCGTGTCGGCCGCGACGCCGCTCTGCAGCTTGGACGCCTTGGCGGCGAGGCTCTTCCGCGGCGGGATGTGGAAGCCGTAGTTCAGCGACCAGTCCTCCTGGAAGTCCGCCTTGTCGAGCCACAGCCACTTCACGTACTTCTTCGCCGCGTCGATGTTCGCGCTCTTCGCGGACACGAACTCGGTCCAGCCGCCGGAGTACACGGCCGGCTTGCTCTGCGCGTCGAGCTTCGGGAACGGGATCACGCCGATGTCGTCACCCAATGCCTTCTGCATCCCGGGCACCGCCCACATGCCGATCCACTGCATCGCGACCAGGCCCTGGTTGATCGCGCTCGGATCCCACCAGTCCGTCGGCGCGCCGAGCAGGATGCTCTTGCTCGCATACAACTCGTGCAGCTTCCCGAAGGCCTGGGCCGCGCGGGCGTCGGTGAAGCCGGGCTTGTTGTCGTCGGTCAGGTAGGAGCCACCCGACGACCAAAGCGCCGGCCCACCCATGGCGTTGCCGCCGTCGTTGCCGACGAACATGCCCTTCACCTTGTTCGTGGTCAGTTCCTTGGACGCGGCAATCAGGTCGTCGATGGTCTCCGGCGGCTTGATGCCGGCCTTGTCCAGCAGTGACTTGCGGTAGTAGATGACCTGCGGGTCGATGATCATCCGGATGCCGTAGATCTTGCCGTCGACCGTGTTGGTGGCCAGGTCGCCGGGCAGGAAGTCGTCCTTGACGTCGGCCATGATGTCGTCCAGCGGCACGACCTGGTTGCTCTTCACCATGCCGATGTTGAGCTGGCTCTCGAACACGTCCGGGCCCTTGCTGGACAGCAGACCGGAGGAGAGCTTGGCGCCGTAGTCACCCGGCGTCCACTGCACGGCGACGTTCGCGTCGGTGTAGGCCTTGGCGTACTTCGCCGCCGCCTGCTGGGTGCCGGCTTCGCCGTACTGGTGGTACCACTGGGCCAGATTGACCTTCGCTCCGCCGCCACTGTCGCCCGACGAGGCCGGCCGGCCGGTATTACCTCCGCAGGCCGCGGTGAACGCGGCGAGGGCGGCCAGACCACCGGTCCGCTTGAGCAGGTCCCGCCGGGTCAGACCGGCGTTCGGAACATGAGCAGGCATGAATTCCACCTTCCCGGGGAGCAACGCCGCAGGGGTACGGCGCCAGGTGTTCAGACTTCGGCCCGAAGGTACCGGCACCGTCAAGTCAATCGTTGTAGAAGTGCCAGCACCATGACGCAAAAGCGCGCCCGGCGCAAGACCGGGCGCGCTGTTATTTGTTCGATTCTGTGGAGTTTGCTTGAGTTGATACCGCTCCGTGATCAGCCGAAGATCTCGCCGGCCGCCGCCTTGCGCAGCAGCAGCGCCGGCGGCTCGAAACGACGGCCGTACGAGGCTGCCAGTGCATGGGACCGCTCCACGAAAGCCTTCAATCCGTAGGCGTTGACGTACTGCAACGCGCCACCGTGCAGCGGCGGAAAACCGATTCCGAAGATCGAGCCGATGTTCGCGTCGGCGACGGAGCGTAGTACTCCTTCGTCGAGGCATTTGACGGTCTCGAGCGACATCGCGAAGATCATCCGCTCCTGCAGATCGATCAGCGACACCTCGGCGTCATGCGCGAAGTGCTCCCACAGTCCTGGCCACAAGCGTTTCGGTCCGTCGGCCGGATAGTCGTAGAACCCCGCACCGGCAGCCTTCCCGCGGCGGTCGAACTCGTTCACGAGCCGATCCGTCACCGCCATCCCCGGGTGGTCGTCGAACGCGCCCGCACTGTCGCCCGCCGCCTTGGCCGCGTCGCGGATCTTCTGTGGGAGCGTCAGCGTGACCTCGTCCAGCATCGCCAGCGGCGGCGCCGGGAAGCCCGCCTGGGTCGCGGCGCGCTCGATCGTCACCGGATCGATGCCTTCGGCGACCATCGCCGCGCCCTCCATCACCAACGTGCCGAACACGCGCGAGGTGAAGAAGCCCCGGCTGTCGTTGACCACAATCGGCGTCTTCTTGAGCTGCCGGACCACGTCGTACGCCTTGGCGATCGTGCGGTCCGAGGTCTTCTCCCCCACGATCAGTTCGACCAGCGGCATCCGGTCGACAGGCGAGAAGAAGTGCATGCCGACGAAGTCGTCCGGCCGGTCGATGCCGTCGGCGAGCGAGGTGATCGGCAAGGTCGAGGTGTTCGAGCAGAGCAGCGCATCCGGCTCGACCACACCGGCGATCTCGGCGAACACCTTCTGCTTGAGCTCCTCGCTCTCGAACACCGCCTCGATCACCAGGTCGCAGCCGGCCAGGTCGTTCGGATCCGCGGCCGGGGTGATCCGGCTGAGGAAGGATTCCACGTCGGCAGCGGAAAGACGCCCCTTCTGCACCTGTTTCGCGAGCAGCTTCTCGGAGTACGACTTGCCCTTCGAAGCCGCGTCGAGCGAGACGTCCTTGAGTACGACCTCGATGCCCACCTTCGCGCACACATAGGCGATCCCCGCGCCCATCATCCCGGCTCCGAGGACGCCGACCTTCCGCGCGGAGTAGCGAGGTACGCCGCTCGGCCGCGAAGCGCCGGCGTTGATCGCCTGCAGGTCGAAGAAGAACGCCTGGATCATGTTCTTCGCGATCTGCCCGGTCGCGAGTGAGACGAAGTACCGCGACTCGATCCGCGACGCGGTGGCGAAGTCGACCTGGCTGCCCTCGACCGCCGCGCTCATGATCGCCCGCGGCGCCGGGTACGGCGCGCCCTTCAACTGCTTGCGCAGGTTCGCCGGGAACGCCGGCAGGAACGCGGCCAGCTTCGGCGAGGCCGGCGTACCGCCGGGGATCTTGTAGCCGTCGCGATCCCACGGCTGCTTCGCATCCCCGTCGTACGACGAGATCCACCGGCGCGCCGCGTCGAGCAACTCGTCGGCCGGCACCACCTCGTCGACGATGCCGACGCTCAGAGCGTGCGCGGGCTTCATCCGCTGGCCCTGCAGCAGGACCTTCATCAGCGCGTCCTGCAGGCCGAGCATCCGGACCGTGCGGGTCACCCCGCCGCCGCCGGGCAGGAGACCGAGCGTCACCTCCGGTACGCCGATCTCGATCCGGTTGTCGTCGGCAACGATCCGGTGGTGGCACGCGAGCGCGATCTCGAGGCCGCCGCCCAGAGCAGACCCGTTGATCGCGGCAACGACCGGGACGCCCAGCGTCTCCAGTGCCCGGAGCTGCCGTTTCACTTCCTCGACCGTCTCGAACACCTCAGCGGCCTGCGAGGGCTGGATCTGCGACAGCATCTGGAGGTTGCCGCCGGCGAAGAAGGTGGACTTCGCACTGGTGATCACGACACCGCGCAGGGAGTCCTTCTCGGCCCGCAGGCGCTCGACCACCGAGCCCATCGCCGCGAGGTACGTCTCGTTCATCGTGTTCGCCGACGCGCCGGGGTCGTCCATCGTCAGCGTGACGACACCCTCGTCAAGGTCCCAGGAGATCATGCCGCAAGCCTCTCGATGATCGTCGCGACGCCCATCCCGCCGCCGACGCACAGGGTGGCCAGTCCGTACCGGAGCTCGCGCCGCTCCAGTTCGTCCAGCAGGGTTCCGATCAGCATCGCGCCGGTCGCGCCGAGCGGGTGCCCGAGCGCGATCGCGCCGCCGTTCACGTTCATCTTCTCGTGCGGTACGCCGAGATCGGCCATGAAATGCAGGACGGCGGCTGCGAACGCCTCGTTCATCTCGAACAGGTCGATGTCGCCGGCCTCGAGCCCGGCCTTGGCCAGCGCCTTCCGGGCGGCCGGTGCCGGTCCGGTCAGCATGATGGTCGGGTCCGCGCCGCTCACCGCAGCCGCGACCACCCGGCGGCGGGGTGCCTGGCCGAGCGCCTCGCCGGCCTTCTCGTTGCCGATGGCAACCAGGGCGGCGCCGTCGACGATCCCGGACGAGTTGCCCGCGTGGTGCACGTGCTCGATCCGCTCGACGGTCAGGTACTTCTCCAGCGCGACCGCGTCGAACCCGCCGTGCTCCCCGATCGCCGCGAACGAGGCGGGCAGCCCGGCCAGCGTCTCGACCGTCGTACCCGGCCGGACGAGCTGGTCATGGTCGAGGATCTGCAGGCCGTTGCGGTCGTTCACCGGCACGACCGAGCGGGCGAAGTACCCGTTGGCCCAGGCCTTCGCGGCGCGTGCGTGCGACTCGGCGGCGTATGTGTCGACGTCGGTGCGGGAGAAGCCGTCGAGGGTCGCGATCAGGTCCGCGCTGATGCCCTGCGGGATGAAGTTGGTCTGCAGCGCGGTCTCCGGGTCCATCGCCCAGGCACCGCCGTCGGAGGCCATCGGCACCCGCGACATCGACTCGACGCCGCCCGCGAGGATGAAGTCCTCCCAGCCCGAGCGGACCCGCTGGGCCGCCTGGTTCACGGCATCCAGGCCGGAGGCGCAGAACCGGTTCAACTGCACGCCACCGGTCGTCTCCGGATAGCCCGCGGCGAGGACCGCGGTCCGGGCGATGTCCATGCCCTGGTCGCCGATCGGCGTCACGACACCCAGGACGACGTCCTCGATGACGGCCGGATCCAGGTCGGGATGGCGGTTCCGCAGTTCGTGCAGGAGGCCGGTGATCAGCTGGATCGGCTTGACCTCGTACAGCGCGCCGGTCGGTTTGCCCTTGCCGCGGGGCGTGCGGATCGCGTCGTACAGGAAGGCTTCGGTGGTCACGGGGCCTCCCGGCCTGGACTGAGGAGTGGAGGGAGCGAAGCGACCGGAGCGACGAGGGAAGGCCGGGAGCAAAAGCCCCGTGACCCGCCGCGCCGGAGGCGTGGCATTAATACAGTCATGATGATCCCGTCGGTCGAGTCGTCTCCCAGATTGTGACAGTTGTGGTGTCACGATCGTCAAGGAGGGTCGTTATGATCTGCGCCATGTCGGAAGTCGCGGGGGATGCGACCCTCACCGTCGACGAGTTGTCGGCGCGGGTCGGAATGACGGTACGGACGTTGCGGTTCTACGCCGGGCGCGGGCTGATCCCGCCGCCGATCCGGCGCGGGCGGGTGGGGTATTACGGGCCGGAACACATCGCCCGGCTCGACCTGGTACGTGAGCTGCAGGCTCATGGGTTCACGCTGTCCGCGATCGAGGGCTACCTGGAGCGCATCCCGACCGACGCGACTCCGCAGGATATCGCGCTGCACCGCACGCTGCTGACGCCGTGGATGCGGGACCTGCCCGAGACCCTCGATCGCGCCGCGCTGGTACGCCGTACCGGACGCGAACTGTCCGACGACGACATCGAGATGCTGGTCGCGCTCGGCGTGGTCGAACCGACGCCGGACGAGGACGTCTTCCAGGTCGCGACCGCCCACCTGAGCCTCGGGGTCGAGTTGCTCGACCTGGACCTACCGGTCGAGGCGGTGCAGGACGCGGGGCGGATCTTCACCGAGCACGGCCGGGCGATCGCCGAGGAACTCACCGAGGTGTTCCGGAGCAAGGTCTGGCCGCACTACCGGGATTCGGGTGGACCGCCGGAGCACATCCAGCACCTGGTCGAGCGGTTCAAGCCGGTCACGATCCAGGGCCTCGTGCTCGCCTACGAACGCGCCGTCGGCGAGACCCAGCGCGACACCATCCGCCGCACCCAAAACAAGCAGCGCCGCTGACAGACCGCGCCATCGTTCCGCTGTCAGGGCTCGCCGGCATCTTCGTCGCGGTCGGCTCGCTGATCCAGTTCGTAGCGCAGCCGCCGCCGGTAGATCGCCAGCCGGAGATTGAGGACCCTCGGCTCGCCGGGTGGTTGCCTGCTGAGGGTGACGAGATTCTCGACGGCGGCCAGCGCCTCCGTCAGTTCCCCAGGTTTCCACGCGTCCAACCGGTCCGAACGCGCCAGGCGCTCGAGATACTGCGAAGTCATCGCGGCCCACCAACCCTCGCGAAGAAATGGCACATTCAGCGCCTGGGTCCAGGGCACACGTACGTTCGCACCATACTGCCGGTATCCCCCGCGACACCAGGCCCGCGTCCGCTCAGGCGCGGCCGTGCGTCGTGCGGCTGCGGCGCGCCAGTGAGTCGACCCCGACCGCCAGGAGCAGCACCACTCCGGTGACGAAGAAGCGGTACGACGAGTCGAGGCTGAGCAGCGTCAGTCCGCTCGAGATCGACTGGATGACGAGCATGCCCAGCACAGCGGCGAACGCCGTACCCCGGCCGCCGAACAGGCTGGTGCCACCGATCACGGCGGCCGCGATCGCGTTCAGGTTGACGTCACCGCCGCCACTCGCCTGGTTGGCCGCGGCCAGCCTCGCCGCGCCCAGCACTCCGCCGAACGCGGCAAGCGTCGTACAGATCGCGAGCACGGACGCATAGACGAGCCGCACATTGATGCCGGCGCGGCGCGCCGCCTCGACGTTGCCACCGACCGCATAGACCGCCTTGCCCCACTTGGTCGACGTCAGCGCGTAGTGCAGCACCAGCGCGAGGACGACGAACAGCACGAACATCCAACCGATCCCCCGCGTCCGGTTCAGGTACCAGGCCACGAAGCCGAGCCCCACCGCGAGTACGCCGCTTCGCACCAGCAGGAACTGCATCGACCTCGCGGACAGATTCGCCGTACGGCGCTTGGCCGCATGGAGGAAGCCGACGACGAAGAGCCCGGCCGCGGCGAGCAGCACGAACACGTAGGACAACCAGGCCGGGACGAAGTTCAACTGGGCGAACTCGACCAGCCCGGAGTCGAACGGCAGGTTCACCGACCCGATCGCCCCGAGTGCCTTCAGTTGCAGGCCGAGGAACGACAACAGCCCGGCCAGCGTGATCACGAACGTCGGGATGCCGACCCGGTTGAAGATCTCGGCGTACAGCAGACCGATCGCGCATCCCGTGACGAGCGCGAGCAGGACCGCGAGCCAGGCCGGCCAGCCTTCCTTCACGACCAGGATCGCCATGATCGCCGCGGACAGCCCGCTGATCGACCCGACGGACAAGTCGATCTGGCCGACCAGCAGCACGCAGACGATTCCGAGCGCGATGATGCCGACCGGGACGCACTCCATCAGGAGGTTCACCAGGTTCGTGCTGGACAGGAAGATCGGGTTCAGGATCTGCAGCACCACGCAGATCACCAGCAGCCCGGCGACGACCGGCACCATGCCGAGCTCGCCGGCCCGGACCCGATCCACCAGCTCGGTCGCGTATCCGCGCAGGCCGGTCGCCTGCCGGAGCCGCTCGTCCGTCAGATCCGCTGCGGTCACTGGCCTGCTCCTTCAACTCGGGCGGCGCGCTGGGAGACCACGTTGTCCCGAGCACCCGTGATCGCGGCAACGATCTCCTCCGACGACGTACGCCGGGCGTCGAACACGCCACTGTTCCGGCCGAGACGCAGTACGACGACCTGATCGGCAACCGCGCGTACGTCGGCCATGTTGTGGCTGATCATGATCACGCCGTGGCCGTTCTGGCGGAGCCGGTCGATCAGGTTCAGCACCTCGGCGGTCTGCGCGACGCCGAGGGCCGCGGTCGGCTCGTCGAGGATGATGATCTTCGGGTCGCCGAGCAGCGAGCGGGCGATCGCGACCGTCTGCCGTTGACCACCGGACAGCGCGGCGACCGGAAGCCGCACGGTCGGGAGCTTCGCGGACAACTGCCGGAGCAACTCCCAGGACCGGACCTCCATCGCCACGTCGTCGAGCCGGAACGGGCCGAGCTCCTGGCCGAGAAAGAGGTTCTCGATCACGTTGAGGTTCTCGCAGAGGGCGAGGTCCTGGAAGACGGTCGCGATGCCGAGCCGGTGTGCGGCGGCCGGCCCCGGGATCGTCACCTCGCGGCCGCCGAAGACGATCGTGCCGGCGTCCGGCGCATGCACTCCGGACAGCACCTTGACCAGCGTCGACTTGCCGGCGCCGTTGTCACCGACGATCGCGACCACCTGACCGGCGTCGACGGTGAGCTCGACGTCGGTCAGGGCCGCCACGGCACCGAAGCTCTTGCTGATGCCGGAGAGCTGCAGCGTCGCCATCAGCTCAGGCCCAGCTCCGTGCAGGCCGCCTTGTACTCCGCCGTGCATACGTCGGCGATCTTCACCGCGAACCCGGGCTGCTTGAGGATCTCGGCGATGTTCTCCCGGGTCACCACGGTCGGCGTGAACAGCTCGGACGGGGTGTCGAACAGGGTCGTCTTGCCGGCTGGTTTGTTGCCCTGGGCAAATTCATGCGCGACGGTGGCGGCCGCGTCGGCGACGATCTTGATCGGCTTGGAGATGGTGTTGTACTGATCGCCGGAGACCACCCGTTGCAGCGCGGCGAGCTCGGCGTCGTTGCCGGTCACCGGCGGGACGGTCTTGGTGCCGGCCGCCTTGAACGCGGCGATGGCGGCGCCACCGGTCCCGTCGTTCGCGGCGACCACGCCGGCGATCTGGTTCGGGAACCGGGTGATCTGGCCGCCCACCCATTCCTGTGCCTTCGGCGGCGCCCAGCCCGGGGTGTCGAACTCGGCCAGCAGTTTGTAGCCACTGGGATCGACCGCGCTGTGGATGCCCTTCTTGATCAGGCCGGCCGCGGCGTCGGTCGGCGAGCCGTTGACCTGCAGGATGCCGCCGGTCGCCTTGGTCGCCTTCAGGTCGTCGACCAGCGACTGGGCGATCATCCGGCCGATCTTCTCGTTGTCGAACGAGATGTAGTAGTCGGCCTTCTTCGCCGGGATCGGCCGGTCGTAGGCGATCACCGGTACGCCCTGGCCCTGCGCGGCCTGGACGATGGACGCGGCCGCGGCGGAGTCGACCGGGTCGATCACGATCGCCTTCACGCCCTGGGCGAGCATCGAGTTCGCCTGCTGCTGCTGTTTGGCCGGGTCGGCCGCGGCGTTCTGGTACAGCACCGTGCAGCCGCCGCAGAGCTCCTTCATCTTCGCGGTGAACAACGGCGCGTCGAACAGTTCGTACCGGGTCGAGGCGATGTCGGGCATCAGGAAGGCGATCTTCGCGTCCGAACTGCCACCACCCGCGTCGGCGCCGGATCCACACGCCGCCGGCGCCAGCGCCATCAGCCCCGCCACCGCCAACACCCCGAAGCGCTTCATGCGAATCACACCTCTCACGAATTCCTGTTAACTTCTCACCGACTCGTGATACAGAACCTCAGGTGTGTGCGCGCTGTCAAGGTCCCGACACGCAAAGAAACCCCGCCAGCTGCGTGACTTGGGGTGCGGGCACCGCCGCCGGATGATCTCTTCCAAGCGGCCAGGTGCGGGGTTCACCCCTGATCTGGTCCCTTCACCCCGCGTATGCCGTGGGGAGAAGGGTGCAGCTGCGAGGTTCTCCCCTCAAATCGACCCCGTGCGGAAGCCGAATGCGGTAACGAGAGGCACTAGCTCCAGCGAGTGATGACGAAGGTGGTGTGGCCGCTGGGCTGCTCGTCCACGACGTCGACCCGCTCGACCCGGGCGTACGACGGTCCGCGCCGAACCCAGTCGAGCATGCGCTGGACGCAGTTCTCGGGGCCCTCGAAGAGGGCTTCGACCGTGCCATCCGGCCGGTTCCGGACCCAGCCGGCAACTCCGGCCCGCTGGGCCTCCTGGCGGCAACTGTCCCGGAAGAACACGCCTTGGACGTGCCCGTGCACCACAGCGCGACGGCAGATCATCCAAGTCCTACGAGTTGGGGACGCGGAGGTAGGTCAGACCGCGGAGGTCGAGATAGGTGTCGTTGGGCGTGGAGACCACGCGAAGCAGTACGGCGTCGCAGCCCGAGCAGCGGGCGACCAGCCCGGGGGCGTCGACGTACAGGCGGGACTCGGCGAACACCGCGGTCTGCCCACAGCCGTTGCACCGGGTGATCGCCGACGTCACGTCCATGGCGAACACCTGACTCAACGCACCGGCCGCGGCGTTGCCGTCGAGGTAAGTAGGCTCACTCATCCGCGTCCTCGCTTCGCTCCGGGCGCGGATGAGGCACCAAGCACGCTGTACTTGATGGTGAACTCGCTTCGCTCTTTCACTGCTGGTCTCCTGTCGGTCCGAACCGCTCTGTTCTCACCCGGGCCGGGTCGTGCCCGGCCCCGACCAGCAGGTCAGCCACCGCCTCCACGAACGGTGTCGGCCCGCACACGTACGTCGTCGCCGCGTCCTCCGGCCGGAACGCCAGCCCTTCGATCAGCTCGGCGTCGATCCGCCCGACCCGCGGCTCCCCCGCCGGCGCCTCGCGCGTGTAGACGAGTCGTACGTCGACATCGTCCGAGGCGGCCAGCTCCTTCAGGTCGGCCACGTAGATCACCGAGGCAGGACGCCGGACCGAATAGAGCAGCCGGACCTGCGTCGTACTGTCCGCGGCGGCGTGGGCGCGCATCATCGCGCGCAGCGGGACGATGCCCGATCCGCCGCCGATCAGCTGGACCGGACCGTCCTGCTCGGGCTTCCAGACGAACCACCCGCCGACCGGACCGCGGATCTCCAGCGGGTCGCCGACCTTCACCACGTCGACCAGGTATGGCGATACCTCGCCGTCGGGCACCTGCTCGACGGTCAGCTCGATCTTGTCACCGGTCCACGCCGAGGCGATCGAGTACGAGCGCGAGGCGCGGTAGCCGTCCGGTGCGGTCAGCCGGACGTCCAGGTGCTGCCCGGCGAGGTGCCCGGGCCACTCCGGTACGTCGAGCACCAGCGTGCGTGCGGTCGCGGTCTCACGTCGTACGTCGGCGACCGTGGCCACCTGCCAGGTCAGTCGCCGGCGTATCGCTGTTCTTTCCATGGGTCTCCGTACTCGTGGTAGCCGGCCGTCTCCCAGAAGCCGAGGTCCTCGGTGTCGGACAGGACCAGGCCGCGCACCCACTTCGCGCTCTTCCAGAAGTACAGGTGTGGCACGAGCAGGCGGGCCGGGCCACCGTGCTCGGGGTCCAGCGGCTCACCGTCGTACTCGTAGGCGATCCAGGCCTGACCGTCGAGCAGGTCGTCCATCGGCAGGTTGGTCGTGTACCCGCCGTAGCTGGTCGCGAGGGCGAAGTCCGCGCCGGTCTCGACATCCGCGAGCAGGGTGTCGAGCGAGACGCCCTTCCAGTCCGTCTGCAGCTTCGACCACCGGGTCACGCAGTGGATGTCCTTGGTGATCTCCTCGGCCGGCAACGCGAGCAGCGCGGCCCAGTCCCACCGGTACTTCTCGCCGCTCTCGGTGGTGACCGTGAACTCCCAATGCTCGGTCTGGATGTGGGGCGTCGGTCCGGCCGACAGCACGGGGAAGTCCCGCGTCAGGTACTGCCCCGGCGGCAGCTCCGACCCACCCCGCCGACGACCGGTGAAGCCAGGCGACACGATGCCCATGACGACCTCCTCAACATCCCTGAAGGCAGTCAATCACGGCACTCCTGGAACTCCCACCACTCCGGCGACGATTTTCGTCCCGCTGCGGCGCGACCCGCGCGATCACAGCGCGCCGGGCCGAACATCGGACTAGAATCACAAGTCTGTGACGCTGCCCCGGACCTTGGTAGCCTCGCGCGTCGCCACAAGTCCGGGAGGTGCCCGATGAGCGAGTGGTACGGCCTACGCCCGGCTGGCGTGAGCGAGCGGACCGCGCCGAGACGACCCGACGAGCGGACGGCGCCGGAGCCTGAAGTGGAGGTGCCGCCGAGCGACGAACCGGTGGCGGAGGAGTGAGGGTCGCGGGACCGGGTATTGGGCGATCCTGACAGACAGTTGGTGGCGTGCGTCGCGATGAACAGCGGTTCGGCAATCCTGCCGCTAGAGTGGACCATCCGCCCCGCGGCGGTTCGAGTGTGGGCGGAATGGGTGGATCACGACCGCAGTGCCCGAGTGTGGGGGACGATCAGGGCCGTTGCCGATGGTAATGGCGCATCCCCGACGTTGTTGCATGCGGTGACCGCCTGCGCTGAGGTCTTGTCGGCCATCGGTGCCGGGTTGGCCATCACCGGTGACGGCGGGGTCCTGGAACCGCTGCTGGCCAGCGATCCCGAGGCCGGCGAACTCGAGGAACTGCAGTTCGCCCTCGGCGAAGGTCCCGGCCGCGACGCGATCCGCACCGACGCGCCGGTCCTGGAGTCGGACCTGGCCGGCGTCGCCGCCGGCCAGCGATGGCCGGCCTTCGCGGCGGCGGGTGCCGAGCGGGGCGTGCGAGGCACCTTCGCCTTTCCCATCGGCGCCGGAGCCGCGAAGGTCGGCGTGCTGAGTGTCTACCGGCGACAGGCCGGGCCGCTGCGATCCGACCAACTGGCCGACGCATTGGTGTTCGCCGACGCCGTGTTCGTCCTCACCCTGGACCATCGTCGTGGACTCAGCGCCGACCTGGACGCGATGATCGAGGTCGCGTTCACCGCTCGGCGTGCCGAGGTGCACCAAGCCGCCGGACGGATCGCGGCCCAGCAGAGCATCAGCGTCACCGACGCGTTCGCGCGCCTGCGCGCACATGCCTACAGCAGCGGTCTGTCGCTGCAAGAGGTCGCCATCGAGGTCATGGCCGACCGCCTCCGCCTGGAGGACGACCAGAACGGCGCCGCCGAGCTGCGCCCTGAACATGCCGAGACGGAAGAGGAGGAGGACTCATGAGCGCCTCTGACCGTAGAGTGCGGGAAGTGTTCATCGAACTGTCGGACACTCTCGTCGACGATTTCGACATCATCGAATTCCTGGACCGCCTCGCGGCCCGGTGCAGCGAGCTGCTGGGGGTCTCGGCCTGCGGCATCCTGCTCGCCGACCATCACGGCGTACTGAATCTCGTCGCGGCATCCAGCGAACAGGCGCGCCTGGTCGAGCTGACCCAGTTGCAGAATCTCGAAGGCCCGTGCCTGGACGCGTTCACCACCGGCCGTCCGGTCCAGCACGCCGATCTGCGGGACGCCCGCAGCACGTGGCCCCGCTTCACCAAGGCGGCCGTCGGCGCCGGGTTTCTGTCGGTGCAGGCGATGCCTATGCGGCTGCGCGACACCGTCCTGGGCGCGGTGAATCTGTTCAGCAGGTCCACCGGGACGCTGGACGCGGACACGATCACCCTCGGGCAGGCGCTGGCCGACGCCGCCACCATCGGCATCGTGCACCAGCGCGCCCTGGCCCGCCAGGAGATCGTCACCGAGCAACTGCAGACCGCCCTCAACAGCCGGATCCTGATCGAGCAGGCCAAGGGGTTCCTGACCCACAGCCTGTCCGTCGACGTCGACGAGGCGTTCGCCATCATGCGGGCGTATGCCCGCGCCAACAACCGCCGGTTGACGGATGTCGCCGACGATGTCGTGCAGGGCCGCCTCACGATGCCCAGGCTCCAGTCCGCCAAACCCGAGTAGACAGCCCCGGCTGTCGCTACATCTGGCGCCGTACCGGTTTGGTGGCTACGCTGAGCGAGCCTGTTCAGGTACGCCCCAGACCCTGGCGCCGGATGTGTCGCGCCCCTGGGAGGGGTTGGCGTGGCGCTGTGTCAATCAGCTTCGCACGCGTTTCACCGCTCGGTTGATCGATCAGGCGCGGCCCCCGTTGCAGCGGGCGGGCCCATGGCGGACTACCTGCCGGCTCCTCACCGGCAGGTAGTCGTCGACTACACGCCCATGGTGCGGCCGATGATTTCTTTCATGATCTCGGTGGTGCCGCCGTAGATGGTCTGGATGCGGGTATCGAGGTAGGCCTTGGCGATGGGGTACTCGGTCATGAAGCCGTAGCCGCCGTGGAGTTGCAGGCAACGGTCGACGACCTTCTGCTGGAGCTCGGTGGTCCACCATTTCGCCATCGCCGCCTCGGCCACGGTCAGCGTGCCGGCGTTCAGCTCCTGGATGCAGCGGTCGACGAAGACCCGGGCGATCTGAGTCTCGGTGGCCAGCTCGGCCAGGACGAAGCGGCTGTTCTGGAACGAGCCGATCGCCCGGCCGAAGGCCTTGCGGTCCTTCACGTAGCGCAGCGTGTCCGCGAGGACGTTCTCGCAGGCCGCGGCCGCGACGACGGCGATGGTCAGACGCTCCTGCGGCAGCTTCTCCATCAGGTAGATGAAACCGTTGCCCTCCTCACCGAGCAGGTTCCCGACCGGGACCCGGACGTTGTCGAAGAACAGCTCGGCGGTGTCCTGCGCCTTCAGGCCGATCTTGTCCAGGTTGCGGCCGCGCTCGAAACCTGGCATCCCCCGCTCGACCACCAGCAGCGAGATCCCCTGCGCACCGGCCGCCGGATCGGTCTTGGCGACGACGATGACGAAGTCCGCGAGAATGCCGTTGGAGATGAACGTCTTCTGGCCGTTGAGCACGTAGTGATCACCATCGCGCCGGGCCGTGGTCTGGATGCCCTGCAGGTCGCTGCCGGCGCCGGGCTCGGTCATCGCGATCGCGGTGATCGTCTCCCCCGCGCAGAACGCGGGCAACCAGCGCGCCTTCTGCTCGTCGGTCGCATAGTCGAGCAGGTACGCCGAGTTGATGTCGGTGTGGATCGTGAAGCCGACCCCACTCGCGCGCGCCCGGGTCAGTTCCTCGATCAGCACAGTGTTGAACCGGAAGTCGCGGACCCCGCCGCCGCCGTACTCCTCGGGCATCATGAAGCCGAGCAGGCCGGCCTGACCGGCCGCCGTCCACAGCTCGCGCGGCACGATTCCGGCCGCCTCCCAGCTTTCGTGGTGCGGCACGATCTCCTTGTCGCAGAAGGCCCGTACGGTCTCCCGGAAGGCGTTGTGATCGGCATCGAACAGCTGTCGCTCCACAGGGCGGTTCCTCTCAGTTCTGGATTGCGGCGCCGGTTTCGAGCAGATCGTCGACATCTGCGATGCCCCAGTCGGTCAGGGCTTCACGGGTGTGCTGCCCGGGTCGCGCGGGCGGTCGGCCGAGGCTGCTCGGCGTACGGTCGAAGCGAGGTGCCGGCGCGGCCTGGCGGACGCCGTCGTGGTCCACAAAGGTGCCTCGAGCAACGAGATGCGGATGGTCGGCGGCGAGCGGGAGGATGGGCGTGACACAGGCGTCGGAGCCGTCGAACACCGCGGTCCACTCGGCCTGGGTGCGTTGCCGGAAGGTCTCCGTCAGCACCTTCCGGAGGTCGGGCCAGTGCGCCGGATCGTTACGATCCGGCGCGGTGATGCCGAGCTTCTCGATCAGCTCGGCATAGAACTGCGGTTCCAGCGCGCCGACCGCGACGTGCTTACCGTCCGCCGTCTCGTACACGTCGTAGAACGGCGCGCCCGTGTCGAGCAGGTTCGTGCCGCGCTCCTGCTGCCACGTCCCGGCCGCGAGTGCGCCCAGCAGCATCGTGGTCAGGTGCGCCGAACCATCGACGATCGCGGCGTCGACCACCTGACCGCGACCACTGCGCTGGGCGTCGTGCAGGGCCGCGAGTACGCCGATCACCAGGTAGAGCGAGCCGCCGGCGAAGTCACCGAGCAGGTTGGCCGGGACCTGCGGCGGACCGCCGGCCCGGCCGATCAGGTGCAGCGCGCCGGACAACGCGAGGTAGTCGATGTCGTGCCCGGCCGTCGGCGCGAGTGGACCGTCCTGACCCCAGCCCGTCATCCGGCCGTAGACGAGCCGCGGGTTGATCGCCTGACAGTCGTCCGGTCCGACCCCGAGCCGCTCGGCAACCCCTGGCCGGAACCCTTCGACGAGTACGTCGGCTTGGGCGGCAAGGCGCCGTACGACGTCGATCGCCGCGGGGTTCTTGAGGTCCAGGGCGGCGCTGCGGCGGCCGCGGTTGACCAGCTCGAGCTCCGGCGGGCCGAAGGAGATGCCGCCACCGGGGCGGTCGATCCGGAGCACGTCGGCGCCGAGCTCGGCGAGCATCATGCACGCGAACGGCGCCGGACCGAGGCCGGCCAACTCGACCACCTTCACGCCCTCGAGTGGACCCATGCCCGCCATTGTGACAGTAGTACTGTCACGGTCGTCAAGTCAGCTTCCGGGCTCCCACCAGGGCGGAGAGCGGAACCAGCACGCTGAGCGCGAGCGCGACGGCGAGCGCGATCGACCAGCCCGGTTCCTCGCCCTCCAGATGGCCGAGGTGGAAGACCAGGTGCGGAGCCGCGTAGGCGAGGTAGGCCACGAGCGCGACCACGACGAGGAAACGGTCGAAGCGGATCGCCGCGGCGGCGAGGACGATGCCGAGACCGAGGGTGGCTCCGCCGAAGTCGTGGAACAGATGATCGCTGTACGGCGGGGTCCAATCGACTGTCGGCACGTGGTCGTAGAACGTCTTCGGGACGACCGTGAGCCACAGGCCGAGGATCACCTCGAAGGCGGCGAAGATCACCAGGACCGTCCGGATGTAGGTCCTCATGACTTCGCCCCGAGGTAGTCCTCGAAGGTGATCCGACCGTACGGCGCTCCGTCGACCAGAGCGCCACCGGACGCAAAGGCACGGTAGGCCCTGCCCGGCACGCGGATCGGGACGACCCGCCGGCGGACGACCGGTGACGAGGGCGTCGTCCGCGCCGACAACCACGCGCGCGCCAGGTCCGGCGTCGGGCGCCGATCCGGCCCGCCGATGTCGGGAGCCCGGCCTTCGACCGGGGGTTCATCGACCAGTTCAGCGAGGCGGACGGCGACGTCCTCGACAGCGATCGGCTGGAGGGTGACCGCCGGAGTGAGCAGTGCCGGAAGGAATCGCTGGGCTGTGAAGATCCGGTCGAGCAGGTTGTGGAACTGGGTCGCTCGCTGGATCGTGTACGGCGCGCCAGAGTCCGCGATGAGGCGTTCGACCGCGAGTTTGGTGCGGTAATACGGCATCGGGATGCGGTCGATGCCGGCGATCGACATCAGCACGAGGTGTGTCGTCCGAGGTAGGACGGCGAGCAGGTTGCGAGCGTGCTGGACGTCGCGACGCCCGAGGCTCGTGGCCAGGTGCACGACCGTGCCGACATCCTCGACCGCGGCCGGCAGGCCCACGCCGGTGGTGAGGTCGCCGGTCACCCCCTCCGGACCCGCGGTCCGGCCGACGGACGCGCGGCGGCTGAGGATTCGGACTTGGTGGCCGGTCGCCACCAAGTGGTCGACGGTCGGGCGTCCGAGTGCTCCGGTGCCGCCGGTGACGAGGATGGAGGTCATCTGGTGTCCTTTCGGTCACCAGCTCAGATCCGGTAGCCCACCGATTCGTGACAGCTGGGCGGCGGCGAAGGCGAGCTTGTCCGGGTTCATCACGAAGCGCAGGTCGGTCACACCGTCCGGTCCGGCGTCGACGAAGCAGATCGCCACAATCCCCTCGGGCCCGACGGCAATCAGTGCGGGCCGGCCGTTCGCCTCCGCCAGGTGCGGCTCGATCCCGGCGCCGAAGCGCTGGAGCGTGCCGATCAGGTAGCGGGCGACGCGATCCCGGCCGGCGACCGGGTTCCGGGCCGCGGTGACCTTGCCGCCGCCGTCCGCCGTGGACACCACGTCCGCGGCGAGCATTCGCTCCAGCTCCTCGATCTCACCGAGGCGCGCCGCCGCGAGGAACCGCTCGACAAGCTTCCGCCAGCCGGCCCGGTCGACAGGCTGATCCCGTCGCGGCTCGGCCGCCAGTCGTTTGCCTGCACGCGACGCGAGCTGGCGCGCGTTGGCCTCGGTGGTGCCGATCAGCTCGGCGACCTCACGGTGGCTGTAGGCGAACGCCTCGCGCAGGACGTACGCGGCCCGCTCGGCCGGCGTGAGCCGTTCGAGCAACAACAGCAGCGCGAACGACACGGACTCGCGCTCCGCGACGACCTCCAGCGGCCCGAGCGCATCGAACTCCGCACGCCCGGTCAGCACCGGCTCCGGCAACCACTCCCCCACATACGTCTCCCGCCGTACCCGGGCCGAGGTCAGTTGCTTCATGGACAGGTTCGTGACCACCTTCGCCAGGTAGGCGGCCGGGTCGCGCACGGTCGAACGGTCGGCGCCCTGCCATCGCAGCCAGGCGTCCTGCACGATCTCCTCGGCGTCGGTGGCCGTTCCCAGCATCCGGTAGGCGATCCCGAACAACCGTCCCCGCAGGCGCTCGAAGTCATCCACGCCGTCAGTCTGTCAGGAAGGTCTCCGCCGCCCGCTGGATCTTGGTGTAGTACTCCGACCACCCGGCCTCGTCGAGCATGTCCGCGTCCGGGCCACCCTGACCGTCGATCAGCTCCCGCATGATGTCCGCGTGGCCGGCGTGATGCGCGGTCTCGTCGACAACCCGGACCAGCAACGCGCCGAACGTCGTACCTCGCTCACCCTCGGGCCAGTGTGGAACCTCAGCCGGCGTGTCCAGCTCGAGCTCGGCGATCGACCGATCGCTGTGTGCGCATGCCTCGCGGTAGAGGTCGGTGATGTAGTCCGTCGACTCGGATGGCAGCACCCACATATCGGCGCCCGCCCAGATCGAGAGGTCTTCCTCCCACGGCAGCACCTTCGCCGGCGGCCGGCCGACGCTCGTCCCGAGGTACACGTACTCGATGCCGACCAGATGCTTGACCAACCCCAGCAGGTTGGTCCCCGACGGCACCAACGGCCGGCGCCGGTCGTACTCACTCAGTCCGTCGAGTTTCGCGAGCAGCAGCGCGCGGGTCGCCTGGAGATAATTGTGCAGGTCGGACTTCATGGGGCTCCCGGTGGGACGAACGGAACCGGCGGCGGACCCTCCTCGATCAACCGCATCAGCGCCGTGGTGTCGGCGTACTCCTCGATCATGTCGGCCAGGCGGTCCAACCGGGCCGCACGCAACGCGGCGAAGGAAACCGTACCGTCGGGTGCGGGTTTGCCGGTCAGCCGCGCGACCTCGCCGAGGAACCCGTGCCGGGTGGGGTCGTCGTCGAGGAGGCCGTGCCAAATGGTGCCCCAGGTGTTGCCGGCGCGGCAGCCACCCGGGAAGGCCGTCGCGTCGCCGGTGACCGTCACCACGCCGTGGTGTATCTCGTACGCCGTGGGCGCCGGACGGGCCAGCGTCTTCTCCGCCCGGAAAGTCGTTGCGACGGGCAACAAGCCGAGGCCGGCGTGATCGCCACCGCCCTCGACTGAATCGGGATCGGAGATCGCACCACCAAGAGCCTGGTAGCCGCCGCAGATGCCGAGCACCGGCCGCCCGGCGGCGACTCGGGTCGCCACGGCAGCGGCCAGGCCGTGCGACCGCAGCCACTCCAGATCGGAGACGGTCGCCCGCGAGCCAGGCAGGACGACGAGATCCGCGTCGCGGACCTCCGCGGGGCTGGTGGTGAAGAAGACGCTGTTGGTCGGTTCGACCGCCAGCGCGTCCAGATCGGTGAAGTTGCTGATCCGGGGGAACCTGACCACGGCCACCGTGAGCAGGTCGGCCGATGAGCTTCGCCGGACGGGGATGTCCAGCGCGTCCTCCGAGTCCAGCCAGAGCTCGGGCAGCCACGGGAGGACGCCGTACGTCGGGCGGCCGGTGACGGCGGTGAGCATGTCGATCCCAGGCTGCAGGAGCGAGACATCGCCACGGAACTTGTTCACCAGGAAGCCGCTGATCAGCCCCTGGTCGGCGGCGTCCAGCAACGCGACCGTGCCGAACATCGACGCGAACGCTCCCCCGCGATCGATGTCCCCGACCACGACCACCGGAGCCTTGCTGTGCTGCGCGAGCCCCATGTTGACGTAGTCGGACCGGCGCAGGTTGATCTCCGTCGGACTGCCGGCGCCCTCGCTGATCACCACGTCGTACCTCGACGCCAGGTCGTCGTACGCCGCGAAGGCAGCCTTGGCGAGCTCGGCCCGCTCGGTCAGGAAGCCGCGGGCCGAGAGCTCACCCCACGGCTCCCCCATCAGGACGACGTGACTGCGGTGATCGCTGCCCGGTTTCAGCAGGACCGGGTTCATCGCGGCCTCCGGCTCGGCGCCGGCTGCGACGGCCTGGATCCACTGCGCCCGGCCGATCTCGGCGCCGTCGGCACAGACCATCGAGTTGTTCGACATGTTCTGCGCCTTGTACGGCGCCACCCGGACGCCCTGCCGGGCCAGCCACCGGCACAACCCCGTCACCACGGTCGTCTTGCCCGCGTCGGACGTCGTACCGGCGATCAGCAGTGAACCCACGCAGTGATCTTAGGGTTCGCGGGTACGACGGCCCTGCTCCGCCTCCGGCTTGACCGGAGTGATGCGGCGGCCCTGGACGTCGGTGCTCGGCAGTCTCGGCCGGGCGCCCTGGGCCCTGGTCCCACCGGTGTCGCGGGCCGACAGCGGCTTGGCGACGTTCTCCAGGGACTGGCCTTCCGCGTCCACGCCGAAGATCCAGGCGATGACGCCGCCGGCCAGCATGACGACGGCGCCGATGATGTAACCGACGGTCAGCGGGCCCCTGGCCGGGTTGTCGCCCGAACCGATCAGCGAGGCGAACAGGAACGGCGCGATCACACCACCGGCCAGCTGCGAGATCGCGAAGAAGAACGAGATCGCCTGCCCGCGCAGCTCGATCGGGAAGATCTCACTCACCGTCAGGTACGCCGACGACGCGCCGGCCGAGGCGAAGAAGAACACCACGCACCACAACCCGGTCAGCGTCGCGGCGTTCAGCGCACCGGAGTTGAACAGCAGCGCGGTGATGAAGAGCACCACGGCCGCGACCGAGTACGTGCCGAGGATCATCTTCCGCCGGCCGATGGTGTCGAAGAAATGGCCGAGCAGCAGCGGTCCGGCCAGGTTGCCGATCGCGAACGGGAAGAAGTACAGCGCGATGCTGGAGTCGTTCAGCCCGAAGTACGACTTCAGCACGAGCGCGTAGGTGAAGAAGATCGCGTTGTAGAGGAACGCCTGGGTGACCATCATCGAGAAGCCGAGGAAGGACCGGCGACGGTAGTCGCGCAGCATCACGCGGGCGATCTCGCGGTACGTCACCGGCGGGTAGTCGACCAGGTTGATCGCCTCGTCGTCGGTCACCTCCCGCAGCTCGCCGCCCTGGCGCCGGACCCTCGCCTCGATGTCGTCGACGGTGCGCTCGGCCTCCTCGACCCGGCCGTGGGTCATCAGCCAGCGCGGGCTCTCCGGGATGTGCCGGCGCAGGTAGATGATCATCAGGCCCATCACCGGGCCGATCAGGAAGCACAGCCGCCAGCCCCACTCGATCGGGACGATGTCGGTGTTCAGGAACACCAGGCCGACCGCGGAGCCGATCAGCGCGCCGGCCCAGTAGGTGCCGTTCACACCGATGTCGACCCGGCCGCGGTAGCGCGACGGGATCAGTTCGTCGATCGCCGAGTTGATAGCGGCGTACTCACCGCCGATGCCCATGCCCGCGATGAAGCGGAAGGTCAGCAGCGACAAGAGGTTCCACGACAGGCCGGCCAGCCCGGAGGCGACCAGGTAGACCATCAGCGTGATGATGAACAGGCTGCGCCGGCCCCACTTGTCGGTGAGCCGGCCGAAGACCAGCGCGCCGACCACCTCGCCGGCCAGGTAGATCGAGGCCATCAGGCCGACCTCGGCCGTGGTCAGGTGCAGGGTCTGCGGCTCCTTGAGCACGTTGCCGACCAGCGAGACCAGCTGGATCTCCAGGCCGTCCAGGATCCAGGAGACGCCCAGACCGACGACGATCATCCAGTGGAACCGGGTCCAGGGCAGCCGGTCCATCCGGGCCGGCACAAGACTCGGTATCGCTCGGCCTTCTTCCAACGCGTGCTCGCTCATCCCTGCTCCTTCCGCGGCTCGGTCCTTCGACCCCGTACCCCGGGAGTCACGAATCTCAAACCCACAGTGAGACTGGCTAGAGTTGCGGCATGGAGAACGAGATCAAGGTGGTCGACACCAAGGAGCGCAGCCGGTACGAGGCGCTGGACGCCGACGGCAGCCTGATGGGCTTCGTCGACTACCGGCTGCACCCGGGTGTGATCAGCTTCCTGCACGCCGAGACCCTGCCCGACTTCCGCGGCCGGGGCGTGGCCGGCCGGATCGCGACGAAGTCGCTGGACGACGCCCGCGCCCTCGGCCTGCGGGTCAAACCGGCCTGCCCGTTCTACCAGGACTATCTCGAGCAGCACCCCGAGTACGCCGACCTGGTCAAGCGCCCAGGTGAGGAGTCGTGACCGCGCCAGTGCTGGGCAAGGTCGAGTGGCAGCCGACTGCCGACGTACCGGGGTTGCTCGCGGCACCAGTGCGTGCGGCGCTCGGTGAGATTCCGGCGTACGCCGCCGCGATCGACCCCGGTCTGGCCGACACCGCCGCCTTCTGCGCGGAGTACGACGTACCGATGGCCGCGTCGGCGAACTGCGTGATCGTGCTCGGCAAGCGGGCCGGTGAGGCGACGTACGCCGCCGTCCTGGTGCTGGCCACCGACCGGGCCGACGTGAACGGAGTGATCCGCAAGCACCTCGGGGTGCGGAAGATCTCCTTCGCCGCGCAGGACGACGCGGTCGCGTCGACCAGCATGGAGTACGGCGGAATCACGCCGATCGGACTGCCCCCGGACTGGCCGGTCCTGGTGGACGAGGCGGTCGCGCAGGCCGGGCCGGTGGTGATCGGCAGCGGCATCCGCGGCTCCAAGCTGCTGCTCGACGGCGCCGAGCTGGCGAAGTTGCCAACGGCAACCGTGCTGGACCTGGCCCAGCACTGATGGTGGACCGGGGCGGGGTGCGATGGAGCAGTACGACTGGCCCGCGGAGTACGCGGAGCTGACCGCCGCCGACCAGCGCGGTCAGCTCCCGCCGGAGGACCTGGACCGGCTGGCCGTTGCCGCCTTCGTCCTCGGTCACGACGACGAGGTCGCGGGATACCGCGAGCGGGCCCACGCGGAGCACCTCGCGCGCGGGGACGTGCTGCGGGCGGTCCGGAGCGCCTTCTGGCTCGGGTTCCATCTGCAGCAGCACGGCGAGCTGGCCCGGGCGGCCGGCTGGCGGGCCCGGATCGGGCGCCTGGTCCCCGACGACAACAGCGAACTGTCCGGCCTGCTCCTGATGGCCGATGCCGCCCTGCTGATGAACAGCGGCGACCCGGCCGCCGGACTCGCCCTGTTCGACCGATGCATCCCCCTGGCCGTGGATCCGAACACGATTGCCCTGGGCACCCTCGGGCGCGGCAACTGCCTGGGGATGCTGGGCCGCCATGCCGAAGCCCTCACCGCGCTCGACGAGGCGATGGTGACCGTCACCGGCAGCGGCGTCGGGCCCGAGGTCGCCGGCATGGCCTACTGCTCGGTGATCGACGTCTGCCTGCGGATGTACGACGTACGCCGGGCACAGGAGTGGACACAAGCGCTCACCGGCTGGTGCGACGAGCAGTCCGGCCTGGTTCCCTATCGCGGAGTGTGTCTCGTGCATCGTGCGCAGATCCTGCAGTTGCGTGGCGCGTGGTCCGAAGCGGCAGGGGCTGCGGAGGACGCATGTCGCCGGCTGTCTCCTGGTGCGGTCGGAACCGCGTGGTACCGGCTGGCCGAAGTGGAACGTCATCGCGGTCGCTACGCGGCGGCGGAATGTGCCTACCAAGCGGCGGGCAGCGATGGCGCTGAAGTGCAGCCCGGACTGTCCCGCTTGCGAGCCGCGCAGGGTAACCACGGCGCGGCGATCGCGGGGCTCGAACGCGCCTTGGCGGAGGATCCACTCTCGCAGAACCGTCCGGTGCTGCTAGCGGCCAGAGTCGAGGTGGCGATCGAGTGTGGCGACCGCGAGACCGCCCGGACGGCGGCTTCCGAGCTGGGTGAGTTCGCCCGCGCGGATTCGCCGTACCTCCAGGCCTTGGCGGCGTACTCGGAGGGCGCGGCACGGATCGCGTGCGGCGACCCGCGCGGCGCGATCCCAGCCCTGCGGCGGGCGTGGTCGCTGTGGCAGCAACTCGAGATGCCGTACGAAGGTGCGCGCACCCGGCTCCTGGTCGGGCGGGCCTGCCGCGCGCTCGGTGACGTCGACGCCGAGCAGATGGAGATCGACAGCGCGCGGGCGGTGTTCGAGCGACTCGGTGCGGTGGCCGACCTGGCCGCGCTCGACCAGTCGGATCGGACCGGTGGGCTCAGCCCGCGCGAGCTCGAGGTGCTGCGGTTGCTAGCCACCGGCGCTACGAATCGGGCGGTCGCCGACCAGCTGTTCCTCAGTGAGCGGACTGTCGCCCGTCACGTCAGCAACATCTTCGGCAAGCTCGGTGTCGCCAGCCGGGCCGCTGCGACGGCGTACGCGTATGAGCACGGCCTGGTGGCTGGGTAGAAATGACCACGCCACTCGGCGCGGAGATGGCGTGGTCGGTCGATGTGGTGGCAGGGTCCGGAGTCCTACGGTGCTGTCATGAACAGTGTCGGGACTGTGGTGATCGGAGCCGGACAGGCCGGCCTGGTGATGGGCTACTACCTGCGCCAGGCGGGCGAGGATTTCGTCGTACTCGATGCCGATGAGCGAGTCGGTGACTGCTGGCGTAAGCGGTACGACTCGCTGCGGCTGTTCAGCCGGCCACGCTACGCCGGCCTGCCCGGGCTCCGGATCGGCACGCGGGACTGTCCGACGCGCGACGAGATGGCCGACTATCTGGAGCGGTACGCCGTTCACCACGAGCTGCCGGTCCGGACCGGCGTACGGGTGACGCGGCTGTCCCGCGACGATCAGGGCTTCGTGATCGAGACCAGTGGCGGCACCTGGCACGCCGATCAGGTCGTCGTCGCGGCCGGCATGCACACGAAGGAACGACGGCCGTCGTTCGCGGGCGAGCTCGATCCCGCGATCCGGCAGCTGCACTCGCTGGAGTACCGGAACCCGGAGCAGCTCGCGGACGGGACGGTGCTCGTGGTCGGCGCTGCCAACTCCGGGACCGACATCGCCCTCGAGGCGGTGAAGACTCATCGCACCCTGCTCGCCGGTCGCCACCCGGGTCAGGTGCCGGTCGACATCGACTCGACCACCGGGCGCCTGTTCACGCCGCTGGTGATGTTCCTCTTCAAGTACGTGTTCACCCGTGCGCGGTCGGTCGGACGGAAGGCGATCACGAACGCGGAGCAGAACGGTCTCCCGCTGACCCGGAACAAGCTGGCACACCTCGATGCGGCCGGCATCACCCGGCTCGGCCGGATCGCGGGCGTCCGTGACGGCTTGCCGGTGACGGCGGACGGCGACGTACTCGAGGACGTCACAACCGTGGTGTGGTGCACCGGTTCCGTTCCGGACCACAGCTGGATCAACCTGCCGGTGCGCTCCGACGACGGCCGGCCGCGGCACGTGCGCGGGGTTTCGCCGGACGAGCCGGGGCTGCTGTTCCTCGGGCTGGACTTCCAGTACGCGATCGCGTCATCGACCATCCAGGGCGTCGATCGGGACGCCCGCTACCTGGTCCGGCGGATCCGCGATCTCGCTCGGCGGAGCGCCGACCGGCCGGTTGCCGTGGACAGGCGGTAGCATCGCGGGCTGAAATGGGTGAGTGGACGGGTGCGGCGTTTCTACCGGCCCCGAGCGAAGCGAGGGTGCGGGTGAACTCTTGACGGTGAGTGGTGGCGACGGCGGTCCGACCGCGCTCAGGATCATGCTCGGCGGACAGCTGCGGCGGATGCGCGAGCAGGCCGGGATCAGTCGCGCCGACGCGGGCTGGCAGATCCGCGCCTCCGAGTCCAAGGTGAGCCGGATGGAGCTCGGCCGGGTCGGGTTCAAGGAACGCGATGTCAGCGACCTGCTCGAGCTCTACGGGATGGCCGACGACGAGGAACGCTACCGGCTGATGGAGCTGGCCCGGGCCGCGAACAACCCGGGCTGGTGGTCCCGGTACGGCGACGTGATGCCGAGCTGGTTCACCAACTACGTCGGCCTCGAGGTCGCGGCGACGCTGATCCGGACCTACGAGGTGATGTTCGTCCCCGGCCTGCTGCAGACCGAGGAGTACGCGCGGGCCGTCGTCCAGCTCGGCAAGTCGTACCTGCCGAGTGCCGAGGTCGATCAGCGGGTCGCGCTGCGGGTGACCCGGCAGCAGATCCTGACCCGGCCGAACCCGGCCCGCCTGTGGGTGGTCATCGACGAGTCGGTGCTGCATCGCCCGGTCGGTGGCGAGGACGTCCTGCGGGCCCAGATCGAGCACCTGCTCAAGTGGGCCGCGCAGCCGAACATCACGTTGCAGGTGATGCCGTTCAGCAGCATCGGGTATCCGGGCGCTGGTGGCGCGTTCAGCATCCTGCGGTTCCCCGAGGGCGACCTGCCGGACGTCGTCTACATCGAGCACGCGGCGAGTGCGCTGTACCTGGACAAGCTGGACGAGGTCGACGAGTACGTCGCGATCATGGAGGGGCTCACGATCGCGGCCGCACCCGTCTCGGCGACCGAGGGCCTGCTCAAAGAGGCCCTGGCGCGGATGGACTGATCACTCGACCTCGAGGTCGACCTTGATGTTGCCGCGGGTGGCGTTGGAGTACGGGCAGACCTCGTGGGCCTTGGCGACGAGCTCCTCGGCGACCGCACGCTCGACGCCGGGCAGGCTGACCACCAGCGCGACCTCCAGGCCGTAGCCGGCGCCGCCGTTGATCGGGCCGATGCCCACCTCGGCGGTGACGGTCGAGCCGTCGGCGTCCTGGCGGGCCTTCCGGGCGACCAGCTTCAGCGCGCTGTGGAAGCAGGCCGCGTAGCCGGCCGCGAACAGCTGCTCCGGGTTGGTGCCCTGACCGTTGCCGCCCATCTCGACCGGCGGCGCGACGGTGACGTCGAGCTTCCCGTCGTTCGTCGCGACCTTGCCGTCGCGGCCGCCGTGGGCGGTGGCGTGAGCGGTGTACAGAACCTTCTCTACTGCGATCGTCATGTGTTGGTTCTCCAGCTTTCAGTGGGAGGGGTCGAGCACGAGCTTGCCGACCGTGCGGCGAGCTCGCAGGTCCTGGTGGGCGGTGGCGATGTCGGACAGCGCGTACTCGCCGCCGATGATCGGGCGCAGCTTGCCGGCCGCGGTCAGATCGAACAGTTCGGCCAGCGGGTCGCCCAGCGACGCGGGGTTGGCGAAGCAGTCGGCCAGCCAGAAGCCGGCGATCGTCTTCGAGCCCTTCATCAACCGGCTCGGGTCGATCGGCGCGGCGGACTCACGGGACGCGGCGCCGAAGGTGACCAGCCGGCCGAACCGGGCCAGCGCCGCGAACGACTCGTCGAACGTCCAGCCACCGACCATCTCCAGCACGATGTCGACATGCTTGCCGCCGTTCGCCTCGATGATGCGGTCCTTCAGGCCGTCCGGCGTACCGTCGATCGCGGCGTCGGCGCCGAGCTCGAGCACCTGCTTGCGCTTCTCGTCCGACGACGCGGTCGCGATCACGCGGCCGGCGCCCCACAACTTGGCGAGCTGTACGGCGAGCGAGCCGACCCCGCCGGCACCCGCGTGCACCAGGACGGACTCACCGGGCTGGAGATGCGTGGAGGTCTTGAGCAGGTGCCAGGCCGTGGTGCCCTGCAGCACGAGGGCGAGCGCCTGACCGTCGGTGACACCTTCGGGGACGTCCCAGACGTACGGCGCGTGCGCGACAGCCTTCTCGGCGTACCCACCGGATCCGACCAGGGCGACCACGCGGCGGCCGTCCTCGGTGTGACCGACGACCTCACCACCCGGGATCAGCGGGAGCTCCGTCTTCGAGAGGTAGCTGTTCTCGACCTGATGCGTGTCGGCGTAGTTGATGCCGGCGCGATCGACAGTGATCAGGACCTGGCCGTCACCGGCGACCGGCTCCGCGACGTCGCTGACCTTCAGGACCTCGGGTCCGCCGAACTCGGTGATCTGAATAGCTCGCATACACCGTACTATACACTGTACGTTAAGAGCGTCGAAGGGAGATGGGTCACATGGCGCGGACACCGCGCAACACGCTCAGCGCCGACCTGATCGTGCGCACCGCGCTCGAGCTGATGGAGGGCAAAGGCACGGACGCGCTCAGCCTTCGCGGCGTCGCCGCGGAGCTCGGGGTGGGCCCGATGGCGCTCTACACCTACTTCCGCAACAAGGACGATCTGTACGACGCCGTGCGTGATCACCTGATGGGGCTGCTGCCCGCCGTACCGCGGGATGCGCCGTGGCCCGACCAGGTCCGCGCGGTCTGCCGGTCGCTGCGGCTGCTGATGCTGCAGCATCCTTGCCTTGCGCAACTACTTGCGGGGCGGCCGTTGAGCGGGCACGAGACCGCCCGGGTGGCCGAGGGGCTGCTCGGCGTACTGCGCGCCGCCGGGTTCGACCCGCAGACGGCGGCGCGGACGCACACCACGCTGTTCACCTATGTGCTCGGGGCAACGTCCTGGGAGATCCAGATGGCCGCCGAGCGCCATGACCCGGACAGTTGGCGGCGGCTGCGGACGACGATGGAGTCGCTGTCGGCGCGGGAGTTCCCGTCGGTGGTCGAGCTCGCGCCGGAGCTGGCGCGGACGACCGGTGGCGACGAGCAGTTCGATTACGGGCTGGATCTGCTGCTGGCCGGGTTACAGGTCAGAAGACCAGCGTGACGATGGCGAGGATGCCGATGCAGACGATCAGTGCGCGCAACGCGATCGGCGGCAGCCGGCGGCCGTAGCGGGCACCGACGAAGCCGCCGATGGTCGAGCCGACCGCGATCAGCCCGGCGGCCAGCCAGTCGACATCCCCGACGATGATGAACAGGATCGCGGCCACCGAGTTCACGACCGTGGCTAGGACGTTCTTCAGGCCGTTCATCCGCTGCAGGTTCGGGTCCAGGCCGAGGCCGAGGATCGCCATCAGCAGGACGCCTTGCGCGGCACCGAAGTACCCGCCGTAGACGCCGGTCGCGAACACCGCCGGGATCACCCACCAGGCACCCCGGTGCACGTGCGTCGGCACGCTGATCCACCGTGAGAGCAAAGGCTGGAACGCGACCAGCAGGCAGCCGAGCAGGATCAGGACCGGTACGACGGCGTGGAACGCGGAGTCGGGCAGGGTCAGCAACAGCACCGCGCCGAGAATGCCGCCGAGCAGGGAGGCCGGGATCAGCCGGATCATGCGGCCGCGTTGCCCCTGGAGTTCGCGCCGGTAGCCGATCGCGCCGGCGGCCGTGCCCGGAGCGAGGCCGATGGTGTTGCTGACGTTCGCCAGCACCGGTGGGATGCCGACGGCAAGCAACGCGGGGAAGGTCAGCAGCGTGCCCGATCCCACCACGGCGTTGATCGTGCCTGCGCCCATCCCCGCCACGAAGACGAACAGCGCCTCGAACCATGTCATCGCTGCCCGACTTTACGCACCTGACCGCACCGCCCGCTCACCAGTCCGTCCGTTGAACAAACAAGCTTCGATCGTTACACCCCCGACCGGCCTCCGGCCGGAAGGTGGCGACAGCAGAACGCCTTCCCAGGATGGGCCTGGGAAGGCGTTCTGTTGTCGAGCTGTCTGCCGGTCAGCGTTGCGGGGGCTCGGCGGCCGGGGGCTCCTGGGTGGGCGTGACCGACTGCGGGGGGACGGACGGAGTGACCGGGATCTGGCCGCGGTTGCCGACGGCGGCGTTCTCGGCGGCGGCAATCGCCTCGCGGACCGCGTTGTCGGCCTCGGCCACCGCCGCGGCCGGCGCACCGGTCGTCGCCCCGGTGCTGTCCAGCTCCGGCACCTCGCCGTTGGAGAGCTCCGGCGCCTGCCACGTGCCCTCGGCCTTCGCCGGGATGCCGGCCACCTGGCCGACCGCACTGCCCAGACCCTTGAGCGCGTCGCCGATCTCGCTCGGCACGATCCACAGCTTGTTCGCGTCGCCCTGAGCGATCGACGGCAGCATCTGCAGGTACTGGTACGCGAGCAGACCCTGGTCCGGCTTGCCGGCGTGGATCGCGTTGAAGACCGTGGTGATGGCCTGCGCCTCACCCTGCGCCTTCAGGATCCGCGCCTGCCGCTCGGCCTCGGCTCGCAGGATCCGGGACTGCTTGTCACCTTCGGCGGTGAGGATCGCGGACTGCTTCTGGCCCTCGGCGGACAGGACCGCGGACTGCCGCATACCTTCCGCGGTGAGGATCGCGGCGCGCTTGTCCCGGTCGGCGCGCATCTGCTTCTCCATCGAGTCCTGGATCGACGGCGGCGGGTCGATCGAGCGCAGCTCGACCCGGTTGACCCGGATGCCCCACTTTCCGGTCGCCTCGTCCAGCACGTAACGGAGCTTCTCGTTGATCTCCTCACGGCTGGTCAGCGTCTGCTCCAGGTCCATGCCACCGATGATGTTTCGCAGCGTGGTCATGGTCAGCTGCTCGATCGCCTGGATGTAGTTGGAGATCTCGTACGTCGCCCGGACCGGATCGTTCACCTGGAAGTAGATGACCGAGTCGATCGACACCATCAGGTTGTCCTCGGTGATGACGCCCTGGGGCGGGAACGCGACGACCTGCTCGCGCATGTCGATGGTGTAGCGGACCTTGTCGACGTACGGCGTCAACAGGTTCAGGCCCGGCTGCAGACCGGTCCTGAACTTGCCGAACCGTTCGACGATCCCGACGGTCTGCTGCTGCACCACCCGGACGGACTTAACCAGTGTGACGATCACCAGCAAGGCGACCAATGCCAACACTATGAGGAACGCGGTCACTTGACCCTCCACTCGAACGAACCCTCAGGACGGACAGTCTTTCCTATCGACGGTCCACCTGGCGTCCCGGTTCCCGGCGCGTCGGCTGCCTGATCGTGCAGGTACTCTGCCGTCCCTCAATTCGACAGTACTGCGCTGTGCAATTGGCCGGGCCTTCGGCGCCGGCGTGCTCATGGGGCTTTGTCTCCCGGCCTTCCCTCGTCGCTCCAGTCGCTTCGCTCCCTGCGCTCCTCAGTCCAGGCCGGGAGGCCCCATGAGCCTGGGTCAGCTCTGGGGCGGGTCGGTGGGATTCGGGTTCGGAGCCGGATTGTCGGTCGGCTCGGGGCTGTTGAGCTCATGGTGCAACGGTTCGCCGACCGGGTAAACGATCGCGGTCGGGCCGTCGATCGACATCACTTCGACCCGCGTCCCGGGCTCGATCGTCGACACCTCGTCGTACGGGCGGGCCGTCCAGAGCTCGCCGTTCAGCCGGACCGAGCCGCCGCCGTCGGGATGGATCTCCTTGACCACGGTCCCGGTGCGCCCGATCACATGGGCGGATCCGGTCTTCAGCTCGGTGCCGTTATGAAGCTTGCGGACGATCATCGGCCGGATGGCACCGAGCATCGCCGCGGCGGTGATCAACCCGACGACGATCTGCAGCCACAACAGTCCCGGCAAGAACGCCGCCACCCCGGCGGCCGCGAGCGCACCGGCGGCCAGCATCAGCAGGGTGAAGTCGAGCGAGGCCAACTCAGCCAGGCCGAGGACGGCGGCGATCATCAGCCATGCCGCCCACATGTTGTCCCGCAGCCATTCCATCATTTACCAAGCCTATCCGCGTTGGGGCCTCCAAGCAGATGTTTGGACGCGTCAGCCGGGGTGCGGGATCCCGGGTCAGAGGGCGCGGGCGGTGTAGCGGCCGTCCTCCTGCTTCAGGGAGAGGGCCAGGTCGAAGGTGTCGCTCAGGGTCTCGGCCGTCAGGGCCTGGTCCATCGGGCCGGCCGCGACGATGCGGCCCTCCTTCAGCAACAGCGCGTGGGTGAAGCCGGGTGGGATCTCCTCGACGTGGTGGGTGACCAGCACCATCGCCGGCGCACCGACCGCGGTCGCGATCGAGCTGAGCGAGCGGACCAGCTGCTCCCGTCCGGTCAGGTCGAGGCCGGCCGCGGGCTCGTCCATCAGCATCAGTTCGGGGTCGGTCATCAGGGCGCGGGCGATCTGGACCCGCTTCCGCTCCCCCTCGGACAGCGTGCCGAAGGTGCGGTCGGCGAGGTGCGCGATGCCGAGTTCGGCCAGCAACTCCTTGGCCCGCTGGTGGTCCAGTTCGTCGTACTCCTCGCGCCAGCGGCCGAGTACGGCGTACGACGCGGAGACCACGACATCCGAGACACGCTCGCTCCTGGGCAACCGGTCGGCCAATGCGGCACTGGTCAGTCCGATGCGGGGCCGCAGCTCGAAGACATCGACGGCACCGAGTACTTCACCGAGCAGTCCGGCGACACCGGCGGTCGGATGGATCTGGGCGGCCAGGATCTGCAGCAGGGTCGTCTTGCCGGCGCCGTTCGGCCCGATCACCACCCACCGATCGGCCTCGTCGACGGTCCAGTCGATCCCGTCGAGCAGAAGCGCGCCACCGCGAACGATCGACACCCCGGCCAGCTCCACCACTGCAGTCATGCTCAAAACCTACGGGGTGCCCACGTGCGATCGTCGCGCACCCTGCCGGAGTCGTCCGGACGGACTGGTGGTGGGAGACTGTCGGGCGTGCTGACCACCTCCGCCTCGGTCCGGTTCACCGTGTGGACGAACGCGATGCTGACCGGCGCCTGCGATCCCGACACCGCCGCACAGAAGATCCTCGGCGACGACGTCGGTCATCACGTCGCGGGTCTGGCCGGGCATCCGGAGCCGGCCACCCTGCCGGTCGCGCTGAACCTGTTGCGCGCCGCAGGAGCAACCCAAGCCCACCTCGCGCTGCCCGTACCGGGTGATCCGATCGGCCTGGCCGGCCCACCCCCCTTCAACGAGGCCGCGCTCGAAACCGGCGAGGCCGTCGTACTCACGGGCGCCGACCTCGGACTGGTTCCGGCGTACGTCGGGCCGGCGGTGCAATGGTCCGTGATGCCGGCGACGAGCCCGCTGCCGGCCGATCTGGGCGAAGCGGATCGCGGTCTGCGGATGGCGTTGATCGACGCGGCCGAGTCACTGGCGACGCTCGATGTCGCGCGCTGGAAACCGGAGGTCGCGGACGCGCTGATCGACATCCGCCGGATCGGCAGCGGCCGGAACGACGATCTCGCACCCGGCTACCAGCCGCGTGCGGTGAAGGCGGCCGCCACCGCACGGCGCTGCCTGGCGATCGCCGACGCCGCACTCGAGGACGACGGCGCCGCGGTCACCGGAGCCGAGGCCGACGCGCGCCGTCGCGCCCTCCTCGACCTCGCCGCCGCGGCGCGTCGTGCTCTGGTCGCGGCCTGCGATCCGCCTGTTCATGCCTGAGACCTGGACCGGACAGCGCAACGTCGTCCGATATGGGTAGCGTTCGTGCTGCCATGACTGGACAGGGTGAGGACGAGAAGCTGGCCGCCGAGCGGCCGACCGTGCTGGTGACCTTGACCGGCACCGACCGGCCGGGGCTGACCTCCGCCGTACTGTCGACGATCGCCACCCGTGGGCTGGAGGTGATCGACGCCGAACAGGTGGTCCTGCGGGGCCGACTGGTGCTCGGGGTCCTGCTGTCCGCGCCGCGCGACTACAAGGACCTGAAGGAAGAGCTCAAGGCCCTGGCGAGCGTCCTGGACGTCGAGATCTCGGTGAAGAAGGGTCTCGGCGACAACGAGCCACGGCGCAAGGGCCGCAGCCAGGTGACGGTGATCGGGCGTCCGCTGTCCGCCGCCGGCCTCGCCGCGATCGCCGGCCGGATCGCCGACACCGGAGCGAACATCGACCGGATCAGCCGGATGGCGCGCTACCCCGTGACCGCGATGGAGTTCGCCGTCTCCGGTGCCGATCCGGACGCGCTCCGGACCGTCCTCGCGCTGGAGGGTGTCCGGCAGGGCCTCGACGTCGCCGTCCAGGACGGCGGCCTGTACCGCCGGGCCAAGCGGCTGATCGTGATGGACGTCGACTCGACGCTGATCCAGGGCGAGGTCATCGAGATGCTCGCCGGGCACGCAGGCCGGCAGGACGAGGTGGCCGCGGTCACCGAACAGGCGATGCGCGGCGAGCTCGACTTCGCCGAGTCGCTCCGGCATCGGGTCGCCCGGCTGGAAGGTCTGCCGGTGTCGGCGCTGGACGAGGTGTACGACGCGATCGAGCTGGCACCGGGGGCCCGGACGCTGGTGCGGACGCTGAAGCGGCTCGGGTACCAGTTCGCGATCGTCAGCGGCGGGTTCAGCCAGATCACCGACAAGCTGGCCGCCGAGCTCGGCATCGACTACGCCAAGGCGAACGAGCTGGAGATCGCCGACGGCAAGCTCACCGGTCGCGTCGTCGGCGAGATCGTCGACCGGGCCGGCAAGGCGAGGGCGCTCCGCCAGTTCGCCGAACGCTCCGGTACGCCGCTGACCCAGACGGTCGCGATCGGCGACGGGGCCAACGACCTCGACATGCTCGCCGTCGCCGGCCTCGGCGTCGCGTTCAACGCCAAACCCGTCGTCCGCGCGGCCGCCGACACCCACCTGAGCGTCCCCTACCTGGACACGATCCTCTACCTGCTCGGCATCAGCCGCGAGGAAGTCGACGCCGCGGACGCCGACAACCCGGCCTGATTGCAACAACGCGCAAAAACGCCGCGCATCCCGGCCGCGGTGCGGGAAGATCGAGGCATGGTGCCACCCGGATTCTCCAGTCGTCCCGCAACGGTCGACGACGCGGACGCGATCTACCAGCTCGTCGCGGCAGCCGAGATCGAGTGGCACGGGCGGGCCGAGGCGGTGCCGGATCAGGTCGTGGCGGACCTTCGGCGGCCGGAGCTGCGACTCGAGCAGGACACCCTGCTCGTCCACGCACCTGATGGTGAGCTGGCCGGCTGGGCCTGGGTGCATCTGGGCAAACGCGCCCAGATCGAGGTGCATCCGTCGTACCACGGGCTCGGGATCGGGACAGCGCTGCTCGACTGGGCCGAGCAGCGGTCGGGGGAGGCCGGCAGCGAGTGGCTGGCGCAGGCGGTCGACGACCAGGACAAGGCCGGCACCGTCCTGCTGCGATCGCGGGGGTACGACGTACTCGCCACCAACTGGTTGCTCGAGCGTCCGCTGGATCCAACGGTGCTGCGAGACCTGCCCGAATGGTTGACGCTCACGCCGTACAACGAGACGCAGGCCCGCGCTGTCCACGAGCTCATCGAGGACGCGTTCTCCGGCATCCGGTCGCGGCGGAAGTCGTACGACGAGTGGGCCCGGCTGACCGTTGAGCGGTCGAGCTTCCGGCCCAATGCCTCGACCCTCGCGTACGCCGGTGACGAGCTCGTCGGTGTCGTGATCGCCCTCGACCTGCCGGACACGAACGAGGGGTACGTCGAGCAGCTCGCCGTCCGCGCGGATCACCGGAACAAGGGGATCGCCCGGGCGATGCTCGACGACACCTGTGCCGAGTTCCACCGGCTCGGCCGCCGGACCTGCATCCTCTGGACGCACTCGGGCACCGGCGCCCTCGGCATGTACGAACACCTCGGCATGAGCGTCCGCCGCAGTACGACGGTCTACCGCACCACCATCTGATCCGGCTTCTGATCCGTTCCGCGACGAGCTGGTGACACTTCGAAGTGAGAGCGCGCTCTCATAGCCTCATCAATCCCTCAACTGGTTCATCTTCGCCCACCGACCCCCACGGCTGACCGGATTGCGGCCTCAGCCGGGGGGAGCACCTATTCTTCGGCTATGTCTGATGTGCAGGGTGGGCCTGGGGCTCTGTTTGCTATTGGCGGCGCCGAGGACAAGCTGAAGAAGCGGACGGTGCTGCAGGAGTTCGTCGAGGCGGCGGGTGGGGCGAAGGCGCGGATCGTGGTGGTGCCGACGGCGTCCGCGCTCGGGCCGGACGTGATCGACGTGTACCGCGCCCTGTTCGCCGCGCTCGGAGCCGCGAGTGTGGTCGGCGTACGCCCGGAGAATCGGGAGGACGCCGACGACCCGGCGTTCCTCGAGCCACTGGACGACGCCACCGGGATCTTCATGACCGGCGGCAACCAGCTCAAGCTCGCGGGCGTCGTCACCGGTACGGCGTTCGGCCGCGCGGTCACCGCCGCCCATCAGCGCGGTGCCGCGGTCGGCGGTACGTCGGCCGGCGCGAGCATCCTGGCCGAGCACATGATCGCGTTCGGCCGGTCCGGGGCCACCCCGCGGCAGCGGATGAGTCAGCTGGCCGGCGGCCTCGGCCTGGTCCAGGGCGCGATCGTCGACCAGCACTTCGCCCAGCGGAACCGGTACGGCCGGCTGCTGTCGCTGGTCGCCCAGTCCCCCGGCCTGCTCGGCATCGGCGTGGACGAGGACACCGCGGCCGTCGTCCGCGGCTCGCATCTCGAGGTCGTCGGCCGTGGCGCGGTGACGATCTTCGACGGAAGCCGGATCACGTCCAACGCCCACTACGCCAAGCGATCCGAGCCGATCCTGGCGTCGGGCGTCGTACTGCACGTCCTGCCCGCGACCGCGACGTTCGACCTGCAGGACCGGGTCCTGTTGTCGTACGGCCCGCAGCCGCCGGCCGCGGAGATCGCCGAGCTCGAGGCCGCCGAGGCGGACCTGCGCAAGCTGGCCAAGGAGATCGCCGCCGAGGGGGTGTCACCCAGCTACTACGAGGAGCACAAGCGGCGAGCAGGGCGTCGTACGGCGAAGACCACCAGACCGGCCGCCGCCGGGGAGTCCAGACCGGAGGCGACCGAGCCGATCACGGCCGGCGCCGAACTCAGCCACCCCGACACCCCGCAACCAGACAGTGAGCTGCATTGATGGCCGTACCAGCTGAGACCACCGGCGCCCCCGCCCCCGACCTGAAGATCATCGAGACCCGTGTCTACCGCGGGCCGAACGTTTGGAGCTACGAGCCGGCTATCCATCTTGTGGTCGACCTGGGATCGCTGGAGAGCTTCCCGTCGAACACCATCCCGGGCTTCACCGAGAAGCTCCTCGAGTACCTGCCCCGGCTCGACCAGCACCACTGCTCGCGCGGCCGTCGCGGCGGTTTCATCGAGCGGCTGCACGAAGGCACCTGGCTCGGCCACATCGCCGAGCACGTCGCGCTGCAACTCCAGCAGGAGGCCGGCCACGACATGCGCCGCGGCAAGACCCGCCAGGTCAAGGGCGTGCCCGGCCGCTACAACGTCGTCTATTCGTACGCCGACGAGGGTGTCGGACTGGCCGCCGGTGAGCTGGCGATCCGGTTCGTGAACTACCTGGTTCAGCCGACCCCGGACTTCGACTTCACCACCGAGCTGGAGAAGTTCATCAAGCAGGCCGAGCGGAGCGCGTTCGGCCCGTCGACCCAGGCGATCGTGGACGAGGCGGTCTCCCGCGACATCCCGTGGATCCGGCTGAACAAGGCCAGCCTGGTCCAGCTCGGCCAGGGTGTGCACGCCAAGCGGATCCGCGCCACGATGACGTCCGAGACCGGATCGATCGCGGTCGACGTCGCCAGCGACAAGGACCTGACCACCCGCCTGCTGGCGTCGGCCGGCCTGCCCGTGCCGCGGTCGGAATCGGTACGCACGGTCGACGAAGCAGTCATCGTCGCGGGCAAGATCGGCTACCCCGTGGTGTGCAAGCCGCTCGACGGCAACCACGGCCGTGGCGTCTGCCTGAACCTGCAGAATGCGGACGAGCTCCGGGAGGCGTTCCCGATCGCGGCAGAGCAGTCCCGGCGCGGCTCGGTGATCGTGGAGAACTTCGTCACCGGCAAGGACTACCGCTGCCTGATCATCAACGGCCGGATGGAGGCGATCGCCGAACGCGTGCCCGCGCACGTGGTCGGCGACGGCGTCCACACCGTGGCCGAGCTGGTCGACATCACCAACGCCGACCCGCGGCGCGGCGTCGGCCACGAGAAGATCCTGACCCGGATCACCGTGAACGCGGCCGCCCGGGAGCTCGTCCGCAGCCAGGGCTTCGAGCTGGACGACGTACCGCCCGAAGACGTGATGGTGAAGCTGACGCTGACCGGCAACATGTCCACCGGCGGCATCTCGATCGACCGGACCTGGGAGGCGCATCCGGAGAACGTCGAGATCGCCGAGGAGGCGGCCCGGATGATCGGGCTCGACATCGCCGGCATCGACTTCATCTGCCCGGACATCACCCAGCCGGTCCGCGAGACCGGCGGCGCGATCTGCGAGGTGAACGCTGCGCCCGGGTTCCGGATGCACACGAACCCGACGATCGGCGAACCGCAGTACATCGCCAAGCCGGTCGTCGACATGCTGTTCCCGCCGGGCGCGACCAGCCGGATCCCGATCGTCGCGGTGACCGGGACGAACGGGAAGACCACCACCGCGCGGATGATCAGCCATGTCTTCAAGGGCATCGGCCGCAAGGTCGGGATGACGTCGACCGACGGCATCGTGATCGACGAGCGGCTGGTGATCCGGCAGGACGCGTCGGGGCCGAAGTCCGCCCGGATGGTGCTGCAGAACCCGCGGGTCGACTTCGCCGTCTTCGAGGTCGCGCGGGGCGGGATCCTGCGCGAGGGGCTCGGGTACGAGCGCAACGACGTGGCGGTCGTCCTCAACATCCAGCCGGATCACCTCGGCATGCGCGGGATCGACACCCTCGAGCAGCTCGCGGACGTGAAGGCGGTGCTCGTCGAGGCGGTGCCGCGGACCGGGTACGCCGTACTGAACGCGGACGACCCGTTGGTGCGGAAGATGCGGCGGCGGTGTTCCGGCCAGGTGGTGTGGTTCAGCATGGCCGAGCCGGGCAGCGAGGTCCGCGAGTACATCGAGGGGCACTGCCGGCGGGGTGGCCGGGCGGTTGTCCTGGAGCGCTCGGATCTCGGCGACATGATCGTGGTCAAGCACGGCCGGCGGTCGATGCAGCTGGCGTGGACACACTTGCTCCCGGCAACGTTCGGTGGCCGGGCGATGATGAACGTGCAGAACGCGATGGCGGCCGCGGCCGCGGCGTTCGCGGCCGGCGCGCCGTTGCACGACATCCGGCAGGGCCTGCGGACCTTCAGTACGTCGTACTATCTGTCGCCCGGGCGGTTGAACGAGATCGACGTCGACGGGCGGACCGTGATCGTCGACTACTGCCACAACGCGCCGGCGATGCGGATGCTCGGCGACTTCGTCGACCGGCTGGGCGAGAGTCTGAGCGCGTCGTCCGAGCTCGGCCGGCCGTCGCGGATCGGGGTGATCGCGACCGCGGGTGACCGCCGCGACGACGACATCCGCGAACTGGGTGAGGTCGCCGCCGGGCACTTCGACGTCGTCATCATCCGTGAGGACGCTCGATTGCGCGGCCGCAAGCGCGGCGAGGCCGCTGCGCTGATCGAGGCCGGCGTCCGGTCCGCGATGGAGAAAGGCGCCCGCTGCCGTCAGGTCGAGACCGTCCTGGACGAACTCACCGCGGTCCGGCATGCGCTCAGCCGCTCCAATCCCGGCGACCTCGTCATCCTGTGCGTCGACCAGCATCAGACCGTGCTGACCGAACTCGAGTCCGTCTCCCACCTCGCCCAGGCCGGCGCCCGGTCCGGCGACGAAGGCGGCGACCCCGACTACCTACAGCCCGGTGACGCGCACGACGTACCAGTGGAGTGACCGGATGAGCCGGCTAGATGACCGGGTCTCGTCTCGGGAGGAGCCGGCGTCTGGGCTCCTCCTGGTCGATCCAGTCGAGGTCGTCCGAGAGTACGGCGTCGTTGGACTTGTGGGCGTACGCATCCGGCGGGGGTGGCGGCGGCGGGAGCGCGCGGAGTTTGAGGGCGACCATCGGGATCGCGAGCAGGACGGCGACGACCAGCCAGGGCCAGTACTCGCGGAGCAGTGGCTCGAAGGACTGGAAGAACGCCTCGGTGGCGGCGTCGCCGACCGCGTCCATCGGCTTGCCGCTCGAGTTGCTGATCACCTGGACCGCGTCCACGACTCCGAATGACGCCAGGTAGAGCGCCGTCAGCGGCAACCAGAAGGATGCCGATCGCCACCCGCGCCGCCAGCAGGCCGCGTACAGGAGCACAGCGAGACCGGCCGCGATGAGCAGGCCGTTCAGCTGCCAGACCCAGCGCCACTCGGTCAACTGCTCGGCGGGACGCATCGCGTACCAGGCGACCGGAAGCGCGAGCGCGAACGCCGCGACCACCGAGCTTCTGGAGCCCAGGGCACCGAAGAACGCACCGACGGCGCTTGCCACCAGCAACGTGATCACCAGCGACCGGTCCGACCAGCTGTTCCCGGTCAGCCACCACATGCCCCCGGCAACGATCAGGACCACCGGCACGGCGGCGCGCACCCGCGCGATCAGGAGCCCGGCCAGGACGCCGCCGGCGAATCCGCCCAGCACCAGCAGATCGATCCGCGGCGGCACGAACAGCGTCGTACCGCCCGGCAATCCCTTCAGGTACGTCGCGGAGAACCCGGCCACGAACCAGGCGATCACCGCGGACGGAATCGACCACAGGTAACGCATGACACCCCGTTCCCCGCCCCAACCACGGCGGACGGGGCTAGTGCTGGGCTCTCTCGACCTTGCTCTTCAAGATCTCCGGTGTGTCGACCGTAGCTCCCTGAGACCGCAACCAGGCGTCAAGACTCGCCCGATCCTGCAGAGACATCACCGCGACGACATCCCCGGGCTTCGCCTCCCCGACCAGTGCCTGCGCCGCTTCCAGCTCGGTCGGGTACGCCGGTACGTCGTCCACCCCGACCGACGCGGCGCCCTCGCGGAACACCGCCTCGAGCTCGGTCGGCGGCCGGCCCCGCAGGTACTCGGTCTTGTGGCCGATCATCACCCGGTCCGCCCCGCGTGCGCCGATGGCACCCAGCGCGGCGACCATGTCGTCGGCCCGGTCCCCCGGCGAACCGAGCGCCAGCAGCAACTGTCCGCCCTCCGGCCGGACGCCGTTCATGATCTCGAGCAGTGCCTCCAGCCCGGCCTCGTTGTGGGCGAGGTCGATCACGACGGTGAAGTCGCGCAGCGAGTACATGTTCATCCGGCCGGGGTTGTTCTCGTTCGGCGCGAACGTGCTCAGCCCTTCGATCACCGCCGCCCGCGGCAGGCCGAGCCCGAGCGCCGCCGAGGCCGCGGCCAGCGCGTTCTCGACGTTGTAGTGCGACAGCCCGGACAGCGTCATCGGTACGTCGACGACCTTCAGCAACGGCTCGGGGTCGCTGGCCTGGTCGAGCACCGTGATGAATCCGTCCAGGACGGTCGTCGCCCGGCCGCCCTCGTCCAGCACGGTCCGGATCGACGGCGAGTCGGCATCGCGCGAGAACACCCAGCACTTGGCCGGCGAACCGAGCCGCATCGCGAACGTCCGCGGGTCGTCGCCGTTCACCACGCACCAGCCGCGCGGCCGGGTGATGTGGGTGATGACCGCCTTCACCTCGGCCAACTGGTCGACTGTGTCGATGCCGCCGAGGCCGAGGTGGTCCGCGGTGACGTTCGTGACGACCGAGACGTCGTTCGAGATCACGCCGACGCCGCGGCGCAGGATGCCGCCACGGGCCGTCTCGGTGACCGCGAGCTGGATCCCCGGCTGGGACAGCACCTGACCGGCGCCACTCGGTCCGGAGTAGTCGCCGTACTTGACCAGTTCGCCGTCGAAGTAGACACCGTCGGTGCTGGACCAGCCGACGTGCAGGCCGGCCGCGCGGCCGATGTGCGCGATCATCCGCGACGTCGTGGTCTTGCCGTTCGTCCCGGTCACCGCGACCACGGGCACCTTCGGGCGCAGGGTCGGCGGCGGGTTGCCGGGTGGTTCGTTGCGGACCCGGTCGCCGACGGTCGTGATCAGGTCGGTCAGGTCGTCGGCGCCGAACGCGTCCAGCACCTCGACGATCGCCGTCCCGAGCGCCCGCGCACGGTTCTCGTGGGCCCACGGGAACGCCACGACCAGGCGCCGTACGTCGGACTCCGGGCGGACCCGGACGCCGATCCGGCCGATCCCGGCTTCGCGGGCGATCCGCCGTACGACGTGACCGGCGACACGGATCGCGAACCGCTGCCGGAACCCGGACCCGATCCGGCCGGGCCGGGTGGTGCCGAGACCGATCGCCTGTCCGTAGGCCTTCGCAGCCGGGGCCGGGGCGTCGACGAGGGCCGACACGTCGAGCGTGAGCTTGACGGCCGCACGGCTGAAGTAGAGGTTGGCACCGTCCAGGACCCGGAGCTCAACCAGCGATGTGGCCAACTCCTACGCTCCCATCGCGTGGTAGCCGCCGTCGACGTGCACGATCTCGCCGGTGGTCGCGGGGAAGAAGTCGCTCAGCAACGCGACAATGGTCCGGCCGGTGGGCTCCAGGTCGGTCGGGTCCCAGCCCAGCGGAGCGCGGTCCAGCCACGGCTCCTCGAACTTCTCGAAGCCCGGGATCGCCTTCGCGGCCAGGGTCTTCAGCGGACCGGCCGAGACCAGGTTGCAGCGGATGCCCAGGGCGCCGAGGTCGCGGGCCAGGTACCGGCTCGTCGACTCGAGCGCGGCCTTGGCCACGCCCATCCAGTCGTACCCGGGCCAGGCGACAGTGGCGTCGAAGGTCAGCCCGACGACGCTGCCGCCCCGGCTCATCAGCGGCGCACAGGTGATCGCGAGCGACTTGAGCGAGTACGCCGACACGTGCACGGCCTGGGCCACGTCGTCCCACGGGCCGTCGAGGAACTTGCCGCCGAGGATGGTCTCCGGGTTGCCGTAGGCGATCGAGTGCACAACCCCGTCGAGGCCGTCGACGTGCTCGCGGACGGCATCCGGCAGCGCGGCCAGATGGTCCGGATTCGTGACGTCGAGCTCGAGCACCGGAGGCTCGACCGGGAGGCGTTTGGCGATCCGTTTGGTGATGCTCAGCGCGCGGCCGAAGTTGGAGATGAGCACGGTGGCGCCTTGCTCCTGCGCCACTTTGGCGGTCGCGAAGCCGATCGAGGAGTCGAGCGTGACGCCCGCGACCAGGATGCGCTTGCCGTCGAGGATGCCCACCGGCGTCCCTTTCTAGAAATGGTGTGTTGTCAGTTGCCCATGCCGATGCCGCCGTCGACCGGGATCACCGCGCCGGTGATGTATCCGGCCTCCTCGGACGACAGCCAGCGGACCGCCTGCGCGATCTCCTCGGTCCGGCCGAACCGGCCGAGCGGGATCTGGCTCAGGTACTGCTTCTGGGTCTCCTCCGGCAGGACCGCGGTCATGTCGGTCTCGACGAAGCCGGGAGCGACCACGTTCGCGGTGATGCCGCGGCTGCCGAGCTCGCGGGCGATCGAGCGGGCCATCCCGATCAGACCGGACTTACTGGCGGCGTAGTTCACCTGACCGGGCGAGCCGAGCATGCCGACGACGGAGGAGATGAAGACGATCCGGCCCTTGCGCAGCCGCAGCATCCCCTTCGCCGCCCGGCGGGCGACCCGGAACGAGCCGGTGAGGTTGGTCTGTACGACGGCGTCCCAGTCGTCGTCCGACATCCGCAGCAGCAGGGTGTCGCGGGTGATGCCGGCGTTGGCCACCAGCACCTCGACCGGGCCCTGCTGCTCCTGGATCGCGTCGAACGCCGCGTCCACCTGCTCCTGGTCGGTGATGTCGCACTTGACCCCGAAGAAACCCTCCGGTGGCGGGCTGCTGTTGTACGTCACGGCGACCTGGTCACCGGCCTCGCGGAACGCGGTCGCGATCGCCAGCCCGATCCCCCGGTTGCCACCGGTCACCAACACAGACCTGCTCACAAGCCCTCCTCACTCGGCACCAGTGGAGGAACGCTATCGCCCGCCGTCCGCGCGCCCGGACGGCGGGTGCCCCCGCCCCTCCGCCGAGCGCGGCGAGGCGTGCTTTTCAGGAGTCCTCGAGGCGGAAGCCGACCTTCATGGTCACCTGGTAGTGGTCGATCTGGTTGTCGGCGACATGGCCGCGGATCTCGGTGACCTCGAACCAGTCGAGGTGCCGCAGGGTATCGCCGGCCCGGCTGATTCCGTTGGTGATCGCCTGGTTCAGGCCTTCCTTGGACGTGCCCACGATCTCGGTCACGCGGTAGGTGCGGTCGGTCATGAGACGTACCTCTCCATCCTGGCCGCGCCGGGGCGAGCGACGCGGCGTACCGTTGTCCTTGTTGAGGAGGATAGATGTCGAGACGCCGTGAGCGGACCGGCGAGACCGTCATCTCCGTGACGAGTGCGCAGCCGGGCCGGTCCAAGGATCTGGACAGCCGGATCGCGCGCTACGCATGGATGATGTCGATCCGGATCGTCTGCTTCGTGCTCGCCGTGGTCACCCCGTCGCCGTGGCGCTGGATGTTCATCGTCGCGGCCGTGTTCCTGCCCTACATCGCGGTCGTGCTGGCGAACACCCAACGGACCACCACGGTGTCCGACGCGCTGCCGTTCGTGGCGCCCGCGCGACCCGCGATCGACTCGCATCCAGCGGCCGTCACACCACCGGATCCGGCTCCCGATCCGGAGCCCGCGATCGACACCGAAAAGTGATCTGTGCCGGGACTGGAAACTTTGGCGGGATCCGTGTCAGAATCTCCCGCGTGCTCTGAAGTTCACGGATGAAATTCAGGGACTTGATGCGGCGTCGGACGGCTCCCCCCGTGGCTGTCCGACGTCGCTTCATTTCGTCCAGGCTATTGATAATTGAGTGGTCAGGAACAATTGCCCGCATGCACAGGAATGGGTGTCCCCGATGACTGACGAGGCACCCCCATCGGTCTGCTCCGCCAGGGGATGCGGGCAGCCGGCCACCTGGGCGCTGCTGTGGAACAACCCGAAGATCCACACGCCCGACCGGCGCAAGACCTGGCTGGCCTGCGACGAACACAAGGACAGCTTGTCCGACTTCCTGGCCCGCCGGTCATTCCTGCGCGAGGTCGAGCCTTTCTCCGGCTAAAGGCCCACACCCGAAAAAGCACATTTCCGGATTGGGCCGGTATGCGGTCAGCCGCCGATCGCGGACATCGGCCGGGTGGGTTGCAGGAAGCTCGGGTCGTTGATGCCGTGGCCGGGGAGTTTGTCGCGCATCGCGCGCCGCCAGCGATCGGCCAGTTCGTCGTCGTCCGCACCCGCCCGCAGCGCCGTCCGCAGGTCCGACTCGGTCCGGGCGAACAGGCAGTCGCGCACCTGACCGTCGGCGGTCAGGCGGACCCGGTCGCAGTCACCGCAGAACGGCCGCGTCACCGACGCGATGATGCCGACGGTCTGCGGCCCGCCACGCACCAGGAACGACTCCGCCGGCGCACTCCCCCGGGCCGACGGGTCGGTCGGCGTCAGACCGAACCGGTCGTCGAGCAGTTCGTGGATCTCGTCCGCGGTGACCATGGTCGCGCGGTCCCAGCCGTGCTGAGCGTCCAGTGGCATCTGCTCGATGAAGCGCAGTTCGTAGCCGCGTTCCAAGCAGTACTCGAGCAATTCGGGCGCCTCTTGGTCGTTCACGCCGCGCATCAGGACGGCGTTCACCTTCACGGGTGTCAGCCCGGCTGCGTGTGCCGCCTCGAGTCCGGCCAGCACGTCCTTGAGGCGGTCCCGCCGGGCGAGCTCGACGAAGGTGTCCGCCCGAATCGTGTCGAGGCTCACATTCACCCGGTCCAGACCGGCGTCCTTGAGGGCTTGGGCCTGCCGGGCGAGGCCGATCCCGTTCGTCGTCAGCGACACCTCGGGCCGCGGCGTCAGCTCCGTCGTACGCGCGACGATGCCGACCAGGCCGCGGCGGAGCAGGGGCTCACCACCGGTGAAGCGGATCTCGCGCACGCCCAGGCGGGTCACCGCGATCGCGACCAGGCGGACGATCTCGTCGTCGGTGAGCAGGTCGGGCTTGGCGAGCCAGTCCAGGCCTTCCTCGGGCATGCAGTAGGTACAGCGCAGATTGCAACGGTCCGTGAGCGACACGCGTAGGTCGGTGGCGAGCCGGCCGAACCGGTCCGCCAGACCCACCTGGGTCGCCTCATCCGTGGCCGTCATGCCTTCAGCCTACGTGCCGGGCGCGAGTTGTTTCAGGCGATGGCTTAAGTTCGAGATGTGGGTCGCTTGATGAATGTCCGCTGGATCGCCGCCGCGCTGGCGGTCCTCGTGCTCGCCGCGGTGTGCGTCCAGCTCGGCCGCTGGCAGTTGCACCGGCTGGACGAGCGCAAGGCCCGCAACGACGTCACCCGGGCCAATCTGAAGGCTCCGCCGGCGCCCCTCGACCAGGTCGTCGGCCAGCAGGGCGTGATCGGCGACCAGCACGCGTGGCGGACGGTCGTCGTCACCGGCACGTTCGACGCGTCGAAGCAGATCGTCATGCGGTACCGCAATGTCAGTGACCGGCCCGGGTTCGAGATCGTCACCCCGCTGATGCTCCCCGACGGCAAAGGGGTCCTGGTCGATCGAGGCTTCCTGGCCCGCCAGGGCGCCGAGCTCGCTCCGCTGCAGATTCCCGCCGTACCGACCGGCGAGGTGACCATCACCGGCCGGCTGCAGCGCAGCGAACGCGGCGGCAACACCAACGGCGGGACGCCGGACGACGGTACGGCGCGACTGATCAACGGACCGGACTTCGCCAAGGCCCTCGGCCTGAACCTGTACGACGGCTACATCACCGTGGACAAGCAGGAACCGGCCAACCACCCGGCGTTCGGCGCGTTCCCGGGACCGGAGATCGACGACGGGCCACACTTCTTCTACGCGCTGCAGTGGTTCTTCTTCGCGCTGCTGGCGCTCGGTGGACTGGTCTATTTCTCCAGACAGGAAGTACGCGGTGAACGATCAGCGGGTGACAGCGCGGCGGCCGCATCGCCGGAATCGTCCCGACCCGAAGCACGTACCGGAGCGGCGGATTGAGGACTACGCGCTGATCGGTGACCTGCAGACCGCCGCACTGGTGTCGAAGCAGGGCTCGATCGACTGGCTGTGCTTCCCGCGGTTCGACTCCGAGGCCTGTTTCGCGGCCCTGCTCGGCACCGACGAGAACGGCCACTGGCGGGTCGCCCCCCGCGACGCCGACGCGGTCAGCAGCCGGCACTACCGCGACGACACGCTGATTCTTGAGACCGAGTGGTCCACCGCGACCGGATCGGTCCGCGTGATCGACTTCATGCCACCACGGGACGCCGCGCCCGACGTCGTACGGATCGTGGAAGGCATCAGCGGGACCGTGGAGATGCGGTCCGAACTGCGGCTGCGGTTCGACTACGGTGAAGTGGTGCCGTGGGTGCGGAACCTCAACGGCCAGGTGGTCGCAATCGCCGGTCCGGACGCGGTGTCGTTGCGGTCCGACATCCATCAGTACGGGCGCGACTTCGCGACGTACGCGGATTTCCGGGTCTCGGCCGGGGACCGGGCCTGGTTCGTGCTCACCTGGCATCCGTCGCACCACCCGGTGCCCGAGCCGACCGACGCCCTCGCGGCGCTCGAGCCGACCGCGACGTACTGGACCGAGTGGATCGCTCGCAGCAAGGGCGCGAACGAGTTCGGCGAGGAGGTCACCCGCTCGATCCTCACGCTCAAGGCGCTCACCTACGGCCCGTCCGGCGGGATCGTGGCGGCGCCGACCACCTCGCTACCCGAGGCGCTGGGTGGGCAGCGCAACTGGGACTACCGGTTCTGCTGGTTGCGCGACGCAACGATGACGCTGGCGGCGATGCTGCGGTCCGGTTACAGCGAGGAAGCCCACGCCTGGCGGGACTGGCTGCTCCGGGCGATCGCCGGATCGCCGGCCGACCTGCAGATCATGTACGGCGTGACCGGGGAACGGCGGCTGCGGGAGTTCGAGGCGGACTGGCTGCCCGGGTTCGCCGCGTCGGCGCCCGTACGGATCGGGAACGCGGCCGCGGACCAGTTGCAGATCGACGTGTACGGCGAGGTGATGGACGTCCTCGCACTGGCCCGCGAGACGCAGATCGGGGCGAGCGACGAAGCGTGGGCCGTCCAACGCGGGCTGATGCGGCACCTCTCCGAGATCTGGAACCAGCCGGACGAGGGCATCTGGGAGGTCCGCGGCGGCCGGCAGCACTTCACCCACTCGAAGGTGATGGCCTGGGTCGCGTTCGACCGGGCCGCGCGGGCGGTCGAGCGGTTCGGGCTGGGCGGACCGGCCAAGCAGTGGCGGGCGATGGCGGAGGAGATCCACCGGGACGTGTGTGAGAAGGCGTTCGACCCGGACCGGAACACCTTTACCCAGGCCTACGGCAGCAAGGCGCTGGATGCCGCCGTACTGCTGATCCCGCAGGTCGGCTTCCTGCCGCCCAGCGATCCGCGGGTGGCCGGGACGGTCGACGCGGTGCAGCGGGAGCTGGCGGCCGACGGGTTCGTCCGGCGGTATCTGACCGAGCACACCGACGACGGGCTGCCCGACGACGAGGGCGTGTTCCTGATCTGCTCGTTCTGGCTGGCCGACGCGCTGGCGATGGTCGGCCGGGTCGGCGAGGCGCGCGACCTGTACGACCGGCTCGTTGCCCTGCGCAACGATGTGGGGCTGCTCGCGGAGGAGTACGACCCGGCCAGCGGCCGGATGCTCGGGAACTTCCCGCAGGCCTTCTCGCATCTGGGGCTGGTCAACACCGCCTGGCATCTGACCACTGCCGAGTCGCCGCTGCGCCGGTCGGCGTACTAGGCCCTGGTTCTTGCCGGAGGCCACGAACGTCGAGGTGCGCGACGAGGGGGTGGTGAGGCAGGATGGTGACGTGGACCTCGGACTGCGCGACCGCACCTACATCGTCACCGGAGCGAGCGCCGGACTCGGCTTCGCCACGGCGAAAGCCCTCGCCGGCGAAGGCGCCCGGCTGGTGATCTCCAGCCGCAACGAGGAGTCGATCGCCCGCGCCGCGGCCGAGCTCGGCGAGAACGTCGTCGGCATCCCCGTCGACAACGCCGATCCGGAGAGCGCCGAGCGGCTGGCCGCGACCGCGATCGCCAAGTGGGGTGCATTGCACGGCGCCCTGATCAGTGTCGGCGGCCCCCGGCCGGGCACGGCCCTGGACACCGACGAGGAGGACTGGCGGGCGGCGTTCGACAGCGTTTTCCTCGGCGGCCTGCGGATCGCCCGCTCGGTCGCCCGCGCGGGTTCGGAGGGTACGTCGATCGCCTTCGTGCTGTCGTCGTCGGTGAAGTCCCCGATCAGTGGCCTGGCCATCTCGAACGGTCTGCGCCCCGGTCTGGCGATGGTGGCCAAGACCCTCGCCGACGAGCTGGGCCCGAACGGGACCCGCGTGAACGGCCTGATGCCCGGCCGGATCGCGACCGACCGGCTGAAGGAGCTCGACGCCAAGGGTGGCGACCCGGAGGCGGCCCGGCGCGCCTCCGAGAAGACCATCCCCTTGCGTCGCTACGGCGACCCCGACGAGTTCGGCCGGGTCGCCGCCTTCATCCTCTCCCCCGCCGCCTCCTACATCACCGGAACCATCCTCCCCATCGACGGCGGAGCCCTCCGAGCCCTGTAGGGCTCAGCCCCACTGGCCGGGGACGTAGTCGCCGGCCGGCTGCTGGGTGATGATGTTGAGGCGGTTCCAGGTGTTCATGCTCGCGATGGTGGCGATGAGGGCCGCAAGCTGCTCCTCGTTGTAATGCTTGGCCGCATTGGCCCACACCTCGTCGCTGACCCCCGGTGCGGCGTCGGCGAGCCGGGTGCCCTCCTCCGCCAGCGCGAGTGCGGCGCGCTCGGCCTCGGTGAAGACCGTCGCCTCCCGCCAGGCCACGACCAGGTTGAGGCGCACCGAGGTCTCCCCGCGCTCGATCGCGTCCTTGGTGTGCATGTCGATGCAGACCGCGCAGCCGTTGATCTGGCTGATGCGCAACGCCATCAACTCGAGCGTGTCGATCGGCACACCGGCCGACCTCGCAACCAGGCTTCCCGCGTTGACATGCTTGATGAACTTCATCGCGACCGAGTTGGTGAACAGATCCAAACGGGCGTCCATAGTGGTGTCTTCTCCTTAGCGGATGAGTTGTTGACACCACTCCGACGAGACAGCCCCGCAAGGTGTGAGTTCGGCTGGGGTCAGTCCGGCGCGATCCGGTTGCCGTGCTCGTCCCAGTGCTCGGCAACCTTCTTGCTCGGCTGGACGCGGGGCGGCTCGCCCGGCATCTTCGGGTAGTCGGGTGGGAAGTTCAGCTCTCCGCCAGGGAGTTCCTCCCACAGGCGGAGCAGCGGATCGAGCGGGTACGCCGTCTCGTCCATGTCCGCCCAGGGATCGCCGTCGGCGAGGTAGTCCGGAACCGTGTGCAGGTTGAAGGCACGCGGGTCGTCCACCTCGGCAAGCCGGTCCCAGGTCATCGGCGTACTGACCGGCGCACCCGGCCGCGGTCGCAGCGACCAGGCGCCCGCGACCGTACGGTCGCGGAGGTTCTGGTTGAAGTCCAGGAAGATCGATGCCTCGCCGCGTTCCTCCTTCCACCAGGCCGTCGTCACACCGTCGTCGCGCCGCTCGAGCTCGCGGCCGAGGCCGATCGCGGCGTGCCGGACCTGGTCGAAGGTCCACTCCGGCCGGATCCGCACGTAGATGTGGATCCCCCGGTTGCCGCTGGTCTTCGGATATCCCCGGAGGCCCAGCTCCTCGAGAAGTTCACGGGCGACGCCGGCCACTCGCCGGGCATCGGCGAAGGTGGCGCCGGGCTGTGGATCGAGATCGAGTCGCAGCTCGTCGGGGTGGTCGAGATCGCCGCTGCGCACCGCCCAAGGGTGGAAGGTCAGCGTGCCCATCTGGGCGGCCCACACCGCAGCGGCAGGCTCGGTCAGGCACAGCTCGTCGATCGGGCGGTCGTTCGGCGTGAGTACGCGGCAGGTCTGGAGCCAATCGGGAGCACCCTTGGGAAGGCGCTTCGAGTAGAAGCCGTCTCCGGTCTGACGACCGATCGAGTCCACCGACAGCGTCATCCCCTCGCGCCACCCACCGGGCCAGCGTTCCAGGGCGACCGGACGGTCACCGGACGCTCGCATGAACGCAGGAGCCACACCGATGAAGTACTCGCAGACCTGCAGCTTCGTGACCTCCGGAGCCCAGTCGGTCGCCTCGTAAACAACCCGATCCGGGCTGGAGACCCGCACCTCGCGGTCTCCTACGGTGACCACCAGCCCTGTGCTCTTCGCCATGCCGCGACGTTATCGCCCCGCACCGACCAAGTCCCGGAATTGCCCGGGAGCGTGCGGGAAAGTCAACTTTTCCCAACCTCTGGCCACCGTGGGTGACCGTGCGGTGACGTTCCTGCACCCTCGTTCCTGGGGCGTGAGGCCCCCAGGACGCTGATGAAGGAGCGCGAGGATGAACAGATCCGCCCTGTTCGCCGCTGCCACCGCAGTGGTGACCACCACCGCCCTCGGTCTGTCCAGTGCCACCACCGCTACGGGTGCACCGACGGCAGACCCCGTCCCCGGTCCGGCCATGACAGCAACCACAGCCGTTGCCCGGGCCAAGACCGCGATCGGCGACCATCTCGCCGTACTGCGCGCCACCGGCGCCGATGCTTTCACCGTCAAGGACGTCATCGTCGACCCGGACGGGTCGAGCCATGTCCGGATGGATCGCACCATCGGCGGGCTGCCGGTCCTCGGTGGTGACGTCGTCGTGCACCAGGCCAAGGACGGCACCTTCAAGGCCGCCAGCCTGACGCTGAGCCGCAGCGCCGACGTGAGCCGGACCCCGAAGGTCAGTGTCGCGACGGCGACGTCGAAGGCTTTGGCCAAGGGCCTGAAGGCCGAGGGCAAGCCCGCGCTGGTGATCGAGGCCCGCAAGGGTGCGCTGCGGCTGGCCTATCTCGTCACCACAGTCGGCACGCAGCCGGACGGTACCTGCTGGCCGAGGGCAGCGGCGCCAAGACGATCGGCGGCCTCCCGCACAACTCGCCCACCTGCAACGGCTCGACGGTCACCGGCATCGGCCACGACAAGCTCGGCAAGATCTGGTACCGCGCACTGACCACGTACATGACCAGCGGTACGACGTACGCCCAGGCCCGGACCGCGACACTCAACGCGGCCACCGACCTGTACGGCGCGAACAGCACAGAAAGGGCCGCGGTCGCCGCCACCTGGTCCGCCGTCAGCGTGAACTGAGTCGTTGAGGTCATGGGGCCTCCCGGCCTGGACTGAGGAGCGCGGGGAGCCCGGTCATGGGGCCCCGGTCTGGACTGAGGAACGCAGGGAGCGAAGCGACCGGAGAGACGAGGGAAGACCGGGAACCAAGGCCCCATGACCCGCCGCGCCGGAGGCGCGGCAATCGAGTACAGACCGGCAATCAAGTACAGACCGGTGAACAAACGCTTTGTCCATTGCCCTCTGCCTGCGGCGGACCTACCGTCACAAGCATGGGTGGGGTGCCCGGGGGCAATTCCAGAGCGGGTGTGGCCAGGTTTCGAGAGGCCAGGCCACTACTACTCGTCGTCGACGCTGACCCGGAGCGTCTGGAGCGGTCGGAAACCGAACTGGAGCGGGGTTTCGGCGTCGACTTCAGAGTGCGCGGAGAGCTGACCGTCGCTGCCGCGATCGGGTCCCTACAGCAAGCGCACGAGTCGGAACAGCGAGTCGCCGTCGTCCTGGTCGACCACGCGCTCGCCGACGCCGAGCGGGCCGAGATTCTCGCGGCGGCCCGCACGCTGCATCCGGACGCGCGCCGGGCGTTGCTGATCGAGTGGGGCGCCTGGGCGGACCGTGCGACGGCGTCGGCGATCCTCTCGGCGATGTCGGTCGGCGACATCAACTACTACGTGCTGAAGCCGTGGATCATGCGCGACGAACTGTTCCACCGGACGATCGCCGAGTTCGTCCAGGAATGGTCGCGCAACGAAGTCGCGAACCTGCGGGAAGTGGTCGTGATCGCTTCCGACCACTCGGTCCGGGCCCAGGCGGTGCGCAACCTGCTCGCACGAAACGGCATCCCGAGCGCCTTCCGGCCGAGTGGTTCGGCGCTGGCGAACGACGCACTGGAGTTCATCGGGGAGCCGGATCCCGGTGACGATGTGCTGGTCTGGATGCCGGCGGTCGGCGACACCGTGTTGCACGATCCGACCGACGTGGAGATCGCCGAGGCGTGGGGGGTGCCGACGACGCTGGCTCCCGGCGAGGAGCCGTCGTTCGATGTGCTGGTGATCGGGGCCGGTCCAGGTGGCTTGGCGGCGGCCGTCTACGCGTCGTCCGAGGGTTTGCGCACGTTGGTGGTGGAGCGGGAGTCGATCGGCGGGCAGGCCGGGTCCACGTCGCTGATCCGCAACTATCTGGGGTTCTCCCGGGGTATTCGTGGCTCGGAGCTGGCCCAGCGCGGATACCAGCAGGCGTGGGTGTTCGGCGTGCACTTCATGCTGATGCGGACGGTCGAGCGGGTTGAGAAGCGTGACGACCGTTTCGTCGCCGTGATCGGGGACGTCGGTGAGGTGACCGCACGGGCCGTCGTACTCGCGGCGGGCGTGTCGTATCGGAGGCTCGGCGTACCGTCGCTGGAGAAGCTGATGGGGACCGGTGTGTACTACGGCGCCAATGTCTCGGAGGTCCATGGATTGAAGGGTCTCGACGCCTGCGTGGTCGGTGGCGGGAACTCGGCCGGGCAGGCGGTCGTGGATCTGGCTCGGTACTGCCGGCACGTCACGTTGGTGATCCGCGGCAAGGATCTGGCCGCGGGCATGTCGCAGTACCTGATCGACGTGATCCAGGCCGCGACGAACGTGACCGTGCGGGTGTCCACCGAGGTCGTCGACGGCGGCGGCGACAGATGGCTGCGGAAGATCACGCTCCGGGATCGCGAGACCGGCGCCGAGGAGACGCTCGCTGTCGACGGACTGTTCGTGATGATCGGTGCTGTGCCTGGCACGGATTGGCTACCGGAGGAGGTGGGCCGGGATCGGCGTGGCTTCGTCCTGACCGGCACGGATGCCGGCGTCGATCCGCACTGGCACGAGGCCCGGCCGCCGCAGCCCTACGAGACGACCGTTCCAGGGCTGTTCGCGATCGGCGACGTACGCAGCGAGTCGGTGAAGCGGGTGGCGTCCGCGGTCGGCGAGGGTTCTGTGGTGGTGTCGCAGATCCACACTCATCTGAGGGTCTCAGATGCCTGAGCGGCGGTTCGTCTACACCCCGGCGATGGTCGCGCTGACCGCTCTGGTGCTGCTGATACCGCTGGCTGGATTGGCCCTGCTGCTGAATGTTCCTCAGCTCAACGTGCACTGGGAGCACCATCCGGCGCACTTCTGGCTCGTGCTCCTCGCTGCCGGGCTGAGCGCCGTACTCGCGTACGTGACGGGTGCGGCGGCGCTTCGGCGGGGCGATCCCCGGGTGCTGTTCATCTCGCTGGCGTTTCTGTCCGCGGCAGGGTTTCTCGGATTGCACGCCTTGGCGACGCCGAAGGTGCTGCTCGACACACCGAATGCCGGCTTCACGCTCGCGACGCCGGTGGGTGTTGCGCTCGGCTCGGTGTTCGCGGTCTTGTCCAGCCTGAACTTCTCCGGGGACCGGGTGGCGTCCGCGATGCGCTGGGGGCGGTGGCTGCGGGCCGGCCTGCTGACGCTGATGGCGCTGTGGGCCGCGGCCTCTGTGCTGCGGTTGCCGCCGCTTCAGGCCAGGTCGATGCCGGAGGTTGCCGACGGCATCCTTACCGCGCTCGCCATCCCGGCCGTGCTGCTCTACGGCATCGCGGCGGCGCGCTTCCTGCGGCTGTGGTGGGAGCACCCGTCGCTGATGGTGCTGTCGATGATCTCCGCCTATGTGCTGCTCGGTGAGGCGATGATCGCGCTGGTGTTCGCGCAGAACTGGGAGCTGGCGTGGTGGGAATGGCATGTGCTGCTGCTCGCCGCGTTCGTCCTGGTTCTGGTCGGGGTCCGGATCCAGTGGTACGAGGAGCGGTTCGCGGATCTCTATGTCGAGGACACCGTGTCGGGGCAGCGCGAGTTGAGTGTGCTGTTCGCGGACCTCCAGGGGTTCACCACTTTCTCGGAGAACCACGACTCGGCCGAGGTGACGGCCATGCTCAACACGTACTTCCAGGTCGTCGTACCTCCCGTCGTACGGCGCCATGGCGGCGAGGTGGACCGGATCATCGGGGACGCGCTGATGGTGACCTTCAACAAGCACGGAAACCAGCCGGACCACGCGGCCCGGGCCGCCGCAGCGGGGCTCGCGCTGCAGGAGGCGGCGATCGCGGTTCAGGCGGCGCACCCCAACTGGCCACGGTTCCGGGTTGGCATCAACAGCGGGACCGCCACGGTCAGCCTGCTCGGCACCGAGGGCGGCCGGACGCACACGGTCATCGGCGACACGGTCAACGTCGCGTCCCGGATCGAGGGCAAGGCTCCCGGCGGTGGTGTGGCCATCGGGCCGGCCACCAAGGCACTCCTGCCGGACGCGGTCACCGAGTCGCTGGGGCTGCTCAGACTCAAGGGCAAGGCCGAGCCGATGGAGGTCCATCACCTGCTGGCGATGCACTCCGGCGAATGATCACCCGTGCCTTCCGGGTGCGCACCGGCTGTTCACGTGTTGGACCTTGGCGGCGACTGGTCCGGGTGTGAGAATCCGGCTCATGTCTGCCCAGAACCGATCACGGCGCCGCCTGGGCGCCCTCGTGATCACCTCGTGTCTCGCCTTGTCGGCCGCCGGAGTGCTGCTGGCCGCACCCTCGAACGCCGCCTCCCCCGATGTGGTCATCACCGAGGTGTACGGCGGTGGAGGCAACAGCGGCGCGCCGTACACGAACGACTTCGTCGAGCTGACCAACAACGGCAGCTCCGCGGTCGACGTGAGCGGCTGGTCGGTCCAGTACGCGTCGTCGACCGGCGCCACCTGGCAGGTGACCAAGCTGACGGGCAGCATCGCCCCCGGTGCGGCGTACCTGGTCCAGGAAGGCGCCGGCGCCGGGAACGGCGCGCCGATGCCTACCCCGGACGTCTCGGGCACCATCGCGATGTCCGCGAGCGCGGGCAAGGTCGCGCTGGTCACCAACCAGACCGCGCTGGCCTGTGGCTCCGTGTGCCACGCCGATCCGGCGGTTCGGGACTACGTGGGCTTCGGCTCCGCGGCGACCGACTCCGAGACCGCACCGACGGGCACGCTCTCGAACACGAGCTCGGCCGCGCGCATCGACCCGACGAAGGACACCGACAACAACGGTGCGGACTTCGCCGTCGGCAACCCGTCGCCGGGCACGCTGACCTCGACCCCGACCGAGCCGCCTGTCGACGCGAAGATCCACGACATCCAGGGTGCCGCGCACCGGTCGCCGCTCGAGGGCAAGGTGGCTGCCAACGTCACCGGTGTGGTGACCGCGAAGACTGGCAACGGGTTCTGGTTCCAGGACCCGCAGCCGGACACCGACCCCGCGACCAGCGAAGGCCTGTTCGTCTTCACCAGCTCCGCGCCGACGGTCTCCGTCGGTGACGCCGTGACGGTGCAGGGCTCGGTTGCCGAGTTCCGCCCCGGCGGCTCGGGCGGAGTCACGAACCTGACCACCACCGAGCTCACCAACCCGACGATCACGGTCACCGGCACGGCCGCCGTACCGGCTCCGACGATCGTCGGCCCGGGTGGCCGCGTCCCGCCGTCGACCGTGATCGACGACGACTCGGCCGGTGACGTCGAGACCACCAGCACGGCGTTCGACCCCGCCAACGACGGTCTCGACTTCTGGGAGTCGCTGGAAGGTATGTGGCTGGGCATCAACGAGCCCCAGGTCACCGGTCCGACCAGTTCGTTCCGTGAGCTGTCCGTCGTACCGGCCGGATCCGGAGTGCGGACCGTGCGCGGCGGCATCCTGCTGCAGAAGACCGACAGCAACCCCGAGCGCGTCCTGCTCGACGACGTGCTGACGCCGATCCCGGACGCGAAGACCGGCGACAAGCTGGCCGGTGTGGTGACGGGTGTCCTGGACTACTCGTTCGGGAACTTCAAGTTCCTGCCGACGGTGACGCCGACCGTGATCGACGGTGGCGTGACGCGCGAGACGACCAAGGCGTCCTCGCCGCTGCAGGTATCGGTGGCGACCTTCAACGTGGAGAACCTGGACCCGTCCGACGGTCCGGCCAAGTTCGACGGGCTGGCCAAGGCGGTGGTGAACAACCTGGCGTCTCCGGACATCCTCGGTCTCGAGGAAGTGCAGGACAACGACGGTGCCACGAACTCCGGCACCACCGCGGCGAACCTGACCCTTGACACGCTCGTCGCCGCGATCCAGCGCGCAGGTGGACCGACGTACACCTACCGCCAGATCGACCCGGTGAACAACCAGGAGGGTGGCGAGCCGGGCGGCAACATCCGGGTCGCGTTCATGTACCGGACCGACAAGCAGGTGAAGTTCGTCGACCGCCCGGGTGGCGGTTCGACGGTCGCGACCACGATCACCACCGACCGGGCGGGCCGGCCGCACCTGAGCTCGTCGCCGGGCCGGGTCGACCCGGCCAACCCGGCTTGGGCCGCGACGCGGGTCCCGCTGGCCGGTGAGTTCACCTGGCACGGGCAGAGCCTGTTCGTGGTGGTCAACCACTTCAGCTCCAAGGGTGGCGACGACCCGCTGTGGGGCCGGTTCCAGCCGCCGGTGCAGGTGACCGCGGAGAAGCGGCACCAGCAGGCTCAGGCGGTCCGTGGGTTCGTGGACCAGATCCTCGCGAAGGACAAGGGCGCGAACGTGGTCGTGCTCGGTGACCTGAACGACTTCGACTGGTCCGAGACCGCGGACATCCTGGTCGGCGCCGGCAAGACCGCGCTGATCGACATGCCGCGGACCCTGCCGCTGACGGAGCGCTACAGCTACGTGTTCGAGGGCAACAGCCAGATCCTCGACCAGATCCTGATCTCCAAGAACCTGCAGCCCGCCTCGTCGTACGACGTGGTGCACATGAACGCGGAGTTCCCGGACCAGATCAGCGACCACGACCCCCAGGTGGTGCGGCTCACCCCACTGCCGTCCTGGGTGCGCTGACCTCACGGGAGTCTTACGTCGGTCGCCCGGGCGGGGTTTTCCTTGCCCGGGCGCCGATACTGGAGTCGTGACAGATGACACCAAGCAGTACGCCGTAACCAAGTCCGACGCGGAGTGGAAGGCGCAGCTCTCCCCCGCCGAATTCCAGGTACTGCGCAAGGCCGGGACCGAGCGGCCGTACACCGGTGAGTACACCGACACGAAGACCGTCGGCGTCTACAAGTGCCGGGCCTGCGACGCGGAACTGTTCCGCAGCGAGAACAAGTTCGACTCGCACTGCGGGTGGCCGTCCTTCTTCGCCCCGCTGGCCGAGGACCGGGTCCAGTACATCGAGGACAGCACTCTTGGCATGAAGCGCGTCGAGGTCCGCTGCGCCAACTGCGGCTCTCACCTCGGCCACGTCTTCGAAGGCGAGGGCTACGAGACCCCGACCGACCTCCGCTACTGCATCAACAGCATCAGCCTCACCCTGCAACCCGCCTGAAGCTGGCGGGCCGTCGGCCGCTGACACACTAAAGTTGGCCAGCGTGGCTGACGACTTGGGACCTCGCGTTCTCGATGCTCTTGGGGCCGACCAGCCTTCGGCGGTGCCGGACGATTGGCTGACCGGTGTCCGTGACCGGCTGCGGGCGTGGGGTGACGATCCGGGCACATTGCGGCCGGTCGCCTTCCCGGAGTTCGTCGAAGGAACGCCGGCCGCGGTGTGGTTCACCCACCAGGTCGCACCACTTCTGACCGGCTGGATCCCGGTGCTCCACGGCGAGTACGCCGACATCTCCGCCGTACTGACCCGGGACTTCCACCGGTCGCCGGTCCGGTACGGCGGACCCGGTCACCTGATCCGGGTCGCGGACGCCGACTGGCCGCTGCAGCTGGTGTCCGGCGCTCGCGGTTTCCGCGAAGACGCTCGCCGGCAGGCGCTGCAGCTGTCCCGGGACGTCGTGAGCCTCTTCGTCGACGCGCCACCGATGGCGACCCGCGCCCGGGCCCTGACCAGCGCGTTCGACCGGGTGCTCTGGGACCGCGATCTCACCCGCATGCACACCGCCGCCGACTACGAGACGATCGCCCAGTTCTGGCGGACCGCGCTACTCAGCGATGACGAGCGGTCGGTGCTCCCGGAGCTGGCGGGCACCGCGTCTGCCCTGTACTACTCGCTCAGCACGCTCCGGGACACGCACGCCAAGCTCGTGATGGAAGTCCCCGACGACGAAGCCGGCGACTTCGCGCAGCTGCTGGCCCGGATGATCCTGGCCACCGGGCTCGACGGCCTGCCCCCGGCCGTCGGCCAGATCCTGGGCGGCGCCGGCTGGGACGTCGTGAACGCCCTCGCCGACCTCAAGGCCGGCTTCGACGCGCACACCTGGCTGGCCGCCAACACCGACTGGCTGGCCCGCGCGGTGCGCCGCGACCAGCAGGGGCTCGCGCGGTCCTGGGCTGCGGCGGCCACCCGGGTGTCGGTCCACCTGGCCGACGTACTCGCGGGGGCACCGTGGCCGGAGCTGCAGGTGCCGGACCTGAGCGCCTTCTTCCGTGAACCCCGGCAGGACGCCGTTTCCACTACGCCGAACCCGCCGGCTCCGGTGCGCGAGGCCGAACCGGAGCAGCAGCCTGCCGTCGAACCCGTCGTCGAGGTCGAGCCTGAGCCCGCCCAAGTTGCCGAGGTCCGGGCAGAGCCGGAGATGCTGGCTGTGCCGGAGCCGGTGGACTACACCGACAACCCGATGGCCGAGCTGGACGCGCTGATCGGGCTGGACTCGATCAAGGACGCAGTCCGCCGGATGGTGGCCGAGGTCAAGACCAACCTGCGCCGCAAGGAGCTCGGTCTGCCGAGTCACGAGCGGGCCCGGCACATGGTGTTCGTCGGCAAGCCCGGCACCGCCAAGACCACGATCGCCCGGTTGCTCAGCCGGGTCTACAAGCAGCTCGGCGTACTCGAGAAGGGCCACGTGGTCGAGGTCGACCGGTCCGACCTGGTCGGTTCCAGCGTCGGCACCACCGCGCCACTGACCGCGGCGAAGTTCCGCGAGGCACTCGGCGGGGTGCTGTTCGTCGACGAGGCCTACACGCTGGTGCCGGAGAACAGCCCGGGTGACTTCGGCCTCGAGGCCGTGGCCACCATCCTCAAGCTGATGGAGGACCATCGCGACGAGTGCATCGTGATCGTCGCCGGATACCACCGCGAGATGCAGCGGTTCATGGAGTCCAACACCGGGCTGGCGTCGCGGTTCCCCAAGCTGTTGTCCTTCAGCGAGTACGACACCAACCAGCTCGTCGCCATCTTCGAGCTGCAGGCCCGGCTGAACGGCATGATCTACACCGGCGACGTGCTGGATGCGCTCCGCGCGGTCATCCCGCCGGCTCCCCGGGCCCACAACTTCGGCAACGGCCGCTTCATCCGGAACGTGCTCGAGGAGGCCATCTCCAACCAGGCCACCCGGCTGTCGGCGTACGACCCGGACAGCCTGACCGAGCGCGATCTGCGCGAACTGCTCCCGGAGGACATCAAGCCCCCGACGTCGATGCGCGCCGAGGACTACCTCTTCCAGAAGCCGGGGACCTGAGTCGCCTAGATCGGTGTGGCGAGGGCGACCGGGTTGCCCTCGGGGTCGGCGATGTAGGCCTGGCGCTCGCCCCAGGGCATGGTCGCCGGCTCCTGCAGGACCGTGTGCCCGGCTGCCCGGAACGACTCCACCTCGGCGTCGACGTCGTCGACGTACACGAAGAGCTCGAAACGGGGCGCCGCACCGACCGTGATGCCCAGCTGGGCCTCGGGCCAGCTCGCGTCCGAGAGGCCGAGTGAGGAATCGCCGCGTTCGAGGCCGACGTAGTGCGGGTCACCCTCCAGCGGGAACTGGTACGTCGGCTCATAGCCGAGCAGCGCGTAGAAGTCGACGGACCGGCGCACGTTGCTCACGTAGAGCACCGGGAACGCTTTGCGGTGCACCGGCTTACGCCAGGTTGGCGACCAGCTCGCCGAGCTCGGTCCGCTTGCCCGTGTAGAACGGGACCTCCTCGCGGACGTGCCGCCGCGCCGTCGAGGCCCGCAGGTCACGCATCAGGTCGACCATCCGGTGCAGCTCGTCCGCCTCGAACGCCAGCATCCACTCGTAGTCCCCGAGCGCGAACGACGCCACCGTGTTCGCCCGCACGTCCGGGTAGGTGCGCGCCATCTTGCCGTGCTCGGCCAGCATGAACCGCCGCTCCTCGTCCGGCAGCAGGTACCACTCGTACGACCGCACGAACGGGTACACGCAGACGTACGCCCGCGGCTCCTCGTCGGCCAGGAACGCCGGGATGTGGCTCTTGTTGAACTCGGCCGGCCGGTGCAGCGCGAACTGCGACCAGATCGGCGCCAGGTGCCGCCCGAGCCGCGACCGCCGCAGCGCGTGGTACGCCTTCTGCAGCGCGTCCGACGTCGGCGCGTGCCACCAGATCATGAAGTCGGCGTCCGCCCGGAATCCTTCGACGTCGTACATTCCGCGGATCACCACGTCGTCGTCGGCCCGCAGTTTCGCCAGCAGATCGGACAGCTCAGCGGTCAGCTCGTCCCGGTCCGCATCACCCAGCGGCGTCTCCACCTTGAAGACCGACCAGAGGGTGTACCGGATCACATTGTTGAGTTCGCGAGCTTTCGGCTTCTCTGTCACGGAGCCATTGTCCCCACTGTGGCTAAATGAGCCTGCACCCGGGTGGCTGCCTTACCGCCTGATGCCACACAGGCAGCGATCCCCACACCCCGGTACGCCGCTCCGCAGACAGCCAGCCCGGGCTCCGCCGCCACGGCCGCCTCCACCCGGTCAACGCGGTCCAGATGCCCCACGGCGTACTGCGGGAGCCCACCACCCCACCGGGTCACCAGGGACCCGACCACAGGCGCCTGCAACCCGATGGCACGCCCGAGGTCCGCGGCGGCCAATGCGACCAGCTCCTCATCGGACCGCTGCAGCACGTACTCCTCGCCGAGCCGTCCGACCGAGGCACGCAGTACGGCCAGCTCGCCTCCGGCCTTCCCCGACCACTCCCACTTGGCGTGTGAGTACGTCGACGCCTTGATGGTCCGCCCTTCCACCGACGGCACGAGGAACCCGGACCCAGTGGCTCCGGCCGGCCAGTCCTGCTTCCGGACCGCCAGCGTCACGATCGCCATGCTGGCGTACTCGATCGTCGCCAGCTCGGTCGATGCCGCAGGCACCAGGTCCGCCAGCATCCGGGCCGCGGGGGTCGCCGGTACGGCGATGATCACGGCGTCCGCCTCGATCAGAGTCGGGGCCGGGACCGGCCCGGCCTCGACCGCGTAACCGGCCGCCGTCCGCGTGATCCGCCGTACGGCGAGCCTGCGCCTGATCTCGACGCCACGAGCCGTCAGATCCTTCTCCAGCGCCTCGATGATCCGGTTGATCCCGCCCACGACGCCCGCGAACACCGGCTGGCCGGCCCGGCGCTGCCCCGCCTCCCGGAGCTCGGCGGTCGCCGCGAGCAGGCTCGGCGCGGTCCGCAGCTTCGCGTAGAGCTCTGGCACCGCGGCCGCCAGCGAGATCTCCTCGGCCCTGCCGGCATACACTCCGCCCAGCAGCGGATCGATCAGCTTGTCCGTCACCGCCGACCCCATCCGGTCGGCGACAAATCGCCCGATCGCAACGTCCTCGGTCAGCGCCGGCGCCGGCAACTCCGCCTCATGTGCCACCGCGTCGGCCGCCGCTGAGCCGAGTACGTCGACAGTCGCCGCCGGATCGACCGGGACACCCATGATGGTCGGCGGGATCGCCCGGATCCGGTCACCGACCCACAGCCCGGCGGAGGTCGTGGCCGGATGCACCAGGTCGTCGCCGAGCCCGACCGCCCGGATCAGGTCGACCGCCTCCGGCCGCCGGGCCAGCACCGACTCGGCACCCAGGTCGACCGGCACACCCTCGACCTGATCACCCGCGAGCTTGCCCCCGAGCCGCGGCGACCCCTCGAGCACAGTGATCTGTGGAGGATTCGGCCCGGTCGCCAGCGCGTACGCAGCCGCCAGCCCGCTGATCCCGCCCCCGACCACAACCACCCGGCTCAAGCCTCCTCCAGCATCAACTCGTACCTCGTCCCCGGTCCCAGGTCCGTGTTCGACTTGCCGATCGGCCGGAAGCCTGCCCGCGTCAAGATCGCCTGCGACGCGGGGTTGCGGTCCGACGCCCCCGCCCACAGCCTCGTCAGCCTGTACTCCGACGTAGCGAGCTGGATGACCGCGCGCACCGCGGCCGTGGCGAGTCCCTTGCCGCCGGCCTTCTCCGCGATCCGGTAGCCGAGCTCAGCCGACCCGTTCTCGAGGTCGACCAGGTTCACCCTGCCGACCACCGCACCGGACTTGTCCACCAGGACGTGGAACTGGCAGACCCCGGCCTCCTGCTCGGCCAGGCGGGCCGCGTGAATGGCCTCGAAGGACGTGAAGTAGTCGTCACCGCGGTCCCACACCCACGCGGCGAAGTACTCGCGGTTCTCCAGCTCGAACGCGAGGACGGCGTCAGCGTGCGCGGCGGTGAGACGCTCCAGCGTCACCTCGTGGTCAGGCAGGTACACGGGCGGACTTCGCTTGGACGTACTTGGCGATGCGCGTCAGGACCTCGGGGTCGGCGTCCGGCGGGACGCCGTGGCCGAGGTTGAAGATATGCCCGGGAGCCGCCTGCCCCTCGGCGAGGATCCGGTCGATCTCGGGCTCGAGGGCGTGCCATCCCGCGAAGAGCAGGGCCGGGTCCAGGTTGCCCTGCACGGGCTTCGGACCGGCGCCGGCCGCGGTGATCCGCCGTACCGCCTCGTCCAGCGGGACGCGCCAGTCGACCCCGACGACGTCGGCGCCGGCCGCGCTCATCAGGCCGAGCAGCTCGCCCGTGTTCACGCCGAAGTGGATCCGGGGTACGCCGTACGACGCGAGCGCGTCGAAGACCTTCGCGGAGTGCGGCAGGACGAACCGCTCGTAGTCACGCGGCGACAGCGCGCCCGCCCAGGAGTCGAACAGCTGGATCGCGGACGCGCCCGCCTCGACCTGCACCGAGAGGTACGCGATCGCGACGTCGGCCAGCCGGTCCGCCAACGCATGCCACAAAGCGGGGTTGCCGTACATGAGTGCCTTGGTCTTGGCGTGGTCCTTGCTCGGCCCGCCTTCGACCAGGTACGACGCGACCGTGAACGGCGCGCCCGCGAAGCCGATCAGCGGAGTGCCGCCGAGCTCGGAGACGAGTTGCTTCACCGAGTCGGTGATGTAGGGCACGTCCGCCGGGGTGACTGGGCGAACGGTCTCGAGGCCGGCCGAGTCCCGGATTGGGTCGGCGAGCACCGGGCCGACACCCGGCTTGATCTCGATGTCGACGCCGACCGACTTCAGCGGGAGCACGATGTCGGAGTAGAAGACCGCCGCGTCGACGCCGTAACGGCGTACCGGCTGCAGCGTTATCTCGACGACGAGGTCAGGACGCATACAGGACTCGAGCATCGTGGTCCCCTCGCGGGCCGCGCGATACTCGGGCAGCGCGCGGCCGGCCTGCCGCATGAACCAGACCGGGGTGTGTGGTGCCGGCTCGCCCTTGGCAGCGAGCAGGAAGGAAGAACGGGCGGTCGACGAGATGTCTGTCAGGGGCACAGAGCGATGATCCCACGCTGTCGTCGACGCCCTCACAGGGCGGCCCCATGACCACGCCGCGCCGGAGGCGCGGCCGATGGCACGGCCTGTTACCGGCGCGTCGAGACCAGCGTCGGTGAGTAATCAGTCGTAGGCTGCCAAGCATGGGTGCCCGCAAGCAGGTCGACGCGCCACCCGCCGAGTTCGCCGAGGCCGTGACGCAACTACGCGGTGCCCGGTTCCGGCCCGAGGTATTCGTCGAGGAGATGCCCGCGCCGCAGCGGATCGCTCCGCACGCGGCCGCGGTCAGCGCCGACGTGACGGTCGACGGTGACGATGTCGCCACCGGCCGCCTCGTCATCCTCTACGACCCGGACGGGAACGACGCCTGGCAGTCGACCTTCCGCTGTGTCGCGTACGTGCGCGCCGCCGTCGAGCCGGAGATGGTGACCGACGCGCTGCTCGGCGGCGTGGGCTGGACCTGGTTGATGGAGGCGCTGGCCGACCGGGGCGCCGACTTCCTGGCCCCTAGCGGTACCGTCACCAGGGTGGTATCGGAAAGCTTCGGCGGCATGGCCGACGACGACGCGACGGCGGAGATCGAGATCCGCGCGTCCTGGAGCCCGGTGCCGGGACCTGGAGGCGTGGTGGACGTGACTCGGCACGCCGAGGCGTGGGGCGAGGTGCTCTGCACGGCGGCCGGCCTGCCGCCGGTGCCGCCGGGGGTGGTCGCGATGCCGACCCGGCGCGGACAGCGGGGCCGATGAGCCCAGCCGAGACCCAGCAGCCGACGCCCATCCCGGACGACCCGACCGCGCAATTGCCGCTGCTCGAGCTCCGTGATGGGCTGTCGGACGTCATCGACACCGAACCCGCACTGACCGAGGTGGTCGACGCGTTCCGGTCCGGCACCGGCCCGGTCGCCGTCGACGCCGAACGCGCGTCCGGCTACCGCTACTCCCACCGCGCGTATTTGGTCCAGCTCCGCCGGGAAGGCGCCGGCTCGGCGCTGATCGACCCGATCCCGTTCGGCGACCTGTCCGCGCTCGGTGATGCGATCGTCGACAGCGAGTGGATCATCCATGCCGCCAACCAGGATCTGGCCTGCCTGGCCGAGGTCGGGATGGTGCCGCGGAAGGTGTTCGACACCGAGCTGGCCGGCCGCCTCCTCGGGTACCCGAAGGTCGGCCTGGCCTCCCTGGTGAGCGAAGTCCTCGGCTACCGGATGCGCAAAGAGCACTCCGCCGCCGACTGGTCGACCCGTCCGCTGCCCGCGCCCTGGCTGGTGTACGCCGCTCTGGATGTGGAGATGCTGATCGAGCTGCGCGACGCGATCGAGCAGGAGCTGCGTCGCGAGGGCAAGTGGGAGTGGGCCGACCAGGAGTTCGCCGCGATCCTCGAGGCGCCGCCCAGAGAACCTAAGCCCGACCCGTGGCGCCGCACGTCCGGCATGCACCGGGTCCGCAATCGCCGGAGTCTGGCCGTCGTACGGGCGTTGTGGGAGGCCCGCGACCAGATCGCCGAGTCGGCGGACATCTCTCCCGGCCGGATCCTGCCGGACGCGGCGATCGTCGAGGCCGCGTCCGCGATGCCGGCGGACCGGGACACGCTGCAGAAGCTGACCGCCTTCAAGGGCCGCGGCGCACACCGCCACATGCGGACCTGGTGGGAGGCGGTCGACCACGCGCGCCGGCTCCCCGACTCCGAGCTCCCCAAGCAAGGACCCCGGTACGACGGTCCGCCGCCGGCGCGGGCCTGGGCCGACCGGGACCCGGATGCGGCGGCCCGATTGTCCGCCGCGCGGGCCGCGGTCGGGGAGATCGCCGAAGCCCACCGGCTGCCGACGGAGAACTTGCTCTCCCCCGACACGATCCGGCGGCTGGCCTGGTCGCCGCCACCCGACCTGAACCTCGACGTGGTGACGACCTTCCTGGGCGAGCATCACGCCCGCGGCTGGCAGATCGCCCTCACCGGGGAGGCCCTGACCGACGCGATGTCCTCCGAGGCCGCGCCCGCCAAACCGCTGGACTGATCAGCCGACCGGTCGGACCAGCGAGCTCTGCACGTAGTCCAGCGCCTTGGTGAACTTCTCGTCCCCGAACCGGCGACCCAGCTCCGCCTCGTCGACGACCTCGATGCGGGTCTGCAGCCAGTACAGGTTGCCGAACGGGTCGTGCACCCGCGCGACGATGTCGCCCCAGAACAGATGCGTCGGCTCGGTCAGCACGGTGCCGCCGGCCGCGACCGCCTGCTTCAGGGCCGTCTCCACGTCCGGCACATAGAGCCGCAGGAACGCCGGCGTCGGCGGCCAGTCCGGCTTGTCGAACATCATCACCACCGAGTCGCCGATCCGCATCTCCGCGTGCCCGATGTTCCCGTGCTCGTCGACCACCCGCCCACCGAGATCCTCGGCGCCGAACGCGGCGGCCAGGAACTCCATCAGCCCGGCGGTGTCATGCCCGATGATCCACGGCGTCACCGTGTGGTACCCCTCGGGGATCGGCGAGACAGTCGTCATGATTCCTGCTCCTTCGCGGTCGGTTGACCCCACCGTAGAAGCAGTACAGGACAGTTCTAGTCCTCTATTCCTTCCAGGCTCACGGCGTCCTCCTGCCGGTCGCCGCTCGTCAGGTCGCCGCGGATCTCAGCGGGCAAGGTGAGGACGATCTGGAGTACGCCGAGCAGGATCACCGTCGCGATGATGGCGAAGATCTGGCGGTAGCTGAGCAGGCTGACGAGCAGGCTGCCGAGAGCCAGCGAGATGGCCTGCGGGGTGGAAATGAGCACCTCGACCGCGGTCGACACCCGGCCGATCAGGTGGCCCGGCGAGCGCCGCTGCATCAGCGTCGTGAACGCGACGAAGGTCCACGGCAGCCCGAGACCGCAGATGCCTGCGCCGACGAGGACCAGGGCGATGGTGGGCGCGGCGGCGCAGACGACAGTGGCGACAGCGAGTGCGGTCAGGCCGACGGCACAGGTCGCGATTTCACCGAGACGGCGTACGGCCCAGCTCGCGGTGAGGCCGCCGATGACCGCACCGACGCCCTGGCAGGTCACGAAGACGCCCGAGAACGTCGCCGGCTTGTCGAACGCGTCCATCAGCGCGTAGATCGACGACTCGAAGAAACCGATGACCAGGATGGAGATTGCGAGTCCGGCGACGACGTGGCGGAGCACCCGGTCGCCGGCCAGGAAGCGGACACCACCGAGGAGGTCCTCCCGGAAAGTGCTCTTGACCGGCGCCGGGGCCTCGGTCACCTTGATCGTCGCGATCAGCAGCCCGGCGACGGCGAACGTCGCTGCGTCGACGACCGCCACCAGCCAGCCGCCCGCGGTCGCGAAGATCGCCGCCCCGACCAGCGGCCCGAACAGCCGATAGCCCTCCTTGATCGTGGCAAGGCTGGCGTTGGCGTTGACGAGGAGGTCTTCGGGAAGCAGTTCCTTGAGCAGCCCGTTGACCGCGGCGGGCAGGACGACGAACGAGACGCCGTACAGGAAGGCGACCACCCAGATCAGCCAGACGTCGTTCTCGTCCCGCACGAACACGAGTGGGAGCACCGCGGCCGCGCTGGCGAAGTTCCCCCAGACGAGGATCGACTTGCGGGGCAGCCGGTCGACCCAGACACCGAGCAGCGGAGCGCCGAGTGCCGGCAGCACCATGAAGAAGAAGGTCAGCCCGGCGAGCGCGTTGGAGCCGGTGAGCGTCTTCACCCACATGCTCAGCACCAGCAGCATCACCGAGTCGCCGAGCATCGACGTGCTCAGCCCGCCGAAGAGGCGAGGGAAGCCGGGCTGCGCGAACAACTTCCTCATGCCGGCTCGACCCCCGGGAAGTACGTCGGGATGCCCCACGCGACGAACTCGCAGAGCCGCGAGCCGGGTGGTCGCCGCTGCGGTTCGGTCAATCGCTCCACATAGCGGTCGAGCACCGCAGTGATCGCGTCGTTCATCTCCTTGAGCTCGTCCGCGGTCAGCCAGGCGACCATCTCGTTGCTGGTCTGCGCCGTGCGCCATTCCTCGGTCTCCTCCGGGGCGCGCTGCTGGAACTCGCGCAACCGGTCCATCGCACGGCTCATCACCACCTCGGACAGGGCCTGCGCTGCCCGCCGCTCCTGGATCGACCCCGACGCGTGCTCGTCGTCCCAACCGAATCCGAGCCCTGGCACCTGCCACGGTCGCTGCCGGCCCGTACCGCCCCCGGCCTCCTCCACGAACCCGTGCTGCGCCAGTTTGCGCAGGTGCCACGAGCAATTGGCCGGCGTTTCGTCGAGCCGGTCGGCCAGTTCGGTCGCGGTCAGTGGTCCGCTGATCGACAGCAGTTCGACGATCGCCATCCGCAGAGGGTGCGCGAGGGCGTTGAGCTCACGTGGGTCGCTGAGATGGCGATGCGGGGTCGGCATCCATCGAAAGTACTCTTTCGAAAGAAGTGTTGCAATAGAATCTGGACAAATAGAACGCCCGCCGCGACGACGCGGCGGGCGGGTGAGCAGGGGACTAGTTCGGGAGCTGGGTCTCGATCGCGGTGACGATCTCGTCGGACTCCGGCTCGGTGCGCGGGCGGAAGCGGGCCGCGACCGTGCCTTCCGGGCTGATCAGGAACTTCTCGAAGTTCCACTGGATGTCGCCGGCCTCGCCGGTGGCGTCCGGGGTCAGGGTGAGCTCGGAGTAGAGCGGGTGGCGGCCGTCGCCGTTCACCTCGAGCTTGTCCAGCATCGGGAAGCTCACGCCGTACGTCGTCGAGCAGAAGGTCTCGATCTCCTCCGCCGTCCCCGGCTCCTGCCCGCCGAACTGGTTGCACGGGGCACCGAGCACGGTGAAGCCACGCGAGGCGTACTTCTTCTGCAGGTTCTCCAGGCCCTCGTACTGCGGCGTCAGGCCACACTTCGACGCGACGTTCACGACGAGGACGGCTTTGCCCTTGTAGGCGCCGAGCGAGGTCGATGCACCGGAAAGAGTCGTCAGCGGGATGTCGTAGAGGCTCATGCTTGTCCTTGGGAGGTTGGGAGGTGACGGGCAAGGAAGTCGACGGTACGCCGCCACGCCAGCTCGGAAGCGTCCGCGTGGTGGAAGGCCGGCATGGGATTGTCGAACGCGTGACCGGCCTCGGCGTACCGATGGATCTCGGCATCGCCCAGCGTGGGGATGACCGCGTCGGCCTTGAGATAGGTATCCGCGTCGCCGAAGTGGTGCAGGCTGGTCGCGGTCACCTTCGGCGCAAGGTCGATCAGCTGCGGCAGCGAGGAGCCGTAGTAGCTGACGAGCACGTCCGGCGACGATGCCGCGGCGACGTTGAATCCGAGCCCGCCACCGAAGCAGAAGCCGACGATCCCGGCGCCCTTGCCGCGGGCACGCAGGTAGTCCAGCGCGGCGACCGAGTCCGTGACGGCCTGGCCCCAGTCGAGCCGCTGCACGATGCCCATGGCGCGCTGCAGCAACTCGGGGTCGGACTCGTCCAGGGACGTGTCGTCAAGCCGCCAGTAGATCTCGGGCGCGATCACGTAGTACCCGAGCGCGGCCAGATCCGAAGCGCGCTGCTTGATGTAGTCGGAGACCCCGAAGATCTCCTGGAGGAGCAGCAGCCCCGGCGTGTCATCGCCAGTGGAACCCCACTCGTGGACTGGCATCAATCCTGTACCGGTATCGATCTCCAAAGTCACACAGTGAAGCCTACTGGTCGCCTAGCGAACTTCCACGCGCTGTTCGCGGACGGGCATCTCTTGCACGGGCAGCGGTGCGGGTGCCGGCATCCACGCCTTGCACTCCGCGATCGCCGCGGTGAGCAGGTTGTAGAGGCGCTCGTCCGGGTTCGGCACGCAGGCCTGCGAGATCCCTTCGACCGCGCACGACACCGCACGTGGTGCGGTCCGGCGCGCGAAGTCCGGCGTACCCCGGTGGGCCCGCGAGGTGAAGGACCGCGCCCACTTGGTCGCGGACGGCACTGCCTCCAGCACCGCGAGCGAGTCCGGCTCGAGGTCGTCCAGCGGACGCCCGTCCAGCGCGGCCAGGTGCTTCTCCCCCACCAGCAACGCCACGGCCAGGATGTACTGACGCTCCTGCGAGACCACCGGCAACGCGTGCTGGATGCAGCGCGCGGTCACCCGTGCTACGACGTGCGGGTCGTCGGGCGTCAGGCCGATCACCGACGGGATCAGCGGAGCCAGCCGCGACCGGCCGCTGTCCGTCGTGCAGTCGTTGACGTCCCGGGCCACGCCCGCCAGCAGCGGGTGCGTGCAGGACGGGTGATCCGACCAGGGCTCCCCCGCCAGGTACGACGCGAACTCCATGAAGCATGCGCCCTTGCGCGGGTTGCGGTGCTTGCCCCGGCTCAGCACCGGTACGGCGAGATCAAGGTTGTTCATAGAACGGCTCCCCATAGCTACCTGGCACCAGCATGCGCCGATTCGACGCCGTGCGCCACGGGTTACGAGATCTGGCCGCCGACGAAGCCGCAGCCTACGGTTGGACGACCGAACCGAGGGGGGAACCAATGTCCGGTGGAGGGGCGACGCAGTCACGCGGTGACTACATCCGGGACGTCGTGCTGGACCAGGTCCAACAGGAGGGCATGCGGCTCACCGACGAGGCGGTCGACTACTTACAGTCGATCATCGACGACGGTCTGAGCGAGGACGCGGCGGCGGCCGAGGACGGGGCCCGCTCGCTCGCCCGGACGATCTCATCACCTTGTCCACCGCGATCGTGGCGCTGACGATCACCTTCTACAAGGACTTCGCAACCGGCGCCGGTCAGCTGTCGAAGGTGCTGATGGCGATCGGCTGGGGACTCTTCCTGCTCTCGATCGTCTTCGGTGTCATGCATCTGTTCCAGCTGACCGGCGCGCTGGCTCCGAAGGACCAGGCGCCGCTGGAACTGCACCACTTGGCCGCGGACATCTCGCTCGGCGCCCAGCAGGTGTTCTTCGTCGTCGGCCTGTTCTTCACCGTGCTGGCGGCCGTCCTGGCCCTGTGAGCAGCCGCACAGGCGGGGGTGCTTGGGGAGTTCTGTTACCGACGGGTAGCATCGGGTCAGCTTTCCCGACCCCCAGAGGAGGGCCCTCGTGCCCCGTGAGATCCGCGATGTCGTGTTCGTCGACGGCGTTCGCACCCCGTTCGGCAAGGCCAAGGGCCAGTACGCCGAGACGCGCGCCGACGACCTGGTGATCAAGTGCATCCGGGAGCTGCTGCGGCGGAACCCGGAGCTCCCGCCGGAGCGGGTGGACGAGGTCGCGATCGCGGCCACCACGCAGATCGGCGACCAGGGCCTGACCATCGGCCGGACCGCGGCCCTGCTGGCCGGCCTGCCGAACACCACTCCCGGCTACGCGATCGACCGGATGTGCGCCGGTGCGATGACCGCTGTCACCACCACCGCGGCCGGCATCGCCTTCGGCGCGTACGACGTGGTCGTGGCCGGCGGCGTCGAACACATGGGCCGGCACCCGATGGGCGAGGGCGTGGACCCGAACCCGCGGATCATCTCCGAGAAGCTGGTCGACACGTCCGCCCTGGTGATGGGGTCGACCGCGGAGAACCTGCACGACCGCTTCCCCAGCATCACCAAGCAGCGCGCCGACGCGTTCGCGGCGGCCTCACAGGAGCGGGCGGCCAAGGCGTACGCCAACGACCTCATCCAGCCGGACCTGGTTCCGATCGCGACCCGGTCGGCCGAGCAGGGTTGGGGCTACGCCAGCACCGACGAGCCGATGCGTCCGGGCACCACGGTCGAGGACCTCGCCACGCTGAAGACGCCGTTCCGTCCGCACGGTCGCGTCACTGCGGGCAACTCCGCCGGCATCAACGACGGCGCCACCGCCTGCGTACTCGCGTCCTCCGAAGCCGCCGCCGAGCTCGGACTGACGCCGAAGATGAAGCTGGTCTCGTACGGCTGGGCCGGCGTCGAGCCCGAGGTGATGGGTGTCGGCCCGATCCCCGCGACCGAGAAGGCCCTCAAGCTGGCCGGGCTGACGATCGAGGACATCCAGGCCTTCGAGGTGAACGAGGCGTTCGCCGTCCAGGTGCTCGCGTTCCTGGAGCACTACGGCATCGCCGACGACGACCCACGGGTCAACCCGTACGGCGGCGCGATCGCCTACGGCCACCCACTGGCGTCCTCCGGCGTCCGGCTGATGAACCAGCTGGCCAAGCAGTTCGAGCAGCGCCCCGAGGTCCGCTACGGCCTGACCACCATGTGCGTCGGCCTGGGCATGGGTGGAACGGTCATCTGGGAGAACCCCAAGTGGGAAGGTGCGGCCGCATGAGCCTGCAGGAACTGATCGACTCGGCTGTCGCGCTCTCGGACGACGAGCTCGTCACGCTCGCGCACTCGCGGGACGTCGTGCTGCCGAACAAAGCGGGCACGATGGCTCTCATCACGCTCGACAACGGGCACGACCACACCAAGCCGAACACCTTCGGACCGAAGGGCCTGGCCTCGCTGAACACCGCGATCGACGCGGCGCTGGCCCGGGACGAGGTCGTCGCGATCGGCGTCACCGGCAAGCCGTTCATCCTGGCCGCGGGCGCCGACCTGACCGGCGTACCGAAGCTGATCGATCGCGAGCAGGCGCTGAACCTGGGCCGCATCGGCCACGGTGTGATGCGCAAGCTGATCGACGGCGGCAAGCCCAGCTTCGCGTTCGTCAACGGCGTCGCGCTGGGTGGCGGGCTCGAGGTCGCGCTGCACGCGACGTACCGGACCGTCTCCGCCGCGGCCGGGATGCTCGCGACGCCCGAGGTGTTCCTCGGCCTCATCCCCGGCTGGGGCGGCAACTTCCTGCTGCCGAACCTGATCGGCGCCGACAAGGCCGTCAAGGTCGTGGTCGAGAACGCCCTGAACCAGAACAAGATGCTCAGCGGCCCGGAGGCCGTGCAGTTCGGCATCGGCGACGTCCTGCTGGACTCGGCCGACTTCCTGGAGCAGTCGCTGATCTGGGCGAGCAAGGTGCTCACCGGCTCGGTGGTCGTCGAGCGGCCGGAGATCGACCGGGGTGACGCCTGGGACGCTGCCGTTGCCCGGGGCAAGGGGTTCGCCGATCTCAGGGTCAGCGGTGCGGCCCCGGCGCCGTACCGGGCGCTCGACCTGATCGCGGCGGCGAAGGACTGTGACAAGTGGGACCGCGACTCCGCCTTTGCGGCCGAGGACGAGGCGCTCGCCGAGCTGATCATGAGCGAGGAGCTGCGCAGCGGCCTGTACGCCTTCGATCTGGTGAACAAGCGGGCCAAGCGGCCGGCCGGTGCGCCGGACAAGTCGCTCGCCCGCCCGGTCAGCAAGGTCGGCGTCGTCGGCGCGGGTCTGATGGCGGGCCAGCTGGCGTTGTTGTTCCTACGGCGCCTCGAGGTTCCCGTCGTGCTCACGGACCTGGACCAGGAGCGGGTCGACCGCGGGGTCGGGTATGTGCACGGTGAGATCGACAAGCTGCTCGGCAAGGGCCGGATCCGGCCGGACAAGGCGAACCAGCTCAAGGCGCTCGTCACCGGCTCGGTGGACCGGGCCGTGTTCGCGGACGCGGACTTCGTGATCGAGGCCGTGTTCGAGGAACTGCAGCTGAAGAAGACGATCTTCGCCGACCTGGAGAAGATCATCCGGCCGGACGCGATCCTGGCCACGAACACGTCGTCCCTGTCCGTGACGGAGCTGGCCGCGGACCTCGAGCACCCGGAGCGGGTCGTCGGGTTCCACTTCTTCAACCCGGTCGCGGTCCTGCCGCTGCTCGAGATCATCCGGGCCGACCGGACCGACGACGCGTCGCTGGCGACCGCGTTCGCGGTCGGCAAGACGCTGAAGAAGTCGTGCGTGCTGGTGAAGGACGCGCCGGCGTTCGTGGTGAACCGGCTGCTGACGCGCTTCCTCGGCGAGGTCAGCGCGGCGGTGGACGAGGGTACGCCGATTCCCGCGGCGGACAAGGCGTTGTCGGCGCTGGGATTGCCGATGCCGCCGTTCGTGCTGCTGCAGCTGGTCGGCCTGCCGGTCGCGCTGCACGTGGCCGAGACGATGAACCGCGCTTACCCGGAGCGGTTCGCGGTGTCGGCGAACCTGGCGAAGGTCGTTGCTGCAGGCAAGAGTTCGTTCTACCTGTGGCCGGAGGGCAAGCCGGTCGTCGACCCCGAGGTCGAGGCGCTGGTCACGGTCGGCGACAAGCCGTCGACGCCCGAGGAGCTCCGCACCCGAGTCCTGGCCGCGCTGGCCGAGGAGATCAAGATCATGCTCGACGAAGGCGTGGTCGCCGAAGCCCAGGACATCGACCTCTGCCTGCTCCTCGGCGCCGGCTGGCCCTTCCACCTCGGCGGCATCACCCCGTACCTCGACCGCACCGGCATCTCCGAAAAGGTCAACGGCACCCGCTTCCTCCCGAAGGGAATCGCCAGCCTCGCGTGAAACAGCCCCGCCCCCGAGCGAAGCGCGGGGGCGGGGCTCTCAGCCCTTGAACTTCTTGACTGCGGCAACCAACTGCTCGGGTGTCTTGCCGGTGTGTTTCTTGATGATGCTGGTGTAGGTGGCCTCGTTGGTGCTGTGGACGGCGAGATCCGCGTACAGGGACGCGACCCCCTTCTCCCCCAGCTTCGACTGCAGGTACGCCGTGATCCACCAGCTCTGCCCGTACGACCGATCACCGTCGGCGTCGAACTCCGCCGGACCGGGCAGCACCTTCATCCCCGGCAGATACTTGGTCCGCACCGTCTTCCGGTAGGGATCGACCGTCCAGTGCGGGTCGTCCTCGATCGACGCACAACGGACATACTCCGCAAGGCCCTCGACCAACCAGATCGGCGTGTTGTTCCCGATCGGCACCGTCGCGACGTGCGTCATCTCATGCACCAGCAGGTCTTCGTCGAGCTGTTTGCGGACGGCCGGGTTCACCACGATCCGGCTGCTCACCGGCGTCGTCGTCTTCGGTCCGATCGGCTCCCCGTCGTACAAGGTGACCGCCTTCGCGGCGATGGTCCAGCCGGAGCCCGACCCAGAGGTCCACAGCAGCGCCATCACCCGCGGCTCGGCCATCGCGACCACCATCACCGCGCCGTTCCACGGTCGCGGCCAATGCCGCCGTACGGCGTCGACCGAGCCCTGCGACACCTTCGCGATCTTCCGGCCCAGCGCCGGTTCGCGTTTGTCGACCACCACGACGACCCGGCCGCGCCGGACCACCGCGACCTCTTGGTAGTCCCACGGCTGACGATGACCGTCCGCGCTCAGCTCACCGTCGATCGCGCCGTCCTCGACCAGGATCCACGCGCCTGCTCGCCGTACGAAGGCGTAGCCGAGATCCGTCTGCACGGGCTTCGCGTCCAGGCCGGTCAGCTGATACCGCATCATCACCCGGGTGGTGAACACGCCCGGCCCGTACTTCGTCGTCAGCTCCGGCGACTCACGCTCGTCCGCGGCGAAGTACGTCAGCTTGGTGAACCCGAACTTCCGCAGGTTCGTGAACAGCAGCCGCTGCCGCGCCACCAACTGCGGCTGCTTCGGATCGACCGCGGCGAGGAAACGCCGCAGATCCCCCTTGAGGACCGCGGTGGCCCGCGCTGCCAGAACGACGTCGACCTGGCCCTTCCGGGCCTTCTTCTGCGCGTCGTCGAGCAGGCCCGGCGCCGCGGTCGCCTCGACCGCCGCCACGGCACTGCTGTCGGGCGACGAGCCGTGCTGGACGCGGGCAGCGACGACACCCGCGGTCGCGGCCAGCGCCAGCGCGGCGACGCCTGCGAGCAGGCGCCTCGGGTGCTTCATGCGGTCCCCCTCGGATGGTCGGCTGATCCTACCGGGTCGCCGACCATCCGAGCGGGACGGTCAGGCCTTCGTGACCTCGCCGGTGCGCTCCTCGATGCCGACGCGGCTCCGGCGGTAGCCGTAGAGGGCGTAGACGACGAAGCCGAGCACCATCCAGATCGCGAACCGCAGCCAGGTCTCCAGCGACAGGTTCAGCATCAGGTAGATGCAGATGAGCGCCGCCAGGATCGGGACCACCGGGTTGCCCGGCACGGTGAAGGAGCGCTTGATGTCCGGCCGGCTCTTGCGCAGCAGCGGTACCGCGATCGACACCAGGGTGAACGCGGCCAGGGTGCCGATGTTCACCATCTCCTCCAGCTTCCCGATCGGGGTGAGACCGGCGACGATCGCGACGATGACGCCGATCGCGATGGTCAGCCGGTACGGCGTCCCCCACTTCGCGTGCGTCTTGCCGAGCTGACGCGGCATCAGGTGGTCACGGCTCATCGCGAACACCACGCGAGCCGCGCCGATCATCAGCGTCAGCACCACCGTGGTCAGACCGGCTACGGCACCCGCCGAGATGAGGGTCGCGAAGCTGTCCCGGCCGACCGACCGGAACGCCTCGGCCAGCGCCGCCTCACCGTTGATGTCGGTGTACTTCACCATGCCGGTGATGACGATGCAGACCAGCACGTACAGCACCGTGCAGATCGCCAGCGAGCCGATGATGCCGCGGGGCAGGTCGCGCTGCGGGTTCTTCGCCTCTTCGGCGGTGGTCGCGACCACGTCGAACCCGATGAACGCGAAGAACACCAGCGACGCGCCGGACACCAGGCCCATCACGCCGAACGTCGACGGGGTGAACCCGAACATCGCCTGGAACAGCGGGGTGGTGATGGTGACGTCGCCGTTGGGGGCCGGCACGCTCGGCGGGATGAACGGCGACAGGTTCGAGCCCTTGATGTAGAACAGGCCGGCGATGATCACGAACAGCACGACGAACAGCTTGATCGCGACCAGCACCAGGTTCACTCGCAGCGACTCCTTGATGCCGATCGTCGCGAGTGTCGCCAGCACGCCCACGAGCAGCATCGCCAGCACGTTCACATGACTGTCGGGCCCGATCGACGACGGCCAGCCCAACCCGATCTGCTCGAGGAACAAAGCGGCGTACGTCGACCAGCCCTGGGCGACGACGCTTGCTCCGAGCATCAGTTCGAGCAGCAGGTCCCAGCCGATGATCCAGGCGAAGATCTCACCGAGGGAGAAGTACGAGAAGGTGTACGCCGATCCCGACACCGGGACGGTGGACGAGAACTCGGCGTAGCACAACGCGGCCAGCGCACAACAGACCGCGGCGAGCACGAACGACAACGCGATGCCCGGTCCGGCGTACGCCTTCGCCGCGCGGCCGGTCAGCGTGAAGATACCGGCGCCGATGATCACACCGATGCCGAAGACGGTCAGATCGATCGCGGTCAGACGTTTCTTGAGCTGGTAGTCCGGTTCGTCGGTGTCAGCGATCGACTGCTCGATCGTCTTCTTCCGAACAAGACTCATCTGCGCCTCCTCGACGTGGACGGAACCATTCGAGATTGCCTGTCTGACCGCTTGAGGTCAAACCGCCACTCAGCGTTGCGGCGTGTACGTCCGCAGAGAGGTCCACAACGTCGCCTCGGTGAGGCCGGTGCGGCTGAGCAGGATCCGGTCCCGGGCCGCCTGGTCGGTGCCGTTCATCGCCATGTCCTCGTACAGCTCCTCGACGTGGTCGAGTCCGATCCGCCGCACCAGGTAGCGCACCGCGAGCCAGCTGACGCCGTACACGTCGGCGGAGTTCTGGTAGAAGCCGGCGTCGCTCGGCAGCGAGGTCAGGGTCGGCAGCGCGGTGTCGATGACCGCCTGCTCCGCCTTGCCGACCTCACTCGGTCCGCTGATCGCCTCGATTCCGCGCCAGGACACGTACTCCGCCGCACCCTCGGCCAGCCAGAGCGGTTCGTACCCGCCCAGGTCGGCGGTCGCGACATGGGTGATCTCGTGCGACAGCAGGATCTCGTCGACCCGGTCGCGCTCGTTCGGGTTGATCGCGATGTAGGCGCCGGCGACCGTGCCGTCGGCGGTGTCCTGACCGGGCAGCGAGGAGAAGGTCGAGCCCGAACTCGCGGCCGACTCGATGTCCTCGTCGGCGAACCGGGCGTCGCGGACCTCGGTCTCGTCCAGTGCGATCACGAAGACCGAGCCACGCCACTTCCGCGGCCAGTACGCCGACACCTCGGTCAGCCCCTCGGTCGCAGCGGCCGCGATCGCCCGGCCGCGCTTGGTGTCGCCCTTCTCCACCGCGACCAGCACCCGCGGCGCGCGCTCCACCTCGATCCGGCCCAGGTCCCAGGCCTCCCGGTGTGCGCCCGGGCCCAGGTCGTCGTCCAGGTCGTCGTCGTCCGTGATCACCCATCGGCCGGCCCGGCTGACGAACGTGTAGCCGAGCTCGGTCGTCACCGGGGCGACGTCGACCTGCGGGATCTGGTAACGCATCAGCACCCGAACCAGGTACGTCGTACTCCCGTAGGCCCGGAGCACCGACGGGTTGAACCGCTCCTCGGCCTGGCTGTAGCCGAGCTCGGTGAAGCCGATCTCGACCAGGTTCGCGAACAGCACCGCCTGCGCGGCGCGCAGCTTCGTGTTGGCTGGATCGATGTCGGCCAGGAAGAGCGCCTGGTTTCGGGTCTGCACGGCCTGGGCGCGGCGCAGCAGGATGGTGTCGACGGCCACCCGGCGGGCGGTGATCGCGGCCGCGGTGCGGGACGTCTGCGGGCTTTGGCTCGGCCCCGGGGTCTGGGTCGCGACAACCCGGGCGCGGGCATCCTCGTGCCGCTCTTCAACGGTGTAGGCCACGCCGCCGGAGACCAGCGCCACCGCCACCAGCAACCCCAGCCAGCGGCGGGGTCCAGCAGGCGGAACCTGAGCGCCCGGCGGTCCGGCGCTAGGCGTGGTCGCATTCACTTCGGGTCGATCCCCTCCGAGTACCCGTCAGTCGCAGCCCGGCTACCCTACTTGACCCTGACGGTTCAGGCAGCCGCAGCGGCCTTCAGAGCCTGCAACAGGCCGGCTTCGGTCATGCCGACGTGTTCCAGCATGATCCGGTCCCGATCGGCCTGCGTAGTGCCGAGCGCTGCCATCTCCCGGTAGAGCGTGCCGACCTCGGTCCCACCGAACCGGGTGAAGAGGTAGTCGAGGGCCAGCCAGGACAGCGGGTACGAACTGTCGGACTGCTGGAAGAAGGTCGCATCGGCGGGCAGGCTCTTCGCCTTCGCCAGGTACTTCGTCCGCACGTCCTGCCGGTACTTCCCGATTGCCAACGGCTCAGCACCGCCCATCGGCAGGAACTCGACGTACGTCGCCGCCCCCTCGACCAGCCACCGTGGGGCATACGGCCCGTACGGCGCCGTCGCGACATGGGTGAACTCGTGCGCCAGCGTCCGCGCGTCGACCCTGCCACGGTTGCGCGGGTTGATCACGACGTACGAATCGGCCCGCTGCCCCTCCGCGGTCGCCTCGCCGGGCAGCGTGCGGTAGACCCACGTCGCCATCGCGATCGCGTCCTCGGCGTTCTTCGGCTGGGTGTAGTCGGCGCCGCGCACGATCTTGTCGTCGAGCCCGATCACCACGCCGGAGCCGTTCCAGCCGCCCGGCCAGCTCTTGCTGACCGCCGTCACCGCGCTGCTCGCCATCCCGACAAGCTTGGTCGCGAGCTTGTCCTGGCCCTTCTCGACTACCACGAGGACCCGCGGCGCGCGCTTCACCAGCACCTCGCCGGTGTCCCAGGCCTCCTGATGCGAGCCGCGCGGCAGCCGCTCGTCCAGGTCGGTGTCGGACACCAGCATCCAGTCGCCGGTCGGCCGTTCGGTGAACGTGTAGCCGAGCATCGCGCGGACCGGGACCATGTCGATGCCCCGGATCTGGTAGGTCATCGCGATCGCGACGAGGTACGTCGACGGGCCGTACTTCTTGGTGATCGCGTCGTCGAACTGCTGGGACAGCTCCTGATAGGTCAGTTTCGCGAAACCGAACTGACGGAGGTTCGTGAACAGGGTCCGCTGCCGGGCGACCAGGTTCTTGTTGCCCGGGTCGACGTCGGCCAGGAAGTCCTTCTGGTTGTCGGCGAGCACGGCCTGTGAGCGCTTCTTCAGCACCTTGTCCACGGCCGCGGCCCGGGCCGCCAGATCGATGTCCGGCGTAGTGGCGCTGGCGGCTTCGGAACCGTCCGCGCGCCCGCTGGAGTGGTGCAGGGCCAGGCCGCCGGCAACCGCGACGGCGACGAGGGCCAGGGAGAGCAACAGCGGCCAGGCGCGGGTGCGGCGGCGAGCTGCTGCGTGACGGCTCCGCGGTGGTGCGGGGTGCCGCCCTGACTCAGGCACTGCCCTGATGGCCGCTGGCCGGATCGGGCTCGCTGAGCGGCTCGCCCGGATGCCGGGCGATCAGCTCGGTAATCTCCCGCGCCAGCTCCTGCCCGGTCAGCCCGATCTCCTGAAGTACGGCGGGACGCTTGGCGTGCTCCAGGAACTTCTGCGGGATGCCGAAATCGCGGACCGGCGTCGCCACGCCCTCGTCGCGCAACGCCTGGGCGATCATCGACCCACAGCCACCGGCCCGGCCGTTGTCCTCGATCGTGACCACGAGCTTGAAGTCCGCGGCCAGCTCGACCAGCTTCGCGTCGACCGGCTTGACCCAGCGCGGGTCCACCACGGTGACGCCGAAGCCGTGCGCCTCGAGCCGCTGCGCGACGTCCATCGCGGTGACCGCCATCGCGCCGATGCCGACCAGGAGTACGTCGGTCCCGGACCGCTGCAGCACGTCCGTCTCGCCGAGCCTGTCGATCGCGTCGATGTCCGGGAACACCTCGCCCTTGGCAAAGCGCAGTACCGTCGGGGCGTCCTTCACCTCGACCGCCTCGTTGAGCAGCTCCTCCAGGCGCTTGCCGTCACGGGGCGCCGCAAGCCGCAGCCCGGGGACGACCTGCAGGATCGACATGTCCCACATGCCGTTGTGGCTCGGGCCGTCGTCACCGGTGATCCCCGCGCGGTCGAGCACGAACGTGACGCCGAGCTTGTGCAGCGCGACGTCCATCAGCACCTGGTCGAAGGCCCGGTTCAGGAATGTCGAGTAGAGGCCGACGACCGGGTGCAGACCGCCCAGCGCGAGACCGGCGGCGCTCGTCACCGCGTGCTGCTCGGCGATGCCGACGTCGAAGATCCGGTCCGGGAACTCGGCCGCGAACGCGGCCAGGCCGGTCGGGTGCAGCATCGCCGCGGTGATCGCGACCACGTCCGGGCGGCGATGACCGATCCGGATCATCTCGTCGGCGAACACATCCGTCCAGCCGCGCGGCTTGTTGACCGGGCGGACCTGGTGGAAGTTGTCCTCCTCGTCCTCCTCGGCGGCGGCGTACCCGTACCCCTTCTGGGTCACCGCGTGCACGATCACCGGACCGCCGAACGCCTTGGCGCTGCGCAGCGCCTCCTCGATCGCTTCGCGATCGTGGCCGGCGACGGGACCGACGTACTTGAGGCCGAGATCCTCGAACATGCCCTGCGGGGCGAGCATGTCCTTCAGGCCCTTCTTCACCCCGTGCAGCACCTCGTACATCGGCGGGCCGACGTACGGCGTCCGGGCCAGGTTCTTCTTGATCAGGTCGAGGACCTTCTCGTACCGCGGGTTGGTGCGCAGGCTGGTCAGGTGGGTGGCCAGGCCCCCGACGGTGTCGCTGTAGGAGCGGCCGTTGTCGTTGACGATGATGACCAGCTTGAGGTCCTTGGCGGCGGCGATGTTGTTCAGCGCCTCCCAGGCCATGCCGCCGGTCAGGCCGCCGTCGCCGATCAGCGCGACCACGTGCCGGTCCTCCTTGCGCAACCGGTAGGCCTTGGCCAGGCCGTCGGCGTACGAAAGGGCGGTCGAGGCGTGGCTGTTCTCGATGATGTCGTGCTCGGACTCGGCCTGGTTCGGGTAGCCGGACAGGCCGCCCTGCTGACGGAGAGTGTCGAACTTCGGCGCCCGGCCGGTGACCAGCTTGTGCACATACGCCTGGTGACCGACGTCGAAGACGAGCCGGTCGTGCGGCGAGTCGAACACGCGGTGCATCGCCAGGGTGATCTCGACCATCCCGAGGTTGGGGCCGAGGTGGCCCCCGGTCCGGGACACGGTCTCGACCAGGACCTCGCGGATCTCCGCCGCGAGATCGGTGAGCTGCTGATCGGACAGCTTCTTGAGGTCCGCCGGCCCTCCGACCGTCTCCAGCACGCGCATCGAGTTCCTCCCCGCGGTCGTCCTCGGATGCTTGAGTCTATTCACCCCGCGCCCGGTTTCCGAACTCGGCAACTCCGACCGGACCTATCTCACACTCCAAGACGTCTCCTCGGGCAGGATGGTTCGGCTTTCACCTAGAGTGATCGCATGGAGCTGGTGAGGACGCTGTTCCGCAAGTACGACGGACAGCCGCATCGCCTGGTGGAAGCCGTCCGGCTCGGCGAGGACGAGCACGGCCTCTGGGTCGGCTCCCTCCCCGGCACCAAGGGCCAGCGCGCCGACGGCAGCTGGACCACCATCGACCACCACCGCGTCCGCCTCTTCCCGCACGGCCAATGGTGGAGTGCCCTCTTCAACGACACCCCCCACCAGACCGCCATCTACTGCGACATCACCATGCCCGCCGAGTTCGGCGTCGACTCCGTCACCACCGTCGACCTCGACCTCGACATCCGCCTGATGCGAGACGGCTCGGTCCGCGTCATGGACGAGGACGAGTTCCACCACCACCAGGTCCTCTACCACTACCCACCCCAGGTCATCGCCACCGCCCAGGCCACCTGCGACTACCTGGCCACCCACATCACCACCACAGAGCCCTTCACCACCGCCTACCGGCCCTACCTCCAGCAGATCCGCTCGCTGACCCCCACCGGATAAGGCCCCCCTACACCGGCGAGGGTCAGCGAGAACCTAGGACGCGCAGCTGTTCCTCCCCAGATGGTCGCCCCTTCATCCTGGCGGTCGGTGCCGGTCGCGGGCCACAAAATTGCAGCAACCTGCAACTTCTGTAATGCCCGCCCGTCCGGCGGGCGGTCCGCGGCCGGGCGCACCGGTGGCGGGATAAGTTGTCCGGCATGCGTGATGTTCGGGTGGTGTATCGGAAGTACGACGAGAAGCTGCACTGGCATCAGTGGATGCGGTATCTCGGGGAGGACGCGTTCGGGGTGTGGTTGGGGGCGCCGGCGAACTCGGTGTCGCAGCGGGGAGATGAGCCGGTGGTGACGCAGGAACAGGCTCATGTGCAGTTGTTCCCGCGGGACCAGTGGTTCACGGCGATCTTCAACGACGAGCCGCGGCGGACGGAGATCTACTGCGACGTGACGACGCCGGTGGAGTTCTCCGAGGACGTGGTCACGATGATCGATCTCGATCTGGACGTGGTGAAGCGGCGGGACGGGACGATCTATGTCGACGACGAGGACGAGTTCGCCGAACACCAGGTCAAGTACGGATATCCGGCTGACGTGATCGCGACGGCGCAGAAGACGTGCGACTGGCTGGTCGGTGCGGTGGCGAACGAGGAGCCGTTCCTGACCGTCTACAAGACTTATCTCGACAAGATCCGATAGGTCAGCGTCGGGTTCTTGAGCAGCAGCGCGCCGGGGAGCGGGCCGCGTTGGCCGGCGTACATGTCGGCGACCGGGGTGACGGTCAGGTAGAGATTCTTGCCGGTCGGGACGTCGACGGCGATCGCGGGCAGTTCGATCGTGCGCTCGACGCCCCTCGCGACGTGCTTCTCCCGCAGCGGCATCGTGTTGTTCTGCACGACCCTCGCGGTCAGCGGGTTGGTGCCGACGCTGAGGGCGAAGAAGGCTCCCGAGTCCGGTACGAGCGTGTAGACCTTCGCGGAGAGCCGAGGAGTTCCCGCGAAGGTCAGAGGCCCGGTCGCGATTTTCAGGCTGAGAGGCAGTCCGGCGCCGGTCGGGACGAGGATCTTGCCCAGTGCCTGGCGTGTGTTCGGCGCCAGATTCCGTTGCGTCAGGCAACGACCGTCCGCGGTGGACAGGTGATACACGCCGAACCCGGACAGCCCGGTCGCCCTCCCCAGCAGCTTCGCGGTCATGAAGCGCACCGCCAGGGCCGAGAAGTTCGGCGAGCCCAGCGCGATCGAGCACGGATCCCCCGGCGTCGCGAATCCCGGCGGTACGACGCTCGGCAGCGTGTGACCGCCGTTGTACCCGACGAAGATCGACCGCGCCCGGGCCCGGGCGGTCAGCGCATGGTCGAAGTTCGCCAGTCCCTGGTTGAGGTTGAACAGGTTGTCCGAGATCCCCTGCCCGAACAGCACCGGGATATCCAGCTTGCGGCCCTGCGACACGTGCCACGCCGGCCCGTTGTGCGCGAAGAACGCATCAAGATCGCGCCCAGCCTTCCCTGCCGGCCAACCGCCGGTCGCGATCAACTGCACGAACGCCGCCGACACCGCGGGCGGCAGGTGGGTGCCGCCGGCGGCGAAGAGGATCGAGAGCCAGAGCGTCCGCGCGGCCTCCTCCGGCGCGAGACTCTGCTTGAGATCCCACCAGGTGATCTCGGGCGCGAGTGCGTCGAACCGGGTCCGCCCGCTGTCCCGCAACTCGGTGAACGCACCGGCGAACTGGTACCCGCCACCGTAAGACCCGCCGATCGCCCCAATCAGCGGATCACCCGGCCGTTGCTTCGTCACCCAGTCCAGACCGGCGACGAAGTCGACGAGCTTCACCACGTCGCGGCCCTCGTAGTCCGGGCTCATCACGTGCGCGACGCCGGTGCTCTCGCCGAAGCTGCGCTGGTCGAAGCTCAGGACGCCGAAGCCGGCGTCGAGCCAGGCCTGGAACGCGGCCGGGTCCTTGGTCCGGCTACCGGCCCAGCCATGACTGTGGAAGATCAGTGGCACGGTGTGTGCGGCCGAGGCGCCGGCGGGCTCGAACAGCGAATAACAGATCCGGACCGGTGTCGTCGTACCGGGCTCCGGCACCGAGGCGACACAGCCGTTGGTGACCGTGACGGCGGCCGCGGCTGGAACCGCGAGCCACGAGCCGAGAACGACAAGCGCACAAACCAGTGAGACGACGCGACGACGCATCAGTCACCCCCAGTGATCGACAGATCCCGCTGCGCACACGCTAGACGAGCGCGACCGCACTGACCAGATCCCGGCTCAGCCGAGGGCGAACCGAGCGGCCGAAACCGGGCCGACGCTGCGACACTGTGCAGCGTGCATATCGCGATCGAGGTCGTAGCCCTCGTCGCCGTGGTCGCGGCCGGGGCCGCACTGGCCCGGCGGCTCGGGATCTCGGCTCCCCTGCTGCTCGTGGTCATCGGGATCGCCGCGTCGTACCTCCCGTTCGTCCCCCGGGTCGAGCTCGCCCCCGAGGTCGTCCTGGTCGGCTTCCTGCCGCCGCTGCTCTACTCGGCGGCGATCAAGACCAGCCTGGTCGACTTCTCCAAACACCGCCGGTCGATCGGGCTGCTGTCGGTCGGGCTGGTCGTGTTCACCGCGCTCGGCGTCGGCGTGGTCGCGTGGTGGCTGCTCGGCGTCGTGGCCGGGTCGCTGGGCTACGAACCGCTGCCGTTGTGGGCCGCCTTCGCGATCGGCGCCGTGGTCGCGCCGCCGGACGCCGTCGCCGCGACCGCGATCGCCAGGCGGGTCGGACTCCCCCGCCGCGTGGTCACCATCCTCGAGGGCGAGAGCCTGGTCAACGACGCGACCGCGCTGGTCTGTCTGCGTACGGCGCTCGCGGCCGCAGTGGTCACGCCGACCGTCCTGCACGTCGGGCTGGACTTCGTCCGCGCGGCCGGTGGCGGGGTCGTGATCGGCCTGGCCGTGGCGTTCGTGCTGGCCAAGGTCCGCCGCCGGTTCACCGACCCGGTGCTCGACACCACGCTCAGCCTGACCGCGCCGTTCATCGCCTATGTCGCCGCGGAAGAGATCCATGCGTCCGGCGTCCTCGCCGTGGTCGTCACCGGCCTGTTGCTCGGGCACAAGTCGCCGATCATCCAGTCGGCCAAGTCGCGGATGTCGGAGCGGACCAACTGGCGGACCTTCCAGTTCCTGCTCGAGAACACCGTATTCCTGCTGATCGGCCTGCAGACCCGGTGGATCCTCGACGACCTCGCGATGAGCCCGCTGCCGGGCTGGCTGATCGCGGCCGCGACCACCGCGGTATTCCTGGCGGTAGTGCTGCTCCGGCCGATCTGGCTGATCCCGTCCACGATCGTGTCCCGGCGCGTCCTCGGCCCGTCCCGGCCGGGACCGGTGTCGTGGCAGGCGCTGATCGTCGTGTCATGGGCCGGGATGCGCGGCGTCGTCACCCTGGCCGCCGTCTTCACCCTCCCCGACGACACCCCGGATCGCGAAGTACTGGTCTTCATCGCGCTCGCCGTGACCGCGGGCACGCTGCTCGTCCAGGGCTCGACCCTGCCCTGGCTGGTACGGCGGCTCCGGCTGCCCGGCCCGGATCCGGCGGAGGATGCGCTGCAGGAGGCCGCCGTACTGCAAGGTGCGCACCGCGCCGCCGAGGAGAAGCTGCAGGAGATCGTCACGCCGGACGACCCGCCCGAGGTGGTCAACCTGCTCCGGCAGCGTGGTGAGGCCCGGGCGCAGGCCGCGTGGGAGCGGCTCGGGCGGCCGGAGAGTGAGTACGAGACGCCGAGCGAGGCCTATCGCCGGCTGCGGATCGCCATGCTCGAGGCCGAGCGGGAGCACATCCTCAAGGTCCGCGATGCCGGCCTGGTCGCCGACGAGGTGCTGCAGCGGGCGCAGATCGCCCTCGACATCGAGGAGTCCATCCTGGATCGCGACGAGGACGACGACGTGGGCGGCCGGTCCGAGGACCTGCGGGTCAAGACCTCACCGGGCGGTGCGTGCAAGCACCTCGAACAAGCTCCTTTGGTGGTCGCGCCGAACACACCCGAGGGGTGCGAGGAGTGCCTGGCGATCGGCAGCTCCTGGGTCCACCTGCGTCTCTGCCTCGGCTGCGGTCACGTCGGCTGCTGCGACTCGTCGCCGATGAAGCACGCCAGCAAGCACTACGACGAGACCGAACACCCGGTGATGCGCAGCTTCGAACCAGGCGAGAATTGGCGCTGGTGCTTCGTAGACGAGAAGCTCGGCTAAGGTCATGACCTGATGGCCGACTGTCTCTTCTGTTCCATCATCGCCGGTACGACGCCGGCGCAGATCGTGCTGGAAACACCGGACGTCGTGGGATTCCTCGACGTACGGCCGGTGTTCAAGGGGCACACGCTGATCGTGCCGCGCGAGCACGTGCCGACGCTGGTCGAGCTGCCGGACGCGTTGCTGGTGCCGTTCTTCGGGGCGGCGCGGTCGGTCGCGGATGCCGTGCGTACGGCGTTCGACGCGCAGGGCTCGTTCGTTGCCGTGAACAACATCGTGTCGCAGTCCGTCCCGCATCTCCACGTGCACGTGGTGCCACGGACGAAGGGCGACGGACTGCGCGGCTTCTTCTGGCCCCGCACCAAGTACGCCGACGACGCCGAAGCAGCTGAGTACGCCGGCAAACTCCGCGCCGCTCTGTCGGATTAGGTGCGCCGGTCGAAGGTGCGGTCCAGCCGTTTCTCCAAGCGGGCCAGGGCATTCTCGGCTGCCACGCGAACGGTGAGGTCCGGGTCCTCGAGGAGATCTTGCAGGGCCTCGGCGTGCTCGGCCTCGCCCGCGGCGCCGACAGCGCGGGCGGCCGTCGCACGGACTCTGGGCAGCTCGTGCTGAAGATCGGGTAGCAGGGCGTCGACGAGCTGACCGAGCTCCCGCTGCGCGGTCAGCCGAGCGACGTGCTCTCGCACCCGCCAGGCGGGATCCCTCGCGGCCACCTGCAGCGCGTCGACGGCGTCATCGCGCCAGACGTAGAGGAGGACACGGGCGGCCCACACCCTGATCCAGTAGTAGTTCACCGGGTCGACCGGCGCGGACCAGCCACCTGGGTTCGGGTTGCCCGTGATCGCCACCAGCTTCGGCAGGTCGGCGCCGTACGCGTCCTCCCCCGAGATCTCCCCGGTGAGGAACGCGACGCACCAGTCGATCACGGCGTCATCGCCGTGCTTGCCGCACGCCGCGCGCACAACCTCGCGCGGCGCCTCGCGTTCCTTGCCCATGCCGACCAGTAAAGCGCCGACCACCGACAACTACTGCGCCCGTGTCAGCCCGCGAGGAGCGAACGGAGCACGTACTGCAGGATGCCGCCGTTGCGGTAGTAGTCGGCCTCGCCGGGGGTGTCGATCCGGACGACCGCGTCGAACTCCTTCTCGCCGCCGTCGGGCGAGGTGACCTTGACGTGGACGGTGCTCGGGATCGAGCCCTCGTTGAGCGCGGTGACGCCGGTGATGTCGAACGTCTCCTCGCCGGTCAGGCCGAGCGACTCCGCGGTCTCACCCTCCGGGTACTGCAGGGGCAGCACGCCCATGCCGATCAGATTCGACCGGTGGATGCGCTCGAAGGACTCGGTGATCACGGCCTTCGCCCCGAGCAGCGCCGTACCCTTGGCGGCCCAGTCACGCGACGAACCCGAGCCGTACTCCTTGCCGGCCAGGATCACCAGCGGCGTGCCGGCCTCGGCGTACGACTGCGCGGCCTCGTAGATCGACGTGACGGGCGCGTCGTCCTGGGTGAAGTCGCGGGTGAAGCCGCCCTCGGTGCCCGGCGCGATCTGGTTGCGCAGCCGGATGTTCGCGAACGTGCCGCGGATCATCACCTCGTGGTTGCCCCGGCGCGAGCCGTACGAGTTGAAGTCCTTGCGGTCCACGCCGTGGTCGGCCAGGTACTTGCCGGCCGGGCTGTCGGCCTTGATCGAACCGGCCGGGGAGATGTGGTCGGTGGTGACCGAGTCGCCCAGCTTGGCCAGCACCCGGGCGCCGGCGATGTCGGTCACCGGCGACGGGTCCTTGGCCATGCCCTCGAAGTACGGAGGCTTGCGCACGTACGTCGACTCGGCGTCCCAGGCGAACGTCTTGCCCTCGGGCGTCGGCAGCGACTGCCAGCGCTCGTCACCGGCGAACACATCGGCGTAGTCCTTGGTGAACATCTCCTTGCTGATCGAGGAGGCGATCACCTTCTCGACCTCGTCCGCGGCCGGCCAGATGTCCTTCAGGAACACGTCGTTGCCGTCGGTGTCCTGGCCCAGGGCATCGGTCTCGAAGTCGAAGTCCATCGTCCCGGCCAGCGCATAGGCGATCACCAGCGGCGGCGAGGCGAGGTAGTTCATCTTCACGTCCGGGTTGATCCGGCCCTCGAAGTTGCGGTTGCCGGACAGCACCGAGACGACCGCCAGGTCGGCCTCCTGCACGCCGGCCGAGACGGCCTCGGGCAGCGGGCCCGAGTTCCCGATGCAGGTGGTACAGCCGTAGCCGACCAGGTGGAAGCCGAGCTTCTCCAGGTACGGCGTGACGCCGGCCTTCTCGTAGTAGTCGGTGACGACCTTCGACCCGGGTGCCAGCGACGTCTTCACCCACGGCTTCGAAGCCAGGCCCTTGTCGACCGCGTTCTTGGCCAGCAGCGCGGCGGCGAGCATGACCGACGGGTTCGAGGTGTTGGTGCACGAGGTGATGCTGGCGATCACGACGTGACCGTGGTCGAGCTCGGTCTCCGCGCCGTTCATGGTGATCTTGGTCTTCTTCGACGGCCGGCCGGGACCGCCGTGCGGGACGTGCGGCTCGTCGTTCACGTCGCCGTGACCGTTCGGCGCGTCGCTGGCCGGGAAGCTGCCGGTCTCCGACGGGTCGACGTCGAGCTCCTCGGTCGCGTAGTCGGTCAGCGCACCGCGGAAGGCCTCCTTCGCCTCGGTCAGCGCGACCCGGTCCTGCGGCCGCTTCGGGCCGGCGATCGACGGTACGACGGTCGACAGGTCGAGCTCGAGGTACTCCGAGAACCGCGGCTCGACCGACTGGTCGTGCCACAGGCCCTGCTCCTTGGCGTACGCCTCGACCAGCGCGACGTCCTGGTCGCTGCGGCCGGTCAGCCGCAGGTACTCCAGGGTGACGTCGTCGATCGGGAAGATCGCGCAGGTGGAGCCGAACTCCGGGCTCATGTTGCCGATCGTGGCCCGGTTCGCCAGCGGCACGGCGGCGACGCCCTCGCCGTAGAACTCGACGAACTTGCCGACCACGCCGTGCTTGCGCAGCTGCTGGGTGATCGTGAGTACGACGTCGGTCGCGGTGGCGCCGGCCGGCACCGAGCCGGTCAGCTTGAAGCCGACGACCTTGGGGATCAGCATCGACACGGGCTGGCCGAGCATGGCCGCCTCGGCCTCGATGCCGCCGACGCCCCAGCCGAGCACGCCGAGACCGTTCACCATCGTGGTGTGACTGTCGGTGCCGACACAGGTGTCGGGGTAAGCGATGCCGTCGCGGACCATGACCGTCCGCGCGAGGTGCTCGATGTTCACCTGGTGGACGATGCCGGTGCCCGGCGGGACGACCTTGAAGTCGTCGAACGCGGTCTGGCCCCAGCGGAGGAACTGGTACCGCTCGCCGTTGCGCTGGTACTCGAACTCGACGTTGCGCTCGAACGCGTCCGGGCGGCCGAAGACGTCAGTGATGACCGAGTGGTCGATGACCAGCTCGGCCGGAGCGAGCGGGTTGATCTTGGTGGGGTCGCCGCCGAGCGCCGCGACCGCCTCGCGCATCGTGGCCAGGTCGACGACACACGGCACACCGGTGAAGTCCTGCATGATCACCCGGGCCGGGGTGAACTGGATCTCCGTGTCGGGCGCCGCGTTCGCGTCCCAGTTGCCGAGCTTGGTGATGTGCTCGGCGGTGATGTTCGCGCCGTCCTCGGTGCGCAGCAGGTTCTCCAGCAGAACCTTCAAGGAGTACGGCAGCGTGTCCGCACCCTCGATGCCCGCCAACCTGAAGATCTCGTACGACTGACCGTTGACCTCGAGTGCACCCTTGGCACCGAAGCTGTCGACGCTCGCCATCAACCTGCTCCTCTGTCCAGTCCAGTTCCGCTGAGCCCATCCTGCCGAGCACACCGCCCGGCCGCGAGATCAGGCTCCCCTAACCTCGCCCCAAAACTCTCTCGACATCAAGATACACGACATCGAGCCACCAGCGCGCCCGTCCCGAGATCACCCTGCCGGCGCCCCTCAGTCGGAACAGCGCCGGCGCTATCCCGACCTGGGAGGTTTTTTGCGCGTTCCTTGGAGGGTTTCTGCCCGATCCGGGCTGGAAACCCTCCACGAATCCCCGGTCAGGACACCTGTGGGAGGACCTCGGACGCGATGAGGTCGAGGTGGTCGAGATCCTGGAGGTCCATGATCTGGACGTACTGGCGTTGGGAGCCGACGGCGGCGAACTGGCCGAGGCGGTCGACGACCTCGGCGGGGGTGCCGGCGATGGCGTTGGCCTTGAGGTCTTCGACGTCGCGGCCGACGGCGGCGGCACGTCGTTTGACCTGGGCGTCGTCCTTGCCGACGACGACCGTGTGCGCGGTGGACAGGTTGAGGGTCTTCGGGTCGCGGCCGATCTCGACGCAGGCGGCCTGGACGCGCTTGAAGAGCGTCGCGGTCAGCTGGACGGAGCGGAAGCCGGCGTTGAACTCACTCGCGAACTCGGCCGCGAGAGACGGCGTACGCGTTCTGCCCGCGCCGCCGACGATGACCGGCGGGTGGGGCTGCTGGACCGGCTTCGGCAGCGCCGGCGAGTCGGTCAGCTGGTAGTGCTCGCCCTGGAAGTTGTACTTCTCCCCCACCGGCGTGTCCCACAGACCGGTGATCAGCTCGAGTTGCTCGGTCAGCAGGTCGAACCGGCCGGGCGTGTCCGGGAAGTCCAAGCCGTACGCATTGTGCTCGGTCTCGTACCAGCCGGCGCCGAGCCCGAGCTCCGCGCGGCCGCCGCTCATCTGGTCGACCTGGGCGACCGTGATCGCCAAGACACCCGGGTTGCGGAAGGTGGCCGAGCTGACCAGTGTGCCGAGCTTGATCCGGCTGGTCTCGCGGGCGAGTCCGGCCAGGGTGATCCAGGCATCGGTCGGTCCGGGCAGGCCGTCGTCCTCGCCCATCACGAGGTAGTGGTCCGACCGGAAGAACGCGTCGAAGCCGTTCTCCTCGGTCTTGCGTGCCACCGCGAGCAGATCGTCGTACGAGGCACCTTGCTGAGGTTCGGTGAAGATCCTGAGAAGCATGGCGCCCACGCTATCTCGCGGTGGTGTACAGCTTCTCCAGGTACGACGGCTGCCATTGGGGACCGCGGTTGTAGAGGCGGCGTACCAGACCGTGTACGTCGAGGCGCGGCTCGATTGGGTTGTCCCACCAGTCCGGGACCTGGTCATACCACCGGTCGATCCGCAGGGTCCGGCCGGCCGCGTCGATGCGGGCGAACAACCAGCCACCCACGTCGCTCTGCGCCTCGGCCTGCCAAAGGTCACCGAGCAGACCGCTCAGCTTGTCCATGGCGAACTCCGGGTCGTCCACATCCGGCGGCTCCAGGTCGAACCGGTACGACGGGGCGCTCGGGTCCAGCACCTGAATCTGGATGGTGAACCCGGACGGCACGATCGCGGTCCTCGCCCGGCACCACGCATGCAGCGCCTTCACAGCGTCCGACTCCTGCGGCCGTGGCCGGGGCCGCTCGACCTCGGAGCGCATAGCCTCCTCGATCGACCCCGGCGGCGGGGCGATCCGGGGCCCGTCCGCCCCCACCAGCCCCAACCCGGGAATAGACATCCGAGCCACAACATCCGCAGCCGACTCCCCACGCACCCCGTGCGGCGCGCCGTTCCGCTCATCCCCGTTGTGCCGATCGGCCTCCGTCGCCTCGTCCGCGAACCCGTTCACCGCCGGGAAGGATCCGGTCGGCCAGTCATCACCGATCACGGGCACAAAGCCAGTCGGCTCGTCATCCTCACCCGCCGCAAACCCAGCCGACACCTCGGCGCCCGCGTGCTCCGGTGCCTCCGAGTCCTCTGCCCAGCCGTCCTGCGCCACATCTGTCGTGCGCTCGAGGTGACTCGCCGCGTCATACTCCGGCGACGACTCCTGCTCGCCGCCGTCCACCCACTCGCCATGCGCCACACGCGTCGTGCGCTCGAGGTGACTTGCCGCGTCATACTCCGGCGACGAATCCTGCTCGCCGCCGTCCACCCATCCGCCGTGCGCCACGTGCGTGATGCGCTCCGGCTGGTGCGTCGAGTCCTGCTGCGGCGAGTGCGGGTCGGCGTCCGGCCATTGCCCGTGCGCTACGTAGGTGGTGGGTTCTGGGCGTGGGGTTGCGTCTGGCGCTGGGGATGGCTCGGGGTCCGGCCAGGGAGCTGGCTCTGGCTCGGGGCGTGGTCCTGGTTCGGGCTCGGGTTGTGGGACTGGTTCTGGGTCTGGCCAGGGCTGAGGATCCGGGTTCGGGTTCGGTTGGGGCTCTGGTTGAGGGTCGGGGCCCGGGATCGGGTCCGGGTTTGGGCCGGGGATGGGTGCGGGGTACGGGTCGGGGTCCGGGGTGGGTGTGGGGTATGGGTCGGGGGCTGGGGTCGGTTCGGGGCTCGGTGGGGTGGGCTCGGGCCAGGGGGCGGGGTGGGGCTCGGGTTGAGGCCAGGGCTCCGGGTGCGGTTGGGGCTGGGGCCATGGCTGGGGTTGAGGGTGAGGCTCGACCTGAGCTTTAGCCGTTGCCGATGCGTCGTAGCCCTGCTCCTCGTCGTCCTCGCCCACCGCGTTGAACCGGAGCCCCGGGCGCGCACCGCCCGCCAACACGTCTCCGGCTGCCCGGTACGTCTCCTCAGCTGCTGCGGATGCGTGATGCTCCTCCGCTGCCGCGAGTGCTTGATGCTCGTCCGCTGCTGCGAGTGCTTGATGCTCGTCGGCTGCTGCGAGTGCTTGATGCTCGTCGGCTGCTGCAGTTGTTCGATGCGCCTCCGCTGCCGCGGGACCGTGGTGCGCCTCCGCCGCTGCGAGTGCTTGATGCTCGTCGGCTGCCGCATGTGCTTCATGCGCATGCGGTGCCGCAGATGCTCGATGTGCCTCCGCTGCTGCGGGAGCTTGGTGCGCCTCCGCGGCTGTGGGTGCTTGAGGCTGCTGCGCTGCTGTAGGCGCTCGACGCTCCTCCGCAGCTGGCTCGGTGGAGTCGGCCGGCACTGCGGGGATCTCGGCGGTCTCGTCGTCGGCGTAGTCGGCTTCCCCGGACGGATCCGAGAAACGCGCGGCTGGGGCGGCGGAGTCGGTGGTCCTGGCCGAGAAACGGGCGTCGGGATCGGATTCAGCCGCCGGGTCTGCGTGCAGGTCCGAGAAGGGTGAGGCGGAAGCGGACGGGGCCGAGAGGCGGTCGCCTGCGGCGGACTGGGCTGCGAGGTCGGTCTGACGGCCTGCCGGAGTGCCGGGCGTCGTCGAAGGGTCGCCTAGGCCGGCAGCGGGCTGCGCGTCAGTCTCCGTCGGACGGGCCGGAGCGCCGGGTGCTGAGGACGGGTCGCCCAGGCGACCGGCGGGCTGTGACTCGGTCTCTGTCGGACGGGCGTCCGGAGCGCCGGGTGCTGAGGATCGGTCGCCTAGGCGGCCGACGGCCTGCGCGCCAGGGTCCGTCTGACGGGCGGCGGGTGCCTCGGGGTCCGTCGGATGGGCGGCGGGCCGTGTCTGGGGTTCTATGAGACCGGCGGCCGCAGTGCCGGGCGCTGTCGACGGGTCGTCGCTCGGGTGGGCGGGGGGCCGTCTGTGGGGTTCTGTGAGGCGGGCAGCTGGTGTGACGGGTGCTGTTGACGGGTCGCTCGGGTGGGCGGCGGGGGGCGTGGGGTGGTCTGTCGGGTGGCCGGTGTCGGGGTGGGTGGGTGCAGTGGTCGTGGGCTCCGGGTGTGGGACCGGGGCGAACGGGGATGGGCCGGTGAAGGAGGACGGTTCTTCTTCGGTTGGGTCTGTGTCCAGGACAGCGGCGATCTCGGCGGTGGGGGCGTCGTCGTCTTCGAGATCGGCGGCAGCTGATGTCGGGGCGAATGGCGAGTCGGCCGGCGCTGAGTCAGCTGATCCGCTGGGGGCGGATGGCGAGGCGGTCGACGGCGAATCCGCTGGCGTGATGAACGGGGTGTCGGCCGTGGGGGCGTCGGCTGGATGGGTCGGGGCGAACGGGGATCCAGCCGGTACGGGATTGCCGGGGGCGAACGGGGACTCCGCCGACTGGAGGAAGGGGGTATCAGCCGTGGGGGCGTCGGCTGGATGGGGCGGAGCGAACGGGGATCCAGCCTGCCCGGGATTGCCCGGGCCGAACGGAGACTCCGCCGACGGGCGCTCGGCCGGTTGGAGGAACGGGGTATCGGCCGTGGGGGCGTCGAAGGGTGAGGGGGTTGGCGGAGAGTTCGGGGGTGGGGTGTTGGGGCGGTGGGTGGTGGGGTCTTCCACCCATTCGCCGTTGATCCAGGCGCCGCCTACCCAGGCTCGGTGGGGGTCGGTGGGGGGCTCGTCCGCGAAAGGGGTGTATTCACTGGTGGCTTCTTGCTCGGACCAGGCCGGTTGTTCGGCGGTTTCCCAGTCTTGTTCGTCGGCGGCGGGGGTGTCTTGGTGGCCGGCCGCGGCGGGGGCGTCGGCGAAGAGGCTGGCGTAGAAGTCGTCGCCCTCATGGACGCCGCCGCCGACGCGCGGCGGCTCGGAGGATGGGAGGGGCGAGTCGTACGCCGAACGCATGGGGAGCCCGCTACCTGCCATGCCGTCAGGCAGGTAGGTGCCGGGCGCGGGACCACCCTGGGGCGGGACGTCGGGCAGGTAAGCGCCCGCCTCGCTCGGGAAGTCGGCGTCGGTGGCGTCGTCGTGTTTGCGGCGGCGGAGCCAGCCTTGTTTCTTGGCCGTGACGCCGTACTCCTCATGAGGGGCGGGCGCCTCGTCACGGTCAGGAGCCTCGTCACGGGCGGCGGGCGCCTCGTCGTGGGAAGCCGGCGTCATCCGGAGCGGCGGATCGTCGATCGGCTGGCCCGTGAACGGGCTGATGCCGGGTGGGACGACGAACGACTCTTCCTCGTCGTCGTCCGGCCGGCCGTCGGATGCTCCAATCACGACATCCTCAACGACCGAGACCTCGGCTGTGTCAGGTTCGTCGGGGAAACTTTCCGGTACCGCAAAGTTCCGGGTGAAGTCCTCCCCCGCGACCACCCCGGCCGGCAGGTCGGGCTGCACCGGCGACCGCGGGTCGATCTCGAAGCGGTCGAAGAAGGACTGCAAGGCGCCGGCGGTGACACCCGAACCACCCACGCTCCGGATCAGCTGCAACCCGAAGGGCCGCAGTTCGTCGAGCCCGCCGAGGTAGTCGGCCCACCCGGCGACCCACTCGATCATCTCGTCGGCGGCCGCCTCGTCCGAGGTGACCCACTGGCCGATCGGCGCGAACCCGTCCTCTACCGGCTGCCACGGATCCCCCGGGTACGACGCCCGCGCCCACGTCCCGTTGAACGCGCCGTACACGAATCCCAGCTCGCCCGCAGCCATCCGCCGCCGCACCTCGGGCTGCCCGATCCAGTCCGGCGACCCGGCCAACAGGTCAGTGCCCGCGGTCTGGCTGTGCTGCGTGTGGAACCCGAACAGCACCGCCCGCCCGTCCTCGAGCCGCAGCATCCGCAGCACCGACGCGGTCTCGTCCTGATGGTGGTACCCGTCGGCGTCGGCGTACCACCGCCGGTCGAAGCCCGTGGCATGGGCGACCGCGGCGAGTGCGGTCCAGCGGGCGCGCAGCTCCTCCGGGTCGTCCAGGTCAACGAGCGGCATCAGGTCTCCAGCGCATGGGAATCCAGGGCCAGAACGCTACCCGAGCCCTCCACCGGCCGCGACTTCCCGGTCATGGGGCCTCCCGGCCTGGACTGAGGAGCGGAGGGAGCGAAGCGACTGGAGCGACGAGGGAAGGGCGGGAGTCACAGCCCCATGCCCCGCCGCGCCGGAGGCGTGGCATCAGTACTGTCCACAGGCTCGAGTATGGCGACGCACTCGATGTGATGCGTCATCCCGAACAGGTCGAACGCCCGCAGCGACGCGATCCCGTACCCGAGCCGCCCGAACTTCTTCAGATCCCGCGCCAGCGCCGCCGGGTCACACGCCACATACGCCACTCGTCGCGGTCCCAGCGCCGCGATCCGCCGTACGACGTCCTTCCCGGCCCCCGTCCGCGGCGGGTCCAGCACGACCAGATCGACGTGCTCCAGCCCCTTCCCGGCGGCCGTGTTCAGCACCCGGTCCACATCGCCGGTCTCGAGCGTCACGTCCGGCAGGTCATGCAGATTCCGCCGCGCGTTCCGTACGGCGTCCTTGTCCCCTTCGATCGCCAGCACCGGGCACCCGGCCTCAGCCAGAAACGCCGCAAACAGCCCAACGCCGGAGTAGAGGTCCAGCGCCGTCTCCCCCGCCATCGGCTCGAGCCCGCTCATGACAGCGTCCACCAGCGTCGACGGAGCCGCCGGGTGCACCTGCCAGAACCCACCGGCCTCCACCCGGAACCGCCGGCCCCGCACCACCTCGACAACCCGCCCACCGGGCACCTCGTCCGTCTGTACGGCGGTCTTGCCCTCGGACGACACCACAGCCTGCACGGACGACGTACCGGGCCACCGATCACTCAGTACGTCGGGAGTCCCCGGGTGAGCGATCAGACACCGGTCGATCGGGACCAGGTCGTGCGAGCGGTGCGCGTACATCCCCGGTCGCCCGTCGACCACGGCGTACCGCATCCGGGTCCGCCAGCCGAGGCCGTCGTCGCCCGGGGACTCCATCACGATCGTGCGCTCGATGCCGCCGATGCGTCGGAGCGTGTCCGACACCACGGTCGCCTTCAGCCGTCGCTGCTCCACGATGTTGGCGTGCTGGAAGTCACAGCCGCCACACAGTCCGGGCCCGGCGTACGGGCAGGGCGGTTCGATCCGTTGCGGTGACGGCGTCAGTACCTGGACGGCGTCCGCCCGCAGGTACTTCGCGTTCTGCTCGGTGATACGGGCGTGGACCAGCTCACCCGGCAACGCGTGCCGGACGAACACCACCTGCCCCTCGTGCCGGGCCACACAGTGGCCCCCGTGCGCGACTGGGCCCACTTCCAGCTCGACTACCGTCCCGACGATGTCCTCGTCTGTCACCGATCTCCTGACGCCTTGCGGGCCCCACGCCGTACCTGGCCGGCCACCCGTTCCACTCGATCCTGCCGCTCCTCCGCGTCATGCGCCGAGATCAGCTGGTAAGGAACCGACGTAACCATGACACCAGGTGTGAACAAGAGCCGCCCCTTGAGCCGCAGGGCGCTCTGGTTGTGCAGGATGTGCTCCCACCAGTGGCCGACGACGTACTCCGGGATGTAGACCATCACCACGTCCCGCGGCGACTGCCGCCGGATGTCGCGGACGTACTGCAGGATCGGCCGGGTGATCTCCCGGTACGGCGAGGCCAGCCGCTTCAGCGGGATCGGGATGCCCCGGGCGTCCCACTCGGCCTGGAGCGCGTCCGACTCGTCCCGGTCGACGTCGACCGTGACCGCCTCGAGCATGTAGGGCCGGGCCGTCTTAGCGAACGCCAGCGCCCGCAGGGTTGGCTTGTGCAGCTTGGAGACCAGCACGATGGCGTGCACCCGGGACGGCAGCATCAGCGGCTCGTCCCCCTCGGCCGCCGTCTGCCGGCGCACCGTGTCGTAGTGACGGTGGATCCCCTTCATCAGCACGTACAACCCGGCCATCGCGAGGATCGCGATGTACGCGCCGTGGATGAACTTGGTCAGCAGCACGATCACCAGCACGATCCCGGTCATGGTCAGGCCGATCGCGTTGATCACCCGGGAGCGGATCATCTGCCGCCGCTTGGCGGCGTCGGTCTCGGTCTTCAGGTGCCGGGTCCAGTGCCGGATCATGCCGAACTGGCTGAGCGTGAAGCTGACGAACACGCCGACGATGTAGAGCTGGATCAGCTTGGTGACCTGGGCGTCGAAGGCGATGATCAGGCCGATCGCGCACAGCGCCAGCAGGATGATGCCGTTGCTGTAGGCGAGCCGGTCGCCGCGGGTGTGCAACTGGCGGGGCAGGTACCCGTCCCGGGCGAGGATCGAGGCGAGCACCGGGAAGCCGTTGAACGCGGTGTTCGCGGCCAGCACCAGGATCAGCATCGTCGCGCCGATCACCAGGTAGAAGCCGGGCGTGAAGTTCGAGAACACCGAGTCGCCGATCTGGCCGATGACGGTCTTCTGGGTGTAGGACTCGCCGACCGGCTGGCCGTTCTCGTACAGCTGGGTCGCGGGATCCTCGGCATACCGGAGCTGGATCTTGGAGGCGAGGAACAGGATGCTCATCAGCATCGTGACCGCGATCGTGCCGAGCAGCAGCAGCGTCGTCGCGGCGTTGTTGCTCTTCGGCTTGCGGAACGCCGGTACGCCGTTGCTGATCGCCTCGACACCGGTCAGCGCGGCACACCCGGACGAGAACGCCCGGGCCAGCAGGAAGACCGCGGCCAATCCGGTGAAGACCTCATGCCCAGGTTCGGGCCGGACCTCGAAGCCGGCGCTCTCGGCCAGCGGCAGGTTCCCGACGCTCAGCCGGATCAGGCCCCAGATCGCCATCCCGATGATCGAAAGCATGAAGATGTACGTCGGGATCGCGAAGATCGCCCCCGACTCGCGGACCCCGCGCAGGTTCATGGCGGTCAGCAGCAGCACCAGCCCGACCGCCAACGGCACCTCGTGACCGGCCAGGAACGGCAACGCGGACTTGGCGTTCTGCACCCCCGACGAGATCGACACCGCCACCGTCAGCACGTAGTCGACCATCAGCGCGCTGGCCACGGTCAGGCCTGCCGACGGTCCGATGTTCACCGTGGCGACCTCGTAGTCACCACCGCCGGACGGGTAGGCGTGCACGTTCTGCCGGTACGACGCGACCACGACCAGCATCACGAATGCGACCAGCAGGCCGATCTTCCACGAGTAGCTGTACGCCGCCAGGCCGGCGATCGACAGCGTCAGGAAGATCTCGTCAGGGGCGTAGGCCACCGACGACAGGGCGTCGCTGGCGAACACCGGGAGAGCGATGCGCTTCGGCAGCAGCGTCTCGCCCAGCTGGGTGCTGCGCAGTTTGCGACCGAGCAGCAGCCGTTTGCCGATATCGCCTAGAGCGGGAGTCACACCGGTGATGTTAGAGGGCTCCGGTCACGTGTCAGACACGACCTCAGTTCCGGTGTAGCGTCTATCCCTGCCGAACCGACCCAGCGGCCCCAGGCGGGGCAGGGAGTGATCAGCGAGTGCACGTCGTCATCATGGGCTGCGGCCGCGTCGGGTCGACGCTGGCGCGGGGCCTGGAGAAGCGGGGCCATACGGTCGCGATCATCGACCAGTCGGCCGACGCCTTCCGCCGGCTGAGCCCGAACTTCACCGGCCGCACCATCGTCGGGATGGGCTTCGACCGCGAGGTGCTGATCGAGGCCGGGATCGAGGACGCGGAGGCGTTCGCCGCCGTCTCGAACGGCGACAACTCCAACATCCTGGCCGCCCGGGTGGCCCGGGAGAACTTCGGGATCAGCAACGTGGTGGCCCGGATCTACGACCCCGGTCGCGCCGAGGTGTACCAGCGGCTCGGCATCCCGACCGTCGGCACCGTGCGCTGGACCGTCGACCAGATGATGCGCCGGCTGCTGCCGGAAGGCTCCGAGCCGGAGTGGCGTGACCCGTCCGCGACGGTCCGGCTGGCCGAGGTGCACGTGCACACCGAGTGGGTCGGCCGGCTCGCGCTCGACATCGAGAAGGCCACCGGTGCCCGGGTCGCGTTCCTGACCCGGCTCGGCGAGGGCCTGCTACCGCGGGCCGACACGGTCATCCAAGAAGGCGACCTGGTCCACGTCGTGATGCTGGAGCGCGATGTCGCGGCGATCGAGTCCCAACTCGGCACCAAGCCTGAGGAGCTGTGATGCGGGTAGCCATCGCCGGAGCCGGGAACGTCGGTCGGTCGATCGCCGCCGAGTTGCTGGAGAACGGCCACGAGGTCCTGCTGATCGACAAGGACCCGCGGGCGATCAAGGCCGAGTCGGTGCCGCGGGCCGAGTGGCTGCTGGCCGACGCGTGCGAGCTGTCCTCCCTGGAGGAGGCCGCCCTGCAGCGTTGCCAGGTGGCGATCGCCAGCACCGGTGACGACAAGGTGAACCTGGTCGTCTCGCTGCTCGCCAAGACCGAGTTCGGCGTTCCCCGGACCGTTGCCCGGGTCAACCATCCGCGCAACGAGTGGATGTTCAACGAGGCCTGGGGTGTCGACGTGTCGGTCTCCACCCCGCGGATCATGTCCGCGCTGGTGGAGGAGGCGGTCTCGGTCGGCGACCTGGTCCGGCTGTTCACCTTCCGCCAGGGCGACGCGAACCTGGTCGAGCTGACCCTGCCCGAGGACTCCCCGATGATCGGTCAGCGGGTCGGCGACATCGACTGGCCGCTGGACACCGCGCTGGTGGTCATCCTGCGCGAGGGCCGCGTCCTGCGGCCGGACCCCGAAGGCACGCTCGAGCTCAACGACGAACTGCTGTTCGTCGCCGCGGACGAGACCGAGGAGCAGCTCGAGGACATGCTTTCCCCGCACCACCGCCACGCGGCCGAGTAAGACCTCTTACTTCTTGTTGCCCCGGAGCAGGTGGGTCACGTGGTCACGCGCCTCGTCCCACTTCTCCGGCGGCAGTGAGCCGCGCAGTACGGCGTACGCGAGCCAGAGCGCGAGCGCGTAGAACGGGAGCCCGAGGCCGATCTTCGCGATGCCGAGCGCGTTCAGGCTGCCGGTGAAGTACAGCGGCACCTGGACGATCAGCCGGACCGCGAAGAGGCCGACGAACACCAGAGTGGCCCGGGAGAAACCCCTCAGCATCGCGGGGTCCTTGCGCCAGGCCGTTCCGGTCTGGGTGATCACGCCGTACAGCACGCCGAACAGCGGCCAACGGACGAGCACGGTGATCAGGTACAGAGCGCCGTAGCCCAGGTTCGTCAGCAGGCCGGGGACGTAGACGTCCTTCGCGTTGCCGGTGCGGTTCGCGACCCAGGCGGAGATCAGGACGCCGACGAAACCGCCGAAGACGTTGCGAAGCGGCTGCCGGCGGATGAGGCGCAGTAGGGCGACCGCGGCACCGCACGCGACCGCGACGATCAGCGCGACCTGCAGGTTGTGGTCGGTGGCCGCGTAGACGATCAGGAACGCGATCCACGGCAGCCCGATGTCGAGCAGCGCACCCCAGCCGCCGAGCGCATGGAAGAAGTCCTTGTCGGTGCTCGGCGCATGCTTGACCGGCTCGTCGTCCGGCTTCTCCTCGCCGGCAACCGGCTGATCCGTCAGCTCGGACTCGGCGGCCTCGAGCTCGGGGCGCAGGATCTCGACCAGCTTCTCTTCCAGGTTCTCTTCGACCTGGTCGCGGCGCGACGTCGGCTCAGCCATGGGCGGCCGTCGGGCGGAGTTCGTAGCGCGGGTTGAACATCACCCGGTCGCCCTCGACGACACCGATCCGCCCGGAGGCGATCAGTTCCGAGCCGGGATGGATCCCGGCGATCTTGCGCCGGCCGAGCCAGATCAGCTTGACCGTGCCGGTGCCGTCGTACAACTCGCCCTCCAAGGCCGGTACGCCGCCGCGTGGGCTGAACGTGATCGTGCGCAGCGTGCCGTACAGCGTGACCATTTCGCGGTCGTGGCAGCCGGTGATCGACCGCGCACCACAGTCGTGCGCGAAGTCCTGGAGGACCTCGGCGTCCTGCTGGTCGCGGTCTCCGGCCAGCCCGCGGAAGGCACGCCGCCACAGCCCCGCGGGTTTCTCACTACCCATGCGATCGAGTGTAGTCCGTCAGGCCTCTTCGTCAGGAGCCGGCTGAGCGCCCGGCGGCAGCTGCAACGGCAGCGACTCGCGGACGGCCATCGGCTCCGCGCCGCGGACCACGATGACGTTGCGCAGCGTCTCCTCCATCGGTGCCGCGGCGTCCGGCTCGACGGCGGCCCGGCCGAGCACCGTCGCCCGGAGCAGCCAGCGCGGACCGTCCACGCCGACGACCCGCGAGGTCTGGCTGAAGATCTGTCCATCCGGGTCCTCGACCGGCACAACCAGCACGAGCTCGGTGCCGAACGTGCCCTCGGTCTCGGTCGCCGTTCCGCCCATCCGGCTGGCCTCGGCGGCGATCTCGCGCCGGACCTCGGTCCAGATGCCGGTCTTCTTCGGTGCGGCGAACGCCCGCAGCTCGAGCGCGGAGTCCTCCAGCACCAGCAGGATCGCCTGCACCTGGCCGGTCTGCTCGTCGACCTGCAGCCGAAGCTCCATCCCGGGCATTCCGGTGATCACCAGGGCGCCCAGGTCGATCCGGTCCTCCGCCTCCAGGACCGACGAGTCGACCTCGCTGGAGTCGAACGGACCCTCGGCGCGGGGTTCCGCCGTCTCCTCGACGGCTGCGTCCGTCTCGGTCGTCTCGGGGTCTTCGTTCTTGGCCTTGCGGCGGAAGATCATTCTGTTTCCTTATGGTGTCGGTACAAGCCCGCCGTAGTTTCGCGCATCCGTCAGGTCAACAGGTGCATCTGCTCCGCTCAGCGTGTCACATCACCGAAGCCGCCGGTCGAGCCGTGTCCGCCTTCGCCGCGGGCCGAACCGGGCAGCGAGGTCACCTCGACGAACCGCGCCTTCTCCACCGGCTGGATGATCAGCTGTGCGATCCGGTCGCCACGCCGCAGCGTCACCTCGGCGCGCGGGTCGAGGTTGATCAGACACACCTTGATCTCGCCACGGTAGCCCGCATCCACAGTGCCAGGTGCGTTCACGAGCGTCACGCCGTGCTTCGCGGCCAACCCGGAGCGCGGGTGCACGAAGGCGGCGTACCCGTCTTGCAGAGCGATAGCGATCCCGGTGCCGACCAGGCCACGCTCGCCGGGCTTGAGAGTGATGTCGCTCGTCGCCACCAGATCCGCGCCGGCATCGCCGGGATGCGCGTACGACGGGAGCGGGAGGTCGGGGTCGAGTCGCTGGATGAGAACCTCGGTCACGAGAGGCGACCTTACCGATGAGCCTGCACCGCCCTCGTGCCAGGCTGGTCCTTGTGGGTACCTATCGCGAGAAGCTGAGCGTGCCGGTGTCGTGGTGGATCATCGCCGTCATCGCGACAGTCACGCTCTTCGTCATCACCTATGTACCGGTCGGGTCGTTCGGCGGCGTCTTCGTCGGCGGCACCGCCGCGGTCCTGCTGGTGCTCTTCTTCCTCCAGTACGGCGCCGCGCGGGTCGAGGTGGACGGCGAGCGGCTCCGGGCCGGCCGGGCCGTGATCGAACGGGCGCACCTGGGCACGGTCGAGGCACTGACCGGCGACGACGCGCGGCGCGCGTTCGGACGGGAGTGCGACCCGAAGGCATACCTGCTGCTGCGCCCGTATGTGCGGAGCGCCGTCCGGGTCCAGATCACCGATCCGCGCGACCCGGCGCCGTACTGGGTGATCGCCACGCGGCACCCGGACCGCTTGGCGGCAGCCCTGAGGGGCAACAGCGTGGCAAGATCCTGACTGTCGGGGACTTGCGTTAGGAGGCTGCTGTGGTCGGAGCGAAGATCGGCTGGAAGCTGGTGCTGACCGCGTTCACGCTGGTGGTGGGACTGGTCGCGAACAAGGCCGTCCGAACGGCCTGGAAGCTCGGCTCGGGCGGGAAGCCGCCGAAGGCCGGCGAGGGCGGGTACGCCGAGGTGGTCAGCTGGGCGGTGGCGAGTGGTGCCGCCGCGGCGGCGGCCAAGCTGTTCGCGGAGCGGCGGGCGGCGCAGTACTGGCTGAAGTCGACGGGCTACGCGCCGCCGGGGTATGAGCAGGACGCGACCAAGGGCCTGGTCAAGGACACGGACACCGGTCTGGTGAAGAAGCAGGACTGACTCGAGACAGCGCGGGACCGTCCCCGAGGATCTGGGGACGGTCCCGTGCTGGTCAAGCCGAAGAAGGGCGCTGGTGTCAGGCTGCGCAGTCGCGGCAGATCAGCTGCCCGTTCTTCGTTTCCGCGAGCTGACTGCGGTGGTGAACCAGGAAGCAGCTCGAACAGGTGAATTCGTCGGCCTGGCGCGGGAGGACCCGCACCGCGAGCTCTTCGTGGCTCAGGTCGGCGCCGGGCAGCTCGAAGCTCTCCGCGGCCTCGGCCTCGTCCTCGTCGACCTTGCCGGAGTTCTTGTCGTGACGGCGAGTCTTCAGTTCCTCGATCGACTCTTCGGAAGCGTCCTCGTCCGTCTTGCGCGGGGCGTCGTAATCAGTCGCCATGGTGTTTCCCTGCCCTCTTCGTACCCGTGGTGTTGCCTGCTGAGCCCTTGAACGGGTAAAGCGGCCGAGAAATTCCGCGCGTGAGCACCACGCTGAACCTTCGTCCCCCGAAACCCTTGACAGCCAGGCCGGGACCGGCAACAACCGTTCCCGAGGACGGGATTGTGCCCTATGAAGGGCCCTACGCGCGCGTTGGGGTCCAGGTTCTGACCCGCGTGTCGCAAAAATGTCATGACCGAACACGAGAATGCTCGTTAATGCTCAGTACTGCGCAGAAACGAGCATTCAGAGACCGCTACGCACGCAAGGGGTCCGCGGCGGCGAGCAGGTCGTGGAGCGGCCCGAACAGCGCCGGACTGGCCGCGATCGACATCTCCGGTGAGACCGGGGCACCGTTCAGCCCGCCCGTGGTCGCGCCGGCCTCGGCCGCGATCAGCGCACCCGCTCCGTAGTCCCACGGATTCAGACCGCGTTCGAAGACGGCGTCGAGCCGGCCGCAGGCGACGTAGCACAGGTCGATCGCGCCGACCCCGATCCGGCGGATGTCGCGGACCTTGGTGATCAGGTGCTGGATCACGTCGGCCTGGACCTGCCGGCGGGCCGGGTCGTACCCGAACCCGGTCCCGACCAGGGCGGTGCTCAGCTCGGTGCATCCCGACACCCGGATCGGCTGACCGTCCGCGAACGCGCCACCGCCCTTGGTCGCGGTGAACACCTCGCCCCGGGGCGCGTCCACGACCACACCGGCGACCGTCTCCCCGTCGTACTCGACCGCGATCGAGACGGCGTACGTCGGGAGGTCGTAGAGGTAGTTGACCGTGCCGTCGATCGGGTCGACCACCCAGCGGACGCCGCTGGTGCCGGCCACGTCGTCGCCCTCCTCACCGAGGAACGAGTCGTCCGGGCGGGCCTTCAGGACCCGGGCCCGGATCAGCTCCTCGGACTCGCGGTCGACCGCGGTGACGACGTCGGTGACGGTGCTCTTGGTGTCGGCGACCGTGATCGTGCCGCGGCGGCGTTCGACGATCAGCCGGGCCGCCTCCTCCGCCACCTCCACGGCCAGCTTGAGGAGGTCTTGCGGGCTTTCGGCGGTCATACAACTTCCTTAGAGGTAGGACGGCGAAGGGCTGGGCAGCAGTCGTGACGGCAGTCGTCCCAGCCCGGGCCGAGCTTGCCGACGCACGGGCGGGCCGGTTGCTCACCGCGCTCGGCCGCGGCCCGCTCGACGACCAGATCGCGCAGCATCGTGACGAACCGCGGGTCGGTCCCGGGCGTCGCGGCCCGGGCCATCGGCAGGCCCAGCTTCTCGGCCGTCCGGGCGGCCTCGGTGTCGAGGTCGTAGATGACCTCCATGTGGTCGCTCACGAACCCGATCGGTACGACGGCGACACCCGGCACACCCTCGGCCGCGAGGGTCTCCAGGTGGTCGTTCACGTCCGGCTCGAGCCACGGCATCTGCGGCGGGCCGGACCGCGAGCAGTAGACCAGGTCGGTCCGCCGGGTCCGGCCGGTACGGCGCTCGAGCTCGGCGCTGATCTCCGCGGCCACGTCCAGGTGCCAGTCGACGTACCCGTTGCCGTCCGGGCCGCTGGTCGCGTTCATCGCGGTCGGGATCGAATGCGTCACGTAGGCGATCGCGGACCCCTCGGGCAGCCGGCTCAGCGCCTCGGCGGTCGACTCGACGAACGAGCCGACGAAGCCGGGGTGGTTCGCGTAGTGCCGGAGCTTGTCGATCCGCGGCGCGTCCGGGATCTCACGGGCGGCGTCCTCGAGGTTCTCGCGGTACTGCCGGCAGCCGGAGTACGACGGGTAGGCGGCGGTCACGATCACCACCGCGCGACGGATCCCGTCGGCGGCCATCTCGCGCAGCGTGTCGGTCAGGTACGGCGCCCAGTTGCGGTTGCCCCAGTAGATCGGCAGGTCCAGGCCGATCTCGTCGAACGACTCCCGCAGCGCCTTCAGCAGCGCGCGGTTCTGGTCGTTGATCGGGCTCTTCCCACCGAACGCGTAGTAGTGCTCCCCGACGTCCTTCAACCGCTCGTCCGGGATGCCGCGGCCGCGCGTCACGTTCTGCAGGAAGGGCAACACGTCCGCGGGCTTCTCGGGACCACCGAAGGACAGCAGGAGGACGGCGTCGTACGGCGCGGCGGCGGGCGACTGGGGCAGCGGCATATTCCGAGTTTCTCAGACCGGCAACAGTTAGGGTGTTGCCGGTCCCTCATGCTCAAGCCCTACGTCCACCTCATGCGCCGTCCCGGTGCCAGTGCGTTCTTCACTGCCGGGATCCTCGGGCGTATGCCGATCTCGATGATCGGCCTCGGCATCGTCATCCTGATCGCGCGCGAGAGCGGCTCGTACGGCCTGGCCGGCGCGGTGTCCGGCGTCGCGGTGATCGCCGGCGCGCTGACCGGCCCGATCCAGGGCCGGCTGGTCGACCGCTTCGGCCAGCGGACGCTGCTGCTGATCGGTTCGGTCCTCTGCACGATCGCTCTCGCGGCACTCCTCGTCGCAGTGCGTGCCGACGCACCCGTCTGGGTGCTGTACGCGGTCTCGTTCGTTGCCGGTGGCACCCGTCCGCAGGTCGGCTCGTTCGTCCGCGCCCGCTGGACCCATCTACTCGGCCGCGGGCGGGCTCTGCAGACCGCGTTCGCCCTCGAGGCGGTCGGCGACGAGGTCGTCTTCATCGTCGGTCCGGTCCTCGTCACCACGCTCGCCACCCAGATCAGCCCGTACGCCGCCCTGGCCGCCGCGGCGGTGTTGGGACTGGCCGGCGGGATCTGGCTGGCGTCGCTGCGTGCCTCCGACCCGCCCGGACGCGGTAAGTCCGACGGTGCCGAGCAGGCGCCACTCCCCTGGCTCTCGCTGATGCTGCTCAGCCTGGTCGGTCTCGGGCTCGGCGCGACTCTCGGTGGCGTCGAGGTGGTCACGATCGCGTTCACCACCGAGAAGGGTCAGGCCGAGCTGTCCGGCGTCGTACTGGCCGTTTGGGCGTTCGGCAGCCTGCTGGCCGGTCTCTGGTACGGCTCGGTCCACTGGCGCGCCCCGGTCGAGCGGCGGCTGCTGTTCGGCACGATCCTGCTCGCCGTCAGCCTGGCCCCGCTCCCCTGGGTCAACAGCGTGCTGCTCGTCGGTGTGGTGCTGTTCTTCTGCGGCTTCACTATCGCGCCCACGATGGTCGCCCTCACCGCCTGCGTCGAGGAGTGGGTCCCGCCCCAGCGCCTCACCGAGGCGATCACCTGGACCGTCACCGGCATCCTCCTGGGGGTAGCCCCGGGCAACGCCGCCTCTGGTCACGCAGTAGACGTTTGGGGCCCCTCCACCGCCTACTGGGTCCCCTTCTCCATCGGCATCGTCTGCGCCCTGGTCGCCGCCCTCGCCACTACCTTCGCCCGCCCCAAGACTCGCTTCGCCCACAATTAGGCTTGTATCTCCTCTTACGGGAGATGTGAGGGTGTCGGCATGGACCACTCGATCGGTGAGTTGGCGCGGCTCGGCGGGGTGACGGTGAAGACCGTGCGGTACTACTCGGACCACGGGCTGCTGCCATCACGGCGTACTGCTGCGGGCCACCGTCGGTACGACGCCGACGCGGTCGCGCGGCTCGAGCTCATCCGGACGTTGCGTTCCCTTGGCATCGATCTGCCGACGGTGCGGGCCGTGCTGGAGCGCGAGCGGACGCTGGCCGACGTACTGACCGCGCACGCCGAGGCCGTCGCGCTGCAGATCCGGACACTGCGGCTCCAGCACGCGGTGCTATCGGTGGCCGCCTATCGTCACTCGACCCCGGAGGAGCTCGACCTCATGCATGAACTGACTGCCCAGTCCGAGCGGGAACGCCGTACGTTGATCGCGGACTTCCTCACCTCGACGCTCGGCGACGACCCCGCCTTCGCGGCGATCCGGCAGAACCTGACGCCGGTGCTCCCCGACGACGCCGACGCACGGCAGGTCGAGGCGTGGCTGGAGCTGGCCGCGCTGGTCCAGGACGACGACTTCCGGGCCGCCGTACGACGGATGGCCGTCGGCTACCGTGCTCTGGTCGCGGACGGCCCACTGCGGCACGATCCGGAGTTCCGCGGGCGGCTGATCGAGCTTCGTCGTACCGAGGCCGGCCCGCGCTGGCCGCGGTATCTGGAATTGCTTGCCGTCGTCAACGGCTGGGCCGCGCCGTCACGGATTGCGGGGTAGCGGCGCGTTCCAGCCACGGCGGATCGCGATCAGCCGGATGGCGAAGCACGTCGCCGCCGCGGCGATCGGCACCCACAGGGCGTCGTACTTCAGCGCTGCGGCGACGACCACGATGCCGGAGCCGAGGAAGGCCGGCGTGGCGTAGATCTCCGCACGGAGCACGACCGGAACCCGGCCGCTGAGGATGTCGCGGATCACACCGCCGCCAATGCCGGAGATCGTGCCGATCAGGGCGGCCGCGAGCGGCGACAGGTCGTAGTCGAGGGCCTTCAGCGCGCCGATCACGCAGAACAGCGCGAGACCGGCCGCGTCGAAGATGTTCACCTGCCGCTCCAGCCGGCCGATGCCGGGATGCAGGAAGAACGTGAACAGCCCGGCCACGACCGGCGCCACCAGGTACCGCCAGTCCTGCAGCGCCGCGGGCGGCGTCGCACCGAGCAGCACGTCCCGGATGAAGCCGCCGCCGAGCCCGGTGACGAGCGCGAGCACCAGGATGCCGAACACGTCGAGCTTCTTGCGTACGCCGACCAGCGCGCCGGTGATCCCGAACACAAAGATGCCAACCAGATCAAGCACCTGCAGAACCACGGATCCACTCACACCCCGCACGCTAAACCACGCGCGCCTACCGGCCTGTGCGCTCTATCGTCGGTGGACATGAGCGGAGCGCCCGACGTCGACTACACCGCAACCTCGCTGCGTCCGGACTGGAACACGCTCCCACCCGCCCTCCACGAATCCCTAGCCGTTGCCCTAGGCACCGAGATCACCGCGGCCGCTCCCCCGGTCGGCTCTGGCTTCACCGGCGGCTTCGCGGCCCCGATCCAGCTGGCCGACGGCCGCCGCGTCTTCGTGAAGGCCGCCGACGACACCATGCACGCGTACCACGCCTACCAACGCGAAGCCGAAGTAGTCCCCCAGCTGCCCTCCGCGATCCACGTCCCCGCCATCATCACCACCGCCCACGCTGTCGATGGACCCCCTCCCGCGGAAGGCAGGCGGCGGTGGTTTGCGGTGGTGTCCGAGTGGGTGGAGGGGCGGATGCCGGGGGCGCCGTGGACGGGAGACGACTTCGCGGTGGTGACCACGATGTGTGAGCGGATCGCGGTGGCGATGGAGCCGAGTCCGTTGGAGAGGTTGCACACCTTCATCCAGGATCTGGAAGGGGACGAGTCACCGCTGCAGATCCCGGGGCAGATCGTCGCGGGTGAGCGGCCGTTGCCGGAGCGGTTGCAGCCGTGGGTGCCCAGGATCCTGCCTGAGCTGGCGGACCTGGTGCAGCTGGCACCGGAGGCGTTCGCGGGGGAGGCGGCGACGCACGGCGACCTGCGGCCCGACAACCTCCTGCTCGACGCGACCGGCACCTGCTGGACCGTCGACTGGAACTGGCTGGCGCTCGGCCCACGCTGGATGGACTGGGTCGGACTGCTTCCGGTCGCCCAGCACCAAGGCATCGACACAGCCGCCGCCATCCACAGCAGCCCGCTGACGGCCGACGTACCTCCCGAACACCTCGACTGCTTCGCCGGCGTGATCGCGGCGTACATGATGAGGAACGCCGACGCGCCCCCGCCGCTCGGGTGTACGCCGGCGCTCCGTGAGCATCAGCGGTTCTACGCCTGGACCTTCCTCGACTGGCTCGCCGTACGCCGCGGCTGGTGAGCGCCTACGGTGGAGGTATGACGAAAGGCCCCACCACCAGGTTCAAGGTCGAGGTGCTGGACGGCGACCGGACGTCCCGGCGTGAGGATGTCGTCGTCACCGAGGAGCCGTTGGAGCTGCGGCTGGAGTGGCCGGGGCGGCCACCCGAGCCGCTGGTGGTGACGATGCGGACGCCGGGTTCCGACTTCGAGCTGGCCGCCGGGTTCTGCCTCGGCGAGGGGTTCGCGGTCCGGCCGGACGCGATCCGGACCGTTGCCTACTGCACCGACGTGAAGCTGACCCGGGACCAGCAGTTCAACACCGTCACGGTCACCTTAGACGGACCCCCGGACCGCGAACCACCCCAGCGGTACGGCGTCACGTCGGCCGCGTGCGGTGTCTGCGGCCAGCAGAGCCTCGACGAACTCGCCGAGCGCGAGTACGAGCCGGTCGACCCGGTCGAGGTATCGGTCGACGTCGTGCGCGGCCTGCCCGATCTGCTCCGGGATGCCCAGCCGACCTTCAGTCGCACCGGCGGCCTGCATGCGGCCGGCCTGTTCACCGCCGACGGCCGCAAGGTCGTCGTGAAGGAGGATGTCGGCCGCCACAACGCCGTCGACAAGGTCGTCGGCTGGACCGTCCTCAACCACCACAGCCGCAAAGGCCTCGTCCTAGCCGTCAGCGGGCGCGCCGGCTACGAGATCATCCAGAAGGCCGTAGCGGCCGGCATCGGCATGATCGTCGCGGTCAGTGCGCCGTCGAGTCTCGCCGTCGACCTGGCTCGCCGTTTCGGCATCGCTCTGGTGGGTTTCACCCGGGGCGAACGCTGCGTCGTCTACAGCGCACAAGAGCGCATCCTCCGCTGACCGATCGCCGGTCTGAGGGGCTGGGGAGCCTGATCTAAGGAGGCATGCCCCATGTGCTGCTCCCCTCCAGCCAGGACGGTGGAGGTAGACGGCGACTGTCGTCGTCCAGGGAGGAAGCCATGAAACACCGCTACACGATCCTTGCACTGCCGGCGCTCGTCTGCGGGACGGTCGTGGCCGGATCGGACCAGGCGTGGTCGGAGCGACCGATCGATCCCGACATGCGCCACCATAGGCCGGCCGTCGTCCAGCCGGGGCCGCCCGACCGAGTCCAGGTAGAGGTGGACGACACCGCCGCCGAGGCCCTGCAGACAGGAGCCGGAGTCCTCGGCGGCGCGGCCCTGACCATGACCGGCCTCTGGCTGTACCGCCGTCGTCATCCACTCGCCACCCACTGAGTTGGCGGTTCTGGTGCAGGTCAAGCGCCAGGACCGCCAAGGCGCGTCGCCAGAGCGGCAGCCTCCAACCGGCTCCCAGTTCCGGTCTTCCGGAGGATGTTGGAGACGTGAGCACTCACGGTCTTGTCGCTGATGACGAGTTCCTTCGCGATCTCGCCGTTCGAGCGGCCGGCGACCAGCAACGCCAGCACCTCCCGCTCCCGCGCGGTCAGTGTCACCAACCGAGTGGCCGCCTGCGCCGGTACGACGAGGGGCATCGGCTCACTGAGGCTGATTCGCGAACGCCGGGCGAGTGCTTCGACCTCGTCCTGCAAGGGCTTGGCGCCCAGTTCGACAGCGCACCGATGGGCGCTTCGCAGCAGGGCAGGCACGCCGACTGGCGGCCGACCGGCTACTACCGCTGCTTCCGCACAGCGCCACTGCGAGACCGCCCGATGCCAAGGCACACCGGCCGCATCGCACGCCTCGGCAGCGCGCTGCCACAGCTCGGGCTGATCCGGGTCGTCGCGGCACCGGGCGAGCTCGGCCAGGACGAGCGCCTGGTTCATCAGGTGAAGCACCCCGTCCGGCCGGTCGCTTGCGAAGGAATCCCACGGCCAGCCGTTCACCACCTCCTCGGCGGCTGCCACGGCAGCGGCGGTACGCTCCGGGTCGCCCGCGTCGCGGGCAGTTCGCGCGAGTTCGGCGGCAGCGTGGGCATAGGGCACCAACAGGTCGTCGTCGTGATCACTCGGAGCGGCGCCCGGGATCGTGAGTCTGGACCGCAGCCAGTCGAGCGCCTCCTGCAGCTTGCCTTCGGCTGCGAGCACGTCGCCGCCGCCGATGGCGAGGGCACCTCGAATCCCGAGGAAGGTCGTGGAGATCAGTTCGCGAGCACGGTCGAGGTGCTGCCTGGCCTCGGGCACTCGGCCGCGGCGCACTGCCAGCGATGCGGCCGTGAGCCTGATGGCAGCTCCGGGGATGGCATGACAACGAGCGGCCAGTGCCAGCCGTAGCAGGTCGTCACACTCTTGCCACCGACCGGAGTCCAGCAATCCGCGAGCTGCCATCCCGGCCAGGAAGTAGGCGAACATATCCGGGCCAGGCGCCAGCAGTTCGGCATGGCCGCGCAGAGCCACCTCGATGGCTTCCTCCCGCCGTCCGAGCGTCCGCAGGGTGTTGACCTGCCAGACGAACGCGTTCAACAGATCGAACATCGACCCGCACGCGCGTGCCAACGACTCGGCCTCCTGCGCATCGGCCAAGGCGGGCAGGGGCGACTCGCGGACGATCACGCTCGCTCGTTCGGCCAGCGCTTCCGCGAGCGCCCGCTCTGATCCGGCCCGGCGGGCGATCCGTACTGCCTCGTCTGCATGAGCCACTGCTTCCGGCCGGCCACTCCAGCTCTCGGCCGATCCAAGGGCGGACAGTACTCGCGCCCGTTCAGCGCTGGCCGGGAAGGGGGCGGTGAGGTCGAGCGCCTCGTAGATGTCTGCCAGGACGGCTTCGATCGGATCGGTCCGGAGCCACCGCAGGATGCTTCGTTCGACGAGCAGGTTCCCCGCGGAGAGCGGGTCACGTTCGCGATCCACCAGACTCAGGGCCGTGTTGAGCTGCTCCATGGCAGTGTCGTGCCGGCCCAGCCGTGTGCAGATCGCGCTCGTCTCGACGGCGAGCGTTGTCCGATCGACCGTCGGGCCACGGACATCCGGCGGGACCTGCTCCCACAGGGCACACAGTCGCTCCAGCTGGATGGCCTGCTCCGCAGGTGCCCGCAGCTTGGCTGCGTACTCAGCGGCCATGAGAGACCAACGGTACGTGTCAGTGACCCGGCCGGCTTGCTGGCTGTGGACCGCCAGATCGGCCGCGGCTGCTTCCACCGGAACGGACCGGGCTTCCAGCTCCCGGAGGTAGGTGGCATGGATGAGTGCGGCCTCGTCCCGCGGCAGAGCGTCGTACAGAACCTCGGCGAGCAAGGGGTGGCGGAACCAGAGCAGGTCATCCGATCCGGATCGTAGGACACCGTGCTGCTGGGCTTCGCTCACGCAGCCGGACAGCGTGGCGACCTCGACTCCGTGCTCCAAGGCGACGGCTTCCAGTAGGGGCAACGGGGTCGGGCGCCCACCGACGGCGAGTACCCGAACCAGCTGACGCGCCGGCCCGGACAGGCGGTGCCACGCAGCGAGAAGCGCATCCCGGAGGGCCCCCGGAACCGTGGCCGGAAGAATGGACTCTGCCCCGGACAGCTGCCCCGCGAGCAGCTCGGTCAGATAGGGGTTGCCATCCGATCTCGCCTGCACCTGAGTCACCAGGTCGATGTCCACAGGCCGCCCGAACAAGTGCGCCAGTTGTACTCCGGTCGCATCCGGGCCGAGCCGGTCGAGGTGGATCTCGTCGAAGGCCGGCGTACGTCGCATGTCCGCCAGCCAACTGTGGAGTGGATGACCCTCGCCGAGATCCTCGTCGCGGCACGTGGCCAACAGCGTCAGCCGCTGGCCGTGGAAGCAGGTGATCAGATACGAGAGGACGTCCAGCGAAGACATGTCCGCCCAGTGCAGGTCGTCGATGACCACGACCACGGGATGGCGCTGCGCGATGCGGTCGAGGACCAGGTCGATCAACGGGATCAGCCGAACCGTCGCAGACACCCGGGTGGTACCCAGTGTCGGCAGCAATGTGCTCAGCTCGTCAGCACCGGCCAGAACGTCCGCCTGTTCCGCCTCGTCCGCACCGGCCAGCCAGTCCTGCAGAAGACCGATGATCGGCGCGTACGGGAGCGATGCGCCACCGAAGTGCACGCACGAACCCCACAAGACCAGCAGTCCCGGAGCGTCGCAGACGTCTCGAACCAATCGGGTCTTGCCGACTCCAGCCTCGCCGCGGACAACCACCGCCCGCGGTTGCCCCGCCGTCCCTGCCCGCACCACCTGGGCGAGCAGATCCGCCTCGTCATCCCTCCCGGCGAGCCGACCACCAAGCCGCACCCCCACGGCGCTCATCACGTCAGTCTCCACCCGCTGCCGGGCGGTCGCCAGCAGGGGTCAGGCGTCCAGCTTGATGAAGGTGGCTTTGGGGACGTATTCGTAGCGGTCGGGCATGCAGGTCAGGATGATGATCTGGCCGTGGTCGCCGGCTCGGCCGAGAAGGGCGCCCATGTCGCGGAGGCGGGCCTTGTCGGACCAGCCGAGGGCGTCGTCGAAGATCACCGGCACGCTGCCTTCGCCGGTGCTCACCAGATGACTGATCGCGAGCCTGGTGATGATCGCGAGCTGCTCCTGAGCGCCCGTCGACAACGCCTCCACCGGCAGCCGTACGCCGTCCAGCTCCCGCTCGGCCACCGCAAGGTCGTCGTCCAGCCAGACCTTGAACGACGGCCCGTACACACTCCGCCCGAGCGACTCGATCCGGCTCTGCAGCGGTTCGGAGTACTTCGTCTGTGCCTCGGCCCGATGCCGGCTCAGCGTCTCGTGCACCCGCCGGGCCGCCTCCGCGCGCCGCCGCAGACTGTCGTGCTCCGCGCGTACGGCGGCCAACTCCAGGTCGGCCACATCGTGCCGGGTCGCCAATCCGTCCCGGCCCGACTGCTCCAGCCGGCCCTCGGTCGTCCGCAAGGCGTCGCGCAACGTGTCCCGCTCATCCTGCAGCCGCTTCGCCACCGCTAACGCATCCGCCAGCTCACCTGCGACCCGATCGGCACCGGCCGCGTCCACCTGCTCCTGTACGGCGGTCAGCTCCTCGAGCACCGCCTCGACCTCAGCCGTCGCCTCGCCCTCCGCGGCGGACACCGCCTCGTCATCGAGCACAGCCCGAGCCGCCTCCAACGCCTCGACCGCGGCGGCCAACCGCTCCCCCGCGAGCTCCGACCGCGCCCGGGCCTGCTGTGCCTCGGACCGATCCTCGTCGGCCGCCTTCCGCGCCTGCGCCGCCGCGAACTCCGCGTCCGCGAGTATCCGCTCGACCTCGGCCAACCCGTCCCGCGCGTCCTCCAGCGCCCGCTGCGCACCGGCCAGATCCCCAGGCGCCGGAGCCGGCAACTCGAAGTCGTCGAACAGCGTGTCGTGCGGCGACGCGAACTCCTCGAACAGCGACATCTGCCCCGGCACGCCCTCGACCGCGGGTTGCTTCCCGTCGGCCTCGTCGGCTTCGTCCTCGTCACCGAGCCGCGCCGTCAGGACCGCGATCCGCTCCCCCGGATCCCCACCGGCCGTCAGCGACTTCTCGGTCCGGCGAGCCTCGTGCAACTCGGCGGACGCGGTGTCGGCCTTGCGCAGCAACTCCCGCGCGGCCGCGACATCGTTCACGCCCGCCTTCTTCAGCAGGTCCTTCTCGCGCCGTACGGCGTCGTCCACCCGCGACCGCAGCGTCGCCGCCTCGCCGCCGGCCCGCACGGTCACCTCGACGTGCCCCGGTACGCCGACGACCAGTTCACCGGAGACCAGCACCTCGGCCGACCCGTCGAAGCCCAGCTCGGAAGGCACGTCGCCGTCCAGCCCGGTCCCCGACAACTCGACCGGCTCCGCGCCAAGCCGCCGTACCAGAACCTCCGGTACGCCGGCCGCCAGCGCGGCCCGGGCCTCGACGACCGCGGCCCGCGCATCCTCCAACGCCGCGACCAGCCCGTCGTCGACCTTGATCCGGTCCAGGATCGTCCCGGCCGCGGCGATCCGGGCGCGGACATCGACCAGCTCGGTCTGCTGCCCGAGCAGCCGGTCGAGCTCGGCGCGGTCCATCAGCTCCGAGACCTGGCGCTCCGCCTCCTGCACATCGGTACGACGGAGGTCCTTGAGCTCGATCACCTCGGCCAGCGCGGCCTCGGCCGCCTGCACGGTCTCCGCGGCGGTCTTGGCGACGAGGTCGGCATCGGCCCGGCGCTCGGCCAGTTCGGCATCGGACTTCGTGAACCGCTCGACCTCGTCGAGCAGGCGTTCGCGCTCGACCCGGGTCCGGGTGTGGTTCTCGAGCCGGGCCCGCGCGGTCTCGGCGCGGTGCCGGACCGAGTCGCGACGGAGCAGGATCTCGTCGGTCGCCTTCTTGCGTTCGCGCAGCTCCTCGACCGACTTCAAGTGATCGAGCGAACGGTTGTCGACATCGGACAGGTCGAGTGTCAGACGCTCGGCGCGGCGGATGTCCTGCTGGACCTCCTCCATCGCCTTCAACGCCTGAGCCGCGGCCAGCTCGGCCGCGGACACGGCCCGCTCGGACTTCGCGAAGTCACCGGTCGGACGACCACCACGCGTCCAGTAGCGCAGGTATTCGTGCTCGACCGCTGACACGAGCGGCATCGACGCACCGTCGACCGGCGTCCCCGATTCGGCGGTCACCGCGGTGATCAACGGCTCGGCGTCGGCCGGCGTTGGCAGCACCAACGACTGGCCCTGGCTGACCATCAGGGTCTGCCACAACACCGGGTCGACGTGCCGGTGGAACAACTGCTCGGCCTCGTTGTGGGCCTCCCGGCCGGTCCACAACTGGCGTCGGCCGTCAGGCTCGACGATGGTCAGCTCGGTCGAGCGGTTCTTCAGCCAGCGTTTGGTGTAGATGAGCTCGCGGCCGCCGAGCGTCAGCTCGACCGTGACCTCCGGGCCGACGTCCTGGCCGACCGGCTGGATGTCGCGGATCCGGGTCGACTTGGAGTCGTCGGGCAGGTCGAAGACCAGTCCGAACGCCTCGACCAGGCTGGACTTGCCGACCTCGTTGTCGCCGACCACCACGGTGGTGCCGAGAGCGGGGAGCCGGACGGTACGGTCCTTGACGCCGCGGAAGTCCCGCAGCGCCAAGCTGTGCAGCCTCATCCCGCGTCCCGCGCCAATCTGTGCATCAACGACAGCGCTGCACCCGCACCCTCGTCGCCACCGGCCAGCGCCTGCCGCAACTCCTCCATCGCAGCCCGCGCCGGTCCGCTCAACTGCAACGCATCGAGATCCGCCGCGTCCGGCGCCGGCCGCACGGTCCAGAACTTCGCCCACCGCTCGACACTCGCGAACACCTCGCCCTGCGCGTCGATGATCGAATCGAGCCGGCTCAGCAGTGGCAGCGGCAGCGAGCCGTCGCCGGCGAGCCGGACATAGGTCCGCTCCTTCTCCGGCAGCTCCGCAAACCAGTCCTCGAGCGCCTGCAGCGACTCCTCGTCGAACAACTCGACCCGATGGTCGACCATGTGCCACGCGCCCACCCGCACCGGCTCGACCTCGATCTCACCACCGCCGACGGTCACCTTGAGCACGTTGCCCGGCGCGTCCTCCTCAGGCGACGTGACCTCCTGCGTCCCGGAGAACCAGATCCGATCGGTCACGCGCGTCGTCGAGTGCCGGTCGCCGAGACCGACGTACTGCACCAGTCCGTCCGCGACCGCGGCCTCCAGCGCGGCCTGATCGATCGTCGGTACGTCGGACATACCGCCGGAGAGACTGGTCAGCTGACCGTGCGCCAGCAGGATCCTCGTCGTACCAGGCTCGGTCGGCGTCAGCTCGGCGTACCCGGGCGCGGCCGGGTCGGACATCGGCCGGCGGGATCGCCAGGGCGCGCCGACGATCTCCACACCCGGCAGGATCTCGAGAGGCCGGCTATCGGTCAGAACGGTCACGTGCGAGGGCGCGTGCGCCTGCCATTGACTCGAGGTCCACAGCGAGCCGGGCTCGAGCGCGTCGTGGTTGCCGGGCAGCAGCACGACCGGGACCGGGATCCGCTTCAGCGCTTCACACGCCCGCAGGATGGTCTGCCGCTCGACCTGGTTGTGCTCGAACACGTCACCGGTGACGACCACGAACGCCGCTCCGGTGGCCGCCGCGACCTCGCCGATCCGCGCGACAGCGTCCAGCCGCGCCTGACCCCACCGGGCCTGGCCGTCCGGCCCCAGGAACCGGCGCATCATCCCCAGCTGCCAGTCCGAACTGTGCAGAAACGTGATCGACTCATCCATCGCGCTGAGAACGCTAACCTGCCCCGCCGACAACCGCCCAACCAACACACCCACCACCCCGACACCGCCCACACTCCGGACACCCGTCCCAGCCGACCTTGGGTGCTCAAGGTGGGGTGAGAGAGTCGCGGAGTGGACGTGTATCTGGAGACGGAGCGGCTCACGCTGCGGCGGTTCGCCGAAACGGACGTTGACCTGCTGACCGCGCTCGACTCGGATCCCGAGGTGATGCGATTCCTGACCGGGCAGCCGACACCGCGGAAGGAGATCGAGAACGTCGTACTCCCGGAGATCCTGAAGGTGTACGACGACCATCCGGAGCTCGGCACGTTCGCCGCCGAGCAGAAGGTCGACGGCGCGTTCATCGGGTGGTTCGGGATGCAACCGACCAGCGAGGTCACAACAGTGGGGGTGGGCTACCGGCTGAATCGGACCGCCTGGGGCAAGGGCTACGCGACCGAGGGCACCAGAGCGCTGATCGACAAGGCGTTCGCCGAACTCGGGATGGAGCGGGTGGTCGCGGACACGATGGCGGTCAACCACCGCTCCCGCGCGGTGATGCGGCGGTCCGGGCTGCGGTTCGCCCGGCTCTACCACGAGGATTTCGACGATCCGCTGCCCGGGACCGAGTTCGGCGAGGTCGAGTACGCCGTCGACCGGCGGACCTGGGAAGCTGGACGACGTGCCTGACGACCGACAGCCGTACGCCGTACTGGACATCGACGCGACCTTGTCCGACACCAGCGAGCGGATCCACTTCCTGGCGAAGCGGCCGAAGGACTGGGACTCGTTCTTCGCGCAGGCGAAGGAGGACGCGGTCCTGGACGAAGGCCTGGCGGTCGCGACCACGCTGGCGGCCGACCACGAGATCGTCTACCTGACCGGCCGGCCCGAGCGGCTGCGGCGCGACACGCTGAAGTGGCTGATGGACAACGGCTTCCCGGACGGCACGGTCTACATGCGCGGCAACACCGACCGCCGTCCGTCGGTGGTGATGAAGCTCGGCCGGCTCAAGCGCCTGGCCGAGGACCGTCCGGTCGCCGTCCTGGTCGACGACGACGTGAAGGTGTGCGCGGCCGCGGAGAAGGCCGGCTACACGGTGATGAGGGCCGACTGGGGACTCGATGCCGAGACCCAGCCGACCCTCTTCGACGCTCAGGAGTCCGAAGGACGGACCTGAGGCCTTACTTGCTCAGACCCACGATCAACTGGTTCGGGTATGGCGGGTAGGCGGACAGGTAGAAGTTCTGCACCTTCGACCCGTGCAGGAACGCGTTGCGCGCGTAGATCAGCGGCACGACCGGCGAGTCCTGCATGATCTGCTTGTCCACCGCGCCCCACATCCCGGCGGCCTTGCCCAGGTCCGACTCGGCCGTCGCCGCCGCGATCGCGGAGTCGACCGCCGGGTTCGAGTAGCGGGAGATGTTGTACCCGCCGTTGCCGATCTCCGACGACGCGAACAGCGGCTGGATGTTGCCGATCGCGCTCGGGAAGTCCGGCAGCCAGCTGGACACGGTCAGGTCGAAGTCCGGCTTGTTCCCGGTGATCAGGTCGGTCAGCGGCTCGGTGTCGAGCGGCTTGATGGTGACCGTGATCCCGGCCCGCTTCAGGCCCTGCTGGATCGCCTGCGCCACCGGGAGGCCGGTCGCGGTCGTGTTGTCGGCGACCAGCACCAGGTTGAGGTTGCTGACGCCGGCGGCCGCGAGCATCTGCTTGGCCTTCTCCGGGTCGCCCTGCGGCGGCGCCGGGAACAGGTCGAACTTGTTGAAACCGTCGATGCCCGGCGTGATCAGGGTCGTGGCGAGCTCACCGCCGTACTCCGGACCGCCCTCGGCGACCTGGACGGCCTGCTTGTCGACAGCGAACTGGATCGCCTTGCGGACCTCGGGGTTGGCGAGCGCGGGGCGCTTCATGTTCATCGCCAGGTACTCCAGGGCGCCCGACGGTGACGTGGCCACGCGGGCCTTGACGGCCGGATTGCCGGTGACCGTCGGGATCAGTGCGGCCGGCACGGAGGTGCCGGTGGTGGCCGCGAACTTGTCGTCGCCGGCGTCGGCGATCAGGCGCTGGTTCACCACGTCGGGCTGCAGGCCCATGTCGAACTCGATGGAGTCCGGCAGACCGGTGCGAGCCTGGTCGGTCGACTTGTCCCAGCCCGGGTTGCGCTCCAGCTCGAGCTTCGAGCCAGGGGCGTACGACTTCACCTGGTACGGACCGCTGGCGACCGGCTTCTCACCGTAGTGCGCCGGGTCGGTGTCGGCCTTCTTCGGCACCGGCGAGAACGCCGGCATGCTGACGATCCACGGCCAGTCACCGAACGGCTTGTTCAGCTTGAAGACGAGCGTGGTGTCGTCCGGCGTCTGGACCGAGGCCAGGTCGCCACCCTTGTACGGGCCGGTGTACTTGTCCCCGCCGACCAGCAGGGACTTGTGGTAGCCGAGGCCACCGGACAGCTCCGGCGCGAACGACCGCTCGATGCCGTACTTGATGTCGGCGGCAACGATCGGCGACCCGTCGGCGTACTTGAGGCCCGGCTTGAGCTTGTAGGTCCAGGTCTTGCCGCCGTCGCTGACCTGACCGGTGTCGGTGGCCAGGTCGGGAACCAGTTGCGCCGCTTTGCCCTGCTCGGTCTTCCACGAGGTCAGGCCGCGCAGCACCAGGTGGATCGTGCTGATCCCGAGGTTCTGGCTCTTGGCCGGGTCGAGGTTGATCTCCTTGCTCGTGGTGAGCACGTGCCAGGTGCCGCCCTGCTCCGCGGCCGCGGTGCTGCCGCCACTGGGGGCGGACTTGTCGTTGGCGTTGCAGGCGGCCGCCGCCAGCACCAACGCGGCCGCTACCGCGACCGCTCGGGTTAGGTGTTTCATCATGTCCTCTCAGAAGGTGGGGGGCTCAGGGAAGTAGCAGGCGGCCCGGTGTTCGGTGCTGCCCTGGACGGGCTCGAGCACCGGTCGTCGGGTGGCGCACACGTCCTCCGCCTTGTAACAGCGGGTCCGGAACGGGCAGCCCGACGGAGGCGCGATCGGCGTCGGGACGTCGCCGGTCAGCACGATCCGGTCCCGCTCGACACCCGGCTCGGGCACCGGGACCGCGGACAGCAAGGCCTTCGTGTAGGGATGGGCCGGCGCCGAGTACACCTGGTCGGCCGGACCTTCCTCGACGATCGTGCCGAGGTACATGACGGCCAGCCGGCTCGCTACCTGGCGCACGACGGCCAGGTCGTGGGCGACCAGCACGTAGGACAGGCCGAGCTCGTCGCGAAGGTCGGCGAGCAGGTTCAGCACCTGGGCTTGCACCGACACGTCGAGGGCGGACACCGGCTCGTCGCAGACCAGCAGATCGGGCTTCACGGACAACGCCCGCGCGATCCCGATCCGCTGCCGCTGACCGCCGGAGAACTCGTGCGGATAGCGGTCGAGGTGCTCGTCGGACAGCCCGACCTGATGCAGCAACTCGACGAGTTGCGCCCTGGTCGGCCGGATCCCTTGGGCGCGGAACGGCGTACTCAGGATGGTGCCGACCGACTGCCGCGGGTTCAGCGACGCCTGTGGGTCCTGGAACACCATCTGGATCTTGCGCCGGACCGGCCGGAGCTTGCGGCCGCGGACCTTGGTGACGTCCGCACCGCCGATCTCGACGGTGCCCTGGGTCGGGTCCAGGAGCCGGGTCGCCACTCGGGCCAGTGTGGACTTGCCGGAGCCGGACTCGCCGACCAGACCGACCGTCTCGCCCTTGCGTACGACGAAGTTCACCCCGTCGACGGCCTTGACCGCCTGGGCCTTGCGCCACGGCACGCCGCGGAGACCGAAGTACTTCTTGACGTTCTTGAGGTGGAGCAGCTCGTCACTCACGTGCTGTGTCGTCATGACATGGCCTCAGGCCGGCGACCCAGATGGCAGGCGGCTTCGTGATCGCCCTCGCCGGGTCGCGGCGTTAGCTCGGGGCGCTCGGTGATGCAGCGTTCGCCGACCAACTGGGTGTAGGCGCACCGCGGCTGGAACGGGCACCCGGTCTTGATCGAGCCGGGCGACGGCGGGGTCCCGGGGATCGTGGTCAGCCGCGGCTGCGGCAGTACGTCGACCCGCGGCATGGCACCGAGCAGACCCAGGCTGTACGGATGCGCGGCCCGGAAGAACAGGTCGCGGACCGTGCCCCGCTCGGCCGCGCGACCGGCGTACATGACCAGAACGTCGTCGGCGACCTCCGCGACCACTCCGAGGTCGTGCGAGATCAGGACGAGCGCAGTACCGAACTCCTCCTGGACGTCGTCCAGGAGGCGCATGATCTGTGCCTGCACGGTCACATCGAGTGCGGTCGTCGGCTCGTCCGCGATCAGCACCCTCGGGTCGTTCACCAGAGCCATAGCAATCACGACCCGCTGCCGCATTCCCCCGGAGAACTCGTGCGGATAACTGTCCGCCCGCCGGGCCGCGTCCGGGATGCCGACCTTGTCCAGCATCTCGACCGCTCGCCGGTTGGCCACCTTCTTCGACACGTCGTGGTGCAGCCGGTACGCCTCGGCGACCTGCCAGCCGACGCTGTAGTACGGGTTCAGCGCGGACAGCGCGTCCTGGAACACGAGCGCGATGTCGTTGCCGCGGATCTTGCGGAGGTCGTCGTTCGGGAGGCCGATCAGCTCCCGGCCGTCCAGCAGCACCTCGCCGGTGATGGCGGCGTTCGACGGCAGCAGGCCCATGACCGCGGCGGAGCTGACGCTCTTGCCGGAGCCGGACTCGCCGACGATCGCGAGCGTCTCGCCGGGCGCGACCGAGAAGTCGATGCCGTCGACGGCCGGGACGAGACCGCCCTCGGTCGTGAACGTGACGTGCAGGTCGTGCACTTCCAGCACCGGCTCAGCCATGGCTCACCCTCGGGTCGAGCACACCGTGCACCACGTCCACCACCAGATTCGCCAGGATGATCAGGAAGGCCGCGAACAGCGTCACGCCGACGACCACGGCCACGTCCAACTGGGCGACCGAGCTGATCAGCAGCTCGCCGAGGCCCTGCATGCTGAACACCTTCTCGGTGACGATCGCGCCGCCGAGCAGAGCACCGAGGTCCAGACCGAACAGCGTCACGATCGGCACGAGTATGCCGCGCAACCCGTGCGTCACGACCACGCGTGCTTGGCCCGCGCCCTTCGCCCGGGCGGTGGTGATGTAGTCGAGGTTCATTTCCTCGAGCATCTGCGCACGGGTGAGCCGGACGTACGCCGCCGCCTGCAGGGTCGCGAGGACGATCCACGGCGTGATCAGGTGCCAGGCCCAGTCGACCGGGCTCTCGGTGAACGGGACGTAACCGTTGACCGGGACCATGTTCAGCCAGAACCCGAAGACCAGGATCGCCAGCAGCCCGAGCAGGAACGACGGCATCGACACTCCGATCAGCGCGAAGCCGATCGACAGCCGGTCGAGCAGCCGGCCGCGGTTGAGGGCGGCGACCACGCCGAGTGACACCCCGACGAGCAGCCACAGCACGGCAGCGCCGAGGGCGAGCGACGCGGTGACCGGCAGCCGGTCGAGGATCAGCGTGGTGACCGGACGGGCCAGCGGGAACGAGTACCCGAAACACGGTGCGTCGCAGTGCACGACCGCCGTACCTTCGCCGTACGTCCGGCCGGCGAAGATGCCCTTGAGGAAGCTCAAGTACTGCTGAAGGGTGCTCTGGTCGAGCTGCATGAAGTGCCGGGCCTGCTCGAGACGGTCCGGCGTACAGGGCTTGCCACAGGCCAGGCGGGCCGGGTCGGCCGGGATCGCGTAGAAGACCAGGTAGACGGCCAGGCTGAGCGCGAGCATCACGAGCAACGCCGCGAACAGCCGGCGGAGGACGAACCAGGTGACGCCGGCCATCTCAGCGCTCCCTCCGCAGCCGGACGTCGAACGCGTCGCGGACGCCGTCGCCGAGCAGGGTGAAGCCGAGGACGGCGAGGAACAGCGCGAACCCCGGGAACACCAGGAACCACGGGTCCGCGCCGGTGTAGACCCAGGCGATCGAATCGGAGATGGATCGGCCGAGGCTCGGTGTCGGCGGTGGTACGCCGACGCCGAGGAAGGACAGTGCGGCCTCGGCCGTGATGTAGCCCGGGATGGCCAGCGTCGCGATCACCAGCACCGGGCCGAGCAGGTTCGGGAGCAGCTCACGAGTGATCACATGCCACCCCGTCGAGCCGACGCTACGGGCCGCCTCGACGAACTCGCGGGCGACCAGGGACTTGGACTGGTTGCGGATCAGCCGGGCCAGGCCGGCCCAGCCGAACACGCTGAGCACCAGGATCAGCAGCAGCCAGCGCGGGAAGGCGGCCGGGACAATGATGCCCAGGGCAATCATGAAGACGAGCTGTGGGAAACCGAACAGGAAGTCCAGCACCCGGGACACGATCGAGTCGTACCAGCCGCCGAAGTAGGCCGCGCTGATGCCGACCAGCGTGCCGACGACCGTGGTGATCGCCGTGACCACGATCGCGATGAACAGCGAGGTGCGCAGCCCGAGGACCACGATCGCGAACAGATCGCGGCCGGTGAGCGGCTCCACGCCGAACCAATGGTCGGCGCTCACCCCGCCGAGCGCGCCTTTCGGGGCGTTGCCGCGGGCCGGATCGAGCAGGTCGATGTGGTACGTGTAAGCGTCCTGCCCGGACAGCTTGACCAGCAACGGCGCCGCGGCCGCGACCAGGATCAGCACGGCGACGAGCACGAAGCCCACCCGCGCACTGCGATCCCGCCGTACCCGGCGCAACGCCTGCCGGGTCGGCGAAACGGTCCCGGCGACCGAGGAACTCACAAGCACTCCCGACAGGTTCGATTCACGCAGCCGACAAACGTTAAGGCCGCATCCTCCCACCACCTCCGTCCCATCCCGAATCCTGAGAAACCCACCTCAAGAACTCCACATTCGGATAGCTGGTCTGGCTCGGTTACCCTCCGCACGTGGACAGCGAGGTGCGAGTCGGTGACCGAGTGGTGCGGTACTCCGTCTATGGCTCTGTGGATGGATCGTCGGCGATGTCCTTCGGTGGATCGCCCAGCACCCGGTGGAAACGGCCGGACGCCGTCCGCGCGATCTCGCAGTCGGGGTTATGGATGGTGATCCCGGACCGCCCCGGGTACGGCGGCTCCACGCGGCAACCAGGTCGCACAATCGCTTCAGTAGTCGAAGACGCTCGTGCGCTGGCCGACTCGCTTGGCTGGGACCGCTTCGCCGTCAGCGGTGGATCCGGCGGCGGCCCGCACGCCCTGGCCTGCGCCGCCCTGCTTCCCGACCGCGTGACCAGGTGTGCCGTGAGTGGCAGCAACGCGCCACCAATCGTCGACGACCCCGAGCCAACCGACGACGACGAGGCTGCCGACCCCCGCCGCAACCGCACCTCCTGGCTCGCGGCCCGCGGCGAACACCACCTCCGGCCGCTGCTCGAGGACACCGCCCGGCGGATCATGGCGGGCATCGAGGCCGGCGGACCGGAGATCCCGCCCGACCCGCTCTCTCCCGGCCCGTCCGCTCCGCCCGCGCGTGACGACCCCTCGGCGATGGCACGTCTCACCGCCACCTTCGTCACCAGCCATGACGGCTGGGTCGACGACCACGTCGCCTTCGCTCGTGACTGGGGATTCCTTTTAGGTGACCTCCGCGTGCCGGTGAGCATCTGGTACGGCTCTGCCGACGAGCGCGCCGCCAAGTACGCCGACATCCTGGCCAGCGAGATCCCCCACGCCGAACGCATCCCCTACACCGGCGGCCACATCCCGCCGCCGGCCGCCTACCGTGACCTCTTGCGCTGGTTGGGCGGGAGACTGGGGGGATGAGTCCGGTAGATGTTGCGCGGCGGCTTGTGGAGGAAGAGTTTCCGGGTGCTCGGGCGGCCTGGCTTGGGGGCAGTGTGGCGCGGGGCGATGCGTCGCCTACGTCCGACCTGGACATCACCGTGCTGCTCGACGGGCCGCCGGCGCCGATGCGGAAGTCGCTTGTGTACGGCGGGTGGCCGGTGGAGTTGTTCGTGCACACCGAGAAGTCGCTGGCGTACTTCTCCGGCAAGGACCAGGAACGGCGCCAGCCCACGATGATGCGGCTCGTCGGCGAGTCCGTCGTACTGCTGGACACCGACGGGTCCGGTGTGCGCCTCCAAGAGAGCTGCCGCGCGGAGGTGGCGGCCGGGCCTACCCCACTCAGCACCGCGGAGCTCGACCTCCTCCGCTACACCATCACCAACCTCCTGGACGACTTGTCCGACGCCTCCGGTGACGAACGCACCGCCATCGCCTCGGTCCTCTGGCAAGACGCCGCTCGCTTGTTGCTGACCGGAGCCCGCCACTGGTCCGGCACCGGCAAGGGCCTCCTGCGAGAAGTCGTCGCCTACGACTCCACGCATGGCACCGACCACGCCCGGGCTCTGATGCAGGGCGTCAGGGCCGACGACGACAGCCTGGCCGAAGAGGTCGACCGCATTCTCGCTGCGTACGGCGGCAGACTCTTCGCCGGCTTCGAACTGGCCGCGACCCCTGAGGCCGGCTGACTTGCTGGCCGAACCAGTCAGGTTCGATGCTGGACCCGATGCCTGGGATGCATGGGATCCGCAGGCCATCGCCGAGTTGCTCGGTGGGATCCGTGCGCGCTGGTTCGTGGTGGGCGGGTGGGCGCTGGACCTGTTCCACGGGCGGCAGACCCGCGAGCACGAGGATCTGGAGATCGCGACGCCGATGTGGGACTTCGACCTGATCCGCGAGCGGTCGGCGGGTTACGAGTTCTTCGTCGCCGGCCGCGAGGGCTTCTGGCCCGTCGACGGCGCCGGCCCGGCGTACTTCGAGTATCAGCAAACGATGGTTCGCGATCCGTCGTCCGGGAAATGGCGTGCCGACGTGATGCGGATTCCCGACGACGGTGCCAACTGGATCTGTTCGCTCGACCGCAGCATCCATTGTCCGTACGACGATGCGGTCGCGGTCACGCCGGACGGCGTACCGTACTTGCGCCCGGAGAAGGTGCTGCTGTTCAAGGGCCTGCAGACCCGGCCGAAGGATCAGGCGGACTTCGAGGCCGCCGCTCCGTTCCTGAGCACGGAGTCTCGGAGGTGGCTGGCCGCCGCCCTTGCCCACACGAAGGGCGACGACCATGCGTGGATCCCAGCACTCACCTGAGGATCGCACTCGGCGTCACGGCGTACGACGGAGCCAACCGGCTCGAGCACGTCCGCGGACTGTTCGCCGCAGGATGGCGTACCTGGGATGCCGAGCCGTACTCAGCACGTCGACTGGATTCTCGATCAGCACGATGGCCGGCTGTCTGGATCGGCGTGCACCCGGTGGGTGCCGGTGGGGTCGACGTGGAATGTGAAGCCGTGGGGTGTGGTCCATTCCAGGGTCTTGGGGTCGATGCGGTGGACGGTCCAGCCGTGGGCGTGGGTCTTGACCCGGTGACCGTACCGGCCCAGCGGCGCGAGATTGGTGGTGCTGGTTTGGCCCGGTGGACCGAGGGGGTCGTAGGGCCGGAGGTGGTCCAGGTCCATGCCGCGGTGGGTTTCTTGGGTGCCGAACGGGAACAGTTCGACGGGGTGGGTGAGCTTGACGCGTTCGCGGATCCGGTCGGGGATTTCGTAGGCGTCGACGCTGACCGCGTCGTTGAGGTCGATGACGGGCTTGACGGTGTACGGGCCGTGGCCGATGAGCTCGGCCAGCTGGTCGGCGAGCAGGGGGCCGATGTGTTCGGCGCGGAGTACGCCGGTGCCGGTGGCCAGGGTGTGGTCGGTGAGGTGGACATAGATCTGGGTCTGGCCCGGACGGACTCGTCCGCGGGTCCGGTCGGGACTATCGGCGCGGTCGGCGCCGGTTCGGGTGGTGTAGGCGTCGTGCTTGATTTGGGCGAGGCGGGCGTGCAGGGCGCGTTGGGCGGCGGCGTTCAGGGGTTCGCCGTCGTCGGGGTCGAGGTGTAGGCCGGGGTCGGAGGGGTCGAAGGGTTCGATCGGCACGGTGTCGGGGGTGTCGAGGGGGTCGGGCAGGTCGCTGGTGCTGGGGTGGGGTGCGTCGCGGTCGGCCTCGTCGTCCGGGCGGCCCTCGTCGCGGACGCTCGCCCGGACGTCGTAGGGGTCTGCCTCGGGGTCCACGGTGTCGGGAGCGGCGATGTCCGGAGCGGTGCTGTCCGGAGCGGTGCTGTCCGGAGCGGTGCTGTCCGGAGCGGTGCTGCCCCGAGCGGTGCTGCCCTGAGCGGTCCCGCCTCTCGCGGCGCCCGGAGCGCTCGTGCTCGGAACGGTGGCGCCCGGCTCGGTGGCGCCCGGCTCGGTGGCGCCCGGCTCGGTGGCGCCCGGCTCGGTGGCGCCGGGCTCGGTGGTACCCGGCTTGGTGGCGCCGGGCTCGGTGGTGCCCGCGGTGGTGCCCGGGGTTCCGGTGGTGGGTGGAGCGGTGTTGTCGTGTGCGGTGGCGTCCGGCGCTGTGTCGGTGGTGCTGTGGAGGTGGTGGTTGCGGGCTTGGGTGAGGAGTTCTTGGGTGTAGCGGGGGTCGGCGAGGATGCCGACCGCGTCCGCGCGGCGGTGCTGGACCGGGCGGGTGTCGCCGAAGGTCTTCAGCGCCTCGGCGATCGCGTCGAGGGTCGCCTTGTTGCGGATCACCGCGCCGGCGGCGGCCTTGATGTACATGGTCTTGGTGCCGTGCTCGTCGCTGTGCCCGACGAACACGCCGCGTTCGCGGGTCTTCTCGGCGGCCTCGGCCCGCGCCAGGTCGGGATCGGTGTGCATCCTGGCGGCCTGGACGATCTTGTTCAGCCGGTACGGGGTGATGGAGTCGATGAGGCTTGCGATCCGTTGGTCGACGTAGGCGGCGGCGTCCTGGGTCAGTTTCGCGCAGTCGGCGACGATGCGGCAGGCCTTCCACGCGGTGGCCTCACCGGCCAGGACCCTGGCCCAGGTGAAGGGGAACCGGTGCCGCAGCGCCAACGCCTGACCCACGTAGTTCGCCGCGACCCGCGGGGAGATGCCGAGCATGACCGCGAACTCGGCGATCGCGAACTCCAGGATCTCCGGGCAGCCGTCGCCACCCAGCACCACCGCCCGTTCGCGGCCGTCGCAGGCACGCCGGCCTGGCCGGGCCGGGCACGCGTCAGGATGGAACCGATCGGCATACACCTGGGCGTGCTCCAGGCGCCGCGCGTCGACCCGCCGGGCCTCGGCGTCGTGGTCGGCGGCCGAGGCCAGCAGGTCGGCCGTCGTCAGCGTCGCCAGGTCTCCTTCGAACATGTGTGCGATTCTACGCACCGCTATCAGGCTGCGGCAAATCCGGCGAGGCCCCGAAATCCCTTATCCACAAGGGAAAACATCACATCGAGACGGCGGGGACGAAGGGATATACGACGACCTCACAGCCGACGATGCATCTCAGGAGTTGGCACCGACAGGTGAGGCTCGCGGTTCAGCGGAGCCGGCGTGAATCGGACGTCCAGTGGGTTAGTACTCCAGTCGTAGACCGTTATGTGCCCTGATCTTGGGGCTGCCTGCCGCTGGAAAACTCAGGTGGCCTCAGCGCACCATCTGGGTAGAGTCGGGCGGTGCCCGAGTTGAAACGACTGAATGCCGGCCATGCCCCGGCGGTCTTGGCCTTCGAGCTGGCCAACCGCGCCTACTTCGCTACCTCGATCTCCGACCGCGGCGACGAGTTCTACGAGCAGTTCACCGACCGGCACAAGGCCTTGCTGGCTCAGCAAGAGGCCGGCATCTGCGCGTTCTACGTGCTCGTCGCCGGGGATGGCTCGGTTCTGGGCCGGTTCAACCTGTACGACCTCGAAGACGGCACTGCCAAACTCGGTTACCGGGTTGCGCAGCACGTCGCCGGCCGCGGCGTGGCGACCGCGACCGTCCAGGAGCTGTGCCGGCTGGCGGCGGCGCGGCACGGGCTGCGCACACTGCGCGCGGCCACCTCCCGAGAGAATGTCGCGTCCCAGAAGGTGCTGGTCAAGGCTGGGTTCGTCTCGGTTGGCCCGGCCAACCCGGCCGACCTCGGTGGTAAGCAAGGCACCTGGTATCAGCGTGACCTAGGAGTCCAGCCGTAGTGCGTGATCTTGCTGGTGGACTTGCCGCGGGAAGGCTGCGGCCACCGCTGCCCGCTGGCAGGAGTCCTTCGAGGTCCTGGGGCCCGGATAGCGGGCCGATTCACGCGGGTGGAGCCCCGTCGCCGGGTACGGGACTTGGTGCTGGGGCCTGCTGCCGGATCTGCCACGCAAGAACTGCTGGTCGATCGGCCGAGTGACCTCGTCGCTCAGATGCTCCAGCACGTACTCACGCACGTCATCACGCGCGCGGTCGGCATCCCCCTGGCCCGGCCGAGCAGGTACTGCATGCCGTCCGGACTCGCCTCCTCGGGCCAGTCAGCCGCCGCGCAGCCGTCTACCGGCGTGCGCGGGGCGCATTTAGACGATTCAATTAGGGCTGGATAGACTGCGGCGGACGGTGACGGCTGCTGGACGGGGGACGATGGCGACGCCCAGCATCAAGGAGGTTGCGCATCGGGCCGGGGTTTCGGTGGGCACTGTCAGCAATGTGCTCAATCGGCCGTGGATCGTCGCGCCGGCGACGAGGCAGCGGGTGCAGGACAGCATCCGGGCGCTCGGGTTCGTGCGGAACGAGGCCGCCCGGCACCTGCGTGCGGGGCGGAGCCGGACTGTCGGACTGGTTGTACTCGACGTCGCGAACCCGTTCTTCACGGATCTCGCCGAAGGTGCCGAAGCGCTGGCCTATGAGCACGACACCGTGGTGATGCTCTGCAACAGCAAGACAGACCCGGTGCGCGAAGGCCATCACCTCGACCAGCTCGAGCAGCAGCGCGTCCTCGGCATACTGATCACGCCGTTCGACAGCACCGATCCCCGCCTGACCGCACTGGTCGCCCGCGGTACGCCGGTCGTCCTGGTGGACCGTGCCGCGGACCGCGGACTGTGTTCGGTGAGCGTCGACGACCAGCTCGGCGGACGCCTCGCCGGGAACCATCTGATCGAGGCCGGCCATCGCCGGATCGCCTTTATCGGTGGGCCTTTCACCATGCAGCAGGTGTCCGACCGGATGGCCGGCATCACCGCAACCGTCGCACAGGCGGACAGCGTCGAGCTCCAGTACTACGAAGTCGACGTGATGGGCGTGGTCGAGGGGCGCGCGATCGGCGAGCAGGTCGCCACGATGCCCGCGCGATCACGCCCGACCGCGGCCTTCCTCGCCAATGACCTGCTCGCCTTGGGCTTCCTGCAGGCGATGTCCGTCGCCGGCCTACGAGTGCCGGAGGACATGGCGATCGTCGGGTACGACGACATCGACTTCGCGCGGGCAGCCGCCGTACCGCTGTCGTCGGTGCGGCAGCCGGCCGAGTTGCTCGGCCGGTCCGCGATGGAACTGCTGCAGGAGGAGGTCGAGGCGGCCGACCGGCACCGCCATCGGCAGGTCATCTTCCAGCCGGATCTGATCGTCCGCGAATCCAGCGACCACACCCGCTGATGCTCTACGAGAACCCACTGGCATCGCCGGACGATCTCGCCGGCTTCCGGATGGAAGGCGACGGCGCCGTCTCGTTCCCGCTCGGCCGGCTTCGCCTGGAGAGCGTGCGCCCGGCCGAGGACGGCCAGGACGCCAACGTGGTGCTCTGGTGTCCCGACGACTTCCCGCCGGATATCACCGTGGAGTGGGACTTCTGGCCCATCCGCGAGCCCGGCCTGTGCATCCTGTTCTTCCACGCGAAGGGCCGCAGCGGCGAGGACCTCTTCGAGCTGAGTCCGCGCACCGGCCCGTACGAGCAGTACCACCACGGTGATCTGGACACCTACCACGTCTCGTACTTCCGCCGCCGCTGGCCGGCCGAACGTGCCTTCCACACCTGCAACCTGCGCAAGAGCCACGGCTTCCACCTCGTCGCGCAGGGCGCCGATCCCATCCCGGGCGTCGAGGACGCCCAAGGTCCTTACAAACTGAGGCTTTCCGTCGACCGCGGCCTGATCACGTTCGCAGTCAACGAGCTGATCAGCTTCCAGTGGTACGACGACCAGCCGCTGACCGGCGGCAAGATCGGCTTCCGCCAGATGGCGCCGCTGATCGGCGAGTACGCGAATCTGCGGATTCGCCCGGCCTGAGCAGCTTCTCCCAGCACTCGATCCGGCTCCCCGTGACCACTCCCTGACAAACGCTTTCCGAAGCGTTGACGTTGAGACGATTCAACTATATGGTCACATCACTTTTCGCCCGAAACACCTAGGCAGGCAGCATGAGTGGCTGGTCCATCAAGCTCTACAACGCAACGGATGAGGTCGTCTGGGCGATCAAGCTGAACGCGCTCTGGATCCTCTGCACCCTGCTCGGCGGTGTCGCGCTGGGTATCGGCCCGGCCACGCTCGCAGCGTATTCCCTGGCCAGACGCAGGTCTTTCGGTGAATCGTTTCATGCACTGCCTGCCTTCCGCACCGCGGTCCGCCGGGAGTTCCGCCGCGGCTCGCTCGTGGTGCTGCCGCTCGTCGCGGCCGCCGTCCTCCTGATCGGCAACTACCTGTACTTCGCGTCGCTGGGCGCGAAGGCGTCACTCCCCCGGCTGATCAGCCTCGTCGCCCTGATCGCACTCGGGGTGATCGCCGCCTATCTGCTCCCGATGGCCGTGCACTACGACCTCCGGGTCCGCGAGTTGTTGCCCAAGGCATCGTTGGTCGCGCTCGCGCGGCCGGCGTCGTCGCTGGTCCTGCTCTTCGTCGCGGTGTCCATCGCCTACGTGTCAGCCAAGTTCCCGGTGCTCGGGATCGTGCTGGCCGGCGGCGGCTGGATCCAGCTCAACACCTGGCTCTGCCTGCGCTTCTTCGCCGAGAACGAGGCGCGCCTGTACCTGAAAGGGAACTCATGACCATCCTCTCCCGACGGCGCCTCGCCGTCACCGTCGCCCTGTCGACGGCACTGCTCGCCTCCGCCTGCTCCGGTGGCGGCGGCGACAGCAAAGAAGGCCAGGCGGCCAGTAGCGAGCTCACCGTGATGGCGCCGCTGTTCGGCACCGCGCCCGACCCGGGCGGCGAGCTGCAGCAGGCCGTCGAGAAGCTGATCGGCAAGAAGCTCAAGATCACCTGGGTGCCGAACGCCGAGTACGGCGACAAGTCGAACGTCACGCTCGCCTCGGACAAGATCCCGGACGTAATGGTCGCGAACGAGAAGAGCCCCTCGTTCGTCAAGGCCGCCGAGGCCGGCGCGTTCTGGGACCTGACTGGCAAGCTCGACAAGTACCCGAACCTCAAGCCGGCCAACGAGCAGACCGCGAAGAACTCGATGACCAACGGCAAGACCTACGGCATCTACCGGGTCCGCCCACTGCTGCGCTCCGGCATCGTGATCCGCAAGGACTGGCTGGCCAAGCTCGGCCTGAAGGAACCGCAGACCGTCGACGACCTCTACACGATCGCCAAGGCGTTCACCGACCAGGACCCGGACGGCAACGGCAAGAAGGACACCTACGGTCTGATCATCCCGAAGTGGCCCGGCAACTACGCCAGCGCCAGCCCGTACGACGTGATCGAGACCTGGTTCGGCGCTCCGAACGGGTGGGGTGAGCGCGACGGCAAGCTGGTCCCGGGCTTCGACACCCCCGAGTTCCTGACCGCCAACGAGTGGCTGCGCAAGTGGGTCCAGGAAGGCCTGGTCAACCCGGACTTCGCCACCCTGGACAGCGCGAACTGGAACGACCCGTTCGTGCAGGGCAAGGGCGGCATGATCATCGACGTGAACGTGCGGGCCACCCAGCTGCTCGACCTGTTCAAGGAGAAGAACCCGAAGGACTTCGACAAGGTCACCCTGGTCGGGAACCTGAAGCGCTCCGACGGCCAGAAGTTCTCCTACCCGTTCACCGGCTACAACATGGTGATGGCGATCTCCAAGCAGCACATCCGGACCAAGGAGCAGCTCGACCAGGTGCTGCAGACGCTCGACAAACTCGAGTCCAAGGAGGGCTCGATCCTGCTCACCAACGGGATCGAGGGCCGCAACTTCAAGGCCGACGGTCAGTACGCCGTACCGATCAACGCCGACGACCCGAAGGTGAAGGCGATCCAGAACGACGTGGACAAGGCCTTCATCCAGCTCGGTACGCGCGCCTCCGTCGGACTCGGCGCGTACGCGCTGCGGCCGAACGACGAGGCCAGCCGGGCGATGCGGTCCAAGTTCGACGTGCTGATGAACGAGGACCTGAAGACCGCGGTCTTCAACCCGGCCCTCAGCGTGATCGCGCCGACCGCGGTGGCGAAGGGCCAGACCCTGGACACGATCATCCCGGATGCCCGGATCAAGTACCTGTCCGGCGCGATGACCGAGGACCAGCTGAAGGCGCAGATCAAGCGCTGGTACGACGGTGGCGGCACGCAGATCGTCCAGGAGGTCAACGACCTGGCAGCCAAGGCCGGCGGCTGATCCATGGCCACCGATCTGGTGCCGGAGGTGGTACAGCCTGCCGCGGGTGCTCCGCGGCAGGCGTCCCCTCCGAAGCGCAAACGCCGAACGCGTGCGGTGCCGTTGTGGAGGGATCTACTGCGGTACCGCTGGCTGTACCTGTTGCTGCTACCTGGTCTGGCGTACTTCGTCGTCTTCAAGTACCTGCCGATGTACGGCCTGACCATCGCGTTCAAGGACTACGTGCCGTTCCTGGGCTACTCGGGCAGTGAGTGGGTCGGGCTGAAGCACTTCCAGGAGCTGTTCACCGGACCGGACTTCGGCCGGCTGATGTTCAACACCCTGCTGCTCGCGCTGCTCACGATCGTGTTCGTCTTTCCGGCGCCGATCGTCGTCGCCCTGATGCTGAACGAGTTGCGCGTCCGGGTGCTGAAACGGTCCGTGCAGTCGCTGATCTACATCCCGCACTTCCTGTCGTGGACGATCGTCGCGTCGCTGACGTACCTGCTGTTCTCGGTCGACTTCGGCGTGATCGCGAACTGGATCCACAGCCTGATCGGCGGGCAGAAGACGGACTACGTCGCGCAGGCCGCGTGGTTCCGGCCGTTGATCGTGCTGCAGTTGCTGTGGAAGCAGACCGGCTGGGGCACGATCATCTACCTGGCCGCACTGGCCGGGGTGGACTCACAGCTGTACGAGGCGGCCCGGGTGGACGGCGCCGGCCGGTGGCGGCAGTTCTGGCACATCACGCTGCCGGCGATCCGGCCGACGATCGTGGTGATGGCGATCCTGACGTCCGGTCATCTGATGGACTCCGGGTTCGAGCAGATCTGGTTGATGACCACCTCGCTCAACCGCGACGTCGCCGACGTGTTCGACACGTTCGTCTACTACGTCGGCATCACGCAGGGTTCGTTCAGCTACGCGACCGCGGTCGGCCTGTTCAAGGGCGTCGTCGGTGTCGTGCTGATCTTCGGCTCCAACTTCCTGGCAAAGCGTCTGGGCCAGCGAGGCCTGTTCTGAAGGGGCTGTGACCATGGCAACCAACCACTCCGTCCGGTACTACGACTCCCGCGGCAGCCGCGCGTTCGACGTCCTGAATGCCGTCGTGCTGACCGCTCTGTCGCTGGTCACGGTCCTGCCGCTGCTGTATGTTCTGGCCGGGTCGTTCGCGACCGAGTCCGAGATCAGCTCGCGGCCGTTCTTCCTGTGGCCGCACAGGTTCGTCACGGACACCTACCACTACATCTTCTCCACCGACACGTTCGTGCGGGCGTTGCTGACCACGATCGGCGTGACCGCGGTCGGCACGGTCATCCAGTTGGTGCTCACGCTGACCATGGCCTACCCGTTGGCGAAGCGGTTCCTGCCGGGGCGGGCACTCGTACTGAATCTGGTGATCTTCACGCTGGTGTTCACCGGCGGCATGATCCCGACGTACCTGGTGGTGCGGGATCTGGGTCTGCTGGACAGCTACTGGGCGCTGATCCTGCCGCTGGCGATCAACCCGTTCTACCTGATCGTGGTGAAGAGCTTCTTCCAGGAGTTGCCCGAGGCGCTGGAGGAGGCGGCCCGGATCGACGGCTGCAACGAGCTGAACGTGTTCCTGCGGATCGTGCTGCCGTTGTCGAAGCCGATCATCGCGACGTTCTCGCTGTTCTACGCGGTCGGGATCTGGAACGACTACATGTCGCCTTTGCTCTACATCGACGACAGCCACAAGTGGACGCTGCAGATGATCGTCCGCCAGCTCACGGCGGCGAACGCCGACTCGGCGAACGTGCTGCAGCAACTGGAGACCGTCACGTTCCCGGAGCAGGGCCTGAAGTTCGCGGTCGTGGTGGTGGCGACACTGCCGATCCTGCTCTTCTACCCGTTCCTGCAGAAGCACTTCGCCAAAGGCGTCCTGATCGGATCGGTGAAAGAATGACCACACTGCAATGGCTGGAAACTCCTTGCCGGCAAGGCGTTTCCTGGGGTGTTCCATGGCCGCGCGGCACGGTTGCCGAGGGCACCCGGTTCGCGATCGCCGACGGTACGCCGGTGCAGAGCTGGACGACCGCGACCTGGCCGGACGGCTCGATCAAGTGGTCCGCCCACGCGATCGGCCCGTCCGAGCACCCGGAGTCGTCGTACGAACTCGTCACCGGCGCGCCGGCGACGCCGAGCCGGCCGGTCCAAGTGACGCGGTCCGGTGCTGAAGTCCGGGTGACGACCGGCGAGGTCACCTGGACGCTGCGCAAGCCGTCGCTGATCGCCTCGATCGCGTACGGCGACCAGGAGGTCGTGCGCGAGGTCCGGCTGGTCAGCGTGCGACAAGACGCGCCGGACGAGGATCTGGGTCGTCACCGGCAACAGACCACGGCGACTGTCGACAATCTTGTTGTCGAGCAGGACGGACCGGTCCGCGCGGTGGTCAGGCTGGACGGCAAACACGGTGACTGGCTGCCGTTCTCCGTCCGGCTCTACTTCTACGCCGGTGCGACCGACGTACGCGTCGTGCACAGCTTCATCTGGGACGGCGACCCCGACCGGGACTTCCTGGCCGGGCTGGGACTCAGCGCTGACGTGGTCATGCGCGACGAACCCCACAACCGCCACATCCGCCTGGCCGGGCCGTCCGGCTTCCTCACCGAGGCAGTCCGCGGTCTGACCGGTCTGCGCCGCGATCCAGGTGAAGAGGTACGACGTGAGCAGGTGGCAGGCCATGCGGTCGAGGAGATCCCCAACTCTGAGGTGTCGGATCGCCTGCACCTCATCCCGCAGTGGAACGACTACACGCTCGACCAAAGCAGCGCCGACGGCTTCACGCTGCGCAAGCGCACCGGCGCGGACCATGCGTGGGTGACGATCCCGGCCGGGACCAGATCGCCAGGCTATGGGTACGTCGGTGGTGTCAGCGGCGGACTCGGCTTCGGACTCCGCGACTTCTGGAAGCTCCACCCGACCCGCCTGGACATCCGCAACGCGGCCACCGACCTCGCCACCGCGACGGCCTGGATGTGGTCGCCCAGTGCACCGGCCATGGACGTGCGCTACTGGCACGACGGCATGGACCAGGACACGCACGCCGAACAGCTCGAAGGACTCGAGATCACCTACGAGGACTACGAACCGGGCTTCGGAAACGCTCACGGCATCGCGCGTACCCATGAGCTGACACTGCGAGTCCACGACACCACTCCGTCCGCTGACGACCTGGCCGAGCACGCGGCGCTGCTGAACTCCCCCGGTCTACTCGCCGTCGCTCCAGGACGGCTGTTGGAGACGGGTGTCTTCGGCAGCTGGAGTCTGCCCACCGCCGACCACCAGGACATCGAGGCGCGGCTGAACTTCCTCTTCCAGTACTACGTCGGACAGCGAGAGCAACGGCGCTGGTACGGGTTCTGGGACTACGGCGACGTCATGCACACCTACGACCGGGACCGGCACACGTGGCGGTACGACGTCGGCGGCTATGCGTGGGACAACTCCGAGCTCTCGCCGGATCTGTGGCTCTGGTACCAGTACCTGCGGACCGGTCGGGCGGACGTGTTCCGATTCGCCGAGGCGATGACCCGGCACACCAGCGAGGTCGACGTACACCACCTCGGCCGGTGGAAGGGCCTTGGTTCGCGGCACAACGTGCAGCACTGGGGGTGCAGCTGCAAGCAGGCGCGCATCTCCAACGCGATCTATCGGCGCTTCTACTACTACCTCACCGCGGACGAGCGGACCGGCGACCTGATGGACGAGTTGGCGACGATCGAGGAGATGTTCCTGGTCGTCGATCCCCAGCGCAAGGTGCGACCTGACGTCTACTCCCCCGACCCGCATGCGCTGTCTGTCGAGCTGGGCGTGGACTGGGGTGCGCTCGCCGCGGCGTGGCTCACGCGGTGGGAGCGGCACGGGGACGAGCGGGCCCGGGCACGGCTGGTCGGCACGATGGCCGACATCGCGGCACTCCATTACGGCTTCCTCACCGGCAATGCGCGGCTCAACCTGTCCACCGGGCGGTTCGACACGAGCCGACGCTCCATCGCGGTGTCACACCTGTCGTCGCTCTTCGGGCTGCCCGAGATCTGTTCGGAGCTCATCGACCTGGACCTCGACGTACCCGGATTCGAGAAGGCGTGGCTGGACTACTGCCGGCTCTACCTGCTGCCGCCGGAGCAGCAGGCCGCCGAGGTCGGTCAACCGCTCCAAGGCATCTCACTCGTCCAGGCCCACAGCCGGCTCGCCGCGTACGCCGCCAGCCGCAGCGGGGACGCGGAGCTGGCGCGACTGGCCTGGCACAAGTTCTTCGTCGACGAAGGCGACCAGCTCAACCGCAACGCCATGCAACGCCAAACGGAGTGGCGGACCACCGCGATCGACGGCGCACTGATGCCGGTCGACGAGGCCGCGTTCGTCAGCACCAACGGCGCATCGCAGTACGCGCTGGCAGCGATCCAGAACCTGTCCCTGATCCCTGAACACCGACCTGACAGAGGTGGAAAGGCATGGAGGTCTCCCGACGCACTGTCCTAGCAGGTATGGCCGCCGTACCTGCAGCGTCCCTGCTCGACACCGGCACCAAAGCAGTGGCCGCAGCACCAGAGGTGAAGCTCAGCTGGCTGGAAGGCAAGCCGAGCACAGCAGCCGTGACGACCTGGGGTACGCCGTGGCCGAAAGGCGCCGTACCCGCGAACCAGTCGTTCGCACTCACGGCCGGCGACGGCAGCGCCGTACCGGTGCAGAGCTGGCCGACAGCGTACTGGCCGGACGGCTCCCTCAAGTGGAGTGCGCATGCGATCGCGGTCGACGCACCGGCCGAGTCGTACACACTCGGCCCGGGTACGGCGGCCGCGCCCGCGCAACCGGTCACCGTCAAGAACGAGAAGACGTACGTCGACGTCGACACCGGCGTGATCAAGACCCGGATCCGCAAGAGCGGCTCGGAGCTGGTCAGCCAGATCTGGCGTGGTGACACGCTGATCGCCCGGAAGGGCGAGCTCGTCAACCTGAAGCAGGACAAGATCGCCGAGGACGAGGAAGGCGGCAGCGTCCGGGAACGCTACGACAGCGACATCACGGGCGTCACCGTCGAGCAGGCGGGACCGGTCCGCGCGGTGGTGCGGATCGACGGCCGGCACAAGTCGCGGAAGGGCAAGACCTGGTTGCCGTTCTCGGTGCGGCTGTACTTCGTGGCCGGGGCGGAGAACGTGCGGATGGTGCACACGTTCGTCTACGACCGCGATGGGCAGAAGGACTACATCGCCGGGCTCGGTGTGCGCTTCCGGGTGCCGTTGCGGGATGCGGCGTACGACCGGCACGTCCGGTTCGTCGGCGAGGGTCATGGCATGGTGTTCGAGGCGGTGAAGGGGATCACCGGGTTGCGGCGTGACCCGGGTGCCGCCGTCCGTGCAGCGCAGATCGCTGGGACGAAGCTGCCTGATCCGGCCACGTGGGACCAGCGGGTGACGACGCGGCTGCAATGGATCCCCGAGTGGGGTGACTATTCGCTGAGTCAGCTGAACGCCGACGGCTTCACGGTGAAGAAGCGGACCAAGAAGGGGTTCGGCTGGGTCTCGGTCGATCAGGGCGGGCGCGCGTCCGGGCTCGGCTACGTCGGTGGCGTGAGTGGTGGGTTCGCCTTTGGTTTAAGGGACTTCTGGCAGCGCCACCCCACCCAGCTGGACATCCGTGGCGCCGCGACCGAGGAGGCCGAGGTCACCGTGTGGCTGTGGTCGCCGGAGGCCGGTGCCATGGACACGCGGTTCTACCACGACGGGATGGGCGAGGACACCTACCCGAAGCAGTTGGACGCGCTCGAGATCACGTATGAGGACTACGAGCCGGCCTTCGGCACGCCGTACGGGATCGCGCGGACGTCCGAGCTGACGTTCTGGGCGCTGGCGGCGACGCCGACGGCTGCTCGGCTGGGTGACATGGCTGACCAGGTTCGGACGCCACCGCAGTTGATCAACCCGGTGGACCAGATCGTCAACACGCGGGTCTTCGGCGGGCTGGTCACGCCGGTGGATCGATCGGTGCCGGCGAAGAAGTCGATCGAGGATCACCTGGACTTCCTGTTCGACTTCTACCGGGGTCAGGTCGAGTCGCGACACTGGTACGGGTTCTGGGACTACGGCGACATCATGCACACGTTCGACGAGGACCGGCTGGTGTGGCGGTACGACGTGGGTGGGTACGCGTGGGACAACTCGGAGCTGTCGCCGGATCTCTGGCTCTGGTACTCGTTCCTGCGGACCGGCCGGGCCGACATCTTCCGGTTCGCCGAGGCCATGACGCGACACACTGGTGAGGTCGACGTCTATCACCTCGGGCAGTGGGCCGGACTGGGGACGCGGCACGGCGTACAGCACTGGGCGGACAGTGCGAAGCAGCAGCGGATCAGTACGGCGATCTACCGGCGGTTCTACTACTACCTGACGGCCGACGAGCGTACCGGCGACCTGCTGTCGGAGCTGGTCGACTCCGACCGGACGTTCCTTGTGCTGGATCCGCTGCGGAAAATCAGGACCGAGCCGTACGAGCCGGACCCGCATGCGCTGTCGATCGGCCTCGGTACCGACTGGAGTGGTCTGGCGGCCGCGTGGCTGACCGAGTGGGAGCGGCAGGGCCCGAAGGCCGACGTTGCCCACAGCAAGCTTCTCGGCACGATGGAGACGATCGGTGCGATGCCGAACGGCTTCGTCACCGGGAGCGGTCTGTACGACCTGGACACCGGACGGTTCGCACCGGTGACGGAGAAGACGGTCAGCGTGTCGCACCTCAGCGCGATGTTCGGGCAGGTGGAGATCTGCGCCGAACTGATCGACCTGGTGGACCTGCCGGCGTTCGAGGCGGCGTGGTTGCAGTACTGCCGCCTCTTCAACGCCACCCGCGCCGAGCAGACGGCCGAGTGCGGCGCGTACTTCGGCAACCTCATCCTCCGGCAAGGCCATTCCCGACTCACCGCGTACGCCGCCGTACGCCTGAACCGGGACGACCTGGCCGCGCGGGCCTGGAAGGAGTTCTACACCGGCGACGGCTACGGCCCGAACCTCCCCTGGTCGTCCGAGCAGGTGACCTCGACCCTCAACCCGACTCAAGCCGCCAAGTGGGTCTCCACCAACACCACAGCCCTCTACGGCCTGGCCGCCATCCAAACCCTCGCCCTGGTAGGCAACCAGATCGTCAACCCGTAGCCCGCCAACTCGAGCCGGGAGGCGTGGTGCCATCGCAATCAGGTCGCTTATTCCGTGGCGGGCTATCGTGCCACCTGCAAGTATCCCGCTCATGCTGACCTTCGACGTGCCCGATGGCACCCGCCTCGCGTACCACCGAAAGGGCTCGGGGGGTGACCGACCGCTCGTCTGCATCCCCGGCGGGCCGATGATGCGCTCCGCTTACTTCGGCGACCTCGGTGGGCTGGCCGCGCAGCGGGAGTTGGTGTTGCTGGACCTGCGCGGCACGGGGGACTCGGCCAGGCCCGCAGACCTCGCGAGCTTCCGGGTGGACCGGCAGGCTGAAGACATCGAAGCACTGCGCGTCGCCGTCGGACTGGAGCAGTTGGATCTTCTTGGCCACTCGGCCGCTGGTGATCTCGTGCTGGCCTACGCGGCCCGCTTCCCGGAGCGGGTGCGCTCGCTTGTCCTGGTCTGCGCGCGGGCGCGCACCGCCGGGATCGACTTCCCCGTCGAGCGGCGTCGCGAGGCGCTGGAACTGCGCCGGGAGGAGCCCTGGTACGAGGAGGTCCGGCCGGCCTTCGAGCGGGCCGTGTCCGGGGAGGCGAGCGGCGCGGACTTCGCGCTGCTCGACCGCCTCGCCTACGGTCGATGGGATGCCGCCGCGCAGGCGCACGCCGCCGCGTGCGAGGAGTGGTTCGACGAGGAGGCGGCGGACGCCTACCTGGCCCCGGGCGCCTTCGACGGCGCGGACGCCGCCCGCGCCGTACTGGCTGAACTGGATGTGCCCGTCCTGGTCATCTCCGGTGAGCTGGACGGCTCCCCGCGTCCGGATTCCGCCGCCGAGGTGGCTGGGCTCTTCCCGCGCGGCGAGCACATTGTCCAGCCGGGGGCCGCGCACAGTCCGTGGGTGGATGGTCCGGACGAATTCGTCCAGACCATCATCAAGTTCCTGGCCAGGGACACCACTCGCTGACGCGCACAATTACCCGACTTCGGCCATGATTTCGTCGGATACGTGGAATCGGGCACAGCGGCGCAACGCCAACTTCCGCCCCATCCTCATTACCCGACTTCCGCCATGATTTCGTCCGATACGTCGAAGTTGGCGTAGACGTTCTGGACGTCGTCGCTGTCTTCGAGGGCGTCGATCAAGCGGAAGATCTTGGCGGCGCCGTCGGCATCGAGTTCGACCGTCATGGACGGGACGAACTGGACGTCGGCGGAGTCGTAGTCGATGCCGGCGTCCTGCAGCGCCGTCCGGGCCGCGACCATGTCGGTGGCCTCGGTGACGACCTCCCAGGACTCGCCGAGGTCGTTCACCTCGTCGGCACCGGCCTCGAGCACGGCCTCCATCACGTCGTCCTCGGACAGCGACTTCCCGTCCTGGTCCTTGGCGACGACGATGACGCCCTTGCGGTTGAACAGGTACGCGACCGAGTTCGGGTCGGCCAGCGAGCCGCCGTTGCGGGTCATCGCCGTACGCACGTCGGCAGCGGCCCGGTTGCGGTTGTCGGTGAGGCACTCGACCAGCATCGCGACGCCGTTCGGGCCGTAGCCCTCGTACATGATCGTCTGGTACTCCGCGCCACCGGCCTCGGCGCCGGAACCACGCTTGATCGCGCGGTCGATGTTGTCGTTCGGGACCGAGGTCTTCTTCGCCTTCTGGATGGCGTCGTACAGGGTCGGGTTCCCGCCAGGGTCGCCACCGCCCATCCGGGCGGCCACCTCGATGTTCTTGATCAGCTTCGCGAAGAGCTTGCCGCGCCTCGCGTCGATGACGGCCTTCTTGTGCTTCGTGGTGGCCCACTTGGAGTGGCCTGACATGGCGAACCCAACCCTTCTTACCGCTGCAACTGACTCAGAGGCTGCGGACCAGCTCGGCGAAGTAGCCGTGCAGCCTGGCGTCCCCGGTCATCTCCGGATGGAACGACGTGGCCAGCAGCCGATCGTGGCGAACCGCGACGATCCTACCCGCGGCGGGGCCCGACCTCACCGTCGAGAGTACCTCCACGTCCCGGCCGACCCGCTCCACCCATGGTGCCCGGATGAACACCGCGTGGTACGGCGTGTCGAACGCGGCGAACTCCAGGTCCGCCTCGAACGAGTCCACCTGCCGCCCGAACGCGTTCCGGCGGACCGTCACGTCCAGTCCGCCGAGCGTCTCCTGGCCCTCGATCCCGCCGGTGATCTCGTTCGCGAGCATGATCATCCCGGCGCAGGTGCCGAACACCGGCATACCGTCCGCGATCCGCTTCTGCAGCGGCTCGAACAGCTCGAACGCCCGGGCCAGCTTGTCCATCGTGGTCGACTCACCACCCGGGAGCACCAGCGCGTCCACCTGCTCCAGCTCGGACGGACGCCGTACCGGCCGGGCCTCGACGCCGACCTCGGTCAGCATCGCCACGTGCTCACGCACGTTCCCCTGCAACGCGAACACACCGATCACGGTCATAGGGTCACCCTTCGTTGCCAGTCGAGCGTGACCTCGATCCGGCCCTCGTCGAAGACCGCGGGCAGGTCGTAGTGGTGTAGCAGCGACAGCACGTCCTCCAGGAGCGGCTCGCCCGGCGCCACGTTGGCAGTGTCGGGGTGCCAGAGCTTGAGCTCGAGCATGCCGAAGTCGACCGCGTGCCAGACGTCGGTGTCGGTGAAGAACACCAGGCCCTTCGGATCCGCGGCCGCCTCGAGCACCTGCCTGGCGGCGTGGTGGTCGGCTGTGTAGCGGACCACCACGACGCCGCGGGACTCCAGCTCGGCCAGTACGGCGTCGAGCCGGTCAGGATCCGTGGTCGCCGGCCAGTCGGCGGCCTCGGCCCGGAGATCCATGAAGGCCTCGCCGATCAGCAGCGGCACCAGTGCGGAGGCGTCCATCGACGGCGCGTCCTCCTGGACGGCCTCCGTCAACGCGGCCGCCACGGCGACGTGGTCGGCGTACCCGGATCGCACCAGGACGCGGGCCAGTCCCCGCAGCTCCCGGGCGGTCCGTTCGTCCACCGCCAGCAGACCTTCCGGTGTCGTCACCAGCCGCGCTCGGCGAGCCGGTGCGGCTGCGGGATCTCGTCGACGTTGATGCCGACCATGGCCTCGCCCAGACCGCGGGAGACCTTGGCGAGTACGTCGGGGTCGTCGTAGAAGGTCGTGGCCTTGACGATCGCCTCGGCGCGCTGGGCCGGGTTGCCGGACTTGAAGATGCCGGAGCCGACGAACACGCCCTCGGCGCCGAGCTGCATCATCATCGCGGCGTCGGCCGGGGTGGCGATGCCACCGGCGGTGAACAGCACGACCGGGAGCTTGCCGGCCTGCGCGACCTCCTTGACCAGCTCGTACGGCGCCTGCAGCTCCTTGGCCGCGACGTACAGCTCGTCCTCGGGGAGGTTCTGCAGCTTGCGGATCTCCTGGCGGATCTGGCGCATGTGGGTGGTCGCGTTGGACACGTCACCGGTGCCGGCCTCGCCCTTGGAGCGGATCATCGCCGCGCCCTCGGTGATCCGGCGCAGCGCCTCGCCCAGGTTGGTCGCGCCACAGACGAAGGGAACGGTGAAGTTCCATTTGTCGATGTGGTTCGCGTAGTCGGCCGGGGTCAGGACCTCGGACTCGTCGATGTAGTCCACACCGAGGCTCTGCAGCACCTGCGCCTCGACGAAGTGACCGATCCGGGCCTTGGCCATCACCGGGATCGAGACGGCGCCGATGATCGAGTCGATCATGTCCGGATCGCTCATCCGGGAGACGCCGCCCTGCGCGCGGATGTCGGCCGGAACCCGCTCCAGCGCCATCACCGCGACCGCACCGGCGTCCTCGGCGATCTTGGCCTGCTCCGCGGTGACGACGTCCATGATCACGCCGCCCTTGAGCATCTCCGCCATGCCGCGCTTGACCTTCGCGGTACCGGTCTGAGGGGTCTGGTTCTCCGTCACTGCTTTCCTCCTGGTCGTGGGGCTCACTGTCCAGATTAGGTCGACGACGGCACCGATCCTCAGTCCACCTCGGATCAAGTGGACTGAGCCAGCGCTTCCCCCAGCCGGGCGACCACCAGCCGCAGCGTCGCGGGCGGTGCGGTGAACGGGATCCGGATGTGTCTTCGGTCGGTGCCCTCGGGCGTGAACAGGTCGCCGGCGCCCAGCAGCAGGCCGTGCCCACGGGCTGCCTCCAGCACTCGGCGCGCTCTGGTTTCGGTCAACTCCAGCCATAGCGTCATCCCGCCAGTGGGCGTGGGCCAGGCCACACCGTCGAGCGTCCTGAGGCCCGTCTCCAGCGCCATCAGGTTGGCGCGCAGCCTGGTCCGGCGCCGGCTGATCACCTTGTCGAGCCGGTGGACGATCGCTTGGGCCAAGAGGTCGTCCAGTGCACTGGGTGACGCCACGCTGAGCTGTGCGGCGGTGTTGATGCGCCGTCTGAGCTGTTTGCCAGTGCGGACCCACCCGACGCGCAGTCCGCCCCACACCGTCTTCGAGAGCGATCCAACACTCACAGTGCGCGGGTAGCGACTCAGTGGTTCGGCTTGCTCCCCGCTGGCCAGCCAGAGCGGTCGCATCGTCTCGTCACTGATCAGGGCAGCGCCGTACCGCCTGGCGATCTCGACTACCGCCGTACGACGGTCCGCCGGGAGACTGAGTCCGGTCGGGTTGTGGTTGTCCGCCTGCAGGTAGATGACCTTGGGCCGGTGCCGTCGGCAGAGGTGGGTGAGCTGATCCGTGTCCCACACGCCTGCGGGCCAGCCGGCGACGTCCAGGCGGTGTTTGCGGAGCAGATCGAAGGCAGCCGGGTACGTCGGTGTCTCGGTGATCGCGACGCCCGGTCCGAGGTCCAGTCCGGCCAGTGCGGCATTCAGGCCGGCTGCTGCGCCCACGGTCAGCGTCAACTGATCCGGCTCGGTCGGTACGCCCTCCATGGTCAGTCGCTCGGCGAGCGCCATACGCAGCTCGATAGACCCGCCCGGCGGCGGACCGTCGCCACCCATGGCCTGCGGCAGGCCGTCCTCGACGATCTGTGCAGCCACCTCGGCGACGTCGTGCGGTGCGGCGGTCGTCGCGAAGCGCAGGTCGAGCACCGGCTGGTCCCCCGCGGTGAAGGTCGACGCGGGCGCGATCGGGTCCAGGAGGCGGTCGATCGGCCGGACGACCGTGCCGGAGCCGCGCTTCGTCTCCAGGACGCCGTCCGCCCGCAGGTGGTCCAGCGCCCGGACGACGGTCACGCGGCTCAACCCGAGTCGCTCGGCCAGCACCCGCTCCGAGGGGAGCCGGGAACCGATCGACAGGTCACCCCGCTCGATCCGGCGCAGCACGAGAGCCTCGACCTGCTCAGTCTTCGTCCCGTCCGCCGCGTCCAGGTCATTCTCCCGCCACATAAGTCCAGTCTCCCACCACTGGCCTGATCCTCCGAGAACTGTCCGTCCCGGGTGCTTGTATTTGCCTATGGACGAGCGGTGGGCGATCGCGCCGGAGGAGGGTGGCGGGGCAATCCTCGTCGCGCTACATCCGGACGGGCAGCCTGCCGGCGAGGTGGTGCGCGAGCCGGACCTCGCGACCGCGGTGGCTGCGCGTCCGCAGGTGACGCGGTGGGTGTGGCGGTCGTCGGCGGAGATCTATCCGCGGTTGCTGGCGAGTGGCGTCCGGGTGGAACGCTGCTACGACATCGAGAACAGCGAAGGCCTGTTGCTCGGGCACGAGGGCCGGCTGGGTGAGCCGCGATCGGCGGCGGCCGCGTGGGCACGGTTGAGTGGTCAGCCTGTGCCGCCGGATCCGCCGCTGCGGGGCGTCGTACCTGGTGAGCAGTCGTCGTTGTTCGAGATCGCTGCCGAGCCCGTCGCCTTCGACGCTCTCCTGAGGGTGTACGCCGACCAGCTCAGGCGGCACGGTCTCACGGAGCATCCGGACCGGATGCGGTTGCTCACGGCCTCGGAGTCGTCGGGGATGCTGATCGCGGCCGAGATGGATCGCGCCGGCCTGCCGTGGAGCGAGTCGGCGCATCGCGCCGTACTGACGGAGTTGCTCGGCGATCGGTTCGGCGGGACCGGGGAGCCGCGGCGGCTGACCGAGCTCGCGGACGAGGTGTCGGCGGCGTTCGGGCGGCGGGTGCGACCGGATCTGCCCGCCGACGTGCTCAAGGCGTTCAAACAGGCCGGGTATCAGCTGAAGTCGACCCGCCGCTGGGAGCTCGAGACGATCGACCATCCGGCGGTCGCGCCACTGGTCGAGTACAAGAAGCTCTATCGCATCTACACCGCGAACGGCTGGTCCTGGCTGCACGACTGGGTCCATGACGGCCGGTTCCGGCCTGGCTTCGTTCCGGGCGGCACGGTCTCCGGTCGCTGGATCACCAACGGCGGTGGCGGTCTGCAGATCCCGAAGGTCATTCGCCGTGCCGTCGTCGCCGATCCTGGTTGGCGTCTGGTGGTCGCCGACGCCTCCCAACTGGAGCCGCGGATTCTCGCCGCCATCTCGCGCGACCCGGCTCTGATGGAGGTGGCGAGCGACCCGGGCGACCTCTACAAGGCTGTCTCGGACAAGGCGTTCTCGGGAGACCGCGCCACCGCCAAAGTCGCCGTACTGGGCGCCATCTACGGCCAGACCTCCGGCGACGGCCTCAAGAACCTCGCCATGCTGCGGAAGCGATTCCCGTTGGCGGTTGCGTACGTCGACGACGCCGCGCGCGCCGGTGAGGAAGGACGGCTCGTCCGCACCTATCTGGGCCGGACCTGCCCACCGTCCGGCACTCCTCTGGACGCCGCGATGCTGGAAGGACCACCAGCAGACGAGCCCCAGACCGACGCTCGTCACGCTCGCGCCCGAGGCCGCTTCACCCGCAACTTCGTGGTCCAGGGCAGCGCCGCCGACTGGGCCTTGCTGATGCTCGCCGCCCTGCGCCAGTCACTGGCCGATCTCAAGGCCGAGCTCGTCTTCTTCCAGCACGACGAGGTGATCGTCCACTGTCCGGCCGACGAAGCCTCGGTGGTCACCGAAGCGATCCAGTCCGCCAGCACCCTGGCCGGCACCCTCACCTTCGGGCCGACCCCCACGAACTTCGCTTTCACCACCGCCACGGTCGAGACCTACGCCGACGCGAAGTAGTGCCCGGGCAGGCCGAGCCGGGAGAACTCGGTGATCTCGAAGGCGGTCATTTCGGCGATCAGGTTCGTTTCGACGCGGAAGACGTCGACGGAGAACGGGCTGTAGACGGTCTCGCCCGGGCCGCGCAGATAGGCGGCGAGCGCGGGCTGGCGGTTGATCGCGGTCGGCAGGAAACGCCAGGTGCCACGGTAGGCGTTCCCGGCCGGGTCGAGGTTGGCGGCGAGCACGCGTTCGGCCGCGGCCCGGCCCTCGAACCAGAACGGGTACGGCGGCATTGTGATGCGGACGTCCTCGTGCATGAGGGCTGCGAGCGCCGCGGGGTCACCAGCGTCCCAGGCGGCTACGTACTTCTGCAGCAGGTCGTGCTCATCAGCAGACGGAGTGGCCGACCACTCCGACCGGTGCGACGGAAGGTGTTCGCCGAGCACGGGCCGGGCTCGCTGGAGGGCGGAGTTGACGGCGGCAACGGTCAGCTCCATGACCGAGGCGGTTTCACTGGCGGGCCAGCCAAGGACATCGCGGAAGATCAGGACCGCGCGTTGCCGGGGTGGAAGGTGCTGGATCGCGATCAGGAACGCGAGCTCGATCGTCTCGCGACGGATCACAACGGCATCCGGCTCGTCCGCGCGGTCCAGCAGTACGTCGGGGAACGGCTGGAGCCAGGGGACGTCCTCGCGCGGCGGGAGGGCGGTGGCGGGGAAGGACGCCGGTTCGAGTTGGTACGGGAGGACTCGCTGCTTGCGGCGTACGTCGTCGATGCAGGCGTTGGTGGCGATGCGATAGAGCCAGGCGCGCAACGACGAGCGACCCTCGAAGTCGTCGCGCCGGCGCCACGCCCGCAGGAACGTCTCTTGCACCATGTCCTCGGCGTCGTCGTACGAGCCGAGCATCCGGTAGCAGTGCACCCGCAACTCGTGGCGGTACCGCTCGGCCTCCTCCGCGAAGGTCAACTGCCGTCCTCCAGTTCGATCGTGCCCGGCATCGGCGCGTGGCCGGCCAGCCGGAACCACCTCACCAGCCGGCGCTGCCGCAGGTCGCGCGTCGACACCACGATGTCGTTGTGGAAACGCCGCGCCAACTGGACCCGCCGCATCGCCAGGCTCAGTTCGCCGGCCCACGGTTCCTTGTCGGTGCCGGTGGCATGGATCGCACGGGTCAACGCCGATTCGGCCTGCTCACGCGTCTCCAGCGACGCGGTCCGGGCCCGATGAGCCGCGTCGAGCAGGAGCAGGGACGACGCCGGGTCGAGGATGCCGGTGCCGGCCAGCTCGGCGACCAGGGCGGAGCGCCGGGCGAGCTCGGTCTCCAGCGAGGCGCGGGCGATCTCGACCCGGTGGTGCAGGCGGTCCAGCCGGCCGGCGGTCCAGCTCGCGTAAGCGCCGAACAACAGCAGCACCACGCCGATCGCGAGCAGCGCCCAGGACACCTTCACAGCACCATTCGATCATCGATTACGGAGCGCTGACGGTCCGGGCGAATCCGGTAGTCGGCGCGCCCGGCGGCACTAGCGTCGGGATCATGGCTGACATCGGCGTGATCGGCGGTTCCGGTTTCTACACGTTCCTGTCCGACGCACAGACCGTCGAGATCGACACCCCGTTCGGCCCGCCCAGCGAGGCGCCGGTGGTCGGCGACCTCGACGGGCGGGAGGTCGCGTTCATCCCCCGGCATGGGGCCGATCACCGCTTCCCGCCGCATCGGGTCAACTATCGCGCCAACCTGTGGGCCCTGCGCGAGCTCGGCGTACGGCAGGTTCTCGGGCCGTGTGCGGTCGGTTCGCTCAAGCCTGAGCTCGTGCCGGGCACGTTCGTCGTCCCCGATCAGTACGTCGATCGCACCTGGGGCCGGCCTCAGACGGTGTACGACGACCAGCCGGTGGTGCACACGTCCGTCGCCGACCCGTACTGTCCGGCCGGCCGGGGGACGGTGATTGCCGCGGGCAACGTCGTACCGGAGGGGACGATGGTGGTGATCAACGGACCGCGTTTCTCCACCCGCGCCGAGTCGCGGTGGCACGCGGCACAAGGCTGGTCGGTCGTCGGCATGACCGGAGCGCCCGAGGCCGCGATCGCTCGCGAACTCGCGCTCTGCTACACCTCGATCGCCGTCGTCACGGACCACGATGCGGGCGTCGAGTCGGGCAGTGGCGTCACGCAGGCCGAGGTCTTCACCGCGTTCAAGGGCAGCATCGAGCGACTGCAGGACCTGCTCAGGAACGTGATCGGGCAGCTCCCCAAGCCGGACGCCGACTGCACCTGCCGCCACGCCCTCGACGGGACGGTGGCGCGGTGAGAGTGCTGCTGACCGGCGGGGCCGGATTCATCGGGCAGCACGTCCACCACCAGCTCGTTGCCGAGGGCCACGACGTGATCGTCCTCGATTCCTTCCGGCCGGATGTCCATGCGCACCAGCCGGCGCCACGTCCCGGTCTGATCGTCGGCGACATCCGTGACGCGGCGACGGTCGCGGCCGCACTGGACGGGATCGACTCCGTCATCCACCTGGCGGCGAAGGTCGGACTCGGCGTCGACCTCGACGATCTGGACGACTACGTCTCCAGCAACAGCCTGGGTACGGCGATCCTGCTCCGGCAACTCGCCCACGCCAAGATCCAACACCTCGTCTACGCCAGCTCGATGGTCGTGTACGGCGAGGGCCGCTACGACTGTGATCGCCACGGCCGCGTCGCCCCCGGTCCACGCCGTACCGAAGACCTGGACGCGGGCCGCTTCGAACCACCGTGCCCAGTCTGCGGCGCCCAACTCCACCCGGGTCTCGTCGAGGAGGACGCCGTACTCGATCCTCGCAACGCCTATGCGGCCACGAAACTCAACGGTGAGCACCTTGCCCAGACGTGGGCGCGCGAGACCGGCGGCAGGGTGACCGCGCTCCGCTTCCACAACGTCTACGGACCTGGCATGCCGAGGAACACGCCGTACGCCGGAGTCGCGGCGATCTTCGGCTCGGCGCTGGAACGCGGCGAGGCACCGAAGGTCTTCGAGGACGGCAATCAGCGCCGCGACTTCATCCACGTTCGCGACATCGCCACCGCCGTGACCACGTCTGCCGCCGCTCTCCCCCACCAGCCCGCGTTCGCGGCGTACAACGTCGGCAGCGGCACCATCCACACCATCGGCGACGTCGCCACCGAACTCTCGCGCGCCTACGACGGCCCGGCGCCGGTCGTCACCGGCCAGTACCGCCTGGGCGACGTCCGCCACATCACGGCGTCCTCGGACCGCCTCCGCAACGAACTGGGCTGGAAGCCGGCCTACGACCTCACCACCGGTCTCGCGGACCTGCTCTCAAACGCTCGCGGGTAGGTCGATCTGGAAGGCGCAGCCGCCGTCGATGTTGCTGACGGCGATGTTGCCGTCGTGCGATTCGACCACACCACGAGCGATCGCCAGGCCGAGGCCGCCGCCGCTCGATCTGGCACCTTCGCCAGGGGACGCCGACTCGGGTGTCCGCTGTTCGTCGCCGCGCCAGCCGATGTCGAAGACCCGGTCGAGATCGTCGGTGGGGATTCCGCCGCAGCCGTCCGTGACCGCGAGGCGGACGCGGCCGTCGGGCTCGCGGTCGACGGCCAGGGTGACGGTTCCACCGGGTGCGGTGTGGCGGATCGCGTTGCCGACCAGGTTGGTGACCGCGCGGGTCAGCTCGTCCGGATCGCCCTGGACGGCGAGCCGATCGGCATCTGTCGGCGTCGACACCGCCAGCCGAACCCCGGACGAACGGGCATGCTCACCGTTCTCCCCCGCCACGTCCTCCGCCAGCTCGCGCAGACTGACCGCGGACCGGTGCCGCGGCGGAGGAGCCGCCGACAACCGGGACAGCTCGAACAAGTCATCGACCAGGCCGGTCATCCGGTCGACCGTCGACCGCATCTGCCGCAGCGCACCGGGTACGTCGTCGATCACGCCGTCCTCGAGTCCCTCGGACACGGCCCGCAATCCGGCCAGCGGCGTCCGCAGATCGTGCGACATGAACGCGACCAGCTCCCGCCGGCTGGCTTCCAGCGCGCGCTCCCTTTCGTGCGACGCGGCGAGCTTGCGGCGCGTCATCTCCAGCTCGTCCGTCAGCTCCGCCAGTTCGGCCGGTACTGCGCCAGTCAGCTCGGCCGTCGGCTCGTACGACGTACCGAGGTGACGCAACCGACGGCCAACGTCCCGGGAGCCCGTGCTGATCCAGTGCCCGAGCAGCACTGACATCCCCAGCCCGAGCAATGCCGCGAACGCCAGCGTCCACAGCACCACCCACGAGTCGTGCTCGGAGATGAACATCGCCCGCACGCTCTGCAGGACCGCGGCCAGCGCGGCCGCCATCGGCGCCAGCGCGGCCACGATCATCGTGATCCGCAACGACCGACGCCGGAACTGCCACAGGATTGCCGCTCCGAGCCCCGCGACGATCAACGTCCACAGCGTGGTCAGCGCCAGGATCGTGAACATGTCCTTGTTCATTCGGCATCTCCGACGAACCGGTAGCCCGTCCGCGGCACCGTGAGGACCAACCGCGGATCGGACGGATCGACCTCGATCTTCTCCCGCAACCGGCGAACGTGCACGGTGACGGTCGATGAGTCGCCGAAGTCCCAGCCCCAGACGCGGCGCAGCAGTTCGGCCTTCGTGTACGCCTTGCCCGGATGCGACACCAGGAACGCCAGCAGATCGAACTCCCGATGCGTCAGCGCCAGTTCGTCCCCGTTCAGGTAGGCAAGCCGCGCCGCCGTGTCGATCATGATCGGCCCGGCGCTGATCTTGGTCGGTGTCAGGTCGAGGCCGGCCAGCCGCTCCTCGCGCCGCAGCATCGCCTGCACCCGCAGCGTGAGCTCCCGCGGGCTGAACGGCTTGACCACATAGTCGTCCGCGCCGACCTCCAGCCCGACCAGCCGGTCCTCCTCCTCGCCCCGCGCGGACAGCATGATCACCGCGGCGCCGTCGTCGGCCGCGCGCATCCGGCGCAGCACCTCGAGCCCGGACAGGCCGGGCAGCATCACGTCCAGCACGACGACCGACGGCTTCCACTGCTGCCAGACCTCGACCGCCGCGACCCCGTCCGCCACCACGCGGGCGTCGTACCCCGCTTTGGTCAGGTACGCCGAGACGACGTTGGACACGGTCGGGTCGTCGTCGACGACGAGTACACGAGTAGCCACGGTCAGAGCCTAGATCGTCCGGACGCAGCCCAGCCCGGTCCGGCCCGCGACGGCGAACGCCGTAAGAGAGCCGTAGCCGCGTTCGGCCGCCGGCGCCACCCCATCTTCCCTACGGTCGAAGAGTGTCAGTCGATCTCGTCCTCCCGTGCCTGAACGAGGCCGCCGCCCTGCCCTGGGTGCTCGAACGGCTGCCGGCCGGCGTCCGGGCCGTTGTCGTCGACAACGGTTCCACCGATGGATCGGCGGAGGTCGCCGCCGGCCTGGGCGCGATCGTCGTACGGTGCGAGCCGCGCGGGTACGGTGCTGCGTGTCATGCGGGCCTGGAGGCGGCCGAGGCCGAGGTCGTCGCGTTCATGGATGCCGACGCGTCGCTCGATCCGCGGCAACTGGTCCGTGTCACCGCGCCCGTGCTGGCCGGCCGTGTCGATCTCATGGTCGGCCGCCGTCGACCCGTTTCGCGGGCCGTTTGGCCGTGGCATCTCCGGTTGGCGAACGCCGAGTTGTCCCGGCGGATCAAACGCCGTACGGGAGTGCGCCTACACGACCTCGGCCCGATGCGGGCAGCCCGGCGGGATGCACTCCTCGGCCTCGGTCTGTTGGACCGGCGCTCCGGGTACCCACTGGAGACCGTCGTACGCGCGGCCGACGCCGGTTGGCGGATCGCCGAGGTCGACGTCGACTACCTGCCGCGCTCCGGTCGCTCCAAGGTCACGGGGACGCCGCTCGGCGCGGCGCGGGCCGTCCTCGACATGTCCAAGGTGCTGGCGCGATGACTCGCGGGACGCTGATCGTCATCGCGAAGGAGCCGGTGCCGGGGCGGGTGAAGACGCGGCTGCAGACCGAATTCACCGCCGCGGAGGCTGCGGCGCTGGCGCGGGCCTCGCTGGTGGACACGCTGAGTGCCGTCTGCTCGACGGCGGCCTCGCGACGCGTTCTCGCGCTCGAGGGCGATCCTGGGCCGTGGCTTCCGGACGGTTTCGAGGTGATCGGGCAGCGCGGGGGCGGGCTGGCCGAGCGGCTGGCGGCGGCGTTCGAGGACGCGTTCGACGGTACGCCGATGCTTCTGGTCGGCATGGACACGCCACAGCTCACGCCGGGGCTGCTGGGATTCCGGTGGTCCGGGCATGACGCCGTGCTCGGGCTGACCGACGATGGCGGCTACTGGTGCCTCGGGTTGCGGGTGCCCGATCGGCGCGCGTTGATCGGCGTACCGATGTCGACCGATCACACCGGTATCGACCAGTTGCGGCGGCTCAGGATGCTCGGGCTGCGGGTGTTGCTGTTGCCGACCCTGCGAGACATGGACACGCCGCACGATGCGGCGCACCTCGCGGCCGCGTATCCGTCGTTGCGAGTGTCGAGGCTCTATCGGCGGTTGCAGCACGCGGCCCATCCGGGCCTGCTGTTCGAGCAGGCGCTCGGGGGTACGGCGAGAGTCGTTGCTACCGGCATCGATGGGCGGACCGTGCCGTCGCTGTCGGAACTGGATCGGTGGCAGTCGCCCGCCGACGAGGTCGACCGGCTTGCGCTGAGCCGGTGCGAAGGGCCCGTCCTCGACGTGGGCTGTGGACCGGGACGGATCGTGACCGCGTTGGCTGAGCGAGGGATTCCGGCGCTCGGCGTGGATGTCTCGCCGCGGGCGGTGTCGCTCACCACCGCTCGGGGTGCGGCGGCGCTCCGGCGGCCGGTGCAGGACCGCCTGCCGGGCGAGGGGCGGTGGGGCAGTGTGCTGCTGATGGACGGCAACATCGGCATCGGCGGCGATCCGGCCGACCTCCTCCGGCGGTGTGCCGAGCTCGTCCGCCCCGACGGGCTGGTGCTGGTCGAGGTCGACCCGGACGACGACCTCGACGACACCGCCCCGATCGTCCTCCGCAGCTCCACCGGCCGCCGTTCCACCCCGTTGCCCTGGGCAAGAGTCGGTACGCGCGCCGTCCTCCGGCACGCCTCCGCCGCCCACCTGCACGCCACCGAGGACTGGCGAGCCGGCCACCGAGCCTTCCTCGCCCTCCGCCGGACCACCACCTCGGCACGGATCGCCTGATGCCGACCCGCCGCAGCCACCGCCCCGCCGCAGCCACCACCCTCGCCGGCGCCCTCGTCCCTGCCCTCGTCGCTGCCGCTTCGCCGCGCTCGCCGCATTCGCCGCGATCTGCGACTTTGTGCATGGTGTCCGCATGATTTCGGGCTCCGGGCACGGACCTGGTGCACAAAGTCGGCGTGCGTGGGTCGGGGGCGCCGCCGGCGGAGGGGTCGCGGTGGCGGCGAGTGTGGCGGTCGTTGTGGCGTCGGCGTCCAGTTGGTGGCCGAATGTGGTGTTGGTGGTGGGGAGCCTGGTGGTCGCGGGGGTGGTGTGGCGGGTCAAAGGGCTGGGTGTGCTGGGGGTGGTGCTGGTTGCGGCTGTCTGTCAGGTGCCGGGGCTGACTCAGGCGCCGATCACCAGCACGGACGCCTACCGGTACGTGTGGGACGGGCGGGTGCAGCTGTCCGGCAGTTCGCCGTACTCGCAGGTGCCGTTGGATGACGCGTTGGCGCGGCTCCGGGATCCGGTGTTGTTCCCGGGGCTGTCGCCGGACGAGCGGTCGGGGGTGACAGGGCCGCCGCGGGTGCCGAAGGATCCGGTCGCGCTCGCAACGCTGTCCGCCGACGACCCCAGGACCCGGATCAACCGGCCACGGGTGCCGACCATCTATCCGCCGGTCGCCCAGGCGTACTTCGCCGCGATCGCGCTGGTCACGCCGTGGTCCGCGGGCACTCTCGGCCTGCAAATCGCCGCCGCATTGCTCGCCGTCGTACTCACCTGGCTACTGGCAGTAGACAATCCCCGGTGGGCCGCATTGTGGGGTTGGTCACCGATCGTCGCCCTCGAAGCCGGCAACGCCGCACACGTCGACGTCCTCGCCGCTCTCCTGATCGCAGCCGCCGTCATCGCCACGACCCGAAGGCCGAAGCTGGCCGCGGTTCTTCTCGGCGCCGCCGCGAGCGTCAAGCTCCTCCCACTCCTGCTGCTCCCCGCGTTCCGCGCCCGGCGGCCGGTAGTTGCCGTTGGCACCTTCGCCGCGTCGTACGTCCCCTACCTGGTTGCCGCCGGCACCTTGGTGCTCGGCTTCCTGCCCGGCTATCTGACCCAGGAAGGCTTCGACGACGGCAGCTCCCGATCGGCGATTCTCGCGCTCCTGCTGCCTCCTGAGGTCCGTCAGCTCGCCGCGGCGGTACTCGCGGTCGCCCTCGCCGTACTCGCCTTCCACCGGTCCAAACACGAGCCGATCGCCGTGACCTGCTGCTGGCTGTACGGCGCCGCACTCCTCGTCGCCACCCCCACCTACCCGTGGTACGGCCTCCCCCTGATCGCGCTGGCGGTGCTCGCGCGCCGGCCCGAGTGGATCGCCGTACCCCTGGCGTCGTACCTGGCCTATGCGAGCTTCGGGCACGACACCCGGCAGGGCCCGATCCACCTCGTCGCCGCCGTCATCGTTGTCACCGCCATCACGCTCCGTCATCGGGCTGATCGCCAAAGCCGTTTGACGCCGCGCCCACTGCCTGCCAACACTGATCGGCGTGACGAAACGCATCGCCCTCGCGACGTCGGCCGAACAGGCTGAATTGCACGAACACGACCTCCCGCTCGTCGACGCCCTCCGCGCCGCGGGCCTCGACCCGGTGGCCCAGGTCTGGACGGACCCGTCGGTCGACTGGTCCGCGTACGACGCGATCCTGCTGCGCTCGGTGTGGGACTACCACCAGCGGTACGACGACTTCACCGAATGGCTCGCCCAGCTCGACAAGGCCGGCATACCGGTGTTCAACGACTCCGACCTGGTCCGCTGGAACGGCGACAAGCGCTACCTGCTCGAACTGCGCGAGCGTGGCGTGGCGATCGTGCCGTCCCAGATCGGCGCCGGCGCGGGGCTGCGCGAGGTCGTCACCGGCCTCAACGGTCAGGAGATCGTCATCAAGCCGACCGTGGGCGCGGGCGCCACGCACACGATCCGCGGCATCGCCGGGTCTCCTGAGCTCGACCAGGCGATCGACGAGCTTCCGGACACCGTCTACCTGGTCCAGCCGTTCCAGCCCGAGGTCCAGACCGACGGCGAGTGGTCCCTGGTGTTCATCGACGGCGAGTTCAGCCACGCGGTCGTGCAGCGTCCGGTGGCCGGCGACTACCGGGTCCAGCTGATGTTCGGCGGCGCCGCGACCCCGGCCGACCCGCCGCCCGCCGTACTGGAGAGTGCGCGCACGGTCCTCACCACGGCCGGCGTCCACCCGCTCTACGCCCGCGTCGACGGCCTGGTCGTGAACGGCCGCTTCCTCCTGATGGAGCTCGAACTGATCGAGCCCTACCTGTTCTTCCCCCAGTCCCCCGAAGCAACTCAGAAGCTCGCTTCCGCAGTGGCTGCCCGGATCTGAGCGACCGATAGGGTCGGCGGTATGCCGACCCTCGAGGACATTCGCCAGGCCGCTGACCAGCTGAAGGGCCGGATTCACCGGACGCCGGTCCTCACCTCGACCGCGCTGAACGAGCGCTTCGGCGGCGAGTTCGTGCTGAAGGCCGAGCTGTTCCAGAAGACCGGCAGCTTCAAGGTGCGCGGGTTGCTGACCAAGCTGCTCCGGTTGAGTGCCGAGGAGCGGGAGCGCGGGGTGATCACCGTCTCGGCGGGGAACGCGGCCGGCGCGCTCGCGTGGGCCGCGCGGGACGCCGGTGTCCCGGCGACCGTGGTGATGGCCAGGACCGCCGTACCGGCCAAGATCGACGCGGCCCGCGGGTACGGCGCAACCGTCGAGCTGGTCGAGGGCGACCTGATGGCCCAGTACGAGCGGATCCGGGACGAGCGGAAGCTGACCGGCGTCCACCCGTTCGACGACGAGGACGTGATCACCGGCCACGGCAGCCTCGGGCTGGAGCTCCTGGAGGACCGCCCCGACGTCGACACCGTGCTCGTCCCGGTGGGCGGCGGCGGGCTGATCTCGGGCGTCGCGCCGGCGGTCAAGCTGGTGAAGCCGGAGATCCGCGTGATCGGCATCGAGCCCGAGCAGGCCGACGTGGTCAGCCGCAGCCTCGCGGCGGGTTCGGCGCAGAAGCTCCCGACGGCCCGATCGATCGCCGATGGGCTCGCCGCGCCGGTCTGCGGCACGCGCAACTTCCCGCTCATCCAGCAGTACGTCGACAGCGTCGTACGCGTGAGTGAGGACGCGCTGCTGGAGGCGACGCGACTGGTCATGTCGCGCACCAAGCTCGCCCTCGAACCGGCGGCCGCCGCACCCTTCGCCGCACTCATCCAGGGCCTTCAACCGGAAGGTGTCACCGCCGCTGTCGTCAGTGGCGGCAACCTGGATGTCGCGAAGCTGATGCTCTAGGCAGGCGCGAGCCGGGCCCGGGCGCCGGGGCTGACCCCGTCACTCGGATCGTCGACCAGATCACCCTGGCGGACCGGATCGTTCTCCGGCAGCAGGATGTCGCGCGCCACCACCAGCATCAGCCAGAGTGTGCCGGCCATCCGCACGATCACCGCGAACCAGTAGATCCGGTCCGGGATCTCCGGATTCCCAGGTGCCAGGAACTGGGCCAGATGCATCCACACCAGCATCCAGTAGAAGCACTCGCACGCCTGCCAGATCAGCCAGTCCCGCAACCGCGGCCGCGCGAGCGCCACCAGCGGCAGCAGCCACAGCACGTACTGCGGTGAGTACACCTTGTTGATCAGCAGGAACGCCGCGACCACGAGGAACGCCAGCTGCGCGAAGCGCGGTGGGCGCGGCGCCATCAACCCGAGGATCGCGATCGACAGGCAGAGTCCGGCGAAGATCACGATGTTCAGCTGGTTGACGTCCGCGACCTCGTGCTTGGCCAGCTTCAGCACGTACCAGATCGAGCCGTAGTCGCTCTCCCGCTGGTCGTTGAACGTCCAGAACGACATCCACTCGTTCTTCGCCAGCAGGTAGATCGGCGCGTTCACCAGACCCCACGCGACCGCAGCAGCCACCGCTGCCTGGAACCACGGCCACAGCTTGCGGCCCCGGATGCACACGATCAGCAGTGGCCCGAGCAGCAGGAACGGGTAGAACTTCGCCGCCGTCCCGAGCCCGAGCAAGATGCCGAACCAGATCGGTCTGCCGCGTGACCACGCGTACATCGCCCCGGCTGTGAGTGCGACCGCGAACAAGTCCCAGTTGATCGTCGACGTCAACGCCAGTACCGGCGCGGCGGCGACGTACAGGGCGTCCAGCGGCTGGCCACGCGCCGCACCCGGACGCGACTCGACCCCACGCGCGGTCGCGACCGTCAGGCCGACGATGAGCAGCGCACAGAGGAACAACAGCACCACGTTCACCACGAAGAACACGCCGGCGGTGTCGCGCTTCTGCTCGACAGTCAGGTCCTTCTTCGGGTCACCGGTGATCAGCCAGGTGAGCTGTGCCGCGACCTCCATGAATCCGCCGGTGAGCACCGGGTACTCGAGCACGGGGTAGTTGCCGGTGTCCAGGAACGGCCGGTTGCCCTCGGCGAACCCGCGCTCCTGGTAGAGGAACCCGATGTCGGAATAGCACAGCGCCTTGAACGGCCGCCAACTCTGCCGGTCCCATCCGGCCTCCATGCACGGCGCCTTCTGCAGTACGCCGAGACCGAAGGTGATCGTGCACACCGCGAGCGCGATCCGCAGCGGCGTCCACCAGGACGAACTGAGCCGGGCGAACCGCCCGATCGGCCCACCGAGCCCAACGGTCAGCCCGGCGACGGCCGGATCGACCTCCGACGGCGTCTGCCGGTCCTGCGCGTCCTGGGTACGTGGTCCGGTCACGGTGGGCATCATCTCCTATCGGCTCACCTGGCGACCAGGAGAGGTTACCCACCCGTTGCTGGACCAGTCCGGAAGCAGCCCCCGCGCGCCGTCATCCGTCGGCCGCGATCCGCCCACCCGAGCGGCGGCGCATGAGCAGCAGTGCACCAGCGATCAGGACCAGGCCCATGAGAGCGATCGCACCCACGGCCAGGCCCATGCGGGTGCCGACCGGCCGGTAGACGCACGAGACGTCCGAGGCGCCTGCACCGACCGGCACCGCCATCAGGCCGGCGCGCACGCTCGGTGAGCGAGCAGCACCGCCGTCGACCGAGCACCGCCATCCCTGGATGCGGATCACGCCGATCACCACAGTGCCCGCGGCCCCGGGCGTGAGGCGGATGTCGAGACTGTGGCCCCCGACGCTCACCGCGGCCGGCTTATTCGCGTTCAGCCGCCCCACGGCCGCGGTGAGCAGCCCACGATCCAGGCAACCGATGGCCGAAGCCGGCAGCCGGGCCGGTCCCTGGACCCGCACGGCCAGCTCGACAACGCCGTCCGCGCCGACCGTCCCGAGCCGTCGCATCGGTGCGCCGGAGTACACCCCCGGCCGCTTCGCCTTCGGATCCAGCACCGTCTGCCAGTTGGACCCGTCGACGAGCACCTCACCGACAAAGGTAGGTGCCGCGAGGTAGGCCTCCGACCCGGCCCGGCACGTGGCGACGAATCGCGCTTCGACCGGCTTCGCGGCACCCGCAACCGGAGCGATCAACAGGTTCCCCTGCCGGTCGGACACGCTCACACCGGGCACCTGCTTGGGCCTCAGCGTCGGGACGGTGTAAACGTCGGCGCCGAGCGCGCTCTCCTGCAACCCGTACGGCGCCGGGTCGGTCGAAGCCCACGCCTTGGTCGAACGCACGGTGACCAGCGGCGCCACACCGTCGTTCGTCGCAAGTCGTGGCCTCTCGGCGTCGTGCACCCCGGAGTCGACCACCACGCGGGCGTGGACGGAGAACACCGCGTCGACCACCGGGTTCTGCGGGTCCACCGTGGCTCGCCCGTAGGAGCTGTACCCGAACCCGAGTCCCATCAGCTCCCGCGAGACGTCGTCCGGGATGGTGCTCGAGTAGTACTGCGGTCCCTCGCCGCCGATCAACATGGGATCGTTCACCGACACCTCTGCCCCGGGCGCCGCCCGATGCAGCGGCCAGTCGTCGGCGGACATCACCAGCGAACGAAGCCCGTCATGCTCCTCCCCCCAGGGCGCGGCAGCACTCAGAATCTTCCCGCGCGCCACGTCGATCGCGACCGCCGACATGGTCACCTCGACCAGTACGGCGCCGACCAGCAACGCCACCGCACCGCGACGGACCCAGTCCGGCACCGGCCGGCGGCTCGCCAGCCACGCCAGCACGGCAACGGCAGTCAGGATCGGTACGGCGATGTGCGTGGTGCCGGTGATGTAGCGGACGTTCCAGGTCACGGCGTACAAGACCATCACGAGCCCGACCGGTACGGCGACGCTCACCACGGATCGCAGTCCGGACGCGGCCGACATCCAGCCGATGATCACCAGCATCCCGGCGACGACGAACGCCTGGCGGAACGGGCTACCGTTCGGCGAGTCGAATCCGTGCCAGACCTCGTGGGTGAACCGGACCTGCATGCTGAGCAGCGTCAACGCCACCAGGACGGACCACACGGCCCGCTCGCGGACCGCGATCGCCCGGTTGAGCGGGAAGCTCAGCGCGAGCAGCAGCATCAGTGTGCCGACTGCGAGTCCCGGGCTGGTTCCGACGCCCTCACTACCAGGGAGCAGCCGGGACAGGAACTCGACCGCGGCGTGCGGTTGGAACGTCGTCTTCGGGCTCGGCCGGGCGGCGCGGATCACCTGGAACGTGGGCACCAGCAACGGAGCCGCCAGCCCGATACCGAGGCCCACGGCAACTATGCAGCGCACTGCGGCGATCAGACGATCGCGCCAGGACACCAGGGCGTCGTACGACAGGATGCGGGCCACGACGACGATGCCCGCGCCGATGGTTGCCATGTACACCGTGTAGAAGTGCGACGTCCACAGCAGCGCGACGACGAACGGCGTCACCAGCAACGACGTGGCCGACCGGCGCCGCAGGATCCATTCGCAGAGCAGGCAGATCACCGGGAACGCGACCATGCCGTTCAGCCACACCGTCATGTATGCCGCGTCGTCGATCGACCAGGCACAGGCGCCGTACGAGACGCCGCCCGCCACGGCCAGCCAGGCAGGTCCGGTCGGACGCAGCCGGCGCAGGTACGCCGTCATCGCGCCGGCGCCGAGCGCGATCGCGGCCACGGCGACCAGGAACAGCGCCAGGTCGATCCGATCGCGGGGCAGCACGAGTGCGATCCAGGACAGGCTCGAACCGACGTACGCCATCAGGTCGCCGAGGAACGGGACGCCGAAGCCGCTCGACCAGTTGAAGAGCAGATCGCCGGGCGCCTGACCGGTGACGATGTCGCGAAAGTGTGCGTACATCGGCACGAACTGCTGACCGAGGTCGTTGGTGCTTCGATGACCGTCGCCGAACGGGTACGTGCCGCGGATGATTCCGCTCGCCACGAATGTCGCTCCGGCTGCCGCGGCGGCGACCGGGACCGGCCAGTGCCGGCGGCCGAATGTCCGGGCAAGCCTCATCGGCGAGCAACCTGTGGCGACTCGATCGGCAGTCGCACTTCTGCGGTGACGGCCGGCGCCGGGTGCCTGAGGTAGGTCAGCCGGGCGGCCTCCTGCCGGCTGCGGCCGACCGCGTCGAGCAGATAGCCGAGCACCAGCATGAGGATGGCGACCAGCCCGATCGACGAGGCCAGGATGGCGGTCGGGAACCTCGGCACCAGGCCGGTGTCGAGATACTCCAGTACGACGGGCACGCCGAGGATCAGCGCCACCACGCCGAGCAGCGCGGCCAGCGCGCCGTGGAACAGCGTGGGCCGCTCGAGCCGGGTCAAGCTGAGGATCCAGCGGAGGATGCGCACGCCGTCGCGGTAGGTGCGCAGCTTGCTCTCCCCGCCGCTGGGCCGTTCCTTGTAGCCGACCGGGATCTCCGCCACCGGCACCCGCAGGTGCAGCGAGTGGATGGTCAGCTCGGTCTCGATCTCGAACTCCTGCGACAGGGCCGGGAACGACTTCACGTACCGGCGCGAGAACGCGCGATAACCGCTCAGCATGTCGGTGATCTCCCGGCCGAACAACGCGCCGGCGGCACCGGTCAGGACGCGATTGCCGAGGGTGTGGCCGGGCCGGTAGGCGGCGACGTTCGAGTGCTTCCGGACGCCGATGACCTGGTCGTACGGACCGGTCAGCAGGACGCGGACGAGCTCGGCCGCCCGCGCCGCCTCGTAGGTGTCGTCACCGTCGATCAGCAGGTAGACATCGGCCTCGACGTCGGCGAAGGCCCGGCGGACCACGTTGCCCTTGCCCTTGCGCGCCACGTGCCGCACGATCGCGCCGGCCGCCGCGGCGATCGTGGCGGTGTTGTCCGTGGAGTTGTTGTCGTAGACGTAGATCTTGGCCGTCGGCAACGACGCCTGGAGTTCGGACACGACCTTCCCGACCGCCGCGGCCTCGTTGTAACACGGCACGATCACCGCGATGTCGGTGCCGGAAAAGTCCTGCACGTCAGTCATTTCCCCTCGCTCAGCAGACCACCGCGACCGGCAGCCCCGTGTTCGGCTGGATCGCGTGCCTCAGCAAGCGCCCCCCAGCTACTGCATAGATGTCCCGAACCGCCGCAGAAGTTGCATCGCCGGCCAGAATTGTCATCTAGACCACAAAATCGTGCCGTTTCGGATCGGACCGTGAGGCCGCGACGACTCTCCGAACAACCGGAGCGGAAACTCCTCAGTTCGGCGGCTCGAGGTCCCCGAGCCACGTGGTGAGGAGCTGCTCGAGCTGAGCACGTTGGGCCCGGTCGAGCGGAGCCAGCAGGCGTTCCTCGTTCGCCATGTGGGCGGTGAAGGCCTGGTCGAACAAGCGACGTCCGGCCGGCGTGAGGCGGACGACGCGACCCCGGCCATCCGCATCGCTGCGGCGCCTCTGGACCAGCCCGGCCTGCTCGAGCCGGTCGACGCGCTTGGTGACCGCCCCGGTGGTCACCATCGTGTGCAACGCGATCTCCCCCGGAGCCCGCTCGTACGGCGCGCCCGCACGACGCAACGCCGCGAGGACGTCGAACTCGCCCTCCGAGAGTCCGTACTTCGCATAGAGCAGGGTCAGTTCACCGGTCAGGTGGTTCGCGATCCGGTGCAGCCGGCCGATCACGCCTTGCGGGCTGGTGTCGACATCCGGCCGCTCGCTCCGCCACTCCGCCTGGATCCTCGCCACATGATCGTCGGTCACGCCGTTCACTATATCTTCCTGGGAAGATATAGTAGTTTCCATGGAAAATACCTTGCGCTGGGCACTCGTCACCGCGATCGCACCGGTGGCCTGGGGCACGAACTACTTCGTCACCCACGAGTACCTGCCCACCGGCTATCCGCTGTACGGCGCTGTGTTCCGCGCACTGCCCGCCGGCGTACTTCTGCTCTGCCTGGCCCGGCGCCTTCCCCGCGGAGTCTGGTGGTGGCGGTCCCTGCTGCTCGGCGTCTGCAATATGGGCGCGTTCTTCGCGCTCATCTACCTCGCGTCGCAGCTGCTGCCGGTCAGCCTGGCGTCGACGATCATGTCCGCGTCGCCGCTGACCATGGCGTTGTTCGCCTGGGGACTGCTCTCCGAGCGACCGACCATGCAGGTGCTCACCGGGGCCGCGGCCGGGATCGCCGGCGTCTGCCTCCTGCTCGGTGCGGGATCGCAGCCGGTCGACTTGCGCGGAGTCGCGGCTTCGGTAGCCGCTTTGACGATGTCGTCCTGCGGATACGTCCTGGCGAAGAAGTGGGGCCGGGCCGACGGGCCGCTCGCGACAACGTCCTGGCAACTGATCGCGGGCGGCCTGGTGCTGGTCCCGTTCGCGGTGATCTTCGAGGGAACGCCGCCGAGCCTGGACGGACCGGCGCTCGCCGGTTTCGCGTACGTCGGACTGGTCGCGACCGCCCTCGCGTTCACGGCGTGGTTCACCGGCCTGCGTCACCTGAGCGCCGCGACCGTCGGGCTGATCGGACTCCTCAACCCGGTCACCGGCGTACTCCTCGGCGTCCTGGTGTCGGGCGAGGTGCTCACCGTCCGACAGGTGGTCGGACTGGCGCTGGTGCTACTCGGGATCGCGGCCAGCCAGCTAAGGTTTATCGATGCACCTCGAGTGGAGCACGCCCGAGCTGACCCTGACGTTCACCATCGACGACGGACCGGTACGGCTGACCACCGGAGCCTCAGCTGAGACACCGCAACCCCTGGTGGAGGTCTCGGCCATCGGGTACGGGCGCTCCCCCGGCACCAACCGCCATGTCGACACGATCCTCGGCAAACGCCTCCGGTATGTGAGCCACGAGGACACCGGCTCCACGCTGCGCATCGTGCAGGAGGACGCCGACACCGGTCTCCGCGTGACCAGCGTCTTCGAGGCACGAGCCGGGGTCCGCGCGTGGTCCGAGGCTTCGCTGACCCGACCGGGCGAACTCGTGCTGGACTTCCTGTCATCCCTGGTCGTCGGCCTGGAGTCCGTCGACGCCGACCTGCACTCCGCGGCCAACGACTGGATGGCGGAGAACCGCTGGTCGGTGCAGTCCTTGCGCTCAGGCGGCGTACCGCAGATCGTTCGCGACCCGCACTACCCCGTCTCGAAGAGCCGGCATGCCGTGACCAGCACCGGGTCGTGGTCGAGCGGTGAGCGGCTGCCGGTGGGGGTCCTGGTCGGGACGTCGTACGCGCTCGGCTGGCAGATCGAGCACAACGGCCCGTGGCACTACGAGCTCGGCGAGAACCGGCATGGCGGCTACCTGCTGCTCAGCGGGCCGACCGACCACGAACACCAGTGGAACGTGCGACTGACCGCGGACAATTCGTTCACTACGGTGCCGGTCTCGCTCGTCGCCGGGACCGATCGCGACAGTACGTTCGCCGCACTCACCCGCCAGCGTCGCGCGCTGCGGAAGCGGCGGCCGGTCGACGACCGGATGCCGATCATCTTCAACGACTACATGAACACCTTGATGGGCGACCCGACCACGGAGAAGCTCCTCCCGCTCATCGACGCGGCGGCCGAGGTCGGCGCGGACTACTTCTGCATCGACGCCGGCTGGTACGCCGAGGGCGACTGGTGGAGCACGGTCGGCGCCTGGCAGCCGTCGACCACCCGCTTCCCCAACGGGTTCGGCGGGGTGATCGAGCGGATCCACCAGCGCGGCATGGTGCCCGGCCTCTGGCTCGAGCCGGAGGTGATCGGCGTCGACGCACCGATCGCCCGTGAACTCCCGGACGACGCGTTCCTCACCCGGCACGGCATCCGCGTCGCCGAACACGGCCGCTACCTGCTCGACCTGCGCAACCCGCTCGCCCGCCAGCACCTCGACGACACGGTCGACCGGCTGGTCTCCGACTTCGGGGTCGGCTTCTTCAAGTTCGACAACAACACGATGACCGGCCCTGGCACCGACAAGGGCGGTACGTCGCTCGGCCACGGACTTCTCGAACACCAACGGGCACTGCTCGACTGGCTCGACGGAGTCCAGGCCCGGCACCCGGACCTGCTGATCGAGAACTGCGCGTCCGGCGCGATGCGGATGGACTACGCGATGCTGTCCCGGCTGCATCTGCAATCCACCTCGGACCAGCAACACCCGTTGCTCTACCCAACGATCACCGCGGCCGCGCCGGCCGCCGTCCTGCCTGAACAAGCCGGCCACTGGGCCTACCCGATCACCGGCACCACGCGGGAGGAATTCACGCTCGCCCTGGCGAACGGCATCCTCGGTCGCCTCTACCTGTCCGGCCACCTCAACCAGATGACAGACTCCGAGCGCGAACTGGTCCGATCCGCGGTCGCCGCGCATCGCGTCGTACTCCACGATCTCGAAACCCTCGTCCCACACTGGCCGCTCGGGTTGCCGGACTGGGAGGACGAATGGGTCGTTCTCGGACTCGGCAACTATCTCGGCCTGTGGCATCGCGCCGCCGGCCCGGCCGAAATCACCCTCTCCCTCCCCCAGGCATCCATCACGCCGCTCTTCCCGACCGCCGCCGACGGCTGGACCTACACCTGGTCCGGCGACAAGCTCACGGTCGGAACCGGCCTGCCCGAGCCGTCGGCGCGGATCATCCAGCTGGGCTAGGCGAAACCGCCCCGTGCGTGTCGAAAGCGCGGGCTAGTCGAAGCGCTTCGACTGCGGTAGAAAGGGGGAACCACACGAAGGGAACGACGATGGTCACGATCGCGGACGTCGCCCGCCATGCCGGAGTCGCGACCAGCACGGTCTCCTATGTGCTCAGCGGGAAGCGGTCGATCTCGACCGACACCCGCGACCGCGTGCAGCGCAGCGTCCGAGCGCTCGGCTACCGACCGAATGCCAGCGCCCGGGCGCTGGCCAGCCAACGGTCCAACGTGCTCGCCCTGGTGATCCCGCTGCGCACCGGGATGCATGTCCCGGTGATGATGCAGTTCGCCACCGCGGTCGTGACCACGGCCCGCCGGTACGACCACGACGTACTGCTGCTGACCGCCGACGAGGGTCCGGACGGGCTCGATCGGGTCGCGCAGAGTTCGCTCGTGGACGCCCTCGTGGTGATGGACGTCGAGCTGCACGACGAGCGGGTCCCGGTGCTGCGTGAGTTGCCGATGCCCTCGGTGCTGATCGGCTACCCGGACGACGCCGACGGGCTGACCTGCATCGACCTGGACTTCGTTGCCGCGGGCGCGCATTGCGTCGAGCATCTCGCCGACCTCGGCCACCGGTCGCTGGCGCTGCTCGGGACGCCGTCCGCCGTGTACGAACGGCAGACCGGGTTCGCGCAGCGCACGCTGACCGGATTCGCCGAAGCTGCCGGGCGGCGCGGGGTGTTCGGGGTCGAGACGCCCTGCGAGCACACCTTCGACGCGGTCCTGCACACGGTCGAGCAGCTCCTCCACGACCATCCGGACATCACCGGACTCGTGGTCCAGAACGAGCCGATCATCGGCCCGCTCCTCGACGTCCTGCGCCGGCTCGGCCGCCGGGTGCCCGAGGACATGTCGCTGGTGGCGATCTGCGCGGACGACGTGGCCGAACGGCAGGTACCGCAGCTGTCGTCGGTCACCATCCCGGCGGAGCGGATCGGCGATCAGGCGGTCGAATCGCTGATCACCAAGCTCGCGGGCGGCGACGTACCCGAGCTGACCCTGCTCCCGCCCACGCTCACCGCGCGCGGGAGCACCTCCCGGGCCCCTCAGACCGACCGCACGACCGCATAGCCACCAGGCCGCAACGGCAGCTCGCCGACGACCAACTCGCTCCCATCAGCCGGTACGACGACCTCCGCGTCACGGTGGTTGAACAGGAAGGTCCACGTGGTGTCGCCGGATCGTCTCCGAACGATCTCCACCGGCGACTCCGACAAGCCCAGCAATCTCTCGGCGGTCTCGTCATCCAGCTCGGTCGACACGTACCAGGCCGATCCAGCGCCGACGTCGCGGCGCGTGATGGCCGGCTTCCCGTCCAGGACGCCTCCGGCGTACCGATCGACCACCTCGGCCGACACCGCCCGCACGTCCTCGCTCCAGAGCCGCCCGCGCCCGCCGGACGACAACGCGACCTCGCCGTCGACCGGCAACGGATGGAACTCCTCGACCCGCACTCCGAGCAGTTCCGTGAACGCACCCGGATATCCGCCGAGCCGGACCCGCAGATCCGGATCCACGATCCCGCTGAAGTACCCGACGACCAGCTGGCCGCCACGCTCCACATACGCGGCCAGATTCGCTGCAGCCTCGTCACTCACCACGTACAGACTGGGGACGACAACCATCTTGTAGGGCGAGAGATCCGCGGCAGGTGACGCGAAATCGACCGTCACCCCGGCGCGCCAGAACTGCCGGTGTGCAGTCCGCACTGCGGCCAGGTAGTCGAGCGACGACGACGGCAGATGCGTTCCTTGCATCGCCCACCAGCACTCGACATCCCACAGGATCGCGACGTCCGCGACGACCTCACTCTGAGCCGCTTCGGCGAGCCGAGGCAGCAGCGACCCGAGCTCCACGACCTCCCGGAACATCCTGCTGTCCGCACCGGCATGCGGAACCATCGCCGAGTGGTACATCTCCGCCCCGCCGCGCGACGCCCGCCACTGGAAGGACAGCGCACCCTGCGAACCACGGGCGATATGCGACAGGCTGTGCAGCGCCATCCGCCCAGGCTCCTTCGGGTGCAGACGATGCCCGTCGTTGAGCGTCCCCGCCGCCTGCTCCATCAGCAGCCACGGCTTCCCACCGGCCCAGGATCGGGCCAGATCGGCGCCGAACGCGGTCTGCTCCTCCGCGTCGATCCCGGCCTGATCCGGATAGTGGTCGATGGCAACGACATCGACCTCCGCCGCCCATCGCGCATGGTTCACCGGCACCCAGCCGCCGAAGACGAAGTTCGTCGTGATGGGCAGCTCCGAAACCTTCCGCAGCTCGGCCTTCTGCTCGAGATACGCCGCCAGCAACTCGTCGGACCAGAACCTCCGGTAGTCGAGGAACTGCGTCGGATTCACCAGGTACTGCGTCTTCCGCGGCGGCTGGATGTCCTCCCACTCGCCGTACCCCTGACTCCAGAACGCCGTCGTCCACGCCTCGTTCAACCGGTCGAGCGAGCCGTACCGCTCCCGCAACCACGTCCGGAAACGCTCCGCGGCGAGCGAGCAGTGACACGTCGTTCCGTATTCGTTGTGCACATGCCACATCGCCAGGGCCGGGTGATCGTGATAGCGCTCGGCCAGGGCCCGCGCGATTCCCCGAGCAGCCTCCCGATACGCCGGCGCGCAGGCGCAGTACGTGTCCCGGCTGCCATGCGTCAGTCGTACGCCGTCAGCCGTGACCGGCAACGCCTCCGGATGGAGCCGGCTGAACCACGGCGGTGGCGACGCGGTGGGTGTGGCCAGATCCACGCTCACACCGCCGTCGTGCAGCGAGTCGAGTACGCGGTCGAGCCAGCCGAACTCGTACCGGCCCGGGGACGGTTCCAGGCTCGACCAGGAGAACACCCCGACGGTCACCAGGTTCACGCCGGCCTGACGCATCAGGTCGACGTCCTCCTTCCACACCGCCGGATCCCACTGCTCCGGGTTGTAGTCCCCGCCGTACCAAAGTCGAGTCATGAGCTGGAGAGCGTGACGGTGTAGCGGTCGCAGACACCCTCGATCACCCGGGACTCGGCCTGACCGTCGCGCAGGCTGAGCTCGATCACCGCGGCCACTCCCCCGTTGGCGTCCGGCAGTTCGACAGTCGTTGTCACGCCCTCGGACGGCTCGAACCAGCGCAATTCGACACCATCGGCCCAGTCGTACTCCGGCCGGTCGTCGACCGCCCCGAACGGGATCACCGCGCCCTCGCGGACCAGCACCGGCAGGCTGTCGAATCCGTGTGTCTGCCGCACCCATTGCGGACCCGCGATCACCTCACCGGTCAGCAGGTGAGTCCACCGACCTCCCGGCAGATAGAACGAGACTTCGCCGTCGAAGCTCATCACCGGCGCGACAAGCAGATCGTGGCCGAGCATGTACTGGCGATCCAGGTAAGCGGCGGCCGGATCGTCGGGGAACTCCAGGACCATCGGCCGCATCATCGGCACTCCGTCCTGATGCGCCTCGGCCGCCGCGGTCATCAGGTACGGCATGAGTGAGAGCTTCAGCTTGGTGAACTTCCGCAGTACGTCGACCGCCTCGTCGTCGAACGCCCACGGCACCCGGTACGACGACGAGCCGTGCAGGCGCGAGTGTGAGGACAGCAGCCCGAACGGCACCCACCGCTTGAAGATCGCCGGGTCCGGCGTGCCCTCGAACCCGCCGATGTCGTGACTCCAGTAGCCGAACCCCGACGCGGCCAGCGACAGCCCACCGCGCAACGACTCCGCCATCGCCTCGAACGTCGACTCGCAGTCGCCACCCCAGTGCACCGGGAACTGCTGGCCGCCGGCCGTCGCCGAGCGCGCGAACAGCACCGCCTCGCCATCGCCGCGGTTCTCCTCCAGCAGGCCGAAGACGGCGGCGTTGTAGAGCTGCGCGTAGTAGTTGTGCATCCGCTCCGGGTCGGACCCGTCGTGCCAGGCGACGTCGGTCGGGATGCGCTCGCCGAAGTCGGTCTTGAAACAGTCGATGCCCAGGTCGATCAGCGCCTGCAGCCTCAAGCGGTACCACGCGGTCGCGTCGGGGTTGGTGAAGTCGACAATCGCCATGCCGGCCTGCCACATGTCCCACTGCCAGACCGAACCGTCGGGCCGTTTGAGCAGGTAGCCGAGCCGGCGGCCCTCCTCGAACAGGACCGAGCGTTGCGCGATGTACGGGTTGATCCAGAGACTGATGCGCAGGCCGCGATCCTTCAGGCGGCGGATCATCCCGGCCGGGTCCGGGAACGCGATCGGATCCCAGACGAAGTCGCACCAATGGAACTGCCGCATCCAGAAGCAGTCGAAGTGGAACACGCTCAACGGCAGGTCACGCTCGGCCATCCCGTCGACGAACGCGCTCGTCGTCTCCTCGGTGTAGTCGGTGGTGAACGACGTCGACAGCCACAGCCCCATCGACCACGCGGGAACGCGGGCGGGCCGGCCGGTCAGGCCCGTATAGCGGCGGAGCACGTCCTTCGGAGTCGGGCCGGCGAAGACGTAGTACCCGAGCTCCTGGCCTTCGACGCTGAACTGGTTGCGCGAGGTGACCTCCGAGCCGACCTCGAACGACACCCGGGCCGGGCTGTCGACGAGGACGCCGTACCCCTTGCTGCTCAGGTAGAACGGGACGTTCTTGTAGGCCTGCTCGCTCGACGTGCCGCCGTCGGCATTCCAGCTGTCGACAATCTGACCGTTCTTCACCAGGGGGCCGAAGCGCTCGCCGAGACCGTAGATCGTCTCGCCGACGCCCAGCGCGAGTTGCTCGTGCAGGTAGTGCTTGCCGTCGGCATCGGTGATCAGGCCGATGCTGCGGGCGCCGGAGTTCGTCAGCGGACGCCCGTCCTGCTCGAACCGCACGTCCCACGGCCCGTCGAGCCGGACGATCACGCTGAGCTCACCCGACGTCAGCCGGGCCTCAGCGGCGCCGACGTCCACCTTCACCGGATGATCGTCGTCGGTGTCCAGCCGGTACGACGGCCGCGCGGGCAGCCCGCCGAGGTGGTGGGCGATCCGGACACCGATCACGCCACGGGCCGGCGACGAGAACGTCACCGTGAACATCGGCTGGTTGAGCGTGTCCCCGCGCCGCTCGATCCGGTGTGCCGGCGCGAACACCGTCAGCTCGCGCTCGCCGGCCTGCACACTCTCGACCTCGGCCGGCCGCAGCCGCGTCAGTCCCGCCCGCAACTGCCAGTACCCATCGGTGAACTTCATCGGGGAAGCCCTCTCTCGAGCTGAAGCCTTCTCTGGGCGGCGCAATCGAAGCGCTTCGACAACGCTAGGTCGGGTGACTTCACGCCGTCAAGTTTGGGGCGGCTCGAGTCTCAGGCCAGGTACAGACCGGTCCCGACCAGGGCGACCCAGGTGAGGCCGGCGATCAGCAGCACGCGGTCCTGGAACAGGTCGCGTTCGGGGACCTCGCCGTTGCCCGTCGAGACGATCAACGCGTAGCGCAGGAGCCCGGTCAGGAACGGCAGGAACGAGATCGCCAGCAGTTCGCGGTAGACGTCGTACCCGAGGTGCTGGAATGCCCACGAGCCGTACGAGAGCGCGGCGCCGAGCAACGCGACCGTCATCACCTGGTCGAGCCAGCCGTCCGAGTAGGCCGCCAGCACAGGGCGACTGACCGCGGCCTGCGGTTCCGTGGCCTCCCCCGCGGCCATCCGTTCCGCCTTGCGTTTGCCGGTGACCAGGAACAGGGCGCCGAACAGGGAGACGAGGAGGAACCAGTGCGACACGGGCACGCCGGTCGCGGTTCCGCCGGCGGCCGCGCGGAGGACGAAGCCGAGTGCGACCAGGATCAGGTCGACCACCGCGACGTGCTTCAGCTTCAGCACGTACAGCACCTGGGCGACCAGGTAACTCACGCCGAGTAGGAACGTCGACAATCCGAGTGTCGACGTGACGGCGAGGCCGAGGAGCGCGGCGACGCAACCGAAGAACACGGCGCGGGCTGGACTGATCGACCCGGCCGCCACCGGGCGCAGGCGCTTGCGGGGGTGACGGCGGTCGTCGGCGACGTCGCGGACGTCGTTGAAGGCGTAGATCGCGATCGCGAGCAGGGTGAAGCCGACGGCGGCGAGCGCTGCCTCGAGGAGGACGAGGGGTTGGTCGAGGACGCCGGCGGCCGCGGGTGCGGCGAAGAGCATCACGGCTTTGTGCCACTGGCGCGGCCGGCTCAGCTTGAGTAAGGACCGGGCCGATGACTCGGTGCGCGGGACGACTGCCGGCGTACGGACGTCCGTCACTTGACCACGACGTAGAAGAAGTCGCGCTGGTCGTCGACCAGGTAGCGATCCGACGGTGAGTTCATCGAGGCGAGCAGCCGTCGGCCGGTGACGGTGCCGTGCGGCCCGGGCTGCTCGATGTCGAAGCTGACCATCGCGGCGTGGATGTCCAGTTCCATGCCCTGCGCGATACCGGCCTGCTGCATCGCCGCGGCCAGCGTGGCCAGCGTCAGGCCCTGGCCGGCCACGTAGATCAAGTTGCCGTGGGCATCGGTTCCGAGTCCGGACCGCCAGGTGTACTGGTACTGGCTACGGTAGCTCCCCCAGGCGCCGTTCGCGTTGCCGGTCAGCCCGTCGACGATCCGATGGTCGACAATCAGCTGATCGAGGTTCTGCCGGACCGCGACGACGTCCGGCGTCATCCGGACGGTCCGGTTCCAGGTGCCGATCCGCGCGGTGCCGTCGCGGAAGATGACCACTGACGCGCGACCGTCGACCAGCGGCACGGCGGCGGACTCCGTGGTCCACCAGCCGCCATGCGAGTCCTTCATCTTGAAGCCGCCGTTGAAGGTCGCGACCAGGGCGGCGTGATCGGTCGAGGGGACCGAGTAGCCGTGGCGGGAGGCCATGCCGACGACTGGTTCCCGGGTCCCGGGCATCAGGACCAGGCGGTTCGCGGACTGCGGGATCAGCGCGGCAGCGACCGAGACCGGCAGGTGCGCCGGATCGGGCCGGAACCAGGTTGTCCAGAGCAACGGCTTGCCGGCCGTCGTCTGCCGGGCAACCGACCAGGCGCCTTCGTGCGGCAGCGCTCGTACGCCGGGGAGCACCTTGACGACCGGCAGAGTCGCGGCCGCTGCATGGGTCGCACCGGTCGAGCGGCTTGCGGTGGCGGGACCGCCGCCCGGGACGGTCACACTGGGTGCCGTGATGTCGCTCGGGGTGCCGGTAGCGGGCGGCTGGTTGCGTGAGTACTTCCAGTTCTCGATGGCGTCGACGATCGGGCCCCCACCGTGGTCGCGGAACCATTCGACTGTCCGGACCGAGAAGCTCGCGTTGCCCGGATACAGCAGCGCCCGGACATAGGACACCGCCGGGACGACCAGCAACAGGCAGCAGACCAACGCGATCCAGCGCTTCCGGACTCGGCGGCGACGGCGTCGGTGTGCATTCTGCTTCATGCCCTCAGTAGATCCGGACGAGCCTGAGAGGATCCGGAGAGCGCTCAGCGCCAGGCGGCTGGGAGCATCCTGCGCGGCAGCAGGTTGAGGATCCGTACGGCGAGTCCCATCGTGCGTGGCGCCCAGACGATCGTCTGACCGCTGCGCACCGCGCCCGCGACCCGTCGGGCGACACGGTCCGGCGTGGTTGCGAGCGGCGGCTTCGACTGGCCGGCGGTCATCCGGGTCGCGACGAACCCCGGGCGTACGACGAGTATCCGTACGCCGGACTCCGCGGCCTGGCGCGCGAGCAGGACGGCCGTCGAGTCGGCGAGCTGTTTGCCCAGCGAGTACGCCGCGATCGACTGCCTCGGCCTGATCGCGGCAGCCGACGACAACAGCACGATCTGCTCAGGTCCACGCTGCACCAACGCTCGCAGCAGCAGTGCGACGGACAGACCATTCACGACGATGCCGTCGGCGAACGACTCCTCAGTCATCGTGCCGACTGCCACCACCGCGAGGCCGAGCGGATGGTCCGCGCAGGCGTGCTCGAGCATCCCGTCGATCTCGTCGGCCCGCAGGCAGGCGTCGTACTGCGCCGTCGTCACGGAGTAGCCGAGGTCGCGAAGCTTCTCGGCGTTCCACCACAGCTCGCTACTCGGCCGTCCCGCCAGCACAACCCGCCGCGGCGGTGGCCCGAGCAGCTCGGTCAGTACGGCGATGCCGATCTCCGACGAACCGCCGACGAGCAAGGCGGTCCCGTCGGTCATCGCAGCAGGCCCAGGCGCTCGGCCAGGGCGGACGTCCAGCGGCGATCCGGGTCCAGGCGGGCCTGCGTGCGTTGCCAGGCCGGCAGCCGTGGATACATGACCGGGATGAGGTCCGGGTCGCTGAGGGCGTCCTTCGCGAGGTAGACCCGGCCGCCGGCGGCCGCGACCAGCTTGTCGATCGGCCGCAACGCGTCCGGGTCGTGCAACCAGCGCGCCGGCAGGTCGACGGCCAACGTCCAGCCGGGAATCGGGAACGACAACAGCCCGCCGGACCCGCGGCCGAGATTCTTCAGGGTCGCCAGCGCCGGCGCCATCCGGTGCGTCGCCAGGTAGCCCAGCACCTCCCCCACAACGTGCCCCTCCTCCGGCGGAACGGCGAACTGGTACTGGATCAATCCCGCACGCCCGAACGCCGCCGGCCAGGACTCGGCCCGATCGAGGGGGCAGAGCGCCGAATGCAGCGGAACCAGTTGACGCCCGGCCCGGCTCAGGTGCCACCGGGCCGCCGATGCGGCCCGAATCGTTGCCCTCGACATCAATCCCGGCCCGGGCAGAGAACGAATCGGCCGGGCCGCCGTGCTTCGTCCGCGGCGTTCCGGGAACGGCGGGACAGCGGCGGGGAGATCTGTACTGGTGGCCGGGTGGAACTCGTCGATGAGGGCGCGGCCGAGGGAGGTGCCGGTCGAGTGGGCGTCCAGCCAGGCGACGACGTGGTGATCGGGGTCGGCTTCCTGGTGCGTGGCCAGGGTTCGGAGGACGGACAGGGTGTCGCGCAGGGACTCGGTCCGGTGGCGCTCGCGGACGGCCCAGCCGGTCTCGACGCGGTGGAGTTGGATGGCCGCCTGCAGGATGACGCCGGTCAGGCCCATGCCGCCGATCGTCGACCAGAAGGCGTCGGCGTCCTGGCCGGGCGACAGCTGGGTGGGCACGCCGTCCGAGCGGAGCAATGCGAGCCACCGGACGTGCCGGCCGAACGATCCCGCACCCGGATGGTTCTTACCGTGCACATCGGACGCGATCGCTCCGCCAACAGTGATCCACTCGGTGCCGGGCATCACCGGGAGCAGCCATCCGAGCGGCAGCGCCTGCTCCGCGATCTCCTTGAGCAGTACGCCGGCTTCCACCACGATCACCCCGTTGCCTTGGTCGAACGAGATGATCCGGTCGCGCGCAGTCATATCGAGCACGACCCCCTGACCGGGCAGCGCCGCGTCGCCATAGCTCTTGCCGGCGCCGCGGATCGTCACCTCCGGCTCGGCCAGTACTGCGTCGACCACACCGCCCTGCGTGTCCGGCCGTCGTACCCGGGTGCGCTTGTGAGTGGTCCGCCCCCAGCCGGACAGTTCGGTCGTGCTGGAGTCGTCGGGGGTCACGATGCCGACGTTAGGGTCAGTGCACTGAGAGACACCTGAGTCTGGTACGTCGTCAGATGCTGCGGGATGACGTGCTCCCAGGTCATGGCTGGAACCGTGTCGCGGTTGTGTTGCTGGATCCGCGCGAGACGGGCGACGTCGGTGAGGAGCGCGGCGGTGGTCTCACCCATCTCGACGTCGGAGTCGACCAGGTAGCCCTCGACTCCGTGCCGGATGAACTCGCCGACACCACCGGATGCCATCGCAACCACGGCCAGACCGGCGCAGCGCGCTTCCAGGGCGGCGACTCCGAAGGACTCCAGCCCGGCCGGCGCGAGATACACATCGGCGGCGGCGTACAACTGCTGGATCTCGAAGCGGGTCAGGCGTCCCGGCAACTCGACCCAGTCCGCGAGGCCACGACGCCGGGTCTCGGCGGCCACCGCGGCGGCTTGCGGTCCACTGCCGACGATGACGGCTCTGACGTCCACGTCGGGTGGCACGAGGGCGCGGATCCGCTCGAAGGTACGCAGCAGGGCCAGCGGGCGCTTGCGTCGAGTGAGACGCATCGTGCTCACGATGGTCAGCGGATGCCTGCCAGGCCTGGGGGTTCGCCAGTGCGTGGGATCGATGCCGTTGTGCAGTACGTCGACCGGCCGATGGGGCAACGATCGACGCAGTACGCCGGCCACCACCTCGCTGACCGCGGTCCAGCGGGCCGGATCGACGTACCGGTCGAGGTGCGCGAGCGGCCACGGCAACGTTGGGCTGGGCAACGAATGCAGGGTGATCACGGCGGCCGGTGCGAGCCGCGCCGCGCGCCAGGCGAGTGGCGAGACCAGGGACGTGTGGGCGTGCACGACGTCGACCTTGTCCAGCGCCCGCCGCAGCCGATCGGTTGCTGCTGGCAACGGTATGCCGCCGAGCGCCGGCAGTCGTACGACGGGGACGTCGCCGGCCGCGGGCGGACCGTCGGTGACGGTGAAGACGGTGGCCTGATGGCCGGCGCGGATCAGTTGGCCGGCGAGGTCGTGGACCTGGAGTTCGATCCCACCGAGCCGTGGGAGGTAGCAGTCGCTGACCAGGGCGATCCTCATCCGGCGACCGCCTCCAGCTCGGCCGAGCGTGCTCGGGTCCGGTGCTGGATGCCGAACCAGATCGCCAGCGTGATGCCGCCGACCGGGATCTCCATGGCGTAGGTGAAACCGCGGAACAGGATGAGCCCGGCCGCGACGCCGGCCGGGTCGCCGCCGAGGGCGACCAGCGCGGCGGCGGTGCCCACCTCGACCACGCCGGCTGCCCCCGGGGTGATCGCGACCAGGGTCAGCAGTCGCTCGACGGCCAGCGCGGTGAAGAGCACCGGAAGGGCGAAGGAGATGCCGAGCACATGGAAGCAGAGCCAGAGCAGGGCCAGTTGCAGCGCGAGGTACGCGAGCATGCCGGCCGTCATCGGACGCCAGCCGTTGCGCATGACCCGCAGGATCGAACGACGCAACTCCGGGATCTTGCCCGCCAGCCGGCCCGGCTTGCGGCGGAGGATCTTGTCCAGTGCGGCGCCGATGCCGGCGGCGACCCGTTCGTCGGCAAGCATCCAGACGACCGCCACCACGGCGAGCGGCACCGGAAGGAAGACCAGACTCGCCGCACCGAACACCGACGCGCTGTGCAGGATCGGCACCAGCGCGAGCGCGACCGCGATCACCCCAAGTTTGGAGATCATGTTCAGCAGGGTCGTGACGGCGAGGAAGCCACCGAACGCGGACCTGCTGAACCCCCAGCGGCGCACCATCGCGAAGTTCAGGCCGGTTCCGGCCGCACCGCCGAGCGGGAGCACATTCGAGACGGCGCTGCCGGTCAGACTCAGCGTCAGGCCGCGGCGCTTCGTCAGTCCTGGCAGGGACGCGGCCAGGACGAACGAATGCGCCCACAACCCCGCGATCCAGACGACCGCGAGGACCACGACCGCACCGGCGGAAACCCGGCCGAGGACGGCTCCGACCTCGCCCCAGGTCGCACCTACCGCCCGTGGCAGCAGAACCACCAGGGCGGCGGTCGCCAGCCCGCTCAGGACTGAGGTCACGACCCGGCGGGGTGTTCTGGGCTTCATCGCACCATCGTGGAAGGCAGCTGCTGAGAGGATCCTGAGAGCGAGTCGGGCGGCCCTTGGCGGCCGTGCGATGCTCGGGAAGTGGCACATCGGCAGGACCCTGACGCTGCCCGGTTCACGCTGGTGGCTTTCCACGCGCACCCGGACGACGAGGCGCTGCTGATGGGCGGCACGTTGGCCCGGCTCGCGGCGGAAGGGCATCGGGTCGTCCTGGCGGTCGCCACTGACGGCGAGGCGGGTGCGGCCGCTTCGTCGTACCGGATGGCCGGCCGGCTGGCGGCGTACCGGCGGGACGAGCTGGACAGCTCGGCGGCGGCGCTGGGGTGTGCGCGGGTCGTGCGGTTCGGGTTCTCCGACTCGGGTTCGTCGGGTCCGGTGGCGGACGGCGCGTTCAGTCGTGTCCCGGTCGAGGTGGCGGCGGCGCCGTTGATCGAGCTGCTCCGGGCCGAGGGCGCCGACGCGTTGACGATCTACGATCCGGCCGGCGGCTACGGGCATCCGGACCATCAGCAGGTGTATGCGGTCGGCGTGCATGCGGCCGCACAGGCCGGTACGCCGTTGGTGCTGGAGGCAACGATCGACCGGCGGTTGATCCGGCGGCTGATCCGAGTGGTCGAGGCGATTCCCGGCGTACTGCCGGCGGTGCGGGCGGCCGACTACGACGGGGCGTACTCCCCCGCGTCGGCGATCACGCACTGTGTCGACGTCCGTGCGTATGCGGACCAGAAGCGGCAGGCGTTCCAGGCGCACGCCAGCCAGGCGAGCTCGGACGACGGTGCGCGGACGCTCGGCCTGCTGCTCAAGCTGCCGCCGTGGCTGTTCCGGCGGGTGCTCGGGCGGGAGTGGTACGTCGAACACGGCCGGACCCCGGGACATCGGCTCGACGACGTGTTCGCGACGCTCCGATGAGTGGCTCTCAGCCCATCCTCAGCGAGCGGCGGTGAAACTGAGACCATGCGGGTGCTGATGGTGGAGGACGAGGTCCGGCTGGCCGACACGGTCCGCCGTGGTCTCACCGACGCCGGTTTCGTGGTCGAGCTGGTGCACGACGGCGAGGACGCGGTGTGGGCGGCGACGGAGAACAGCTACGACGTGATCGTGCTGGACATCATGTTGCCGAAGCTGAACGGGTACAAGGTGCTCGAGGAGTTGCGGGAGCGCGGGGTGTGGACGCCGGTGCTGATGCTGACCGCGAAGGACGGGGAGTACGACCAGACCGATGCGTTCGATCTCGGTGCGGACGACTACCTGACCAAGCCGTTCAGCTTCCTGGTCCTGATCGCCCGGTTGCGGGCGCTGATCCGGCGCGGCGGTCCGGAGCGGCCGGTGGTGCTGACCGCCGGCGACCTGGTGCTCGACCCGGCCCGGCGGCGGGTCGAACGGGCCGGGAAGGAGATCGCGCTCACGCCCCGGGAGTACGGCCTGCTCGAGTTCCTGATGCGTCACCGCGGCGACACCGTCAGCAAACTCGAGATCCTGGCCAGCGTCTGGGACCCCGCGTTCGACGGCGATCCCAACGTGGTCGAGGTCTACATCCGCTACCTCCGCCTGAAGATCGACGGCCCCTTCGGTCGGCACTCGATCGAAACCATCCGCGGCATGGGCTACCGCCTCGATCCCGAGGGCGGCTGAGGCGTGGCTGTTCGACGACTGGTGGTGGTCGCGCCCGGTCTCGTCATTGCGGGCGTGGGCGTCGCCGCGGTGGCCGGGCTGGCCGATTCGGTGCGCGAATCCAACGGACTGGCTGCTGACGACCCCGGGCTGGCCCACGACGTGCTCGGGCTGCGCACCGTGGAGCTGACCGACGTGGCTCGGGCCTTGACCTTCCTGGGCGACGTACCGGTCTTGATGGTGTTCACGCTGATCGCTGCCCTGGTGCTCTGGCGCGTGACCAAGAGTCGGCGGCCTGCCGTGCTGCTGCTCGTCGCGATGGCCGGCTCTGCCGCGCTCACGTACGGAATCAAGTTGCTGGTCGAGCGGCAGCGGCCGGGCGTCGGCTACGTGCTCGGCGCCGTGGACACGTCGTACTCGTTCCCGTCCGGGCACACGTTGAACTCGGCCGTGTTCTTCCTGACGATGGCCGGCTTGTTGTGGATGCTGCGGGTCGGGCTGGTGTGGCGGATTGCCGGTACGGCGATCGCCGTCCTGCTCAGCGTGGGAATCGGGCTCAGCCGGATCTATCTCGGCTACCACTGGGCGACCGACATCCTGGCCGGGTGGTTGCTGGCTGCAACCTGGCTGAGCCTGGTCGCGACCGGTGCGTACTACACGCGGCGCCCGGGAGGATGATGGGGTGCGGGAGCCTCGGTTTCCGGGAAGGAACGGTGTGTTGGCCGCGTGGCGGAGGATCGGAGTCGGGCTGCGGCGCGCCAGCGTCCGGAGCAGGTCGACCGCGGCAGCCGTCATCGTTGTCGCCGTGGCGATGGGACTCGGCGCCGCGGTACTGCTGCTGCTCCTCCAGCGCGCGCTGATCACCGGTGTGTCGGACGCGGCCGACGGGCGGCTCGCCGACGTGGCCGGCCAGGTGTCCGAGGAGGGTACGGCGGGACTCTCACGCGACCTGACCGACACGACCCGGCCGAGCCAGCTGATCCAGGTCCTCGACTCGTCCGGTCGGGTGGTCGCTGCCTCGTCGACGCGGGTCGCCAGCAGGCCGCTGACAGATCTCCGGCCCGCGTCCGGGGTAGTCCAGCGGGCAGAGGTCGGTGAGATGCCGCTGCTCGACGACGACCACGCCTACCTCATCGTCACGCAAGGAGCGTCGTACGGCGGCCAGACGTACACCGTGGTGGTCGCATCGTCGGTGCAGACCCAGCGCGACACGGTGGCCACGGTGGCGAAGTACCTGCTGATCGGGTTCCCGGTCCTGCTGATCGTGGTCGGGGTGGCGGGCTGGCTGCTCGTCGGGCAGGCGCTCGGGCCGGTGGAACGGATCCGGGCGCGCGTGCAGGGCATCGGGTCGGGAGACCTGACCGAGCGGGTCCCGGTTCCGGCGACCCGGGACGAGATCGCGCGGCTCGCGGCGACCATGAACGAGATGCTCGATCGGCTGCAGACCGGGCAGGCCATGCAGCGGCGGTTCGTGTCGGATGCGAGCCATGAACTCCGGTCGCCGCTGGCCACGCTGACGGCGGCGCTGGAGGTCATCGAAGCGGATACCACCGGGCACGCGTGGCAGGAACTACACCTGGTGATGGAGGCCGAGACCGAGCGGATGCGGCGGCTGGTCGAGGATCTGCTGCTGCTCGCGAAGGCGGACGACACCGGCCTGCGGATGCAGCGTACGGACGTCGACGTCGACGACCTGGTCGCGGCGGAGCTCCAGCGGTTGCGGAGTTCCGCACCGGATCTCACCGTGACGAGCGAGGTTCATCCCGTCCGCGTGGTCGGCGATCCGGCCCGGCTCAGTCAAGTGCTCAGAAACCTGGTCGACAACGCCGCGCGGGCCGCCCACACGACCGTCCACCTCACCGCGGCCGAGCAGAACGGATCAGCCGTGATCACCGTGGCCGACGACGGTGACGGTATTCCCGAGGCCGATCGCCTCCGCGTCTTCGAACGCTTCGTCCGCCTGGACACCAGCCGAGCCCGCGCCAGCGGCGGCTCCGGCCTGGGGCTGTCCATAGCTCGCGAGATCACCCGGGCCCACCAAGGCACCATCACCCTCAGCCCCTCCCCCGACGGCGGAACCACCGCGACCATCATCCTTCCCCGCTGACCACGGGTCGGAAATACCCCGGCGTCGCGGACCACCCAGGGCGAAAATGAGTGGATGGATCTGTCGGTAGTGCTGGGGTTCGTGGTTGCCGTCTTCCTGGTGAGCGTCGTACCGGGACCGGACATGTTGTTCATCGTGGCCAATGCGGCGGGCGGCGGGCGCCGGGCCGCTGTGGTGGCCGCGGCCGGGATGTCGACCGGTCTGGCCGTGCACAGTGTGGCCGCCGCTGTGGGGCTCGGTGCGCTCATCCAGGCCGCACCTCAGGTGCTGAACGGCGTACGCGTCGCTGGTGCCGCGTTCCTGCTGTATCTCGCCTACCTGACCTGGCGTGCCAGCCGGCAGGAGGTCGGCGAGCCCGACGAGACGCTGGAGCTACCGAAGCGGACGCTTCGCCGGACCTATCTGATGGCGACGTTGACCAACCTGGCCAATCCGAAGGTGATTCTGTTCTATCTGGCGTTCGTGCCGCAGTTCGTCACGACCGGCGCGGGCAGCTGGCCGGCGACCACGCAGTTCCTGGTGCTCGGCGGGATCTTCATCGCCGTCGGCTTCCCGGTCGACGCCACCGTCGCGCTGGTCGCGGGCAGTCTGACCGAGCGGTTCTTCCGCGCCGGTAGCAGCGTCCGCCGCCGTCTCGAGCGCGTCACCGCCGGTATCTTCGCCGCCCTCGCCGCCCGCCTCGCCACCGACATCCACTGACGATCAGACGGACAGGACCAGCTTGCCGCGGTTCGCGCCGGTGGCCAGGCGGTCGAGGGCCACGCCGGCGTCGGAGAGCGGCAGTACGTCGGTGACGTCGATGTGGACCTTCTTGGCGGCTACGAGGTCCAGCGCGGCACGGCCGAAGCGGGTGACGAGCTCCGGACCACGGCGGGCCAGATCCCCGATGTTGAAACCGCCGACGAACTGGTTGCTCTTCCACAGCGGCCGGACCGCCAGGGTCAGATCCGGATGGTTCCCCGCGTCCCCGTACGCCGCCAGCCGGCCGAACACCGCGAGTACGCCGAGGCTGTCCGGGCGGGTCTGCCCACCGACCGAGTCCAGCACCAGGTCGACTCCGCGCCCGCCGGTGAGTTCCCGGATCTGATCCGCGAACCCGTCACGCACGACCACCTCGTCGTACCCGAACTGCCGCGCGTACGCCACTTTGTCCGCCGAACCGACCGTGCCGAACACCTTCCCCGCACCCAGCGCCTTCGCGATCTGCACCGCGACCGTGCCCACCCCGCCGGCCGCGGCATGAACCAGCACCGTGTCCCCGGCCGCCAACCGCCCGGCGCCGGCCAGCAGTCCGTACGCCGTGGTCAGCACCGTCGGCGCGCCCGCCGCCACCACGGGATCGAGATCCCCGATCGGATAGGTGAACGCGGCCGGTGCGATCACGTACTCCGCGTATCCGCCGAAGCCCGGCAGGTACGCCGTCACCTGGTCGCCGGCCGCGAGTCCGCTGACCGCCGGTCCGACCGCTGCCACGACGCCCGCCGCCTCGAGCCCAGGTACGTCGCCCTCTGGCTCCGGCTCCCCGAAGTCACCGCGGCGGTGCTGGACCTCGGCGAAATTGACTCCGGCGTGCGAGACCCGGATGAGCACCTCACCCGCGCCCGGCTCCGGCACCGGCCGCTCCAGCTCGACGATCTCCCCGTTGATCTTCGTGAATCCGACAGCGCGCATGCCCCAACCGTCACACGCGAACAGGCCACGGCCGGCGGTGATCTCACATCCTGGCAAGGCCTGGGCGCGGTCAGATTCAGCGGCCGAGGGGTGGTGCGGGCGGGACTGTGGGGCCAAGCTGGGGGTGTGCCCGGGCGACGGGTCGTCGTCGCCCCGACCAGCGACGAGGAGAGACTGATGAACGGCGAGAGCGGGTGGGTCCGGTGAAGGCCGCGGCGGGCGACCAGGTTGTTGTTGAGAGCACCCATCTGTCGGCGCACCGGCGGCAGGGCGAGATCGTCGAGGTGCACGACCCGAACGGCGCCCCGCCGTACCTGGTGCACTGGAGCGACACCGACACCGAGTCCCTGTTCTTCCCCGGCCCGGACGCGCACATCATCCACGCGCAGTGAAGAATCCGGTTGCCGCCTGACCTGCCATCCAGCAGGATCGCCCAATGACGCAGCCGGACACGCAACGCCCAGTCGCTCTCGTCACCGGCGTCGGTCGCACTGTCGGCATCGGCGCCGGCATCGCCCGTCGGCTCGCGGCCTCCGGATGGGACATCGCGTTCACCTACTGGACGGCGTACGACGAACGCATGGACTGGGGCGTCCAGTCCGGCGCGACGGTTGAGATCACCAAGGAACTGACCGAGCTCGGCGCGACCGCGGTCCCGATCGAGGCGGACCTGGTGGACCCGGTTGCGCCGGAGCGGATCTTCGCCGCGGCCGAGGAACGGCTGGGCAACGTCACGGCGTTGGTGATGTGTCACTGCGAGTCCGTCGACTCGGGCATCCTCGACACGACCATCGAGAGCTTCGACCGCCACTTCGCCGTGAACGCCCGGGCGACCTGGCTGCTGATCCGCGAGTACGGGCGCCGCTTCACCGGAGCGCCCGGCACCGGCCGGATCATCGCGCTCACCAGCGATCACACGGTCAACAACCTCCCGTACGGCGCGAGCAAGGGCGCGCTGGACCGGATCACGCTGGCCGCCGCGCACGAGCTGTCCCACCTCGGCGTCAGTGCGAACGTGATCAACCCCGGCCCGATCGACACCGGCTGGATGAACGACGGCATCCGGGCCGCCGGCATCCGGGAGACCCCGCTCGGTCGCCTCGGTACGCCGGAGGACACCGCCAACCTGGTCGACTTCCTCTGCTCACCGCGCGGTCAGTGGATCAACGGCCAACTCCTCATGAGCAACGGCGGCTTCGCCTGAGCGCGGCCGGTAGAGCTCGGCCGCCCCGGCTGCGAGGGTCAGCGAAAGGATGAGGAAGCCGCCGTGGAGCACCCAGGGATTGACGGGATCCTCGCGGGTGGTGACCCACAGCCCGACCTGAGACAGGGCGATCCCGACGAGGCCTAGCAGCCGCGCCCACAGGTGCGGCAGGTAGAGCAGGCCGCCGAGCAGGAACGCGGGGAAGAAGATCATCCCCGGGCTTGCGAACATCGGCAGACACAACACGGCGAGGACGCGCCACCATCGTGACCGGCCGGTACGGCGGACGCCGTACAACAGACCGAGGACCAGACCGGTGAGCCCGGTCAGCGCGAGGATCATGACGGTCCCAGTCCAGCTGAACTCCGGTTCGGTGGAGATCAGCCGCATCCAGACCCGGGCGGCGATCCCCCAGCTCAGCCCGAGACCCAGTCCGGCCGCAGTCGTGGTCAGCACCCTTACTGTCATCTCTCCCCCTTGACGTCCATGCTGGGAGCACGGATCACTACGACAGACGATGCACTGCCGGGCCGCGGGTGACAGCAAAAGATCTGATTGCGGTGTCACCCGATCCGGCGGGTCACTCGTCCGTAGGGGTGATGGGGGCTATGGATGCGGCTGCGGAGCTGACCGCCGACGAGGTGCGGCCGGATGCCGACGCGCTGGTGGTCGCGTTGTTCCGGACCGAGGCCGCGCGCCTGGTCCAGCTCGCCCGGTGGTTCGTCGACGACCGGACCGCGGCCGAGGACCTGGTCCAGGAGGCGTTCCTGCGGCTGGCCCGTAACCATCACCGGATCCACGACCAGGACCGGGCGGGGCGTACCTGCGCTCGATCGTGATCAATCTGGCCCGTGACCACAACCGCCGCGGCCTGGTCTCGCTCCGTCACCGCCTCCCGGCCGACCCGGACGACCGCTCGGCTGAGGACCACGCGACCGAGAGCGAGAGCCGGCGCGCGGTGATCGCGGCGCTGCGCGCACTCCCCCGGCGCCAGCGGGACTGCGTCGTGCTGCGCTACTACCTCGAACTGTCGATCGCCGACATCGCCGACACACTCGGCCTGTCGCCGAACTCGGTCAAGACCCATTTGCAACGCGGCCTGCGCGCGCTGAAAACCGATCTGGAGGTCCAGGGATGACCCAGCGACCCAGCACTCCCGGCGACGAGCCGACCGAGGTCGAGCGCCGCCTGTACGACGCCCTGGACCCGGCGGCGACGCGACCGCCGGCACCCGACCTGTTCGATCGGGTGCTCGGCAGCATCGCCGACGACCGGGCCCGACGACGCCGGATCACCCGGGCCCTGGTGATCCTGGCCGGCGGCATTGTGTTGCTGGCAGCAATCATCCTGCTCTTCACGCCACGCGCGCCGAACGGTCACCTGACGCTGGACTGGTGGATCCTCGAGGTGTTCACCGATGTTCTGCTGATCGGGCTGGCGTTGTGGCTCGGGCCGTTCATCAAACGGTTCGGCCGCGCCTACGCGGCGGATGTCTTCCACGACAATCCGCAGACCGGCAAGAGCTACCTCGTGCTGACCGACATCGTGTACTACCTGATCTTCACCGCATACATCCTGTTCACGGTCAGTTTCGAACCGCGGGAGAGCTGGGGCCTCGGCGTCCTGCCCGCCCAGGTCGCCTTCGAGGCCGGCCGGATCGGCGGCATCCTGCTGATCATCGGCGTACTGCACGGCCTCAACATCGTCCTGATGCCGATCCTCGGCCGGCTCTTCTCCCTCAATCGCCGGATCTCGGGGCCCTGATCGTCGCCGCGGTGGCGCGGAGAGCCGGCCCGATCAGGCGCCGGCGACCCCGTCGATCTGCTCGCGGAGGATGTCGGCGTGGCCGCAGTGCCGGGCGTGCTCCCTGATCAGGTGCACATAGATCCAGCGGAGTGAGACGTCGTCCACGTCTTCGCGGGACACGACGTGGTCGAGCGGCAGGCCGGCCGCGATCCGTCGCGACTCCGCGCAGGCCTCCTCGAAGGCCGCGATGATCCCGGCGACCGTCTCACTGTCCTCGATCTGCCAACTGGCGTCGCCGCCACGCGCGTCGCCGGCGATCTCGTCCCGCGGGCGCCCGGCGACGATGTGCTGGAACCAGTTCCGCTCGACGCCGGCCAGGTGCTTCACCAACCCGATCGGTGTGGTCAGCGATGGCACGAGCCGGCGGCGCGCGTCCGACTCGGACAGGCCGCGGAGTTTGTCCACCGCGACCTGCCGATGCGAGTCGAGAAACGCTTCGAGTACCTCACGCTCCCCCGCCGTACGAACCAAGCTCTCCATCGGGAGACTGTATTCAGGAGCGGGTCCACTTCTGGTCGTCGGAGCCGTTGCAGGGGGCGGTGTTGACGGCTGCGCCATTGCCGGTCCCGGCGGCGGTCAGACAGAGAGTGGGGATGGCAACACTGGTGACCGTCTGGTCGGCGTTGACTTCCCAAGCCTGATTGGCGGCACCGGTGCAGGCCTCGATCGTGATCGAGGTGCCGGCGGTCATGCACTTGTCGGCGTACACGGTGAGTTGCTTGTCGGCCGTGTAGTTCCACGACTGGTTGCCGCCGTTGTTGCAGTCCCACAGGTCGAGCGCCGTACCGGGAGTCGTCGAGAAGCCGGGTACGTCGACGCACCGGCCGCTGGCCACACCACGCAGGGGCTCACCCGGCGGAGCGGGCGGCAGGGTGTTCGTGGGCTCCTTCTTCAGTAGGCCCCAGCCCCACCACAGCTGCGCGCGACCGCTCTGGCTGTTGACCTGGAGGTCGGCCGGACCGACCTGCGTGGTCATCGAGTATGAGTCGCCGGTGCGCAGGCCCGGCCAGTAGACGATGCCCATCTTCTGTTCGTTCGCCACCTGGGTGAGCGCGCCGAGGTACGCCGTGTAGACGTTGCCCTCGTGGTTGCCGTAGTTCAGGCCGATGGTCATCGGCGAGCCGGCCTCGTCGATGATCGTGCGCCAGCCGTACGAACCGATCCGCGGCCGCAGGTTCGCCAGCCAGGCCGCCTCGGTCGTGTCGGAGGCCCAGAAGCCGTAGAAGTGCAGCGACAGCAGCGTGCCCGTCAGCTCGGGCGCCGCACCGACACCGGTGACGTTGTCGTTGTAGCCGGTGCCGGAGATGACGATCCGGCTGCGCGGAACGTTGCTGTGCCGGGCGATCCAGGACGAGGTCAGCGACACCCACTCGGTCAGCGAGTAGCCGAACGGCTCGTTCATCGGCTCGAAGTAGACATGCGGGTTCTTGGCGTAGGCCTTCACCACCGTGTCCCACATCGCTGCGTACCGGACCGCATCGTCGACCCGGCCGTCCTTGGCGTTGTCGGCCTCCCAGTAGCTGAGGACGACCTTGAAGCCGCTCGCGACCGACGCGTCGATCGCCCCGCGGTAGGAACTCCACCAGGTGGTCCCCACGCTCGACGGGTTGATCGGCAGGCGGATCGTGTTGGCCTTGAGCTCGTTGCGGAACTCGCCCACGATCCCGGTCGCCTTCCGGTACGTCGTCCCGTAGTCGTCCGTCGTACTCAGTCCGGACGGGACCACCTCGTCGTCGGCGTAGTTGTCCCGCGGATCGGCCCAGTTCACTCCCCGGAAGTCGTTGGTCCCGGCCGGGCCGCCCGCCTGCGCGGCGGCGGGTGCGGCCGGCGTCGCGGTGGGTGACGCCTCGGCCTGGACGGTGATGGCAGCTGCGATGGCGGTGGCAGCGAGCGCTGCGGCGGCGATACGGCGAACTGTTGATCTCACGCGGCGATGTTCACGTAGACATCTGGGACCGTCAATGCCTTGTGTTTGCGTCAACATCAGATGTGACCGGCGTCACATCATGACGACGAGCTCCAGGTCGAGCCACTGCGCGAGGTCGCGGAGTTCGCGGTGGACGGCGGTGCCGAGCGACCTCGGGAACGGCGCGTCCTCGTGGATCGCGTCGACCCGGAAGACGCCGGCCTTGCGGTCCGACGTGGCGTCGACCTTCCCGACCAGGCGGTCGCCGTGCAGGATCGGGAGCGCGAAATAGCCCCACTTGCGGTTGGCGACCGGCTTGTACATCTCCAGCTGGTAGTCGAACTCGAACAGCTCGGTCATCCGCTTCCGGTCGTACACCAATCGGTCCAGTGGCGAGAGCAGCGCCGTACGTCCGGAGAAGGGCCGGCCGAGCAGCTCCGGGTCGACGCGCCACTCACCGCGGACACCGTCGACGACGGCCGGCTCGCCCGCGACGCCGCCATCGAGCGGCTCGCCCGGGCACGCAGGGCCCTTCGCGCGCAGGATGCCCATCGAGCGCAGCCGCTGCTCGTCCCGGATCTGCCGGGCCTTCTCGACCGGGACCAGCGGCTCGTCGGGATACACCCGCGACGCCAGGTCCCACAGGCGGTCGCGACCGTCGCGGCCCGCGATCGCCACCTCACCGCGCTGCATCATGAACTCGAGCAGTTGTGAAACGTTCCGGTTGTTGGTCCATCCGGTCGACGCCCACGGCACGACGCAGGTGTCCGGCAGGTCGCGCATCAGCAACGGGCCGTCCTGACGCAGCCGCTCGAGGATGTCGAGCCGGCAGCCTTCGTTCGCCTGGACCCAGTCGCGGCGGTACACCTGGTCGTCGAGCAGCTTCCCATCAGGCCTCCTGCTGGCCGGCCACTCCGCCATCTCGGCCCGGAACAGCGCCAGACTCTGCGGCAGCCGCACGAACCCGCGCAGCTCCAGCAGCTCCTGCGTCGCCAGCGCGTCGGCCAACTCGCTCACGTCGTACGACGATCCGAGCCGGCTCCACGCGACGAGATCAGCATTCGGCGCAACGTGGGCAGTCTGATCCAGCTGCAGCACGTTGAGCCCCTCGACCACCTCGAACAGCCCGGCCGGCCGCTCACTCGTCAGCAGTTGCGCCCGGACCGCGAGGCGCCGCGCGTCGCGCCGGGACAGCTGATGGACAGTCATACCGCGAGGCTAAGCCACGCCCAGGACAGTTCGCGGCCGCCGGGACGGTTGTCCAACTACTCCGCGTGATGCGAGACTGAGGCCAACCGAGCAGGTGGGGACCTGGGAGCTCGGCGGTGCAGGGGGTCATCGTGGCGGTGCGTGGTCGGGCGCTTCTGCCCTTTGCGGTCTTGATCGCGACGGTCGCCGTCGCGGGTTGTTCGAGTGCGGAGGGCGCGGACTCCGGCGACGGTACGGTCGGGACCCCGTCGATCGTCATCCCGCGCACCCCCACCGCGGTCCTCAAGCCGGCGACGGACTGCTCGCAGTCCACCGAGCCGCTCGAACCGGAGTCCCAGATGGACGGGGTGCGGCTCGACGCCAGCACCGACCCGACCCACACGTCGCTGCTGTTGCAGAACACCGGCAGCCTGTCGGTCATCGTCGTACCGGATGCAAGCTTCGCGTCCCGGCTGGTCACGGCGCCGTACGCGAATCCGACCGACCAGGCGTCGAAGGCGGCGCTGAACGCGGTGACCAACAGCGGCCCCCTCGGCCCTGATCGCGGGCTGCCGGCGTACGTACCGGCGACGCAGGTGTTCATCGTGCCGCCGCAGTGGGCGGTCTGCGCGCTCACCGACGACGTCCGCGAGGCCGCCGGCGTGCGCTACCTGCGGGACAAGGTGTCGAGTGCGGAGTACTTCGTCGCGAAGGGGCTGGCCGACCAGCTGCTCTCACGGTTCCAGTCGAACAAGGCCAGGCCGACGCTGATCCGGTGCGTGAAGAACACTCTGCAACTGCTGAGGGCGCATCCCGACCTGGCGGACGTCGAGCTGTACGCCGAGATCCTCGGTGCGGAGTCCACCTGCAGGGCCGGCTACAAGGAACTGCTCGGCCACGACGAGCGTGCCACCGAACGAACCGGCACCACCGTCCTGAACGTGCTCGAGCGGACCCCGCGCCTGCTCGAGACCACCAGGCTCTTCGAAGCGCTGGCGCACGCCTGACCAGGGTCCGCTCCGGGTGCGATCAGGGTGAACTCCACTGCACCGGACCCCATCGGGCCCGGACACTGGATGCAGAGACCCAATAGCACTCGGAGGACACAGACATGATCGGCTTCATCATCGCCGGACTCATCATCGGAGCGCTGGCCCGGCTCTTCACGCCCGGCAAGCAGAAGCTCGGTCTGCTCGCCACGCTGCTGCTCGGACTGGCCGGCTCCGTGATCGGTGGCACGATCGCGAGCCTGCTCGGCACCGGCGGCATCTTCGAGCTGAACGTGCTCGGCTTCATCGTCGCCGTGATCTCCTCGGTGCTGCTGGTCGGCACCGCGGAGTCGCTGTCGGCCCGCAACCAGCTGACGTCGCGCAACAAGAAGTGAGCCCCGGCTAGAGGTCCCGCTCGTTGCTCGCCATCGCGGCCCGCGGTTCGCGGCCGGGTGGCTGCGGCGGGCGGGGCAGCAACGGCGTGCGCTTGTCCAGCGTCCGGATCACCGGCTTGTCCGCGGTGACGGTGATGTCCTCCCCCGCGTGCCGGATTGTCACCTGAGCGCCCTCGCCGTCGTGCACCGAGTACTTCACCGACACCGGATCGATCTCCACCTTCAGCCGGACCCCACGCCAGCGGATCGCGAAGTTCAGCCCGGACAGGCCTTGCGGCAGCGCGGGATCGAAACACAGACAACCCTCCCGGTCCCGCAGGCCACCGAAGCCGGCGACCAGGGCACTCCAGGCACCGCCGAGCGACGCCATGTGCAGACCGTCGCCGGTGTTGTGGTGCAGATTCCGCATGTCGATCAGCGCCGCCTCGTAGGCGTAGTCGTAGGCCAGGTCCAGGTGACCGACCTCCGCCGCCATCACGGCCTGCACACACGCTGACAACGACGAATCCCGGACCGTCAGCCGCTCGTAGTAGTCGAAGTTCCGCGCCTTCTCCTCCGGCGTGAACGCGTCGCCGCACCAGTACGTGGCCAGCATCAGGTCGGCCTGCTTGACCACCTGCATGCGGTACAGCTGGAAGTACGCCGCATGCAGCATCAGCGGGTACTTGTCCTTGTACGCCTCGAAGTCCCACACAGCGTTCCCGGTGAAACCCTCCGACTGCGGGTGTACGCCGAGATCCTCGTCGTACGGCACATACACAGCGGCGGCGGCGTCGCGCCAGGCGGCCTCCTCCTCCGCGTCGACATCGAGCTCGCGGGCCGTGGCCGGCAGCCGGGCCGCGGTCTCCGCCGCCGAGCGCAGGTTGCGCGCCGCCATCAGGTTGGTGAAGACGTTGTCATCGGCAACAGCGCTGTACTCGTCGGGTCCGGTCACGCCCGGCAGATGCCAGCGGCCGTTGCGGTCGTGGTGGCCCAGTGAGATCCACAGCCGGGCCGTCTCGACCAGCAGTTCGAGCCCGACCTCCTCGAGGAACTGATCGTCGGCGGTGGCCCGGTGGTAGCGCATCACCGCCTCGGCGATGTCCGCGTTGATGTGGAAGGCCGCCGTACCGGCAGGCCAGTAGCCGGAGCACTCCTGACCGCGGATCGTCCGCCACGGGAAGGCCGCGCCGCGCAGCCCCAGCACCTCGGCCCGTTCGCGAGCCAACGGCAGGATCGAGTGCCGCCAGCGCAACGCATCCGCGGCAGCGTCGGGCATCGTGTAGGTCAGGACCGGCAGCACGAAGCCCTCGGTGTCCCAGAACGTGTGACCGTCGTACCCGGCGCCGGTCAGGCCCTTCGACGGGATGGCCCGCCGCTCGGCCCGGGCACCGGCCTGCAGGATGTGGAACAGCGCGAAGCGCACGGCCTGCTGCAACTCCGGATGACCATGCACCTCCACATCGGCGCCGTCCCAGAAGTCGTCCAGGAACTCGGTCTGCTGGGCGGTCAGCCCGTCCCAGCCGGAGAAGCGCGCACTCGCCAGCGCCGCCGCGACCTGGTCCCGGACGGCGGTCTCCGACCGCAGGCTGGACCAGCCGTAGGCCAGGTACTTCACCACGCGCAGACTCTCGCCGGGCTGGAGCTGGCAGATCACCGTCGACCGGGCCCAGTCCTCGCGGACATCCAGGTCCATCGCGTAGCGCACCGAGGTGTCCACCTCGTGGCTCATCGCGGCCGCCATCAACTGCCGGCTGCGCGTCGTCCGGTGGATCAGGACGACGCCGTTCTCCCCGCCGTCGTGGCTGACCGGCTTCAACGGGTTGTCCAGTACGGCGGCCACCCGCGGATCGTCGGACAGCTTCGGCTGGGTCTCGTTCGCGACCAGCTCGGACTGGATCACGAACCGCGCGGGCTGGTCCACCGGCTCGACGATGTACTCGATCGCGGCGACCGCCCGCTGGGTCAGCGACACCATCCGGCGGCTGCGGACCCGGATCCGCTTGCCACCGGGCGAGGTCCAGTCCACATCGCGCTGCAGGATGCCGGTGCGGAAGTCCAGCGACCGCTCGTGTTTGGTCAGGTAGCCGTAGCGGACGTCGAACGGCGAGTCGTCGACCAGCAACCGGATCAGCTTGCCGTTGGTGACGTCGACCAGGGTCTGACCGGACTCGGGGTAGCCGTAGCCGGCTTCGGCGTACGGGAGGGGGCGCTGCTCGTAGAACGAGTTCAGGTAGGTGCCGGGGATCGCGTACGGCTCGCCTTCGTCGAGGTTGCCGCGCAGCCCGATGTGACCGTTCGACAAGGCGAACAACGACTCCGACTGAGCCAGCTTGTCGAGCGCGAGCCTGGTCTCCCGCAACCGCCACGGCTCGATCGGATGATGCCCGCGGTCGATCATTCACCCTCCAGCAGTTCGGCCAGGTCGCGGACCACGACATCGGCACCGTGGATCTTCAGCTCGTCGGCCTGTCCGACGCGGTCGACACCTATGACATGCCCGAAGTGTCCGGACCGGCCGGCCGACACGCCGACCAGGGCGTCCTCGAACACGGCCGCCTCGGACGGGTCGATCCCGAAGCCCTTGGCCGCGGCCAGGAACGTGTCCGGCGCGGGCTTCCCGCGCAGCCCTTCGGTCCTGATCGTCACGCCGTCGACGACCTGCTCGACGTACTGCGCGAGTCCGGTGACATCCAGTACTTCGTGGGTGTTCGCACTCGACGACACCACGGCTCGCCGGAGTCCGGCCTGGACGGCGGCCTGCAGGTAGCGCCGGGAACCCTCGAACACGTGCACGCCCTCGGTCCGGATCCGCCGCTGGACGGCCACGTTCTTCCGGTTGCCGAGGCCGTTCACCGTCATCGCGGTCGGTGGATCGTCCGGCGTTCCGTCGGGCAGCGTGATCCCGCGCGCGGTCAGGAAGTCCCGCACCCCGTCGGCCCGCGGCTTGCCGTCGACGTAGGCGTCGTACTCCTTGCGCGCGTCGAAGGGCACGAACGGGATTCCCTGCCGCTGCGCGTAGGCACGGAGGAACTCGTCGAACATCTCTTTCCACGCGGCGGCATGAACGGCGGCGGTGTCGGTGAGCACACCATCCAGGTCGAACAAGCAGGCCCGGATCCCCGTGGGTAGTCCCAGCAGCATGTCCCCAGACTAGGCCGTGCCTCAGGTCGTCAATCGGTCCGGGAGTCCGAACGCCGGGAAACGGGAGTAGCCGAAGGTCATGATCTCGACGACCTTGCCGTCGCTGACCCGGAGCACGTCGAGCTTGAAGGCCCGGTACACCGTGTCCCCGGGCCGCAGCAGGTACGACGCCGCGGCCGGCAACCGGTTCGCCGACGTCGGCACCAGCCGCCACTCACCGTCCCGATCCGGACCGAACGCCCGCTCGAACAGTGGCAGGACGGCGGCGAGGCCGTCGAAGGTCAGCGGGTTCGGCGGCATCGACACGCGCAGGTCCTCGGCCGCGATCGCGATCGCCGCCGCGGCGTCACACCGCTCATGCGCGTCGATGAACCGATCCAGCACGTCGCGCTCCTCGGCGGTCGGCCGCGGTGCACTCCAGTCGGTACGACGAGCCGGCAACCGCTGCTGCATCGTCGCCCGCGCCCGCTGCAGTGCGGAGTTCGCCGCAGCCACACTGGTCTCGAGCAGTACGGCGGTCTCCGCAGCCGACCACCCGAGCACATCCCGCGCGATCAGGGCTGCCCGCTGACGCGCGGGCAATGCCTGCAGCGCGATCAGGAACGCCAACTCGATCGTCTCCCGATCCACCGCGACGGCATCCGGCTCGTCGGCGGGTGCCGCGATCTCGTCGAGCATCCGGTCCGGGTACGGCTGTAACCACGAGACCTCTCCGGGTGCCGCCGTACGCCGGGTGTGCCGTCGTACGACGTCCAGACAGACGTTGGTCGCGATCCGGTACAGCCACGCGCGGAAGTAGGTCCGCCCGTCGTACCCGTCCCGTCCGCGCCAGGCCCGCAGCAGCGTCTCCTGCACGGCGTCCTCCGCGTCGTCGAACGACGCCAGCATTCGGTAACAGTGCACATGCAGCTCGCGCCGGTGCCGTCCGGCGAGGTCGGCGAACGCGGACTCGTCACCCGCGAACGCCAACTCCTCCAGCGTGCTCACTTGGTCTTCCCGACCTCCTGGACCGTCCAGCCGTTGCCGTCCGGGTCCGAGAAGCTGAGGAAGGTCTCGTAGTCACTCCGGTTCGGACTCAGACCGGTCTGCTGTCCTTCGGCGGTGAAGTGGAACGGCTCGCTGACCTCGACCCCGCGCTCGACCAGCTCGGCCCGGGCCGCCTCGATGTCGTTCACCACCAGGTGCGTGCCCTGGTAGGTCCCGGGCGCCGCCTTCGTCAGCCCGATGCCGATCGTGATCGAGCACGCCGACCCCGGCGGGGTGAGCTGCACCACGCGGAACGACTCCCCCACACTGTGGTCGACGTCCTCGTGGAACCCGAGCTGGTCGGTGTAGAACTTCTTCGCCCGGTCCACGTCCGTTACCGGGACGATGACGAGTTCGAGCTTCCAGTCCATTGACGGCCTCCTGCGGTCGGGTCGGTCACAGTCTGACCGACGCATGTGACCGTGTAACGCCGCCCGCACCGGAAACTCATCGGTCCGTCGATGACTCCTTCGCGGCGAAGATGTTCGCGAACCAGTCGAGCTGGGCCAGCTGCTGGTAGGTCTGACCGCCCTCGTGCTCGTTGTAGCTGTAGACCTCGATGTCCTTGGCGACGTCAGGCCGGGCGCCGTAGTGGTTGTAGGCGGCGAAGACCGTGGACGGCGGGCAGATGGCGTCCATCAGCGCGACCGAGAACAGCGTGGGCGCCGTGGCCAGCCGGCCCAGGTTCACCCCGTCGAAGTAGCTGAGCGTCCGCAGCGCCGCATCGACGTCGTGGCGGAACCCCTTCAGGTACCGGGTGATCTCGCCGTACGGATCCTCGTCGGTGATCTGCAGCGCCCGCTCGAAGTGGCACAGGAACGGTACGTCGGGGGCGCAGCCGAGCAACTCGATCCCGGCCAGTCCGGCGAGCCCGGCCGCCGCGATCGAGATGCCGCCGCCCTGGCTGGCGCCGGTGACGATGATCTTGTCCGGGTCGACGAGCGGGGACGCCTTGGCGGCCTCGAGTGCGCGGACGGCGTCGATGAAGACGCGGCGGTAGTAGTACGTCTCCGGGTCGGTGATGCCCGCGGTCATGAAGCCCGGGGTGTGGTTGAGACCGGCGTACGCGCTGTCGTCGGGCGTACCGCTGCCGCCGCCGGCGCTGTAGCCCTGACCGCGGGTGTCCATCACGAAGTGGGCGTACCCGGCCTGCGCCCACAGGTTCGTGACGTGCGGGAAGCCACGGCCGCCCGAGTAACCGAAGTACTGCACGACGGTCGGGAGCGGACCGGTGGCGCCGGCCGGCACGTGCAGCCAGCCCTTGACCGGCGCACCGCCGAAGCCGGCGAACGTGACGTCGTAGGTGTCGATCACGGCGAGCTTGTTGTCGATCGCGGTGAACGAGGCGGACAGGTCGTCGGTGCGCGCCTTCTCGATCGAGCGGCGCCAGAAATCGACCAGGTCGGCGGGTGCGGCCACCTCGGGCCGGTATCCGCGGAGCTTGTCGAGAGAAAGATCGAACATGGCCATGAGCAACAAACCTACGCCGAACCGGACGCTGGCGGTAAGCGGTCTCCAATACCGGACAACTTCCCGCTAGGGTGAGCTGATGCCTGGTCCGAACATCGTCTTCGTCATGTCCGACGACCACGCCGCCCACGCGATCTCGGCGTACGGGAGCAAGGTCAACAGCACTCCGCACCTGGACCGGCTCGCTCAGGACGGGGTCCGGATGGATGCGACGTACTGCACCAATTCGATCTGCTCTCCGTCGCGGGCGTCGATCCTGACCGGCACCTACAGCCATGTCAACGGGGTGGCGTCGATCTACACCGAGATCGACTACCGGGTGCCGACCTTCGCGGAGGTGCTGAAGGACATCGGTTACCAGACCGCACTGTTCGGCAAGTGGCACCTCGGAGAGCGACCGGAGTCCGCCCCGCGGCACTTCGACGCGTGGCGGGTCTTCCCCGGGCAGGGCGAGTACGTCGATCCGCTGATGATCGGCCCGGACGGCGCCGGGATCGTGCCCGGCTACGCGACGGACATCGTCACCGATCAGAGCATCGACTGGATCCGGCAGCGCGATCCGGACCGGCCGTTCCTGCTGCTGGTGCACCACAAGGCGCCGCACCGGCCGTGGGTTCCGGACGAGAAGCACAAGCACCTCTACCCGGTCGGATCGATCCCGGAGCCGGCCACACTGCTCGACGACTACTCCACCCGGAGCCAGGCGGTCCGTGGCGTGCGGATGTCGGTGGCGGACGACCTCGGTGCGGACGAGCTCGGCGAGGAACTGCCGGCCGGGCTGCGCGGCGCGGAGAACCGGGACGCGCGGATGCGGTGGAACTACCAGCGCTATCTGCGGGACTACCTGCAGTGCGTGCAGTCGATCGACGACAACGTCGGCCGGTTGCTGGACGTCCTCGATGACGAAGGGCTCCGCGACAACACCGTCGTCGTGTACACCTCCGACCAGGGGTTCTTCCTCGGTGAGCACGGGTGGTACGACAAGCGGCTGATGTTCGACGAGTCCCTGCAGATGCCGATGCTGATCCGCTGGCCCCCGGAGATCCCGGCCGGCGGCACCTGCGACGCGATGGTGACCAACGTGGACTTCGCCGCGACGTTCCTCGACATGGCCGGGCTGGAGGCCGCGGTCGCACTGCCGACGTCCCAGGGCCGCAGCTTCCTGCCGTTGCTACGCGGAACGGACGTTCCGGACTGGCCGTCCGCGATCTACTACCGGTACTGGGAGCACGACGACCCCAGTCACCACGCTCCGGCGCACTACGGCGTACGGACGAAGGAGTTCAAGCTCATCCATTACTACGGCGCGGGCCTCGGCGTCCCGGGGTCGTCGGACCGGATCTTCGCTGCGGAGTGGGAGCTGTACGACCTGCGCAACGATCCGGAGGAACTGGTCAACGTTGCGGACGATCCGGCGTACGCCGAGACCCGTGCGGCGTTGACCGACCAGCTCGCCGAACTGCAGCGGCACTACGCGGACACGCCGTACACCGGCCCGTCGACCCCGCACCCGACGTGGCCGTGGAGCTAGCGCGGCAGCACCTGGTCCAGCGTTGACACCGGTCGTGGGTCAGACATTCTGTTTGTGCAGCTATTGCGACATCGGCGACGCTCGCGGTGCCGCGTGGGGCTACTAGGACGCTTGGACCTGACGGTGGAGGAACGCTCGGGATGACCAGTGCCAGTTTGCTGTCGGTGAACGTCGGCCTACCGAAGAACGTCTCGTGGAACGGCAAGACCGTCTTCACCGGCGTCTGGAAGGAGCAGGTCGACGGTCCGGTGATGGCACGGCGGCTGAACCTCGACGGCGACGGCCAGGGCGACACCGCCGGCCACGGCGGTGAGCAGCGGGCGGTGTTCGTCTACCAGATCGAGTCGTACCACCACTGGGAACAGCACTTCGGCCGGGACGACTTCGTGTACGGGCAGTTCGGGGAGAACCTGACGGTCGACGGGTTGCCGGACGACGAGGTGTGCATCGGCGACCGGTACCGGATCGGCGAGGCCGAGTTCGAGGTGACGCAGCCACGCGTCACCTGCTACCGGGTCGGTCTGCGGATGGGCGAGCCGGAGCTGCCGGCGCTGCTGGTCGCCCACCACCGGCCGGGGTTCTACTTCCGGGTGATCACCGAGGGCCGGGTCGAGGCCGGTGACGCGATCGTCAAGACCAGGACCGGTCCGGGCGCGCTGAGCGTCGCCGACACCGACGCTCTGCTCTATCTCCCGCATCGAGACCTCGACGGTGTGCGTCGTGCCCTGAAGATCCCGGCCCTCAGCCCCGGCTGGCAGGGGTCGTTCCGTGAACTCCTGGAGGCCGATGCGACCGGCGCGGGTACGTTCACGGCAGCGGGGACATCGGGGGCGACACCGCCCGCCTGGGAGGGCTTCCGTGCGTTGCGGGTGACCGACGTGGTCACCGAAACCCCGACCGTCTCGTCGATCCGGCTGGCGGCGACCGACGGCATCGACCTGCCTGCGGCCCGGCCGGGCCAGTACCTGACGTTCCGGTTGCCGGACGCCGGACAGCCGGTCCCGGTGCGCAGCTACTCGCTGTCCTCCACGCCCGGGACCGGCAGCTACCGGATCAGCGTCAAACACGAGCCACACGGGATCGCGAGCGGCTACCTGACCAGCCGGCTGCGGCCCGGCGCCGTACTGGAGGTTGCGGCACCTCGAGGCGAGTTCGTGCTCGAGGACGGCACCGAGCCGGTCGTGCTCGTGTCGGCCGGTATCGGCGTCACACCGGTCATGGCGATGCTGCATGCGCTCGCGGCCGCGCGCAGTACTCGCGAAATCTGGTGGATCTACACCGCCCGCGGACCAGCGGAACACCCCTTGGCCGCAGAAGCGAACGATGTGCTGGGCACGCTGCCACATGCCCATGAGCATGTCTACTACAGCTCATCCGGTGGGCGGCTCACCAAGGAGAAGCTGGTCGACCTGGCGCTCCCGGTCGATGCGACGGCGTACATCTGCGGCCCGGTCGCGTTCATGGCGGACATGCGCGAGGCGCTGACCGCCGTGGGGATCGAGCGGATCCACACCGAGCTGTTCAGTGCGTTGCCGTCGACCAACCCGGGCATCGTCAACCAGACGCTGCGTCCGCCCCACCAACCTGCCGAGCTCGGCACCGGGCCGCTGGTGACGTTCGCCCGCAGCGGCCTCTCGACGCCAGGTGGCGAGGGCAGTCTGCTCGACCTGGCCGACGCCTGCGACGTCCCGACGCGCTTCAGTTGCCGCACCGGCGTGTGCCAGACGTGCGTGACGCCGTTGCTGTCCGGAGAGGTCGCCTACTCCCCCACTCCACTGGAATCACCGCCGGACGGCCAGGTCCTCATCTGCTGTTCTCGCCCAACCACCGACCTGGTTCTGGACATGTAGTGGAATTCAAGCTCCAAGTGGCTCTTCTGACTGATGTGTGGGTGGGGGTGGGTGCGGTACAGCGGACTTTTCGACAGGACGTGTTCGCGGTCGGCTGGCCGACCCAGGCTCAGGCAATCGTCCATCACCTGGTCAGTGGGGTTCGGTGGGGTCGGAGTCCTGGTGCGTGGAGGGTTTTAGCCCGATCCGGGAGGAAAACCCTCCTCAAACCGGCAGAAAACCCTCCACCCGAACAGAACAGGGCGCACCCCGGGGCCGGTATCTGCGTGCCCACACCCTCCAGCGCCACGGACCCATGGCCAGCCCTCTCCCCGAGTCAGATCGGGGTCGGGGGAGTCTGCCGATCCAGGTGGGTGACGCTGCCCAGACATACCCGCACCGACCAACAGCGGCCGACCGTCGACAGTCCGCACCGCCCCCACACCGGGTGGGGGCCGGGACGGAGCGGGAACCGACCAGGAGCACCACGCAACACGCTCCGAACCACCCACATCCAGCAGAAGAGCCCTCCAACTTGTCAATCTGCCCGTTCGCGACGTCGACGCAAACGTTGGCTACGGCAACTTGATGCCGAACCCGGGCTGCTCCGACAGCATGACGTAACCGTCCGCCAGCGTGTAGCCGTCGCCGTCGGTGCCCTCGGTGTGGCCGGGGACGCCTTCGACGATGGGGATGTTGCCGAGTCCGGCGGCGAGGTGAGCGGCGTACAGGGTCTTGAGAGGCAGGCCCCAGGCGTGCGGAGAAGCTTCGGTGGACGCGTCGACGAGGCGTGGCATCGTTCGTCGCCACGCGGTGAGGCCGTGGCCGATGACATCCATCAGCGCGATGTCCAGGAGCCCTTCCTGCGCGAGCCTGACGATGTGCTCCTCGTCCGGATCGAACTCGCCGTCCGCGATCTTCGGCCCGGACATGCCGAGCAGCTCGCGCAGGAAACGGAAGTCCTCCCAGCGCTCGGCGAACGGCTCCTCGATCCAGTAGAGCCGGCAGTCCCCGACCGCGTCGAGGTACGCCGTCAGCGTGTTCACCGTGTAGCCATCGTTCGGGTCCACCAAGATCTCGGCGTCCGGGTAGAGCTCGCGAGCCAGCCGGGTCACCTCGATGTCCCGCTCGAGCCCGGCCAGCGGGTCCATCCAGCGATACCCGCGTCCGAGCTTCAGCTTGAAGTCGCGGAACCCGAGGTCGTGGTCCTGGCGAAGGTTCGCCCGGATCACCTCGATCCCCTCCGCCGCATCGAGATCGTCGAAGTAGATGCCGCCGCTGTAGCACCGGATCCTCGGAGTACCCGCGGACCCGAGCATCGCGTAGACGGGCACCTCCAGGATCCGCGCCGCCAGATCGTGCAGCGGATAGTCGAGGAACTCGGCCGCGGGGTCGATCACGCCTCGATCCGGGTCGATCAGCTCGGCCAGATTCCTGCCCACGAGTCGCGCCGGATCCCCGGCGGACAAGGGAAGTCCCCAGCCGGTGGCCCCACGATCCGTCTCCACGACGTACGCCGTTGCCGTCCCGCCACTGCCGTGATCACCACGGAACGAGTTGCGCCCGACGGGACGGACGTACCGGTAGCCGATCTCGGCGGTTGTGACAGCTCTGATGACATGCCTGGCAAGTGTCATCGTTCAACGATAGAGACCGACCAGCCGACGGTACGCGTCCGGAGCACTCAGGACGTCGGTGTTGTCGGCGAACTGATCGATCGCTCCGAACCGCCCGAGCCTCGTCAGCCGGGGATCCTCGACCGTGGCGAGGCACGCGTCGACGAACCGCGAAGCCCCCACCACCATCGCGGGCCGGTCGAAATACGGCCGTGGCGACGGGTCGATCGCGTCCGTGATCCCGAGGGCGTTGTGCCGACGGGCGACCAGTTCGTACGCCGTGATCAGGGCGCGCTCACGCTGACTGAAGTCATCGGCGGCGACCACCTCCGCCAGCGCCTGGTCCAGCCCGTCGTCGTGCCCCAACCGCGCGAACGCCGTACCGAGCCATTTGGAGTACGGCGCATAGGTCCGCGACTGCAGGAAGGCCAGCCGCATCACATCCCGCACCAGCCGCCCGGCCACGATCCGCGACCCCAGCTCGTCGCCGACCTCGTGGGTGCGCTGGACGAACGCCTCTTCCTGCGCGATGCGAGACCACTGACACGCGAGCAGCCAGCGCCACACCTCATCCGGATACCAAGCGAGGGCCTGACGGACCGCCTCCAGCCGGCCGTCGTCGGCGTACACGCGCCCGGCAACGACTCCGAGAATCTGCTGCTGTGGAGTGATCAGCCAATCCTCGAGGCCGATCCCCCGCGAGGCATCGAACCCCAACTGCCCGCGCAGCCAATCCCCCAGCGTCGCGACCGTCACATGGTGTCCCGGCTCCCGACCGTCCCACCCGAATCGGACCGCGAAACCCTGATACTCCTCCGGCAGCCCAGTCTTAACGAGCGCTCGCACCCGCTCGACCTCTCCCGCATCCACCAACACCACTACCCGCGGACCCCACCCGTGATCCGTCGACCGCTCGGTGTCGTAGCCCAGCACATCCGACCCCCAGCCCAGCAACCCCGCCGCATACCCGACGTCGCCCACCAACGGCGCGATCACCTCGGCGTGAAAGCCGACCCCGAGCTCCCCCGCACCACGAAACTCCACCTTTGCCTCCTCAACAGCTCGACGTCGCACCCGATCGTCGTCCGTCTAGAGTGTCGCGGGTGATGAGTGTTTCGCATGTGGTTTGGGACTGGAACGGGACCCTCCTGGACGACAACCAGGTCGTGCTGGCCGCGGTCAACGAGGTGTGTGCCGGGTTCGGCCGGGCGGAGCTGAGCTGGCCCGAGTGGCAGGCGGCGTACGCGCGGCCGCTGCGGGCGACGTACGAGCGGATCCTGGGCCGCGCGCTCGACGACGAGGAGTGGGCTCGGGTCGACAAGCTCTTCCACGACCGGTACGACGCACTCCTGCATACCTGCGGTCTCACAGCAGGGGTGACGGACGCGTTGCGGCAGTGGAACGAGAGCGGCCGCAGTCAGTCGCTGCTGTCGATGTGGTTCCACACCCGGCTGACCCCGACCATCGAGGAGTTCGGCCTCACGCGGTACTTCACCCGCATCGACGGCCTGGCCGGTGACGTCGGTGGCGACTCGAAAGCCGACAGCCTGATCCGCCACCTCGAGGCCCAGAACCTCAATCCCGCCGAGGTCGTCCTGATCGGTGACGTGGTCGACGACGCGCACGCCGCCCGGTCCGCCGGCGCCCACTCCATCCTCGTCACCACCGGCGCCATGAGCCGCGCCGCCCTCGAATCCACCGGCGCTCCCGTCACCAACACCGTCACCGAAGCCCTCCACCTCCTCGAGCCCTGACACCGGGATGGGCAGTGAGGGCATGATGGAGCTATGGAGGACACAGCTCGGCTGAGAGCTTCAACCGGTGACAGCTCAGTGGAGAACGCGCAGGCGAACGGTCGCGTGGCCGCGACCTTCGCGCGGTTGGCGTTGGAGATGCATGAGGCGGACGGCATCGACGAGACCGTCGATGCGGTCGTCCAGTTCGCGCTCCAGGCATTGAACTGCAGCTATGCGGGCGTCGCCCTGTATACCCGCGGCGGGCAGCCCGAGGTACCGGCGGTGACGGACCCGGTCGTGGCGGAGATCTACCAGTTCCAGATGAAGGGCGAGGACGGTCCGCTGTTCGCGACGATGCGGGACCGGGCGACCGTACTGGTCCGCGACACCACCACCGACACCCGCTGGCCCGACTGGGCGGCGAAGGTCACCGCGCTCGGAGTCCGCAGCGTGCTCGACGTACCGCTGGCTCTGGGTGACGCAGCCTCGCCGACCGTCGGCGTACTCGGTCTGTACAGCCCGCAGCCGGACGCCTTCGACACAGACGACGAGGCGATCGCCCACATCCTGGCCCGGCATGCCACCGTCGCGCTCGCGACCGCGCGGCACGAGCAGACGATGTCGGCCGCGGTCGACGCCCGCAAGCTGGTCGGCCAGGCGATGGGCATCCTGATGGAGCGGTACGCCGTCGACGGCGACCGCGCGTTCGCCATCCTGAAGCGCTACTCACAGGACACGAACACCAAGCTCCGCGACGTCGCCCAGCAACTGATCGACACCCGGAAGCTCCCGCGCTGACCGGGCCGGCTACCGCCCCACGGCCTTCGCCAGCTGAGCCTTGGTCATCTTCGACCGGCCCTTGACGTTCTTCTGCTTCGCCTCATTGTAGAGCTGCTCCTTGGTCCGGCCCTTCGACCCGGTGTGCGAGCGCAGCCCACCACGCCGGCTCGACGAGATGTCGTGCGTCGAGCTCCGGCTCTTCTGCTTCGCCTCACCCGACCGCGCCCGTTCCTTGTTCACCGTGCGCGCCGCGATCTCCTCCGCGGTGTCCTCACTCCGGCCGCGCTTCTTCAGCCCGGCCTTGATGTGCTCGTACTGCCGCTCCCGCTTCGGGCTCGATCCTGCAGGCATGGTCTACTCCTTTCCCGTAGCCCGCCGGTACCCGCCGCGCAACAGCACAATCCCCCGGTCTACGCCGGTGCGTGCTCCTTCAGGATCGTCATGAAGGCGCGCATCCAGGTCGGGTGATCAGGCCAGGCTCGTCCGGACACGACGTTGCCGTCGACGACCGCGTCGCCGTCGACCCACTCGGCTCCCGCGCCGCGCATGTCGAGCTCCAGGGCCGGGTACGCCGAGGTCTTGCGACCGTTCAGGACACCGGCCGCCGCGGGAATGAGCGGTCCGTGACAGAGCTGGGCGACCGGCTTGGATTCGCCGTAGAAGTGCTTGACGATCCGCTGGCAGTCCGCGTCGTTGCGGATGTACTCCGGCGCCCGCCCACCGGGAATCACCACCGCCACGTAGTCGGCCGGATCCACATCCGCGAACGCGACGTCGGCCTGCCACGTGTGCCCGGGCTTCTCGGTGTAGGTGTCGAAGCCGTCCACGAAGTCGTGCACCACGAACTGCAGCTTCTTCACCGCCGGCGCGGCGATGTCAACGTCGTACCCCTCCTCGAGCAACCGCTGGTAGGGGTAGAACACCTCCAGGTCCTCCGCGGCATCACCGGTGAGAATCAGAACCTTCGCCATCACGCATCTCCTTCGCAGCGTCCGTCACCACCGCAAGCCTCCTCCGCCCCCCAACACCGGTCAAGGGTGGTCCCTGCGGTGCTGCTGCTGGTCGTCGGACGTTCGCCCGGTGGTCATCCGGGAATCGGCGGCAAGCTACGTCGCGGTCCGACGGTGGCACAGCGCCGACCCTGCCGGACACCACCGGCCAGTACAACCTGGCGCAGTACCAGGCCTCTCAGCTGCCACTGCCAACCATCCCCGGCAGCGAGCAGCGCGCCCCACGCCAGGAGCCGGGCCACCGGCCTCACGTCGGGTGAGTCCTCATCCGGCCTGGGCCTGACTTCGTCTTTCGTCGCCCTTCCAGTCCGAGTTGAAGCCGTCGAGATGGGGGTGGTACATCTCGTTGCCGGCGTGCTGGGTGAACTCGACCTTCATCCAGAGCCGGTCCAGGTCGAACATGTCGACGCACACGTCGATCAGGCTCTGGGCCAGCTCTGCCCGGGTTTCGTCGGGGCGGCCCTGGCGGATGTCGCACATGATGAGGGCCGAGGGTGTGGGCGGGCCGGATTCGTGGCACCGCCAGACGCCGCCTTCGCCCAGGTCGTGCACGGAGACCGTCAGGAGGTCCATGGCCACCTGCATCGTGGTTCCGTAGATGGCGCCGACGCGGTGGGCCAAGGCTTGTTTGGCGGCTGCGTCGATGGTGATCGGCAGGTCGATCTGGATGGACGGCATGAGATCTCTCCTCTTCAGCGTGACTGAGCCGTGGTTTGCGTCGCCTGCAGTGCTCGAGCCGCCGCGAACAGCTTCTGTTCGTTGCCGGGGGCTACCAGAAGCTGGATCGCCACCGGCAGACCGTCGAGGCGTCCGGCGGGCACGCTGATCGCCGGCATCCCGGTCAGGTTCCACGGGCTGGTGAGCGAAAGCAGCGCCGACCGGACCTCGAGGTCGTTGCCGGCGACATGGATGCTGCGGGCCCCTATCTCTGGTGCGACGATCGGCACCGTCGGGAGGGCCAGGATGTCGAAGTCCCGCAGCATCCCGTCGACGACTGCCCGCAGGTAGTCGCGAGCGTGTTCAGCCTGGGCATAGGGCCCAGGCTGAACCCGGCCTCCGGCCTGGAGTCGTGCGAAGACCTCGGTGTCGATGAGCTCGCGGTCACCGTCCAGGTGGTGCTCGTGTACGCGGAAGGCCTCGCTGCTTTGCAGCGTCGTGAAGGCTTCGAACCAGGTCTGGTCGCCAGGCGCCCGCGGGAATCGTGGCGCTTCCTCGACAGCGAACCCGGAGCGGTCGAGAACATCGCGGACCAGCGCCTCCACGCGTGGGTCGGTCATCGCGATGTCACGAGGCGAGATCCATCCGACCACCACCTCGCCCCCACGCTCCGCGTCGTACGTCGGTTGGTCGGCGAGTGCGTCATATCCGAGGCGCACGTCCTCGACGGTTGTCGCGAACACGCCGACATGGTCGAGGCTCGGTGCCAGCGGATACACGCCTTTGGTCGAGATCGCGTCGTAAGCGGGTTTGAAGCCGACCACTCCGCACAGCGCGGCCGGCACCCGGACGGAACCGGCGGTGTCCGTGCCGATCGCGAGCGGCACCATTCCCGCAGCTACGGCCACGGCGCTCCCACCGCTGCTGCCGCCGGACATCCTGCTGGGGTCGATCGGGTTGCGCGAAGGCCCATGGACGGAGCGGTCACCAGTCGCTCCATAGGCGAACTCGTGCAGTGTCATCTTCCCGACGATGACGGCGCCGCGGTCACGCAGCCGCCTGACGACCTCGGCATCCTCCGTGGCCGTCGCGCCGAAGGAGGTTGCCGATCCGCACGTGGTCGGGAGCCCCTCCATGTCGATGAGGTCCTTGACTGCGACCGGTACGCCGTGGAGCGGGCCGCGATCGATATCGGCTGCCCGCTCTTCGTCCACGATGCGCGCCGAACTGTAGGCACCTTCCTCGTCGATCAGCGCGAAGGCGTTCACGGTCGGGTTGAGCTCGTGGATCCGGCGCAGCGCTCTGCCGACCAGGTCTGTGGCCGAGGTCTCGCCGCTGCGCAGGGCGCGCGCCAGCTCGGTGATGCTGGGAGTGACGGTCATGAGGCGACTCCAGGGATGAGGCCGAGGACAGGCACGATGACCGCCGTACAGACGCTCATCGAGGCCACGTTGCCGATGAAGGGATGGAAGGACGCCGGGAGGCGGCGCGAGATCGCAGCTGCGACCGGCGGAGCGATGAGTGCGCCGACCAGGGCGCCCAGGAGGACGGCTGGGACCGTCCCACCGAAGGCCAGCACGGTGGCCGGGGCGACCGACACAACCGGTACGAATGTGGGGTAGAAGCCGTGGGCATGCCAACGCCTGCGCCAGATGAGGACACCGGTCAATGCGGTGACGGCCTGTGCGGCAAGGACAGCCAGGAAGAGACCCGAGCCGTAGACCAGCGCCGAGGGGCTGATCGCGTAGGCGACGACGGCCCCGACAAGCATCGCGGCGCTCGCCCATTCGTTGCCGAAGAACTGCGCTTCGGTGAAGTCGGCCAGCGCGCGGCGTAGGACCCACAGCCAGGAAGCGGTGCGTGGATCGGGGTCATCTGCCTTGGCTGCCCGCCAGGCGCCAGGCGCGGGCATCCAGGGCAGGAATCGGACGAGAGAGAACGCAACGAGGGCGCCGATCCACATCCCACTGGTTGCGCCGACGACCAGAGGCAGCTCCAATGGCTTGCAGACAAGGTCGACCGCGGCGATCGACGCCGGTGGAGCGAAGAGCGCTCCGGTGATGGCCGCCGTCAGGCCGACGATCCGTCCGGGACCGTAGAGCACGACCATGGCCGGCGCCACGGAGACGAGCGGCACAAAGAGGGGCTGCCAGACGCCGGGCTCCAGCGTCCACCCCCACGCAATGGTGCCCAGCGACAAGCTCAGGAGCGCGCTGCCCGCAGCCCACGGCCAGAGTCCGGTGCCGCAGGCCTGCACGAAGCCTCGCCACTTCCATGACTTCCGATCCGCCAGGTGCCCGATCGCGCCACCCACGAGCAGGCATGCGCCGGCGGAGGCGACAGCGTAGTACTGCGGTTCGCTGATGGAGGTGATCAACCACAGGGCCAGGCCCCGTGCATCGGCGTAGCGGCCATCCCACACCTGCCTACCCGATTCGTTGCCTGCAGCAAACATCCAGGCGACCAGGACCACGAGAAGGATGCCGCCGAGGCCGCCTGCGACGTACTCGACCCGGTACCGCCGGAGCGTGCTGCCCGGACGGCCGACCGTCGTCGTCATCACGTCACCGCGGCAGCGGCGCCGCGCCGCGATAGCCGAGCATCTGGTCGTACAGATCGGTACGGCGATCGCGATGCAGGTCGTTGAGCTGGTTCCAGATCGGGGCGGTCCTCGCGGCGGTGAGGTCGATGTCCGCGTAGATGATCGTGTCCTCGTCCGGTCCGGCGATCCGGTCCACCGGCCAGCCGTTCGTGCCGGCGATCAGGGAGTTGCCCATGAAGCCGGCGCCGCGCTCCTGACCGATCCGGTCCGCGGTGGCGATGAAGACGTTGTTGGCGTGCGCGGCCGTGATGGTCAGATGTGCGGCCATGCACACACCGCTCGCGTCGTACAGGGGCGGCGGGGTCCAGACCCAGCCAGTGGGGATGCAGATGATGTCGGCGCCCAGCTGGGTGACGATCCGGGCGGTCTCGGGGAACCAGATGTCCCAACAGACCAGCAGCCCGATCCGGCCGATCCGCGTGTCGAACACCGAGAACCCCTCGTCGCCCGGGGTGAACCACAGCTTCTCGGTGTTCCACAGGTGGGTCTTGCGGTACCGGCCGATGTAGCCGTCCGGGCCGACGAGGACCGCGGTGTCGAAGAGCCTTCCGTTCGACTGTTCGACGACGTTCCCCACGATGTAGACGTCCCGCTCAGCGGCGATCCGGGTGAACAGGTCGACACTGCGGCCGCCGGGCACCGGCTCGGAGTGCGCGTACGCCTCCTCGCGGGTCTCGAACACGTAGCCCGTGGTCGCGAGTTCGGGAAGGACGATGAGGCCCGCGCCGTGATCGGCGGCAGTCGTCAACCGCTCTTCCACGGCGGTGGCGTTGGCCTTCAGGTTCTCCACTCCGACGTGCGGCTCGAACTGCACCACCGCCACGCGCACCGGGCTCACCCTGGTGTCCCGGCCGGCCTCCGACTGCTCCGTCATGGTCTCTCCTCTGTTCTGCCCCGCACCAACTGGTTTCAACTTGAAACCGATGCGAGGGACCGTAGCAGCGGCTGGTTTATACTTGCAACCAGTTGCGAAGAAAAACTTGTGGGCGGATCGATCGGTAAGGGAGTGACATGGCGCGACGCGTGAGCCACGAGGGGGCGGAGTGCCCGGTCGCCCGGGCGGTCGACATCATCGGCGACCGCTGGTCACTCCTGCTCGTTCGCGACGCCTTCGACGGGATCACCCGGTTCAGCGACTTCCAGCGCAGCCTCGGGCTGGCCAGGAACATCCTCGCCTCACGACTGAAGGAACTGGTCGGCGCGAGCATCCTGGAGGTGGTGCCCGCCGCCGACGGCAGCGCCTACCACGAGTACGCGCTCACCGAGAAGGGTCGCGAACTGTTCAGCATCGTCGTCGCGTTGCGGCAGTGGGGTGAGGATCACCTGTTCGAGGACGGCGAGCCGCACTCCGTTCTCCTCGACGCCGCCAACGAACGACCCTTGCAACGGCTCGAGGTCATCGACGCGAGCGGCCGCACGGTGACCTCGTCGGACACCTTCGTCCGCAAGGTCTCGCACTGAGCTCAGTCGGGATAGGTGCCCGGGTCCGGCGTGACCGTGGGCGGGATTCGAGGCAGCAGCGTCGGGTCGGCCGCTGCCGATTCAGCGAGGTCGCGACAGCGGGCGAATGCGACGTCGCCGCACGACTGGGCGTACTCGATCAGTTCGCGCAATGCCACCAGCCGGCTCGGGCGTCCGGTCAGGAACGGATGCATGCACAGATTGAACAAGCAGCGGTACTGGCGCATCGCGTCCAGCTCCGCCCGCCACATCTCGAGCACCTTCCGCGGCGACTCGATCACCGACCCGATCTGCGGGGACGGCAGGTACGCGTACTGTTCCCAGTCGTCCAGCGACCAGTGCACCGGCAACTCCACGAACGTCCCGCCGTCGACCTCGAGCCGGTAGGGCCGGTCATCCCCCATCAGCGACGAGTCGTAGGCGAGCCCGTGCTCGGCGATGAGGTCGAGCGTGACCCGCGTCGCTTCCCACAGCGCCGCCCGGTGTCCACGGATCTCGATGCCTTGGGCATCGAACACCGCCAGGGCCCGCTCGAAGTCCGCACGCTCCTCGGCCGCGCCGAGCGAGGTCGGCGCACGATGACTGTAGGAGTGATGCGCGACCTCGTGACCGCGCTCGACGATCGTTGCCGCCAGCCCCGGTCGGTGCTCGGCCACCCACCCTGGAACGAAGAACGTCGCCGGTACGCCGAGTTCCGCCAGTAGCTCCAGGATCCGTGGCACTCCGACGTCCGGCCCGTAGGCCTGGTGCGACATCGTCATCAGATGATCGGCGTACCGGCGGCCCGCCGCCAGGATCGGCGTCTCGGCATCGACGTCGAAGGTCAGCGTGACAACAGCGGCCGCCCCACCGTGCCACGTCGAATCCGTCATGGCTGATCAGTCTGCCACTGGCGGGCGTTGGCCAAGGTCGCCGCCGGCTCCAGCATCCGGCGATCGAAACGAGTCAGCTCCGCCTCGTCGGCCAGGCGCCGCGGCAGGTCCGGATTCGCCAGCGCTCCCCGGCCCAGCGAGAGCAGGTCGGCGTGCCCGTCGGTCAGTACCCGATCCGCCTGCTCCGGGTCGTGCATCCCGCCGTTCGCGATCACCGGCAAGCCGCTGACCCGTCGCGCGAGTCCGGTGATCGTGTGACCGCCCTGCAACCGGGCGGTGTCGAGCCAGTTGCGCCCCTCGCTGGCGACGTGCAGGTAGCCGATGCCGGTGTCTGCCAGGGTCGCGAAGATGATCTCGGCGTCGTGAGCGCCGCCCGGCCAGCGATAGTCGAGGTCGTTCACCTTGGTCTGCGACAGCCGGACCCCGACGACGAAATCCGAGGGGGTCGCGGCCACGACGGCGGCCACGACCTCGGCGGTCAACCGGATCCGGTTCGCGACAGGTCCGCCGTACGAGTCGGTGCGCTCGTTGGTGTAGACGGTGAGGAACTGGTCGAGCAGATACCCGTTGGCGCCATGGATCTCGACTCCGTCGAAGCCGGCGTCATGTGCTCGCACCGCCGCCGCGGCGAATCCGGCGACGATCTCCTCGATCTCGGCCACGGCGAGCTCGCGAGGCGTGGGCCAAGGCCCGCTGCCGCCGTACTCGGTCAGCATCTCGCCGATCGGCCGGACAGCGGACGGCCCGACGCGCTCCGAGCGATGCGGGTTGCCCTGCGACAGCGCGCCCGCGTGCATCAGCTGCGCGATGATCGGGCGCCCGGCGGCATGCACCCGGCGGGTCACCTCTCGCCAGCCGTCGACCTGCTCCGAAGTGCTCAGCCCTGGCTGGTTCAGATACCCCTGGCTGTACGACGAATCCGGGTAGATCCCCTCGGTGATCACCAGACCGAACCCGCCCTCGGCGAACTCGGCGTAGTAGCCGGCCATCTCCGGCGTCGGCACACCGTCGGGTGCGGCCGACACCCGGGACATCGGTGCGACAGCGAACCGGTTCGCCAGCGCGAGGCCGGAGAGTTCGGCAGGTTCCAGGGCGGGGTGGAGGCTCGTGGTTGTCAGGTCCATGCCGACAACTGCACCATCCGTCGCCCCCCTTCGCGATGGAGTCGGCCACAGAGAACCGGGCCTGCGCTGGAGGATTCTCCACTGAATCCGGGCAGCCCTCCTGGTTGGGTTGCCCCATGACACAGACCATCTCGCGCACCACCGTCCCGGCACGGACCGGACGAGCCGTCCGAGTCCAGCGCGGTGACCACGTTCGGGTCGTCGACCTCGCCGGAGCGCAGGTCGGTGACCTCTTCGCGTACGTCGCCACGCCGGACGGCATCACCGCGGAACACCTGAGCGCCTCCCACACCAGGGCCGCCGTCAGCCGCCTGTTCCCGGCAGTCGGTGAGGCCTTTGTGACCGATCGACGCCGACCCATTCTCACCCTGGTCGAAGACACGTCGCCCGGCGTGCACGACCTGCTCATCGCGGCCTGTGACGACGCCCGGTACGCCGCTCTCGGCGTACCGGATCATCCGTCGTGTGCGCGCAACCTGCGAGATGCGCTCGGCGTCGACGTCATACCGCAGCCGGTCAACGTGTTCATGCGGGTCCCGATCGGCGCCGGGGCCACGCTGGATTGGTTGCCTGCGGCAACTCGTCCGGGCGACTCGATCACGTTCCGCGCCGAACTCGACTGCGTCGTGGTGGTGTCGGCCTGCCCGCAGGACCTGACGGTGATCAACGGCGAGGCACCGACCGACCTCGCCGTCGACGTACTGCGGTAACCCGCTACCGCGACTTCGCCATGTCGCCCGCCTCGAGGGCGAGGTAGAGATCGACCCGGTCCTCGGTCCGGGCGACGTCGCGACCGGTCAGCTCGGTGATCTTCGCCAGCCGGTTCCGCAACGTGTTGACGTGCACGTAGAGCGCTGTCGCGGTGGCGGCGAACTGTCCGTCGTTCGCAAGAAACGCCCGCAGCGTGGTCTCCAGCTCGCTCTCGCGCAGTCTGTCGTGCTCGCGAAGTGGTCCGAGCACTCCGTCCACGAACCCCTGCAGCGTCGCGGCGTCCTGGAGGCCGAGCAGCAGCCGGTGGGTGCCCAGCTCCCGGAACGACGCGACCGCCGGACCGCCGCGCCGGCGCCGCAGCACCTGACACGCCTCGCGAGACTGCACGAGCGGTTGCCGCAGCTCCGCCGCCGAGGAAGCGGTGTCTCCCAGCCCGACGACAGGCCGCCGATCGGAGAACCGGGTCCGCACCGCGGAGCACAGCTCGATGGCGAGCTTGCCGAGATCCCGTCGAGGACGTTGTACGACGGCGACCACGTCCTGGCTGCCTGCGGCGACGGCAACGGCCAGGCTCTGGGACAGGAAGAACTCACCGACCGTCTCGGCCAGTCCCGGCAAGGTCGACTCGGCACCGTCGGCGAAGGCGACCGTGAGAACGACCAGCTCGGCCGACGGGTCCACACCGAACGCTCGCAGCCGGTCGGCGACCTCGGCCGCCCGCTGCGGCCCGGACTGGATCATGTCGAGCAACTCGCTGGCGAAGCGCGACTCGATCGCCTGGATCGCCTGTTGTTTGGCGACCTCCAGGCTGAGGAAGCGCGCGGCCTGGTCGAGCGCCTCCTGCTCCGCCCTCCCCAGCCGGCTCACCGGCCGCAGACACAGCAGCGCGGCGTCGGTGTCGCCGACCGCGCCGACCAGGAACACCGTCGCACGGCCGATATCTGCCCCGAGGTCGATCTCGAGCGGCGGCGGGTGCCGGGCCAGGCCGTCGGCCACCATTCGCCGCTGCTCGGCCGACAACTCGCCGCCGGTGGATGCGAGCTGCCGCGCCATCCGGTCGACCACTACCAGCGGAACGTCGTGTTCCTTCCGCAGCACGGCCAGCACACCCGAGGCTCCCGCACCGCGCGAGATCGCGGACGCCAAGGCGTCGCCGCGCCGGACCATGCCGACCAGTGCGTCCCGGCGCCGATCGGCCTGGATCGCCGAAGCGGCCTCGGTCACCGCGGTGAACGGGACCTCGATCGAGATCTCCACCAGCGGCAGACCCTCCTGCCTGCAGGCCTCGACCAACCCGTCGGGCGTGACCGGTGTCTCCTGACGCAGGCCGAAGACGATGCCCACTCCCCCAGCCCGGCGAACGCTCGCCACGAACGCGCCGGCGGACGTCTCGTGCTGCCACAACCCGTTGGTGAGGACGATCTCGCCGGCCCGCACGTACGGCGACGGGTCGGGCAACTCGGTGTTGTGCACCCACAGGGCCTCGCGGTCGAGCGCCCCCGTCGGGCCGGGGACCAGGACCTTCAGTTCGAGCGCACGATTGCCGACAAGCGCCGCCAGACTCAGCATGGTGTGAACATATCCAGTGAGAGCCCGGATTCACTAGACATCTACCCACTGCCCCGACGTGGTCACGGCTGGTTTTCTGAGCCAACTCGATCCACTGGAGGCCGCCATGACCACCCCCGCACCCGAGGCAGTGCCGTTCGACGCGCACGGCGTGGACCCGATCCCGCCGGCCGACCGGGACTCCAGTCCCCGTGAGCAGTTCTGGATCTGGGCCGGCGCGAACCTGGCGCCGATCAACTGGGTCCTCGGCGCACTCGGCATCACCCTCGGCCTGAGCCTGCTGGAGACCGTCCTCATCGTTGCCATCGGCAATGTCCTTGGCTGCGGACTGTTCGGCCTGCTGAACGTCATCGGTCACCGGACCGCCGTCAACCAGATGGTGCTCGGCCGGGCGCCGTTCGGACGCTACGGTGCCGTCGTACCGGGCCTGATCCAATGCCTGCTGACGATGGCGTGGGTCGGCGTGAACACCTGGGTCGTCCTCGACCTCGTCCTAGCCGTACTCGGCAAACTCGGCATCCGGGGCGGCGCCGGTCTCGAGTACGGCGTCGCCGCGGCGATCATGATCCTCCAGCTCGGCCTGGCGCTGTACGGGTTCTACGCGATCCGCACCTTCGAGAAGTACACCGTCCCGTTGACGGTGCTGGTGATGGCGATCATGACGGTGCTCGCACTCAGCCGGACGGAGCTGCACTGGACCGCGGCCACCGCGAGCACGCCGGCCGACAAGCTGACGGCGATGACCCAGTTGATGACCGCTATCGGTGTCGGCTGGGGAATCAGCTGGCTGCCGTACTCCGCCGACTACAGCCGCTTCGTCCGGCCCGAGGCGTCCAGCCGATCCGTCTTCTTGGCTACTGCTCTCGGGATGTACGGCCCGACCGTCTGGCTCGCGGCCCTCGGCGCCTGCCTGGCCAGCGCGGGCACGAGCAGCGACCCCTCCGCTCTCGTCACCGAAGCCTTCGGCGTCATGGCCGTGCCCGTACTCCTGCTGATCATGCACGGTCCGGTCGCGACCAACATCCTGAATCTGTACTCGTGCTCGCTCGCCGCACTCTCCATCGGGATCAAGGCTGCGCGGTGGAAGGTCACCCTCCTGGCCGGCGTGGTCGCGTCCGCCGTCCTGGTCGTGTTCGTGCGCGCGGGCAGTTTCGGGCAGGCCTTCGACAGCTGGATGGTCTCGATCCTGGTCTGGATCAGCCCATGGAGCGCCATCGTCGCGGTCGACTACCTGATCCTCCGCCGGGGTCGCCTGGACATCCCCGGCCTGTATGCGGCCAACTCGCCGTACGGCCGCTGGAACGTCCGGGCACTCGTCAGCCTGCTGCTGGGCCTGGTCGCCGGCTGGAGCTGGCAATACGGATTGGTCCCGGCCATGCAAGGCCCCATCGCGGTTGCTCTCCACAACACCGACTTCTCCTGGCTATCAGGCGCCCTGGTCGGCGGAGGCCTCTACTACCTCGCCAGCCGCCGGGTCATCCTCAGATCCGCCGACTTCACCCTGGAAACCAGCTGACTTACCCGCGGGCTACCTGGAAGGGTGCGAAGGATTGGGCGGTCGGCATCAGTTCGATGGTGTTGATGTTGACGTGCGCGGGGCGGGTGGCCACCCAGTGGATGGTGTCGGCGACATCGTCCGCAGTGAGCGGCTGCATCCCGTCGTACACGGCCTCGGCCTTCTCCTGGTCGCCGGCGAACCGAACGGCGGAGAACTCGGTCGCCGCCATCCCCGGCTCGACGCAGGTCACGCGAACGCCCGTACCGTGCAGGTCGCTGCGAAGGTTGAGGCTGAACTGGTGAACGAAAGCCTTGGTCGCGCCATACACATTGCCACCGGGATATGGATAGCTGCCGGCGACCGATCCGAGGTTGATGACCTGACCACCGCCTCGCTCCACCATGCCGGGAACGACCGCGCGGGTGACATGCACCAGACCGCCGCAGTTGGTGTCGATCATCCGGTCCCAGTCGGCCAGGTCGGCGCGTTGCGCGGGCTCGAGGCCGAGTGCCAGACCCGCGTTGTTCACCAGCACGTCGATCGCGGCGAACTGCTCAGGCAGGTCGCCGAGGATCCGCGTGACCGCCTCCGGATCGGTGACGTCGAGGACCACCGGAAGGACGTCCGCACCGAGGTCGGCGGCGAGTCCGGCCAACCGGTCGGCTCGCCGCGCCGCCGCGACGACGCGGGCGCCATCGTTCGCGAAGCGACGGACGACAGCGGCTCCGAAGCCGGAGCTGGCGCCGGTGACCAGGACGGTGCGCGGCGCCGTCACCGTGCATCAACTCCGTCGCTCATCGGCTTCAGGAACTCCGCCAGTGCGAGGCCGAACTCCTCCGGTCGTTCGAGGTTGGGAAGGTGACCCGCGCCGTCGATCACCACCAACTCGGCTCCCGGAATGTAGCCGGCCGTCCTGGTCGCCCACTCCACCGGCGTGTACTCGTCGTCGCGGCCGACCATCACGAGCGTCGGTACGTCGATCCGCCGCAGCAGGTCCACGTAGTCCTGCCGTTCCGCCCGGCCGCGAAGAGCCGCCGCCGCGCCTTCGGCCGGAGCGTTCCGCATCATCGTGAGGACGTGCCGCGCGACCTCGGGCCGCGCCTCGATGGTGCCCGGGGCAATCATCTTCGGCAGCAGTTCGTCGGCGTACTCGGCCATTCCTTCGCGCAGCAGCCGATCAGCCACCTCGTTGCGCTGCCGCCTGCCCTCGGCGGTCTCCGCCTCGGGGAAGGTGTCGGCGAGGACCAACGCACGGATCCGCTCCGGCACGAGCCGATACAGCTCCAGCGCGATCTGGCCGCCCATGGACAAACCGGCGAGAGCGAAGCGCTCGATCCCCAGGTGGTCGAGCAATCCGATGATGTCAGTGGCGAAGACCTCCAGCGGCGTCACCCCTGGCACCACCGTGGTGTCGCCGTACCCGCGCAGGTCGGCGGCGATCACGCGCCACCCGTCCGCGCCGAAGCGTTCCGTCTGCGGCCGCCACATGCTGCGGTCGAAGGGATGCCCGTGCACCAGCACGAGCGGTGTCCCCGCCCCGATGTCGTCATAGTCGACGGTGATGCCGCCGATCTGCGCAGTGCTCATGATCAGTCCTCACAGCTGCTTCGACCCTGTTGACACTCGATGCTATTCGGGACAAGATGCGAGTGCAATAATTTTATTGCACTCGGTGCAATCGTGAGGAACCATGCAGGACTATCGCTTGATCGCCGACGAGGTCGCCGCCGCCGTCGCGGGCGGACGGCTGCGCCCCGGTGATCGGCTCCCACCCCAGCGGCGGTTCGCCCGCCAGCACGGCATTGCCGACTCGACCGCGGCGCGGGTGTACGGCGAACTGATCCGCAGAGGCCTGGCCGTCGGCGAAGTCGGCCGTGGCACGTTCATCCGCGCCGCGCCGCCAAGGACCGAGCCCTTGCTGTCCGAGCCGGCCACCGCACGGATCGACCTCGAGCTGAACTTCCCGATGCTGCCCGATCAACCTGAACTGCTGGCCAAAAGCCTGGCAGGACTGTTGCGCACCGACGCGCTCGGCGCCGCCCTGCGGCCCGTCGGCGCCGAGGGCACTCCGGCGGCGCGAGAGGCAGCCGCTGAGTTGCTCCGTACGAGCGCCTGGGCTCCGGAGCCCGCGACCATACTCTGCGCGGGAAGCGGCCGGCAGGCGCTGGCAGCCGCTATCGCGACCCTCGTGCCCGCCGGCCAACGCCTCGGCGTCGAGGAACTGACCTACCCCGTGGTGAAGTCGATCGCGAGCCGGCTCGGAGTGGAGCTGATCCCCTTGCCGGTCGACGAGTCCGGCGTGCTGCCCAGCGCCGTACGGAGTGCGCGTCGCTCCGGTGGGCTCGGTGCAATCTATCTCCAGCCGACACTGCACAACCCGCTCGGGATCACCATGCCCGCCGCCCGTCGGTCGGAGCTCGCGGAGCTGATGCAACGCCTCGACCTGGTCGTGATCGAGGACAACGTGAACGGGTTCCTCGCCGCCGACGCCGTGCCGCCGCTCGCAGCGGCAGCGCCGGACCACACGATCTTCGTCGACAGCCTGTCCAAGCGGATCGCACCAGGTCTGACGCTTGGTTTCCTGGTGGCGCCCGCCCGCCTGACCGCACGGCTCGGCACGGCACTGCGATCCGGCGCCTGGTCAGCTGGGCGGTTCGCGCTGGACGCCGCGGTCCGATGGATCGGCGACGGCACCGCGGAAACCATCCAGGATCGGAAGCGAGCCGACGCACGAGCGCGGCAGCGCCTCGCCGGCGAACGCCTGCAGGGCTTCAGCCTTCAGGCGGACGTCCGCGCCTATCACTGCTGGTGGAGCCTGCCAGAGGCGTGGCGTGCCGATACCTTCGTCGCCGCTGCCGCTCGGCACGGAATCGCGGTGAGCCCCGCGGCCGCGTTCGCAGTCACTCCCGGACGCGCTCCCAACGCAGTACGCCTGGCTCTCGCGTCCCCGCCGTACGACCAACTTGCCGGCGCGCTTGACACGCTCGCGCAGATCGCGCGCGGGGTGCCGGAGGACGTCGGGGTCGAGTGAGAAGCCGAAGCACATCAGGCGAGAAGGAGTCCCGTGGACGACGTATCCGAACTGGCCGGCGGCCGGTTCTCCAAGCCGAGACGTGCCGGAGACGAGGTCCACAGATATCCGGCACAGGACAACTCCGAGATCCACCGCCTCCTCCAGCACTTCGAATCCAGGGGCTGCGCCCTGACTCCGCGATTCCTCGGTATCGCGGCCGATGGTGCGGAGCGGCTGACCTTCATCGCGGGCGACACCGGCTACCCACCGCTGTCTGACGATGTCCGCTCGGACGAAGCACTGGCCAACGTCGCGCGCGCGATTCGTGAGGTACACGACGCAAGCCAGGGCTTCGAGATGTCGAGCCTGGTGCCCGGTCTGAGCTACGAGATCGCCGGCCCGCCTGTGGTGGACTGCATCGGTCACAACGACCTGGCGCCGTGGAACATCCTCTTCGACGGGACCGACGTCCGCGGCATCATCGATTGGGACACGGCCCGGCCGTCCAGCAGGGTCTGGGACCTGGCGTACGCGGCGCATCAGTTCGTCCCGTTCCATCCCACCGCAGATCTCGCTGCGTGGGGCTGGCTGGACGAGCCGGATCGACGGCGCAGGCTGCGACTCTTCCTCGAGAGCTACGGTCTCGGCATCGAGGCCCGCGAGATCGTGGACACCGCTGTGATCAGGCTCTACGGCATGGGTGCTCATATCGCCGGCCAGGTCGCCCGAAAGGACCCCGCATTCGCGGTTCATGCTGAGGAGAACCATGCCGCGGGCTACTTCAAGGCGGCGCAGTCGTTGATCCTGATGCGCGACTCTCTGGTGTAAGGATCCGGCGAGCCGGGATCAGAGGACGACGCGGTAGTGGGTGGTCAGGCGGCCGTTGTCGTCCAGGACGTGGAAGGCCAGCCCGGGTGGCTGCTCGAGGTCTGCGGCCTCGTCACCCTCCCACGGCATCCGCAAGGTCCAGGTGATCGCCGGCCCCACGATCAAAGGACGCGTGGCGAAGATCGACGCCGCTGCGGTGTGAGCGTGGCCGGTGATGACCGCGGCGACCTCCGGATGCGCGTCGAGCAAGTCGGCCAGTTGTCCGGGCTGTTCGAGCATGCCGGAGTCGGGCATCGGGTGGTGGAGCTCGACCGGTGGCTGATGGAACGCGATCAGCGCTGAGGCTTCACGCGGAAGTCCGGCGAGGGTGGAGTCGATCCACGCGAGGGTCTCGGCGTCCAGGCGTCCCTCGTCGCGGCCTGGGATCGTGGAGTCGCACATCAGAATGGTGGTCCCGGCGATGTGGTGCGCCTGATTGATGGGGCCGTCGTCCGGCGCCTCGCCCAGCAGAGCCTTGCGGTACGCCGGTCGCACATCGTGGTTCCCGGGGCAGGTCAGCACCGGGAAGGACGCGGTCAGGATCCGGGCCGCCTCCTCGTATTCGGCCTCCTCGCCGTGATCGGCAATGTCCCCGGTGACAAGCAGAGCGTCGACCAGGCGAGGCAAGGCCCGCAGGTAGTCCATGACGCGGACGGCACGACGCGTCGCCCGTTCGGTGCCGTCCAGATGCAGGTCACTGATCTGTGCAAAGAGTGCTGTCATCTCACTGTCTCCTCCGCTGGCAGGTCCTAATGGAAGCTGTCCGTTCTTCCGTTAGAGACCCTACGATACGCAGAGTGACCTCAGCAAGTGACTATTGGTCTGAGGCAGTCGTCGGCTTCAGTTTGTTCAAGTGGTGAGCCAGCTCTGTCCTCGAGCGGACCGACAACTTCCGGTAGATCCGGGTCAGGTTGGCTTCGACGGTCTTGACGGACAGGAAGAGTTCGGCGGCGGTCTCCTGGTTGGAGTGTCCTGCTCCGACCAGCTCGGCGACGCGGCGCTCCGTTGCCGTGAGCATGTTCGTGGTGGGATGCAGCCCGACCCGACCGGCTTCGTCCCTGGCTCGTTCCGCCCAGCGCGGGACGCCCAGCTCCTCGAACATGCTCGCGGCCGCGCTCAGCGTTTCCTCGGCCAGGCGTTTGTATCCGGCGCGCCGGTAGACCTGGCCCAGAGCCAGCCGGGAACGAGCCGCCTCGAACGGACACTCGGATCCCGGTTCGTCGACGATCCTGCGGAGCTCTTTCACAGCGCCGTCGAAGTCACCACGCGCAGCGCTCAACAGGGCCTGGCAGCGGTCCGCGGCCACTGCGGCTTCCGGCCGGCCGGCTGCGCCTTGGCGTCGCAGCAGGACAATGGCCGTCTCGACGTCCTGCAGTGCGCCGATCTGTAAGGCGGCGTCGGCGAGGTCGACAGGCCACAACAGTTGCTCCAGGTCGACCAGCTTGGTGCTCGCGAAGATCTCCGCGAGCTCGCGCAGCGGTTCGAGTGCCGCGTTCCAGTTCCGTGCGGAGGTCTCGACGAAGCCGAGCTGTGCCAGAAAGCCACCCAGCCAATACCTCAACCCGCCGGCTCTCGAGCGCGCCGCCGCGCGCTCGGCCACGTCGCGAGCCGCATCGAGGTCGCCCGCGTATTCGCTGATCAGGATGCGGGCCATGTTCTCCTGCAGACCCAAGGTCGTCCAGGCACCCAGGCGATCCGCTTCGTCCAGAGCGGCCTGAGCCTCCCGCACCTTCGAGGCACGGATCAGGACCAGGATCAACCAGATGTAGAGGCTGGACAGATCGCCGTACCGGCCGGCGTCGACGGCGCGCGCGATGGCGTCGCGGACGACCCGTTCGGCCCGGTGATCGTTCCAGGCCGCGTAGAAGGCTCGGGCGCCGGCCCATTCGGCCGGGGACAGCTCGAGTGGCGAACTCTCGACCAGTCGCTCCATCTCGCGCACTGTCTGTTCCGGATCGCCCAATCCCCAGAGCTGCTCGATGGACTGTCGCTGGTACAGCGCGACGAGCTGGATGTCCGGACGCCCGGCCGCTCCCGCCTCGGTGATCGCCATCTTGGTCAGCCGCAGCGCGAGGCGCCCGTCACCTTCCATCCGGCGCTGCTCGCTGAGCGTTTGCAGGATCTCCGCACGGACCTCGCCCGGCGGTGCCAGCCGGAACGCCTGCTCGGCGAGGACCCGAGACCCTCTGAGGTCGTCGGCCAGCTTGGCCTGCCGCGCCAGTACCTGGGCATGCTGCTGCGGGACAGCGGCCAGCGCCGACCCTTTGCCCAGGGCCGACCTCGCCGAGAGGATGTCGCCGGCGTCGATGTATGTGTCCACGGCGCGGAGCCACCGACGAAAGCCGTCGGCGGTGCCCAGATCGGACGGGGTGGCCAGCGCGGCTCCTTCCAGCAACTCACCGGCCAATTGCTGGGCGCCACGACGCCGGGAGACTTCGGCTGCGCGTTCCAGGTCGCCGGCCGCCGCTTCATCGGGGGCGGTGATCGACTTCGACCGGTGGCGGGCGCGCTCGACCGGATCCTCGAGCCTTTCCGCGAGTAAGCCGTGCGTACGACGCCGCGCGTCCGGTGCCGCGGCGTCGTACATGGCCGAAGCCAGCAACGGGTGGGTGAAGGCAACGACCGACCCGGCGCCGACACGTGCCACATCTGCGTCCCTGGCAGCTTCGAGAGCCGACCGCAGTTGGTCTTCCGCGACGAACTGTTGCAACTGCGCCACGGTGAGCCGGCCCGCCGCCGACACCAGCAAGAGGACCTCGCGTGCTTGGTGCGAAAGTCGTGCGACGCGCTCGTGCAGAAGGTCGACCAGCCCTGGCGGCACGGGAAGGACCGGATCGTGGCCGGCTTGCGCACTCCCCGGCCAGCTGGACACGTCGGCCTGCATGGCCCGCGCGATCTCGAGAGCCAGGAACGGATTCCCTCCGCTCGCCCGAGCCACCCCGGCGGACAGCGGCGGAGTCCATCGCGTGCCCAGGCGCTTCCGAAGCAGCTGGCCGATCGCCCACTCCTCCAGAGGAGGCAGCGTGAACTCGTGTCCAGGCTCGGGCAGGCACCGGATCAGGTCGGCACCGGTGCCCGGGTCCGGTCGGGTTCCGATCAGGACGCTCAACCGATCAGCTTCGCCGGCGATACGGCGGAGTGCGAAGCTCAGGCTCCCGACGCTTGCCTGGTCCAGCCACTGCAGGTCGTCGATGATGATCGCGACCGGTTCCGACGTACACAGGTGCGTCAGCAGACTTCGGACCGCCAACGGCACCGCCAAGGCGTCGACCTCCCGGCCATCGGGCTCGACACGCTGCAGAGCAACCGCCAAGGCGTGCCGCTGCGGACCCGGAAGATCCCGCTCCGCTCCGTCCGGACACTGGCCGACCAGTTCGGCCAGCCCGGCGAAGGGAAGTCCCCGGTCGAATTGGGTTGGGGTCACGGAGAGCACCCTTCGCCCCCGGCGTTGGGCCAACTGATCCGCGACCTTCAGCAGGCTGCTCTTGCCCGTACCAGGCTCGCCGACGGCGACCGCACTTCCACCCCGGTCCACGACGTCGCTCATCACGCGTACGGCGTCCTCCCGGCCGAACAACCCGTACGCGGCCGCTGATACCTCACTCACGAGGGTCATCATCCTGCAAGTCGCAGACCGGATCGAGGGTCGCGGTCGAGGGATATCCCTGATGCCTCGGCCGTCGGCCCACACCTAGCGTCGCCGGTGATCCCACCGATGAAGGAGGAACACCATGAACACCAGCACCCGACCTGCCGTCGTACTGATCCATGGCGGATTCGTCGACGGTTCCGGCTGGCGGGGCGTGTACGACCGGCTCCGGGCCCAGGGGCACCGGGTCGCGATCGTGCAGAACCCGACGGTGTCGCTCGCGGGTGACGTGGCCGCGACCAAGCAGGTCCTGGACGAGCTCGACGGCCCGGTGGTCCTCGTCGGTCACTCGTACGGCGGTGTCGTCGTCACCGAGACCGGCAGCGACGAGCGCGTCGCCGGACTCGTCTACATCGCGGCGTTCGCCCCCGACAAGGGTGAGTCCGTGAACACGCTGATCGCCGACCCACCGCCGGGAGCACCGGTTCCGCCGATCCTGCCGCCCCGGGACGGCTACCTGTTCCTCGACCGCGAGAAGTTCCACGACTCGTTCGCCGGCGACCTGCCGGCCGACGAAGCCGCGTTCATGGCCGACTCGCAGGTCCCCTGGGGCGTCGACGCACTCGCCGGCTCGGTCACCGACCCCGGCTGGCGGAGCAAGCCGACCTGGTACCTGGTCGCCGCCGACGACCACATGATCCCGCCACCGGCCCAGCGCGCCATGGCCGAGCGTGCCGGCGCGACCGTCCGCGAGGTCCCCGGCAGCCACTCGGTCTACGTCTCGCAGCCCCAAGCAGTAGCCGACCTGATCAACACCGCGGTCGACTCCCTCACCTGACCCGATCGGCGCTAGTGCTCCGGGGTGGTGAGGTTGTGGAGTTGGTGGCGGCCGGTGATGCCTAGCTTCGGGTACGAGCGGTAGAGGTGCGAGGCGACGGTGCGCGGTGACAGGAACAGGCGGTCGCCGATCTCCGCGTTGGTGAGGCCGCGGGCGGCGAGGATGACGATCTCGCGCTGCTGTGCGGTGAGTTCGGCGAGGGCGTCGGGTGCTGTCGGCGTCACCGGCTCGGCTACGCCACAGGCGCGCAGCTCCGTTTCCGCACGTCGGGTCCAGGGTGCCGCGCCCAGTCGGCGGAACGTCTCCAGGGCGGTCGCCAGGACGGGCTTGGCGTCGTTGATCCGTCGCTGCCGGCGCAGCCATTCGCCATAGTCGAGCCGCAACTGGGCCCGCTCGAACGGCCACTGCTCCCCCGCAGGATCGGCCAGAGCCTTGTCGAAGTGGGCCTCTGCGTCACACGGGTTCCGTGAGGAGGGCGCGGGCGCGCGCCGCGAGCTGGTGCAGCCGGGGGCCGCTGCTCTCCTCGACCGGAACCAGCGCGCGCTCGATCAGCGTCCGCGCCTCGAGCCGACGCTCGGCCCGTACCGCGGCGGCGGCGAGATCACCGATGGCCAAGTAGGACACGTGATGGTGCAGGGGCTCGCCGTCCGCGTCGAAGAGCTGCCGCAGCTGGGCAAAGGCCGGCAGGAAGTTGCCCTGCGCGAACGCCGCCATCCCTGCGGCATGGCGGGCGCGGGCGGCGATCGACCGGTACTCCCGCTCGTCGGTGTACGTCGCTGCACTGGTCAGCAGTGACTGCACCTGCTCGTGATCGCCTCGCAAGGCGAGGATCGAGGCCGTGCAGAGGTCAGCAGTCGCCGCGACAGTCTCCATGCCGTACGCGGCGGCAGCGTCGCTCGCTTCCCGGGCCGCTGTGAGCGCTTCGTCCCAGCGGCCGCTGTCGATGCACGCCCATTGGAGCGCGGACAGCGCGGCCCCACTGCGCCCCAGCATTCCCGGCGCGCGGAGCCGGCTCAGCGCCTCGCGGAGTAGCCGCACTGCGAGTTCGGTCTCGTCGAGCAACCAGGCCGACGCGCCGAGCTTGGCAAGGTCGATCACTGCCCGGGCGGCGATCCGGTGCAGCTGACCGACGCCGTCCGCGTGTGCGATCAGCGGCTCGGTGCACGCGCGTACCCACACCCGCTGCTCGTCCGCGAGGTCGTCCGGCCAATCAGCCGGCGGCCGGACCGGCTCGGGAAGCCGCTCCAGGGCACGTACGATCGCGGCCCGGTCCGCGTTCGTCCACGAGCTACCCGTCGACAGCCTGTCCAACGTCGACGGCGACAGCACCTACGTCCGAGTCCAGGTCCTCACCAACGCCGGCGCCCTCGACCGGGACAAGCAGTTGGCCGTCGTCGAGGAACTCACCTGGATCGTCGCCACCGCCGCCGGCGACCCCGGCCTCACCGACCGGACCTGGGTCCTGCTCACCGAAGCCGCACCCGGCGGCTGGGGCCTGGGCAGCCACGCCAACACCAACGACGAGCTCGTCCTCGCCGCCCGCGCCCAGATCGCGGACCTCAAGTCCCACCAGTGATTCGCCGTGGCGGAGCACTGGTCGGCCTCAAGTGTTCGGGTGATGCTGTAGGTGCTTCCTGGAGGGTGAAGGAGGGAGAAGGGTGACAGTCACGTACGTCGATGCCCTGACCAAACGGGTCACGGCGGGTAACGGGATCGACTACGCCTACCGCGAGTCCGGCGACGGCGCCGTACCGCTGGTTCTGCTGCAGCACTTCCGGGGGAACCTCGACAACTGGGATCCCGCCCTGGTCGACGCACTCGCGGCCGATCGGCAAGTCGTTGCCTTTGACAACACTGGTGTCGGTGCGTCCGGCGGGAGTACGCCGCGATCGGTCGCGGAGATGGCGCGAGACGCGCTGGCGTTCCTGGACGCGATCGGCTTCGCGCAGGTCGACCTCGTCGGCTTCTCCCTCGGTAGCTTCGTGGCGCAGGAGATCACGCTGATCCGGCCGAGCGCCGTACGTCGTCTCGTCCTTGCTTCGTCAGCGCCGCAGGGTGCGGCCGGCATGCACGGCTGGGCGCCGGACGTGATCGGCGCCGTCGGCCAACCGCAACCCAACCCGGCCGGGGTGCTCGGTGTCTTCTTCGCCAACTCCGAGACCAGCCGGCAGGCCGGGATCGACGCCTTCGGCCGGATGGCGGCCCGCACCACCGACCGCGACGACCAGACCACGTGGGCGACCCGGCTCGCGCAGTACGACGCCGTCTGTGACTGGGGTGTCCCCAACCACGCACTGCTCGAACGGGTGAGCGCCATCGAAGTCCCCGTGTTCGTCACGAACGGCGACAGCGACCCGATGATCCTGCCGCACTACTCGTACCTGCTGGCGGGCCTCATCCCGCACGCACGGATCAAGATCTACCCCGACTCCGCCCACGGATTCCTCTTCCAGCACCACACCGAGTTCGCCGCGGACGTCCACGCCTTCCTGTGACGAGGCATCGACTGACCCGGCATGTCCCTGTCGTAGTACGTGGTTGGCCACGATCTCGTGGTCGGCCGGGACCACGTGACCACCCATGGACTTCCCGAGGCGCGACGACGGGATCGGCACCCGCACTGTGATGGCAAGGGCGTTGCGAGATGCCCGCCGAGCAGGAAGGAGCCGGGAGCGTGAACGCCAGAGAAGCAAGGCCGACGGGGAACGACGGGGACAACGTTGCGGTCCAGACCGCGAACACCGGACGAGCCGGCGGCGATCTCGACGAGGCGGTCGCGACCTTCCTCAGAGTGCGACCGCGGCTGCTGGCGATCGCGTACCGATTCCTCGCCGGCACGAGCGAGGCCGAGGACATCGTGCAGGAGACCTGGCTTCGCTGGCAGAACACCGACCGCACGGTCGTCGCGAACCCGCAGGCACTCCTGGCGACGATGACCACCCGCCTCGCCATCAACGTCAGCCAGTCCGCCCGGCGACGCCGCGAAACCCCCACCGCACCCGAACCCGCCGACACCGGCAACGACCCAGCCACAACCGCCGAACACCAAGAAGCCCTCGAACAAGCCATCGCGGTCGTCCTCGACAACCTCACCCCCAAGGAACGCGCCGCCTTCATCCTCCGCGAAGCCTTCGACTACCCCTACCCGCGAATCTCGCAACTCCTCCACCTCGGCCCCGCCAACAGCAGACAACTCGTCTGCCGAGCCCGCAAACGGATCGCCGCCGACAAACAAAGAACCGTGAAGCCGGCCCTCCATCGGCATTTCCTGCACGCATTCCTCGACGCGGCCCGGGCCGGCGACCTCACCGGCTTCGAAGAACTCCTGACCGCCGATCTGGCGGCCTGATGGTGTCCCGAACGTCGGAGTCAGGGCATCGAGTCGCATCGGCTCGATGCCCTGACCCCATCCGTCCGGCTAGCCGACGGTCGCTCGCACAGCCTGCTCGATGACTTGAGTGACGGTCTTGGGGTCCGCCATCAGGCCGACATGGCCGGCGTCGAACTCCACGATCGTGGAGCCGGCCCGCTCGGCCATCGACCGCTGGACGCTGGGCGGGATGATCTTGTCCCGCGTGCCGAGGACATACCAGGACGGGATCGTCCGCCAGGCCGGCGTTCCGGACGGCTCGCCGAGTGCACCCACGGTGGCCGACCGCTGGGTGGCGAACACGACCGCCTTCTCATCGTCACTCAACCCGTTCGCGAACGACGTGAAGACCGTCGACTCCTTGAGGTACAGATCGCTGGCCGCGGTCGGCGGGAACGTCGGGGGAACAAGGTCGAAAACGGTCGTCGGGTCGACGGACAGCGCGGAATCCGGCCCGGCGAGGGCCGTCGCGTTCTCACCGGCGTCGGGCGCGAAGGCGTCGACGTACACGAGTGCCTGGATGTTGGGATTTCCGGTGGCCGCGTTGGTGATCACGGCACCGCCGTACGAGTGGCCGACCAGGACGATCGGGCCGGTCAAGCTGTCCAGGAACGCCCTGACGGACGCCGCGTCGCCCGACAGTGATCGCAGCGGATTGGCGATCGCCCTGACCTTGTAGCCCTCGTCCTGGAGCGTCGACCCGACTCGGCTCCAGCTCGAGGCATCTGCCCACGCTCCGTGCACCAGCACGATGGTGGGCGGGCTTCCGTGATTGTCGGGACTGGTCATCGATCTGTCCTATTCCGTGCGAAGGACGGCTCCAACTGTCGGCGGACTTCTGTGCTGGCGACACTCCTCGCCGGAGCGGAGTCGGAGCCGACTGCGTCTTGATCGGCTCGGTTCTAAGACCGGACACCACCCCGCTGTGTGACACGAGTCGCCGGCTCTTCCGCGAGGTCGCTTCAGAGTTCGCCGCCGAGCGCGCCGGCCAGGCCGTCCCGGGTCAGGCCGAGACCGACCAGCAATTCTGCGTCCGCGTCGTTGTCAGGGTCGATCCGATCTGGCAACTGATCCGCCACCGAATCGGCAACATCAGGTCCGTAGGCGCGACGAATGATCGCGAGCGCCTCCGCTTTCATCAGAATCGCCATGTTTGCCCGCTCCCAAGAACGCAGACGCCATCCGGCATCCACTCATCCCAAAGCTAGGACCAGACACAACCCCATGCCGTGACAACCCCATCCCGTGGCAGCGCGATACCGACCTGCAGACTCTGCGCGGCGGATCAGTTGGTTCCCGGATTCGGAGGCGCGCGTGTGATCGAGATAGTCGAGACAGGCAACGACTGCACCTGTACCGACTCCGAGAGGGAGTGCAATGACTGCCCAGCCCGACTCTGACATGCCCGGCGTTCCCGCGCGCCGGGCCGGCCGGCTCGTGGAGCTCAACGGCTGTCTGTCGCTGAAGACCCTTCCCGGCCGGGACCTGCACCCGAGCGAACTCGCCGAGCTCGCGGCCTCGATCGCAGCGCAGCCACACCTGTGGGAGGACAAGGTCAGCTACAGCGATGACGAACGCGTGTTCGCCTCGCTGCATCGCGACGCCAACGTCGACGTCTGGCTGATCTGCTGGACGCCCGTCAACGACACCGGCTGGCACGACCACGACGTCTCGTCCGGCGCGGTAGCGATTGCTCGCGGCAGCGTGGTCGAGCACAACCTGGCGATCGGCGTCGACTCGATCGAGACCGAGGTCGCCGCGGGTGACGTCTACGGCTTCGGCCCGGATCACATCCACCGCCTGACCGGCCTGGCCGAGGGCAGTGTCACCGTGCACGCCTACAGCCCGCCGTTGTGGCGGATGGGCCAGTACTCCGTCAAGGACGGCGTACTGCGCCGCACCTCCGTCTCGTACGCCGACGCGCTCCGTCCCCTCGACTGAAGCAAATCGACTGTTGCCCGCAACGGAATGACGCGGCTCCGGAGTCGGTGAGAGTAGCCTCGAATACGCTCGCCGCTCTGGTTGCATGACGGACGATCACGCCGGAGCGCCTACGTGCCCGATCGGAGGGGTTCGAATGAGCGATGTGCTCGCTGACAACACGACGAAACTTCTGCGCGGAGCCGGGCGGCACCGGGGCTGGCCGCCGGCCTACGGAATCATCGCTCTGCTCCTCGGGGTCATGGTCCTGGTCTGGCCGGGGATCTCCCTGCTGACGCTCGCTGTCGTCCTCGGCGTGTGGCTGCTCGTGCTGGGCATCATGGAGATCGCCTTCGCGTTCCAGCTCCGTTCGGCGGGCCGAACCGTCGGGCAGATGACCTCCGCGACGTAGGTCGCTCGACCGGACGGCGCGAGGTTGACGTGACCGCGGACCCTGGCAAGTCCGCGGCGCCGCAGCCGCCGGCAGGAGGGAAAGGCGGGTGGTGGCCGAAGGTACGCCCGGCCGCCTATCTCGTGCTGGGCGGTGTGTCGCTGTACCTGGTGCTCCCGAGTCTGCTTTCGGTCTTCGGCTCATGGCGATCGCTCGAGCATCTGGACTGGCCGTTCGCGATCCTGGCGTTCGCCTGCGAGATCACAAGCTATGTGTGCCTGTGGGAGGTCGATCGGATCGCATTGGGCACGCGCGCCTGGTTCCCCGTCGCCGCCGCCCAGCTCACCGGGTTCTCCGCCGGCCACGCACTGCCGGGCGGTGGCGCCACGTCCACAGCGGCCGCGACCGCGATGTTGCGCAAGGCCCGCATCGCCGAAACACAGGACATCGTCACGGCGTACGGCGCGGCCGCGATCCTGCAGATGGCGACGACGTTCTCCCTGCCCGTGCTGGCGCTACCAGCGATCCTGGGCGGTGCCGCGGTCAACCACAGCCTGGCGACGGCGGCCTACCTCGGCGTCGCCGTACTCGTGACAATCCTGGCAGTGGGTACGGCGGTGTTTGTCAGCGACAAACCCGTCGAACGGGCCGGCCGCGCCGTTCAGTGGCTCCTCAACGCGACCGTCAGACGACGCAAGCACGTGACCGACGTTCCGCAGAAGTTGCTCGCGGATCGCGACTTCGTTCGCACCACGGTCGGCAAGCGTTGGAAGGCGACACTGTTGGCGGCCGCCGGCAACAGCCTGTTCGACTACTTCGCGCTGCTCGCCGCCCTTCACGCCGTCGGAGCCGACCCGCACCCGTCGCTCGTCCTTCTCGCGTACGTCGCGGGCGAACTCCTGACGCTCCTGCCATTCACCCCCGGCGGCCTCGGCTTCGTCGAGGCCGGCCTCGTCACGACGCTCACTCTCGCGGGCGTGCCCGGCGGCGACGCCCTGGCGGCGACCCTGCTCTACCGCATCGTCTCGTACTGGCTCCCGCTCCTGGCCGGAGGCGTGGCGTACCTGCTCTTCCGCCAGCGCTACGGATCCGGCAACGCCCGGAGTTGACGTACGCCGCGTGGGTCACCGCCAGGCCCGCGTACGGCGAAGATCAGCGCGATCGGCTCGGCCAGCAACCGCCGCGCCGCAAACACCAGACACTGCACCGAGGCGCGGTCGAGCCACTGTGCGTCATCCACCACACAGGCCAGCGGCTGGTCCTCCGCCGCCGCGGCCAGCAGGCTCAAGACGGCCAGGCCGACCAGAAAACGATCCGGTGCCGGCCCTTCCCGAAGCCCGAATGCGACCGCCAACGCGGCACGCTGCGGCCTCGGCAGCTGCTCCAGCCGGGGTCCGATGAACGGCACGCACAGCTGGTGCAGCGCGGCGTAGGCGAGCTCCAGCTCCGACTCCACGCCCGACGCCCGGACCACACGCAGGTCCGATGCCGACGCCCGGCGCACCGCATAATCCAGCACGACCGTCTTGCCGATCCCGGGCTCGCCGTGCACGACCAGCACGGCGCTGTTGCCCGCCCGTGCCCGGTCGAGCACCCGATCCACTGCCCCGCGCTCGACGCGCCGGTCTAGAAGGCCCGTTCCGGGACCACCGCTGGAGACGCCCATATCGATGTCCTGCCGCTCAACTGGCAAGTCTCGCCGATCTGAGCAGCGTTGACCACCCGCCACCGGGCTAGTCGGTCAGTGGCCGAGGAGGCCGACGGCGAACGAGACGACCAGGACCGAAATCATCAGCGCCGAGACCGATTCGACAGCCATCAACAGCTTGGCCCGGACGGACAGTGGCATGGTGTCGGTCGGGCTGAAGGCCGAGGAGTTGGTGACCGACACATAGAGGTAGTCGATGAACCCCGGCGCCCAGCCGGACTTGGCCGATGACCGCTGCGCCACTTCACTGATCGCGTCGTGGTCCTCGTCCTGCGGAAAGCGGAAGTCCGCGTCGGGCAGTCGCGGCCGCGCCACCCGGAAGCGGGTGACCGGACCGCCCCTGTCGAGCTCCCAATACGCGAGCGCGAAGACGAGAACGTTCGTGAGCCACACCTGCCCAGCGGCTGCCAGCAACTGACCACCTGCCTCCGCGTCTCCTGCGACCAGTGATCGGATCAGCAGCACGAGGGCGGTCGTGTTGGACAACGCGATCAGCAACACGAGGCCGATCGACAGTCGCCTCAGCAACCGGTTCTGCCTGCCCATCCGGCGCGGATTGGCCAGGACCAAAGGGATGAACAACAGCAACTCCAGCCCTGGGACCACGAACCGTGGCCCGATCTGCAGCGCACTGGGCAGGAGGGCGTACAGCCCGATCGCCGCCACCACCCCGACGGCAGCCGGCAACCGCGGCTCACCCGGATGCGCCTGCGTCGTCGTCCGTTCGTTCATGCGGGTCACCCTGGTACACGCCTCCTCAGACCAACCACCAACGTCTGATTGGTCAGGTAACCCCGCGCGGGGCAGGTATGCGCCTGTACGCCGGATCAGGTCCAAGGCCCAGCGCAGCCGCACCGAACCGCGGACCGACGTACGCCGGTGCCCACGCCATCATCAGCCGCAGCAGCCCGACTGCTTGGTGGAGGTGTCCTCGATGACGGTCAGCAGGCCGCCGCTGATCCCAGTGGCCAGGCCCCGACCCGCCGGCGCGGAGATCTCTACGGCTTGGGGTGCCGGGCCGCAGCAACCGCCGGCCTCGTCGTCAGTGCCGCCGTACGCGAGGTTGGACGAGCAGACACCCGTCTCGGGCAGGTCGAGCTGCACGTCGCGGGCCGCGTCCCAGTCCCCGGCCAGTGCGGCGACGACTGAGCGGGCTTGTTCGTAGCCGGTCGCGAGGAGGAACGTCGGTGCCCGGCCGTAGGATTTCGCGCCGACCGCGTAGTACCCGGGTTCGGGGTGCGCGAGCTCGTCAACCCCGTGGGGCGGGACGGTGCCGCAGGAGTGCTGGTTCGGGTCGATCAGCGGTGCGAGAGCGCGGGTCGATCCCATGATCGGGTCGAGGTCGAGGCGCAGTTCGGAGACGAAGTCGTGGTCCGGGCGGAAGCCGGTCGAGTTCACCACGGTGTCGGCCACGACCCGGCGTTCGCCGGCAGCCAGTTCGACGCGGCGGTCGGCGGTGCGGGTGATCGCTTCGATCCGGAACGAGCCGACCAACTCGACGTGCCCGGACTGGACCAGCTTCCTGAGACGGCTGCCGAGCGCGCCACGGGCGGGGAGTTCGTCGGCTTCGCCGCCGCCGTACGTGCGGGCCTGGTCGGTGCCGCGCACGACCCAGACGATCTCGGTCCCGGGAACCTGCTCAGCCAGCTCGCCCAGGTCGAGGAGGGTGGTTGCCGCGGAATGACCGGCGCCGACGACCGCGGTACGACGTCCCGCGTAGCGATCACGGTCGACGCCAAGGACGTCGGGCAGGGCGTCGGCGATGCCGTCCGCTGCGGTGGCTTCACCTTGGGCGGGGATGCCGGAACCGCCGAGGACGTTCGGCTTGCGCCAGGTGCCGGCGGCGTCGATCACCGCGGAGGCGAGTAGCTCGGCTCCGCCGGCAAGGCGGATCAGGAATGGCGCGGCTTCGCGGCCGGCGGTGCGGATTCGGTCGAAGCCGACCCGGGTGACGGCGACGACGGTTGCGTCGTACCGAATGCGGTCGTTGAGCTGTGGCGTCTTGGTCAGCGGTGCGAGATACGAGTCGATCAGGTCACCACCGGTAGGGAGCGTGCCCAGGTCGGGCTCCGTCCATCCGCTCGCCTCGAGTAGGCGCCGGGCGGCGGAGTCGATGTCGTAGCGCCATGGGCTGAACAGCTTCACATGCCGCCATTCACCGATCGCCGCCGCGACGGTCGGCCCGGACTCCAGCACGACGAAGTCCAGCCCGCGTTCCGCGAGGTGTGCTGCCGCGGCCAGGCCGACCGGCCCCGCACCGATGACGACCACCGGCGCCGCTGTCTGCTCGCTCACGATTCCAACTCCCTGTCTAGAAGATCATCGAAACAACAGCTAGCTTGCCTCGTGATTAGACAAGAGTCAAGATAGACCTATGTCGAAACAGGAACTCACGCTGACGCCCGTCGGGACCGGTGGTTGTTGTGCGCCGATCTCCGATGCTGCACTCGATGCAGCCGGGGCGGCCGAGGGTGCGGCGGTGTTCAAGGCGCTGGCCGACCCGATCCGGCTCCGCCTCCTGTCGATGATCACGTCCGCGGGCGATGAGATGTGCGTGTGCGACCTGACCCCACAGTTCGAGGTGAGCGGACCAACGATCTCCCATCACCTGAAGGTGCTCCGCGAGGCCGGCCTGGTCGACTGCGAGCGGCGGGGCACATGGGTCTACTACTGGCCCGTGCCTGAACGGCTGCAATGGATCTCGACTCTTCTCGCTGTGCCGGAGCCTGTGTCGCCTCGCTGATTCACGGTCGCGCCGATCTGAACTGATGTAGGCCACGCCGGCTTGACTCCGGCAGATACCTCAGTGAGCATTGAGTCAATGAACACTGAGCGACTGACCTTGGCTGAACGAGCCCGCATCCATGCGGCACTCGGCGATCCTGCGCGGCTCGCGATCGTGGACACTCTGGTCGCGGGTGACGCGGCGCCGGGCGAGCTGGGGGCTGCGCTGGACCTGCCGACCAACCTGGTCGCCCATCATCTGAAGGTGCTGGAGGATGCCGGCCTGGTCTTGCGTACCCGGTCCGAGGGTGACCGTCGGCGTACCTATGTCCGGCTCCGACCGGACGCGCTGACCGCGATCGCCACTCCTGCGCTGCTCGCGGCGAAACGGGTCGTGTTCGTCTGCACCCAGAACTCCGCACGCTCACAACTCGCCGCGGCGATCTGGTCCCGCCGCAGCCATGTGCCGGCTGTCTCCGCAGGCACCCAACCGGCCGAGCGCGTCCATCCACGGGCGTTGAAGATCGCCCGCCGCCACGGTCTGGACCCCGTTGACTGGCACACCTCCAACCTGGGTGACGTCGTACGACGCGATGACCTGCTGATCGCCGTGTGCGACAACGCTTATGAGCATCTGCCGTCCGAGCAGCGGCCCCGGTTGCACTGGTCGATTCCCGATCCGGCACCGATGGACACCGACGCGGCTTTCGAGTCCGCCTACACCGAGATCGCCGACCGGATCGATCGGCTGGCGCCTGCACTGTCGCCCGAGGCGACCGACTCCACCCGGAGCACACCATGACCGAACTCACCTGGCACCGGCACGCCGACCTCTCCATCGACCAACATCTCGCCCTGCGCACCGCCTCCGTACGACTCACCGATGAGTTCTCCGACATCTACGGTCCGGAGACGATCGAACGGTTCCTGCACTCCAGCTACGACCAGTTCGTCACCGGAAGCACCATCCCCAACTTCCTCCCCCTGCTGGCCGAACGGTTCGCGCGGCAACGCCTCACGGCACTCGCACGGGTCGAAGGTCACCGCGACGACGGCAAACCCGTCGTGCTGTTCCTCTGCGTCCACAACGCCGGCCGGTCCCAGATCGCGCTCGGGTTCTTCCAGCACCTGGCCGGCGACAACGCGATCGCCTGGTCCGGCGGCTCCGAACCCGGCATCGACATCAACCCGGCCGCTGTCGGCGCGATGGCCGAACGCGGCATCGACATCTCCACCGAATACCCCAAGCCCTGGACCGACGAGGTTGTCCGCGCCGCCGACGTGGTGGTCACGATGGGCTGCGGCGACGCGTGCCCGATCTTCCCCGGCACGCGCTACGAGAACTGGGACCTGGACGACCCCAATGGACTCGACGTCGCCGACGTCCGCCCGATCCGCGACGAGATCGAACGCCGCGTCCGCGTCCTGCTCGACGAACTCGCCGTACCGGTGAGCCGCGGATGAGCCACGCACAACCGTTGTGGCGCCGCGCGGTCGCCGAGGCTTTGGGGACCGGGTTGCTCGTCACCGTCGTTGTCGGCTCCGGCATCGCCGCGGCCAGCCTGTCGCCCAGCGACACCGGCGTACAGCTCCTGGAGAACTCTTTCGCCACCGCGCTCGGGCTGGCGGTACTGATCCTCATGCTCGGTCCCGTGTCCGGCGCCCACTTCAACCCGGCCGTGTCCGTGATCGACTGGTGGCTCGGCCAGCGCACAGGCAGCGGGCTGGCGGGCCGCGACCTCGCCGCCTACATCCCCGCTCAAATCGGCGGCGGCGTCGCCGGGGCGATTCTCGCGAACCTCATGTACGGCGAGCCCGCGGTCTCCTGGTCCACCAAGGATCGATCTGCCGGACATCTGTACCTTGGCGAGACTGTTGCAACGGCCGGTCTGATCCTGCTGATCTTCGCGCTCGCCTGGTCCGGCCGAGCCCAGCTCGCACCTGTTGCCGTAGGCGCCTATATCGGGGCCGCGTACTGGTTCACCTCGTCCACCTCGTTCGCCAACCCGGCGGTCACCATCGGGCGCGCGTTCAGCGACACCTTCGCCGGCATCGCGCCCAGCTCGGTGCCCGGCTTCATCTTCTTCCAGGCCTTCGGCGCCATCCTCGGCGCTGCCCTCGTCGTGGTCCTCTACCCCCGCGCGAGCGAGGCCGCGGACAACGTGGTCACACCTCAATCAGACACCACCCACACAGGAGCATCCGCGTGAGCAAACCCGCTGTTCTGTTCGTCTGCATCCACAACGCCGGCCGCTCACAGATGGCCGCCGGCTGGCTGCGCCACCTTGCCGGCGACCGCATCGAAGTCCGGTCCGCCGGGTCCGAACCCGCCAGCCAGATCAATCCCGTCGCCGTCGAAGCGATGCGCGAAGTCGGCATCGACATCACCGGCGCCGTGCCGCACATCCTCGAAACCGAAGACGTGCGCGACAGCGACGTCGTCATCACCATGGGCTGCGGCGACGCGTGCCCGATCTTCCCCGGTAAACGCTACGAAGACTGGGAACTCACCGACCCCGCCGGCCAACCCATCGAGATCGTCCGCGAAGTCCGCGACGACATCCGTAGCCGGGTCGAGAAGCTCGTCGCCGAACTACAGGCCGCATGACGTCTCGACGGCGATCGCCGAAACCGACATCGCCGAGCCTCAGAAGACGGAGGAGCCAACGAGTTGTCCGATGCCGAACGTCACCGCCATCGCGATGGCGCCACCCACCACGAGCCTGCTGACGGCGGGCGCCCATCGAGTCTGGCCCAGGCGTGCGCTCAGCACGCCGGTTCCGGCCAGGGCGAGCAGAACGGCAGCGAAGGTGACGGGGACACGGATTCCCGGCGGTGGAAGCAAGATCGCGACCAAAGGCAGTAACGCGCCCACGGTGAAAGCCAGGGCGGACGCGCCGGCAGCGTGCCAAGGGTTGGTCAGCTCATCGGGGTCGATCCCGAGCTCGGCCTCGGCGTGCGCCGCGAAAGCATCCCGCTCGGTGAGCTCGGCCGCAACCAGCTTTGCCGTCTCGGGGCGCAGGCCTTTGTCCACGTAAAGGGCAGCCAACTCGTCCAACTCGTCCTCCGGTGACGCGGCCAGCTCTGCTCGCTCCTTAGCCAGCAGGGCTTGCTCGGAGTCACGTTGGCTGCTGACCGAGACGTACTCGCCCAGCGCCATCGACACCGCACCCGCAGTCAGGCCTGCCACGCCCGCTGTCAGGATGGCGGTCGTCGAAGTGGTCGCGCCGGCCACTCCGACGACCAGCCCTGCTGTCGAGACGATGCCGTCATTGGCGCCCAGCACACCGGCACGAAGCCAGTTCAGACGTCCGGCCAGTCCCCCACGATGCGGTTCATCAGGGTGGGTAGCAGCCTCGTCACGCCGAGACACTTTGCTTCAGCCTCCGTCCTGGTGCTGCTCGGCCGGAGCCTCAGTTGTCATGTCGACTATGCCTGTGGGTTGTCATCGGTGAGCGGTATCCGAGCGCCCTGAGCACTGTCGACTCTGATCCGCCCGGATGCCAGCTGTCTGACCGCTCAGCGTCCGCGAGCTGCCCGAAGGCGGCGCGGACCAGGTCCGTGGCCGAACTGCTGTCGGTGACGGCAGCAGCCGCCTGGTCCAAGAGCATCGCCGCCGACTGAACTCGCTGGTTGTGCTCCGCACGCCGGTCGGCGCGCAGGAGAACGGCCAGATCGCGGAGCCGGGCCGCTGGATCAGGCGCTGGACTGGAATGGGTGACCGGACTCGTCGTGACGACTGTTGGCCGGGGCGTCGGCTCGTTCCGGCTCGGCCGCCCCGTCGACGACGCTCGCGGCGAGCTCGGCCGAGCACTCGCCAGAACCGGATGGCTCGGCCGGATATCGATCGACGCAGGGGTGCTCTGTGCCTGTTCTTCACCGGCGGCGCCGAACAGCACGGCGCCCGCGGCCACGACGATGACCGCGCTGACCACGCTGCCCGCCCCTGTCAGGCGGCGAGCACGGGCCATGATCGGCGTCCGGCGCCGGAACAAGGGAGGCGGCACGGTCAGTCGGATGACCGGCACATCGGTGGCTGTGTCCGACCGAGGTGGGTCTGTGTCAGCGGCCGGGACCGCGAGGACCAGGGTCCGCTCCGGCGCCGTCGCGAGACGGGCCTCGAACTCCGTGGCCGACGCCGGACGTTGGCACGGGTCCTTGGCCAGCAACCCGTCGATCAGGCTCGTAACACGGTTGTCGGCGTCCGGAAGCCGCTGTTGCACAGGAGTCACGGGTACGCCGACCTGCGACGCCGGCACCGACTCGGCGTCGCCGGTGAAAGGCGGCCGTCCGACCAAGAGCTGATGGAGCACACAACCGAGGCCGTACCAGTCGCTCGCGGTGCTCGCCGGTTGTCCGGACGCGCGCTCCGGTGCGATGTAGGCCGGATCACCGGCCGGCCGGCCGGTGTCGGGGTCCACCGTGAGTGCGTTGGACGGCCCGGTGATCTTCACGCTGCCGCTGTCGGTCAGTAGCAGGTCTCGCGGCTCCACGCGGCCGAGCACGGACCCAGTCGCATGGACGGCCTCCAAACCGCGCGCCAGTTGTACGGCCACGTCGGCGACCTGTGCCCCCGGCAGTGGCCCGCGGGTGCGTACCAGCGCCGCGAGGTCAGTTCCCTCGACGAACTCTGTGACGAGGTAATCCCGGCCGTCGGCGGCACGGCCTGCGTCATACGTCCGCAAGACGTTCGGGTGCACGACCCCGGCCACCGGGAGTCGACCGTGCGCCGGTTTCCCGTCCGGGACACGGATCCGACGGCCTGGCTCCGACAACCAGATCACCACCGGACGACGCATCGCCAAGTCCACCGCCAGCCACCGCTCACCCGTCCCGTCTCGCTCCAGCAGACCGCGGATGTCGTATCTCCCCGTGAGCAACTCGTCGCCCACCCATGCCTCCGTCTCTAGGAGTCGGAAAATACAGATAACAGCCTGGTAACGCAAGCGCACCCAACAGCGGAGTGACGATGTCCGGCTGCAGCCGCGACAGCCATTGATTCGATGCATCGACGCGGGGCGCCGCGGGTATACCCTCAGCCGTCTGAGCCATCGGGGGCCCCTACTGCCAGGAGAAGTCACGCATGTCGTCCCATCGACCTGCCTCGATGCGGATGTACGGACCAGCTGCGAAGTTGCGCTGGTTCGCCGGGTACATCGCCGTCCTTCTGCTTCCGTTCCTCCTCACCTGGTTCGTCTTGCGCGGCAGCCGCATCAGGCCGGGCGAAGGGCTGGCGCTGAGTGCCGGCATCGTCGGATTCTCGGCGCTGGCGGTCGCGGTGGTGCTTCCCGCCCGGCTCCGGCGACTCGTCGCTACCTTCGGGATCGAGACGGTGCTCCGGATTCATCGCGTGATCGCCATGCTGGCCGGAGTCCTGGTCCTGGTGCACGTGGTAGTCGTGCTCTTCGTCGACCCACGCGGACTGCACATCTTCGAACTCTGGCACACCACCTGGGCGGCACGAGCCGCGACGGCGTCGACCGCGGCGCTGGTCCTGATGATCAGTCTCGCCATCCGGCGCCGTCGCCGCCAGCCGCGCTACGAGGGCTGGCGACTGGTGCACAACGGCCTCGCGGCGATCGTGCTCGCCGGTGCCTGGCTGCATGTGTGGTTCCTCGGCCATCTGGTCCACCATCCACTGCTCGGCGGCTGGTTCATCCTCGTCGGTGGCCTGGCGGCCGGGCTCGCCGCACGCCGATGGATCTGGCTACCGCTACAAGCCCGGCGCAACGTGTACAGCGTCGAGACCGTGCGCCCGGAGCCCGGTGATGCCGTCACCCTGGTGCTCCGGGCCGACGGTCACGACGGCATGCAGTTCCACGCCGGCCAGTTCGCCTGGATCAAGATCGGCTCGACGCCGTTCGTGTTCGAGGAGCACCCGTTCAGCGTTGCCTCGACGGCCGAGCATCCCGAACACGTCGAGTTCACGATCAAGGCGCTCGGCGACTTCACCGAACTGGTCAGCGCACTACGGCCTGGCCGGCGGGTGTACCTCGACGGCCCGTACGGCGGATTCACGATCGAGGGACACACCGCCTCGGAGGGTTTCGTGATGATTGCCGGCGGGGTCGGGATCACGCCACTGCTGAGCATGCTGCGCACCCTCGCCGATCGCGGCGACCCGCGCCGGCATCGGCTGATCGTCGGAGCCCGGACCGAGGACCGGATGCTGTTACGCCCGAGCATCGATGAACTCCGCGGCCGGCTGAACCTCAAGGTGATCGAAGTCGTGGAGTCCCCGGGCGCCCAATGGCGCGGCGAGGTCGGCCGGATCGACCTGCACCTGCTGTCCCGGGTGCTGCCCCGGCGTGCCCGGCACCTCGACTACTTCCTCTGCGGTCCGCCGACGATGGTGTCCGGGATCTGCGAGGACCTGCGTGACCTCGGAGTCCCGCTGCGCCGCGTCCACACGGAACTGTTCAGCTCGGTCTGACGCTCGATCCACAACGAGACGGGCCGGGCCTTCCTGCACGCACACATGGACTTGCCACCAGCCGGCGCTGAAGGACCTGCTGAACGCGTGTCGAAAGGCCGTGTCACGCAAAGGGGAGCCCGCAGAAGGCTGGAGTTGAGGGAAGGAGGGCTCATGTCTGTCCAGCATCCTTTGCCCAGGGTGGTCGCGCTGGCTGCGGTTTGCCGGTGCGTCGCGTCCACGATGCGGCTGCTCGCACAACGACGCGTGCATCAGCCGCGCGAGTACGTCGGCAGATGGCTACGGTTCGCCGACCGGACAGAGGGCCGGGTGTACCGGGAGACCGTGGTCGATCGGCCCACCCCGGCGGATCCGTGCGTACTGGTGGTCGCGTTTCGGCTGCGTGGTGTGCATGGCCGGGGACACGCCGTGTTCCGGTGGGAGTCCTGGTTCAACACCCCGCTGTTCGTCGGCTTCCCCGGCTTCGTGTCCAAGCTGTGGTTGGCCCATGACGACGTCGGCACCTACCGGGGACTTTACGAGTGGGACGGCGCCGAGTCGGCCGAGGCATATGCGCGCGCACTGTGGCGGGTGCTCGAGCTAGTGAGTGTGAAAGGCTCGATCCATTACCACGTGGTGCCCGATATGCGACGCGACGAACTGCTTCGCGATCCGCACCTACTGGACCCCGTCCAGCCGGCGAACCAGGAGACATGGTGGCGCATGGTCGGCGCAAGCTGAGCGAGCCCGTCGATGTTCTCGTGGTCGGCGCAGGGCCGACCGGACTGACGACGGCTCTCCAGGCTCACGCTCACGGTGCGACCGTCCGGGTCGTGGAACGACGCCACGAGGCCTTCCGCCCCTCGCGGGCGATGATCATGCACCCGCGGACGTTGGAGTGCCTTCGACCTCTCGGCGTGACCGGAGAGCTGCTCGACCGAGGCGACGCGTCGCCGAGCGCCGAACTGCATCTGGGCCGAAGCCGGGTGTCTGTCCCGTTGGCCGAGTTCCTCCTGCCCGACACCGCGTTTCCGCACCTGACCCTGGTGAGGCAAATGGACGTCGAGACTGTCCTCGCGCAGGCCCTGACTCGGCGCGGCGTCCGCATCGATCGCGGTGTCGAACTGATTGACATCGCCCCGGACACCGCCGGCGTCCGGGCCACACTCCGGTCGGCAGACGGAATCACGCGGGCATCGTGCCGATTCGTGGCTGGCTGCGACGGTCCGGGGAGCACCGTGCGTACGCTCACCGGAATCGGCTGGCGGGGCGCGGCGTACAACGAGGAGGTCGTGCTGGCCGACCTGGAGTTGGATGGCGATCTGGCCCCGGGGGTCCTGCATGTCGCCGCCGGGCGGGGCGGCCTGCTCTTCCTCTTCGCCCTCGGGGAGGGCGCGCGATGGCGACTGCTCGCGACCCGGCCGGCTCAGGGGCCTGTCGTCGAGGGAATCGGGCCGCCGGTGCCCGCCGTAGAGCTCCAGCAGTTGCTCGACGAGTCCACGCAGGACATCGCGATCGGCCACGTCCAATGGTCAGCCCGGATCCGCGTGCAGCATCGGTTGGCCGCGGCGTACCGGGATCGCCGGCTCTTCCTGGCCGGCGATGCGGCCCACACACACTCCCCCGCCGGCGCGCAGGGCATGAACCTCGGGATCCAGGACGCGGTCAACCTGGGCTGGAAGCTGGCGTACGCCGGAGGCGGTGAGCGGACCGAACTGCTCGACTCCTACGATCAGGAACGTCGGCCGGTCGCGCGGCAGGTGCTGGCCATGACGCACCTGATCTTCTTCGCCGAAGCGTCCACACATCCGCTGCCGGCCTTCGTTCGCGGGACACTGGCACCCTTCGCGGCTCCCGTCGTTCCGCTCTTCCTCCGGCAGCGGCGGTTGGTCGCCGAGGCCGTCCGCACGCTGTCCCAGCTCAGAGTGAGTTACCGCGGCAGTGTCTTGTCGAGACCCAGGACGTCGATGATCGATCGACACCTCCGACCCGGTGACCGGTTGCCGGACGCAACCGTGACGAGCGACGGGCGAACGGTCCGATTGCACGAACTCACTGCGTTGCCAGGCGTGCACGTTCTGCTCCAGCGCGACGCGCAACTGCTGGGTTCGGACGACTTCGGCCCCCGTGTTCAGGTGCACCACCTGAGCAGTCGGCCGGGTCACGGCATCGTGGCCGTCCGCCCTGATGGCCACCTGGGCTACCAGTCGAGCACGACCGACCCGGGCGCCCTCCGGGCGTGGCTCGAACTCGTCGGAGCCGTCCCACCCGGCGCGTGCTGACTGTCGGTCAGACCGTCGGGGTGGGGACCTTCGGCCCTGGGGTTCGGGCCGGAACGCACTGCCGGGCGCGTGCCGAAGGCCGGGATCGTCGGACGGAGATGACGTTCCCGATGTCGCCCGCGCAAGTGCGGCGGCGGAGAGTTCCTGGTGGTGACGGAGATGACACCTTTCCTGTTCGGCGTACCGTGGTTCTTCCAGGTGTGGGCGCGCCCCGACTTCGCCGACGCCCAGCGCGATCCGCAGCGCCCGGCCCGCTCCTGGCGTCTCTTCGGCCGGCGGCGCGCGGCAGACCCGGCTACCGGCCGCACAGACAGCCCGGAGCCGGGCACCGAGCCTTGGCCGTACCCGCCGTTGCTCCTGCCGTTGACCGAGGACGAGCTGATCACCTTCGGACGGGAGCTCACGTCCGAGTCCGACGTCATCGCCCGCCTGCTCGCCGAGCGCTGACGCCGCGGCGCAGCGTCGCTCTGTCCACCAACACCCGCCCGGCGAAACGAGGTCAGAACGGCAGGATGCGGCCGGACGGCGTACGGAGGTCGAGTGTCTCCGGCGGGCGCGGGCGCTTCGGCCGCTGGATCATCACCTGCCTGCGCTTCATGATCGGTCCCCCCTCGGGCTAGCGACGGCCGGCTACGAACTCTCACTGCGGGCGACAGATCCGCCGTCCAGCCCAGCCAGAATCGGAGCGGGCTTGAATCCCTTGACGATGAGATAGATACCGAACGACAACTCCCAGAAGAACTCCGGAATCGTCGCGACGCCCTGCACCGTGCCGCCACGCTCGATGACATCGAACATGACCAGGATGCCCGAGACGACGATCAGCGGACCTCCGATGAGCCCCAACATCGTCATGCCTCGTGGCACCAAACCAGACCGATACATCAGGTAGCCCAGGATTATTCCGTTCGCGACGCCGGCGCAGAAGCCTGGTCCGATCAGGAATGCGCGATCGTAAATCGCGACGAAAGCCTGGCCGAGAGCGGCGTCCGTGCCGGCCGTGCCTTCCTGCCGCATCAACAGGAACGTGAGCATGCTGACGATACCGATGGCGATGAAGGTGGCCTCGACGAGACGTGCTGCGACGTAGCCCAGAGCGAGGCTTTCGCTATATCGCCTATAGATTCCGTACGGCACCACGGCGGTGCCGATGTTGGCGATGATGACGATTAGTTCGAGGGTCGCGCCCAAGGCCACGCTCGAGGTGGGGTCGGCTCCGGCTCCGGTGATGTGGTCGGGATGATCCCGCACCGGCGCGTAGAGGATGAAGTACGCCGGGATCGAGGCGACGAAGGTGACCACCATCAACCAACCCGTCAGGGTGGCAATCTTCCTCGCATTCACCGTGCTGCTGTAGCGATCCGTGCCCGTGTCCATTTGAAACCGCCCCCCGAGCGGACATAACTCGGCAACCCCCTCCGGTCCCCAAACGCACGATGCGACCGCTCAAGCCTCAGCATGTTCCTTCCCACTGGAACTGTCCACCACCCAGCCCTGGCTCACTTGACCAGCGGTGCTCCGCTTTGGACCGAGGAAACGACATTAGCCCTGGCGGTGGCGCCAGCGGGGAGCGACGATCTCCCACTCGCGTTCCCAGGCGCGCATCCGGCGTCGGTTCAGTGGTACGACGGACAGTCGCGCCAGGCCGGCGATCAGCAGCCACGAAACCATCGCCAGGCTCAATCCGACCGCGCTGCCGATCGCCGCACTGTCTCCGGCGGGCCGCGGCGGAAGAGTGATCGCACCCGAACTGTCGAGCCAGACAATCACCTCGGCGTCCTTCTTCGTCCCGAACGCAACGTTCGCCCGCCCCTCGTGGGGCCGGCCGGCCGGATCGATCCACGTCACTCGGACCGTGGTATCGACCTGTCCAGTTCCGTCGGGGGCCGACTCGGTGTCCTCCAACGTCCGTGCCTGTACCTGGGTCAGAACGGCGCGCCGATGTGCCGCGGCGTGGTCACTCGCGTTCCGTAAGGCGGTGCCCGTAGCGGCAGCGATTGGAATCATCAACAGGGCAGCGAGCACGGCACCCAACACGATCGCCGACTCGATCCGATCCACGCGGCGGCGCAACGGGTTGCGCCCGTACCCGAGCCGGCGCGCCCGCATCAGCACCCACAGTTCCCCAGACCTGCTCCGGCCGATGCTCATCGCGAACTCCTCCCCTGTCTACACCATGCCTGTCCGCCGCTGCTCGTGGCAGGGCCGAAAGTCCCGCCTGCCGGGAGAACAGGCCGGACCTAGGTCTGGGCGGGTCGCGTTCCCGGTTGGTGGACGATGGCTGTCGGGCCGGTGGCGTGCTGCAGGATGCCGCGGGCGGTCCCGCCCAGCAGCAGCGCCATCATCCGCCGGTGACTGCGGCCGCCGACCACCAGCATTTGGGCGCCTGCCTCGCGGCCGGCGTCGGTCAATCCGGCGACCGGGTGGCCGCGCCTGAGCTCAGCCTCGATGCTGACGCCGGGGTACTTGTCGCAGCACCGCCGTACTGTCGCATCCAACCGGTCGCCGTAGTAGCGGCGCGCGGTTTCGGCAGTGCCCGCCGTGTCGGGCTCGTCTCCGGTGAACATCGTGGGAATGTCCCAGATGTGCACCAAGCGGACCGGAGCCCGCCGCTCCGCGGCCAGGCCGACCGCGAAGTCGACCGCTGACTCGCAGTACTCGAGCTCGTCCACCCCGACCACGATCGGCGCGTCCCGATCGCCCGGACTCCACTTCGGCGGTACGACGACCACCGCCGTCTCGGCGCCGTACGCCACGGCTTCGGCCGTGGAACCGATCAGCAGCCGGCCCAGCATGCGACGCCCGTGCCGCCCGACCACGAGCATCCGGTCGTTCCCGGTGGATTGCGCGAGGATGTGCGCCGGCGTACCGGACAGCACGACGGCCGTGTGCAGCCCCTTGCTGTCACGGTGATCCAGGTACTCGCGGACGTCGGCCACCAGCCGCTTGCCCGCCTCGGTGGCACCACGTCCGTCGTGGAACAGGCCCGCCGGCGGCCGGTCGCCGACCACGTGCAGCACCCTGATCGAAGCCGCACTGAGCCCTGACTCGTACAGCGCCCAGTCGACGGCGCCGTTCGCGGACCAACTGTCGTCGATCCCGACGGCGATCGTGATCCGCTCTCTCATGACCAGTGCCTCATTGCTTGCTTCTCTACCCGCGCGCGCGTCGATGTCGTCGCCGGCGGTACGTCGGACGAACCTGGCTCCACCGTCACCCCAGCCCCCGGGCCCCATCCAGGGCCGGAGTGCCTTCCGATTCGGGACCAAAGCCACCCGGCGACTCCCGCGGATCGATACCTGCGCACGGCAGGACCCTTTGCGGGTCTTCCGGCCCTGCCGGGTTCAGCTGACCAACTGGACGCTGAAGGCAGAACAGTCGGCGGCGCGAAGAGGTGAGGACAATGCTGATCCGCGAGGTGATGACCACTCCGGCGGTGACCGTGATGACGCAGTCCTCAACCGCGACGGCCTTGTGGTTGATGCGTACGGAGCAGGTCGGCTCGATTCCCGTCGTCGACGACCGCGGCGCTCTGATCGGGATCATCGACGAGACAGATCTCGTCCAGGACGAGGCTCTGGTCGCTGACCGCGTCCTGGCATCGGCCGGGCGCGTCGCCGGTACGACGCCATCGCGCCGGGTCGGCGACGCGATGACCCACCACGTCGTCACCGTCAGTCCTGACGACCAGATCGACGTGGCAGTCGACCTGATGCAGTCGATGATGCTGGAGCAGCTGCCGGTCGTCGAGAACGACCACGTGGTCGGGACGGTCGGCCGCGGTGACATGACCCGCCTGCTCCCTTCGCCGAGCCGCTTCTGCCAGTTCGAGGCCTCGTGCGGTACGGCGCGCGGCGTGGACGCGGTCCGCAACCACCACTGAAGACAAATCCTGTGCCGCCCGGGACCTTTGTCTCTGGGATCGCCCTCGTGGCCAGGACATCGTAGAAGTAGACGCGCCGGAGACTCATCCGCCACGACGACGCGCACGAGTTCCGCGCGACAGACGCCGGAACCGCCGGCAGAACGAGGTGATGACGATGCTGATCCGCGACCTGATGACCACACCCGCGGTCACCGTGACGGCGCAGACGCCGATCGGCCTGGCGCTCCGGCTCCTCGACGATCGGAAGATCACCGCCATGCCGGTCGTCGACACGGCCGGCATCCTGGTCGGGATCGTCAGCGAGGCCGACCTCGTCCAGGAGGAGGGCCTGCTGGACGACCGCGTCCCCAAGGCCACCGTCCGGACGACCACGGACACGCCGGCCCGCCGGATCGCCGACGTGATGAGCCATCTAGTGGCCACCGTCGACGTCGATGACGAACTGGAGGTCGCGATCGATCTGATGTGGTCGACGATGGTGAAGAGCCTGCCGGTGCTGGACCACAGCCGCGTCATCGGCATGATCAGCCGCAGCGACGTCATCCACCTGCTGGCGGGCCGGGACGACCGGATCCGCGCCGAGGTTCGCGAAATCATCCAGGCCGAGAACCCTGGCTGGCAGGTCGACGTCCGCGACGGAGTCGTCACGGTGACCGGTCCGGCCGACCCCCGCGACCGCAACCTCGCCGACTCCCTGGCCGGCACTGTCCGCGGCGTCATCGCCGTTCGCATCTGCTGACTTGCCGGTCCGGCGACCGCCGTCCGCCGGCCGCCTCCGAGTGGTGAACGCCGCCGGCTCCGCGATCATCCCCGGCCTGACCGTCGCCGCCCGCCGCATCCGGACGGCCCGCACGCAGCAGCCATGATCGAGACACCGACCGCGAGCACACTGTCCATGGCCGACTGTGTGATCTTCCTCAGCGCCTGACCCGAGAGGCCTTCGGAGTAGTGACTTTCGGCCCTGCGTCCGGCGGAGGCACCGGAGGTGCAATGGAGATGGGCGAGGGAAGCCAGGTGTGAAGGGTACGGAGAAACGGCCCGCAGCCGTGCACCGTACATCTCGGCCCGCTGCAGTAGCGGTGGTGGGCTTCCCTCGCTCCACAGCGCTGAGATTCGGGAGGCGGAGCGATGACCACCACGGGCCCTGCCAACCTTCCCGGCGGCGATCCGGCTCCACAGCGCCGGGCAACCCGGCGGATGCGGATCGCGATCGTCGTCGCCGCGGTCACCGGCATCGCATTGATCGCCGTGCTGGCCGTCGTACTCCTCCGTGAGTCGGGATCGGAACCGAGCGTCGCCCCACCCCCGTCGGCCGGCGCGACCCCCACGACATCCGCCCGTACGACGCCTACGCCATTGCCGACACCGTCGAAGCCCACCACGACAGTCGGGCCCTTTGCCTACCAGGCCCTGTGGCCGTTCAGCTCGGTCGCCGGCGCGGCAGCATGGCAACGCAGCTATCGCAGTGGCGGACATCAGCCCTGGCATCTCGATCCGGAGCAGACGGCGCTGTCGTTCACGACCGGCTACCTTGGCTTCACCGAGGTCGACCGGGTGGTGTCCAGCTCGGTCAGCGGTGACGAAGCGCAGATCGGCGTCGGATACCAGGCCGAAGGCCGACTCGCCCACGCCGCGACACTGCACCTCGTCCGGATCAGTCTGGGACTGGACGCGCCATGGGAGGTCGTCGGGACCATCGACACCACCCTCACTCTGGACCACCCCCGGTACGGTGCAACCGTGACCTCACCGTTGACTGTGGGTGGGCTGATCACCGGTGTCGACGAATCCATCCGGGTCGACGTCCGACAGCTATCGTCCACCAAGCCGATCGGTACGTACTGCTGCCTCCCCGCCGGAGGTGAACGGCAACCGTGGTCGGCCCGGGTCAGCTTCACCGGCGCGACCGGTTCCGCATTGACCGTCGTCGCCTCGACCGGTGGTCACCTGCAAGGCGTCGAGGCTTTTGCCATCACCGGGCTGCACCCCGCCCCGGCCAACTGACCGCACACGTCCTGTAACCCGGCCGTCGATCGACAGGACGGCGTCCTCAACCGCGGCGAAGGCGCGGCCAGGGCGGTCAGGGCGGCCCTGGACCAGCGTTCGCGCTAGTTGCTTGCAGCAACGATATCTACGGTCGCAGGCTTACCACACGCGAGTACCTCGATCCGGTCGTTGTCCACAGCCCGGCACTTCTGTGGACAACCTCTTGTGAACGAAATCCCTTGAAAACAAGGGCATCCGGGTTTGAGAACTGTCGGCGAGGCTGTTTACAGTTTGTGTATGGAGATTCTCGGACAGCGACCGGTGTGGTCGATGAGCGGCAGCGACATGCTGTCCACTCTCGACGCCGCCTACGCCGAGATCGCCCGCCTGGAGACCCTCGCCCTGCACCTCATCGCCGGCCTCGACACCACCGGCCACGCCCACGAACTCGGCGCCGGCACCACCGCCCGGCTACTCACCTTCCGCTACCGCATCGACCCCACCAAGGCCCGCCGCGACGTCCACCTCGCCACCACCCTGCCCAAATACCCCGCCGTCGCCGCCGCCCTGCCCGACCCCAACCCCCTGACCGACGACCCAACGACCGCTACCGGCGCCAGCGACAGCGACCTGACCGACGACAACACGAGCGACAGCGACACGAGCGGCAGGAATGGGAGCGACGGCGAGCACGGCGCGGCTGCGGATGGTGCGGGTGTGGATGGTGCGGGCGGGACCTGTGCGGGGGTGGGGGTGTTGTTGCATCCGGCGCAGGCCGAGGCGATCGTGGCCGCGCTGGACAAGGTCCCGGCCACCGTCACGGCCGACGACCTGCGGGTCGCCGAACAGCAACTGGTCGAACTCGGCCGCACCCACGGCCCCCTCGACCTGCGCAAGGCCGGCCGGCTCGTCCGCGACCGGCTCGACACCGACGGCCCCGAACCCGCCGAACAGAAAGCCTACGACCGCGAGTCGCTCACCCTGAAGAACGCCGCCAACGGCGTCGCGTTCACCGGCTACCTGGCCAACGACAACGCCGAACTGTTCCGCACCCTCATCCACACCCACGCCAAACCCCACAAAACCATCGACGGCGCCCCCGACCCCCGCCCCCGCACCAAACGCCAAGCCGACGCCCTCACCACCCTCCTCACCACCACAAACCCCACAACGGGCACAGCCGCCGCCACCACCGCCCCACTCAGCCTCGTGCCCGCAGGCAGCGCCGCCACCACCACGGACACCACACCCGCGGGGACCGCCACCAGCACCGAGAACGCGGGCAGCGCGGGCAGCGATGCGGGCAACCGTCAAGGGCGCGGGGCCGCTCCTGGGCACGGCCCGAAGCCGCACATCATCGTCACGATTGACTTCAACGACCTCAAGGCCGCCACCGCCGACAAACTCGGCCACCTGATCTACGGCGACGCGCTGTCGGCGGCCACCATCCGCCGCCTGGCCTGCGACGCCCACATCCTGCCGATCGTGCTCGGCTCGGATTCCCAGCCACTCGACGTCGGCACCACCGTGCGGCTCGCGACCGGCCCGATCCGCAAAGCCCTGATCGCCCGCGACAAGGGTTGTGTCTGCTGCGGCGCCCCACCCATCTACTGCGACGCCCACCACGTCATCAGCTGGATCGACGGAGGCGCCACGAAGATCACCAATCTCGTGCTCCTGTGCAAACGCTGTCACCGCGACCTCCACGCCGGGCACTGGACCATCCAGATCACCAACGGCATCGTCGAGGTCGCCCGCCCCGCCTGGGCCACCCCCAACCCCATCCCCCGCGACAGATACCGGCCACCAACCACCACCCCCAACACCACCAAACCGACACCCCGCTCATCCACGCGCGTAGCAGCCGACGCGACCACACTCGACGCAACCACACCCAGGGTGACCACACCAGGCGCACCCGCCCGCGCCTGGCCACGCGACACCGACCCACCCTGGATCACCCCCGACGAAACCGCACGCCTCAACCCCTGGGGCGACACCCCCGACCACCGTGCACCCCACACCCACGACCAGCAGAAGCACCAGAACCACCAGGACCCGACCTCCGAACCCGGACCGCCGCGCCCACCCACCAGCACGTTCGACCCCTGGGGCGAAGACTCCGACAGCCGACCACACGACAGACCCAAGGTGCCAGTCAACGGAGGCCCGGATTGCACAGACGTCTGGGGCGATGCGGTGATCCCGAACCGAACCGTTCACCGGAGCAAACCCGAGGCCGACATCACCCCCAGTACGCCGTCAGCCCTGGCGCCAACCCGGAGCGCGGGCGTGGAGTGCGGGCGCGTCGATCGGACGTTCGATCCGTGGGGCGACCTTGCCTCCGAGTCCGACAACAGCAACCCTGGCGGCGACCACGACAATGACGGCGACAACGATTCGGGACCCGGCCGTCGCGCTGCTGGCCCACGGCGCGAACCCACCGGGCATCGCGGCAACACCGCCGCGGCCTGAACGACAGCCACCAAGAACCACCGCTGAAACAGCCCCACTATGCCGGCGCATGTCCAGCCACAGACAGACAACCGACCCTCATCCCACCAGTAGGGGCTACCGAGTACGACAGGTTCAGGTATTCCGAGCTGGATCGATGCGACTTGCCTCGGCCACGGCGTCAGCGACGCCGCTGCCATCATCAGCAAGCCACGCGAGGTTCCGTATCCCGACGACGGACGCGGTCACCGGCCACGCACAAGTACGACGGACGCGGTCACCGGCCACGCACAAGCGCGACGGACGCGGTCACCGGCCACGCACAAGTACGACGGACGCGATCACCGGCCACGCACAAGCGCGACGGACGCGGTCACCGGCCACGCACAAGCGCGACGGACGCGGTCACGGCCACGGACGAAAGCGATGCGGGTCCAGAGGAGGCGAAACAACCGGTCAGCTGCTCAGGCGGCGCTGGAGAAGGACCGAGGCCAGCGCGAGCATCCCGACGGCGAATCCGGCGAGCACGGCCAGGTTCGTCGCGATGTCCGCGACACCGCCCGCGCGCGACAGCACAGTGATCCAGGCGTCCACGGCCCAAGCGTGCGGGGTCACATGACCGAGGATGCGAACCTTGTCCGGCACGATCTCCAGTGGCCACATGCAGCCGCCGAGCATGGCGAACGCGATGCCGATCACTGGCCCCATCGCCGATGCCTGGTCCGGGGTCTTGAACGCGGCGCCGCTGAGCATCCCGGCGCCGGTGCCAACCAGCGCCCACGTGACAACCAGCGCGATCGCCGCCGGCAGGTTGCCCCAGCTGACGCCGAACAGCAACGATCCGGTACCGATGATCAGCGCCGACTGCAGCAGCGAGAACGTCAGGTAGAACAAGGATTCACCCAGCACCAGGTCACTCGCCCGGACCGGCGCGGCCAGCGCACGGCCGTAGATGCCGAGCTGGCGGTTCTGGACGACTGTCGCACCACCGGCCAGTGCGTTGATGAACACGAACAGCACCAGCATGGTCGGCGCGCTGTACCCGAATCCCAGTGGAAGGTAGTTGCTGCCGCTGGCCACGTTCTCGGTGCTCACCGTGATGCGTGGAGTGATCCGTTGCAAAGCAGTGGCTCTGGGCAACTGTTCGGCGACGGTGCTGCCGGTCTTCCGGGCGGCGAACGCAGCTGCCTGGATCCGCTCGGCATGCCGCGCGACCGCGGCGGAGACGGCGGATCGTACGGCGCCCTGCGTCGACTCCGCGCCGCCGGCCAGCACCGGAATCACCACGTCGTGTCCCCGCAACAGTGCCGCTTCCAGACCGGTCGGGATCAGCACCACCGCGTCCAGCTCGCCGCGCCGCAACGCCGTACGCGCGGTCTGCTCGTCGGACTGGAGATGCACCGGTCCGGTGGCGCCGAGGTCGTCGACGAGGGTGCCTGCAAGCGGCTGCCCGGAGGCCTGTGCTGACACGACGCCGATCCGGAAGCCACCCGGGTTCCTCACGACTGTGCCGATGATCGCGATCACGAGAACGGGCAGCAGCACGACGAAGAACAGCGCCGTCCGGTCGCGCAGCATCCGGCGCAGCGAGGCGCCGGCCACAGCCAGAGCTGTCATGAGGCGGCCCTCCAGCGACCGACTGCCGCGGCGAGTACGCCGACCAGCGCGGCCATACCGAGAATGACAAGAACAGGTCGAACGACGCTCGTTGCGGCCGCGCCGGTGGCGAGATCGGTGAAGCCACGCAGCGCCCAGCCGTTGGGCGTGAGCAGCGCCAGCTTGCGCAGTGTCTCGGGTGCCTGACTGATCAGGACGAAGTTTCCGCCGAGCAGCAGCAGGGTGAAGGTGATCATCATCGCGATCCCGTCGGCCTGCCGTTCGGTCCGCGAGACCGCGATCACCAGAGCGGTCAGGGCGACCAGGACCGCCGACATCGCCAGGATCAACGCCGCGGCCGGGATCGGTGGACCCCACTGGGCGCCGAACGCCAACGAGGACACCACGGCGAGGCTGGTCAGACTCGCGACGCTGTAGGCGAAGGCCGCCAGCGATTTGCCGAGCAGTACGACGCCCCGCCGGATCGGTGCGGCGCTGATCCGCTCGAGGGTGCTGTCGCGCTGCTCGGCGAAGTAGCTGTGCGCGGTGAAGCCGATCGCGAACAGGATGAACATGATGCCCATCGCCGGCGCGTAGTAGCTGGCGGTCGTCAACTGCCGGTAACCCGTCGCGCGAGCCTCGACCGATTCGGGCAACCTGAGGCCGGCCACCGCCTTTGCCAACTCCGCGGTCCGGCTCGGCGGCACTCCGGCCGCCAACGCGGCATGCACGGACAATCGGTCGGCGTTCAGCTGTGCGACATAGGCGTCCGCGACAGCCCGGGCGACCTGTGCCTCCAGCGGGTTGTCCGGACTGCCGAGCACCGTCAAGCCGATCGGTTCGTCACCGACTGCCGACGCACTGAACCCGGGCGGGATCACCAGGCCGGCGCCGACGTCGCCGTGATCCACCAACTTGCGGGCCTGCTGCTCGTCACCGACCGGCTTCACCGTCAGGACGTCGGACAGGTCCGGCCCGCTCAGCGCCGTACGCAAGGCGACGGCGATCTGCCCGTGGTCGTTGTCCACCAGTGCGACATCGGCATGGAAGGCCTCCACCGAGGAGAAGGCGAAACTCATCAGAGCAGCCACCAGCACGGGTGCGACGAAGCCGAGGATGATGGCCGAGCGGTCCCGGAAGCGCTGGCGCAGATCCTTGGCGGCGATCACGAGGGCTGCGTTCACGATCACTCCCGCAAGGCAGTGCCGGTCAGGTGCAGGAACACCGCTTCGAGGTCGGGTTCGGCCACTTCGACCGACCGAACCGGCGTGCCCAGATGCTCCGCGGCCTCCAGTACGGCGGGCAGCAGCCGACGTCCGTCACGGGCCAGCAACTGCACCTCGCCGTCCTTCACGTCCGCGCGGTCGATCCCGTCGAGGCGACGGCAGCGGTCGGCCAGCGCGCCGAGGTCACCGGTCGCGGTCAGATCGATCCGGTCGTGCTCACCGAGCTGCGCGACCAGCTCACGACGCGTGCCCTCGGCAACCAATCGGCCGTGGTCGATGATGCCGACGCGATCGCACAACCGCTCGGCTTCCTCCATGTAGTGCGTGGTGTAGAGCACCGCCATACCTGCCGCACCGAAGGCGCGCACGCTCTCCATCACGGCGTGCCGGCTCTGCGGATCCACCCCCACGGTCGGCTCGTCGAGAACCAGCAGGGTGGGCTCATGCAGCAGACCGGCACCGATGTTCAGCCGCCGCTTCATCCCGCCCGAGAACGACTCGACCCGGTCGCGACCCCGCTCCGACAGCCCGATCAGGTCCAGCACCTCGCCGACCCGGCGATTCAGGGCCTTGCCGTGCAGCCCGTAGAGACGGCCGAAGAACCTCAGGTTCTCCCGCGCGGTCAGATCGGGGTAGAGCGCGATGTCCTGCGGCACGTAGCCGACGCACTTCTTCGCCGCGGTCGCCGTCGTGCTGACCGGCCGGCCGGCGATCAGAGTCTTGCCGGCATCCGAACGCAGCAGCCCGCACACCATCCGGATGGTCGTCGTCTTGCCGGCGCCGTTCGGCCCGAGCAGGCCATACGTCTCCCCCGCCGCCACCTCGAAGCTGACGTCGTCGACAGCGACCCGATCCCCGAACCGCTTGCCCAGATGCGATGCGACCAGCACCTGGCGAGTGGCCGGGCCGGCCTGCGCAGGAACAGTCTCGACGCTGTACATAAGTCCAGCGTCTGCCCCACCCGCAGCCACGGTCAGGGCAGACAGTCCCCCTTTCCCGGGACCATCGGCGATGCCTCAGCCAGTCGGGCGTTCACGAACATGCTCGTCGAAGAAGGCCAGGACCCGCCGCCACGAGTCAGCCGCCGCGTCCGGTTGGTAGTTGCGCCATCGGTCGTTGAAGAACGCATGCTTGGCCCCCGGATAGACCTTCAGATCGTGCGCGATACCGGCGGCCGTCAGTTCGGTCTCCAGTACGCCCGCAGCCTTGGTCGTGAAGTCCTTCCCGGGCCAGGAGCCGACCACGGGGCACAACCTCCGAATCGCCTCGCGAGGTCTCGGAGCGGAGCCGTAGAAGGGGGCGACAGCCGTCAGCCGGGCTTCGGTACAGGCCCAGGTGAGGACAATGGATCCGCCGAGGCAGAACCCGATGGCACCGATCCGCTCGCCGTCCACGTCGGGATGGCCGGCCAGCCGCCCCAGCGCGTCCTTCAGGCCGGGAACGCCGTAGTAGTCGAGGTTGCCGGCCAGTCCGCCGACGAGCATCCGGGCCATGCAGACGGCACGGCTCCGTCCCTCGAACAGGTCCACGCCCAGGGCGGCATATCCTCCGCCGGCGAACCGGCCGCAGATGTCGCGGATGTTGTCGTTGAGCCCGAAGGCCTCATGAACGACAACCACACCGGCGAACGGACCTCCCTCGTCGGGCAGAGCCAGGTAGGAACTCTCCAGCGATTCGGTTCTCATGGTGCCTCCTGATGCAGTCTTTTCGGCGCGGGCGGCACGACCAGGACCGGGACATCGGCGAATTCCAGCAAGTGTTCGACGTTCACCGGCGCCATGCGGCTGCCGGCCGGCAGCCGTGGTTCCCGCGCGACCACGATCAGGTCCGCGCCGCATCGGCCGACGGCCGCCAGCACCTGCTCGGCGCCGTGCCCGGACAGCACCTCCGTCTCGGCTGCCACGCCTTGGCGATCCGCCATCGTGGCGACCCGGCTCACCATCGCCACCGCACCCCGAGCCCGTCGACTCGCCGCATCCGGGATCGCGGCTGCACTGAGCCGAGCGTCCAGCACGTGGTCCTCGACGACCGTGACCAGCGTGAGCCTTGCGCCGGCCGCCGCGGCCAGGTCGACCGCCACTCGCGCTGCATGCAGGGCCGCCGCCGAGTCGTCCACCACCACCAGGAACCGGTCCGTCATCGGTCCTCCCGGGACGCATTCGCCGCCGCCCAGCGCAGCCGCAGGTTCTCCTCGCGCTCTGTCTCGTCGAGGCGCTGCACAATCTCGGCCAGACGCCGGTCGAGCTTGGGGATCCAGCGCTGTTCGAGCGCGCGTTGTTGCTGCCGGGTCAGCGCCAGCTCGGCGGCGACCTGGGCGACCGCGCGCTGGGCCGCGGCCAGCCGTACCGCGGCGAGGAGCGCGGTGCGGTGGGCTTCGACCGTATAGGCCAAGGCAGAGCTTCCGGCCGGTTCGGGCCGCGGAACGAAGCGGATCTCGGCACTGGTCGGATGTCGCACACCCATGGTCACGTCGTAGCCGATGGTGACGTCGGCGGCAGCCAATGGGGTCGACGCTTGCAGACCGCGTTGACCGTCCAGCGCAGTACTTCGCCGCAGCCAGTTGGTCGCAACACGCGACTCTTGCTCGAAGGTCTCGGCAGCTCGAGCGGCGGCCAGCTCCAGCCGTTCGCACTCCACCGCGAGCGCTCGTTGTTTGCGATCCAGCAACTCGACCGCACGCCGTGCGGTCGCCAGTCGGGCGGTCAGTGCGAGCCGTCCGGCGCGGCCGGTGGCCGCCGCGCCGCTCATCGTCCACCGCCCGTCAGATGCTCGGCCAGCAGGGCGCGCGACAACATGGTCAGTTCACGCCGAGGCAACACCGACACGGCCTGCCACAGCCGGTCCAGCGTCTCGTCGAAGCTCCGCGCCTCGTCAACTCGCTGGCGTAGCAGTGAATCCTCCAGCGCAGTGGCGTAAGCCAGGTAGCCGCGATCGATGGCGCTGAGCGCACCGCCGCCGATCAGGTCTGCCAGTTCGGCGGCCTGCCGAGCCCGCGCGAGCGCGGCGATCGCCTGGGCGGCCAGGTCCAGGTGGTCGGCTCTGGTCCGGCCTGGACCGGCACCGTGGCGCATCAACCGCGACAGCGAACTGAGTACGTCGAGCGGCGGGTACAGGCCGCGCGCATGCAGATCCTCTGCCAGCACGATCTGTCCTTCGGTGATGTACCCGGTCAGATCCGGCACCGGATGGGTGATGTCACCGGCAGGCATCGTCAGGACCGGCATGATCGTGACCGAACCGGGCCGGCCCCGGATCCGGCCGCACCGCTCGTACAGCGAAGCCAGATCGCTGTACAGATAGCCCGGATAGGCACGCCGGGCCGGGATCTCCTGACGCGCCGCCGCCACTTCGCGCACCGCTTCGCAGTAGCTGGTCATGTCGGCCATCACCACCAGCACGTGGCTGCCCAGATCGAAGGCCAGGTGCTCCGCGACCGTGAGTGCGATCCGGGGCGTCAGCAACCGTTCGATCACCGGGTCGTCCGCGCTGTTCAGCAGCATCACCAGCTCCCCCGCGGCGGCTCGCCCCTCCAGCGCCGTACGAACGAAGTCGATGTCGGCATGTGGCAGGCCCATCGCCGCGAAGACGACCAGGAAGGGGTCGCCCACCGCGGAGGCCTGGGCCGCGATCTGCGTCGCGAGCTGCAGGTGAGGCAGGCCGGGTACCGAGAAGATCGGCAGCTTCTGCCCGCGGACCAGTGTGGTCAGCGCGTCGATCCCGGACACGCCGGTCAGCACCGGTTGCCGCGGTGGCTCCCGCTCGACCGGGTTGAGCGGCCAACCGTTCACCGGCGCGGTGATCGAGCCGAGCACCGGCGGCCCACCGTCCAATGGCTCGCCGCGCCCGTCACAGATCCGGCCGAGCCAGCCGGAACCGAGCGGGATCCGGAACGGGCTGCCGCTGAATCCGATCCGGACCCCGCCGAGACGCATCCCGTCGGTGCCTTCCAGCACGTGCAGTACGGCGAGGTCGTCGGCCACCTCCAGCACGACGCCGTGGCGTTCGGTGCCGTCGTCCAGCCGTACGACGGCCGACTCGTCCCAACCCACGTCACGGACGCCACGCACCACCAGAAGCGAACCACGCAGCGACTCCACAGCGCCGTACTCGAGGTCTGAACCCGTACTCATGGCAACGCCTCCAACGCGGTCAGGATCTCGGTCCGGCACCGCTCGAGATCCGCCTGCTCGGGAGCGTCCTCCCGCGCCCTGATCAGCGCGCCGAAATCGAACTCCTCCAACTCCGTCGCCGCCACCCCTCGATCGACCAGCGCCAGGCAGCGGTCGACGACATCGAGCACCAACTGCAGCAGCTCAGCGCCGCGCTCGACGGTGCAGCTGGCATCGACCGCGCTCAGCGCGCTCTGCGCCAGGACCGTGTCGCGCAGCAGCCGGCCGCCGAGGATCGTCATGCGTTCGCGCCCGGGCAGCGTCCGGGTGCCGACGATCTCGGCGAGCTCGGTCAATCGCGCCGCCTCGGCCAGCAGGGTCATCGCCCGGGCTCGCCGCGCGGCCCAGCCCTGGTTCCCATGACCGGCGTGCCAGGCACCCACGGCGGCCACGTCGTGCGAGTACGACGCCGCCCAGCTGACGGCCGGATAGTGGCGCGCGTACGCGAGGTCGCGGTCCAGCGACCAGACGCCGCGGACGAATCGCTCAGTCGCGGTGGTGACCGGCTCGGTCAGGTCACCACCGGGTGGGGACACGGCACCGACGACCGTGACGGCGGCGACCTGGCCGCCGTGCGTCCGGACCCGGCCGGCTCGTTCGTAGAACGCGGCGAGTGCCGAGGACAAGTCGGCCGGATACCCCTCCTCCGCGGGCAGCGCTCCCGTTCGGGACGCGAACTCCCGCAACGCTTCGGCCCAGCGCGAGGTCGAGTCGGCCACGACGACCGCGTGATATCCCATGTCCCGGAAGTACTCCGCCACTGTGACGCCGGTGAACACACTGGCCTCTCGCGCCATCATCGGCATGTTCGACGTGTTGGCGAGGATGACCGTACGGTCGATCATCCGCCCACCGGTGCGCGGATCGGCGAGCTCAGCCAGCTCGCCCAGCACGTCCGCCATCTCGTTGCCGCGCTCACCACACCCGACGTACACGATGACGTCGGCATCGCACCATTTCGCCACCTGCTGCAGCAGCACGGTCTTGCCGGTGCCGAATCCGCCCGGCACCGCGGTCGTCGAACCCGCACCGATCGGGAACAGCAGATCCAGCACGCGCTGCCCGGTGTGCAGCGGGACGAAGGTCTCCTCGCGGCGCTCGAACGGCCGCGGCCGGCGGACAGGCCACTGCTCGAACAGACCCACGTCGACGTCTCCGACGCGCGCCACCGTCGCGTCCGCCGGCACCTTGCCGGCCTCGGCGAGGAATCGCAACTCCCCGGTCACTCCCGGCGGCACCAGCACGCGGTGCTCGATCGCTCCCGAACCTGTCACCACTCCGAGCACCGCGCCCGGCGACACCTGGTGTCCCTGTTCCATACCGGGCACGAAGTGCCAACGATCCCCTGCGGACTCCTCCAGGGACAATTGCTGCGGAGACAACCACGTCGGCGCGGTCGACAGCGGACGCAGCAATCCGTCGAAGACCTGTCCCAGCAGGCCTGGTCCGAGACGGGCGGACAGTGGGCGCCCGGTGCGGTGAACCGAGTCGCCGACCCGCAGGCCCCCGGTGTACTCGAAGGCCTGCAAGGTGCAGGTGTCACCGCTGATCGCGACGACCTCGGCCGGGATCCGGAGGTCACCGAGTTCCAGCACCTCGTACATCGCGGTGTCCGGCACATCTCGTACCTCGACCAGCGGACCGTTGATGCGCCGAATCCGGCCCGGTTGCGTCATGCCGCCCACAGCTCTGCCACCTCCGCACCCGACCGCTCCAGAGCACGTTCCGCCAACGTCGGAAGGGTCAGGTCCAACCGCCGGTCACCAGCCGAAGCCAGTACGCCGCCGTCCGCACTGTCCGCGACCGTCGCGTCGGAACCCAGCTGAGCCAGAGCTCGTTCGGCCAGGTGGCGCCGGAGCTCTTCATATCCAGGGCTTTCGGCCAGGGCCTTCGCCCCAGCACGACACCGCCACCGCAGCTCGTCGTAGAGGTCTCGCTGTGCCGTGAGCATGCTCCGGCGCCCGTCCCGGCGGCTCTGAGCGAGCCGAGCATTCACGACCGCAGTCGCTTCGGCCGCTCCGTCAGCGCGAGCCGTGGCCAGCATCTCGTCAGCGGTACGTCGTGCATCGGCGAGCAGCTCGTCCTTGCGTTGGTGTGCGTTCCGAAGCACCTCCGCGGCATCGGCGCGGGCAGCCGCACGCAACGCCGTCCGAACCGGCTCCAGGGCGGCTTCGGCGATCGACGCGAGCGGACGGCTCATGGTGGCAACACCACCGTCAGCACTGCGGCCGACTCCAACACCTCGGGGCCGAGCGCGTCAGCGGCGGCCGGCGTCAGCAGCACCACCCCGACGTCAACGGGTAGCTCGTGCCAGCACCGCCGCACCTCGTCGGGTGTAGTTGCTGTGAGCAACTGTGCACCGGCGAGTCCGTACCCTGAGGTGCGGACCGGCTCTCCCAGCACGGCGACCGTGGTCATCTCGCCTGGCCCACCAGGATCAGGGCGACAATCAGGCCGTAGATCGCGATGCCCTCGGCGAGTCCGACGACCACCATCGCCCGGCCGAACAACTCCGGCCGCTCGCTCATCGCGGCCAAGGCCGCGGCGCCGGTGTAGGCGACCGCGATCCCGGCCCCGATCGCAGAGCCGGCCACCGCGATGGCCGCACCTAGCAGGGCAGACCCATTGGCCGCGGCCGCGGTTGCCGTGGCCACCTCCGGCCGGCCGGCCGCAAACCCCCAGTCCGCGGTCACGATGGTGATCAGCAAGGCGATCCCCGCGGTCAGCAGTACGACGTTCAGCACGGTCAGCAGGGCCGCCGCCCAGGGATGCCGGCGAAGGAAACTTCTCACGGTGTCACCTCCATGTCCTCCGCGGGCAGCCGCCACGGACGGAACGGCCGCCCGTCGGACTCGAACACCCGGGAGAACAGTTCGTAGTACTCGAGACGAAGGGCCTGGATGCCTGCGACCAGCGCCTCCAGGGCGAACGCGACGGCGGTACCGATGAGCAGCACCAGAACGGCACCCAGCCGGCCCACCGGCGAACCGCCGCCCCACAGGGCGGTCGCGCCCAGCCAGACGATCGCACCAAGGGCGGCGTGGGTCAGGCCGAAGGCGGCGAGGCGGGCGAACGAGACGACGTTCGAGCCGAGCCGGACGACCACATCGAACAACTCGACCACCGCCTGCAGCACTCCGGCGGAGCCACCACCGGCCACGGCGAGCAGACCGACGAAGGTGAGCACCAACCCGGCGATCGCGACCAGGACGGCAGCGAGCAGGATACCGCCGATGTCGAAGTAGATGCCGGCGACAACACCACCGAGCGCCAGGAACAGCAGGCTGCCGGCGATGCCGGTCCGCGCATAGAGGGCGAAACCCCAACCGCCCTCACGGAAGCGGTTGACGATGCCGAGGGCGTACGCGCCGCCCAGCAGCACCGCGCCGACACCGATCGCCGTCAGCAGCAAGGTGGTGACGGCGTCGATCGGGGACAGCCAGAGCACCGGCACCAAGCCGGTCGGACCGAACATCTCGCCGTACAAGAAGCCGAAGACGACGCTCATCGCGCCCGCGCCGGCCAGGAACGGCCAGGCCCGCCGGATCTTCGCGAGCCGGGCGAACCGTCCGCTGCGGACGATCGCAGCACCGATCAGCAGGAGCAGACCGTGACCGACGTCGCCGAACATCATCCCGAACATCGCGACATAGACGATCCCGGCGACCAGAGACGGATCCACATCGGCGTACGGCACCGTCGTATAGGTCTGCACGAGCAGTTCGAAGGACTGGCCGCGACCCTGCTGCCGCAACAACGTCGGCGGCTGGATGCCCGGAGGCTGCGAGAGAGGTACGGCGGCGCCGCCGATCGAGGCCACCTCGGAGGTCAGGCCGGGCATCGCCGCACTCGGTGTCCAGCCGAGCCAGGCCGTGACGGGACCGTGAGCGACCGCCTGAGCCGTTCGCCGCCGGAACTCCGTCTCGCGAGCCGACCAGCCCGGTTCGCGCTCCGCGGCGACGGCCAGCTCGACCTCGGGCTGCACCGGATCGAGGTCGACCACACCGGCCGCGTCCAGCCGCGCGAGCAGCTCACGGGATTGCTCGGCCGGGACGACCAGACCGATCCGCTGCATCCGCACCGGCCGCACGGCGTCACGCCAGGACATCGAGCACCTCCCCCGGTCCGGCGCCGAGCGCCGCGTCCCCGAGCGCGACCCGCACCCGCCAGCCGTCGACCGCCAGTACGGCGATCGCGCCCAGGAACGGCTCCACATCTGGCGTTCCGTGCCGCAGCAGCCGAAAGCCGTCCGACTCGATCCGGACGGCGAGACCTGTCTCGGCACGCCAGAGGCCGGACGGGGCGTCGACACCCTCCAGGACCCAGCGGCCGGCCACCGGGATCGCCTCGCGCAGCGCGGACACCGAACCCGCCCGCACCCAGTTCGTCCCGACCAACGGAGCCGCGGCCCGGACCAGCCAGTCGGCCGGTCCAGTAGTTGTTACTAGCAACTGTTTGGCCACCAGCAGGGCCGCCGCACCGGTCACCCACTCGATCGTCGGGGCCGCCTCGGCGGCAATCATCCGTAGCCAGCGCAGCGCGAGTACGTCGTGCAGCGCCTCCACAGTGCCGTCGCCCGGATCGCCCCACGGCGAGGCCGCAAGCGCTTCACGGAGAGCTTGTGGTGACGTGGTCACAGCGATCCGCGGCCAGGACAACGCCAGGCTGCCGAGGTCGTAGTACTGCCCGGACCGGCCGGGCTCGGCGAGGCTCCGTGCGTGCGTCTCGATGTTGGCGCGTTCGTAGCGCGCGCCCAGTGCCCGGGCCAGTCCGACCGCCGATCTGGGCAGCCAGCCCGCCAGCACCCGCAACTGCCACAGCTCCGCGGCCGCGACCAGCCGCTCTGCCGCCGGCAGGGACGTGCCCGGTGCCGACGCCTTCGTGTACGCCGTACCGCGGAGCAGACCGAGCGCATCGGACAGGTTCGGCGAGCCCGCGATCCGCCGGGCCGCACCGGCTCCGATGCGTCGCCGTGCCATCGCCTTCGCCCGGACGGTAGCGGCCACCCAGCCCGCGCCCATCACGCCGCTCCGGCTCGTCCGGCGTCGGCTCGAACCCGGTCGAGGATCAGGGCGACCAGCTCGTCCATCCGCTGCCGGCCGCGCCGGGTCAGCACTTCCGCCTCAGCTGTCGCGGTGGTCCGGGTGCGCTCGGCCACGGCATCCCCGCCGGCCGTGATCGCGGCTGCCGCCTCGGCGCGCTCGGCGGCTCCACGGGCGGCAGCGGAGGCAACCAGGCCGGCCGCCTCGCGTTGCGCCTCCTCGATCAGTTCGGCCGCCGTCTGCTCGGCGCTCGCGCGGATCTCCTGGCACTCGGCGATCACACCGTCCAGGGCGTCGAAGACCGCGACGAGTTCGGTAGGAACACCGGGGCGGTGGTCCACAGGTACGCCGACCGGTCCGGCTCCTCCCGGGGATCCAACGGGGCGGAAGCGGCGCAGCCGATCCAGCATCACGCTCATCGCACCCCCCCCGTTCGGTTGTCACGGGTCCCAGTCACCGCGCTCCGGGTCTATCAGCATCGTGGCCGCGCGGCGCAGGCTCTTCCCAGGGCACAAGGTCCCGACCACCCCGGACAAGGGACCTCCAGCCGGGCGAAGGCCTTTCGGTCCCAGCCCGCGGGAACTTGGCCCCTGCCGTAGCGCCCCGTTCAGGTGTCAGCTGAGGGTGGGCGCGCCGGCGGACCGCCGGCAGCCCTCACCGGGAGGAGCACGACCATGAAAGCGGCACCTGGCGACTGGTTGATGATCGAAGGCACCCATCTCGACGAGCCGAAACGTCACGGTCTGATCCTGGAGGTCCACGGCCCCGACGGCTCGCCGCCGTACATCGTTCGCTGGGACGACACCGGGACCGAGACCCTGGTCATCCCGAGCGCGGGCGCTCATATCCTCACCGCCGAACAGATGAAGCAGGCGCACGGCCGCTGAGCGGCGGACAGGTGGCTGGGCTGGTGGAACAGCGAGGTTCTCGAGTGGAGGCACCGCAGATGACCGCGAACGAGCAGCCGGACGGCGCCGGAGATCTGTCCCGGCGTGTCCGCAGACGCCGCAGCGTACTGGGGCTGACCCGCGAGGAGGTGGCCGCCCGGGCCCGGATGGACTCCGGCTACCTGGCCCGGGTCGAGCATGCGCCCGTCGCCCTGACCACCAGCACCCTGATCCGCCTCGCCGACGCCCTCGACACCACTGTCGCCGAGCTTCTCGGCGCGATCCCCGAACAGCCCCCGGGTCACGGTCGCGCCGCCCTGCGCCCCGTCCTGGCCGAGCTGAGCGAGCAGGAATGCCTCCGGTTGATCGAACCCGGCGGCATCGGCCGGGTCGCCTTCGAGTGGGCCGGCCGGCTGCACGTTCTCCCGGTGAACTTCGCCGTACACCATGGCGGCATCGTGTTCCGGACCGCGGCGACGACATCGATCGGGCAGTACGGCGAGGGACCGGTCGCCTTCGAGGTGGACCGCTTCGACCAGGGCATGCGCCAAGGCTGGAGCGTCCTGATCGACGGCACCGCCCGGCACGCCGACTCCGACCGAGCCTCGTTGCTCAGTACGACGGTCGACCCCTGGGCGGGTGGTGACCGCCAGGTCTACGTTGTGATCACACCGACCTGCATCACCGGTCGCCGGGTCCGCGCCGGGCACGACGCGACGACGGGAGGAAGTCGCCCATGATCACCACGGTCGTCGCCGGGTACGACGGGTCTCCCGCGAGCGAGACCGCGGTCTGGTGGGCGGCCGATGAGGCCGACCGCCGATCGGCGCGACTGCGCCTCACCTACGCCCAGCCGTTGCCGTTCTTCAGCAGCCCACTCGGGATCCCCTCGGTTCCGCTCCCCACCGACATGCTGCGGGTCACGGCCGAACACCTGCTGGCCGAAGCCGCCCAGGAGATCCGGGAGACCTTTCCGCGCCTGCTGGTCGACGCCGTCGTCACCTTCGGCGGCGCCGCACCGGCTTTGTTGCAGGAGGCAATGAACGCCGAGCTGGTCGTGGTCGGCTCCCGGGGCCTCGGCGAGTTCCGGGACCTGGCGATGGGATCGGTATCGGCCCACGTGGCGACGCACGCGGCGTGTCCGGCCGTCGTCGTACCGCCGCGGTGGGAGTCCGGCCAGGCGGGCGGGATCGTCGTCGGAGTCGACGGCTCCAAGTGCTCACTCCAAGCGATCGAGTTCGCCTTCGAGCAGGCAGAGTCCAGGCAGACGACGCTGATGGCCGTGATGGCCTGGCACGACCCGATCAGCACCGGCGCGAACGATCCGCTGCCTGTAGTCTACGACCTCGACACCCTCGAAGAGGAAAGCGCGGCGCTGCTGGCCGAGTCGATGGCCGGCCACCGGGACAAGTACCTGGACGTCCCCGTGGACGAGCTTCTCGTCCACGGGACCGCGCACGACGCACTGCTCTCCGCCGGCCGGTCCGCTGAACTCCTCGTGGTCGGATCCCGGGGCCGTGGCGCGTTCCGTGGCCTCCTGCTCGGCTCGACCAGCCGCGCCCTCGTCCACCACCCACCCTGCCCGGTCGCGGTCGTCCGCTGACTCAGGAGGACACGTTCAGCAGTAGGTAGCCGGCTGCCTACTGCAAGTCGGTGGCGCCAGGGGCCGGGACGGTGTCGTCGAACGCCCAGGTGAGTTCGTTGCGTACGTCGACCACCCCGTCGACCTCACGGGTCAGCCGCTCGGCGGTCGCCGCCATGCTCCGGTCGTCGAGTTCCCCGGTCAGAGTGACGACACCGTCGGCCACCGTCACCTCCACCCCGAATGGGTCGTCCCCCAGCGCGTGCTCGACCAGGTCACGCCGTACCCGCGCGAGAATCTCGTGGTCCGGAGCAACGAACGCGCGCAGCAGATCCGACCTGGTGACGATGCCGATCATGACGTCGCCGCCGGCGTCGGTGACGACCAGTCGGGTGACGCTCCGCGCCGCCATCCGGCGGGCCGCCTCGTCGAGGGTCGAGCCGTCGGTCATGGTGACCGCCGGGCGCGTCATCAGCGTCCGGGCGGTCACGGCGGCCGCCTTCGACCGCGATCGGTGGTGCCACCAGCGAAGCAACCACGGCAATCGGCGGGCCCGCTGGAACTGCTCCTTGCGGAGCAGATCCGTCTCCGAGACCACGCCGACCACGGTGCCGTACCGGTCGACCACCGGTACGGCGCTGATGTGGTGCTCGGCCAGCACTTCGGCCACTGTCTTGAATCCCGCGTCGTCGGGCACGGTGATGACGTCGGTGGTCATCACGTCCGCGACCGTCAGCCGGTGCTTCATAACTCCCCCTCGGCAAGGCGTCCACTCCCATTCCACGAGCTGGCCGATCGCGCGCGCAGGGCCGAAGGTCCCGGTCCTGCCGCCACAGGGCTCGGTCGCCGACCATGGACCCGCCGGGTTCAGGACTGACGGCCCTGCCGGCCGCCCACCCGTTGCCGTGTCCTGGAAGTGACCGCACGAGGAGGACGCCCGTGAACACCACCAAGGCACTGACCAACGACGAGGTGGGCATTCTGCTCGCCGCCGCGGTCCACGCTCCGTCGATGGACAACACCCAGCCGTGGCGGTTCGAGGTCGCCGGGCCGGTGATCGACGTCCGGCTCGACGAGGACCTGGTCCTGCCCGTCGCCGACCCGGCCGGCCGGGCGATCCGGATCGGTCTGGGCGCGGCGGCGTTCAACCTCCGGGTTGCCGCCGCCATGCTCGGGCACGAGTCGACGTTCGCCGTCGCGCCCGACCCGGCCGAACCGGACCTGGTCGCCCGGATCTACCTGTCCGATCGCAGCGGCCTGATCGCCGACCTGTCCGCCCTGTACGGCGAGATCTCGCGCCGGCACACCTATCGCGGACCGATGCTCGACCAGGCCATCCCACCGATCGTCATCAGCGCGCTGACCGACGCTGCTGAGATCGATGGTGCCGAACTGCACTGGCTGGACGACGATGCCACCCGGACGCTCGGGCAGCTCCTGCGGCAGGCCGACGACCTCGACTCGCACGACGAGGACCGCCTGCTGGAGCGCGGCCGGTGGGTCGGCGGCGAGCGGCCGCACGACGGCGTACCGGACGCCGCACTCGGGCCGGTGCCTACCGATCCGGCCATGGTCCGGGATCTGGCGACGGGTCTCGACACACCGGGCCGGGAGCACGTCGTCTTCGAACAGCGCCCGCGCATCGCCGTGCTCTCCACCGGGGACGAAGACGAGTCCGCCTGGGTGCTGGCCGGCCTGGCCTTGGAGCGTGTGTTGCTGACCGCAACTTCCTCGGTGCTGGCCGTCTCCTTCCTCAATCAGGCGCTGGAGTACCCGACCTTGCGGGCACAGGTCCGGGACCTGATCGGCGGACGGAGCTGGCCGCAGATGATCCTCCGGATCGGCTATCCGGCCCAGGCCGAGGAACACACCGGCCGCCGCCCGTGGCGGGACGCGACCAGCTGGGTCGGTCTCGAGCCATGAACGACTGGGTCCACCGGTTCGGTGGCTACGACCCGGCCGACGAGCGGCGCCGTGAGGCGCTGTGCACCGTCGGCAACGGGTACTTCGCGACCAGAGGGGCGTGGGCGGGTGCGGTAGCGGGCGAACACCACTACCCGGGGACGTACCTGGCCGGCTACTACAACCGGCTGGCCGACCAGGTCAACGACCACGTACTCGAGAACGAGAGCCTCGTGAACCTGCCGGACTGGCTGCCGCTGACGGCTGCCATCGACGACGGCGACTGGCTCACTCCCGAGAACTGCGAGGTGGTCGAGCACGACCAGGAGCTGGACCTGCTGCGCGGCGTGCTGACCCGGCGGTTCCGGCTCCGCGATCCGCACGGCCGGGAGGTTCAGGCTGTGGAACGGCGCTTCGCCAGCATGGCCGAGCCACACCTGGCCGGCCAGACCCTGGCCGTCACCGTCCTCAACTGGGAGGGTCGGCTACGGCTGGGGACCGCGGTGAACGGAGCCGTCCGGAACGCCGGAGTCGAGCGCTACCGGAAACTGTCCGGCCGGCATCTGACCGACGTCTCCGCAACGGTTGCTGATGGCAACCTCATGGTCGCGGCGACGACGTCGCAATCCCGCCACCGGGTTGCCGTCGCGACGCGAACCGTTGCCGCCCACAACGGATCGCCGATCACCGAGTGGACCTCGTGGACGGACGCGACATCCGCCTGTGCCGAGGTCGTCGTCCCGGTCCGGAGCGGAGACGTCGTCACCGCCGAGAAGGTGGCCGCGCTCTACGGCTCGCGGGACCCGGGGATCTCCGAACCGCTGCTGGCCAGCCGCACCGCAGTCGCGAACGCGCGCGGCTTCGACCAACTGCGCGACGCCCACGTGCTGGCCTGGTCACACCTGTGGCGGCAGTTCTCGCTCGATCTCGAGGAGCCGTTCGACGGCACCCTGGCCGCTGTCCGGTTGAACCTCTTCCACTTGCTCCAATCGGTCTCGCCGTACAGCGCCGACACCGATGCCGGCGTACCCGCTCGCGGCCTGCACGGGGAGGCGTACCGGGGCCACATCTTCTGGGACGAGTTGTTCGTCTTTCCGGTCCTCACCTTGCGCATGCCGGCGCTGACGCGGGCACTGCTGCTGTACCGGTACCGGCGGCTGCCCGCCGCCCGGCTGGCGGCTCGGCTGGCGGGCTGTCCGGGAGCCATGTACCCGTGGCAGTCCGGCAGCGACGGCCGCGAGGAGAGCCAGCGGCTGCATCTCAACCCGTTGTCCGGTCGCTGGAGCGAGGACGCGACCTTCCGGCAACGGCACGTCGGCCTGGCGATCGCCTACACCATGTGGCAGTACGTCGAGCTGACCGGCGACCTCGCATTCCTCGGCGACTACGGTGCCGAGGTCATCGTCGAGGTGGCGCGGTTCTTCGCCGGCCTCGCGGAGTACGACCAGGGTCGCGACCGGTACGTGATCCGCGGTGTGGTCGGACCCGACGAGTTCCACACCGGCTATCCCGATCAGCCGGCCGCGGGGATCGACAACAACGCCTACACGAACGTGATGGCCGTCTGGCTGTTCGGCGTGGCCGCGAAGGCCCTCGCGCTGCTACCGGACTGGCAGCGCACGCAGCTGGTCGAGTCCCTCGGCCTCCGCGCCGAGGAACTGAGTCACTGGGACCAACTGACCCGTCGGATGTACGTCCCGTTCCACGACGGGGTGATCAGCCAGTTCGAGGGATACGAGCAGCTTTCCGAGCTCGACTGGGAGCACTACCGGGCCGAGTACGGCGATATTCGCCGGCTGGACCGGATCCTCGAAGCCGAGGGACAGGACGTCACGGCGTACCAGGTCTCCAAGCAGGCCGACGTACTGATGCTGCTGTACCTCCTGCCCCGCCGGGAGTTGCGCGAGCTGATGGAAAGGCTCGGCTACCCGCTGACCGCCGAAACGATCCGCGCCACGGTCGAGTACTACCTGGCCCGCACGTGCCACGGCTCGTCGCTGAGCGCGGTTGTGCACGCCTGGGGGTTGGCGATGCTCGATCCCGATCGGGCTCTGGGCTTCCTCGAACAGGCACTGCACAGCGACGCCGGCGATCCGAGCCAGACAGGCACGACCGCCGAGGGCATCCACCTTGCCGCGATGGCCGGCGGCGCCGATCTCATCCAGCGCTGTTTCACCGGCCTGAGCACGTCGAACGACGTACTCCGCTTCGGGCCGCACTGGCCGGGCAAACTCGGCACACTCCGGATGGTGCTGCGCTACCGAGGACACCGTCTCGTCGCCGAAGTGTCCACCAGCGGGCTGACGCTCACCGTCGATCCCGGCCCGGGCGCGCCGATCACCGTGCGCTGCTTCGGCCGAACGCGGCAATTGAAGGCCGGCGAGTCCCACACCTGGCCGTCCAGCTGATCAGCTGGACGGTCGGCGGCCGTAGACAAAGTAGGCGATCGGCACCGCACCGACCGCGTTGATGAGCGTGATCGCGAGCGCCCAGAGTGCCTTGGAGCCTCTGACCTCGGTCGCTGGGCGGCGCGCCAGGTCAGCGAGGGCGGCAGCTTTCAAGGCGCTCTCGAGGGCGGCACCGGCGATGATGACACGGCGCCTGCCAGGACTGAGGTCGTGCCACTTGGTTCCGGCCACGTCTCCACCATGCGCCTAGCCGACCTCCCCGGCAAGGGAGGTCGGCCAGGCCCGCATTGCTCAGCGTGTGTCGCTGTCCGCCGAGGTCGGCGCCACAGCGGCGCGGCCGGCTTCGAGGCGGGCGATCGGGATGCGGTACGGGGAGCAGGAGACGTAGTCCAGCCCGGCCTCGGCGAAGAAGGCGATCGACGCCGGGTCGCCGCCGTGCTCACCGCAGACACCGATGACCAGGTCGGGGTTGCCGCTGCGTCCCTCGGCGACGGCGATCCGGACCAAACGGCCCACACCCACGACATCCAGCGACTCGAACGGCGAGACCGCGAAGATCCCGGCGTCGAAGTAGCGCGGGAAGATCGATGCCTCCACGTCGTCGCGGCTGAACGCCCAGGTCAGCTGGGTGAGGTCGTTGGTGCCGAACGAGAAGAAGTCGGCGGACCGGGCGATCTGCTCGGCACCCAGCGCCGCCCTCGGCACCTCGATCATCGCGCCGATCCGGGTCGGGACCGTGCGGCCGGTTCGGGTCGCCACCTCGGCGAGGACACCTTCGATCTCCTGCCGCACCAGGTGCAGCTCGGCTTCGCCGGCCACCAACGGCACCATGATCTCCGGGAGCACCGTCTTGCCCTCACCCGTCACGATGACGGCCGCCTCGGCGATCGCCCTGGCCTGCATTTCGAACAGCCCCGGGATGACGATGCCCAGCCGGACACCGCGCAGTCCCAGCATCGGATTGCTCTCGTGCATCCGCTGGACCGCCGGCAGCAGGCGCTCCGCGTCGACGTCGGGAGTGCCGGTGGCTCGGCCGACGGCCGCCCGCACCGACAGGTCGGTCAGGTCGGGCAGGAACTCGTGCAGCGGCGGATCGATCAGCCGCACGGTCACCGGCAGACCGGCCATCGCCCGGAAGATCCCGACGAAGTCGTCGCGCTGGAGCCGCAGCAGTTCCTCGAGCACCGTCTGCTGGTCCGAGGCACCTTCGGCGAGCACCAGCCGCTCGACGAGCTTGCGCCGCTCACCGAGGAACATGTGCTCTGTCCGGCACAGCCCGATGCCGCCCGCGCCGAACTGCCGGGCGCGCTCGGCGTCCGCGGGAGTGTCGGCATTCGCGTGGACGCCGAGCCTGCGACGGACATCCGCGTGCCGCAGCAGCCGGTCGACCGCACGCACCAGGTCGTCCGCCTCGGCGAGGCTCAGACGGCCCTCGAAGTACTCCACGATCGGAGAGGCCACCACAGGAACCTCACCGCGGTAGACGACGCCCGTCGTCCCGTCCAGTGAGAGCACGTCGCCTTCCTCGACGACGGCACCCTCGGCCGTGACAGCGCGACGCGCCACCGGGTCCACGGACAGGCTGTCCACGCCGCAGACACAGGTCTTGCCCATTCCTCGAGCGACGACCGCGGCGTGGGAGGTCTTGCCACCTCGAGTGGTGAGGATCCCCACCGCTGCCAGCATGCCGGGCAGGTCGTCGGGGTTCGTCTCCCGGCGGACGAGTACGACGTGCCGGCCGTCGGCGGCGAACCGCTGTGCCGCCTCGGAGTCGAAGGCCGCGACCCCTACCGCGGCACCCGGCGAGGCGGGCACACCGTGGGCCAACTCCGGTACGCCGTGCCGCTCGCCGAACCGTGGGAACATCAACTGTCCGAGCTGGGCGCCGCTGACGCGCAACAATGCCTCGTCGAGGGTGATGAGGCCCTCGTCGACCAACTGGACCGCGATCCGGAACGCCGCCCCAGCGGTGCGTTTGCCGACCCGCGTCTGCAGCATCCACAGCCGGCCACGCTCGATCGTGAACTCGATGTCACACAAGTCGCGGTAGTGCCGTTCCAAGGTGGTCATCGCGGTCACCAGTCCGGCATAACTCACCGCATCGATGTCGGCGAGCCGCGCCAACGGAACGGTGTTGCGGACCCCGGCGACGACGTCCTCGCCCTGAGCGTCCTGGAGGTAGTCTCCGTAGACCCCGGTCGCACCCGACGCCGGGTCGCGCGTGAAGGCGACACCGGTGCCGCTGTCCGGACCGCGGTTGCCGAAGACCATCGCCATCACGTTGACCGCTGTGCCGAGGTCGTCCGGAATGTGCTCCTGGCGCCGGTACAAACGAGCCCGAGGCGTCGACCACGAGCGGAAGACGGCACGGACCGCGAGGTCGAGCTGCTCCGCCGGATCCTGCGGGAAGGGCCGGCCTGCGTGGTCGGCGATCACCTGCTTCAGCGCCGTACAGGCACGTTCGATCGCCGGGGCCGGCAGCTCCTCAGGAGTCCCGACGCCCCATTCGGCGTACTCCGTGGACACGGCCGCCTGCAGCAGGTCGTCCGGGACGTCGAGAACGGTGCGCGCGTACATCTGCAGCAGCCGCCGGTAGGAGTCCCACGCGAAGTGCTCGTTGCCCGAGTGCTTCGCCAGCCCGTGGACCGACTCGTCGGTCAGCCCGATGTCGAGGATGGTTTCCATCATCCCGGGCATCGAGAACTTCCCACCCGAGCGGACCGAGATCAGCAGCGGGTCGGCCGGGTCACCCAGCCGGCGACCCATCACCTGTTCGAGCCGGCCGAGGTGCGCCGTGATCTCGCCGGCCAGCCCGGCCGGCAGGTCTCCGGTCTCCAGATAGGCACGGCACGCCGTGGTCCCGATCGTGAATCCCGGCGGAACCGGGAGTCCCAGCCGGGTCATCTCCGCGAGATTGGCGCCCTTCCCACCGAGTAGCTCTTTCTGGTCCATGCTCCCTTCGGCGAAGTCGAAGACGTAGCGGCCGGTCGTCGGCATTGTGGTCATGTGTATGCCACCTCCCTTTCTCACGGTCCTGTCCCTCGCGCCGCGGGCACAGGGCCGAAGGTCCCGTTCGAGGACCAGTCCGCCGCGGTCGCGGTGAGTGGTTAGGGTGCAGGCATGGGGAGCAGCGTCTACATCGCGTCGGTGGAGGGGTCCACCGGAAAGTCCACGGTCGCCCTCGGAGTGCTTCAGCAACTGTCGCGCCGGGTCGAACGGGTGGCTGTGTTCCGTCCCATCGTTCGTCCGGACACGGCGACGTACGGTGGTCGGGACTACGTACTGGACCTCCTGACCGCCCACGAGGCGGTCCAGTCGGCGTACGGCGAGAGCCTCGGCGTCACGTACGACGAGGTGCATGCGGACCCCGACGCCGCGCTCGACGCGATCGTGCAGCGCTACCACGAGATCGCCGACCACGTCGACGCCGTACTCGTGGTCGGCAGCGACTACACCGATGTGGGGACTCCGACAGAGTTCTCCTTCAACGCCAAGATCGCCGCCAACCTGGGCACACCGGTCGTCCTCGTCCTCAACGGGTTCCAGCGCAGCCCGCATGAGGTTCGGATGATCGCCGACATGGCTGTCGGGGAACTGCGCGGCAACCACGGGTCGCTGGCCGCGGTGGTCGCCAACCGCGTCACCCCCAACCACCTCGCTGACACCGTCGCGGTACTGGCAGGCGCCGGTGCACCGGCGTTCGCCCTGCCGGAGGAGCCGCTCCTCACTCAGCCCACGGTCGCGGACCTGATGGTCCCGGTCGAAGGCCGTCTGCTGAGGGGTGATCCCGCCCTGCTGACGCGAGAGGTCACCGGCCTCGTCGTCGCCGGGATGACGATGCCGAACGTGCTCGACAGGCTGTTCGACGGCGCAGCGGTGGTGACTGCGGCAGATCGGCCGGAGGTGGTCCTCGGGGTGCTGGTCGCGCACGCGTCGCTCAACTTCCCGCAGATCTCCGCGGTCGTCCTCAACGGCGGCTTCACGCTGCCGGCGCAGGTCCAGCGGCTGCTCGACGGGGTCGGGGTGACACTGCCCATCCTCGAGACCACTCTCGACACGCAGGCCACGTCGGCGGCACTGACCGCCGTCCGCGGCAGGCTCACGAAGGACTCGCCGCGCAAGGTGGACGCGGCGTTGTCCCTGTTCGAGCAGAACGTCGACGGCGAGGCCCTCCTCGATCAACTGGAGGTCGCGCGCAGCAACGCGGTGACGCCGCTGATGTTCGAGCACCAGCTGATCGACGAAGCAGTTGCCCACCGCAAGCACATCGTCCTGCCCGAAGGCGAGGAGGAGCGGATCCTGCGGGCCGCGGACGTCCTGCTCCGCCGTGGAGTGGCCGACCTGACCCTGCTCGGGAATCCGGTGGTGATCAGCGCGAAGGCCGCCGCACTCGGCGCCGACGTGGCGGCCGCCCGGATCGTCGACCCCGAGCACGACCACCTCGCCGAGCGGCTCGCGGACGAACTGCACCGGCTCCGGAAGCATCGCGGGATCGACCTGGACCGAGCCCGCGAGCTGGTCAGAGACGTCTCGTACTTCGGCACGATGATGGTCCAGCTCGGCCTCGCCGACGGCATGGTGTCCGGCGCGGCGCACACCACCGCCCACACCATCCGGCCCGCGCTCGAGATCGTCAAGACCGTGCCTGGGGTCTCCGTCGTCTCCTCGGTGTTCTTCATGTGCCTGCAGAACCAGGTCCTGGTGTACGGCGACTGTGCGGTCAACCCGGATCCCACCGCCGAGCAGCTCGCGGACATCGCGATCTCCTCGGCCGCGACGGCGGTTGCCTTCGGCATCCAACCGCGGGTCGCCATGCTGTCCTACTCGACCGGGACCTCCGGATCGGGGACCGACGTCGAAAAGGTGTCGAAGGCAACGATGATCATCCGCGAACGAGCACCGGAGCTGCCGGTCGAGGGACCGATCCAGTACGACGCCGCGATCGACAGCGCGGTGGCGAGGACGAAGCTGCCCGGCTCGCCGGTGGCAGGGCGGGCGACCGTGTTCATCTTCCCCGACCTGAATACCGGCAACAACACCTACAAGGCGGTCCAGCGCTCGGCGAACGCCGTCGCGGTCGGGCCGGTCCTGCAAGGTCTGCGCCGACCCGTCAACGATCTGTCGCGCGGAGCGACCGTACGAGACATCATCAACACCGTCGCGATCACCGCCGTCCAGGCCGCCGGGAGCCGCACGCAATGAGCGACCACGTCCTGGTGATCAACGCCGGCTCCTCGTCGCTCAAGTACAGCGTGGTCCACGCCCGCACTGGTGAAGCGGCGGCCGCCGGCCTGGTAGAGCGCATCGGGGAAGGCGAGGGCCGCCACGTCCACCGCGGCCCGGCCGGCGAGACCGAGACGACGCGGTCGATACCCACCCACGAGGATGCGCTGCGCGCGGCGATCGATGCCTTCGAGAAGCACGGGCCATCACTCGCCGACCTCGACCTCAGGGCGGTGGGCCACCGCGTAGTCCACGGAGGCTCCCGGTTCTCGGCTTCGGCGCCGATCGACGACGCACTGATCGCCGAAGTGACCGGGCTGGTACCGCTCGCCCCGCTGCACAACCCGGCGAACCTGGAGGGAATCCGGGTCGCCCGCCGGGTCTTCCCCGACCTGCCACAGGTCGCCGTGTTCGACACCGCGTTCCATCAAACGCTCCCTCCGCACGCCTACACCTACGCGGTGCCGTTGACCTGGCTGGAGGACCACGGGGTCCGCCGCTACGGCTTCCACGGAACATCGCACGCGTTCGTCTCCCACGAGACCGCTCGACTGCTCGGACGTGATCCGGCCGAGACGAACGTCATCGTGCTGCACCTCGGCAACGGGTGCTCGGCCTCGGCCGTTCTGGGTGGCCGGTCGGTGGAGACCTCGATGGGCCTGACTCCGCTGGAGGGACTCGTGATGGGGACCCGCTCCGGCGACGTGGACCCCGCGATCCCGGCGTACCTGGCGCGGGAACTGGGCATGTCCGTGGACGAGATCGACCGTGCGCTCAACTCGGCATCGGGACTGAAAGGCCTGGCCGGCGAGAACGACTTCCGTGAACTGTCGCGACTGCGCGCACGGGGTGACGAGCACGCCAGTCTCGCCTTCGACGTCTACTGCCACCGGATCCGCAAGTACGTCGGCGCCTACTACGCCGTCCTGGGGACAGTCCACGCCGTCGTCTTCACCGCCGGTGTGGGTGAGCACTCGGCCGAGGTCCGGGCTGCGTCTCTGGCCGGTCTGGAACGCCTCGGGATCGCCATCGACAGCAACCGGAACAACGCAGCGTTCTCCGGAGCGCACCGCATCTCCACCGACGCCGGCGAGGTCGCGGTGTTCGTGGTCCCCACCAACGAGGAGTGGCAGATCGCGCGCGAGACCCTCGGCGTCGTACGTCATGGTTCGGGGGCGTGACTGACGGCTCTGATGAACGGCGACGATCTGCCCGCCGCTTGGCCGGGCAGTTCCGCCACTGGTGACGACCGGTTAGCTTTGGGTATGTGAGTGAGGCCCCGAGCGATCGCTGGGACGAGGGCGCGCTGGAGTTCGCCGGGCTGTCCCGGGTCCGGCTCGACGCCCTCCTGCAGGAGCTTCTCGGCCGCGTCGACGAGATCATCGACTCGCAGGAGCGGTTGCGTGCGCTGCTGGACGCCGTCGTCGTCATCGGCGCCGACCTCGACCTCACGAGCACGCTGGACCGGATCATCACCGCGGCCTGTGAGCTCGTCGGCGCCCGCCACGGCGCGCTGGGCGTGGTCGGACCGGACGGCAAGCGGCTGAGCCGGTTCATCACCCACGGTGTCACCGCCGAAGAGATCGCGGCGATCGGGCCACTACCCGAGGGACACGGCCTGCTGGGCGCGCTGAGCGATCACCCCGCATCGCTCCGCCTGCGCGACCTGTCCGAACACCCCCGATCGTTCGGCTTCCCCGCGAACCACCCGCCGATGAAGAGCTTTCTCGGTCTGCCGGTGCGCACCCGGGACCACGTCTTCGGCAACGTCTACCTCACCGAGAAGGCCGACGGTGCGGACTTCACCGAGGACGACGAGCGCGCCCTGACCGCGCTGGCCGCGGCGGCGGGAGTCGTGATCGACAACGCCCGCCTCTACGCCGACACCGAACGCAGGCGACGCTGGCACGAGGTGACCGCGGAGATCACCCAGCTCATGCTCGGTGACTACGACCCGAACGATGCCTTGCGACTGATCGCCCGCCGGGCCAGAGAGGTCCCGGAGGTCGAGATGCTCGGGCGCACTATCATCGCGCCACTTCCATCCGGCAGCCTCAGTACGGGCGGGCTCCTGATCGTCGCCGCCAGCCAGAGCGCGACCCTCTCCGTGACCGTGGGGACGGATGTGCTCCGGATGTTCGCCAACCAGGCGACGCTCGCTCTCGAGCGGGCTCAAGCACACCGCGACCGGTCGATGATCGCCGTCCTGGAGGACCGGGACCGGATCGCCGGGGACCTGCACGACCTCGTCATCCAGCGGCTGTTCGCGACCGGCCTGCAACTGCAGGGAATGCACAAGGTGGCACGGCCGGACGTGCGGGAACGGATTGGCCGGGCCGTTGCCGACATCGACACCACCATCACGGATCTGCGCGCCGCCATCTTCGAGCTCCGTCATCGCCCCGGCGACATCTCCTTGCGCGCGGATGTCAGTGCCCTGGTCGCAGAGCACGCCGAGCCGCTGGGCTTCCGGCCCGCGCTGACCTGTACCGGGCCGCTCGACACCGCCGTACCCGCCGCTGTCCGTCCGCAGATCCTCGCCGCGATCAGGGAGTCGCTGTCGAACGTGGTACGCCACGCACGGGCAACGCACGTTACCGTCCAGGTGATCGTCACCGGCCAGGAGGTCGTCGCCCGGGTTGCCGATGACGGCGTCGGTCTGCCTCCTGATGCCCATCAGACCGGCCTGCGCGACCTTCGCGAGCGGGCCGCCGCACTCGGTGGTGCCGTCCACATCGGTCCCAATGAGCCGACCGGCACCGTGGTGGAGCTGCGCACCCCGCTGAACTGGTCACGTCTCGCCGGGCCCCGACGATCGCCACGTGCTCCGAGTCCCAGTGGAGTCAGGGACTTTCGGCCCTACTGCGGCGCTCTCCGCCAGATGATCGTTGGTTTGTCCACCGCAGGGAGGCCCTCATGAGCACGCAGCAGTTCGATCACTCGCGTCTGCAGATCGTCAGCCGGGCAGATTGCCTGGAGCTGCTCGAGTCGGTCCCGCTCGGGCGGCTGGTCTACACCTACGGCGGTCTCCCCGCGGTTCGGCTGGTGAACTTCGTGCTGGACGACGACACGATCGTGTTCAGCACCGCGACCGGCGACAAGTTCCGGGCCGCGGAGCGGGGTGACGTGGTCGCCTTCGAGGCCGATGACGTGGACCTCGAGCGTCACCTCGGCTGGACCGTGACCGCCATCGGGCACTTGTCCGTGGTTTCCCCGGAGGAGACCGCCGAGCTCCGCCAGACCCTGCCCTTGCATTCGTGGCTGCCGATGGACGATCCACAGCTGGTCCGGCTCGGAATCGAATCCGTCCACGGGCGGCGCCTGGTTCCCTGGGGGCAGCGTCCTCGGGCCGCGAGCTCACACCAGCAGTGATATTTTCGAGTACCTTGGACCCGTGGCTGAGGGCTCACGGTCAGGGAGTGGAAGCTGGGACGAAGGAGCGCTGGAGTTCGCAGGCTTGTCCCGGGTGCGTCTTGATGCCCTCCTGCAGGAGGTCCTCGGCCGCGTCGACGAGGTCATGGACACCCAGGAGCGCCTGCGCGCCCTCCTCGACGCGGTCGTCGGCATCGGCGCCGACCTCGACTTGAACAGCACCCTGGACCGCATCGTGAGCGCCGCCTGCGAACTGGCCGGTGCCCAGTACGGCGCTCTCGGTGTCGTCGGCCCGGACGGCAAGCGGCTCGTCCGCTTCATCACCCACGGTGTCACCGACGAGCAGATCGCCGCGATCGGCCCGTACCCCGAGGGTCACGGCATCCTGGGTCTGCTGATCGAGCACCCCGAACCGATCCGCATGCACGATCTCGCCGAGGACCCGCGCTCGTACGGCTTCCCGGCGAACCACCCACCGATGAAGAGCTTCCTCGGTGTTCCGATCCAGACCCGCGAGCACGCCTTCGGCAACCTGTACCTGACCGAGAAGACCGGCGGCGCCGACTTCACCGAGGACGACGAACGCACGGTGACCGCGCTCGCCGCTGCCGCCGGGGTCGTGATCGACAACGCCCGGCTGTACGCCGATACCGAGCAGCGCCGGCGCTGGCACGAGGTCACCGCCGAGATCACGCAGCTGATGCTCGGCGAGTTCGAACCCGGGCAAGCACTCCAACTGATCGCGCAGCGATCCCGCGAACTGTCCGGGGCACTGGTGGCAGCGGTGCTGCTCATCGAGGACTCCGACCTCGTCGTGCGGGCCGTCGACGGACCACCGCAGTTCGAGCGCTTCCTCGGCCGCCATGTCCCGGCCGACCTTCCGGTGGTCGGCCACGCGATCACCGGGCACGCCCAGGTGGTGATCGAGGATCTGGCTCAGGTGCTGAAGGACACCGGCGGCCTCGCCGAGTTCCCCGAGGCGGCCGACCTCGCGCGGACGACGACGGTGCCGCTGCCGGCCGGCGGCACCGGCACCGGCGGTCTGCTCGTGGTCGCCATGGAACACGGGTCCACCACGCGAGTGTCCGAGGGCACGGACCTGATCCGGATGTTCGCCGGCCAGGCCACCTTGGCCCTGGAACGCGCCCAGGCGCAGCACGACCGCGACGTGCTCGCGGTGCTCGAGGATCGCGACCGGATCGCCCGGGATCTGCACGATCTGGTGATCCAGCGGCTCTTCGCCACCGGGCTGCAACTCCAGGGCATGCATCGGCTTGCCCGCCCCGAAGATCAGCATCGACTCAGCCGGGCGGTCGAGGACATCGACACGACCATCCACGATCTTCGGGCCGCGATCTTCCAGCTTCAGCAGACACCGGAATCCAGTTCGCTGCGTGGCGACGTTCAGGCGCTCGTCGCGGAGTACGCCGAACCACTCGGATTCCGGCCCCAGCTGATCTGCACCGGCCCGATCGACACCGTCGTACCGGATCCCGTCCGCCCGCAGATCCTCGCCACCGTCCGGGAGACGCTGTCCAATGTCGTCCGCCACGCCCAGGCCTCCCACGCGACGGTCGAGATAGCGGTCGGCTCAGGTGAGGTGATGGCCCGGATCTCCGACGACGGCGTCGGCATCGGGACCAGCGATCGCAGAAGCGGGCTGCGCAACCTCGCCGAGCGTGCCCAGGCCCTCGGCGGAAGCGTCCAGCTCACCGGCAGCGAGCCGCACGGCACGGTGGTGGAGTTCAGGGCGCCGATCGGCGACTGACCGACTGCCGAAGGGCCTCCCGAATCGGGACTCTTGCCCGCAGCGCCACCCTCCTCCCTGGCGCGAAGCTGAGGTATCACCAGTGGGAGGAGCCACCGATGTCGGACCAGCACTTGCCGGCGGAGCACGTCGACAGCCTGCTCGCAGCGGCCATCGCCGCGCCCAGCATGCACAACACCCAGCCGTGGCGGTTCGAGGTGAACGGTCACGTCATCGACCTCTTCCTCGACGGCTCACGCACCCTGCCCGCCGAGGACCCCACTGGCCGGGCGATGCGGATCGCGGCCGGTGCCGCGACCTTCAACCTGCGCTGCGCGGCCGCCGCCCTCGGCTACGGCACCTGGTTCGGCCTCGCGCCGTACCCGGAAGAACCCGACCTGCTGGCCCGCATCGTCATCGAACCCACGAGCGCCCAGGACGACGACCTTCGCAACCTCGCCGAGCAGATTCCGCGCCGGCACACCGACCGTCGCCCCTCCGATCCGACGCCGTTGGCCGAGAAGATCCGCGTCGGTCTGCTGCGGGCGGCGTTCGCCGAGGGCGCCGAGCTGACGTGGCTCGGCGAACCTGAGATCCGCGCCGTGCTCGACCTGGTGCTCGACACCGACCTGCGTGAGATCAGGGACTGGCATCGCCGCGCCGAACGCGCCCACTGGGTCGGCGGTGAGCGCACCACCGAAGGAGTGCCGAGCTCGGCGCTCGGACCACGATCCGCCAGCTACCCGGCGGCCGTTCGCGACCTGGCCACCCGGCCGGCCGACCGGGCCCGCGATCAGGGCACCTTCGAGGCCAACCCGGATCTCGCCATCCTGTCCACCGACTTCGACGAGCCCGCAGACCAGGTCACCGCCGGCGCCGCGCTCGAACGTGTCCTGCTGACCGCGACCCGAGAGGGCGTCAGCGCGTCGTTCCTCAACCAGCCGCTCGAGTTCGAGGACCTGCGCCGCAAGGTGCAGCGCCTCACCCAGCGGCCGGGGCACGCCCACATGATCATCCGCTTCAGTCGCAGCCATCCCGGCGTCGGAACTGCCCGCCGGCCGATCGCCGACTTCCGAACCACCAAGGAGCAGCCATGACCACCACCCTGCAACAGGAGATCGACCGCTGGGAGGCCGACCTCGAGACCATCGCGGCGAACAGTGCCTCGGACAGCTGGTTCCTGGAGGAACGCCGCTTCGCCGAAGCGCAGCAGACGATCACCGCATACCGCGGCCGCATCCTGCCCACCTTCACGAGTCAGCAACCGCACGACACGATCGTCGCCCACGAGATCGAGCACCTCGTCGACCACCTCGAAGACCTCCGCAACGACCTCTACCGAACCGTCCACCCACCCACATCTCACCAGCAGGTCGCCGAAGCCATCGCCGCTCTGCGCGCCCTCTCGCGGGTCGCTCTGCGGTTCGAGGACACAGTCCAGAACGCGTAGTGACCAGCCGTCCCCGTCTCGGCCCTACCGAGACGGGGACGCTGCACGTCCGGTTCAGCTGTCCGCGCGCATGCGGCGGGCGTGCCAGTCGGGTTCGGGGTTCGCCGGTGTCAGGCGCATTCGGATGTCGACCGCGAAGGCGCCGGACGGGCCGGCGATCAGCGGGTTGATGTCGAGTTCTGCCAGCTCGGGGACCTGTTCGGCGAGCCAAGCGATGCGGTGGATGACGTCCAGGACGGCCTCCTGGTCCGCAGCTTGGGCGCCGCGGTAGCCGGCCAGCAGTGGTGCGCAGCGCAGTGAGTGCAGCGTCTCGATGGCGTCGAGGTCCGTGAGCGGTAGGCCACGCCACTGGCGGTCGGCCAGCAGGTCGGTGAGGATGCCACCGCTACCGGCCATGAGCAGCGGCCCGAACAGACGGTCCCGCACCACGCCGATCACCAACTCGGTCCCACCCGGTGCCATCGCCTGCACCACGACCTGCGGGTCCCCGGCAGCGGCGACAACCTCGTCGTACGCCGTCGCCACCTGCACCGAGTTCGCCAACCCAACCCGCACACCGCCGATATCGGTCTTGTGCAGGACGCCGGGCGCAGCAGTCTTCAGTGCGACCGGATACCCCGCCGACTCGGCCGCCCGGATCGCCTCGGAACGAGTCGACGCGGCGAGGACCGGGATCGCCGGAACCCCGGCGCACTGCAGAAGCTGGCCGGATTGCAACGGCCCCATCCAGCCACCGTCCGGGCTCTGCTCGAGGAACCACCGCACGACGGCTCGCGCTCCAACACCATCGACCCGCGCCAGCTCCGGTACGACGCCCTGCGGCCGCGACCGCCACTCGGCGTACTGAACGGCATGGGCCAACGCGCGCACGGCGCTCTCCGGGAACGGGAACACCGGCAAGCGACGGCCGTCCGCAAGCGCGACCTCCGGCGCGGCGTGAGTCGCACCGACGCAGTTCACGACGATCGGCACCTCGGCCTGGGTCGCGGTCCTGGCGACAGCGTCGTAGATGTCCTCGACCCGGCCGGCGCGCGTCGCGGCATAGCAGACCAGCACGATGTCGACCTCGCCGCTGTCGACGATGACCTTCAAGGCTCGGGCCAGGCTCTTCGGAGACGCGGCCGCGCCGAGGTCGACAGGGTTGCCGCTGCCCACCGCACCGACCGCCGCCAGCTCACCCTGAACAGCCGAGCTCAGCTCCGGCAGTTCGAGACCGAGCCGGCCGGCCGCGTCAGCGGCGAGCACTCCCGCACCACCCGCGTTGCCGACGACGGCGAGCCGACGGCCACGAGGCAACGGCCGGACGCTCAGCACCCGGGCCGTCTCCACCAGTTCCTCGACGGTGTCCATCCGCAGTACGCCGGACTGCGCGAACAGGGCGTCCACAGCGGTCTCAGGAGTCGACGCCGCGGCAGTGTGCGAGGCGCCGGCCCGCCGGCCACCCGCCGAACGACCGCCCTTCACGACGAGAATCGGCTTCGTCCGGCCGACCAGGCGGGCCAGTCCGCCGAACTTGCGCGGGTTCCCGAACGACTCCAGGTACAGCCCGATCACCGCGGTCCGCGGGTCGCCCCACCAGTGCAGCAGCAGATCGTTGCCACTGACATCGACTTTGTTGCCGAGGGAGACGAACTCGGAGATGCCCAGCCCGGTCCGGGCCGCCTGATCGAGCACCGCGATGCCGACGGCACCGGACTGCGCCGCGATCGCCAGCGTTCCGCGCGTGGGCGAGACCTCGGCGAAGGTCGCGTTCAGATTGATCGCCGGGTCGGTGTTCACCAGCCCGAGGCAGTTCGGGCCGATCAGCCGGATGCTGTTCCGGCGGGCGACCTCGAGGATCTCCCGCTGCGCCTCGTGCCCGGCAGCCCCGAGCTCGGAGAAGCCCGAGGTCAGCACGACTGCTCCCCCCACACCCTTGGCGCCACACTCGGTCAGGACCTGCCGGACCTGCTCGGCCGGGACCGCGATGATCGCGAGATCGACCTCACCGGGCACGTCCGCGACCGACGGGTACGACGGCAGGTCCGCGACCCGGTCCGCGTGCGGATTGACGGCGTACACGGGTCCGGTGAAGTTGCCCTTGACAAGGTTCCGCAGGACCTCGTGGCCGATCCCGCCAGGGTTCCGGCCGGCGCCGATCACGGCCACCGCGCGGGGCGAGAACAGCCGGTGCAGCGAACGGTCTTCAGCCGCCCGCTCGCGGTCGGCCATCCGTTCCAGCGTCGAGGGCCGGTACGCCGTATCCAGCACCAGCTCGACCACACCGCTGTCCAGCCTGCGGACCTGTTCGAAACCGGAGTCGGCGAACACGCGCAGCATGCCCGCGTTCTCGGCCAGGGTGTCGGCGCGCAGCCGCTGGATCCCGTTCTCCCGGGCCATCGCTGCGAGCTGCTCGAGGAGAAGGGTGCCGATCCCCCGGCCGTGCACCGAATCCTCCAGCAGGAAGGCCATCTCGGCCTCACCCGCGCGCAGCGGTTCGTAACTCGCCACGCCCACCAGTTGGCCGCCGTACTCGGCCACCACCGCGACATGCCCGTCGTCGTGGACTGTCGCCAAGTGGTGCGTGTGCTGGTCGGCGTTGGATCGGCTGATCCCGAAGAATCGCAGGTAGATCGACCGGTCCGACACCCGCCGGTTCATCGCTTCCAGCGCCGGCTCGTCGTCCTCCCGGAGCGGACGGATCCGCACGACCGAACCGTCCGAGGCGAGCACATCCCAGCCCGCGCCGGACCGCCCACCCACTTGCTCGACCGCCGTCATCACGTCTCCTTCCGACACCCCACCAGCTCACCGCGGCGAAGCCTGCCCAGGCCAGTGCCGATGGGTCCCACGACGGCGGGACCTTCGACTCTGGGTGAGCACTGCCCGCTGCCGCGACGCTGGGAGCCATGGATGAGCTCACCGGCAAGCCCCTGTCCGCCGACGAGGTCGCCGACCTCGACGCCTATTGGCGGGCGGCCAACTATCTGTCCGCCGGCCAGATCTACCTCCTCGGCAACCCCCTGCTCACCGAACCGCTGCGGCCCGAGCACATCAAGCCACGCCTGCTCGGTCACTGGGGTACGACGCCTGGACTGAACATGCTCTACACGCACCTCAACCGGGTGATCCGACGGCGCGACCTGAGCATGATGTACGTCATCGGTCCGGGACATGGCGGGCCGGCCATCGCGGCGAATACGTGGCTCGAAGGCAGCTACAGCCACACCTACCCGGACGTGTCCCGGGACGCCGACGGGATGGCGAAGCTCTTCCGTCAGTTCTCCTTCCCCGGCGGCATCCCGAGTCACGTCGCCCCCGAGCTGCCCGGCTCGATCCACGAGGGCGGCGAACTGGGCTACTCCCTGAGCCACGCGTACGGCGCCGTACTCGACAATCCGGACCTGGTCGTTGCCTGCGTCATCGGCGACGGCGAGGCCGAGACCGGCCCGCTGGCGACTTCGTGGCACTCGAACAAGTTCCTCGATCCCCGCACCGACGGCGCGGTCCTGCCGATCCTGCACCTCAACGGCTACAAGATCGCCAATCCCGCCGTACTGGCCCGGATCGGTGACGACGAACTGACCCGGCTGTTCGAGGGCTACGGCTACCAGCCGTACCTGGTCGACGGCGACGAGCCCGAGCACGTCCACCAGGCTTTGGCGCTGACCCTCGACCAGGTGCTCGACGAGATCGCCGAGATCCAGGCCGAAGCGCGCGCCCATGAGGGAACACCTCGTCGCCGCTGGCCGATGATCGTCCTCCGCACACCCAAGGGGTGGACCGGGCCCCACGAGGTCGACGGCCTGCAGGTCGAAGGGACGTGGCGGTCGCATCAGGTGCCGCTGACGAACGTACGGACGTCACCGGACCACTTGCGGCTCCTCGAGCAATGGATGCGCAGCTACCGGCCGGAAGAACTGTTCGACGCCGACGGCCGGCCGGTTGCCCGGCTGCTCGCGCAAGTACCACCTGATGACCGCCGGATGGGATCCAGTCCGCACAGCAACGGCGGCCTGCTATCGCAGGACCTCGAGCTGCCGGAGCTCACGCAGTACGCAGTACCGGTCGCCGGCCCGGGCGAAACCGACCACGAGCCCACGCGGGTCCTCGGCAACTACTTGCGCGACGTGATGCGAGCCAGCCTGCCGCATCGGAACTTCCGCGTCTTCGGTCCGGACGAGACCGCCTCCAACCGGCTGGACGCCCTGTACGACGTCACCGGCAAAGCCTGGAACGCCGAGGTCCTGCCCACCGACGAGCACCTGGCGGTGGACGGCCGGGTGATGGAGATCCTCAGCGAGCACACCTGCCAGGGCTGGCTCGAGGGCTACCTGCTGACCGGCAGGCACGGCTGGTTCTCCTGCTACGAGGCGTTCGTGCACATCGTCGACTCGATGGTCAACCAGCACGCGAAGTGGCTCAAGGTCACCCGCTCGCTCCCGTGGCGGCGACCGATCCCCTCGCTCAACTACCTGCTCACCTCGCACGTCTGGCGGCAGGACCACAACGGCTTCTCCCATCAGGACCCCGGTTTCATCGACCACGTGGTGAACAAGAAGGCCGAGGTGATCCGCGTCTACCTGCCGCCGGACACCAACACGCTGCTGTCGACCGCCGAGCACTGCCTGCGCAGCCATGACTACATCAACGTGATCGTCGCCGGCAAGCAGCCCCAGGCGGACTGGCTCGGCCCCGAGGACGCCGCCTTGCACTGCGCGCGCGGCCTCGGCATCTGGGACTTCGCGAGCAACGACGACGGCTCACCCGATGTGGTGATGGCGTGCGCGGGCGACGTACCGACGCTGGAGACGCTCGCCGCGGTGAGCCTGCTGCGCGAGCACCTGCCGTCGTTGAAGGTCCGGGTCGTCAACGTGGTCGACCTGATGCGCCTGCAACCGGCCAGCGAGCATCCCCACGGCTTGGCCGATGCCGACTTCGACGCGCTGTTCACGACGGACAGGCCCGTCATCTTCGCCTACCACGGGTACCCGTGGCTGATCCACCGGCTCACCTACCGGCGGACTAACCACCACAACCTCCACGTCCGTGGCTACAAGGAGGAAGGCACGACCACAACGCCGTTCGACATGGTGGTCCGCAACGACCTGGACCGCTACCACCTCGCCCTCGACGTCATCGACCGGGTCCCCGGGCTCGGTCAGCGGGCCGCCGAGGTCCGCCAATGGCTCATCGACCAGCGAGCGCGACACCACGCCTACATCCTGGCCCACGGCGAGGACATGCCCGAGATCACGAACTGGCGCTGGCCAGGGACGTCGACGTGACGGCGAAGAAGGTCGTCGTCGGCATCGACGGCGAGGCCGACTGCGAGAACGCGATCCGGTGGGGTGCCGCCGAGGCCGCGTCCAAGGGGCTCGCTCTGCAGTTGGTGCACGCGTTCGTGTGGGCGGAGTTCCGGGTTCCGCTCGGACCCAGCGATGTCGCGCCCGGGCTCCGCGCCGCCGCCGACAAGATCGTCGCAGAGGCGCTCGAGGTGGCGCATAGCTTCGACCCTGGCGTGCCGATCACGGCGGAGCGGGTCGATGGTTTCCCCACGCCCGTTCTGCTGGCGGCATCCCGGGACGCCGAGCGGATCGTGATCGGCAGCCGGGCATCGGGCCGGGCCGTCAGCCTGCTCGTCGGCTCCACCGGACTGGAGCTCGCCGCCCACGCGCACTGTCCGGTGGTCGTCGTACGCCCCAGCGACGACTCCTTGGTGGGCAGCCGGGTGGTGATCGGGTACGACGGGTCGGCGGCCGCCGACGCGGCGGTCGACTTCGGGCTCGAGTACGCGCGGCGCCACGAACTCGCCGCCCGGATCGTGACGGTCCTGGCGGACGACGAGGACGACGACCACGACCTCACGGCCGCGCTCCGTGCCCACGCGGACGCGCGGACCGCCGAGGTGATCGAGGTGCCCGGTCATCCCTCGGAACTTCTGCTCGAGTGGTCCGCCGATGCACAACTCCTGGTCGTCGGGTCTCGCGGTCGCGGCGGTTTCGCCGGACTGCTGCTCGGCTCCGTAAGCCAGACCATGCTGCACCAGCCCCCGTGCCCGGTCGCTGTCATCCCCCGCGCGGCGATCGAGGGCCCTGAGGCCCGCTAGCCGAGGCCGTTCGGCACTGCCGGGGCCGTGCCCGCGACTGGTGTGCTTGGGGTGACCAGAAGGAGGGTCTCGATGTCCAGGAAGGTATTGGTCGCCTACGCCAGCAAGATGGGCGGGACCGCCGGCATCGCGGAGGCGATCGGCGCCGAATTGCGTGAGCACGGCCACGACGTCGACGTCCTCGACGTCGCTCAGGTCCGTACCATCGATCCGTACGGCGCTGTCGTGCTCGGCAGCGCGATCTACGCCCGCCGCTGGCGGCGGGACGCCGTACGGTTCCTGCGCCACAACGTCGACCAGCTCCGGGAGCGCCAGGTCTGGCTCTTCCACAGCGGCCCGGTCGGTCCCGACAAGGACCAGGAGCAGGACATGCCGTCCGCCGTACGGCGCCTGGCCGACAAGATCGGCACAGCGCCCGCCGTCACCTTCGCCGGCCGCCTCGAACAAGCCACCGCGAAGGGCTTCCTCGCCCGCCACCTCGCCACCGGCAACCTGGCCGGGGATTCCCGCGACTGGGCCAAGATCCGCGCCTGGGCCGACGGCATCAGCACCGCCATCCCCGTCACCCGGCCCTAGTCACCGCTCAACGGGGCACTTCCCCGGCTGATGAAGTGGCCACCTACGACTGCGGGTGGTTCTTCGAGTGTTCGATGGCGAAGACGGCTGCCTCGGTGCGGCGTTCGAGGTTGAGTTTGCGCAGCAGCGAGGAGACGTAGTTCTTGACGGTCTTCTCGGCCAGGTAGAGCGACTGGGCGATCTGGCGGTTGGTCTTGCCTTCGGCGATCTCGGCGAGGATGCGGCGTTCCTGCTCGGTGAGCGCGGCGTACCTCGGGTCCTCGTCGGCGACCGGGTGGCGGAGGCGTTCCAGGACCTTCATCGTCATGGTCGGGTCGAGGAGCGATTCGCCGGCGGCGATCCGCCGTACCGCGTCGATCAGGGCGTCGCCGTGGATCTGCTTCAGCAGGTAGCCGGCCGCGCCGGCCATGATCGCGGTGAAGAGCGCCTGGTCGTCGGAGTACGACGTCAGCATCAGGCAGGCCGGCGGAGTCTCCATCGACGAACGGATCTCGCGGCAGACGGTGATGCCGTCGCCGTCGGGCAGCCGGACGTCCAGGACCGCGACATCGGGACGTACGGCGGGGATCCGCGCGATCGCCTCCGCGGCGGTCGAGGCGTCACCGACGACGTCGATGTCCGGCTCCGCGTCGAGCAGCTGGTGCAGTCCCAGCCGGACCACCTCGTGGTCGTCGAGCAGAAACACCTTGATCGTCATCACCGTCTCCTTGGCTTTTCACCCACCGTACGACGTGGCCCGGCACGCCCACATCAGGATCTCGTTCCCCGCGCGGTACGCGCCAGGGGCAACGGTCCTACCCCGGGCGGGACCTTCGGCGCGAACGTGCCGACCGGCCCTGGTCCTTCAGGACGTCATGCCCTGCCCGCCCGGGTGCCCGCCTGATTGTCTGGAACTGCCGAAATCGATGGGAAGGCAGACTCCGATGAACACCAGGTCAGGGACCACAGGCAAGCCGAGCGACCTCGGCATCCGCATCCGGGGCCGCCGGCTGGCCCTCGGCCTGAGTACGGCGGAAGTCGCGGAGCGGACCGGCGTGAGCACGGAGCGCATCGAGAACATCGAGACCCGGGCGTTCGCTCTCACCGGCGCGGAGCTCGTCCGGTTGTCGCGTGCCCTCGACATCAGCGTCGGCGACCTGACCGGGCCCTATCGGCCCAGAACCCCTCGGCAGTCACCGACCGCGCCCGTACTCGAGCCGATGCGCAAGGAGGAGTGCGTGAAGCTCATCGACGCCGGTGATGTCGGCCGAATCGCGTACAACGGAGCCGACGAGCTCGTGGTCTTCCCGATCAACTACTGCTACCTCAACGACCTGATCATCTTCCGGACCGCGGCCGACAGCGCGGTCGCGCAGTTCGACCTGGCCCCGATCGCCTTCGAGATCGACTTCACCGACGAAGCCTTGCACGACGGCTGGAGCGTCCTGGTGCACGGCATGGTCCGCCCGGTCACGCGCGAAGAACTCGACGCCGCCCGCGGCCGAGTCGAGCCCTGGGCCGGCGGAACCCGCGAGTCCTACATGGCCATCGAGCCGCACCGCATCACCGGCCGCCGCATTCGCTCCTGGTGAGCACCTGCCACCAGCAACGGCAGCTCTTCGGCGCCGCGGCGAGGTCCGGATCGCGGTGCACGCGCTCGCCGAGATCGGCGAGCTGATCGAGTCCGGGCAGTTCTCGCTCCCGGTCGCGCAGACCTTCCCGCTCGGCGAGATCGCGGCGGCGGCGCACCGCGTCAGCGAGGACGGTCACGCGCGCGGGAAGCTCGTCCTGGTGGTCGAACCTCTCAACCCGTCCAGGTGATGCGCATCAGCGACCGTCGCATCTGGTCCTGCGTGAATCACCGATCCAGCTCGTGTTCTCGCAAGCGGGCGCGGGCTTCGTCGAAGTCGTCGCGGGTCAGCTTGCCGGCGGCGAACCGGCGCTCGAGGATGTCGAGCGGCGACGGGAGGCTGGTGGGCCTCGGACGCGACTGGTGGACCAGCCGCACGGCGACCCACACGGCCGCACCGGCGACGAGCACCCACAGGATCCCCGCGAACAGGATCCAGCCCATGCCCATACCCATGCCATAACCCATCTGCATCATCGCTCCTCCTCAGCGCCTCAGGGCCGCCGTCGCGGAGGTGGTGAGCAGCCGGCCGAGCTCGTCGCCCCACTCGCGGGCGCGATCGATCTCGACCTGACGGATCGGCCCGGTCGACTCGTCCACGAAGAAGCTCGTCGACGGCGAGATCAGCCGGAACCCCAGCTTCCGCAACAGCTTCGCGGCCGACCGTGCGGCCGACCCGGGCAGCCGGCGGACCTTGGCGATCCGCGTGTCGAACGTCGCCACCTCGAGGTGCTTCGACCGGCGTCCGGTGCTGGACCTCGTGTCGGTCGCCAGGGCGTCGAGCCACTCGCGGATCCCGACCTCGATCGGCATCACCACGTCGTCCTGCTTCCGCGCCTCCTGCCGGGTGGACGGCCGGCTCATCGAGAACGCGTGCGTCGGTCCCCCGACGACCAGCAGTCGTACGTCGGCGGGGACCACGGTCGGCGCCCGGTACGCCGGGACGATCTCGGTCGGGACACTCTGCTGCAGCCCGTCACGGATCGCTCGCGCGATCCGCTCGGTGTTTCCGAACATCGACTCGTACACCACGAGCGCACGTACGGTCTCGGACATGATCAAGGCCTCCGATCAGGGTCAGTACGTCGGTACGACGAGCTCGCCGCGCAGGGCGTCGCGCTGCTGCTCCACGGGCTCGCGCTCGGCCGCGGTCACGTGATGCGGCACGATCGCGACCGGGCAGGTCATCGCGGCCACCGAACGGCGCGCCACCGGGTCGACCGGCAGCGGACCAGTGTGTGAACCGACCACGACCAGGCCGACCTCGCAACTTTCGTGCACCAGTGCGGCAGACGGCTGACGGCTGCTCAGGAACCGCGTCACCTTCACGTCCGGGAACCGGCTCGTCCACGGGGCGAGCGTCTCCGACAGCAGGTGATCCGCCCGGCTGATCCACGAGTGTTCGGGGTCTTCGTCGTTCCAGGCGTGCTCCGCGGGCAGACCCGCGTGCACGACGACCAGGTCGGACTCCCGGCCGGCGGCGACAGCGAAGGCGAACTCGAGTGCCTCCGACGACAGCGCCGTACCATCGATGCCAACGGCAACCTTCCGGTCCACCAGCGACGGCTTCCACGACGCCGGTACGACGACCACCGGGCAGCCGGCCCGACTCGCCAGCGTCAGACTCGTGTGCGTGTTCATCAGGCGTTGTGGACCACGGCTGCGTGCCCTGCCGACCACCAGCATCCGCGCCTTCCGCGCGGCGTGCGCGAGAACCCGCACCCGCGACCCCTCGCCGGCGACCGCGGCCAGCGCCATCGCGTAACCGTCCCGATGCCGCACATGCGCGACAGCCGCCCGCAACGCGTCATCCGCGAGCTCGGCCGGCGTCTTCGGCGCATACCCGGGCATCATCGGCGAGAACGAACCGTGTGCCGAATACGGTGCCACCAGCACCAGCTCGGCCCCGCTCCGAAGTGCCTCCGCGGCCGCGTAGTCCACGATCCGCAGATTCTCCGCGGTTCCGTCGACCTCGACCACAATCGGCCCGGTACGTGTCCAAGTACTCATCTCTTCACCTCTCTTGTCACTTCGAGCCTGCGCCGACCTCGGCGGCTCCGACAGGGTCGTGCGGGCCGTCCGCTCCCGCCGGATGGACGGATCTGTGGAGGACCTTCGGCCATCAACTACTCGTCGTCGGTACGACGGCCAGCGGGCACGTCGCGTGGTGGAGCACACCACGGGTCACGGATCCGAGCAGGAAGGACGTCAGCCTGGCGTGGTGGCGGGTGCCGATGACCAGGAGCTGGGCGTCCCATTCGGTTGCCGCCGTGACGACGCCGTCGACCGGGTGGCCGCGGCGGACATCCGCATGGATCGTCAGTCCGGGATACCTCTGCCGCCACTCGGCTGTCACGTTCTCGAAGTGGCGCTCGGCGTTCTCGGTCCATTCGGCCCTGACGCCGGCGACGTTCATCGCGTCCCAGCTGTACATGGCTGGAAGGTCCCAGACATGGACCAGCCGCACGGCCAGCCCACGCTCGGTCGCTTCCTCGATGGCGAACTCGATGGTCGCCTGGTTGTTGTCGGAGTCGTCGACCGCGACCAGCACCGGACCGGAGTGGTCGCCGGGCTTCCAGTGCTCGGGCACGATCACGACCGGGACCTGCGCGGTGGCCGCGACCACCTCCGAGGTGGAGCCGACCAGCAGTCGCTGGAACGTCCCCATCCCCCGGCGGCCGACCACCAGCATCCGGCTGCCGGCCGCGACTTCGGTCAGCGTCCGGGCCGGTGGCCCGACCACGAGATCAGCCTCGTGGTCGAGCGAGCCGGGGCTCTCGTCCAGGTACTTCTGAACCTCGCCGACGAGCTCCAACGAGGAGTCGTCCACGACGTCGGCTTGCCAGCCCGGTGCATGCCGGGGCCGATCCTCGATCACATGCACCGCCTGGAGAGGCTCCTGCCGGAGCAGCGACTCGAGCAGGGCCCACTCCAGGGCACCGGTGTCACGCCAGGAGCCGTCGACCCCCACGTGGATGACCGGTTTGGCGGTCATTGTGCTCACCGCAGCCACGGGTACCGGCGGACGATGTCGAGCTTGCCCCACCAGCGGCCGAACCCCCACACGTTGCCGGCGGCAACGAGCGCGAGGACGACGAGGGTGATGGCGCCGAGGATGTGATCGTCGAGCACCGGGTTGGTCTGCGGCGGCAGGTTCGCGGACCACATCAACAGGTACAGCAGCGAGCCGCAGACGGCGGCGATCCGCATTCCGATGCCCAGAGTCAGCGCGAGACCGATTCCGGCCAGGCCGATCATGAACAGCGGAGTGACCCACCAGTCACCGACCAGCGAGTGGTAGAAGTCGCTCATCGGGCCACTGGTGCCCTTGCCCAGGAAGCCGGCGGTCGGGTCGCCACCGTCGATCCAGCCCTTGCCGGACGGGGTGGCGTAGCCGAGGCCGAACACCTTGTCGAGGAACGCCCAGAGGAATTCGAGGCCGAACGCGATCCGGAGGACGGCGAGCGCACGCCCGGCCGCCGTGGTGATGATCGGGTACTGATCGCCGTCGGGTTCCATCGCCGGAGTCGGTAGGTCGCGGCGGTGCGGCGTGGTGGTCATGGTCTGTTCCTCTCACTCGATGCGGACACCTCGATCGTGGATCTCGCCCCCGCCGCCGGTCAGGGCCGTTGTCACCTCACCGCCACCCGCCGAAGGGCCTGTCATCTCGGGACGTATGCCGCTGTGACGCCGCTCGACACCCGCGCACGCTGGGAGCGGAAGGACCAGCTCCGGCTGGGCATTGCCCGCGTGCCGGTGAGAACGGAGTTCAGATGAACGCTGTACTGACCGACGACGAGGTCGGCATCCTGCTGACGGCCGCGGTGCAGGCGCCGTCGATCCACAACACGCAGCCGTGGCGGTTCGAGGTCCACGGGCCGGTGGTCGACGTACTGCTCGACGAGGAGCGCACGCTGCCCGCCGCGGATCCTGCCGGTCGCGCCGCGCGGATCGGCATCGGAGCGGCGGTGTTCAACCTCCGGGTGGCGGCCGCGATGCTCGGCCACGAGTCCCGCGTGGCGGCGAACCCGGATCCGCAGTACCCGGAGATCGCCGCCCGCATCTTCCTCGCCGACCGCGAGACTCGGGTGCCCGGCCTCAGCAGTCTGTACGGCGAGATCCGTCGCAGGCACACGTATCGCGGTCCGCTCCTGGAGCACGCGGTCTCACCGAAGGTGCTGCGGAAGCTCGACGGGGCGGCGCGGGCCGAACGTGCTCAGCTGCACTGGCTCGGCCCGAGCGAGCTGACACAGCTCGGCACCATCGTTCGGCGCACCGACGCCGACGACCTGCACGACGAGGATCGGCTGCACGAACGTCAGCGCTGGATCGGCGGAGACCGATCGGGCGACGGGATCCAGGACAGCGCGCTCGGTCCGCTCCCCACCCGCCCGGGCTTCGTCCGCGACCTGTCCGCCGGCTTCGACAGCAGTCATCGCAGCCAGGCCGTCTACGAGAGCCACCCGTCCATCGCCGTGCTCAGCACCCGGAACGAGGACACCGCCGCCTGGGTGCGCGCCGGCCACGCTTTGCAGCGGGTCCTGCTCGTCGCCACGTCGTACGACCTCACCGCTTCGTTCCTCAATCAAGTGCTCGAGCGCACCGCCCCGCGCCTCCAGGTCCGGGACCTGATCGGCGACTGCTTCTGGCCGCAGATGGTGATCCGGATCGGCTACCCCGCGCAGTCCAACGGCGGCACGTTCCGCCGGAACTGGCGCGATTCCTTCGACCAATGGTTCTGAGAACACAGGAGGCCAACACTATGTCGTCACAACCCGCTCCGATCGTCGTCGGCTACGACGGCTCGCCGAGCAGCCAGAGCGCTCTGCGCTGGGCCGTCGCCGAAGCCGTCCGCGAGCTGGCTCCGCTCCGGATCCTGGAGGCGTTCGAGCTCATCGTCACCGTGCGTCCCTCGCCGGGTCACGTAGTTCCGCTCGACGCCTTGCGAACGGCGCGTCAGAAGGGGCTCGACTCGGTTGCCGAAAGCGTCCGTCTGCAGCACCCCGAACTGCAGGTCGAAACGAGCCTCGTCGGCGGAGCCGCAGTACCAGCCCTGCTCGAGGGGGCCGAACACGCCCGCCTCGTTGTCCTCGGCTCGCGCGGCCTCGGCGGCTGGAGCGGACTGCTGGTCGGGTCTGTCGCGGTCCAGGTGACCACGCACGCTCCGTGCCCGGTCATCGTGATCCCGCACGACCTGCGCGCGCACGCCCACGAGGGGCCGACCGTGGTCGTCGGAGTCGACGGATCCAAGGCGTCGGCCAAGGCGATCGACTTCGCCTTCGACCAGGCCGAGGCCTTAGGCGCTCAGATCGTCGCGCTGCACGCCTGGACCACGTCGTTGCTGAACTACGCCGACGGGGCGTCGATGCTTGCGTTCGACGCGCAGAAGATCGAGGAGGAAGCCCGGCTGCTCGTCGCCGAGTCCGTGGCCGGGGCGGCGGCGGATCATCCGGATGTGCAGTGGCGGACCGAACTCGTGAGCGGATCGGCGGCCCAGGCGCTCGTTCGCCGGGCGAACTCGGCCGACCTGGTGGTCGTCGGCTCGCGCGGCCGGGGCGGCTTCACCGGTCTGCTCATCGGCTCGGTCGGCCAGAGCGTCCTGCACCACGCCCAGTCCCCCGTCGCCATCGTCCGCTGACGCCATGTCCAGCTCCGCACCGCAGCCACGGATACTCGCCGAGCAGGCGACAGCCGTCCGGCGCACGGTCCTCGTCCCGGCGCAGTTGACCGACTTCGTGCCCCGGGCCTGTGCGGAGGTCGCGACGTACCTGTTTCGCCGCGGCATCCCACCGTCCGGATACCCGTTCGCCCGCGGCCACCGGGTGCACGACGATCTCATCGAGGTAGAGGCCGGCTTCCCGGTCGCGGCTCCGATCGCGGGCTCCGGCCTGGTCCGTCCGTCCACTCTGCCGGCCGGCCCGGCAGTCGTCGAGAAGTACAAGGGGGCGCACGAGAAGATCGGCCCGGCGCGCCAAGCCATCGACGACTGGCTGCAGCTCGAGGGCGCCGACCGCGACGGAGACAGCTGGGAGATCTACCACGACCTGCCCACCTGCGACGATCTGGGCGGTCGCATCGAGGTCGTCCAGCCGATCACCTTCTCGGCTGCTGACGTCTGACCCCCGAACGGCAACAGCCGCGGTCCGCGACGCCAGGTCGCGGACCGCGGCTGTTGTGCTGTTACTCGACTCCGGCTTCGCTGAACAGTGCGACCTTCAGGGCACCGGTCACCGCCGGCCGCGAGAAGACGTCGTACGCGTCCTGCATCTCGTCGAGGCCGAACCGGTGCGTGATCAGCTCGGGCAGTTCCAGCCGGCCCGCCGCGAGCATCGACAGCAACCGCGGCGTCGACGACGTGTCCACCAGGCCGGTCGTGATGGTGACGTTCTTGATCCAGAGATCCTCCAGGTGAAGGGTCGCCGGCGCACCGTGCACACCGACGTTCGCGACCGTCCCGCCGGCCCGGACGACCCGGGTGCACAGCTCGAAGGTGTCCGGGATCCCGACCGCCTCGATCGCGACGTCGGCACCGAGTCCACCGGTGAGCTCACGAACCGTCTTCTCCACGTCGTCGTCCGGGTCGAGCGCGAGATCCGCGCCCCGCTCGAGCGCGGCCTTGCGCCGCGAGTCGGCGGCGTCGACCACGATGATCCGCGACGGGCTGAACAGCTTGCTGGTGGCGATCGCCGCGAGGCCGATCGGCCCGGCTCCCACGATCACGACCGTGTCACCCGGCGAGACCTTGCCGTTGAGTACGCCGACCTCGAACGACGTCGGCAGGATGTCGGCCAGCAGCACCGCCGCCTCGTCACTGACGTTGTCCGGCAGCTTGTACACCGACCGATCGGCGAACGGAACCCGGACCTGCTCGGCCTGGGTGCCGTCGATCAGGTGACCGAGAATCCAGCCGCCACCACCGAGGCACTGACCGTAGTGACCCTGCCGGCAGTACTCGCACCGGCCGCAGGACGTGATGCAGGAGATCAGCACCCGGTCACCGATCGCCACGCCACGGACGCCGCTGCCGACAGCGGTGATCGTGCCGACCGCCTCGTGACCGAGGATCCGGCCCGGCTCGACCGTCGGCACATCACCCTTCAGGATGTGCAGATCGGTGCCGCAGATGGTGACCGCGTCGACGCGGACGATCGCGTCCTCGGGATCCTGGATCACCGGATCCGGCACCTCGCGCCAGCTCCGCTGCCCTGGACCGTTGTAGACCAATGCCTTCATCACAGACCTCCCTAGACGAGACTTTCCACTCTCGACAATGGCCCTCCGCACCGGTCCTGACTGCGGCCGAACTACACCTGCAGGCGGGACCTTCGGCCCTCCCTCCAGCGCCCGCGCACGGCTTGACTGGAACTGCAGGAGTACGAACCGAGAGGTGTCCCATGTCAGCGGAACAGCCTGTACTGGTCGGGATCGACGGATCACGCGACGGCCTGATCGCGCTCGGCTGGGCGGCGGCGTACGCCACCCTGCGGCAGGCGCGGTTGCACGCCGTCTACGTCCTGGACGATCAGCCGCAGCTCCCCACGAGCACACGGCCGACCGGACCGGACGACGGCAGCGAGGTGCTGGAAGACGCCCTCCAGGAGCTCGAGCGGATCGGATTCACGACCGCGTCACTGGAAGTGCGCCACGGCCATCCGGCCAAGATCCTCCTCGAGCTGTCCGAGCGTGCCCAGGCCCTCGTCGTCGGCCGCCGCGGCATGGGCGGCTTCGCGGAGCTCGTGCTCGGATCGACATCCCAGGCGTGTACGGCGCTCAGCACCAAGGTGCCGCTGGTCGTCGTACCCGACACCTGGGATCCGGCGGCGCCCGCGCACCGGCGGATCGTGGTCGGCGTCGACGGATCACTGGAAGGCCAGGACGCGCTGCGCTTCGGCTTCGAGCTGGCCGACGCGACGAACGCCGAACTCGTCGGTGTCCACGCTGTCGAGATCCGCGAGAGCTACCCCGATCCCAGTGTCTGGACCGACCCGAGCCGGCCGCCCTGGGCCGACGCAACCGACGAACTCCTGGCCCGGACGCTGGACGACTGGCAAGCCAAGTACCCCGAGGTCGTTGTCGACCACCGTGCCGTCGCCGATCATCCGGTGCGGGTGCTCGCGCACGAGTCCGAGCTCGCCGACCTGGTGGTGGTCGGAGGGCTCGGCCACACCGCGTTCTCCGAGCTGCGGCTGGGATCAGTGGCCCGCGGCCTGCTCCACCACTCGCACTGCCCGGTCGCCGTCATCCATCACAGCTGAGGATTCGTTGCCATGACACTCAATGGGGACATCGTCATCAAAGCCCGGCGACTGACCAAGCGGTTCGGCCGCCGGACCGCGCTCGACGGGCTCGACCTGGACGTCCCGGCCGGCGTCATCCTCGGCTATCTCGGGCCGAACGGCGCCGGCAAGACCACCACGATCCGCCTGCTCGCCGGGTTGATCCGCCCGACGTCCGGCTCCGCGGTCGTCTTCGGGTTCGACGCCAACGACCAGTACGACGTCATCCAGCGGCGGATCGGCTACCTGCCCGGCGACTTCGTGGCCTACCCGGACCTGACCGGCGCGCAGTACCTGGACTACTTCGCCCACCTGTACGGCGGTGTGGACCGGGATCGGATCGAACTGCTGACCAAGCGATTCGACCTCGACCTGAGTGTCCGGATCGGTATGTTGTCCCGCGGCAACCGGCAGAAGGTCGGCATCGTCCAGGCGTTCATGCACGAGCCCGACCTGCTGATCCTGGATGAGCCCACGACCGGACTCGACCCGCTCATGCAGCGCGAGTTCCGCGACCTGCTCCGGGAGACCCGGGGCGCCGGCCGGACCGTCTTCCTCTCCTCGCACGTCCTGTCCGAGATCGACGCCGTCGCCGACACTGTCGCGATCCTGCGAGCCGGCCGGCTGGTGACGACGCAGTCCGTCCAAGCATTGCGGGACAAGGCCCGCCGTCGCCTCGATCTCACCTTCGCCGCTACCCCGCCGGCGGACCGCATCCACGCCGTACCAGGTGTGCAGGAGCTCACGATCGACGGCCGCACCGCGCATGTCGTCGTCACCGGATCGACCGCGGAGCTGATCAGGTCGGTCGGGCCGTACGAGGTGACCAACGTCGTCAGCCATGAGGCCGACCTGGAGGCCGCGTTCCTCGACTACTACACCGGGCGGGAGTGAGCGCCATGTTCCGCAACGTCTTCCTGAAGTCGATGTACGACGCCCGCCGCGGCCTGATCGGCTGGTCGATCGCGATCGTGGCACTCGTGCTGCTCGAGAGCGCCCTGTGGCCGTCGGTCCGGGACATGCCGAACCTGACCGAGCTGTACCAGTCGTTCCCGGAGGAACTGCGCAAGTTCTTCGACCTCGACGCGATGTCCACGGGCGCCGGTTTCCTCAACGCCGAGTTGTTCACGCTGATGCTGCCCGGGCTCTTCCTGGTCTACGGCATCGGCCACGGCGCCCGTGCCCTGGCCGGCGAAGAGGAACGCGGGACCCTCGAGCTGCTGCTGGTCACGCCCGTGTCCGGCTTCCGGATCGTTGTGGACAAGGCGCTCGCGCTGGCGCTGTCGATCGCCGTCCTCGGGTTCGCGCTGTTCGTCGCCACCACGCTCGGCAGCCTGATCTTCGGCCTTGGCATCAGCGTTCCAGCCGCCGCGAGTGGCGCGCTCGCGATGACGTTGCTCGGCGTGGAGTACGGCGTACTGGCCCTGGCCGCCGGCGCGCTCACCGGACGCCGCTCCGCCGCGATCGGGATCGCCGCGGCCGCCGCCACCGCCGCGTACGTCGTCTACGCCGTCGGACTCATCCTGCCGCGCTTCGAGTCCTGGCAGCCCTACTCCCCCATCCACCAGGCGTTCAACGGTGGACCGCTCGGTGCCGGCCTCCAACTCAGCTACCTCTGGCTGCTGGCCGGCTCGGCCTTCCTCGTCGCGATCGCGCTGCCCGCCCTCGACGGCCGCGACATCTCGACCGCCCACGGCGGCTGAGCCATGCCCACGCTCGGCCGCCGCGACCTCGTGGCCTCGACCCTGATCGCCGTACTGGTGGTGCTCTACCTGCTGTTCCTTGCCTCCAGCAACTTCATCACCGCTCGTGGAATGACCTGCGTGACACTCCTGCTGAGCGGAGTGATCATCATCCTCTGCTCCGACGGGGAGCGTCCGGACGCCGTCAGCTGGCAGTCCACCATCCTCGCTGTCGCCGCAGTCGCCGCCGCAACCCTGAACCTTGCCCTGTCTCCATCCACTCTGCTCCTGACCATCGCCATCGCCACAACCCTCGCGTTGTGCTCCGCCCAGCTCGCCGAACACCTCACCTTCACATCAGCAACATCTCGGGAGGCACACGATGACATCGACGCCGGTAACACGAATTCCGCTGCCGGTACAGCCCGGTGACGAGATGGTCCAGCTCGCCCGGTTCCATCGCAATGTGCGTTGGACCGGCACCATCCAGGCCGGCGGCATGGGCCCGGAGAGTCCTGCCATGACCGCGACCGGCGAAGGCCGCCATCACACCATCCAGAACGGACTGTGGATCGTCGGCGACTACCGGCAGGACCAGTTCCTCACCGAAGGGACCTTCGTCCTCCACTGGCAGCTGCACTGGGTCGCAGGCTGGGATCCACAGGCGGGCGAGTACCGCGCCTCGGTCGCCGACAACTACGGCCACCTGGAGATCCTGTCCGGCCGGATCAACGGCGACCTGCTCACCTTCGAGAGCATCGGGCGCCCACCCGTCCGCCTCCGCCTCTCCTGGCATCTCGTCGACGACCACACGATGATCTGGCGCAACGAAGTCTCCGTCCAGGGCGGCCCGTTCAACCTCATCGAGAGGTACATCTGCACCACCACCAAGTGAGCGCTCACCGGTGTGTAGCGGCGTCCTCGAGTTCGTGCGCTCCGGACAGCTGTTCGGAGCCCGGCGCGACGCGTCGGCGATGCCGGTGCACGAGCGCGCCCGCGACGGTCAGGGCCAGCAGGGCTGTCAGTGCGGCGGCGGCATTCGTCCACGGTGTCAATGGACTGTTCGAGACGACGACAGCACGCGGCGCCAGGCCGCTCGGCACGACCCAGGTTCCGGAGACCGTCGCGGAACCGGGGTGGCCGCGGACGGCAGCGATCCGGAGCGGCAAGTCACCCGTTGCCTCGACATCCACCGCGGCCTGCCATCGCGAGTCGCCCCCGACAGCACCTTGGGTCCGCCGGAGGACGATCCCGGTACTTGTTCCGAGGTCGGCCGTCACCGCCGAGATCGGTCCTGGGACAGGGCGCCTGCTGCTGACTACGTCCACCAGGAGGAGGCTGCGGCCGGGCGCGTTCGGCGCCAGCGCCACCGTGATCAGCAGGTCGTCCACCTGGTACGTCGCGCGCGTGGCGACCGGCATCGGCTTGCTGAACTGCGGGCCACGCGCCGGCGGAGTCACGGCGAGTACCACCGCGAACAGCAGGACGCCCACGCCCAGCAAAGCCGAGATCGCCTGGCCGCGGGCCGTCGGAGTCTTCGGCTGACGGTCCGGCCGTCGGATCAGCCAGGGGTGCAACCGCCGGGCATGCCGGAATCCGAGCATCATCGCTGCCGCCACGACCGCTAGTTTCACCAACAACGCTTTGCCGTACAGGGTCCCGAGAGCGGCATCGAGACTCGCCACCTGACGGCCTGCCAGCAAGAGGCCGGTCACGGACAGGACGGCGACGCAACCGGCGGCCAGCGGCCCGAATGCCTTCCAGAGCCGGAAGGCCTGCCCGCGGTTCTCGCGAAGCTGGCCCGTCAGGACAGCGAGGAGACCAAGACCGCCGATCCAGGCAAGCCCGGCGGCCTGATGCAGGGACAGCACTACAAGGGATACGGGGCCAGCCTGAGCATGGCTGCTCGCGGACCGCAGCACGATGTCGGCGAGCAGGAGAACGACCAGCAACGACGTACCCAATGGTCCGGCTGAGAGGCCGCGAACACGCCTGATCAGCACGACGAGCACTCCGACGAGGGCCAGCTCGCGCAGCGTCCAGCGCGTCAACTGGCCCGAGCCGATGAGGATCGCCAGACCCGATTCCGAGCTTTTCGCCTCCGACAGCTGTCTCCCACTGCGAACCAAGGATGTGAAGACCGACAGGAATCCAAAGGCGACGGCCAGTCCGAGCATGGTCGCCACCACCGGCTCGGGCAGCGCCGGCTTCGGGCGCCGGGCGAGCGCGGTGGCGAGGAACGCCCAGCCGCAGAGCACCGACGTGGCGGCGAGGTCCATCCAGCCGAGCACGACGTCGACGACGGTGGCCGCCGGCCCGGTGACCGAACGGGCCGGTTCACCGGTCGAGGTCGCCGCCAGACCGACGCCGAACACCAGCGTGCCCTGCAACCGGTGCAGGTCGTACTTCGACACGACGCTCCAGCGAAGCTCGTACACCGACCGAGGCAGCTCGGGAAAGCCGGACACGACCACATGGATCCCGCGGTCCGCGATCCGGGTGGTTCCGAGCGGGATGGCACGGCCGTCACGATCCGACAGCGAAACCTCGATCCCGGCCGCCGTCGGAGGCTCGGAGAACCAGAGGTCGATCTGCCGTGGCGCCGCCTGCACCGTCTGCCCGTCCGACGGGGTGGACCGCAGCAGCACGGGGTGAGCCTGGGCGACACCGCCGGAAGCCAGCCACAGCACAGCGGTGACGACCACCAGGAGGGATGCCCTGACCCACCGGCTTCGCCGGTGAGCCTGCCTGTCCCGCGTGAGAGTGCCCACGGTCTCCCCCCTCGGACACCAACAGTCTGTTCGAGACGATCCACCCGCGGGCGCCGCGAGGTCATCGAAATGACAACCTTTTCACCCGACTGTCATGGCGGCGGTTCGGCGAGAATCGCGCGCCGGGACTTCCGTCCGGCGTCACGGGGAGTCAGTATGTCCTTGGGTTCGGGGGACGGATCGGGATGGCGGGTGCGCTCGACGGCGCGACCGGCATGGGGGGAACATGGCAACAATTCTGGTGGTTGACGACGAACCGGAAGTGGTTCGTTTCGTCCGGCGCGGGCTCGAGGCGGAGGGCTATCGGGTGCTGACCGCCACGGACGGCGGCGACGGGCTGCGGATGGCGCTGACCAAGAAGCCGGAGCTGATGGTGCTGGACCTGCGGATGCCGGAGGTCGACGGTGAGGCGGTGATCGCCGCCGTGCTGGTGAGCAGCCCGGAGACCCGGATCCTGGTCCTGTCGGCGGTCGCCGACGCGGAAGCGCGCGTTCGTTGCCTGGAGCAAGGGGTCGACATCCTGCCGAAGCCGTTCACGATCCGTGAACTGCTGGCCAGGGTGCGGTTCGGGCTGCGGGACTCCGCCGGCCGGGATTCGGAGGATCTCGTCTTGCGGGTCGGCCGGATCCTGCTCGACATCCGGACGCGCAAGCTGCGGATCGACGGCAGCGAGGCCGCGCTCTCGGAGCGCGAGTTCCTGCTGATGCAGCACCTGATGCGCAAGCCGGACAAGGTCTGCTCGCGCAGCGAACTGCTGTCCGCGGTGTGGGGCTACGACTTCGACCCCGCGACCAACGTCGTGGACGTCTACGTCCGGCGGCTGCGCGGCAAGATGACTCGCGACGTGATCCAGACGGTGCGCAATGTCGGCTATCAGCTTCAAAGCGCGTGATGCCCGGACCACCTGGCTCGGCCGGTTCAGTAATGGCCGGCTGACACCGGAGTGGTACCGGCTGGTCGACGGCCTGCTCGCTGCCTACGTGCTGGCGATGCTCGCCCTGATGAACGTGATGATCGAGCGGGAGGTCATCCCCTATCACTTCCTGTTCCTCGGTCTGACGCTCGCGTACGGCTTTCGCGTCTGGCCGCTGGCACCCACGCTGCTGGTGACGTTTCTGGTCACCGTGACGACCGGGTGGATCCTGGTCAACCATCAGTTGCAGGACGGCACCAGCCGGGCCGAGTGGGCCGAGATACCCCTGATGCCGTTGCTGTTCCTCGCGATGGTGTGGCACGCCCGGCGGCGGGTCGCCGCGCAGCAGGAGGTCGAGCTGATGGCGGAGGAGCGTCTGGCCGTCTTCGAGCGGGAGCGCGAGTTCTTCCGCGAGGCGTCGCACGCCATGCGGACGCCGGTGACGATCGCCGTCGGGCACCTCGAGTTGCTCGAGCCGATCGTCACCACCAGCCCCGAGTCCGCCGGCGACTACGCGATCGTCGTCCGCCAGATGGGCCGGCTGTCGGCACTGTCGACGCGACTCCTCGCTCTGGCGAAGCTGGACTCCGGACGCGCCCTTCGTCACGTCGACCTGGATCTGGCCGATTTGCTCAGCGGCATCGGCAGGAACTGGCGCGAGAGCGCCGACCGGGACTGGGCGGTCGATCGGCTGGCCGGAGCCAGGATCACAGCAGACCCGGACTGGCTCGAACTGGCCCTTGACGCGTTGATCGAGAACGCGGTGCACTTCACCGCCTCCGGTGATCGGATCCGGCTGTCCGGCGAGATCGCGGGGCCTTGGTACGTGATCAGCGTGGCCGACGCCGGCCCGGGCATCCGGGCGGTCGACCTGCCGCATGTCTTCGAGCGCTTCTGGCACCGGCCGCCCCGATCCGTGGTCCCGATGGGCAGCGGGCTCGGCCTGCCGATGGCCCAGGCCGCGGTCCGTGCGCACGGCGGCCGGATCACCGTCTCGGCGGCGCCCGAGGGCGGCGCCCTGTTCGAGGTCTTCCTGCCGATCCAGCCGGAGGTCTCCACCGCGAGTTGACGCTCCCGGACGCCGGACGTGGTCTCACAGGACCGGTGCATGCGGCAGGACGAGGTCGCCGAGCTGGATAGACGCCTTCTCGTCGTGGCGGAGTGCACCTTTGGTGTTCTGGTAGACGAGGTAGTACGTCTGTCCCGCGCGCAAGGCATGGCCTTGCTTCATCACCGACACCCGTTTCGTGCCGCCGTCCCGGGCTTCGCTGCGTAGCTCGGGCGGATGCCCGACATCGGACTGGAACCGGGTGGCCTTCTCACTGTCGAGGACGACATAGGTCAGCGTGATCAGGCCGCCGTCCCCGACGACGGCGATCCGGCTGAAGCGCACGCCGTACTGTTGCTCGATCGCGGTGCTTTGCGGAAACGCCCCCGGATCGCCCGGCGACGACCAGAGCTTGAATCCCACGAGGACGCCGGCGACGGCTGCCATCGCGAGCACCGCGGCCAGCACGACCAGGCGGTTGGCCCCCGCCGTCCAGCCGGCCCGTTGACGAACTGTTGTCTCCAGCATGCCTGTCCCTCCCAAGGACTGAGCCGGGGCCCTGATCGCTCAAGGCCCCGGCGGTCATGGCGTCACGGCATCGTGAACCTGGTCGAGTTGAAGGTGTCGAAGTACGCCCGCCCGGAGGAGCTGGCGCTCATCCCGGCCGACACCCCGAACCAGGCCGTCTCGATCCGCAGCGTGCTGGTGTTCCCGGTCTGCAGCGAGCGGCTGACGCCGTCCACCAGTAGCCGCAGCGAGCCGGCCGACGTACCGGTGGCCGGTCCGGACGTCCAGTCGACCTGCAGGGTGTGGGTACCGGGTGTGAGCGTGAACCACGCCCCCGTCAGAGCTCCGGCCCCGCTGCGGTCGAGCACGGTCCGGACCTGCGCCGAGCCGGCCGTGAACCGGTACTCCAGCGCGAAGACCTGGCCATTCGTACCGGTCCGTGTCTGCAACAGGCTCAGGGCGGTGTTCGCGTTGGTGCCTGAGGTGAGCGTGTTCCGGTTGAACACGAACCTGGCGTGGTACGACGTCTCCGCCGCGGGCGTGTTGTCGGTCAGATAGCCGGCGCCCGGCAGCGTCACCTGCAGTCCGCGCAGGCTCCCCGGCTCCAGCGGCCCGGGCAGCGCCGCGGTCGTCGTGTTGGCGACCCCACCAGTGCTCGAGCTCCAGAAGCCGAAGCCGCCCGACTCGAACCCGTCGGCGAAGATCCGGTTCGGCCGCTGGACCGAGACGGTGGTGTTCACCGCCTTGCTCCAGTTCCCGGCCAGATCCTGCACCCGCAGGTTGAACACCTGGTTGCCAGGTGTCACGGAGGCCAACGGCACGGTGACCTGGACCTTGCCCGCGACCACACTGACCGGCACCGAGATGCCCTTGCCGACCCCCGGGTCGGTGGACCCGAGCCAGTACTCCGCCTTCGCGATCAGCGAGGCATCCGTGACCGGAGCGGTGAGAGTGAGGGTGTCCGCACCGTTGGTCGGGTTCGGAGCGGCGGTCAGGGCTCCGAGCACCGGCGCCGTCTTGTCGACCACCAGGTTCACCGCGAACAACGGGCCCCAGTTGCCGGCGGCATCCTGGCCGCGGACGTAGACGTGATGGGTGCCGTCGGCCAGCGCCTTGACCTGGGTCAGCGGGATCAGCCCGTAGAACGCCTCCCCTGTGGAGTCGAGCTTCCCGTCCACCGGCAGCATCTGCAGGCCGGTCCCGCCGGCCGGGTTCGGCGCAGTCGGGTCGAGGAACGCCTCGGCGTCCACCAGCCGGCTCTGGGCCGCCCCACCGGCGTCCTTGTCCGTGATCTCGGCGGAGATCAACAGGTTGCCCGGGTGGCTCTTGTCAGCCAGTACGCCGTTCGTCGGGTTCGGCCCGACTGCAGCCGCGTCCACGGCCGGACCGGTGACGTCGATCGGCAACGGGATGTCCAGGGGCGGTCCCCACAGACCGAGCGAGTCCTTGCTGTGCACCAGGACGTGATGCGTCCCCTCGGTCAGGGTCTGCAGCAGAGCTGGTGCCAGATCGACGTCCTCCGACACGACGGTCGCGCTGCGGTTCAGCGTCAGCGGGGTCCCGGTGCCGTCGGTCCCGGCTGTGTCGAGGAAGTACTCGGCGGCGGTGATGAGGCCGCCCGCGTCCGAGTCGTCCCCGGTCGCCGAGACACCGACCGCGACGGTGCCATTGGCCGGCACGTCCGCGATCGAGCCGTTGATCGTCTGCGGGCCTGTCTTCGGCAGGTTCAGGATCACCGAGCCGACGACGCCCCAGTTGCCGGCCGCGTCGAGCGCCCGGACGAACACGGTGTGACGACCGGCGTCGAGCGCGGCCAGCATCGCCGTGGTGATGGTCCCGGTGGCTCCGATGACGCTCACACCGCTGCTGGGCAGGCTCATCGGCGTACCGAATCCGGGCCCGACAGTGACCGCGTCGTCGATGACGAACTCGGCCTGGGTCACCGCTGATCCACCGGTCGTGACATCACTGAGGTCCGCGGTGACCGAGACCGGCACCTGACCGGTGGCCGGGTTCGGCGCCAGCCGGAGGTGGGTCGAGACCGGGCCAACGCCGTCCGTGCTCGGCGGCGGCGCGTTGGTGTCGAGGAACGTCAGCATCCCCCCGAAGGCGAACTGCGCCGGATCGGCGGTGTGCTGGCCGTTGTTGTCGAGATGCCGGGCGGTCTCGTAGAGGGCCAGCTTGGCCTCCGGACCGGTCGGCATCGTCACGAGCGCGTCCAGCGTCTGCCCTGGATCGACGCTTTCCGCCGCCACCGTGGTGCTGAAGTGGGCCGGATGACCGCCCTGCGCGATCTCGGTCTGCAGACCGCCGAGCACCGTCATCGGATGGGTCACGGATCCCACGTTGGCGTACCGGAGGAGCACCTTGTGGGCCTGGTCCGTCGCGATCGGATCGGTAGCCGGGAACGGTTTGCCGTTGATCAGCCGGTACTTCGGGCTGAATTTGCGCAGGTCGAAACCGGCCGGATTCGCGTTGAACGACGGATCGATCTCACTCAGGACGACGAGGGCGTCGTCGTCGTACTGGCTGGCCGGATAGCCGGCCGGCTGCGTCCCGTACGCCGTACCGTCCGGCGGCAGGACCACGAACGCGCCGGCCAGTCCCATCGCCACCTGGCGAGCGCCGCCGGACGTGTGGCCGGCCTCGTACAGGAAGGTCCCGGCCCTGGCGGCGGTGAACGTGTAGGTGCGGGCGCCCGACGCGATGCCGGCGGTGTCCTCACCACCAGCGGGCAGGCCCTGCCCGGGGAACGCCAGCGAAACGGTCTGCCCGGCCAGCTGGTTGTGCAGCGTGACGGTCACCTGGTCGCCCTGGTGAACGACGAGCGCCGGCCCCGGTGCGGTGGCCGAGCCAGCCGCACCGGCCAAGGAGAATCCCCAGATCGGCACCGCGGTGCCGAGCACAGTCGACGTACCGGCCATCGCGTAGAGGTCGCAGGCGGCAGTGCCCGTACCGAAGCTGCACCCCCGCGGGGTGAGCTTGCCGACGGCAACCGATGCGCGCGAGGGCGTCTGCTGGACCGCCGGTGCCGCGGCGACGGGCACCGCTGACAGCAGTGCGCCAGCGAGAGCTGTGGTCGCTACGCCCGCGGCGGCGACCCGGAATCTGTTCGTCATCGTCGGTGTCCTCACTGGCTCGCACAGCCGGCGGGCGGATCGATGCGGAAGACCGTCATCATGCCGCCGAAAGCTGCCCCGTAGTTGGTCGCCTGCTCGAGCGCGTGGCTGTGCGCGATGTGGTAGTACTCGCCGCACTCGTTGTTCTGCGTCAGGTTCGAGGGCACCGCGTTCTTGGTGCCGAGGTAGCCGCTCTCGGAGAACCAGGTGTCCGGGCCGACCAGCAACTGGTCGGTGATCGCCGGGATCTGGGTCGGGATCGGGTTGGTGGTCGCGTTCCAGTGCTCGACGTCACGCCAGTCCATCAGTACGTCGAGCGTCTGCCCGGGACCGACGTCCAGGTCGTACTTCTGGTACGACAGGTCCTGGCCGGACGGTCCCTGCAGCGCATGACCGTCGCGGTTGACGACCCGCTCGTCGCTGCCGTGCGGGTGGAACGGGTAGTTGACGCTGCCGGCGTTGAGGTAGCGGATCGTCGCCGGCAGCGGGTTGGTGGCGGCGTCGTACGGCTTGATGTGCACGAGCGCGCCGTACGGCTGTCCCGGTAGCCAGGGTGCGTTGTTCGGCGCCAGCGTGTCCGGCATGCTGCGGCCGTTGATCAGGAAGTATCGCGACTTCGACGCGTTGACGTTGACCGGCTGGTTCCGTTCGACGGCCAGGTGGACGTCGGGGTCGATCTCGGACAGCAGATAGACATACTCCTTGCCGTTGGCGAACGCCGAGTCGGTGCGATCGTTCACCTGGTTCGGATGGCCCGCCGGCCGGACCACCAGGGCGCCGTACAGGCCCATCTGGAGCTGCTTGTCCACATCGGTGCCGGTCTCGTAGAGATAGGTGCCGGGGCTGCCGGCGGTGAAGGTGTACGTGACCGAACCATCGCTGGCGTCGGCAGCCTGGACCAGTGAGGTCAGCGAGCCGCCGGAGTCGAACTGCGGCTGCGCCGGATTGCCGTTCGCCCTCACGGACTGCTGTCCGGGGAAGACGATGGATGTTGCTTCCGGCAACTTGTTGTGCAGGATCACAGTGACCGGCCGGCCGGACTCGACGCACAGCGTCGGACCGGGCAACTGGAAGCCGCGCTTGCTGTTGCCGTAGCTCCACATCAGGATCGAGTTGCCGTCGGGCGTGGACACGTAGCCGTCGCTCGCCGTGAGCGAGAACGTCTGGTTCGGGTCGCTGTCGCAGAGCAGTCCTTCGGACATCTCCGCGGCAGACGCCTGCGTCCGCACCACGAGCGGCGTCGTGACCAGTACGACGGCCGCCGTCAGGGCCAGCAGTCGTTGGACCGAGAGTCGTTTCATCGGATCATCGCCCCCGTCACGCATTCGCCGCGGTCTGGGCAGGATAGGTGCCGGGCGGGCCGACGACGATCTTCGTCATCATCCCGCCGTACCCGGGCCCGCCGCCGTTGTCGAGATAGGAGTACTTGCGGTCGTAGAGCAGGTACTCCCCCGGACCGGGCGCCACGAACAGCGCGTCGCGGCTCTCACCGGGCCCGATCTCGACCATGTTCGTGGTCAGGTAGTTCGTCGTGCCGTCGCGGCCCTTCAGCAGGCTGGCGTCCTTGGCGATCACGGTCAGATCGAGGTTGTCCACGGTCATCGCGTGGTTCTGGTAGCCGAGGTTCGACATCCGCAACAGCACCCGGTCGCCGGCGTTGCAGCGGATCAGCGACGAGATCGGCTGGTACTGCAGCCGGCCCGCGGCGGTGCTCAGCGGGTCCCCGTTCGCAGCGATCGTGTCGGGATACGCCCGGCCGTTGAGCAGCCAGAAGCTCGGGTCGTAGTCGGTCCAGTCGTTGACCTGGATGTGCGCGTCGCGGTAATGCGCCGCCGACCACAGCTCGGTCAGCATGAAGGCGAACTCACGGTCGTACGCCGTCGACCCGTCACCGTCGTTGTACGCGTACCGCTCCCCCGGGTGCAGCGGGGTCCGGTTCTGGGCCGGCCGGACGAACACCATGCCGGTCATCCCCATCTGGACGTGCTCGACGTCCTCGAAGTGACAGTGGTACATGTAGGTGCCGGCGTCGTGCGGCCGGTAGAAGTACGTCAGGTCGCGCCCGATCGGCACCGCCAGCGACAGCTCGGGGACGCCGTCGAACAGCGGGATGGCGTTGACGAATCCGTGCCAGTGCAGGGTGTGCCCGTCGAACAGGTCCGGCCGCTGCGCCAGGCCGAGATTGGTCAGGGTCAGGTAGATGTCGTCATCCTCGTCGAACGCCATCATCGGTGCGCTCACCTGTGCCTTGCCCCGCTGTGCCGCGACCAGGTTCGACGCCATGCCGGTGACGTCGCGGAAGCCGAAGACGTAGGTGTTGAACGGGCTCGGCGCCAACGGATCCGGGAAGAACGGCGGGTCCGGCGGTGCGTCGCCGGGCATCGCGACCCATCCGTCGGTGCCGACCAGGTGGACCTGCTTCATCGGATGCGCGGCGGCTGCCGCCGACCGGTCGGGTGCGGCCAGCACAGCGCCGCCGGTGAGCAGACGCCCACCGAGCACCGCGCCGCCGACGACACCCGCGCCGGTGAGAAGGGAACGCCGCGTCAGTCCACGCGACGTGGAGATATCGGTCACTGGAGTTCTCCCGTTGCTGGTTCGGTGAAGGTAGAAGGTGCGGCCCGCCGCGGAGGGGACGCGGCAGGCCGCACGGGTCACGGCGTCATCTGGTCGGATCCGGCGTCGTACCGGCGCTGGCTGCCGGTCCCGGTCGGCCGGGGCTGGCCGTCGATGTCCGGGCTGGGCGCGGCCACGGTGTAGCTGAACCCTGTGGTCGGCGTTCCCCAACGGACGATGGTGCTCGCCGCACCCAGACCGCGTGCCGACGACGCCGGCGTCGCGGTGGACAGGTGGAAGTCGCCCATCAGATCCGGTGGCAGCAACTGCGCCACGATGACCGCCTCCCGGAAGGCCGGGTACGACCGGACCGCCAGGATGTTCACCGACACCTCGTACGGCGAGACGAAGCCCGGATCGACCGTGGAGTTCGACGCGTCCGGGGCGGTCCCGGTCACGTCCTGCAGCACCGTGTGCGTCGGTGTCAGCAGCGCCCCCGGGTCGTCGGCGACGCCCATGTCCCAGTTGTTCACCGAGTTCGCCGTACCGTCGGGCAGCTGACCGCCGATGCCGTAGACGTACCCACCGCTGAAGGAGCCGGCCCGGTTGTCCCAGAACACGTCGTTCAGCAGTGTCGGCTTGCTGAACGTCGTGGCCGCCAGCGTCTGCGAGCCGGAGAACAGCGACGTGTTGCGCAGCCTGGCCTGCAGTGGGTCGCTGTTCGCCGCGGTCGACAGGCCGGCCGGAGCAGGCTGGCCGTTGCTGGTCACGGCCGAGGCCGTGGTCAGGTTCTTCGTGATGGTGTTGTTCACGATGTTCACGAAGACCGCGTCGTCCAGTGCCAGGCCGCCACCCTCGTGGGCCGACACGTTGTCGGCGATCGTGTTGTTCGTGATCACGATGGTCTGCGGATCGGACCGGGAGATGTGCGATCCGCTGACCTGCAGCAACCGGATCCCGCCACCGTCGTCGTTGGCCAGGTTCGCCTGGATCACGTTCGCGTCGATCGTCACCGGACCGGTGCCCGGCGAAAGCGCCGCGGGCGTGACGGGCAGTTCGCCCGCGACCATCACGCCGCCGCCCTCGTCGTACGAGGCGTTGAACCAGATCCGGTTCCCGGTGATGCTGCCACCAGTGCTGCCACCGGGGTTGGCCATGTAGCCGAAGGCGGTCAGTGCGCCGCCGTACTCCGCGGAGAAGTTGCCGCACAGGGCGTTGTCGGTGACCCGGTAGCCGTCGCTGCCGGTGAACAGCCCGATCCCACCGGCCAGGTTGGTGCCGCCGTTGTCGCGGATCTGGTTGCGCGCGATCACCGGGTCGTAGTTCCGGTTGTCACCGACGTACGGCGTGCCGATCCGGATGCCGCCGCCGTACGATCCACCGTTGCCGTGGATGACGTTGTCGGTCACCTGCAGCCCACGGACGTTCGAGTGTGCGTAGACCCCGCCGCCCTGGGTGACCAGCGCACCGGCCGCGCCGTACGGCGTGGTCACTGCCCCGGTAAGCGCGTTGACGTTGCCGGGGATGTCGGCCTGCGCACCGCCGGTGATGCTGAGCCCGTCCAGGGTGACCGGCCAGCTGCTCGGGGTGAACCCCGCCCGGGCCGGGTCGTCGAGCACCGTCACCACAGCCGAGTCCGGTACCGCCGGATTGCCCGAGTACGCCAGGCTGCTCAGCCGGTTGATCCAGGCGGTGCCGTTCGGGTTGTCCAGGTTGAAGCCCGAGCCGTCGAGAATCGAACCCGGGACCCAGGTGCCGGCCGAGTCGAAGCCGCCGGGGCCGACGCCCTGGATGCGAACCTGGTGGTGCACGATGACGTTCTCGTTGTAGTCACCGTGCGGGTTCGCACTGGTCTGCGCGTTCGGCCAGACGACCACCAGCCAGTACGGCCGCTGCCGGGTCGGCGTGGCTGCCTCGAGTGCGGCCTGCACGGTCTTGTACTGCTTCGTCGGACCCACTTCCGCGATCAACGGGTTGGTCGCGGACATTCCGGCCAGCAGCGGGATGCTTGCCCCGAGCACCTGGAGGGTGAGCCCGTTGACGCTCGCCTTGCCGTTGTGTCCGGTGATCTCCAGGACTGCGGCGCCGAGCGGGAACAACGCGGGCACCGTGAACGTGATGCTCTTGTCGCTCCAGCTGGTGATCGCCATCGTCGTACCGTTGAGCGTCAGTCGGTCCGGGCTGCCGCCAGCGCCGAAGCCGAAGCCGGTCGCCGTGATCGACCGGTTCGAGTCACCCCGGCGGATGTACGGCCTGCTGACGGACAGCAGTTGCGGGACGGACGCGCCGAGGTCACAGATCGTCGGGTTGACCGTGGTCGTGTCGGGCGCCAGTACCGTCGCGGCAACCTGGGTCGGCGCCTCGTCGGTCACTGTGTAGAGCCCTGGCCAGGCCTGGAAGTTGGTCGCGATGGTTCTGAATCTCGAGTTGTAGTCCGGGTTCAGGGCACCAGGCTGACCTGGATCGTTGCCGACGAAGCGGTACATGTTCGGACAGGGTCCAGCCGGCAGCGGGCAGTTGTACGTGCCCGTGGACGGCTCGAGCGCCTCGTAGAGTCCGTTGAAGTCGGTGTGTACGGTGTCGACCAGGCGGCCGGACCAGTCGTACAGGCCGACGGGGACGAACGGTAGGCCCTGTGCCTCGCCGTAGTTGACACTGCGCTTGTCGAGCGTCAGCCCCAGGTCGTTCAGTGTCAGGCCCCAGAAGTGCGTCGGGATCGGGACGTCGGTGAACAGGTTGAAGTTGGGGGCGACCGCCTGGTTGGCCCGGAGGCCGACCAGCTTGTCACCGCACAGCGGCCGTTCGTAGCCCTGGAACGGACTGCCGCCGCCGGCGTTGAACGCCTCGTTGGTCACGTCGACCGTGTGCAGCGGTCCGGCGCACGGTGAGATGATGCCGGCCTGCTGGGACGGCGGCTCGGCGGGCGGAGTCGGGGTCGGGTCCGGTGGGCCCGCCGGGTCGTTCGCCTGCGCCGGGGTGGCCGGCGGATAGTTCTCCTGCGGCAAGTAGGTGTCACCGTCGAAGACGTTGACGTCCTCCTCCCGCGTCACCTTGTACATCGGCTTGCCGTCGACCGGGTCGTTCGGAATGTCCACCGAGACGATGTAGTCGCGGGCCGGCAGGTCCTGCTCCTGACCGGCGGGCAGCGGTGCGTACAGCGCGAGCCCGTCGGGGTTGTGCACCGTGTCCGTCGGTGGGTAGAGGTTGACCTTCGAGGTGGCGAAGCCGTAGTTGCCGTTCACGGTCTGACTGCCACCGGCGCTGTCACTGGCGCCGACCGTCACGCCCATCATCGGGGCCTCGACGCACAACCGGTTCTCCGTCGTACCGAAGGCCGGGAGCGCCTGCTGATCGGTCAGCGGCTGGCCGTTGTACATCCGGGCCGTGCAGCCGCGCGGCGGAGCCCACTCCTCCGATGTATAGGCGTCCTGAACCTCCGGGCCCTTGACGAACGCGCCGTACTGCGGGTTGTCCACCAGACCACCGTTGCCGTCGGAGATCTGCTGGGGCTCGGTCTCGTAGCCCTGCCGGCAGCGCTCGACCGGCGTCGTGTCCGTACAGGCCTTCGGCAGGTACAAGCGGACCGGGATTCCCGGGATGCCCGGCTGGTACGGCTCGGTTGCGGCCATCGCCGGGTCGAGCTCGTTGCGGGTCGTGTCGTAGGTGACGGTGCCGACGATGCCGCCGTTCGTTCCGGGATCGTAGGGCTGCACACCCCAGTCGATCCGGCCGCGCAGGCCGATGATCGGCAGGAAGTTGATGTCGACCAAGCTGCCCAGCTGCGTGGTCGGCTTCGTCTCGTTGGCGGCCTGATAGGTGATGCCGGTGGTCTTGTAGCGCGTGTTGAAGCCCTCCAGGACCAGCCACTTGCCCAGCGGGTAGGTCTCCCTGATGTCGTAGTTGCCCGCGGCATCGGTCACCGCGGTGTTCGTGTACTGGTCCATCAACGAGTTGTCGCGCTCGCGGACGGTCAGGCCGAAGCTCGGCACCGCCTTCTCGCCGGTGTCACGCTTACCGTTGCCGTTGGCATCGATGAACACGCTGCCGTGGATGTGGGTGAACCAGCCGACCAGCATCTTGTTGCCGACATCTGTCACGTCGCCGTTGTGCACCTCGACGTTGAAGCTCCACAGGATGTAGTCCTGGTCGTCGTCCCACAGCGTCAGCTGGTAGGTCCCGTCCGGCACGTTGGTGATGTCGAAGCTGCCGTCGGCCGCGCCGCGACCGACGTACACGGCCGCGTCGCCGGCGTCGAGGTCGGACAGCGCCACCCACGGGTACGGGATCGGGCCGTCGGATTTCGCTCCGGCGAAGCCGGTCTCCGGCACGACCTGGCCGTTCTGACCGCCGATGTAGGGCAGGCCGGCGATGACGACACCCTTGATCTCGCCGGTCGGCGTCGTACCGGCCGGCGGCGTGATGCCGCGGGTCCGGACGAAGCCGAACTGGACGGCGGACACCAGTTCGGCGCCACGGACCTGCTCGGTGTCGTAACCGGTCTCGCCCTCCTGCTGCCAGATGTCGTGGTCATGGCCACCTTCCAGCGTGGTGGTCTGCACCCACCCGGACTGACCCGCGGGGGGCGACACCGTGGCCGCATAGCGGTTCGGTCCGAGGTTGGGAATGACGATCGCACCGCTCGCGTTGCTCACGCACTGACCGGTCGATCGGGCGGTGTCGATGACAGGCCGGTTGTTGGCGTCGAACAGCATCGGCCCGGTCCCGTTGGCGTTCGCGTGCTTGTACACGGTGCACAGCGGGTTGCCGTAGTAGTCGGTGCTGACCAGGCCGAGGACGTCGGTGAGGGTCGCAGTGAAGCCGGCGAGTCCCTGCTCGGCGTCGGCCTCGTAGGTGCCGTCCACCGGAATGTTGTCGTTGAAGACCTGCAGCCGCAGCGTTGTCAGCGGCAACGGGGTCGGGTTCATCCGGACCACCGCGTGGGTGGTCGTCCCCGAGGTGATGGTGAAGTGCTGCCCGTCGATCTTGAAGCCGTCCGCGGTGACCGAGATCAGGTACTTCCCCGGCGGCAGCTCACCCAGCGCCGTGCTGTCGTTCAGGTCCGTTTCCGTGCCTTGGGCAACGATCGGTGCGAAGCCGGACGTCGGGCGGGTCGAAGGCCACGGGCAGGTGTCCGCGTAGTTCGGATCTGACGAGCCACCGGGTGCGGTCGCCGGAAGACACCGGTCGGTCAGCTGGTTCGCCCGGGTGCCGGGATCGCCGGTGTCGTCGACATTGACGATCCACTTGTAGTGGGGCACCGGATCGTTCTCGTGCACGAAGCCGGGACCGGAGTTCACCGACCGGGCGCTGACCACGTGCAGGGTCATACTGCCCGGCCCGGCGGCGCTCGCCGGCGCCGCGATTCTCAGTTGCCCGACCGACAGCAGCGCTGCGATCAGGCTCAGTCCGACCAGTACCCGCAGCCACCGCCGCGGCACGGATCTCCGGTAAAGCGTCACGACCCCACCCCCACTTGCCCACCCGCGTGCGTCCTGGAGACGTCACGCCGTCAGCGGCAACAGTGCGGCAAGGGACGCGCCCGCCGGCGCGGATGACAGATGTTTCATCCAGCTCTCACCGTCCACGCGGGGGCCCGATCCGCCGATGACACTTCCCCGTCATCGACGGTGGGCGCCGGGCCCATCACGGTCAGGAGCCCTGGGCCCACCCGCTCCAGCTCGCCTTCGCGCCGGAGTCGCCGATTCTGACGACGTCGTAGACCGCCGCGGCCGAGACGACGACGGCGGCCACGGTCACGACCGCGGTCACAGCGGTCGAGGCTGGTGCGAGATAGGCGCGCTTCGCCGGGGTCGCGCCGCGGCCTTCCCGTTGCCGCCACCAGACGATCAGTGCCAGTACGGCGACTCCGATGGCCGCATAGATGGCGGTGTCGCCGAGTTCGGCGTGCTGGTGGATGAGCGCGTTGGGCGCCAAGCGGTGCTCGAGGAACTCTCCCGCGCTGGTCGTGATCGGCACCAGTACGACGACCAACAGCGCCAGGATCGCGTTCGGACCGGCCAATCGGCGCCTGGCTGCCGGCCACATCGCGGTCAGTGCGAGCAACGCTGCCGACAACGGCAGGAGCACGACGATGGCGTGGACGAGGAGCACATGGGCAGGGAGACCATTGACTGTCTGCATCAGGTTCCTTCGGATCGTGCTGATCTGGAGTCGCCACGCTGGCAGACCGTTCTTGGTGTTTTCTTGGAGGACTTCAGCCCTGCAGGTGGGCCGCGTCCAGGGCGGACTGCAGCGAGCGCCGGTATCCGTCCGAGGTGAAGGTCGCGCCCGACACGGTGTCGATCTGCGCGCTCTGGGCCGCGATCGCCTCGTGCTCGAGCTGCGGCAGCGCGTACGCGCTGATCTCCTGGTCGCGCCCTCCCGACGACGGATAGACGAGTGCGGTCACAGCGACCAGGCGGCGCGAACGGATCGTGACGCGGACCTGCACCGGACCGTACCGGGTGCCCTCCGAGCTGCCGTTCACCGTCAGGACGCCGGTCGCCGGTCCCGTGCTGACGACCCCGGGCTTGACCGCGGCGGAGGTCGGCGAGTCGGTCCGATTCGTGCTCGTGGGGTAGAGGAACAGCAGACCGAGCAGTACGCCGGTCGCCCCGACGACCGCCGCGTTGCGTCGCAGCCGCTCCGAGTGGGTCCTCATCACGCACCGGCTCGATGTGCCGCGTCGAGCGCCGACTGCAGCGACTGCCGGTATCCCTCGGAGGTGAAGGTCGCCCCGGACACGGTGTCGATCCGCGCGCTCTGCGCGGCAAGGGTCTCCTGGACCAGTTGTGGGATCGCGTAGCTGTTGATCGAGTCCGTCTGGCCGTCCCCGCTCGGCCGGGCGAGTGCACGGGCCCGGGTGATCTGCCCGCTCCGCATCGTGATCTCGACCTGTACCGGTCCGTACTGCGTCTGGACCAGATCACCGGCAACGGTCACAGCCGAGGCCTTCGAAGGACTCGGGCGTGTCGGCGAGGCGCTCGGGCGCGGCGTGGCGGAGCTCGGGCGTGTCGCGGAAGGGCTTGGGCGATCCGAGTCGTCGTCGGTGGGACTCGGTCGGCTCGGCGGCGCCGTCCGGGTCCCGGACCGGTTCGGAGGCAGCGGCGTCGGACGAGTCGGCGCGTGCCGGGACCGCCCGGCCGGAGCGGACGACACCACCGCGGCCGACGAGTGCGGCTGGGCGCTCGCCCGCAGTGCGACGCCGACGACCACCAGGGTCGCGGCCGACATGACCAGTTTGATCCCGCGCCTCACGCACGTACTCCTCTCACCATGAGAACCGCTCCTGATGCAGCTGGTTCGGCGGCAGGCCGATTCCGGTGGCCGCCGCGCACACCGCGTCCATCCACAGGTCAGGGCCGCAGACGTAGACGTCGTACTGGCTGATGCCGGGGACGAGCTGCTGCATGGCGTCCTCGTCGGTCCACGCCGCGGCGCTCTCCGGCAGCCAGGACTTCCGGTTCCGGATCCGCCGGCCGAGGACGTAGTGCATCGCGATCCCGCGGCGGTGGGCCAGCTGCTCGAGCTCGTCGCGGAACACCAGGTCGTCGAGATCGTGCGCGCGATACACCAGGACGGCGTCGCCTGGTTCGTACGCGAGCTCCTCCAGCAAGGCCCGCAGCGGTGTGATGCCGATGCCGCAGGCGAACATCGCGACCTTGTGGGTGACCCGCCGCTCGCCGGTCAGCCGCCCGTACGGGCCTTCGATCGCGACCTTGGTGCCCGGCCGCAACCCGGCCAGCCGGCTGCTCCCGTCACCGGCCGCCTTGGCAGTCACCCGCAGGCGGTCCGGCGCGGGCGAGGCCGACAGCGAGTACGGATTGCCGCGCGACCATCCCGGGCCGTCGAGGAACCGGAAGACGAAGTACTGACCGGCCTGGACCGGCATCCGGTGCAGGCCACGACCGGCCAGTAGAACTGTCACCACGCCGGGACCCTCGCGGACGACCTCGCGGACCGTGAGCCCGTGCCGGAGCGTCCGCCAGACCGGCAAGGCGACGCGGTAGACCAGGATCGCGGCGAGTGCGACGGCGTACGCGGACCACCAGTACACCCGCGCCAACGCCGAGGTCGTGAAGTCCGCGCCGGTCCAGATCTCGTGCGGCACCGACAGGCCCACCCCGACGTACGCGTACAGGTGCAGCAAATGCCACGACTCGTAGCGCAAGGCCCGGCGAGCCACCCGCACCGAGGTGACGACGACGAGCGTCAGCGCGATACTTCCCGCGACCGCGAGGAGCATCCCGCCGTACGTCGTGACGACGTTCCACGTCTCGCGCAGCAGATTGTTGTGGTCCCGGAGCGCGTATCCCCCGAGGATCAAGGCGACGTGGACCATCAGCAGATTGAAGGACCAGAAGCCGACCAGCCGGTGCCTGCGGGCCAACTCGTCCTGGCCGTAGCTGCGCTCGATCATCGGCACCCGGGCCATCAGGAACACCTGCACCAGCAACAGGTCCGCGGCCACCAGGCCGGACAGCCGACCGAGCGACGTCAGCAGATCCGCCGGCCCGGCCGCGAGCAGCTGAGCGCCTCGCCCCGACAACCACAGGGCGACCACGACCAGCACACTGGCCCAGCACAGGACGCCGACGGCGTCGCGCCACCAGGCCGGCGTACGGGGAGACCTCCGCCGGACATGCGCGATGCGACGCCGGCTCATCGCCGGGACAACACCGCCGTTGGTCATACTCCGACGATGCCCGCGGAATCTTAGTCCTTCCTTTGCCCAGGATCCTCGATCGCGGGCAGGACCAGCTCGAACGTCGCGCCGATCTCGCTCGGCGCCAGCCGGAGCTGGCCGCCATGCCGGTTCGCGACATCGTGGCTGAGCGCGAGGCCGAGTCCGTAATGCGCCCGGCCCGCACGATGACCGCCCGTGTCGAACCGGCGCAGCACCCGTTGTGCCTCCTCCGGCCCGATCCCGGTACCGGTGTCGCTGACGGCCAGGATCACGTCCCGCCGATGCCGCCGTACGGCGATCCGCACTTCGCCGTCGGCCGGTGTGTGGTCGATCGCGTTGTCGACCAGCGCGATGGTCGCGCGGCGGATCGCGCTGGCCGCGCCGAGGACCAGCAGGTTGCCCTCGTCCGCATGCCACCGCAGCCAGACGCCGGCCTGCTCGGCATGGGCTCCCGCGCTGTCCGCGACCTCCGCCGCGATATGGGCGAGATCGACCGGTTCGTGGCCCTCGGCGCCGCGGGGGTCGGCGGCGGCCAGCAGGTCGTCGACGACCTCGCCGAGCCGCTTCGCGTCCTCGACGACGCCGCCGGAGTCGCGCAGGATCTCGTCGCTCGAGCTGTTGCGACGCAGCGTGCGATCGAGCACCTGTGCGCGCGTGCTCAGCAACGTCAGCGGCGTACGCAGTTCGTGGCCCGCATCGGCCACGAACGCCCGCTGCAGGGTGAGCGCCTGGGCCAGCGGCCGGACGGCGCGACGGCCGATCAGGACGCCCAGCAGCGCGGCGAACAACAGACCGAGCGCCGACGCGAATCCCATCGCCTGGAGCAGGCGGACGCGCTCCTGATGCGCCGTCGCCAGATTGAGCACAGCCTGCACAGGCTCACCTTTGCGGATGCCGGTGGCGATGCGGTACTCGCCGTCGTCGTTCTCCACTGTAGTCAGCCGAACGCCACGGGTTGCACCGCCGCGCAGCGCGGCCAGCTCGGGGAGCAGCTCGTCCGGCAGCCCCGGCGTGACGGTCGTACCGGCCGCACCGGTGATGGCCAGCCACGTGCCGGCCGGCGGATCGCCGACGTCATCGGCGGTCGCCACGGCGGACCGGAGCAGATCGTCGGCCGAACCCGCCTGACCGCGAACCACGACGACCGTGACCAGAGCGATCAGCAGCAGCATCGCCACGGCGACCAGAGCCGCGACCTGGACGGCAACGCCACGAGCGGCTCTGCGGACGAGGACCTCGTCACCGATCGGCCGCCCACTCATGTGCTCCCCAACCGGTAGCCGAGGCCCCGCACGGTGCTGATCACTCCGCGCCCGAGCTTGCGCCGGCAGTAGTGGACGTAGGTGTCCACCACGGTCTCGGACTCCGCGTCGTCGAAGACCCGATCGAGAAGCTCGCCGCGACTGAACACGACACCCGGCCGCGCCGCGAGCAGCGCCAGCAACGCCGCCTCGCGTTCGGACAGCTCGACCGTGCCGCCGCCCGCCTGCCGGACCGTGCGGCTGGCGACGTCCAGGGAGCCGCCCGGAACGGCCAGCTGACCGGCGTGGTCGAGGTGACGCCTCAGCAGGGCCCTCAGCCGCGCCAGCAACTCCGTGAGCTCGAACGGCTTCGCCAGATAGTCCTCGGCGCCGGCGTCCAGGCCTTCGACCCGGTCCTCGGTGCTGTTCCGCGCAGACAGCACCAAGATCGGCGTGACGACGCCGCGGCTGCGCAGCCGGGCGATCAGGTCCAGGCCTTCGACGGCGGGCAGGCCACGGTCGACGATCATCGCATCGAAGGACCGCGTCAACGCCAGGTGCAGTCCGGTCTGGCCGTCGCCCGCTCGCGTCACGGCGTACTCCTCGTCGGCGAGCACCCGGTCGAGGAGACCGGCCAGATCGGCGTCGTCCTCGATCAACAGGATGCGTTTCATCGCGGTCATTCTGCCGCCGATCCGCCCGCGGGCCAGCCGGGTGTCGCCAGGAGGTTGCCGTCAGCAAGGATGCCCAGGCCCTCGTAGCCGGGCAGCGCGTCGAGCACTGCCGGCCACTCCTCTCCCGCCACGAACGCGGCGGTCGCGAGCACGTCGGCGTACTCCAGCGACGGACCGCTCACCGACACCGACAGCCATCGGGACATCACAGGCGCGCCGGTCCGTGGGTCGTACAGGTGCGCGCCTCTGGCCGCCGTACCGCTCGTCGCCACCGCTCCATCGGTCCGGGCCACGGCGGCCACCACACGCCCGGGATCACGCGGGTCCTGGATCCCGATCGTGAACGGATGGTTGCTCGGGCACAGCACCAGTACGTCGCCTCCGGCGTTCAGGCACCAGTCCAATTCGGAGACGGCCCGCAGTCGCTCCCCGGTGCGCTCGACCGCCCAGCCTTTCACCAGCCCCGACGGATCCCATCCGCCACCGGGCAGCTCCGGATCGAACAGCCCGCCGGTCAGGTCGCGGGCGCGCTCGCAGCGCTCGGCCACCTCGCGCACCACCGGATCCACGTCGTCCCAGCCCACCTCGCCGCGCGCCAGCCGACTGACCGCGCTGTCAGGCTTGTACGGCGAGAACACCCGATCGGCCTCGACCAGCTCCGCGAAGACCTCCCGCACCGCCGCATCCGCCCGCTCGGAGTCCGCCTGCTCCCCGCGGGCCAGAACGCTGATCGGCAGACCCATGATCTGCTCGACCCAGCTCCGCCTCGCCGTCATGCGGCAACGGTACGACGTGGAGCTCAACGAATCCGCCGACGGCGCCGCCGGCGGACGATCAGCCCCACGACCAGGCCCGAGACGAACAGGCCGAGCAGCACGCCGCTGGCGAGTCCGAGGCGCTGTTCGAGGGCGTGGTACGACGCCCCGGCCAGGTAGCCTCCGCCGGCGACCAGGACGGCCCAGATCACTCCACCGATGACGTTCGCGACGGTGAACGCCACGCGCCCCATCCGGCTCATCCCCGCGATCCCCGGCACGAGCGCCCGGAAGGCGGCGGTCCAGCGGCCGATCAGCACAGCTACCGCGCCGCGCCGGGCGATCAGGTCGAGCGCAGGCCCGATCTTCTCCTCGTGCCGCAGCCGGCGCGGTAGCCGACCGAGCAGGCCGGGACCGTACCGGCGCCCGACCAGGAACCCCACCTGGTCTCCGGCGATCGCACCGACGGCTGCCGCGACCATCACCGCCCACAACGGCAGACCGCCCGCGTGCGCCACCACCCCGCCGATGATCACCGCGGTCTCGCCGGGGACGACCAGCCCGAGGAACGTCGACGCCTCGAGTGCGGGCAACAGAAGCACCGCCGCGATCACCAGCCACGCGGGCAGTCCGGCGAGCCAGTCGAAGATCGCGTTCATGATGACGACATCCCGAGCCCGTGTGCCGACCGGCGCCGGCGACGGATCAGCCGCCACAGTTCGTCCGCGCCCCAGACGATGAAGGGGAAGGCGAGCAGCGGCAGCAGGTAGGAGGCCGGTGGGACGGCCATGCCGAAGATCGACGCCAGCAGGGGTACGCCGACGATCACAGCCGCGAAGACGAGTTCGAACAGGATCCCCCACAGCAGCAGGTGGTTCGAGGTGACTCCGATGGTGCGGAGGGAGGCGTACTGCGTGCGGGCGGCGAAGGCGGTGCCGATCTGGCAGGCGACGATGCCGAGGAACGACATCGTGGTCGCCTGCAGCCAGAGGTGATGGAACGGATCACCGGTGCCGGTCGGATCGCCGAGGCGCCAGCCGCCGGCCAGCAGTGTCCAGAAGAAGGCTCCCATCACCAGCAGTGCCGACAAGCCGCCCAGGAGCCCCCAAGCCCGGGCCAGCATCGTTGCGTTGATCACGCCGTCGCCGCGGCGCCGCGGCGGGCGATCCATCAGGCCGGGTTCGGCCGGCTCGCGTCCGAGGGCGAGGGCCGGCAGTGTCTCGGTCCCGAGGTCGATCGCCAGGATCTGCAACACCGTCAGCGGCAGCGGGATGCGGCCGCCGGACAGGGCGTAGATCAGGAACGGGACGACCTCCGGGGTCGCGTGGGCGAAGATGTAGACGATGAACTTGCGGACGTTGTCGTAGACCTGGCGGCCGGACTCGACCGCGGTGACGATACTGGCGAAGTCGTCGTCGGTCAGCACCATCGTGGCCGCCTCGCGCGCGACATCGGTGCCCGAGGCTCCCATCGCGACCCCGATGTCCGCCCGGCGCAGCGCGGGAGCGTCGTTGACGCCGTCTCCGGTCATCGCGACCACGTTGCCCTCGGCCCGCAACGCGTCGGCGATCCGCAGCTTCGCCTCGGGGGAACTCCGGGCGAAGATCAGCTCGTTGCCCTCCGCGAGCAACCGGTCCAGTTCGGCTTCGGTCATCCGGTCCAGCTCCGCTCCGGTCACGACCGTCGTACCCTCGCGACCGATGCCGACCTGCCGGGCGATCTCAGCCGCGGTCAGGCCGTTGTCGCCGGTGACCACGATCAGCCGGATGCCTGCCGCCTGACAGCGCCGGACGGCGGCGGCGACCTCGGGCCGCGGCGGGTCGAGCATCGCCACCACCCCCAGGAACACCAGGTCGCGCTCTGCCTCGACCCGCACGGCCGGCACCGCTGCCGGATCGACAGCTCGGTCCGCGACGCCGATCACCCGCAGACCGCGGCTCTCGAACTCCGCGAACGTCCGGCCGAACTCTGCCCGGGCGGCATCGGTCAGCAGCTCGGTCCCGGACGTCGTCGCGAACTGCGTCGACCGGGCCAGGACCTCCTCCGGCGCACCCTTCACATGCGCGGTCATCGCGTCGCCGGCGCGGTCGACGGTCGACATCAGCCGCACCGAAGGGTCGAAGGCGAAGTGGGCGATCCGGCCCTTCGCCCGCGACCCGACATCCAGGTCCACGCCGAGCTCGGCCGCCGCCCGCAGCAAGGCCACCTCGGTCGGATCACCGCTGTCGGCGCCGGTCTGATCGTGGGAAGCGTTGGAACACAGGGCGAGCGCCTCGGCCAGCCGCCGGACTGCGCCGGTGGTCGCCGGCTGCAGAGCGACCGGCCCCGAAGGTGTCCACACGTCCGTCACGTGCATCCGGTTCTGCGTCAGCGTGCCGGTCTTGTCCGTACAGATCACCGTCGTCGACCCCAGCGTCTCCACCGCCGACAGGCGCTTCACCACGGCACCGGCCCGGGCCAGCACCCGTACGCCGACCGCGAGCGCCAGCGTGATCGTCGGGAGCAGGCCCTCGGGGACGTTCGCCACCAGCAGGCCGATCGCGAAGTTGAGTGCGTCCGGCACCGACAGGCCGGTCACAGTCACCCCGAGGAGCAGGAACAGCAACCCCGCACCGACCGCGACAGCGGCGATCAGCCATGCCACCCGCTTGACCTGACGCTCCAGCGGGCTGTCCTCGCGCGTGACTCGTTGCGACATCGCGGCGATCCGGCCGAGCTCGGTGTGCATCCCGGTCGCGAACACGACCGCTCTGGCCTCGCCAGCGGTGCAGTTCGTGCCACTGAAGGCGAGATCGCCGGCATCCAGAACGTTGCCCGAGACATCGGTCAGGTCGGCCGAGCGGATCACCGGCACCGACTCGCCGGTCAGCGTCGAGTTGTCGATCTCGACCGCTCCGGCGAACAGCCGGACGTCGGCCGAGATTCGGTTGCCCTCCGCAACGACAACGACATCGCCACGCACCAGGGTGCGCGCCTCGACGCTCTTGGTCACACCGTCGCGGACCACCGTCGCCAGCACCGGAAGGTAGGCGGCCAGCGCCTCGACCGCGCGCTCTGCCTGGCGCTCCTGCGCGAACGCGAGCCCGGCGTTGAGCAGGATGACCACCACGATCGCCGCCCCGAGGACGACCGTACCGCCGACCACCGCGAGGACGGCGGCGAGCCACAGCAACAAGGCCAGCGGGTGGGTGAGCTGCCGGACCAGCTCACCCACCCAGCCACTCCCCCGTCGCCGGGTGAGTTCATTCGGCCCGTACGCCTCCAAACGGCGCTGGGCCTCCCGATCCGTCAGGCCGTCGGGTGTCGTCCGCAGATCACGAAACAGACGATCGGTGGGCTCGCGCGGATCAGTTGTTTGTTCTGTCGCAAGCAGTTCTGTAGTGGTCACCGAACCGTGGCTCCTAGTAGAACGTTCCGGCCGTATCGGCAGGAGCCGTGTCGTTGGCGACGGTGACCACCACCTCGGTCGTCATCACGTCGGCGACTGTCAACAGGTGACGCATCATGACTCCTCATGCCGGCGGACGATCGCGACCGGCGAGTCCGCGTGGTGCAGGAGGCTCTGGCTGACGGATCCCAGCAGCAGACCGGCGACACCGCCGCGGCCGCGAGAACCGACCACCACCAGCGACGCTGTTGCCGACAGTTCGACGAGTTGTGCGCCGGCCCGGCCCTCGATCACCAAGGCCTGCGCCCGCACGGTCGGGTACCTGTCCAGGTACGGCGCGAGGCTCTCGGCCAGCCAGTTCTTCAGCAGTCCTTGGGTGTTTTCGATCGAATCGGCATGCTGATCCTGCGGATGCCAGCAGTACACGACCTTCAGTGGCTGCCCGGTCCGGGCGGCCTCTTCGAACCCGAAGGCCAGCGCCTGCTCCGACTCCGCCGAACCGTCGGTGCCTACGACGACCGGTCCGGTGCGGCGCTCACCGCGCACCACGACCACCGGGCACGGCGCCTTCGCCGCGACCGACGTCGCCACCGAACCGAGGACGACGGCCGACATCTTGTTCCGTGACCTGGTTCCGACCACCACCATGTCGGCGTTCCCGGCCTCGGTGAGGATCGCGTGCGCCGGGTCGTTGTTCGCGAGCCATCCGGATCCGCCCTCGTAGCCGAGCCGGTCCCGCGCGTACTGCACCGCGGCTTCGACCTCGCGCTGGTACTCCTCCATCGGCATCGGAGGTGGAACATAGCCCTCGACACCGAGCGCCGGCCACCGGCTCAGCTCGTTCAGATAGGCGCGGACCACCCGCACCGCCGCGCCGCGACCCTTGGCCGCCTCGACAGCCCAGTGCAGCGCGAGCCGACTCTCGGGCGTGTCGTCGACGCCTACGAGAATGTACTTGTCCATCGATCTGTTCCCCTCAGTGACTCGGATGCTGGACGAGGATCTCCTTCAGCCCGTCGACGAAGGCCAGCGATTCGTCGTAGCCGCGCTGCCAGATGTTGCGACCGAAGATCAGTCCCAGACCGCCGGCGTCCATCGCCTGCTCGGCCTTGCGGTACATCGCGTCGTCGCCGGCCCTCGTTCCGCCGGACACGAGCACGAGCGTGCGGTTCGCGGACCGCACCACCGAGTCGATCGCCTGCTGCGAGCTGAAGATCTCCTCGTACGGCGGCTTCACGTTGTCCCGCTTGTCCGGATGCGGGAAGTTCACCTTCACCACATCGGCGCCGAGTTCACTCGCGACCCGGGCGGCGTAGTCGACCGCGTAGAACGAGTCCGTGCCACCCTTCGACTCGATCGCCGCGCCGCGCGGGTACGCCCACACGATCAACGGCATCCCGAACCGCTCCGCGTCGGCACGGATCCGCCGGTACTGCGCGAAATCCGCTTCCTGTGCGGGCGAACCGACGTAGAGGGTGTAGCCGACCGCGTCCGCACCGAGCCGGACGGCGTCCTCGACGCTCGCGTGCACCGGCGACAGGGCGGCCTCGTCCGACGGGATGTCGGTCTTGCCGTTCAGCTTGAGGATCAGCGGGATCTCGCCGGCGTAGTCCCAGAAGAACTTCTCCGCCAGCCCGATCTGGATCGCGATCCCGTTGAAGTCGCCGGCGATCGCCAGCTTGACGATGTACGCCGGGTCGGACGCCTGCGGATTCGCGAAGAAGTCCCGCGGCCCGTGCTCGAGGCCCTGGTCGTACGGCAGGAACAACGCCGTCCCGTTCCGCAGCCCATGATCGAACAGGATCCGCCGCAACCGTGTCTTCTTCCCGCAGTTCAGTCCGAGTTCACTCAACGGCGCCCGCGTCTGCATGATTGTTCACCTCCCGGTCGAGCCTCCCGGGACCCATGTCCCCAGGCTCACTTCCAATCTCGTCCAACCGGCACCGCTCCGGCAGAGCCGTCCTACCCGCACGCGCCGGGACCTACGACCACCCGGGGCCTCGGTCGTCCGGAGGCCGTCCGAGTTCGGGGTCAGCCATCCTCCTGCTCCTCGGTCAGGTCGCCGACGGGCTCGGACGTGGCCGTGGCCGCTGACCGCGGTGCGCCGATCCGGCGCCGGGAACGTCCGCGCTCGCGCAGGTCGGTGAGCTGCCGCTGGAGCCGGTCGGCCGCCTCGTCGACGGCTTCGGCCAGCGTCGCTGCCGCCGCGTGGACATGCACGGACGCGCCGCCCACCACGGCCTCGACCTCGACATCGGCCGGCGTCTCGTGAGCGGGATTCGCCGCGAAGCTCATGACGACGTGGACCTGCTGGACGCGGTCCGGCGTACGGCTGACGACGTGCTGCAGCTTGCCGATCGCGTAGTCGGCGCTTTCGTCCGGTACGTGTCCTCGGACCGTCAGTTGCACGGTCGCCGATTGCTGACTCATGGTTTCCCCCTTGTGGCTGTGTAGACGGCTGCCGCAACCAGTAGTCCGCCGAAACCGAGCAGCACCAGCGGCGGCGCAAGCTCTCCTGGGAACCACTCGGTGATCACCGACGGCAGGATGTTGAGCGCTCCGAAGGCGCCGACTCCGAGCAGCAGCAGATCGCGGAACAGCACGGCCAGGACAACGATCGCCAGGACGGTGCAGAGCGCGAGCACCATGCCTGCATCGGCGGCCAGCGTGATAGCCGCCCCGACCAGCATGCCCGCCGCACTGGCGGCGAAGACCCAACGCCGCGGCTTCAGCAGGCCGCGCCAGCCGAGCGCGAACCACACCACGCCCAGCACCCAGACCGGCAGTCCAAGCACCTGCGGGTTGTCGGTCGCCTGCGCGACTGTCGCAGCCGCGGCAACCATCAGAGCGATGAAGAACGCGGCCTGCTGCGGAAAGATCGGTAGCCGCCACCAGAGCGCGGCCGCAAGCACGGCTGCTCCCGCGCTGGACACGAGCAGGATGTCGTCGCCGCGCAGGTCCAGAACGAGGTCGGCGAAGAGGGCGAGAAACGCGGCGGTGGCGGCGGTGGAGAGCAGCCAGAGAACGGACCGCAGGCGGACACTCGTGGCTCCGAGGTGTTTCGGCACCGCCACTCCGGCGACCAGCAGTAACGCCGCTCCCCCGCTGACCACGCCGAGTTGAGCAACCGCGGACAACGCATCCCAGTACTGGGCGGCGAGAAGTCCGGCGGCCACCAGAACGATCACACCACCGAGGTAAGCAAGCGCCTCGATCATCAGCGAGGTGCGATCGCGCTGAGGCGGGCCGGCGATCGGCGCGGCCCGAACTGACGACGGCGACACCGGCTCGACAGGTGCCGGCCGCGCCGAGCTCAGACCGAGGTCGGCGCGCATCCGCTCGGCCTGACCCCTGGTGATCAGCCCGTCGCCCAGCCAGCGGTCGATCAGCTCCGGCCCCAACGGCCGCTGATCAGTCGACGATCGCCTCATACCTTCACTGTCGACTCTCCCCGCAACAGCGGGCAGGGCCGAACGTCCCGTCACCGCGGGCTCGACGGACCTCGACCGTCAGAAGCGGTCGCGGACCATGGTGATGGCTCCGCTCGGGCATTCGGCGGCGCAGAGGCCGCAGCCCTTGCAGAAGTCCAGGTCGATCTCGTAGCCCTGACCGGGGCCGAGCTTGATGATCGCGTTGTCCGGGCAGACGCCGAAGCAGTTGTCGCACTCGAGGCAGTTGCCGCAGGACATGCAGCGCCGGGCCTCGAAGAGCGCGTTCTCGGCGGTCAGTCCGCCCGTCACCTCGTCGAAGGTCGTGATCCGCCGGGCCACGTCGAGCTGGGGCCGTAGGGTCGCCGACGCGTCCGCGTAGTACCAGGTGTTGAGCCGGTCGTAACTCGCCAACGCGGGCCGGTCCGGATGGTTGTACGTCGTACCGCGAAGCCAGCCATCGATGTTCCGGGCAGCCTTCTTACCGTGGCCGACGGCAACCGTGACGGTGCGCTCACCGGGGACCATGTCGCCACCGGCGAACAGCCCGGCGTGGCCGGTCATCATCCGGGTGTCGACCTCGACCACACCGTCGGTGATCCGCACGTCCTGGAGATCCTGGACCAGTGAGAGCTCCGCCTGCTGGCCGAGCGCAAGCACGACCGAGTCCGCGTCGAGCTCCTCGAACTCACCGGTCGGCTGCGGGAAGCCGGTGTCGTCCAGCCGCATCTTCTCGATCAGCACCCGATCCTCGCCGGCGTAGACGATCGTCGACAACCAGCGCATCCGAACACCTTCCTCGAGCGCCTCCTGGACCTCGATGTCGTGAGCGGGCATCCGCTCGCGCGTTCGCCGGTAGACCACCACCGCATCGCTGGCGCCGAGGCGGCGAGCCGTGCGCGCGACGTCCATCGCGGTGTTCCCGCCGCCGTACACCGCGACCCGGCGGCCGAGCAGCGGCTCCTCGCCGCTCTCGAGTCCGGCCAGCAACGACACGGCGTCGACGATCCGTGCCGAGTCGCCGGCCGGGATGTCGGCACGACGTCCGACGTGCGCCCCGACCGCCAGGAAGACGGCGTCGAACTCGGCGAGCTCCCCGGTCAGTTCGGTGACCGGCGTACCGAGCTCGAGCCGGACGCCCAGGTCGACGATCCGCTGGATCTCGGCGTCCACCACGTCCCGCGGCAGCCGGTACGACGGAATGCCGTAGCGCATCATGCCGCCGGCTTCCGGCGAATTGTCCCGGACCGTGACCTCGTGGCCGAGCAGCGCCAGGTGGTACGCCGCCGACAGTCCGGACGGACCGGCACCGACGATCAGCACCCGCTTGCCGCTGGGCGGCGCCTCGACCGCGACGGACCAGCCCTGCTTGATCGCCTCGTCGCCGAGGAATCGCTCGACGGAGTTGATGCCGACCGGCTCGTCCAGCGTGGCGCGGTTGCACGCGGTCTCGCACGGCCGGTAGCAGACCCGGCCCATCACGGCGGGGAAGGGGTTGTCGACCATGATCTGCCGCCAGGCGGTCTCATAGTCGCCCGCCTCGGCGTGCGACAGCCATTCCTGGATGTTCTCGCCGGCCGGGCATGCGTCGTTGCACGGTGGCATCCGATCGAGGTACACCGGCCGCTCGGTCCGCCAGGAGCCGGTCTTGTTCGCCAGGCTCGAGCCCACGTCCAGCGTGATCGCGAACGGCAACGGTCCGTGCTTGATTGCCTCGGGCATCTAACTCACCTCGTCGGGTTCGGTCAGGCCGAAGATCCGGATGTTCCGGTCCGCTTCCGCCTGGATCTTGTTGACCATGTCCTCGCGTGGGGTGTCGCCGAACAGATGCGCGAAGCGTCCCTGCGGTCGCAGGTAATCGGTGACCGGACGGACCCGGCGGATCTTCGTCACGTCGGACACCACGCCGTCGACCGCCTCGAAGACCGGGAAGACGCCGGTCTCCGTGGCCAGCCGGGCGACGCGGATCGTTTCGTCGGAGGCGGTCCGCCAGCCCAGCGGGCACGGCACCAGCACGTGCAGGTAGCGCGCGCCGTGGAACTCCATCGCGCGGCTCGCCTTGTACTCCAGGTCGCGCAGATCCGCGACGGTCGCCGTGGCGACGTACGGGATCCGGTGCGCCATCGCGATCTCCGGAAGATTCTTGCCCTGACCGAACGAGTTGCCCGCCGGGGTCGTGGTGGTCGCCGCGCCATGCGGAGTCGCACCGGACCGCTGGACGCCGGTATTCATGTAACCGCCGTTGTCGTAGCAGATGAACAACACGTCGTCGTTGCGCTCGAACATTCCGGACAGACAGGCCAGCCCGATGTCGACAGTCCCGCCGTCGCCACCCTGCCCGACGACACGTACGTCGGTCCGGCCCTTCGCCTTGAGCGCCGCCGCGACACCGGTCGCCACCGCCGGCGCGTTGCCGAACAGCGAGTGCAGCCAGGGAATCTGCCATGACGACTCCGGGAAGGGCGTCGAGAAGACCTCCAGGCAGCCGGTCGAGTTCACCGCCACCATCTGGTTGCCGGTGGCACGCATCACCGCATCGAGCACGTAGCGGGCGCCGAGCGCCTCACCACAGCCCTGGCAGGCGCGGTGTCCCGAGTTCAGCGAGTTCGTCCGCCGAGTGTCGGCCTGGACGGACTGCTGATCCGGGTCCAGCAGGCGGTTCCCCACCGCGAAGCTGCCGGTCTGGTAGAACTTGATCCGTTGTACTGGCATGATCTGTCCTCTCAGCCTGTCCGGCGCAATTCGCGCTCGACCAGGTCGCGCTTCAGGTCCAGGAACGTCAGCGGCTCCAGCCGGTCCGCCACCGCGTCGGCGAACAACGCGCGCAGCGACTTCTTCGTGACCGGACGACCGCCGAGGCCGGCGATCACCGTGCAGGGCTCACCGGGCCAAGCCATCCGTACGTCGGCTGCCACGATCCCGCCCATGCCGACCGCCAGCGCCCGCTCCAGGACGACGACCCGCTTCACACCGCGCAGCGCCGTACCCACGGCCTCGAACGGGAAGGGCCGGAACGAGGTCACGCCCAGCACACCGATGCTCACGCCCTCGTCGCGGAGCTCGTCCACGGTGTCCTTCACCGTCCCCAGCACCGAGCCGAGCGCGATGACGACCGTCTCCGCGTCCGCGCAGCGGTAATCCCGGACCAGACCACCGGAATCCCGGCCGAAGGTCGCGGCGAACTCGGCCGCCACCTGGGGAATCACCTCGAGCGCCCGCAAGTGCTTGGTGTGCGCCAGATAGCGGACCTCCGTGAACGCGTCCGGGCCGACCATCGCGCCGATCGACACCGGCTCGTCCGGATCCAGGAGCTGCCGCGGCTCGTACGGGGGCACGAAGCCGTCCACCACCTCCTGGCTCGGAAGGTCGATGCGTTCGACCGCGTGGGTGAGGACGAACCCGTCCATGCAGACCATCACGGGCAGCGACAGCGTCTCGGCGATCCGGAACGCCTGGATGTGCAGGTCGAGCGCCTCCTGGTTGCTCTCGGCGTACAGCTGGATCCAGCCGGAGTCGCGCTGCGACATCGCGTCGCTGTGGTCGTTCCAGATGTTGATCGGGGCACCGATCGCGCGGTTGGCCACCGTCATCACGATCGGCAGGCCGAGCCCGGAGGCGTTGTAGAGCGCCTCCGCCATGTACAACAGACCCTGGCTCGCGGTCGCGGTGTAGGCGCGGGCGCCGGTCGCCGACGCGCCGATGGCGACCGACATCGCGGCGAACTCCGACTCGACGTTGACGAACTCGCACGGCGTCAGCTCACCGGAGGCGACCAGCACGCTGAGCGCCTCGACGATGTGCGTCTGGGGGGAGATCGGATACGCGCAGATCACCTCGGGCCGGCAGCGGGCGACAGCCTCGGCGACACCGCGCGAACCCTCAATCTGTGTGAACACCGGATGCCTCCTCGAGTTGGCTGCGCGCCAGGCCGTAGGCGGCGCGCACGGCGGCGACGTTGCCGGAGGCAACGGAACCGGAGAAGCGGTCCTCGACCACGGTCGTGACCGATTCGAGCTGGACCTGGCCGGTCAGCGCGGCGAAGGCGCCCAGCAGTACGGCACCTGGCAACGGACGGCCCAGGTGAGTCAGGGCCAGCTCGGTCGCCGGGATCGTCATCACCCGCTCCGGCCGGAACCGTTGGACATACGCATCCAGGCCCAGCTCGACGAGCGACCACGAAGTGTTGATGAGGAGGTAGCCGTCGGCACGAAGTCCGGCGAACACCTCCGTCTGGTGTATCAGGCCGGCATCCTGGATGATCACCGCATCCGGTTCCGCCACCGGCTCGTGCGTGCGGATCGGCCGGTCGTCGATCCGGCAGAAGCCCACCACCGGCGCGCCGGTCCGCTCCGACCCGAAGGTCGGGAACGCCTGGGCCTGCCGCCCCTCGGTGAACGCCGCGACGGACAGCAACTCGGCCGTCGTCACCACACCCTGGCCACCTCGGCCATGGATCCGCACCTCGAACATCGCGTCACCGTTCCCTGGTGTACTGAAGCACCGGAACCGCTCGACCGGGACCGTCGATGGTCACCACGGGCAGCACCCGCGCGCGGACCTCGACCAGGTAGAGGCCGCCGGAGCGACCATCCTTGGCCCATTCGAGTTCCATCGGCCGCTTGAAGTGCTTGTCGGCGATGACCGACCAGCGGGCGAGTTCCTCGATGTCGTCATCGGTCAACACCAGCCCTGACCGTTCCTCGGGGGTGGTCTGAACCACCTCGGTGCCGCGGAGTCCGGCGTACACGGTCTTGGCTCGCTTGGCGCCGCGGTGCTTCACGATCATCGGGCGCGCGCCCGGATGCACGGAGTACTGGTCGGCATCGCCGGAGACCGGCTCCCCCAGACCCCACGCGGCACGGACCCGCACGAAGGTGCTCTCGCCACGGACCGTGCCGGAGCTCCCCAGATCCGCGCGTACCATCCGCTGCACGGTGACCGGCATGGCGGCCACCAGGTGGTCCGGGCCCCGGTGCTCACGGTTGCCAACGGCAACGGCACTGAACAGCGACGCGAAGCACCGGCGGCAGGCCGCGAGCACATCCGCTCCGCTGCGCAGATGCAGGAAGGTCTCGTCGGCCACGTCGTCCTGCGTCTCGGCCGGACTGCTCCGGACCGCCACCTCGGTACCGTCACCGCCCAGGTCCTCGTAGGCGGCGAGGATCTCGTCGCTGACGGCCTGCGGCAGCGATGTGTCCCGGAAGGCGGTCCGGATCGCGGCGGCGACCACGACGAGGTCCCGGCCGGCGCGGTATCTGCGGAGCTCCCGCGCGATCACCGGCCCCAGCCGGCCTTCGCGGACGAACTCCTGGTACGCCGCGGCGGTCACCGCGAAGCCCTCCGGAATCCGGATGCCCTCGTCCGTCAGCTCGGCCAATCGAGCGTTCTTCACGCCGACCTGCTGTGGATCTGCGTCGCCGTGAAGCCAGACGACTCTCTCGCTGTTCATTGCTCCTCCTGTCACAGCGAACCGGCGACGAGCTCGGTCATGTCGACCAGACGGCTGGTGTAGCCCCACTCGTTGTCGTACCAACCGAAGACCTTGACCAGGTGGTCCTGGACCTGCGTGAGCGGGGCGTCGAAGATGCAGGATGCCGGGTCGCCGATGATGTCGTGGGACACGATCGGATCCGTGGTGTAGCGCAGGATCCCCTTGAGCGGTCCGGCCGCGGCATCCGCGAAGACCTGGTTCACCTGCTCGACGGTGACGGCCTCGGACAGCTGCACCGTCAGGTCCGTGAGGGAGCCGTCCTCGACGGGGACGCGCACCGCGACGCCGTCGATCTTCCCGGCCAGCTCAGGGATGACCAGGCCGACCGCACGGGCCGCGCCGGTGCTCGTCGGAATCAGGTTCGTGGCGCCGGAACGCCCGCGGCGCAGATCCTTGTGCGGCGAGTCCAGCAGCACCTGGTCGTTGGTGTAGCTGTGGATCGTCGTCATCAGTCCACGCTCGATGCCGAAGGCCCGGTGCAGCACGGACACCATCGGTGCGACGCAGTTCGTCGTACACGAGGCGTTCGAGATCACGTGGTGAATCGCCGGGTCGTAGTCGTCCTCGTTGACGCCGAGGACGACGGTCACGTCGACGTCCTTGCCGGGCACCGACAGGATCACCTTGCGAGCGCCCGCGGTCAGGTGCGCGCCGGTGGCCTCGCGGGTCCGGAACTTGCCGGTCGACTCGATCACGATGTCGGCCCCGACCGCGGCCCAGTCCAGGCGCGCGGGGTCACGCTCGGCGGTCGCACGCAGAGTGCGGCCACCGACCGTGATCGTGTCGTCGGAGTGCCCGACCTCTTCCTTCAGCGGTCCATAGGTCGAGTCGTAGCGCAGCAGGTGCGCGAGTGTCGCGGGTGCCGCGACGTCGTTGATCGCGACCACCTCGATGCCGCTCGACGTCCGCTCGAGCACGCAGCGCAGGTAGTCCCGCCCGATCCGCCCGAACCCGTTGATCCCAACCCGTACGCTCATGATCGACCCTTCAGTCGGTTGTTTCCGTCACTCTCATTCGACCCGCGGGCCGGGGGTCGTCTGCAGAGTCGAAGGTCCCGGCTTCGGCTGCCGGATGACCGCCAGCACGACGGTCAGCGTGCCGAGCAGGAGGAAGACACCCGAGCTCGTCAGGATCGCGATCCAGACCCACTGCAGCGCAGGTGCGGTGGCGCCGGCGTCGGCGCGCACGCTCAGTGCCTTGCTGCCGTCCTGGGCCATCACCACGAGCGTCCAGTCGCCGTTCTCGATCGGCCAGGTGATCGTCTGCTCACCCGGACCGGCCGCTTGGACCCGCCAGATGTTCAGGTCGGTGGGCACCACTGACGGCGCCGTGCCGGCGTGATCGGCGTACGTCGTGGTGTTCGGGCCGACGGCTTTCACTGTCGTGTACGCGACCCCGGCCAGGTACCGGCGTACGTCGGTCACGGACGCGAGGCCCACGAACACCGGGCCGCCGCTGACCGTCTCGACGCGCACCCGGGCATCACCGAACCACCGGTGCGGCACCGACGCGGCTCCGGCATGGATCGTCACCTGTTCACTCGTCAGTGCGTAGCCGGTCGTGCTCAGCGTCACCTTGTCCGAGGTCACGAAGCCGGCGGAATCACGGCGCGCCTGATCAAGCCAGGCCATCGCTCCCCCGACCGTGAGCCCCAGCAGCGATGCCAGCGTCACCAGGACGCCCACGATCAACGCGATCGTCCGCCCGGCCGACATCCGCGGCCCGGGTTCGCGCCGTGGTGGCGGTGGTAAGAGCCCCGGGTGCGGCTCGTCCTGCGGCTCGTCCAGCCTGGTGGTACCTGGATCGTCACCGCCCATGTCCAGGCGGAACGGCGGGTATTGGTCGACCATCAGTCCGGCGTACGCCGCGACCCGCAACACCCAGCGGTCCATGCCGAGCACCAGGTCGAAGACCGGCCGCGGAAAGCGCCCGGTGAACAACAGGGCCACAGCGCCGATCAGCACCAGCAGGCCGACCAGACCGGAGGCCCAGCCCTGCCGGTCCGTCTGCACGGCGAACCAGGTCCCGCCGCCCAGGAAGAATCCGACTACGAGGTAGTGCGGAATCGCGAGCAGCCACGACTTGACCAGCACCAGACCGCGCGACAGGTGCTCCGGATACGCGATCTCCAGATGCGCCGGGTAATCGGGCACGTCCTCCAGGGTGAACGGCGGGTACTTGTCGGTTCCCAGTGCGCCGTACGCATAGAACTGCACTCGCCAGGTCCACCGTAGAACTCCGACGTTGAAGTCGAAGATTCCGCGCGGGTAGCGCCCGGTGAACAGGATGGCGAAGAACGCCACGAAGCTCATCAGGACGAACCCGATCCACAGCACCACCAGCACGAACAGGTGCGGGATCACCAGCACCCACTTCACCAGCCACAGCCAGCGATTCAGCCGCTCGTCCATCGCCCCGTCCACGCGGACGGGGTACGTCGTCGTACTCATCACGTCCTCCTCACACTCGTCCCTCACTGCCAGCGTCGATCCGTCGTGGCGAGGTCTGCAGAGCCGAAGGTCCCGCTCAGGTCGCGCCTTGGTGCCCTGACCGGACGGCCCGAACCGGCAGACGGTGGAAGTGATGAGTAAGGAGGCAGTCATGGACGAGAAGGTCGTCGATCGGCCTCTTCCGGCCGACAACGACGAGACGCTGCGCAAGCAGGCGGTCGAGGATCTCCGCAAGCGGCACGACCTCGCGGGACACGTCCTCGCCTACCTGACGGTGAACACCTTCCTGGTGGTCATCTGGTACCTGACCGGTGCGGAATTCTTCTGGCCCGCCTTCCCGATCTTCGGCTGGGGTATCGGAATCGTCTTCCACGCGTGGGACGTGTTCTGGCCGCAACCGAGCGAGACCGCGGTCCAGGCCGCGATGGACCGCATCGCGCGCCGTAAGTGACAACAGTGCGGAAGGCCTGCCCCGACCTCGGGGCAGGCCTTCACGCCGTCATTTCTGGCCGTGCAGCCACCGTGGGGCGACTGCACGCCATTCGTTCTCCCATTCCCGTGTGCGGCTGCGGTCCAGCGGGACGCGGGCGAGTCGTACCAGGCCCCAGAGCAGGAGCCAGGAACCGGCCAGCATGAGGAAGCCGGCGGAGGTACCGAAGGCCGAGCTGTCGGCGCCCGAGCGCGGCGTGCGGACGATGTTCCCGGAGTGGTCGAGCCAGATCGTCACCTCGTCTCCGGCCTTCGTACCGATGACGACGCTCGTCATACCCTCGCGGGCGACGCCGTTCGCGTCGACGTAACTGACCTGAGCCCGCGACATGACGTCGCCGGGTGCGCTCGGTACGGCGGTCGCGGTGTCCTCGAGGGTCGTGGCCTTCACCTCGTGCAGAACCGCTCGCTGCCGGGCGGCCGACTCCTCACTGGCGTTGCTGATGCCGGTGCCGATCGCGGCGGCGACCGGGATCAGCAGCAACGCGACGACGAGCCCACACCACAACACAACCGCCTCGATGCGATCCGACCGGCGGCGCAACGGATTCTTCCCGAACCCCAGCCGGCGAGCCTGCCCGAGCACCCACAGCTCCCCCGACCGCTCCTTGCCGGTGTTCATGACAACCCCCTGGTACGGCGCGGTTGGACGCAGGGGACCGGCTCTCCGGACCGGAACCGTCTTGATGACGGCGGATCTCGTGGCCTCCGGCCACCTCTCCTGGGTCCGCTCCCGGCGAGCCGGTGGTTTCCCTGCATTTCAAGATTCGCCCAGCCCCGCCGCCATGGTCAGGGCCCAAGGTCCCGACCTCCGGGACCACCCGGCCCATCCCCCGGCACGCTGTCAGTCGCGGATCAGGACGTCCGCGATCGGACGGCGGGGAGTCGGTGGGACGGGTGGACCGTAGCCGAAGCGGATCACCGCCTGGGGACGCTGCCAGGGACCGAGCGGATCGTTGATCTGCCACCGGAGGCCCTCGTGCTCGATCGCCTGATTGAGCAGCGATGTCGAGACGCCCTGTGCGGTCGCCTCGAGCAGCACCCGTTCCAGTGCCTGGCCGGCCCGGAGCCACTCGATCGGTCCGTCGTACCGGGTCGCCAGTACCGCGAACTGTGGTGCCCGCTCGAAGTCCGCCACCGGCCGCAGCTCGTCGGCCCCGGTGGCGGCCAGATCACGGACGACCGGATCGCCGCCCGCGACACGGGGGCCGAGCGCGCCCGACGGCACGCCGTCGTCCGCCCGGTCGCCACCGACCCACCGGCGCCGCTCCGCCGTCCGGCCGCGATCGTCGTCGTCCGCGGTCATCGCGTCAGTCGTTGCCATCCGCAACCACCACCGCATCGGCGGCCGATCGAGCCATTGCAGCACGGCGCCCTCGACCCGCGCACTCAGCCCGAGTTCCGCACGAACCTGGTCCGGAACCCGCACATCGCTGAACGGCTCCCGGTTCGTCCGGCGTTGCGCGAGGTACGGCGCCAGTCCGGCCATCTCTCCGATCAGCGGCGCATCGAGCTCCACCACCGCGACGAGATCCGGGCGGCGCTGGTCCATCAGGTGACGAACCGCCGAGCCCATCCCGAGCGCCGCCGCGGCCACTCGCAGATTGAAGATCGACGCACCCAGCGACACGTACAGCATCCGCCGCGACGGATCCTCCGCCGGGAGTTCGCGCTCCCGATCCCGGTGCACCTCGACCGTCGGCCCGGCGAACCGGAACCGCCACGGCTGGGTGTTGTGCATCGACGGCGCCGCCACCGCGGCCCGCAGCATCGCATCCCGATCCGCGTCCGTCACTGCCTGCGTGTCTTCCATCGTTCTCACCTCAGTGGACATAGGCCTGGAGTTCGCTGATCAACGCGGTGAGCACGACCTTCGCGTCACCGAAGAGCATCGCGGTCCTCGGGTTGGTGTACAGCTCGTTGTCGACCCCCGCGTAGCCGTGGCCGAGCGAGCGCTTGACGACGATCACGCTGCGCGCCTTGTCGACGTCCAGGATCGGCATCCCGGAGACGGCGTTGCCGGGCCGGCGCGCGGCCGGGTTGGTCACGTCGTTCGCGCCGACCACGAGCACGACGTCGGTCGCCGGGAACTGGGGATTGATCTCGTCGAGGTCCTTCAGCTGCGGGTACGGCGCGTTCGCCTCGGCCAGCAGGACATTCATGTGACCGGGCATCCGGCCGGCCACGGGATGGATCCCGTAGCTCACGTCCACACCGTGCTCGGTGAGGGCCTCGGCCAGCTCGACCACCTCATGCTGAGCCTGCGCCGCTGCCAGGCCGTACCCCGGCACGATCACCACCTTCGCGGCGTACGCCAACTGCAGGGCCGCGTCGTCGGCGGTGACGGACCGTACCGTGCCCGTCGCCGCGACCAGTGGCCGGGACTGCTCGTCACCGGTGCCGAATCCGCCGGCGACGATGCTCAGCAGCGACCTGTTCATCGCGACTGCCATCAGCTTGGTGAGGATGCCACCGGCCGCGCCGACCAGTGCGCCGGCGATGATCAGCGGAGTGCTGCCGATCACGAATCCGGCCATCGCCACCGCCGTACCGGTGCACGCGTTCAGGAGCGAGATGACCACCGGCATGTCGGCTCCACCGATCGGCAGAGTCATCAGTACGCCGAGCGCCAGCGCGGCGACCGTCAGCACGGCGAGCGTCGTCCCCGCACCGAGATGCGCGGTGTACAGGTAGCCGGCCGTGACAGCGATCAGCCCGAGCAGCAGGTTGATCACTCGACCACCGCGGAAGGTGAGCGGCCGGCCTGGGACGAACCCGGCCAACTTGCCCGCGGCGATGAGCGAGCCGGAGAAGGTCACGCCGCCGATCAGCACGTCCAGGGAGGTCGCGAGCGTGGTGCTGATCGGCCGGCCGGCGGAGCCGGGCAGCGCGTCCGCGAACGCGATCAACGCAGCCGCACCACCGCCGACGGCGTTGAACAAGCTCACGAGCTGCGGCATCGCGGTCATCTTCACGCGGCGGGCGGCGACGAGCCCCGCGCCGGCGCCGACGGCCACCCCGGCAGCCAGGACGACGGCCGCGGTGGCCGTGATCGTCCGGTCATGAACCAGTACGACGACCGTCAGGCCGACCGCCACCGCCATTCCCAGCGCGGACAACTGGTTGCCGCGCCGCGCGGTCGCGGGCGAGTTCATCAGTTGCAGGCCGAGCACGAAGCAGACCGCGGTGGCCAGGTAGAGCAGGTGGGTCGTGGTGTCGAAGACGGTCATCGCCCGGCCCTCGCCTTCGGCTTGGTCCGGAACATCTCGAGCATCCGGTCGGTGACGACGTATCCGCCGACGACGTTCGCGGCGGCGAAGACGGCCGCAACGAACAGCAGCACGTAGCCCACTGTGGTGTCGAGGCTCGCGGCAACGATCATCACCCCGACCACGACCACGCCGTGGATGGCGTTGGATCCCGACATCAGCGGCGTGTGCAGGGTCGCCGGGACCTTGGTGATGACCTCGAAACCGACCAGCACGCTGAGCACGAAGACCGTGAGGTCCGCCAGCAGCACAGGTGTCATGACAGTGTCTCCTTCGGTTGCACGACCTGGCCGTCCTGACAGACCAGCAGACCGGCGGTGATCTCGTCGCCGCGATCCAGTACGACGGAACCGTCGTGGATCAGGTGGTCGAGCAGCGCGGCGACGTTGCGAGCCCAGGCAGCCGACGCGGCCCGCGGTACCTGGGCCGGCAGATTGCCGGCCCCGAGCACGGTGATGCCGTTCGCTGTGACGTGGCGACCATCCGGAGTCGAGCCCGCCACGTTGCCGCCCAGCGGGCCGGCCGCGAGATCGACGACCACGGAGCCGGGCGCCATCGCCGCGAGCGCAGCCGCCGGAACCAGTTCGGGTGGGCGATGTCCCGGCACCTGCGCGGTGGTGATGACGATGTCGAAGGCGCCGATCGCGGCGATCATGGCGCGCTGCTGATCGGCTTGCTCCTCGGCGGTCAGCGCGCGGGCGTAGCCGCCCTGGCCACTCGCCGAGACGCCACCGAGGTCCAGCACCGAGGCACCGGTCGACGCGATATCGGACCGCGCGGCCGCTCGGACGTCGTACCCCGTGACCAGCGCGCCCAGACGGCGCGCCGTACCGATGGCCTGAAGGCCGGCAACTCCCCCGCCGAGCACCAGGACCTTCGCCGGGCGGACCGTGCCCGCCGCGGTCATCAGCATCGGGAAGAACCCGCCGAACGTGTCCGCGGCCAGCACTGCGGCCTTGTAGCCGGCCACGTTGGCCTGTGATGTGAGGACGTCCATCGACTGGGCCCGGCTCAGTGTGCGGGGCAGTCCGTCGAAGCTGAGTGCAGTCACCTTCGTATCCGCGAGGTCCCCCGCGGTGAGCAGTGGCTCGAGGAGCCCGATCAGGAGCTGACCGGCCCGGAGCAACGTGCGGTCCGCCGGTGGGTGGATCACCACCACGACGTCCGCTTGCGCGTAGACCTCTTCCCCGGTCCCGATGCGCGCGCCGGCCGCGACGTACTCCTCATCGTGGAACCACGCCCCCCGGCCGGCGCCGGACCCGACGATCACGTCGAGACCGGCGCGGTGCAGGCGGGCCGCCACGTCGGGTGTCAGGGCCACCCGGTTCTCCCGGGGTTCGGTTTCGGCCGGGCAGCCGATCAGCACACTCATGGGTTCAGCTCCTCACTAGAACTGGAAGACGACCCGAGCCGGGATGTCACCCGCGAGTACATCGGCGATGGACTGGTTGACGTCGTCGAGCTTGCGGTCGACGGCGATGACCCGGGTCCGGCCGGCCGCGTGCAGGGCGAACACGTCGGCGAGATCGTTGCGCGTGCCAACGATCGAGCCGATCACGGTCTTGGCGTTCAGCACGGTGTCGAAGATCGGCAGGCTGAGCGCGCCGTTGTCACCGGGCAGAGCCACGCAGACGAGCCGCCCGCCGCGACGCAGCGACCGGAAGGCCTGGTCGAACGACTGCGGGTTCGCCGCGAGGGCGACCGCGACGTCGGCGCCACCGAGCGCCTGGATCGCCTCGACGGGATCGGTCTTGGCGGCGTTCACCACATGGTCAGCACCGAGTTCGGTGGCCATCTTCAGCTTGGAGTCCTCGATGTCGACGCCGATGGTGATCCCGCCGGCGATCCGCGCGTACTGCAGGGCCAGGTGCCCGAGTCCGCCGACGCCGAAGATCGCCACGGTCTCGGCCGGAGCCACGCCGGCGACCTTGATCGCCTTGTACGTCGTGACTCCGGCGCACGTCAGCGGCGCGGCATCACGCGAGGAGATCGCAGCGGGCACCGGCGTCGCGAAGGCGGCAGGCAGTACGGCGTACTCGGCGAAGCTGCCGTTGACCGAGTAGCCGGAGTTTCGTTGCTCCAGGCAGAGCGTCTCCCAGCCGCCGATGCAGTACCGGCACCTGCCGCAGGCGTACCCGAGCCAGGCCATCGCGACCCGGTCACCGACCGCCCGGTCGGTCACACCGGCGCCCAGCTCCACCACCACACCGATGCCCTCATGGCCCGGGACGAACGGCGGCGTCGGCTTGACCGGCCAGTCCCCGTGCGCCGCGTGGATGTCGGTGTGGCACAGCCCACTGGTCTCCATCCGGACGAGTACGTCCCCTGGTCCGGGCTCGGGAATCGGCACCTCCCGAATCTCCAGAGGTGCGGAGAAGCCGGTGACAACTGCTGCCTTCATGATCGTCCTTTCAGGTTGCACAGGTTGTGGATCGGGTGACGAAATGGCCGCTGAGCCCAGCCGGGAGAGAGAACCCCTCCGGTCCACCGGGCGCGACGTCGAGCTCGAACGTGACCTCGCCCCGGGCTTGGTCCAGCCGCCGGTCGATGTAGAACGGGCTGCCCTCGATCTCCCCGAGAAGCACGTCCCCGGGGCCGATCAGGAACTCGCCATCCGGGTAGCACATCGGCATACCGCCGGCACGGCCATCGCCGGACTGGACGAACATCACTGGAGCGCCACGACCGGCGCTCAGGTGACGGATCGCCTGGCGCGCGGCCGTGGTGGCCGTGATACGGACGGTGGGCATCCGATCCTCCGATCCTTACCTCGATGAGTCCATGCACCTAGAGCGAACTCCGGCTCGGTCGACCCCCGTAGGGCCTAAAGACCCGTCCGCCCGGACCGATCGGCCGATGCGGAAGGCGCCGCGTGCAGCCCATGCTCGAAGCAGATCGGCTCCGGAGGTGGACCGTGCATCAGCTGCACTCGAAGGTCGTGCCCGTGCCCTGGGCCCGCCGGCTCGTGATCGATGCCGGCCGGGCCGCCCAGCGCCGCCACGCCATTCACGGCCTGTTCGAGGTGGACGTGACCTCGGCCCGCGGTGCGTTGCGACGGCACCGGGAGACGACCGGTGAGGATCTCTCGTTCACCGCTTTCGTGATCGCGTGCGTGGCCCGTGCGGTCGCCGCCGACCCCACAGTCCAGGCGTACCGCGATCTGCGCGGCCGGGACGTGATCTTCGATCAGGTCGACGTCGGCCTACCCGTCGAGGTCGACCTCGACGGGAGTCCGTTCGCGTTCACCCATGTCCTGCGCGATGCCGGCAGTCGCACCGTGCAGGAGCTGCACCGCGAGATCCGCGACGTCAAGGTGAATCCCCACCTCAGCCCGTCGGTCGGCAAGGCACGGTGGGCACGCGCCTATCTGATCCTCCCCGGCTTCGTACGCATCCGTCTGCTCGGGATGCTGCACCGGTTGCCGCAGCGCCAACGGGCGCTGGCAGGAACCGTCGGTGTGACAGCCGTCGGAATGTTCGGCGCCGGTGGCGGCTGGGGCATCGCGTTCCAGCTCCACACACTGAGCATCGTGATCGGCGGCATCACCCGGCGTCCGATTCTGTTCCAGGGCCGGCTGGTCGAGCGTGAGTTCCTCCAGCTGACCATCAGCGTGGACCACGACGTGGTCGACGGCGCGCCCGCCGCCCGGTTCGTCGCGCGCCTGCGCGATCTGCTCACAGCTGCCGAGGAGATCGGTCTGCCGGAGACGGCAAGGAGATCAGCATGAGACACCAGCCAGTCGTGGCCGGCATCGACGGGTCGCCGGCCGACCAGATCGCGATCAGGTGGGCGACAGCCGAGGCCAAGTCCCTGCGCACTCAGCTTCGCCTGATCCATGCCATGCAGCCCGGTGATTCCGCGTCCGAGGCCGGTGACGTCGTCTACAAGGCTCTCGCCCTGGCCCGCGAACTCGCGCCGGCCGTCGACGTCGATCCGCGGATCGAGAGCGGCCCGCCATCGACCATCCTGGTGAAGGCGTCCGGTGACGCGAAGCTGGTGGTCATCGGCAGCCGTGGCCTCGGCCTGATGGCCGGCGCACTCCTCGGCTCGACCGGCCTCGATCTCGCCGCGAACGCCCGCTGCCCGGTGGTCGTCGTACGACCGGATCTCGGGACTGAGGCCGGCATCCGGGTGGTCATCGGGTACGACGGTTCGTCCGCGAGTCAGACCGCACTCGACTTCGGCCTGGACTACGCCCGGCGCCATGACCTCGCCGTCCGCGTCGTCGCCGCCCAGCCCGCCGGCACCCAGCTGCACCGGATCACCGAGGCCGAGCTCCGCGACGCGGTGCACGCGCGCGGTGGTCACGACGCCGAACTCATCCAGATCACCGGCCACCCCGCCGAACACATCCTCCGCCTCGCCGCCGACGCCAACCTGATCGTCCTCGGCGCCCGCGGCCGCGGCGGCTTCGCCGGCATGCTCATCGGCTCGGTCAGCCAAACCGTCCTCCACCACGCCGACTGCCCGGTCGCCGTCATCCCCGCCGCCGCCACCGGAGGCTGATCCCCATGACGACACATCCCGCCACGACACCCGTGGCTTCCAACCCGGTGTGGCGCGCGATCCACTGGGGCTTCGTGTCCCTGTTCGCCTCAGGCGCCTGCGTCCACGTCTACCTGGCCCTGACCACTCCCGACTCCTACCGCCCCTTCGCCGACGGCGCCCTGTTCGGCTGGGTGTACGACGGCTGGCAGAACATCTTCATGGCCGACCCGACGCTGTGGGCCTTGCTCCTCGCTGTGGCCGAACTGACCATCGCCGTACTCCTGGTCAAGAGCCCGCGCGCCGGGTACGTGGCGGTCATCGCCTTCCATCTGGCCCTGATGTGCTTCGGCTGGGGTTTCTGGCTCTGGTCCGTCCCCGCCCTCTGCTTCGCGATCCCGGCAGCCCGCCACGCCTCCCGGGCCGCCCGGTAGCACTCAACGCGCTCAGATGAAGATGATCTGGGCGCCGTCGGTCTTCTCGATGAAGTCGGCGGCGCTGATGATGCCTTCGACGTCGTCGGAGAGGTCGGACTCGTCGAGGTGCATCATGTCGGCAGACATCCGGCAGGCCCAGAGATGACCGCCGGAGGCGACGATCTGCTCGAGGAACTCCGGTACGTCGGGGACGCCGATGTCGTGGATCTGCTTCTTCATCTGGTGCGTGGCCATCGCGGTCATGCCCGGCAGGCCGCCGAGTCCTTGTGGCATATGGGTGGCGGTGTTGCCGAGCATGGTGAACTTCAGGTCGTTCATCCGCGACTTGGTGATCATGTCGAAGCCCCAGAAGGTGAAGAACAGGTGCGTCTCCACACCTTCGCCCAGTGCGGCGTTGGCCAGGATCAGGCCGGGGTAGGCCATGTCCAGGTTGCCCTTGGAGCAGATGATCGCGAGCTTGCGGCCTGCCGTCGCCTCATCCCCGAAGTCAGGAACGATCAGCGGCATGCTGTCGATGGTGGTCATCACATTTCCTTCTTTCACACACAACCGCGGGGCTTCGGCAGGCCGGCGACGTACGCCATCTTCTTGGCCGGTTTGCCGGGGAACAGGACGAAAAGCTGCTTGATCGGGATGCCGGCCAAGGTCGACACCCTGCGCAGGGTGGCGGTCTCCCCGTGCGACGGGTAGTCCGCACGCAGGAACCTGATCGCCTTCCAGTGCTCGTCGGTGAGCTCGATGCCGATCCGGCTCGCGAGTTCCACCGCCAGATCCTCGGTCCATTCGCCGTAATCCGTCAGGAATCCTTCGGAATCGACATGAATGGTGATGTCGCCAACGCTGACGACGGTCATGGTCGGACCTCCTCGTCCGGTCGATGTTTGCCGGTCATCGACATCCGGGCCGGCACCGGCAGCCGGCGGCCTGGCAGCAGCAGATGCCAGTAGATCCAGCGGAACGCGACCTTGCCCCAGTGGTTCGCTTTCGTCTCCCGGAGCAGGGACAACGGTCCGAATCCCAGCGGGAAGTGCCCGGGCAGCGGTTCGGTGTCGTAGTTGAAATCGATCAGCAGGGCCTTGCCGTCGCCGGTCTCGACGAAGCAGTTGGCATGCCCGTCGAACCGGTGGGTCATCGCGCGGCCTTCGACGTACTGGCAGAAGTTGTCGACCAGGATCTCGCTGGAGAAGTGCGCCACCGAGCCGGCCTTCGAGGTCGGGAGATCGTTGGCGTCGCCAATGGCGAAGACGTCCGGATACGCGGTGGACTGCAAAGTGTGCTTGTCGACCGGTACGTAGTTGAGCTCGTCACCGAGGCCGGACTCGCCGATGAAGTCCGCACCCATGTTCAGTGGGACGGTGACCAGCAGGTCGTAGCCGATCTCGCGGTCGTCGTAGCTGACCAGGGTCTTGCGCTCGGCGTCGATGCGCTCCACCAGGAAGTCGGTCTCCACCGCGATCTTCCGCTCGTCCAGCAACCGTCCGAGGTACCGCGACGCGATCGGCTTGGTGAAGGCGCCGTCCAGCGGCGTCACGTAGACGATCTCGACCTGGTCCCGGATGGCCTCGCGGCGGAAGTAGTCCTCGGCCAGGAAGGTGAACTCCAACGGAGCCACCGGGCACTTGATCGGCTGCTCCACGACGTGCACGACCAGCCTGCCCCCGGGGAAGTCCCGCAATGCCTCGCGCAGCGCGAAGGCGCCGTCGTAGGTGTAGAAGTCGTGGATGCTGCGGTGCCACTCGGGCCCGAGCATTCCGGGGGTCTGATCCGGCCGCGAGCTGGTACCGGTCGCGATGACGAGGTAGTCGTAGCAGACCACTCCCCCATCGGAGAGCCGGACGGCCTTCTGCTCCGGATCGACAGCGGAGATCTCACCGATGATGAACTGGATACCCTTCCTGAGCAGGCTCCGCCGTGGTCGCAGCACATCAGCGGCCTGATCACGCCCGAACGGGATGAACAGGAGTCCCGGCTGATACAGGTGGTCGCGATCGCGGTCGATCACCGTGATCCGCCACTCGTCGCGCGCCAACCGGCGCCTCAGCTTGTTGGCCACCGTCGTACCAGCGGTACCGGCACCGAGAATCACCAACCGCCTCATCACCATCACATCCCTTCGTGTGCCGGCCCGGCCTGGTTCACCAGGTCGGGCCGGGTCGGTGTCAGTCGGTGTGGTCGATCGTGATCGTGCGCGCCTCGGCGGGCTTCGCCGAGATCGGGACGGTCACCTCGAGGATTCCGGCCGTGTACTTGGCCACGACAGCCTTCTCGTCGGCTCCGTCCGGCAGCAGCACCCGGCGGGTGAGCGTGCCGTAGTGGAACTCCGAGCGGGTCCCGTCGTGCTCTTCTTGTTGACGAGTCGCGGAGATGACCAGCATCCCGTTCGCGACCTCGACCTTGACGTCCTTCGCCGGATCCAGGCCGGGCAGCTCCGCCCGGACGACGTACTTGTCGTCGTCGGTGAACTCCTCGATCCGGACGCCGCGCATCATCGCCGGCATAGTGAACAGACTCGGCAAGCCCTCAGCCCAGTCGAACAGGTCGGCGAACTGACGCCGGGGGTCCCTGTGTTGGATCATCGTCATGGTGTCTCCCTTCCGTAGCCTTCACCTCCACCACACCTCGCGCCGGAGCCGCACGGCAGGGCCCAATGCACTGGACCTCGCAGGCCTTCGGCCCTCCCCCCCGCCGGCGACCGGCGGAGCCGAACAGGCTCACGACGAAGAGACTCAGTAGGGCGATCACGCCGCCGACCAGGCCGTCGAACAGGTAGTGGTTGGCGGTCAGGACGATCGCGGCGAGCATCAGGACGGGCATCAGCCAGCCGAACAAACGCATGATCCGGTGACCGGCCAGACTGGCGACGGCGATCCCCATCAACAGGTTCCAGCCGAAGTGCAGGCTCGGCACGGCGGCGTACTGGTTCACGAACGCCGGCGGCTGCAGCACCCGGTAGGCCTCGGTCTCCTGCGTGACCGTGTCGATGAAGCCGTAGGCCGTCAGGAAGCGTGGCGGGGCGACCGGGAAGACGGCGAAGATCACCAATCCGATCGTCCCGGAGAGCAGCATCGCGTTCCGGAACGTCGGGTACGCGTCACGATGCCGGATCAGCAACCACAGCAACGTCGCCAGGAGCACCGGCCAGTGCCCATAGATGTAGATGTAACTGACCGTGTTCGCGATCCAGCCGTGCGTGGTGACGGCCGCCTGCAGCTTCGGCTCGACGAACACGCCGGTCCATCGCTCGAGGGCGATGACGCGCTCGGCATTCCGGTAGGCGACCTCGATCCTGGTCGCGATCAGGCCCCTGACACCGAAGTACAGCACGATGACGGCGGCGATCACGATCACCTCGCGGGCGATCTGGTGCGCACGACCGGTCCTTCGCAGCATCGATGTCTCGCGCTCGGCGACCATCAGCTCTCCCTCCACCACTCGTTCCACCCTTGCCGAGGCGACCGGGAGCGGCACAGGGCCATCCCTCCCTCGCTCGCTGGCAAAGGTCCACGACAGGCGTCACGATGCCGACCTTGAACGGGGCGGCTATCGTCCTGGCAAGGGACCGTCGGGCGCGGCGCCTGTCTCAGCGCCGTTCCCGGGCCCGGAAGGAAGCCGTCATGGACAAGGGCCAGAGGCACCTCGCGAGGATCGCGCGCTTCATCCCCACGATCGCGACGCACCGCGGCGTGCGCATCGCCGCGCTCGTGGCCGCCGTTGGGCTCTCGCTGTGGAATGTCGACCGCGTCCCGCACACCGTCCTGCTGCCCGCGGTGTTGGGCTTACTGCCGTTCGCGATCGGCAAGTACGTGCTGTGCCCGACGCGCTGGCACGCGATCTCGACCAGCGGCCGCCCGCGCCGGTGGCATCTGCGCGCCTACGCGGAGAGTGAGGTCCTCGGCCTGATCTCACCGTGGCATGCCGGAGCGGATCTGTGGCGCGTCCACCGGCTGGAGAAGATCGGCGTACGACGTGCCAGCGGGGTCGCCGAGGTCGCGCTGGACCGTTTCATCGGTGCCGTCGGACTCGTCGCCGCCGTGGTGGTCAGCGGGGTGACCCTGCCGTGGACCGTGCTCGCGATCGCCCTCGGCGCCGCGGCCGTGGTCCTCGCGGTCGCGCTCGTCGTACGACGTCGGCGTCCGCTCCTGGTCGGTCGCTGGCCCTGGCCGTCGGCGAAGGTGTTCGCGCTCGGCGTCGTCCTGTCGATCGGGTACCAGGCCACGATCCTCGGCCTGCTGGTCGGGTCCATCGACGCGGTCGGCGGATCCGTGTCGCCGCTCCACCTGATCGCGGTCTTCGGAGCCAGCCAGATCGCCGGTGTGCTCCCCGGCGTCCACGGGGCGAGTCCACGCGACGGCGCCCTGGTCGCCGGCCTGGCGTCGATCGGTGTCTCCTGGACAGCCGCCTTCGGCGCCGTCGCACTCACCGCATTGCTCTACTGGATTCCCGCGCTCCTGCTGGGCGGCACGTTCTTGTTCCTGCGCTGGCGCGGCTGGTTCACCGAGCCCGCACCGACGGCATCGTGACCCCGGAACTCGTCGTCGCGCATCGCGCGGGCAACGATCTCGGAACCCTCCGGTCAGCCCTCGATCTCGGCGCCGACCTCGTCGAGGCGGACGTGCACGCCTACCGGGGACGACTCGAGGTTCGGCACCGGAAGACCCTCGGTCCGTGGTGGCTGTGGGATCGGGGTGAGTTGGTCCGCCGCACGGACGTCCGACTGCTCGAGATCCGCGAACTGCTGGCCGCGGCCGCCGGCGATCCCCGTCTGCTGCTCGACCTGAAAGGGATCCATCCCCGGCTCGCCGCCCGCCTCGCGACCGTGCTGACCGAGGTCGTGCCGGCGGGCACGGTCACCGTGTGCACGCAGCACTGGTGGATGCTGTCCGCCTTCCGCGACCTGACGAACGTGCGGCTCGTGCTGTCGGCCGGCAGCCGCCGTGGGCTGCGCCGGCTGCGGTCCCGGCTCCGCGGACGACCGGCGTACGGCGTCTGCGTCCACCGGCGACTGCTCACTCCCGCGATCGTCACCGAGCTGCGGCGTGGGGCCGAGGTCGTCTTCACCTGGCCGGTGGACACCGATGACGCCCTGGCTGACGCTCGCCGCCTCGGCGTCGACGCAATGATCGGGAAGAACCTGAGCGTCCTCGGCGTGCCCTGATCGCGGCGGGCCCCTCGAAAGGCCCGCCGGACAGGACCGGTACCCGGGCCTGCGGTCAGCTGTGCAAGTGGATGTGCTCGTGAGTGATCTGCTCGATGTCGGAGGTGGCGGCGTCGAGCAGTTCGTGGGCCAGGCTCGACAATGCGCGGGCGACGGCGAGTTCGTCGCCGATCTCGGCGATGTCGGTGTCGCCCGGGTTCCGGCGGGCGGTTCCCCGGCCGACGAGTTGGGTCTTGTCGTTGGTGTGCAGCCGGGCCTCCGCGTGGGTGGTCCGCTCGTCCTCGTGCTCGTCGATGAAGATCTCGACGCTCCAGTGCCTGCTCGCGATCATGATGCTCGCCCTTCCGATCGATGGACCCCTTCGTGCCATCGTCCGCAGGTGCCGCCTGGCGCGCCAGGGCCGTCCGGTCCACCCCGGCGGGAACTTCTGCCCTGTCGTACGGTCGCGAGCCGGCGTGTGCTGGAAGTAGAAGAAGGGAGCCGGCCATGAAAGACATCGAGAAGGCCCGCACACAGCGCGACGCGAAGCGCACGGTGGCCAGCCGGCGGACGACCGGATCGGCACACCCCGACCAGAGCATCGTGCGCCACCTCGGCGTCGAGGTCTACCGGGAGAGCCACCGCCGTGACAAAGAAGCGGACAAGCCGCCGGCAGAGCCGACCGAACCGCCGCCGGGCGACTGACTTCGCTCAGTTCACCGGCACTCGGGCCCGGGCAACGGCCGGGTTGCGCATGCTCAGCAACGACGTACCGACTCCGTAGGTGAGGAAAAGCCCCTCGGTAGCCGGACGACCCCTGGCGCGCCGGCCGTTGAGAGATCACTTGCCGGGCCGTTCGGCGCAGCCCGGCGGGACCGATGGCCCTGGGACGACCGTGTCGCGCCGCGCGACGATCGAGGCCTGACTTCGGCGCGAGGAGCCTGCGATGAACGGAAGCGACGTCGATCGCCCGGCAGAGAGAGCTGAGCGAGCGCCCTGGGTGATGCTGGCGGTTGCGACCGTGGGGTTCGCGGTCAACTTCTGGGCCTGGGCGCTGCTGAGTCCGCTCGGGCCGTTGTTCCGGACCCAGGGCACACTCGGCCGGCTGTCCGAGTCGGATGTCGCGCTGCTGGTCGCGGTACCGGTGCTGGTCGGCTCGCTCGGCCGCATTCCGGTCGGTGCCCTGACCGACCGGTTCGGCGGGCGGGTGATGTTCCCGTTGGTCACCGCCGCGACCATCGTGCCGATCCTGTTCATCGGCTTCTTCGGGCTCGACTCGTACGGCGCGCTCCTGATCGGCGGCTTCTTCCTCGGCATCGGCGGCACCACCTTCGCGGTCGGCGTGCCCTTCGTGAGTGCCTGGTTCCCGCCCGAGCGCAAAGGTCTCGCTGTCGGCATCTTCGGCGCGGGCATGGGCGGTACGGCGATCAGCGCGCTGACCACCGTGAAGCTGTACAGCAATGCCGGCCACCGGGTTCCGTTCGTGATCACGGCCTGCGTCATGGCCGGGTACGCCGTACTGGCGTGGCTGGTACTGCGGGACGCGCCGAACCGGCGCCCGGCGCAGGGATCGTTCGTGACCCGGCTGGTGGCGAACGCCAAGCTCCCGATCAGCTGGCAGGCCTGCATCTTGTACGCCGTGGCGTTCGGCGGCTATGTAGCCTTCTCGGTCTACCTGCCGTCGTACCTGAAGACTGCGTACGACCTGAGCGCCGCCGACGCGGCGAACCGGATGGCCGGCTTCGTCGTGGTCGCCGTCCTGATGCGACCGCTCGGCGGCTGGCTGTCGGACCGGTTCGGACCGGTGCCCGTTCTCGCCGGCTGCTACGCGATCGTCGCCGGGGGCGCGGCGGTCGCCGCCACCACGCCCCTGCTCGAGCACGTCGGCACCGCCGCGTTCCTGTCCATGGCCGCCGCTCTCGGCGGTGGCAGCGGAGCCACTTTCGCACTCGTCGCGAAGGTCACCGACCCGGCCCGGGTCGGCGGCGTGACCGGCCTCGTCGGTGCGGCCGGCGGCCTCGGTGGCTTCGTCCCCCCGCTGATCATGGGCTACGTCTACGGCCGCACCCAGTCGTACGGCATCGGCCTGACGTTGCTGTCGGTCACTGCGGCCTTGACGTTGCTGCTGACCCTGACGATCGTGAGAAGGACGGCCGACCCGACGCGTCAGGAGCACCGCACAGCGACTAGCGAGGGAGCTGCATGAGCACTGGGGACGGCTCGAAGGACGCCTCGGCCATCGGCCTGGATGGCGGGCTCAGCGAGGCCCTGGTCCGGACTCGGCGCTACTTCACCAGGGGCGTGGTCTCCGACGACCTGCGCACCCTGCACAAGATCGGTGGCCGGAGCGCCGACGACTTCTACCGGGATCGCTGGAGTCATGACAAGGTCGTGCGCTCCACCCATGGGGTGAACTGCACCGGCTCCTGCTCGTGGAAGGTGTATGTCAAGGACGGCATCATCACCTGGGAGACGCAGCAGACCGACTACCCCTCCGTCGGTCCCGACAAGCCGGAGTACGAGCCCCGCGGTTGCCCACGCGGTGCCGCCTTCTCCTGGTACACCTACTCCCCCACGCGCATCCGCTACCCCTACATCCGTGGCGTGCTGCTGCAGATGTACCGCGAGGCCAAGTCCCAGTACGGCGGCGATCCGGTCGCCGCCTGGGCGCACATTGTCGACAATCCAACGCTCGCACAAAAGTACAAGTCCGCCCGTGGCAAAGGCGGACTGGTCCGGGCGACCTGGGACGAGGCCACCGAGCTCGTCGCTGCCGCGTACGTGCACACGCTGAAGAAGTGGGGACCCGACCGGATCGCCGGGTTCTCGCCGATCCCGGCGATGTCGATGGTGTCGCATGCCTCGGGCGCCCGGTTCACGTCGCTGATCGGCGGCACGATGCTGTCGTTCTACGACTGGTACGCCGACCTCCCGGTGGCCTCACCACAGGTGTTCGGCGACCAGACCGACGTACCCGAATCCGGAGACTGGTGGGACGCCGGCTACCTGATCATGTGGGGTTCGAACCTGCCGGTCACCAGAACGCCGGATGCGCACTGGATGGCCGAGGCGCGCTACCGCGGCCAGAAGGTCATCGCGGTGTCACCGGACTACGCGGACAACGTGAAGTTCGCTGACGAATGGTTGCCCGCGGCACCTGGAACGGACGGTGCGCTCGCGATGGCGATGGGACACGTGATCCTGAAGGAGTTCTTCGTCGATCGCGAGACGCCGTACTTCACCCGCTACGCCAAGACCTACACCGACCTCCCCTACCTGGTCCGGCTCGATGCCGTAGGCAACGGTGTGCACCGGCCGGGCAAGTTCCTCACCGCGGCCGATCTCCCGGACCTCCCGGAGGAGAACGCCGACTTCAAGACCGTGGTGCTGGACTCGGCCACCGGCCGGCCCGTCGTACCGAACGGTTCGCTCGGTCACCGCTTCGGCGAGGCCGGCCAAGGCAAGTGGAATCTCGACCTTGGCCCGGTGGATCCGGCGCTGTCGCTGGCCGGCGGGGACGCCGAGCCTGTGCAGCTCCGGCTGCGGCGGTTCGACACCGGTGACGGGGCGGCCGGTGACCTCATCCGTGGCGTCCCGGCGCGGCGGATCGGCGGACACCTCGTCACGACGGTTTACGACCTGATGCTCGCCCAGTACGGCGTCGCCCGCCCCGGACTGCCCGGCGACTGGACCAGTTCGTACGACGACCTCGCGCCGTACACTCCGGCTTGGCAAGAGCGCATCACCGGTGTTCCGGCGGCTGCGGCTGCCCGCATCGCGCGCGAGTTCGCGCAGAACGCCGAGGACTCCCGCGGCCGCTCGATGATCGTGATGGGCGCCGGCACGAACCACTGGTTCCACTCCGACACCATCTACCGCGCGTTCCTGGCGCTGACCACGCTGACCGGCTGCCAGGGTGTGAACGGCGGCGGCTGGGCTCACTACGTCGGGCAGGAGAAGTGCCGCCCGATCACCGGCTGGGCTCAGCTCGCGTTCGGGCTCGACTGGTCGCGGCCGCCACGGCAGATGATCCAGACCGCCTACTGGTACCTGCACACCGATCAGTTCCGCTACGACCCGTTCGGTGCGGACACGTTGGCCGCGACGACGGGACAGGGACAACTGGCCGGGAAGACCACCGCCGACCTGATCGCGCTCAGCGCCCGGCTCGGCTGGATGCCGTCGTACCCGACGTTCAACCGCAATCCGCATGACCTCGCCGACGAGGCGCAGGCCGCGGGACGACCGGTCGCCGAGCACATCGTCGACGAGCTCAAGACCGGAGCGCTCCGCTTCGCCTGTGAGGACCCGGACTCGCCCGAGAACTTCCCGCGGATCCTGTCGATCTGGCGGGCCAACCTGCTCGGCTCGTCGGCCAAGGGCAACGAGTACTTCCTCGAGCACCTCCTCGGTGCCGGCTCGTCGCTGCGAGCCGGCGAGGCACCGGCAGGCAGCCGCCCGCGCGAGGTGGAGTGGCACGACGAAGCACCGCGCGGGAAGCTGGATCTCCTGCTGACGCTGGACTTCCGGCAGACCAGCACGACACTCTTCTCCGACGTCGTCCTGCCGGCGGCGACGTGGTACGAGAAGCACGACCTGAACACCACCGACATGCATCCGTTCATCCACTCCTTCAACCCCGCGATCGCGCCGCCGTGGCAGACCCGCACCGACTGGGACGCGTGGCAGACGATCGCGGAGAAGTTCAGCGAGCTCGCCCAGGAGCATCTCGGCGTACGCCGCGACGTCGTCGCCGTACCACTCCTGCACGACACGCCGGACGAGCTGGCGAATCCGCACGGCATCGTTCGCGATTGGAAGGCCGGCGACTGCGACCCGATCCCCGGCGTCACGATGCCGAAGCTCGTCGAGGTCGAACGCGACTACGGTGCCGTTGCCGCCAAGATGTCGGCCCTCGGCCCGCTGATGGAGAAGCTCGGCGCGACAACCAAGGGCGTCACCTACGATGTGACCGAGCCGGTCGACTACCTGCGCGCGAAGAACGGCGCTGTCCGCGGCGGCCCGGCCGACGGCCGGCCGACACTGAAGCGCGACGTCCACGCCTGCGAGGCGATCCTGGCCCTGTCGGGTACGACGAACGGCCGCCTCGCCACCGAGGGCTTCAAGACACTCGAGACCCGGGTCGGCAAACCCCTGCACGACCTGGCCGCGGAGCACGAGGGAAAGCGCATCACGTTCGCCGACACCCAAGCCGCTCCGGTGCCGGTCATCACCTCTCCGGAGTGGTCGGGCTCAGAGACCGGCGGCCGGCGGTACTCGCCGTTCACCATCAACGTCGAACGGCTCAAGCCCTGGCACACGCTCACCGGTCGCCAGCACTTCTTCCTGGACCACGACTGGATGGCAGAGCTCGGCGAGAACCTGCCCGTGTACCGTCCACCACTCGACATGGGCGCACTGTTCGCCGAACCGGAGATCGGCTCGGTCACCGAGCACGGCGTGACGGTTCGCTACCTGACGCCGCACAGCAAGTGGTCGATCCACTCGGAGTACCAGGACAACCTGTTCATGCTGTCGCTGTCGCGCGGCGGCCAGACGATCTGGATGAGCGACAAGGACGCCGCCAAGGTCGGCATCGCTGACAACGACTGGATCGAGGCGGTCAACCGCAACGGCGTCGTCGTGGCCCGCGCGATCGTCTCGCACCGGATGCCCGAAGGCACGGTGTATATGCATCACGCGCAGGACCGGCTGATCGACGTACCGATCGCGGAGACGTCGAAGAAGCGCGGCGGAATCCACAACTCGCTGACCCGGCTGCTGATCAAGCCGACACATCTGATCGGCGGGTATGCCCAACTGTCCTTCGCCTTCAACTACCTGGGGCCGACAGGGAACCAGAGAGACGAGGTCACCGTGATCCGGCGGCGCTCCCAGGAGGTGACCTACTGATGCGAGTCATGGCGCAGATGGCGATGGTGATGAACCTCGACAAGTGCATCGGCTGCCACACCTGCTCGGTCACCTGCAAGCAGGCCTGGACCAACCGCCCCGGCACCGAGTACGTCTGGTTCAACAACGTCGAGACCCGGCCCGGCCAGGGCTATCCACGGACCTACGAGGACCAAGAGACGTGGAAGGGCGGCTGGACGCTCACCATGCGCGGCCGGCTCACGCTCAAGGCAGGTGGGCGGTTGAAGAAACTCTTGACCATCTTCTCCAACCCGAAGATGCCGTCCATCCAGGACTACTACGAGCCCTGGACCTACGACTACGCGACGCTGACCGACGCGCCCGCCCAGCAGCACACGCCGGTGGCCCGGCCGAAGTCGCTGATCTCCGGGCAGAACATGAAGGTGTCCTGGTCGGCGAACTGGGACGACGATCTCGGTGGGTCCGCCGCGACGGCAGAGCGGGACCCGGTGCTGAAGAAGGTCGGCGACAAGGTCAAGTTCGAGTTCGAGCAGACCTTCATGTTCTACCTGCCGCGGATCTGCGAGCACTGCCTGAACCCGTCGTGCGCCGCGTCCTGTCCGAGCGGCGCCATCTACAAGCGGTCCGAGGACGGCATCGTGCTCGTCGACCAGGACCGCTGCCGCGGCTGGCGGATGTGCATCTCCGGTTGCCCGTACAAGAAGGTCTACTTCAACCACCGCACCGGCAAGGCGGAGAAGTGCACGTTCTGCTTCCCGCGGGTGGAAGTCGGCCTGCCGACGGTCTGCTCGGAGACGTGTGTCGGCCGGCTGCGCTACCTCGGCCTGATGCTGTACGACGCCGACAAGGTCCTGGCCGCCGCGTCGACACCGGACGAGCACGGACTCTACGAAGCCCAGCGGGACGTGTTCCTCGATCCTTCGGACCCCGACGTACGACGCGAAGCCGAGCGGGCCGGGATCCCGCACGACTGGATCGAGGCCGCTCGACGATCGCCCGTGTACGCATTGATCAACCGCTACCAGGTCGCTCTGCCGCTGCATCCGGAGTACCGAACCCTGCCGATGGTCTGGTACATCCCGCCCCTGTCTCCCGTCGTCGACGTCGTCAGGGAGACCGGCGAGGACGCCGAGAAGCGGGAGAACCTGTTCGCCGCCATCGACGCGTTGCGGATTCCGATCGAGTACTTGGCCGAGTTGTTCACCGCAGGCGACGTACAGCCTGTCGATCTCGTCCTGCGCAAGCTCGCCGCGATGCGCTCGTACATGCGTGACATCAATCTCGGCCGCGACCCCGACGGCGGCATCCCCCACGCGGTCGGCATGACCGAAGAGGACATGTACGACATGTACCGGCTGCTCGCACTGGCCAAGTACGACGAACGCTACGTGATCCCACCGGCGCACGCCGAGCAGGCGCACGCGCTGGAAGAGTTGGCGACCGAGTGCTCGCTCGACTACGAAGGTGGACCGGGCATGGGTGGATCGGGCCCGTTCGGCGAGGGTTCCGGCGTACCGACCCCGATCGCGGTCGAGAACTTCCAGATGCTGAAGGACCGGCAGACCGCCGACCGGGTCAACCTGCTGAACTGGGACGGCAAGGGCAAGCCGGACGGCCTCTTCCCACCGAAGGCCGATCAGCCATGAAGTACCCGAACCCGCAACTGCCCCCTCGCGACCTCACCATCGCCTGGCAGGCAGCATCGCTGCTGCTCGACTACCCCGATGACGAACTGCTCTCACGGCTGCAACTCATCCAGCAGGGAGCGGCCCAACTCCCCCCGACCGTCGGGGATCCGCTGCGCGCCACCGCTCAAGAGCTCGCATCCGAAGACTTGTCCACGCTCCAGCAGCGGTACGTCGACACGTTCGACAACCGGCGACGGCACAACCTCTACCTGACCTACTTCGCCCACGGAGACACCAGGCGTCGTGGAGTCGCACTCTTGCGCTTCAAGCAGACCTACCTGCGGTCCGGCTTCGTGCTGGACGATACCGAGCTGCCCGATCACCTCTGTGTGGTGCTGGAGTACGCGGCGACCGTCGACCAGCGACTCGGGTGGCGCTTGCTGATCGATCATCGCGCGGGTCTCGAGATCCTCCGGCTGGCTCTCGCGGACGCCGGGTCCGCCTGGCACGGCGCCGTACAAGGGATCACCGCGACACTGCCGCCGCTTGCCGGTGACGAGCGCGCCGCGATCGACCGCCTCGCCGCCGAAGGCCCACCGCAGGAGGAGGTCGGACTCACGCCGTACGCGACACCGGCCTTCGATCCGGCGACCCAACCGTTGCCAATGCCAACGTTTCCCGGAGCACGCCGATGAGCGAGTTCCTGTGGGTGGTCTATCCCTACATCTGCCTGACGATCTTCGTGGCCGGGCACTTCTGGCGCTACCGCTACGACAAGTTCGGCTGGACCACCCGGTCCTCGCAGCTGTACGAGAACAGACTGCTGCGCTGGGGCAGCCCGCTGTTCCACTTCGGCATCCTGGGCGTGTTCCTCGGGCACGTGATCGGTCTCGGCGTACCGAAGTCCTGGACCGAGGCGGTCGGCATCTCGGAGGGTCTCTATCACTTCCTCGCCGTCTCGATCGGCGCGATCGCCGGCTTCTGCACGGTCGCCGGCCTGGCCATCCTCATCTACCGCCGCCGCACGGTCGGACCGGTGTTCTCGGCAACCACCCGGATGGACAAGGTCATGTACCTGTTCCTCGCCACCGTCATAGTGCTCGGCCTCGTGAACACGGTGATCGCGAACATCTTCGGCCACTACGACTACCGCGACGGCGTCTCCATCTGGTTCCGCGGCCTGTTCCGCTTCGACGTCCACCCCGACCTGATGGCCGCGGCTCCCCTGACCTTCCAGCTCCACGGCCTCGTCGCCATCACCCTCTTCGCCCTCTGGCCCTTCACCCGCCTGGTCCACGTCTTCAGCGCCCCGCTCGGCTACCTGACCAGGCCCTACATCGTCTACCGCAGCCGCGACCAGCAGACCGCCACTCACTCTCCGCGCCGCGGCTGGGACAACCCCTGACGACCCTTGGCCCTAAGGGTCGCGTCGCCTGGCTCATTCGCCACCGCGACCCCGCCGAACATCGCGACCGCGTTGACGAGGAGGACGGGTGCTTCGGCCGGCAGCGGCTCGTCCTGGCTGGTCTTGTCCTCGACTCCCCCGAAGATCGGCGTGCCTGACAACGCGAGCCGCCACCGCTTGGGCACCAGAACGTCGATACCACCGAAGAGCGCGAAGCAGTCGACTGTCGCTTCCTCGTCGATCTGAGCCTCTCGCAGGTCGAGCGTGACCGCGCCGAACACCGCCGTGGCATCGGCACTCGTCAGATGCTCAACCGTGGTCTTGGTCTCGCCGAACATCGCGAACGAACTGGCGTCCCGCGCTCGACCGCCGTACTTGCGGAACAGACCGAACCCAACGGCGACCCCGACGACCGCGCCAAGACCGAGCAGTATCGGCCGTAGTCGCCTCCGAGCGGGCTCCAGGTGAGGCGTTCGTGTCATGAGGCACCCTTTCCACTCGACTCCACACTCCCGCTGGACCCGCCCCGGCGGCAGGGTCGGTTGTCCCCGCTGTGTCAGGACCTGCGGCCCTGGGTGGCGAGTGCGCCGCGACAGAACCTGGGAGCGGACGGCGGAGGTGACGCGAGGTGAAGCGAATCGGTGCCCGCCCACGGATCGTCCGAGGCAGCCTGGTGTTCAGCGCCGGATGTCTCGTACTCGGAGTCGGGATCGGCGTCGGCCTGCCGTACCTGGCGAAGGCCGGCTTCCATCCCATCACCGTCATCGGCCTCGCCGTCCTGGCAGCCGGTCTGGCCCTGCTTGCCGTCAGCGGGGTGATCCTGGTCCGCGCCGCCCGGAGCTGGCGCCGCATCCTGGTGGTGCCCGTCCTCCTCGCCGCTGTGGTCATCGCAGCGCTGACGATCGGTCAGGCGGTTGCCGCGACCACCGTTCCTCCGACGACCGTCGGCTCGACAACTCCGGCGGACCGCGGTCTGGCGTCTGCCGAAGTCACGTTCCCGACCGCGGACGGGGTCGCGCTCGCCGGCTGGTACATCCCGTCCCGAAACCACGCGGCCGTTGTCCTGCTCCATGGGGCGGGCTCGACCCGCTCGAGCGTGCTCGATCACGCTGTCGTGCTGGCGCATCACGGGTACGGCGTACTGCTCTTCGACGCACGCGGTCATGGCCGCAGCGACGGGCGAGCCATGGACTTCGGTTGGTACGGCGATCAGGACGTCGCCGCGGCCGTGTCGTTCCTGCAGACGCAACCCGACGTCGATGACAAGCTGATCGCGGCGGTCGGGTTGTCGATGGGCGGCGAGGAAGCGATCGGCGCGGCGGCAGGTGACCGGAGGATCCGCGCAGTCGTCGCCGAAGGCGCGACCCATCGAGTACCTGCCGACCGAGCGTGGTTGTCCGGCGAATACGGCTGGCGCGGCACCCTTCAGGAGGGCCTCGACTGGCTGACCTACGGCGTCACGGGCCTGCTCACGGCCGCAGATCAACCACCGGCGCTGCGCGATGCGGTCGCTGCGACCGCGCCACGAAAGGTGCTGCTCATCGCTGCCGGCGACCGTGCCGACGAGGGCAGCGCAGCCCGCTACATCCAGTCCGCGGCCGCCGGCAGCGTCGACTTGTGGATCGTCCCTGGCACCGGACACACCCAGGCCCTGCGAACCCACCCGCGCGAGTGGGAACAGCGCGTCACCGCGTTCCTCGCAACCGCACTCCACCTCGAAGGAAACAAGGTCTCGCCATAACGGCACGACGGACGCCGGCCAACCGACTTTGCGGCCCAGGCAATCCAGGCAGAAAGACTCTGACGCGGGCCTGTCGCCGGAACCACGATGAGTACGTGAGTACGTGAGTACCGCGACGGAACTATCGGCGGCAGCCGACTCACCGCGGACCTCGACTCGCACGACGAGCGGCACGTGAGCCTCTTCGCGTGCTGACGGAAGGAGATGTGTGATGACCCGAAAGGTATTGATCGCCTACGCCACCAAGATGGGCGCGACCGCAACTATTGCGGGGGTGATCGGCTCCGAGCTCCGCGCCGCCGGCCACCAGGTCGACGTCCACGAGATCGGCGCCGTCCTGGCCGTCAGCGAGTACGACGCCGTGATCGTCGGCAGCGCGATCTACAAGGGACGTTGGCGCTCCGAGGCTGTCCGCTTCCTCCGCGATCACGAGCGGCAACTCCGCAGCCGGCCGGTCTGGCTCTTCCACAGCGGCCCGATCGGTCCGAGCAAGGACCAGGACCAGCCCGTCCCACCCGACGTCGCCCGACTGGCCGGCCTCATCCAGGCCGCTCCGGTCAAGACGTTCGCCGGGGACCTCCAAGCCGACGCCGTCGCCGGAGTCCGTTCCCACCGCGCAGAACTCGACCAGCTGATCGGCGACTCCAGGGACTGGCCCGAGATCCGCGCCTGGTCCGGCGAAATCGCCACCGCTCTGGAGGCGTCGCGAGTACAACCGTCGCCGCCGACGGGCCGGATGACCTGAGGAGCGAGATGATCACGTTGGCCCTCGACCTGGCCGAAGCAGCCGGCAATGGCGCACCTGTTGCCGCAGGCAAGTAAGGCGGCTGATCCCCGACTCCCGCGACGCACAGCGGCCGGGCGAGCGGCCAGAACGGCGCTGGCCTGGGGCCGCAGCGCGATCGGGCTGCTGATCCTCATCGCGGTCGTCGACTACGTCGTGCTGCCGAGAATGGCCGGCACCCAGCAATCGCTGCGCCTGCTGCGACAGGTCGATCCATGGTGGGTCGGCGCCGGAATCGCGTTCGAAGCGATGAGCCTGGTGTGCTACTCGCTGAGTACCCGTAGCGTGCTCCGCGAGCGGCCGGCAGGCTTCGGCTGGCTCCTGCGCAGCGATCTGACGGGCTATGGCATCGGACACATCGTGCCGGGCGGTGGCGCGACGACGACGGCGCTCCGCTATCGGCTTCTGGTCTCCGGTGGCGCGGCGCCGACCGACGTCGCCGCGGCAATCGCAGTACAGGGCGTCGGGTGTGCGGTGGCTCTTGCCGCCGTCCTCTGGGTAGCACTGATTCCCACCCTGATCTTCTCCGGTCCGACCGCGCCCTATCTGATCCTCTGGCTCATCGGCGCTGTGCTTGCGGGAAGCGGCGTCATTGCCACCCGGGAGCGTTCACGGATGGCTGCCGGCGCTGCCGCCGTCCTCCGCTTCGCTCTTCGCCGGCTCCCCCGGCGCTGGCGTCCCCGCGCTCGTGAGATCGCAACCCAGCTTCGTGAGCTGCTGTCGGACCGAGAGGTCCGCAGATCCTTCCTGACCTGGGCGACGCTCAACTGGCTGCTCGACGCGGCAGCTCTCTGGTTCTTCCTGATCGCCTTCGGACACCCGATGAACCCGGCCTCGCTGGTGCTCGCCTACAGCATCGCCAGCCTGCTCGCCGTTCTGCCGATCACCCCCGGCGGCCTCGGCATCATCGAAGGCATCCTCATCCCGGGCCTGATCGGTCTCGGCGTCCCCGGCGGGGTCGCCGTCATCGCGGTCGTCTCCTGGCGGCTCTTCCAGTTCTGGATCCCCGTCCCCGTAGCCGGCCTCTGCTACCTGTCCCTACGCACCCCAGGCTGGCGCGACAGAGTCGCCGCCCCAACCCACCACAAAGGTACGGCGGTCCCGGCCGGCCGCGACACGACATCGAGCGGTCAGTCGCGGAGGAACAGCAGGTAGTCGGCGAGCCGGTCGGTGACCGGAGTGTGCGGTGCGTGGATTTGTCATCCGCGCAAGCGTGGGTTCGCGTCGACCACGTGAGATGACCGGCAGAGGGGAACTCCCTCGTCGTGGGCTCGTCATCCCCGCGGACGCAACCCCAGTTCGGTCAGTACGGCCGTCACCAGCCGAGGCAATGCGGCGGCGACCGGCGCCGACAGGTCGGTGCCGAAGGCAACGTCGGTGGCCTCGACCGCGTAGACGATCAGCCGTTCCGGCAGCCGGTCCAGCGCCTCGGCGAGCCGCACCGCATCAGGGATACCGAGGCCGTGCGAGCCGGCTGGACGCGCGCGGACGACCGCGGCCAGACCGCGCAGGTCGGTGCGATGGATCTCGCCGGGCGTCGACGGCTCGCACAGCACGGCGTCGACCACCACGGCGAGTGGGGCGCCGGCCCAATCCTCGATCAGCCGCGCCGGTTCGCCGTCGGACACGATCAGCCGCACACCGGTTGGCCGATACTCCTCGAGCGCGGCGACGAGTGCGGGGCCGACACCGTCGTCGCGACGGTACTCGTTGCCGATGCCGATCACGACCGGTGCTTTCACAGCCGCTCCACGGAGAGCTCGAGGAAGTGCGTCGAGCAGGAGATGCACGGGTCGTAGTTGCGGATCGTCCGCTCGCACAGCGCGGTCAGCGCTTCGTCACCGAGATCCAGATGGGCCGAGACGACCCGGCGGAGGTCTTCCTCGATGGCGGCCTGGTTCTGCGATGTCGGCGGCACGATCGTCGCCGACCGGACCAGGCCGTCGGCGCCGATCGCGTAGCGGTGGTAGAGCAGGCCACGCGGCGCTTCGCTGACACCGTGCCCGACCCCGTCTCGTGCCCGAACGCCGACGTACGGCGGCTCCGGCGGCTGGTACGACTCGATCAACCGCAATGCTTCCTCGACCGCGTACACGGTCTCGACGGCACGGACCACGATGCTGCGAAACGGGTTGCGGCACTCGCTGCCGAGTCCCGCGCCGGCCGCGAGCTCGCGAGCCAGTGGTGACAGGCGCTCGTGGTTGAGGGTGTATCGAGCCAGCGGCCCGGTGAGGTACCGGCGGCCGTCGAGGGCGGCGTGCAGCGCAGTCGAGTGTCGTACCTGCTCCTCGACCACATGGTCGCTGAAGGCGTCGACTCCGAACGCAGGCCCGTCACTGCGACGCAGCGTCGTGCCGCCCTCGATCGCGTACCGGGCCGGGTCGTGGACAGCGAGCAACTCGTGGTCCAGCTCCAGGTCCGGGAAGTCGAATCCGGCCACCCAGTGCACCGTGGCGATCGCGGCCTCGAGCGCCGGCCGCAACTGCGCGGCCAGCGCGTCCAGCCGGTCTCTGCCTGGTGCGGAGTAGAAGCCGCCGACGCGAACGTTGATCGGGTGGATCGGCCGGCCGCCGACCAGCTCCAGGATCGCGTTGCCGGCCTTCTTCAGGGCCAGCCCACGTTCGACGATGTCGCGATGGGCGGTGGCCAGTGCGATCGCGTCCGGGTAGCCGAGGAAGTCCGGCGCATGCAGCAAGTAGATGTGTAGCGCGTGACTGGAGATCCATTCGCCGCAGTACAGCAAGCGGCGCAGCTCACCGATCGGGCCGCCGACCCGCACTCCGCAGGAGTCCTCGATCGCAGTGCACGCGCTCGTCTGGTAGGCGACCGGGCAGATGCCGCAGATCCGTGCCGTGATGTCGGGCGGCTCGGTGTAGCCTCGCCCGCGCAGCAAGGCCTCGAAGAATCGCGGCGGTTCGTAGATCTGCAGGTCCGCGCGCTCCACCACTCCGTCGCGAACGGTGACTCGTAGCGCACCCTCCCCCTCGACGCGGGCGAGCGAGCTGACGTTCAGCTGCCTGGCGCGATGGTTCACGAGGACCACCCGCCGGCAGCCGCGTTGAACGTGAGGAAGACCCGGTCGACCTCGTCGTCGGTCATCCCGGCCTCCCGCAGTCGCGGGAGCAGCGCCGCCACGTTGGGCTTCGCCATCGGGCCGAAGCAGCCGAAACATCCACGCCGGTACGCCGGGCACAACGCTCCGCACCCGGCATGGGTGACCGGGCCGAGGCACGGCGTGCCGTCGGCGACCATCACGCAGGTCAGGCCACGGCGCTTGCACTCGGTGCACACGGAGGTGTCGGGCAGATCCGGCTTGCGGCCCGCCAGGAAGGCAGTCAGCACCTCGAGCAGCTGGCGGCGGTCGATCGGGCAGCCGCGCAGCTCGAAGTCGACCCGGACGTGGTCCGCGACCGCCGTCGAGGTGGCGAGGGTCTCGATGTAGTCCGGCCGGGCGTACACCACCGACGCGAACTCGGCGACGTCGCCGAAGTTGCGCAGCGCCTGGATCCCGCCGGCCGTCGCGCAGGCACCGATCGCCACCAGCACCCGCGACTCGGCCCGGATCCGCTGGATTCGCTCGGCGTCGGCTGCCGTGGTGATCGAGCCCTCGACCAGTGCCACGTCGTACGGACCGGGCAGCACCGCGCTCGACGCCTCCAGGAAGTGCGCGATCCGCACCCGCCCGGCCAGCGTGAGCAGCTCGTCCTCGCAGTCCAGCACGGTGAGCTGGCAACCGTCACACGAGGCGAGCTTGAAGACCGCAAGCGTCGGAGTGTTCATCATCGTGAGCACACCAGGGTGACCGACGGCTCCGCCAGGGACCGAAGACCGCGCCGCCCGGGACCTTCGGCCCTGGGGCCGGTACGGCGGCCACCAGGACGATCGCGGTATGGGTCAATCGATCATCGACACCGACGGCCTCGGCGCTCTCGTCCAGGTGCTGATCGGCGATGGCTATCAGGTGATCGGGCCGACCGTGTCCGGCAGCGCGATCGTGCTGGCCGAGCTCACCGACGCCGGGCAACTGCCCGCCGGCTGGGGCGTCGAGACAGGTCCGGGCTACTACCGGTTGCGGCCGCGTGAGGACGACGCCATGTTCGCCCACTCCGCCGGTCCGCAGTCCTGGAAGACGTTCCTGCATCCGGCCCGCCGCAAGCTGTGGTCCACCGACGAGGACGGCTCGTTCCGCGCCGCTGACGAGGAGACACCGCGGTACGCGCTGCTCGGCGTCCGGGGTTGTGATCTGGCCGCGATCGCGAAGCTTCACGGTGTGCTCGGCGGCGGCAGCCATCCGGACGGGTCGTTCGAGGCACGGCACCGGTCGTTGTTCGTCGTGGCGGTGAACTGCACCGAACCCGGCGAGGTGTGCTTCTGTGCCTCGATGGGCACCGGCCCCGGGGCCGGACCGGGGGCCGATCTGACGCTTACCGAACTAACGGCGTCGGGACCAGCCGACAGCCACCGGTTCCTGGTCGAGACCGGCACCGAAGCCGGCGCCGACCTGCTCGGCCGGCTGGACCACCGCGACGCCGCGGCGGACGAGACCGACCGCGCCCGCACGGAGGTCGCGGCCGCCGCGCACCGGATGGGCCGGGCGATGCCCGAGGTCGACCTGCGGGCCCTGCTGGCCGGCAGCCGGGATTCGACGCACTGGGAGGACGTCGCCGAACGGTGCCTGACCTGCGGCAACTGCACGATGGTCTGTCCGACCTGCTTCTGCACCACCACCGAGGATGTCACCGACCTGACCGGGGACCACACCGAACGCTGGCAACGCTGGCAGTCGTGCTTCGAGCTCGACTTCTCTTACCTGCATGGTGGCAGCGTCCGCAGCTCCGGCGAGAGCCGCTACCGGCAGTGGCTCACCCACAAGCTCGGCACCTGGTACGACCAGTTCGGCGGGTCAGGGTGCGTCGGATGTGGCCGGTGTATCGCCTGGTGCCCTGTCGGTATCGACCTGACCGAGGAAGTGGGCCGGCTCGCCGCGACGGCAGCGGCCGGCGAGTCGGCTGATGCCTAGCATCGGCTTGTTCGACACCCTCGGTCCGCACGAGCGGGAGATGCTGCTCAGCACAGCCCACGACGTGGACTACGACGACGGCGTGCGGCTGTTCGACGAGGATGGCGCGGCCAACTGCTGCTGGCTGATCCAGCACGGCCGCGTCGCGCTCGACACAGCGGTCCCTGGCCGCGGCCATGTCGTCGTCCAGACTCTCGGACCTGGCGATCTGCTCGGTTGGTCCTGGCTCGTCCCGCCGTACCGCTGGCACTTCGGAGCCCGAGCGGTCGGCACCGTCCATGCGACCGCGTTCGACGCCGAGCGGCTCAGGCTGCTCGCCGACCAGGATCCCTCGCTCGGCTACGCGCTGACCCGCCGGCTGCTGGTCGTCGTACTGGACCGGCTGCAGTCCACCCGCGCCCGTTTGCTGGACGTCTACGGCAATCCGAACGACGAGGGCCGTACCGATGCCGGCTGAACCGATGCTTCCGGTCAGGTACCGCGTCACCAGCCGCACGGTCGAGACCCGCGACTCGGCCACGCTGCGACTGGAGCCGGTCGACCGCCCGCTGGCCCCGTTCCGGCCGGGGCAGTTCGCCATGCTCTACGCGTACGGCGTGGGCGAGGTGCCGATCTCGATCAGTGGCATCGGCGACGACGGCACACTGCTGCACACCGTCCGGTCCGTCGGGGCGGTCAGCAAGGCCCTGCACGACGCCCGGCCCGGATCCGTGATCGGTGTCCGCGGCCCGTTCGGTACGGCGTGGGCGCCGGAAGCTGCCGCCGGCAACGATCTCGTCGTGGTGGCCGGTGGCATCGGCTTGGCGCCACTACGTCCGCTGCTGCTGGAGGCGCTGGCGGAACGGCCGGCGTACCGCAAGATCGTGCTGGTGGCCGGCGCCCGCACGCCGGACGAGTTCCTGTTCCGCGCCGAGCTGGATCGCTGGGCGGCGCGCGACGACCTCGACGTCGAGCTCACCGTCGACCGGCCCGCGCCGGGCTGGGACGGCGCGGTCGGTTTCGTCACCGAGCCGATGTCCCGGCTCCGGATCGATCCGGACCGGACGGTCGCGTTCCTCTGTGGTCCCGAGCCGATGATGCGATTCGGTGCACGTGTCCTGATCGGGGGCCGGCTACCCGCCGGGCGCATCCGCGTGTCGCTCGAGCGTTCGATGAAGTGTGGGGTCGCGCTGTGCGGGCACTGCCAGCTCGGGCCACTGCTGATCTGCCGCGACGGCCCGGTCGTGGACTACGCGACCGTCGAACCCCTTCTCGCCGTACCGCAACTGTGAGCATCCGCCGTACGACAGGCGTGGCTATACGGCCTCCAGGTAGGCGCGCGACCTGGGTTAATCTGCGGCAATGGCGCAGGGGGATATTGACAAGATCGCTAAGGAAACCGGGTTCTCCGGTGTGGTCCGGATTGATCGGGCCGGCCAGATCGAGTTCGCGAAGGCCTACGGGTTGGCCAACCGTGCCTACCGCGTTCCCAACTCCCTGGACACCAGATTCGGTATCGCCAGCGGCAGCAAGGGGTTCACCGCGGTGGCGGTGCTCTCACTGGTGCATGACGGTGTGCTGGAGCTGAGCACCACCGCTCGATCCCTGCTCGGCAAGGATCTTCCGCTGATCGCGGACGACGTGACCGTCGAGCATCTACTCACGCACACCTCCGGCATCGGTGACTACCTGGACGAAGAGGCCGACACCGACATCACCGACTACTTCATCGGCGCGGCGCACGAGCTGACTACCACCGAGGCGTTCCTGCCCCTGCTGGACGGGCATCCCACCAAGTTCCGGGCCGGTGAGCGCTTCGGCTACTGCAATGGTGGTTTCGTGGTCCTCGCCCTGCTGGCGGAGCGGGCCAGCGGCGTCGGATACCACGACCTGGTCCGGGAACGGGTGCTCCGCCCCGCCGGCATGACCAGAACCGACTTCCTCCGCTCCGACGAGCTGCCCGCTGACGCGGCCGTGGGTTACCTGCCAATAGACGGTGTGGATCGCTCCAACATCTTCCACCTGCCGGTGCTGGCCACCGGCGATGGCGGCATCCACACCACCGCCGCCGACATCTCCACTTTCTGGCGCGCGCTTTTCGCCGGCGACCTAGTGGATTCGGTCGAAGAGGTCGTACGGCCGCACTGCGACGTACCCGAGGAATCCAGGCGCTACGGTCTCGGCTTCTGGCTGCACGAGAGCACCGACACGGCGATCCTGGTCGGGTACGACGCCGGCGCGTCGTTCAAGTCCACGCACGACCCACACACCGGCACCACCTGCACCGTGCTGTCAAACACCTCCCCCGGCGCCTGGCCCATCGCCCGCGCCTTCACACCTTGAGGACCGACACGTCGTACTGGTGAAGGGCTGTCCTGGGTGACCATCGCTCAGAATCGTCTGGGACGACAGCACGGCTCGCCGACGGTGGTCCGCGTTGAGGCCGGCTCTAGTAGTCCGATTGGTGGCGACTGCGGTACTTGAGGAGTCCTTCGGTCCCGCGTAGGAATGTCTCACAAATGGGTTTCGGATCGGTCAGGCAGCCGGCGGCCATTGCGCCGTCTCGCAGCATGACGAAATGCCGGGCTGCGGGATCGGGGTCGGGCTTTCCGGTTTCGGAGAAGAGCTCGGTCATCGTGGCCAGAAACCACTGCCGGTGCCTGAGGACCGCCTGGTGGACCGGATGGGTCGGGTCGGGGTATTCAGCGGCGGCGTTGAGGAACGCGCACCCCCGGAAGCCGGGGCTCTGGATGTCGTCAGCGATGAACCGACCGACAGTCCGAACGACGTCGTCGGGGGACGCGTCCTGAGTCCGCGCGGCGTTCACTCGTGTGCGGATTGCCTCGTCGGCCTGTGTCAGGTAGGTGACGACGAGGTCGTCCTTGCTCGGGAAGTGCCTGTACAGCGTGGCTCGTGTCACGCCTGCGGTAGCAATGATGCGATCGATGCCTACGGAATGAAGTCCTTCGGAGTAGAAGAGCCCGCTGGCCGTGCTGAGCAGTCGCGCTCGTGCTTCCGACATCCGCCTCTCCCGTTCGAGATCCTGTCGCAAGGCTAGCAGATAGAACGGTCGGTCTTGACATCCGTGGGTACATCCGCCAAAGTCAGGTAGACCGATCGTTCTTTCTACTCGGAGTGAGCAAGAGGTCAATGCCTGCCGCGCCCCCATCGCCCGCCTACCCGGCAACCCTCACGTGTCCGATCAAGCAGGCCGACCGTGTCAGCCGCTGACGCCCGACCGATCCGCCGTGCCAATCATCGAAAGAGGAATCTGATGTCCAGTGCCATCGACGCCCGCGCCGTAACCGAGACCGCCAGCAGCACCAAGGAGTTGCGAAACCTGTACTACGTCCGCTTCGCCTTCGCAGTCATCTGGGCTGTCCTGATCATGCTCACCGCTTCGACACTCAACCCGGCCGGCATCGCCCTCCTGGTGATCTATCCGCTGTTCGACGTGGCCGCGGCCGTGATCGACTTCCGTTCCTCGGGGACCACACGACCGCGAGCACCGCTGTACCTCAACATGGCACTGAGTCTGCTCACGGCGATCGGATTGGCTGTCGCCGTCACCTCCGGTATGCCGAGCGTTCTGCGGGTGTGGGGTGCCTGGGCGATCACCGCGGGCATCGTGCAGTTGATCGTCGCGATCCTGCGCTACCGGCTCGGAGGGCAGTGGGCAATGATCCTCAGCGGCGGAGTCTCTGTCATCGCCGGCTCGAGCTTCATCCTGATGGCCGGCGGGCCGAAGGCGTCCGTCTCAGGCATCAGCGGATACGCCGTGCTGGGCGGCATCTTCTTCCTGATCTCGGCGATCCGTCTGCACCGCCTCGCAGCCAAGGCCAACTGAGATGACGAACCCGAGCCAGGACCACCCTGGTCCGCGGGCACGGACGCATCACCGGCACTCGCCTCAAGTCGATTGGGGTGAGCCGCCGTCGGCCGCGGATACGTCAAGACCGTTCAGCCGGCTGCGGCTGTCGCTTCGGCGGCCTGCAGGATGAGTTGGGTGGCGGCCTCGGGCTGGGACACGAACGAGACGTGCGAAGCCGCCACCTCCACGATCGTTGCGTTCGCTCGCCCGGCCATGAACCGCCGCAGCTCCGGCGGGATGGCCTTGTGCTCGGTGCCCAGCAAATACCAGCACGGCAGTGTGTTCCACGCGGGCGGGGCCGACGGCGTAGCTGCGAACGCCGCAGCCGCGTAGGGCCGCTGTGCCGCAGCCATCACTGCGGCCGTCGCAGGATCGACGTCGGCGGCGAAGGCTTCTCGGAAGGCCTCGGGGGCAAGGTAGAGGTCGGCGCCCTCGCTCCCATCAGGGTTGGTGAACGGAACGGGCCGGATCGAGGGCCCCACAAGGCTGCCTTCGAACCTCTCGAGGAGCTCCTGCTGGCTCTCGCCGACGTCGCACATCCAGCCGTTGAGGTGGACGAGCGCCTTGACCTGCTCGTTGCCGATAGCGGCGGTGGAGATCACATTGCCGCCGTACGAATGACCGACGAGCACGATGGGCCCACTCAGGGTCCGCAGGAAGTCGGCCAGGTAGGCGGCGTCGCCGGCAAGATCGCGAAGCGGGTTGCCGAACCCGATAGCCGAATACCCGCGGTCTTGCAGAGCGCGGATCTCGGCGTCGAAGCCGGTAGCGTCGGCCCACGCATGGTCACGAGCCACGGCAGAATGAGGCTGTGGAGCAGCGGATCGCTACGACGAGGCTGGCCGATGGTTCGCGGGTCGCGTATGCGGTGGTGGGGCGTGGACCGGTTCTGGTGCATGCGCCGGGATGGCTTACCCATCTGGAGCTGAGTTGGGCGATGCCGCCGGAGCGTGCGTTGTACGAGTCCTTGGCGCAGGGGCGGACGGTGGTCCGTTACGACAAGGTGGGCTGCGGGCTGTCGGGGGCCGCGGAGCGTGTTCCGTCGATGGAACTGGAGCTCGAGACACTCGATGCTGTCGTCCGGGCGGTCGGCGCTTCGCGATTCGATCTGTTCGGTGCGTCATTGGGTGCCGCGGTGGCCGCCGCGTGGACGGCGGGGCATCCGGCTCGCGTCTCGCGGTTGGTCCTCTACGGGGGGTGGGTACGCGGAGCCGACATCGCGGCTGTGCGGGTCCGTGAGCATGTCCTCGGATTGATCGCGGAGCATTGGGGCCTTGGTTCGGATGTGCTGGCCGACATCTTCGCCCCCGACGCCGACGCCGCGACCAGAGCGGCGTTCGTCCGATACCAACGCGAGGCCACGACGCCCCAGACTGCGCGCGCGATGCTCGCCCTCGCATATGACCTCGACATCACCGATCTGCTCGCGAACGTTCAGGCCCCGACGCTCGTGTTGCATCGCGACCATGACCGGGCGGCGCCGCTGGAGCAGGCTCGGTTGCTCGCCGCCGGAATCCCGGGCGCGCGATTGGAGGTGCTGACCGGCCGCGATCACCTTCCGTACATCGGCGACCTGGACGCCATCGTGCAAGCCATGCGAGGCTTCCTCGGCCTCTCACCGCTGCGATCTGTTCCCGGCACGTCGGTGACACGACGCCAGTACGAGGTGGCGCAATTGGTCGCCCAGGGGCTCACGAACAGGGACATCGCCGGCCGGCTCGGCATCAGCGAGCGCTCGGCGGAGTCGCACGTGGAGCGCATCCGGGCTCGGCTGGGTTTCCGGTCGCGGTCCCAGATCGCGGCCTGGGTCGTCGCCGGCGGCCGTTCAGGCCCTGACGAAGTGCGGTAGTTCCACTGCTGACAGGCGATCTCGGCGTCACTGATGCTGGGGACGTGACTAGCTACTCGACCGGCGTGGCCTCGCGCGTCTACTCTGCGTTCGCCTATCTTGCGTTCGCGTTGACTGCGGCGTGGGCGATCGCGTTCCTCGGCAACCTGCGACTGGTCCCCGTCATCGACCGCGCCCAGACAGGGCCGGCCTGGCGGGCGGTGCTTGTCGATTCGGCCCTGCTGTTGGTGTTCGCGCTCCAGCACTCCGTGATGGCCCGCGCCGGCGTGAAGCGGCGGATTGCGCGAGGCGTGCCTGCTGCGCTTGAGCGCAGTACGTACGTACTGTCAACGAGCCTGTGCCTCGGCCTGACGTTCTGGCAGTGGCGTGGACTACCTGGCTCGATCTGGCGGGTCGATGCGCAGCCGTGGATTGCGTTGTTGTGGGGGATCTGCGCTGTGGGTTGGGTGATCGCACTCAGCTCGACCTTCATGATCGATCATCTCGACTTCGTGGGCCTGCGCCAGGGCGGCTGGGCGCGGCGCGGACGCTACACCTCGCCGTCCTTCGCGGAGCGCTGGATGTACGCGTGGCTGCGACATCCGATGATGCTGGGGCTGCTGGTCGCCTTCTGGGCAACCCCGTCGATGACCACTGGGCACCTGCTGTTCGCGGTCGCTGCATCGGCATACATCGCCGTCGGGGTCCGGTTCGAGGAGCGCGACCTGCGCCGTCAACTCGGCGACGTGTACGGCGAGTACGCGCGGCGCGTGCCCCGGTTCGTGCCCCGCCACCCGCGATCGGCGCACGCGGTCCCCCGAAGCGAGACGAAGGTAGGCCTGTCATGACAATGTCACCGAACGGATCGACCGAGCGCCCCGTGAGCAGTATCCGCGCGGGTACGGCGATCCCGGCGATAGGAGGCCGTCTGCTCACGGGCACGCAACGGCGCGAGGCACTGATCGGCATCGCCGACGCCGGGCTGGACCACGTGGTGTTCGGCGACCACATCAGCTTCCACGGAGGCTTCGGCATGGACGGCCTGATCCAGGCCGCCGCGGCACTGGGATGCCGCCCCGACCTCGGCGTCTACGTCGGCTTGTATCTGCTGCCGCTGCGCCACCCGGTTCCGGTGGCCCGCCAACTCAGCGACCTCGCCGAACTGGCGCCGGGCAAGCTCACCCTAGGCGTCGGAATAGGCGGCGAGGACCGCCACGAGGTCGCTGTCTGCGGCGTCGATCCGGCGACCCGAGGCAAGCGGATGGACGAATCACTGACGGTCCTGCGCAACCTGATTGCCGGCGATCGGGTCACCTTCCACGGCGACCACTTCACCGTCGAAGACGCGCTCGTACGGCCGATCCCGACCAAGCCCGCCCCGCTGATCGTCGGAGGCAGATCGGGAGCAGCACTCGACCGCGCCGCGCGCCTGGGCGACGGCTGGCTCGGGATCTGGATCTCACCCACCCGGTTTGCGGCAGCAACAGCAACCATCGCCGCCCTGGCAACGGAAATCGGCCGCGAGACCGCAGCGTTCTCGCACGGACTCAACGTCTGGTGCGGACTGGCCCCGAACCGCGACCGTGCCAGATCCGCCGTCGCTGATGCGATGCAGGCCACCTACCGGCTGCCATTCGACAAGTTCGAGCGGTACTCGCCATTCGGCTCCGCTGCGGAGGTAACCGACTTCCTCGGTCCTTATGCCGAGGCAGGATGCACAACCTTCAACCTCATCCCCTGTGGCGACGACCCCGACACGGTGATCACAATGGCCAGCGAGATCCACAGACAGCTCACCGGCCCCGACGGGCGGCTGCCGGTGGTCGCAGCGGCAGCCGCCCGAGCGCCGGTTATCCCAGGAACGGCAGGAGGATCCTGGTGAGCTCGGCGGGGTGTTCCTGGTAGAGCCAGTGCCCGGAGTTCGGGACAACCACCCCGGTCACGTTGGTGGCGTACCCACGGACCCAAGTGGCCTCACGGCTACCAAGGTTGCCCGAGGCACCGATGGCGAGGACCGGCATGCTGAGCTTGGTCTTCTGGTAGACGGCGTTGTCCTTGACGTCTTGCGGCAGGGTGGCGAACCACGCGATGCTTGCCCGCAAGTGTCCGGGTTGCGCGAGGAAGTGGGCGTAGATGTCCAGGTCGCATGCGGTGAGGGCGCCCTTGACCACCTCGCTCGTCGGCATGAAGTCGGTCACCCACTTCCGCTCCCGGCCGGTCATCAAGTCCTCGGCCAGGCCGTCTTTCTCGGCGAACAGGCCGAACCACCACAGCCCGGGGCCGTTCGGAGTCAGCGAGGGGAATGTGTAGATGGTCGGGTCCGGGATCGGGGCTTCACTGAGCACGAGTTTCACGACGTCACCGGGATGGGCGGCGGCGTACGGATAGGCGACCGTGGTGCCGATGTCATGGCCGACGACCCTGATGTCGCGGCTGAGGCCGAGCTTGACCATGAGCGCGTAGATGTCGGCGGCCATCGCCTTCTTCGTATAGGCGGCGGAGGAGGTGGGAGCATCGCTCAGCCCGGCGCCGGGCAGGTCGGGCGCGACGACCGTGTAGTGCTGGGCGAGCGCGGGCAGGATGTGGTCCCACGTGAACCAGGTCTGCGGGTAGCCGTGTAGCAGGAGCAGGGTAGGCCCGTGACCGCCGCGCACGTAGTTGATGCCGATGCCGTTGACTTTGACTTTGCGCTCGATGAAGCCGGCCGGCGGTGATGGGTTGAGTGAGCAGGCGCGCTGGGCCGTAAGGGCAGCGCCGCCCGGGGCGGATCGAGCGCGAGCGGGTCCGGCTTGGGCGGACGCCCCCGGTCCGGACGTGATGAGCAGCCCGGCGATGCCGGCGACCGCCGCGATGACGATGGCGAGTGCACGCACGCTTGTCAGGTGCGCGAGACGAGACGACCCTGTAGCTGTATTCATTTCCAAACCTCTCGCAAGCGGATGGTGCTTCCATTCGATGAGAACCGCCTGCTCGCGAAGGCCGATACCAGACTTGGTGGGCGTGGATGAGATGGCTTCCATCTCTCCTGGAGATCCACCTCAGCCGGCTCGGCGGTTTGGCATGAGTGCGACCTTCCCGATGAACGAGATCGCAGCAAATCCAGGTGGTTTCAGCAGCCGACTGGTCTTCCTGAAGGCAGCATTCGCCCGAGGTAGTCCAAGGCGCGGGCTTGGTCCGGGTCGGTGACACGCATGCCGACGTAACCGTCAGGCCGCACGATCAGAAGAGTGTCGCCGTCAATGCCGTAATCGCGGTGAGCGTGGCCCGCGTGGTCGATCATCGAACTCGCATCCAGGTCGGCGTTGGGAGAATCGGGCGGTAGGACAGCGAACGTCCGCAGTTCCCGGGGAAAGCGTTCGGCGAGAACCTGGGCGGTCTTGCGGCTCTGCGGCCCGAAGGCGAGCGCGGTCAGGTGCTGACCGCGGAAGAGGTCGAAGAACCGGGTGGTGGTGCCGTCGGCTGCCTGGACCAGCGAGTCCGGTGCGCGGTCCCCCGGGTTCACGACCGCTCCAGATCGCACCGGGCCGTCGTTGAGCGCGCTGGCGGGATAGTTCAGATTCAGTTGCAGGGTGTCCGTGCTTCGCCCCTCACTCGGCACGCCCCCTTTGAGGCGTTCGGAGATGAGCTTCGAGGAGAGACTCAGAATGTCGGCGGCGATGGGGAGCCGTTCCTCCTCGTAGGTATCCAGGAGGGCTTCAGGGGCTCCACCTAGCACGTGAGCGATCTTCCAGCCGAGGTTGTATGCGTCCTGGATACCGGTGTTCATTCCTAGTCCTCCTGCCGGCGAGTGGACATGGGCCGAGTCACCGGCGAGGAAGACCCGGCCCACCCTGTACCGGTCGACCATCCGCACGTTGAAACGCCAGACGGACTGGGACACAACGCGCCGTACGCGGATGTCGTTTCGCTCGCTCCGCTGGTCGATCAGGCTCTGAATCTCCTCCCGCGAGAACTCGTCCGCGGCATCGGGGGACACACCGATCTGGATCTGGAAGGTGTCCGTGGACGCGAGCGGGCACAGCGCCAGGAGCTTCCCGTCGGGGCTGGGCCACCAGTGCCAGAAGTCGCGGTCCAACCCGCTCAGTTCGACATCGCCGGTGAGCATTCTGACTGTCTCGTCCGTCTGCCCCAGAAAACCGACGCCGATGAGCTTTCGCACCTCACTGGACGCCCCGTCGCTGCCCACGACATAGGGGACGGAGACGTTCTCACGCCCGCCCGCGTTCTGGATGGTGACATGGGCGAATTCGCCGTCCTGCTCCAGTCCCACAAGCCGCGACCCGTACTCCACGGCCACGCCCAGTTCTCCGAGCCGCTCGCGCAGCACCTCCTCCACGCGCCACTGCGGGATCAGCATGGTGCGGGTGTAGGGGGTGGAGCAGCTCGGTTCCTGGGCATCAGGGTTCACCTCGCTCGTTCCCAGGACGGTCGTGCCCTGGTACTTGCGTATCGGCGTCCGGGAGCGTCCAGACGCCATGATCCGTCCGACCACTCCGAGGTCATCGAGCACTTCGAGGCTGCGGGGCTGCAGCCCTTTAGCGCGCGAACCCGACGACGATCCGTCGGCGGCGTCGATGACACGCACCGCGATCCCCCTGCGCGCCAGATCACAGGCGGCAACCAATCCCACGGGGCCGGCTCCGACCACCAGTACCTGGGTCTTCGTGGACCCGGTGACTTCGCGCTCGTCGGTGTCTCGCATCTGTGGCCCTTCGCTCTCCGGTTGGTGTACGCCCCTCGCATAGGATAGCGTTCGTTATATAGCGATCGTTATCCTACGACGCTGGGCATGCCGCCCCGACGCGGCACAAGTCGGAGAGTGAAGAGCAATGACAGTGAGCTACAAGGACACGCCGACCATGACGGTGGATGTCGACGGAGTCCCCTTCGCGTATCGGCAGGCGGGCACCGACGGCGGCGTCCCGCTCGTATTCCTGCACCACCTCACGGCCGGGCTGGACGACTGGGACCCGGCGGTGATCGATGGCATCGCCTCAGAGCGCCACGTGATCGCCTTCGACAACCGCGGCGTCGGTCGATCCGGAGGTACGACCCCCGACAACGTCGAGGCCATGGCCGAGGACGCCGTGGCGTTCCTCGAGGCCCTCGGACTGGGCACAGTCGACCTGCTGGGCTTCTCCCTTGGCGGCATGGTCGCCCAGGTCGTCGCCCAACAGCGTCCAGACCTCGTCCGGCGCCTCGTTCTGGCCGGAACCGGCCCCGCCGGCGGCAAGGGAGGTGCGAGCGCTGGACCCGTGCTCCAGAGTGCCATTCAGCAGGCGTCCAACCAGGGCAAGCACCCCAAGCACATCCTGTTCTTCTCGCCTACGCCGACCAGTCAGGCAGCCGCCGACGCCTTCCTGGGCCGCCTCGACGAGCGCACCCTGCAGGATCGGGACACGCCCCTGACGAACGAGTCGATCGGCGCCCAGCTCACCGCGCTCGCCAAGTGGGAGCAGGGCACCTCCCCCGCCGGACTGGCGACCGTCGCGCAGCCCGTCCTGGTCGTGAACGGCGACGAGGACATCATGCTGCCGACGATCAATTCCTTCGAGCTGGCACAGCTACTCCCTGACGCCCAGCTGAGCATCTACCCCGATTCCGGGCATGGCGGCATCTTCCAGTACCACGCCCTTTTCGTGCAGCAGACCTTGGGATTCCTGCGCCACTGAACGCGTCGCCCGGGTACTGCAACCCGGCGACGAGACCTTCACCGCGTCGACCTGTGATGTGGTGTTTCTGCCGCGCGGCAATGTCCACCGCTTCAACGACCCGGGCATCCGCCGCGCCAGCTCGTGTTCATCTACACACCCGGTGGCGCGGAGGCGATGTTCGTGGAGGGCGGCGACGAGCCGCAGCCCGGCGTCCAGGTGCAGCCCTGGGGACCTGTGCATCGACGAGCGCATGCTCGGGTTGCTCTCGGAGCACGACACCGTTCTACCGCCTTCACCCGGACGCCCGTGATCGACGTACTCGGCGTAGCGCTCGTTATATAGCGAGCGCTACGCTAAAGTCCGAGCGCCCGGAGACAGGAAGGAGGCCGGGGATGAGGTACACGAAGGAGCACAGAGCGCAGGCCAAGGCCGCGATCGTGCAGGAGGCGGGGCGAACGCTCAAGGAGAACGGCTTCCACGGCGTGGGGGTCGACGGCCTGGCCGCGTCGGCCCAGGTCACCTCGGGGGCCCTCTACTCCAACTTCGCCAACAAGGAAGCCGTCCTCGAAGAGGTCGTGGCCACGCAGTTGGGTATCGAGTTCGCCGGTCTCGCCGACCAGGAGCCGGCCGTACGACGACGCCTGCTCGGCGACGTTCTCCGCGTCTACCTAAGCGACCTGCACCGCGAGAACCCCGCAGACGGCTGTGTGATGCCGTCACTGAGCGCGGACGTGGCACGGGCGGGCGACTCCGTCCGCGAGACATATCGCCGCCGGATGGTCGACGTGATCGCCACCATCGCCCCCGCCATGCCCGGCGACAAGGAGGAACAGGTGCAGCAGGCCTGGACCCTCGTGGCCTCGATCGTGGGCGCCATCACGATCGCACGGGCCCTCCCCGCAGGTGACCAGGCCCAGGCGATACTCGACGCCGTCCTCACAACAGCCCTGCAGTCGATCCCGGACGAACGGCGAGAGTGATCCCTCCCAGCGGTCGGCACAGGTTCAGATCGTGGTCTTCACGAACTGGTGGCCGCTGGTGCTCTCGACCAGGACGGCTGCGACCTCGTCCCAGGGGATGAGGGCGGTACCGTCCAGCGTCGTGCCCGGTTCAGCGCCCTTCTCGAACCGCTGGACGAACTCGTTGCCGAAGGCATCGCCGACGGGAACCGGCTGGGTACAGCCCATAGACGCCCCTTACCGGCACGGAGCCTGCGTCAGCATTGCGAGAGGCAGCAGACGGAGTTGCACCCCGACGTCGAGGATCGGCCACATCTGCTGCCTCGTCACCAGCCGTCCAGGTCTATCGGCTCTGCACCCCCGGTCGGCCGGACCCGGCGACGGCGGCTGATCGGCGAGCGATGACGATGGCGATGAATGCGCCGACCGACAGCACACTGGCGAAACCGATCATCGACGGCCGGAGCGCGACATGCTGGATGACCAGGCTGAACGCGATCGACGGCAGCCCCATGCCGACGTACGCGATGATGAAGAACATGGCGAGCACGCCGGCCCGCGAAGCCGGTACGGCGGCGATCGCGGCCTGAGTCACACCGCTCTTGATGAGGAGCCCCGCGCCACCGCCGGCAAGAGCCGCAGACGTGAGCGCCAGCCAGAGCGTCGGCTGGTAGAGCGACACCGCGGTCAGGGCCAGCCCGATCGGGAACAGCAGCCCGCCGATCAAGAGCACCGCCGACTGGGCGAGCCTACCGAGCGCGAGCTGCGCGACGGCTGACGCGGCGAAGGCGGCGAACGGCGCCAGGCCGGCGATGAAATATGACGTGATGCCCAACTCGCTGCGCACGATGATGACGCCCAGCGACGAGAACAACCCCATCACCGCGAACGCGAAGAACCCGACGGCTGCCGCTGCCCCGAAGGCTGCGCCCTGACCTGGACGCAGCGCAAAGCGCACCGGTCGGTCCTGATCCGCCGCAGCGGTGTCGATGGTCTCTGGGCTGGCCAGCACGAGCACGAGAAGCCCCGCCATCAACGCTCCGAAGATGATGTACGGCGTACGCAAGGGCGCCGGCGCCCACTGGGCCAGTACTCCCGCAGCCAGCGGGCCGAGTGCGAGACCACCGAGATTGACGGCGGTCGCGACCAGTGCGGGAACAGGTGATCCGTCCCGCTCGGGCCGCGCCTCGTGGTACAGATCCGCGAGATAGGCGGTCGCTGTCGACGCGATCAGACCGATCGCCACACCCGTCAGCACCCGGCCGACGATCAGGCCAGGCAAATCAGGCCAGAAGGCCAGCACCGCATCGGCAAGAATCGCGACCAGCAGTCCAGGAACGATCACCCGGCGGCGGCCGAGCCGATCGGACAGGTGGCCGAGCAGCCGGAAACTGGAGCCGGTGCCGACGACCAGCACCGCAAAGGCGATCGTCACCGTCGTCGCGCCGAAGTGATCCCGGACCTGATAGATCGGCCACAGTGGGGTGGGGACGGTACCGAATGCCATCAACGTCAGGAACGCGGCAGCCACGAACCAGAAACCGGCCAGATGTCGCCGAGTGCTGGCAACCGCAACACGGGACGAACGTGTAGCTGTACTCATTTCCAAACCTCTCGCAAGCGGATGATGCTTCCACTCGATGAGAACCGCCTGCTCGCGAAGGCCGATGCCAGACTTTGTGGGCCTGGATGAGATGGCGTCCATCTCTCCTGGAGATCCCGAGGCCGGAGCCCTCAGCCGGCGCCGTGCCGGGCCAGCATGCCGGCCGCGAACGCGGCGGCCGCAGGACTGGTCTCGGCGTGCGGCGGCAGGATCAGGTAGAGGTGGCGATCCATCTGGGCGCCGTCCACTCGGAGGTGACGCAGCGGGCTGTCGGGATCGGTCATGACCCTGTACTGCAGTCCCACCGGGGTGAATCCGATACCGGCGCCGGCGGCAATCATCTCCAGCAGGACCTCCCAGTCGCCGACCTCCGCGACGATCCGCCGCGTCAGTCCGGCCCCGGCGAACAGGGCATCGCACAGCAGGCGCGCGGTCCAGCCCGGGGGTACGTCGACGAAGCGCTCCCCCGCGAGGTCGGCGACCGTCACACGGTCACGGCGGACGAGTTCGTGATCACTGCGACAGGTCAGCGCGAGCGGCTCGCTGGCCAGCGAGGTAAGACGCAACCGTCCGCGTTGCTCCAAGGCCGGTCCGATGGCGCAGTCGAGCTCGCCGTTCTCCACCATGTCGAGCATGACCAGCGCGGCGGCGGGGCGCATTCGGACGTCGACGCCGGGGTGGTCGCGCAGGAACGCGCCGAGGTAGCCGGCGAACGGTACGAGGTACTGCGCCGAGAGGGCGATGCCGAGGCGGAGCCGGCCTACGAGCACGTCCCGGGTCTCCTGCACCGCGCGACGGGCGGTTTCTGCGGCGCGCAACGCCTCGCGGGCCGGCGCCAACAGAGCCTCTCCGGTGGCGGTGAGCCGCACCGGCCTGGTGCCGCGGAGGTAGAGCTCGGTGCCCAGCTCGCGTTCCAGGGCCTGCAGAGAGTTCGACAGTCCGGATTGCACGATCAGCTCGCGACGGGCCGCGGCGGTCACGCTGCGCTCCTCCGCGAGCGCGATGAAATGGCGTAGCTGGCGCAACTCCATGCCTGAACCTCCATCTGCTGAGCGGATCGAGAGTATCTGAGGCCGCTGCGGCGGTACCCCTGTCGGGGCCGCTCCGGCCGCGGTTCATTGGTAAGGGAACTCAGCACTGTCGACACCAACCCAAGGAGAACTTGATGCGCATCGATTGGGATGTGCCGATCACCATGGACGACGGCGTGGTCCTGCGGGCCGATATCTTCCGGCCCGACACGGACGGCCGTTATCCGGTCATCATGACCCACGGGCCGTATGCGAAGGGACTGTCGTTCCAGCAGGCGTTCAGGTTCGCGTGGTCGAACCTGGAGGCCGAGCATCCCGACGCGCTCGACGGCTCGTCCAACCGCTACCAGAACTGGGAGACAGTCGATCCCGAGAAGTGGGTTCCCGACGGGTACGTCGTCATCCGTGTCGACGCCCGCGGCTCCGGCCGATCCCCCGGGTATGTCGACATCTTCTCGCCGCGCGAGGCCCGCGACTATTACACCTGCATCGAGTGGGCCGGAGTGCAGCAGTGGAGCAACGGCAAGGTCGGCCTGCTCGGGATCTCGTACTACGCCGTCAATCAATGGCAGGTTGCCGCACTTCAGCCACCGCACCTAGCAGCGATCTGTCCGTGGGAGGGTGCGACCGACTACTACCGGGAGTTCACCCACCACGGCGGTATTCCCAGCGACTTCCTCAGCCAGTGGTTTCCGCCGCAGGTGGAGGCGATGCAGCACGGCGTCGGCGACCGCGGCGCACGCAATCCAGTGACAGGGGTGCCGGTGGCCGGCCCGGAAACGCTCGATCCGGACGTGCTCGAGAAGAGCCGGGCGGACGTGGTCGCCGAGATGCTCGCCCGCCCGATTCTGGACGACTACTACCGGGACCGGTCGGCCGATCTCACCCGGATCACCGTGCCCACGCTGTCCGCCACGAACTGGGGCCACCACCTGCATACCCGCGGCGGGTTCGAGGGCTACAACACGATCCCGGCCGGCCAGAAGTGGCTCGAGGTCCACGGGCAGCAGCATTGGGTCGAGTTCTACACCGACTACGGCCTGCGGCTGCAGAAACGGTTCTTCGGCCACTTCCTCAAGGACGAGGACACCGGCTGGCGCGATCAGCCACCGGTGTACCTCAACCTGCGCAGGGTGGACGGCACGTTCGCGCAGCGCGCCGAGAACGAGTGGCCACTGGCCCGGACTACGTGGACAACATTCCACCTCGACGTCGACCGCCGGCAACTCGACACCACGCCGCCGCGGTCCGCGACCAGCGTCGACTTCGCCGCACTCGACGACGGAGTCACGTTCTGGACGGACCCGTTGAGCGTGGAAACCGAGATCACCGGACCTGCCTCCGCGCACCTGACCGTTGCGTCCAGCACCACAGACGCCGACCTGTTCCTCGTACTGCGGGTGCAGGACCCGAACGGACAGGACGTCACCTTTCCCGGTGCAATGGATCCCGAGGGCGCTATCGCGTTCGGCTGGCTACGCGCCTCGCTTCGCTCGACCGACCCAGCGCTCAGCACGCCGTACCGGCCTTGGCAGACCTACACCGAGTCGCAGCCGCTCACGCCCGGCGAGCCGGTCGGCGTCGACATCGAGATCTGGCCCACCTCGGTGATCATCCCCGCCGGATACCGGCTCGGCGTCACACTGTGCGGCCGCGACTTCGCGTTCGCCGGCGAAGGTCCGTGGCCGGAAGCGTACGGCGTCCGTATGCGCGGCAACGGCATCTTCGTCCACACCGACGAACGCGCCCGTCCACACACGGTCTTCGGCGGCACCATGACCCTCTTCACCGGCGGGCAACACACGTCTTCGCTGCTCCTGCCGATCATCCCGGCGACCAGCCGCAGCGCTGGATGACACCGCCGGGCTGCGTCGTCGCCAGGGACCTTGGCGTCCCCACGCCATCCTCGACAGCATCGCCGACCTACCTGCCTGGGTGTACCAGAGCTGACCTCCCGCGTCAGCTGGTATGGCGGGCGGCCTTGGCAACGCTCACGCCCAAAGCAGCCGCCCGCCTCCAGTCTTGCGGACCTTGTGAGGGCTGGGTCAACCTGCTAGCGCGATGGTCCGGGTTGCCTTCGCCAGAACGGTCTTCAGGCCTGCCTGGTCCTTCTGGCGACCCGCCACCGTGATCTCGACGTAGGCGCGCGGGCCCCACAACTCGACGTACCGGGTGGCCACCCAGCGGGTGCCGCGATAGCTGCGGTAGGTGTAGGTGAGTGTGGTGACCTTGACCGTGGTGCTGGGATTGGGCCCGGGCGCGTAGACCTCTGTGCTGGTCACGCGGGACACGATCCTCAGGCCGGGCACCCCGCGCAGGCTCTGCTGCTTGCTCAGGGCCGCCGTCGAGCTGCTCTGCTTGCCGCCCAGACCGCCGTTGATCCGCACCATCCAGGTCCTCGACCGGTCGTCGAAGCGGGCGTGGTAGGTGCTGAGCCTGGTCATCTTCCAGCCCTTCGGGACGGCGGCGGACACCTCGCAGCCGGCGTTCGGATACCTCACGTATCCCCAGCACCGGCGGATGTACCGGAGCTTGCTCGCATCGAGCGCGTGGAGGTTGCTGCTCGCAGCAACGGTTGTCGTTGAGGCCGTCGTGACGGCCGCTTGGCTGGGCAGTGCGGCCGCCGGCAAGGTGCCGGCGGCTCCGACTGCCACGACGCGGGCGAGAGTGCGAAGACGATTCATCGGTGATTCCCCCCTTCCAAGCGCCAAGCCTTGTAGCCAGGCACACTTGTCAGACGCCCTGGCGGAGGCAGAGGTTGATCTGATGCCAAAGGCAACTACCCACGAGATACCCGAGCAGCTCTCGACAGCGTCGCCTAGCACGTCTGGGCGATCATCAACCAGCTGACTTGGATGTCGGGTGACCGCATTGGGGTGAGGGTGACGGTCAGCTTGCCGTCGGTGCCTGCGGTGATGTTGGGGTCCACGACTCCTCACCGGCATCGCGACCAGCCACCGCTGCACTCGCGTGGCTCCCGCTGTGTCGTGGACACTGCGAACCTAGAGCGTCCACAAGCCTGGCCGTCGTCCAACTGAGCGCACGGTCCACATCCCGGCCGGACAGGCGCGCGAGCAGATATCGCGGGCCGCCGCCTATGCCGCTGGCTATTCAACGGGCTATACGCACGGCTATCAGTGCTGGCTAGGGACATGATCTGGCCGGCCTGCGGCCGCGAGGGTGTGCACCCGGACGAGCCTGGGGATCTGATACACCCGGATCACCAAGCTCAGTCAGTGAACTGAATTAGCTGGCGGTGGACCCGGATTGATGGCTCCGGATCAACCGTCAGCGCACGAGCCCGACGACCTGCCAGTCCTTGGCCCGATGCCGGTACTCCGTGCGCAGGCCGTCGCCTTCCGCGGCGGCGACCATCGCGTCGGGTGGATGGACGAACGCGCGGAACGGATTGCGCTGCAGCCGGCGCACGAGGTTCTCGGACCCGACGATCGCCTTGGCCACGACGTTGTCCGCGGGGTGGCTGTAGACGAGCAGCCGGCGCGCGTGGTTCGCCGCGACCGACAGCAGCAGTTGGTAGTCCGGATAGCAACAAACCACCCGATGCATCACGACCACGTCGGCCGGTTCGGCCAGGTCCGGTGAGGTAGCGATATCGCCGAAGCCCCGCGTGACCCGCTCGGTCAGACCCGACCGCTCCAGCAGCGCCCTGGCCTCGGCCTCGTAGCTGGTGGAGATCTCCAGGTTGGTGACCCGCGCCGCGCCGCGGCGGAGCAGTTCGACCTGCAGTTCCCCGACGCCACCGCCGATCTCCAGCACCGTGGCCCCCTTGAGGCCGTGCTCGCTCACGAACCCGACCATCCGCGACGCCGCCGGACTCAGGCCACGCTTGGAGTACCGCTTCGCCACCCGCCGCGCGAACCGCGACGAGAACACCGCCTGATATCCCTTCGGATCGCAACAGTCGTCCATACCCCCAGTATCAGCGAATGGCGCGGTCGCGTCGGTCCTTGCGATCGTGCCGCTGGACTTCTTGGTCGGGCAGGCCCAGGACGCCTACTGCTGGGAACGACAACAGGTGTCAGCCGCCGCGGCCTGCGAGTTCAGGCTGGCGAACCTGTTCCGGGAACCGCTGGGTGCGCCGATGCGACCAGAGCGGTGACCGAACTGCTGGCTGCGCTGTCGCGCCGAGCCGGACTGGAGCGGGCCGGTGCACATACTGCGCCACGCCTTCGCGAGCAACGTGCTTGATACCGGCCGCACCTTGGACGAGGCACAGGCACTGCTGGGACATGCCACCCGCCTCGACGGAGGTCTACGCGCATCCCGCACCTGCGCGGTCCGTCGTCGGCGAGACCACCCGCTGCACGGCGCCGACGTATCAGGGTTCAACGCGGCCGCCGGTTTCGTGGGGCAACGGCTGCTTCGGTTGCGAGCATGTCGAGGTGATACGTGATGGCGGCTGTCAATTTATCGGCGGTGTAGAGGTCTGGTCGCATGGCCGCGTGCACGGCGAGGCCGTCGAGCCAGGCGTGCAGCCGCTCGGCCTCAGCCCGTACGTCGGTCGGGGCGAGACCGGCTGCGGAGAGGTCGGCGAGTATCGCTCGACAGCCGACCTGGAGCGCGTCGTATCCCTCGTCACGCAGGACCCGAAGCGACGGGTCGACCATGGCCCGGGATGTGAAGGCCAACCAGACCTCATTCTCGGCGCGCCGGTCGTCATCGAGCGGGAGCAGCTCAGCCAACACGCGCTCGGCTCGTCGCCTCGGGTCGGGCTCGGCCTCCAGCATCGCGAGGCGGGCCCCGATCCGGTCGATGACCGTCCGGAACGCGAAGACCATCAGCTCGGACTGACTCACGAAGTAGTGGCGCAGCGATCCCATCGACAGCCCCGCCTCACGCGCGACGTTGCGCACCGAGGCCTGCTCCAGGCCGTCGCGGCGTACCACCCGTAGTACTGCCCCGACGAGCTCACGGCGGCGCTCCACCGGATCCACAACCTTGGGCACTGGCCCTTTATAGCACAGTCGTGCTAGCGTTCCGTTTAGTAGCACAGTCGTGCTACCAAAGGTGTTGGAGACCCATCATGACGCTCGTCAACGAGCCCGAAGCGCACCCCGCGCGCCGCCGTGGCCTCCGCGCGCTGCTCCGCCGGCGCAGCGTCCGCCTTGCCGCCTTGGGCTGGGTGGCCTGCAACGGACTGGCTCTTGCTGTGGCGGGAGACACGTTGCCGTTCGACTGGCCGAACGCCGCCGCGCGGACACCGCTCGGTCGCGTGGTAGACGCCAACCTCGTCCTCGTCGAGGTGCTGCTGCTCACCGCACTCACCTACTGGGTCTCCCGCAAACGGGCCGTGCCTGACCTCGCCAGCCGTGCACCGCGGCGAGCGGTGGCCGCCCGCGAAACGCTGTTCCTGCTCCTCTACGCGGCAGGCGCGCTGGGCCTCGGCTTCGCCCTTGCCCGACTCCTCGGATGGCATCCCTTCGGTCTCCACCTGGCGGGCTCGATCTACGGAACCCACGAGCATGTCAGCCCCGCCGAGGCCATCACCTGGGCCGGCTTCAACCTGGTCATCTACGCGGTGGTTCCCCTCCTTTACTTCCGACGCCGGTACTCGGCCGAGGCGCTCAACCTCCGCTCCGGCAACCGCCGGGCCGACACCCTACTCATCGGCGTGATCCTCGGCGTCGAATCACTCGTCCAGATCGCCGCGCTCGAGCCCGAGATCTTCGACCTCACCGCCCGTCAGATCCTGCTGGGTGCTCCCCTGACCTTCACGCTGTACCTCGCCGGCGCCGTACTGCCCGCCATGGTCTTCATCTACGCGATCTTGGTGCCACGCTTCCTTCTGCTCACCGGCTCGACCGCCGCCACGGTCATCCTCGGTGGGCTCACCTACACGGCGCTGCACGTCTGGGACGCGTGGACGATCTTCGACTCACCAGGAAATGCCGCCCTGTCGGTGGTCTTCCTGATCCTGACTTACTTCGCACCGGGAATGTTCAAGACCGTACTCACGGTACGAACCGGCAACGCCTGGGTCCACGTCTGGGCCTACCACGCATTTGCACCTCACACCCTGGCCGATACACCACACCTGGTCCACGTCTTCCACATCAGATAGAGGGCGCAGCAACGATCGGTCAGCGCTCCACGGATCGCGTACCCACACGAGATCCACGATTCGTCACACTCGACCAAGCAGTCGACACTCACCCGCCTGTCCAACCCGATCGACCGGTGCGAGCGACATCTGCTCACGTTCTCCGCGCACAAGCGCCAACTGGCCCGCCGTGTCGAAGACACCACGGTTGCGTGCACGGATCGCGGCTACTTGTTGTACTCCCCGCCAAGCGTGGATAGTCCTGCAGGCGCTACGGCGGTAGAGCAGGCGCTGCTGCACGATCATCTGTGCTGAGTCTCCCGATGCTCGTCGGACCTGCACGCCGCGCGTGGAGATTCGCCTGGTTGTCCGGCAGCCTCGCGCCTTTGGTGCGTCTGGCGGATACAGCGGATCTACAAGTGCCCAGGGAGATCACAGGCCGAGCATCACTGGCGTGCCCGGGATGTCACCGGCGATCAGCGCCGCCAGCGGCGTGGCGATGTCACGAGGTGAGAACAGGTCGGTTCCGCCGTATTCGGCGATGTCTGCGTGCCGCCACCATCGCATCCCGCTGATGTGCTCGGCGGCGAGGTCGTCATCGGACAGCGCGCCGCGGGGATCAAAGCGCGTGGTGCGGACGAGGAAGTAGTCGTTGACCACCCCGTCGTAGCCGTCCGCATGGCCGGGAGCGGCGACCTCCTGGTGCCAGACGTGAGGCGGGTCAGCGTCAATGACAAGCCCTGTCTCCTCGTGCAACTCCCGGCGCAGTGCCGCCAGCGGCAGTTCACCGGGCTCGATGCCGCCGCCGGGGGCCGCCCATACAACCGTTGCGCCCGTCGGTACAGCCGGATGCGGGAAGCTGAAGCGGCACAGCAGAACACGGTCGTCATCGGCCAGGATGACCGCCCGGACGGCACGTCTTAGCCTCGCCGTGGCAGGCGTCTCGTTCATAGGAGGATGATCAGGGCGCCAGCGGCCAGGCCGCAAGCCGGTCACTGCCTTGCGAAGGCGGTCCAGGTGGCTCCGCCTGGTTGAGCGGTAGCTCGCCGAGCGTGGGGCCCGGTCGGTTCCTCTCCGTGAGTGACCAGTCGAGCCCGTTGGTGTGCGCTCATAAGGGCACGCGGTGTGCACGCGCGACGATCTGATCTGATGCAGCGTTTTGTGGCGCTGGAGCGTTCAAGGGGTAGGACAACCCATAGTTGGGAGTCGGATGTGGAGTTCGACGAGTACGTGGCCGTGCGTGGGCAGCAGCTCGTGCGGCTGGGCTACGTCCTGTCGGGCGACCGTTACCGCGCCGAGGACCTGGCACAGACCGCTCTGATGCACACCTATCAACACTGGCGGCGCGTTCGGCGCATGGACGATCCGCACGCCTACGTCCGACGGGTGTTGGTCAACGCGCATGTGTCGGCGGCCCGACGTAGTTCCTCCCGCGAAGCCCCTCTGGTGATGGCTGAGTCTGCCCACTCGGAGCCTGATCCGGCGTTGGCAGTGGCGGAGCACGACGCGATGTGGCGCGCGCTGGCGGAACTATCGCCCCGGGAGCGGACGGTACTCGTCCTGCGCTACTACGAGGATCTCGACCATGCCTCGATCGCGGCCGTGCTCGGGATCAAGGATTCCACAGCACGGGCGACTGTGAGCAGGGCACTCGCCGCGCTGAGAGCGGCGCACGATCCGGCGATAGTGAAGGGAGCCAGCGACGACCATGACAGACCTTGAGCGCGAGCTTCGCGCCACGATGATCGAAGCAGGTGAGCGGGTGCCGGTGGTCGAGGACCTCGTCAGCCGAGCGGCCAAGCCCGTTCGTCGCCGCCGGACCTGGCTGGCATCCGGCGTCGCTGCGGTGACAATGGCTGCGGTCGGAGTCGCCATTGCCATCACCGCGCCCTCGGGGACCGAGACCGCGGGCGTGTCGACACCCAGCACGTCGGCATCGACGCAGACGCAGACCGGTGCACTGATTGGCAACTGGCGGCCGGTCGACATCGTCGGGTTCGACAACTCTGCCCTTCCACCCCCCGCGCTGCCGGCCGGCCGCGTGCCGAACATTACGTTCACGAGCGATGGGCGATGGCGGGGTTCGGACGGGTGCAACGCGATCAGCGGAACCTACAGCGCCAGCGACGACGGATCGATCAGCACTGCCAATAGCGCTCAGACCCTGATCGGCTGTCCCGACGTCATCACCGTCCCTAATTCAGAGGTGCTTGAACGGGCAGCTCGGTTCGCGATCGACGGCCGCTCGCTCACCTTCTACGCGGCTGGTGGACAACGGCTCGGAACCTACGAGCGGGTGTGACTGCTCGCTTGGCGCGGCACCCCGATCATTGGGTCGCCACACTTGCCCCGGTCGCCTTGATAGCTGCCAGACCAAGGTCAGCACGGTGCGGATCAAGGGTCGAGCGGTTTGCTCGATCGCTTGCGACGGCCGAAGGCCGACCTTGACGCGTGCCGGGCTGCCCGGACAATCGGGCGTCAGGGGACGGGACTCGCCGGTCGGTGCGCCGCCAGGTCGTCGGACGACGCTAGGTGGTCTCTCGTGGATCGGTGGTCGTGCAGAGATGCGGGGCGCCGAAGGCGCTCGCTTGATCCATAGGAGCGAATTCGGCAGGGAGACCGGGGGGCTACCTCCGTTTGACTGATGCGCGACAATCGGAGCGCGGATCGCGGCTACCGGACGTTTCGGCCCGGAGATCCGCCCGTACGATCGGCGCTATGGCCGATGTCCTCCCGGACGGTACTTCAGCCGCAGGTGACCGTGACTACTGACCAGCACTGGCTGAAGCTCCACGCGGGCAGCGAGTACGACAAGGAATGGAAGCGCTACTTCAGCCTGCGCGAGGAAGAGCGTGTAACAGAGCTCGCTGAAGCCACGGCGGCCGAGGCCGAGCGCCTCGACTCGGCTCTGAAATGGCGCGCGGCGACCGGCGGCCAACGGCTCTTTATTGTCCTCGTGCTCCACAACGAGCGGAGCAGACTGATCAGAGCGCCCGGACAAACCGACGACGGCAGCATGCAGTACGTCGAGACTGTGCTGCCATGGACCCGGTTCATCGATCTCGCACCGGATCAGCAACAACGGATCATTGTCGAGCGGGTCGATCAGGTGCTCGACGAGATGGCTCGGCGCGTGCTCGACGTGAGCAAATAGCTCGTCGCGCAACGCGACAGACACTGGCCTCGTCTGCCCTCCGTAGGCAAAATGACATGCGCTCGTTGTCGATGGCCCACAGTTCTCGGCATTTCAACGCGCCTTAACTGTCCGCGACACGACCGCACTTTGTTGGTCAAGAGGCCGGCGATCAGACGCCAGGACGGCGGCTCGTGGCAGTTGGTTCGCCTCGCACAGCCAAGCGTCCTGATGCCGGGCGGCGAGAACTCAAGGACCACTGAACCCAGACGCCACGAATACCTGCTTGCGGCCTGTACATGAGACAACGCCAGCCTGGTCGGCGTCCACGGAACCTCCCCCGACCCACACTTCGTCACCCAGCCTTCGGACCGTTTGCCCGGCCGCGTCGATCAGGACGATCTCGCCGTGACGGATTGCGACACTCCAGCCTGGGGGCCAAGCAACGTCGACGTCGACGAGCCTGTCCCCGGTGCCGACTGCAACGCGGACTATCAGGCAGTTCGTTGAAGTGTCGATCTCGAGAGTTCCGATCAATTGAGCCTGCAGCGACTCGAGGGGGGCTTCACGCTGAACCGTCAAACCGGGGACCACAAGGTCATCGTCCCGGTCTGTACCCTCATCCGCTGAATCATTTCGAGGACGTCCTGAGCCGTCGACCATTACGACCACCACAAGCCTCGAACACCGGCGAGCAACCGACGTTGGTACCTGACGACTCTTCGAGCACGCATGACAATAGCCTGACGGTAGCGGAACCGCGCACCCCTTCTACTGCAGGATGACGACGATCGGGTCCGCCTCGGAACCTCCTGAATTCGGCATGAGCGTGTGTTGGCCGGGCGGCCCGGCGGCCCGCCCGCCGTAGAGGAGGTGTCCCCACGCCTGGATCCCACCCCGCAAGCGACCACTACCCAGGGCACGTGGACGGCATGCCGGTGTCAGTCAGCGCAGGCAGTGGGCGCGACGAACCGGAGGTGTCACCATCGGTGTCGTGGAGCTTCGCCCATTGCTGATTACCCGCCTCGCCAGCATACCTCAGAAGAGCCGGATATCCCCTCGAGGTGTGGGTTCTCCCCTGGTGCACCAGGGGAGAACCCACAACAGCAGCAGATAACCCATGACATGGACGCCATCGCGGTGTGCCGGACCGGTCAGCATCCACTGATTCAAGCTTGGGCGAGGGCCCGCTGGCTTCAGCCGAGGCGAAACTGTTGGGCGGGCGGGTTTTGCAGTCGTCAGCGCTGGCCTCGTGGTCGCGAGCTTGGAGTTGCCGTAAGCGCGCAGTGCGTTGAAGGCTCGTTCGAGCTGTAGGTCCTCGAAGTCGAGATGCCTCCTCTGATATGTGATCGAGTTAAGAGAAACCACTCGCGGATCATTGCCCTGGGCAAGAGTCGGTAGGGGCGGGCCCGGTGAGGGCGAAATGGCCGAGCACGTTCGTGCCCAGATGGAGCTCGAATTTCGTCGTCAGCCGGCACCTCGACCTCCTCGCTCGGAACGATCTCGCGGCCGAACTCCTCGGTGACCCGATGGAACCGGCCCCCGTTGAGCGCAACGCATGGACGACACCGGGTGCTCCCGGACGTCGAGCAATGCGGTGCACCTCACGATGGTGTCGACGTGAAGCCCCTACAAAGCTGATCTCTGGTCAAGACCTACTTCCATCAGGGCTTCACGCCGTTCGACGGCAGGGCTCGAACATCGGGACCAGCGATGTCAGACCTCCGCGCCACTACACCTTCACCGCCGGTTGCAGCGAAGGTTCACTGCACGGGCGCCAGCACCGGGCTGTTGTGATAGGCGGCGATCAGCCACTGGCCATCCCGCTTCTCGAAAACCCAGGTCGCGTTCACCTTGCCGGTGTCTGGAACCTCGGTCTCGCCGGCGAACAGGATGCCGGATTCGCTGACGACGATCGCGGCGTCCCTGCCGACGAAGCGGAGGCTCAGCTGCTTGTTGTACGTCGAGCTGCCCTTGAGCGGACCATCGAACGCCAGGGCCATGCTCTCGCGGATCACGTCACGGCTGTCGCGGAGCGAGCCTGTCATGATGGCGGACGCGTCCGCGGTGTAGTCGGCGACCATGCCGTCGGCGTCGCCGGCCTCCCACGCTTTGTAGGAGTCAACCAGCACGGCCTGGATGGCGGCCTCGTCTGCCGCACGACTGTATGACATCGGATTCTCCCTTGTGATCGGTTCGCCGGGGGTATTCCGACGAACTCGTGAATACATACCGGCGGCGGGGCCGGAACTCATCGCGCCGCGGTAAAGATGTTGAGGCATGCTCGACAGTGGTCAGCGGCGTTGTGGGCCCGATCGGGGCGTGAAGGATCGCCCCGTGGCTTGGGGTGTGTGGTTGGTCAGGCTCCCTGGGCGTCGAGCCCGGCCGCCAGACCGAAAGGCGTGAAGACCTCGGAATCCTGGAACACCGAATTCCGGCTGATGCCCTCGGCGGTGACGGTGAAGATCTGGACCGTGTGCAGCTCGTATCCGCCACCGACGCGCCGGTAGGCGGCGAACCCGGGCTGGCCGTTGGCCGCGACCGCCTTCAGGCACCAGTCCGTTCCGGCCTTCTCGAAGACCCACTCCATGAACAGACCGTAGTTGGCGGGGCCGACGAACCAGTTGAGCATCGGCGGCATCTCCATGAGCACGTCCTCGGTGAGCAGCCGCTTGAGACCCTCGATATCGGCGTGCTCGAACGCCTTCATGTAGCGATCGACCCAGGCGCGCTGCTCGGCCGCGGACGGCTCGCTGAGACGTTCCGGCCGGACCCCGACTTCCTTCACGCGGGTACGCGCTCGCTGCAGGGAACTGTTCACCGATGCAACGGTGGTGCCTAGGATTTCTGCTGCCTCCGACGCGGAGAAGCTGAGCACGTCACGCAGGATCAGCGCACCACGCTGACGCGCCGACAGGTGCTGCAGGGCGGCGACGAACGCCAAGCGCAGGCTGCTGCGGTCGATCACGGTCCTGGCCGGATCGCCCGCGTCCAGCAGGGAGTCCGGCAGGGGCTGGAGCCAGGCGACGTTCTCCCCCGGCGCGAGCGGCGCGAGCGGGTCCGACGCGGCCACCAGACCCGACGGCAGCGGTCGGCGGCCGCGGACCTCCAAGGCGGTCAGGCAGGCGTTCGACGCGATCCGGTAGAGCCAGGTGCGCAGTGAGCTGCGAGTCTCGTCGTACTGCTCCCGCGCCCGCCACGCCCTCAGGTACGTGTGCTGGACCAAGTCCTCGGCGTCATGAGACGAGCCGAGCATCCGATAGCAGTACGCCAGCAACTCCGAACGGAACGGTTCGAGCAAGCGATCGAAGCCTTCTACCTTCGTCGTCACGCCCACACCCCTCCTCTGCTCCTGTCAAGACCACCGTATCCGAGGGGAGCGACAGCGGGCTTCACCCCCAGCCTCCGAGGCTTGACTCCAGGTCACCGGGATCGTCGACTTGTCGCCAGCTTGCCCGGCCGATCACTTCGCTCTGCTTGGCCCTCGCCTGTGTCACCATCGCTCGGTGGATGCCGAGCGGCAGTACGACGACCTGAACGACCGTGTGCTGTTCTTGTACCGCGGAGGTCGCCAGAGGGAAGCCCTGGAGCTGCTGGACTCGGCAAGCCCGAGCCTCGATCCTTGGTCAGCGGAGTTGGCTCATCTGCGGGCATGCATGCACGGCTCGATGGGTGAGGTGGATCTGGCTCTCCAGGTTCTGGTACAGGCGAGCATGGCCGGTGCGTGGTGGCATGAGGACATCTTGACCGAGGATGATGATCTGGCAGGGCTTCAACAACTCCCTGACTTCCGGCAGATTGTCGAGGTATCCCGGGGGCGGCGAGTGAACGATCGGAGCTCCTGGTTGGTGAAGGTCCCCGCCGACGGCGTCCCGCCGTCTGCTGTCGTGGTCGCGCTGCACGGTGCCGGGCAGACTGCAGCGCGGGCAGCGAGGGACTGGGCTGCGGTGCTCGAACTCGGATATGCGCTGGTCTGCGTGGAATCGTCGCAGCTGATCGCGCCGAGGTCCCGGACTTGGCCGGACCGAGCCCAGGCTGCGACGGACATCGCCGCTGCGCTGGCTGACCTCCCGGCAGAGCTTCTCGAACTCCCGTTGGTCGCGGGCGGGTTCTCCGACGGCGGGCGGGCCGCGCTGGACTGGGCCTTGTCGGCGCAGCCACTGCCAGTGGAAGGCAGCGTAGTTCTGGCCCCCGCGCTCCGAGAGCTTCCGGTGACGGGGTACGGGCCGTTGTCTCCGGCAACCGTTCTGATCGGCGTGGACGATCATCTACTCAAGACGGTGGAGGAGGCGGCAGATCGGCTGTCTGAGCTCGGTCTGAGCGTCCGCAGGATCCCCGGCCTCGGCCACCGATTCCCCGACAACTTCGCTGATCACCTGCGCCAGATTTTCGGGGCCTGATTGCGGGCGGACCGTACCGCCGGAGTCCGTGTGCCGGAAGACGACGGCGGGATCGGCCGCCGCGGTCATAGAAACCCTTTGATCGTGTGGCCCGGATCGAAGCGAACCGAGCAGCGGGCCTCCAGGCTACGAGCCGGCGATCAGGACGCTCAATAATTGATCGTCCGCGAAAGCGCAGTCATCCGCTGTGCCGTTGCGTTCAACGTCGCGGGCCGCACCGAGTAGCGCGCCTCACGCCCGATCCGGCCGCCTGAGACGAGCCCGACAACATCCAACACCGCAAGGTGCTTGACCAGCGCCTATCGCGAGACAGGGAGTCGCTCGGCGAGCGTTGTCACGGTGGCCTCGCCCCGATCGAATCCACCTCCGCCAGTGGACAGCCCTCGATCGTGGACCGTTCGCCGCACTGAGCGCGGACGCACAGGTGATGGAGCGGATCGGGATGCTTCGCGACCCAGCGGACGACTTCGACCATCCGCGGGTTGTCCCGGGCCACCGCGTCGAGCGGCACGTTCTCTACCGCATCGATCGGCAGCGGTCGCAGCGAACAGCGTGGATGGCCTCACAACTCGCCGCGGACCAGTTCCTGCTGCCTCATTCCGGTCCGCTCCCGTGGCGGGTCGATGACGCATCGGCTCGCATCTTGGCGATGGGGATGTCGATTACGGACCCAGTCATTCGACGAGTTGGTACGAAGACCAGATTCCACTGGAGAACACGATTATGCACACAGTGACCTCGCCTGACGGCACGACCATCGCGTACGACAAGGCCGGCACCGGCCCCGCACTGATCCTCGTCGCCGGGGCCTTCGGTTACCGCAAGTACCCGATGCTGCCCAAGCTGGTGGCCGCCCTCTCGGACCGGTTCACCGTCTACAACTACGACCGCCGGGGACGTGGTGACAGTACGGACACCCGGCCATACGCGGTCCAACGCGAGATCGAAGATCTACAAGCACTCGTCCAGGCAGCCGGCGGCGAGGCGCACGTCTGGGGGCAGTCCTCCGGCGCCGCGCTGGCCCTTCACGCCGCCGCGGCGGACATCGGCATTCGCAGCCTCGCGCTGTATCAACCGCCGTTCCGGGTCGACCACAGCAAACCACTGCCACCGGCCGACTTCCAGAAGCACCTGAACACGCTCGTCGCCGAAGGCAATCGGAGTGCCGCGGTGAGGTACATGATGACCAAGGGCATGGGCGCACCTGGCTTCGCGGTCGGCGTCATGCGGCTGCTGCCGTTATGGAAACGCCTGACCGGGCTGGCTCATACTCTTCCGTACGACGTGGCAATCGTCGACGACAAGATCTACGGCAAGCCGCTCGAAGCCGCCGATTTCGCTGACGTGAAGGTGCCGACTCTCGTCATGGCCGGAGGCAAGGCTCCCGAACTGCTGCGTACCGGGGCTCGGCAACTGGCCGGAATTCTCCCCGATGGCAAGTATCAGGTCCTCGATGGACAGAGCCACGCCGTGTCACCAGCCGCACTGAAGCCGGCCCTCACCAGCTTCTTCCAGCAATGACAAAGGCGTAATTCCGTCCGAGGGCTCTATCAGTCGGAGGTTGAGCTCATTGCCCCGCCTCGCCGGGCACCGGCCACCCCGATCAACTGGACCGCCGCTGGCGCGCCGTTTCGCCGGAAGATAGAGGACTCATAAGGTCGGCTCCTCGTGTCATACGACTTCCGCACAACATTCTGTCAAGATTCTGCAGCGCAGACCGCCCGCTCCAGGCTGCCTCGGTAGGGCTCCGGTGCCGTCGATCGACGGCACCGGAGTGCTGGTCGTCGGGCCGGGCAGGCCCAGCAGATCCGGTGCGATGAAGCGACATCGGGCCGGCTACTGCTGAGATGAACCCGTAGTGCTCCCAAGCAGGACACGGTCGGATCCTGCGCCGGTATTGCGCCGGACCGTCTCGCTGACAGCGGCGGCGGTCAGTGAGCACAGCGCCAGTACGGCGGAGACTGTGCGGACCACGTGGGCAAGTTGCCAGCGGTCCCGCACACTCGCCCAGTCCGATGGTGGAGCCTGCACTGACCAGTCGGCCTGATCGCCGTTGATCGGCAGGTTGATCGCCAGCGACGTGACGAACACCAGCGCCAGCAACGCGAACGCCGCCAGTAGCAGCCACCGATCGTTGCCTCTGGCCCGGATGGTCAGAACGGCCAGGATCAGAGTGGAGACCAGTGCGGGGATCAAGGTGACGGAGGCCAGCGTGTCGAGCGAATCGAGCTCTACCTTCCGAACCTGCGTATAGACCGAGGCGTCGTAGCCCCGCAGCGAGTTCTCCAGCACGAGCACCCCCAGCAGGAACCCGGCGAACAGTCCGGTGAATAGCAGGCTCGCCGCCCGCAAGACCTTCGCGATAGACATGACGGTCACCTGTCACTCTCGACTGTGGCGGTTGAACGGATGAACTCGTCGACCACGGCGACGAGTTCGGGCCCACGGTCCTCCACGCCGAAGTGACCAGCGTTCTCGAGGACGACCTCCTGCGCGCCCGGAACCGCTTCGTGGAGAGTCGTCCTCCCCTCGCCGACTCCGTAGTCGTGATCTGCGTGCGCATACAGGAAGGGGATAGACAAGGTCCGCAGTACCGACCATGCCTTGCGATTCGGGACGGTCGCCTCGTCGTACGGGGTGAGCGGGATGAGCAGCGGGAACTGCCGGGCGCCCTGCAGGTAGCTCTCGTCGGGGAACGGCGCGTCGTACGCCGCCCGGACCGCGGGATCGAGTTCGGTGACCGTACCGCGGTCGATGACCTGACTCGCCACGAACGGGTTCGACCGCTGGCTGATCTGCAGCCAGATGGACAGCGGGCCGCTGGGGTCCCGGTCCCCGGTCGGCATCGAGGTGCTCGTCGCGACGACGCGCCGGAACTTGCCACGGTGTTCGCCCAGCAGGCGCAGGCCCAGCAGGCCACCCCAGTCGTGACAAACCATTGTCACGTCGGACAGGTCGAGCCGGTCGAAGACGACCTGGCGCAGCCAGTCCACGTGAGCCTGGTAGGTGTAGTCGAATCGGTTAGCGGGCTTGTCGGACTTGCCGAAGCCGACGAGGTCGGGGGCGACACAGCGGTGCCCGGCGGCGACCAACGGCGGGATGATGTGGCGGTAGAGGTAACTCCAGGTCGGCTCGCCATGCAGCAGCAGCACCGTCTCGCCGGACGCCTTGGCCGGATCAGGTCGCTCGTCAATGTAGTGCACGCGCAGCCGAGTGCCGGCGCCGTCGCCGGCATCGATGTCCAAGTAGTGCGGTTCGAATGGGTAGTCCAGGAGCCCTTCGAATCTGGCATCCGGAGTACGACGGACGGTGATCGTCATGACGCCACCGCCCGGAAAGCGTCCGCGTGATCCGCGACCCATTGGGCGAAGCTGCTCGCCGGGCGGCCGAGGATCCGCTCCACCTCATCAGTGACGCGGGCCGGCTTTCCGGCGTCCCGCGCGTACCTGGCCAGCAGTGCGTCGACGAAAGCCTCCGGCAGGCCATTCGCAACCAGTCCGCGGGCGGCCAGCTCCGGCGGGACCTCCTGGAAACGGAGCGGCCGACCGATCACCTCGCCGATGACAGCGACCATTTCCTGATGGGTCACGGACTGCGGACCGGTCACTGGGATCCGGCGTCCGTCCAGGTCGTCATCGACCAGCGCACGAGCGATCACCGCGGCCAGGTCCGACTCGTGGATCGGGGCCTCGGCGAAGTTCGCATACGGGGCCCGGACGACGTCGCCGGCGCGGGCCTGGGCGCCGAACATGCCGATGGCGTTGGTGGCGAACGAACTGGCCCGCACTGCGACCCATGGCAATCCCGCGTCGGCGACAGCGGCCTCCACCTCCTTGTTGCGATCACCGTTCAATCGCGACGGCTGGTACGCCGGATCGTCGTCGACGTTGATCGCCGACAGCACCACCACTCGCCGCACCCCCATCTCGGCGGCAAGTGCGAGCAGTTTCGCCGCACTCTCACCGACGGCACGCGGATGCACGAAGAGGGCGCTGGCTCCCTCCAGAGCGGACGCGACGTCCTCCGGCCGCGCCAGATCGGCCCTGTGAACGTCGACGCCGGCCGGCACCTTCCCCACTTCGGCGGACCTGGTGACAGCACGGACGGCGACGCCTTGATCCTTCAGCAATGCGACGAGCGGACGTCCGACGGTGCCGGTCGCTCCTGTGATCACGATCATGACAACTCCATCTCTGCGGGATTCGTATATTATGATCTCCATATTAATCATATCTGCTCCTGACGCAACCTGAGGCACCGGCTGGGCCGAGTTGGTCGATGGTCGCGTCCTGGGGCTGCGCACGACGAGCGCAGCCCGCCCGATGACATACGCTCTCCATATGTTATGAATCTCGTGCAATGTCTTCGACACCTGACCGCTCTCACAACAACGGCCACCGCGCCGCAGAGGCAAGGGAGAAACTCCATGAAGCGCAAGCAATCGCCGCTGGCACTCCGCATCGGACTCGGTCTCGCCGTCATCACAACGCTGATCACCACCGCGACGGGCATGGCGCAGGCCGGGAGCGGTGACCCCCGCGTCCCGGTCGGCAACACCCCCGGCGACATCCCGGCGGACGTCTGCGGTTTCCCGATACACATCAGCGCTGTCGAGGACCGGGAGTACGTGGTGCAGCAGACCGAGAACGCGGACGGCTCGATCACCACGCGGGTGACCGGACGTCTCATCAACCGCCTGACCAACCTGAACACCGGGGTCTCCATCGACTACGACAACGGAGGACCTGGGACATTCACTGTCTACCCGGACAGTCATTCCACCTTGGACTTCGAAGGCAACTCAATGGCCTGGGTCAGGGAAGCGCAGAAGGCACGGTTGGGCGCACCGGCACTGAGGCTCGTCAGCGGCGGCCACATCCTGGGCACGGTTGACGCGTCCGGTGACATCGTCGAACTCTCCACCACCGGTCACGTCGTCGATGGATGCGCCCTGCTGTCCTGACGGTCAGTGGCATGCACCGGAGCCCGAGGTCGTGGTGCATCAGATGACCGCGCTGAAGGACGGCATCGACTTCCGGCACTTCGACCAGAGCTTCGCAGTGCCCAACCAGCTGACCTCTACCGAAAGAAGACTGGTCTCACGCTGAGGCAATCAGCGAGCGAGGGTCACGGGACGAGGACGATCTTTCCCGTGGTGCGGCCTGTCTCACCTCGGATGTGGGCCTCGGCAGCTTCGGCCAGTGGGAGAACAGCTGCGATCTCGGCGGTGAGCCGCCCTGCCGCGGCGAGACCGGCGATGGCTTTCAGGCCGGCATAGTCGGGCTCGACCAGCATGAACCCGCAGCGGACGCCGTACTCCATTGCCACGTCGGCAGAAGGAGCATCGGCCGCTGCGGCCAGACTCACGAGGGTGCCGCCTCGGCGAAGCGTCCGGAGCGAACGAATGCTGTAATCTCCCCCGATCGTGTCGAGCACCGCGTCGGCATCCGATACCGCGTCGGCGAAATCGACCTGGGTGTAGTCGATCACCTCGTCGGCGCCGAGTTTCTGAACAAAGAGATGCTTGTCCTGCCGAGCGGTTCCGATGACGTAGGCACCAAGTTCCTTCGCGATCTGTACGGCGAGATGCCCGACGCCACCGGCGGCCGCGTGGACAAGCACCCGTTGCCCCGGTCTCAGGCTCACCATCTCGGTCAGAGCCTGCCACACCGTCAGCCCGGCCATCGGCAGCGCAGCCGCATGGACATGGTCGATTCCCTCCGGTTTCCGGACGAAATGCCTCGCAGGCGCTACGACGTACTCTGCATACGCCCCAGCCTGGCGTGGGAAGTCAGGCATCCCGAACACCTCGTCGCCGGGCTCGAACAATGTCACCCCCAGCCCGACGGCCTCGACCACACCGGAGACGTCGTGGCCGAGAATCACAGGGTCGTCCCAGAGCCTCAAGCCGCCATGCGACCGGGCCTTCCAGTCTGTCGGGTTGACCCCGGCGGCATGCACGCGCACCAGGATCTCCGTCGCCCCAGGGTTCAGCCGATCCGTCTCGATCTCTTCAAGAACCTCAGGTCCACCCCAGTCGCGCAGGCTGATCGCACGCATCCGCACACCGCCGGACTCCGATCGCATTCAAATTCTCCGATGTCATCGTGACGCCGGGACCACCCCGGACACTGTCCAGGGTCACCCGCCAGTCCTTCGCCAGGTAGTGGCTCGATGGACATCATGTGACAGAATCCGGCCATGCATCGCGTGGCAGTGCTCGCTTTGGAGGGAGTCATCCCCTTCGAGCTCGGAATCCCTGCTCGGATCTTCGGCAGCGCGGAAGGCGCCAACGGCAAGCCGTTGTACGAGGTGGTCACCTGCACACTGGACGGTCGGCCGGTCCGTACCGCTGCTGGGTTCTCCGTGACTGTCGAGCACGACTCATCGATACTCGCGACCGCCGCCACGGTGGTCATTCCTCCCTCTGCGTCGCTGGGTTCGATTCGCGACCAGGGAGTTCTCCCCGAGCCGCTGGCTGCTGCCCTCGCGCTGATCGGGCCACGGACCCGGGTCGCCTCGCTGTGCACGGCGGCGTACGTGCTGGCAGCCGGGGGCCTGCTTGACGGGCGCCGCGCCACCACGCACTGGCAAGAGATCGAGCACTTCCACCAGACGTTTCCTCGCGTCGACGTCGATCAGGATGTGCTCTTCATCGACAGTGGCGACATCCTGACGTCCGCCGGAGCTGCGGCGGGCGTGGACCTGTGCCTGCACCTGGTGCGCCTCGACCACGGAAGCGCAGTGGCCAACCAGGTGGCGCGCAGTTGCGTGGTCCCACCCTGGCGCGATGGCGGCCAGGCGCAGTACGTCGACCAGCCGGTGCCAGAGGCAACGACAGCGAGCACCTCCGAGACACGGGCCTGGGCTCTGGATCGACTTGACCAAGCGTTATCCCTGGCGGAGCTGGCGGGCCACGCACGGATGAGCGTGCGCACATTCACGCGACGCTTCCGATCCGAGGTCGGCTTGACACCTGGCGAATGGCTGACCTTGCAGCGCGTCCAGCTTGCCCGCCAGCTGCTCGAGAGCAGCGACCTGCCCATCGATCACGTTGCCCAGCAGGCCGGCTTCAACACAGGCAACTCCCTGCGGCAACACCTGCGCGCCGCCATCGGCGTCTCCCCAGCGGCCTATCGGCGCACCTTTCGCGCTCAGGACCCGTCCGCATGACACCTTGCATGCCGTAGGCACCGATCTGTCACTCCGGATCGGCCCGGTGGACCGCGGGTAGCGTCGTCACCCGACGGGCTGCCGGGTTCCGTCAACCTGTCCGGAACTGCTGTGCTCCGGCGCAGCCAGCTCGCCATTGCCCGAGTAGAGGACGATGACGTTGATGATGGCCGCAGGGACCAGCAGGCAGAGAGCTACGACCAGCGTCCATGGCGAGACATCGGCGCTTGAGTCGATGAGGTCCCAGCGGCCGATCGCGATCACTGCGCCGATGGAAGCCAGGAGTGATGTCTCCAGTACGTTGAGGTGCTCATTGGCGCGCACGTGAAACCCAGCGGCCATCAGACCGATGACAGCGAGACCGATGGCCGCCAGGGGGGTCAACCACGGTAGCGTTCCGGTCACCTTGGGCAGCACCAGACCCGCGGCGGCGAGAACCTCCGCGACACCGACGAGGATCACCTGGGCGCGGGGCAGGTCGGAGAACCCGGTCCAGCGGTCAATGCCGCGGCCGAGGACCTTCGGGGCGCCACCCGCGAGGAAGAAGAGGGCGAGGAAACCTTGGGCGATCCAGAGAACGACGTTCAACGTTGTGTTCATGTTGCTGCTCCTTCGCGTACGGGAAGGTCTGGCGGTCGGCTCGTCGCTGCTTCCCCTGCGGGAGCTTCCTTCCACTGCCCACCCTGATGCCGAAAATTCGCATGAGAGATAATATGGGAATCGTATCATCTGTTTTCAGCATCACCAAGCGCGCCTGAAGGTAGTGTTGATCCGCCGGCCGTTCCAACGCTGATTCCGACGAGAGCCCGCGAAGCGACGTCAGCGAGGGCTGAGCCAGCGGATGGCCTGCCACCCGATATCGCCGGCGTGAGGAGGGGCGGCGGCCGTCGTGGCGTCAGGTCCTGGCGCGGGTACCGAAGCTTGCCCGTGGTTAGCTGGGCCGAGTGCTGCGGTTACCGGCTGCGGATGAGTGGTGGCAGGCGACCGGCGCGCGACAAAACGCGGCGTACAGCTCCTCCCGGCCGCCGTAAGCTCTGAAGGCCCGAAGTGGACCGAGACCTAGACTTCGGCCTCAGCGAGCGTGGCAGTGGCGGACTGGCCGGCAGTGGTAGTGCGTTGGAGGAAGCCGACGAGGAGTTCCAGGTCGCCCTCAGAGTAGTCCGCGAGGACGTCGTCCATCGTGCTGTTCATTCCCGAGTAGAGGTGGAACACCTCGGCATTGCGGTCGCGGAGTGCGCGCAAGGTCACGGCACGACGGTCAGTGGCCTCCGGGTCGCGTTCGCGGGTGATCCAGCCGCCCCGCTGCAGGCGGTCGAGCACGCCCGTCATCGTCGCCGGATGCAGCCCCGCCCGTCTTGCCACGCTGCTCGGGCTCATCGGGCCGTACCGGCTGATGAGCTCAAAGCAGTCCAGGTCGACGTCCTTCAGCTCGAGGTGCGTGCCGACCTGGTGGTTGAGCAACGACAGTTCATTGCTCAACTGGCGCAGCAAGTCCTTGATCTCGGTCGCCAGCCGCCGCCGGCGTCGCGCCACGCTGGAAGACCCCGGACTCATAAAATCTGCTCCTCGTGTCGTATGACATACGCACAATATCGTACTCAGGCCCCGAGGAGGCTACTCCGCATGGGAGCGGCGCACATGTCAAGGCAGAACAAGCAACGCCCCTCCGGAAGAACTGCATGATGGACAGCGGCGGCTACCACGACCACCACGCAAGGTGCAACGGCTCAGCCGCTCGCTGCGTCGTAGCTTGGATGATCGACAATCTCAGGATGGTGGCTCGTGGACGACATCGATGCGCAGCGGCCGTGGGACGCCCAGGACTTTACGCCGGCACCCGAACTTCCCATTTTGCCCTGGAGCCCAAAGTTTGAGGGCAGCGGCGGGAGCTCGTGGCGGTTGGTTTCGCTACTCGTCAGCTGGCCACTTGGGATTGTCTACCTGGCGGGCAGCACCATGCCATGGTGGCTGGGGCTGGGCACGCTCTTCTTCTTGTGGCCTCTGTACGACGAGCTACGAGGTCCCTGCTGTCGCCTCACGGTGACGGCAGAAGGTTTCGAGGTCCGTGGGGTGCTGCGTCAGCGTGCCTTTCCCTGGTCAGCGATCGAACGACTTCGGGTTCGGCGGTACGAAGTAAACGTTGATCTTGGCCGCTACGGCCGTGAAACCTGGCGGTTTGACGGTCAGAACGGGCGACCATCGGCCGTAGAGGTCGCCGCTGTGCTCGAACGGCTTCGGCTCGCGAGCCGAAGCACAGCAACACGTCGCCAGAGCACTCCGTCGTGGGGTGCTGCGGTGCTCTTGGCAGGCACCGCGGCGAGCATCGCTGCCGCAGTCGTCGGCCTCCTCGTCGGTCCGAGCTAATCGGGCGCCGAACGGGGCCAACATGGGAATGCGTCACGTGCCAGACGACCTCCAACTTCGTGTTCAGGCCAAGGCTGGATGCTCCGGATCCTGACCCGACGAGATACCCCCGGCTCGAGCGGTCGCCGGACAAATCATCGGACACCCTCTGTGAGAACCCGAACCGAGCCGCAGCGATGACTTTCGCGGTGTGCTCGCCTCTGTATAGGTATGAGCTCATCGCGCCAGTCACAGACCACGGCGGTGGTCACCGGAGCGGGCCGCGGCTTCGGATCGGCGATCGCCGCCGCGCTGATCGACCAAGATCACCAGGTCGTCGGCGTGGCACGCACCGCCGACGCATTGGCGGACGTGCACCGACGATTGGGTGCGGCGTTCGTCCCGGTTGTTGCCGACGCGACCGACGCAGAGACCGCCCGCACCCTGATCGAGCAACACCAACCGACGTTGCTCGTGCTCAACGCGGGCGCGACACCCGCCATCGGCCCGGTAAACGAACAGTCCTGGGAATCGTTCAGCCGCAACTGGCAGGTCGACACCCAACACGCTTTCCATTGGATCCGCGCGGCACTGCGCCACCCGCTGACGCCAGGCAGCCTGGTGGTGGCGATATCCAGCGGGGCTGCCCTCCGCGGCTCACCGCTCAGCGGCGGATACTCGGGCGCAAAGGCGATGATCCGATTTCTCGCCGGATACGCCGCCGATGAATCCCGCCGCGCCCAGCTCGGCATCGGCTTCGCCACCGTGCTGCCGCAACTGACGCCTGCCACCGAACTCGGCGCCGCCGGGGTCGCCGCCTACGCCCAGCGGCAGGGAATCGACACCGACACATTCGCGGCGGCTCTGCAACCGCTTCTCACGCCGGCCATCGTCGGCACCGAGATCGCGCGGCTGTGCCAGGACACCGACAACCAGGACGAGCACCGGGAGTACCAGCTCACCGGCCACGGACTTCACGCGATGGCGTGAACAACCAGAAAGAGAAGGATATGTTGCTGGAAAACAAGAATGTCGTCGTCTACGGCGCGGGCGGCGCGGTCGGTAGTGCGGTGGCCCGCGGTTTCGCTCACGAAGGTGCCAGGGTGTTCCTGACCGCGCGAAATCTCGACGTCATCGACACGGTCGCGAAGGAGATCTCCGCCGCGGGTGGAGCAGTCGAGACCGCCGTGGTCGACGCTCTGGACGAGAAATCCGTGACCGAGCACCTGGACGCCGTCGTCGCCGACGCCGACAGCATCGACGTGTCGTTCAACGCGATCGGAATCTCGCCCGTGGGATTGCAGGGAATACCGCTCACCGAACTGCCGGTCGAGAATTTCCTGCGCCCGATCACCACGTATGCCCAGGCTCATTTCATCACCGCGAAATCCGCCGCACGGCACATGATCGCCCGGCGGTCGGGGGTGATCATGATGCACACACCCGAACCGGCCCGCTTGCCGCTGCCCCTGGTGGGCGGCATGAGCGTCGGCTGGGCGGCGATGGAAGGCCTCAACCGCGCGCTGTCGGCCGAATGGGCCCAGCACGGTGTTCGCGCGATCTGCCTACGCACCACGGGCATGGTGGAGACACCGGTCATCGACGTCGTGTACGGGCTGCACGCCGACGCGCTGGGGATCACCAAGGAGCAGTTCATTGCGCTAGCGAGTGGTATGAGCCACCGCAAGCGCCCGACCACGCCGGCCGAACTCACGGCAGCGGCGGTGTTCCTCGCCTCCGACCGGGCATCCGCGATGACCGGCACCGTCGCCAACCTGACCGGCGGAATCATCGTCGACTGACCCGACTCGCCCCGACCGCCGTTTCGGCGGCCGGGGCATCCCTACAGGGGGGCAAGAATGAACGATCTACTCGCGAGCGCCGTCGCCGCGCACGGTGGCGTGGACCGGTGGAACCGGATCCAGACGATCGCTGTCGACGCCGCCATCACCGGGGCCTTCTGGCAGATCAAGGGGCAAGGCGACGCGCTGACGAAGGTCCGCTTCGAGGTGGACACCACGCGGGAACGGCTGACCATGGACTTCGTCGGCCAGGACCGACGGTCAGTCTTCGAACCCGACCGGGTCGTCCTGCAACGACCGATCGGCACGGTGGTCCAGGCACGCGACGACCCGGAACGGTCGTTCGACGGCCACCAGTTCGAGACGCCGTGGGACGACCTGCATCTGGCGTACTTCACCGGGGAAGCACTGTGGACGTACCTGAATACGCCGTTCCTGTTCACCTGGCCGGGGTTCGTCTGCGAGGAGATCGCCCCGATTGAGGCCGACGGTGAAACATGGCGGCGGCTGAAAGTGACCTTCCCCGACCACATCAAGAGCCACACCCGCACGCAGGTGTTCTGCTTCGGCCCGGACGGGTTGTTGCGCCGCCACGACTTCACCATCGACATCGTCGGCCGGACGGTCGGGGCGCAGCTTTACGCCGCCGACTACCGCGACGTCGACGGCATCGTCATCCCCGCCACGCGACGGGCCTACGCCCCAATGGGCGACGACCAGATCGTCTTCGTCGCCATCGACATGGCTGACATCGACGTCCACTGATCCGAATTCCTTCTCGCAAGGGACATCACGATGAACAACACCCACCGGGCCCGGGTCGTCACGCCGGCGGAACGGGAGGCCGCCCGCCTGCGCCTGTTGGCGAAGGAGCAGGAGCTGACCCGCGCCCGGGACGCGTTGGCTGCTCAGCGCAGGCGGATGCCGTGGCTGAAGGTGGACTGGGAGGACTCCCCCGACGGATACCCCCAGGTGCCGCGATATTCGTGGCTGAAGCGACACGACGAATACGGCCCGACCGGGCGAGCCGCGCAATCCGCGACCACAGAATCGGCGGATCATGCACACCATGACTGAAGCCAAAGCCGGCGACAAGGATTTCGGAAGGCTGAGCGAACCGTTCCGGCGTGAGCTGCTCGCCTACTGCTACCGCATGCTCGGCTCGGTCGACGAGGCCGAAGAGGTGGTGCAAGACGTCTACCTCGACGCCTGGCGTGCCTACGACGCGTTCGAGGGACGGTCGTCGCTGCGTACCTGGCTGTACCGTATCGCGACCCGGGCGTGTTTCAAGGCGCTGGAAAAAAGCAGACGCAGGCCTCTGCCCGCGGATCTCGGCGCCCCCCAGACAGACCTGGATGCGGCGCTCGGCGCACAAGCTCGGGAGGTGCCGTGGCTCCAGCCGATCCCCGACTTCCTGTTCACCACCGCACCGGCCGATCCGGCGACGGTCGTGGTGGAACGACAGACTTTGCGGCTCGCGCTGGTGGGAGCGCTCCAGCAGCTGCCGCCGCGACAGCGAGCCGTGCTGATTCTCCGCGACGTGCTGCAATGGCGTACCGCCGAGGTGGCGCAACTGCTGGAGATGACGACAGCGGCCGTCAACAGCGCGCTCCAGCGCGCCCGAGCCCAGGTTCCGCTCAGCCAAGACGACCTGACCGAACCCGCCGAGCCACGACAGCGGGCCCTGCTCGACCGATACGTCACCGCCTTCGAAACCGCGGACATCGATCAACTCGTCACGGTATTGACCGAGGACGCCAGATGGGAAATGCCGCCGATCGCGACCTGGTTCGAAGGCCGCGACACCATCCTCGCCTTCCTGGCCAAACAGATGCGAGTGATCGGACCGGCCGCACTGGTCCCTACCTCCGCCAACGGACAACCCGCCTTCGCGGTGTACGCCCGCGGCCGCGACGGCGCACACCACCCACATGCGCTGCACGTACTGACACTCACAACCGAGGGCGTCTGCCGGATCGTCGCGTTCCACGGCTCAGGGCTGTTTCCACTGTTCGGGCTCTGACACGGCCAACGGCATGTCTGAATCAGAAAACATCACCCAGCACAACGAGGAGCTTCACGCACAGCTGCGACTGTTCTGCCACCTCATGCTCGGTTCGGCCGACGCCGCCGACCGCGTCATGCGGCAGATCTACCATCGCGCACTCGATCACCAAGACGATCAACAACGTCGGCAATCAGAACGCGTCCGACTATTCAGTATCGCCGCCGACCTCTGCGGGGCCCGCGGTCATTCATCGCACGAGTAGGCTACGCGACGAACTCCAATGCCTGTGGGCCGGAGGGTCCGGCGAGCCCATCGCGGCTGGGGCCGGGCCGGCCTGCCCCGGGCGCTCCCGGCGGCGCGCGGACCGGAACGCACGCGTGGTCCGCTCCAGCCGGTACGCCGTCTCCGCCTTGATCGACTCTGGCGTCAACGGTGGTCCGAACATGGTTTCATCTCCTGTGATCTGTGGCGCCGTCGTTGGCGGCCGCTCACCCCTTCTACGAACGCCTTCGGCCGGATCCGACACCGCCTCCGGAACTCTTTCGAGGACTTCAGGAGCGGTCCTCCGCAACGGTCAGGACGGCCAGCGGTACTCGACGCACTCCGGCTTGACCGGGGGGCTCGGGACGTCAGACCGTTCGCCGTTCGGCAGGGTGACCGCCATATAGGGGCAGGTGATCGGCGCCGCAGTCGGGTTCGGTCCGCTGTCGGTGTAGAGCAGAGCGCCGGCGGCGTCGTACCCGCGAACCAGGAAGTCGCCGCGGCCCGGGTCGTCGGCGTCGTACGGGCCCCAGTTGGTGCGGCCAACGGTCGGCGCGAACCAGAAACCGTCCTGCAGAAACGCCTCGATCGGCTGCTGCCCCTTCGGCTGGACCGTGATCTTGGCGACGGTCTTCGTGTAGACGCCTGCGTTGCGCGCGATCCGCATACTCGGCGCCCCGCTCAGGATCGAGTTCGGCGAGAACCTGATGCTGGGCTCGCTGATCACCCCACCTGCCGTGCGACTGCACAGCCAGTACGCCGGATGGCTCCTTTCGGGCATCGGGTGCCGGGCGATCGTCGGATAGGTCTGGTTGCCGAAGCCGATCAGCCAGGTGCTCACGACGTTCGGATCCTTCACACCGGTGAACTCGAACGCCTTGACCACCTTGTAGTCGGTGAACGGGTGCGGCAGGGACTTGCTGGTGATCCGGTTCGCCTCGGCCAGGCACTGGGTGCGCAGGCTGGCGGTCTCATCGGCCGTCAACCCCCTCACCGTGGCTGGTCCGGAGGCAGGCGGCGCGGTGTCGGTTCGGAACGCCCGTACGCCGATCGCGAGGCCGGCGACCACCGCGAGCACCGCCGCGGCGGCTAGTGCCGGCGCCAGGATCCGGCGGGGTGGACGGGTCGGCTCGTTCTCGATGGCCGACAGCAGGTCGGCGCGCAGGCGCTCGTGCGTGCCGGGCGGCAGCGGCCGGTCGGGCCGGCGGGTGAGCAACTCGTTCATGACAGGTTCTCCAAGGAATCCGACGGTACGGCGACGCTGAGATCGCGGAGGCGCTTGCGAGCGCGGGCGAGCCGGGACTTCACGGTGCCGAGCGGTACGCCGAGCGCGACAGCCGCCGACTGTGCGTCGAGCCCGCTCCAGAAGCACAGCTCGACGGTCTCCTGCTCGTGCCGCGGCAACTTCCGCAGCAGCTCCCGCAGCCGGTTCGCCTCCCGCTCGTCGTCGATCCGGGCAGCCACCCGGTCGGCGTGATCCGGCTCGTCCGTCGCCGGCACCTGCCGGATCAGGTTGAGCCCCCGGAACCGTCGCCGGCGCCGCTCGTTGCGCACCACGAAATCCGCCGTACGCAACAGCCACGGCAACGCCGAGTCGTGCACCAGTACGACGTCATCCCGCCGGCGCCACGCGTGCAGGAACACCAACGAGGTCAGATCCTCGGCTTCACTCCAGGACCCGAGCCGCCGGAACACGAAGTTGTACACCGCCTTGGCGTGCCGATCGAACAGAACCCCGAATACCTCCGGTTCCCCGTCCACACCCCGCCGCCACAACTCCCCATCACTCACTGCCACCTCCAGATCGTCCCCCACTCACCTGATATGTGTCCCGACCCAGAAGTTGGGGTTCCGCGTTCGGTGTTGACGAGTACGACGGCATTCGCCGGGCGGAGGTGGTCGGTGGCTTGGAGGGCGGCGACGGCCTGCGGTACCAGGCAGCTCAACCTCCAGTCGGACAACCCACGGCCTTCAAAGCGGCCTTCGCCCGACCGCTGGTGCCGATTCGGTCAGCTGCCGGCAACGTACGGGATCGTTTGAGGACCTTCGGGCAGGATGCACAGGCGTGCGTCCGGACCCGCTGCTGCGAGAGACTCCGCGACGGTTGCCGTGATGTCAGCGGTTTGTTCCAGGTGGGCCGCACGCAGTTCGGAGTCGGTGAGGAAGCCGGTATGCATGACAACCCGGCTCGTCGCTTGGATTCGAGCCTGGATCTGCACCTGCCATTGGTCAGGAGCAGTGTCGGCGCTGCTGCCGATCTGATCGAGAAGCGCCTGGGGAGAGTCGGCCGAGACGAGGACCGAGCGGTAGGACCCGTGATCGGGGAAGCCGTCACGGCACTCCGCCGCGCAGACGATGGTGCCGCCGCGGCGAACGATCTGGTGTGCGGCCGACATCCCCTTGACGGACTGATAGAGGTTCTGGTCGAGGGGAAAACCGGAGTTGGTGGTGACTACCACGTCGAACGGCGCATCAACCGGCTGCATGGCGACTCGCTTGGCCGCGGCACAGGCGGTCGCATGCATCGGCAGCAGGTCACCGCCGAACGCCGCGACGATGTCCTTGTCACGATTGAGCACGACGTCCAGGGCAAAGGTGACACCGGTGGCGTCGGCGATCGCCCGAACATCGTCGTGCACCGGGTTTCCATGGGTCACCCCCCACGTCGCCCTCGGGTCGCCGATCCGGGCAGCGTCATGCAGCACGAGAACAGTGTCGAGACCAGCCAGTCCCGGCGCGACGAGCTTGGGCCCACCCGAGAAGCCGGCAAAGAAGTGCGGTTCGACGAAGCCGGTAGTGATCCTCACATCCGCATCCACCCACCTGCGGTTCAACCAGACCGGCACGCCGTCGCCATGAATCCCCAGCCAGGCCAACTGGTCCTGATCGCGTCCATCGTGATTGACGATCCGCACAGCGTCGACGACCTCGTCACCGAACATCCGGCGCAGTTCGGTGTCGCTGTTGCCACGATGGGTACCGGTCGCCACGAGCACCACCACGTCGTCGAGGTCGACGACGCCATCGAGTTCGGACAAGACAGCTGGAATCATCACCTGGCGCGGCTGAGGCCGAGTGCCATCGCACGCAGAGATCGCCACGGTCTGGCCACGTCGGACGCGCTCGCGCAACGGTGGTCCAGCCACGGGCTCACGCAGCGCACGGCGCAGGACTGCGGCCGGATCGGCGGCGGCCTTGTGATGAACCGGCTCCACCACGGTCGTGCGTGCCGAGTCCGCCTCGATGACCAGCCCGGACTCGCCGTACGCCAAACGCACCTTCATGATTCGGCTTTCCACGCGGCATTGAGCCGCTCGTACTCTTCGGTGGTCACGGGTAGGACGACGCCGTGACAGGGGTCTTTCGGCAGCCGGTGGTCCTTGGACGCGATCCACTCGCCGCCGGCGAGGTCGCTCGTCTCGAAGGGGACGTAACGGCGTTCAGAGGTGAACTCGTCGATCCAGAGATACCACTTCTCCTCGATGTTCGACTTGTACACCAGCGGGCCCTCGCCCTGGATGATGGTGCCCAGGCCGATACCTTCGGCCAGCGGCTTCCACTCGGCGCCCGTCAGCGAGGTCGAGGTCTCGGAGAAGATCGACTTGCCGTACGGCGCGTCGCCGCCGCGGCTGCGTTCGTCCTTCAGGAAGCGGTAGTAAACGCCCTCGTGCTGGATCACTGTGGTGTCGATCGTCTGCCATCCCCGGTCGATCCACACGCGCGGCTCGGAGAACTCCCGGAAGTCGCGGGTGGTGGCGTACATGATCCGGTTGTAGCTGTCACCCAGGTGTTCGGCGTCGTCGTAGAGCGTCGACGACCAGTGGACGAGGTAGGCGTCCTGCTGGGGGTCCCAGACCGCTTCCGGTGCCCAGGTGTTGCCGGCCTCGGGCGGTGCGACCTCGACGAGTCGGCCCTCGCCCCAGTTCACGAGATCCGTCGACTCCCAGACCATGATCGAGCGGCTGCCACGACGCTGGTGCCGGTCCCAGTCCAGGCCGGCGTAGAGACGCAGGTCGGTCGCAACCAGGTAGAACCGGTCGCCTTGCGGGGAGCGGACGATGTGCGGATCGCGGACACCGCATTCGCCCGAGGCGGAGTACAGGACCGGCTTGCCGCCGTTGAGGTCGTCGAAGTGCATCGGGTCGTTGCCGTCGCTCAAGGCGAAGTAGATCTGCTCACCATCGACTGATTCGCGCTTGAAGTGCGCATAGAGGTAGCCGTACATGCGCTCAGGCCGAGTGGAGGTCGATCGCAAGGCAGTTGGCGACGTTGAGCGGTGGAGTGTCAGGGAGGCGGACGACCAAGATGCCATGGGCTTGTTCGTGAGGGACGGGGCCGTGGCCGAGCAGGCGGACGCCGGCCACCGTCTCATGGTCGGCGAGGCTGCGGATCACGGCGCGCCGGTCGGCCGGCCAGGCCAGCTGGAACGCGTAGAGGGTGTTGTCCCGACGGGTGAATCGGTAGTCGGCGCTCGTCCAGCTGACCCGGTCCTCGGTGAAACCCTTGATCACAACGGTTGACGGGCCCTCGCCGTACACGCGGAACGGTCTGGTGCCGTAGATACCTTCGCCGCAGACCCGCGTCCAGGCGCCGAGGTCGTCGAGGAGTTGTGAGCACTCGATGTCGATCGTGCCGTCCGGCAGCTGGGGCACGTTCAGCAAGAGGTTGCCGTTCTTCGACACGATGTCGACCAGCATCTCGATCACGTGGCCGGCGGTCTTGTAGACGTCGCGGACGTTGTAGAACCAGTCGCCGACGGACGTGTCGGTCTGCCAGGGTGCGGGATGGATGCCGGGAGTCTGACTCCGTTCGATGTCCATTACTCCGACGGAACTCACCTCGGGCCGGCGATCCTTCTGCTGGTAGACAGTGCGGTTCGTCCCGTGGATCCGCACGCTGGTGTTGTAGAGGTGAGACACCGCTCGCAGACCGGGTGCGTAGTCGACCTCGCCGAACGGCAGCGGTCCATCGGAGTACAGAAGATCCGGCTGGTAGCGGTCGATCATCTCGGTCACAGCATCGAGCCAGTGCTTGTGCCACTCGCGATCATCGCTGTACCACGGGTCCTGGACCTCGACATCCTGGGCCGGCAGGTGCCGGCTGTTGTCGAGATAGAAGTCTTGGTTGGCCGGATCGGTTCCGTCGTACGGTACGCCGGCGAACGGCCCGTGCTTGTCACTGCCCTTGTTGACCGCCGTCCAGCCGAGCGTGGCGCCGAGGTGCTCGGTGAATCCGAACGGCAGCCCGCGCTGGTCCGCGGCGGCCTTCCAGAGACCCACGATGTCCTTGCCCGGCCCCATCTTCACCGAGTTCCAGCGGTTGACGATCGAGTCGTAGTTGAAGAAGTTGTCGTGGTGCACGGCCTGGGCCACGAAGTACCGGGCACCGGCAGCCACGAATCGATCCATCAGCTCGTCCGGATCGAACCGCTCCGCCTTCCACAGCCGTACGACGTCCTTGTAGCCGAACTGCGACGGGTGCCCGTACGTCCGCAGGTGGTAGCGGTACTGATCGGTGCCCTCCCGATACATATTGCGCGCATACCAGTCGCCGTAGCGCGGGACCGACTGTGCTCCCCAGTGCGACCAGATGCCGAGCTTCGCGTCCCGGAACCAGTCAGGGCACTCGAACGTGGCCAGGGACTCGAAGGTTGGGTCGAACGGCACCGATCGCTCCTCGTGGGTGATGGGAGGGCGGACCGGCCGGAGTGCTCCGGCCGGTCCAGGATTGATCTACTTGTTGGGCATCTTGTCGTAGGCGGTTTGCTGGATCTCGAGGTAGCGCTTGAGGCCGAGGCCGTCGAGGCCCTTCACGTAGGCGTCCCAGTCGGTGTCGATGTTCTTCGAACCGGTGACGAACTGGAGTGCGTTCTGCTGCACGTAGCTGTCGATGTTGGTCTGCATCGTCGCGACCTCGTTGGCCAGGGACGGATCGATCCACACCTTCCAGTACGGGTAGATCTTGGCCTTGTCCTCGTGGCCGGCGTACAGCTTGGTCGCCTCGTAGAGCCGTCGCTCGTAGCCCGCCTGGGAGTAGAGGTCGGTGCTGATCGCCTCGGAGTTCCGGAACCTGGCCGTGTTGTTGTACTGCGCGAGCGCGCCCCAACCCGAGTTCGGCGGCTTGGTTCCGACCTTTTGCGGGATCTGCTTGAAGATCGGCGTCAGCGACTTGTCCAGCGCGACATCACCGGTCGCCGGCTTGGTCCAGGTCTTGCCTTCGGTGCCGAACTGGCCGTTGATCTGGCCCTCGTCGGTGAAGATGTAGTCGAGCAGCTTGATCGCCTGGATCTGCTCCTCCTGCGTCGCCTTGCTGGTCAGTACGAACGTCGCACCCGGCGCGCTCGGGAAGTTGTAGCCGGTGAAGTTCGCGCCGTCCGGCCCGGTCAGCGGCGGTACGGCGTCGTACTGCTTGTCCCGTCCGTCCGGCGAACCGGTCGTGACGAAGATGCCCGGGTGCAGCACGGTCGCGGAGCCGAGGACGACCGTTCCGGCGTGATTGCCCTGCTGCTGCAGGGCGTCCGGGTTCTGGGTGAAGGCGCCCTTGTCGATCAGGCCTTCCTTGTAGAGCGAATTCAGGTACTTCAGGCCGGCCCTCCAGCCATCCTTGTTCGCCTGGATGTCGACCTTGCCGTCGGTCAGTACCAGTGTCGAGTTGTTGTTCCCGCTGGTGCCCTGCGGGTCGTAGATGAACGCGTTCATGAAGTACGGGATCAGCACGTCCCGCACGTCGGCACTGAGCGGGATCTCATCGGCCTTGCCGTTGCCGTTCGGGTCCTGGGTCTTGAACGCCTGCAGGACCTTGCGCATGTCCTCGGTGGTCTTCGGCTGCTCCAGGCCGAGCTTCTTCAGCCAGGCCGAATTCATCCACAGCTTGTCCTGGTACGTGCAGTGGAAGCAGTCGACCCACTGGGGTATCCCGTAGATCTTGCCGTCCGGCGCGGTCGCCATCGCCTTCCACTCCGGCGTGGCGTCCAGCGCCTTCTTGATGTTCGGCGCGTATTGATCGATCAACTGGTTCAGCGGTACGACGACACCCTGGGTCGAGAGCTTCAGCAGGTCGGTCTGGGTGAACTGGTCGACCCACGGGATCAGCAGATACAGGTCCGGATAGTCACCGCTGGCCAGCGAGATCTGCCGCTTCTCCTTGGCCGGGCCGCCGTCGAACGTCGTGTTCTGCCACTTGATGGTGAGGTTGAACTTCTCCTTCACCGCCTTCGTGAAGTCGTTCGTGGCCAGGTTCCAGTCGGCCGACTGCGGCGCGAACACATCGAGGGTGACCGCAGGATTCCCGGTGATCGTGGGCAACGGCTTACCCTGCTGATCCTCCGATCCGCCGCCACCGGAACAGGCGGCGAGCGTGAGTGCCAGGAGACTCAGGCCGGCGATCGCGGCACGCCTCCGCTTTGTGAACTGTACAGACATAGGTCCCTCACAGGGTCGAGGTGATGCGGAGGATCAGCCCTTGACGGCGCCGATCATGATTCCCTTGGTGAAATAGCGCGCGACGAACGGATAGATCAGGAGCACCGGGACGCTGGCCACCACGATCAGCGAGTACTTGAGCAGATCGGCCAGTTGCTGACGTTGCAGCATGACGGATGCGTCGACGGCCCCACCGCCGGTGGTGTTGAGGATCAGGATGTTGCGCAGGACCAGCTGGAGCGGGAACAGGTCCGGGTTCTTGAGATAGATCAGCGCGTCGAAGTACGAGTTCCACTGCATGATCGCGTACATCAACGCGACCACCGCGATCATCGGCTTGGCCAGCGGGATCACCACCGACCAGAGAAACCGCAGGTCACCGCACCCGTCCAGCTCGGCGGCCTCGACCAGCTCGTCGGGGATCGCCGTACGGAAGTAGGTCCGGGCGATGATGACCTGCCAGACCCCGATCGCCTGCGGGATGATGAGCGCCCACCGGGTGTCCAGCAGGCCGGCCGACTGCACCACCAGGTACGTCGGGATCAGGCCGCCGGTGAACAGCATCGTGAACAGGATCAACGTCATCACGACGTTCCGGCCGACCAGTGTGCGCCGCGACATCGGATAGGCGATCGCGATCGTCAGCGTGACACTGACGATCGTCCCGACCACCGTGTAGAACAACGAATTCAGGTAGCCCTGGACGATCTGCGGGTTCTGGAACACCGCGTGGTACCCACGTAGCGAGAACTCCACCGGCCAGAACAGCACCCGCCCCGACGAGACCGCCCCCGGACTGCTGAACGAGCTGGCCACGATGTACAGCAACGGCAGCAGGACGACCGCGAACAACACCGCCAGCAGCAGATAAACACAGAACAGGAAGATCCGGTCGGTCCGCGGCTCGCGGATCCGGCGTGCCCGCGCCGCACGGCGCTCGCCTCTCTTGCTCGGCAGCGTTCTCGCTTCAGTCTGAGCGCTCATGACCACAATCCGTTCCCGGTGATCCGCTTGGCGATCGTGTTGACCATCAGCAGCAGCACCAGGTTGATCACCGAGTTGAACAGCCCGACCGCGGTGGCGCCGCTGAAGTCCGCGTTCAGCAGACCCGTCTTGTACACATAGGTGGCGATGATCTCGGACTGGCTCAGGTTCAGCGGGTTCTGGAACAGGAACGCCTTCTCGAAGCCGATCGCCATGATGTTGCCGACCGCAAGCACCAGGATGATCACAGCCGTCGGCATGATGCCCGGAAGATCCACGTGCCGAATCCGCTGCAAGCGGCTGGCACCGTCGATCCGGGCCGACTCGTGCAGCGCCGGATCGATGCCGGACAACGCGGCCAGGTAGATCACCGCGGAGTACCCGGTGGTCTGCCACACGTCGGACCAGACATAGATGTGCCGGAAGTAGTCCGGGTTCCCGAGGAAGTCGATCGCGGGAACGCCGAAGAACCCGAGCCCCTCGTTGACGATGCCCAACCGCGGCGACAACACCAGGATCGTCATCGATACGACCACGACCGTGGAGATGAAGTACGGCGCGTACGTCACCATCTGCACCGTCCGCTTGAACACGCCGGTGCGGATCTCGTTCAGTGCCAGCGCGAGGATGATCGCGATCGGAAAGCTCGCCGCGACGGTGTAGACCGACAGGATGAAGGTGTTCTTCACCAGGGTCCAGAACACCGGGTTGTGGAAGAACAGGTCGAAGTTCTGCCAGCCCACCCACGGGCTTCCCCAGATGCCTTTGATCACGTTGAAACTCTTGAACGCCAGGACCGCGTTCGACATGGGGATGTACTTGAAGACCGCGAACCAGATCAGCGGCACGACCATCAGCAGGTACAGCGTCCAGTGCCGTTGAAGGCTGCGCCGCAGCCCTTTGATACCGGGGCGCTCCCGTCCCCGTCGTCGCCTGGGCCGCGCTGGTGTCTCACCGGCCGGTGGCCGGATGGTTGTCAGGGTTGCCATGAAACCTCCTCGTCCAAGCCGGCGATCAACTCGAGCTCACGCGGTGACCGATGCCGGCCGTCAACCTGACCGGCATCCGATCGTCGCCGTGGCGTACGACCCGCTCCTGATCCCGATCGGCGGTCAGGACGGCTTCGACGCCGCGTGGCGTCCAGGCGATGTCGACGGTGACCCCGCCACGAGCCCTCAGACCCGTCACCCGCCCGCTCGGCCATTCGGCGGGCAGAGCGGGCAGCAGTTCGATCTCGCCGGTATGACTGTGCAGCAGCATCTCCGCGATTCCCGCCGTCGCACCGAAGTTGCCGTCGATCTGGAAGGGAGGATGTGCACAGAACAGATTCGGGTAGACGCCCGCGCCGCTGCCAGGTCTCCCGGTCGCGGAATCGTCCGCGGGCCTCAGGAACGCCTGGACCAGGCGGTGTGCCGCTGCCGCATCGCGAAGACGTGCCCGCAGGTTGATCTTCCACGCCAGCGACCAGCCCGTGGCCTCGTCGCCCCGCAGGTCCAGCGTCCGTGCCGCCGCGGCCGCAAGGACCGGTGTGCTGTCCGGCGTGATCGCATCGCCTGGATGCAGACCGACCAGGTGCGACATGTGCCGGTGATGGGGATCTTCTTCGAGCAGGTCAGCCGCCCACTCCTGCAGCTGTCCCCGCGCACCGACCGATGGCTCGGGCAGCCGCTTGCGGGCAGTGGACAGCTCACCGACAAGGGGATCGACGACATCGAGCAACTCGGCCGCCTGCTCGACCCGCTGGAAGAGGTCCGAGATGAGGGCCAGGTCCATGGTCGCCGACCAGGTCACCGATGCCGGCTGTCCGTCGTCGGCGATGTAGTCGTTCTCCGGTGACGTCGACGGCGCCGTACCGAGGGTGCCGTCGGGCAGCTCCACCAACCAGTCGAGGCAGAACTCCGCAGCCCCGAGCAGCACGCGCCACGACTCGCCGAGGAACTCCAGATCGCCGGTGAACGCGTAGTGGTCCCACAGATGGCGAGCCAGCCATGCACCTGCCATCGGCCAGTTCGACCACCGCGGATCACCCTCGACCGGGAACGACCAGCACCATGCGTCGGCGTTGTGGTGCGCGGTCCATCCACCACAGCCGTACCGTTCGCCGGCCGTCGTCCGTCCCGCCTGGGCGAGCTGACCGATGTAGCGGAGCAGCGGTTCGTGACACTCCGACAGGTTGGTCGTCTCCGCCGGCCAGTAGTTCATCTCGGTGTTGATGTTCACCGTGTAGTTGCTGCTCCATGGCGGCCGCAGGATGTCGTTCCAGATCCCCTGCAGGTTGGTCGGCAGGCCACCCGTTCGCGAACTCGCGATCATCAGGTAGCGGCCGTAGTTGAACAGCAGCGCAGCCAGCGCAGGGTCCTCGACGTCGGCCGCGCCCGCGACCCGCAGGTCGGTCGGCAGCTCGCCATGCCCCGCCGGGCCGGCCAATTCCAGCGACGAACGACGGAACAGGCGCTGGTGATCCTCGCGATGATCAGCCAGGAGTTCGCCGTACGCGCGATCGCGCGCCGCGAGCACCGTCTGATCCGCGGCGGCCCAGCACTCCGCCGCCGATCGAGTCGGTGAGGTCGACGGCCCGGCGTACCCAGTGCCGGTGGAGAGGATCAGGGTGACTTCGGTGGCGTCCTCGACCGTGAGCTCGGTTTCGACGGCGCGGATCTCCCCGTCGCTCGAGGCGCGCAGCGCGATGGCCGCTGCCATGCCGCGATCCGCGCCTTCGGAGTACCGAATCGGCTCCGGGACATCGCGATGCGGAGGAGCGACATCGGCTGGAGCCTGCAGCAACAATCCGAGCCCGTCCTCGACTGCGTGTGCTCGCGACTGCAGTTGCGACGTCAACCGGCAGGTCAGTGCCAGTACCGGCTCGGACGCCGTCATTCGCACAACCAGAACACCGTCCGGCGCACTGACGAAGGCCTCCTGCCGCACCACCACTCCGCCGATCTCGAACTCCGCCGTTGCGGTCGCGGCGTCGAGATCGAGCTCCCGCCGGTACTGCGCGACATCGCCGGGCGCAGGTGTCGTGCCATCGACGCGAACCTCCAGGAGGAGGTCACCCAATGGCAGGTAGGCCTGGCAGTAGCCGGAGTGAAAACCGCCGGCCAACTCGTGCGCCCGGCGGATGTCGCCGGCCCTCAGCGCGTCGCGCAGAGTCTGCACCGCCTCGGCGCCGGTCGCACCGAGCGGAGTCGACAACAACCGCGCGGTCTCCGGACCGCCCGACCACAGAGTTTCGTCGTTCAGCCCGATCCGGTCCGTACCGACACCCCCGAAACACATCGCGCCGATCCGGCCGTTGCCGAGCGGCAGCGCCTCCAACCACGTTCCGGCGGGCCGGTCGTAGTACAAGCGCTGCACGCCGGACCGGTCCGAGCTCACCAGGTTGCCCATACTGCAGTCCTCCGTCGACAAGACGAGGTATTAATCCCACGAATTTCCGGGATCGTAGCGCTGTCCCCGCGATTGGTCCATACTTAGCGCCATTGAACCAGCAGAAAGATCCCATCTCTATGGGACGGAGTGAGGGGCCGCCATGCCACGCATCACCTCGGTCGAGGTTGTCGACGTCCGCTTCCCGACGTCGCTGACCCTCGACGGTTCGGACGCGATGAACAAGGACGGCGACTACTCAGCGGCATACGTCCTCCTGCACACCGACGCTCCGGGCCTGTCCGGACACGGCTTCACCTTCACCATCGGACGGGGCAACGACCTGTGCGCCGCGGCGGCCGGGCAACGCGCCCAGCCGCTGGTCGGTCGTGACGTCGACGAGCTCTGCGGCGACCTCGGCGGCATCTACCGGGAGCTGCAGTCGGACAGCCAACTGCGGTGGCTCGGCCCGGACAAGGGTGTCGTCCATCTCGCGTTGGCCGCGGTGATGAATGCGGTCTGGGACCTCGCCGCCCGACGGGCCGGCGTACCACTGTGGCGACTGCTGTCGGAGATGTCACCCGAGGAACTCGTCGAGGTCGCGGACCTGCGCTACCTGAGCGATGTCCTGACGCCCGATCAGGCCATCACCCTCCTGGCCGGGCAAGAAGCGGGCCGAAAGCAACGAACCGAGCAGCTCGAGGAATCCGGCTACCCGTGCTACACAACCTCCGCCGGGTGGCTCGGATACTCCGACGCCAAGCTGCGCAGGCTCTGCGAAGAAGCCGTTGCCTCAGGCTACAAACACGTCAAGCTCAAGGTCGGCGCCGACCTGGACGACGACATCCGGCGCTGCGACATCGCCCGTGAGGTGCTCGGTCCGGACGGTCACCTGATGATCGATGCGAACCAGGTATGGGACGTCCCGGAGGCGATCGAATGGGTCAAGGCGCTGGCCGAGTTCGACCCGCTGTGGATCGAGGAGCCCACCAGTCCCGACGACATCCTCGGTCATGCCGCGATCCGCAAGGCCGTGGCACCCATCGGCGTCGCCACCGGCGAGCACGGGATGAACCGGGTGCTGTTCAAGCAGATGTTCCAGGCCGGCGCCATCGACTACTGCCAGCTCGACGCCGCCCGCCTCGGCAGCGTCAACGAAGTACTCGCGGTCTACCTCCTCGCCGCCTGGTTCGACGTACCGGTCTGCCCGCACGCGGGTGGCGTCGGTCTGTGCGAACTCGTCCAGCACCTCGCGGTCTTCGACTACATCGCCGTGTCGGGCAGTCTCGAGCGCCGCGTCACCGAGTACGTCGACCACCTGCACGAACACTTCGTCGACCCCTGCGTGGTCCGGGCCGGCGCGTACGTGCTTCCGACCGCCCCCGGTTACAGTGCCGAGATGCACAGGGAGTCACTTCAGACCTACCGGTTTCCGGACGGCACCTACTGGACGGCACGCGCGGAACAGGACCCGCTTCCATGACCCCCGGCAAGCTGGCCGAGAGATCTCGCACACCTGGCGTCTCGCAGACCGATGTCGTCATCGAGGGCATCCGGCAGATGATCATCGACGGCGAGCTCCGGCCAGGCGACCGGCTTCCCGTCGAGAAGGACCTCGCCGCGGTACTGGGGGTCTCCCGGAATCCGCTGCGCGAAGGGGTCCGCGCGCTGTCGATGATGGGAGTTCTCGAGACCCGGCAAGGTGACGGTACCTACGTCACCAAGCTGGATCCGTCGATGCTGCTCGCACCGATCGGATTCGTCGTCGACCTGCAGGACGGCAGCGGAACGCATCACCTGCACGCAGTACGCCGCGTCCTCGAGATGGAGGCCGCCGCCCTCGCGGCGCAACAGATCGCACTGGCAGAGCTCGAGGCCGCTGCCGAGCTGTTGCGTCACAACGAGGCCGAGCTGAGGCTCGAGGAGCCCAATCACGAGACAGTGATCGAGAACGACATCGCCTTTCACCGCATCATCGCGGACGCGGCCGACAATCCGGTTCTGGCAGCGCTGATCAACGCGCTGGGTGGACGGACGATGCGCGACCGGCTGCGCCGATCGATCACGCAGCCCGGCGCCGACGAGACGGCCCACGCGGAACACCTCTCGATCCTCGCCGCGCTGACGGCGCACGACCCCGACCGGGCCCGGATCCGCATGGCCGCCCACCTGTTCACGGTCGAGGACTACCTCCTCGAGACCCGCCGCGGAACCGACGACGAGACGAGAGCTGTGGATGAATCTCCTGCGCTGGAGCAGCCCTGAGTTGACCCTGACCTTCGCTCTCGACGACGGTCCGGTGCGACTGATCGGCGTACGCGAAGCCTCCCGACCGGACGGCGAGGATCTGGTTCCCAGCCAGCCGTTGGTCGAGGTGTCCGCCGTCGGACACGGACTCTCGCCGAGCACCTACCGGCATGTCGACACCACCCTCGGGCAACAGTTGCGCTACGTCCGCCACGAGGAGACCGGGGCGACGTTGCGCATCATCCAGGACGATCCAGGTACGGGTCTGCGCGTCACCAGCGTCTTCGACGCGCGGGCCGGCGTACGTGCTTGGTCCGAAGCCTCGATGACAGGCCCGGGCAGGCTCGAGCTCACCTTCCTGTCGTCCCTGGTCGTCGGCCTCCCATCGGTCGATGCCGAGCTGCACTCCGCTGCCAACAGCTGGATGGCGGAGAACCGATGGTCAGCCAGATCGCTGCGCTCTGAGACGCTGGCGGACATCGTCAGCGACGCGCATCATCATGTCGCCAGAAGCCGGCATACGGTGACGAACGCCGGCTCATGGTCGACCGGGGAGCATTTGCCCGTGGGCGTTCTCATCGATCGGAGCACGCCGTACGCCCTCGGGTGGCAGATCGAGCACAACGGGCCGTGGCACTACGAGATCGGCGAAAGCCGGCACGGCGGCTACCTGCTGCTGAGCGGTCCGACCGATCAGGAGCACCAATGGAGTATCGAGCTCACCGCCGACACGCCCTTCACCACAGTGCCGGTCTCGCTCGTCGCCGGGACGGACCGGGACAGTGTGTTCGCTGCCCTGACCCGGCAACGCCGCGCGATACGTGACCGGCGCCCGGTCGACGACCGGGCCCCGGTCGTCTTCAACGACTACATGAACACCCTGCTGGGCGATCCGACGACGGAGAAGCTGCTCCCCCTCATCGATGCCGCGGCCGAGGTCGGGGCGGACTACTTCTGCATCGACGCCGGTTGGTACGCCGAAGGCGACTGGTGGAACACCGTTGGAGCCTGGCAGCCGTCGGCCACCCGCTTCCCGAACGGGCTGGCCGAGGTGATCGACCGGATCCACTTCCACGGCATGGTTCCCGGCCTCTGGCTCGAACCCGAGGTGATCGGCGTCCACTCGCCGATCGCCCACGAACTACCCGACGACGCGTTCCTCACCCGGCGCGGCGTCCGGGTCGCCGAATCCGGCCGCTATCTGCTCGACCTACGCAGCACCGTCGCCCGGGCGCACCTCGATCAGACCGTCGACCGGCTGGTCCGCGAGTTCGGCATCGGCTTCTTCAAGTTCGACAACAACACGATGACGGGTCCCGGCACCGACAAGCGTGGTACATCGCTCGGCCACGGACTGCTCGAACACCAACGAGCACTTCTCCGCTGGCTGGACGATCTTCAGACGCGCCACCCCGACCTGCTGATCGAGAACTGTGCGTCGGGCGCGATGCGGATGGACTACGCGACGTTGTCCCGGCTGCACCTGCAATCGACCTCGGACCAGGAACATCCGTTGCTCTACGCACCGATCACCGCAGCCGCGCCGGCCGCCGTACTCCCTGAACAAGCCGGCCACTGGGCTTACCCGATCAGCGGCAGCACCCGCGAGGAATTCACCTTCGCGCTCGTCAACGGCATCCCCGGCCGCCTCTACCTGTCCGGCCACCTCGACCACATGACGCCGACCGAGATCGACCTGATCCGAGCCGCCCTGGCCGCGCATCGCGCCATTCTCGACGATCTCGACACGCTCGTCCCCGCCTGGCCGCTCGGACTCCCGACCTGGACCGATGACTGGATCGCCCTGTCCCTCAACGGCCCAGACATCTCCTACCTGACCGTCTGGCACCGCACCCCAGGCCCATCCACCGTGACCCTTTCCCTCCCCCGCTCGAGGATCGATCCCCACTTCCCCACCGAGGGCACCGCCTGGACCTACACCTGGACCGACGACGCCCTCACCATCACCGCGAACACCCCCGAACCCTCCGCCCGAGTACTGCGCCTGACACGGTCATAACGGCCGTGGGGGGTGCTGTGCTCTCCCGGACGGTGAGTGACCGTCACCGATCACGCTGATCCTTCACACCAGCCGCGCGTTGAACAACCAACCCCGGATGTGGCAGGCAAGACGCAGAGGAGTCGGCCGAACAGCAGGCGGCGGCTGAGTTGGTGTGGCCGGCCAAGGAGCACGCTCTCTGCTCGCGCTTCGGACAGCTTCGTCACCCTTTCGTAGCGCCGCCGAGGAGGCCTTTGACGAAGTGTCGTTGGAAGAAGAGGAAGAGGACGACGACGGGGGCGGTCGCCAGCACCATGAAGGCGAACACCGCGCCGTAGTCGGAAACGTGCTCGCTGATCTGACGGTACATTCCGACCGTCACGGTGGTTCCGTTGGCCGGCCCGAGGATAATCAGCGGCGTGATGAAGTCGTTCCACACTCCGACCGCGGTGAAGATCACCACGCTGGCGGCGGCAGGTCGCAGCAGAGGAAAGACGACCGCGAAGAAAGACCGGATCGGGCCTGCACCATCGATCGCGGCTGCTTCCTCCAGTTCGAGCGGGATGCTTTTGATGAAGCCCATGAACAGGAGGACTCCGAATGGCACGTTCCACGCGATGTTGACGAGGATCAGTCCGGGCAGCGTCGTCATCAGATGCAGCGACAGCAGGATCTTGGTTACAGGTTCCAGGGTGACCGCCATCGGGATCGTCAGGCCGATGACGACCAGTACCGTCAGCAGCTTGGCAGCGCGGGTTCTCGATCGGACGAGATAGTGCGCCAGCATCGCGGACAGGACCGTCGACGCCGCAACCGACAAAGCGGTGACCTGCACGCTGTTGATCAGCCCCGACCAGAACAGCCGATCGGGCCGGTCGAGCACCGCCGACAGGTTCGACAGCGTCGGCGGCAGCGGCAAGCTGCCGGGCCGCGAGAAGATGTCTCCACTGCGCTTGAACGTGTTCGTGAGCACGAGGTAGACCGGCAACGCGAACACCGACGTGACCGCCAGCGCAGCGATCGTCCGTGTCGCTCCACCCACCCGGCCTCGGCCCGGCAACGGCGTCTCCGTGCTCGCCGGCTGCCCCTTGCCGGGCCTCATCGCTCGAGCTCACGGCGTTGGAAGACGCGCAGGACGAGAGTCGAGACGAGAGCGACCAGGACCAGCATGACCGTGGCCTTTGCCGCGCCGTAGCCCACGTGAGGTCCGTTCACACCCGTCTCGACCACGTCGAACGCCAGCGTGTAGGTGGTGCCGACGCCCGGCCCTCCGTTCGTCATCACCTTGACCTGGTCGTAGGTTTTGAATCCGCCGATCAGGAGCAGCACGGTCGTGATGGTGACAGCGGGCGCGAGCAGCGGCCAGGTCACTGCCCGGAACTGCTGAACCGCACCCGCGCCATCGATGGTCGCCGCCTCGACCAGTTCCCGAGGTATGCCCTGCAACCCGGCCAGGTAGATCACCACACACACTCCGAGGCTCTGCCAGCAGATGATCGACGCGATGCTGTACAACGCGATCCCGGGGTCCGACAGCCAGCCAGGTGGATGCGCGATCCCGAGGCCGCGCAGGATCTGGTTCAGCAGGCCGTCATTGGTGAGGACGGCCTCCCAGATGACTCCGACGACGACAGACGACAGCACCACCGGGATGAAGAAGACCGCTCGCATCACGTTGAATACCCAGCCGCGATGGTCCAGCAGCAGTGCGATGCCGAGACCGAGGACGTTCGGTACCACGGTGACGATCAAGGTCAGGATGACGGTGTTGCGCAGTACCTGCAGGTATGCAGGGTCCTGGAACAGGTTGAGGTAGTTGCGCAGCCCAATGAAGCTGGTGACCGGACGGAACTGATTGCTGTCGGTGGTGCTGGTGCCGATGGCCATCACCATCGGCACCAGCACCAGTCCGATATAGATGACGGCGGCAGGTACTGCGAACACCAGGAAGTGAAGTGCCTCGCCAGTTCTGCCAGCCCGCCGAGGTCGCGATCCGGGTGACTCCTTTCGTGGTCTCATGTCCCGGCCGGTGCCGGCCTTCTGTCGGTCGCGGGTGTCGACTGCAGTGTCCATCCAAAGCCTCCAGCAGATGCCAAGGGACCGGTCAGCGTGCCGCAGCCCACTGCTGGTCGAGGTAGGCCGCGAAGTCCTCCGCCGTCTTTCGGCCGGTCATCAGGTCGACGATCGCCGGGTTGAGCTTGTCCGAGAAGCCTGGGAGCAACGAGCCATCGCCCGACGTGTTCATCCAGGCCGGAACGATCGCACCGTCCTGCTTCGCCTGCTGGTAGGCGGCGAGGGTCGCCTTGTACATCGGGCCGGTGTCCGACGGGGGCGTGTAGCCCTTGATACCGACGATCAGTCCGTCGGTCCGGACGCTGTTGTCGAGGTTCTCCTTGTCCTTCGAGAAGGCCAGAGCCCACTTCTTGGCCAGGTCGACGTTCTTCGCGTGGGAGTTCACCATCAGTCCCCCGCCGGTGACGACCGGAACGATGTTCTTGCCGTCGTCGCCGGGCCAGCCGAACAGGCCGGCATCGAACTTGGGCGGCGTCTTGTCGAGCGTCGCCGAGAACCAGGACCCCATCGGATACATCGCGGCCTTGCCGTCCAGGAAGGCCTGGCCGGAATCCGCGTACGAGCGGCTCAGGCCGGCCTTGTCGATGTATCCCTCGGCCACCAGCTCGGCAACCTTCTTCGTCGCGCCGACGAAGGCCGGGTCGGTGAACTTCACCTTCTCGTCGGTGCGCTGCTGGAACCAGTCCGGCTCCTTGGTCAGCACGTCGGTGGCGACGGTAGCCCCGAGGCCGAAGGCCCCCGCCCAGGTGTCCTTGCCACCGGCACCGACCTCGATCGGGACGATGCCCGCGGCCTTCAGCTTCGCGCAGGCGTCCAGGAATTCCGGGTAGCTCCTGGGCGCGGCCGTGACACCGGCCTTGGCGAACAGATCCTTGTTGTAGTACACGAGCGGGATCGGCTGCACGTTGTACGACAGGGCGTAGGTCTTCCCGCCGATCGCCCCCGCCGTCGGGTCCTCGAAGTCCTTCATCTCTTCGGGGGACCACTCGGCGAGTTCACCCTTCTCGGCGAACCCGTTCGGCGAGATGCTGGTCATGATGTCCGGCGCCTGGCCCGATGCGTACAACTGCTGCAGGTACGCCGTGGAGTTCTGGCCGACCAGCTTCTTGATCGTGACGCCCGGGACCTGTGCGGTGGCTCGGGCGATCGCGGCATCCCAGTAGGCCGGCGTCAGGTTGGGATTCTCGAACGTGAGGAAGGTCAAAGTGACGTTCTGCGAGCCGGACTGGCCGGCGCCCGCGGTACTGCCGGCGGTGCCGGCAGTACACGCGCTCAGCGCCAGGGTGACCGTAGCGGCCAGTGCAGTGGCCACGACACGCCTGCGTGAGATCGACATCGGTGTTGTCTCCGTTCATTGGATTGCAGAGGGTTCGCGACGGTGCTCGCGAAAGAACGTGTTACGTCGCGGACGTCAGCGGTCCAGGACGCTGACGACGGCTGTCGGCTTCAGCGGCGTTCCCGCGACCGTGCCGGTGGCGGTGAACCAGCCTGCCTTGGCGACCATGTCCGGGGTGACCGGATCCCAGGTCACAGCGACGGGATCGGTGGAGCCGTCGCTGTAGACAGCCCCGATCTGCGCCGGTAGGGCTGGGAGTTCACCGACCTTGGTGTCGACGGCGACCGAGGTGAAGTCGACGATGGCCTTCGGCTTCTGTACTTCGAACACGCCGAACTCGGCCAGTCCGCATTCCGCCCCGACCGGATTGTTGTAGGCGTTGTCGGGATCGATGGTGAACCTCACCCAGCTTGTCGTGACTGGAGCGTCGAGCTTCACGATGTTGTCCGGCTGACCGTCCCATTGGATACCGGTCACCCGCTTGCTGCCACCCTCCCATTCCAGCACGCCTTCCACGATCTGGTTGACCTCATGGCCGCGGTCGACGAGGTTGACCCGGTCGATCGTGACGGAAGCCGGGAACTGCAGCTTGATCCACGGGCTGCGGTCGGTCTGTTTGGCGGCCCATGACGTCGCCTTGTTGCCGTCCGTCGCCTTCGGGCCCAGGTAGCGGTCGTCCTGGGTGTTGCCGTCCGGTACGCCATTGCGATCGCGGACGGAAGAGACCGTGACTGTTGCCGAGACCGCGATGTTGTCGGAGAGCGCCGTGATCGCCACCGGGTTCGACTCGACCGGTAGGCCGTCCAGCGTCACGACTGCCTTCGCCGTGGCCTGGAACCCGCTCGTGATCGGCTCCTTCAGCACGATCGTGTTACTGCCCGGCACAGTCTGGAGTCTGCTGTCGCTGAGGATGTACTCGGTCTTCGCCTTCGAAAGGTTCGCCTTCTCGCCGGTGTTGAGCGTTCCCTCGATCGCACCGACGGCCGGTGCGTTCACCTTGACCGAGCTGTTGCTCAGCGCAAGCTTCACCTGTTTCAGGAAGGCGGGGAACGACATCCGTCCAGCCGCGTCCACGTCGACGTAGAAGTAGTCCTCGGCCCGGTACCCGGCCAGCTCCGCGGAGACAGTGATTCGTGCCCGCCCCGCAGCACCGGATGACAGCACCCGGTCGGCACCGACGCTCACAACGGACGGGTTGTCACTGGTGACCGTCAGGTCGGCGTCCCTCAAGTCGAGTGGTGCTCCCAGGAACGAGGAGCCCTTGACCTCGATCGTCGCCGTACGGCCGTCCGTCGCGGCCTTCGGTTGCAGCTGGACGCTGCCGAGCGCGGTCAGGTCTCGCAGTGAGAACACCCGGACGTCCAGCACATCGACCGGGCTGCCGCCCTGCCCGCCGCCGGGGAAGGAGATCCTGACATACCGGGCGTGCACGCTGGGCTTGGCCGGATCGACCGGATAGTTGTAGTACAGGCCGTCCTGCTCCCATCCGTACAGCGTGGTGTCATTGCCCGGAACGGCAAGCGTGTTTCTCGCAGTCGGTAGCCCGGCGCCGGACACTGTGTTCGTCTCGTTGCCGGCGGTCCAATGCTCGCCGTCCTCGCTGTACTCGATCTTCACCTTCTTCGGCACGTTGTAGTACGTGACGTTGTCGGCGTTCGGCATGTGGTGATTGAAGAAGATGTTGACCCGCGAGAGGTCCTGCATCTTGCCCAGGTCGTAGGTGATGGCTGCGTTCTCGTCGCCGGCCGGCGCCGTCCACTTCGCCAGATTGCCACCAGTCGCGTCGTTGATTGTGCCGTCGGACAGGAGCTTGGCATGCGCGCTGTCGGTGGTCACCTTCGGCGTGATGCCTGCGGCAACGTCGGAGTCCGGGAGCAGGGTGATGTAGTTCCGCGTCGAGGTGTAGGTCTTCCCATCCACCGTGACGTCGGCCCAGTAGCTGTACATCGTCGGTGCCGGCACCTTGTCGATGAACCGCATTCTGTTGCCAGTGACAACGAAGGGCGACTGGTCGGCCGGGATCTCCGTAACCGTGATCTTGCCCGCGGCGTTGTCGCGCCGGCCGTCCACCGCCGCGTAGTGGAACTTGACGTTGGTGGCGTCGAGGACATCGATGTCGCCGCCCTTGCGGGTATAGCCCTTGAACGCAACCGGAACGTCCTTGTCGGTGCTGAACTGCCCCCAGAACTGCGCTCCGTTCGTCAACAGGTTCACGCCGACCAGTGGAAGGGCGGCGGAGATCGCCCGGTTCCGGACCTTGACCGGGTAGGTGTCCGTCATGACCTGCGGGCGGTTGATACCGTCGTCGTACGTCGATGTCACGGTGATGGTCGCCGTGCCGTCACCGGTCGGCCTGACCACTCCGGTCGCCGCGCTCACGGTCGCCACCCGCGGATTGCTGCTCGTGTACTTGAGCTTCGCGGGAGCGAGCACGTTCGTGTAGTTGTTCATGTAGCTCTCGGCCCGCAGCTGCAGGCTGTTCGGCCCGGTCTGGCTGCTGAAGAGCTTGACACTCGTCATCTTGTACTTCCGGAGCGGATTCGCGGTCCGGATCTTGATGAGGGTGTCGATGGGATCCGCCGTGACATCCGAGGTGTCGATCGAGACGTAGTACTTGCCGTTCGACGTCTCCGTGGTGAACGGAAGCGAGCTGCCTTTGTTCAGCCACTGGACCTGCTCGACCGGATAGGCGAACGGGCCGAGGTGACTCATCGCCGGCTGCCCCATGAAGCCCGTCTTAGCGGTCCCCTGGATCTGGTTCTTGACCATGTGCAGGTAGACGTACTGGTCGCGGGACATCGCGTAACCCCAGTCCGGACCCTGACCGTGTGCGATCGCCTTCTGCGGGTCGGTGTACCAGCCGGGCTTCAGGGTGTAGTCCATGGTGTACGGCGTGGTGCCGTACATCGACTCGCGCAGATCCGGTCCGCGCCCGTTGTCCATCCACTTCACGATCGACGACCGCATGTCCGACAGTTGCTGCGACGACACCGGCACCATCGAGAAGATGTTGGTGTTGTCCAGGTTGCTGCTCAGATTGTCCATGCCGCGGCTGACGGTGATGGAGGAGTCGTAGTTCATCACATAGCCATGGCCGTACTGGTTGATGAGTTCCTTCGTCGCCTCGGCCCAGTCGTCGCGTTCGTTGCCCTTGGCGTACTGCGTCCACACGTCCAGCGCTGTCGTGTACGGGTCGTTCCACTCCTCATGAGCCACCTTCCGGCCCTGTGGCAGGATCCCGGTGCTCCAACCGCCATCGGTGTACGGCTCGCTGTTCCAGAACGGGCGCTCGTGCAGCGTGATGTCCTGGTCGCCGGTCTGCGCGTTCGGGTTGGCGTCGATCAGCACGTGATCGTTGTAGTTGCGCGCGGAGCTCCAGGCGACATCCGGATTGGAGTAACTCTCCGGACCGCCGTCGGCGAAGACGTACCACGGGTCGTACCGCGCCACCAGGCCCTGGATGTCGCTCTCGAGGATCTCCGACCCTTCGTACAACGACGACACATAGACGCCGAACTTCAGGCCGTAGCGCTCGGCGGCCTGCTTCGCCTGAAGCACCCGGTCCTTCACGTGCCAACTGCCGTCCGAGGACTGGTACAAGGCGCTGTACTTGTACAGCTTGTTCGAGTTGTCCGGCGTGAGGTTCGCGTTCGGCGACGGCCAGTAGTAGACGGTGTTCTGCAGGCTCTCGGTCGAGAGCGTGGTCATGCCCATCTCTTTGGCGGTCTGAGCCCACTCGTCGTAGTTGAAGTTCGGGTCGTAGAGGTTCGGCATCGTGCCTGTGGTGTGTGACAGCGCCGACATCTTGCCGTCGATGAACCAATCGACCGGGTTCTTCTTGACCGTGATGGCGTACTGCTTCGTGGTGGTGGCGCCCGCCGCGTCGGTGGCCTTCACGGTGAAGGTGTAGTCTTTCTGCGATGCTCCGTTGGCGCCGTCCGCGACGGTGCCGTCGATGTGCCCGTCCGGTGCCAGCGTCAGGCCCGGCGGCAGCTGGCCGGCGACGATGGTCCAGGAGTAGCCGGGGCTTCCGCCCGCTGCCTGGAACGTGAACGGAGCCGCCTCTGGGGCGATGCTCGACGTGTTCCGGTTGCCGTCGATCGTCGCGACCATGCCGACGTAAGGGTTCTCGTCGTACGCGTACGGCAGCGTGTTGGACGGATAGTCGTTGGCCGGAACCTCGGCGTTGCGCGCAGCGAAGGCCTGCCGATCGACGCTCAGGCCCTTCGTGACGATGCTGAGCTGGTTGCCCGCTACGTTCGGCCCGGTGACCGAGTAGGTCAGGCTGGGTACGGCGTTACCGGCGCTGTCGCCGACCCTCGTGTAGAAGCCGAGGAAGTTCTTGTTCTTGCCCGGGTTCTTGTGCTGGATCTCGATGAGCAGCTTGTTCCAGCCCTGGTTCAGCTGAACCGGGTACTTCGTGCCGCTCTTGCTGACCCGGCCTGCGATCTGGTTCTGCCGCCCGACCGGGGCGTCGTTGGCGAACAGGCGGTACAGTCCCGATCCGCCGACCTGCCACTGCACGGTCTGTGCGGTGGGGCTGTAGACGTAGCTCGCAGCCGCCACCCACTTGTCGACCGTCGACTGCCCCTGCTTGACGTCGAAGTAGCCCATCAAGTCGTTGTAGTCGTCGTAGTTCCGGTTGAAGATCCGGTCGTCGAAGTACTGCCAGGTGGAGGTGTCCACGCCGATCGCTTCCGCGTCGGCGTAGGGACCGGACACCGCCCATTGGTTCAGGTACGGCGCGGTACCGCCCGTCTGTGCTGCGTGCGCTTGCGGCTGGGCCAGCACGCTGCTGCCCGCGGCGAGACCGAGCGCGGTCACGGCCGCGAGTACGCCGTACCGGATCCTTCGTAAACTCATCACGCTACCTCCTCGAGTTGGCGGCGATCAGGCCTTGATGCTGCCGGCGGACAGGCCAGATCGCCAGTAACGCTGCAGGACAAGGAATGCGAGGACGAGCGGGATCGCCGAGATCAGCGATCCGGTCACCACCACGTCGTACCAGGGCTGATCGCGCAGTTGGCTGTTCCAGAAGTACAGGCCCAGCGTGAGCGGCCAGAGCTTGTCGTCGGCAAGCATCATCAGCGGCAGGAAGAAGTTGTTCCAGATGCCGACGAACTGGAACAGGAAGATCGTCACGAGCGCGGGCGACATCAGCCGGACGGCGACCGTGAAGAAGATCCGCAGCTCCCCCGCACCGTCCACCCGGGCGGCGTCGACGAGCTCGTCGGGTACGGACGCCGCAGCGTAGACCCGGGCGAGGTAGACCCCGAAGGGCGTGACGACGCTCGGGATCAGCACCGACCAGTACGAGTTGACGATGCCGGCGGACGAGGCGAGCAGGTAGAGCGGGAGGGCGAGCAAGGGCGGCGGGATGAGGACGGCGCCGACGACCACCCCGAAAATCACCTCCTGCCCCCTGAATGGGTACTTCGCCAGCGCATAGCCCGCCATCGCGGCCAGCAGGGTGGCCAGCGCGGCACCACCCCCGGAGTACAGCGCGCTGTTCAGGATCCAGCGGGCGAAGACGCCGTCGCTGTGCTCGAACACCTTGGTCAGGTTTCCGGCCAGGTGCAGGCTGGAGCCGAACCAGAATCCGTTGCTGCCGAAGAGGTCCCCGTTGGACTTCGTCGCCGAGACGATCAGCCACCACACCGGCAGCAGGAAGTAGCCCGCGACAGCGAGCAGAAGCACGGTGACGCTCAACTGCTGAACAGTGGATCCGCGACGGCCGTACTGCGCAGTGCTGCTCATGAGGATCCTCGATTGCTCAGCCGCAGGAAGCCGTACGACAGGACGAACGTCGCGACGGCCAGGACGACCGCGATCGCCGCGGCGAAGTTGTAGTCGTTGAGGCCGAACGCCGCCTGGTAGGACAGCATCACCGGGGTGTAGCTGTTACTGATCGCCGACGTCATCGGCCGGAGCACCATCGGCTCCCCGAACAGTTGCAGCGAGCCGATGATCGAGAACACGCCGGTCAGCGTCAGCGCCGGACGCAGCAGCGGGATCTTGATGTGCCAGGCAATCCGTAGCCCGGAGCAACCATCAACCTGGGCGGCCTCGAAGAGCTCCCGCGGTATCGCCTGCAGAGCCGTGTAGAGGATCAGCATGTTGTACCCGGTCCAGCACCAAGTCACGATATTCCCGATCGAGAACAGGATCGTGTGCGCGGACAGGAAGTCGAGGTCGACACCGGCCTTCGCGCCCGCGCCGACCAACGGACTGATGCCGGGCACGTACAGGAACGACCACAGGACGGCCGCGATGACTCCCGGAATCGCGAACGGCAGGAAGTACGCCAGCCGGAAGAACCGTCCGAACCGCACGGCCCGGGAGTCGAGCAACAATGCCAGGAGCAACGCCAGGCCGAGCATGACCGGCACCTGGACAAGCCCGAAGGCGACCGTCCGCCCTACCCCGCCGACGAACGCGTTGTCCGCGAACACCCGCGCGTAGTTGCCCAGCCCCGCGAACACGGTCCTGGGCGGTCCGAGCCCGAGGCCGGACCGCTGCTGGCGGAAGAAGCTCTGGTAGCCGGCGTAGCCGATCGGAATCACGAAGACGGCCACGAACAACACCGAGAACGGCGCAAGCAGCACGCCGGCGGTCCGGTTACGTCGAGCCGCGAGCCGACTCGTCATTCGTGAACCTCGAGGCCCTTCGACTTCATCGCAGCCACGGTCTTGCCCTGCAGGAGATCCAATGCGCTGGACAGGCTGGTCTTGCCGGCGTACGCGTTGCCGAGTGCTTCGCCCAGGTCGGCACCGAGCTGCGACTGTGTCGGTCCCCACTGCCAGCTCGTGTCGGTGTTCTGGGCCGCGGTGGCGAAGACCTTGAAGATGTTCTCGCCGCCGTAGTACTCGACGCCCTTGTTCACCCCGGGCAGTTCGAGTCCGGCCTTGGCCGCCGGGTAGATCCCGGTCACGTCGATCAGGTTCTTCAGGCTGGCGGCGTCGGTGCTCATCCAGGTCGCGAACTCGACGGCTTCCTTCTTGTTCTTGCAGCCCTTGAGTACGGCCGTGCTGGAACCACCTTCGTTGCCGAACTTCTGCTCACCGGCGCTCCACTGCGGCAGCGGAGCGACACCGAACTTGCCCTTCGCGGCCGGAGCGTTCTGCGCGATCAGCGGGTACAGCCACACCGCGCCGATCGCAGTCGCGGTCTTCCCGGACTGCAGCGCGCTCCACCAGGCCGCGCTATAACCCTCGTCGGTGGTGTTCACCAGCTTCTTGTCCACCAGACCCTGCCAGTAATCGGCCACCTGCCTGGTCTCGGGACCGTTGATCGTGACCTTCCACGCGTCGCCCTCGGTGCCGAACCACTTGGCGCCCTTCTGCCAGGCCAGGCCGGGCAGGCCGGTGGCCTTGAGGTTCACGATGGAGGCCTTCGGATCGGCACTGTGCAGCTTCTCGGCTGCCGCGGCGTACTCGTCCCACGTCTTCGGCACCGCGATCCCGTACTTCTGGAAGACGTCCTTGCGGTAGTAGAGCGCCATCGGGCCGGTGTCCACCGGGATGCCATACGTCTTGCCCGCCACGCTCACCTGGTTCCAGGTCCACGGGACGAACTGGTCCTTGGCGGCGTCGGCCTCCGCGGTGACGTCCTCGAGTGCGCCCTCGAGCAGGAACGTGGGCACGGATTCGAATCCGACCTGGGCAAGGCACGGGGCATTGCCGGCTTTCACCGCCGAGAACATCTTGTCGTAGCCGCCCTGACCGCCGGACGGGAGCTTGTCGAACGTCACCTGCACGTCCTTGTGGGTGGCGTTGAACAGCTCGACCGACTTGTCGTAGCCGGGCGCCCAACCCCAGAACTCCAGCTTGACCGGGCCGCTCGCGGCCGGGGCGTCCCCCTCGGTCCCACCACCACATCCGGTCACGAGCAACGGCAGCGTCATGAGACTTGCCGCGACCTTCGCGATCAGACGGCGGCGCCCGACTGCTGTCCTGTCCATTGTTGTCTTCCTTCTGTTCGAACTGACCTTGGGCAAAATCTCGTCATGCGTAGCCGATGCCGGGTGCGGTCGGAGCGCGCACCAGGCCGTCCGGGCCGACGGCCGGTTCGCGGACGATCGGGTTGGCGTAGACGAGGGACTCGTAGTACGAGGTGTTGGGGATGGCCATGCACAGGTGGGCGTTGACGATGTCTGAACCGTGCACCTCCGCGCGCAACTGGAAGCTGTCCGCGAGATGCGCGATCCGCATCGCGCCGGTGATACCGCCCTTGTACTGCGCACTGGTCCGCACGTAGCCCGCCGTACCGGCGGTGATGAAGTCCGCGACGTTCATGTGCGCCCCGTCGGAGGTCTCGGCGACCAGCAGCGGTACGTCGACACGCTCGGCGAGACGCCGGTACGCGGTGACTCCGAACTCCCGCATCGGCTCCTCGTACCAGGTGTAACCGACCTCCGACAGCGCTCTCCCGACGTAGACGGCATCGGTGAGGTCGAAGCCGGCGGAGCCGTCGTACATCAGCGGAACGTCGTCGCCGACGTGAGCGCGCAGCTTCTGGCACAGGTCGGCGTCGGCGCGCGCATCGCCCCAGCCATGCAGCTTGATCGCTTTGTACCCGGCCTCCAGGCACTGGTCGGCGACCTCGAGGTACTCCTCCACCGACGAGAACGTCACGGTGCTCGCGTACGCGGGGATGGCGTCCCGGAAGGTACCGAGCAGTTGATGAACCGGGAGGCCGGCGGCCTTTCCGGCCAGGTCCCACAATGCGACGTCGACCAGTCCGAGGGCGTAGATCGGAAGCTCCTCGATCCGGTCCAGCTCCCACAAGCGATGCCACAAGAGCTCTCGCCAGAGGGGATCCGCACCGATCAGGTCCGCGCGGATCCGGCGGTCGACGAGATCGGCCACGATGCGTCCGCGGCGGGTGTGCGCCTCCCCGGTGAGTCCCTCGTCGGTGTGGATCCGCAGGATGCCGCCGACCGCCGCCCCCTCCGAGCCGGGCAGTCCTGTCCGCCACCGAAACGACGGCTGCGCCGGGAGGTCGACGAGTTCCAGGGTCACGTCTGTGATTCGCATGGTGTCCTTCAGGTGGGGAGGCGCGGTGCCCGCCGGAGCAAGATCAATCAGATCCATTTGGCTCAAGTTCGGCAAATTAGAGCAGATCCTTGGGGTTGACGCAATACATCACCGTGGACATACTCGACCCACCTCGAACGCCTACAGCGACCGCGATTCGGCGCACAGGGCGCGCGAGGGCAGAGGCCATCTCGCAACTGCAGGCCTCAATTCATTTCCCAAAGCATCAGATGCATCACGTCGCCTCGGACTTCTGCCCAGCTCAAGGAGATCGACAGTGAGACGCACAAGAACCGCATCCTTACTAGCCCTCGCGGCGACCCTCGCCGCGGCGTTCCTCCTCGTACCGCCCAAGCTGTCGGCGTACGCGCAGCAGGCGGCCGGCAGTGCCCCGTTCATCAACTCGTGGCTGGTGTCAGGCCCGTTCGACGCGCCGGTGGCCGACAAGCTGTACGAGTGTGAGGTCCCGGAGCCGGTGAACTATGCCCCGGCGGCCTCCACGATCACCGCGTCGTCGTCGACGCTGGCGGTGAATCCCGTGTCCTACCTGGTCGACGGGAGTGCGAGGAACCAGTGGGTGACGGAGAACGACTCGAGCCCCTGGGTGCAGTTCGCCTGGGGCAGTCCGATCTCTCTCAACGAGGTCCGGATCGCCCAGTGGGGCGACGGCCGGCACGTGAACAACTGGTACCACCTGACCTTCACGCTCGCGGACGGAGGCTCCGTCGAGTCGGGCCGGGTGGACAGCGCCTCCGCCAGTCCGTCCACGCCGACGGTGTACTCCGCGGATCCCGGGCTGACGAACGTGGTCGGGCTGAAGATCGAGATCGACAAGGGGCGTACGCCGTACCCGTCGATCACCGGACTGTCCGAAGTCGAGGTGTACAACCGGCCGGTGCCGGTCGACGGGAAGACCCAGATCACACCCCAGCTGGGCGAGACCCTCGGCGCCGGGACCGAGCACCACGAGTGGGAGTACTTCGACGACCGGATCTACAACCGCAACTACGACGATTACCAGGACCTGTACGGGTACTACACGGTCAAGAAGGGCGTCGACACTCGCAACAAGTACGTCTACGCCAGTACCTACGTCTACAGCCCGGACGCGCGGGACGCGTTCTTCGACGTCGGCGCCAGCGGGTCGTACCGGATCTACGTGAACGACCGCTGCATGACACCGCCGAGCACGCCGGTCGAGGTACAGAAGGACCTCACGAAACAGGCGGTCCACCTGCATCAGGGCTGGAACAAGCTGATGATCCAGATCAAGCACACCTACACCGAGGACGTGAACAGCAACGGCGTACCGATCGCCAAAGATCAGAACGTCGCCTACCTGGGGTTCTACGGAAGGGTGGCGGACCAGAACGGCAACAAGGTCAGCGGGCTCGTCAGCTCCGTTGCGGGCCCGGCCGAGTCGTTGCGAGTCGTCTCCCAAGGGCTGTCGACCGACGACCCGGTCAAGGTTCCGCTGCCACGGAACAACATGCCGACCGGGTACCGGGAGTGGCCGTACGTCTGGAACAAGTCGACCAGCACGGCCAATCACGGCGTCGCCGCGTCGGCGTTCCAGTTCATGGCCGGCGGAGGCCAGCCGGGGTACTCCTGGAAGGTCGTCGACGGCCGACTGCCGGACGGCCTCGAACTCAACGCCGACGGCACCATCGCGGACGGCCTGGTGAACGGGAAGGCCGACCTCGGCAGCACCAAGGGCATCATCAACGGTGCCGCCGCGACCGGCGACTACAACTTCACCGTGCAGGTCACCGACAGCGCCGGCAGTACTGCGACCAAGACCTTCACCACCACGGTGAAGGAACGCCCCAACAAGTGGTTCGAGGAGGGCCGGGTCAGTGCCCTGACCCACGCGACACCGACGTACAACTACTTCGTCGATCCCAACTACTCGGTCGACCTCTGGGCGGCGAGAGCCAAGCGCGAAGGACACTCACTGGTCTCGGTCGAGGCCCTGCAGCAGAACTACTTCTGGCCGTCGAAGTTCGCGGACCCGAAGCACATCAGGCAGCTCTACCTGCCCAAGGACGGCAACGGACAGGTGGTCGACGGTCTGAAGCAGTACGAGCAGGCCGTGAAGCGGTACGGCATGCAGTTCGGGCTGTACTACGCGACCGAGGGCGGCGGCCTGCAGCACTACTCCACCGACGTGTTCGTGCAGAACGTCGAAGACCTGATCCGGCAGTACGACCCGGCATACCTGTACTTCGACGGTCCACAGGCGATGCCCAACGCGAACTACGACGTGATGTACAGCGCCGTACGCGACCACAGCAACGACATCGTCATCGACTCGAACGCCTGGGGAGAGGAGTTCGGCGACCCGGACCTGAGGACCGGCGAAGCATCCGGCATCTACTCCAACGCCGCCGCGAACCATCTGGTCAAGCGGACACCGATGGAACCGTGGAAGATGATTCGCACCAAGAACCAGGTGTCCCCGTACTACGGCCAGCGCGACGACTTCCGGCAGGTCACCCAAGAGATGATCATGAACGCCGGCCGCGGCTACGTCGACAACAACGACCAGACAGTGATCGACAGCCGAGGCCCGAACTGGGACTCCCCCACCCAGATCGCCACCAGGTACCCGAAGGGCGTACAGGAATTCATCGACGTCCGGGAGAACCTGGCCGACTGGTTCGCGCCCACAGGTCTTCCCGAGCGGCACGAGGCCACGACCGGTACGACGCCGTACTTCCTGGCTGGCTACGGCTACGAGGACGACGGGCGCGGCAACTACGACAAGTTCGCCTTCCCGAGCAGCACGACTGGGCAGCAATGGGGGTACGCGACCGCGCGGGACAACGACGTCTACCTCCATGTCATCAAGGGCCCGGACGGGAAGAAGGGCTTCGACGCGATCCCCGGACGGACACTCACCATCCGCCCCGTCAGCGATCGGGTGAAGTCGGTGACCTGGCTCAATCAGAACGTTCCAGTGACGTCGTTCAGCCAGACAGACGACAGCCTGACCATCAACCTCGCCAACGTCGAGGAGGACCCGATCGACACGATCATCAAGATCGTCACCGACAACCCGGCGCGGAAGTACAAACTGACGAACGTCGTCGCCACCGGCGAACAAGTCTCGTCGCGGGTCCTACGGATCCGGGCCGAGGGATACATGACGTACCCGGCGCTGAAGGCGAACCTCTCGGCAATCCGCTACACGAGTGCGGATCCCGGCATCGCGAAGGTCGTACCGTCCGGAATCGTGACCGGCGTCGCGGACGGTACGACGACGATCACGGTCTCCGGTACCTATGAGGGAGTCACCAGCTCGGACACTTTGAAGGTCCACGTCAAGGATGGCTCCGTCGCCGTCGGCGAGGACATGATCAGCGCGTCCTTGCTGGTCGACGGGAAGGAGACGTACGGCGAGTTCGGCCTGAACGACGGGCTCCCGTACGAAATCGAGGGCAGGTCGGCCAAGGGTGGTGCGATCGGAGTCGACGCGGCCCGGATCAAATGGCACGGCGGCATCGTCGATCTGGCCGGCGGCGACAACTACACCCCGCTGGCCATCAAGGAAGTCGACACCTTCAAGTTCGAGAAGAACACAATCGTCACTCCGCAGGTCGACCAGCTCACCAGAGGAGTCGTCTGGGCTGACATCACGCTGAACGGCAAGACCGTCACGACCAACCGGGTCTTCCTCGACCTGCAGCCGTACCGTGACCTCACCAAGACGGCACGGATCACCGCGGGAAGCAACGAGGAGAGGCTAGGGACGCTGACCGACGGACAGACCATCGATGCGAAGCATTTCGACAGCCTGAAGTGGTCCGCTCCCACCGGTACGCCCACCTGGATCCAGTTCGAGCTGCCGGCGACGTCCGCGCTGTCGAATCTCGACCTGACCTTCAACACGCAGGATCAGCAGTACCTGAACACGCCGAAGACGATGACAATTCAGACCAGCGTCGACGGGGTGACCTGGAACGACGTCAGCACTGTCAACGGGCCGACCGGCAAGGCCTACTTCGGCGTCTACAACCAGTACCCGTTGAACGTGCAGGGTCGATACGTCAGGTTGGTCTTCGATGGCGGATCGAACGGCCCGGCGATCGACCTGCTCGAGGTAGCCGTCAACGGTAGGTAGATCAACAGCACGCGGACGCCATCCCGGCGATGGTTGCTGCCTGGTGCGGCTCAAGCCCGGACCAGGCAGCGACCACGATCCTCGGCCGGCGATGCAGATCAGGCGGTGCCGTCGGCGGGGAAGAGACGGCTGTGGATCTCCTGCTTGAACTGCTCGAGCGTTGTGTCGATGTGCTCGATCATCAGCGTCACTGCCTGCTGCTCGTCGCCAGACCCGATGGCCGTCGCGATCGCCGAGTGCTGCTTCGCGGCCGCCACAGTCGAACCACCCGCCACGCCCGCCAGCCCGATCACGCTGATCTGCCGCTGCAGCCGTTGCACAGAATCGACACTCGCGGACAAGAACATGTTGGACGACGCGTCGCCAATGGCTCCGTGGAACTTCTCGTCGGCCCGGTTGAACGCCTCGAGATCCCCCTCCCGCGCGGCGTCCGCGGTCAGCTGTGCCGCCTCACGCAGCGCCTTCACCTGGGCCGGAGTGGCCCGCTGCGCCGCCAGCTGTGTCGTCGTAGTCTCCACGAAACGACGGAACTCGAAGATCTCCTCCACCTGGCGAAGATTGGTCGGCAGGAAGTGGGACAACGACTCCCGCCACCGCGCGGCCTCCGGCTCCGCCACATAGATCCCGCGGCCCATCTGAACCGAGATCCGCCCGAGCGCGGACAGAATCTTGACCGCCTCCCGGACGATGGTCCGAGACATTCCTACCGCCTCCGCGAGATCCTTCTCGGTAGGCAACCGGTCGCCGGGCTCGAGGCGTGCCCGGACGATGTACTCGAGGATTCGCTCTGCCGCGATCTCGTATCCGGGACGGTATCCGCCCTCCGCACTCGTCTGCGCGGGTGACGACCGCTCGGACCGATCCGGCATCTCTTCCCCAATCTCGCACCGACATGCCCACCGAGTGCGCCCTCGCCACCGCACGCTAGGGCCAAGATACTTCACATCCACACAGCCAACGGCGAGCGCCCATCGAACAATGAACCAGACCAATATGCTCATCTCGACTGCGCAACTCTGCCGGACCTGACCTCACAGACGCGGACCCGCTACGCGACACGTTCGACTCATTGCACGTCTGCTCGATCCGTCTGGCCGCTCTCAATGGTCCTGCGCGTGATCAGACCCCGGCCGACCAGGTCCAGGAACGCGTCGATCAGAGGTCCCCGTGCTGAGGGTGCCTGTCCGGCCATGGGGCCGAGAAGTAGCTCCGACAACCCATGCACGGCGGCCCACGCGTTCAAGGCGGCGGTGTCGCGATCTGCCGCGTCGAGAACCCCCGCGTCCACCATGCCGTCGAGCGCCTGCTCGAGCAGTTCGCCCGGCATCAGCCCGGAGTCGCCCACGCCACGTGGTTCATCCCCGGAGTGATCGGCATCGTCGCCGGGACGAACCGGCGCATCCTCAGCATGAGCCGTGGTCTTGCTCGGCGCGAACGCGGCGGCGAACAGTCCTGGTTCGCTGAGGGCGAACTGAACGTAGCCGCGCCCGACCGCGCCCAGGCGGTCGATGGCGTCTCGGCCCGGTTCGCCGCTCGGCCGGCATTTCGCCAGCTCGGCCTCCATCGAACGCGCCAACGCGGACAGGGCGTCGAATGCCACGGCCTCGACCAGTTCCGGCAGCGCGCTGAAGTGCCGGTACGCCGCGTTCGGTGAGACGCCGACGCGTCGCGCCGCCTCGCGCAACACGATTGCGGACGGACCGCCTTCTCGGGCGAGCTCGGTGCCCGCTTCCACCAGGGCGCGGTGCAGATCGCCGTGATGGTAGGGCGGATGCCTTTTCGCGTCGGGTGCGGTCACGACAAACAATGTTGACACCGTGAACTTCACGTGGCAAGTTCACAGTGTCAACATCGACCGCCATGAGGGAGTTCGCCGTGTTCTATCGACTGGGTCTGAAGATCGTCGCCCGCGCTCGGGTTGTCCTCGCGATGAGTGTCGTTGCGCTCGTGATCTCGGCTGCCCTCGGGGTGGGTGCGTTCGCCCGGTTGCTCAGCGGCGGGTTCGATGATCCGGCCTCGGCCTCGAGTCAGGCGAAGGTGCTGCTTGACCAGAAGTTCGGCGGTGAGCCGGATCTGATCTTCCTGGTGCACGCGCGGACCGGGACTGTCGACGGCACCGCCGTCACCGCCGCGGGCCAGGCGCTGGCACACCGGTTGAGCGCCGATGCCAGATTGCGTGGCGTCACGTCGTACTGGACCACACAAGCGCCCGGGCTGCGATCGCGCGATAGCACCGACGCGCTGATTCTGGCCAAGGTGATCGGCGACGAACAGACCGCTGATACGAACGCCAAGGCCCTGCTTGCCGACTACGCCCACCTGGACAGCCCGGACGCGACGGTGCGCATCGGCGGTGCCCGGGGAACCGATGTCGCCGGCCAAGTCGGCAAGGATCTCGCGGTGGCCGAGGCAATCGCCGTTCCGATCACTGTGGTGCTGATGATCATCGTGTTCGGCAGTCTGGTCGCGTCCCTGCTGCCGCTCGCGATCGGGGTTCTCGCGATCTTCGCCACGTTCGCGGAGCTGGATCTGCTGACGCACGTCACGAGTGTCAGCGTCTTTGCGATCAACCTCGCGACCGGGCTGGGACTGGGCCTGGGCATGGACTACGCGCTGCTCATGGTCAGCCGGTTCCGTGAGGAGTTGGCCAAGGGTGTCGATGTCGGCGATGCGGTCGCCCGCACGATGGCCACCGCCGGGCGCACGATCGCGTTCTCGGCACTCGCTGTCGCTGCCGCATTGTCGGCGATGCTGGTGTTCCCGGTCTCCTTCCTGAAGTCGTTCGCCTACGCCGGGGTCGGCGTCACTGTCTTCTCCGCGGCCAGCGCATTGCTCGTGTTGCCGGCTCTGCTCGCGGTCCTCGGCCGGCGAGTGAATTCCGGTCGGATCCGCGGGATCCGCGCGGTGCGGAGCGTCGAAGCGCCGTTCTGGGGGCGACTGGCTGGCGGCGTGATGCGCCGGCCCATTGTGGCTGCGCTCCCGGTTATCGGGGTGCTGCTGTTCCTGGCGACACCGCTGCTTTCGGTCACTTTCGGGACCCCGGACGAGCGGGTCCTGCCAACGAGTGCGGCGAGTCACGAGGTCGGCGACGCTCTGCGCAACGACTTCGCGACCACGCCCGACGTCATCGACGTACTGATCACCCCCGCGCTTTCGCCGTCCGAACTGCAGGGCTATACCCAACAGCTCAGTCACCTGAGCGGGGTGCAACGAGCCGACATCACCATCGGAACTGCCGGGGCCGGTCAGCCAATCTCGCAGCGCGTGAGTCTGAGCACCGGACTGGACGCATCCTCCGGCGCAGCGCAGGACCTAGTGAGGCAGGTACGTGCGGTGTCCGCGCCAGCGGGAACAACGGTGCTCATCGGCGGTGCCACCGCGACTCTCATCGATGCGAAGCAGGCGATCAGCTCCTACCTGCTACTGGCAGGGGCGCTGATCGTGGTGACCACCTTCACCCTGCTGTTCCTGTTCACCGGCAGCATCCTGCAACCGATACGTGCCCTGCTCGGCAACACCCTCACACTTGGTGCGACGCTCGGCGCGATGGTGTGGATCTTCCAGGACGGTCACTTCGCCGACGTCGTCGGCTTCACCCCAAGACCCACCGACACCGCGATGCCGGTCCTGCTGTTCTGCATCGCCTTCGGGCTCTCGATGGACTACGAACTCTTCGTCATCAGCCGGATCAAAGAACTTCACGATGCCGGTGTCTCCAACGCTGACGCGGTCACCGGCGGGCTGGCTCGCACCGGACGTATCGTGTCCACTCTTGCCGCGCTGCTGGCAGTCGGCTTCTTCGCCTTCGGTAGCAGCCACGTCAGCTTCATCCAGTTGTTCGGGCTCGGTACCGGACTCGCGATCCTGATCGATGCCACCCTGGTACGCGGCGTCCTCGTCCCCGCCTTCATGCGCGCGTTCGGCGAGCGGAGTTGGTACGCACCAACGCCGTTGCGGCGAATCCACAACCGGATCGGCGTCAGCGAGAACCCACCCGACAAGGCAACGCTGGTCAATGCCTGACTCCCGCAACCCCCGAGCAGTTGCTCTCCGCCACCGCCGCCGGCGTCGACGCCTCACGCTTACTAGACACCGCCCAGGCCCTTACGCCCGGCATGCCTCGACAACACGTCAGCTTCGTCTGCGGCGACATCGCCGACTTCGACCGCGACGACTTCGACGCCGTGCGCAGGAAGGGCCCGAAGCCTCGAGGCGGAAGGCCATACATCAAGTCGTCACTCAGATGAGGGAGCAGCGGATCCAAGCAGATTTCAAACTCGCGACAGCGAGGCTTTCGATCTGCCGACTTCTCGTCATTGCCCGGATGAACCAAATGCCGGCGGCACGACGAACCCTCTGCGAATCGGTGTGAACCGATCCACGACGCGATGGCTACACTGAGCTCTCGTGGGAAGGGGTATCCCGAAGTACGCAGTCCGGATCACCGATCGGTGGCGGATCGTAGAGATGAGCGGCTGGGACCGGGATGCCATCGACCTGGTCGAACCGGGTTTCATCGAGTTCAGCGCGGATGGGACCGGTCAGTTCGGCTTCATCGCCGTCCGCGGTTGGCTGGACAGCCGACCAGTCGAACGAGACGACCGGCCCGCTGTCGAGTTCACGTGGGAGGGCGTCGACGAGGGCGACCAGGTCAGCGGACGCGGCTGGGCGGTTCTCGTCGACGACGAGACGATCGAGGGCCACCTGTTCTTCCACCTGGGCGACGACTCGACGTTCCGGGCAGAACCCTTTACCCCTGCCGACTCAGTGGATGGGTAGTGAGCGAGTACCAGTACTACGAGTTCCTGGCGATCGACCGACCGCTGGACAAGGCCGAGCAGGTTCCGCCTGCTGTGTGATCTGCTCGATCCCGAAGTTGTCGAGAACTCCTGCGCCGCCGACCAGCAGTGAGAAGCCCAGGGTGGTGAGCTTCGCCCAGCAGCGCGATGACGTAGACAGACCACTTGTCACCTACGCGGTTAAGGACGTCACGCGCGAGGCATTCACGGGCCGCTTCGTGCAGCCCCACCTCGGCCGCTAGGAGAGCCGGCGGGCTCCTAGTCGTCCGCGAGCGCGAACGGTGTCGTTCCGGTCCGCGGGGCCGATCAGGCGAGTAGCGTTCGGCCTATGGTCGCTGCTCTGGGAAAGCTCGTGGTCCGCGCCCGCTGGTGGGTCATCGCCGCCTGGATCGTGGCCGCCGTGGTCATCGCGATGACAGCCCCCGCCCTGCAGTCCACGCAGGACCAGTCGGAGTTCCTGCCCGGACACTACGAGTCCGTCAAGGCGCTTACCGTCCAGCAGGAAGCCTTTCCCGAGCGCGGTGAGATCGGCGCGATCGTGGTCTTCGACCGGGAGGATGGCAGCGCGCTGACCAAGGACGACCAGGCCAAGGTGTCCTCCATCGCCGCGCAGCTCAACACCAAGGGCTACGGCAACCTCGGCACTGCGGCCGCTGCCCCGCCGTCGGACAACGGGTTGGTGCAGGCGATCTTCGTGCAGGTCAAGCCGGGCAAGAACGCCTTCGACCCGGCCGCTGTCGAGGACGCCCGGAGCCTGCGCGCCGACCTCGAGCCACTGGTTCAGGGGACCGGCCTCCGCTCGGGTGTAACGGGCCCGGCGGCCCAGTCGCTGGACTCCCAGGAGTCGTCCCAGCAGGCGCTCGTCGTGGTCAGCGTCGTGACCCTGTTGCTCATCGTGGTCCTGCTCGCGCTGATCTTCCGTAGCGTCATCGCGTGCGCCCTGCCCATCGTGACCGTCGCCCTGGTCGGGACGACCGCCACCGGGCTCATCGCGGTGGCGAACGAGGCGTTCGACCTCAAGGCCGACAGTTCCATTTCGGTGATCTTGTTCATCGTGCTGTTCGGCATCGGGACCGACTACATCCTGTTCTTCCTGTTCCGTTACCGCGAGGCCTTGCGGCTGGGCTTCGACAGTCGAGGCGCGGTGTCCCACGCGGTCGAGCGGGCCGGTGAGGCGATCGCCTCGGCCGGCGGGGCGGTCATCATCGCCTTCATGGCGATGGTGCTGTCGTCCTTGAGCATCTTCCGCTCGATCGGGCCCGCACTGGCGATCGCGGTCGCACTGGCCGTACTCGCCGCGTTGACGCTGGTCCCCGCGGTCGTCGCAGTCCTGGGGCCAAGGGTCATCTCCTGGCCGTCGAAGAAGTGGATGGTCGAGCCCGAGGCCACCCGGTTCCGCGCCATCGGGCGGTCGGTTGCCGCGCACCCGGTCCGCTACGCCGCCGTCGCGGCGGGCTCGCTCGCCGTCCTGTCGTTGTTCGCCATCGGGTTCAACCCGACCTTCAACTTCTCCGACAGCAGCACCCAGAAGACGGAGTCGGGCCAGGCGCTGATCACCTTCCAGAAGGGCCAACCCAGTGGCGCCGCCGACCCCACAACGGTGCTGCTGCGCTCGACCGGCGGCCAGCCGCTCGACGACGCCGAGCTCAAGGCGTACGCCGCCGAGCTAGGCAACGCGGAGGGCGTCGCGTCGGCGGCGCTGACCGCCCGCACCGCTGACGTCGCGGTGTTCACCGTCGTCCTCTCCGACGACCCCACGTCCGACGCGGCGATGGCGAACGTCGAGGGTCCCGTGCGCGACACCGCGCACTCGGCCGCGCCGGACGGGACCGAGGCTTTCGTCGGCGGCACCACGTCGATCTTCGTCGACCTCGACGACGCGATGGCGCGCGACTACTCGGTCGTGTTCCCGGTCGCGGCAGTGCTGATCATGATCATCTTGGCGTTGCTGCTGCGCAGCCTCGTCGCGCCGTTCTACCTCATCCTCTCGGTGGGCCTCGGCTTCACCGCCAGCCTGGGCGCGACCGTGCTGGTCTTCCAGCACCTGCTGGGACAGCAGGGGCTGATCTTCATCCTGCCGATCTACATCTACCTTTTCGTGGTGGCGTTGGGCACCGACTACAACATCTTGATGGTGGCGCGCCTGAGAGAAGAGGCACGAGGAGGGCTCGAGCCACGGCCCGCGGCGGCCAAGGCGATCGAGCATGCCGGTCCGACGGTCGCGGCCGCCGGCCTGATCCTCGCCGGCACCTTCGCCTCGCTGATGCTCGCCGAGGGCACGTTCTTCAAATCTTTGGGCTTCTCGTTCTCCATCGGCATCGCCATGGCCGCGTTCGTGATGGCGCTCTTCCTGACCCCGGCGCTCACCGCACTCATCGGGCACGCCGCGTGGTGGCCCGGCCACGGGGACCGCGCCACCGACACAGTCGAGGAGCCCGCCGAGGCGCACGTCCTCGAGAGCTGATCCCACCGGAATCGCTCCGGGCAACTGTCAGGGCACCGTTGCGCTCTGCGATCGCCGGGCATGCAGGCCCGTGGGCGGATAGTCGGCTCAATCAGATCGCGAGTCTGAGCTCCTCGAATGCGCTGGCCAGCCCCAAACCGGCGCGGCGTCGACTCCCAACCCGTAGTGACCACGGCGCAGGTTCTGAGTCTTGATCGTCAATGGCGCCCAGCACAGCGTCCAGTCAGAGAGGAGCGCCCGCAGGCAACCACCGCCGCCAGCTGACAGCAGTCCATGCTGGCGGCATTGGCCGGCCAACCAGCTCGTCCTAGTGCTGCCCCAGCTATTGGCGTCGACAGCAACGAAGGAGGTGTGCATCAAACCCGGGGTGGTTCAGATCCTTCACAGGTCTGCGGCTGGGGAGGAGGATCTGAGTTGGGGGTGGAGAGTCCTGGACGATGTGGCGCGCCGTTGGGGCGGTGGCCGGAGTGCGGCTGTCATGCCGGATCCTGGGGCGCGTGAGGTGGTGCGGGGTCTGATCAGCGTGTGACGTCCGGGGGACGAAATGTCTGTGGAAGCCCATGTGGTGAAGGAGGCCTGGCTCGATCGTGCGCTCAAGAGCGCGGGGATCGATCGGGCGACGTGGCGGCCGGCCCGTGGCTTCGCCGCGAACCGGCGGACGGTCGAGGCTGTCTACGACTACTACGGCAAACTGTTCGTCGAGCACTCGCACCTCGAGTGGGCCGGGATGGCGAGCCTGATCGGCCCATCGTTCTACGCCGGATTCAAGGATCTCGGATTTCTACCGGACACCGCCCGCAAGATGGCCGTGGCTGTGTTCGGGCGGCCGATCAGACGCCTCACCGAGCACAGCGTGGCCGATCTGGGTTTCTATGCCACGACATTCCTCCGGATGCAGCGAAAGATCTTCGAGGACCAGGCGACGATGCACGAGGCATACGTCGCCGGCGGTCTGCCCAAGATCCAGGAGCTCTACCAGCTGCGAATCATCGATGTGGCCACTCTCGAGGCCTGGCGGGACATCGACCGCGGTCAGGCGACGAACGATGCGACGCTGATCGATCGCGGTAACCGCACCCTGCTGTTCCGCGAGCAGTTCGACATCATCGACCGTTTCTACCTGCAGATGCTGCGGCACGATCGGCCGGAAGGCGCGCTGTTCACGTATCTGCTGACGCTCGTCGGGGCACCATCGATACCCGGTGTCCACTCCTTCCCCGAGCGGTTCCCGCTCGCGCTGGTCGCGCGCCTGCCGCGAGGCGTGATAAGCGTGCGGACACCGCTGGCCAACGGGAACATCGCCGTGTTCGCCAACCGCTGGAAGCTGATCGAGGACGACACGCTGCCGAAGTACCTCGCGTTCGTCCGGGACCGCGCGGATGAGGCACGCAAGCTGGCCGGCACCCCGGTGTCCGAGCGCGCGGTCGGCCAGCGGCTCCTCGAACGCGCCGGCCCCCTGATCGCCGGTGCTCTCACACGGTGGGACGTGGACGTCAGCGCGGGACGAACTGGAGGCGTCTCCGCGATCCCGCCGGCGAAGCCACTGACTCAGGCCTTGACCGAGGATCGGACGATCGATCTCAGGAGCCCACCTAGCCGCGACTCGGCCGGGTTCGACGCGGACGCGGACAGCCGGGTCTGGATGAATCCCAACCGCCGGCCATTCGATCTCAGCGTGCTGCTGCCAGGCGGGCGGGTGTACCGCACGCAGGCGGCGGAGACGGTGATGCTGAGTTCGACACCGGTGAGCGATCCCGACCGGCTGATGGTGCAGCCACCGGCGGCCGGTCTCGACCCCGATGCCACCCAGCGGCTCATCGCCGAGTACGCAGCCGAGTGGGGCTTCCCCGCCACCGCTGCAACCGATTGGCGTGCTGGGGTGGACCGCCGCGTCACCACCGACCGCAGCTACAGCACCCATGTGTTCACTCCCGACGATGTCGGCTTCGTCCACCTCGAATTCCAGGTCTCCCACCACGTGGCCGAGGGCACGTTCGTGGTGTCGACCTTGTTTTCCTGGCCCGGCACAGTCCACGCCACCGAGTAGGCGACACATGCAGGTATACGACCGTAGCGCCTGCCGATCTGGCGCCACTGTTCGAGGTTGTCCCGGTACGGCTTGCGGCAACGCTCCTTTCGAGGTCTGTCAAGGAGCACATCGATCGTTTCGGTGCGACTACAATCTCACTGCCGTGGGAGCGGCTCGACGGACAGATCCAGGACCACACTCTGCTTTTCACCTGGTCGGACGGCAAGCAGCTCCGCGCGTCTGTACGACCTGGTGGTCTGGAAGCCGGCACTCGCGACGGCTGGTGTCATCCCGCCACCCGTCAAGGACAAGCGAGGTCGTCGCCGCAAGACAGACCGCACGACCGGCCTGCACGCGTTGCGCCAGTACCGTGCCAGCATCACCCTGGCGGATGGTGTCAACATCAAGGAGCTCTCCGAGTACCTCGGTCACTACGATCCGGGATTCACGCTGCAGATGTACACCCACATGCTCCCGTCGTCCTACGACCGCGCCCGGCAGGCAGTGGATCGCCGGCTTGAGCGGCTTGCTTCGCGGCTGACGGAGCAGGGACATCCCGGGCCTGATTTCGAGGACCCCAGCACAGGTCCCCACCTGCTTTGAGGAGCAGCGGAGGTGGCGGGATTCTCTTATGGGCAGACCTATTTCAGCTCGGTGGAGGTCTTGCCGAGGAGGCGGCGGGCCACGATCAACTGCTGGATCTGCTGGGTTCCCTCGAAGATGTCGAGGATTTTTGAGTCTCTTGACCACTTTTCGAGGAGTTGGTGTTCTGAGTAGCCGAGGGTGCTGGTCAGTTCTATGCAGCGGAGGGTGATGTCGTTGGCGGTGCGGCCGGCCTTGGCTTTGGCCATGGAGGCTTGGAGGGAGTTCGGTTGACCGTTGTCGGCCATCCAGGCGGCTTGCAGGGTCAGCAGGTAGGCGGCTTCCCAGTCGGCCTCCATCGAGAGGTACGACGCGGCCGCCGCCGGCTGGAGGTGGACCGGGTGGTCGTAGTCGACCTCGACGCCCGCCTCCGCCAGCAACGAGCGGGTGAGTTCGAGTGAGGCACGCGCGCAGCCGACGGCCATCGCGGCGACCAGTGGGCGGGTGTTGTCGAACGTCTGCATGACACTCGCAAAACCCTTGTCGATGTCAGGCGATCCCAGCAGATTCGACCGAGGCACGCGGCAGTTCTCCAGCCGGATCGTCGCAGTGTCCGACGCGCGGATCCCGAGCTTGTGGTCGAGCCGCTCTACCGACAGTCCGGGGGTGTCCTTCATGACCACGAAGGACTTGATCGCAGCGCGGCCCAAGGAGCGATCCAGAGTCGCCCACACCACGACGGCATCACACCGCCCACCAGCGGTCACAAAGATCTTCTCGCCATCCAGCACGTACGAGTCCCCGTCCAGCCGAGCGGTCGTCCGGATGTTCGCCGAATCCGATCCACACCCCGGCTCGGTGATCGCCATCGCCGCCCACACACCGTCGAACCGACGCAACTGCTCCTCGGAGGCGACGGACGCGATCGCCGAGTTACCGAGTCCTTGCCGCGGCATCGACAGCAGCAGCCCGACATCGCCCCAGCACATCTCCATGATCGACAGCACCGACGACAGGTTCGATCCATTGACGACGCCTTCAGCCGAAGCGGTACGGCGTACCCCGGAAGCACCCGCACCGGAACCGGTGCCCGAGGCACCTAATCCGTCGACCATTGCCGCCAGCATGTCCAGCTCGACCGGGTACTCGTGCTCGGCCAGGTCGTACTTGCGCGAGTTCGGCCGCAGCATCTCGGCCGCGACCTGGTGCGCCTGGTTGACGAGGGCACGGAACTTCCGGGGTGTCTCCAGGTTGATCATCAGACCAGCACCGCGCCTTCCATCACGCCGATGGCCCGCAGGTCGCGGTACCACCGTTCCACCGGATGCTCCTTCACGAAGCCGTGCCCACCGAGCAGCTGTACGCCGTCGGTCCCGATCTGCATGCCCTTGTCCGTGCACAACCGCCGCGCCAGCGCGACCTCACGGGCGAACGGAAGCCCTTGCTCAGCACGCGATCCGGCCCGGTACGTCACCAGCCGCATCCCCTCCAGCTCGATCCCGATGTTCGCCACCATGAAGGCCACCGACTGCCGGTGACTGATCGGCTCACCAAAAGCGGTCCTCGAGTTCACATACGGCGTGACGTAGTCGAGCACAGCCTTCGCCGTACCGAGGGACAGGGCACACCACCCGAGCCGGGACAGCCGGACGCACTCGGCATAGTCCTCGAACGTCCCCAGTTGCACGGCCGGCACGTCCTCCAGGATCACCCGGCTCAGCGACGCCGCACGCAAACCCATCGACGGTTCGGCCTCGATCGTCACCCCGGGATGATCGGACTCCACCAGGAACAACGCCGGCCGGGACGACTCGACCTGCGCCGCGATCACGAACAACTCCGCCGAGGCGCCGCGCGGCACCAACGACTTCACGCCGTTCAACCGCCCGCCGGCCCAACGCGTCTGCAAGACAAAGGGATCGAACAGCGGCCGAGGTTCCAAGAGAGCCAGCGCCGCCGCCGGCACGGACGAACCCGTGAAGGCCGGCAGGTACGTCGCCTGCTGCGTCTCATCGCCCCACAACGAGATCGCCGTACTCACGGCCGCCGGCGCCAGGCACGCGACCGCCTGACCCATGTCGCCATGCGCCATCGCCTCGGCCACCAGTACGCCGGTCATCGCCGACCGCTCGCTCACGATGCCACCGAGCTCCTCCGGCACCTCGATCAGGGTCAACCCGAGCTCGGCGGACGAGGACAGCACACTGTCGTCAGTCACACAGGCCGTGTCCGCAGTCGCGGCCGCAGGACGCAGTACCTCCGCGGCGAACTCGCGGACGACGTCGACCACCATCTGCTGGTCCTCGGTCGGCGTCAGGTCGAACTTCCCGGTCCCGCGCGCCGCCGGCAGCCGCGACGGCGCGGCGAGCTTCGACGCGGCGGCGAAACGCCGGGTCAGCGCGCCGGCCGTCCGGAAGCCGGTCTTGGTCGCTTCGAATACCACCCGCTCGGTCTGCTTCCGCAGCCCGAACCGGTCGATCGTCCGCGACTTCGCCAGCCGGTTCAACCACGCGACCCCGACTCCGATCGCGTCGCGGCGGCCGCGTGTCCGCTCCTGAAGGCTCATACCGCAACTGTAAACCGAAGTTACAACCTGAGTCACGTGAGCCGGCCCACAGCCGGGTGAGATAGCCTGACCGCTCACCGAGTGGCTCGATCGAGGCTGGAGCAGGCAGTGGCGGTCAGCATGTCCGACGTCGCCCGCCACGCGGGTGTCTCGCAGCGCACCGTCTCCAACGTGGTCAACAACTACGTGCACGTCTCCCCCGCCACCCGCGCCCGTGTGCAGGCAAGCCTCGACGCCCTCGGCTACCGGCCGAACACCGCCGCCCGGCGACTCCGTACCGGCCGCACCGGCACGGTGACCCTAGCCGTCCCCACCTTCCGCGAGCGGTACTTCGCCGACCTCGCCGAGGCCGTCATCGCGGCAGCCCAGCAGAGGGGTACGACGGTTCTGGTCGAAACCACCGGGGGACACCACGAGGCCGAGGTAGAGCTGCTGCGTGGTGGCGGCGACGTCGTCACCGACGGCCTGATCATGAGCGCGGTGGCGCTGGGCCGCGCGGACGAGCACCGGCTGCGAGATCGCAAGTACCCCGTGGTCCTGGTCGGCGACCGCGAACCGGGCAGCGAGATCGACCACGTCGGCATCAAGAACCGCGAGGCAGCCCAGGCCGCGGTCTCCCATTTGATCGACTCCGGACGGCGACGGATCCTGCTGCTCGGCGCGAACCACGGACCCAAGCGGTCCTATCAGCTTCGCCGCCAGGGTTATCAGGCCGCGCTGAAGAAGGCTGGAGCCGAGCTCGATCCTGACCTGCTGCTCGACTGCGACTGGACGACGGCCGCAGCCGCGGACGCGATGACCGCACTCCTGACCAGCGGAGCTCTCAGACCTGACGGCATTTTCGCGATGAACGACTCGGCCGCCCTCGGTGCCATCCGGGCGCTGCTGCGTGCGGGCGTCGACGTACCGGGTGAGATGTCGGTCATCGGCTTCGACGACATCGTCGAGTCGAGTCTGTCCACGCCGTCGCTCAGCACGGTCGCGCCACTGCTCGACGACCTCGCGGGCATGGCGCTGGACCTGCTCGAGGAACAGTTCGGCGCGGACGAGCCGCGGGTTCCCCAGCACCGGATGGCCGGCTACGAGCTGCGCCTCCGCGAGAGTACCGCCGTCTGAAGCCGAAGGGCCACAACCTCTTGTTGCCAGCATTTGCTACGTAGTAAATTCCGGTGATCATGACACGTACAGCCCTCGCCCCTGTGTTCACCGGAGGCGGCCGCATCGACTTCGCGGACCACTCCTACCCCGACCCCGGTCCCGGCCAGCTCCTGCTCGCCGTCCAGGCCAACGCCCTCTGCGGCACCGACCGCGACCAGTACTTCGGCGGCTCCGGCGTCGTACCCGGTCACGAAGCCGCCGGCACCGTGCTCGTCGCCGGCGAAGGCACCCGCGTCCCGGCCGGTACCCGCGGCGCCGTGTTCCTGATGGACTACTGCGGCGAGTGCCGCAGCTGCTTGCTCGGCGCAACCAATCAGTGTCTGGCCAAGCGAGCGGACATGGGCTTCACCCACGACGGCGGCTACGGCCCGTTCGAGCTCGTGCACGAGACGAACTTCTTCCCGATCAGCGACGACATCGAGATCGGCACCGCGACCATGCTGCTGGACGTGATGGGCACCAGCAGTCACGCCCTCGGCCGCGCGGCCCTGATCCGGCCGGACATCGAGAGCGTCTACATCGCCGGCGCCGGGCCGATCGGGATCGGTCTCGCGGTGATGAGCAGGCTCCGGTACGGCGCCGACGTCCCGGTGTACATCTCCGACATCGCCCGCTGGCGCCTCGACTTCGCCGAGTCGTTCGGAGCCATCCCAGTACTCGCGGATGACGTCGGCGCGGCGGGGAGCCCTGACATCGCGTTCGACTCGTCAGGTAAGAAGGTCGCCCGCCGCGCCGCCCTCGACATCCTCGGCCGACGCGGCGCACTCATCTGCGTCGGCCACGGCGAGACGGTCACCATCGATGTGTCGAGGGACCTGATCGCACCCGAGCACGCGATCCTCGGCAGCGAGTACTTCCGGTACGACGAGATGGCCGGCAACCTCGTACTCCTGCAGGCCAACCAGGAGCTGATCGGCCGGGTGATCAGTCACCGCTTCCCGGTCGCCGACATCGGCGAGGCGTTCCGGCTGTTCCTGTCCGGCGAGACCGGCAAGGTCGTCGTCACCCAGGACGCCGCCTCATGACCGAGCGACTTCGTGTCGCCGTGGTCGGCGCCGGCGGCTGGGGCGAACAGCATGCGCGCATCTTCTCCCGCCGCGAGGACACCGAGCTGTGCGCGGTCGCCGGCCGAACGCCCGAGCGGACCCGGGCCCGAGCCGAGCGGTACGGCGCCACGCCGTACACCGATCTCGACCTGATGCTGCGTCACGAGCAACCGGACCTGATCACCGTCTGCCTGCCGAACGAGGACCACTACGACGTCACGCTGAAGCTGGTGCGCACCGGCGTACCGCTGCTGGTCGAGAAGCCGCTCGTCTTCGACCTCACCGAGGCCGACACCCTGCTCGCCGAGGCCGGTGAGCGCTTCTTCGCCATCAACTTCAACCACCGGTACGCCGAACCCGTCCAGCGGGCGAAGGCGCTGATCGACGCGGGCGAGCTCGGTGAGCCGGTGTTCGCGACCTGGCGGTTCGGCGGCGAGGCCAACCACGGCAACTCGCCGCACGCCAACCTGATCGAGACCCAGTGCCACGGGTTCGACATGCTCGAGCATCTCGTCGGCCCCATCTCCACCGTCTCCGCACACATGACCGACAAGACGTACGGCGCGTTCAGCACCATCGCGCTGGCGCTGGACTTCGAGAACCGCGCGGTCGGCACGATGCTCGGCAGCTACGACTCGTCGTACGCCTATCCCGACACGCAACGCGTAGAGATCAACGGCACCGAGGGTCGTCTGGTCATCCACGACACCGTCCGCGCCCTGACGTTCTCGCGCACCGGAGACGATGTCGAACGTCGCTGGCACTCCGGCTACTTCGACGACGAGGCCCGCTACTTCGCCGGCACGTTCGACCGCCACGTCGACGCGATCCTCGACGCCCTTCGCGCCGGCGGCGCGCCACCGATCCACGCCCGGGCCGGCCGCCGCGCACTCGGGCTCGCCCTGGCCGCGATCGAATCCCACGAGACCGGCAGGCGCATGGCAGTGAATCGGTGACTTCTTCGGCCGGATGAGGATCCGCCACGATCTCCTCAGCAGCGCGATCGCCGTACCATCCAGCCATGAGTACGACGGATGACCGGACCAACGCACTCGTCGAGCGGCTCTTCCGGAACGCCGGTGCGGCGCTCGAGATCTACTCCATCTACCTCGGCGAACGCCTGGGCCTGTATCAGTCGCTCGCGGACCACGGCCCCTCCACGTCGGTCGAGCTGTCCGAACGAACCGGGACCGCCGAGCGCTACATTCGCGAATGGCTCGAGCACCACGCCGCCAGTGGACTGATCGACGTCGATGACACCGCTGCGGCACCCACCGAGCGGTGCTACCACCTGCCACCCGAGCACATCCCGGTGCTGGCCGATCCGGACGCCGTCGAGTACCACGCGTACAAGGGAGTGGAACTCGCTCGCGCGGCCCGGATGCTGCCGGATCTCGTCGAGGCGTTCCGCACCGGCGGCGCACCCCCGCATCAGCCCTGGGAACCCGAAGGACGGGCGGAGTTCAACCGGCCGACCTACCTGAACCTGCTAGGTAAGGAATGGCTGCCGGCCATCCCCGAGATCGACCGGCGGCTGCGCGCCGAGCCACCCGCCCGGGTCGCCGACTTCGCCTGCGGCACCGGGTGGTCGTCGATCGCCATGGCCCAGGCGTATCCGCGGATCACCGTGCACGGGCTCGACCTCGACGAGGACGCGATCGCCGCGGCGAGCCGGCATGCCGAGGAGACCGGTCTGGCCGATCGGGTCAGGTTCTCGGTCGCGGACGCGGCCGACCCGGCCTACAGCGGCCGGTTCGACCTGGTCACGATTCTCGAGGCCGTGCATGACATGCCGCGGCCGGTCGCGGCGCTGCGCAGCGCGCGGGCGATGCTCGCGCCGGGCGGTTCGGTTCTGATCGCCGACGAACTGGTCGAGGACGAGTTCACCGCGCCTGCCTCGGAGCTGGAGCGGTACCACTACGGCTGGAGCCTGATGTCCTGCCTGCCGGACGCGATGGGCGACCCGGAATCGGCCGCGACCGGCGCACTGATGCGTCCGGAAACGCTGCACCGCTACGCCGCCGAGGCAGGATTCCAGGAGACGCGGATACTGCCGTTCCACACCCTGCTGTTTCGCTTCTACCGGCTCATCCCGTGATCGCGTCGGCCTTCGCCTGCAGGTAGCGCTGCTCCGGGAGGCTCGTCGTACGGCGGGCCGCGGCCAGGTAGTGCTCGTGGGCCTTCGCCAACTCCCCCGCGCGCTCGTAGAGATGCGCCCGAACGGCGTCCAGCCGGTGGGTCTCGGTGATGTTCTTGTCATCGTCGAGCGTGGCCAGCAGGTCCAGCCCGGCCTGCGGTCCTTCGACCTGGGCGAGTGCGATCGCGCGGTTGAGCGTCACCATCGGGTTCGGCGTGAGCTTCTCCAGCAGCAGGTACAACGACAGGATCTGCGGCCAGTCGGTCGCCTCGGCGCTCGGCGCCTCCGCATGGATCGCCGCGATCGCCGCCTGGAGCTGGTACGGGCCGACAGCACCTCGCGCCAGGGTGCTCAGGATCAGCGCGGCACCTTCCTCGATCTGCTCGCGGTCCCACAGCGTGCGGTCCTGGTCGTCGATCGGGACCAGGCCACCGTCCGCGGTGGTGCGCGCCCCCCGCCGGGAGTCCGTCAGCAGCATCAACGCCAGCAGACCCGCGACCTCGCCGTCGTCCGGCAGCGCCGAGCGCAGCATCCGGGCCAGCCGGATCGCCTCCGCAGTCAGCTCGACGCGCTGCAGTTCCTCGCCCGAAGTCGCCGTGTATCCCTCGTTGAAAATCAGGTAAAGGACCTGCAGCACAACTCGCAGCCGGTCGGCGCGCTCGTCCTCGGGCGGCATCACGAACCGGCTGCCGGCCCCCTTGATGCTCTTCTTGGCCCGGCTGATCCGCGGCGCCATCGTTGCCTCCGGCACCATGAACGCGCGGGCGATCTCGGCCGTGGTCAGACCGCCGACCGCGCGCAGTGTCAGCGCGACCTGGGACGCCGGCGTGACCGCCGGATGACAGCACAGGAAGAGCAGGGTCAGCGTGTCGTCGGCATCCGGTGGCGAGTCGACATCGGCGCCCGGGGCAACCAGTTCCTCCGGCCCGGCCATCGCCGCGACGGTGTCCTCCCGACGACGCCGCGCGCTCTCACTGCGGAACTGGTCGGTCAGCCGTCGGGTCGCGACCGTGATCAGCCAGCCGCGCGGATTCGCCGGTACGCCGTCGGCGGGCCACTGCGTCGCGGCCGCCAGCAACGCCTCCTGTACGGCGTCCTCACACAGATCGAACTGCCCGTACCGCCGGGCCAGGAAGCCGAGCACCTGGGGCGCGAGCTCCCGCAGCAGCCCCTCCACCTGACTCATCCCACACCTCCCAGCTGCACCTTACGCGTCAGGCGTACGACCAGCCGGTCCAGCCGTCGACGTGGATCGTGATCATCGGCCCACGGGGCGGATCCCCCGCATACTGCGGATACTTCGCCGCCAGCAACTCGATCGCAGCGGGCTCGTCGGCCCGGACCCGGGCGGTCCCGTCGAGTCGTACCCACCACAGATGCGTCCAGTCCTCGTCGTACTCGTCGACGAGGACGGCGACCCGCTCGTTCGCCGCGATGTTGCGCAACCGCTTCAGATCGGTCGTCGTCTTCGGCTTCTGATCGATCCCGACGAACACGAGGTCGCCATGCACCGCGTACGTCACCGGCACGACGTGCGGCCGCAGATCATCGCCGACCGTCGCCAACCGCCCCACCCGCGCAGCAGCCACCCGCGCCCTACAGCTCGCCTCATCCAGTCGCACCCCCCGACCCTAACCACCCCAGCCTCATCCCCAGCGCCGCCAGTGCCGGGGTTGCCCCCCGAGCTGGTGGGTTGCGGCCTGAGCTGTCCGGACTCAGCGGGTGGCCCCGGGCGCTCGCCCAGGCGGTCAGCGGCCCGCTTGCGCATCTGGTGGGTTGACGTCTCATGTGGTGGGTTGCCGTACCGGATTCCGGGGCGCCAACCCACCATCTGGGACGTCAACCCATGACATGGGTCGCCCTCGGCACCATGTCCGCGCCGATCCACAGCGCCGGGCGCGGATCGGGGCCGGGGCCGGTGGGCCGGTGCCGTGGGTTGGTGCCGTGGGTTGGTGCCGTGGGCCGGGGCCGGTGGGCCGGGGCCGGTGGGCCGGGGCCGGTGCCGGTGGGCCGGGGCCGGTGGGCCGGTGCCGGTGGGCCGGTGCCGGTGGGCCGGTGCCGGTGGGCCGGGGCCGGTGGGCCGGGGCCGGGGCCGGTGGGCCGGGGCCGGTGGGCCGGGGCCGGGGCCGGTGGGCCGGTGCCGGTGGGCCGGTGCCGGTGGGCCGGGGCCGTGGGTTGGTGCCGTGGGCCGGGGCCGGTGGGCCGGGGCCGGTGGGCCGGGGCCGGTGCCGGTGGGCCGGGGCCGGTGGGCCGGTGCCGGTGGGCCGGTGCCGGTGGGCCGGGGCCGGTGGGCCGGGGCCGGGGCCGGTGGGCCGGGGCCGGTGGGCCGGGGCCGGGGCCGGTGGGCCGGTGCCGGTGGGCCGGTGCCGGTGGGCCGGGGCCGTGGGTTGGTGCCGTGGGTTGGGATGGGTCGTCGTGGGTTGGTGCCGTGGGTTGGGATGGGTCGTCGTGGGTTGGGACGGGTCGTGGTGGGTTGGGACAAGGAATTGCCTGTCTCAGCCCACCACGACCTGTCCCAGCCCACCAGAGGTGGACCGATCCGCGGGGAACAAGCCCCCCGGGACCGCCCGGCCCAGCGTCTGCACACCCTCCACCCTGCCTCCTTGCCCACCCCGGGACGGCGGCGAACTTTCCGACCTTGAGCCCGAGCTCGCGGGCGAGCGCGGGAACATCGCCCCTATCCCACCAGCAAACCCGGCCGACGATCACCCACATCGAGCAGAAGAGCCGGATAACCCCGCAGGTTGCCCCTTCTCCCCTCGTATGAAGGCCCCACAACTTGAGGGGTTAGCCGGCTCGTCTGCTGGATGTGTGAGTGAAGTGAGCGAGGTCGGCCGGTGTGCAAGCTCGACAGGAGATGTCCGTCCAGGGGTGCTGGTCGGGCGAGGCGTTCACGCCTGACCCCGGCCGGCCAGGCCGGGTCAGGGCGGACACCTCCTAATGAGAGTTACCGGGTCGCCGTCGGGCAGACTCGGGGCTGGTAAGCCGCCGGTGGGTGAGCACTTGTACCTCCTGGACCGTTTGAGTCCTGTCGACAGATCGTGCCCCTGCCGGTGACCGGGAGATTTGATCGCTGATGGGATGTCGTGCCCGGCCCTTGGTGTGGTTGGGGGGCGTGAGCACACTTGCACACCCCCCAGCCCTCGTCCGCATCCCCGGCCACCACGAGCTGTCTCAAGTCATCGGACCCGCGGTCCGCACGCCGACCACGACACGGCGAGCCGGCCGAACGCCACCCACACATCGAGCACAAGAGCCGGCTATCCCCTCAAGCTGTTCGCCGCCGGGACTTGTGTCCGCGGTCAACGCTGGAGGTAGCGGAGGGTGGCGGTGGGGAGGGTGCGGGTGAGGGGGCCGATGAGCGAGGCGTCGCGGAGGGCGGTGCGGGCGGCCAGGTGGCCGCAGGCGCCGTGGACGCCGCCACCGGGGTGGATCGCGGAGCTGCCGAGGTAGAGGCCGGTGACGAAGGTGCGTGGACTGCCGAGGCCGATGGTCGGGCGGAAGACGAGCTGCTGGTGGAGTTGCATGGTGCCGCCACCAACGGCGCCAAGGCCGAGAGCGGCGTTGCCTGACTCCAGCTCCGAGGGGCGTTGCAGATCGCGGGAGATGATCAGGTCCGTGAAGCCGGGGGCGAACCGTTCGATGGCGCGCTCCATCCGGCCGGCCAGCTTGCCCGCGGACTCGTCGTCCGCGAGCCCGCGCGGCAGATGCGAGTACGCCCACACCGCCTCGGTGCCGGCGGGTGAGCGGGTCGGGTCGGACTTGGTGGTCTGGCCGATCAGCAGGAACGGTTGCGACGGCAGCCGACCGGTGTCGAGGTCGGCGGAGAGGTGGACGAGATCGTCCGCGGTCCCGCCCAGATGGACCACACCGGCCGATCGCGCCTCTGACGACTTCCACGGGATCGATCCACTCAGCCGGAAGTTCAGCTTGACCGTCGGATAGTCCCACTCGAACCGCTCGTCCAGATCGCGCCGCAGCCCAGCCGGGATCGTTGCATCCGGCAACAGCGAGCGGTAGAGCACCGACGCGGACGTGTCCGCGATGACGGCTCGGCTCACTGCGACAGTCTCCCCCGATGCCGTGCGTACGCCGGTCACCCGTCCGGAGGACACGTCGATCCCGGCGACCGGCGTACCGGAGACGAGCAGGGCTCCGGCGCGTTCGGCCCGGCGGACCAGGGCGGCCGACAAGGATGACGACCCGCCGGCGGCGACCGGGAAGCCGACGTCCTGGGCCAGCATCGCGAGCAACCAGCCCATCGTGCCGCTGACGCTGCCCGACATCGGCGCGTCGGCGTGCATGGCGTTGCCCGCGAGCACGGCCGCGCCGCGCGGACCGGCGAACAGTTCCTGGCCCATCCGGTGCATCGGCATCGCCATGAACCGCGCGAACCGCAGCAACTCCCCCGCGGACCCCAGCTTGCGCACGAGCTGGACCCCGGGCACGACCGGCGGCCACGAGGTGAGCAGTGACTTCAGCAGCGGTTCACGGATCGCGACGTACTGCTGATACAGCTGCAACCATGCGTCACCGTCACCCGGGTGGTCGGCGCCGATCGACTTCGCGGTGCCCTCGGGATCCGGGTGGACCGCGACCGCCGTACCGTCCTCCGCGTCGAGCAGATGCACCAGCGGTAACGGCGCGTGCGCCCATTTCAGCCCTAACTTCTCCAGTTCCAGCGCCCGGATCACCGGTGAGGCCACGCCGAGCGGGTAGTTCGAACTGAAACGATCACTGATCCAGCCGTCGTCCTCGACCGATCGGACCGCGCCGCCGAAGGTCTCCGCGGCCTCCAGAACCAGCACGTCCCAGCCCGCGTCGGCGAGGGCGATCGCGCTCACCAGCCCGTTGGGCCCCGAGCCGATCACCACGGCATCAACACTGCGCGGCAGCATGCCTACGACCTTAACTCGATCTCCCGCATCAGGGTGGTGACCTCGCGGGCGCGCCCGACCATCGCCGGATCGACCATCCGGCCGTCCGCCAGCACGATGACGCCACCGTCCGCGACCCCGGCCTTCTCCACCGCGGCGAGCAGACCCTCGGCCTCGGCGATCTGTCCGGGAGTCGGCGTGAAGCACTCGACGATCGTCGCCAGCTGCCGCGGGTGGATCGCCGTACGGCCGACGAACCCGAGCGCTCGCCCTTCCAGGCAGGACGCGCGCAGGCCTTCGTCGTCGTTCACCCGCGGGAACACGGACATCATCGGCGCGCCCAGACCGGCGGCCCGGGACGCCGACACCAGCCGCCCGCGCGCCCACGCCAGTCCCGCCGGTCCGTCCACGCCCAGCGCACTGGACAGATCCGCCTCGCCGAGCGCGACCGCGACCACTCGCGGATCCGCGGTGGCGATCTCGAACGCCTTCTCCAGCCCGAGCGGCGACTCGATCAGCGCGGTGATCCTTGCCGTCGGCACCTTTTCCAGGACGGCGCATACGTCGGCCGCGCCCTCCACCTTCGGCAGCCGGATCCGCACCGACGGTACGGCGGCCACCGCGGCCAGATCGTCCTCGATCCACGGCGTCCCCGGCGCATTCACCCGAACTTCCACCGGCCCGTGGGCGTTCGCGGCGATCCACGCGACCGCCCAGCCGCGCGCGCCCGCCTTGTCGTCGACCGGTACGGCGTCCTCCAGGTCGAACACCACCACATCGGGGCCCGCGGCAACCGCCTTCGCGAACCGGTCCGGCCGGTTGGCCGGAACATACAGTGCCGTCAGCACCTAACGCCCCCTCAAGCGAACGGGTCAGACCACGCCCGCGGCCCGCAACGCTGCGAGCTGCTCCGGCGTGACACCGATCTCGGCGAGCACCTCGTCGGTGTTCGCGCCATGTGGCCGGCCGGCCCACCGAATCGACCCCGGCGATTCGGACAGCCGGAACAGCACGTTCTGCATCTGCACGGGACCGCCGAGCTCATCGTCGTCCACGGCAACGATCGTGCCGAGAGCGGCGTACTGCGGATCGGTCATGATGCCGCGGATGTCGTGCACCGGTCCGACCGCGGCCTCGGCCTTCTCGAACTCAGCCATCACCTCGTCCAGCGACCGCTCCGCGATCCACGACCCGACCGCCTCGTCCAGTTCGTCGGCGTGCTCAGCGCGCTCCCGCCCGGTCGCGAACCACGGCTGGGCGACCAGATCGGCCCTGCCGACCAACGTCACCACCCGCTCGGCGATGCTCTGCGAGCTCGTGGACACCGCGACCCACCGGCCGTCCGCGGTCTGGTAGACGTTGCGCGGCGCGTTGTTCGACGAGCGGTTCCCGAGCCGGGGCTGGACGTACCCGGTCTGCTGGTACGCCGTGATCCCGCCACCCAGCATCATCAGGATCGGCTCGATGATCGCCAGGTCGATCACCTGCCCGGCCCCGGACCGATCCCGCTCGCGCAGCGCGACCAGCACCGCGTACGCCGTCGCGAGCGCGGTGATCCCGTCCGCCAGCCCGAACGGCGGCAGCGTCGGCGGCCCGTCCGGCTCACCGGTGACCGCCGCGAACCCGCTCATCGCCTCCGCCAGTGACCCGAACCCGGGCCGTCCCGACCACGGCCCGACCTGACCGAACGCGGTCACCCGCGCGATCACCAGCCGCGGGTTCGCCTCGAGCAATATGTCAGGCCCGAGACCCCAGCGCTCCAAGGTCCCCGGCCGGAAGTTCTCGACGAGCACATCGTGCGAGCGAACCAGTTCGAGGAATACATCGCGACCGCGGGACAGGTCGAGGGTCGCGAGCCGCTTGTTCCGGCCGAGGGTCTTGAACCACAACCCGACCCCGTCCTTCGACGCGCCATGGGTCCGCGCGGCATCCGGCCGGGACGGATGCTCGATCTTCGTGACGTCGGCCCCGAAGTCCCCCAGGAACGTCGCCGCCAGCGGTCCCGCGAACAGCGTCGCCGCCTCGAGCACCTTCACACCATCGAGCGGAGCAGGTCTCATCCCGCGCACCTGAAACCGATGGCCTCGGAGCGATCGAGACCACCACCGGTCAGCACCAGCTTGAAGCTCACGTCCGGCTCCTGCGGCCCACCGTCGGCGTACCAATCGGAGCCCTCGGCAACATAGTGCGAACCGCCCTTGAGAATGCAGAACCGGCTGCGCCCGTCGCGATGCTCGCTCTCGGTCAGGTTCCACACCAGCGGCTCGGCACGGGCGAAGTCTGCCTCGAGCGCGGCGACCTGCCACTCGTCCTCCGTCGGCAACCGCCCACCCCGCCACGCCGCGTACGCCCGCGCGTCCGGCAGATCGACGTACGTCACCGGGTGCTCCTCGGTCCCGGCGACGGGCGCACCATCCACCCAGTGCTGCAGGAACCGGTTGGCGATCCGCGGCCGGTACCCGGTCGCGGCCAGGAACTCGGCGTACTGCGCGTTCGTCACCTCGGTGATCGCGACCGAGATCCCCGGCAGCGACACCTCACGCTTGACCGTCCGGATGTCGTGCAGCCGCGGCGGCAGTGGCTTCCACTCCTCCACGTACGGCGCCTGGTCGTACAACCCGGTCTCGCGCCGCCGGTGCCGGACGGTCAGCTCCCGCTCCCCCGCCGGTACGACGACCACCGGGCCGAGGGACGCGTCACCGGAGACCGCCGGGACCGCGACCCGCTCGGCCGGTGCCATCGGGAACGCCGAGTCCTTCACGTGCGGCCGCGGCATCGTGCCCAGCCGGCGCGCGGTCGCCCGGCAGGACGAGCCCGCGGTGGCGCCGACCCGGATGATCCCGGCGACGCCACGCCCCGGCACGACCAGATGGACGCCGTCGTCGTCGGAGGTGATCGGCACCCCGGACGTCACGTCGTACCAGTCGCCGACCTGGTCCTCCGAGCGCAGCACGATGCCTTCGAAGTCCTCCTCGTCGCGGTTGATCAGCGTCCAGAAGGTGATGTCGGCCAGGTCGAACCGCGAACCGTAGACGCCGTGCTCCCGGGCCTTGTCCGGGATCTCCGGGGTCAGCTGGATCCAGTCGCCGTTGATCAGCACCGGCGCGAACGCGCGCTGCGCGGCGACCATCCGGCGCAGGGTCGCGCGGTCGCGGGCGTTCCAGCCGACCCAGGCGGAGAACACCGACTCCCAGACCAGCATGCCGACGCCGTTGACCCAGGCGGACTGCAGCTCGTCGCTGTGGTCCCGGTTCCACCGGCGGGTGTGGTGCATCATGTGCCGGCGCTCGAACAGGTGCGCCCGCAGAACCCCCGGCGTGTGCGTGTCAGCGAACCACTGCGCCCAGGACAGCGCGTGATCCCCGATCCTTGCCATCGGCAACCGCGACTCGCCCTCGAGGGCGATCGCCGGATTCGCCGCACGAAGCGCGCGGGTGAAGGCCGGGTCGCCCTCCTTCAAGGTGTCCAGGAAGACCCCGTCGACGGCGTAGTCGGTCACCATCGCGGCGAACTCCTCGGCGTCCGACCGGGCCGCTCGCCGGGTGCCGACATCCCACGGGTTGTAGTCGAAGAACACCTTCAACCCGAGCCGGTGCAGATCGTCGACCAACTCCCGCAGCCCCGGCACGTCCCGGTAGAAGTCGAACTGGTTGCGCGAGTCGATCCCGATCACCGGATACGCATGCCACAGCACGACCGCGTCGTACCCACCGAAGTCGTCGACGCCGTGCTGGACGAACTTGTCCGGCGTGAACGTCCCGGTCTCCACGTCGTACAGCTGGTCGTCCCAGAGCCAGACGAGCGCCACCGAGTACGCCGTCTGGGTCCACTCCCGACCGGGGACCTCGTAGTGCGAGCCGTCGTACGGCGTGCGCTCGTAGGCGCTGGCGAGCCACTCCGCGAGCTTGGCGCGCCACCGCGGCAGGTCGGCCGGGTCGTCCGGGGCGCCGAGGATCTTGGCGTCGTCGAGGAAGGACGGGTCGACCCGGAGGCCGAGATCCACTATGGCGGGTAGATCGATCGGCCGCGGTTCGAGCGGATTCACAGGTACACCTCCGCATAACGCGCGTCGATAGCTTCCCCGTGAGGCACCGAGGAGATCGCCCCCGCTGCCTGAACACTCAATGAAGCAGCAACGTTAGCGCGTCGGACCGCATTCGTCAGGTCGCTGGTCGTGATCGCGCCGGTAGCTGACACGGAAGCCAATGTTGCCGCGAGCACCCCACAGAACGTGTCACCCGCGGCCGTGGTGTCGACCACGTCGACCGGTACGCCGGGCACCTCGATCTCGTCGTCACCGCGCGTCAGGATCACCGCGCCGGCCGCACCCAGGGTGACGACCGCCGCCGGCACCTTCTTCAGCAGCGCGGACCGGTCAGCGCCGGCGATCGCCTCGGCCTCGGTCTCGTTCACCACCAGCAGGTCGACATCGGCCAGCAACTCGTCGGCCAACTCGGCGGCCGGGGCTGCGTTGAGGATGAAGTACGAGCTCGCCGCAGCCGCCGCCTGGACGGTCGGGAACGGGATCTCCAGCTGGGCAAGAACGATCTTCGCCACACCGACGACCGCCGTCGCGGCCGCGGACAAGGACAGTTCGCCGTTCGCGCCGGGGGCGACGACGATCGAGTTCTCCCCGCTGTCGTCGACCGTGATGATCGCCGTACCGGTCGGGGTGGCCGTGGCCGAGACCAGGGAGAGGTCGACGCCGGAGCTGCCGAGGGCGTCCCGGAGCAGGGCACCGCCGTCGTCGTCGCCAAGAGCGGCGACCATCGCCGTGCGGGCACCGGCCCGCGCGGACGCGACCGCCTGGTTGGCGCCCTTGCCGCCCGGCCCCCGGGTCATGCCTCCCGCGAGCACCGTTTCGCCGGGGCGCGGGATCCGCTGGACCGGGAGCACCAGATCCACGTTCGCGCTGCCCACAACGACAACCTCAGGCTCCACCCCGGGCCACCTCCACAGTCCGTCGTGCCAGCTCGGTGAATGCGATCTGATCCATTCCCGGAAGGCTCGTGGCGATCCGGTTCGCAAGTGGTGTGGACCACTCTGCCGGAACTCCGCGCACCGCGCCAAACACCGCACCAACGGTCGCGCCGACCGAGTCGGTGTCCCACCCGCCCATCACTGCGCGACCGACCGCGGTGGCGAAGTCCGGGGCAGTCAGCGCGTAGGCAGTGAGCGCGGTGTTGTTGACCGCGTGCACCCAGTGCAGGTCGCCGTACTCCGCATGCAGGGCGTCGAGCGCGTCGTCCAGCTTGACGTCCTCGAGGGCCAGCCCGAACCAGACGGCCCGTGCGATCGCCCCGTCTGGGCTCACCACATCGAGACCGGCGACCGCGACTTCGCGTGGCGAGTCCAGCACCAGCGCGGCGGCCGACATCGCCGCGACCCAGAGCGCGCCGTCGACACCGGCACCGGTGTGGCTCAGCCGGGCGTCGACCAGCGCGAGCCGGGCCGCGGCCGAGCGGTCACCGGGATGCGCCCAGCCGTAGGCGTCGGTCCGGATCTGCGCGCCGATCCACTCGCGGAACGGATTGCCGACCAGCGCGGCCCGCGCGGGTTCGACGCCGTCGAGAAGGTTGCGGTAGGCAACACGTTCGGCAGTGAACACGCGTCCGGCCGGAAGGTCGTTCAGCCACGCCTGCGCCACATCCTCGGTGGTCAGCTCCGACCCGTGCCGCTCCAGCAGCTGCAACGCCAGGATCGCGAAGTTGAGGTCGTCGTCCTCGGGCATCCCGTCGATGACCTCGCGCAGGCTGGTCGGCTCCGACCGCCGGTTCCACGGCCAGCGTCGCTGCACCTCGTCCGGTACGCCGATGGCGGTGATGTACTGCGTCAGCGGCCACTGGCCCGACGTCTCCAGGATCTCCCGGATACCCTCGCGCGGGATCTTCTCCACCACCTTGCCGAGCAGATTCCCGGCCGCGCGGCCGAGCCAGGCGTAGAGCGTCCGCTGCTCGAGGTCGACCGGCTGACCTAGCGACAGCAGGTCGGGGATCACCGGCTCATGCCAGGCCGCCGTCCGCGCGTCCAGCTCGTCGAGCAGCTCCCTGGCCAGTGCCCGCAGCTCGGGTGCGGCCGGCTCGTCGGTGGCGCCCGACGCCGGGGCGTCGGTCGTGCCGCCGGCGGTCAGCCAGCGCGCCTGGACGTCGGTGACGTCGACACCTTCGGACCGGGATTGGACCAGTTGGTGCGGCAGCAAGTCCTCCGGCTGCACCCAGGTCAGTCTCATCGGGCTTCTTCCTTCCCCTGTTGCGCCAGGCGAAACACACACCTGGTTAGTCGTCTCACCACAGCCTGATACTGCCTGCCATGGCTACTCGCCGCAGCTTCCTCACCGCGACCGGCGCCGCCGCGCTCGCGCTCACCGGCAACCTCCCTGATCTCGCTACGACAGCAATACCGCATCGCACCGACAAGCGGCCGCTGTTCACGCTCGGCGTCGCCTCGGGCGATCCGCTCCCCGACGCTGTGGTGATCTGGACCCGCCTCGCGCCGGGTCCGCTCGAACCGTTCGGCGGGATGGACGACCGCGCGGTGAAGGTCGAGTGGGAGGTCGCCGAGGACGAGATGTTCCGCAGCGTCGTACGACGGGGCACCGCTCACGCGCGCCCGGAGTACGCCCACACCGTGCACGTCGACGTCCGCGGGCTCCGTCCGTGGCAGCACTACTTCTACCGCTTCCGCGCGGCCGGGCAGATCAGTCCGGTCGGCCGCACGCGGACCGCGCCGGCACCGTCGGACCAGCCCGCGGTAACGATGGCGGTCGCGTCCTGCCAAGCCTTCTACGACGGCTTCTACACCGCGTATCAGGACGTCGTACGCCGGGACCACGACGTCGTGCTGTTCCTCGGCGACTACATCTACGAGGTCGGCGTCGGTCCGACCGCCGGCGTCCGCAACCAGACGGTCCCGGTCGACTTCGCCGGCGAGATCTTCACGCTGGACGAGTACCGGGCGCGCTATGCACTGCACAAGACCGACCCCGACCTGCAGGCCGCGCACGCCGCGTCGCCGTGGATCGTCACGCTCGACGACCACGAGGTCGAGGGCAACTGGGCCGATTACGTCTCCGAGGACGGGCTGCCGCACGACGACTTCCTGGTCCGCCGAGCCAACGGCTTCCGCGCGTACTGGGAACACATGCCGTTGCGCCTGGACCAGTCCGCCGACGGTCCGTCCATCCAGCTGTACCGTCATCTCCGTTACGGCCGGACCGCCGACCTGAGCGTGCTGGACACGCGGCAGTTCCGCGACGACCAGACCAGTACGGGCGGCTGGCTGCCGCCGGACGAGGTGTCGACCGATCCTGCGCGGACCATCACCGGCGCCACCCAGGAACGCTGGCTGCTCGACACGCTCGGCGATTCCAGTGCCCGATGGAACGTCGTCGCCCAACAGGTCGCCATGGCCCAGCTCGACCGGATGACCGGACCGGAGCAGGAGCTGCCGATGGACACCTGGAACGGGTACACCGCGTCCCGCGACCGGGTCCTGTCCGGCGTCCGCGATCGCGGCGTGCGCAACTTCGTCGTACTGACCGGGGACCTGCACCGCAGTGTCGCGTCCGATCTGCGGGTGAACTTCGCCGATCCCTCGACCCCTGCGGTCGGGACCGAGTTCGTCACGACGTCGATCTCGTCCGGCAAGGACGGTGTCGACGCCGACGCCACCGGCCGGGCGCTGCTCACCGAGAACCCGCACGTGAAGTTCCAGAACGTCCAGCGCGGCTACCTCAGCTGCCGCCTCGACAGCACCCGGTGGACGTCCGAGTTCCGCATCGTCGACCGCGTCACCACACCCGGCGGTACGGCGTCCACCCGCGCCACCCTGGTCGTCGAGGACGGCCGTCCCGGTACCCATCTGGCCTGAACGGAACCGACTATGAATCGCGCCGCCCTGCTCGTCCTCCTGCTCCCCGTCGGAGCAGTTGCCATCAGCAACAACAACGCCATCGACATCAGCGCCACGCCCCAACTGGTCGAGGTCGTTCCACTCCCCTGCTTCCCGTCCGGGAAGCTCAGCCTCGGGATGACGAACACCGGCCGGAACCCGACCGTCGCCGACATGCGGGTGTCGGCCGACTCCGCGCTGACCCTGTCCCGGCACCAGTTCTCCAGCTACCTGCCCGTCGGTCAGCTCGTCACCGCTCCACTCGAGATCACCGTCCCGCGTGGAACCACGCCCGCAACGCACACCGTCGACCTGAGCGTCGGCCGCGAGCACCTGAAGGTGCCGGTCGCGATCAAGCCCGTGCCGCAGCGGGACGACGCGCTGCTCGGAGAGCAGGCGGTCGCGTCCTCCACCAACGGCGACATGCGGTTGTGCGGTGGCGTCGACGGCAACTCCGACTCCGCGCAGTGGGGTGCCAGCGGCTGGCACGACGCCACCAAGGGCGTCTTCCCGGACACGTACGGCGTCGACTTCCTCCAGGCGACGACGATCGGCCGAGTCGTCCTCCAGACCCTCGACTCGGCCCGCTACCCGGCGGCCGTGATGGGGATCCGCGACTTCGACATCCAGGTCCGCACGGGCGCCACCTGGACGACGGTCGGCGAGGTCCGCGGCAACGTGCTCGGCAAGGTTACGGTGACCTTCGAGCCCCGCGCGGTGGACGCGGTCCAACTCGTCAGCCGCGACTCCAACGACCATGGCTACTCGCGGATCGTGGAGCTCGAGGCGTACGGCAGCTGACATCAGACCAGGGCATCCAACGCGGCCACGCGCCGGGCCCACCGCTCGGCGTCGGCCGCGCGGATGTCCAGGGCCACCGAGGCCATCACGCGCCCCGGCTCCACCAGATCGGTCTTGCTGGCCGCGGCGATGTCGGCTGCCCAGTCTGCGGGTACGCCGCTCAGTCCGCTGAGGGCACCCGTGATCGCACCGGCCATCGACGCGATCGAGTCCGCGTCCCGGCCGTAGTTCGTGCCGCCCAGGACAGCCCGGCGTACGTCGCCCTCGGACACGAGCACGAAGCCGAGGGCCACCGGCAGTTCCTCGATCGCCTTCGTCCGGCTCGGCCGCCGCGCGTCCATCGACTGGTCGCGATAGTCCGGGCCGACCGTGTCGTAGGGCTCGATCGCCTGGCGGAGCAGGGGAATCGCCTGCTCCCAGTCGGTCACCCCGTCGGCCGCCGCGGCCACCGCCTCGACGGCCCTCCGAGTGCCGTCCTTGGCCAGTGCCAGCGCCGCGCCGACCGCCGAAGCGGCCGTTGCGCCCGGCGCCATCGCGGCGGCGACGGCGGCCGCGAACACCCCGGCCGCCTCCCGCCCGTAGCTCGACTGATGCGCACCCGCGAGCTCGATCGCCTCGGCGTACGCACCCGCCGGGTCGCCCGCGTTGGCGATGCCGACCGGCGCCACGTACATCGCCGCACCGCAGTTGACGATGTTGCCGACGCCGGCCTCGCGCGGATCGACGTGCCCGTAGTGCAACCGGGCGACCAGCCACTTCTCGGCCAGGAACACCCGCTGCAGCAGCAGCGCCTCGGTCTCCAGCTCCGGCACCCACCGGGGCCCGGTCAGCATCTTCGGGACCAGCGACTCGGCGATCGCGTACGCGTCCAGGTGGGTACGGCGTTCGTCGTACACCTCGACCAGGGCGTGCGTCATCAACGTGTCGTCGGTGATGTGCCCGTCGCCCTTGTGGTACGGCGCGATCGGGCGCGCGGTGCGCCAGTCGTCGTACCAGGGTCGGACAATGCCGGTCACCCAGCCGCCGTGCCGCTCCCGGATCGCCGCCGGGGTCCAGCCCTCGACGGCCCCACCGATCGCGTCACCGACCGCGGAGCCGACGAGGGCACCTGTCGCCTTCCGTTCCAGCGCGGTACTGATTCCTTCCGGCGTCACTGGTTGACCTGACCCCATCCATCACTCAGTTTCTTGCCCAGGGTCGCCAGGTCGGTCTTGTTCGCCAGGTACTCCTGCAGCGCCGGCGTCGCGATCTGGTCCTTCCACTTCGGGTAGTTCTCCACGCTCTGGAACGGCGCCTTGGTCAGGTCGTTGCCGCTGGCCAGCGTCTGCTCCCAGCCGTTCTTGCCGCCGGTCGAGTTCAGGATCGCGTCCCGGGCCGCCGGGGTGGTCGGGATCAGCCAGTCACCCTGCCCGACCGTGGCCAGGTTCTCGGCCTTCATGAAGTAGTCGATGAACTTCGCGGACTGCTCGATGTGCTTGCCCTCGGCCGGCACCGACAGCGTCTGCGGGTTCGCCGCCTGCTTGATGCCGTTGCCCTTCAGCGGCGGCAGCACCTCCCACTGGAAGCCCTTCGGCGCCTCCTCGAGGATCTGCTGCGCGGCGAAGTTGCCACCGACAACCATCGCGTACTTGCCGGCGTAGAACCCGGGCAGGACGTCGGAGCTGCTCTGGGTCAGCGAGGTCGGGTCGATCGACTTGTCGTCGTACGCCATCGCGTGGATCCGCTTCGGCACCTCGAGCTCGGGGTCGCCGATCTTCGCCGTCGCGTCCTTGCCGGTGCCCTCGAAGAACTGCGCGTCGAAGTTCATGCCCAGGTTCAGCACGGTCGCGGTCGGGCTCTTCAGGCCCCAGCCCAGGCCGTGCTTGCCGCCGGCGGTCAGCTTCTTCGCGTCCGCGGCCAGGTCGTCCCAGCTGAGCGAGTCACCGGTCGCCGTGATCCCGGCCGTCTTGAGCGCCGCCGAGTTGGCGAACACGACGTACGACTGCAGGAGTGTCGGAGCGGCGTACACCTTGCCGTCGCTCGACACGGTGTCCCAGACGCCTTGAGGGACCGCGTCCTTCGTTTCCTGGCTCAGGTACGGCGAGAGGTCCGCCAGGTAACCCTGGTTGATGAAGCCGGTGATGTCGGCGGACTCGTCGTGAATGATGTCCGGCGCCGTGCCGCCCTGGAACTGAGTCACCAGCTGGTCGTGCACCGAGTCCCAGCTGCCCTGGACGTACTCGACCTGGGTGTTCGGGTTGGCGGCGTTCCAGTCCGCGACGATCTTCTTGGTCGCGGCGACAGTGGTCTTCTGGAAGGCGAGACTCTGGAACTTCAGCGTCACCTTCTCGGTCGAGGACCCCGAGTCACCGGAGCTGTTGTCACTGTTGCCCCCACACGCCGCGAGCGCCACCAGTGCGCCCGCCGCCGCCAGGGCGGTTACTGCTTTCCTCATGTGTTCTCCTCAGGGGAAGGGGCTAGCCCTTGACTGCGCCGCTCAACAGGCCGGAAGTCAGCCGGCGCTGCAGGAAGGCGAAGAAGACCAAGCTGGGGACAGTGGCCAGGACGGACGCCGCCGCGAGCGGACCGAACTGGACCTGACCTTCAGCACCGACGAAGCGCGCCAGGACCAGCGGCAGCGTCTTGAGTTGCGGGTCCTGGAGCAGGACCAGGGCGAAGAAGAACTCGTTCCACGCCGAGATGAACGTGAACATCGCGGTCGCGATCAGCCCCGGTCGCAGCAGCGGCATCACGATCGACACGATGGTGCGGACCCGGCTCGCGCCGTCCACCGACGCCGCCTCCTCCAGCTCCCGCGGTACGGCGGCGACGTACCCCTGCAGCATCCACAACGCGAACGGCAGCGACCAGACCATGTAGACGATCACCACACCGGGGATCGTGTTGGTCAGGTGCAGCGGCCGCAGAATCATGAACAGCGGGATCACGATCAGGATCACCGGGAACACCTGGCTGACCAGGATCCAGCCGTTCGTGACCGGCCGCAGCCGGCTGCGGAAGCGGGCCAGGGCGTAGGACACCGGCAGCGCCACGATCAGCACCAGGATCGTGGTGAGGATCGAGATCTGCAGGCTGTTGCCGAGTCCCCGGACCAGGCCCTGTTCGCTCAGCGCGTCCGTGTAGTTGGAGAAGTCGGCGTTCTTCGGCAGCAGCGACGGCGTGATGCTCGCGAACTCCTGCGGCGACTTCAGCGAGCTGGAGATCAGCCAGAGCAGCGGGAAGCCGAGGAAGATCAGGTAGCACAGGACAGCGACGTACTGGAGGGCGCGGGCGGCCGGTCGTGTTCTCATGCCTCGCTCCTCAGCCGGTTCCGCAGGTAGAAGGCGAGGAACAAGATGATGATGACGACCATCACGTCACCCATCGCGGCGGCCATGCCGAAGTTCCCGTACCGGAACGCCTCGTTGTAGGCGAACAGCATCGGCAGCATCGTCTTGCCGCCCGGACCGCCCGCGGTGAGCACGTAGACCAGGCCGAACGAGTTGAAGTTCCAGATCAGGTCCAGGCTGGTGATCGCGACGATCACGGTCCGCAGCTGCGGCAGCGTGATGTTCCAGAACTGGCTCCAGGCGCTCGCGCCGTCAACCGCGGCAGCCTCGTACAGCGTGCGGTCGATGCCTTGCAGGCCGGCCAGCAGAGTCACCGTGGTCATCGGCATGCCGACCCAGATGCCGACCACGATCACCGCGGGCAACGCCGTACTGAAGTTGCCGAGGAAGTTGATCGGGTGGTCGGTGAGGTGCAGGTTCTGCAGGATCTCGTTGACCGGGCCGTTGGTCGGGTGCAGCAGCAGGCGCCACATGATCGCGACCACCACCGGCGGCATCGCCCACGGGATCAGGGCGATGGTCCGGGCGACGCCACGGAACCTGATGGTCGTGTTGAGCAGCAGGGCGAGGCCGAGCGCGGCGACGAACTGCAGGATCGTGACCGACAGGGTCCAGATGATGCCGATCCGGAACGAGTCCCAGAACAGGCCGTTGTGCAGCAGCTTGGAGAAGTTGTCGAAGCCGATGAAGTTCGTCTCGACGTTGAGCCCCGCGCGCGCGTCGGTGAACCCGAGCGCGATGCCGCGGATCAGCGGGTAGACGCTGAGCAGCAGGACCGGCAGCAGCGCCGGCAGGAAAAGGAAGATCGCCTCGCGATTCTGCTTCGGCCTGGTGGTCTTCTTCACCGGCGTGGGGGTCGGCGCGGTCAGTGTGGCGGTCATGGGGCCTTCCGCCCTGGACTGAGGAGCGTAGGGAGCGAAGCGACTGAAGCGACGAGGGAAGGGCGGGAGTAAAAGCCCCATGACCCCCGCGCCGGAGGCGCGGCATTCAACACGGTCATGTGGACCTCCGCACGCTCAACGACGGCTGTACGACGATCCGCCGCGGGGTCCGGGTGGAGTCCTCGATCCTTGCCAACAGCAACTCAGCCGCCCGGCGGCCACGTTCGGCCGACCCGAGGTTCACACTCGTCAATGGCGGGAAGCACTGCTCGGCGAGTTCGCTGTCGTCCATCCCGACCACCGCCACGTCGCTCGGAACGTCGAGTCCGTAGGCGGCGAGCTCGTGCATGACTCCGACGGCGAGCAGGTCGTTGGCACAAACCACCGCGTCAGGACCGCGCTTCTTGAACAGCTTCTTCCCCGCGTCGCGTCCGGCGGCGAAGGTGAAGTCGGCAGCCTCGATCTCACCGGCCGACGTCAGCTTGAACTCCTTCATGGCGTCGGCGAAGCCCTTCGCCCGGGCCGTGCCCGGCACCGTGTCCGCCGGGCCGTTGACGAAGGCGATCCGCCTGCGTCCCTTGGCCGTCAGGTGCTCGACCGCCAGCAGGATGCCCTTCGGAGAGTTGGCGCGGATCGTGTCGACGCCTGCCTTGGCGGGGACGTTACCGGCGACGACCACCGGCACCTCACACTCGCGGATCGACTTGATCAGGTCCTCGTCGACGCGCAGCGGGCTGATCACCAGACCGTCGGCGTACCCGCGGGCCATCCCGCGAACCAGCGCGACCTCGTCCACCACATCCGGCCCGGTCGTCGTCACCACCAGCCGATAACCGGCCGCGGACACGACCTCCTCGACCGCCCGCATCATCGTCACGTAGACCGGGTTACCGACGTCGGCGACCGCCAGCGTCAACTGGAACGTGCGCCCGACCTTGAGCGATCGTGCTCGGGAGTCCGGCACATACCCGAGCTCCTGCACCGCCCGCTGCACCCGCTCGACCATCTCCTCGGTCGCGGGTAGCCCGTTCAGTACGCGCGACACCGACGCCACCGAGACCCCGGCTGCCCGAGCCACCTCCGCGATCGTCGGACGACTCACGCCGGCCTCCTGTAATCGTTCTTGTAATCGTTTACAGGCCAGACATTAGGACGCCGGCGCCGCGCGGTCAACCTCAGGCCGGCAACGACCACCACACGCAACCGGACCGTGACCCGTCAGCGGGGCCACGGTCCGGGAGGACGGCGATCAGGCGCGGTACAGCAGCCAGGCGTCCGCCATCCGCTGAGCCTGGCCGGGAGTGAACTGGTTGTAGCAGGAGTCGTAGGAGTAGTCCATGTAGTTGTGGATCGGGTCGTCACCGGGTGCCGTGCAGGTGTCCTTGCCGGCCGGGCAGCCCGAGGTCGGCGTCTTCTCCGCCGGGGTGTCGGCGACGAAGTCGCCCTTGGCATTGCACCCACCGAAGAAGGTGTGCTCCAGGTTGAGCCAGTGCCCGACCTCGTGCGTCGCCGTCTTGCCCTCGTCGTACCGGCCCGCGAACGCGGTCGACGCGCCCGGGACCGACTCCCAGTTGAGGATGACTCCGTCGAGATACGCCCGGCCCGGCTTGGTGACGATGTCCGGCAGATACGCCCAACCGAGGAGCCACCTCATGCTTGCCCCCTGCTGAAACGGTCCCCAAGCAGTCCGACTCTAAGCACACGATCGGTGTCGCGGAAGGGCTACTCGTCGCCCTCGTCCGCGCCGGGGCGTTCGGCCCAGGGGGTTTCCTTGGCGGGGCGGACGACGATGAGTTTGTCGCCGGCGGCCAGGACCGAGACGTTGGCGTCGTAGTAGCGGTGCACCTTGCCGTCGCGGACGACCGACACGACGCGGTCCGGGACGGCGGACGGCGGCTTGCCGACCTCGCGACCGAGGACCGGGCGTTCGGCCACCTCGAGGCCCTCGCCGTACGTGAGCAGGTCCTCCATCACTTCACCCAGGTTCGGGCTGACCGAGGTCAGCCCGAGTAGCCGGCCGACCGCCTCGGATGACGTGACGACCGCGTCCGCACCGCTCTGCCGCAGCAGCGGCACGTTGTCCTCCTCGCGGACCGCGACCACGACGTGCGCGTTCGGGTTCAGTTGCCGCACCGCCAGCGTGACGAGCACCGCCGAGTCGTCGCGGTCGGTCGTCACGATCACCTCGCGGGCCGTCATCACCTCGGCCCGGCGCAGCACGGTCCGGTTCGTCGCGTCGCCGTGGAAGGCTGCCATCTGGTCGTTGCCCGCGTCCCCGATCGCCTGGGCCCGCGGGTCGATCACCACGATGCTGTCCCGCTTGACCCCGTTGCTGATCAGCGTCTGGACGGCGGAGCGGCCCTTGGTGCCGTAGCCCACCACGACGGTGTGGTCCTTCATGCGCTTCCTCCATCGTGTGTCCCGCATGATCCGGCGACCCTCGTTGGCCAGGACTTCCAGTGTCGTGCCGACCAGTACCACCAGGAACGCGATCCGCAGCGGGGTGACGATGAAGGCGTTCACCAGCCGGGCGGCGGGCGTCACCGGAGTGATGTCGCCGTACCCGGTCGTGGTGAGTGTGACAGTGGCGTAGTAGATGCTGTCGATCAGACCGACGCGACCGTCGTAGCTGTCCCGGTAGCCGCTACGGTCGACCACCACGATGAGCACCATCACGGTCAGCAGCCCCAGCGCGATCAGAATGCGGCTGAAGAGCTGATAGAGCGGCGAGCGCGTGCTCGCGGGCAGGCTGACCAGCAGACCGTGTGGATTGCGACCGGTGGGAAGGGGTGGCACGTGTCTGACGATATTGCACTGGTGGCCGATCCACCGCATGCGACAGGCTCTGGTCCGACAGCGCGACGGTGACCATCAGGCTGTCGCCGTCCCGAACCACCCGTGACCGCATCCGCAGGCGCTCGAGAGTGCGCAGCATCGCGTGGTTCTCCGGCTGCACCATGCAGACGACCCGGTCGGCGCCGAGCACGCGCGCGTCACTGACCACCTGACGCAGCAACCGCAGTCCGAGGCCCTGTCCCTGCCAGCCGTCCTCGACGAGTACGGCGACCTCCATCGTCGTACTCCCGAGCTCCTCCCACGGCGCGGCCGTCGCCATCCCTATCACGGCGTCACCGACGGCGGCGACGACCGACACCCCACCGGCCGGCGCGGACAGATGCCGCGCGGTGCGGGTGGTCAGCTTCGGCATCGGCACGTGGTACCGCCGGGTGCGGCTCTCGTACGAGCACCGCTCGTGCATCGCGACCACGGCCTCGGCGTCCTCGACGGTCGCCTTGCGCAACTCGGGTACGGCGCTGCCGGGGCGCGGGCCCTCGACCACGGACCCGTCGAACCGCTCGGTGAGCCGGCCGGCGATCTCCACCAGCGCGTCGGCCCGGGCCCACTCGGCGGGCGTGTACTCCTCGAACCCCTGCAGGTTGCCGAGCTCGTCGTCGACGGACATCGGGTCGTCGATCAGCCGCAGTACGGCGCGCAGGTAGCGGGTGGGGGCATCACTCAGTACGTCGGCCTGGCACGGGCGGACCGTCGTACGCAGGCAACCGGCCTCGGCGGCGAGCGCGGCCAGGTCGTCAGCGGTCCAGCCGACCCCGGTGTTGACCACCAGTTCGTCGACGGCGCCGGTCTCGGCGGTGAACACCTCGAGGCTGAGGATGTTGATGTCGTCCGCACCACACCGTGCAGCGAGTTCGGCCAGCGCACCGGGCCGGTCGGCGAGTTCGGTCCTGATCTTCCAGAGCATGCGGACGCCCTCCCTCGTGGAAACGTCCTTCCACTGTGCGGTCCGCCTGTTGCCCCACCGGGTCCGGCATGTTACGCCCGCGTCAACCTTCTCACCCGTCCGACCCCAGCCATCCCCGCCGATCGAACGCTCCCCGCCGACACGATATGAGGGGTCAACCGGCTCTCTTGCTCGATGTATGGGTGATCGTCGGCCGGGTGTCCCGGTCGGGATAGGCGCGTTGTCCCGGGGTGGGCAAGGAGGCAATGAGCCACGGTGGCGGGTGTGCCGAGGCTGGGCCGGGCGGTTCCAGCGGGCTCGTTCCCCGCGGACCGGTCCACCTCTGGCGACCTGAGACAGGTCCTGGTGGGCCGAGACAGGCAATTCCATGTCCCAACCCGCCACGACCCGTCCCACCCCACCACTTCCGGCCCCAACCGAGCTGTCCCACCCCACCACGACCTGTCCCAGCCCACCGGCCCCCACCACGACCGGTCTCAACCCGCCGGCCCCGGTCCCCGCCCGGTGCTGTGTGTCGGCGCGGACATGTCCCGAGCGTCCCCTTTGGTGGGTTGACGTCCGAGATGGTGGGTTGGCGCCCCGGATTCCGGTACGGCAACCCACCACATGGGACGTCAACCCACCAAATGCGCAAGCCGGCCGCCTACCGCCGGGGCGGGGCGGGGCGGGGCGGGGTCAGCGGCGGCGGATCTTGGGGAGGCGGGGAGCGACCTTCGGCTTGCGCGCGGCGATCTCGTCGGCGGTCACCCGCTGGTCGAGGTCGGAGTGGCGCAGGAGTTCCGGATAGGCGCTCTGCGGCACCGGCGGGTATGTCGTCACGATCGCGTCGCCGGAGAAGACGAAGAAGATCGGCTCCCCGTCCTTGATCACCTTCAGCAAGGATCCCTCGCGCACGGTGAGAGCGTGCTCACTCGCCTTCCGCCGGGCCGCCCGCTTCGCCCAGGCGGCCTGGACCGCCTGCTGGGCCGGTTCGCGCCCGTGCTTGACCGCCTCGATCACGAACGGCCCGTACCGCACGCTGTATTTGATCAAGTTCTTGGCCAGCTTGCCGTTGGCCTTCCCAGCACCTGCCATACGCCGAGAGTACTGAGGTATGCGTCCACACGCCGGTCGGCTGCGATCATGAACACCATGCGCCTGGCCGACCTTCTCGTTCCCGACTCTCCGGCGTGCACGAACGCCGTAGAGGTGACTACGGCGTACTGCTCGCCCGCACTGGTGAACCACTCGCTGCGGGTCTACTTCTGGGCGGCGGCTCTCGGCACAGCGCGGGGTGTCGACTTCGATGCCGAGGTGCTCTTCGTCGCGTCCCTGCTCCACGACCTGGGCCTGGTCGAGGACTTCGACAGCCACCGGGTGCCGTTCGAAGTGGCCGGCGGAAGTGTGGCGTGGGTGTTCGCGGCAGGTGCCGGCTGGCCGGTGCAGCGGCGTACGCGCGTGTCGGAGGTGATCGTCCGGCACATGTGGCCCGACGTGGATCCGCAGGAGGACCCGGAGGGTTTCCTGATGGTGAGATCCACCGGCTTCGACATCGTGGGGCGTGGCGAGGCGGACTTCCCGGTCAGCTTCCGGAACGAGGTGCTGGCGCGGTACCCGCGGCTCAGTCTGGCCGACGAGTTCCTGAAGTGCTTCCAGGACCAGGCGAGCCGCAAGCCGGACAGCTCAGCCGCCGCCGCCATCCGCAACGACCTGGGCGTCAGGATGGCCGCCAACCCACTCGAGCAGGCCCCTCGCCCCTGAATCGGAGGACGGGGATCGTCATCCAGGTCGCGGACTGACGAAGGCCTCGAGGAATTGTTTGACGTGGGGTAACTGGCCGGGGTCGATGGTGTGGCCGCCGGGGAAGGGGCGGATGTCGACGTCCGCGCCGCGGGCGCGGAGCTGGGCGGCGAGCGTCCGTGTCTGGTCGGGTGTCGCCATCGGGTCGCGGTCGCCGTTCACGATCAGCACGCGTTTGCCGGTGAGGACCTCCCCGGGCTCGTCCTGCTGGAACGGCACCATCGCCGCCAGCAGCACCGCCCCGCTGAGCGCCTCCGGGTGGCGCAGGAGCAGCGCGGACGCGATGTTCGCGCCGTTCGAGAACCCGATCGCCACCCAGGATCCGGGCGTCACGCCGTACTGCTGCTCGGCCGCGGCGAGGAACGCGGCGAGCTCGTCGGCCCGCGCCCGCAGATCGTCCTCGTCGAACACGCCCTCGCGGAGCCTGCGGAAGAAGCGGGGCATGCCGTTCTCCAGCACCGTCCCGCGCGGCGCCAGCACCGGGGCATCCGGGATCAGGTACTCCCGCAGTCCGAGCAGGTCGTACTCGTTCCCGCCGGTCCCGTGCAGCAGCAACAGCGGCGGACGACCCGTCCCCGGTTCCCAGACGTGCGGCCGCCGCAGGGCCGGGTCCATCACCCCGCAGCTTCCGAAGGCAGCCGGATGCCCGGCAGCGATGCCTCGATCTGCTCGCGGTCCGGTTCGAGCCAGGGCGGCAGCTTGAGGTGGCGGCCGAGCTCCAGCAGCGGCTCGTCCACGGTGAATCCGGGCTGGTCGGTCGCGATCTCGAGCAACACCCCGCCGGGCTCCCGGAAGTAGATCGAGGTGAAGTACTGCCGGTCGAGGATCTCGGTGACCTGGATCCCGGCCTCGATCAGCTCCTCGCGCCACCTCGCCTGCGTCTCCCGGTCAGGCGCCCGGAACGCGACATGGTGCACCGTACCGGCCGCCTGCAGTCCCCGATCGTCCTTGCTGGGAAGGACGTCCACGGCAGTGCCGTCCGCACCGCCGGTCATGACGAACCGGGTCCGGTCCGCGGTGTTGTGGGTGAACTCCATGCTGAGCAGGCCGGCGAGCATCTCCGCGGTCGGGTCGAGCTGCTGCTCGGTCATAGTAATCGAGTACAGACCACGGATGGCGTCGTCGGCCGGTACGGCGGCCGCGCCGTCCCACCCTGATCGCGAGTCACCGTCGGAGGCGACCAGCTCGATCACCAGCCCGTCCGGATCGCGAAGCCTCAGCACCTCCTCGTCCGAAAGCGCCACCGGGTCGTCCGCGTCCACGCCGAGGTCCTTCAGCCGCCGCTGCCACCAGCCGACAGCCTCCGGCGGGATGCTGAAGGCCGTCGCCGTGGTCAGACCGGTCCCCTGCCGGCCGCCCTGGACGCCTGGCCAGGGGAAGAAGGTCAGCAACGTGGACGGCTGCCCCGACTCGTCTCCGTAGTAGAGGTGATAGGTGTCCGGCGCGTCGAAGTTGACGGTCCGTTTGACCAGCCGCAACCCCAGCACGGTGGTGTAGAAGTCGACGTTCCGCTGCGGGTCCTCGGCGATCGCCGTGACGTGGTGCAGCCCGTGCGGTGCAACGCTCAGTTCCGGCATCGTGGATCCCTCTCGTGCGGCCGGCAGACGCTCCTCTCCTTCGATGATGACCTCGACCGGATCGCCCGGGAAGGTCCCGGGTCCGATGGCAGTCACGGGGGAAACCTCGGTCGGCGTGCGAGGGTTGGCCAGGTCAGGCACCATAGACGCCGTGACGACCCCCAATCCGCGCCGGCCGATCCTGCCCGGCAACAAGCTGTTCGAGTCGCTGCCCGGCGCCGCCGATCCGGCTGCGGTCACCGAGGTGGCGCACCGGACCGCCGAATTGCTGGTGCGTGGCGTCCGCAACTCCGAAGACACCGAGGTCCACGCGCGGGTGGTCAAACTGGCCGACGACTACGGCCTGGACGAACTCGCCGAACTATGGTCCGACTCGCCGTCGGACTCCCTGCCGGGCGCGTTGTGGCGGCTGTACCTGCTGCGATCGTGGGTGCACACCAACGCCGAAGAGGTCTCCCGCGAGTTCGCGGCCGGTCGCAAGTACGCCGAGGTGCACGCGGTGGTCGCGGGTGTCGCGGAGCCGCCGGGTCCGACCGAGGTGCGGGACATGGTCGACGCCGTACTGCGGGGTGTCGCGACCGGGGACTTCGCGACGACCCTGGACCGGGCGGCCGCGTTCGCGCGGATCGTCGCGACCGGCCGGGCACACCTCGCCGACGACGGTCACGACCGGGTGCTGTCGGCCTCGAAGCTCGTCGAAATGGCGGATCAGCTGCAGACCGCGGCCCGGTCCGAACGCGCCGGGCAACTCTGGTAGTTGCGCGTCCCGGCTTCGGATGCTATGGCGTCTTGAAGCCCGAGATCCCTACAGGACAAGGGGTTTGAGCGCCGGTTATACTGTTCGAGGTGTCGGGCCGGTGCAAGCCCCGGGTCCCAAAATTAGCCGCTACGAGCGGCCACGCGCCGTGAGGCGCTTCCCGGTCCGACGCCACTAACTCAGCTGAAGAGCACCCCCGGCCGACCAGGCCGGGGGTGCTCTCGTTGTCTAGCGGATTCCGTAGAAACGGGTCAGTGTCTGCGTGACGGACTTCCCGTTGGAGTCCGTCAGTTCGACCTTCAGGGTGACGAACGTCGTCGCCTTGGAGTTGTTGACCAGGGCCACGGCTTTGGTGCCGAGGTTCACCACCGGAGTCTGATTCCAGGTCGTGCCGTCGTCGTACGACGTCCAGACGCGAGCCGACGTGAAGCGGCCGGGTTTGTACCACTGGCCTGACTCAGCGGTGATGCTGACCGGGAACGCCGGGATCCGCGGTGCGCGGTCGTTCAGGTCGACGGCGAGGTCGTAGTCGGGGAAGAGCAGCGGCAACGGCTTACCCGCGTCCGCTGCGGAGCTCTTCCAGTTCCACCGGGTCTCGACGGTGTTCGGCGACTCCCACTTGTAGTCGCCTCGCTGCCACCGGATCAGGTCGTAGACCAGCTCCAGATTCGTTGCCGCCGCCGGCACGTCCCAGACTCCCTGGCCGTAGTAGCCGTACTCCCCCAGCGACACCCCGTCCGCGAGCAGCTCGGTGCCGCCCAGATCGAGGAATCCCTGGCGCGAGAAATGTCCCGGTTCGGTATCCGACCAACTCGCGAAATTGCTCCAGACCGTGTTCCCGTCCCGCGCCGCCGGCGCGTACTTCAGCCCGGTCGTCTGGTCGGTCACCAGCCCCGGCCGCAACCCCGCCTTGAACCAGCTCTCGCTGTGCCGGCTGCCGGCCTTGTACGCCGTCGCCGTCGACGTCATCAGGGTCGCGAACGGCCACGCCATCGCGTCCGCATGACCGACCATCTGCGAGACCTTCGTGTCCCGTTCGGCCGTGACCAGGTGCTGCACCCGGGTCGGCGCCGCCACGGTCCCCCGGTCGCCGGTCGGGATCAAGTTGATGCTCCACGGTCGCCACACGTCGACGTACTCGGAATAGTTGTAGGCCTTGCCCGGCGCGTAGTACGTCGCGTCGATCGTTGCCAGGTCCCGGTCCCGGACCCGATGGTCGGGCCTGCCCTTCACCTGCTGCTCATGCGTGAACGCCAAGCTGTAGAGGTACGGCGACTTCGCGCCGGCCGGTGATCCGTACTGCCAGCCCTCGACCACCTCGAAGGTGCCGCGGCGAGCCTTCGGTGTCGTCCCGAGGTAGATCGACTTCACCTGCGTGCCGTAGCCGCGGCTCGACGCGAGGATCCAGTTGTCGACAATCCGGCCATAGGTCAGGCTGCCGCCCTTCCGTTCGGTCGGACGCTGGGTCGTCACCTTCGCCTCGGCCGCCGTCCGGGCGTCGTACGTGATCGTGGTGTTCTTCGTCAGCGTGATCTCCGGGTCGCCGAGGAACGCGTACGAATCGACGAGTCCGTTCGCGTCGTCGTGCGCGATCGTCGCGGCCAGTGAGTACGTGCCCGCCCGCAGGTGCAGCGTCTGGTCCGCGCCGTCGAAGCCGACACGCTGCGCCGCGATACTGTCGAGGTCGAAGACATCGAGCGAGGTGATCGACGCGGCGGGCTTGCCGTCACGGTCGATCAACTTGAAGGTCACATCGACGTACTGCGGCTCGAGGTAGAAGCCGAGCGGTGTCACCACCGTGCGCCCGTCGTTGCCCGTAGCAACCACTCGCGCGCTGACCGCGCCATAGGCCCCGGGGTCCAGGGCAGCGCTCGGGTCGATCGTCATCGGAACATCCACCGTCGCACCGGCGGCGACCGTCGCCGACGGGTCGAAGCTGATCAGTCCCGCCGGTAGCGCCTTGCCGTTGTTGCCCCGCGCATCGGCGGTCAGCGTCAACGTCACCGGCTCGGTGCCGCTGTTGTGGTAGGTCAGCTGCTTGGTGAGCTTCTGCTCCGGCGTGTGCGGCCAGGCGAACGTGCCGAGGTCGACCGTGCCCGGACCGGTCACCTGCTGCGTGACGGCCTGGGCGACGTCGAGTTCACCGGCGCCCTGCTCGTAGATCCCGACCTTGCTCTCCGAGCGCACCGAGTTCTGCAGGGCCGCTTTCAGTTGCTGCCCCTTCCAGTCGGGGTGCTGCTGCTTCAGGATCGCCGCCGCGCCGGCCACGTGCGGCGTCGCCATCGAGGTGCCGCTCATGTCGATGTACGCCGAATCGCCGCGACCGCCCGCCCGTGCCGCGGTGATGTCCACACCAGGCGCCGCGATGTCGGGCTTGACCGCGTGGTTGGCCAGCACGGGTCCACGGCTGGAGAAGTCCGCGGTCGTCTGGGTCAGGTCGGTGGCCGCCACCGTCATCGCCGAGGCCGCACACCCCGGGCTGCTGATCGCCTCGGCCGGTCCGCCAAGGTTGCCAGCGGCAACAACGAACAGAACGCCTGACGATGCGCTGATCCGGTCGACCGCGGCCGCCATCGGGTCGGTGCAGTCGACGGGTTCCGACGTACCGATGCTCATGCTGATCACGTCGGCGCCCTCGGCGACGGCCCATTCCATGCCGGCGATGATCCAGGACAGGTCACCACTGCCGGAGTCGTTCAGGACCTTGCCGGACAGCAGTTGTGCGCCCGGTGCGACACCCTTGTTCCTGCCGTTGGACGCGACGCCGCGACCGGCCACCGTCGACGAGGTGTGCGTGCCGTGGCCGTCGTGGTCGGCGACGTCCGGGCTGTCGGTGAAGTTCTGCTGGGCCTTGATCGCGCCGACGAGGTCCGGGTGCTCCGCGTCGACACCCGAGTCGAGGACGGCGACCGTCGTACCGGTTCCGTCGTACCCGGCCTGCCAGGCCTCGGGCGCGCCGACGTACGGGACGCTTTGGTCGAGGGTCTTGTGGACCTTCGCGTCGAGCCAGAGCTTCTGGACGTCACGACCGGTCGGGAGCGACTGCCAGGTGTCGTGTGCGTGTGCCTTGTCGGTCCGCAGCGCGCTCGCGCCGACGGAGGAGAGCGTCCGGGTGCGCGTGGATCCGGCGGGCACGGTCTGCTGTGCGGCCCCGGCGGTCGGCTTGTAGGTCGCGATGACGGGGATCTGGCTGGTGGACGCGTCGTCGTACCCCTGCCGGATCAGACCGCTCACGTTGAAGAGTGCCTGATCCACCTTGCCGCTGTTGACCAGCCGGGCCGCGCTGTCGGGTACGACGTACAGGTCCTTGCCGACAGTTCGGGTCTCGTAGCCGGCGTGGGCGGAGTCGGCGGGGACGAACCGCACACTGCTGCGTCCGGAGCCAGCCGGGGTGACCTGCACCTTGTCACCGGTGAGCAGCGTGACGAGCTTCGCGCTGTCGACCTGGACCGGCAGCGTGGGTTGACCAGTGGCGCCCGGCGGACCAGCGGTGGCCGGAAGGGTGGTGATCGCGAGGAGGGCGGTAACAGTCGCGCCGACCAAGGCTTTACGGACCAGATGCATGGGGAGAACCACCTTCGGGACGGTTGACGGGTAGTCCATCGCAAAACCCGCCAGCGAAGGACGGGTCTCTCCTGGCAAGATTGCGACAATTCGCCAACCCGCCAGGGTCCGGCCGCCACACCGTCGTCTGCTGGGAGGCATCGTGCTCGACGTGCTCGGACTGGATGACTCCGAAGAACTCGCGTACCGCGCCCTTGTCGAGGTGCCGTCGTACGACGTCGCCGAGCTCGCGACCCGGCTCGGCTGCCACCCGGTCGAGGCGGCACGCGCCCTGACCGCGCTGGAGACGCTCGGCCTGGCCGCCCGGTCCAGCAGCGGCGACGACCGGTACGTCGCCTCGCCACCGTCGGTCGCCCTGGCCGCCCTGGCCGTGCAACGCGAGGAGGAGTTGCGGCGGGCGCAACGCGAGATCGAGTCGCTGGCCGAGGTCTACCGGGGTACGGACGCCGAGCGTTCGATCAGTGACGTGGTGGACGTCGTCCGCGGGGTCAAGGCGGTCGGTCAGCGGTTCGCGCAACTGCAGATGTCGGCGCGCGAGGAGGTGCTCGGGTTCGTCAAGGCGCAGATCGCGGTCGTGCCGCCGGAGGAGAACAAAGAGGAGGACGCCGCGGTCACCAGGGGCGTGCGCTACCGGGTGGTGATCGAGCGGAGTGCGTTCGACCGGCCCGGGTTCTTCGCGGCCGCGTCCGACTCGCTGAGGGCGGGCGAAGAGGTCCGCGTCGTGCAGGAGCTGCCGATGCGGTTGCTGATCGTGGACCGCCGGATCGCCTTGGTACCGCTGCTGTCCGGGGCCGGAGGCAGCATCGGCGCGCTGATCGTGCACAGCAGCGGCATGCTCGACGCACTGCTCGCCCTCTTCGACCGCGTCTGGCGTGACGGCCTCCCCCTGGTGCTGGGCACGAACGGGATGGTCGAGGGCCCGACCGACGGCCTGCCGGAGCTGGACGCCCGCATCCTCGGGCTCCTGCTCGCCGGCCTGACCGACCAGGCGGTCGCCAATCAGCTCAATCTCTCCATGCGCACCGTCCAGCGACGCGTCCGCGCACTGATGGACCTGGTGTCCGCCGACACCCGCCTCCAGCTCGGCTTCCACGCCGCCCGCCGCGGCTGGATCTGAGCCCGGATCTGCGGCGGTCAGGGGTCGATCCGGGGAAAACCCCCTATCGATACCGCGCGAACGCGAGCAGACTCGGTGGAAGTTGCAAATCGGCCGTCTGGGGTGGCCGCTGATCAGCCAGGGAGGGCGATCGGCAATGGAGGGGACAGTTACCGATGTCACCGAGGTCGTGGACGCCACGGACCTCGTACGAGTTTATGGCGAAGGAGATACCGCGGTTCACGCGCTGCGCGGCGTCGGTGTGCAGATCGAGCCCGGTCAGCTCACGGCGGTGATGGGACCGTCTGGTTCGGGCAAATCGACGCTGATGCACATCCTGGCCGGCCTGGATCGGCCGACATCAGGCTCGGTCAAGATCGACGGCATCGAGATCACCACCCTCGGTGACGACGCGCTGACCAAGCTGCGCCGTCAGCACATCGGGTTCATCTTCCAGTTCTTCAACCTGCTGCCGATGCTCACCGCCCGGGACAACATCCTGCTGCCGCTGACGATCGCCGGCACGAAGCCGGACCAGGAGTTCTTCGACGGTCTGGTCACACGGGTCGGCCTCGCCGACCGCCTCGAGCACCGGCCGGCCGAACTGTCCGGCGGCCAGCAACAGCGGGTCGCGATCGCACGGGCCCTGGTGTCGCGGCCGACCGTGGTGTTCGCCGACGAGCCGACCGGCAACCTCGACTCCCGGACGAGCGGCGAGATCCTCACGCTGATGCGGTCGTCGGTCGACGAGTACGGCCAGACCACCGTGATGGTGACGCACGACGCCAAAGCGGCCGCGATGGCCGACCGGGTGCTCTACCTGGCCGACGGGGAGATCGTGAAGGAGACCGGCCGGTCCAACCAGCACGAGATCCTGCAGATCATCGACACCCTGGACCTGCAGTGATCAAGTTCGCGTTGCAGGGTCTGCTGGCCCGCAAGCTGCGTACGGCGCTCACCGCGATCGGCGTCGTCCTCGGGGTCGCGCTGATCTCGGGCACCTACGTGCTGACGGACTCGATCACGTCCGCGTTCGACTCGATCTTCACCGAGAACTACAAGAACACCGACGCCGCGATCACCGGGAAGTCCGCGCTCGACGCGACCCAGGACGGGACGGCGACGGCACCGTCGTTCTCGGCGGACCTGCTGCAGAAGGTCCGCGACCTGCCCGAGGTCGGCGCGGCCGGCGGTGCGGTCGGCGGCGAGGCACAGCTGATCGGCAAGGACGGCAAAGCGATCGTCTTCGGCGGCGCGCCGAACCTCGGCTTCAGCGTCGATCCCGCGCTGCCGCAGTTCAACTCGCTGACCCTGGTGTCGGGATCCTGGCCGGCGCCGGGCGAAGTGGTGATCGACACGCAAGCCGCGCAGAAGAAGGGTTTCGCGGCCGGTGACACGATCGGCGTCCAGGCGCGTGGCCCGGCCCAGCGGATGCGGATCTCCGGACTGGTCGAGTTCGGCGCGGTGTCGTCGATCGGCGGCGCCACGCTGGCCGGCTTCGACCTGGGCACGGCGCAGCAGTTGTTCGGCAAGCCCGGCAAGCTCGACCAGATCCTGATCGCCGCCAAGTCCGGAACCAGCCCGCAACAGCTCGTCGACGCGGTCCGGCCCATCCTGCCCCCGGCGACCCAGGTCCGCACCGCCGACGACCAGGCGGCCGAGGATGCCGCCGGGACGACGAGCTTCCTCAACTTCCTGCAGACGTTCCTGCTGGTGTTCGGCGCCATCGCCTTGTTCGTCGGCTCGTTCGTGATCGCGAACTCGCTGTCGATCACGATTGCCCAGCGCACCCGCGAGTTCGCCACCCTCCGCACCCTCGGCGCCTCCCGCCGGCAGATCCTCGGCACGGTGGTCCTGGAGGCACTCGTCACCGGTTTCGTCGCGGCCGTCGCCGGGCTCTTCCTCGGGCTGGCGATCGCGACCGGGCTGTTCAAGCTCTTCGACGCGATCGGCTTCACGCTGCCGAACAACGGGCTGGTCTTCGAGACCCGGACGATCATCGTCGCCCTGGTGGTCGGTGTCGTGGTCACTGTCCTCGCGAGCCTGCGCCCGGCGTGGCGGGCGACCCGGGTGCCACCGATCGCAGCGGTCCGCGAAGGCGCGACCCTCGCGCCCGGGAGGCTTCATCGCTACCGCCCGGTGGCCGCCGTGCTGCTCGCCGTCGCCGGAGTCGCGCTGGTGGTGGTCGGCCTGTTCGCCAACGGATTGTCGACAAGCACCTTGTTGTGGCTCCTCGGCGCCGGAGTGCTGCTGCTGTTCCTCGGGATCGCCGCCTTCTCCTCGCGACTCGTGCGGCCGCTGGCGGCCGTGTCGGATCCGATCGCGCGCTGGTCGGTCGTCGTACTGACGGCCCTGATCTGGCCGTTCATTCTGGTCCCGCTCTGGGCGATACGACGTCTCTTCGGCCGGCACCCTGAGTTCCCCCGCGTACTCCCGGATGGGCCGGCCGTGACCATCGGTGGGCAGAACAGCCGGCGCGATCCGCACCGGACCGCGTCGACCGCGGCGGCGCTGATGATCGGGCTGGCGCTGGTCACCCTGGTCGCCACCCTCGGCGCCGGGATCATCAAACCATTCGAGGACGCGGTCGACCGGATCTCCAGCTCGGACTACGCGATCACCGCGCAGAACAACTTCAGCCCGTTGCCGCCGGCCGTGGCAACCACGGTGGCCCAGGTCCCGTCGGTGGGTGAGGTGACCAGTGTCCGCGGCGGACAGGCCAAGGCGTTCGACAAGACGATCCCGATCACCGCCATCGACCAGACCGCGTCCCAGCTGCTCAGGTTCGACTGGCGAGCCGGCTCACAGGCATCGCTGTCCGAGCTGGACCCGGACGGCGCGATCGTCGATGCCGACTATGCCGACGAGCACGGGCTCACCCTTGGCTCGGCCATCACACTGCAGGCGGCGACCGGCAAGACGCTGCCCTTCAAGGTGCGCGGGATCTTCAAGCCGCCGGCCGGCGGGTCGCCGTTCGGGAACGTGACGATCTCGACGACCACCTTCGACACCATGACCTCGCAACCCCAGAACATCTACACCTTCCTGAACATGCAGGGTGGGGTCACCCCGGAGAACACCGCCACGCTGAACGCCGCCCTGAGTGGGTTCCCGAACGCCAAGGCAGTGACCATCGAGGAGTTCAAGAAAGCCCAGACCGACAGCATCAGGAGCTTGCTGAACGTGCTCTACGTGTTGCTGGCGCTGTCGGTGCTGGTCAGCCTGTTCGGCATCGTCAACACTCTGGTGCTGACCGTGTTCGAGCGGACCCGCGAACTCGGCATGCTGCGTGCGATCGGGCTGACCCGTGGCCAGGTGAAGCGGATGATCCGGCAAGAGAGCGTGATTACGGCGCTGATCGGCGCGGTGATCGGAATCATCCTCGGCCTGCTGCTCGCCTCGCTGCTGGCCGCGCGATTGGAGGAGATCTCGTTCACCGTGCCGGTCGGCCAGTTGGTGATCTTCGCCGTCGTCTCGGTGGTGGTCGGGATCTTCGCCGCCATCTGGCCAGCTCGCCGCGCAGCCAAGCTGAATCCCTTGGAGGCCCTGCAGTATGAGTAGTTGTACGGGCCTCGGCTAACCCTCGGCGGTGTTAGCTTCGCTCGCTGTGAAGCGAATCGCCGCCCTGGTAGTCGTCCTTGTCCTCACCGGTTGTTCGACCGTCGAGTCGAAAGACATCCGGACCAGCGGGATCACCGCCAACCTCGTTGTCACGCTGCCCGAAGGAACTGACGCCGCCGACGTGAGTGCGTCGTTACGGGTCGGCACGCTCACCTTCGTCGAGCTCGGTGACGGCGAGCAGATCACCGCGTCGGGCGGCGGCAAGGACGTCGGACTGCGGCATCGCCGGGCCGCGGGGGTGACCGACTACAGCAACCGCCTCGACGGTGTGGTTGCGCCGGGCACCGAAATCACGTTCGACCTCGAACGGGGTAAGGACAACGACTCGGCACCCCGGTCGACGGTGCGACTGCCCGAGCGGGTCCGCCTCGTCGCCCCCGTAGCCGGCACGACGTCCTCGCGCCGCCGCGACATCGTCGTACGGTTCGAGAGCGAGCCGTCGCAGTTGCCGTCGATCCTCACCTGGACCGGCCAGTGCATCCGGCCCGGCAGCCTGGAGCTGGAGCCGGGCCGCACCTCGGCCACGATCGCCCGCGGCTCGATCAAGGCCGCGGCGACCACACCGACTCCGGGGGCGGCGGCGCCTGCGTGCCAGATCGACCTCACGCTCACCCGCCGTACCGAAGGCACGGTCGACAAGGCGTTCAAGGACGGCAGCGTCACGGCCGAGAGCCAGTCCGTCCGGCGGATCAACTCCGTTCCGTAGTCGTCCGGCGACACGCGGCGGTCACCGGCCGGCCTTTTCTCGGCTACCTTCACGAGGGCACAGGTATTCCTGCGGCAGCCCCGACGACGGTGAGCTGCGGGTCGCGCATGACCTGGACGACGCCGTACCGGGCCGGACTCTGGAGAGCCTGTACCTGAAGCCGCTGGCCGACCGGGTTCGGGAGAACCACGGGCAGGTGTACCAGCACGGTCGCGACTTCCAGTTGCTGATCGACATCAAGAGCGACGGGCCGTCGACGTACGCCGCTGTCGACGAGGCACTGCAGAAGTACCGCGGGATCAGCACGGTCTTCATGAACGGGCGGGTGCTCGAGGGCGCGGTGACGTCGGTGATCAGCGGCAACCGGCCGCTCGACGTACTGAAGGCGCAGAAGGTCCGCTACGCCGGGTACGACGGCCGCCTCGGCGATCTGCAGTCGGGGATGCCGGCGTCGCTGATGCCGCTGGTGAGTGACAACTGGACGAACGTCTTCACCTGGAACGGCGTCGGCCCGATGCCGGAGGCCGAGAAGACCAAGCTGCACGACATCGTGGAGACCGCGCACCACGCCGGCTACCGGGTGCGCTTCTGGGAGACCCCAGACACGCCAGGTGCCGCCCGCGAAGCACTGTGGGGCGAGCTGTCCGCGGCCGGCGTCGACTACATCAACACCGACGACCTGCACGGACTCGAGGACTTCTTGCGGAATTAAGGCGTGACTTCCGTGAGGGCGAGGACGTCCTTGCCCTCACGGAAGGCCTTGCGTTGTTTGACTGCGCCGTTCCCGTCCACCAGTGCGCGCTGGATGCCGTCGTTCACCAGGTCCACCGCGTCGAGCTGCTGAAGCGCAGGCTCCACGTGCCGTCGCAGTCGCTCGACGACCTGGGCCATGGGCAGTGGCTCGCCGCCGCGCACATCCAACCCGCCACCGGTGAGTCCATCGCGCGCCGCCAGCCAGTAGGCGGCCCGCAGTACCTCCGGCTCGAGCTTCGGGCCCCGGCCGCCGTCGTCCAGCGCAGTCATCACCAGCGCACGGATCAGCGTGGCCAGCAGCACCGTCTCGTCAATGGTGAGTGGGACGTCGCTGACCCGGACCTCGACTGTCGGCAGATGCGTGGACGGCCGGATATCCCAATAGACCATCCGTTCGTCGATGAACGTGCCTGCCGCCAGGTGCATCGCCACCAGCGCGTCATAGTGCTCGACCGACTCCAGGTACGGCGGTGGGCCGGCACATGGCCAGCGTGTCGTCATCAACCAGCGCCAACTCGCGAAGCCGGTGTCCTGTTGCAGATAGATCGGTGAGTTCGCGGTGAGTGCGAGGAGTGCCGGCAGCCACGGCCGCAGGTGGTTGCTGACCCTGGTGGCTCCGTCCCGGTCAGGGACGTCGACATGCACATGACAACCACAGACACTCTGCTCGCGCGCCAGCAGCCCCCACTTCTCGGCCAGCTCCTGGTAGCGGGGCTTCTTCGTGATCGGCTGAGCCGCCTCCCCGTGCGGAAGTACCCCGATCGCCAGCAGCCGAGCGCCCTCCTCGGCGGCGGCCTTGGCGAGCTTGGAGCGCATCTCTGTCAGGTGCACACGGAGCTCGGTCGACGTGTCACAGACCGGAGTGTTGATCTCGACCATGGCTCGCGTCAGCTCGAGCTCGACGTCCTCCAGGTCCGCCACGACCGCTGTGCTGCGTGGGAGCGGATCACCGGTGGCGGACACCAGCAACAGCTCTTCCTCGACTCCGAACGAAGGATGCCTCACCCTCGGCCGGTACCCGGGACGAAACCGGCGGCGGCTAGGCTCTGCGGCGTGAGTCTGCCGATCGTCACCGCGACCCGCTACGTGCTGCCGTTGCGCGAGGGCGGTTCGCTCCCTGGTGTTGTCGAAGGCAACGATCTCGGCACCTACGTGATCAAGTTCCACGGCGCCGGGCAGGGCCCGAAGGCGCTGGTCGCCGAAGTGATCGTCGGCGAGCTGTTCCGCCGCCTCGGCCTGCGCGTCCCGGAGCTGAAACTGATCCAGCTCGACCCCGCGATCGGCAAGTCCGAGCCGGACTTCGAGATCCAGGAACTGCTGATCCGCAGCGCCGGCCTGAACCTCGCCGTCGACTTCCTGCCGGGCTCCTTCGGGTACGACGGCTCGGCCGGCAACCCCGGCGACGACGGGATGGCCCGGATCCTCTGGCTGGACGCGTTCGTCGCCAACGTCGACCGGTCCTGGCGGAACACGAACATGCTGGTCTGGCACAAGAACCTCTGGCTGATCGACCACGGAGCCGCGTTGTACTTCCACCACTCCTGGATGTCCGCGGAGAAGTTCGCCGGCCTCCCGTACGACGCCTCGGACCACGTGTTCTCCATCGCGGCACCCGGCGTACCGGCGGTGGATGCGGAGCTGGCAGCCGCGATCACGCCGGCGTTGCTGACCGAGGTGATCGGGCTCGTGCCCGACGAGTGGATCGATGACGGTGACCGCGAGAGATATCTCGGCCATCTGACCGCCCGCCTGGACGACCGGTCCGCTTGGCTGCCAGGAGGTACACGATGAGCACTGACCTCGTCCCCTTCGACTATGTGATCCTGCGGGCGGCGCCGCGGATCCAGCGTGGTGAGTTCGTCAACGTGGGTGCGGTGCTCTACTGCCGCGCAATGGACTTCCTGGGCGCGGCCTGGGACGTGGAGCCGTCGCGATTGAAGGCTCTGGACCCTGCGGTCGACGTGGACGTGGTCTGCGCGTCACTCGAGCAGATCCGCGCGATCTGCGCCGGTGACCCGGACGGTGGGCCTGCCGCGGCCACCCGGATCGGTGAGCGCTTCCGCTGGCTCGCCGCGCCCCGCAGTACCGTCGTACACCCCGGACCGATCCACAGCGGGCTCACCAACGACCCCGCCGCGGATCTAGATCGGTTGCTCGACGCCTTCGTGCGCTAAGCGAGGGCTGCCGACACCACCTCGCGGGCCTGCTCGAAGACCTGCTCCAGGTGGTCGGCGCCTTTGAAGGACTCGCCGTAGATCTTGTAGAGGTCCTCGGTGCCGGACGGGCGCGCCGCGAACCAGGCCGACTCGGTGGTGACCTTCAGCCCACCGATCGGCGCCCCGTTGCCCGGTGCACTCGTCAGCCGGTCCACGATCGGCTCACCGGCCAGCTCCGTCGCTGTGACCGCGTCCGCAGACAAGGCCGCCAGTTTGGCCTTCTCCTCACGCGTGGCGGGCGCGTCCACCCGCGAGTACGCCGATGCACCGAACCGCTCGATCAGCTTGGCGTGGGCCTGTGACGGCGTCTCACCGGTCACCGCGGTGATCTCACTCGCCAGCAACGCCAGCAGGATCCCGTCCTTGTCCGTGGTCCACACCGTGCCGTCGAAGCGCAGGAAGCTCGCTCCGGCCGACTCCTCACCGCCGAAGCCGACCGAGCCGTCGATCAGCCCGGGTACGAACCACTTGAAGCCGACCGGGACCTCCCACAGTCGTCGGCCCAGGTCCGCGACCACGCGGTCGATCAGTGACGACGACACCAGCGTCTTGCCGACCGCCACGTCCGGACCCCACTGCCGGTTGGCGAACAGGTAGGAGATGGCGACGGCCAGGTAGTGGTTCGGGTTCATCAGGCCGGCGTCCGGGGTGACGATGCCGTGCCGGTCCGCGTCGGCGTCGTTCCCGGTGGCCACGTCGTACTTGTCTCGCTGAGCCACCAGCGAGGCCATCGCGTACGGCGAGGAGCAGTCCATCCGGATCTTGCCGTCGTGGTCCAGCGTCATGAACGACCAGGTCGGGTCGATTCTCGGGTTCACGACCGTCAGGTCGAGCTGGTGCCGCTCGGCGATCGCCGCCCAGTAGTCCACGCTCGCCCCACCGAGCGGGTCCGCCCCGATGTGCACGCCGGCGGTGCGGATCGCGTCCAGGTTGAGCACGGAGGGCAGGTCGTCGACGTAGTGGCCGACGAAGTCGTACTCCCCCGCGTGCTGACGGGCCTGCTCGAACGGCTTGCGCCGTACCTCCCGGTTGCCGCCGGCGATCAGCTCGTTGGCCCGGGCCGCGATCCAGCCGGTCGCGTCCGAGTCCGCCGGGCCGCCATGCGGCGGGTTGTACTTGATGCCGCCGTCGCGGGGCGGGTTGTGCGACGGAGTGATGACGATGCCGTCCGCACCGGCGCCGGCACCGCGGTTGAGCCGCAGGATCGCGTGTGACACGGCAGGGGTCGGCGTGAGCCGGTCCGCGCTGTCGACCAGGGTCTGCACGTCGTTGCCCGCGAGTACTTCGAGCACCGTGCGCCAGGCCGGCTCAGAGAGGCCATGGCTGTCCCGGCCGACCAGGAGCGGACCAGTGGTCCCTTCACCGGCCCGGTACTCGCAGATGGCCTGGGTGATGGCCAGGATGTGTGCCTCGTTGAAGGCACCGTCCAGGCTCGAGCCGCGGTGTCCCGACGTACCGAAGACGACCTTCTGAGCTGGGTTCTGCACGTCCGGGGTGATGTCGTCGTACGCCTTGAGCAACGCGGCGATGTCGACGAGGTCCTCGGGCTGAGCGGGCTGGCCTGCGCGTGGGTCCATGACCTCATGCAACAAGCCCCGGCGTCAGATCACAACTCCCCGGAGCCGTGTCTCAGCTCGCGTAGGGCGTGAGGAGTTGATCGACGGGGGCGTAGTCATCGGTGAGCACCGGTGCGTCGCCGACGAAATCCGTCAGTTGGTCCCGCACCTCCATGCCCGGTCCGACGCCGGCCTCGATCGCGGCGACGTCGATCGGCCGGTCCGCAGCCAGCAGCACGAAGTTGCCGCCGGTCCGCCCGGCGAACTCGTCTGTCGTGGCGATCACGGCCACATGCGCGAACTCCGCCTGCAGTGTCTTGACCTCGGACTTGGCGAACAGGGCCTTCCCGTGATCGATCACATTGACCAGGTAGACGCCGTCCGGCCGCAGCACCCGCTTGACGTCCGCGACCAGCTCACGCGTGGTCAGATGCCAAGGGACGGACAGTCCACTGAAGGCGTCCATGATGACGAGGTCCTTGCTGTCCGTCGCCTCGTCCCGGACTCCGAGCCGGCCGTCCCGGACAGTGACCGAGAGATCCGGTCCGGTCCGCACTCCGAGCTCTTTCTTGTCCAGCTCGACCACTGCGCCGTCGATCTCGTACACCTGATTCTTGGTGTCCGGACGGGTCGCGGTCAGGTACCGCGGCATGGTCAGCCCGCCACCGCCCACATGCAGCGCGTCCAGCGGTTGTTTGGCCGGCCAGTTGCCGTTGATCGCGGCAGCGAAGTTCTTGATGTAGTCGAACTCCAGATAGGTCGGGTCGTTCAGGTCGACGTACGAGTGCCTGAGCTGGTCCAGGTACAGCGTCCGTCCGCCCTCACGATTGGGGTCCGCAACGACCCGGGCGCAGTGGTACGCCGTCTCGACCTCACAGGGTCGTGGTGCGACCAGAGTCAGCGTGGCACCGACCAGTGCGAGCGCCACCGGCTTCACAGCTGCTCGAGCACCTCGCAGTACGACGGTCAACGCGGCTCCGGCGACGACCAGCAGCCCACCGAGGCTGAGCACGATCGTGCTGATCGGGGTCTTCGCCACGAACACGAACCCGGTCAGCACCGTGCCCACGATCCCACCGACAGTCGCATAGGCGGACAGCCGGCCGACCACGGTGCCGGTCTGAGCCAGACTCGCCAGCCGCAGCTTCGTCACCATCGGCGTCACAGCCGCGAGCAATGCGGCCGGTGCGAACAGGGTCACCGCGAGCACCAGGAACACATAGTTGCTGGCGTCTTGCCGGAGCGCCTCACCGGTCCAGCGGACGACGGGGAGGATCAGCATCACCAGCGCGCCGGCGAAGAGGATCAATGGACCCAGAGTCCGGCTCGGCGAAACCATGTCCGCGAACCGTCCGCCGAGGGCGGCTCCGGTCGCGATGGCGGCCAGTGCGACTCCGATGACCGCTGTGTTCGTCTCCAGCGTCAGCCCGATGTACGGCGCCACCAGCCGCAACGAGACGAGCTCCAGCACCATCACGGCGGCCGAACTGCCGAACGCCAGCGTGATCGCCAATCTCTGCCCGACCGGTCCAGCTTCACCCTTGCCCACCGCGTCACCCTACCGGTCCAATGAAAGCGTGATGGACGCGAAAACCAGCGCGGAGCTGTACCACGCGAGCCGGGAACGAGTGACGGCCGCGGTCCGCGGCCTCGCCCCCGCCGATCTCGATCGGCAGGTACCCGCTTGCCCGCAGTGGAGTGTGCACAACCTCGTCTCCCACCTGGTGGGCGTCTCGGCGGACTTCGTGGCGGGCAACCTCGCCGGTGCGCCACGACCGCCCTGGACGGCGGTCCAAGTGGAATTCCGGCGCAATCTGCCGATCGACGCCGTCCTGGACGAATGGGCCACTGCGGGGCCTGCGCTCGAGCGGCTGGTGGTCAGCGGCACGACGTCTCATCCGCTCGTCTGCAATCCGTACGTCGACGCGAGCGCGCACGAGGCGGATCTGCATGGTGCGATCGGAAGTGGGCGTCCACCGGCCGAGGTCTGGAGTGCCACCCTCGACTGGATGCTGGACTCCCCCGGACCACTGACGGTCATCACTCCGGACGGCACGTACTCGGCCGGCTCCGGCGGTCCGGCAGCTGTCGTGCGGACGTCGTCGTACGAGCTGTTCCGGGCGATCTTCGGGCGCCGCAGTGCCGCCCAGATCCGGGCGTGGGACTGGGAGCGACCCGACTACGCGCCAGGCTGGAGTCTGGAGCTGCCCCGCCTGCCACAGACCTCGGTCCCGCTGAACGACTGACCCGCCTAGGGCTCGTCCAGACGGGCGATCAGGGTCTTGGGGGCGATCTGCCGGTACGCGCCCTCGACCAGGTCCTCGAAGTGGTCCCAGTCGACCTCGACGTCCAGGTAGACGCCGAGCCAGCCGCGATGACCGACGTACGGCGGCCGGAAGAAGTGCTCGGGATCAGCCGCGACCAGCGACTCCTGGACACCGGGCGGCGCCGCCATCCAGACCGCGACCCGGTCGTCATGGTGCTGATCGGCGTACATCACGAACACCTTCTTGTCGCGCACGAACCAGGTCGGCTCGCCGTGACTCGGCCGCTCGGTCGCCTCGGGCATCCCCAGGCACAGGCCGCGCACGCGTTCCAGAACGTCCATCGCTCTAGTGTCGCGGACCCGGGACGACGACGCCCGCTTCGTAGGCGTAGACCACTGCCTGGGCACGATCGCGCAGATCGAGTTTGGTCAGGATGTTGCTGACATGCGTCTTCACCGTCTGCTCCGCCAGCACGAGCTCGGCCGCGATCTGCCGGTTCGACAGTCCCCTCGCGACCAGCCGCAGTACGTCGGTCTCGCGCGGTGTGAGGTGGACCGGCGTGATCGGTACGACGGGTTGTGCGCGGGCGAAATCCTCGACCAGCCGGCGCGTGACCGAGGGCGCCAGCAGCGCATCGCCGGCGGCGACGATCCGGACCGCCGCCGCCAGCTCGTCGGGGGTCGAGTGCTTCAGCAGGAAGCCGCTCGCGCCGGCCCGGAGTGCGGCGTACACGTAGTCGTCGAGGTCGAAGGTCGTGAGCATGACGACGCGCGGCGAGTCCCCGGACGCTGCGGTCGCGAGGATCCGGCGGGTCGCGGCGAGGCCGTCCATGACCGGCATCCGCACGTCCATCAGGATCACGTCCGGATGCAGTTCGGCCGCCAGTTCAACCGCTTCGGCGCCGTCGCCGGCCTGTCCGACGACCTCGAGATCGGCCTGCGCGTTCAGCAACGCGCTGAACCCGGCCCGCACCATCTCCTGGTCGTCAACCACCAGCACCGTGATCGCCACTCGCCACCTCCGTCCCGATCGGTATCGACACCGCCACCAGATAACCGCCTTCGGGGGTCGGACCGGCGTTCACCGTCCCCTCCACGAGCGCAACCCGCTCGCGCATCCCCACCAACCCGTGCCCGCTCTCCTGACCGGCCGGCACCGCTTCGCGCGCCATCCCGTTGGTCACCTTGACCTCGAGGGCATCGCCGACCCGCTGAACATCCACTCGCACAACAGATCCCGGCGCGTGCCGGACAGCGTTGCTCAGCGCCTCCTGCACGACCCGGTACGCCGTCAACTCGACCGCGGGATCGAGTCCGGTCGGAACCTCTGCTTCCAACCGCACATCCGCTCCGGCCCGCCGCGTACTCGCGACCAGCTCCGCCACCTGATCCAGCCCCGGCTGCGGTCCCAACTCCCCCAGCGGCGGGTGCTCCACCGGCTCTCGCAACAGTCGCAACACCTGTCGCATCTCCGTCAGCGACGCCCGCGCCGCATCGGCGATGTCGGCGAACTCCGCGCGTACGTCGTCCCGCATGTCAGGCAACCGATGCGGTGCACTGTCCGCACGGACTACCACGACCGACAGGTGATGCGCGACGACGTCATGCAACTCGCGGGCGATCCTGGCCCGCTCCTGCAGCCGCGACCGCTCGGCTCGCTCGGTCCGGCTGATGTTCTCCTGCTTGGCCAGCTGCCGGTTCGTCTCCGATCGCGAGTGGATCAGATCGCCGACGACGACCGCGATCGCGGACATCACCGCCATGGCGACCAAGCCGGCCCAGCCGCCTCGGTCGGGTGCGAGGACCGTGGCCACCAGGCCGACGACCTGGGTGGCGGCCCACCAGCCCACCAGCTCACGACGTCCGAGTCCGCGCGCACCGACGATCGCCAGGACGAACGACTGCCCGAACGCCGCGGTGGTCCCCCACGGCCACGGCTCGTCCGTGCTGACCGGTGTCGTCACCGCCGCCGTGATCGCCGTGGTCGCAAGCGATACGACCAGCGCCGCCCGTGGCCGCAGCCAGGCCAGGCCCAGGCTGAGCGCTCGCGCCATCGCCAGCGCCAGTACTGCACCAAGCGACACGTAGTAGTGCTGACTCAGATCCATGACTGTCAGCACCAGCAACGCCGCGACGCCGAGCCCGGCGACCCACGCCCACCGCCCACGCGGCCACCGGTTCGGCATCCCCAGCTCACCTGTCACGGTTGGACCCTAGTTCACAGCTGCTGCAGCCAGGACCAGAAGAACAGGAGTCCTCCGGCCGTCAGAGCGATAGTTGCCGGGAGCACCCACCGTCGGGTCGTCGTCTCGTCGAGCCCCCGAACCAGCGCCGCCTGAAGCCACGCGATCCCGCGCAACGCGAGCAGGAACACCACGATCGCCGGCAGCGATACCGCCGCGTGCACCGCCCAGGCCCCCGCCTTCGTCGGCCCGCCCCACGTCCCGGGCCCGAACGGCCCGTCCTCCACGAACCCGTAGAACGGCCCGCGCACCACCGCCGTCACCGCGAGCATCAGCAGAAACCAGCTCATCAGCCCCAGCACCGAACTGAGCAGCCCGTACCCGAACACCCGTCCCACTCCAACCGGCGACGCTCCAGCCGCCGACTCCTGGCTCAGCAGCCGGCCCAACCTCCGCCAACGCCGAACTGCTGTCCTCGCCTCGCCGAGCACCGCGTCGGCCATCGTCCGTACGCCGACCGGCACCAGCAGTACGTCGTACGCGATCGACCTGGCCAGACGCCGTAGCCGGCGCGCACCCGGCTGCCCGGATAGCGGTCGATCCGGTGTGGTCCGGCCGGTGTGCAGCGTGTCCGTCATGATCTCTCCTCGGCTCTCAAGTCCTGAGATCGAGGCTAGGAATCAGCGGCGCCCGGCACATCCGGCCAGGGAGCCAGGTCGCGGGCAGTACCCCGGTAGGGGTCGATTGTGATCCAGGTCACAGTGACCACGATCCGAATTTTGACGTTACACGGTCAGTGCCGGATGGCGTGCACGGCTCCCAGTGCACAACGGGGGTGCCCGACGGCGCGAGCGGCGATGCCGCGTCCAACAGGAGGTTCGGACACCATGCGCAGTCGAAACCTGGCGGTGACCGCCACGCTGATCCCGGTTTTGATGCTCGCCGGCTGCGGCACCGACACCGCGTCCGGCGCCGCCGCCTCGGCCCCCGGCGCCAAGAAGGCGTCCAAGCATGCCCTCACCGACGAGGTGGCCGGGCAGACGGACCTGGCCGGCGCGGATGACCCGGTCGTCCGCGCGTACTACGACTACCGGGTCGCGCTGGATCAGATGATGCGCAGCGGCGGCGGCAAGACCAAGCAGCTCGCGCCGGTGATGACGGCGAGGGTGTTCCAGGCGATCAGCGTCCAGGCGAAGTACTACCGCACCAAGAGGCTCCACAACACCGGCATCACCACAGTCCTGTGGGCCAAACGCACCCTGGCGTCGAACGGCGTCATCGTCAGCGCCTGCTACGACACCACCGCAGCCCGAACCGTCGACGCGAACGGCCGCGCGGTCCTGCCGGCCTCCACGCCGACGCGCTGGCTGGACCAGATGCGCGTCCAGCCACTGCAGGGCCGGTGGGTCGTCGACGGCGGCACGACCACCCCCAACGCCTGCTGACTCCCGCGGGCCGCACATCGTCTCCGGATCGCTGCCAGCCGGCACACCTCGCGACCGGAGCCCCGCAGCGCAGAGAGTTCAGCTCTCCGCACTGCTGCGTCCGTCAGCGGTGGCGGACCATCTGCTGCAGTAGTCCCTCGACCGCACCACGCAACTCGGCGTCGTGCTCAGGACCCGACCACACGACCACGCAGCCCTTGTCACCGAGCCTGCTCGCTATCAGTTCGCGGGCCGGCGTCGGATCGCCTTGATTGAGTACGACGACCAGCCGCCGGCCGTCCCGCTCCAAGCGATCCAGCAGCGGCGGCAACGTCGACCCCCGGAACACTCCGGGATCGCTCTTCACCTTGGTCTCGACCATCACCCCGCGCCCGCGCACGACCAGCAGGAAATCGGCCCGGTCCCGGGTGAACTCACGATCGTGGTAGATCCGCACCTTCGGCCACAGCCGCTGCAGCGCCGCGTCCACGTCGGCGTCGTACCGGGCTGCCAGCCGGCTGACCCGCGAACTCGTCCCGCGCGGCCGGAACAGCTCCGGCGTACGCCGACCGTCGCGGCGGCGCCCGAACAACGGACGCAACCAACGCCTCAGTCTCGTGTCGATCATCGGCGGACCCCTCGACCTAGCCGGCACTCACCCCGAGTCTGCCCAGGTCACTCCCCCGGAATCCCCACCACACCCGATCGTGATCGCACTGCCACAAACCCGGCGTACCACTGACGGCTGGGCTTGCTGGTGGACGAAAAGATCCCGCGGCCGCCGGCGGGCGGGCGCGGGATCTGTCGCCGGTTCAGCCGTTCTTGATCGCGGAGACCTCGATCTCCAGGGTGACCTTCTCGCTGACCAGGACGCCGCCGCCCTCGAGCGCCGCGTTCCAGCTGACGCCGAAGTCCTTGCGGTTGATCACCACGGAGCCCTCGAGGCCGACGCGCTCGTTGCCGAACGGGTCGGTCGCCGTGCCGGTGTACTCGAACGCGATCTCGACCGGCTTCGTGACACCACGGATGGACAGGTCCCCGGACACCACGAACTCCGCGTCACCGGTCTGCCGGATGCCGGTGGACGCGAACGTGATCTCGGGCTGGTTGTCCATGTCCAGGAAGTCGTTGCTGCGCAGGTGGTCGTCGCGCTGGCTGTTCCGCGTGTTGATGCTCTTGGCCTGGATCGTCACCTTCCCGGACGACTTCTCCGGGGTCTCCCCGTCGATGTGGATCGAGCCCTCGAACTCGTCGAACGACCCCCGCACCTTCGTCACCATCGCGTGCCGGGCGACGAAGCCGACCCGGCTGTGCGCCGTGTCGATCGTGTAGTCACCGGACAGGGCGGCGTACTCGTTGGACATACCGGAATCCTCCAAGGAGAGTAGTTGAAGTTTTCACCGTCCAGCTTTCACCTATCGCACCCAGATGTCTACCCCGGGTAGGGCGTGTCCGGGCCGCGGACCCGGACCGCGGGCCGCGCCGGGAGCCGACCGTTGCCTGCAGCAACGGGTTATTCGGTTGCGGGCGTACGACGGTACCGGGTCTCATAGGTGGTCGAAAGATCGGAGGGACCGTCGTGGAACCGCTCAGCGCCGACGAGATCAGGCGCTCGTTCGTCAACTCGTCCAAGAGCCAGATCAAGGCGATGACGCTGCCGTCCCGGTTCACCGAACTCCCCTGGGAGTCGCTGGACTACCTCGGCTGGCGCGACCCGAAGGCGCCCAACCGCGGTTATCTGGTGGTCCGGCGCGAGGCCGGCGTGACCGGCATCGCAGTGAACACCCAGGCCTCGGGTGCGGCGCGGCGCGGCGCCGGGCTGTGCGACCTGTGCAACACCGCACACCACCTCACCGACGTCGCCCTGTTCGCCGCCCGCCGGGCCGGCACGGCCGGCCGGGCGGGCAACACGGTCGGTACGTACATCTGTGCGGACCTGGCCTGTTCGCTCTACGTCCGCGGCCTGCGCGAACTCGACGTACCACAAGGCGAAACCGCCGGCCCCGAGGTGCGGGCCGAGCGGCTCGCGACACGCCTTGAAGGTTTCGTAAATCGCGTGCTCGCTTAGCGCGCCTGACCGGCGCCGGGACACTACTCTGGTGTCGAGTAAAACCGGCCCGCGGGGGCGAACGAGAGAGCGAGTCGCGATGACCGAGTTCAGAATCACGCACGAGATCCACAAGGTTCACCCGGACATCCGCGAGATGCTCACCGCGACCACGATCGAGGCGATCAACGAGACCAGTGCCCGGTCGGCCGAGGACGCCGCTCGCGTGCTGCGCCACAAACTCGCCGAGATCGGCGTCGACATGAGCGAAGAAGCCTGCCTCTCCGCCATCGAACGCATCCGCTCCGGCAAGCAACTCCGCTTCGAGATCGAACGCGAAACCGACGACAACGAGTGACGCCGCAGGTCCCTAGACCTGCAGGGTTCCTGGCGTCCCGATCTCCAGCCAGGTGAGGTCCGCCTGCGCCGACGAGAACGCCGACTCGATGCCGGCGCGGCCTTGCCGGAAGTGACTCCAGCCCTCGTAGTGGACCGGGACGATCGTGCGCGGCCGCAGCAGCGAACACAGCTCCACGCCGTCGCGACCGGTCATCGTGTACCGAACCGGCCCGCTGATGCCGAACTGCACGGCGCCGAGGTGCAGCAGTACAGTGCCGACCTCGCATCGGCCGCCGACCTGCCGGATTCCGTCGTACAGCACAGAGTCCCCGGAGATCCACAGCGCGCCGTGTTCCTGCCCCGGCCAGCGCAAGGCGAAGCCGATCACGTCGCCGGTGATCCGGCGGCTGAACGGCGGCCCGTGGCGACACGGCGTCGCGGTGATCTCGAGCGGTGGCCGTCCAGGCTCCCGCAGCGTGTGAACCGACCACGGCACCAGGCCGATCGTCGCGCCGCCGAGCCGCGAAGCACCAGCCGCGGTGGTGACCACGGCGCCCGCCCTGGGCAGGAGAGCCCGGCCGGTGTCGTCCAGATTGTCGGCGTGGTGGTCGTGCGTCAGCAGTACGGCGTCGATCGGCGGCAGCTCGTCGACCGCGATCGCCGGCCCGGTCAGTTTGCGTGAGCCCGAACCCCAGCCGAAGCTGTAGTGCCGCCCCGGCGGGTCGAAGGTCGGGTCGGTGAGCAGCCGCCACCCGTCGACCTCGATCAGCGTCGTCGGGCCGCCGATGTGGGTGATGCGCGCCTGGCTCACGAATGCTTCACTGCCCAGTCCAGCACCTCGTCCGCGATCTTCTCCCACCCAGCCTGGGCCGGCAGCAGATGCGCGTACCCGTCGTACTCGCGGATCTCGGTGATGGTCTGCGACTTGTAATGCTTGGCGTTGGAGCGCTGGATCTCCGGCGGCATGATGTGGTCCTCGGAGCCGGACACGAACAGCAGCGGCGCGCGCGCGTCGTTGTGGTAGTCGACCCAGGTGTCCTGGTGACCGGGCTGGAAGTTCGACAGCACGCTCCCCCACAGGATCCCGCCGTTCGCGGGGATCGCGTAGCGCTCGTACAGCGCCCGCGCCTCCTCCTCGCCGAACGTGTTCGTGAACGCGTACTTCCACTCGTCGTACGACAGCGGGATCGCCTTGTGCCGGTTCGCCGGGCTCCTCAGCACCGGGAACGTCGACTTCACCTGCGAGAACGGCACCACCCGGACGCCCTCGGTGGGCGCCGAGTTCAGCGCCACCCCGGCGGCTCCGAAGCCGTGGTCGAGCAGGATCTGCGTGAACGCCCCGCCGGCCGAGTGCCCGATGATGATCGGCGGCGTGTCCAGTTCGCGGATCACCGACTCCAGGTGCTCGATGATCGCCGGCACGGTCACTTTCCGAATCGGGTCCGGGTCCGCGTTGAGTGCCTCCACCTCGACCTCGAACCCCGGGTAGCCCGGCGCCAGCACCCGGAACCCGCGCGCTTCGTAGTGGGTGATCCAGTGCTCCCAGCTCCGCGGCGTCACCCAGAATCCGTGCACCAGTACGACGGTGTCAGCAGGCATGATCGCGTCCCTTCCGTCGGGGATGTTGGCCGAAACCGTAGCTGTCCGTACGGCGCGCTCCGTAGGATGTGCCTGCACGGATCTGGGCTGTGTCTGCACAGTTCGCCCACCAGACTCCAGGGTCTAGGGGGTGGGCATGGCCGTGTTGCTCGACACCGCCGCGCTACCACGGCGGGACCGGCCCGAAGCGTTCTACGCCGCGATGATGTCGGCGAGTGTGCCGGCCCGTGTCGAGCACGAGGATCCACACGGCGATGTGCACGCCAGGATGGACTTCTGGCAACTCGGCACGCCGGACCTGTTCCGCAACGAGGGATCCGGGATGCGCCTGGTCCGGACGCCGAAGCACGTCCGGATCGGAGGCCCGGAGCGCCTGGCCCTCGCCGTGCAGGTGATCGGGTCTGGCGTCTTCAGCCAGGGTGACGTCGATCAGCGCGTCCGCACCGGCGACCTGATGCTGGTCGATCTGACCGCGCCGTACGACTTCGCCTGGAGTGAGCATGGTGCGTCGCAGGCCTTCCAGATCGACTACGCCGACCTCGGGCTGAGTGTCGAATCGGTCCGCGCGGCCGCTCAACGCTTGCCCAGCAGCCCGCTCTACGACCTCGTGCTGCACCATCTCACGGTGCTGCCGAGCATCCTCGAGTCGTTGCACGGAACACCGTCGGCCGACCTGGTCGGCACGGCCACCACGCAACTCGTCCGCGCCCTGCTGACCTCGGCCGCGGCTCGCGACACCCAGCCGCCGGCGATGAGCGACGTACTGTTCGCTCGCATCACCTGGTACGCGCGCCGCCGTCTCGCCGATCCAGGGCTCAGCCCCACCCGCATCGCGGCGGAGCACAACATCTCGCTCCGCTACCTCTACAGGCTGTTCGCCGAGCACCACCTCAGCCTCGAGCAGTGGCTGATCAGCGAGCGCCTCAAGGGCGCCGCTCGCCAGCTCGCCGAACCGGCGAGCAGGCGCCGCCCCATCGCCTCGATCGCTGCCGGCTGGGGGTTCCTCGACGCCGCGCACTTCACCCGCCGGTTCCGCCAGGCGTACGGCATGACGCCGCAGGAGTGGCGCCGGCGCTAGCCGAGGTGTTCTGGGGTGAGCAGCGCGGTCAGCGTCAGGCCCGCTTCGGTCAGCGGGGCCGGGGTGGTCGAGTTGCGGTTGATGACGCACAGGGCATCGGTGATGTGAGCGCCCAGAGCGCGGAGGTCGTTGGCGGAGAGCACGATCTGGCCGCCGGTGGTGACGACGTCCTCGATGATCGTGACCCGCCGGCCCGCGGTCTCGGCGCCCTCGGCCAGGCGGCGCGTCCCGTAGGGCTTGGCCTGCTTGCGGACGAAAGCGCACGGCAACCCGGTGTGCCGGCCGAGCGCGGTCACGACCGGGATCCCGCCCATCTCCAACCCCGCCAGCACCTCGGTGTCAGCCGGCACCAGCGGCACCATCGCCTCGGCCACAGCATCCAGCAACACCGGATCCGCCTCGAACCGGTACTTGTCGAAGTACTCGCTGGTCGTCTGCCCCGACCGCAACACGAACTCCCCGGTCAGATGAGCAGCCGCGTAAATCCGCCGTCCCAACTCCGCAAGCTCCACCCGAGCACCCTAACGGGCCGCATCAGCGGTCGCGCTGCCCGGTTGCCGGTGGACGCTAGCCGGCCTTGCGTTCGGTTTGGACGGGCAGGAAGCGGCGGAAGTCTTCTGCAGAGATGATCGGGATGTTCAGCTCACGGGCGGCGCGTGCCTTCACTGACAGGCTGTCCACATCGGCGGCTACGACGAACGTCGTGTCCGGGCGAACCACCTCCTGCGGCACGAACCCGGCCGCCACCGCCCGGTCCCACCAAACCTCGCGTGGCTCGACCATGTCGCCAGTGAAGACCATCGTGCTCCCCCGTGGGAAGCCCCTCGCCCCAGGACGCGCCGGTACGGCGTACCGCCCGTCGCTCGCCCGCACCAGCGCCTCGTCCACATCGGAAGCCCGGCGCCCGAGCATCACCGCCACCTGGTCGAGATCGCTCCGCTGATGCGCGGTGATCTCGCCTCCGCCCCACGACGCCTCCGCCAGCGCCGAGACGTAGTACTGATGTAAGTCGTGCACCTGCGAACGCGTCAGGCCGAGGTCGGTCGCGACCTGGACGAGCTGATCCGCATCCGCCGCGGTGATCTCCCGATTGGCGAGGATCATGTCGAGCAGCGCGAGATACGAGTCGGCCTGCGGCGGCTCGGGGACGCGCGGCAACTGATCGACGAGCCTGCTCATCCAGCCATGCCGCCCGCCGGCATGCACCGGCCGCACGGTCGGCGCGACGTTGCTCGAGGGCAACGCCGGCCACCGCAATCGACTGACTTCCTCATAAGCCCACTGCCACGGCGGCGGTGACGGAAAGGCGTTCAGATACCGGCCGAACAGCTCGGCCGTGGCCCGCGTGTCGGCCAGCGCCGAGTGCCACCCCTCGATCGAGATGCCCGCCGCCGCACAACACGCACCGAGCGTCCGCTTCGCGCCCGGGTAGAGATAACCGGCCAACGCCATCGTGCACATCGACCGCTCGGTGATCAGCGGTACGGCGACACCCAGCCGGGCGAACTCCGCCCGCAGAAACCCGAGATCGAACTCGACGTTGTGCCCGACAACCATCCGGCCCGCCAGCAGCTCACCCAACGGCCGCGCGACATCCGCGAACTCCGGCGCGGCGAGCACATCGGCGGTCAGGATCCCGTGAATGTGCTGCGGACCGAGATCGCGCTGCGGGTTCAGCAGCGTCACCCATTCGTGCTCGACCTGCCCGCGGGCGTCCAGCAGCACGACGGCGACCTCGATCACCCGATGCCGATGACTCGGCAGCAGGCCGGTCGTCTCGGTGTCGATGACGGCATACATCCGCGGGCCTCCTCCGGCTCGATGACCGACTGGAACAACCCAATCACACGTCACCGACAGTTTCCGTCCGATCCGGAATCGGCGTCAGCGACCCGACCTCATTCGTCGGGGATCTCCACCGCGATCTCGTCGCCCAGCCGGGCGCCATCGGCCAACTCGAGTTCGTCTCCGCTCCAGAAGCGTCCCGGGTCGTACCAGTTGGGCCGCCGCCCGGACAGCAACCCCATCTCCTCGTACGTCACCGCCACCACCTCGGCGCAGTACGCCGACTCCAGCTCGAGCTCCCGCGATCCGCGCCGGAACGCCGGCACCCGGCCCCGCACCCACCTGGTCGCCAGGCGAGCCGTCGACGGGAACGGCGTACCGTCCAGCCGGGCGACAGTCCGCAGTACGGCGTCCTCCATCTCCCGCGTGACGGGGTGCTCGAGCTGCCGCAGCCAGGCCCGCTGGCCGTACTTGCGCGCCCACACCAGGACCGCGTCCCGCAGGTCGTGCAATTGCACACCGCGGTGGTGCGTGCCGCTCCACACGTCCGGCAGTGACCGACCCAGCTCGGCGTGCCACATCAGCGGCGGCAGATCCTCGATCACGATCGCCATGCCGACGTGGTTGATCGGGCTGTTCGTCGTCAGCTGGATGGCGCGGTCGGCGGCTTTGTCACCACGGAACAGCCAAATGTCACCTGTTCGTGTCAGTTCCGTAGCGTCATCCAGTGCAATCCGGCTGTCCACATCGCTAGGTTAGACCGCATGAAGGTATGGAAGGTGGTAGGACTTGCGGGGCTCGTCGGCGTGGCCGCGACGGGCGTGGTGGTCGCGCGAGGCGAGCGGAAGCGTCGCGCCTACACGCCGGAAGAGGTGCGCGACCGGCTCAAGACCCGAGCCAAGGAAGCAGCGAACGCCTGACTCAGGCACGACGCTCGGCCGGTCGTGCGGGTACGCCGTAACTCGGTGGTACGGCGTATGCTCCCGCACGGCCGGCCGAGAGTCGTTGTCGGCCGCAACCATCTCAAAGGTTGTGAAGAGCAACTTCTTTCAGGCTGCCGGCGGTGATCGTCGCCGTCTGGTAGGTGCAGTACGGCTGCCGGCGCCGATCCGTCGGCGACCCAGGGTTCAGTAGCCGCAATCCACCGGGAGCCGTCGTGTCCCACGGGATGTGACTGTGGCCGAACACCAGGAGATCCACGCCCGGATAGTCCTTCTCGCAGCGCTCCTCGCGTCCCTTGGCCGGCCCGGTCTCGTGCACGACCGCGACCGACAACCCGTCGAGCGTCACCCGCGCGACCTCCGGCAACCGCGCCCGCAACTCCGGGCCGTCGTTGTTGCCCCAGCACCCGACCAACCGGGCCGCACGAGACTCCAACTCGTCCAGCAACGCGACGCTCACCCAGTCCCCGGCATGGATGACCACGTCGGCGCGCTCGACCGCTTCCCAGACCGGCTCAGGCAGCTTCTTCGCCCGCCCCGGCAGATGAGTGTCCGAGATCAGCACCAACCGCATCCGCCCACTGTCTACTCCGGCAGCGACTCGATCAACTCCTTCTCCTTCGCAGGGCTCAGGCCGGCGCGGCGCCCCCGGTCCAGACCGAGCTCCCGCTCCCAGGCCAGCGTGTCCACGAGGAAGTCCCGCCGCGAGCGATGCGTGAGCCCGGCCGCGAGCGCCGCCGCGCCGCTGCGGTTCGACCAGCCCTCATACCCGGGCTCGGTCAGCCACATCGCCAACGAATCCGGACCCATGTACTGCTCGACCTTCTGCTCCTCCAACCACGTCTGCGGTGCGAGCACGACCGGTCCGGTGTGGCCGCCCACTTCGCGCACGAGCTCGATCCACTCCCCGAACGGCACGACCGGGCCGACGGCGTTGAACGTCCCGGTCCGCCCTTCGGTCGCGCAGTCCAGCAACCAGGCGGCGAGATCGCGGACGTCGATCACGGACGTCGGCAGGTCAGGCGTGTCCGGCACGAGCAGCGGCTCCTCCGGCGCCCGGGCCGCGCGCGCCACCCACGCCCCGGCCCGATCGCTCGTGTCCCCCGGCCCACCGATCAGCCCGGCCCGCGCGATCACCAGCCGGTCCCCGACAACCTCCCGCGAGGCCAGTTCGCTCGCAACTTTCGCCTCCCCGTACTGCTCCCGCTCGGCCACGTCCAGCTCCGTCGGCTCCCGCAGTACGGCGGACTCGTCGGCACCCGGCGTGTCGAACTTCTCGTACGCGTTGCCCGACGACACGTACGTCCAATGCTTGGCCCGCGCACCGAAGGCCGCCAGCGCGCCGCGCACGAACCCCGGCTGCCAGGACACCTCGAACACCGCGTCCCAGTCCTGCTCGGGCACAGCGTCGTACGCATCCGGACGGCTGCGATCGGTGGCGATCAGCGTGGCGCCGTCCGCGATCGCGCCACTCTCACCACGGGCCACGCAGGTGACGGAATGCCCGCGCGCCAACGCCTGCGTAGCGATCTCGCGACCGAGCCATGCTGTCCCACCGAGGATCAGAATCTCCATGCAGGCAAGCCAATCAGGCCCGGCGGACAAAACCCAGCCACCTCTGCGGACGGCAGAATCGACGCGCCGTGATCTCGCGCCAGCGTCACGTCACCGTAAGCGTCGACCCCTTGCGGCGCGGGCGATCCGGGCGCAGTGTCGGCAGCAGGAGGCACCTCAGAATTGGTGCCATGGACAAGGGGGAGAAATGGCTGGTTTCGTTCAGATCATCGAGTACCGGACGTCGAAGCCGGACGAGATCGCGGCGCTGATGGAACAGTTCAGCAAGAACCGGGCAGCCGAGGGCGACGGTCCCGCCCCCGTCCGCGGGATCACCTGCGCCGACCGGGACGAGCCGGGGCGCTACTTCGCCATCGTCGAGTTCAGCTCGTACGAAGAGGCGATGGCGAACTCGCAGCGGGCCGACACGACCGAGTTCTCGGCCAAGATGATGGAACTGTGCGACGGACCGGGCGCGTTCTACAACCTCGATCTGGTCCAGACCATGGAGTACAGCTGACCCCAGGGCGGGCTCGGGCCGAGCCGGACTCGCGATACGACTGGCCGTGTCTGATGGTCCCACGCCGTAGCGAGCAGGTGCTCGGCATGGTGCATCGGCGTGCTGGAGCGAAGGTCTCGATGCGGAGCATCGTGGCCTTTGCGCCAGTGCGGCGAGGTGCCGTGCCGAGTGCCGCGCAGTAGGCGCGGGACCGTCAGACACGGCCTTCGCCCGAGGTCAGTGGGTGGGCGGCACCGTGCGGGAGGTTCGGCACCGGCCCGCTCACGATCAGTCCGGGTCCGCGGCGCCGGACCCGGGCCGGCTCAGCGGAACACCCGGTACGACGACGACCCGGCCGGCGGCGCACCGCCGTACGAACCGAGTTCACGATCGCTGTGCAGGGGGTCGGGATCCTGTGGCTCGGTGGCGGAGTGCAGATCCGGCCACGGTCGGGGTGGGAGGACTTCGCGGGGTGGCAGTTTCAGGTCGGGATCGGGGCCTGGGTCCGGGTCGATCCACTCGACCTCGGTGGCTCCGCCGTGACCATGGATGGCGACGACGGACTCGATCCCGTCCCAGACGGTCGTGGTCGGATAGTCGCCGTACCAGCGGAGCGCGACCGCCCCGTCGGTGAACTGCACGCCCTCGGCGACCGGACCGGTGCCACTGACACCGGAGACGTCATGATGGCGGATCAGCCGGAAGCGACGAGGACTCATTTCGGCGCTACCTCCCAGAGCCGCTCGCCCGGCAGCCAACGCTCCGGGCCTGGATCGGTGCAGTTCCCATCAGCAACCTCGAAGAACAACCCTTCACGTCAATCACATCCACTTCCCTGTGAGAATGCGTTCACAGGTAGTGACGGCCTCCTCCCCACTTCATGACGCGATTCCGCAGAAATTTTCTGCTCAGGGATGTCGGGGTTGTGCACAAGCAGCATCGGGAGGTCAGGCGACCGACATCAGCCGCTCGGCCTCAGGTGACGACCCAAGGGCGCCAGGTGTCGATGGCGTCGGCGTCGAGGGAGGTGCGAGGCGGGAAAGCGTAGGTCCCGGCACCGGGCAAGTACGCCGCCACGATCCAGGACATCGCGTGGTCCAGGACCAGGGCCACGTCGGGCCGGGTCGCAGCTAGCTCATCGAACACGGCACGGGCTTCCCGGGCCTGTGCCTCTTCGTTCTTCCGGCCCGAGAGGCGTACGTCGACCACACCTGTGTAATGGTCGATCGCCGAGACGTCTTCGGGCTCCGGATCGACTTCGCCATAAATGTTCGGCCCGACCACGAGCAGTACGTTCCCGTCGGCGGTCCGTGCACGCCCCCGGAAGAAGTGCTCGTTCTCCTTCAACTCCGGATCATCCAGCCGTTCCAGTCCCAGGACATCCGCCAACCAGCCGGCCGTTCTGTCAAGGGGCTCACGCGAGGCCAGGAAGATGGTGTCGCTGGTGGACATCACTGCTCCTTTGTGTAGGTGACCAAACGCCCGTCACCGAGAATGACATGAACAACGCGTGCGACCGTCGAACCTGGCTGGCCGCACGCCCTCCGGAATGACCGCCAGGCAACGTCCTCGGACAGCCGCACCGGTCGACCGTCGATCAGAATCTCGCCCAGCTCCCCAGCCTGCTCGCTGGCCTCGTGGATGTTCCGCTTGATCGCATTGGAGCTACCACTCTGCGGGGTCTTGAACTCGATGATCACGCCCGAATCGTGCCTGCCCTTGCGCACCATGACATCCGGATTCTTCACCTTGTCCCGGGTGTGGTCCGGCGGCCTGGCGTCGACGCGCCATCCTTCCCCGGCGAGCCGGTCCGCGATCAGCCGCTCCTTCGGATTGAACGAATTGTGCGGATCGAACACGAGAGGCGCGAAGTCCACCGTCAGCGGGCGCTGATCGAAGGCGGGGTCGAAGGCCGGCTCGTCGACCTCCGGCAGTTCGATGTCGACCACGATCGGGTGCTTGTCGTCGGGGTAGTCGAAGGTGGCTTCTACGCGGTCTGTGGTGATGGTGAGGGTGGCGTGTTGCCACTTCCGGCCAGCGGATCCGGCCATGGCGGCCAGGAGGTTCTTTATGGGTTCAGCGAGGTCTACGGTGATTTCGAAGCCTTGGAGGAGGCGCTCTTCGCGCTTCTCCTCTTCCTTTTCGTCGCGCTCGTCGATCTGCGGCTCGCCGGTTTCGGCGACGGTGATCTCGATCTCCAGCGGGTCCTCGGGGAGGTCGCGTTCGTCCTCGTCCTTCTCATGACGTTTGCGGAACTTCTCGAAGGCCTTGCGGGCGACCGTGATGAGAGGCGGTTCGTTGTCTTCGGCAACCTCGAGGTCTTCGAAGGTGGCCGTGAGGCGTTTGGTGCGGCCTTGGGAGTCTCGTTCGGCGATGTCGCCGGTGCCGCCGGTGCCGCCGGTGGTCTTGTTGCGGTCGGCGGAGTTGGCTGACGGGCGGCTGGTGGTGAAGCCGTCGCCGATGAGGTGTTCGGCCCAGGCCCGGGCCTTCGGCGGGGCCAGGGAGAGGTAGTGGGCGGCGGCCTCGCAGGCGCGGGCGGCCGCGTCCAGTTGCTGAGCGGCGGCGGTCGCCCGGCCCTGGGAGGCCAACAGCGCAACCTGGGCGTTCTCGCGGCAGCGGGCGGCGGTGCGTTGCAGATGGGCGACCACGGCAGGCACCTCGTCGAGGCAATCCACCAGGCCCCGAGCGACCCGTTGCAGCTCAGACGGCACGACCGGTCAGATCTGGTCGGCGTAGCTCTTGCATCCGGCCGACGCGATCTCCAGCGCCTCGGCGGCCTGTTCGACCGCTTTGCCGGCCGCGTCCAGGATCTCCGTGATGTCCCGGTCGACGCCGGTCGCCGTACCGGCGATCAGGCTCTCCACCAGCTGACTGTGCTGGGTGAACCGTAGCTTGAACCCGGCCAGGCCCCCCGCTGCCTGCTTGGCCTCCATCGAGACCTGGTGCAGCTGTTCCTTGAGTCGCTGTACGTCGGACACCTAACCCACTCCCAAACTAGTTGCGCTTCTTCGGCAGCACGATCGCCGTACCGGACACGATCACCGGTACGGCGATCGCGAGCCACCACGGCAGACCGGCCGCCATCGCGACGACGACCGCGACCGCACCACCCCAGCCCCACCACCGTGCGCCCGGCAGCCGCGGCAGGCCGAGCGCCCGCGACGCGGCCAGCATCGTGACGGCGGCGATCGCGGCCGTCTCCACTCCGGCCAGGAACGACCCGGTCACCACCCACACCACTACGAACCCGACCAGCATCAAGGCCGCGCTGATGGTACGTCGCTTCCGTCGCTCCTGCTCGGCCCGGGCCGCTGCACGGACCTCCTCCAACTGCTCAACGGTGTCACTCAGCTGTTTGGTGATCCCGGCCGCGACGGTCTCGATGTCGTTCAGTACGCGGATCTCGGGCAACGCATGGTTCGCCCGCTTCCCCTCCGCCGGCAGTCCGGCTCGCTGCAGACTCGCAGCGGCCTTCTCGGCCAGTGCGTTCAGCCGGAGCTCCAACTGCCGCCCGCGCTCAGCCATGGCGTCGGCCTCCGCCATCGCAGTGGCCTCAGCCTTCGACTTGTGTGCCGTCAGCCGGTCCTGCGCCTGCTGCGCGTCCGCACGGGCTCCGGCGACCGTCCGCAGCGCCCGCGCGTACTCAGCCCACTCCTGCGCTTCAGTTTTCATCGCCGTACCAACTCCACCGCGCGATCCACCTCGTCGGATCGCAGTGCGGCAAACGGTACGACGACCTGGGCCTCAGGATGCAGTCCGTCCCACAGCAGACCCCGGTGTGGCTCCGAAGCCCATCGCACCAGCGGACCGGCCACCGCGCGTACGCCGTCCTGCGGGTGCCGGAGGAACAGATGAGTCGCCACGTTGGCGCGCCCGTACCCGAGCTGCTCGGTGCACACGTGCAGCCGGTTCCACCACCCGAAGGTGATGAGCCCCTGCGCGGGTCCGTCGCGCACGATGTCCTGCAGCGCGTTCGCCGGGCTCTCGAAGAATCCCTCCGCATGCAGCTGCATCCGAGGCACGCCATGGAACCCGAACCCGAGCAGATAGGTCTCACCAAGGTGGCCGTTGCGTACCGACTCCCGCAGCGAGAACAGCCGCGGCACGATGTCGGCGTGCTTGTCGACCGTCTCGACCTCGCACCCGAGCTGCCGCAATGCCTGCACCAGCGCATCCTTGCCCTCAGCAACAGCCGGCGACGAGTCCGTCCCGTCCAGGAACACGAACCGCGGCGGATCCACAGCCGCGGCCGCCGTCGACAACGCGAGCCCACTCAGTACGCCGAGTGCGTCGACCGGGCCGTCACCGAGCACGAGTACGCCGGCACCCGGCTCGGGCCGTACTTCGACCTGGACCGGCTCCTCCGTCACCGCGATCGGCAACCCGGTCCACGGCCGCCCAAGCTCGGGCCTCACCGCGGCCGCCGTGTCCGTCAACCGCGCCGGCTCGGCGAGATGGAAGATCCGCGGCGGGTGGACCGCCGTACCCGCGCGCTGCCACAACTCACGCCGCAGCGAGTCCAGCACCGCCTTGTCCGCGAAGCTGACCAGCACATGCTGGTTGTCGTCCGGCGAGCCGAAGTTCGCGTTCAGTACCGCCTCGCCGCGGAACTGCAGCTCGGCCGCCGCCGTGTTCCCGCTCCGCAGGATCGCCTGCGAGTCGGCCGGCGTCGTCTTCAGCGCGATGCGGTACGGAACCTGGCCGAAGATCGAGTCCCGCCGCGTCGCCAGCCGCTTGACGCCCTCGATCGTCTGCGTCGCCAGTACGACATGCACGCCGTACGCGCGTCCCAGCCGGACCAACCGCTCGAGCAACTTGGCCGCCTCGTCCGCGAGCTCGTCGTCGTCCTCGAGCAGCACCTGGAATTCGTCGAGGACGACCAGGATCCGCGGCGGCCGACCGGGGCCGGGGGCAAGCTCCGCGATGTCGGCGACGTTGCCGTGCGACTTGAAGATCTCGCTGCGCCGCGCCAGTTCGTCGGACAGATGACGCAGTACGGCGAGACCGAACGCGCGATCGCTGTGCACACCGAGCACCCGCACCTGCGGCAGCCAATGCTCGCGCTCCCCGGCCGGACCGAGCGCGGAGAACTCGACACCATGCTTGAAGTCGAGCAGGTACATCTCCAGATCCGCCGGGTCGTAGCGCGCGGCGAGACCGTGGATCATCACGAGCAGCAGGTTCGACTTGCCCTGGCCGACGGCGCCGCCGACGAGGACGTGCGGGAGGGCCGGGTTGCCGCTGCGCAACCGCACCAGCGCCGGCGTGCGATCGTCGTACCCGATCACCGTGCCGATCTCGTCCGTGACCGGTTGCCACCAGGTCGACCGGTCCGGCAGGGTCCGCTCGAAGTCGATGGTCGGGAGTACGGCGATCTCCGCGAGCTCGGCCACCACGTCACAGATGCCGGCGGCAATGTTCGCGTCGAACGGCGCATCCAGCTTCGCGGGGACGCCGGGCAGTTGCGCGACCTCGACCTTCTCGCTGGTGATGGCCACCGGATCGAGGAGATCGAGCAACTGTTTGGTGTCGACGTCCAGCTCGGCGGACGTCGAGGGGTCGTGATGGACCAGGAAGCAGATGCCGCGCCGGCCGGCGGTCGCGGCCAGCCGGAGCAGGTCGCGCTGGGCGAGCGTGTCGATGCCGGTCGGGTAGTCGAACAGGATGATCAGCCGATACGGCTCGGTGACCCGCCCGGTCTCCCGGATCAGATCCTCGAACCGCTCGTGCCCGAGCTGTGCCTGCCGGCTGGCCCGCAGCGACGAGACGTCGACCAGCCCGGACAGCACGGCGTGCAGCTGCTCCGGGGTGTGTGTTGCCCTAGGCACCAATTGCGGATACTTCGTGGTCAGGTGACCGAGCAGGCCCATCATGCCGGTCAGCCGCGGGTCGTACGCATCGATCCTGAGCCGGAAGGGTTCGGCGGCCGCGACCAGCCGCAACGCCACGCTCTGCAGGAGTCTGCGGGCGAACTCGTTGCGATCCGCAGTCACCTTCCAGCCGTTCGTCCGCAGCAGCGGCGCGACGACCGGCGTACCGCCGTCCAGCTCGCCGACCCGCACGTACGACGAGACTCCGGCGCCGACCAGTTGACGCGAACGCCAGCGGGCGTCGTTCGGCGGGATCGCGGCCAGACCGGGCGCGAGCCGGTCCGCGAGCAGGCGGGCCTTCGGCTCGGCGGTGGACAGCGCCTCCGCGGTCTTGGCGTCGACGAGCGAGCGCGACTCGCGCCGGGCGATCGCGGTCTGCTCCTGTAGCTGACGATGCAGCTGCACGGCCCGCTGATGCTCGGCGTACGTCAGCCGGTGTGCGTTGTCCAGCAGCTGCCCGAGCGCATGCTGGAGACCCCGGATCCGCGCCTCCAGGAGCTCCGGTGCTGATTCTGTCGTCCGCGCGGAGCGCGAAGCCGATCCGGGCGTGTTTCCCCCGTCAGGCTTCTCCGTCACGAGCACCGTCCTTCCACCTTGCCCCGCGACCACTGCTTGCCTGGAGTAACCATGTCATATGGGTAATCCCAACCGTCACTCAAGGCATCAGTAGTCTCACCTGCTAATCGGGAGCGACGATCTCGAGTTCGTAGCCGTCGGTGTTGTGCAGGAAGGCGGCGTAATGCTGCGGGCCGCCGGCGTACGGGTGCCGGTCGGCGAACATCAGCGTCCAGCCATGCCGGCCCGCCTCTGCGACGATCGCGTCGACCTCGGCCCGGTCGGCCGCGTTCAGGGCGAGATGGTTCATCCCGGGCCGGAGCCGGTCGTGCTCGCCGGCCGACATCGCCGGGCTCTGCTCGACCACGACATAGCTGCCGTCGGGAGCCGCCCAGGTCATCCCGCCGGGCCAGCCGTCACCGTCCTTCCAGCCCAGCCGATTGAGGACCCAACCCCAGCTCTCCTGGGCCCGGGACAGGTCCGGGACCCAGATCTCGACGTGATGCACCGCAGCGACCATCGGAGCATTATCTGTGCTCGTCGAGATGGTTCGAAACCGCCATCGAGATCAGTCCCGACAGCACCAGCCAGACCAGTGCGGCGACCAGCCACGGCCACCACGCGCGGCTCTGCGCGGCCTCGGCCACGGCCTTGCCGAACAGGCCGCCGGCCGGCGCGAAGACGAGCACGAGCAACACCCGCGCGATCGTCGTCTCCCTGGTCATTTCTTCATTGTGGGAGCGGATCGCCAGGCCTGCAGAAACTTTGGCGTTTCGCGCCCCGTCACCTTTCTGTCCGTGGCAGGGTTTACCGTCTGCGGTGACAGTCGAGCATCGGGGGTTGTGGTGAGTAGCACCCGGATCGAGAGCACGGCGTACGGAGCGGCCGCGCTCGAGTGCCTGGAGGCCGTGGTCGCGCGGCTGAAGGCAGACGATCCGATGACCCCTGTCACGCTGCTGCTGCCCAACAACCTGGCCGGCGTCATCGCCCGCCGCCACCTCGCCCGCAGCGGCATCGCCGGCCTCTACCTGGCGACGTTGGAGCGACTGGCCGAGCAACTCGCCGCGGGCGTCCTGTCCCCGCGCCGGCCGGCGACCCGGCCGATCGTCGCGGCGACCTGGCGGACGGCGCTGTCGAAGGCACCGGGCATCTTCGAGGACGTCGCCGAGCATCCGTCGACCATCCAAGCGCTTGCCTCAGCCCATCGCGAGCTCCGCGACCTCACCGACCCAGCGCTCGAGAAGGTCACGCACGCCTCGACTCTCGGCCCGGACCTCGTTCGCCTGCACCGCCACGTCACCACCGAGCTCGCCGCGGACTGGTATGACGAGACGGATCTGTTGAGGGCCGCCGCCACGCGCATCGCGACCTCGCCCGCTGTTGCCGGCGAGCTCGGTGCGCTCGTCCTCTTTCTTCCGCAGGAGCTCACCCAGTCCGAGGCAGCCTTCGTCGAGGCGCTCGGCAGCGCCGCGGCCGATCTCACCGTGATCGTGGGTCTGACCGACGTACGACGGGCCGACCGTGCCGTCCGGCGGTCACTCGAGCGCATCGGTATCGACCTGCCGTCGTCGATCTCGAAGAACTACCCGGTCGCCACCGAGATCCTCAACGCGTCCGACGCCGACGACGAGGTGCGGTGTGTCGTCCGCGATGTGGTCGAGGCGCTCGACCACACCCCGGCGCACCGGATCGCGGTGCTGTACTCGGCCGCCTCGCCGTACGCGCGGTTGCTGCACGAGCACCTCGGTGCCGCGCGGATCGAGGTCAACGGACCCGGCACGCGACCGGTGCACGAGCGCGCCATCGCGCGGACGCTCCTCGAGGTGCTCGCGCTCATCGATCAGGATCTGCCGCGCGCGGATGTGTTCCGTGCGCTCGCCAACGCGCCGACGCGCGACTTCACCAGCCAGCGGATCCCGGTGCCGCAGTGGGAGCGGATGTCCCGGGCCGCCGGTGTGGTTCGCGGCGACGACTGGGATACCCGGCTCGCTCGGTACGCCGAGTCCGAGCGGCGTACCGCTGATCAGGAAGAGGCCGCCGAGGATCCACGGCCCGCCGCGGTGCGGCGCGCGCAGTACAACGCCTCGATGGCCGAGCGGTTGCACGCGTTCGCCTCCGAGCTCCGCCGCCGGTTGGGTGCCCTGGCGTTGCTGGAGACCTGGTCCGAGCTTGCCGGCGGAGTCCTTCGGCTCTTCCATGATCTGCTCGGCGACTATTCGTCCTTGCCGATCGAGGAGCAGTACGCCGCAGCCGCGGTCGAGAGCTCGCTGAAGGGCCTGTCCACGTTGGACGAGCTCGGGACGCCGGCCGGTCTCGCCGTGCTGCGGGACGTGCTCGATCTGGAGTTGCAGCAGTCACTCCCCCGCGTCGGGACATTCGGCACCGGTGTACTGGTGGCGCCGCTGTCGGCGAGCATCGGGTTGGCGGCGGACATCGTGTACGTCGTCGGCCTGTCCGAGGATCTGTATCCGGGGCGCGTCCACGAGGATGCGCTGCTGCCCCATCGCGTCCGCGAGGCGGCCGCGCCGGAGCTGGCGTCGTTCCGGGATCGGCTCGACGAGAAGCAACGGCACCTGCTGGTCGCGTTCTCGGCCGGGTCGCGGAAGGTGGTGGCGTCGTTCCCGCGCGGCGACCTGCGCCGATCGTCGCGGCGGTTGCCGACGCGCTGGTTGCTGGGGTCGTTGCGAGAGCTGACGGGCGATCACGGGCTGCCCGCGACGCAGTGGGACAGGTACGGCGAGCGGCTGCGGACGTCGGCGTCGTACGCAGGATCGTTGACGACGGCAACCATGCCGGCGACGGAGCAGGAGTGGCAGGTCCGCGCCGCGGCGGCCCGGTTGTGGGTGAACGACGAGGTGCTCGTGCGCGCGCGGGAGCTCTTGCGCGGGCGTGGGAGCAATGCCTTCACGCGGTTCGACGGGGACCTGTCCGGGGTGCCCGGTCTGCCGGAGTACGCCGTCGAGGAACGGATCGCCTCGCCGACGTCGTTGGAGGCGTACGCGACGTGTCCACATGCGTATTTCGTCGAGCGGTTGCTTCAGGTGGAGCCGCTCGAGGCGCCCGAGGATCTGCTGGTGATCTCGCCGTTGCAGGTGGGGAACCTGATCCACAACAGTCTCGATGCCTTTGTGTCGCGATTGGCCGGTTCGCTGCCCGGGTACGGCGAGCCGTGGACGGCGGAGCAGCGGTCGTTGCTGCTCGCGATCGGGGCGGATCTCGCGGATCAGTTCGAAGCGGAGGGTCTGACCGGGCATCCGCGGTTGTGGCAGCGGGAGCGGTTGCGGATCCTCGGTGACCTGATGGTGCTGCTGACCGACGACGATCGGTGGCGGGTGGAGCGGGATGCGTCCGTGGTGGCGAGCGAGCTGCGGTTCGGGTTCGACGGGGAGCCGCCGGTGGAGATCCCGGTGCCGTCCGGGCGGGTGCTGCTGCGAGGGTCGGCCGACAAGGTCGATCTCGGCGCGGACGGGACCATCTATGTGACGGACGTGAAGACCGGTGGGTTCTCGCGGTACGAGGCGATCGAGTCGGATCCAGTGGCGGGCGGGACGAAGCTGCAGCTGCCGGTGTACGCGTACGCGGCGCGGGCCCGGTTGGGAGAGCAGTCCACACCGGTCGAGGCGTCGTACTGGTTCGTCCGGCGCGGCGGGAAACGGATCCCGGTGCCGCTGACCCCCGAGGTCGAGGCCCGGTACGTCGACACGCTCGACGTGATCGTGTCGTCGATCGCGGCCGGATTCTTCCCACCGAAGGCGCCCGAGGTGCCGGACTTCCTGTGGGTGCAGTGCCCGTACTGCAACCCGGACGGGCTCGGGCACAGCGAGGTGCGGGCGCGGTGGGATCGCAAGCGGCACGACCCGACGCTGGAGAGGTTGGTCCGGTTGATCGATCCGACCGCTCTGGAGTTGCTCGCTTCCGAGGGGGCCGGCGATGACTGAGCAACTGCTGGACGGGCCCGCCCGGGATCGGATCCGATCCGACACCGACTCCACGCTGTTCGTCGAGGCCGGCGCCGGATCCGGCAAGACCCATGCACTCGTAGACCGGGTGACCACGTTGGTCCTGCGCGACGGCGTACCGCTGCGCACGATCGCCGCCGTCACCTTCACCGAGAAGGCCGGCGCCGAGCTGCGCGATCGGTTGCGGGTCGAGTTCGAAAGGGCTCGGAAAGGCCCGGCCGGGCACCTCGCCGATGCAGCGTTGGACGACCTCGACTCGGCCTCGATCGGCACTCTGCACGCCTTCGCCCAGCAGATCCTGCTCGCCCATCCGATCGAAGCCGGCCTGCCGCCACTCATCGACGTCCTGGACGAGGTGGGTTCGTCGGTCGCCTTCGAGGAGCGCTGGGCCGAGCTGCAGCAGCTGCTGCTGGACGACGACTCGATCGCGGAGCCGCTGCTGCTCGCGATGGCGGTCGGGGTCGAGCTGAAACACCTGCGATCGCTGGCACGACTGTTCGGGAACGACTGGGACCTGATCGCCGAACGCGTGCTGGTGGATCCACCAGAGCTGGTGTCGATGCCGGATCTGTCCGGGCTCGTCGCGGCAGCGGCGCAGATCGGTGGAGTGGCCGGGTCGTGTCTGGATCCCGAGGACCGGCTGTTGCCGAAGGTGGCGCAGATCCGCGAGCTGGGGGTGATGCTGGAGGCCGCGACCGACCAGGAGACGCAGCTGGCGATCCTGCAGACGTTGCGCGGTCTGAAGGTCGGCCGGATCGGACGCAAGGAGAACTGGCCGGACATCAACGGGGTCCGCGGCGACTGCACCGAGGTGGTCGAGGTCGCCGGTTCGCTGGTCGAGCTGCTCCTGGATGCTTGCCTTCGGCACCTTTCACACTGGATCGCCGAGCGCGTGCTGGAATCGGCCCGGATCCGCCGTGAGGAAGGGCGCCTGGAGTTCCACGACCTGCTGGTTCTCGCCCGCGACCTCCTGCGCAGGCACCCGGCCGTCCGCGCAGCGCTGCACGAGCGCTTCGAGCGGCTCCTGCTGGACGAGTTCCAGGACACCGACCCGATCCAGATCGAGCTCGCCGTCCGGATCGCGGGTGGCGCCGAAGCAGAAGCCGAGGACTGGCGCGACGTCGAAGTCCCAGAAGGCCGCCTGTTCGTCGTCGGCGACCCCAAACAGTCGATCTACCGCTTCCGCCGCGCCAACATCGCGACGTACCTCACCGCTCAGCACCTCCTCGGCGAAACCGTCGCCCTCACCACCAACTTCCGCACCGTTGCACCCATCCTCCGCTGGATCAACACCGTCTTCGAAACCCTGATCCAGCCCCAAGAATCCGCCCAACCCTCCTACCAATCCCTCTCCCCCCACCGCACCGGCCCCACCAAGCCCATCCCCTCCGCCGGAGGTTCGACCTCCCCCACCCCAAACCCACCCGGCACCGCGTCGGCCCCGTCCCACCCCAGCACCACCGCCGCGGTGCGCGGCGACCAGCTCTCCTTCCTCGACGACTCCGACGACGACCTCACGCTCTTCGACGACCTCGTCGCCCCTGAGGACCCCGCCGCATCTGCCACACCAAGCACCCCGATCTCCCCAGCGGACAGCACTGACTCCGGCGACCCGTTGGGCGACCTCGCCGCGGTCCTCCCGTTCCGGCGCCACGGCGACGACTCCGCGTCCGCCGACGTACTCTCGCCTCCCGAGCCCTACGACGAGACCGCCTCCGGCCCGAGCGTCACCGTCCTCGGCGCCGAGCCGCACAACGACCTCCCCCGCGCGCAAGCCTCCGTCCTCCGTGAACGCGAGGCGCGTGACGTCGCGGCAGTCGTCGAGCAGGCGCTGCGCGACGACTGGCAGGTGTACGACGACCGCACCGGCAACTGGCGACCCGCGGAGGCCGGCGACATCGCCGTCTTGGTCCCCGCGCGTACGTCGCTCCCCTTCCTCGAGGACGCTCTCGACCGCGCCGACATCCCGTACCGCGCCGAGGCCAGCTCCCTCGTCTTTCAGACCGCCGAAGTCCGCGACCTCCTCGCCTGCGCCCGCGCCCTCGGCGATCCGAGCGACCAACTCGCCCTCGTCACCGCTCTGCGCTCACCACTGTTCGGTTGCGGCGACGACGACCTCTTCGTCTGGAAACGCTCCGGCGGCACGTTCAACCTGGCCGCGCCCATCCCCGACTCCCTCGTGACCCACCCGGTCGGCGAGGCGATCGCCTGGTTGTGGAGCACGTACAAAGCCGCCCGCTGGCTCACCCCGAGCGAAGTCCTCGCGAAGATCGTCGCCGACCGCCGCATGCTCGAAGTCGCAGCAATCGGCCCACGGGCCCGCGACGCCTGGCGCCGGATCCGCTTCGTCGTCGACCAGGCCCGCGCCTGGTCCGAGGTCGAGCACGGCGGCCTGCGCTCGTACCTGGCCTGGGCCGCCCACCAGGGCGAGGAAACCTCACGCGTCGCCGAGGCCGTCCTGCCCGAGACCGACGCGGACGCCGTCCGCGTGATGACGATCCACGCCGCGAAGGGTCTGGAGTTCCCGATCGTCATCCTGTCCGGTATGACCGCGGCGCCCAACCGGCAGCGCGGCGTCCAGGTCCTCTGGCCACCGGACGGCGGGTACGCCGTGAAGCTCAAGTCATCCGTGCAGACCGAGGACTTCGACCTCGTCCAGCCGGTCGACGAGCAGATGGACGACTACGAACGCCGACGCCTCCTGTACGTCGCCGCCACCCGCGCGCGCGATCACCTGGTCGTCTCCCTGCACCGCTCCGGCAACCGCCGCCACTCCAGCAACGCGGAACTCCTCGCCTCCGCCGGCGGCGTCGAGGCACCCCATGCCACGCTGTTCACCAGCCCGCCCGCGGTCGAACGCGAGCCGCGCATCACCCCCGACGTCACCCCACCGATCTCCCGCACCGAATGGGAATCCCGCGCTGCCACCGCCCAATCCGCCAGCCGCGCACGCTCCGCCCAGAGCGCATCCGGCCTGGAAGGCACCGGCCCCGACGTCGTCCTCGCCGAGGTGGATCCCGGCACCGCCAAAGCCCCGCGCGACCTTGAACTCCCGCCGTGGTCCAAGGGCCGCTACGGCACCGCGATCGGCCGCGCGGTTCACGCCGTACTGCAAGTCGTCGACCTGTCCACCGGCGCCGGCCTCGAAGCCGCAGTCTCCACCCAATGCCTCGCCGAGGGCGTCCTGGAGTACGCCGACGTGGTCACCGCCCTCGTCCGCTCAGCTCTCGCCTCCGACGTCGTCCAACGAGCCGCCGGCCGCGAACACTGGCGCGAGTCCTACGTCGGCACTGTCCAGCCCGACGGCACCGTCCTCGAAGGCTTCGTCGACCTCATTTACCGCGAAGACGACGGCCGCCTCACGATCGTCGACTACAAAACCGACGCCATCCCAGCAGCCGCCCTCGACGCCCGAGTCGCGTACTACGCCCCCCAACTCCAAACGTACGCAACCATCCTCCCCAACACCGCCCCGCCGGTCCTCCTCTTCCTCAACCCCACCAGGGCAATCGAACGCCGCCTCTGACCCGCCGCAGGTTGTTGCATCAGGCAACTGGACTCGATCTGGTTGATGGAGGCGCTCGTAAATTCGCTTGTGGAGCATCAGCGACAGTCCGCATCATGAGCGCATGGCTACGACCATCGGACTGTTGCTGTTGATTCCTGCTGCCGGACCGGCCGCGGGCATCCAGCAGCGCCGCGTCCGATGCCGGAGGTCGATCCCCGTCCGCTCGTGACGGCCGCGCTGGTGGCAGGCCTCTTGGCCGGCTACGGCATAGCCATGCCAGTCGGGCCCGTAGGCACCGCGCACCCCGCCTGGCCGGAATCGCCCAGGATCTCCCGCCAGGCGCACGAACCGCGTACCTCGGACTGCTCGGCATGACCCTGCTCAGCCCCATGACAGTGCTCTACTTCGCCGCCCTGGTACTCGGCGGCTCCGGCACGTCGGCCACCCCTACACCACCCGAGCGCGCCTCCTTCGTAGTCGCTGCCTTCGCAGCATCCGCCACCTGGCAACTACTCCTAGCCACCAGCGGGGCCTTACTGGGCCGAGCCCTCACCGGACACCTCGGCCGACTGCTCACTGCACTGCTTTCCAGCCTGGTGATCATCGCGCTGGCCATCCGCCTGGTCTCGTCCTCACGGCTGCTCTGACGATCCAGCCGACAAGAACCTGAGGCGACGCTATCCCGTCCGCCAGTACGGCGCATCTGCAGCCGACTCCGAGCGAATCTGCAACCAATCCTGCAGCACGGCACGTTCCTGCACGTAACCACTACCCGAGGAGGGCCGCGTGCAGGTTTCGCATGTCGTCATGCTGGTCGCCAATGACATCACCAACGACACCCGAGTACTGAAGGAGGCGGTTGCCCTTGGCAAGGAGGGTTGGCGGGTCACGTTGCTTGGCGTGACGGCGTCGGGGTCGATCACCATCGACACGATCGACGGTGACGTTGTGATGATCCGGGTGCCCGGCCGCTTCCTTCTCCGCGACGAACGCAACCGGCGTCGCGGTCGCCGACGCTCGCGGCGGATCCTCGCCGGCACTGTTCCCGGGTCGGTCCAGGCAGCTCGGCTGTCGGCTCGGCAGGCTGAGCTCACCGCGGAATCCGGACGTGCCAAGGCCCAGCGGATGGTCGGCTCGATGGGAACGATCAGGTTCCAGACCGGAAAGGCGGCCCGCAAGCTACGCCAACAGAACCTTCGGCTGACGCGTACCGTGGCTGCGTTTCGCTCGCGGCTGGCCGGCTACGAAGGACGACAGGCAGCAACATTCTGGCAGCGTTGGGACCGGTGGCTCACACAACGGGCCCGACCTGTGAGCTGGCGGAGAATCATCCCGGAGGCGTACGACTACGAAGCCACCTTCGCGCAACTGCTGGACCGGCTACGCCCAGACGTCCTGCATGCCCACGACATGCACGTTATCGGGGTCGCAGTCCGAGCGGCAGGGAGAGCAGCCCTGCAGGGGCGCGCTGTGAAAGTCGTTTACGACGCCCACGAGTACGTCCCTGGCCTGTCCGTCTATCCACCGCGGACGCCGCGGCTCATTGCTGCCTGGGCCAAACATGAGCGCGAGTACATCCAGAAGGTGGATCGCGTGGTCACCGTCAGCCCGGCGATCGCGCACACGCTGCAGGCACGGCACCGGTTGGATCGTACGCCGACCGTTGTGATCAACAGCCCACCGGCTGTCGAGCCCATCGCTGATATGCCCGATATCCGCGACGCGCTCGAACTCAAGCCTGCGGTGCCGTTGATGGTCTACAGCGGCGGGATCACCCATGCGCGCGGAGTTCAAACGGCGATCGCATCCCTCCAGCACCTTCCCGGCGTACATCTCGCAGTGGTGTGTGTACCGACCGTCAAGATGAGACCGGTTGACGAGCTACGCCGGCTGTCCACCTCGCTGAATGTCGGCGATCGAGTCCACTTTCTCGACCCGGTGCCTCCGAACGATGTCACGCACTACCTGCGGACCGCAGATGTCGGGCTGATTCCGCTGCTGCGGTACCCGAGCCACGAGATGGCGCTACCCAACAAGGTCTTCGAGTATGTGTTCGCCGGGCTTCCGGTCGTGACGAGCGACATGCCGACGTTGCGAGACTTTGTTGGCAGTACTGGGATCGGTGAAGTCTTCGAGGCGGAGAACGCGTCGGACCTTGCCGCCAAGGTGTCACACATCTTGGCCGACGCCGCGCCATACCGCGAGCGCGTTGCTGACGGCAAGTTGCGTCACGAAATGTCCTGGGACAGCCAGGCCGAACATCTCCGATCCTTGTACTACGAGCTGCTCGGGCGTCCGTCGGTCGAGACCAAGGCCGCGAGGCTGGCGATCGCGCCGATGGACGGAGCGGTCCAGTGGTTGCCATGGCTGCACGATGCAGCGCTACTGCCAACGGCCATGACGCACGCGGACCTTGAAGACGTGACCCATTTGTTGACGGCCAATGACCGGTCGGCGTTCGGCAGCACCAGCATCGCGGCGGACCTACCGGTACTGGCCGCCTCCCGAGTGAAGCACGGCATCATCATCGACGACCCGACCTTGCTGCCGGCGAAGGTCCCCGCCGGCTACGCAGGCCCGATCTTCGTCACCGATCAGGCTCTGGCCGACGTCTTTCCTGGGAGTCAATGGCTGCCGCCGGGCGAACCAGGCGCTGACGTGCTTCGCAAGTTCATGGCGGACTGAAACCACCACACGCCGACGTGTCGGGACGGGCCGCATGAGCCACCGGGCCGATGGGCACGACGAGCATGTCGGTCAGGAACAAGGCGACGAGTCGCCGGGCCAACACCATGGTCGCCTCCGCTCAGTTGATGGTCAGTCACTGAGAGTCTATGGGGATCGGAGGCCGTGCGAGTACATGGTTACAGGTTGTGGATAACGGGAAGTGACCCTGCCGTGTGGATGAGCGCGCGGTCGCCTACGATCTGCGGAAACAGAGTTGGAACGTTCGGATGTTGGTCCGGCCGCTGGCGGGTCTGCCACCAAGAGTGTGAGGGTGTGGCTCATGAACATCGGTACTCGCAAGATCGTCGTCGACGAGGCGATCGCGCAGTTGCGGCTGTACGCCGAGACCAACGGCGCCGTACTTCAGTACTACGACGGTCTGCCCGGGATGACGTGCGTCGGCGGTTCCGATCCTGACCAGGTGACGCTCGAGGACCTGGCCCGGACGATGGTGATCGGCGCCGACCTGCGGGCGATGGACATCCCGTGGCTGCTGGAGGTCGAGGCGGAGAAGGAGTTCGCCGCGATCCCGGTCGACGCGCGGCTGGAGGACGCGACCCCGGGCAGCGACCTGTTCCTGGCGGCGATGGCGCTGGACGAGAAGTTCACCGGCCACCGCGGCTTCGGCCACGCCAAGAAGTCGAAGCTGCTGCACCTGAAGCGGCCGTACCTCTACCCGGTCACCGACAGCTTCATCCGGATGACCTATGGCACGGCGTCGGCGGGCTCGGAGTTCCTCACCGCGGTCCACCGCGACCTGGTGAACCCGGCCAACATCCGCGACTTCAAGCTGCTGCAGGTCCGCCTGATCGCCGAGCCGTCCACGTCGGCCGCGCGGCTGCTCGGCGAGGTGCCGACGCTCCGCCTGCTCGACATCCTCGCCTCACTGCTGGGTGAGGCTAAGTAACGCCTCGCTGCTGGTTGAGGCTACATAACGCCGAGCCGCGCCAGCGGCTCCACCAGCTCGCGCTCCTCGTAGGACAGGTGTGAGAGCAGCGTGTCGTCCAGCAGGTCGACCGCTGCGCGCAGACCGTCGATGGAACCCGAGCCGTCGACCAGCGCGACCAGCGCCTTGTCCACACCTTCCAGTACGTCGTGGATGATGCGGTGCTCAGCTTCCAGCCGGTCCACGACAGGCGCGAGCGCCGGATCGGCTCGCCTGAGGTGCGGGAAGAGCGATGCGTCTTCCAACGAGTGGTGTGTGGTCACCAGGCGGCAGTAGGACTCGCAGTACGTGCCGAGGGTCCAGTTGTTCTGCCGCATGGTCATGGTGTTGATGTGTGAGCGCGCCTGGCCGACGCCGATCGAGCCGGCAGCCACCTGCTCGACCAGGTCGCGGATCTGCTCGAGCTCCGCGCGCAGATGGTCGTGTACGTCGATCAGATGCTGACCGGACGACAGTTGGTACGGCGTATACGTGCGGTCCGGGTCGAGCGCAGGACCAGTGGGTCGCTCCGACTCGTCGAGCACCTGTACGGCGCTCCGTCGTACAGCCGGAGGTGGAGTCGGCACGACGCCGAACCCATCCGCCGCCCGCGGCTCGACAACGGCTCCTGAGCGAGCAGCATCGACGGCCTCGCGGACACCAGCGGCGACTTCGGCGAAGCGGCGGATGTCGTCCGGGTCGTCGGAGCCGAGGATGTATGTGCTCATGCCTTCGCCCATCGTCAGCTCTGCGAGCTGATCGATCCACACCTCCTCGGGCCCCTGCAGGAAGCCACCGCTGCCACTGAACCGGCCGGACACGTTGTAGAGCCGCCGTACCGAGGCGGGGTCGCGGCCCGCCTCGACCGCGGCCTCGTCGATGATCTTGTTCATCGCGGCGAGCTGGTCAGGGCCGGCGTACGCGCTGGTCGGGAGCCAACCGTTGGCGAGGCGTCCGGTGAGGGCGAGCATGCGGGGCTTGTAGGCGCCCAGCCAGATCTCGACGTCGTGTGCGGGCTCGGGGCCGCGCTTTGCGCCGGAGACGGTGTAGTGCTGGCCAGGCAGCCGAATGCCGCCGCCGGTCGGCGTCCAGACCTCGCGCATGATCGCGATAGCTTCCTCCAGCGCGGCGATGCTCTGGCCGGTGGTCAGACGCGGGCCGGCGTTGGCCGCGACGGCGTCCAGGAAGCCGCCGGCGCCGAGGCCGAGCTCCACGCGGCCACCGGTGATCAGGTCCAGCGTGGCGACGCTGCGGGCGAGGACGACGGGATGCCGGAGCGGGAGGTTGGCGACGTTCGTGGTGACCTTCACGCGCTGGGTCTGCGCGGCGACGACGGACAGCAGAGTCCAGGCGTCCATCAGCCGGGGCTGGTACGGATGGTCCTGGAAACTGACGAGGTCGAGGCCGACCTGCTCGGTCAGCTGCGCCAGCGCGATCACGCGGGCGGGGTTGTCGACCGCGGGGGTCAGGAACGTGCCGAAGACCAGTTCGTGGCCGTAGTCCATGGGTTCACCTTCACCTGTCAGGGATTCGCTCGCGAGCAAAACTACTTCGCTAGACGAATAATCTCAACCACAGAACATCTGCTGGCGAACAGGATCACACCAGGCCGAAGGCTTGCTGAGGTGTGAGGGTGCTCCCCGTGGCGTAGGCGGCGCGGTAGACCTCCTCCCCCACCGCGGATTCGACGGCCGTGGTGGCTCGCGTCAAGTCGTCGGACTCAGTCGCGGCGATCAGGTAGTTCTCACTCGCGCGGGTGGCGGCAGCCGTGCCGAGGAGGGTCGCGGCGAGAGTCTTGTCGGGGTGGCAGGCCGCGATGCCTTCCAGAGCCCAGCACATGCTGCGCAGCGAACCGAACTCCTCGGAGATCCGGAAGGCCTCCCTGTGGAGCTCCAAAGCTGCCACGACGTCGCCCTGAAGTTCCCTGACGAAGCCGAGCTCTTCCAGCACGATCGACAAGTAGAGCACTGGCTCGCCCTGTCGGCGGGCGGCGTCGATCAAGGCCTGTAGGCGCTGCGAGGCCTCCGCAAGGGCGCCAGTACGACGGGCTGCGAAGCCCAGCACGATCTCCGCAAGGGCCTGCGTCGAGCGCTGGCCTTGTTCGGTCGCCAGTCGCAGTGCGCGCTCGCCGTGGGTGCGGGCCAACTCATAGCGGCCTTGTCTGATCGAGGTCCACCCAAGCATGCCCAGCGCGCTGGCGAGCTCAGGCCACAGTCCTAGCTCCTCCGCTATCTGCGCGCTCTCCAGATGCAGCCGCGCCGACTCGTCGAAGTCGCCGACGAGCTCCGCGTGGGCGCCAAGCCAACTGGTCGCCTGCAACATGCCCCACCGGTCTCCCAGCGACCGGAAGATCCGCACACTCTCGGAAGCGTCGGCTGACAACGCCGCCAGGTCAGCCCGTACGTGCGCATGCTTCGCGCGTGCCGCGAGTACCGCAGCCACACCCCATTGGTCTTCGTCGGCCTCGAAGCTCTTCAGTGCACTCTCCAAGAGCGTCAGGCACGTTGCGAGGTCGCCCGCGTCGCTGCCGGTGTAGGCGATCCACCACTGCGCTCGAGCGTCAGCCGCATCAGCCCAGCGGTCCCGCTCCCCCGCCGCATCACTGTCACCCAGCAGGTACTTGAACCCGACCCGCCAAGCCTCAGCCCGCGCAGAGCCGGGCACAGCCTCCAAAGACCGCACAGCCTCCATCAGACGCCCGCGCAGGAACCAGTACCAAGCCAGCGCATCGACCAACCGCTCCGCCACATCCACCCGCTCAGTGGCGACCGCCCGATCCAGTGCAGTCCGCAAGTTGGCCGAGTCCTCGTCGAGCAACTGCAACCACCGACTCTGCTCACCACCGAACAAAGCGGGCCGGGCTGCCTCGGCCAGCGACGTGTAGTACGACAGATGGCGCTGCCGCACTGCCTCCAACTCACCGAAGGCACGCAACTTCTCCGTGCAGTACGCCGCTACCGACTCGAGCAACCGATAGCGCGGCCCATCCACCCCATGCACGGGTACGACGAGCGACCGGTCCACGAGCCGAACCAGCACATCCAGTACGTCCGGCTCATCACACAGCGCCGCCGCGGCCTCAGCCGTACATCCATCCGCAGGTACGGCGAGCCGTCGCAGGACGGACTGCTCATCCGGAGCGAGCAGCTCCCAACTCCAGTCGATCATCGCGAACAGAGTCTGCTGGCGCGGTGCAGCACCACGGTGTCCGGTCGCCAGCAACCGGAAGCGGTCGTCGAGGCGCGCCACCAATCCACGGACTCCCAACGCCCGCACGCGAGTCGCAGCGAGCTCCAACGCCAGTGGGATCCCGTCAAGCCGCCGGCACAGCACGGTCACGTCGGCAGCCGTCTCCGCGGACAGAGTGAAGCCACGCGAGGCAGCTGCCGCGCGAGTCATGAACAGCTGGACCGCACTGCACTCGCCGAGTGCGTCCAGATCGAAAGAAGGTGACGGCACCTCCAGCGGCGGCACACTCCAAACGACCTCGCCCGCGAGGCCCAGCGGCTCACGACTCGTCGCCAGCACGCGCAGCCCCGGTGCCGCGGCCAGAAGCCGGTCTGTCAGCTCCGCAACCTCTGCGACCACCTGCTCGCAGTTATCCAGCACCAGGAGGCGAGAGCCCATCACAGCCGCGAGCCGGTCGACCACGCCCTCACTGGAGCCAGTGGAATCCCGGAGGTCCAGTGCGGCCTGTACGGCGTCTGTGAGCGAACTGCTGACCGAGATCGCATCAGGTGTCACCGCCGCCAGCTCCACCAGGACGACGCCGTCCGCAAAGCGATCCACCACCTCGGCGGCAGCAGCGAGTGCCAGGCGTGTCTTGCCTACTCCCCCAGGCCCAGTCAGCGTGACGAGACGCGAAGACGCTAGAGACGAGCTGACGTCCTCCACGGCCTCCGCACGTCCGATGAGGTCGGTCAGTTGGGCCGGAAGGTTGGTGCGAGCGTGTGGGAGCTCTTGCGTGAGGATCGACTGGTGGAGCGCAACGAGCTCGGGACTGGGATCCAGGCCGAGGTCATCCAGCAGCTGACGACGCAGCTGCTCGTAGCTCTCCAATGCCTCGCTCTGCCGACCGCTGCGGTAGAGGGCCTTCATGTGTGAGGCCCGGAGTCGCTCTCGCAGCGGGTGGGAGCTCACGAGGTCGGCGAGCTCGCTGACCGGGTAGTCACCAGAGCCGATCCGCTCCTCGTGCCACGTCTCGAGAGCGGTCAGCCTCTGCTCGGTCAGTCGGGCGATGGCTGTCTCGACGAACGGTTCGTCGGCGAAGTCGGCGTACGCGGGTCCACGCCACAGTTCGAGTGCCTCACCGAGGTCACCCGACGCAATCCGGTCGGCGAACTCCAGAGCGTCGTACGACGAACCGTCGACGGTCAGTGAGTAACCCGCCGGACCGGAGTTGACCAGTCCGCGGCTGCCCGGCTCGGCGTCCTCGAAAGCGCGGCGGAGTTGCGAGACCTTGGCCGACAGGGTGCCTGACGGGTTGCCCGGCAGGTCTGCGCCCCACAGGTCGTCGATCAGTCGGTCCGCCGGGACAGGGCGGCCCTCGTGCACCAGCAGGTCAGCCAGGAGCGCACGGACCTTCAGCCCCTGGATGACCACGGGCGATCCCGCGTCCGTCCAGGCTGTCACCGGTCCCAGCACCCCGAAGCGCATGGCCGCACCTTATTCCGATCACCGGCCCAGCGACCGGAAAGAAACCGTAAACGGTCTCCGGCAGAGTCTGTCTCATCGGAAGGAGGCACGACGATGCGACTGGCAGTGATCATCGGCAGCACCCGCAACGGTCGGTTCGGTCCCACCGTGGCGCACTGGCTGGCCACGCAGGCGGCCAAGCAGTTCGAAGTCGACCTGGTCGACCTGGCCACCGCGCACCTGCCGGCCACACTGCCCGACACCGACGACGAGATGCCCGCGGAGGTCGCCGTACTCGCTCCGAGGCTCGCCAAAGCGGATGCGTTCGCAGTGGTGACGCCGGAGATCAACAGCAGCTTTCCGGCACCGCTGAAGACCGCACTGGACTGGTACTACGAGGAATGGCACGCCAAGCCGGTCGCAATCGTCAGCTACGGCCGGGAGAGCGGTGGGCGATGCGCCACTGCACAGCTCCGGCAGGTCTTCACCGAACTGCAGGCCGTCACCATCCGCAACACGGTCGCACTGCCCTGCTATTGGGAGCAGTTCACCGCGGACGGCGGCTGGCCACGCCCTTCCGCCGGCTACGAGGCGGAAGCCAAGGTCATGCTCGACCAGCTCGTCTGGTGGGCCGAAGCGCTCCGGGACGCGCGCTCCAAGCGTCCTTACCAAACACTGAGAGAGGGATAGTCCAATGAGGAAGCTGATCGAGTCCACCTTCATCACCCTGAACGGCGTCATCGACAATCCGCAGCGCTGGAGCCCGCCGTACTGGGACGACGAGCACTCCGCCTACTCGGTCGCGCTGATGGAGGGCGTCGACGCGCAGGTGCTCGGCCGCGTCACCTACGAAGGGTTCGCCGACGCCTGGTCGCAGCGCAGTGGAGACCCGTTCACCGACCACTTCAACGCGATGCCGAAGTACGTCGCCAGCCGCACGGTCACCGAGTGGAAGTGGAACGCCCAGCCGCTGGAGGGTGACGCCGCCGAGGCGGTCCGGCGGCTCAAGGAGCAGGATGGCGGCAACCTGATCAAGTACGGCACCGGGTCGTTCTCGAAGACCCTGCTGGAGAACAAGCTGGTCGACGAGTACCACTTCTGGTTCTTCCCGGTGGTGGCCGACGGCGACAACATGTTCAAGGGCATCGACCTCGAGCTCACCCACCTCGAACTGCTCGGCACCACTACCTTCAAGTCCGGCATCGTCGTGCACAAGCTGGCGCCGAAGGCCTGATCACTCAGCACATCACGGACAGCGTCCAGCTGGTCACCGAACCACAAGGTGGCCGGCTGGACGCTTGTCTGCGTTTGCGCTGGGTACCGGTGCGACTTCGGGGATGTGAGGCGGCGCTGGGGACCGCCAGCAGAGGGGTCCTCGCGATCGGTGTCGCCAGATCGCAGGTCCGCACCAGCAATCGGACTGGAGGTCTGATGAATACCGTCCTGACCATAGTCATCATCGTTGTCGTCGTACTCGCGGCGGCCGCGGTGTTCTTCATGTACCGGCGCAGAGAATCGGCGCAACTGCACGAGCGGTTCGGCCCCGAGTACGAGCGCACGCTCGAGGACTCGGGTGACCGGCGCAGCGCCGAGCGCGAACTGCGCCAGCGTGAACGCCGGGTGTCGAAGCTCGACATCGTCCCGCTGAGCCGCGAGTCCGCGGAGCTCTACCGTGGCGAGTGGGCCCGGATCCAGCAGAGCTTCGTCGACCGTCCCGGATCGGCAGTCGCCGACGCGGATCGGCTCGTCCTGCGGATGATGCGCGAGACCGGGTACCCGGTCGACGAGTTCGACCAGCGCGTCAACGACATCTCGGTCGACCACCCGGAGGTCGCCGCGCACTACCGCGACGCGCACCGGGTCGCGGTAGCCCAGGCCCACGGTGAGGCCGACACCGAAGAACTCCGGCAAGCGGTGACCGCCTATCGCGCGCTGGTCGACGCACTGCTGGCCGACAGCACGAACGACGGCGGACACCACCGCACCCAACCGACCGACGCGAAGGAGCAAGCATGACCATGCACGAGGACCGTCGCTTCGACCCGACGACGGACGACGACCGCGTCATGACCGACACGGACCGCATCGACCCCGGCCCTACGACGGACGACGCGCTCGGCCGTACGACGGACGACCGCATCGCGGAAGACCGTTACGACGACCGTGTGACCGACGACGCGCTCAGCCGCCCGGCGGACGACCGGTACGACGACCGCAGCCCGGACGCCGGCCTGGCCGACCGCACGACCGACGACCGCACGACGGATGAGACCGTGGGCGCGTCGGCAGTGGAGGACCCGTTGGTGGCTCCCGATGCGGTGGTCGACTTCCGGACCCGCTGGGAGGTCATCCAGCAGGGCTTCGTCGACGATCCGCGCAACTCCGTCAGCGAGGCGGACAACCTCGTCGACGACCTGCTCAAGCGCCTCTCGGACACCTTCGACCAGCAGCACCAGGAGCTGGAGAAGCAGTGGTCCGACGGCGAGCCGTCGACCGAAGACCTCCGCTCGGCCCTGCAGCGCTACCGCGCCTTCTTCCAGCGCCTGCTGACCCTCTGACCCGGCGAACACCAGACCGCGCGGCCCGTACGGCGAACGTCGTACGGGCCGCGCGGTTCGTTGCCTAGGGCGCGATGTTCTGGTTCAGATGGAACAGGTTGCCCGGGTCGTACTTGCGCTTCACCTCGACCAGCCGGTCGTAGTTCTGCTTGTAGTTGTCGCGGATCCGCCCCTGGTCGTCGTCGGCCATGAAGTTGATGTAGCCGCCGGCCTCGGAAAGGGGCGAGAGGTCGTCGTAGTACGAGCGAACCCACTCGACGCCGGCCTCGTTCTGCGCCGGGTCCGGCCACATGCCGGCGATCACGGTGGCGAAGTTCGCGTCCCGGTAGGCGAACGCGGTGCCGTCGGGTGTGACCCGGTGGCAGGCGCCGTTGATGGGATAGATGTGCACGGTCGAGTTCACCGCCGGCAGCGCGGGTGCGTGCCGCAGGTGAGCCTTGATCGCCTCGTCGGTGAGCTCGGTGACGAAGTTCGCCTTCCAGTAGTGCTGCAGCCCCGGCGGCACCAGCCCGTCGAAGGCACTGTTCAGCGCCGGGTATGGCATCGGTCCGACATGCTCTGCGACGACCGGCGCGAACTCCCGGTACTTCGAGATCTGGGCTTCACCCTGATCCGGATCGCCCGCCCAGCAGCCGACGATGAAGGTGAACACCTCACCGTGCCGGTCCTCCGGGATGAACGGCAGCGGCGGCGCGATCTGGAACGCCGGGAACCCGCCGAGTTGCTCGGGCGCGTCCTTGATCAGTTCGCGGAACCCCGACAGGACGGCGGTCGCGTCGGACATCTCGAACAGCATCGGACCGCCGTAGATCGTCGACACCGGCGCCAGCCGGAACTCCAGCGCGGTCACCACGCCGAAGTTGCCACCGCCACCACGGAGCGCCCAGAACAGATCCTCGTTGTCCTTCTCACTGGCGATCAGGAACCGCCCGTCCGCGGTCACCACATCGGCCGAGATCAGGTTGTCGCAGGACAGCCCGAGGCCGCGGGCCAGGTACCCGATCCCGCCACCGAGCGTCAGGCCGCCGACGCCGGTGGTCGAGATGATGCCGCCGGTCGTGGCCAGCCCGAAGGCATGCGTGGCCGCGTTGAAGTCGCCCCACGTCGCGCCGCCACCGGCCCGCGCGGTCCGGCTGACCGGGTTGACCCGGACGTTGCGCATCCCGCTCAGGTCGATGACGACGCCGCCCTCGACCGTGCCGAACCCGGGCACGCTGTGCGCTCCGCCGCGGACGGCCAAATCCAGCTGGTTGGTCCGCGCGTAGTCCACGGCGGCCATCACGTCGCCGGCGTTCTCGCACCGCACCACGACCTGCGGCCGCTTGTCGTGCATCGCGTTGTGGACCCGCCGGGCCTCGTCGTACCCCTCGTCACCTTCGGTGAAGATCTGTCCTCTGGTGCGTTCCCTCAAGTCGTCCATCGTGCTCATGTCCGCTCCCCGAACCGTCGCCTGTCGCAGATCGGCGCGCACGTACGGCGCGCGCCGCGCAGACCGGTCGTCACCGTCGAGCGTCGCGCGAAACCTCACCCCAGAGAGCGTCTGAACCCCCGACGGGCAGCCGGCCTTCCCCCCAGACCTCGCCCGTTCCAACCCCGACACTCTCGCGCGGTCCCCCGATTCGTCAATGCCTAAATTAGCCGCGCGACGCTCCTTCGACGGACACACCGTCCGGCTGCGTCACGACGTTGGCGGTTGCGGCAGTGCGGAGGGCGTCGGCTACCGCGGCCACGGGTGGGGTTTGGGTACGGCGTGTCATCAGGAAGACCTCACGGCCGACGGAGCCTTCGGCCGGCGGGCGGACGGCGACACCGGGGGCGCCGTGGCGGAGGACCAGGTCTGGGAGAAGGGCACCGGCTCCAGTGGTGCGGACCAGTTCGAGCAGGATGAGGAAGTCGTCGGAGCTGTAGCGGAGATCAGGTTCGAAGCCGCCCAGCTCGCGGCACACCCGGACCTGCATCTCGCGATGGCCGGTGCCGGGTTGGCAGCAGGCCCACGGGAGGTCGGCCAGCCTCGCGATCGGCACCCGGTCGGCGGCAGCCTCGGGGTGGTCGGCAGGCAGGACGACGCGGATCTGTTCGCGTAGTAAGGGCTCGCGGTGCAGGTCGGCGTGCACGGCCCGGGGCTGACCGTCGTACTCGTCGCCGACCACTACGTCGAGCTGCTGCAGGCGTAAGGCCGGTGCGGCCTGCTCGACCTCGGCTTCGGTAGCTTCGACCCGGATGTCGGGGTGAGTGGTGGCGAGCGTTCGGACCGCCGGCGCCACGATGCGCAAGAAGGCGGACTGGAAGGACGCGATCCGGACTACTCCGGCCACTCGGCCCGCAGCGACCGACGCGAGCTCCGCCTCGGCTGCCTCGACTCCCTCGAGCAGCCACGACGCATGCCGCACCAGGACCTGACCGGCCGCGGTCAGGCGGACGTTACGCCCGATGCGTTCGAGCAGTGGTGTGCCGGCTTCTCGCTCCAGCACTGACAGCTGCTGCGAGATCGCGCTGGGCGTGTACCCGAGGGATCGCGCGGCGCCATGGACGGTGCCGCGGTCGTGCACTTCGCGGAGCAGGCGGAGCCGGCGCAGGTCGAGCATCTGTTCAGGATAGCTACACGGTCTTGTCCAGGAAGCCGCGATGGACGTGAACAATCCACAGGCCTGACGATCGATGGCGTGGGCGCCCTCTTCTGTTTGCTTTCCGCCGCCGGGTTCGGGGCGATGGCCGTGTTCGGCAAGTTGTCCTACGACGCTGGGGTGTCGGTGGATGCACTCCTTCTGGTCCGCTTCGGCCTGGCCGGCGGAGTATTGCTGATCGTCGCGCTGGCACGCGGTGCGTTGCGCAACCTCCCGCGCCGCGCCATGTTGATCGGACTCGGCATGGGCGTGTTCGGCTACGCGGCGCAAGCCGGTCTGTACTTCTCCGCGCTGGCCAGGATCGACGCTTCGCTCGTCGCATTGATCCTTTACGTCTACCCGGTGCTGGTGATGACCGTGGCCGTCGTACTGGGCCGGGAGCGCGCGTCGCGGCGACGGGTGTGGGCGCTGGGGATGGCGCTGGCCGGGATCGGACTGGTGCTCGGTGGGGCGATGTCGGGCCGTTTCGATGCGGTCGGTGTGGTGCTGGCGCTGGGGGCGGCGATTGTCTACACGGCGTACATCCTGGTTGGGGATCGGGCGACAGTTGATGTGCCGCCGCTCGCGCTCGCGGCTCTGGTCTGTGTCGGGGCTTTCGGCACCTTCCTGGTCAGTGGGTTGATCCGGGGTGCCGTGGATGGCGCTGGGCCGTTCCGCGGCGCCTTCGACTTCGCCGCGGTGGGATGGCTGTGGCTAGCGGCGCTGGCCATGGTGAGTACGGTCGCGGCGATCCTGCTGTTCTTCGCCGGCATGGCGCGGGTCGGTCCGTCGGTGGCCTCGATTCTGTCGATCCTCGAGCCCGTCGTGACGGTGGTCGCGGCGGCCGCGGTGTTCGGCGAGCACCTCAGCCCGACCCAGTGGTTCGGCGGCGCGCTGGTGTTGTCCGCCGTACTGATCGTGCAATGGCCGAGCCGATCGACTGCGACCGCGCTGCCCGCTGCCGACGACTGCCTGGTCAGGAGTTAAGGCTTACACACTGGGGCTTTGGCGAGGGCTGTGTTGGCCCGCGCTGCCGCGTTCAGGTTCTGCGGGGCGTGCGTCCAGGCGGCGACCCACATTTCCTGCGCGTGTTCGGCGCCGAAGTCTCCCGCCGCGTGAGCAGCCATCATCGCCAGATGGTTGGCCCAGTCGGCAGCGGCCGCTCGGTCTGCTGCTGCCGCCGCGTCGAGGACCGTCAGTCGTTTCTTACACGCGACTGCCGGACTGCCCGACATTTTCGCGCAGCCGCCCGCGGCCTTGGCTTGCGCGGTAAGGGCAGAATTCAGCGCGGAGATATCACCGGGACCGGCGAGTCGGGTCCGCTTCCAGATCGCTTTTGTGGTCGCCTCGGGGTTTTTGCCAGTCAGCAAATCCGTCCTGGCTTGGACGTGTTCACGCCAATGCTCGGCGCCCGTCCGGGCCGCGGCCACCACGGCCTCGGTCGTCCGGATCTCCGCCGCACAAGCATCCGCCGCCGAACTCGCACTGCTTCCGCCCTTCGGCGACGAACCGGCGGTGGGCAAGGACGCCGGACTCGTTGTGGGCAACGAATGGCTCGCACTGTGTGCCGGATGACTCGCGCTGTGTGCCGGTTGAGCGGCCGGCTGATCCGGCGACCCGAACCGCGCGATCGCCACACCCGCGGCGACGGTCACCGCGGCGACCACACCCACGGCGAGCAGCACCGGTCGGTGGCGCCGATGAATCGCACGTTTGGCTCGTGACATTTCAAGCCCCCAACTTGAATAGTCGTCCGGAGCGAAATGCTGCCACGCCGATCGGCAATGTGCGAACGATGCACGGTACGCGACAGTAATCCTGCATTCTGTGCGAGCTGATGCATGACCCACCGGATGCGGTCGCCTACAGCGAGCACCCTCGCCCGGGCACCAGGCGAGGGTGTCAATCGTTGCGGGAACTTTCGACCGGTTCCGGCCGGTACGACGGCAAACTTGACCCCATGGACCGGCGGATGGCGTGGGCGGGAGTCGTCGCGTTCGTGATGACGGCCGTGGTCGCCTGCAGTACCGACGACGCGGCACCCCCTGCGCCCGCTCCGAGCGCGACCTCCTCGACCCCCACCACGCCATCCGCCGCCTCCACGTCCCCGCCCTCCGCCACCTCCACGCCGTCCGGCACCTCGACAACCGCCGCTCCGACAACCGCCGCTCCAACACCGGCAGCAACGCCGACACCGCCGGCCGCACCGCACCCGGTGTCCCTGCAGGCGCTGATGACGAAGAAGTACAACGGCGGCAATCTCCGCCTCGGCCGCGTGCTGGCGCGCAACGCCGCCTACACCCGCTACCACGTCACGTACACAAGCGGATTGTTGACAATCTCCGGGATCATGAACGTCCCGACCACCCCAGGACGACATCCAGCGCTCGTCCTGAACCACGGCTTCATCGACCCGGCCGTCTACACCAACGGCCGCGGCCTGATGCGGGAGCAGGACTACCTCGCCCGGCGCGGGTACGTCGTACTGCACACGGACTACCGCAATCACGCGCAATCGTCGGACGATCCACGGTCCGAACTCGACCTGAGGCTCGGCTACACCGAGGACGTGATCAACGCGGTCCACGCCCTGCGGACCTCGCAGTACGTCGATCCCGAGCGGATCGGACTGCTCGGCCGGTCGATGGGCGGCGGGATCACGTACAACGTGCTCGTCGCACAACCCGGTCTGGTGAAGGCAGCGGTCGTGTTCGCGCCGGTCAGCTCAGACGCGGTCGACAACTTCAACCGCTGGATCCGCAACGACCGCCCGATCGCGACCACCATCCTGCGCACGTACGGCGAACCGTCCCGCAACCCGGCCTTCTGGCGGAATCTCTCCGCGGTCAACTTCTTCGACCGCGTCACCGAGCCACTACTGATCCACCACGGCGAATCCGACTCGACCTGCCCGATCGCCTGGTCCCGCGAAACCCTCGCGGCCCTGAAGGCCGCCGGCAAGGACGCGACCATGTACACCTACCCCGGCGAGGAACACGCCTTCGGCCCGGCCTGGCCGACGTCGATGGCCCGGTCCGTGACGTTCCTCAAACAGCACGGGGTTTGACCGCGCTGACGGCGTACATCGTCAGTGACAGGTGGAATGCGCCGCGATCGGCGGCCTCCGCGAGACCTTTGGCGAAGGCATCGGCCTCGGCGGGGGTGATGACGCCGGCCTCGGCCGACGACAGCTGCATCATCGAGACGAAGCCCTGGCGCGCGCCCTCCTGCGGCTCGATCGTGGTGCCGGCCGTCTCGCCCGTGATCTCGAGCCCCGCATCGGCGAGTAGACCGCGCAGTTGCCGGCCGGAGAACGGGTTCGCGGACCCGGAGAGGAAGTAGTCGACCATCCGGCGCAGTACGTCGGGATCGGCCGGATGGAGGATCGCCGTCGCCCAGTCCGTGTCGATGAGCGCGATCCGCCCACCAGGACGCAGTACGCGCGCCATCTCCCGCACCGCCGCAGCCGGATTGTCGACATGCTGCAGGACCCGCTCACATCGCAACACGTCCACCGACTCGTCGTCGAACGGCAGCCCCTCCGCGCGCCCGTCGACGTACTCGACTGGTGCCCCCGCAGCACGTCGTACCGCTTCGTCCCGGAGCCCCGGACTCGGCTCGACGCCGACCGCGCGACCGTCCGGCCGGACCCGCTCGGCGAACGCGACCACATCCTCGCCGGTCCCCGAGCCGACGTCGACCGCGGTCTCGCCGGCCGCCGGCGCAAGCTCGGCGAGAGCCCAGGCCTTGAGCGTTCGTACGGCGGGCTGCGCGGCCATCTCGTCGAGGATGGAGGCCTGCCGCTCGATGTTCTGCTCGGCGACGTGCTTCAGCCTGAAGTTCCCCCGCCGCGCGTCGATTGCGGGCTCGTCCGCCGCCGGTGTCCCGGTCATCTGATCTCCCTCTTCACCCGGCCGAGGGTATCGCCGGACGAGCCCACCCCGAAGGCCGTTTCCCTTCAGGGCAACGGTTGCCAGTCGTCGTCGCGCATCCGCAGGATCACCCACGACACCGCCGCGAACCCGACTGCCTGCAGACCCCAGCCGATCAGATCCAGCGTGTGATTGGGCACGATGATCGCCGCGACGAAGTGGATCGGTTGCGACACCATGACCGCCACCGCGGCCCACCGGCCGACGATGTGCGACCGCCACATTGCCAGCCCTAGCACGATCGTCCCGAACACATGCCCGACGACGAACAGCACGCCGGCCAGATTCATCGATCCGTGCGTCACGTCGACCGCCCTGGCGATCGACGCGGGGTCCAGGCCCGCCGTTCCCGCCGACCAGGTGAACAGATCACTGGCCGCCGTCCACGGCAACGACAGATACCCCGGTACGACGAGGAACAGCGCGATCGCGGTGATCCAGGGTGCCCCTCGCCGGGTGACCCTTCCGACGAAGTATGCGCCCGGGACGAGCGTGAGGATCCCGATGTAGCCCAGCCAGATCACCAGCGAACTGCGATCCAGATTGTCGACAATCCTATTGACGATCGTCGGCACGTCGTCGACCGTGTCGTACGGCAGGAAGTACCGCAGCAAGGCGATCGCGGCCGGCCCGATCGGCAGGACCAGCGCCGCGACCCATCGCGACACCGGTCGTACGTCGGCGTGCGTCGTACGCGTCATCGTCTGCGTCATCGCGCACCTACCAGCTCACGCGACGGCAGGAGCACCGCCACGACGCCGAAGACTGTTGCCGCGACACCGACGCCCGCGGCTGCCACCGCGCCGGCCGGCACATCCGAGACGAAGAACGCGGGCACTGCGAGCAGCGCCGACGCGATCCGCAGCGTGATCAGCGGAGCCAACGCCCAGCGCTTTCCCTGCCAGGCGAAGACCAGGAGGATCAGGCTGATCAGCCCGACCACCGACCCGCCGACGGCGATCACCATCGGCGGATGCTCGCCATCCGTCATCAGCGGCCCGAACAGGTCCACCACCGACAGCAAGCCGAGCACGACCAGACCAGCCTTGTTCATCCGAGACATCTTGCCTACCCCCTCAGGTTTGTCGATGGCTCCACCGTCGCGGCTCATCCAGCACGGCGCCTGGGCGCGGGTTCCCCACAGTTCAGGCAGTTCCCCGGGCGGCGCGGGATCGGATTCCCGAGACGCCGGGACAGTTCCGGGAGCACACTGCGGGTATGAACGCAGCCGTCGGCGCACCCTCGAGCCCAGCCGCGGGCCGGCGCGACAGCTCCCGGCCGGCTCGGCAGATGCTCGCGGGCGGTCTGGGCGCGTTCGCCATCGCCGAGGTGATCGCGGCCCTGGTGTTCGCCGCGGTGATCGGCTGGGGCTGGCAGGACTTACTGGACGCGTTCGTCGTGACCAACGGGCTGATGGGTCTGACGTTCGGACTGTGCGGACTGGTGATCGCCTGGCACCGGCCGGCGAACCCGATCGGCTGGCTGTTCATCGCCGACGGCATCGGTCACGCCACGACGGCTTTCGGCGGAACCCTCGCCCCGCTGCTGGCCGACGCCGGCGCCCCGACGACCGCCCAACGCGTGATCGGCACCCTCGCGCTGGCAGCCTGGCCGTGGTCGATCGGCCTCTTCCTCCCGCTCGCGCTGTTGTACTTCCCGACCGGTCGGCTGCTCTCCCCGCGCTGGCGCTGGGCAGCGATCGGCATCATCGTCACGGCACCGCTGTTCGTGCTCGAGATGGTCGGAAGCGGCGACACGATCTCCCCGGGCCTTCCCCGCGGCTACCTGGCCATCTCGTCGTACGACGAACTCCGGCCGCTGTGGACCGCCGCCGAACTGCGCAACCTGGTCGCGTTCCTGCTGGCCATCACCTGCCTGCTGATCAGATACCGGCGCGCCGACGAAATGGGCCGCCGGCAACTCCTGTGGTTGCTGCTGGCATCCGTCATCGCGGTCCTCTTCGTCACCCCGTGGGCGTTCATCGCCGGTACGCCGATCCTCGTCCTGCTCGCGATTCCGCTGATCCCCGCGTCCGTCGCGGTCGCGATCGTGCGCTACCAACTGCTCGACATCCGGCTGGTCGTGTCACGAGCACTGACCTGGGCGCTGCTGTCATTGGTTGCCATCGGCGCCTATGCGGCGCTGGTCGCGCTGCTCGACTCGCTCATCGCGTCCCAGGTAGGGCGGTCAGCCGCGGTCACCGTGTTCGTCGCCCTGATCATCGCGCCGGTCCTCCCCCGCCTCCAGCACCTCGTCGACCGAGCCTTGTACGGCGACCGCAACGACCCCGCTCGCGTCGCGTCGCGTGTCGGCGAGCAACTGTCCGCCGGCCTCCCCGGCGTGGTCGCCGCGATCCGCTCCGCCCTGCGCCTCCCGTATGCCGCTCTGATTGTCGACAATAGGATCGTCGCCGAAGCCGGGACACCCCCGGACGCCGACGCATCGCAATCTGCCTCACCGCGGACCGTCGAATCTCGGACCGTCGAATCTCGGACCGTCGAATCTCGGACCGTCGGATCGCGGGCCGTCGAATCGCGGACCGTCGTGCCGCTCGACCTCGAGTACGGCGGTCAGGTGGTCGGATCGCTCGAGGTCGGACTGCGCTCGGGCGAGTCCGGGTTGTCGTCGGCGGACCGCAATGTACTCGCGCTGGTCGCCGTACCGCTGGCCGTCGCCGTGCACGCGACCCGCTTGTCCAACGAACTGCAGTCATCGCGCGAGAAGCTTGTCTCGGCCCGGGAGGAGGAACGCCGCCGGATCCGCCGCGACCTCCACGACGGGCTCGGCCCGACGCTGACCGGCGTCGCGTTCACCGCCGACGCCGCGGCCAACCTCATCGCCACGGACGCTGCCCGAGCACACGAACTCCTCGCCACCCTACGTGCCGACACCCGCACCGCGATCTCCGACGTACGGCGCCTTGTCGACGATCTGCGCCCACCCGCGCTGGACGAGCTCGGGCTGGTCGGAGCCCTGCGGCAGCGGGCGGACCAACTGTCGTTCCGTGCCGACGGGGCATTCATCCAGGTGGAGGTGTCGGCCGATGGACTGCCTGTGCTGCCTGCGGCCCTGGAGGTCGCTGCTTATCGGATCGCGACCGAGGCGCTGACGAACGTCGTACGGCACTCCCGCGCGACGTCCGCCGTACTAGCGTTGCGCTGTGGTACCGACCTGGAGATCGAAGTGAGCGACGACGGTCCGCCGAACGGGGCTTGGCGTCCTGGCGTCGGCCTGCATGCAATGCGGGAGCGTGCCGCCGAGCTGGGCGGGAAGTTCGAGGCCGGGCCGACGCCCCGTGGCGGGGTCGTGCACGCGAGTTTTCCCTTGGGGCACAGATGATTCGCGTCGTGCTGGCCGATGACCATCCGGTGGTGCGGGCGGGCCTTGCGGCGTTGCTGACGTCGCTGGATGGCATCGAGGTCGTCGGGGTCGCGTCGACCGGGCGCGAGGCCGTTCGTGAGGTGATCACGACGCGACCGGATGTCGCCGTACTCGATCTGCAGATGCCTGACCTCGACGGATTCGCTGCGACGCGTGAGTTGGTGCGGTCGGCGCCGGATGTCGCCGTACTCGTGCTGACGATGTTCGAGGACGACGATTCGGTGTTCGCCGCGATGCGGGCCGGCGCTCGCGGCTACCTGGTCAAGGGCGCCGAGCAGGAGGAGATCGCCCGGGCGATCCAGGCGGTCGCCGCCGGCGAGGCGATCTTCGGGCCGGGCGTCGCGCGGCGCATGCTCGGCTTCTTCTCCGCGCCACCGCCCGCGGCCGAGCCGTTCCCCGAACTCACCTCGCGCGAACGCCAGATCCTCGACCTGCTCGCCGCCGGCCTGTCCAACTCCGCCATCGCCGACCGCCTCGACCTCGCCTCGAAGACAGTCGCCAACAACGTCTCCGCCATCTTCACCAAACTGGGCATCGCCGACCGCTCCGCCGCCATAGTCCAGGCCCGCAACGCCGGCCTTGGTACAGATGGCGGATCGCGTTGAAGAAGCGGATACCGCTGGTTTCGAGGCGGGTGCGCAGGGCGGGTCGGCCGTCCACGTGGAAGTCGACGCCGAGCAGCCTCCGCCTCGAGCGGGGGTCTGGCCAGGTTTGGGGTAAGAAGATTGGCGCTCATTGACGATTTCTTACCCCAAAGCGCCCGTCGGCGGCGCGAGGCTCAGCGGATCGCGTTGAGGTAGCGGGTGCCTAGGCTTTCGAGGTGGTCGAGCAGGGCGGGTGGGCCGTCGACGTGGAAGTCGAGGCCGAGCATCCCGATGTAGACGGCGATGATCTCGAGCGAATCGGCGCCGGTGACGAGGACGCTCGTACTGTCGTCGACCGACTCGACGATGCCGACCGCGGCGTGGATCCGGGACAGCACCTCCTGCGCCGGCGCGAACACCGTGATCCGGGCATGCACCTGCCACCCGGTCGTCGCGACGTCGCGCAGGACGAAGTCGGTGTAGTCGTCGGCCGGCATCGGGCGGGGCTGATAGCGCCGGCCTGTTGCCATCCGCAACGACATCCAGTCGACCCGGTACGTCCGCCAGTCGCCGGTCTCGTCCCGCGCGACCAGGTACCAGTACCGCTGCCAGCTCACCAAGCGGTACGGCTCGACCAGGATGGGCAGATCGGAGCTCCGGCCCGACCCGGCGCCACGCATCAGCGCACCGGTAGGGATCGAATAGTCGAACCGCACGTAATGCTCGTCGCGGATACAGGCCGCGATCGCGGTCAGCGTGGCCGGGTCGATCTCGGGATCCTCGACGTTCGAGCCGGTGTTGTCCGGCCCCTTCGACATCGCCCGGTGGATCGCGTTCACCTGGCGCCGGAGCCGATGTGGCAGGACCTGCTCGAGCTTCGTCAACGCCCGCGCACTGCTGTCAGCCATCCCGGCGACGCCGGCGCCCGTACGCAATCCGACCGCGACGGCCACGGCCTCCTCGTCGTCCAGCAGCAGCGGCGGGAGCTTCGCACCGACGCCGAGCTGGTAGTGACCCGCCGGGCCGCGGGTCGCGTCGACCGGGTAGCCCAGCTCGCGGAGCCGGTCGATGTCATTGCGAACCGTCCGCGTCGTCACCTCCAGCCGCTCGGCCAGCTCGGTGCCGGTCCAAGCCGGCCTGGACTGCAGGAGCGCCAACAGGGACAGCAGCCGCGACGAAGTCTCCAGCAAATCCGTCTCCTAAGTAGGAAAGTAATGTTCCTATACGGATTCTACGGTAAAGCCATGAACACGAACGAGAGCATCCGGCCCTTCACCGTCGACATCGCCCCGGCAGACCTGGACGATCTGCTCGCCCGCCTCGCGCGGACGCGGCTGCCCGAGCCCGTTCCCGGCGACGACTGGGAGTACGGCACCCCGAACCACTACCTCCGCGAGATGGTCGACCACTGGCAGAACGGGTTCGACTGGCGGGCCCAGGAAGCGCGGATGAACGAGTTCCCGCACTACCTGACCGAGATCGACGGCCAGACCGTCCACTTCCTCCACATCCCGTCGAAGGTGGAGGGCGCGACACCGCTGCTGCTGGTCCACACCTACCCGGGTTCGTTCGTCGACTTCCTCGACATGATCGGCCCGCTGACCGATCCTTCGTCGTACGGCGGATCAGACGCCGACGCCTTCTCGGTCGTCGTCCCGTCGATCCCGGGCTTCGGGTTCAGTACGCCGCTCGTCGACCGCGGCTGGACGATGGCCCGGGTCGCCCGGACCTTCGACACCCTGATGCGTCGTCTCGGGTACGACTCGTACGGCTCGCACGGCTCCGACGGGGGTGCCATGGTCTCGCGGGAGCTGGGCCTGCTCAACCCTCCTGGTTTCCTTGGTCTGCACGTGTTGCAGCTGTTCTCGTTCCCGTCGGGCGACCCGGCCGAGTTCGAGAAGTTCACGCCCGAGGACTACGCGGCGCTGGAGCACCTGAAGTGGTTCCAGTCGGTCGGTGGGTACAACGCGATCAACTCCACCCGGCCGCAGACCGTTGCCGTCGGCATCTCCGACTCACCGGTCGGGCAACTGGCCTGGAACGAACTCTTCAACAGCTTCGGCAACGGGACCAGCCTGGTCACCCGGGACCAGATCCTCACCGAGGTGTCGCTGTACTGGTTCACCAACACCTCGGCCGCCGCCGGCCGCTACCACTACGAAGAGGCCCACGCCGGCACCGAGCCGCAACTCAACAACGCGCCGACCGGTGTCGCGGTCTTCGCCGACGACTTCAAGACGATCCGTCCGCTGGCCGAGCGCGACAACACCAACATCGTCCACTGGTCGAACTTCAAGGACGGCGGTCACTACGCCGCTCTCGAACGCCCCGACGACGTCACCGCCGACCTCCGCACCTTCTTCCGCAACCTGTAAGCCCCCCGACCACCTCGGCCGGCTCGCTTCCCGCGAGCCGGCCCGTCAGCGTTTCAGTCGCGACAATCTGTAGGCATCTGCCTCCCGTCCGCCGTACGACTGCGCGGGACGCAGGGAGCCCGGGGTGCTTGCGCACCCCGGGCTCCTTTGGGCTCCACCCATCTGGAGGGACGTCCGGGCAGAGCTTCCTTCTCCGGGCAGACCTCAGGCGCTGTGGTGTTGCCGCCACCAGGTCCGCTGCAGCCGAGCGCCGTACTGGCATCGACAGGCGCCTTGACCACAACGAATGGCTCGCTGAGCGAGGTGTTCCCGAATCCTGCACCGACCCACGGGCCGGCACCCCAACGAAGACCCCATCACGTTCCCCCTCGGAGATCCTCATCCCTGGCCCGCCCCTCGAACCAGGCAGTCTCCTCACGGCACGGTCGCGTGACTTCCCCCCACGCGACATCATGCGTCACCCGCCCCCAGCGTGCTCCGCACCAGCTCCCCGCCAGCCACGTCGCCAGAATCCCGCTATCGACGCTACGCCCGCGCCGCCCACCGGACAACGCCTGGTTTCCTACTTCCCCTGATGCCGACTCAAGAACGCCTCGAGCACCTCCGCCCGCTCATCGAACGTCGGTCGCTCCAGCTCGATCGAGTCGTCTCCCAGCGTCACAACGATCTTCCCCGGACTCTTCCGCCGCTGGATCCAATCCCGCAGTACGGCGACCAAGGTCGGCACCACCCCACCCGCCCCCACCAACGCCACCGCAATCGCGATAGACCCGTCATCCTGCGCCAACCCACCAGGCCGCTCCACCACATCCTGAGTAGGCAACCCCTCCTCAGCCAGTTCCCTCCGCAACTGCCGAACAGCCTTCAAACACCGCTTCTCATCCAGTTCCGGCTCAGGGACCACCCGAACCTCAACCCAGTGCCCTTCACCCATCTGCTACTCCCATCAGTTGCCCAAGGCCCCCTGTGGATAACTCCGCTCGTGGTCGGCGCGCAACCCCTATTCTCCTGAAGAAGCCCACCCCAGCGGAAGGACAATCCGTGGACTCCGACGAAACCCCCTACCTCCTCCCCGACGGAGAACGCGTCTGGGTCATCAAGACACCCGCCGCGGCCGAACTCCTCCCCCACATGCTCGAACGCTTCCGCTTCGGCCACCTGGACCCCCTGATCTTCGGAGACGCCGGCGAACCCGAAGGCGTCATCGTCCCCTTCGAACTCTGGCGAGCCCTCGACACCCGAGTCTTCGACGAAGAAGGCTTCGACACCACCTACGCCATAGCGCGCGGCCGCCTAGCCGACCCTCGCCCCTCAATTCCCCTAGAACAGGTAGCCGCCGAACTCGGCTGGGACCTCAACGAACCAATCGACGAGTCAGAGTTCAAACCGAAGTAACGCCTGTGGATAACTCCATCCTCGACCAGCGCCCGACTCCTATCCTGAAGACGACGCTTCACCCACGGAAGGACAGCCATGAACTCCGACGAAACGCCGCACATCCTCGCCAGTGGTGAACGGATCTGGGTGATCGGCTCATCCGCGGCTGCCGAGCATCTTCCGCAGATGCTCGAGCGCTTCCGCTCCGGCGAGACAGGACCCTTCATCGTCGGCGACGCCGGGCAGCCCGAGGGCGTCTTCATATCGTGGGACACCTGGCAGCGCCTCGCCGTACTCTCGGCCGAAACTCAAGAGTTCGACCATGTCTACGACATCGCCCGTGAACGCCTGGCCGACAACGAGCCCTCCGTGCCGCTCGAGGACGTGGCGGCGGAGTACGGCTGGGATCTCAATGAACCGATCGACGACTCCGACCTGCCGAAGAAATGACCGCGCGGTTCCGGATCATCATCGATCCCCAGCTTCGGCGCAAGATCGCGATGCTCGAGCAGGCTGCCGCCTCGCGGCCCGACAGCCTCCGCGCTCGAGAACTTCATGCGCTAAAACTCGGCCTCCGAGCACTGGCAGGCGGACGCGAGGAAGACTTCAACGGTAAGCGCCTCGGATACTCTCCCGGCCACCACGATCTCCGGGACTGCGCCGAGATCAAGGTGCCGGTCGTCCCCGAATTTCGCTATGGCCATGACCTCGGACCGTCACATCGTCTGCTCTACCGTGAGTTCGAGCCTGAGGACGGCGGTCTCCCATACCGCCAAGCCATCTGCTTCGAGCACCGTGGAGACGACCTCCCTTTCGAGGTAGCCGGCGCCCGCCTCGGGCGTGAGGTCGGACAACCTGACGTTGCCCTCACCCACCTCCCCAACTACCGCCCGACCTTCCAACGCGGCGGCGCCGAACCCACTGGCCCTCCCCGCCTTCCGCTCCCACCCGATCTCCGCAAGGCCCTCGCCGCAGCCGCCGATGTCGCGCCCACCTCCGGTTCCGTCAGACCTGGTGCGCCCGCTCAGCAGCCGCCACGCACCGCCCGCGGCCGCGGCACCTCAACCGGCCGCGAGATTTGACCGGGATCAGACCAAGTCAGGCGCGAGCCAGAGCTGATCGACTGGCAGGAGTTCAACCGACTGTGGTGGGCGCAGGAATCCGGCTGCCAAGATCGCGTCGACCGTTTCGAGGTAGTCCTTCGAGCTCAGCAGTGCCTCGGCAGCGGCCAGGTCCTGCCAGAAAGTGATCGCCGCCCGCCCGTCCTTCGTCCGCACGAAGAACACAGCCCGACACCCCGGCCGCCTCCGGAACATCGGCAACGACCGCTCCACCGCGAAGGCGTCGTACTCCTCGCCCCGGCTCTCGTCCACCCCGGTCCGCCAGATCCGCGCAATCATCGGCCACTCCCTCCACCCGGTCTCAGCGTAAGACCTGATCTTCACCCGCCGGCAGCGCGGTGGTACCGATCGCCGAGCTCCCGGACCGCAGCCACCAACTCCGGCGCATCCAGTACGTCGAAGTCCGCATCCATCAACCCCAACCAAACAGCCAACTGATGCGGATCATCCGACCCCAGCTCGACGATGCACGCGCTCTCGTCGATCACCTCAGGCTCGATCGGAATCGGCATCCGATTCTTCACGTACTCTGCCGATGCGAACACCTTCACCCGAGCCCGATACTGCCACGAGGCCTCCCCCACAGACCGCCGTACGAACTCCGCCACATCCTCCTCAGGCAACGCCCGCGGCACAAACCGAGCCCCATTAGGCGTCTTCAGGTTCATCCGATCCACCCGAAACGTCCGCCAAGCCTCGCGACCGTTGTCCCAAGCAACCAAATACCACCGCCGCCCCCAAGCCACCAACCGATGCGGCTCCACCACCCGCGGCGGCCGCACGCCGCCACCGCTTGCGTCGCTGGAGTTGCCTGCTGCGTTGGTGATGTCCTGCGCATCGCCCTCATCACCGCGCGGTTCCTCACCCCACACCCCACCAGACCCGCCGGCGTAGTCGAACCGCAACCGCTCCCGATCCCGAATCGCCCCCGCAATCCCCGTCAACACCTCAGCATCAACCCGCGGCCCCGCCCCACCCACCGCCACCGTCGCCGCCGAAACCGCCCGCACCCGCCCCCGCAACCGCCCCGGCAAAACCTGCTCCAACTTCACCAACGCCCGCACCGACGTCTCCTCAATCCCCGCCACCCCACCAGCCGCAGCAGTCCGCAACCCCACCGCCACAGCCACCGCCTCCTCGTCATCCAACAACAAGGGAGGCAAAACCCCACCAGCCCCCAACCGGTACCCCCCAGCCACGCCAGACCGAGCCTCAACCGGATACCCCAGAGACCTCAACCGCTCAACATCAGTCCGCAACGTCCGCGTAGAAACCCCAAGCCGCTCCGCCAACTCAGGCCCACCCCAATCCCGCCTGACCTGTAACAACGACAACACCCGAAGCAAGCGAGCCGACGTCTCCAACATGAACTCATCGTCGCACTAATCGCGGAAGAGAGCCTTCCGCGATTTCGGACGCACGACACCTGCCGACACAATCCATCTACCCACGTTCGGTAGCCATACAGACCACCCCAACATCGCGACGCGGCCAGGTCGACCCATCCCAGCGAGGTCCGATATCTGATCGCCTAGCGTGTGGTCGTCAATCATGACGCGTGCGTCAGGCTGACTCAGATCGTGCGTGGCCAGGGGGCGGAGCTGCTCGCTCGGCAGGTTGTGCCTTCGTCGCCATCTCGCGCCACTCCCGTGGTGAGAGTCCGTATTCGGCGCGGAAGAGGCGCCCGAAGGTCGATGCGTCGCGAAATCCCCAGCGTTGGGATACAGAGGCGATGGTGAGGTTCTGAGAACGGCCGCGGCCGAGTTCGTCTCGGCACGCCTCCAGGCGGTGGCGGCGGATCCACTCGCCGAGGGAGATGCCGCCGCTGGCGAGGACGTTGTACAGGTGGCGAACGGAGATGTGATGCTCGACCGCGATTTGCGCAGCATTGAGGGTCGGATCACCCAGGTGCGCACGCACGTACTCCAAGATCCGCATCTGCAACGTGGCCTGCAGTGATTCCCTGGCCGCCGTTGAGGTGACGTCAAGGTGAGTGCTGATCACGGCCCGGATGAGTTCCATCGACGGTTGGCTTACTGCGTCTGCCGCGGCGCCCGCGAAGGCCTTCTGCCGGCCCACGAGGCGCTGGAAGTAGAGCGTGGCCAAGTCTGCGACCGGATGCCCAGGACTCAGTCGCGTCGCCGTTACCTGCCGCACGACGTCCCGCGGCAGGGCCAGGTTCTCCAACGGCATGCGCAACTGGTGCTGTCGGTAACCCTCAGCATCGACGAGGGTGTACTGGGATGTCGAGCGGTACACCACCAGGTCGCCCGGGCGCACAACAGCTTCGCGGCCATCTTGAACGACGAGGCTCGATCCGCTGGCCTGGAGACCCAGCAACAGACTGGGTTCCAGATCATCGTGCGCCAGGCGCGGGGTCCGCTCGACTTTTGTGACGTTGGAACGGATGGAGGAGATCCGCAGCGCACCAAGGTCGGCGAGCGTGCCTCGCACGACAGGGCCCGTTACCGGGAAGTCGAGCTCGACCGGAATGATCCTGGCGGCCACCGCCCGCATGGCCTCCGACCGCACGCCGGCCGGCATCGTGCTCGAGTCGACGATCTGGATCACGGGCCTGGTCCTTCGTAGTTGCCCTGCTCCCCGACCGCAGGCTGAGCGTGCCGCGAGCAGGGCGTGACAGGCGCTGTCGGCGCCGGCTCGCACAAATGACAATACCCGGCCCAGCGCGCTCGCGGAGATCGGTCACTGGAGCGAGCAGTGCTCAGTTCGTGCAGGGCTATCCGCAGGCTGTGCAGGATGACGCGCGCAGCGGCGCCAGCGTCCTCGTCCAGCCCTAGCGTCCGTACTGGCACCAAGACCGCCATCGCCGCTGACGCCGCCCGGCGAGCGGATAACCACACCCGCAGAGGACAAGCCATGCGTACACCGAAGAAATCACTCCTCGCCGCCGTCGCGGCCCTCACCACCGGCGTGCTCGCACTCAGCATCAGCACCGCCCCCGGCAGCAGCGCGCAAACCCTGCAGCAGGACCAGCCAGTCAAACCGACCATCGTGCTCGTGCACGGCGCGTGGGCTGACGGCTCGAGCTGGTCTGCCGTCACATCACGACTGCAGAGCGACGGATACACGGTCAACGTCGAGGCAAACCCGCTGCGCAGCGTCGCCTCCGACGCGCAGTACCTGCGTGATCTGCTGGCCAGCATCCCCGGCCCAATCGTGCTCGTAGGGCACTCCTACGGCGGCATGGTGATCACCAACGCTGCCACCGGCAACCCCAATGTCAGAGCCCTCGTCTACGTGGATGCCTTCATCCCCGACCAGGGCGACAGCGTCGGCGCGCTCGCCTCCGCACAGCCCGGGTCCGCCCTGGACCCGAACAGCTCGATCACCGCGGTGCCGATCCACGACGCCAACGGCACCGTCATCAATGCCGATGTCTACATCAAGCCAGCTCAGTTCCCGGCCCTCTTCGCCGGCGGCATCCCGGTCGAACAGGCCGCCGTCCTGGCCGCCGGCCAACGGCCGCTGACAGCCAGCACCCTCGGGGAGCCCTTCACTGGTGTTCCGGCGTGGAAGACCATCCCCTCATGGGACCTCATCGGTACGGCGGACAAGGTACTGCCGCCGGCGGAGCAGGAAATCATGGCGCACCGCGCCGGCGCTCACATCGTGAAGGTGAACGCGCCGCACCTGTCGATGGTGGCCAAGCCCGGTGCTGTCACCGAGCTCATCGAGACAGCCGCTCACAGCAGCTGACCTCAAACGGCCGTGCGCTGCGGTGCCACCACCTAGCGCACGGCCAGCAACTCACCTGATCGCGAGAGGGTTCGACCTACTCCAGCCGACGGCCCTGGAAGTGATGCGTCACTCGGGAAATCTGAGCTCGGAGATCTTAGTCAGATCAATCCCGTAGCGGGCATACACCTTGACCGTGTTCTCACCGGTGAGCTCGTCCTCAGAGACGCCCAACGCCTCGCCAACCCGGACGACATGCTCCCGAGACTGCCCCTCGATCTCGAGGTACGGCGGAATCAGCGGCCACCAGTCGATCTCCAACTGAGCGCCATCAAGCTCGAAGCTGGCCCGCCGATTCTCCTGATACGACTTCGCCCGGAACCCGATCCGAGCCAGCAACTCGTTGGTGACCTCGAAGTCGCTCACCACAACCTCGGTCTCCGTCGTCCCGTCGATCCCGTCGTGCGCGATCTCCTTCACGGTCAACGTCGCCGCCGTACCGTCATCCCGCAGCCGAATCCATCGCGACTCGTCCCCCCGCCCGAACGTCATACACATACCGCCGCATCAGCCGCGCCCCCACCCGCCGCCCACCCAGCCGAAGGATGCGGTGAGCCACTTCACTCGGCACGACATCCAACACCTTGGCCTCGAACTCGATCGGCACCTCAGCCCTATCCCTCCGCGCCATACTTCACCGCAAGCCCCCGAAACTCCGCCTCGCGCAACGAGAGAATCTCGTCGCGACGGTCGCTGCGAACAGACTTCCACAGGAAGGCACAGATCCATGCGCTGGATACAAACACCGACCTGAATCCTGCCCTACCAGCGCGATAGAGCCTGACGTGCTCAAGCCCGTGCAGGCCGTCGACCGACTACGACCGGCGACAACTGAGCCCTGGTCTGGTAAGTATCTGAACGTGATGGTCGGCTCCTTTGACAGCGAGCTCCGCGATGCAGCAATGTCATGGCTTGCTCTACGCGGTGACCGTCTGTTGACGGCCGCAGAGCTAGCGACGTTCGAGTTCAGGGGCCGACGCATACCCCTGATGGACCCGCAGCGCGGCATACGGAAGCCGGCCATCCTGGACGCCGCGCTCTCCTTCCGCACGACCTACACCCCACCTGGTCGGACACCGCCGTACGCCGACGAGGCTGGCGCCGATGGACTACTCAGGTACAAGTACCGCGGAAGCGACCCGAACCACCCTGAGAACCGAGCATTGAGGCGTTGCTTCGAGCAACAACTCCCCCTCATCTGGTTCCTGGGCATTGATTCGGGCAAGTACATTGCGCAATTCCCCGTCTATCTCGTGCAGGACGAAGCCGACCAGCTACAGTTTGTCGTCGCCGTCGATCCGGTTCAGCGCTTCCTTCCGCACGGCGACGAAGCCACCGAGGACAGCCGCGAGTACGCCGAGCGCCTGACCAGACTACGGATACACCAACCTGTGTTCCGCGCACGAGTGCTACAGGCGTACGGGCGGCAGTGCGCAATTTGCCATCTGAGACACGCGGACCTACTCGACGCGGCCCACATCCTGCCCGACGCCCATCCGATGGGTCGCCCGGTGGTGCCGAATGGCCTCGCGTTGTGCAAGATCCATCATGCGGCGTTCGATCGAAATATCCTCGGCGTCAGGCCCAACCTCGTCGTCGAGATTCGTCCCGACATCCTTGGCGAGGTCGACGGCCCGATGCTGAAACACGGCCTACAGGACATGAACGGCGTCCGGCTATCCGCGCCTCGCGCGCGCACTGCCCGCCCCGCGAAGGACAACCTCGAAGAGCGGTATGAGGCCTTCCGGACCGCCAGCCGAGCGCGTTGATGAGGAAGACCAACACGCCCTCGGAGATCGAGTAACTCCGACGACATCCGGTACGCCGCCTCAGTCCCGTGCGAGAATAGACGCGATTCTGCGGGCTGCTTCGATCGCGCGCTCGTGCTCCCAGACACGTATCACCTGCCATCCACGAGACTCCAATGCAGAGTCTGTCCGGCGGTCACGTTCCTGGTTGGCCCGAATCTTCTGTCGCCACCACCCAGCATTGTTCTTCGGTGCAGTTGCATGCTCTGGGCATCCATGCCAAAAACAACCATCGACGAACACCACAAGGCGGCGACGGGTGAACACAATATCGCCACGAGATCGAAGGTCAACCTCAGGAGCATAATCCACGCGGAATCGAAAGCCCAACGCATGCAATTCAGATCTTAGCGCCAACTCGGGTCTGGTATCACGCCTGACCTGACTCCGCATCCTGCGCCTGGTGAGATCATTCAACGGGTCTGGCATCTTGGCTTCAAGACATCTCGGCCACGTGATTGGATAAAGCTGAGCGAAATTCATCACCGCCAGCGCGGAGTCTGCTGGCGGCGAGTCGCTTAGCGAATCCTGCTGTAGCGGTTCGGGAAAGTGGATACATCCCATTGATTCTCAATACGTCCGTCAATCGCTGCCGACGCTTCCGCAAGGGCACCTCTGACAGAAACCATGCTTCGCGACAACCAGCGACGCCGGATGCGGCCGCCGGCCATCGCTTGACGTCCGCAAGTGGCTTCGTCTCGACCTCGACTGGCTCACCAGGTTCACGCAATCGCTGTCCGAGCCATTTCGCGACGTTGACTGTCACCGCGTTGCCAACGAGTTTCCAGCGATGTCCTTCGCGCTCGACATGATCGGTCCAGCCAGCAGGAAAACCCTGGAGTCGCTCTGCGGCTCTGATGTCAGGCCGTACGATCGCCTTGCCCGGCCGCTCCGCTGGCAACCAGACTGCAGGAGGCGATGGTATTCCAAGCTTCGATCCACCCTTGAGAGTCGGCACTGCGTCCGGAGCCCAACCAACGCCACGATTTCCCTCTGTCCAGTAGAAGCCATAAGCAGACGGCGAATCGACCCTTCGCATTGACGGCCCCGCCTCATCAGCGAATAGCACTTGACGTGGGTCTTCCGACTTGGACGCCACAAGGATCACTCTCCGGCGACGCTGGGCTACACCTGAACTCTGCGAGTCGACGGTCCGATATGCCCAATTCCATCCTTGAGACTCAAGCCAGCCAGTGATGAAAGCCATGGCTCGGCCGCCGTGCAGGGCGAGCATGTTGGGAACGTTCTCCAGCACTAGCCACCTTGGCGAGGCGTTGTCGACTAACCGGAAGACCTCGCGCACAAGCCCCGACTCGATGCCGTCGATTCCAGCCGCGCGTCCGACCTGGCTCAGATCGGTACAGGGGAACCCGGCCGTTACGACCTCTACTGTTGGCAGAGCCTTGAGCTCGACTATGTCGCCCACGATTGAGACGCCGGGAAACCTACGCGCCAGAGTCGACGCGGCATGCTCCCAAGCGTCACACAGGAGGTCCGCCTCGAAACCCGCGGAGGCAAGACCCTTCTCGAAGCCGCCAATTCCGGCAAATAGCCCTGCCACGTGCCCAGCAGGCATGGCGTCCTTCCGTGAGTCGGCGACCGACGCTAGTCAGTGAGTCAACGTTACGAAGTCAGGTTTGAGGGAGGCAATGATACATGCTGGGCGCGACGCCCGACGCCTCGACGTGAGCAACCTTGAGCAGACTGCCAGGCAGGGAAGCAGGACCAGCAGCTCCAATTCTGCGCCGAAATGGTGAGCCGCAACGAAACGAACCGTCCTCATCACCGATAGGGTTCGATGAGTGCACTAGATGAAGGGGGACTCCGTGCCGTCAGCACTGCCCGAGGTTGGTCAGCTAGTAGATGTCCGCGGCGCCCGCTGGGTGGTCACCGACGTCACAGCCCAGGGTCTGCCCCGTTCCTCGGCCGACGATGGCTCGGCCGAGATCCAGCATGCCGTAGCCCTCCAGGCGATGGGAGACGACCGCTACGGCGATGAACTCCGAGTGGTCTGGGAGATCGAGGCCGGCACAAATCTCGTGCCGGAGCACGGCCTGCCACACACGTTAGATGCCGAACAGATCGATGATCCGGCCACACTCGCGGCCTTTGTGGATGCTCTCCGCTGGGGCGCCGTAACCTCTGCCGACCCGACTGCTTACCAAGCACCCTTTCGGAGCGGCGCAACCGTCGAGCCGTACCAGCTAGAGCCGCTCCGCCGCGCTCTGGCTGCCCCACGGACGAATCTCCTCCTGGCCGATGACGTCGGACTCGGCAAAACCATCGAGGCCGGCCTCGTCGTGCAGGAGCTACTGCTCCGTCACCGCGCACGGTCAGTGATCGTCGTCTGCCCAGCCGGCCTGGTCCTGAAGTGGCGGGACGAGATGGCCGAGAAGTTCGGGCTGTCCTTCGAGGTCATCAGCTCCGAGACTATGCGCGACGTACGTCGCCGGTACGGTGTCCACGCCAACCCGTTCGTCTTGTTCCCCCGCGTAATCGTGTCGATGTCGTGGCTCCCGGCTGCGCGAGCGCAACGTCTCTTGCAGGCCGCCTTCGATGTCGCCCGTCGGCGACCTTCGACGGACGGCTTCGCGTTCGACATCCTCGTTGTCGACGAGGCTCATCACGTCGCGCCTTCTGCCCCGCAGCACACCTCAGCGAAGCGCGCGTACGCGGTCGACTCCCAACGGACCCTGGCAGTTCGCGAACTTGCACGCATGTCGGAGCACCGACTGTTTCTCAGCGCGACCCCCCACAACGGCTATCAGGAGTCATTCACTGCTCTCCTCGAGATGGTCGACGAACACCGTTTCGCGCGCGGCGCGGAGATCGACCGCGTAGCTCTGGGCGAGGTTGCCGTCCGCCGCCTCAAGACGGATCTCGAAGACAGCCGATTCCGCCAACGCAAGGTCAAGGCCCTCCCCTACGCCCCTAGCGAGGACGAGGCCGAGACGTACGACCGACTCACTGAGCTGATCAACCGCCGCCAGCACGCTTCCCGCACGGCTCTCGGAAGTGCCGCCGACATCGCCGCACTGCTACTCAAGAAGCGATTCCTGTCTTCGCCCTGGGCGTTCGCAAAGACAGCGAGCGCCTATCTCGACGCGAGGCGGGACGGTCGTGAGCCGATGCTCCCGGAGTACGACGATGTGATGGGCGAGAACGCTGCCGACGACGAGGAGGGACGTGCAGCTCAGCCCGAACTCGACACCCTCCTGAGTACTCGTCGCGCGTTGCCGGAACTGCCCGCGCAAGATCTGACAGATCTTGAGATGTTGATCGCCTGGGGCGAGCGATACGAGGCGGCTCCCGACTCACGGCTTCGCGGGCTCATGACTTTCCTGGATGGCGTCACACGGCCCGCTGGCACCTGGTCCAACGAGCGCGTCATAGTCTTCACCGAGTACGTCGACACGCTCGAGTGGATGCAGTCGGTGCTGACCAGCGCCGGCTACGACTCGAAGCGATTGGCGGTGATCCATGGCCAGACCCCACAAGAAGACCGCGAAGCCATCCGCCGTCGTTTCAACGCCAATCCCGCCGAGCATCAGGTGCGCGTCCTTCTCGCCACCGATGCGGCGGGAGAGGGGATCGATCTGCAGCGGTACTGCCACCGCCTCGTCAACTTCGACGTCCCGTTCAATCCGAACCGGCTCGAGCAACGGATTGGCCGGATCGACCGCTACGGGCAGACCGAGACGCCTATCGCATGGCATTTCGCCCCTGACCGAGCGGGCGGCTCGGCCCTCGCCCAGGACATGGACCTCCTGCGGCGACTCACGAAGAAGATGCAGAACGTCCGCGCGGACCTCGGCTCAGCTAACCCAGTCCTGGCGCCCGACGTCGAGCGCGAGCTGCTCGGTAGGGCGGCTCGCCCCGCCCCGGCCGCGGACGCCTCTCAGAAGGCCGTCAACGAGCTGCTCAGCGGTGAGCGTCGTCTCTCTGGGGAGCTGACTCGCATAGCCAAGGAGCTGGGCTCTGTACGCGACAGGCTCCACCTGCATCCGTCCAACGTCCGCCGAGTGGTCGACACTGCGCTGGATCTGCAGAATCAGCCGAGGTTAGAGGAGATCGGTGATGATCGCACTGATGAACCGGTCTTCGCGGTGCCGCGCAGCATCGGACCGACCTGGCAGCTCGCGACAGACGATTTAGACGACCCACTAACCGGCGAGCATCGACCAATCAGTTTCGCGCCGGAAGTGTTTGCAGATGGACGGACAGACATCGTTCACGCCCACCTCGGCCACCCGCTCGTCCAACTCGCCACGCGGACATTGCGTCAGGAGCTGTGGCAGCCGCAGCCGTCGATCCGCCGCATGACAGCCGTTGTCGTCCCAGGCCTGCGGGACTCGTTCGCGGCAGCCGTGGCGCGGCTGGTCCTCGTCGGTGCGAGTGGCACTCGCCTGCACGAGGAAGTCTTTCTCGCCGGGACACGGCTTCGTCGTCGACAGGAGCTCGGTGAGGAACTGTCAGAGGAGCTTCTGGCGGCGACCCTGGATGGCGATCGGCTGATGAGCGTCCCCCAGGCAACGTTGCATCCGATCGTGCGGCGGTGGAACGCCGATGCCGACGACGCCGACGGGCTACGTGCTCGGGTCGAGCGTGCGGTTGAGACTCGCACGGATCGTCGACTGCGCGAGCTCGATGCTTCCCTGGTCGCGCGACGGGACGCGGATCTGGCGCGTGTCGACGCCACCTTCCAGCGCTTCGAGGACACCCTCACGAGGTCCCTGGCTCGTATGGAGCGGGAAGCCCGTGAGGCAGCGGACACGCTGTTCGAGCCCGACGGAAGTGCTGCACAGCGTCGACGTGACATCCGTGAGGTGCAGCGCCGCCTACACGTTCTTTCGGACGAACGCGCACGGGAACGGGACGCCGTTGAATCTCGCTACGCCCGGCCAACCCGACACGTGTTCACTGGGGCGCTCGTCTTCGCCCTCACGCCTGCAGACGCCGAGGAGGCTGCCAAGTGAGAGCACGCCAAGCACATCGCACCGAATACCCCTTCGCCTGGCTTGAGCTGGTCGAAACCGACGGCCCGTTCCTGTCCCGCCCTGCGCTGAAGGCTCACTTCCCCTCTGGCCTCTCTCGACCCGACGACACCGTGGATGGTGTCCGCGAGGCATTCCGTGCCGGCTTCACCGACTGGGAGCAGGCGTGGACGACATGGATGCGCACTGAGAACCGTATGGATGGCGCGCCGTTGACTCGTTACCTCGATGCCCGTGACGCCTGGATCCGCACCATGACCAACGATGTCCTGGAGTGGGGTGAGTACGCCCGCACCGGCGACAGCGCAGCTGTTCGAGCGTGGAACTTGGATCACTCCGTGAGTGTGTCGACTGCCGCTGTACTCGAAGCAGGTGGCAGCCCAGCGGCTTTGCTGTTGGTGGTTGACCCCACGGACGATCTCTCCGTCGCGGGGGTCGACGGGTGGTCAGCAAGTGCTGTCGACCGGGCCGCAGCGCTGTTGCGTGCTTCGGCCGAAGGCGATGGTGTGCGCATACCAGTGGCAGTCGTCACCGACGGTCGATGGTGGGCGCTGGTGTGGCAGAGCACCCAAGGAAGCACCGGCTCCGGCATCTTCGATGGCGCGCTCTTTCGCGAGGAGCCTGACTTGCGTGACGCATTCTGGGCCCTAGCGCGCCTCACATCTCTCGCTGGTGGGACGGTCGAACGGCGCCTCGCCGCACTGCTCGAGTCGAGCATCGCGAGCGCCGAAGAGATCACCGACGCGCTGGGCAACCAGGTCCGCGCCTCAGTCGAGCTGCTGGTGCAATCATTCTCCGCGTCCCACCTGCGCGCCATCGCTGACGGCGCAGAGTCGCCACTGCCGACCGACGGGCACGAGGTCTACGACGCCGCCGTCACAGCCATGATGCGGATCGTTTTCCTTCTCTTCGCCGAGGCCAACGAACTGCTACCGACCGAACAGCTGTACCGCGAGGCATACGCCATCTCCGAGGTCTTCGATCGCCTAGACGAGCGGCGCCGGCACGCGGTTGGCATCGAAGGTGACGAAGCCCTAGCAGCGACCTACGACACGTGGCACCGCCTGCTTGCGACGAGCCAGGCCCTCTACACCGGGGCGACATTCGAGGACCTGCGGATGCCCGCCTACGGTGGCTCGCTCTTCGACCCGGCCCGCTTTCCTTGGCTCACCGCAGCGAACGCCACCAGTGGCGGTCTACGCGTGCTCGTCGACGACCGAGTCATGTTCCACGTACTACGGTCGGTCCAGCACGCCCAGGTGGCTGGGGAGGATCGCCAGGTCTCCTTCCGCGAGCTCGACGTCGAGCAAATCGGCTATGTGTATGAGGGTCTGCTGGGCTACTCGGCCCGCTACACCGACGAGGTCATCGTCGGCCTGCAGGGCCCTGAGGCCGGTTCAGAGCCCGAGGTGGCGCTAGACGTATTGCACAACATCAACGACCAGGCGGACGAAGACCCGGAGCGCTTCGCCAAGCAACTCATCACATGGATCAAGAAAGATCAGTCCGGGGCCAGGACCCGCACGGCGCGCCAACTTGCCAAGGCGTACGCTAAGAGCGGCCAGGCCGCTACGGAAGACGAGGCCCGGCGCCGGCTTCGCCCCGTCGTAGGTGACGATGGCCTGGTCGAGGAACTAGTCGGTTACTACAGCCTGATGCGTTTGGACCCCCGAGAGCTTCCCTACGTAGTGCCTGCCGGTGGGCTACTTGTGGTCGAGACTCGATCACGTGCGACGTCCGGCACGCACTACACGCCTCGCTCGCTAGCGGAGGAGGTGGTGCTTCATACGCTCGAACCGCTCGTTTACTCGCCGGGTCCGCTCCAAACCGCGGACACAACGCGCTGGAAGCTGATCCCTTCGTCTCAGATCCTCGACCTCAAGGTCGCCGACATCGCAGTAGGGTCGGGTGCGTTTCTCGTGGCCGCCAGTCGATACTTGGGCGAGCGTCTCTTGGAGGCATGGGACGCCGAAGGCATCACACGGGATGATTCGACTACAGAACAGCGCAAGCGAAGGGGCGTGGAGGCCCGCCGGGAGGTGATCGCGCACTGCCTTTATGGCGCAGACATCAATCAGATGGCCGTCGAAATGTGCAAGCTCTCGCTCTGGCTGGTCTCCCTCGATCCTGACAGGCCGTTCTCCTTTGTAGACGACAAGATCTTCTGTGGTAACTCTCTGCTGGGAATCACCGAGCTACGCCAACTGCGCGGCCTGCATATCGACCCACCGCCGGCTCGCATGAGCAACCCCGGGTTCACGGTCGATGTCGATCTAGCCATCCAGCGAGCCACCGAAATTCGGCACCAGTTGGCCTCCCCGGTCACCGAGAACGATGCCATGCGATCAACTCGAGCCAAGCGTCAGTTGATGAAGCAACTTGGCCAACACCTCGGTCAATTGCGCAAGATCGGCGACGCTATCATTGCCGGAGGTCTGCTGCTCGGCGGCAAGAAGGGCAAGGCACTCGACGAGGCTTATGAGAACCTTTCTTACGCTCTGATGAATGCGAACCTCGGCGACCCCGCGATGCTAGAGGGGCTCATCGACCGCGGCCTCAGGCCAACAATCCAGACTGACTACGACCGATGGCAGCCACTGCACTGGGTGCTCGAGGTCCCGGACGTCATGATCGAGCATGGAGGTTTCGACGCGATCATCGGGAACCCGCCATTTCTCGGAGGTCAGAAGCTCACTGGGTCCATGGGTGAGAATGTGCGTGACTGGTTCGTCAATCAGCTCGCGGGCAATACCAAGGGAAGCGCTGACCTCGTCGCCTACTTCTTCCTCCGCGCGTTCTCCTTAATCAAAACCGATACTGGCCAGCTCGGACTCATCGCGACGAATACGATCGCGCAAGGCGACACCCGTGAGGTCGGTCTCGATCGTATGGCAGTGGCCGGCATGACGATCCGACGCGCGGTACAGAGTGCGTCCTGGCCGGCGCGGAGCGCGAACCTTGAGTATGCCGGGGTGTGGGGCAGCCGAGCGCCGCTGTTGGAAGACTCCTCCCGAGTCGCAGATGGCCTACTCGTTCGATCCATCTCGACGCTGCTCGAACCCAGTGGGCGAACGTCAGGGTCGCCTGTTCGGCTCGTCGAGAACTCAGGTATGGCGTTCATCGGCAGCTACGTTCTGGGGAAGGGTTTCGTCCTCTCCGAGGACGAGGCCGCACAACTCTTGGAGGCCAGTGCCCTCAATAGCGAGATCGTGTTCAGCTATCTGAACGGCGATGACCTCAACTCTCGACCGGATTCATCCGCCAGCCGATCGGTCATCGACTTCGGTACGCGGGATGCGGCAGCCGCATCACGGTACGAATTGGCCTGGCAGCGTGTCGAACGCCTTGTCCGTCCAGAGCGCGCCACGAACCCCCGGCGTCCACGCAGAGACTCATGGTGGCGATTCGCAGAACGCGCTGCCGGACTCTATCTCGCCATCGAAGGGCTCCATCACGTCCTTGCCATCGCACGAGTCAGCAAGACCGTGATGCCAGTACGTGTTCCCACCGGCCAGGTCTTCAGCGACCAGATCGTGGTGTTTGCGTCGGACGACTACGCGGATCAGGCTGTGCTGTCATCGAGCCTGCACCAGACCTGGGCGATCATGCACGGCTCATCCTTGGAGACTCGGGTCCGGTACACCCCGTCCGACGTCTTCGATACATTCGCGCGTCCAGCTCACGTAGACGATCTCAAGATCGTCGGCAAAATGCTCGACGAAGAGCGTGCCGAGATCATGCTGCGCCGCGGCCTCGGCATTACGAAGGTCTACAACCTCGTGAACGATCCAGACATAGACGGCGACGCGGACGTCGATCAACTACGCGAAATCCACGTCATGCTCGACGAGGCGGTTGTGCACGCCTACGGCTGGGAGGACGTCCCACTGGGCCACGGGTATCACACGTATCGGCAGATGGAGCGCTTCACTATCAGCCAGGCGGCGCGCGTCGAACTCCTCGACCGGCTGCTTGAGGAGAACCACCGCCGGGCGGCCACTCACGGTGAGGTCGGTGGTGTAGGCGAGAATACTGACGATTTCCAGGAAGGCGAAGGTGAGGGACTATGACGTTGACTGCAATGACATCGGCTGACGTCAGGGATGAGCTGCATCGCCTCCTTGTAGCAGATCTGGTCGGGCCGTGGGACGGCCGGACTGAAACAGTTGTGGGCAACCCTCGTGGCCGCTACCTGGTCGGTGCGCTGGCGCCAGTCAAGGTCGACACAACCGTTGGCATCGAGACTCCAGCCACGGCTCTGGACACGAAGTTGGACGACCTGCGCGCTGCAGAGGCTCCATTGATAGCCACGGTCGACGAGTCGAGCGGCGGTGTCCCAGAATCCGACGACCTCGAGGTAATTGAATCTGACGATCCGGAGGATGCTGACGACAAGGGTCCAGCATCCAAGCTGATCGCACCTTCCTCGATGGGCCTCCGATTCCGTATCGCATCCGGAGGTCCCGGGCTGGCCCTAACGGCTCGTTGGGGTGCATACGCGCCTCGGCGAGAGGCAGACGAGGAAGGTCGGACCCGGACCTATTACGACCGAACGCCCCATGACTGCCGGGTCAACGTGACGGCTGACAAACTCCGGCCGGGAGCTGATCTGGACCTGCCTGTTCTCGAACGTGATGGCGCGGTTGAGGTGTCCGTGAGCGTCGAGGTACTGGCGGACGGTGACGGGACGCTCATCATCGAGGTCGCTCTTCAGAATCGCCGGGTCACCGACGGAAACCTCCCGCCACGTCAGTGGCTGTTCCAGGCTGAGCTTGAAGTCGCAGCTGCTGACGACAGCAACGTCTTCCTCCCCATCCACGACGCTCTCGACGCATTGCCCCCCGGCCTGAACGATGAAGAGGAGCGGCTCGAACTGCTTTATCGCGATCGGCTCGAGTTCGCCATCGGCCGCACCTGCTCGGCGGCGTGGACCACAATCGACCCATCGATCGATGGCACATGGCGACCTGACCTCTCCGCCGGTGTTCGTACCGCGAATCGAGTGCGGACCACTTGGATGCCAGAGGCAGAGATCCCCCAGACCATCGCTTCCGGTGTCGACGGGACCCTCCTATCGATGGAGCGCTTGGCAGCAGCGTCACAGGCGGAAGTTGTCGAGGGGCTCACGCCGCTGATCAGCGGTTATCGCGAGTGGCTCGACGAGCGCGGGACCGACGCCATCGATCTTCCCGACCACCTTCGGGGCGTGGCGGAACTTGCCGTTGAGGACGCCGGGATCGCCGCCGATCGGCTCGCCGAAGGGCTCGCGCTACTCAGTTCGGACCAAGACGCCTTCCGTGCATTCCAGTTCATGAATCGCGTGATGGCGGATCAGCGCGTTCACAGCCAAGTCGCACAGGCCCGGTCCGAAGATGCCACCTTAGGTATCGCGGCTGCACTTGAGGAGGTGGTTGCCAAGGGCGAGGGCGCCGCATCCTGGCGACACTTTCAGATCGGCTTCATTCTCATGCAGCTACCGGCACTCACCGATCCGACCGCTCTGCGGCGTAGCAGCGACGATGCCCGCGCCGAACTGCTCTTCTTTCCCACTGGCGGCGGCAAGACCGAGGCCTACCTTGGCCTTGCGGCGTACACATTCGCGATCCGGCGCCTTCAGGGCGTCGTAAACTCGCTCGATGGGACGTTGGATGGGCGCGACGGTGTGGCCGTCCTCATGCGCTACACGTTGCGGCTGCTAACTACTCAGCAGTTCCAGCGCGCCACAGCTCTCGTGTGTGCTGCGGAATTGGTACGTCGCCGCGACCCGTCTACGTGGGGCACCGAACCGTTCCGGATCGGCCTTTGGGTTGGCAGCAACGTCAGTCCCAAGTCCTTCAACGAGGCTGAGGAACAGATCAGCGCAGCGCTCGCCACCGAAGGGCGGCCGTACGGCGTCACGGTCCTACAGCTCCAGCGCTGTCCATGGTGTGGCTCCCCAATCTCCCCCAAGCAACACATCCAACTCGACAGGGCACGTCGCCGGATTCTCGTGCACTGCGGCGCCAAGCTTGGCACTGAATGCCCCTTCGCCGAGGGTGGCCTCGTCGAGGATGGGCTGCCTATCCTCACAGTCGACGAGGAGATCTACCGGTTTCCGCCGACCTATCTCCTGGCGACGGTTGATAAGTTCGCCCGCATTGCCCGTGAAGGTCAAGCGGCGAGCCTCTTCGGCCACGTGGCTGAGCGTTGTCCGCGCCATGGCTATCGGCATCCTGACACCCCTGCGTCCATTTGCACGGGCTCAAGCCACAAGGCGGGCAACGGCCTGCCAAAGGTTGCAGTCCTGAAGACCGGCCGTCTGCGTCCCCCTGACCTCGTGATCCAGGACGAGCTCCACCTCATCACTGGTGCCCTCGGCACCGCTGTCGGCTTGTTCGAAGTCGCCGTCGACTCACTTTGCTGCTGGCAGTCTGGCGCTGACGCAGCGGCTGCGGCGCCAGTCCGGCCGCTCGTCGTCGCGTCCACAGCAACGAGCCGGAATGCTGAGGCACAGGTTCGCCGGCTTTACGGCCGAGGAATCGAGATCTTCCCGCCACAGGTGCTCGACATCGCCGACACGTACTTCTCAAAAGAGGTGCCGGTATCCGCCAAGCATCCCGGTCGGCGTTACCTCGGTGTCTGCGCGCATGGTGTGAAGCTCACCCTCGCCGAAATCAGGGTTAGCGAGATCCTCCTTCTAGCCGGCCAGAAGTTGCTCGACAAGCACGGCGAAGCGGCGGACCCGTACATGACGCTCGTCGGCTATTTCAGTGCTACTCGCGAGCTTGCCGGTATGCGGCGGTACCTAGATGATGACGTAACTACACGCATCACAAACCCCGACAGGGCTAGCGGCTACCCTCGCCGCGGGACATGGGGTCTCGAAATCGGTGAACTCACATCGCGCGTTTCGTCCACCGACATCACCAAGACACTGGATCGGCTCTCCGCTCCGTTTGACCCAGCCTGGGACACCACTCGGGCGCACAGCGATCAGTCCGCTCTTCGCAAGGCTGAGAAGGCGGTTCCAAAGCGAGCTGGGGATCGGCCATACGACGTCATCCTTGCCACCTCGATGCTCCAGGTTGGAGTCGACGTCGGGCGCCTCGGGCTGATGGTTGTCGTCGGGCAGCCAAAGAACACGGCGGAGTACATCCAGGCCTCCTCTCGCGTCGGCCGCGTGTCTGCCAAGCCAGGACTCGTCGTAACCCTGGCCAACCGGTCCAGGCCGCGCGACATGGCTCACTACGAACAGTTCGAGCACGACCACCGGACGTTCTACGCCCACGTCGAGGCGCTCTCCGTCACCCCCTATTCGGACAGCTCGCTGGAGCGCGGGCTCACCGGCGTACTCGTCTCGATCGCTCGCGTGCTGGACGTCGGGCACACGACGTCGTACTCGCCACAAGAAGGTGCCTGGAGCATCACCTCGCGGTTCGCGACGCTAGAGAATCTTGTCGATGTGATTGCTCGTCGGGCCGCGGGGTCGGGCGCAGATGACCGAGTGCAGGACATCAAGGACAAGCTCACACGTCGTCTCGACGCGTGGTACAAGAAGGCGAAGGCGGTTACTGCCATCAGCTACACCGGCAAGGGCAACGCCCTGCTGAGGAGTCCTGAGGACGGTCCGGCATTTGGTGACGATGCCTACCTACGGGTTGCGAACTCGATGCGCGAAGTACAGCCGGAAATCAGCCTTATCGTCCGCTCGTACGGTGACCGCATCGCTGAGCCAGACCCGCCCGATTCGCCGGCGTGGGTGTTCGACGCGGAGGTAGAAGCATGAGCCAGGTCTCGGGTCTGGCGCCGCACGGTGGCGAACCGGGCGGCGAGCTGAGTTATCTCGCCACGGCCGACGTCCTCGATCCGTTCGAGCACATGGACCAGGTCAAGCCGAAGAACTTCGGCCGAGTGGGTTCCGTGCGCCCGACCGCGCTGCTCTACACCGCAGGAATCGGCGCGTCGGTCGACCTACCTCACATCGCAGTTATGCCGCAGGGCCTCGATGCCTGGGAGCGCGCGTACGCTCAGATGGGTGGTCCACTTCAGGTATTCGAGCCGCGACTCATCGAAGCTGTCAAGGCTCAGCTAGGTCGCCAGGTGCGTGAGCTTCGCCGCCCGCCGCGCCAAGAGTTAGGCCCTCGTGAGGTGCCTAAGCTGGGCGTTCCAGCTGCAGCCTTCCCTCGCTGGCTGCGCTGCACCGGATGCGACCTCCTCGCCCCATTCGAGGGCGAGGGTGGCCCATTCACCTTCTTCAACACGATCGGCATGCGCCCGGACCAGGCACGATTCGTCCACAAGCAATGTCGCGGACGCAACAACAAGGGCAAGCCGCGCGACAGCGTCGCCGTACCAGCTCGCTATCTCGTCGCCTGCCTCAACGGGCACCTCGACGAATTCCCCTACACGGCATTCGTGCATCGAGCGCACGGTGGCACGTGGACCTGCGAAAAGACGCCAGGGGTCACCAACCCGGCGACCAAGCTGCGGATGCTCGAATGGCGTAGCAATATCGGTCCGGAGGTCCGCATCACCTGCGTCACATGCGGACTGACGCGGAGCATGCGTGAGCTCACTGGCACCGCAGGCGCCGAACGCATGCCTCATTGCCGCGGCCGCCATCCCCATCTCGGGACATTCGAAGCATGCGACGCGGAAACGAAACTCATGCTGCTCGGTGCCGCCAACCAGTGGTTCCCTGCCACGATCAGCCTGCTCGTCGTCCCGGAGAGTAAGGAGCTCAACGTCGCAGACGTCGCTGCGCGGCTCCAAGGTGTGGGTGCCGAGCTCCGGGCGATGGTGGCGTCAGAGGCGGCCGTCCCTATGTTCAAGATGCTGATTCTCAAGGACGGCCTGGACCTCACCGACGTCCCCGATCCAACTGTTTGGGAGGCCCTTGAGCTAGTCGCGGCGGGAGGCGACGTGGACTCCGGTCGGACGACACCGTACAGCCCCATCGAGCTGCGGGCGCCCGAGTGGCGCACGCTCATTCGCCCGGCCGATTTCGCTAGGCACGCACGTGAGAGCGACTTCCGGATCAGGGATGTGCTTGTTCCTCCAGGTCTGACCCCAGTCATACAGACCGTCGCAGCAGTCGACCGATTGAAGAAGGTCAACGCCTTCGTCGGATTCACCCGTGTCGACGCCTTCGAGCGAATCGGCGATGCCCCAGAACGACTAGCACCACTTGCACGGAAGAAGCCGACCTGGGTTCCAGCAACCGAAGACCACGGAGAGGGCGTATTTTTCCGACTGCGCGAGGACGTCATCGGGCCATGGGAGGACGCCGTCCGCGACTCCAAGCTGTGGGACGCTCATAGGGAGGCTCACAGGCGCAACGTCCAGCGTCGTACGAGCACCTCTGCGGCTCCCATCGATGCAGATGCCCGTCTCGAGCCACCTAGGTACTGGGCCGTCCACACACTCGCGCACCTGATCATCCGGCAGATGGCGCTTGACGCCGGCTACGGGTCCGCCTCGCTCGCAGAGCGGATCTACGCGTGGCGCGGCGCCGACGACCGCGACCCTGCAGCGGGCTTTCTCATCTCCACAACCTCACCGGACAGTGACGGGACGCTCGGCGGGCTCGTTGAACAGTCGGCGCCCGACGCTGTGGAACGCCTCGTCGCTCGCTCCATCGCACGAGCATCACGGTGTTCTTCGGACCCGGTGTGCTCCCATCGCGTACCCCGTGGCCAGGAAGACTTTCTTCACGGTGCTGCATGCCACTTCTGCACGTTTCTGTCTGAGACCTCGTGTGACAATGCCAACCGGTTCCTGGACCGCCGTCTACTTTTGACGCTCTACTCGAACCAGGTGACTGATTTGGGGGTCGCAGGTCTGCTGGACGGTCTGACGACGTGACCACCGTGGGTCTCGCGTCTCTGGAGCCGCTGGGCGCGCTCCTCGCTCCCACCGAGTTGCGCCGAGTGGCAGACAGCCTTGTGATCGACGGGATGCCTCGTCGTGCGGTGCGGAGCCTCGCGGCGGACAAGCGAGGGCAGGCGGAAGGACTCGTCCGGGAGATTCTCCAGGGTTTCACCAACAAGCACGCAGTAGCAGCGACACTGCGGGCGATAGCCGCGACAGCGGAGCGGGTGCCAACTCCACCGACTCTCGTTTGGAGCGGACCACAGTTGCCTGGTGACTCGGTTCGCACGACATCGGCGATCGTACGTCTCATCGACGAAGCCGAAGAGTCGGTTCTCGCATCCACGTACTCGGGCACAGCGACTGCGCCGTTCGTCCAGGCGTTGCTGCGTGCCGCACGGCGAAAGTTGTCCATCACCGTCATCGCCGACGTGAGCCAGCAAAAGGACTGCGCAGAGGCCATCAGAGGTGCCGTACCGCGTGCACGAGTTCTCGGCTTCCACGACAGCGTGACTGGCACCGCACGCATGCAGCACTCGAAGGTCCTCGTGATCGACGGCCACACCGCCCTCGTGACCAGTGCGAACTTGTCCTACGCGGCGGTCGAGAAGAACCTTGAGGCAGGGCTCCTAGTTCACGACACGTCGATCGCAAGCCAAATTACTCGCCGATTTGCGGACCTCCAGGCCGCCGGCAGCCTCCGCGATCTGGCCTGATGCTCCCTCAGGTGATTACGGGCCTGAATGCGGCGGTCGACTGTGAGCACGGCACCGAACTCGAACCCCTGCTCAGTGTCGAAGATCGCGGCCAGCGCTCTCCGATGGAGCGAAGTAGTCGGTCAGCATCTCGGTCGTCCAGGAGGGTTGGCGACTCTCGCCTCGGGGGGCGAATTCGGCGAACCAGGGTTTGATGTCGAGGATGGGCGTGCCGTCGACCGCGTCGAGGTCTTCCACTATGAGGTCGAGGCCGTCGACCTTCAGGAGGCGGCAGCGTGAGACACCGAGCCAGTTGACCCGGCGCATGTTGCGGTGTCCGAAGATTCCGACTTCGGGCCAGTCTGGGTTGTCCCGTGAGCGCCGCGCTCCCAGGTTGAGATCGTCTTGGTCCGTTAGGTGGAAGTGGAACACGATCTCGAGGTGTGAGAAGTCCTCCAGCCCTCGGGTGGATTCCTCGGTGAACCTCTGGCCGTCGATGCGGATGATCGCCTGGGTTCCGCCCCAGTAGTCGTCGGTCGGTTGTGCGCGCCCACCGACGAGGTAGGCAACAGGCTCCACAGTGATGGGCTGACTCATACGATCCTCTCTGTCGTCGCCGCGGAGTCATCGGCCCGCGGCCGCAAGGTAACGAGCCGCACGGCTGTCCAACTCGGCGACGGAACGAATTCCTCTAGCACGATAGACCGAGAGACTTGAGCGCATATCCCGCACGACCTGCCTGGCCCGCGCTGATTGGACGCCGTCCATGACGTCGAGGGCTTCGGACCAGGTGCCGCAGGCCTCATCGAGGTTGCCGCTTCGCGCCTGAACCGAGCCAAGGTAGCCCAACGTCACTGCGTGGGTCCTGGTGAAGGTCGCCGCCTTGCGGGTTCGACCGCTGCGCTGGAATTCTCGGACGGCCCCCTTCAGGTCGCCCAGGTCGCGCAAAGTGCAGGCGGTTTCGTGCGCGAGGCTGGCTTCACCGAAGAAGAACACTCGACCGGGTTCGTCGTCTCCGGGACTCGCGGATGAGAGGTCAGCCTCGGCGCGAAGGAGCGCTCGCGCGGCTGCTGCCTTCTGGCCATCCGCGGCCAACGCACGAGCGTGCACGACTCCGATCAGTGCTCGTTCCCTCGGCGAGGCCGCCGAGTACCGCGTTCCCGCGATCGAGCCCTCCGCGACATGGACGGCCTGTCTGCCGTGGCCTAGGTCAACCGCCTGATGCGCCATCGCCCGAAGAACATGTCCTGCCAGAGGTGGATCGTCCGCCTCAGCCGCCAACTTCACGGCGACAGCGAAGTATTGCTGCGCGATGGCGTGCTCGCCGTTGTCGAACGCCATCCAGCCCACCAGATACGCCAGTTCACCAGCAGTCGCGAACATGCCGCGTCGTACGGCTGGGTCGGCGTACGACGCCCGTAGATACCCCGCCACGTCGGACGTCAAGTACTGCACGACGGCTGTGCGCGCATGACCGCCACCGCGTCGTTGGTCGATCCGAGTGAACAGTTCGACTGTCTCGCGCACAGCCTCAAGGTCGCCGGCGCCTGCCGATCGCGCGCCCGTCGACCGGCCCTCAGCTGTCCGGACCATCCGGTTCCACCAAGATTCGCCGGGGAGCACGAGACCGGCGACCGAATAGCCGGTTGCCCGCAGAATCGACCTGCGCTCGACATCCAAGGTGCCTCTCCCGAGATCGACAAGCGTCGCAAGGGTATCCGCATCCCAATCGAGCACTGGCATAGCATCGGCATCTGTGAGACCGATCTCGGCTGTCGTCACTGTTCGGCCAAGACGGCGTGTCAGGGTTTCCGCCAGAATGTCAGGTGCCGCCGCCGAAGGGACCGTGCCGGCCACCCAGTGGGAGATATGAGATCGGCCGATGCCGGCGAGGCCGTGAGCGCCGCGCTCAGCCGCGACTCGGCCGAACGCAATCGCGACCTGGGCATGTGACCACTGCGCCTCGGCGATCACCGCAGCGAGCATCTCGTTTCGTTGCCGTCCCCGGGACACCGAATCCTCCCAAGCCACCCGGAGCCATTGGTCCGGCGCGGCGTTCACCGCTTTCACCGCACCCGCGTTGCGTCGCGGGTTCCGACTCACCGTAGCCGATGGTTCGCTGTATGACATCCGACTCACAAAGCTGTGAAGGGACGACTCAGCGTGATCGCTGAAATGTGGGCGCTCCTCATCGTCGCCGCCGTGCTCGCCGTCTTGATGGTTCGCGATCTCATCAAGGACGTAAAGGATCGATGACCACCGCTGAGCTGGCCGGCACCGAACGCCGAGTACGTGTTTGGTTCGGGGAGCACGTGATCGTGGACCATGTCTGCGAACCGGCGTCTGCGGCTCGGTTCGAGCGTGCGATGCAACAGCGATTCGCCAGCCTTCGGGTGACCAACGAGCCGGCGCGGTTTCTCAGCTCCGGCGGCGCGGGATGAGTCATCACAAACGCGCCGTTCCCTCACGACCGTCCCGTCTGAGCTCACACGCCCTGTGCAGCCGTCTGACGACTCAGACGGGGACCAAAGACCGGCTGGCAGGCGTGCCGGATCCCTGACGCCCGCGTCTGTCAGCCGTTCCAGCCATCAACAACGAGGAGGATGCCATGAGCAACGTTGTTCGTTCGGGGTTCGTCACCTGTCGTCGCCGGCCGAGGCGAAGTCACTGGAGCTGCCGATGTCGTAGAGCGCCGATCTGCAGTTGAACGCGTCCGCGACCGGCAATCCGTACCACCCGATCGCGGCAGCGTTGCCGGAGACGAACACCGAGACGCCCATTCCGGGTGGACAGCGGCCGGGGTCGGACAAGTCCACGGACAACTACTGATCGTGGGAACCATCCTGGTGTTAACCGGTCGCGATGACCTGACCGCGGATGCCGTCGAGGACGAGCTATCGAGTCGTGGCGCCTCCGTCGTCCGCTACGACACGGCGGACTTCCCGCTCGCGGTCGCCATTCACGCTCGCGATGAGGCCGCGAAGCTCGGCTGGTGAACTGACTGCGCATTGCTGACCTACGAGCCTGTCGAGGTGCCGGTCGATGTCGAGAAGGGCATTCGGCTGCCGATAGGCGTGGACAGTTGTTTTCGCGCACGGGCGGTCGCAGGGGTGGTTGATGGCGCGCGACGCGCAGGAGCGCGCGGCACCTTGGCGGCAGCCCGCAGGTCGCCGGCGGTAGCTGGCATGGGTACACCGGCGATGAGCCGGGGGGTGGGTGGGAGCGCGCGAAGCGGGCGTGACGAGGAGCGGAGCGACGAGGAACGCGTGCGTAGCCCGCGTGGGTCAGACCCATTACCGGGTTAGGTCGGCGGTGAATTGGTAGGCGTCGCCTCGGTAGTGGTTGGTGCCCGAGAGGAGGGGCGTGGTGTCTTGGGTGAAGGCTATTTCGGTGGCGACCAGGATGGCGCCTCCGGCGGGGAGGTTCAGGAGCGTGGCGAGGGTGGCGTCGGCGTTCTGGGCCTGGACGGTGTAGCGGGAGTAGGAGAACTCGATGCCGTGGTCCGAGAAGAGTTCATAGAGGGACGCGTCGGTTAGGTCGACGGTGGTCAGCCAGGGGGCGATGGCGACCGGGATGACGAGGTCCTCGACGGTCACCGGTCGGCCGTCCATGCCTCTGAGCCGGCGGATCGCGACGATGGGGGTCGTGGGCGCGAGGTGCAGACGGTGCGCCTCGTCGAGGGTGGCGGGGCGTTCGCGGCGGTCGAGGAGTTCGGAGCTGGGGCGGAAGCCGAGGTCATGAGCCATCTCGGTGAAGGACTGGAGTCGGCTCGGAGGTTCGCGGAGTACGAGGTCGCGGACATACCAACCTCGTTGGGGTGACGGGAGGATCAGGCCGTCGTCGGATGCGGCCTGGAAGCCGGCCCGGACGGTCATGCGGCTGAGGCCGGTTTCGAGGGCGAACTGGCGTTCGCTCGGCAGCCTGCTTCCGCTCGGATATCGCCCGCTGACGATGCCCTCGTGGATCCGTTTCTTGACACGCTCAACCGCGGGTTCTGCTGCTGTCACGGGACTTACTATACCAGTTTCGCCATCCAACTGCGCTCGAAATAGCCAACTGGTTGGGACTGGCATAACTGGTTTCGGAGTCGTAGGGTGGTTGGAAAGTCACGGACGAAGGAGTCACGATGGTTACCAGGCGGACGGTGTTGAAGTCGGGGGCAGCGCTCGGCCTGTTCACTTTTGCTGGTTGCGCGCCACAGGGCACCAAGGCGAGCAGTGCCCCGTCCGCGCCGGCCACGTCGATCGACGTCGCCAAGGCCGGCGCGGTGACGCTGTCGATGCTGGACTGGTGGTCCGGCGATGCCGCTCAGTGGGTGGCCAACGCGGTGAAGGCGTACCAGCAGAAGTACCCGAACGTGACGATCAAGCGCACGTCCGTCGACTGGGGTCAGCTGACCCAGACGGCCAACCTGCGGTTGAAGGAGAAGAACCCGCCGGACATCATCACGGTCAACAACGGCTGGCAGTCCCTGGGCACGTTGTCCAAGGCGGGACTGGTCCTCAACCTGGACGGCTACTCGAAGGCGTTCGGCTGGGACAAGTTCCCGAGCACGATCCTGCGGCAGACCCAGTTCACGTCGGACGGCAAGGAGATGGGCTCCGGATCGCTGTTCGCCACACCGGTCGCCAGCTCGTCGTTGATCGGCCTCTACTACAACAAGACAGTGCTGGACCGGATCGGCGCCACCGTGCCCACCGACCTCGCGTCCTTCGAGGCCGCGTGTGAGAAGGCCAAGGCCGCGGGCGTCGTACCGATCGGCTACGGGTCGCAGGACAAGGGTTCGTCGACGGCGATCCTGCTGGCGCTGCAGGATCTGTTCGGCGATCAGAAGAAGATCAACGACTTCGTCTACTCGACGGGAGCCGTGAAGGCCGGCGACATCGGGCTGTCGGAGGCGGCCGAGCGCCTGAAGTCGTACCAGGCCAAGAGCTGGCTGACGCCGAACCATGCCGGCATCCAGTACGCCGACGCGATCGACGCGTTCCTCAAGGGGAAGTCCGCGTTCCGCTTCGAGTACACGGGAACGCTGGCCTTCAAGGGTGCCCAGAAGCAGGAGTACGGGTACGTCCAACTCCCCCAGGCCACTGGTGGGAAGGTCGTAGGTACGGGCGCATCCACCGCCGTCGCGCTCGGCTCGAAGTGCGCGCACCCGGATGTCGCCGCCTCGTTCCTCGACTTCCTCGCGGGCCCGCAGACCGCGCAGTACGTCGTCGAGAACGGCTTCCTCCCTCTGCTCAACGACGTCAAGGCACCGACGGACAACGCCGAGTTCGGCACGGAGATCGCCGGTCAGCGGTCGCTGGACAAGGACAACGGCTACGTCCCGTACTTCGACTGGTCGACGCCCTCGATGCTGGACACCCTCGGCGGTCAGGTCCAGTTGCTGCTGGCCGGCCGGAGCGCGCCTGACGAGTTGGTCAAGGCGGTTCAGGCCGACTACGACAAGTTCCAGGCCGGACGACGATGACTGTTCAGACCTCTCGTCTGGCGGTCGGCGCGAAACCGAGGTCGCGAACGGCCTCGAGGCAGGCCCAAAAGAGGCGCTGGATCGGGCTGCTCTACCTGTCGCCCGCCCTCCTGCTGTACGGCGCAATCGTCCTGGTACCGCTGCTCCAGACGGTCAACTACTCGTTCTACAAGTGGGACGGCGTCAGCGAGCCGTCGTGGGTCGGACTCCAGAACTACCTCGAGTTCGGACGCGACCCACGGATGTACGCCGCCTTCGGACATGTCCTGGTCCTGATCCTCATGTTCGGCCTGATACCGCTCGGCCTCGGGTTGATCAGTGCCGCCTTGCTCAGCCGCGCGAAGATCCGTGGCGAGGGCATCTACCGCTGGTTCCTCTTCCTCCCGCAGGTGCTGACGAGTGTCGTCGTGGCGATCATCTGGAAACGCATCTACGCGCCTGATGGTCCCTTGAACGGCGCACTGCGCTGGGTCGGCCTGGACCACCTGACCCGCAACTGGCTCGGGGACTTCACCTGGGCCCTCCCGTCGCTCGGCATGATCGGTGTCTGGGGTGGCTTCGGGTTCACGATGGTGCTGTTCCTCGCCGGCATCCTGGCCATCCCGGACGAGCTCTATGAGGCCGCGCGGCTGGACGGTTCGACGCGGTGGCAGGAGTTCAGGCTGATCACCCTCCCCAGCCTGCGCGGCCAGATGGCCATCGCACTGACCCTGACCATCACCGGCGCCCTGCGGACCTTCGACATGGTCTACATCACGACCCAGGGCGGCCCGGGGACTGCCACCACTACCCCGGCGCTTCTCCTGTACCAGTTGGCCTTCGTCAACCCGGATGTCGGCAAGGCCTCCGCGACCGGGGTGGTCCTGGCCGTCCTGTGCCTCGGCATCGCGGTCGGCATCACAAGGATCATGGAGAACAAAGACCGATGATCTCCAGGTACGAGCGCGCCACGAACTACGTGATCGTCATCGCGCTGACGATCGGGGTGCTGTTCCCCGTCGCGTGGTTCGTCCTGACCTCCCTCAGCCCGAACACCTCGGGCGCACTGGACTTCTCGCAGATTGCGTGGAGCAACTTCGGGGCGGCCTGGCACGACGGGAACCTCGCCCACTCGATGTACGCGTCCCTGGTCATCACGGTGTCCGCCGTCATCGGACAGACCGTGCTCGCCGTCCTGTCCGGCTACGCGTTCGGCATCCTCGGAGTGGTCGGCGAGCGGTTCCTCTTCCCGGTCATCCTACTGGGGATGATGGTCTCCACCGAAGTGATCGTCATCCCCTTGTACTACGAGTTCCAGAACATCGGCCTTACCAACTCGTGGCTGGGACTGGTCATCATCCAGCTCGGCATGGGAGTTCCGTTCGGGACCTATTGGATGCGGGCGACGTTCCGAGCGCTCCCCCGCTCGGTGATGGACTCCGCCGCTGTCGACGGAGCCAGCGTGTGGAGCACCCTGTGGCGCATCCTCGTCCCGATGGCTCGTCCGGCGGTCCTCACCCTGGTCCTCCTGTCGTTCATGTGGACCTGGAACGACTTCTTCCTGTCGCTGATCTTCCTCGGCGATCCCGAGAAGCAGACCGCGACCGTTGCCCTCGGCGCCTTTCAGGGCCGGCACGTGCTGCAGGTCAACCTGATGGCCGCCGGCTCGCTGATCGTGTCGCTGCCGGTCGTGGCTCTCTATCTGTTCTTCCAGCGTGAGTTCATCAGCGGCGTCATGGCCGGCGCGGTCAAGGAGTGACGTGGCGACACCTATAACCGTGCTGTCCTCTGCTGCCCAGATCGGCGAAGTCGTGGCCGAGCAGATTCTGGACCGGCTTGCCGCCGCGGATCGGTACGTCGTCGGCTTTCCCGCCGGTCGCAGTGCGACGCCAGTCGCCGCCGCATTGGGCCGACTGGCGCTTCAGCGCGGGGTCCGCGTGGACGGCCTGCAGGTGGTGATGATGGACGAGTACGTCACGGGGCAAGCCGGACAATGGGAGCTGCTGTCCCCCAGCACGCCGCACAGCTGCATCGGCTGGGCCCAACGAAATCTGCTAGGCCCCCTTGGACTTCGTCAGGACAGTCTCGTCGCCCCCGACCCCAACGAGCCCGGCGCCCTCGAGCATGAAGTGCTTGCTCTGGGCGGCATCGATCTCTTCCTGCTCGCCAGTGGCCAGGGCGACGGTCACGTCGCTCTCAACGGACCAGGTACGCCGCGGGACGCGCCGACCCGGGTCGTGAAGTTGCCCGAGTCGACGCGGAGAGACAACCTGTCCACTTTCCCGCATCTACAGTCCCCAGCCGACGTCCCGACGTACGGCGTCACGATCGGTACGGCGGAACTGGCCGAGCTCTCGCATTCCGTGGCGATGCTCCTGTGGGGACCCAACAAGGCGTATGCCTTCGACCGGGTTCGCCAGGCCGACAGCTACGACCCGATGTGGCCGGCAACGATCGTCCACGACTGCCGCAACGCCCTCATCTACGCGGACGAAGAAGCCGCACCCAAGTCAGAACGAGAAGGGGTCTCATAAAGACATGGCTCGAATCAAGATGGCCTACATCGGCGGAGGATCCTCCAGAGCGGCCGGCACCATGGCCTCGTTCTTGTGGCACGGACCGGAGTTCGCGGGTTCGGAGGTGGTGCTCATCGACCAGGACCCGGAGCGCCTGGAGACCGTACGCCGCATCGCCGAGAAGCTCGCTGTGGAAGGCGGTGACAACATCACCGTCACGGCGACGACGGATCAGCGCGCCGGACTGGCTGACGTCGACGCCGTACTGACCAGCTTCCGTCCCGGCAACTTCGCCGCCCGCGCGCTCGACGAGCGCATTCCGCTCAAGCACGGCGTGATCGGGCAAGAGACCCAGGGGCCCGGTGGGTTCTTCATGGCACTGCGCTCCATCAACGACATGCGCAGCATCACCGATGACCTGCAGGCAGTTGCCCCAGGCGCGGTGATCTTCAACTACACCAACCCGGTCAACATCGTGTCCCAGGCGGTCGCGGACTACACGCCCGTCCCGATCTACTCGATGTGCGAGGGGCCGATCGTGTTCCCGCCCGTCGTACTCAGGGCGGCCGGGCTCGACCCTGATCGTGCCAAGGTCACCATGGCCGGTGTCAACCACAACTGCTGGAGCTACGAGCACCTGTACGACGGCGAGGACGTCATGCCGCTGCTCGACGCGGCCTGGGAAGCCCGCAAGGACGACCCGACCCTCGATGCCAACTCGAAGCGGGCGCTGCACCTTGCCGTGGTGATGCGCTCCATTCCGTCGGACTACTTCAACTACTACTACTTCCGTAACGAGGTGTTCCGAGACCAGCAGGCCGCGCCTCGAACCCGCTCGGAAGTCATCATGAACGCGGTTCCCGGGTACTGGGATCACTACCGCGAGCAGGCCGAGTCCAGCCATCCGCACCTCGATCCGGCCCGGTCGCGGGGCGGGATCCACGAGCTCGAGCTGGCGATCGACGTGATGAGTGCCTACTACAACGACACGGGCGCACGTCTGCCTGTCAACCTTCCTAATGTTGACAATGCGCTCCCGGGCTTCGACGCGGAGACCGTCGTCGAGGTCTACTGCACCGTGAACCGCAAGGGCTGCCACATCGACCCGCAACAGCCGCTGCCGCTTGCTGTTCGGGGCATCACGCGTCAGCTCGGCCGACTACCAGATGCTGGCAGCGAAGGCTGCGTGGGAGGGCACCCGCGCCGACGCGATCCGGGCGCTCATCGCGAACCCGTTGGTGCCCGATCTGTCGGTCGCGGAGCACTTGTACGACGAGATGGCCGCGGCGCACGCGGCGTACCTGCCTGAAAGACTTCTGAGGTGACAGACCTCTTTCTCGCTGTCGACGCCGGCAACACCAAGACCTGGGCGGGGTTGACGACGGCCGACGGTGACCTCGTCGGCCTCGCCCGGGGCGGTGTCGGCGACATCTACGCGCCGGCCGGGCCGGAGGCCGCCAAAGCAGTCGTCCTCGGCCTCGTCGGCGATGTACTCGACTCCGCGGGCATCGGGCCGTCCCAAGTCAGGCATGCGGCCTTCCGGTTGGCGGGTGTCGACTGGCCCGTCGACGAACAGTTCTGGAATGCGGCGCTGGGCGGCCTCTTCGATAAGGGGGCCTTCAGCATCAAGAACGACGGTTTCGCGCTGATTCGGTGCGGCCGGCTCGATGGACAGGGTGTCTCCGTCGTACTCGGCACCGGGGCCGCACTGGCCGGCCGGGGTCCGTTGAGAGAGTGGGCGCTGTCGTGGTGGCTGCAGCACCCGCTCGGCGGCGCCGGTCTGGTGAGTGAGGCGTTGCGAGCGGTCTATCTTTCCCAGCTCGGGATGGCTGAGTCGACGAAGCTCACCGCTGTACTTCCGCCGCTGTTCGGAGCATCGACTCCGGAGGAGATGCTTGAGACGACCACCGCGCGAGGCAACGCGTTCACCTTTGCGGCTCTTGCGGCGTACGCCCCGTCAGTTCTGGAGCTCATCGATGACGACCCGGTGGTGGCCGAGCTTGTCGACACGCAGACGGAACGCCTGGCCGACTACATCCTCAGCCTCGCCCGCGCTTGTGGGCTGGCCGATCCTGTCACAGTGGTTGTCGGCGGCGGTCTCGTCCGCGAGCAGGATGCGCCCCTGTTCGCCGCGCTTCGCCGTACGTGCGAGCGCCGCGGTCTCGACCTCGATCTTCAGCACACGCACGACCCCGCCCTCGTGGGACCGCTGCTGGATGCGATCGCTGAAGGTGGCGCCATCCCGACCGAAGTGGTCCGGAGCAGGTTGACTCAGAAGCTCAAGTGATGGCACTGACCTGATTATTTTGTTGGAAGAGTCGGCGCCGGCGAGCAAGGGTGGGGGTATGGACTTCACTCATCTTGGGCGTACTGGTTTGTCGGTTAGTCGGATCGTGTTGGGGACGATGAACTTCGGTCCTCACACCGAGGTGGGGGACGCGCACGCGATCATGGACGCGGCGCATGACAAGGGCATCAACTTCTTCGACACGGCCAACGGGTACGGGCGGGCCATCTACCCGGGTCGCACGGAGGAGATCATCGGCGAGTGGTTCGCGAAGGACCCGGCGCGCCGGCACAAGACCGTGCTGGCCACCAAGGTCTACGGCGACATGGGCGAGGGATGGCCGAACGAAGGGAAGCTGTCGGCGCTCAACATCCGGCGCGCGCTCGACGCGTCGCTGAAGCGGCTGCAGACGGACTACGTCGACCTGTACCAGTTCCACCACGTGGACCGCGCAACGCCGTGGGACGAGATCTGGCAGGCGATCGAGGTCGCGATCCAGCAGGGCAAGATCCTGTACGCCGGATCCAGCAACTTCGCGGGTTGGCACATCGCGCAGGCCCAGGAGGCCGCGGCGCGACGCAACTACATCGGCCTGGTCAGCGAGCAGTCGATCTACAACCTGCTGGTGCGCGATGTGGAGCGCGAGGTGCTGCCGGCCGCGCAGGAGTACGGCCTCGGCGTGATCCCGTGGTCGCCGCTGCAGGGCGGTCTGCTCGGCGGTGTCGTCCGCAAGGAGAACGAGGGCGTACGCCGCCTCGAGGGCCGCGCCAAGGAGACACTCGAAAGGCTCCGCCCGCAGATCGAGCAGTACGAGGCCTTCGCGGACGAGCTCGGCCACGAGCCCGGTGAGCTCGCGCTGGCCTGGCTGCTGCACCAGCCGGCCGTGACCGGTCCGATCGTCGGCCCACGGACGATGGAGCAGCTCGAGTCCGCCGTACGCGCGGTCGACATCAAGCTCGATGACAAGGCCCTCGCCCGCCTCGACGAGATCTTCCCCGGCTACAAGACCTCCCCCGAGGACTACGCCTGGTAAGAGACCGGCGAAGCATCGCCCGTGCGCAAGTACAGCGGCGTACGGGCGATGCGCGCTCCTAGGTCGGCCCGCCGATGCCGTGAGCTTTGAAAGCGGCGGCGGGACCTGGAGCTTCGTCAGGACTTGGGAGACCAGGTGCGCAGTGCGGCCCTCGCGAACGTCACGCCTTGCGGCGTGGGTGTGGCGGACCAGCGGTGGATGCCAGGCTCGCTGACGTAGGCTCCGAGCCGGTGCAGTGCAGCCCTGGTGTCCCAGACCGCTTGGCCGGCCAGAGATGGCGTCATCGATATTCCATCGCTACTCATCCAGCCGATCGCGCTGAGCAACTCCGCGATGGTCCTGTCCGGCTCATCGGTGGATCGCGCGGCGAGAGTCGCCAAGAGAATGAGCCCGGCTTGGGTTTCACAGGCGTCTCTGGACGCCGGTGGCATCCGCTCGGCCAGGTGCCACCACAGTGCGAGCGGATCATTGCGGACGGCACGTCCGGACCGTGTCAGGAGAAGTGTTCCGCGGTGCTTCCGAAGCAGGCCCATCGCCTGTGCCGACTCTCGCAGGGCCAGTACGGGCATGGTCTGAATCTCTCGATTGCCCTTGCCGATCCATTCTTCGCCCAGTCCGAGTTCGGCCATAGCGGCTTCCACATGGACAGGCGGCAGGTAGCCGGCGCCGGTCAGTTTGATGCCGTCATCCCCAACACGGTCAAGCAGCCAACGGTACGGCGAGACCATCTGCGCCGCGGTATCAGCGTCGATCTCAACAGCCGCGTCCAGGTCCGCGTCGACGATCATCCGCTGGAACAGCCTTCTGTGTGTCGTTGAGCGGATCGCCAGGACGAGTCCGCCGAGCGGTCCAGGAAGATCTGGTTCACCCTCGCTGAACCCGGCCAGCATCTCGTTGATCTCGTCGGGGTCGAACGAGGAGGGCGCGTAATCGCCGGGTTCGGCGTCTTCGCCGTACATGCGGGCATAGTCGGCGACCGCCTCAGCATGTCCTGGATGCGTGGGATCGAGCGCGGCGGTGATCAGCTCGTAGCCATAGACCCCGCCACAGTCCTCACTCGGGCCAGGACCTCGGCCGCCGATGCAGACAGCCTTGGCAGCGGAGTCCTCCCGGGGCAGCACGGCTTCGAGCTTGATCACGTGCATCCAGTCGTCGCCGAAGTCGTACAGGTAGAACAGCTTGTCACCCGGCTTCGCGAGTACCTCATCGAGGCGTACGTCCTCTTCGGGTACGCCGATCCGGCCGTCTTCGAACGGGCAGAGATAATGCTCGCTCGCAGGGTGGTAGTAGTCCTTGCCCGAGGCGAACTCGTGTAAGTGGCTGTCGGTCCATCCGAATGCAGCCTGAATGACTTCGTGGACCTCGTTCAAGAACAGGTCAGAGGCGAGCTCTAGCCGCCGCCATAGCGGGGGCTTGGTCCCCGTCAGATCGACGCGCACCCGAAAGGTGACGACGTCGGCACGACGTGCTCGCCGCCGTGAAGGCGGTGGCGTCTGGCCGAACGGATCCAGCCCAGGCATCGCGGCACCCAGCAGCTGCGGAAGCAGTCTGCTCAGGTCATCGGTGCCCCTGCCCGCGATGACCGCCTTGAACTGTTCCAGCAATTCGGCCTGACTGACCGAGCTCGACTGAGGATCGTGGTTCTGCGCCATGCGGAAACGCTACCGCCCACATGAGAGGTTGTGGGACGGCTGCGCCATAGCTGCGCGGGCCGGCTGGAGTACGGCGTACAGGCCCGCATCGCTGAGGCGCCGCCGGTCGTCGTTCTAGCGCAATCACCCGATTGAGTCGACGAAGAGGTGGACGATGTCGCGGGAATCGGTGCGGCGCCAGGCTATGGCCAGTTCGGCGGGCGGGAGGTCGGGGACGGGGCGGAAGGTCAGGCCGGGACGCTCGTAGAGGCGAGCGTTGCCCTCGGCGATGAGGGCGACGCCGACGCCTGCACTGACCAGTTCCAGGACCTCGTCGGCAGCCGTGGCCTCTGCTGCGATCAGCGCCGAGCCGGGGCGGGCGTCCAGCGCCAGCCAGAAGTCTCGGAGTGGGCCTGCTGCGACTGGCAAGGCGACAAATGGTTCGTCAAGCAGTGCGGCGAAGGGGATCTCGGCGCGGTCGGCGAGCGCATGTCCTGAGGGCAGGGCTACCCAGCGGTCTTCGCGGATCAGGACTCGGGTTGCCAGCTCTTCAGGTACCGGTAGCCAGACGAAGGCGACGTCGCTTGTGGCGTCGGCCAGGCCGGCGGTTGGGTCATCCCAGCCGACGAGCCGCAAGGAGACCGTCCAGCCGGGGGCGCGTTCGCGGAAGCGCTTGGCCGCGGGGCGTTGGAGGTCGCGGCCGATGGCGGTTTGCATGCCGACGACCAACTGCTGAGGGTGGCTGAGTGCTCGCGCCTCGACGTACCCGCGGTCCCAGGTCTCGAGCATCGCGCGTACGACGGGGAGCAGAGCACTCCCCTGGTCGGTGAGGGCCAGGCCGCGCGGCAGTCGCTGGAACAGCTCGAACCCGAGCCGACGCTCGAGCGCGCGCAGCTGTTTGGACAGCGCGGGCTGGGAGACGAACAGGCGTGCGGCCGCAGCCGTCACGGTCAGTTCCTCGGCCGTCGCGACGAAGTAGCGCAGCTCCCGCAAATGCGCATCCATAACCGATGGTTATATCAACAGGTCTTGGACCGGCAAGCACCCGCGACCTGAGGGTGGAGCCATGACAACACTTCGCACTCTCGGCGGGCTCCAGGTACCACCGATCGGGTTCGGCGCGATGGTGCTGTCGCCGGGCATGTACGGCGAGATCGACGACGAGGGCGGGGTCGCGGCAATCCACGCGGCGATCGAGGCCGGCGGGACGTTCATCGACACCAGTGATGCGTACGGCGACGATGGTCACAACGAGCGATTGGTCGGGCGGGCGATTCGCGGGCGTCGCGAGGAGATCACCGTGGCGACCAAGTTCGGCCTCGCCCTGGCCGACGGCGCGCAAGCGCATCCATTGAAGGTCGGCTTCGCGTTCGAAGAGCTGCTGGTGAATGCCGAGCCGAGATACATCCGTGCGTACGCGGAGAACAGCCTGCGCAACCTCGGGATCGACGCGATCGACCTCTACTATCTCCACTTCCCCGACCCGCAGGTGCCGATCGAGGACTCCGTCGGCGCCATGAGCCAACTCGTTGCCGATGGCAAGGTTCGCCACCTCGGAGTGTCGAACGTGACGCCGGACGAGCTGCGGCGGGCGCACGTCGTACATCCGATCGCCGCAGTACAGACCGAGTGGTCGATGTGGCGGCCGGTGGATCCCGAGTTGCTCGAGGCTGCGCGTGAACTCGGCATCGGCGTCGTACCGTGGAGCCCGCTCGGTGCGGGTTTCCTGACCGGCACCGTGCAGAATCTCGGCGAGGACGACTTCAGGAACAACGCGCCTCGGTTCGACTCGGACAGTCTCACAGCGAACAACGCGTCGTACGCCGCTCTCCGGTCGCTCGCCGCGGACCTCGGGATCACCCGGAGCCAGCTCGCGCTCGCCTGGTTGCTGCACCAGGATCCGGCGGTGGTACCGATCCCGGGCAGTCGTACGCCGGCGCACATATCCGAGAACCTGGCCGCGGCCGACATCACTTTGCACCCGGACACGCTCACGCGGATCGACGCCGTACTCGCCCGCGTGAAGCCCGTCGGCGCGACGTTGCTGCAGGACGCTCGGTGAAGGCGCTGGCCGTTCGACCGGATCAGCGTCGCGAGTCTGCAGTATGCGTCGCGGTGGTCGGGAGCATGCCGAGGAGGGCGTCGGCGGCCAGGGAGGCGGCGGTGCCGGTGGGGACGGCTACGGAGACCTGCCAGTCGGCGGCGCTGCCGGGGGTGAGGCCGACGGTGATGTGGTCGCCGCGTTTGGCGGCGATGCGTTCGGGGACGAGGGCTACGCCGAGGTTGTGGGCGACCAGGGCCAGGAGCGTGTGTACGTCGTTCACCTCAATCGTCACGGGGTGAGCGACGCCGGCGGTGGTGAAGGCCAGGTCGGAGATCGTACGGGCGCCCCAGGTCGGGTCGAAGTCCACGAACGACTCCCCCACCAGGTCGTCGAGGGAGACCGCGGTCGCCTTGGCGAGGCGGTGGTCGGGGGCGCAGACGAGGACCATCGACTCCCGGGAGAGCGGGCGGAGGTCCAACCCGTCGATGCGGCCACCGTCCGTGGCGACGAACGCGACATCGAGGCGACCGGACGCCAGCTCGTCGAGCATCGGGGTGGAACCGCCCTGGCGGACCTCGATCTCGACACCGGGATAGGCGGAGCGGAACTTGGCCAGCAGAGCCGGTACGTCGACCACGCCGAGGCACTGCTCGAGGCCGACCGTCAGGTGACCGCGCAGCAGACCCTGGACCGCAGCGACCGCGTCCTTGGCTGCCTCAGCGGCGGCGAGAGTACGGCGACCCTCGCACAGCAGGGCTCGGCCGGCCTCGGTGAGCTCGACGCTGCGGGTGTTGCGGACGAAGAGGGAGGCGCGCAGCTCGCGTTCGAGGGCGCGGATCGAGGCGGACAGGCCGGACTGGGAGATCGACATCGCCTCGGCCGCCCGCGTGAAGTGCTTCTGCTCGGCCACCGCCACGAAGTGTTCCAAGTGCCTCAGCTCCATGACTCAGAACTCTAGTCGATCGAAGCAAAACGATTCACCTGTCCCGCATGTTGGCCGACGACCCCCTGCCGCGACGGCCGAGAGGCTTCCAGTAGGTAGGGTGTCGAACATGGCGGATGAGGAGTTTCGGGTTGAGGTTGTGCTCGGGAACGACGAGCACAGGTTGACGTTCTGGGAGCGGTTGCGGGCGCTGGATCTGGACGATGACGCGCAGAAGCGGCTCGGGAGTCAGGTGACGGTGACCCGCGACGGGAACCGGATGCTGCTCTACACGCACACCCTCGAGGATGCGCAGGAAGCGGAGCGGACCGCCAAGGAACTGGTCGCCCACGACAAGATCGAAGCCGAGTACACGGTGACGCGGTGGAATTCGGCCGAGCAGGACTGGACCGACCCGAGTGTGCCGGTGGGTGAGCACGACGCTGCCAGTGACGCGGCGAAGAACGCGGGCATGGAGGTGCCGGATCAGCGGTACGTCGTGATGCAGGCCTACAAGCCTCAGTTCCTTCGGGACCTCGGTCTCTAACCCCCCGATCGACCTAGTCTGGCCGGATGTGGATCGAGCTGCGGCCTGTCGGTGAAGGGGATCTGACTATCTCTTCCACCACACGCCCGTGCAGCGGATCCAGGACGCGACGCATCCGGAGAATCTGGCCGAACAGAAGGCGTTGGAGAAGGCCGGTTTCACCCTCGAAGGGGTGATCCGGGCGTGCGAGTTCCGGGCCAGGAAGTACCGGGACGGGTATCTGTACAGCAGGCTGCGGGACGACCCCGGACCTGTCGTCGACAACGGTTCGGTGACGGGATCGGGGAACGACGCGTCCGGGGAACCCTCGGAGCACTAATCTCGGCGGGTCGCTGCCGGATCACACGGCGTGGTTCTGCGACTCTGAAAAGTGCTCGAGGGAGAGGGGAATCGTGTCTCGTCGACGTGGTCTCGTTGCCGGTGCCGTCGTACTAGCGTTCGTGCTCGCCGGGTGTTCCGACGTGGCCGCGAGCGAGTCGACTCCCTCCCCCAAGACGTCGGGTACGCCGTCCGCGACACCGACGACCGCCAAGCCGACGCCGGTGAAGCCGAAGCCCACGGTGAAGCAGAAGCCGCAGTACTACGCCTTGCGCGTCGAGCGGCAGCTGGACAAGCTCGGGTACCCGGTCGGCGACATCGACGGTGACATCACCGCGCGGGCCAAGCAGGCGCTGTGCGCGTGGCGCGAGACCAACGGCATGCCGGTCAGCCGCGCCGGGCTCACCCTCAACGACGCGTATTCGGTGCTCAACGCAACCAAGCGGCCGGCGCCGACCCGCTCGCCCGGCATCTACGTGAACAAGACCTGCCAGATCCTGTATCAAATCGTTGGGAAGACCTACAAGCGGATCGTCTGGATCTCGACCGGCGCACCCGGGTACGAAACCCCGAACCGCACCGGCGAGGTCTGGCGCAAGTGGGCCGGCGCACACGAGAGCAGCCTGTACGACGACGCGTTCATGTACGACTCCCTCTACTTCCTCCGCGACCGTCCCGGCATCGCCCTGCACGGCTCCCGGGTCAACTCCCTGATCAAGCCCTACCCCGCCAGCCACCGCTGCGTCCGCGTCCTCCGCCCCGAAATCCACGAAATCTTCGCCGACACCCCTATCGGCACCAAGGTCCAGGTCTACGGCGAATTCTGAGCGGGGACTTTGGCTACGCTCCCCAGCGTGAGGCGGTCGCAACGAGTTCGAGACTCGTTGGCGCGCCGAGTTCCTTTCGTTCGCGGGTGAGTTCGCCGCCGGGGGTGTAGCGGGCGGCGGCCTGTGGGGAGCGGGCGGCGTGCCGGACGATCTCGTCGACCAGGACGGTGACCACGTTCAGCCGCGGGTAGCGCTGGTGCACAACCTCGCCCTGAGCGTCTGTCATAAACTCGGCGCCGACGCCGAAGTCGACTGCCACGCCTCGACGAGTGAGGTTGGTGAGCACTCCCCGGCGCTCGGCGATACCGGGTGTGGTGTGCAGCGCGATCGCCTCCCAGACCGGATCGATCTCGTGCGCGCCGTACCCGTGCTCGGTCAGGAACTCGGCGGCCATATCGGCACCCTCGACCTCGAAGCGCTGCTTGCCCGGCACCGATGGCGAGGTGCCGAGGTCATGCAGGACGCAGGCGTAGAAGAGCAGATCGGCCTCGAAGTCGACGCCCGGCTTCAGCCCTTCATGCTCGGCGAGCAGTGTGGCGAACAGGTAACTGCGGATGCTGTGGTTGGCAACGGGCTCGCTCTCGGCGGACACGGCGAGCTCGACAGCGCGCCGCGCGACAGGACTGTCGGGCAGCGCCGGGATGCGATCGGAAGAGTTCATGATCCGACCGTAAACGCGAGCAAGGTGACACCGTCAGTGGCACGCACGCCATGCAACGATAGGATCGTGCCATGCCCGATCGGACCCCCAGCGATGCGCATCATGTCGTTGTCCTGGTCCTCCCAGATGCTCTCGCGCTGGACCTTGGGATTCCGCTGCAGGTTTTCGGCAGTTGGCGGGACGGGCCGTACGAACTGACCGTGTGTGCCGAGCAGCCAGGCCCAGTCCAGTTGCACGGCAGCCCAGCGATCCTCATCGAGCACGGGTTGGACTGCCTGCGATCCGCCGACACGGTGATCGTTCCTGGGCAGGCCGAGCCGGTTGTGCCGTCTGACGCGGTCTGCGCCGCGCTGGCTGACTCCGCAGCGCGGGGCGCCCGCATGATGTCTATCTGCACCGGCGCGTTTGCGCTCGCGGCCGCAGGCTTGCTCGACGGTCGGAGTGCCACGACGCACTGGTGGCACGCAGAGTCCCTGGCCAGTCAGTACCCGCAGGTCTCGGTCGAGCCGAAGGTGCTGTACGTCGACGAAGGCAACGTGCTGACCTCGGCCGGTGTCGCCGCCGGACTGGACCTGTGCCTGCACCTCATCCGTCGCGACTTCGGGGACCGCGCGGCAAACCAGCGCGCCCGCATGCTCGTCACCGCCCCTCACCGCACCGGCGGCCAAGCCCAGTACATCGACCTGCCCGTGCGACGCACAGGCGGCCTGACGGGTGTGTACGAGTGGGCGCTGCTCAACCTCGATCAGCCGCTCACTGTGGATCAACTGGCACAAGAGGCCGGATTGTCCCGACGTACCCTCATCCGGCACTTCAACACCGAGACCGGGCGGCCACCGATGCGATGGATCCTGGAAGCCAGACTCAGCCGCGCACGGGAGCTGCTCGAATCCAGCGACCTCACGGTGGAGGTTGTCGCGCGGCGCTGCGGCCTCGGCACCTCAGCCAACTTCCGCACCCTGTTCAAAGAACACGTCGGCGTCCCACCCAGCGTCTACCGCGACTCGTTTCGTCCTACCACCGAGAGTTCAGCCCATCGGCCACTCGCGCCGGTCGGTCTGCCAGCTGTCTAGATACTCGGCCAGGGCGAGCGCCTTCAGGTCTTGGTGATGCGGTACGGCGAGCTGCGCCCCGATCGGTAGACCCGACGTCGACCAACCGACGTTCACGGTGGTCGCGGGGTGGGCCGACATGTTGTACGGCACGGTGAACCCGATGTGCTCGAACGGCTTCGACGGATCGTCCGTCGGATACGCGAGCTCGGCCGGGAACGCGGTGATCGGCGCCACCGGCGACAAGATGACGTCGTACGACGTGAACACACCGGTCACCGCAGCCGCCATAGCGCCCATCTGGCTGTATCCGTGGAAGACGTCGAAACCCGACACATCACCGGCCGTCGATACCCACGAACGGATCTGCGGGAGCACCTTGGCCCGGCGTTCCTCGGGCAACGCCGCGATGTCCACCGCGGACCGCACCCGCCAGAAGCGATCCAACCCGTCGAGCATCTCGCGCGTGATGATCGGGCCGATCGGCTCGACGACCGCGCCGCCCTTCTCCAGTACGGCGGCCGCCGACGAGACGGCCGCGGTCACCTCAGGGTCCACCGGCAGGCCGACCCCGGCGTCCAGCAGCAACGCCACGCGGAGACCCTCGACGGTGACCTCGTAACTGTCCGACGCGGCCGGGAGGGACGTGTGGTCGCGCGGGTCATATCCGGACATGACGGACAAGGCCAGCGCCGCGTCCGCCGCCGTACGTATGAGGGGGCCGATCGCCCGGCCCGGGTACGGGTTGCCGACCGCGACCCGGCCGTGCGTGGGTTTGAGGCCAACCAGGCCGCACCACCCGGCGGGCAGACGGATCGAGCCACCGATGTCGGTCCCGATGTGGATCGGTCCGTAGCCGGCCGCTGCGGCGGCGGCCGCGCCGGCGCTCGAGCCGCCGGCCGTCTTCGACAGGTCCCACGGGTTGCGTGTCAGGTGGTGGAAGGTCGACACGCCTGACGAGAGCATCCCGTACTCCGGCATCGTCGTCTTGCTGAAGATCACTGCCCCGGCGGCGCGGAGCCGAGCCGCCGCCGGCGCGTCCTCTGTGGCAGGGATCAGCTCGGTGGCGGCTGTGCCTTGTGGGACCGGGGTGCCGCGGGTGGCGATGTTCTCCTTGACGGTCACGGGTACGCCGTCGAGCGCACCGGCGACCCCGTCACGCCAGCGGCGCTCGGATTCCTGGGCCGCGGCCCGGGCACCGTCCGGGTCGAGCGCGTACGTGGCGCAGATCCGCGGCTCCAGCTCCTCGACCCGGGCGAGTACGTCGTCGATCACCTCGACAGGGGAGAGCGAACCGTTGCGAAAGCGAGACAGCAGGTCGGTCGCGGTCAGATCGGCGAGACTCATGCATGCTCCTTGGGGTCGGGATCAAACGGTGCGAGGTCCGCGGACGCTCAGTTGGGTGGGTCGAAGCGCCCGTCGACCGCGGTCCAGCCGCCGTCGACCGCGAGGACGCTGCCGGTGACGAAGCTAGCGGCGTCGGACGCGAGGTAGACGACCGCGCCGGCCAGTTCGCTCGGCTGGGCCCAGCGACCGAGCGCCCCCTTCTGCGCGTAGGCGTCGTACCAGGCCTGGTTCGCCTTGATCTGCGCGGTGAGCGGGGTCTCGACGACGCCGGGGGCGATCGCGTTGGCGCGGACGCCGTACGGTCCGAGTTCGGCGGCCGCGGTCCGGAGCAGCTGGACGAGGCCGGCTTTCGTTGCCGCGTACACCGATTGCCCGGGCTCGACGGTCGTACCGCGGATCGAGCTGAACCCGATGATGCTGCCGCTCCCCCGCGCCGCCATCTCCTTGCCGAAGGCCCGGATCAGCTGGAACGACGCCCGCAGGTTGAGCGACACCACCCGGTCGAACTCCTCGCCGCTGTAGTCCACGATCCGCTTCCGGACGTTGGTCGCCGCGGTGAACACCAGCACGTCGACCGGCCCGAGCTCGCCGACCGCCCGCTCGATCGCCGCATCATCGAGCACATCCAGCTCGTACGCCGTGAGCCCGCCAGCTGATCCGGTGGGCTCATCGCTGCCGCGAGCCACCGTTTCCCCGGCGGCGGGGAGGTCCCGGTCGGCGCAGGTCACCCGCGCGCCATGCGCGGCCAAAGCCAGCGCGCTCTCGCGACCGATGCCACTGCCGGCACCAATCACCACCACGTGCTTCCCGTCGAGCCGGAACAACCTCGCGTAGTCCGTCACGTTCTCTCCTCTCGTGATCTGCCCACTTTGTGCACGGGATCCGCACGATCGGCCGCCCCGGACACGAAGCCGGTGCACAAAGTCGGCCGAACGGCGGGGTGCGCGGGGTGGGTCGGGGGTCGGGTGGGGCGGGGTCGGGGTCGGGTGGGGCGGGGTCGGTCGGGTCGGGTCGGTCGGGTCCGGTCGGTCGGGTGGGGGTGGGGTGGGGTCAGGTCGGTGGGGTGGCCTCAGGGGCTCGGGCGGATGATGGCCATTCGGGTTGTCGTTAGTTCTTCGATGGCGAAGCGGGGGCCCTCGCGGCCGATGCCGGAGTCCTTGACACCGCCGTACGGCATCACGTCGGAGCGGAAGCCGGGGACCTCGTTGATCACCACGCCGCCGACCTCGAGCCGGTCGATCGCGGTGAACGCGGTGTCGAGCGAGGACGTGAACACGCTCGCATGCAGTCCGTACCGCGACTCGTTCACCGTCCGGAAGGCGGTGTCGAGATCCGGCACCGACCGTACGGCGATCACCGGCCCGAAGATCTCCTCGTCCCAGGCGAGCTGACCGGGTGGTACGTCGATCAGCACCGTCGGACCCAGCAGGTCGCCGGAAGCGGCGTACGCGATAGTGGCGCCGGCGTGGACCGACTCGTCCACCCACTCGCGGACGCGGCCGGTCGACTGAGGATCGATGAGCGCGGACACGCGGGTCAACGGATCTCGTGGGTCGCCCACGACGACTGCGGGCATACGCGCGCCGAGCTTGTCGAGCAAGGCGTCACGGATCGTTTCGACGGCGATGACGCGTTGGACAGAGATACACGCCTGACCGGATGCGTAGTACCCGCCGCGCACGATGGCGTCCGCGGCCGCGTCGAGGTCCGCGTCCTCCGCGACGACCAGGGCGGAGTTGGAGCCCAGTTCGAGCAGGACTTTGGTCGGCGCCGCATCGCGGGCGATCTGGTGGCCCACCGCGGCGGAACCGGTGAAGGAGACGGCCCCGATACGACCGTCCGTCGTGAGAGTCGCGCCCACGTCCGCTCCCCCGGTGACCAACTGGAGAGCACTCTCGGGCGCACCCGCTTCGAGCAGGGCCGAGCGCATGAGGTGGACCAGCCAGAGCGTGGCAAGCGGTGTCTGCGGCGCGGGCTTGATGATAATCGGGCAGCCGGCGGCGAACGCGGGCGCGATCTTGTGCGCGGCGAGCAGCAACGGATAGTTGAACCCGGTGATGCCGACCACGACCCCGATCGGCTTGCGCACCCAGAAGCCGAGCAACCCTTCGCCACTCGGCAGCAGATCCAGCGGCACGGTCTCGCCATGCAGCCGGGCGACCTCCTCGGCCGCCGTCTCCAGTGTGAGCAGCGTGCGATCGATCTCGACCCGGCAGTCGACCAGCGGCTTCCCGGTCTCGAGGACGAGCAGGTCGACGAAGGCATCACGCTCCGCGGAGACCGCGGAATGCACGCTCTGCAAGACTTTCCGGCGCACGTACGACGGCAATCGCCCGACCGTCTCGCGGACGGCGAGGGCGTGGTCGAGTGCCTGCCGGGCCAGCTCGACGGATCCCACGGGCGCGTCCGCCACCGTCGAACCGTCGTACGGGAAGATGACCGGAGCGGTCGACGGTGGCTCGACCCAGGACGCGCCGATCGGCAGCCCGGCTGGGAACTTCACGCTGATTCTCCCTTCGTCGCGAGGAGGTCGGAGGTCGTTGCCCCGGACAACGCGCGCGGCAGCGTCGGGATGGCCGAGACGAGGCGCTGCGTGTACGGGTGCCGGGGTGCGGCGTACACGTCACCGGTGAAGCCGGTCTCGACGATCTGGCCGGCGTGCATCACCGCTACGCGGTCGCAGACATGCTTCACCACGGACAGGTCGTGGGAGACGAAGACCAGGGTCAGGTCGAGTTCGTCGACCAGGTCCGAGATGAGGTTGAGGACCTGCGCACGGACGGAGACGTCGAGGGCGCTGACCGGCTCGTCCGCGATCAGGATGCGCGGGCGGGGGGCGAGCGCGCGGGCGAGCGAGATGCGCTGGCGTTGACCGCCGGAGAACTGGTGCGGGTACCGGTCTCCCGCGTCGGCCGACAGCCCGACTGCCTCGAGCAGCTCGCGGACGCGCTCGCCGGAGGCTGGATGGCCTTGTACGACGAGGGGTTCGGCGATGATGTCGCGGACACGCATCCGCGGATCGAGGGAGCTCATCGGGTCCTGGAAGACGAGCTGGAGGTTCTCGCGGAGGAACCGCAGCCGGCGCTCCGGGAGGCGGGTGATGTCGGTGCCTTCGACGATCACGTGCCCGGAGGTGGGCTGGTCGAGGGCGGCGATGATCCGGAGCAGGGTCGACTTGCCGCAGCCGGATTCGCCGACGATGCCGAAGCGCTCGCCCCGCTTGACTTCCAGGCTCACGCCGCGCAGGGCGTGAACCACCGGGGCCGGCCGGAGCAGCGACGTCCGGGGGCGGGGGTAGTCGCGGACGAGATCGACGACCTGGATCGCCGGGGAGGCCTCGGGCTCGCGAGCCGCCGGAACGTGCTCGTGGACAACGGCGTCAGGCATGAGCACCTCCGGGCCGCCGGGTGGCCGACGCCGGGTCGTGGGGGTTGCCGGCCGGGTGGTGGCAGGCGAAGCCGGCGGCTTCGGTGCCGGACCACTCGGGACTGGTGGCGCAGAGGTCGGTCGCATGGCGGCAGCGGGTGCGGAAGACACAGCCGGACGGGAACTGACCGGCCGGCGGAACGTTGCCAGGGATCGTGGTCAGTCGGCGGTCGGCCGTCTCGAGATCGGATGCCGCCAGCAGACCCTCGGTGTAGCGATGCCGTGGCCGGGTGAACACCTCACCGACCGGACCCGACTCGACCACGCGCCCGCCGTACATGACGAGCACGCGCTCGCACACGGTCGCGACAACCGCGAGGTCGTGCGTGATGAACAGCAGCGCCGACGAGCGCGCAACCACGCCCTTGACGATCAGATCGAGGACGAGCGCCTGCACGGTGACATCCAAGGCAGTCGTCGGCTCGTCGCAGATCAGCAACGCGGGATCGTTGGCCAGCGCGATGGCGAGGACGACGCGCTGACGCTGACCGCCGGAGAGTTGGTGGGGGTAAGCCCGCAGAGTATCCGCGGGCAGCTGCACCCGTTCGAGGAGCTCGGCCGCCGCGGCCCGCGCGGCGCCACGACCCGGCCGCGTCTGATGGATCAGCATCGTCTCGGCAATCTGATCGCCGACCCGCATCGTCGGGTTCAGCGCGGTCATCGGCTCCTGGAACACCATCGAGATCTGCACACCGCGGATGCGCGACATCCGGCGTTCGTCCGCACCGATCAAGTCATGGTCGACCCCGGTCAACCGCACCGAGCCATCGGCTACCACGTCCTCCGGCAGCAACCCGAGCAGACTCAGCGCGGTCAAGGACTTGCCCGACCCGGACTCCCCGATCAGCCCGACCCGCTCCCCCGGTCCCACTGTCAGGTCCACGTCGGACACCAGAGTCTTGTCCCGGACCGTGACAGTCAGCCCGCGAACGCTCAGTACGTCGCCGCTCATCGCCGGTCCTCCAGCTTCGGATCGAACCGGTCCCGCAGGCCGTCGCCCAGCAGGTTGAACCCCAGTACGGCGATCGCGATCGCAACACCGGGGAAGATCGCCAGCCGCGGCGCGGTGAACAGGAACTCCTGGCTCTCCTGCAGCATCCGCCCCCACGAGGGCGTCGGCGGCGGGGTGCCGTAGCCGAGGAACGACAGCGCCGCCTCGGCCAGCACCGCGATCGCGAACGACACCGAGGCCTGCACGGTGATCAGGCTGCTCACGTTCGGCAGCACGTGCCGCACCGCGATCGGCCCCGGTCGCCGCCCGGCCGCCCGCGCCGCGAGCACGTACTCGGTTCGCATCACCTGCAGCGCCCCACTCCGGATCACTCGCGCGAAGCTCGGCACCGAAGCGATGCCAATAGCAATCATCGCGGTCAGCGTGCTGGCCCCGAACACCGCGCCGAACATGATTGCCAGCAGCAACGCCGGAAACGCCAGCAGCAGATCATTGGCCCGCATGATGAACTCGCTCGGCCACCGCCGCACCATCGCCGCGAGGATTCCCAGGGGTACGCCGATCACCGCTGCCACGCCCACCGCGACCACACCGACGAACAACGTGGTCCGCGAGCCGACCATGATCTGGCTGAACACGTCCCGCCCGAACTTGTCCGTCCCGAACCAGTGCTCCCACGACGGCTTCGCCAACCGGATCGCGGGGTCCACGAACGTCGCGTCGTACGGCGTCCAGACGAACGAGACCAGCGCCATCAGCACGATGACTCCGACGATCACACCGCCGGCGATCAGACTCGGATTCAACCGCCTCATCGCTCCCCCGTCCGCAGCCGGGGATCGAGAGCGACGTACAGCAGATCGACCAGGAAGTTGACCACCAGTACGGCGACCACGAGCACCATCACCACATCCTGGACGAGCAGGAGATCGCGGTTCGACACACCGTCGAGCAACAGACTCCCGAGCCCTGGGATGACGAACACCCGCTCGACTACCACCGCACCGATCAGCAACGTCGCGAGCTGGAGACCGAGCACGGTCACCACCGGGACGGCCGCGTTGCGGAGGCCGTGCCGCCACAGCGCCGGGAACGGACGCAGTCCCTTGGCCCGGGCTGTCCGCAGATAGTCCTCACGCAAGACATCGAGCACCGCACTACGGACGTAGCGGGTGAGGACCGCGCCCTGCACCAGACCGAGTGCCAAGGCAGGCAGGATCAACTGCTTGACGAACATGGTCGGATCCTGCGCCGGCGGTGTCCAGCCGTTGGCAGGCAGCCAGCCGAGCTTCACCGCGAACAGCATGATCAGCAGAATCCCCGCGAGGAACGCTGGTACGGCGACTCCCAGCTGGGACACCGCGGACAAAGCCAGCCCGGACACGTTGCGGTGCCGCCCAGCCATGATCGTCCCGGCCGGTACCGCGATCGCCAGCGCAATGATCATGCCCGCGACGACGAGCCACAGGGTCACCTGCAGCCGGTCGAACACCTGTGGTCCGATCGCCACCTTCGACACGTACGACGTACCGAGATCGCCGTGCAACAGTCCGCCGAGCCAGTCGAAGTACTGCGTCGGCAAGGGCCGGTCGAGGCCGAACTGGCGGCGCAGTTCGGCCACGGCCTGGTCGGATGCGTTCACCCCGAGGGCCACCCGGGCGGGGTCGCCGGGCAGCACGGCCATGAACGCGAACACCAGCACCGAGCTCACCGCAAGGCTGACCAGCAGCACAGCGGTGCGCTCGAGCAGGCGAAGGATCATCGGGTGAGCGTGGAGAGGTTGAAGGACTCGGAGATCGCGTTCTGCGGCAGGCCCTTGATGTCCTTGTCCGCGACGATGAGGTTCGGCAGCAGGAACAGCCAGTCGCCCGCGGCCTGCTCGGACAGCCGCCGCGCCGCCTTCTTCATGTTGTCGACCTGCGCGGCCTCGTCACCTGCGTCCGCCGCGGCCAGATAACCCTGCAGCGTCGGGTCGTCGTACCGGGTGTAGTACTTCGCGTTGAACACGGCCGCCAGGTCGCGGGGCTCGACGTGGGCGATGATCGACATGTCGTAGTCCGCGTTCTTGAAGACCGTAGTCAGCCAGGCCGCCGGGAACTCGAGCTGGTCGATCTGCACCTTCAGCCCGGCCTGCTCCAGCTGGCTCTTCACCACCTGGCCGCAGGAGGTTGCGTACGGCAACGTCGGCAGCCGCAGCCGGAGCGTCTTGCCGGCCGCACCGGAGGCCTGCAGCAACGACTTCGCCTTGGCCAGGTCGTACGGCGCGATGCCGGTGAGATCCTCGTACCACGGGTCGGTCGGCGGGACCATGCTGCCGATCAACTTGCCGCGACCGGCGAAACACGTGTCCAGCAAGGCCTTGTGGTCGATCGCCATCCGGATCGCCTGCCGGGTCCGGAGGTCCTTGAAGACCGGCCGCGAGTTGTTGAACGACAGCAGCACCTCGCCGTTCGTGGTGCCCTCGATCACCTGGTACTTGTCGTTGCTGCTGAACTGGCTGAGCGCCTCCGGCGCCTGCACCGTGCCGATCACGTTGATCGTGCCGGTCAGCAGCGCGTTGTTCAGCGCGGTCGGGTCCTTGAAGTACTTCAGCGTGATCTGGTTGAAGAACGGCTTGTTCCCCCAGTAGCTGTCGTTGCGCTGCAGCACGATCGAGTCGCCGCGGTTCCACGTCGAGAACTTGTACGGCCCGGTGCCGATCGGCTGGGTCGCCAGCGCGCTGACGCCGCTCTCGGAGAACATCGCGCCGATCCGGGTCGTCATCCGGAACAACCAGTCGTTGCTCGGCTTGCTCAGCGTCACCTGCAACTGCGTCGGCGACAGCGCCTTCGTGCCGGAGACGACGTCCATCGCGGCCTTCAGCGACGTGGTCCACGCCGTCTTGACGCGGTTGATGCTGAACACCGCGTCGGACGCCGTGAACGGCTTGTCGTTGGTGAACTTCGCGTTGTCGACCAGGTCGAACGTGTAGGTCGTGCGGTCCGGCGAGACGGTCCACGACTTGGCCAGCGACGGCACGATCTTGCCTGAGTCGTCCTGCTTGACCAGGGTCTCGTACACGTTGCCGAGCAGCACCTGCGGGATCGCGGCGCCGTCGGTCGTGGTGAAGTCCAGGCTGGCCGGCTCCGCGACCAGGCCGATCGACAGCTTCTGATCACCTCCCGGCGAACTGCCGCCCGACGTACTCGAACCGGCTGAGCAGGCGGTCAGGGCCAAGAGCGCCGCAGCGGCGACGGCGATCGCACGGCTGGGCAGCGCGACCTTGATGCGAGGGGTCTTCACGCGAATTCCTCCAGTGCCTCGAACTGTCGCCGCATTCTGACGATCCCGGTCCGGCCGCGCGACCGGGACCACGCCGTACGGCGGACTTCGCCGTCCAGCTGTGACTGGTCCGACCAGTGGACTAGGTATCAGTGGGCCACTAGGTTTGTCGCACCACACGGCTCTGTCAAGGCGATTGGGGTGCACCGGATGGCGAAGGGCCCGCAGTTCCAGCCGGTGCAACCGGTCCGCGCGTACCAGCGGATCGTCGAGCAGGTCGAGGAGGCGCTCGCCCGGGGTGATCTCGCGCCGGGCCAGCGGCTGCCGAGCGAGCGCGAACTGGTAGCGCAGTTCGAGGTCAGCCGGTCCACTGTGCGCGAGGCACTCCGGGTGCTGGAGAGCAACGGCATGGTCCGGTCCCGGCCGGGTGATCCGAACGGGCCGGAGATCCTGCCGTTCTCCCAGACCGCGCTGCGCAAGCAGATGGTCCGGCTCGCGCGGGTCGACGAGCTCACTCTGAGCGAGCTGATCGGGTTCCGGATGATCATGGACGGCGCCGCGATCCAGGTCGCGTCCCGGCTGCGCACGCCCGAGCAGCTCGCCGAGATGGAGGAGACGCTGGTCGCGATGCGGGCCGCGATCGACATCGACTTCGCCGCGTTCAGCGAGGCGGATCTCGCCTTCCACGACGTGATCGCGCGGATCAGCCGCAACTCGCTGATCCAGACCTGCAACGAGGTCGTCCGCGGCGTCGTCCTGAGCCTGATCTCGGACAAGATCGCGCACGCGCCGAACAGCCGGGCCCTGATGCTGGAATCGCTGCGGCACCACGCCGAGGTGGTGGCGGCGATCCGCTCCGGCAACGGTCACGCGGCGGCCCGGATCGCCCGGCAGAACATGTACGACTACTACGCCGGGTACGTGCCCGAACCCGCACGGGAAACGCTTCGCGCGCTGATAGATGAGTAGGCGGATCTCGTGGCATTCTGACGGGATCGGTTCACCGCAGTGGGGGGCACAGTGTGAACAAACCGGCGATTCTCAGCGTCGACGACGACCCGATGGTCTCGGCGGCGATCGCCCGCGACCTGCGCCGGCGCTACGGCGACGACTACCTCGTGGTGAAGGCGACGTCGGGCGCCCAGGCGCTGGCCGCGCTGACCAAACTCGCCCTGCGTAACCAGCCGATCGCGCTGATCGCGACCGACCAGCGGATGCCCGGGATGACCGGCATCGAACTGCTCGAACAGGCCCGCGAGCACGCACCGGGCGCGAAGTACCTCCTGCTCACCGCATACGCCGACACCGACGTCGCCATCAAGGCGATCAACGACATCGGCCTGGACTACTACCTGCTCAAACCCTGGGACCCGCCCGAGGATCAGCTGTTCCCCGTCGTCGACGACCTGCTCGACGACTGGCGGCACGCCAACCCCGAGCACACGTCCGATCTTCGCGTCGTCGGCAACCGCTGGTCGGACCGCGCGCACGACATCAAGACGTTCCTGGCCCGCAACCACGTGCCCTACGTCTGGTACGACGTCGAGCGCGACGCCGAGGGCCAACGGCTCCGCGACCTTGCCGCCGCGACCGACAGCGACCTGCCGTTGGTCCTGGTTCCTGACGGCGACGCCCTCCGCTCGCCGTCCGCTGTCGACCTCGCCTCCGCCCTCGGTCTGCGAACCCGGGCCGAGCAGCCGCTGTACGACGTCTGCATCGTCGGAGGTGGACCCGCCGGCCTGGCGGCGGGCGTCTACGCGGCGTCCGAGGGCCTGAGCACGGTGATCGTGGAACGTGAGGCGCCCGGCGGCCAGGCCGGGCTCAGCGCGGCGATCGAGAACTACCTCGGTTTTCCGCGCGGCTTGACCGGCTCCGACCTGGCCCAGCGAGCGGTCGCCCAGGCATCCCGTTTCGGTGCGGAGATGGTGCTGGCCCGATCGGTCGTCGGACTCGAGTCCCGCGGCCCGGTGCACGCCGTACTGCTCGAGGGATCCGGCGAGATCGAGGCCCGCGCGCTGATCGTCGCGACCGGCATCTCGTACCGGAGCCTCGACCTCGCGGGCCTCAGCGAGCTGACCGGCCGCGGCGTGTACTACGGCGCCACGGCGAGCGAGGCCAGTCAGGTCCAGGGCGACGAGGTGTACGTCGTCGGCGCGGCGAACTCGGCCGGTCAGGCGGCCCTCAACCTCGCCCGCTACGCCAAACGGGTCGTGCTCCTGGTCCGCGGGGACACCCTCGAGAGCTCGATGTCGCGGTACCTCATCGACAAGATCAGCAGCGCCACCAACATCGAGGTGCGGTGCCGGACCGAGGTGGTCGGTTGCCGTGGCGACGGGCATCTCGAGGCGCTGACGCTGGCCGAGCGGGAGTCCGGCCGGGTCGAGGAGGTGCAGGCGAGCTGGTTGTTCATCTTCGTCGGCGCCTCGCCACGGACCGAGTGGCTCGGGGAGACCGTCGTGCGCGACAGCAAGGGGTTCGTCATCACCGGGCCGGATCTGGTCGCGCTGGATCGCTGGTCGCTGCGGAGGCCGCCGTACGCGTTGGAGACCAGCGTGCCCGGCGTGTTCGCGGCCGGTGATGTCCGGCTCGACTCGATGAAACGAGTCGCATCCGCTGTCGGCGAGGGCGCGATGTCGATCTATCTCGTCCACCGCTACCTGGCGACCGTCTGATGAACGCCGACGACCTGCGGGGCATCCCCCTCTTCGCCGGGCTGACCGACGCGCAGCTGGACGAGCTGATCGACGGCAGCACCGAGGTTGCGATCGAGCCTGGCCGCGACCTGTTCCACGAGGGCGAGCCAGCCGACTTCTGGTGGGTGCTGGTCGACGGCGCGATCGCGCTGCACCGCAAGATCGGCCGCGAGGACACCGTGCTGGGCAAGATCGACGTCGCGGGCCGCTGGGCCGGCGGGTTCCGGGCGTGGGACGAGCACGGCGTCTACCTCGCCAGCGGCCGCGGGCTCACCGAGGGCCGAGTGCTTCAGGTGCCCGCCGAGGTGTTGCGCGACCGGATCGACGCCTGGTTCCCGCTCGCCGGGCATCTGATCAAGGGTGTGTACGGGACCGCGCGCGCGATCGAGTCGACGGCGCGGCAGCGGGATGCGCTGATCACGCTCGGAACACTGGCGGCCGGGCTCGCACACGAGATCAACAACCCCGCCGCCGCGGCCGCGCGCTCGGTCAGTGCCCTCGACACGGCCTGCGTTTCGCTGCTGTCGGCTTTGCGGCAGCTCGCGGTAGGCGAGGTGACGGCCGCGCAGTTCAGCGCCCTCGACGAACTGCGGCTCGAGCTCGGTGCCGGCACCGCGGCACCCGATCCGGTCGACCTCGCCGACCACGAGAACATGATCTCGGAGTGGCTGGACGAGCACGGCATCGAGCAGGACTGGATGATCGCACCGCCCTTGGCCGCCGCCGGGACCAGCGTCGAGTGGTGCGATCGTGCGGCCGACGTACTGGGCGACTCGCTGGAGCCTGGGCTGGAATGGGTTGCCAGCACCCTCTCCGCGGCGACGTTGCTGGGCGAGGTGAAGGAGTCGACCCGGCGCATCACGGAGTTGGTTGCGGCGGTGCGCTCGTACTCGCAGATGGACCGCGGCTCGATCCAGACCGTCGACGTGACCGAGGGGATCGAGAGCACGCTGGTCATGCTCGGGCACAAGCTCCGCGGCGGGGTCGAGGTGATCCGGTCGTACGGCGTGGACGTCCCGCGGATCGACGCGTACGCCGGCGAGCTGAACCAGGTGTGGACGAACCTGATCGACAACGCCGTCGACGCGATGAACGGCACCGGGACGCTGCGGATCAGCACGCGCGCCGACGGCGACCGGATCGTCGTCGAGTTCACCGACACCGGTCCCGGCATGCCGCCGGAGGTCGCCGCTCGCGCGTTCGAGCCGTTCTACACGACGAAGGACGTCGGCAAGGGCACCGGCCTCGGGCTCGACATCGCGCAACGGATCGTCGCCGAACACCACGGCGGGACGATCACGATCACTTCCCACCCCGGCGAGACGACGCTGCAGGTGCGGCTGCCGCATCAGCCCATCGGCGCCGGCTGACCCGTACCGAACGACAGGAGGTAGTGGCAGTGCGCCCCGTCACCCCGGAGCCCGCCCGCTCCGATGGGGTGACCTCACCTCCTGTCGTTCGGAACTCCTCAGGTGTCGTGTTCGAGGATCCGGACCCGCGGGACCTTGAGGATCTTGCGGGCCTTCGTGATCCAGTCGGAGCAGAGGAAGTGGGCGGCGGTCTCGGGCCAGGCGACCACGACGACCTCCTGGCTCCGGGTGCTCTTGACCAGCGACATCAGGGCCAGCAGCACCTCGCCGTGCGTGATCGAGACGTTGACCGGGTAGCGGCTCGCGTCGCGGAGCCGGTGCGAACTGTGCTCGATCACCGAGGCCAGATCGACGTCCGGATCGGCGAGTGTGGCCATCGGTGCCCGGCTCGAGCCGGCCGGCGGGCTGACGCGTGCGGACGGGCCTGTCGCGGAGCCGACCACGGACGCCGAGCCGGTGAGGCCGGCCACATCCGCGAATGACGAGCCCAGCAACGCCATCGGACCACCGAAGCCACCCTCCGGATGGCTGGAGATCAGCAGGTCGTACTTCACGGGTTCCTCGCGCCTTGCGTGCAGGGCGGCAACACGGCGCGCGTCGCCCTCGCTCATCTCCCGCTCGATGAGCACCACCACGTCATACGTCATTCGTGGCTCCCTTCGCCATCACTTCCGTTGTACTCCTGCTCCGAAGCGCACCAAAGCACGCACCGCGCGGCCGTCACGGAAATGTCAAACTCTTCTCAGGCTCCTGCCAGACTCGCCCGAGCTCGGGTCAGGCTCAGCCGGGCAGCGGCGCGTGCGCCCGGGTGTCGGGAGCCAGTACGGCGAGCAGGTGTGGAGCGTCGATCAGCGTGTGGCTCGCGTGGTCGAGAAGACGCGGGTGCAGCGCGTAGATCTCCGCACCCGAGCGAGGTACGACGTCGCCGGCGACGACCGCGACGAAGTCGGACCGGTTGGCGGCGTCCTCGTCCCAGACCCGGTCAGGCTCCAAACGAGCCGTGAGTCGCCGCGCGAACGCCGCGAGGTCTTCGGCAGGGTCGCGCCGGTAGCCGACCACAGACCCGTCGGCACACCGTACGGCGATCTCGTCGGCGCGAGCGGCCGCGTGCCAGCAGCAGATCTCCCACAGGCTGACCCGGTCGCCGGAGCCGTGCACTTCCTCCAGGGTCGCCGCCATCAGCGCCAGGTGGCCGCCGTACCGCGCGATGTTGTGACCGTAACCGGCTGCGCTGAGGTTGACGTCGTACCAGCGCAGCTCCTTCGTCAGGAGGTCGACGCCGAACGGCAGCAGGATCTTCGCCGGGCCGGTCAGGTCGAACCGCTCCTCGACCGCCGCCGGATCGAACAGGCCGTTCGGCTGCCGCATGACGCCGACGAACCCGCGCTCGAGCTCGTCGAACGGCACGTTGTTGTAGCTGAAGACCACCGGCAGCACATACCGGCCGCCGACTCGCCGGACCGCGCGCAGGTCGAGATCCACGAACTCCGTCGATCCGGCCGGCGACGGCGCGGACGTCAGGTCGCCCGAGTGCACCAACGCGTCCTGGTCGAAGCGGAGTCGCATGTAGTCGCACAGCCCGACGAAACCCCACTCCTCGTCGAACACCGCGACCGACAGATCGAGATTGACCCGCCGGCCCCTCGGCTCGACCCAGTGCAGGAACAACCGCAGCAGCTCGTCCGGCGGGATCGGAACCGCACTCCCCCGGGTCATCCGCAGCAACGTCGACGACGAGCCCCGCTCCGAACCAGGGGCAGCCAGCCGGGTCAGCTCCTCGTCCAGGAACACCCGTCGCCACCGCGGCAGATCCGTCGCCCGACGCAACATTTCGCCGACGAGTACGCCGGACAGCGCGGCGGTCAGCTCGGGCGGCAACGGTTCACGCTCGTCCACCGCCGTCCAGATCCGCGCCGTCCCACCACGCGGGAAGAACAACCGGAGATCGCCCGGCGGCGTGCGCACCTGACCGAGCGCGCCCGTGATCACCGCCGGCGACACATCCGGCGCCGCGGTCGTCAATGCGTCCACCAGCGCACCATGCTGATCCGTGGGCAGGGCCCGCGCCAGGTGCACGAGGCGCCGCACCAACTCCCCCGGCCGTTGCCGCAACAGGTCGAGCGCGTGCTCCGGTCGCCCGGTCGCCAGCGCGCCCTCGACTCGCGACGCAAACGTGCTCGTGGCCGGCCGCCCATCCTCCAACCGGACGAAGGGATGCCGCGCCGCCTCACTCGCCACCGCTCGCCCGGCCGCCGTCCGCAGGTCCACGTCCGTGCGACGGAGGATGCTGAACGCCAACGCTGCCAGCGGATACCGGCCCGCGAACTCGAACGGATGGATGTTCTCCGCGATCCGCTTCCAGGCGCGCTCGTGCCGGAGCATGTCCTCGATCAACGGCTCGGCCGGCAGCCGGTCGAGCCGCTGCAGCACCAGCCGCCGCGTTGCCCGAGGCAACGATTTCCGCCGGGCCGGCAGTGTCCGCAACCCGGGATCGGCATCCATCAGCGCGTACAGCAGCCGCAGTACGTCGGTCGCCGTACCGGCGCGATCGATCAGCTCCGGATCCTCGTCGAGGAAGTGTGCGATGACCAGCGCACGCGTCTCCCGGACCGGGATGTCGACGGGCAGCCAGGACGGATCGGCACCGGCGAGCAGCACCTGCAGGTCGGCACGATCCACGGCCGACAGCGGCGAGCGTCGTACGAGGAGAGCTTCGACGGTCTGTCTCGCCGCGTCGGCCGTCGCCAGGGAGAGCAGGCGCAGGCGATTCGAGCGCACGTGCGCCGACTGCACTTCGTCGAACGCTGGTTTGAGGAACGGGTCCTCCGGGTCGATCCTGCGCAGGCAGAGCGGGCAGGCGCTGAGGTCCGAACCGTCCCAGCAGGTCCGGCAGACCAGATGTGCGCACGGCGAGACGGCGTGCACCGACTTCGCGTCGCCGCACAGGACGCAGGGCTGCTCGGGCTCTTGCAGGAGTCGCGCGAAGACCCGGTTGACGTAGAAGGTGTCCGTGTCGCCGGGAACGCTCTCCGGAAAGCCGCGGAACAGCGGTGTGTGCTCGGTGTCGTGACCGGACTCGGCGTCGAGCAGGTCGAGCAACGCTTTGCCGAAGCCGGCGAGTGCCGGCGCCGACAGCGAGCTGCAGTGCCGGTAGAGCTCGACGGACAGCAGGAAGCCGCGCTGGATCAGGTCGGCCTGCAGTGCTGACAGTCCGACCTGGATGGTGAGCGGACGGCGGAGCCACTGCCACGCGGAACGTCGCATCGGCGGGGTCAGCGTGGTGGCGTCGACGAGGCGTCGGCGGCGCAGCAGCACAGCTGCCTGTGCCTCGGCCGCGGTGTGCGTCCCCAGATCCGGCATCGCGTCTCCCCCAGGTGGCGTGGACGAAGGCGCCAGGGGCGGAGAGCGGACGCGCTACTTGGCCCGGTGAAGGAGAAGGAAGCACGTCCAGGAGCCGCCCCTGGCACTGAGAACGCTACCGGTGACCACGGACAGTTTTCCGTCTCTGCCCGGTCAGGCAGTTTCCGTGCGAGCTAGGCCCCACAAAGAAAGAGCTCCGGTAGCAGGGTCGGGGCCGCCCCGCCCAGACCCCGCTACCGGAGATCTCCAGAGTAGAACGTTCACCCAAACTCGTCACAACCGGGTGCCTCATGTGGCACTGATGCGCCGCGAACAAACCTTTGAACCAGGTTCTGCCGCCGGAGGGAAACCCTTTCAGTCACAGCCGGGATGTGTCGCGCCACGGATTGTGGTTAAGGTCTTAGGCATGGTGGGTGGGGTCATCGAGCGTGCGCGCTGGCGGGACGTGTTCGGGCACGCCGAGTTCAGGGCGTTGTTCCTGGCCGGCGTTCTATCCGTCGCAGGCGACCAGCTGGCGCGTGTGGCGCTGTCGGTCCTGGTCTTCGACCGCACCGACTCCGCAGGGCTGACCGCGCTCACCTACGCCCTGACCTACGTGCCAGACCTGCTGTTCGGGCCGCTACTGGCCGGAATCGCCGACCGGTATCCGCGTCGTACTGTGATGATCGTCACCGACCTCGCGCGGGCGGTTCTCGTTGCAGCCATGGCGATCCAGGCGTTGCCACTGGTGGTGGTCGTCCTGCTCCTGGTCGCTCTGCAGGCGTTCGGCTCGCCTTTCAACGCCGCACGAGCAGCGACGCTCCCCGCCGTACTCCCGGGGGATCACTACGTTCTGGGCAAGGCTGCGAACGACATGGTCGTCCAGTTCAGCCAGGTCCTCGGCTTCGGCACCGGTGGCCTGGTCGTCGTCGCCGTCGGGACGTCAGGCGGCCTCCTGCTGGACTCCGCGACTTTCCTGCTGTCCGCAGTGCTGATCGCGGTCGGCGTACGACGTCGCGCTGTGCCTGCCCGTGACACTGATGCGCCACCAACCAACTACTTCAAAGACCTGTCCGCGGGCGTCTCCCTGGTCGCCCGTACGCCGAAACTCCGCGCACTGGTCGTCCTGGCGACGATCGCCGGCTTCTACGTGACCGTGGAGGGCCTGGCGGTCCCCTACGCACACGAGATCGGCCAGGGCACCACAGCCGCGGGCCTCCTGCTGGCCGCGAGCCCGGCGGGCGCTGTCGCAGGTATGTGGCTCATCACCCTCTGGTCACCCGAGCGCCGCATGAACCTCCTGGGGCCGTTGGCCATGCTGGCGTGCGCTCCACTGATCGTCTGCTTCCTGGCGCCAGGTCTCGCCGTCACAGTGGTGCTGTGGGCAGTGTCAGGCCTCGCCTCGGCGTACCACCTGCCTACCAGTGCGGCGTTCGTCCAGGCAGTGCCCGACGCGCAGCGAGGACAGGCGTTCGGAGTCGCCAGCACAGCTCTCAAGAGCAGTCAGGGTGCAGGCATTCTGCTCGCGGGCCTGATCGCCAACGAGTCCTCGCCGTCGGTCGCACTGGGAGTGATGGGCGGCTTAGGCACGATCGCCGCCCTGGCGGCGGGCGCCGCGTGGACACGCGCCCGCCGATCCCGGGCCGGCACCGCTGAAAACGGTGCCGGACGAGTGGCCGGAGATTCAGGGGAAAATACCTCCGGACACGCTCCGTAAAATGTCAGTAAAGAAATTTCGGTGGGTAGCCGTGGATCACCATTCGTTGCCGCTGATGAACCATTCGTTACCGGATCCGCCGGACTGACGGAACCACTCGTTGCCACTCTGCGTGAACCACTCGTTCCCACCGTGGAACCACTCGTTCCCGCCGTGGAACCACTCGTTCCCGCCGGTGAACCACTCGTTGCCGCCGTGGAGCCACTCGTTGCCGGTGCTGATCTTCGCCATGGTGCTGATCCTTCCTTCGCCATCCGCCAGATGGAATTGATGCGGGTCGGGGGTGACCTCGCGTGAACAGTCAGTTACTATTCAAGAATTACCGCTCAGGTCTATCCGTGTGAGGCCACCATGATTCTGATCGGTCGGAGCAGGTGGGTGCCACCCCGCCACTGGAAGCTCTGGTCGTTGCCGCGTCCCGCGCTGAGTTATGTGCTCGGCGTCGACGCGGTCGCAGTCATCATCACCGCCTTGGCTGTGGCCTCGACGGTGTCCGGCGCCCGAACCGGCGTCAGGCCGTCCGAGTGGGCCGCCTTCGCGGTACTGGCCGCCGCCTCGGTGCTTCACCTCGAGTCTGCCCGCGGAATCGAGCGCCGACGCGAAATGGCGGCGAATACTTCGCCGTACACGAACCTGAAGAGCCTCTGGGTGTTCGCCGGCCTGCTGCTGCTCCCGCTCAGCCTGGTCGTCGCACTGATCGTCGTCTCGTACGGATACTCCTGGATCCGGGTCTATGGCCGGACCATCGCGCACCGCAAGGTGTTCTCCGCCAGCACGTTCATCTTGGCCAGTGCCGCGGCCGCCGCGGTGCTGCGGGCCGGAGGCCTGCTGTTCGAGCCGCGCGTGCCGACCGGACCGTGGTCCCTGCTCGTCGTAGTGGCCGCGGCCACTACATGGTGGCTGGTGAACTTCGCACTGGTGATCGGTGCGATCCTGCTGTCGTCTCCAGATGCCACCGCTCGTGGTGCTCTAGGCGATCTGGCCGACCAGCTTGTCGTGGTCGCGGGTCTCGGTCTCGGTGTGGCGGTTGCCGCGCTCCAGGCCTCGTACCCATGGGTGGTGCCCATCCTCATGGTGACAGTGCTGACGCTGCACCGCGACCTCCTCCTTCCGCAGTTCCAGCGGGCCGCGGGGACTGACGTCAAGACCGGTCTGGCGACCCCGGCGTACTGGGCCAGCGCTGTGCCGGTGGAGCTGGCTCGGGCCGAGACTCTGCGCAGCAGCGTGGGTCTGCTGATGCTGGACCTGGACAAGTTCAAGGAGATCAACGACACCTACGGTCATCCGGCCGGTGACCAGGCGTTGCGTGCGGTCGGCGAGAGCGTCCGCGCAGAAGTCCGGCAGGGTGATCTGGTCGCCCGCGTCGGCGGCGACGAGCTGGCGGTGCTGCTGCCTGGAGCCTCGGAGACCGAGGTCCTGGAGGTGGCCGAGCGGATCCGCGACCGGCTCAGCACCTTGAACGTGTCGGTGGCCACCACGACCGCCAGCACCGCTGTGATCGCCGGCGTGCCGGCCTCGTTCGGCGCGGCGGTGTACCCGGATGTCGCCGAGACGATGGACCAACTAGTACTCGCGGCAGACAACGCACTGCTGAGCGCCAAGCGGGACGGGCGGAACCGGATCGTCACCGCCCGGCCCATCCCGCCCGCTGTCACCGACCACAGTGATCAGCCGGTCACCGACTGACTCTGATCAGGGCCTTGCCGCGGAGGGTGCGGTTCTCCAAAGCGGTGTGCGCGTCGGCCACATGGTCGAGGTCGTAGACCTGGTCGATCACGGGGACGAGGTCGCCGGCGACTGCTCGCCTGATCACCTCGGCGCCGGTGACTGTCGTGGTGGTTGTATCGGCGCGGAGGTCGGCGATGCCCTTCACCGTGATCCCGCGGCGTTGCGCCTCGGTAGCGTCGTACGCCGCGAAGCCGCCACTCGGGGCACCGTGGGCCGAGAACCAGCCGCCGTCCCTGACCACTGTGAACGCGGTGGCGCCGAGCTCACCGCCGGCGCCTTCGAACACGATGTCGGCTCCGTGATTGTTCGTTGCCTCTAGCACCAACTTCTCCCAGCCGGACCTGCCGTAGTCGATCACCACGTCGGCGCGTTGCGCCCTGCTGAGGTCGAGCTTCCCCTGCCCGCGGGCGGCGGCGATGACATGCGCGCCGGCCTGGTGCGCCAACTGCGTCAGGAGCAGGCCCATGCCGCCGGCGGACGCGGTGATCAGCACCTCCTTGCCCTGCATCGGCGGCGCCAGTTCCTCGAGCATGAGAGCGGTGAAGCCGTCGCCGAAGACGGCGACTGCGGTCGCGATGTCCAGCTCGGTGGGCACTTCGACCAGATCGGCAGTTGTGAGCGCCAGCTCGGCGTGAGCGCCGAAGCCGATGGCTCGGCCCACGACGGTCTTACCGATCCACTCCCCCGGTACGTCGGCGCCGACCGCGCGGACCCGGCCGCCGAGGGAACCTCCCGGCACGTAGGGCGGTTTCACGTCGAAGAACTTGCTCTGCTGTCCCTTCCGGATGGCAGTCTCGACGAAGATGACGTCGGCGACCAACACCTCGACCAGGACCTGGCCGGCGACCGGAACCGGGTCCGGCCGGTCCTGGGTCTTGATCACGTCCGGGCCGCCGAACTCGGTCACCACTGCTGCGCGCATAGCGTGCTCCCTCATCGTTTGTGAACTCCGAGCGTGCAACCTCAACGCTGGTTCAGGTCAACTCGGGCGGTTTGTCCACAGGCTCGGTGTGACGGGCGGCAAGTTGTCGGTGGTCCGGCGTACTGTGCAGGGCATGTTCGACGCCGTCTTCGTTCCTGCCGACCCGCCGCGCGCGGGCCGGTTGGCGTTGTACGGCGGCCTCGCGGCGGCCGGTGAGGTCGCCGACGGGACGGTCGATCTCGTGCTGCCGAAGGGGTCGGCCGTGCGACGGACCACAGTGCCGGCCCGGCTGCTGCGGATCGATGAGGTTCTCTCGCGACTGGGGTCCGACGACGGAGCCAGCTCGGCGGCCGAATCGGCCAGCTCGGCGGTCGGCTCGGCTGGTTCGGCGGCGGGCTCGGCTAGTTGGGAGGCGTGGCGGGCGGCGGCGCTTGCCGGTCTGGGGCTGATCGGGCGGGGCCGGCTCGTCCCGGATCGAAGTCCTGACGGGTACGGCGCTTGGCGGGTGGCGCCGCTGGATCCGTTGGACCTCGGCTGGTTGCGGAACCTCGGCGCCGCGATGCCGGCGTACGGACATGCACTGCCGATCGAGGGAACGAGGCCCGTGCGGCTGATCGACCCGGAGCAGTTGGTGCGAGCGTTCTGGGACGCGCTGGCGGACACGCTCGTACGGACGCCGGCTGCTTCCGTCGCCGTACGTCCTGGTGCGGCTCCTTTCGCTTCGTCGGATCCGATAGAGCTGAGCGGACCTTCCGGGTGGCTGGACGAGACTGCTTTGAGTGAAGCGGCCGGCGCGCGGCTGGTGCTGCGGATCGAGCCGCCGTCCGAGTCAGTTGACGAGTTCCGGGCTGTGCTGCAGCTGCGGAGCGGCGTGGATCCGAGCCTCCTGCTCGATGTGTCGGACGTGTGGAACGCACCGGCCGCTGTGCTCTCCGCTCTTGGGGAGCGTGCGGAGACCGATCTGCTGCTGGCATTGCGGCGCGGGGCTCGGGTGTGGCCGCCGCTCGGTGCCGCGTTGCGCGATGCGGCGCCGGCGGAAGTCGGTGTTGATGATGCGGCGTTGGAGGAGTTGGCCGAAGGAAGCACGGCGTTGGAAGGCGCCGGGATCGAGGTGCTCTGGCCGACTGAACTCTTTGCCGGTGAACTGGCCGTGCGCGGGACTGTCGCGACGCCGGCTCCTGGTGCTGTGACCGGGCCGGACTTCAGCTTGACTGACCTGGTCGCGTTCAGATGGCGGCCGACGTTGGACGGGCAGGAGCTGACGGAGCAGGAGGTCGCCGCGCTCGCGGAGGCGAAGCGACCGATGGTCCGGATGCGAGGCCGCTGGGTCCGAGTCGATCACGACCTGGTCCGGAAGCTGCGTCGTGGTGGCACGCGAAAGCTGACCGGTGCGGAGGCGCTCGGTGCTGCATTGACCGGGACCATCGAGGTCGACGGCGAGCTCGTGGCGTTCGACGCCGACGGGTCGCTGGCGTCGATGCTCGCTCGGTTGCGCGCGGCCGAGGAGCCGGCGCCGTTCGTGGAGCCCATTGGGTTGCAGGCCACGCTGCGCGATTACCAGCGGCGCGGCGTCGCGTGGATGGCGCAGCTCGCGGATCTCGGTCTCGGCGGCTGTCTTGCCGACGACATGGGTCTGGGCAAGACGATCCAGGTCATCGCGTTGCACCTTCACCTGCTCGGACGCGGTCGTGGGCCGACGTTGGTGGTCTGCCCGTCGACGTTGCTGGGCACGTGGGAGCGGGAGTTCGCGCGCTTCGCGCCGGACGTGCCGACGCGGCGCTACCACGGAGCCGGGCGGACGTTGAGTGACCTGACTCCAGATGAGGTCGTGCTGACGACGTACGGCGTGGTGCGGCAGGACCATCGGGTTCTCGGTGAGGTGTTCTGGGGGCTCGCGGTCGCGGACGAGGCGCAGCACGCGAAGAACCCGTTGTCACGGACCGCGCGCTCGCTGAGGACGTTGCCGTCGGCAACGAGAATCGCCCTGACCGGGACACCGGTGGAGAACCGGTTGTCCGAGCTGTGGTCGATCCTGGACTGGGCGGCGCCCGGGTTGCTGGGGACACTCGATCGGTTCCGGCACGACGTCGCCGTACCCGTGGAGCGGTATCACGACGAGGAGGCGACCGCTCGGCTCGCGCGCGTGACGCGACCGTTCCTCCTCCGGCGGAAGAAGAGCGACCCCGGGATCGCGCCGGAGTTGCCGCAGAAGACCGAGCACGATGTCGTCGTACCGCTGACGACCGAGCAGGCGACGTTGTATCAAGCGGTCGCGAAGGAGACGCTGGCCAAGATCGAGTCCGCGGAAGGGATCGCGCGGCGCGGGCTGGTGCTCAGCCTGCTCACGCAGTTGAAGCAGGTGTGCAACCACCCGGCGCAGTTCCTGCACGAGCCGGGTCCGCTGGAGCGCCGGTCGGGCAAGCTCGCGGCGCTGGACGAACTCCTCGACGTGATCCTGGCCGAGGGCGAGTCGGTGCTGCTCTTCAGCCAGTACGTCGAGATGTGCCGGCTGATCGAGGCTCACCTGGCGGCGCGGCAGGTCAAGACGTTGTTCCTGCACGGCGGGATCGGCGTACGCAAGCGGGAGCAGCTGGTCTCGCAGTTCCAGGGCGGCGAGGCGCAGGTGTTCCTGCTGTCTTTGAAGGCCGGTGGAGTAGGCCTGACGCTGACACGTGCGACACATGTCGTCCACTACGACCGCTGGTGGAACCCAGCAGTCGAAGACCAAGCGACTGACCGCGCCTACCGCATCGGCCAGGACCGCCCGGTGCAGGTCCACCGCCTCGTCACCGAGAACACCCTGGAAGACCGCATCTCCACGGTCATAGCCGCCAAACGCAACCTGGCCGATGCGGTGGTTGGCTCGGGCGAGGCTTGGTTGAGTGAACTGTCCGACACCGAGCTGTCCGAGCTCGTCGAGCTGTCCACCACTCCTCTACGAGCCGGCGCCGCAGGTCCGCACAACCCATCAGCCGTTGGTCGCGTGTCCGCGGCCGGTGAGCCCGATGAGTGACCAACCACCCCGCAACCCCGCCGACGACCTGGACAACCAGAAGCCCCGGGAGGTGGCGGACCTGCGGGGCAGGCGTGGAAGATCCGACGACTCGGTGCCGCGGAGGGCATCGGGGTCGCTGGAGTTGTCGTCACCGGGTGGGCAGGCGGCGCGGGAAGTTCAGAGGGCTTCGGGTGAGCGGGCGCCGTGGCAGGGGTGGCGGCGGAAGGGAGACGAGGATGCCGGGCTGCCTGCGGCAAGGGGGCCAGGAAGTCGGCGGCCGTTTGGAGCTACGTGGTGGGGCCGGGCGTGGCTGGAGGCGCTGGAGCAGCGCGCTCGGCTGGATCCCGGTCGGCTCTCGCGCGGACGCTCGTACGCACGCCGCGGGAGTGTTCTGGAGCTGACCGTCACCCCAGGCGAGGTCGAGGCCGTCGTACAGGGCAGCCGCGTCACGCCGTACCAGGTGACGGTCCGCATCCGCGCCTTCTCGACCACCGAATGGGACGCCGTCCTCGACGTGGTCTCAGCCCAGATCGGCCGCGTGGCAGCGCTCCTCGACGGCGAGCTCCCACCCGAGGTCGTCGACGACGTCCACGCCGCCGGCTTGGACCTGCTACCAGGAGCAGGCGAGGTCCTCACCAACTGCAGCTGCCCCGACTTCGCCGTCCCCTGCAAACACTCCGCCGCGGTCTGCTACCTCGTAGCCGACGCCCTCGACGACGACCCGTTCGCGCTCCTGCTCCTCCGCGGCCGCCGCAAGGACGAACTCCTCACCGCGCTCCGCGCGCGGCGCTCGGCCCCAGCAGTCCCCACCACGGTTGTCCGCACTCCCCCACCCCCAGGCATCCCCGCGATAGCAGCCTTCGCCCGCTACCTCGCCTCCGAAGACGGAGCCAGCACCCCCGGCCCGGTTCCAGTGCCCGTTCCACCAAGACCAATGGGATCTCCCGGTACGCCGGCTGCCGTACGAGTCCTGGACCCACCACGATCCTCAGGCGTCGACGTACGAGACCTCGTCGTCCTGGCCACCGACGCCGCCCGACGAGCCTGGGAGCTCGCCTCCGGCGACGGCGACGGTGGTCTTGACCTGACCTTCGAACAGGATCTCGCCCGCCGTGCAGCCTTGGTCCTCGGTACGCCGGACCTCGCCGACCTCGCGCATCGAGCCGGCGTACCAGCCCGGCAACTCACGAGCTGGGCCGTCGCCTGGCGCGAAGCCGGCCCCGGCGGCCTCGCAGCCGCAGTCGACGAACCAACCGACGTCGACCCAGCATCCCTAACCGAAGCACTCGAAGCCCTTCCCGGTGCCACCATCCACGCCAACCGCGTCACCGCCGGCAAAACCCAACTCCGCCTCGGCGCCGACGCCCTCTGGTACCGCTTCAACCAACACTTCAACGACTGGACCCTGACCGGCCCACCCTCCCCCGACCCCCGCGACCTCCTGACGTCCTAGATGCGCCCGGTCCGCATCGTGAGCGATCGCGCCGGCGTTCGGGAGCTAGTGCCGCGCCAAGCAACACCAGGTCGCAACCGCGCCTGCGCCGTGGAAGGACCTCCCGGGGCGCGGTTGTCACGACCCGATTGGCACCGCCGAACGCGGTCGGCCCAGCTCCGTCGCAATCCAACGTTCCACAGCACTAGCCGTGGGCGGCGACGAAAGCCCGGGTCAGCCGGGTGATGACGTCGTACGGGATCGGGTCCTTCAGTGGGAACTTGAGGGTGCCCTTGCCGGAGCGGTAGGGCTCGATCGCGGTCGCGAGTGCGTCATCGACGGGCGGGATCGGGTAGACGGAGATGTGTTCCTTCCAGCCGCTGAAGTACAGCAGCGACTTCCCGTCGAGGGTGATCGTGGGGATCTGGTAGCTGATCTTCTCCCCCGCCCCGGGCACGGCCGCGTGGACAGTACGCCGTACCTGCTCCAGCACCTCTCGGACTTCCGTCGGGAACGACGCGATGTACTCGTCCACAGTCGAGAACTTCTCCGCCATACCCTCATCCTCTCAGCGCCGGAGCGAGGTGTGCTCCTCCAGCGCCGGGATCAGCAGGGCGGCGATCTTCGCGTGGCCGGCGGCGGTCGGATGGACGAGGTCGGTGCAGTCGTCCTCGGTGATCCAGCCGGTGGAGTCGATGCAGACGAGGTTCGGATCGTCGAGGGACTTCACCGCGGCCTGGATGGTCTCGGCATGCTTGCCGCTGAACGGGGTGAGCGCCACGATCGTCGTCTCCGGGTACGCAGAGCGCACCCGCGTGACGTAACCGGAGTATTCCTCCGGCTCCAGCGTCGGGTCGTTCACGCCGAGATTGATCACGACGACGTCGGCCGGCTCGACCCGTTCGGCGGGCGAGCCGGCGAAGTTCCAGCCGAACGAGTCCACCCCGGCCGGCACCTCGCCGTTGCCCGGCTTGCTGATCCCCTGACTCCCGAAGCCCACCTGGTACGACGTGGCGCCGAACGCGCGGGCGGTCAGATAGGCGTACGTCGTCGTACCGTCGGCGCCCTCCGACTCGGAGTGCGAGCTCAGCGACCGCACGCCCTGCGTGATCGAGTCACCGTAGAACTCGAGCCGCGGACCGACCGGCCGACCGCTCAGCCGCAGCCGCGAGTTCACGTCGAGCACGAGACCGGCGAACACCACCGCACACTCGAACGGCGGGTTCCACCTGTTGACGTGCTCGTTCACGTCCTTCACCACGACCTCGACCCGGTGCTGTCCGGTCGGCGCGGACAGCTCGACCACCGGGTCGTCGATCAGGTGGAGCTCCGGCTCGCCGTCGTCCACCGTGATCCACAGGTGCGGCGCGACGGTGAGGCCCTCCGTGTCGAACAGCAACTGGAGTCGTTCGCCCGCAAACGAGAACGAGATCCGCGAGCCGGAGTTGACGGTGATCGCCACTCCAGGCTGCTGACCCCACTGGCCTTCCAGGACGATGCGCGGATCTGACGGGACGACGACCTCGCCTGGCTCGAACGGCACGGGCACTCCTTGTTCATCGGTGGCGGTGTCATTCTGCCTGGCCTTTCACCAGCCTTCCTTCCGAGCCCGCGCTTCGAACAGGAGGATGCCGGCCGACAGCGCGACGTTGAGCGAATCCGCCTGGCCGAGCATCGGGATCGACACCGCGCCGAAGCCCTGCTCGTGCCACTCGCGCGACAAGCCCGCCCCCTCCGAACCGACGACGAAGGCCGTCGGTCCGTCGTACTGCGGGACCCGATAGCTACCCGTGGCCGCCGGGTCGGCGAGGTGGACGCGGAAGCCGTGGTCGCGCAACCAGGCCGCGGCTGCCGGGATGTCATCGAACTCCAGGACCGGTGTGGACAGGACAGTCCCACGACTGGCGGAGTACACGGCCGGGTGGCTCGGCCGGGCGCGCCGGCTGGTGAGGACGAGGCAGTCCGCCTTGGCCGCGTCGGCGGTACGGATCAGGGTGCCGAGGTTCCCGGCGTACTCGACTCCGTCGGCGACGAGCACCAGTGACTCGCTGGTGAACCGGAATGCGTGCGGCGTCCACACCGGCAGCCGGGCGATCGAGATCAACCCGTCGGAGCGGGTCTTGCGGGAGAGGCGGGCGAGCAGCTTCTCCGAGATGCGGTACACCTCGGCGGCGCGTTCCGCGATCCGATGTACGGCGGACGTCGTACTGGCCTCGGGGCACCAGAAGAAGGCGTCGATCGGGGCCTGGGTGGTGAGCAGGCGGTCGTGTTCCCAACTGCCTTCCACCATGATCCGGCCGGGTGAGGCGTCCTTGCGGACAGTGAGCAGATCGCGGACACGGGGGTGTTGCGCGCCGATCGAGCGCGCGTCATGCACGGTCATGTGCAAAGCTCCGGAAAGGAGAGAATCAGCAAGCGCGCCGGGGACCCTGTACTGGGCCCACACCGGCGTGGCGAACGCCCGAAGGCGCCGTGGGACTGACGCGGTCTACCTGGACCGCATCAGCCAAGGATTCTCTTCACACTCGGATGGTAAGCACCCCCGGCCACACCGTCATCCGGTTTTCCACAGGCCCTCCGCAACCCGCTCCCGGCCCGCCTGTGCAGTTGTCCACAGCTCGCCGCCAACCCGGTTTTGGTCTGTCGGTGCGAACCAGCCCACCCCGCCTTTGAGCTTGTCCACAGGTGCCGGGCAGCCCGGTTTTGGTCTGTCGGTTCGGGTGGTTAGAGTCCTTTTTCTCTGGTAGCCGGTCGCTATCACACGGGAGGGAGTACGGATGGACCCGACATTGCTGGACGCCGAGGCCGAGGCAGCAGTCCTCCGCGTCTACCGTCAGGTCTTCGCCGTCCTCGCCCGCGAGGCCGGCGCAATGATCGTCGACCCCGATCTCCTCGACGTCGATCAAGCGATCCTGGACGCCTTCGCCGAGGCCGGCAGCGACGGCCTCACCGTCGAGCAAGCCACGCTGGCCTGCCGCGCCTATCCGCACGACGTGATCGTCCGGCGCTTCGACGTACTCCGCCAGTACGGCGCAATCACCAAACTCGTCGACCGCCCGAACGAACTCCGCCACCGAGCCGCGTTCGCGCCCTACGTGATGCTCATGTTCCTGCGCCGCATGTCGGTCCAGGGCGGCCAAGCGGAGCTGCACCAACTGCTCACCCTGGAGGCCCACAGCGTCAGTGACCCACAGGCGACCTCTGAGCAAGGCCAGGCGTCCATCGAGCGACTGACCAAGGTCTTCCGCCTCCTCGGCAACGAGCTAGCCATCCTCGTCTCCACAAGCACCACCGCCCAACTCCGAGAGAACGCCCAGCTCGCCTGGGGCAACGAACGCCTGATCGAGCAAGCCGAGAAGGTCCACCGAATCGTCCTGGACCGTTGGCCAACCCTGCATCGCGCCTGCACCTCACTGCGAATGTCCCTGGCCGCGTATGCCGACGCCGTACAACTGGCCGCCGGGCGTTTGGTGGAGCGAGCAGGTACGACGCGCGCACTCGGCCTCCTGCCCATCGAAAGCTGGCTGACCTTCACACGAAGCAGCGAGCCGGACGTCCTGGCCGGCGTCCTAGACGGCCTGCTCTTCGACGCAGCCGCCCCAGACTTCTCGCCGCAAACAATGGTCGAGGCAGTAGAAACAGGCCGCCGCACCGGCACCGCCCGCATGGCGCCACCCCGTCCGACCGCAGACGCCGACGCCCCGGAATCGGCCGCCGCAACAGACCGCGAGGACCTACGCGCCGAAGCCGAACGCGTCCTAGCCGGCCGAACGTCCGTAAACATCGTCGAGGTCATAGACGACGCCGGCGACTGGCTCACCGCCCGCCGAGTGCTAGCCGAGCTAACAGCAGCCCACCTCCACGACGAACTCGACTACGAACTCGTCTGGTCCGACGGCATGCGAATAGACCCCACCGCCGGCACCCCCTGGGCCACCGAAGGCACCTTCCGCCGGGTGACCCGATGAGCACCCAGTCCTCGGACGGTGCCGAGCGACGATCGTCCGAGGCCGTGGAGCGGCGGCTGTATAACGCGTTGTGGTGGGCGAAGGTACAGTCTGCCGGCCCGCTCGAGGTCGAGCCGGACACACCGGCGGTCGCCGGCCTCACGCGGGCAGCATCGCCAGACGGCTCAACCGTCTGGCTCGTGCCCACGCTGCCCTCAGGCACCGGTCACACCGTCTTGGAGGAGCTCGGCACTCCCCCGGTCGCCGTCGAACAGCCAAACGAGACCGCCCGAGTCCTAGCAATCTGCGTCACCTGCTGCTGGACCGACCGCAGCGGCCCAGCCTGGCCGGGCTCGACAGGCACACTCGCCCAGATCAGATCCGTGTACGCCGCCATGCGCGGCCGCCCCGAGCAGCCCAGCGACCTGACCCTGATCATCGGCAGCCTCCGCCGCCTCCACGCCACCCACTGGCTCCTCTGGAACGAGAAAGCCGGCGAAGTCCGCCTGGGCCCCCGAGTCATCACCTGGACCCCCACCGACCAATCCACCCTCCGAGACCTCTGCCGCCACCTCCCCGACCCACCCCGACCCCTGCTGGCAACCCCCACCACCCCAACCCCAGACGCAGACCCCCTCTCCGCCGAAGCGAACCCGGCGCCGGCCTCCATCCGGGAGGGGTCCGATGAGTGAGCAGCATGTGTTGTTTGATTCGTTGTTGCTGGATTTGAGTGATCGGGCTCGGGATGAAGTGCTGGCTGCGTTCAGTGCAGTGCAGTACGCCGCGCACCCGGTGGCTGAAGTGCAGTTGGCTGGGCTCAGAGACGTGACGCTTCGGCGGCATGTGCAGAAGATGCTGAAGCTCATCGGGCGGACACTGGTCCACGTCGACGGCACCCATTGGACCTCCGGGTACGCCGACGACATCGCCGCGACGCTGACCGCCCAGGGCTGGCAGCCGCTGTCCGTCATCGACCGCGCAGTGCTCGTCCTCGTACTGATCCACTCGGTCGCGATCCCCCGCAGCGAAGGCATCCTGACCGGTGACAGCTGGAAGTCTGCCCGCCCCACGACGGTCGACGAGTTGCGGACGACCAGGATCAGCGGCGAGGAGCGACGTCTAGCACTTCAACGCCTCCGCGCCGCCGGCCTGATCCAACTCTCCGGCGACCACTCCGGCGGCCCCAGCTACATCCCCGGGCCACAACTCCAGCGACTCACCCCGGCCGCCCGCCGCCGCCTCCAAGACCAGCTGATCCTCGCCGCTGCCCCCGCGAGCCCCATCGCCGAAGCCATTCGAGCCCGCAACGGCAGCAGCCTCACGATCGACAGCAGCAGAGAAGAAGGAGCTATATGAGCAGCGCAGTAGAGGACGGTCCGTTCGACATCCTCGGGTCCAAGGTGCTGCTCGGCGTACAGGTCGTCGACTTGTCCCGCCTCTCGACGCACCCGATCCCGATGGTCGGCCAGGGCCTCGTCACGGTCGCCGGCCAGGGCCCGACCGACTCGAACGGCGCCGGCAAGTCCTCCTGGATCGCCGCGCTCAGCCTCCTGCACGCCGACGACCAGTGGCGCCTGACCAGCGGCGCTCCCGGCGCGGCCGAGCTACTGTTCACCGCCGAAGCCGCCGGCCAGGAGGGCAACTGGTCCAACGTCGACCGCGGCTACATCGTCGGCGTCTTCTCCGACCCCGACCTGACCGACCTCGCCGAGATCGAGGCGGCCGCGATCACCGTCTGGATCCGCATCAACCGCAAAGCCTCGTACATCGACCTGCGCTGGAAGAACGGCCTACACGTCCCGTACGGCGCAACCGAGGCCGAGCGTGCCGCCGGCGCCGATGCGCTGTGGGCCGCCCTCCCGCACTCGAACGGCCGCACCGACTTCCACGCCAACAAGCTGTCCACAGTCCTGTACGGCGGTCAGGTCCGATGCGTCTCGTTCTTGTCCACCTCGGTGCGGTCCAGCCCGACAGCCAACCTCCTGGCTGAGCCGCTCAACGAGCTCGGCCCGGCGCACATCTTCAACGCGATCGCCACCCTCACCGGTCTCGACCACGAGCTCGAGCAGGAGCAGGCACATCGATCCGCCGAGCACACCCAACGCGAGGCGACCAAGCAGGCGACGACCGACCTGCAGCGCTGGGAGCAGGAGATGGCGACCGTCGAGGCCGGCATCCTGCAGCGCGCCGCAGCCCGGGACGCGCTCGCCGCGGCGAAGGAGTCCTGGCAGGCTCGGAGCGCCCGGCACCTGATCGACGGCGCGGCACGGAACGACGAGATCCTGCAGGAACTCGCCGTACTCGACGAACGCGTCGCCGAGCAGGAGGCGCGACGCGAGGCCGTCGACTCCGAGATCGAAGCCTTCGGCAACGAGGAGCTCCTGCTGCGGGACGTTCAGCTGACGCGGCAGGAGCGCGACAAGCTGGATGCGCGTGACCGTGAGCTCGATCTGGCGCAGCGCTCGGTGCGTGAGCAGCTGGAGCGGCTCGGCCAGGAGCACCGCCGACTGGTGGACGCGGGACGTTCGGCGGACGGGCGTGACTTGGCCGCCGCGGCCGAGGAGCAGACCGAGGCACGCGCCGTACTCGAGGAGCACATCGGCCGGGAGCACGCGGCCCGGTCCGCGGTCGACCAGGCGACGGCCGAGCTGCGGGAGGCCGAGAGCGGCCAGACCGTATCGGCGCCACAGCAGCAGGTCCTCGAGAACGCCGGCATCGAGTGCGGTGCGCTCACCGACATCACCGAGCTGCCGTCCGCCGACCGAGCCGAGTGGGAGCCGCGACTCGCGCCGTACCGCGAGGCCGTTGTCATCGACGCCGGTGACGCTGCTGTCGCGTCGACTGCGCTGGCCGATGCCGGGTACGCCGGATTCCTTCTGGTACTCGCGAATCGGCCAGGCGCGACCCGTGAGGGTCAGCGCAGCGGCCCGAAGTCCGCCGACAAGCGCTTCACCCTGGATGCCTTCTTCGCTGCGATCGGCGAACGCGCGACCAAGGACAACATCGACGACGTCGCCGGCGTCGTCGCGGTCGGGCAGTTCGACGAACCGCTGACCGGCCGGACCGCCCGGATCGAGGCCGCCCACCGCCGGCTCGAGGCCACGGTCGAGGCCCGGGCCGTCACGTCCGCGGCGCTGGAGCAGGCGCGATCCCGAGTCGACCAGGCAGAACGTCGTACGGCGGCGGCCCGCGCACTGGCCGACGCCGAATCGGTCCAGGAGCAGGTCCTCGCGCTCCGCGAGACGATCGACCGGCACGAGACCGACCGTGATTCACTGGCGCCGCAACTCCAGGCCGCCAAGGATTCCGCCGAGACCGCCGCCGGTCAGCAGCTCGTCCGGGATGAACGCCTCAAGAACCTCGAGGCGGCCCGCCGCGACCACGAGCGGATCCTCGACGACCTGACCGGCCGCCGGCTCACGCTGCTGGAGGAGCAGACCTCGCTCGACCTGACGACCCGGACCACGGCCTGGGGCACGACGCCCGCCGAGGCCGAGGAGTTCATTCTCGGTCTGCCCGACGACGCGCAACGCCGTATGACGGCCGACTGGAACCACCAGGCCTGCACGCAGCTCGACGACGTCATCCGCCGGTGCTTCCCGAACGCGCGATCCCGCGAGGAGATCCCGGCCGAACTCTGGGAGATCCTCAACGGCCCGGACGGCTGGACGAACGGCACCCTCGGCGCCCGCGTCGGCCTGGTCCCGGCACTGCAGCGGACGCTGAGCAGCCACCTCGCGCAGCACGAGACGTTCGACAGCCTGCAGCAACAGCAGATCGCCAACCAGCGCGCCGAACGGAACGCCGCCCTCGAGCGCGCCCGCGAGGGCCTGGCGGAGTCCGAGAGCACCGCCCGCGCCCACCGCGCCTCCCTCGCCGACGGCATCAAGGCGCGGCTCCGCCTGGTCTCCCAGGAGTTCGACCGCCTCGACCAGCAGTACGGCGGGTACGGCGCGAAACTGGAGTTCCCGGAGCCCGACCCGCCCGCCGAGCCGGACAAGCCGTGGCGCTGGACGGTCACGCCGAAGTGGCGGCGTTCGGAGGGCGGGCCGTTCTCCGCGTTCAACGTGAAGGGCAACACGGCCCAGATGGACGAGAAGGCGGTCAAGCTCGTGTGCGCGGCCGCGCTCGCCGGTGGTTCGGACCGGCCGCTGCTGCTGATCCTCGACGAGCTGGGGCGAAACCTCGGTTCCCAGCACCGCCGTGAGGCCGTCGCCTTGTTCGAGCAGATCGGTCGCGACCGGAACATCACCGTCATCGGTGCGCTGCAGGACGACATGGAGCGCTACGCCCTGTCGTCGTCCCGCCTCTACGTCAAGCTCCGCCGGAGCTCCGACACCATGGCGTACAACCAGGCACCCGTCGTCAAGGGCAACGAGGACTACGCCGGCCGCGTGGAACTCCTCCGCGAGTGGCTGACCTCCTACCGCGGCGTCACCCCGACCCTCGACCTCGCGTCGCCGACCCTCACGTCTTGACACCTGTCCAGACTTTGGCTGGGTGGTTACCAAAATCGGACCCCGGTGCTGACCCCCGAACCGCCGGTGCCTCAAACTAGTTCGGTGACAGCTCCAGAGGACCGCCGTAAGCGCTCACACCGGGTGCGCGGAGCTCTGGCCAACGGCTCGATCATCGGCGTACCGTCTCAGATCCGGCCACCTCACGATCGGAGGGCGTGAATGGCATCTTGGCTGCTCCGCGCCCAGTGGACCCATCGTGACGAGTCCGTCGAGCACCGCGCGCTGCGCGTGGGCCGCACGCTGACCGCGGTCGCGGTGGCGTTCCCCGACGTACACAACTGGACCCAGGACGAACGCTGGGGCTACCACGTCCTCGAGGCCGACGCTGCGACCCCGCTCCAGGAGATGGTCGAGGCGACCACCAAGGTCCTCGCGAACGGTTCCAGCACCACCCGTCTGCATCTGCAGAGCACCGGCGAGCTGCCCTGGCTGTTCGACCTGTCGATGGGCGGGACGCTCACCACGGTCTCCGACCAGCTCACGCTGCACTGGAGCGACGAGGACGCACTCGCGCAGTCCGAGCGGTTCGCCCAGGTCCTCCGCGCGGTCGTGACGATCTGGGAACCGCAGTGGGCCAGCATCGCCGACACCGAGCTCGCTGCCGCGGCCGGGGTCTTCCGCCGCGGCATTCCGATGATGGGCTGGCTCACCTACGTCCGCGGCCTCGTGGCCGGTGCCCACGGCATCGACATCACGCTGACCCCGTTCGAGCGCGGCACACTGCTCCAGGCCCCGGTCGCCCCTGCCGATCTCACTCCGGTCCATATCTGCGCCGCAGCCGCTTTGGTCGGTATCGCCCCCGAGGAGTAGACCGCTTACTCGGTCACAACGACCTGGTGATCCCACCGCGCCAGCTCCGCGGCACTCGGTACGTGAAACTGAGCGGCGTACTCCACCAACTCCTCCCGGCTGATCGCGAACGTCCCGGCCGGCAACGCCGCGTTGCGCGCGTGCAGCCGCTCCCACAACACATCCAACGGCAGATCCAGTACGACGATCTCCGTGCGCGCACCGACTTCTTGGGCCCGCGTCCGGAACAAGTCCCGCTCAGTCTCCGACCAGCACCCATAGTCCAGGATCACGCTGGCGCCCAGCGTCAATGCCCGGGCCGCTAGACCCCAGAACAGTTGCGACTCCAGCACCCAGCGCCGACCGTTGTCCTCGCTCACCCCGAGCAACGCTTCCATCCACTCATCCGGCGTAAACCGGAGCGCCGCCCGCTCAACCTCCAACCGTCGCGCGACCGTCGTCTTCCCCGCCCCCGGCAACCCCACGATCAGCACCATCGCCGCATTCTCCATCCGCAGACCCTACGCATGCGGCTGTTGATGTTGGCAACGGGTTTCCCCAGGTTCGGCGGTGGGCAGGCGTTCTACACAACCCGCCCCACGGAGGACCGCCCATGCTCATCAGACTTCTGACCTGCTCAGCGCTGCTTCTGGCCACTGTCTCGGCACCCGCAGCCGCCGACGCCCCGCCGTCGGATCCGGCGCGCGCCGAGCTTCGCTCGATCGTGGAGAACGTGAGCGGCGCGACCGGCAAGCGGTACGCGGTGCACGACGACGCCGGACACGTGATGGACACGGTCAAGATCATCCAGGACGCGACTGGTGGCTACCTCGCCGTCTCCCATCATCTGGCGGCCGACGGCCACTTCCGGGTCAACCTCGCCACCTCGACCGATCTACTGAACTGGCATTGGGTCCGCGAACTCGCGGGAAGTAACACCGGACCGGCGTCGCAGCCGACGATCGCCCAGGCATCGAACGGCGGCTTCGTGATGGCCTGGGAGCAGGAGCAGCCCGGGGGTGGCAACAACCACCTCGCCTTCCGCTACTTCGCCAGCCGCACCGACCTGCTGGCCGGCCAGGTGACGCGGTCCTTCGACGCTCCCCGTCAGTTGTCGTCCTGCGCCGAAGGCACGCCGAACATCTACGGGATCACGCTCGCTCCCGATATCGACCATTCGACGATCGACATCGGTGGGCACTACTGGTGGAACTGCGACCGGGACAGGCAGCAACGCGGACAGCTGACCAACTTCAGCTCCTGGAGTACGGCGGCGCAGCCGAACTACGACAACGCCCTGCTGTACTGGGGTGTCGGTGGCAACATCGGCGACCGCGACCAGGCTGTGTTCCGCGGCTGCAGCTTCGGTCTGATCGAGGGTCAATTCACCAAGGGCGACTTCGGCTCCTGGCGCATGTTCGTGTACGACTATCAGACCGGCAACGCCGATCAGACCACTATCCGGACCGACGGCGGCAGCACGGCCTTCGCGAATCCGACCGTGACTGCTTTGAACGCACCGAACGGGCAGCCGGCCATCCTGGTCAGTCTCTTCATCCCAAGCCAAGGCGCCGCCGCTGGCGAATCAGGCGAACTCATCTACTACCAGACCTACTGAGCCTGGTCTGATGTCGTCAAACGGGGTCGGTGTCCGAAACCTTCAAGACACCAGACTCCGCACGAGTGACGATCGACAGATGCCACCCACTCCAACAACCTCAGATCTGACGACCCTCATGAACGTCGGCCGGGCAGTAGCCGGCTACCTGCGGCGTGCCGATATCACCGAAGTCCGCCAGCTGGCCGGCCGCGACCAGGTCGACATCTACGACACCATCTGCACCGTCGACGGACGCCGCCACGATCCGTGCCTCCTCGACACCATCATGTCGGCCGTGGACCAAGCCAACGGCAACCCCGCCCGCCCGTGGTGGACCTACACTCCCACCCGCAAGCAGCTGCTTGGTTGAGGACCATCGGGACATGTGTTAAGGGCCACCCCTTACGGGGTGGCCCTTAACAGTGTGAATGTCCGGCGGCGTCCTACTCTCCCACGATCTCCCGATCGCAGTACCATCGGCGCTGTCGGGCTTAACTTCCAGGTTCGGAATGGAGACTGGGTGTTTCCCCGACGCTATGGCCACCGAAACTCTATAGAAATATCAACCAACCATCCTGCCAAGCCACAAACCCCGTGTGGGGTTTGGTGGGCTGGGGGTTGACCGTATTTCGGGAACCGTACAGTGGACGCGAATGCTTCTCTCAGTTACGTAGCGCAGTGTCTTCTGGGGGCTTGCTTACCCACCATGGGTGGGTGTGTGTGACAAGCCCTCGGCCTATTAGTACCAGTCAGCTCCACATCTTGCGATGCTTCCACTTCTGGCCTATCAACCCAGTGGTCTACTGGGGGCCTTACCCGGTTAACCCGGTGGGAGACCTCATCTTGAAGCGTGCTTCCCGCTTAGATGCTTTCAGCGGTTATCACTCCCGAACGTAGCCAACCAGCCGTGCTCCTGGCGGAACAACTGGCACACCAGAGGTTCGTCCACCCCGGTCCTCTCGTACTAGGGGCAGCCCTTCTCAAGTCTCCTGCGCGCGCAGCGGATAGGGACCGAACTGTCTCACGACGTTCTAAACCCAGCTCGCGTGCCGCTTTAATGGGCGAACAGCCCAACCCTTGGGACCTACTCCAGCCCCAGGATGCGACGAGCCGACATCGAGGTGCCAAACCATCCCGTCGATATGGACTCTTGGGGAAGATCAGCCTGTTATCCCCGGGGTACCTTTTATCCGTTGAGCGACGGTGCTCCCACATGCCACCGCCGGATCACTAGTTCCGACTTTCGTCCCTGCTCGACATGTCTGTCTCACAGTCAAGCTCCCTTGTGCACTTACACTCGACACCTGATTGCCAACCAGGCTGAGGGAACCTTTGAGCGCCTCCGTTACCTTTTAGGAGGCGACCGCCCCAGTCAAACTACCCACCAGGCACTGTCCCTGATCCGGATAACGGACCAAAGTTAGACAGCCAGAACAACCAGAGTGGTATTTCAACGATGACTCCACCCGAACTGGCGTCCGAGTTTCACAGTCTCCCACCTATCCTACACAAGTTGTACCGACCACCAATACCAAGTTGTAGTAAAGGTCCCGGGGTCTTTCCGTCCTGCTGCGCGTAACGAGCATCTTTACTCGTAATGCAATTTCGCCGAGTCCACGGTTGAGACAGCGCCCAAGTCGTTACGCCATTCGTGCAGGTCGGAACTTACCCGACAAGGAATTTCGCTACCTTAGGATGGTTATAGTTACCACCGCCGTTTACTGGCGCTTAAGTTCAAAGCTTCGCCGGCCTAAGCCGACTAACCTGTCCCCTTAACGTTCCAGCACCGGGCAGGCGTCAGTCCGTATACATCGAATTACTTCTTCGCACGGACCTGTGTTTTTAGTAAACAGTCGCTTGGGCCTGGTCTCTGCGGCCATCACCGCGTCGGTGAGCAAGTCACCTAACGGATCCGGCCCCCCTTCTCCCGAAGTTACGGGGGCATTTTGCCGAGTTCCTTAACCATGGTTCACTCGATCGCCTTGGTATTCTCTACCTGATCACCTGTGTCGGTTTGGGGTACGGGCGGCTCTAACACTCACTGCGAAGTTTTTCTCGGCAGCATGGGATCATCCACTTCCCCTAAACGGGTCCGCCTCGGCTCTCAGGCTATGTGAGACACGGATTTGCCTATGCCTCGCCCTACCACCTTGCCCGCGGATCAGCTTGCGCCTACCATCGCCGCGGTTGGACTACCCTCCTGCGTCACTCCTCAATGCACCTACTACCACCTCGGGTCAAACCGTCCACCACTCAGCCCGAAGGCGTCATGGATTCTGGTCCTTAGCATCAGCGGGTTCGGTCGGGTCGTGTTAATGCCGGTACGGGAATATCAACCCGTTGTCCATCGACTACGCCTGTCGGCCTCGCCTTAGGTCCCGACTTACCCAGGGCAGATTAGCTTGACCCTGGAACCCTTGATCATCCGGCGGACGGGTTTCTCACCCGTCATTCGCTACTCATGCCTGCATTCTCACTCGTGCAGCATCCACAACTCCATCACTAGGCTGCTTCACACGCTGCACGACGCTCCCCTACCCATCCACACACCTGGATGCCGTCCGAAGACAACACCTGGTACGAGTGTGAATGCCACAGCTTCGGCGGATTGCTTGAGCCCCGCTACATTGTCGGCGCGGAATCACTTGACCAGTGAGCTATTACGCACTCTTTCAAGGGTGGCTGCTTCTAAGCCAACCTCCTGGTTGTCTGGGCAACTCCACATCCTTTTCCACTTAGCAATCGCTTAGGGGCCTTAGCTGGTGATCTGGGCTGTTTCCCTCTCGACTACGGAGCTTATCCCCCGCAGTCTCACTGCCGCGCTCTCACTTACCGGCATTCGGAGTTTGGCTGATTTCGGTAAGCCGGTAAGCCCCCTAGACCATCCAGTGCTCTACCTCCGGTAAGAAACACGCGACGCTGCACCTATATGCATTTCGGGGAGAACCAGCTATCACGGAGTTTGATTGGCCTTTCACCCCTATCCACAGGTCATCCCCCAGGTTTTCAACCCTGGTGGGTTCGGTCCTCCACGCGGTCTTACCCACGCTTCAACCTGCCCATGGATAGATCACTCCGCTTCGGGTCTAGAGCATGCGACTAAAGCGCCCTATTCAGACTCGCTTTCGCTACGGCTACCCCACACGGGTTAACCTCGCCACACACCACTAACTCGCAGGCTCATTCTTCAAAAGGCACGCCGTCACACCCCACAAGGAGATGCTCCGACGGATTGTAGGCAATCGGTTTCAGGTACTATTTCACTCCCCTCCCGGGGTACTTTTCATCTTTCCCTCACGGTACTAGTCCGCTATCGGTCACCAAGAAGTATTTAGGCTTAGCGGGTGGTCCCGCCAGATTCACACGGGATTTCAAGAGTCCCGTGCTACTTGGGAAAACACTCGAGAGTCACTGTCTTACGCCTACAGGGCTATAACCCACTACGGCTCGACATTCCAGAAGATTCGACTTCAACAGCGATTTATAACTCTCTGGTCTCACGGCATTAAGACCCGAATGCTCCCACAACCCCATATACGCAACGCACGCCGGCTATCACACGCACATGGTTTAGCCTCATCCGCTTTCGCTCGCCACTACTCACGGAATCACTATTGTTTTCTCTTCCTGCGGGTACTGAGATGTTTCACTTCCCCGCGTTCCCTCCAGAACCCTATGTGTTCAGGCACTGGTAACTGGCTTTAGAATGCCAGCTGGGTTTCCCCATTCGGACACCCCCGGATCACAGCTCGGTTGCCAACTCCCCGGGGCTTATCGCAGGCTCCAACGTCCTTCATCGGCTCTTGGTACCAAGACATCCACCGATTGCCCTTAGTAGCTTGTCACAAAAACAAACAACAAAAGACAAAATTACGCTACAAAGAGATGCTCGCGTCCACTATACAGTTCTCAAAATACGGGCAGGAACACCAACCCTTAAACCACCACACACATGATCGAGCACACCATCCAGGGAAACAACACACCCATCAAGCGAACCCACCAGCAGTTTGGTGAGAGCCGGCCCCAGCCACCCACCACACCAAAACCATCCAGTGTGGCTGTGACCCAGAAAAACCAGTCCACGTCCCCCCAGACATCACGTCCAGTGAGCCGGGCCCGATTCCTCAGGACCCAACAGCGCGCCTCGACCCTTCACTCTTCACCGCTCCACGTTCCACACCCACAAGTGGGTAGTACTAGCCTCGCAGCTCGAGATCCGAGCCTAATGGTCAATGTTCCACATTCCGAAGCACCGTCGCCCTGGAACGGACGTCCAGGAAACGACGAGTAGACACCAGACCCTTAACGGAACCTGGCGTCAATGCTCCTTAGAAAGGAGGTGATCCAGCCGCACCTTCCGGTACGGCTACCTTGTTACGACTTCGTCCTAATCGCCAGCCCCACCTTCGACGGCTCCCTCCACAAGGGTTAGGCCACCGGCTTCGGGTGTTGCCGACTTTCATGACGTGACGGGCGGTGTGTACAAGGCCCGGGAACGTATTCACCGCAGCGTTGCTGATCTGCGATTACTAGCGACTCCGACTTCATGGGGTCGAGTTGCAGACCCCAATCCGAACTGAGACCGGCTTTTTGGGATTCGCTCCACTTTGCAGTTTCGCAGCCCTTTGTACCGGCCATTGTAGCATGCGTGAAGCCCTGGACATAAGGGGCATGATGACTTGACGTCATCCCCACCTTCCTCCGAGTTGACCCCGGCAGTCTCCTATGAGTCCCCACCATAACGTGCTGGCAACATAGGACGAGGGTTGCGCTCGTTGCGGGACTTAACCCAACATCTCACGACACGAGCTGACGACAGCCATGCACCACCTGTATAGGACCCTTACGGACCCCGCATCTCTGCGAGATTTCCCTATATGTCAAACCCAGGTAAGGTTCTTCGCGTTGCATCGAATTAATCCGCATGCTCCGCCGCTTGTGCGGGCCCCCGTCAATTCCTTTGAGTTTTAGCCTTGCGGCCGTACTCCCCAGGCGGGGCGCTTAATGCGTTAGCTGCGGCACGGAGGACGTGGAATGTCCCCCACACCTAGCGCCCAACGTTTACGGCGTGGACTACCAGGGTATCTAATCCTGTTCGCTACCCACGCTTTCGCTCCTCAGCGTCAGGTAAGGCCCAGAGAGCCGCCTTCGCCACCGGTGTTCTTCCTGATATCTGCGCATTCCACCGCTACACCAGGAGTTCCGCTCTCCCCTGCCTACCTCTAGTCTGCCCGTATCGGAAGCAGGCTCGGAGTTAAGCTCCGAGTTTTCACTCCCGACGTGACGAACCGCCTACGAGCCCTTTACGCCCAATAATTCCGGACAACGCTCGGACCCTACGTATTACCGCGGCTGCTGGCACGTAGTTGGCCGGTCCTTCTTCTGCAGGTACCGTCACTCTCGCTTCGTCCCTGCTGAAAGAGGTTTACAACCCGAAGGCCGTCATCCCTCACGCGGCGTTGCTGCGTCAGACTTTCGTCCATTGCGCAATATTCCCCACTGCTGCCTCCCGTAGGAGTCTGGGCCGTGTCTCAGTCCCAGTGTGGCCGGTCGCCCTCTCAGGCCGGCTACCCGTCGAAGCCTTGGTAGGCCATTACCCCACCAACAAGCTGATAGGCCGCGAGCCCATCCCCAACCGCCAGAACTTTCAACCCCCACCCATGAAGGCGGAAGTCATATCCGGTATTAGACCCCGTTTCCGAGGCTTATCCCAAAGTTGAGGGTAGGTTGCTCACGTGTTACTCACCCGTTCGCCGCTCGTGTACCCCCGAAGGGGCCTTACCGCTCGACTTGCATGTGTTAAGCACGCCGCCAGCGTTCGTCCTGAGCCAGGATCAAACTCTCCGTTGAAAAATATGACAAACCGGAAAACCGGTGAGCCGACACATCGAGTGATCCTCTGAACATCAGAAACAAATCAAACTGACTTGAATCCAGAAAATATTTCAAAGGAATCCGACACAGACAACAAACAACCCCCACCAAAAACCACAAAGATCCCTGGCAGAACATCATCCGAAGCCCATGTACGGGGATAATACAATTTCGGCATTGACTTTCGGCACGCTGTTGAGTTCTCAAGAATCGGACGCACACCGCGCTTCAGACTTTCGTTTGAAGCTCCGGGGCAACTCGCCCAACTTTACTGTTTCGTCCGGGGCCGGTCAAATCGGCCTCTTTCGTCCCAGTCCCCCTGCGCGACTCAGTGACCGAAACCCGCCGAGGCGTGTTTCGGCATCCAAGACCTTCAGGGAGTTTGTCGGAGCTGCCGGCCGCTTTCGCGTCCCGCGCCTCGCTCCAACAAGAAGAACATTACTGACATTCGCGGTGCAGATGCAAATCGGGGTCCCGGACCCTGTCCGGGCTCCCTCTGCACCCCCCTCGACACCGGCCAACCGATGTCGAGACGAAGCAGTGGTCGTCCCTCTGGTCACATCACTCACTCGCGTCTCCGCGAGCGACATCTCCATGATGCCGCACCACGCAAGCGGTTTGCGCGGGCCATCCACAGGCACCGCCACCACACCGTCGTACGGTCGCTCCCGGCACAACCGTCGTACCAGGAACTGAACAGGTGGGAGCCGGTCAACCGACTCCCACCTGTCACGTAACGCACCGCCCAGCAGACGCCTCTCGGCGAGTGGCCGCTCGTAGCGGCTTGAGTTGGGGCCCGGGGTCATGAACCGAGCGGCATCAGGTGTAACCAGGCCACCCCAGCTCCTATTCCCGCGTGCAGACGAGCTCCGCGCCCTCCTGGTGGAAGACCAGTCCGCCGTCGCGTACCTCGAGCTCGGTGCCAGTGCCGACTACGAACCGCGTCGCCGACCGCGGCATGAAGCGCAGCGGCGGCTGACCGTCGAACGTCACCTCCAGGCCGCTCCCCCGCCGCTCGATCGTGAACGCCATCCTGCCGTCCAACCGGTACGAGCCGACGAGGTCAGCCAGCACCTCGTCAGCCGGTAGATCCGGGAGCTCGACATCCTGCGGGTAGCCCTCCCAGCTGTACGTCGACGCAATAGCAGCGAACGCCCTCATGACCACCCACGAGCCGTTGTCACCGTTGGTCATGACGACGGCGCCTTGTCCGGTGTCGCGGTACGCCAGCAGATGACAGCGGAACCCCGCATTGCCGCCACTGTGTCCGAAACGCTGCCCAGTGTCGTCAAGGAAGAACCCCAGTCCCAGATGACCCAGCCCGCCGATCCGCTGACTTGCGGTGATCTGGGACGTGAGCATCTGTCGGACCAGCTGGGGCGACAGGAGTGCGTCGTCGGTCCCGGCGTACGTCCGCTGGACACCGATGGCCAACTTCGCGAGGTCCGTCGGCGTCGTCCAGAGCCCTGCGGCCGCCAGCTCGGGGTAAGCGTGCCATCTGCCGTCGAGCGGGCAGCCGAGTTCATCGTGTGCAGTCGCTGCTCTCGCGTGAAGTTCTGGTGGCAGCGGCTGCACGTAGTCGCTGTCAGACATGCCGAATGGTTCCAGCACGAGCTCACGGACCAGTTCGCGGAACGGCGTGCCTGTCACATCCTCGAGTAGCTGCTGCATGACGATCGTGCCGCCGCCGGCGTACCTGAACTGCGTCCCAGGGATCAGGTCGACCCGGACGCCGAAGGTGTTCGTCGGGCGCACGCCGTCGAGGATCTGCACTGTTGTCGGCAGCGCATCGTCATGGCGATATCCAGGGAACCCATGCACAGTCAGGCCCGCACTGTGGCTGGCCAACTGCCTCAACGTCACGACCGGCTGCCAATAGCCTGTCCGCGGGACCTGCCATGACGTGAGCTTCCGGTTCACGTCCTCGTCGAGGTCGAGCAATCCACGGTCCACCAGCCTGAGCATCGCCAGTACGGCGACAGGCTTGCTGATCGAGGCAGCCTGGAACAACGTGTCCGGCGTGACGGCCGCAGGCGCGCCGGCCTCCGCCAGACCGGCCGTCCCGGTCTGGCGGATCCCACCGTCCTCGAACACCGCCCAGCTCGCGCCGGGCACCTTGAACTCCTCGAGATCCGTCTCGATCTCATCGCGCAGAACGTCCACGTTCCCTCCCTCGACTCCGTGATTCAGAGCCTCTGGGAGGGAACGGTACGGCGGACGCGGTTCGCCGCGAGGAGGGATTACCTCGACGGCTCAGGCGCGTTGCAGTCGATCTTCGGATTGGCACCGATGTAGTTGAGTGGGCCGGCGACGATGGTGACCAGCGTCGTGCCCACCTTGGCGCACGTCGCGTCGGATCCCGCGAAGTAGTTCCTCTGCGTGGCGGCCGCCAGGCCGATGAGCAGCCAGATGACAAGAACGATCGTGATGGTGCGGGAACGAGTCGTAGAGGCTCTACGAGTGCGCATATCCACCTCCTGGTTGGGCGCACCCCCGTGTGGACCGTCCCAGCCGGTGCCCGCCGAAGTCCCGCCGGAAACTCAGATCTCCCGGACCTCGTAGTACGGCTTGATGTGCTCGTTGACGTACGCGCCGATGCTCGGCGCGGCGAGGAGAGCGGCGTACGTCGGCTGCGGCACCTCGTAGTACTGGTAGGTGTAGCCGTTGACGTACTCGAGCTCCAGCGTGCCGCCGGACCAACCGACCGACCGCACGCTCGACGAGTTCACCAGGCGTCGCCTCATCCGCAGCTCCTCTCGATACGTCGTGCTGCGCCCGCCAGTCTGCACCGTCCATCAGTGCGCCCGTGATCGCTCCGGATCCTCGGTCTCGAGGCGTGCCAGGGCACGGGCCAGATCGCCGAGCGCCGCGTTGAGCTGGCTCAGCGCCGAATGGTCGAGCGGTGATCGGCGGTGATCCAGGCCCAGGTTGGCCGCGAATCTGACCCCGGCGTCGGGCGACGCCTGACTGAGAAAGGTGTCGAGAGCATCCTGGAGGTGCGGGCTCGGCACCATCTCAGGTCTCTCACGCCATTTGGTGACCGTGCGTGGCGAGATGCCGAGCTGGTCGGCGAACGCCTCGTTGGTCAACCGCAGCGCCGTACGCAGGGCGTGTGCGTGCCGGCCGGTCCATTCTTCGATGATTGTCATCGCTGTCACTCCTTGCGTGTCGATCACTCCCTGCAATGAGGATATGGCGATCAAGTCACCGTCGGAGGGCAGAATTTCTGCCCTGTGGATACCGGTTGAGTTCCTGGTGAGGCCGACGAACCACCGGTTGACTTCTGCGCATGGACGAGATCAGCGGTAGAACCGCGACGCTGCTGCGGACCCCGCGACGGCGTCATCTGAAAGTCGCGAACAAGTCCGGGCCACGCTGCTTCCAGCTGGTCCGTCACGTCGACGTCTCTGGCATCAGCGGTACGGGCGTCGTCGCGGAGGGAGTCGAGTGGTCCGACGGCACGGTCGCCTTGCATTGGGGCGGACGTTATCCGACGACCACGGTCTGGCCGGACGGCGTCGACGCCCTCCTCAGCATCCACGGTCACAGCGGCGCGACCGTCATTCGCTGGCTGGACGAATGAGCATGCGCTCCCGATCTCGGTGGGGCGGGCCTACCCTGCAGCCGGCCCGCCTCACCGGCCTACTCCGAATAGAACTGCTCTCGGTACTCGCCTTGGGCGTCCTTGGCCGACTTCGTCGCCGACCCGTTCAGGTCGGTCCTGGCGGCGCCGGCCCTGGTGCGGTCCTTGGTTTGCTGGGCGCCGGCATGCCGCGGGACGGACCTCTGCTGGGACTCGTCCGTCGGATGATTCGCGTCTTCTGCCTGAGCAAGGTCGTCGACCGCGGCGCTGAAGGCGAGTTCGGCGCGGGTCGGCGGAGGAGGGTCGATCGCTTCCGCGCGTTGAACCGGGAGATCGTTCGCGGCGGCGGACAGCTCGGAAAGAGTGTCGAGGAGGCCGACCGCGTTCTCGACCTCCCCGGGGTGATTGACGAGCCACCAGACCGCGGCCGATCCAGGCGTGGCGAAGACGTCCTCCTTCAGGTACGCACGTTTGTCTTGCTCCATCCGGCGTTCGAGCAGAGTCGTCTACTCCCGGCGGTGCAGGGCGGCGAGGTGCTGGAGGTGCTTCTGATCCGCGTCCGGCAATCGCAGCCGCACCTCGGTGGCCCAACTGCGCACTTGCCCCTTCTCGTCGAGGGCGGGTTCGCCGAGGAGCGCGGCCAGGCGGTGCTGGTTGAGCGACTCCTCAGTGACCTGTTGTCTCGCGGTCAGGGCTCGAGCGCGCTCGAGCAAGGCATCGACCGCGACCGCACCGAGGTCGGCGTGCCGCGAACCGGACAACACGGTCGACCACTGCACGATCGCCGAGAAGCTGAACTGGAAGTCCGGCGAAGCAGACGGCAGCCGTACGTCGGCGACCGTCCGCGTCGGCGGTCCGGAGAAGACCGGCTCCCGATCAGGCAGTACGACGGACGGCGCCGGTGCCGGCTTGGTCACGACGGGACGGGGTTCGTCGGGCTGCTTCCAGACCACAGCCAGCAGGACGAGCAGGACCACAGTGAGCACGATCGCGGCAGGCCGACGATGAGCGAAACGACGTACAGGATCAGAACAATCGCGGCAGCGGTCAGGAGGGTATTCCGGTGCAACTTCATGGTGGCGTTCCTTCACCACGTCGGGCGGACGTCAGCAGGTCGGGGAATGCGTACTGGACGGCTTCCCCCGTCCCTACTCCATCCAGGTCACCGGCAACCCAGACCACGGACGCGCCACACGACGTGCCCACCAAAAGTTTCACATGGCTAACCCAAAGTAGTCGCACCGCGCGTGTCGGGCCTACCCCAGGGGCTATGGCGGAGTCGCCGCGACCAAGACAGCGGTTGGTACCCGGCCGACAACCCTCCACACGGCCGGGCGCCAACCGCATGGTCCGACGTCTACCGGTTCGCGGTCCAGGATCCGGTCCACGCGGAGAGGTAGTGCGCGGGCGCGGGCTAGCCAGTGAGAGAACGGAGGGCTCGGCGGGAAGGGGTCAGGAGGACGGGTTTGTAGGGGCAGCGGGCGTCGGTGAGGGTTTCGTAGGCGCGGATGGCTCGGTTGGCGGCGTCCCAGCCTTGTTCGGCCGGGGTGCGGCCGAGGCCGCGGTTGCGGACCAGAGCGCCGTAGAAGGCGGAGCAGAAGACGGTGGCCTCGTACCAGCCGATGACGGTGCTGGTGCCGATATAAGTGATGTCGTCCTGGAGGCAATCGCGGATGGCGCGCTGCCACTTGCCGATGCCGGTCTTGCAGCCGTCGGCGATGACCACGCCACTGGCGATCCCCCACTGGCGGTCCAGGAACCACTCCGCCAGCGACCGCAGCGAGACCTGGGTCTGGCCGTCGGTGGACAGGAAGGAGGGCTCCTCGCTGTGGTCACCGTGTGCCATCACGTGCAGCACCGTCGAAGGGGTGGTGAGCGCGGAGAAGGCGGTCTCGTGGTCGCGGGTGCGGACGAAGTTCACGTCGATCACCGGCTGGTCCCAGCCGGCGTTGATGTTCCCGGTGATCCCCTGGACGAAGGACATCGACGCGTCGAACGAGCTGTCCAGACCGAGGTCCACCAGAGTGATCAGCCGGTTCTTCATACGCCCATCCCTCCAACGTGTTTCGATCCCCCGCCAGCAACCATGATGAACCACGGATCCGACAGTTCGCGCCCTGTTTGCCGGTGCTGAGACTGGCCGCCTGGACCTTACGACGTACGACGGGATCGGGTCGCCCGGGCCGTGGGCGCGGATCGTGATCGACATACGGTGGCCGGGCAGCGTTCGCCGAAGGAGGAGATGGATGAGCCAGGTTCCGACAGTCACGTTGAGTCACGGAGCGGTGATGCCACGGCTGGGGTTGGGGACGTCGCCGATGAACGACGCAGATGCGGAACGGGCGACGAGTGTGGCGCTCGAGCTGGGGTATCGGCTGGTCGACACGGCAGAGAACTATCGGAACGAGGTCGGCGTCGGGCGGGCGCTACGGGGCGTGCCTCGGGGCGAGGTGTTCGTGACGTCAAAGTTCAACAAGCGGTGGCACAGCGCCGAGGGTCCGCGGGTCGCGTTCGAGGCGAGCGCAGACAAGCTCGGCGTGGAGTACCTGGACCTCCTGCTGATCCACTGGCCGAATCCGCAGCAGGATCGGTACGTCGACGCATGGCGTGGGCTGATCGCGCTGCGGGAGGCAGGACTGGTGCGGGCGATCGGTACGTCGAACTTCAAGCCCGCGCATCTGCAGCGGTTGATCGACGAGACCGGTGAGGCGCCGGAGGTGAACCAGGTCCAGCTCAGTCCGGTGTGGGCGAAGGCGGCCGAGCGGGATTTCCACGCAGCGCACGGGATCGTCACGGAGGCCTGGAGCCCGCTCGGGAAGGGGACCGAGCTCCTGAGTCATCCGGCGGTGCAGGACATCGCGAAGGCGCACGGGAGGTCGCCGGGTCAGGTGGTCCTGCGGTGGGAGACACAGCAGGACGTCGTACCGATCCCGAAGTCAAGCGACCGCGGACGCCTCGAGGACAACCTGGCGGTCTTCGACTTCGACCTGACCGACGCCGAGCTCGCCGCCCTGTCAGCCCTCGACGGCACCGCCAAACCCTCCGCCGACTCCGACCGCGCCGGCCACTAACCCCCGCGCCCGCCTCATTGGACACGAGCACCCGCCGCAATACGCCGTACGAATGCCGCGAGGTGCACGACAAACGAGCCGCGCGAGCGTGCACCGCGTGCGGACGCTATCCCTGGGTTGAATGCGCGGCCGACCAGGTGCGCGGGCGGACGGCGGAATGCGGTGGGTTGGGGCGGGGTTGGACGTTGGCATTGGGGCACGGTCGAGTTCAGCGGAGATCTGATGTTGATTGGGCAGTTGGCTAAGCGCACCGGTACGAGTGAGCGGCTGCTGCGGTACTACGAACGTGTCGGGCTGCTTGCGTCGAGGCGGCAGGCCAACGGGTATCGCGAGTACGACGAAGCGGCTGAGCCGACGGTTAGGCAGATTCGCGCTTTGCTGGCCGCGGGTTTGTCGACCAGCATCATCAAGCTGGTGCTGCCGTGTGCCGATACCGATGGCTCGCTGAGTCCGTGCCCAGGTGTGCTGGACAAGCTGCGCCTGCAACTCAGCCGGCTGGACGAGCGCGCAGCCGAGCTGGCGCGCGCTCGCCAGACACTGGAACAGGCCATCACGGTTGCCGAAAGCAACAAGAGCTGACCCGAGGGCAAACCGACCGGCTCAGGTTGTGAAGGTGCCGGTGACGACCGAGTCGGATCCGACGCGGTTGCTTGGGGATCAACAGCAGTTCGAGCGTCGTCGCGGTCAGCTACGCAAGCAGCTGACCGCGACGCGCTGGGGTCAGTAGCTAGTGACTTCTGGTGCGGAGTCCCCAGCCGAAGGGGTACAGGGGATGGTAGTTCGGGTCGCCGATGTTGATCGGCTCCTGGTCGGCACTGCGTGGCCAGCTGTGGGAGAGCTTGCCCGTGAAGGGGCGCTTCCCGAACAGCACGTCGGCTACGCCTTCGCCTTGTGAGCCAGGCAGCCAGGACGCGACCAGGGCGTCGATCGTGGCGAGCTGCGCAGGCGGGATGACCTGTGGGCGGCCGGAGACGACCAGCACCACGCACTTGGCAATCGCCCCACACACCTTGTCGATGACCGCTCGGTCCACCGGTTGCAGATCCAGGCTCTTCGGTTCTCGCGGCACTCCGGCGTCTTCGGGATCGTACGCCCACTGCGGACCTCCGACATCTCCGAAGCCCTCCGCGTAAGGCGTCTCGCCAACGACCACCACAGCCACGTCGCTGCCCGCCGTCGGTGCCGAACCGTCCTTGCTGTAGGTCACCTGTGCCTGAGGAGCAACCTGCCGGATGCCGTCGAGAATCGTGTTGCCAGGAATTCGGTGTTGTCCCGACGCGCCCTGCCAGCTGAGCGTCCAGCCGCCTGCCTGGTTCCCCAGGTCGTCGGCGTTGCGGCCGGCGACGTACACCTTGGCGTTCTTCTTCAACGGCAGCAGCCCGTCGGAGTTCTTCAGCAGCACCTGTGACTTGGCGACGGCCTCACGCGCGAGCGCACGGTGCTGTGCCGAGCCGACCTCGGCGAGATGTGTGCGGTCCGTGTAGGGCTTCTCGAACAGCCCGAGCTCGAACTTCTTGGTCAGGATCCGCCGTACGGCGTCGTCGATCCGGGCCTGGGACACTCGGCCGGCGCGCACCTCGTCGAGCAGCGTGGTCTCGAAGGACTGGTACGCGTTCGGCTCCATGAACATGTCGATGCCGGCGTTGACCCCGGTCCGGACCTGCTCTGCCCAGTCCCCCGGGAGCTGATGGATTCCCTCCCAGTCGGAGATGACGAAACCGTCGTACCCGAGCTTGCCTTTCAGCAGGTCGGTGATGAGCTCACGGTTCGCGTGCATCTTGATCGGGTTACCGACGCCGTCCTCGGTCCAGTCGATGCTGGAGAACGACGGCATCACCGTGCCGACGTCGTACTTGCCGACGGCGGGAAGGTACGGGGCGAGGTCGAACCGGGCAAAGTCCTGGCGGTTCGTCACCGTGATGCCCTGGTCGATGGTGTAGTCGCCGGCGGCTGATCCGAACTCGGTGTCACCATCACCCGCGAAGTGCTTGGCGCTGGCGAGTACCCGATCCGTCGCGGCGAGGTTCTTGCCCTGGAATCCTTCGATCGCGGCCGCAAAGCGGCTCACCAGAGCGGGGCTCTCCGAGAAACTCTCGTACGTGCGGCCCCACCGGGTGTCGCGAGCGACGCAGACGCACGGGGCGAACACCCACTGCGGCCCGGTGGCACGGGTCTCCTCGGCCACGACGTGTTCGATCCGCTGGACCAGTTCGGGGTCCCAGGTCGATCCGAGTCCGATGTTGTGCGGGAAAACCGTTGCCCCGAGCAAGTTCCCGTGGCCGTGCACCGAGTCGACGCCGTACAGGATCGGGATCTGCAGGCGGGTCTGCAGAGCGGCGGCCTGGAACCTGTCGACCATGTCTGCCCAGGCCTCTGGCGTGTTGGGGGTCGGCACCGAGCCGCCGCCGGACAGCACCGAGCCGAGCCGCCAGGTGGTGACGAGCGAGGCGTCGTTCGTCACTGCACCTCGCTCGGCCTGGGTCATCTGGCCGACCTTCTCTTCCAGCGTCATCTGGCGCAGGAGGTCTTCGACCCGCGCCTTGATGGGAAGTCTGGTGTTCAGGTAGGCCTGCCCGCTGTTGCGCATCTGCGGGCGGGCCGTTGCATCGAACGACCCACGGTCGGGAGCAGCTCCCGACGACGGGACCGAAACCAGTGCGATCACCAGGCCGACGGTGACGAACGCGGCCCAGGTGCGATGCGATGATTTACTCAAACGCATGACGTTCTCCATGGGCGAGAAAGGAGTGGAGCGCTCTCTTCGTCACCCTCCGGCGATCGACCGCTACGGTCAAGGACTCGCCGCACTTCATGCGCTGAGCGACGCACCTCGGCCCCCGGGGAATGTGGGAAGTTCCCGGGGGCCGTGATGCTTTCAGCTGGTGGTCAGCTGCAGCCGGAGGTGCTGCCGCAGCCTTCGCAGACGTAGCAGGAACCGCTGGGGCGCATCTTCGTGCCGCAGGTGAAGCAGAGCGGTGCGTCGACCGAGGTGCCGGTGATCAGTTCGAGCATCTCGGCGGTGGTGTGGGCCTCGCCCTTGACCGGCTTCGCGGCGGCCGCCTCGACCGGCTTGTCGGCGACGTCCGAAGCGACCGGCTCGACCGACTTCAGGGACTCCGCCTCGGACACCTCGACCGGAGCCGGCTCGTAGGAGCCGGTGTCGAGCTGCCGGGACCGCTCGTCCGCCGAGTAGATACCCAGGGCGGCCCGGTCGTCGAACGGCAGGTAGTCCAGGGCCAGGCGGCGGAAGATGTAGTCCATGATCGACTGCGCCATCCGGACGTCCGGGTCGTCGGTCAGACCGGCCGGCTCGAACTTCAGGTTGGTGAACTTCTGGACGTAGGTCTCCAGCGGTACGCCGTGCTGCAGCGCGATCGAGATCGCGATCGAGAAGGCGTCCATCACCCCGGCCAGGGTCGAGCCCTGCTTGCCCATCTTCAGGAAGACCTCACCGAGACCGTCGTCCGGGTAGGAGCCGGCGGTCATGTAGCCCTCGGCGCCACCGACCGAGAACGACGTGGTCCGCGACGGCCGTGACTTCGGCAGGCGCTTGCGGGTCGGCCGGTACTCGATCACCTTCTCGACGATCTTCTCCGCGACAGTGCCAGTCTCGGCCGCGGCTGAAGCAGTCTTCTTCGCCTTCGCGTCCGCCAGCGGCTGGCCGACCTTGCAGTTGTCGCGGTAGACCGCGAGCGCCTTCAGGCCGAGCTTCCAGCCCTGGAAGTAGACGTCGGCGATCTCCTCGACCGTCGCGGTCTCCGGCAGGTTCACCGTCTTCGAGATCGCGCCGGACAGGAACGGCTGTGCCGCCGCCATCATCCGCACGTGGCCCATCGGCTTGATCGCCCGCTCGCCCATCGCGGTGTCGAAGATCTCGTAGTGCTCCGGCTTCAGGCCGGGCGCGTCGACGACGTGACCGTGCTCGGCGATGTACTCGACGATCGCCTCGATCGTCTCCTCGGTGTAGCTGTACTGGCGCAGCGCCCGCGGGACCGTCTGGTTGACGATCTGCATCGAGCCGCCGCCGACCAGCTTCTTGAACTTGACCAGCGAGAAGTCCGGCTCGATACCGGTGGTGTCGCAGTCCATCATGAAGCCGATGGTGCCGGTCGGCGCGAGCACCGAGGCCTGCGCGTTCCGCCAGCCGTTCTTGCCACCGATCTTCAGTACGCCGTCCCACGCCGCGGTGGCGTGCTTGTGCACGTCCTTGTCGATCTGGTGCACGGTCCGGATCGCGTCGTTGGCCGCCGCGTGCTTGCGCATCACCCGGGTGTGGGCGTCCTTGTTCCGCTCGAAGCCGTCGTACGGGCCGACGACGCCGGCCAGCTCGGCCGACCGCCGGTACGACGTCCCCGTCATCAGCGACGTGATAGCGCCCGCCAGTGCGCGACCACCGTCGGAGTCGTAGGCGTGCCCCGTTGCCATCAGCAACGCACCGAGGTTCGCGTAGCCGATGCCGAGCTGCCGGTACGCGCGGGTGGTGTCGCCGATCGCCTCGGTCGGGAAGTCGGCGAAGCAGATCGAGATGTCCATCGCGGTGATGATCAGCTCGACGGCCTTGACGAACTTCTGCGAGTCGAACAGGTCGTCGTCGCGGAGGAACTTCATCAGGTTCAGCGACGCCAGGTTGCAGGACGAGTTGTCCAGGTGCATGTACTCCGAGCACGGGTTGGACGCGGTGATCCGGCCCGTCTCCGGCGTGGTGTGCCAGTCGTTGATGGTGTCGTCGTACTGCAGGCCGGGATCGGCGCAGGCCCACGCGGCGTGCGAGATCTTGTCGAACAGCTCACGCGCGTCGACGGTCTCGATCACCGAGTTGTCCAGCCGCGCCCGCAGCCCGAACTCACCCTTCTCCTCGACCGCCCGCATGAACTCGTCGGTGACCCGGACCGAGTTGTTGGCGTTCTGGTACTGCACCGAGGTGATGTCGCGGCCGCCGAGGTCCATGTCGAAGCCCGCGTCGCGCAGCACGCGGATCTTCTCCTCCTCGCGCATCTTGGTCTCGACGAACTCCTCGATGTCGGGGTGGTCGACGTCGAGCACGACCATCTTCGCCGCGCGCCGGGTGGCGCCGCCGGACTTGATCGTCCCGGCGGAGGCGTCCGCGCCGCGCATGAACGAGACCGGGCCGGAGGCGGTGCCGCCGGAGGACTGCAGCAGCTCCTTGGAGGAACGGATCCGGGACAGGTTCAGACCGGCGCCGGAGCCGCCCTTGAAGATCAGGCCCTCCTCCTTGTACCAGTTCAGGATCGAGTCCATCGAGTCGTCGACGGCGAGGATGAAGCAGGCCGACACCTGCTGCGGCGACGCGGTCCCGACGTTGAACCAGACCGGCGAGTTGAAGCTGAAGTACTGGTGCAGCAGCATCCAGGCGAGCTCGTGCTCGAACACCTCGCCGTCGGCCGGGGTGGCGAAGTAGCCGTACTCCTCACCGGCCTTGCGGTAGGTCTTCACGACCCGGTCGAGCAACTGCTTCAAGCTCCACTCGCGGTTGTCGTGACCGACCGCGCCGCGGAAGTACTTCGTGGTGACGATGGTGGACGCGTTCACGCTCCAGTAGTCGGGGAACTCGACCCCGCGCTGCTCGAAGACGGTCTCACCGGTCTTCCAGTTCTGCTGTACGACGTCGCGACGCTCCCAGGTCACCTCGTCGTACGGGTGCACACCCTCGGTCGTGAAGATGCGCTCGATGGTGAGTCCCGCGGGCACGTTCTTGCCCCTGCGGAACCCGGCCGCCGACCTCTTGGTCGACCCCGAGTGGCCGGTCACCGTCTCTGTCATGGTTGCTCCTCGCCCTGTGTCTGTACCGCCGCGGTCTGTCGGGACCGCCCCGTTGAGTAACGCCAGGTGTTGCAGGTGTTGCTGAATCCCCGATTTATGTCTGCTGGGTCGGCTTCAGCGGGCGCGGCTCGGTGCCCTGAGGCTCCTTCTCCGCCCGCAGCAGCGCGATCTCGGTCTCGAAGTCGTCGGCGGACTCGAACTGCCGGTAGACGCTCGCGAACCGCAGGTAGGCGACCTCGTCCAGCTCCCGCAGCGGACCGAGGATCGCTAGTCCGACCTCGTGCGCGGGCACTTCCGGCGAGCCGCTCGCCTTGAGCGCGTCCTCGACCTTCTGGCCCAGCCGGGCCAGTGCGTCCACGTCCACCGGCCGGCCCTTGCAGGCCTTGCCGACGCCGTTGATGACCTTCTCCCGGCTGAACGGCTCGGTCGCGCCGGAGCGCTTCACGACCGTCAACTGCATCTGCTCGACGGTGGTGAACCGCTTCTCGCAGACCGGGCACTGCCGCCGGCGGCGGATCGCTCCGCCGTCCTCGGCCACCCTGCTGTCGACCACTCGGGAGTCGGCGTGCCGGCAATACGGACAGTGCACGAATCACTCCTCCCGTCGGCCGCCGAGGGGGCGGTCTGTGGATCAGCCTGGGGACAACCTGTGCATGACCTGTGTGCAACCAACCACTACCTGTGGAAAATTACACCCGTGTAACCACTACATCTAGGGATCCTAGATCGCTGCTCCGACAGTTTGCAAGAACGATCGAATCTCGCGCGCGTCTCCCTGTTTCAACACCCGCGCGACCCCGTGTACTCCCGCGTGGCGCCGCCGGAACGGGCCTGCGGAGGCGCAGACTACGGTCCCGCGACCGGCTCACCGGCCGGTAGACAGAAATCGAAATCGCAGCCCCGGTCTGCTCCCAGAACGTGGTCGCGGAACAACCGTCGGTAACCGGTGAGCTCAGGGGTACGGCGTGGTGCGAGAGCGGCCCAGCGGGTCTCGAGCTCTTCGGGTGGGACCAGGAGGTCGAGCCGGGCCTCGGACACCGAGAGGCGGATCCGGTCGCCGGTGCGTACCAGCGCCAGCGGTCCACCGAGGGCGGCTTCCGGAGTGACGTGGAGAACGATCGTCCCGTACGCCGTACCACTCATGCGGGCGTCGGAGATGCGGACCATGTCCCGGACTCCGCGCCGGGCCAGTTTGGCCGGGATGGGGAGGTAGCCGGCCTCGGGCATGCCGGCGCCGAGTGGACCGGCGTTCTGCAGGACCAGGATGTCAGTCGGCTCGACGTCCAGGTCTGGGTCGTCGATCCGGGCCGCCAGGTCTTCCAGCGACGTGAAGACCACGGACCGGCCGGTTGTCTCGAAAAGCGCCGGGTCCGCGGCAGACGGCTTGATCAGCGCACCAGATGGTGCCAGTGACCCGCTCAACCACACCAGCCCGCCTTTCGGCCGACTCGGCGTGCTCAGCGGCCGTACGACGTCCCGGTCCACCCACGCCGGCCTGTCACCGAGCCGCTCCCCCAGCGTCTCGCCGGTCACCGTCAGAACGGACAGGTCGAGCAGGTCCCGCAGCTCATGCAGTACGGCGGGTAGTCCGCCCGACGCATGGAGATCCTCCATGTAGTGCGCACCGGTCGGCTTCAACTCCACCAGGACCGGCGTGGTCTCGCTCAACTCGTTCAACTCCGCCGGATCGATCCGGAGCCCGAGTCGCCCGGCCATGGCAGTGAGGTGGATCAGCGCGTTCGTGGATCCACCGATGGCGAGGAGCACCCGCAGAGCGTTGCGAATCGAGGCTGCCGTGACAATCTGGGCCGGCGTACGGCCGGCCGCGGCGATCGACACCGCAGCGGCACCCGTCGCCTCACCGATCCGCAAACGGTCGGCGTGCACCGCCGGTGCGGCCGCGCTGTCCGGCAGCGCCATGCCGAGCGCCTCTACCAGGCAGGCCATCGTCGAAGCAGTCCCCATGACCGCACAGGTCCCGGCTGTGGTCGCCAGGTTCCGCTCCACCCGACCGATCTCGTCCTCCGGCACCTCACCGGCCCGATAGCGCGCCCAGAACCGTCGGCAGTCGGTGCATGCGCCCAGCCGCTCGCCCTGATACCGACCTGTCGACATGGGGCCGGTGACGAGCTGGATCGCCGGACGACCGGCCGAGAACGCGCCCATCAGCTGCGCCGGCACGGTCTTGTCACACCCGCCGACCAGCACGACCCCGTCCATCGGCTGAGCCCGGACGAGTTCCTCGACATCCATCGCCATCAGGTTGCGGTAGACCATCGCAGTCGGTTCGAGGAAGCTCTCGCCCAGCGAGATCGTCGGGAACTCCATCGGCAGCCCGCCGGCCGCGATGATGCCGCGGGCAACGGACTTCACCAGCTCCGGTTGTTGCCGGTGGCACGGGTTGAAATCGCTGGCCGAGGTGGCGATCCCGATCACCGGCCGCTCCAGCGACTCCGGCGACCGCCCGCTCGCGTGCAGGAACGCGCGCCGCAGATACCGCGAGAACTCCGGATCCCCGTAGCTCACCAGCCCGCGGTAGATGCCGCTCATGACACGCCAGGCGTGTTCCGCAGATGCTCGGCGAGCAGCCGCAACATGCTCTCCGGCGGTACGGCGGCCGGCGCCCGGACGGCGTCGTATGCGATCAAGCCGCGCCGGACGAGACTGTGTTTGCGCAGACCGAGTGCGATCCCGGCCTGGAACTCGAAGTTGACCAGCGGAAGGTAGTCCCGCCACACCTCGCGAGCAGCGTCGAAGCCGCCGTCGCGGTACGCCGTCACACACGCGATCAGGCCTTCCGGCACCGAGAAGCCGGTCATCGCGCCGGCAGCGCCGACAGCGAGTTCGTCGAGCAGACAGGTGCCGCCGAGGCCACCGAAGATGGGTACGTCGAGTCCGGCCGCCAATTCGGCGACGGCGGGTGGGCTCGGGGACGACTCGGACTTGACCGCGACGGCGGACGGCACATCGCGTACGGCGGCGATCAGATCGGCGGTCGTGATCCGGATGCCCGTGATGACCGGATAGTCCTGGACCACGATCGGACATTCGGTGCGCTCGGCAACGGAATTCAGATGATTGCTCAGCGCACCGGGATCACTGGAGTTCACTTGAACCATAAGTCCGGCGAGGCGGGAATCGACCGCCGGCAGCACATTGGCGGCCTCCGCGCACACCTCGTCGAGCTCCAGCGCGCTGATCCCGACGACGAGCGGCAGCCGGGACGACGCCGCGACCACCGTCTCAACGACCGTACGGCGCTCGGCGGGGCTCAGCCGGGCCGCTTCGCCGAAGACGCCGAGCACGGTCAGCCCGGTCGCACCGATCGACTCGTAGTGCCGGACCTGTCGCGCCAGCGATTCCGTGTCGACGGCCGAACCGTCCGCGGTCAGCGGAGTCGCCAGCACGCCCCACACGCCGGGATCCAAAGTCATACCGTTCCCCTCTTCAGCACGACGAGACTAAGCGCCGGTCGCGGGAGGTCCAACGGCATAGTGAAGCCGCCGTCGATCTCGACCACCACATCGTCGGTGAATCGCTCGAGACCTTGGCGGGCGGTGATAGCCGCGAGCTGTTCAGGCGTCGGATCCTGGGGTGCGCCGAGTTCCTGCCAGATCGTGTGACTGTTGCTGTGCCTGTGGTCGATCCGGAAGTGCTGGACGGTCCACGGGCCGGAATCCAGCCCGTTCACCTCGAGGTCGACGCGGGCCGTGGCCGGGTCGGCGGCGTACTGATCGTCGGTGTGGCGCCAGACGAGGATCGTGATCTGGTCGCCGTCGGAACCGGCGATGACGTCGATCTCCTCGGGAAGACCGTTGCCTAGGGCACTGATATCCGAGATGTCCGCGGCCTGGTCCGAGGCGGCGGCCAACCGGCGGTGGCCGAGGCGGGCGAAGGCGCGGTAGACGTTCATCAGCGGCTTCTCGATGCCGGACGCGGTGACGAAGCTCCGGGTGCCCTCGAAGTACCGTTCACCTTCCATCGAGAAGCTCCAGGTGGTTGCCTCGTGCACCTTCGCGGTGTGCTGCGCGTTGAGGTCGAGCACCTTCTTCATCAGTTTGGCCTGGAACACCGGGTAGTACTCGTTGTTGCGATAGGCGAAGTTCGCGTTGTCGTAGATCCCCCAGTGCGCCGGGACCGACGCGTCGCACTCGTCCACGATCACCGGCTGCCCGGCGTACTGCGGGAACTCCTCGATGACGGCCAGCGCGCGGTCGATCTCGCGGAGCATCTTCGGGGTCGACGGAGACTGCTGGATCGGAGCCGGGGCGCCGATCGGGCCGTACGTGCGCCACGGAGTGAAGTGCGAGCCCTTGGTGTGGAAGGACACGAAGTCGACGGGCAGTTCACGGTCGGCGCAGGCCTGGAGGAAGCCGCGCAGGAAGACCGCGCCCTCGTCCCCGCCGGTGACCGCGGGTCCACCGACTTTGGCGGATGGATACACACCACGGATCGCCTTGACCGTCACGTCGTACAGGTCGTGGAACTGTTCCGGCGTACCGCGCCAGTAGGAGATGTCGGGCTCGTTCCACAGTTCCCAGAGCCAGTGCTGGACCTCGTCGGCGCCGTAGCGCTCCAGAGCGTGTTCGATGAGTGCCGCGACCAGTCCGCCCCACTTGGCGTAGTCCTTGGGCGGATAGGACCACCAGCCGGCCTCATAGGCGCTGTACTGACTCGGGCTGCCCTCGAAGGCGAAGTCCGTCTTCGCCTCCTCTGGTACGAGCGCTAGCGGGGTGAACGCGAGTTCGACCAGCGGATGGTGGCCGGCGCCGACGATGGCGTCGTACGTCAGGTCGGCGATGGTGAAGTCGTAGTACGGCTTGCCGTCCGCGTCCTCGTGGTAGACGTTGCCGCTGCCCCAGTGCGGCAGGCCGGCCCCGGTGCCGCTGTTGAAGATGTTGTGCGGCCGGACGTGGTACGGCGTCTCCGCGAAGCCACCGATGGTCCGCAGGGTCCGGCGTCCCTGCGGCGTGTAGGTCCAGTTGATCTCGTCGTACCCGAGGCTCGCCCATGGGCGGTCCAGTACGCCGAGGTCGTGCGCCGCGTCGACGGTGACGCGTGCCCGGCGGATCGGTGTGGCCTCGGGGTCGGAGGGGGCGTAGGCGAGTCGCTGCACTGCGCTGGGCGAGGCGTTCTGAGTCATATCGGCCTTTCGGTCCGGTGCTGCTCATGGCACGAGCGCTGTATCGATAAACAGCTCCGAGCCAGCCTACAAGCGCGGCGCGATCACCTCGAAGGTGATCTCGACTGTCGATCCCGCGACGGTCGCCGTCACCGTGTGCCACCCAGTCGTCAGCAGCGTCGTGTCGATCGAGGCGCCGTTGACGACCGGCGCCCCGTCAAGGGTGATCGCGATGGGCTCGGGCGAATTGTTGCCGACGGCAACTCGCAGGCGTTGGCCCGGCTCGATCAGCTCCCCCGCCGTCGGGCTCAGGATCGTCGCGGCAGGTTTGACCCGCTGGCCGAACGCCGCGTTCCAGCCGGCCAGCTCGGCCGGGCGGTTGGTGATGATGCCGTCGACACCGGCACGCTCCAGCGCGTTCCAGCTGGCCGGATTGTCGACAGTCCAAATGTTGACCGCGACTCCGGCCGCGTGCAGGTCGGCGACGATGTCCGGCCGGATCCCGAACGCGGTCTCCGACGGGTTGTACGCCGACAACCCGAGATCCTTCGCAATCACCGGCGGATCCGGATCGAGCGTGGATCGCAGCAGACCGAGCGGCAGTTCGGGAGCGAACTCCCGGACCCAGCGCAGGTGCTCCGGCTCGAAGCTCTGTACGAACACCCGGCGACTCATCCCGCGGCCGTGGATCTCGTCGACAATCCGCGCGACCGACTCGCGCGGGTGCGCTCCCTTGATCTCGAGCAGCAGATTGCCACCACGCACCTGGAACCCATCAAGCTGTGACGCCAGGGTCGGCACCCGCAGACCGGCGTACCCGGGCGCGAACCACGACCCAGCATCCAACTCGGCCACCTGAGCCGCCGTCAGCGACCTGATCGCGCCGGTCCCGTCCGTGGTCCGGTCGACGGTCTCGTCGTGCAGGACCACCGGTACGCCGTCCTTCGTCGGCTGTACGTCGTTCTCGATCCATTCGACCCCGGCGCGGCGAGCGACCTCATCGGACGCGGCCGTGTTCTCCGGCGCCGCCGAGGAACCACCGCGGTGTGCCCAGATGCGCAGCGGCGCTCCGGGCTCGCGAACGAACGACTCCCGCACGGGCCGCGCGACGGTCAGGGTCACAGGCATCGACCGTAGAAAGGCGACGCGAACACCGCTCAAGCCGGTGATGAACTGACCGCCAACTCCGGATGTAACCCGGCATGCGTGAGGATGGCGCCATGAAGCCGGTGATTCTCGACGTCGACACAGGACTGGACGACGCCTGTGCCCTCCTACTGGCCGCTCGGCACCCCGAGCTCGACCTCAAGGCCGTGACCTGCGTCGGCGGCAATGTCGGACTGGACGACGTGGTGATCAACACGCTGACCGTGCTGGAGGCTGCCGGCCGGCCCGACGTTCCGGTCGCTCGTGGCGCCGCGCTACCGCTGCTCCAGCCGGTGCGGGCCGCTCCGCATGTCCACGGCGTCGACGGGCTCGGCGATCTCGATTGGCCGCGATCCACCGGTACGACGGACTCCCGGCATGCGGTCGAGTTACTGCGCGACGTACTGCGGGACGCCGCGACGACCGGCGACCTGGTGACGCTTGTCCCGTTGGCACCGATGACGAACATCGCGCTCCTGCTGCGCACCTATCCCGAAGCGGCTGCGGGACTCCGCGAGATCGTGTTCATGGGCGGCGCGGCCGGGATCGGGAACGCGACCGCGTCGGCGGAGTTCAACATCTGGACCGACCCGGAGGCGGCTGCGATCGTGCTCAGTGCGGCCGGCGAGCGCGGCGTACCGGTGACGATGTACGGGCTGGATGTCTTCTACGACGTGGTGATCTCGCTGGACCAGGCGCGCGGGTTGGGCGGATCGCCGTCGGCGGAGCTGGCGCGGAAGCTGATCGAGAGGCGGAGCGAGCTCTACAACTCCGACGGGGCGAGCATCGGGGACGGCGGCGCGGTGTGTGCGGTGATCGATCCGTCCGGGCTGACGACTCAGCGCTTCCCGCTGCGAGTGGAGCTGGCGGGGAGCTGGTCCCGGGGTCGCACGATCGTCGACACGCGGGACTGGTCCGCGGATCTCTCCAGCGATCCCCACGGGCCGTCGTCGACCGCCGTACAGGTGGCGACCGCGGTCGACGGTGCTCGCTATGCCCAGTTGTGGCTGGACACGGTCAAGTAGCCAACTCCTGCAGGCGGGCGCGAACGCCGTCCAGGAAGAGATTGAGGCCATCGCTGAAGAGATCCGTCGAGCCTGGGGACTCCGCGACCACGGCAGCCAACGTCCACCGGGCGCTCACCTCGAAGATGTGGCGCGCTCGAGACTCGGGTACGCCGAGGTCGACGAGCGACTGGATCTGCGCGCGTACCAACTCGGCGCGTGAGCCTTCGCCTTGGTCGCGGTCAGGGGTGGCCTTCGACTGGATCAGGCCGGCCAGGCCGGGGTGTTCGGCGTAGAACGCTCGCAGCTCCAGCGCGCCGGCCTTGGTGACCGCGATCCACTCGTCGACGCTGCCGAGTTCGACGTACGCCGTTTTGTCCGCGGTGAACTGGTCGAACGCGTTCCGGGCGACCAGGTCGAGGAGCTCGGACTTGTTGTGGACATGGTGATACAGCGACGGGGCGCGGACCTGCAGGCGCTCGGCCACAGAGCGCATGGTGAGACCGTCGACGCCACTGGCGCGGATGACAGCCAGTGCAGCGTCGGCGATGGCGGCCGTCGATATCCCGGCCGCGGCATGGGAGGACGGGTCGCGTCTGGTCACTAAACCTCGTTGTCGACTCTCGAGCTGGGCAGCTATTGTCTAACGACATTAGACAGCCTACTCGAGGACGGCTCCGTGCCTGGATTACGCCCCACCTACCCGCTGCGAACCGAGCGACTCGACCTGCGGCCGCATCTGATGGACGACCTGGACGATCTGTTCGCGTTCCATTCGCGACCTGAGGTGGTGCGCTACACGCCCTGGCCGGTCCGGGATCGCGACGAGACCCGCGTCGCCCTAGAGAAGAAGCTGAGCCAGGGCGAGTTGACCGAACCGGGCCAGTGGCTGGTGCTCGCGATCGAGCTCCGCGAGACCGGGACCGTGATCGGCGAGGTGCTGCTGAAATGGGCCAGCGAGACCGACCGCCAGGGCGAGATCGGCTTCGCCCTGCACACCGACTACCAGGGCAAGGGGCTCGCGGCCGAGGCTGCGCGCGAGGTGCTGCGAGTTGGATTCGAGGATCTTGGGTTACACCGGATCGTTGCGATCCTGGATGACCGCAACACCGCGTCCGCCGGCCTGCTGGAACGCCTCGGGATGCGCCGGGAGGCGCACCACATCCATGCGCTCATCTTCAAGGGCGAATGGGCCAACGAGTACGTCTACGCCCTGCTCGAGGACGAGTGGCGGGCCGCCCGGGCCTGAGGTTCCCAGCGAAGTTGTTTACTGGGATCAGGGGCCGCGATGGGCATCGACAACCAGATCTACGACCGGTTGGGCGGCGGCTGGTGGGACGAGGCCAACCCACTGAACGCGCTGAACGGCAGTTTCACGCCTGGGCGGCTCGCCTACTTCGGCGGCGTACTCCGTCGGACCGGACGCGATCCAGCCGGCCTGCGTACCGTCGACATCGGGTGCGGAGGCGGATTCCTGGCCGAGGGGTTCGCACGGCTGGGGTGCCGGGTCGTCGGCCTCGATCCGTCGGAGGTATCGGTCCGAACGGCACGCGATCATGCGGAGTCGTCGGGACTGGGCGTCGGGTACGCCGTGGCCGCGGGCGAGCGGCTGCCGTTGGCCGATGCGAGTGTTGATCTCGCGTACTGCTGCGATGTGCTCGAACACGTGTCGGACCTGGAACGGGTGGTGGGCGAGACTGCGCGCGTACTCAAGCCCGGTGGCCTCTACCTGTTCGACACCATCAACCGGACCCGCACGTCGAAACTGCTGGCCGTCAAACTGCTGCAGGACTGGCGACTGACGCGAGTCGTGGATACCGAACTGCACTCCTGGGCGTTGTTCATCAAGCCGGCGGAGCTCGAGGAGATCCTGCACCGGCACGGGCTACGCCTCGACGAGATCACCGGGCTCGGGCCACGTGCGAACAAAGCCTCGCTGCTGTGGAACTTCACCCGCGCCCGCCGCGGTCGGATCACCTTCGGCCGGCTCAGCCGGCTGATGGACGTCGGCCAGGTGAAGGGGACCGCTGTGTCCTACATCGGCTGCGCCACCAAGACGGTCTGATCAGCGCGCGATCGGGATCTGGAGCGTCTGGCCGGGCACGACGTCGGCCGGGCTGGCGAGCTTATTGAGGTCGGCGATCTTCTCGACGACGGTGGGCGGGTCCTGGGTCGGGTTGGTGTCCTGGGCGATCGACCAGAGGGTCTGGCCCGGGGCCACCTGGACGGGGACCGTGTGGGAGAAGTCCGGGCCGGGGACGAGGACTCCGGTGACGCGCAGGCCGAGGACGACCATCGCCGATCCGAAGACGACGACGGAGATGGCAGTCAGCAGCATCCGGCCGCGGCGGGTGAGCCGCAAAGCGGGTGCCTCAGCCTCGGCGACCGCCTGACGCCGGACCCGAGTAGACCCAGCGTCGACGCGACGCACGTCGGCCGCCCGGCGGCCGAGAACCTCACCGGAGCAGCCGCGGACCGGCAGCGGCTCGGTGGTGGTGCCGGCGATCCTGGGGCGGCGGCGCGGGGTCCCACTCGGGGACGGCGCGACCTCAGGCGCCTGGCGGCCCACCAGTGCATCTGCCGCGAGAGCCGTTGTGCTCATCGGATCCTCCAGACCTCGTCCAGACCACGTCTTGCGCTGTCGATCTGTGTCTACCGGTCCCCTCCGACAGTTTCCGGAAACCGACCGGCCCGAACACTTGTTCGATCGAACGCCTGTACGAATGATTAACCGACAGGCGCCCGTCGCGCAACCACTTCCAACCACGACACGCCCGGTAAATTCCCACCATCCCGGCCGCCTCGCCCGCGGCTTATAACCCGACACACGAACAGACGTGCGAACCGACACGCCTTCGAACAGATGTTTGAAGAATCTCAGGATTCGGTCTACGGTCGTGTCAGTCGAGCAAGCTTTTGGCCGGTGTGCGACCGCCGGCCCGACCAGAGGAGCAATCACCGATGGCCAGGACGCCGAGCGGTTCCAGCAAGGACGAGCGCCGCGCCGCGGGGGCCGGTCAGCCGGCGGACCGGACCGTGGCCGAGCTGCCCGACGGCCCGGCCGACGCGACCGGTCTGACGCCGCGCCAGCGCCGCGTGCTGGACGTCATCCGGGACTCGGTCGACAGCCGCGGCTATCCGCCGTCGATGCGCGAGATCGGCGAGCGGGTCGGCCTGACCAGCTCGTCCTCGGTGTCCCACCAGCTGCGCGTGCTGGAGCAGAAGGGCCTGCTCCGCCGCGATCCCAACCGGCCACGGGCGATCGAGGTCCGCTACCCGGGCGAGGTCGACGCCGCGGCCCGGCGGACAGCGCTCGGTTCGGTGCGGCAGACGACGTACGACGAGACCGGGGCCGGCGACGCGCATCCGGACGCCGCCTACGTGCCGGTCGTCGGCCGGATCGCCGCCGGTGGGCCGATCCTGGCCGAGCAGGAGATCGAAGAGGTCTTCCCATTGCCCAAGGCAATGGTCGGCGAGGGCACGCTGTTCATGCTGCGGGTCAAGGGTGAGTCGATGATCGAGGCGGCGATCTGTGACGGCGACTGGGTGGTCGTCCGGCAGCAGCCGACCGCGGAGAACGGTGACATCGTGGCCGCGATGATCGACGGCGAGGCCACCGTGAAGACGTTCAAGAAGACGAAGACCGAGATCCTGCTGCTGCCACACAACCCCGCCTTCGAGCCGATCGACGGCAAGGACGCGATCATTCTCGGAAAGGTCGTAACAGTTCTGCGCCGAGTCTGACATGTCAGACGCCGCGCGAAGTCGGGCGTGTCGTGTCAGCATTGAGTCATGACGACTGTCTATGACTTCAGCGCCGTGCGGATCGAAGGCAATGAACAGTCTCTTGCCGATTTCCGCGACCAGGTGCTCCTGGTGGTGAACACGGCCTCGCAGTGCAGCCAGACCCCGCAGTACTCCGGCCTGCAGAAGCTCTACAAGAAATACCGCAGGCAGGGCTTCTCGGTGCTTGGCTTCCCCTGCGACCAGTTCGGCCACCAGGAGCCCGGTGACGAGAAGGAGATCGCGAACTTCTGCTCGACGATCTATCACGTCACGTTCCCCATGTTCGCCAAGATCGATGTGAACGGGTCGAAGACGCTTCCGCTGTACAACTGGCTGAAGCGTGAGCAAGGCGGCCTGCTCGGCGGACGGATCAAGTGGAACTTCACCAAGTTCCTGATCGGCCGCGACGGCGGGGTGATCGCGCGCTACGCGCCGACTCACTCACCGGAGAAACTGGCCGACAAGATCGAGGCTGCGCTGGAGATTCCGGCGCCGTCCCGGGAAGCGAACGACTGACCTACGGATGCGGCCTCGAGGGAATCATGGCCGCGTGCAACAGTCGTTTGCGTGAAGAGCACCGGAGTTCTCCTCGTCATTGGCTGAAAATCGCCGTTTTCTGCGACACCTGAACAGCTGCCGTCTCAGCGCAGCAGGTTTTCTCTCCGCATTCCGAACATTTCGGCCTGGTGACCGCATGTTCTGGCAGCCCGGGCTTTCCGCTGCTGCACGTGAACATTCCCACGCGTTAGCACACTCGCTGCGTCATCAACCCTGCCTGGACACTCGCCGAACAAGCCCAGAAGCCCCCGACGCCGGATGCCGCGGGCGCCTGGTGCCGCAGGCGACGGCTGGCGCAGGCGACGGCTGCCGCGGGTGCCAGGTGCCGCGGAAGGCCTGCCTGCTGCCAGGGGTGCCGGGATGCCGGGTGCTCGACACGCTGCTCAGCTTCCTTCGGGCGGGGCCTCGAACAAGTCATGGGGTCCTCGAACATGGCACGACCTGTTCCAGGCCCCCAGATGGTGTGCAAGGTCCCGATCGGAGGTCGCCCGAGGGGTGTGCGAGTCCGGGAGGGTGCCCGGCGCCGGCCCTGTGGGTTTGTCCGGTGCCCGGTGCCAACTCGGTGGTCGGGGGCCGGTGCCCAGTGGAGGGTGTCCGATGCCGGCCCTGTGGGTTTGCCCGGTGCCAACTCGGTGGTCGGGGGCCAGTGGCCGGGTGCCCCGTGCCAACCTTGCGGGTTTGCCCGGTGCCCGGTGCCAACTCGGTCGTCGGGGGCCGGTGCCCAGTGGCCGGGTGCCGGTGCCCAGTGGAGGTGCCCGGTGCCGGCCAGCCCCGTGCTGGGCGGACGTTCGGGTTTGCGCAGGGAGTGCATTTACGGGAGCGGAGCCGGGCCGGCGTGTGCGGCTGAGTGTCGGCCTGATGCGAGCGCGGCGTGGGACGGACTGGGGGGACTCGCGGCGAGGGATTCAGACGAGAACCGCTTCGGGGTTGATGTCCAAGCGGAGGCCCCGCCACACGGGGTGACGGAGGCGGGCGTCGGCGGCCCAGCCGGAGTAGGTGACTTCAGCAACCAGCACCGGGTCGAGCCAGTGGGCGCGACGGCGGTCAGGCCCGGGGATCGTGGCAGGGTCGAAGGGTGGGCGGTCGATCTCCAAGCCGGCCAGCTCGGCGGACAGCATGTCCAGGGTGGCGAAGTCGAGACCGGAGCCGACTTTGCCGATCAGGACCAGGTCGCCGCCCGGTTCGGCGTACGCGCCGCAGTAGAACGAGCCGATCTTGCCCTCGCGGTTGCCCTCTCCCGGATGCCAGCCACACAGGATGACATCGCGCGTCTGCACCGGCTTGACCTTGATCCAGTCGCTGCTGCGGCGGCCGGCCAGGTACCGCGACTTCCGGCGCTTCGCCACCACTCCCTCGAGCCCGGTCGACGCCGACAACTTCAGCGCCGCCTCCCCGTCGTCGTACGCGGGCGGTGTCTCCCAGAACGGGTCGCCGATCTCCAACGAGTCCAGCAGTCCACGGCGATCGTCATACGTTGCCTCTAGCAACCACTTGCCGTCGAGGCGAAGTACGTCGAAGAGCCGCACAGAGACCGGGACCTCGGTGATCAGGTGACGCAGGTGGCGCGGATCGCGGACGTGCATCCGTCGCTGCAGCAGGCCGAACGAGGGTGCGCCGTACTCGTCCAGGGTGACGATCTCGCCGTCCAGTACGGCGGGGAGCCGCAAACCCGGCGCCTCGGCCAGGCCGATCAGCTCGGGGTAGCCGCCGGACACGTCCCGGCTGTTCCGCGACCAGAGCCGGCAGACACCGGACTCCACCTCGGCGATGACGCGGATGCCGTCCCACTTCATCTCGTACGACCAGCCCGCGCCTGACGGCATCTCCCCCAGCGCCGCCATCATCGGCAGCACGGGCGGACCGGTCACGGGACTCATGTCGATTGCAATCGCTTCAAGGCTCCGAGCACCTTCTCACGATCGGCGGTCGGCCACATCGGCGGCAAGGAGGCGCGCAGGAAGGCGCCGTACCGCTGGGTGACGATGCGTGGGTCCAGGATCGCGACCACCCCGCGGTCCGAGCTGCGACGGATCAGCCGGCCGGTCCCCTGCGCGAGGAGCAGCGCGGCGTGGGTCGCGGCGACGGCCATGAACCCGTTTCCGCCGGCTTCGTCGACGGCGCGCTGGCGGGCGGCCATCAGCGGCTCGTCCGGACGCGGGAACGGAACCCGGTCGATGATCACCAGGTTGCAGGTCGACCCCGGTACGTCGATCCCCTGCCAGAGCGACAAGGTGCCGAACAGTGACGTCTCCGGGTCGTCGACGAACTCGCGGGCCAGCTCGCCCAGCTGCGCGTCACCCTGACAGAGCACCTTCAGGTCGGTCGCCTCGCGGACCGCGGCCGTCGCCGCCTCGGCAGCCCGCCGGGACGAGAACAGGCCGAGCGTCCGGCCGCCCGCGGCGGTGACCAGATCGATGATCTCGTCGAACTGCTTCTGGCCCAGTCCGTCGCGATGCGGCGGCGGCAGGTGCTTGGCGACGTACAGGATCGCCTGCTTCTCGTACTCGAACGGCGAACCGACGTCGAGACCGCGCCACGGGAGCGGGCCGGTCTCGGAATCCGAGTCGACCTCCGGCATCTCGTCGTCGTCCTCGAGCTTGTCGGCCGGGCGGAGGCCGACCTGGCGCGCGATCGCGTCGAAGTCGCCGCCGAGGGAGAGCGTCGCCGAGGTGAGAACGGCGGTGCGGTCCTTGAGCACCAGCTCGCGGAGGAGACCCGCGACCGTGAGCGGGGCGATCCGGAGCTCGCGGCCGAAGCGGTCGCGGTCGGTCATCCAGACGACGTCGAGGTCGCTCAGCGCGGCGACGCGTTCGGAGACGTCGAAGATCTCCTTGACCGCGCCCTTGGCCTGCCGCTTGGCGCCGTCGGGGTCGTCGTCCTTGTCGTCGGACTTCTTGTTCAGGTCGGAGTACAGCCCACGGGCCGCATCGCGGACCAGTGCGGCGGCCTCGAGCACGGGACCGTTCGACGCCTCGATGCGGCCTTCGCGGGTCCCGTCGAGGGCGGCGCGGAGAGCGTCGGAGGCGTCGATCAGGTCGTCGGCCTTGTCGTCGTCGACGAAGCGGCGGGACCGCTTGGCGGCGCGCTCGACCATCTGCGGCGAGAGCTCGTCACCCGCGGCGCCGGTGACCCGGGCCGGCAGCTCGTGGGCCTCGTCGACGATGACGACGTCGTGCTCGGGCAGGACAGTGCGGTTCTCGAACGCGTCGATCGAGAGCAGCGCGTGATTCGTGATGACGATGTCGGCCTTGCGGGCCTGCTCCTTGGCCTTCTCCGCGAAGCACTCCTCGCCGTACGGGCACTTCTGCGCCCCGAGGCACTCGCGGGCGGCGATGGCGACCTGCTGCCAGGCCTGGTACTGATGCGAGGGCGCGTGGTCGCGGTCGCCGGCCTCGCCGTCGAGCAGCTGCTGCTCGGCCCAGTCGCGGAGCTCGAGCACCTGCTGGCCGACCTGCCCGGGCGGTGGGACGTCGATGAGCATGCCGTCGTCGTCCGGCGCGCCCTCGCGGATGCGGTGCAGGCAGGCGTAGTTGTTGCGGCCCTTCTGGATCGCGTACGACGGTCTACGCGGGAGGAGCTTCTCCGTCGCGTCCAGGAGGGCGGGGACGTCGCGGTCGACCAGCTGGGACTGGAGCGCGAGAGTCGCGGTCGAGACCACGACGCGGCGGTCCTCGATCGCGTGCAGGAGCGCCGGGACGAGGTAGCCGAGAGACTTACCTGTGCCGGTGCCCGCCTGGACGAGGAGGTGGGAGCCGTCGTGCATAGAGGTGTTGACGGCCTCGGCCATCTCCACCTGACCAGGTCGTGTCTGACCGTTGATTCCGGAGACAGCGGCTTCGAGCAGTTCGCGTACGTCAACACCCACCGCCACACCCTAGCCCGCGGGACAGACACATTTCCGGTCCGCCGCCCCTCCTGTGGACAACCCATCCCCCACCACCGCCCACTCCCGCAACCACCCCGCCGCACGCCACCCCCCGAGTCGTGGATCACGGTCAGACACACCGCCGAACCATCGACCGGAACCCACGACTCGGCGAAGGGGAGTAGGCGGGTGCGGCGCGCATCACGCATGGCGACGTTGTGCCCCGGTCAACCATCGAACCGGGCCGCGGACGGTTGGTCCGTGCACAAAGCGGCAGCGCCCTGGGGGCTGCGGTTGGTCGGAGGACGGCTGGTCAGCCACCCCGGACGACCGCCGCCAGCGACCCATCCGCGGCGCGCAACCACACAACCGACCACACGTCGTGACCTTGTGCACCGGTCAACCATCGAACCGGGCCGCGGACGGTTGGCCGGTGCACAAAGTCGAAGAGCGGCAGGGGTGGGTGAGAGGTGGTGGAGGGCGAGGCGAGGTGGTGGAGGGCGAGGCGAGGTGGTGGAGGGCGAGGCGAGGTGGTGGGGGGCGGGGTTACACGACTGCGCCGCGGTCGGGTTGGGCGTCGCGGTCGACCAGTGGGCGCTTCGGGCGCGGCGGCGGTGCCGGGTAGCGGCGTTCGAGTTCGAGCAGGAGCGGGGCCGCGGTCAGGTTTGACGAGTAGGTGCCGACCAAGATGCCGAGGAGCAGTGCGAGGGCGAAGTCCGCCAGTGAGTCGCCGCCGAGGAACAGCAGCGCGCTCAGGATGAAGAGCGTCGAGATGCCGGTGTTGATGGTGCGTGGCAGGACGTTGACGATCGCGGTGTCGATGATGCTGCCGAGGTTGTCCGTCGAGCGGGCGTTGCGGGTCTCGCGGATGCGGTCGAAGACCACGACAGAGTCGTTCACGGTGTAGCCGATGATCGTCAGGATCGCGGCCAGGAAGATGCCGTCGATCGGCTTCCCGGTCCAGGCGAACACGCCAACCACGACCGCGACGTTCTGCAGGAGTGCGAGGACGGCGCCGGCGCCGAAGGTCCAGCGGAATCGGACAGCCAGATACAGCAACTGGGCGAGCAGCGCGATGCCGAGCGCGATCAGGCCCTTGTTCCGCAGCTCCTCACCCAGTGATGGGCCGATGCTCTCGTTGCGGACCAGTTCGGTACCGCCGCCGATCCGGGAGATGGACTCGCGGATCTTCTCTGCCTCGTCGTCGCTGATCGTCCCGGTCCGCACAGTGATGTCGTCGGTGCCCGACGCCTGCACCACGGCACTCGGATAGCCGGCCTCCGCCACCGCGGCCCGCGCCTGGTCCGGCGTGATCCGCTGGGCCGTGCTCACCTCGAGCAGCCGCCCACCGGTGAACTCGATGCCGAGGTTCAGCCCGCGCACCGCAACCCCCGCGACGGCGACGACGATCGCCACCGCGGTGATCAGCAACCACCGCCGGCTGTGCTTCATCAGCGACGGCCGCCGCGACTCCAGCCAGGTCCGCACCCGGCCGTGCCCCGCGATCCCGCTCAGCCGCGGGTGCCGCAGTACGAAACCACGCGAGACGGCGAACTCGGCCAGCACTCGGGTCACGACCAGCGCGGACAGCATCGAGGCCACCACGCCGATGCTCAACGTGACACCGAAGCCACGGACCGGGCCGGCGGCCAGGAAGAAGAGCAGGCCGGCGGCGAGCAGGGTGGTGATGTTGGAGTCGGCGATCGCGGACAGCGCGTTCTGGAAGCCGCTGCGCAGCGACCGGCGCAGGCCGTCGGTGCGGCCGGACGTGTAGTCCTCGCGGGCGCGCTCGAAGACGAGCACGTTCGCATCGACCGCCATCCCGATCGCCAGCACGAAGCCGGCCAGACCAGGCAAGGTGAGGGTGGCTCCGAGTGCGGTCAGGGCCGCGTACGACATCCCGGCGTACCCGACCAAGCCGAGGACCGCCATCAGGCCGACCAGGCGGTAGACGATCACGATGAACAAGGCGGTCAGGGCGAGTCCGATGATCGCGGCCAGTGCGCTGGCCTGGATCGCGTCCTGCCCCAGCGACGGGCCGACCGTGCGCTGGTCGATCACCTCGACCGGCACCGGCAGCGCGCCGCCGGAGATCAGCGCGGCCAAGTCCTTGGCGTCGGCCTCGGCGAACGAGCCGGAGATCGTGGTGGTGCCGCCGGAGATGCCGAGGTTGCAGAGCTGGTTGCCACCGTTCGGGTCGACCTGCGGTGCGCTGATGATCTCGTTGTCGAGCACGATCGCGATCAGGCGTTGCGGTGTGTTGACCGGCTGGCACGCGGCTTTGCCGGTGATGTTCGCCCAGATCTTGCCGCCGTCGCCCTTGAACTTCATCTCGACGAACCAGCCCTGGGCGACCTGCTGCGGATCGAGCAACCCCTCGGCCCCGCTGACCAGCTCGCCCGTCATCGCCGGCTTGGCCAGCCGCAGGAAGCCCTGCCCGGTGTCACTGGGCAGGTAGACCTCACCCGCTGCCGGTTTGGCCGGCTTCGCGGCGACCTGGTCGAGCACCTCGTGGAAGGTGAGCTGCGCGGTCTTGCCGATCACCTTCGCTGCTTCGCGCGGGTCCTGCACGCCAGGCAGCTCGACGATGATCCGGTTCTCGCCCTGGCGGGTCACGTTCGGCTCGCTGACGCCGAGGGCGTCGATCCGCCGGTGCAGCACCTGGGTCGCTTTGTCGGTGGTCTCCTTGGTCGCCTTGACCGTCGGCGAGTCCTTGGCCTCCAGCACGATCTGCGTGCCGCCGCGCAGGTCGAGGCCGAGTTGCGGCCGGGCCGTCAGGACGACGTACGTCGATGCAGCGAGCACGAAGAACGCAAGCAGCGCACGGATGAGGGACGACCGGTTCACTACAGCCTCCGGAGCTGGGCACCCATAGTGCGGGTGTCGTGACAGAGAGCATCCACCGAGGGTGGAACGCATAGTGTACGGAGTCATTCAAGCGGTACGGCGAACAATTGCACAAGCGACCAGGTCGCGACTGTAACCAGCGCCTGAGGCTACTCGGGTGTGTCCAAGCCGTGTTCGATCGCGTAGCGGACCAGCTCGGCCCGGTTGTGCAGCTGCAGCTTCCGGAGCGTGTTCTGCACGTGGTTCTCCACCGTCCGGTGCGAGAGCACGAGCCGGGTGGCGATCTGCCGGGCGGTCAGCCCGCGCGCGACCAGCCGGAGCACCTCTGTCTCCCGGTCGGTCAGCTTCGGCACCTCAGGCCCAGCAGCCCCGAGCCGCCGGTACTCCCCCAGCAACAGCCCGGCCAGGCCGGCGCTGAAGATCGCATCGCCCTCGGCAGTACGCCGTACCGCGTCGTCGAACTCGTCCAGCGACGCCGACTTCACCAGATACCCCGACGCGCCGTTCTTCACCGCCGCCAGTACGTCGTCCTGCTCGGCGCTGGCCGACAACACCAGTACTCGCGTGTCCGGCAACGCCGTCGTGATCTCCCGGGTGGCGTCGACACCGGAACCGTCGCCGAGCTGCAGGTCCATCACCACCACGTCCGGCCGGGTCGCCAGCGCGATCTTCACCGCGCCCGACACGTCCGACGCCGTCGCGCAGACGTCGTACCCGCGGCTACCCAGATCGCGCGCCACCCCCTCACGCCACATCGGATGGTCGTCGACGATCATGACCCTGGTCATGGGGCCTCCCGCCGTGGACTGAGGAGCGCAGGGAGCCCGGTCATGGGGCCTCCCGCCCTGGACTGAGGAGCGCAGGGAGCCCGGTCATGGGGCCTCCCGCCCTGGACTGAGGAGCGCAGGGAGCGAAGCGACTGGAGCGACGAGGGAAGGCCGGGAGCAAGAGCCCCATGACCCGCCGTGCCGGAGGTTCGGCCAAAGGCACAGCGACCGGAGCGACGAGGGAAGGGCGGGAGTCAAAGCCCCATGACCCCCGCGTCGGAGGCGCGGAATTCAACACAGTCATGGCGCAATCACCTTCAACTCCCACTCGGTTCCCTCGCCCGGGCCGGTCCGGACTGTGACTGTGCCGCCCAGGTCTGTGATCCGGCCCCGGATCGACTGGCTCACGCCGAGGTGCCCGTCGACCCGGGCCTGCTCGAGCCGGGCCGGCGTCGTACCGATCCCATCGTCGCGGATCGACACCACCACCGCGTCGCCGAGGTCCTCGACCACCACCCAGGCACGGGCCTCGGTACCGGCGTGCTTGGTCACGTTGCTCAGCGCTTCCTTGACCGCGGCAACCAGTTCGTCCGCGGTTGCGGCCGGCAACAACACCTGGCCGGCCGGTACGACGACATCCACCCGCGGTGTGGCCAACGGCAACAGTAACCCGCACAGATCGACCTGGTCGCCCCCGGCAGCGGTCGGCCGGATCGACATCAAGGTGCGCAGGGCAACTTCCTGTTCGGCGGCCAACTCGGCCAGCTCGAGCGCATCGCCGCCGATCGCCGTACCGCGGCGCTGCACCTGGGCCAGTACCTGCATGACACCGTCATGGATGGACCGGCTGAGCCGCAGCCGCTCGGCGGTCGCGCTCTCGGTGGCGATCGCCTTCCGGAGCCGGGCTCCCGCCTGCCGCAGAGTCGAGGCGGCGTACCCGACGACCAGGCCCGCGACCAGCAGCAGTTGCACGTTGGCGAGGATCTCCGCCGCATTCTCGACACCGCGCAGCGACAGCAGCGCGAGGCTGATCGTGGCCGCACCGAGAAGACCGCCGTCCCGGCCGCGGGAGATCGCCAGCGCGAGCACCGGCCCGGCCGCCCAGACCGAGGTCAGCACGGAGGCTCCGGCCCGGATGTCGACCAGCGGCTGCGCCCACAAGGTCGCGTACATACAGCCGACGGTCACGATCAGGTCGGCGAACGCCAGCCGGGTGTTCCGCCGTCCCCAGCGCCGGCTGTAGCCGATCGAGGAGACCACCGTCCAGGCGCCCATGACCGCCAGCAGGAGCAGCGCGCCGGACGGCCGGACGATCCCGTCCCAGCGGGACCAGACCCCGAAGCAGGCGAACGCCCAGGTGATCACGCGGAACACGACGAGCGCACGCCACAGGGGCTGCAGCAGGTCGACCGTCTCGCGCTCCACCAGCACAGTCTGCCAACTCCGGGGGCTGCCGCGGGTGAGGCGTCGTACGCGGCTGATTGAGTAGTTCCACCGATGACGGTGTTGGATGCCGCGCCTCCGGCGCGGCGCGGTATGGGGGCTCTGACTTCCTGCCGCAGGATTCCCCGCAGCTTTGCCGGAATTTCCGGCAAATACTTCAGCTCTGCCGATTTTCCCCGTACTCTCGCGCAAAACACGCTCGGGGGAGCAACTGACTACGCCGCGTCACCATACGCGGCTGGCATCGACCAAGCATGGAGGGGAATCGTGCGCAAGCTACCCGCCGGGCTATTCAGCCTGGCACTGGCGGCAACGGCCGGGCTCGGGTGGGCCTCGGCCAGCGATGCCGCCACACCGCCCCGGGAGATGGGCGCCGCGCCGGTCGCGAGTGAGGCGGCACCCGCGCCGGACGAACTGTCCAGCCCGCAGGAAGACAAGCGCCGTGACCTGCGGCAGGAGGCCCTGACGAAGGTGCTGAACGGCACCGCCAAGGTCGAGCAGCGCGACGGCAGCACCGTCGTCAACCTCGGCAGCAAGCAGGTCGGCGCGAAGGGTGTGAAGAACGCCAACGGCCGGGTCGACCAGTACGTCGAGCTGAGCCGGGAGAAGACCGACAAGATCTTCGTCGTGCTGGCCGAGTTCGGCAACGAGCGGCACCCGAGCTACCCGGACAAGGACCAGAACGCCGGCATCCCCGGCCCGGCCACCTTCGAAGGCCCGCTGAACAACCAGATCCCGGCGCCGGACCGGTCGGTGGACAACTCGACCGTCTGGCAGCCGAACTACGACCAGAAGCACTTCCAGGACCTGTACTTCGGCACCGGCAACTCGGTGAAGAAGTACTACGAGAAGCAGTCGTCCGGCCGGTACAGCGTCGACGGCGAGGTCACCGACTGGGTCAAGGTCAAGTACAACGAGGCCCGCTACGGCCGGTCGAACGGGTTCCCGTGTGCCGGCAACGTCTGCAACAACACCTGGTTCCTGATCCAGGACGCGGTCAACCAGTGGGTCGCCGACCAGAAGGCGGCCGGCCGGACCACCGCGCAGATCACCGCGGACCTGAAGACGTTCGACCAGTGGGACCGCTACGACTACGACGGTGACGGCAACTTCAACGAGCCGGACGGCTACATCGACCACTTCCAGATCGTCCACGCCGGCGGCGACCAGGCCGACGGCGACCCGCAGCAGGGCGAGGACGCGATCTGGTCGCACCGCTGGTACGCCAACTTCCCCGGCGGCCCGGTGAACCAGCCGAACCGCGGCGGCGCCCAGATCGGCGACACCGGCCTGTACGTCGGCGACTACACGATCCAGCCGGAGAACGGCGGCATCAGCGTCTTCGCCCACGAGTACGGCCACGACCTCGGTCTGCCGGACGAGTACGACACCTCCGGCGCGCCGGTCGAGAACGGCGTGAACTGGTGGACGATCATGGCCCAGAGCCGGGTCGGCAAGCCGACCGACGGCGGCATCGGCGAGCAGGCGGCCGACTTCAACGCGTGGGACAAGCTGCAGCTCGGCTGGCTGGACTACGAGATCGTCGCGGCCGGTCAGAACCGAACCGTCGAGCTCGGCCCGCACGAGTACAACACCAAGAAACCCCAGAGCCTGGTGGTGACGCTGCCGAAGAAGCCCCTGGTGCACGACCTGGTGCCACCGGCGGCCGGCACCAAGTCATGGTGGAGTGGTGAAGGCAACAACTTCACCCACACGATGAACCGTCAGGTCACGCTGCCGGCCGGCCAGCCCGCCAGCCTCACCTTCCAGGCGAACTGGGACATCGAGGACTGTGGCGCGGAGGCCTGTGACTACGCCTACGTCGAGGTGAACGACGGCACCGGCTACAAGCCGATCGCCGGCAACATCACCAAGGCGGCCGAGGGCAACGGCATCGACGGCACCAGCACCGGCTGGCAGCCGGCCACCTTCGACCTGTCGGCGTACGCCGGCAAGACGATCGGCCTGCAGTTCCGCTACACCACCGACCCCGCGGCCGGCGGCAAGGGCTTCTTCGCCGACGAGATCGCGGTGACCTCAGGCACGACCGCGGTGGTCACGTCCGGTGCCGAGACCTCGCCCGACGGCTGGACGCTGAACGGCTTCAGCGCGGCCGGCGCCAGCTTCACCACCCTGCACGACAACTACTACATGGCGTCGCACATCAACTACGTCGACCACGACCAGTACCTGCAGACCGGCCCGTACAACTTCGGTTGGGCGAGCACGCTGCCGGACAAGGTCGAGCACTTCCCGTACCAGGACGGTCTGCTGCTCTGGTACTGGGACACCTCGCAGGAGGACAACAACACCAACGAGCACCCCGGTCAGGGTCTGGTGCTGCCGATCGACAGCCACCCGGTCCCGATCAACCGTCTCGACGGCCAGATCTGGCGGCCGCGGGTCGCCGGGTACGACGCTCCGTTCGGTCTGGAGAAGGCGGACTCGTTCACGCTGCACGTCAACGGGCAGGCGAACTACATCCGCGGCCAGAACGCTGTCTCCACCTTCAACGACAGCAAGCAGTACTGGTACCCGGAGCAGCCGCAGAACGGCGTCAAGGTGCCGAACAACAGCGTCAACATCAAGGTCCTCTCGCGCAACGGCACGACCATGACGGTCCAGGTCTCCAAGCGCAAGTGACACCCTGAGCAGGACAAAGAACAGCCCCCGAGGCCAAGACCTCGGGGGCTGTTTCGTGTTCGGTTACTGAGCCGCTGCCACCTGGTACGGCGTCAGGTCGCCGGCCAGGTCGGGATGGACCTTGGCGGTGAGGCGGGTGCCGTCGGCGGTGTGTTCGAGCTGGCCGACCGAGCCCTCGGAGTGGATCCGCGAGACCAGGTCGCCGCGGTCGTACGGAAGCAGCAGGTCGACGGCCACGTCCGGCTGGGGCAGCGATGCCTCGACCAGCGCCTTGAGCTTGTCGACGCCGTCGCCGGTGCGGGCCGAGACGATGATCGCGCCCGGCTCGCGGTGCAGGATCGGGGCCAGCGCGATCGGGTCGGCCAGGTCGCCCTTGTTGATCACGATGATCTCCGGGACGTCCGTCGCGCCGATCTCGCCGAGCACCTCGCGGACCGCCTGGATCTGGGCCAGCGGGTCGGGGTGCGAACCGTCGACCACGTGCAGCAGCAGATCCGCGTCCGCGACCTCTTCCAGCGTCGAGCGGAAAGCCTCGACGATGTCGTGCGGCAGGTGCCGGACGAACCCGACGGTGTCGGTGAACGTGTACACGCGGCCGTCGGAGGTCGTCGTCCGCCGGGTGGTCGGGTCCAGCGTCGCGAACAGCGCGTTCTCGACCAGGACACCGGCTCCGGTGATCTTGTTCAGCAGCGAGGACTTGCCGGCGTTGGTGTAACCCGCGATCGCGACCGACGGGATCGAGTGCCGGCGGCGCTCCTGGCGCATCGTCGACCGCGTGCCCTTCATGTCCTTCAGCTCACGGCGGAGCTTGGAGATCTTGGTGTTGATCCGGCGCCGGTCGGTCTCGATCTTGGTCTCACCGGGACCACGGCCACCGATACCGCCACCGGCCGCGCCGACGCGTCCACCGGCCTGGCGGGACAGGTTGCCACCCCAACCACGCAGGCGCTGCTTCATGTACTGCAGCTGGGCCAGCTCGACCTGGGCCTTGCCTTCCTTGCTCTTCGCGTGCTGCGCGAAGATGTCCAGGATCAGCGCGGTCCGGTCGACCACCTTGACCTTGAGCTTGTCCTCCAGGTTGCGCAGCTGCGCCGGGGCCAGCTCGCCGTCGGCGATCACCGTGTCGGCGCCGAGCGACGCGACCAGGTTGCGCAGGTCGGCCACCTTGCCGGAACCGATGAAGGTCGCCGGGTCGGGCTTCTTCCGCCGCTGGATCACGCCGTCCAATACCTCGGAACCGGCGGTCTCGGCGAGCAGCTTCAGCTCGGCCAGCGAGTTCTCCGCGTCCTCGGCGCTGCCCTCGGTCCAGACGCCGACCAGCAGCACCCGCTCGAGCAGCAGCTTGCGGTACTCGACCTCGCTGATGTCGGTCAGCTCGGTCGACATGCCGACGATACGGCGCAGGGCCTGGCGTTCCTCGAGCTCGAGCCCCTCGGTGCCCAGCTCGGAGTCGTGCGAGTCGTGACCCGTCAACGAATCGCCGGAGTCATCGCCCTCAGTGAGGTCAAGTTCGACGTCGGTGGTCTCGTCGTAAAAGTTCGAATGGGTCGTCATATACCTTCCATCGTGGCACGGGCCACCTAGTACAGGCGACCCGATTAACCACGTCAACGCCCCACGCGGTACCTGAATTCCCCTTCAGGCCGGTAACCAGGCCCGATCGAAGTCTCCGCGAGCGTGGATCACGGCCGGTCCGGTCAGCTCCAGATGGTTGTCCGCACGCCACGTCACGCTGACCTCACCGCCCGGTACGACGACGCGATACGTGACCGGGAGCTCGTCCCGGGCCGCCCGCGCGGCCGCCACGGTCACGGCACAGGTCCCGGTCCCGCAGGACCGCGTCTCCCCCGATCCGCGCTCGTGCACCCGCATCTCGACGTCGTGCGGACCCCGCCGTACGACGAACTCCAGGTTCACGCCGTCGGGAAACGCTTCCTGGGGGGACCAGGTGGGCTGGTCGCACAGGTTGCCGGGCTCACGGAGGTCGTCGACGAAGGCGACCGCGTGCGGGTTACCCATGTCCACGGTGACAGCCGGCCACTGGTGCCCGTTCGCCTCCACGACCACGCCCGCCGGACCGGGCAGCGTGGGCTCGCCCATGTCTACGGTCAGCGTGCCGTCGTCGTTCAGCACGACCTCTTTGACGCCGGCTCTGGTGCCGACCCGGACCGGCTTGCCCCCGGTCAGCCCGGCTTCGGTCAGGTATCGGACGAAGACGCGGACGCCGTTGCCACACATCTCCGCGATCGAGCCGTCGGCGTTGCGGTAATCCATGAACCAGTCGCCGCCGTCCTCGACATACGACTGCCGGCCGCCCTCGATCACCCGGAGGACCCCGTCCGCCCCGAGGCCGGCGTGCCGGTCGCAGAGGAAGCGCACCACCGATGCGTCCAGCTCGCCGTGGATCGTGCCGTCGGGGTCGGGCAGGATCACGAAGTCGTTCTCCGTGCCGTGCCCCTTCAGCCAAGCAAACTTGCTCATCCACGTCCTCGCTTCGCTCCGGGCGCGGATGAGACACGAGATGCACTGTGCCTTCTGATGGCCTCGCTTCGCTCGCCCATGAGGAAGATCGTACGGTGTTGCCCATGGAGCTGATCGCCTACTTCTGGGAGCAGGAGGACGCCGAGACGGTCGCCGCCCGGCTGGACGGTGACGTACGGCGCGGCCGCTTCCACGGCGAGGACGACGACGAGGACCACCCGTGGGTCGTCGTACTGCGCGATGTGGATCGGAGCGAACTCGACGATCTGCTCACCGAGCACGACGGATGGCTCGAGACGACCGCCGAGGACGCCGCCGTCACGCCTCCCCCGTTGCCGAGCGAACCCAGGCGGTTCAAGACGACCTGAGCGGACGATCGATGCCACAATGTTGCCTGTGGCATCGATTACCTCGCCTCCAAAGGGTTGGCCGCCGGTCCCGGGCGTAGTACTTCTCCGCGGCGGACACGTCCGCTGGGAGGGCGAACCCGGGGACAGCGCGTCAACTGAGGACGCGCCCCGGCCGCTTACCCGTCGGTACGCTGTCGGTCAGCACCTGCTGACCCCCGACAAGCAGGTGCTCGATGCCGACGGACAGTTGCCAGGGATCGTCGTACGTCGACCTGTCGGCGACTCGCGATGGGTCGAGTACGACGAGGTCGGCGACGGCACCGGGTTTGATCACACCGCGGTCGGAGAAACCCAGCCGGGACGCGGGCAGTGAGGTCATCCGGTGGATCGCCTCGGGCAGGGAGAGTACGCCGAGGTCCCGCGCGTACCGGCCGAGGACCCGGGGGAATGTGCCGAAGTTGCGCGGATGCGGGTGGCCGGGCCCGGTGGCGTCGAGGATCCAGCCGTCGCTCGCGACGCTCGTGCACGGGTGCTGCAGCACGGTCACGAGGTCGTCCTCGCTCATCGCGTGGTTGACCACACTGACCGCGGCCCGGTGGTGCTCGAGCACCCTCAGTGCGGCTTCGGCCGCGTCCACCTCGTCGCGCCGGGCGATCTCCGCGAGGCTGAGGCCGCGACAGTCCTCGTACCGGCCGGGTGGCACCGAGGCGATCACGACCGCGTCCGGATCGAACAGGTCACCGGTGCGGAGAGCGGCGGCGATCCGCTCGCGTTCGGTCCGATCGGCGAGCCTGGCCAGGAGACCTTGCGTGCCGCCGTCCATCGCCCAAGTGGGCAGCCGGGCGGTGAGCGTCGTACTGGAGGCTGTGTAGGGGTAGACGTCCCAGGTGACGTCCAGACCATCTGCGCGGGCCTGGTCGAGGCGTTCGAGCGCCGTGCTGACCAGACCGTGGTTTCGTTCGCCGACGGCCTTCAGGTGCGAGACCTCGAGTCTTGCGCCGGCTGCCCTTGCCGCGGTCATCGCCTCGTCCAATGCGCTGAGCAGACCCGCGCCTTCGTTGCGGATGTGGGTCGAGTAGAGCAGCCCGCAGTCGGCCGCGGTCGCCACCAGGGCGGCGACTTCGGACGACTCCGCGTAGGCACCCGGCGCGTAGATCAAGCCGGTCGAGAAGCCCACAGCGCCTTGCTCCGCGGCGATGCGCAGCAGGTCTTGCATCGTCCGCAGCTCGTCCGGTGACGGCGCCCGCTCCGCGTTGCCCATCGCCGCGATCCTCAGCGCCGAGTGGCCGACCTGGAGCGCGACGTTCACGGCAGCGGGCTCCAGGGATGCGGCGAACTCGCCAGTGTCCCGCCACGACCAGTCGTGCTGCGGGTCGAGGAACGCCGTACCGGTCCGCATGGACTCCAGGTCCGTGATCGGGAACGGGGACCAGCCGCAGTTCCCGGTGACCAGGGTGGTCACACCCTGATGCAGTTGGGTGGTCGCCCCGGGCGACGTACGCACACTGAAGTCCGCGTGCGAGTGCAGGTCGATGAAGCCCGGCGCCACGATGTTGCCTGCGGCATCGATCACCTCGGCGTCGGCCGGCTGCGAGGTGGGCGGCAGGACATCGGCGATCCGGTCACCGTCGACCACTACCGTCGCCGCAACCGGCTCTGTCCCGGTGCCGTCCAGGACGAGTCCGCCGGTGATCGCGATCATGTCGTCACCAGCAGGATCCCGGCGTACATGACGCAGGCGGGCACCAGCATCATCCAGCCGGTGATGAGCATGCTCTTCAGGTCCGAGGACCGGGCCAGGCCCATCGCACCGACCATGTTGGCGTTCGGGAACGGCCCGTACGTGTCCGCCTTCGACGCGAACAGCAGCACTGGATGTAGGCCACCACGAACGGGCCCAGCACCAGAGACAGCACGGCCAGCGGACCGGCGCCGTACCCGAGGTAGGTCAGGTAGTTGACGTCGGCCGCGGTCATGATCGCGACGTTCGATCCCGCGAACGGCGCGACCGTGAGGCCGGCGCAGCCGCCGATGAAGATCATCGAGGCGGTCGCCGCGCGGGTGTAGCCCAGCCGCGCGGTGATCGGCAGCACGATCGGCGCCGCGATGGCGAGCGCACCGGCCAGCGTGCCGAGGCTGGCGACCAGGGCCAGGCACGACACCATCACACCGACGACGACCGCGACCCGGCTGCGATCCCCGGCGACGCGCATCACGCCCGACACGATCGTCGTCGCCACGCCGGTGACCCTGAGCACCTCGCCGACGCCGGCGCCCAGCACGATGATCAGGCCGATCGCCGTGACCGAGTCGGCCAGCGACTTACCCAGCAACGTGCCGGTCTCGATCGGGCTCAGCCCGACGATCAGAATGCCGGACAGCACCGAGGTGACGGTACCGACGACGATGTCCATGCCCAGCAGGCACAAGACGGCGTACAGCACGACCGGCAGCAGGCCCCACAACGTCGGGCCGTCCGTGAGCAGCCCGGCGACGACCGACGCCAGCAACCCGATCGCGGCGATCGCGTTCAGCCAGTGTCGACGGCCGGTCGCGAGCTTCGTCTGGTAAGCGTTCGCCGGGGCGTCCGTGCGTAGGTCCTGACTCATCCAAGGGTCCTGTTCTGTCAGAGAGCGAGCGTGGCCACGGTGTTCGCGGCGATCAGGTCGGTGTCGAGCGCGTGACCCAGACCTGGTCCCGTCGGCACCTGGACGACACCTCGGGACGCGGTCACCGGAGGGGTGATGACGTCCTGGGCGTAGTACTTGCCCGAGGCGGACACGTCCGACGGGAGGGAGAAACCGGGCAGGCTGGAGAGCGCGACGTTGGCCGCGCGGCCGACGCCGAACTCGTGCATGCCCCCGCACCAGACCGGGATCCCGGCCTGCTGCGCGCGGTCGTGCGCGGCGCGGGCTGTCGTCAGTCCGCCCATCCGCGAGACCTTGATGTTGAGCACCTTCAACGCCCCGACGGATACGGCGGTCTCGAGGTCGTCGAGCGTCTCGATGCTCTCGTCCAAGCAGATCGGGGTCGCCACCTGTCGCTGCAGGCGGGCGTGATCCAGCAGGTTCCGCGGCGCGAACGGCTGCTCGATCATCGTCAGGCCGAACTCGTCCAGGGCCCGCAGGTAGTCCAGGTCGTTCCCGGAATAGATGCCGTTGGCATCGACATGGAGGTCGAGCTCCGGGTAGGCGGCGCGCACCGCTCGCACCGGCTCGACGTCCCAGCCGGGCGCGATCTTCAGCTTCACTCGCGGATAGCCGGCCGCGACCTGCCGCTCGACCTCGGCCAGCAGGTCGTCGATCGTCGGCTCGATCCCGAGTGAGACCCCGGCGACCACCTCGGTCCGGGTCCCGCCGAGCGCCTCGGCCAACGGCACTCCCCGCACGGCCGACCACAACACCCAGGCCGCGACATCCACACCTGCCTTGGCGAACTGGTTGCCGCGGACCTTCGCCCACAATCGCGAGACCTGCTCCGGGTGTTGCCACTGCTGACCGAGCACGGCCGGCAAGAGGTAATGCTCGGCGATCTGCCAGCAGGTCTCGACCGTCTCCGGGGCGTAGTACGGATCGGACGGTGAAGCGATCTCGCCCCAGCCGACAGCTCCGGACGCGTCCTCCAGCTCGACCAGGATGTGATCGAGAAACGTCTTACGGTGCGAGCTGGTGCGGAACGCGTGCACCAGCGGCATCCGCACCCGGTGCAGCCGGGCAGCGGTGATCTTCAGGTCAGTTGACATACAGTCCCAGCTCCGTGTTCAGGCGGTCGCGCTCTCCCAGCCGCCGGCGCGCGCCCTTCGCGCTCGCCGTGGTCAGGGTCGCCAGCACGTGCAGCACGGACGCCACCACCGTGGGCGAATCGACGTACGACGCACTCCCGGTGGCGACGTAGATGCTCTGGTTCGCGATCTTCGCCAGCGGCGCGTCCTCGAAGTCCGTGACGGCGACGAGCTCACCGCCGGCCTCGACGAAGGCGCGGGCGATCTCCACGGTGTCGCGGCGGTAGCGGCGCAGCGAGAACGCGACCATCAGGTCGTTGGACCGAACGTCGGACAGTACGTCGACACCGCGGACGACCGTGCCGTCGATCAGCGTGACCTGGGACAGGCCGGCGCTGAGGTCGAAGGCGAGCAGCGAGGCGTAGGAGAACGACTTCGCCGAGCCGATGATGAACCGGCGGCGGGCGGCCACGATCCGGGCTGCCGCCTGGGCGATCGAGTCGTCGGCCAGGATCCGGTCGAGTGCCTGCTCGATCGAGGCGCGTTCCTGCTCGACGACGCGGCGCTGCAACTGGGTCGACGATCGCCTCTGCAGGCGGGCGTCGTACCGCTGGTGCGGGCTGGCCAGTTCGCGGTTGCGGGCCTCTTCAGTCATCGTCCACCGGTCCGAAGTCGTAGCCGGCAGTCCCGTCGGGGCGACGGCGGCACGACACCGCGGCGAGGCCCTTGCCGAACAACTCCACGAAACTGTCTCGCCACACCTGCCGGACCTCGTCCGTGACCTCGGCCGGCAGGACCAGCTGAGCGGCCACTTCCGTGGGCTCGGGTTCGCGGGTCAGATCCCACTCGACGACCACCCGGTCGGTGCCGGGGCCGTACATGTCCGGGACGTACCAGCGGCCGCGGGCGCCGAGCACATCCAGGTTGAAGTGCCCGTTGCGGATCTGGAACGGATCGTAGGTCCAGCGCATCCGCGTCATACCGGAACCGAGGGCCACTTCGCGCTGCGCATGCTTCAACCGTCGGCCCAGGCCGCGCCCCTGCTGTCCCGCGGCGACCACGGCCGACTGCGAGTAGTGGTAGAAGCCGCGGCCGTCGGTGCCACAGAAGCCGTAGGCGAAGGCAACGAGCCGATCCGCCTCGTCCAGCACACCGACGACCGAGCCGCCGTTGCCCGCCAGCGCACCGAGGAGTCGCGGGTTCAGCCCGTAGTCCGGCTGCTGGTAGCCGAACACCTCGCGGTACAGCGACGAGGCCTCGGCGTACTGCGCACCGGTGGTGAGCGAGACGGTCCGGAAACTGTCGTGCACCGGCCACTCCTCTCGAAGATACGTATCAGATAACCGGAGTTAATCTGTTCAGAACAACCGAGTCAACCGATGCCCGAATGATGATACGTTCTCTATCTATGACCGCAGATCGTCTTCGGGAGTACGTCGGGCACGAGACGCCGACCGGTGACAGCCAGGCTCTGAACGCGTTCGCCGACCGGCTCCTGGCCCGGTATCGCGAGCTGGGCGGGACCGCCCGTCGCGTCGCAGCACCGACCGGTGACCACATCGTTGCCGACTTCCCCGGCCGGGGGCCGCGGGCCGCGGAGGCGCCGCTGCTCTTCCTCGGGCACCACGACACCGTCTGGCCGGTCGGGCAACTGTGGGACGCGATGCCCTGGCGTGAGCAGGACGGCGTCATCCACGGTCCCGGTGTCTTCGACATGAAGGGCGGACTCGTCGTCCTGGAAACGGCGCTCGAACAGGTCGCCGACCTCGACCACCGTCCGGTGCGTGTCGTGGTGGTCGCCGACGAGGAGATCGGCTCCCCCTCGGCTCGCGATCTCGTCACCGCCGAGTCGGCCGGGGTGTACGCCGCCTTCGGCCTCGAGCCACCGCATCCGAACGGTGACCTCAAGACATCGCGCTGGGGCAGCACCCGGGTCCGGATCGAGGTCACCGGCCGCGAAGCACACGCCGCCCTCGACCCCGACAGCGGCGTCTCCGCGATCGACGAACTCGTCGACCAGTTGATCCTCGTCCGCGCAGTGGTCAGCAGGTACGCCGAGGTGTTGTGCAATGTCGGCACGATCACCGGAGGCGGCCGGACGAACGTCGTACCGGGGTTTGCGGCGGCCGATATCGGCTTCCGGTTCGTCGATCCGGAGACCGAGCGGGCGGTACTCGACGCGGTGACCGGTCTCGAGCCGGTGCGTGCGAACGCGGAGATTCAGGTGCGTGTGATGTCGAATCGCCCGGCCTGGCAGCCGTCGCCGGCGACCGACGAGTTGCTGGGGAAGGTGATCGCAGCCGGACGGTCTGTTGGCCAGGAAGTCGATGGAGCGGCGGCTTCAGGGGCCGCCGACACCAATCTGACCGGCTGGCTCGGGATTCCGACGCTGGACGGCCTGGGGCCGCTGGGTCAAGGCGCCCACGCTGTCCACGAACAGGTGATCGCGGCGAGCCTGGCCGAACGAGCCGACCTGGTCGCCGCGATCATCACCTCGCTCTAGCGCCAGAACACCCCTTGCGTCCGAAGATCCGTGGTCTATAGCCCTCACATCTTCGGACGCAACGGGTCGGTCAGGGCCGGACAGTTCCCGCGGATCCGCCGCCTCGGCGGGTCGGCTCCGCGGCCGCCAGGATCGCGCCGCCGGGCAGGAACTCCAGCGCCGCGACTGCTCCGATCTCGGCCGCCGAGCTCCCGGGAGCACCCGCCGGCGTGAAGGTGTGGCCGTACGGCGCGAGCGCCGAACCGTAGGTGTCGATGAAGGACTGTTCGGCGGTGACCGACGCAGTGTTGCGCTGGGACGCGCGCGGTGCGGCGATCGCCTCCGGCAGGGTCATGCCACGGTCGAGCCGGTTCGTCAGCGTCTGCAGGACGGTCGTGATGATCGTCGAGCCGCCGGGCGATCCGATCGCGATGTACGGCTTGCCGCCGCGCAGCACGATCGTCGGCGACATCGAGGACCGTGGCCGCTTGCCGGCCGCCACGATGTTCGGGTCCTTGGGGTCAGGGACCGCGGAGAAGTCGGTCAGTTCGTTGTTCAGCAGGAACCCGCGTCCGGGGACCGTGATGCCGCTGCCACCGGTCTGCTCGATCGTCAGCGTGTAGGAGACGACGTTGCCCCACTTGTCCGCGGTGACCAGGTGCGTGGTCGAACGGCCTTCGGTGTCCGGCCGCTGCTCGGCGGTCGTGCCCTGCGCGCACGGCGAGTACTTGCCGTCCGGCGAGCCTGCCGGCACCGGCTTGACCGCGGCCTTCTGCGGGTCGATCAAGCACGACCGCTCGGCGCCGAAGCCCGGTGACAACAGTTCCTTCTGCGGTACGTCGACGTACGCCGGATCACCGATGTACGCACCGCGATCTGCGAAGGCCAGCGCGGAGGCCTCGAGGTAGGTGTGCAGCGCCTGCGTGGTGCTCTGCTGCCTCAGGTGCTGCGGCTGCAGGATGTTGAGCGCCTCACCGACGGTGATGCCGCCGGATGACGACGGCGGCATGCCGTACACGTCCAGGCCGTCGTACCGAACGCTGGTCGGTTGGCGGTCGATCGCCTTGTACTTCGCCAGGTCGCCCGTGGCGAGGTATCCGCTGAAGAACGGCAGCGTGGCGTCGGCGGTCTTCGGTGGGTTCTCGGCCACGGCGGCCATCTCGTCGGCCAGCGGACCGCGGTAGAACACCGACGCGCCCTGCTTGGCGATCAGGCGGTAGGTGTCGGCGAGCTCCGGGTTCTTGAACACCGACCCGACCTGCGGCGCGTCGCCGTTGGGCAGGAACAGCTTGGCCGTCGGCACGACCTGCGCGAACCGGTCCTTGTTCTCGAGCGTCTGGAGCCGGAACGTCGGGTCGACCACGAAGCCGCGATCGGCCAGGTCGGCGGCCGGAGTCAGCGCCTTGCCGAGCGGCAGCGAACCCCACTGCCGCAGCGCGCTGTCCCAGGTCGCCAGCGTGCCCGGCACACCGATCGACACACCAGAGGTCACCAGCTGCGCGAAGGGGTATGGCTGACCCGTCGCCTTGTTCATGAACGCGTCCGACGGCATGTCCGCGGGTGCGGTCTCGCGGCCGTCGATCGTGAACACCTTGTGTTTCTTGGCGTTGTAGTAGACGAAGTACCCGCCACCGCCGACACCGGCGGAGTACGGCTCGGTCACCCCGAGGGCGGCGGCTGTGGCCACCGCGGCGTCGACCGCGTTGCCGCCACGCCGCAGTACGTCGAGGCCGATCTTGGTCGCGTTCGGGTCGACCGACGACACCGCGCCGCCGAACCCGACCGCGGTCGGTTGTCTGACCGGGCTCTGGTCCGGCGGGCTCGCGACGGCTCCGCTCGCACTCAGACCGGACAGGAGAAGGGCACCTGCAGACAGAGATGCGACCAGCTTCTTCACGAGTTCTCCCGCGGGGCGTCGGCGACAGGGTCAAGCCCTTGCCTATCCCACGGCGAGGCTGTGCGCCACTCGAGGCGCGCCTACTTGATGGCGCAGGAGTCCATGAACTGGCGCAGGACGTCGTCGGGCCACTCCACGGTGCCGCTCGGGAGCTGGACCAGCAGCCACTTGTCGGCGAGCTTCACCTGGCCGGTCAGCCGGCCGTCGAGAGTGCCGATGTGGAAGGTCTTGCCGGCCCCGTCGGTGACCCGGACCGACATCAGACTGCGCGCCTGTGGAGCTGCCTGCAGCACGATCTTGGCGGCGGTGTCCGCGGTCCGCATCTCCGGCTGCGAGAGTACTACGCGGCCGGCGGTGATCGGGGTCTCGGCGGTCCAGCCCTTCGGCGCGAGCGCACAGTCGATCGTGCGCCAGGGCTTGTTGTTCGCCACCAGTTCCGCCACGGTCGCGCCGAACATGGACATCGTCTCGCCGCTCTTGGCTGGAGCGGGTCGGGCTGTCGAGGGGGTCGTACTCGCGGCGGCGGTCTCCGGCTCGCCCGATCCGCCCGCGACCTCGGTGCTGCCGCCGGTCCCCCACCACTTCACCTGGTTGCCGACCGCAAGGACAGCGGCCGACACGGCGGCCACGCACAGGAGTCCGGTGACCCGGCGCCGGCGCTTGATCCGGCGGAGCGCGCGCCGGCCGCGGGCGACGTCCGCCTCGATGTCCGCGTCCGGCAACCCATCGGCCGCAGTATCCGCGAACCCCTCCAACAGCCTCTTGACCTCGTCCACCGTGTTCTCAACTACTCCCCGTCGTACGATCCGTTTCCTCGGACATCAGTTCTTTCAGACGCTTCAACGCCTTCGCCGTCTGGCTCTTCACGGTCCCCTCGGTGCACTCCAGGATCCGCGCGCAGGTGGCCACGTCGAGATCCTGGAAGTACCGCAGGACCAGCACCGCCCGCTGCCGCGGCGCGAGATCCAGCAACGCCCCGCGCACGGCCAGGGTGTCCACCGGGTCCGCGTCGTCGGACAGCCGCGGCTCGAGCGTCTCCGCCGTCACCACCTCGGGGTGGCGGCCGGCGCGGCGACGCTCGTCCAGGAAGGCGTTGACCAGGATGCGGTGCGCATACGGGCCGGCGCCTTCGTGCTTGATCCGGTGCCAGTGCACGTAGACCCGCGTGCAGGCGGTCTGGACCAGATCTTCGGCGGTGTGTACGTCCCCCGCGGTCAGCAGGAGAGCCGTCCTCATCAGTCGGGTGCGGTCCGCGAGCAGGTACTCGCGGAACTCGGCCTCACGGTCACCCCCTCGCATCGACGGCCCCTGATTGATGACTCGGGCCTTCTTCCACCCCGACTACGCCGCTGCTCGGCTTCCGGTTGCCTTCGGCTATCACTTCGAGTGCCTTCTCCAGCAGATCGGGGGCGTCGTACGGCAGCCAACTGATTCGTTGGTCCTTACGGAACCACGAGTCCTGCCGGCGCGCGAAGCGACGCGTGGCCTGCGCGGTCCGCTCCCGCGCCTCCACCTCGTCGATCTCACCGTTCAGCAACGCGATCACCTGCGAGTAGCCGAGCGCCCGGTTGGCCGTCTTCCCCTCAATCAAACCCTTGTTCAGCAGACCTCGCACCTCGTCGGCGAATCCGGCGTCGAACATCCGGTCCACCCGCCGCCCGATCCGCTCGTCCAGCTCCGGTCGCGGTACGTCGAGACCGAGCTGGACCGCACCCGGATACACGTACCGATGCTCGGGCAGGGTCGCGACGTACGGGCCGCCGGTGATCTCGACGACCTCGAGGGCCCGGACGATCCGCCGGCCGTTGCTGGGCAGGATCTGTTCGGCCGCCTTCGGGTCGATCTGCGTCAGCTTCTCGTGCAGTGCCCTGGAGCCCTTGTCTGCCAGCTCGGCTTCCAGGCGGGCGCGAACGGTGGGGTCGGTGCCGGGGAAGACGAAGTCGTCGAGGATCGCGCGGATGTACAGCGCGGAACCGCCTGCGAGCACCGGGACCTTGCCGCGGTTGATGCAGTCGTCGATCGCTTGCCGCGCGAGCTGCTGGAACTCGGCGACGGTTGCGGTCTCGGTGACATCGAGGATGTCCAGCAGGTGATGCGGTACGCCGTCGCGCTCCGTCGTACTGATCTTCGCCGTACCGATGTCCATGCCGCGATAGACCTGCATCGCGTCCGCGTTCACCACCTCGCCGCCGAGGCGCTTGCACAAGGCAACGGACAGGTCGGACTTGCCGGCGGCGGTGGGACCGACGACCGCGACGACGAGTGGATCGGGCATCGCTCCAGTCTGACAGTGTTGTCTCCTCCCCCGCCCCGCCGCCCCGGTCAGGGTTGTCTCCTCCCCCGCCCCGCCGCCCCCGTCAGGGTTCTTTCCTCCCCCGCCCCGCCGCCCCGGTCAGGGTCCTTATGAAGACTCGGCCAAAAGGGCAGGACTGGCCTTGTGGTTGACCCGGAAAGTTCGGTAGGAACACTGCAGATCGCATTACGTCTACGGGAGGAAACCAGTGTCGAATCCGTTCGAGGAAGAGTCCGACGCGGCCAAGGAGAAGTTGGGGCTGGGCGACGAGGCCGATGAGTTCGCCGCGAAGAGTGGCGGCGACGTCGAATTCAAGCGCAGCGGCGGCGACGTCGAGTCCAGGAGTGGCGGCGACGTCGAGTTCAGTGGTGGAGACGTCGAGTCCACTGGCGACGAGGGTGAAGACAGCGGTGGTGACGTAGAGTCGGAGCCGTCTGGCGACGGCGTCTGAGTCTCGGTCCGACTCCGGGCCGTCCGCATGGCACTCGCGGAGATCCCACAGTTCTGGCGTTGCAGGTGCGAAGATCGCCGCAAGCTGTCTGTAAGCACTTAACTACGCAGGAATGGGAGCCCGGAGATGGGCATCTTCGACAAGTTCAAGGGCAAGGCCGAGGGCCTGAAGGAAAAGGCCGGCGACCTGGTCGACCAGCACGGCGACAAGGTTGGCGAGGGTCTCGACAAGGCCGGTGACTTCGTCGACGAGAAGACGGGCGGCAAGTACGGCGACAAGATCGCCCAGGGTGTCGAGAAGGCCAAGGATGGCCTGGACGGCCTCGACGGCCAGAACGACGACATCCCGGACGGCCCGAACCAGCCCGCCTGATCACCACCCGAAGGGCCGCAAGGGAAACCCCCTTGCGGCCCTTTCGTCATGTCCAGGGGTGAACACCGCCCAAAGGACACCGCTTCGCAGCGCCAACTCTTCTGGCCGCCTCCGGCGGCGCCGCGAACCGCTGACACGGATGGCGCACTCGGCGCGGAAACCCATGGAAGCGCCCGGCCGGCATTGGACACCGCCTTCGGCGGCGGCCGTTCTGTACCGCCTTCGGCGGCGCGCACACCGGTGACACGGACCACCGCAAATCGGCGAAACAGCTTAGCTAGAAGGGCGCGCGCCACAACACGAGCCGTCGTGATCGGCGCAGCTAAGTCGTTCCGAAGGAAGGCGAACCGGCATGAACAAATACCGGGCCGATAACGAGCGGAGGGGGAGCAACTGGCGGTCTGCTGGCCGATGCACCGGGCAAGCTCGTGCCTCGCCACGAAACGTCGAGGTCGTTACCGCACTTGTCTTCCGCCCCGGTCAATTTAAGGGGAGAACCTCGCAAGTGCACCCTTCTACCCACCGCATACCGGGGGTGAAGGGACCAGATGAGGGGTGAACCCCGCACCTGGCCGCCAGGACCGGCTTCGGGCTGGCGGTCACTCCGGACTACCGCCCCAACCCTGCGTGACGCGGCAGTAGCCGCACTCCCCCTGCCAAGCCGAGTGGAACTCGTCAGCGGCGAATGACGAGCAGGGCTGTGGTGCTCGGAGGAGGTTCAGATGTGAGCGCCGGGGCGCGTGGCGGCGGTCGCTAGGAGGTCGCCGCAGAAGGAGTGGATGGCTCGGTTGACTGTTTCGGGGCGCTCCCAGGGCATGAAGTGGCCGGCGCCCTTGACCCAGAAGGGGCCGACTGCTTCCGGGAAGGCGAGTGCGCATCGCTGCTCGGCGTGGTCGCCGATGGTTACCTGGTCGGCGCCGATCAGTACCAGGGCGCGCTGCTGGACCGGGCGGTCGAGCATTTCTGGGGCCGACAGTGGCCGGGTGCCCATGACGACCTCGTAGTCGGCGAAAGAGGCGCGCAGGCGGTCCGCGTCGCCGTACGGCTCGGTCAGGAAGGCCAAATCGTCTTCGCCGAAGGCATCGGGCGGACACCACAGGCGATGTCCGTAGAACTCAGCTATGTAACGCCGCCGCTGTTCGGGGGTGTTGAGGTCTGCGACCAAGGCGTCGGCGTGGCGCCCTTGGAGGCGGTGGTAGTCGTAGACGGCGGGTTTGGGCCGGCTCGGCGGGATGCCCGCCGCTGCGAACGTCTCGGCCAGGTCGGGCATGGAGTCGTCCAGGATCACCAAGCGGTCCACCCGGTCGGGGTGGCGGTTGGCCATGTCGACGGCGATCATCGCGCCCAGATCGTGCCCGGCGATGACTGCGCGATCCCAGCCGAGCTTGTCGAACAAGGCGGTCAGGTCGGTGTTGAACGCGTTGAGGTCGTAGAAGTCATCCGGTGCGAAGTCGGAGTCGCCGTACCCGCGCAGGTCCGGCGCGACGACGTCGAAGCCCGCCTCGGCCAGCGGGACGATGTTGTGCGACCAAATGCGACTCGTGCACGGGAACCCGTGGATGAGCAGCAGCGGTACGCCGCCATCCCCACGACGCCGCACCGCAAGGCGGTGGCCATCACGGACTTCGATCCTCTCGGGCGCAACGACTTCAGTCGGAAGAACCATGCACGTGGTTCTACACGATCACCCGGTCGAGCGAGCCAACTGTTTTTCTACTGGCTAACTCCGGAGCTGGGTTGTTTGGCGGGCGGTTTGTAAGAAGGCGGGGAGGGTGGTGTTGGTGTTGTCGGCGGACCAGGCGAGTTGGAGGGTGAGTTGGTGGCCGGTGACGGGGACGTAGCGGACGCCGTGCAAGGGAGACTGCTTGGTAGGAGACCGCTACGACGGTGACTCCGAAGCCTGCGGCGGCTGGCGAACAGCTGGCCCCAACTCCCCAGTGGGACGTGGCCGCGCGCCCGAGTTGATTCGCCGATCGCGGTGATCCGTGTCCACAGTGTGCGCGCCGCCGGAGGCGGCCGAAAGAACAGTCGCGCCGGAGGCGTGCCCTTTCGCGGTGTCCTTGCCGTGGTGAAACGGGTGTCGGTGGGGGCTATTAGGGTCTGGGGTATGGATCGGTTTCGGGTGGTGCCGGCGGCTTATGTGGTGTTGCGGCGGGGGGACGAGGTGTTGATGATGCTGCGGGCCAATACCGGCTATATGGATGGGTATTGGGCGGTGCCGGCTGGGCATGTGGAGCGGGGAGAGTCGGCGGTTGCGGCCGCGGTGCGGGAGGTTCGGGAAGAGGTTGGGGTGGAGATCGATCCGGGTGATCTCGTGCCGGTGACCGCGATGCATCGGACCGGCGGGAACGGGGATCCGATTGATGAGCGGGTGGACTTCTTCTTCACGACGACTCGGTGGTCGGGTGAGCCTCGGTTGATGGAGCCGGACAAGGCGGATGGGTTGGACTGGTTCTCGTTGGATAAGTTGCCCGATCCGGTGGTGCCGCATGAGGCTCGGGTGCTGGCGGGGATCGCCGGTGACGGACTGCCTGCCGTGATCGCGCACGGGTTCTGAATTCTGCTTCCAGGGTTCGCCTCTCACCACCGGGAATGCCGCGGCATCCGGCCGCGGCTCGACGGCAGCAGTTGCGGCCGGTACGGCGAGCAAGACGGCGGGACGGATCGACACCGAGCACCCGCGCTTCACGCTGGCCGTCGTACCGGATACGCAGTATCAGTTCGATCAGGACCGGGGGGACCCGGCGCCGCTGAGCGGCTCGACGGCGAACCGGTACAACTCGTACCACGTGTTCCGGGCGGCCGGACGGCAGTGGTTGCTGCTGGCAATGGATTGGCGGCCGCCCGGCCGGGTGGTCCGGCAGAACGCCACCGGCCACGACCTGCACCTGCACCTGCACCTGCACCTGCACCTGACCAACTATCAGGACCGGTACTACGGCGGGTCCGGCATGATCCGGCTCTACCACTTCGACCTGGCCCGGAACACGATCGACGTCGTCCAACGGGCTCGCGACTGCCGGCAAACCGTGGCTGCTGGGCGCGAACCACTACGCCAACGTGATCGAGCAGGCATTCGCCGGCCACCTCGGCGAGCTCCGGATCGTCACCCGCGCGCTGAACCCGTCACAGTTCCTGAACGCCTAGCCTCGGCAGCCAACTGTCGGGAGTTGGGACGCCTTCTGGTGGGCGGAGACAAGCTATTGCCTGTCTCCGCCCGCAACCGGGTGTCCCAGCCCACCAGGCGTGGCGCTAGAGGAGTGAGCGGATGAGCTCTTCCTGCGCGGGCAGCAGCGCTAGTTCCGCGGGCGTGAGGGTCGGGTTGCTGCCGCGGACCTGGAGTGCGGCGGGCAGGCCGGAGGTCGGGTCGATGGAGTTCGCGAGGTAGGTGGCGAGGGCTTCGCGCAACAACGGCGAGAGTGCTTCGAAGGCGGGGTCGAGCGCGACCTGGGCGAAGATGATCGCGGACATCGCAATGTCGTACTCGGGTGTGCCTTCCCTGGCGTTGCGCCAGTCGATGACGACCGGACCACGGGCGGTCGCGATCACGTTGAGCGGGTGCAGATCTCCGTGGATCACGACCTGGCCCGGCGCACCGCTGGGTGCGGGAATCGCCTGCAGGCGGCGATGCAGATCGGCGTGGATCTCGCCGACCTCCGTCGCAGTGACCTCACCGGCGATCGCCGCGTCGCCGAGGGTCGGACCGTCGAGTCGCTGGATGACGATGTCCGGACCGTCGATCTCACGGACCGCCGGCACCGGGTAGTCGTACTTCGCGAGGTGCCGCATGAACTCCGCCTCGTCGCGCACCGGGTACCCGTCGCGGTAGCGCCGCAGGACCCACTGGTCGTCGATCGAGAAGATGTCCGCGTCTCGCCCCGCGGCAAACGGCTCCGCGTCGGGTGGCACGAGGGGAGACCCCCCGCCCGGCCGGCCCGTCATCCGGCCTGGCAGCCGCCGGCTGCCGGTTCGAGGGGCGTGGCTCCGATCGTTGGCATGCCCAACATCACTCCAGGTGTAGCGGCCGGTGCGTCCTGCGCGCGTTCCCACGCGTCGCCGGCGCGAGTATGACGTACGGCGCCGAAGACGTCCGCGACCAGGTGGTGGGGGGCGGCGTAGGTGACCTCGACCGTGGCCAGGTCGCCCGGCCGTGGCGTGTCGACGCCTTCGGGGAGCGCGAAGTGGACGAGGCGGTTGTCGCGGGCCCGCCCGCTGAGCCGATGGGTCGCGGCGTCCTTGCGCCCCTCCCCCTCGGCGACGAGCACCTCGAGCGACCGACCGACGATCGCCTTGTTCTCGTCCCAGGCCACGTCGTCCTGCAACGCGACCAGCCGCTCGTAGCGACCCTGGACGACGTCGCGCGGGACCTGATCCTCCATCGACTCAGCCGGCGTACCAGGACGCTTGGAGTACTGGAAGGTGAACGCCCCCGCGAACCGCGCCTGCCGCACCACGTCGAGCGTGCCCTGGAAGTCCTCCTCGGTCTCCCCCGGGAACCCGACGATGATGTCGGTCGTGATGGCGGCATCCGGCATCGCCGCCCGGACGTCTTCGATGATGCGAAGGTACCGATCACGCCGGTACGAGCGCCGCATCGCTTTCAGAACACGGTCCGAACCGGACTGCAGCGGCATGTGCAGCGAGGGCATCACGTTCGGCGTCTCGGCCATCGCCTCGATCACGTCCGCGGTGAAGTCCCGCGGATGCGGCGACGTGAACCGGACCCGCTCCAGGCCGTCGATCCCGCCGCACGCACGGAGCAGCTTCGAGAACGCGTAACGATCGCCGAACTCGACGCCGTACGAGTTCACGTTCTGGCCGAGCAGGGTCACCTCGAGGACGCCCTCGGCGACCAGCGCCTCGACCTCGGCCAGGACGTCGCCCGGCCGCCGGTCCTTCTCCCGGCCGCGCAGCGCCGGCACGATGCAGAACGTGCAGGTGTTGTTGCAGCCGACGCTCACCGACACCCAGGCCGAGTACGGCGATTCGCGGCGGGTCGGCAGTGTCGACGGGAAGACCTCGAGCGACTCGAGGATCTCGACCTGCGACTCCTGCTCCACCCGCGCCCGCTCCAGCAGCACCGGCAGCGAGCCGATGTTGTGCGTCCCGAAGACCACGTCGACCCACGGCGCCTTGCGGACGATCGACGCCTTGTCCTTCTGCGCCAGGCAACCGCCGACGGCGATCTGCAGGTCGGGCTTCTTCGCCTTCACCGGCGCCAGGTGGCCGAGGTTGCCGTACAGCTTGTTGTCGGCGTTCTCCCGGACCGCGCAGGTGTTGAAGACGACCACATCGGCCTGGTCGCCCTCGGGCGCGCGGACATAACCCGCGTCCTCCAGCAGGCCGCGGAGCCGCTCGGAGTCGTGGACGTTCATCTGGCACCCGTAGGTGCGGACCTCATAAGTACGCATGACAGCCACCAAGAGTACGTGCCGAGGTAGACATTTCCCTACCGGGGACCGGCTGCCTGTAACCCCTGACCGGCGCGCGCCCGGCGAGAATAGTGAGGGGCATGAACAGTTCTCGCCGTCAGTTCCTCGCCCGTACCGCCGCCGGCGCCGCCGTGATCGCCGGTGGCTCGTTCTCGACAAGCACCTCCACAGCCTCGGCAAAGCCCCAAAAGCAACTCACCGCCCTCATCAACGCCACCGTCATCGACGTCGCCACCGGCCGGGGGGATCGCAACCAGACCGTGCTGATCGGCGGCGACCGGATCATCGGCGTCGGCCGGCTCCCCGTCCCGCGCGGCGCGACCGTGATCGACGCGACCGGCAAGTACGTCATCCCGGGACTCGCCGACATGCACGTCCACAGCCTCGGCGACGAGCGGGTGTCTCCCCCGCTGTACCTGGCCAACGGCCTGACCATGGTCCGCGAGATGGCCGCCTCCAACCCGATGCTCTACGACTGGCGCGACCGGATCGACGCCGGCACGCTGGTCGGCCCGCGGATGATCGTGGCCAGCCAGATCATCGACGGCGACCCGACCCTGTGGGACCCGAATCTCCTGCACGTCCTCGTCGTCGACGACGCGGCCGCCGCGCGATCCGCCGCACGCCAGGTCAAGGCCGAGGGCGCCGACTTCGTCAAGGTGTACTCGCGCCTGAACAAGCTGGCGTACGCCGCCATCCTCGACGAGGCCCGCAAGGTCGGACTGACCGTCCACGGCCACGGACCCGACGAGCTCACCTCGAAGGAGGTCAGCAACGCCGGCCAGCGCAGCATCGAGCACATACACTCGCTCGGCCTGTCCGTGTCCACTCGCGAGGCCGAGGTACGGCGGATGGTCCGCGCGATCAGTGTGAACACCGGCGACTACAACGCCTGGTTCCGGCAACTGCACCCGATCGAGTGGATCGCCGCGAACACCTACAGCCCGGCCCGGGCCGCGGACGTCTTCGGCACTCTGCGTCGCAACCGCACCCGGGTGACGCCGACGCTGACCATGCACAACGTCCTCGACCAACCCGACTACACCCGGCTCGATCCCGCGCTCGCCAAGTACCTGAGCGCCGACTCGATCGGCACCTACGACTACGTGATGGAGAACCTGTACGCCGCCAACCGGACCGCCGAGGAGATCTCGCACCAGCGGCAGATGTGGGCGTGGCGGGAGCGGTTCGTCCGTGAACTGTTCGCCCACGATGTCCCGATCCTGGCCGGCACCGACACGGGTACGCCGTACTCCGTCCCCGGCTTCGCCCTGCACCAGGAACTCGAGCACCTGGTGACGGCCGGTGCCACCCCACGCCAGGCCCTGTACGCCGCCACCGTCGAGCCGGCCAGGTTCCTCGGGCTGACCGCGGACCTGGGCTCGGTGGAACCACGGAAGATCGCGGATCTCGTCGTACTGGATGCGGATCCGCTGACGGACATCCGGAACACCCGGAAGATCCACTCCGTCGTCACGCGCGGCCGGGTGATCTCGCCAGCCGCGCGGCAGCGGATGCTCGCCGATGTGGAGGCCGCGGTCAAGGAGCCGCCTGCGGCGACGGCGCTCGCTGCCGGCGGCTGCTGCGGTGGCCGGCCAAGTCGCTGACGAGACTGCCTCCCGGACCGGAGACCGCCGGCTGCCGGTCCGGGAGAGACTGCTGCCGGGGAGGGTCCGGCGCGAGGGAGCCGTCGGGGGCGACGTGCTGGAAGATCTGCTCGACCAGCGCGATCACGTGCGGGTCGTCGACGGTGTAGAACTGCCGGCGGCCCTCCCGCCGGGCGCTGACCAGGCCGGCAAGTCGCAGCTTGGCCAGGTGCTGGCTCGCCGTCGGCACGCTGACGCCCACCCGGGCGGCCAGCGTGCCGACGTCGTACTCACCGCAGCTCGCCAGTGCGACCAGATGCAGCCGGACCGGCGCCAGCAACAGCCCGAAGGTGCGGGCCGCGGTAGCGAGCTGCGGCGAGGTCGGTTCGATCATGCGTCCACGCGCGCCTTGGGTGGGATCGGCACCCCACGCGGATCCCGCGTCGGGTATCCGAGGGCGGTGTCGATCAGCTCCTCGAGCCGGTCGCTGAGGCCCTGCGCGAGTACGACGGCCTCCGCGTGCACCTCGTCGAGGCCGACGCCGAGGACCCGGTGCAGAAAGGTCTCCAGCAACTGATGCCGTCGGTCGCCCATGGCACGCTCCTGTCAGTAGATGTTGGACGGGCGGACCATGCCCTCGGCGAGATCGCCGAAGCCGGGCGCCATGATCGCGCCGGGGTTGCCGAGGATCTCTTCGACGACGGCGGTCTCGGTGGTGATCAGCAGCGCCGCGATCGAGGCCGCGCTCTCCAGCGCCGCCCGGGTGACCTTGAGCGGGTCGATCACCGCGTCGTCCACGAGGTCGGCGTACTGGCCGGTGAGCGCGTTGAAGCCGTGCCCGTTCGGCAGCTCGGCGACCCGCGCCACCACCTCGTCGCCGTCGTACCCGGCGTTGATCGCGATCCACCGCAGCGGTTCCGGCAGTGCTCGCCGGACCACCTCGCGGCCGATGGCCTCGTCGCCGGACAGCTCCAGCTTCGACAGCACGGCCTGTGCCTGGACCAGGACGGTCCCGCCGCCGGCCACCACACCTTCCTCGAGCGCGGCCCGGGTCGCGGCCAGCGAGTCCTCGACCCGCAGCATCCGCTCCTTCAGCTCGACGCTGGTCGCGCCGCCGACCCGGATCACCGCGACCTTGCCGGCCAGCCGGGCCATCCGCAGCTGCAGGCTGTCCTGGTCGGCCTCGATCTTGGCTCGCTCGAACTGCTTCTCCAGCTGGGAGATCCGCGCCTCCACCAGTGACGCGTCCCCGTGCCCGCCCACGATCGTCGTGGAGTCCTCGGTGATCGTGATCCGGTCGCAGGACCCGAGGTGCTCGCGGCTCACGTCGGACAGGTCGAGCCCGGTGTCCTTCGCGATCACCGAACCGCCGAGCGCGGTGGCGAGATCCTCCAGCTCGGCGATCCGGCGGTGGCCGAAGCCGGGCGCCCGGACGACGACCGAGCGCATCGTGTTGTGCATGTTGCCGCCGACCAGCAGTTGCAGCGCCGGCCCGTCGACCTCCTCGGCGAGGACGACGAGGGGCCGCTCGGCACGCTGCGCCACCTCGACGGCCGGCATGATCTCCTGCACCTGGGTGATCTTCTTGTTCGTCAGCAGGATCACCGGGTGGTCGTAGACGGTCTCCATCCGCTCCCGGTCGGTCACCATGTAGGCCGACACGTAGCCGTGGTCGAACTCGATGCCGTCGACCACCTCGACCGACATCCCGAGCGTGTCCGACTCCTCGGTGGTGACGACGCCGTTGCGCCCGACCCAGTCGACCGCGTCCGCGATCACCGCGCCGATCACCTCGTCGTCACTGGCCGCCAACGTCGCGATGTGCCGCAGCTCGTCGCGGCCGCGGACCTCGACCGCCCACTCCCGAAGCGTCTCGATCACCACCGGAACGGTCTGCTCGATCCCGCGCCGGACCCGCATCGGGTTGGCGCCCGCGTCGACCTCACGGAGGCCTTCGCGGACCATCGCCTGGGCCAGCACGGTGGCCGTGGTCGTGCCGTCGCCGACCACCCCGTTGGTCTTCATCGCGACTTCCTTGACCAGCTGCGCGCCCATGTTGGCGAAGGGTTCGCGCAGCTGGATCTCGCGAGCGATGGTGACGCCGTCGTTGGTGATCGTCGGCGGGCCGGTCAGCTTCTCCAGCACCGCGTTACGGCCTTTCGGCCCGAGCGTCACCTTGATCGCGTCCGCGAGCGCGTTCACGCCGGACTCGAGCAACCGCCGCGCGTCCGTGTTGAACCGCAGTTCCTTCGCCATGGTCAGCCTCCTTCTAGGGGATGAGGATCGCCCGGCCGCGGACCCGGCCGTGGTCGAGATCGTCGATGGCCTGCTGGAACTCGGCCAGCGGGTACTTCGTGGTGTGCAGCGCGACCTTGCCCTGGGCCGCGAGCTCCATCAGGTCCTGCAGGTCGTTGTAGGAGCCGACCAGATTCCCGAGGAAGTTGATCTCGGTCGAGATCACGTCGATCGTCGGTACGTCGAGGTTCTCGCCGTACCCGACGACGTAGTAGTTGCCGGCCCGCCGCAGCATCGCGATCCCATCGGCGGTGGCGCCGCCCTCGCCGACGAAGTCGATCACCGCCTCCGCACCGGCGCCGCCGGTCAGCTCCCGGACCTGCTCGACCTGGGTGCCATCGGCAACGATTCCGTGGTCGGCGCCGATCTCGACGGCCAGGTCGAGGGCGGCCTTGTTGCGGTCGACAACGACCACGGTCGCCGCCGAGATCGCCTTCATCACCTGGATCCCGATGTGCCCCAGTCCGCCCGCGCCGATCATCACGCAGACGTTGCCCGGCCTGAGCGCCCGGGCCGCCTTCGCTGCCGCGTGGTACGCGGTCAGTCCGGCATCCGCGAGCGCCGCAACATCGGCCGGCTCGAGTGAGTCGTCGATTCGTACGACGCTCCGGGCGGTGGTGCGCAGATACTCCGCGTACCCGCCGTCGGTGTCGATGCCCGGGAAGCTGCTCGCCTCACAGTGCACGTCGTCGCCGGAGCGGCAGGCCCGGCAGAGTCCGCAGGTGATCAGTGGATGCAGGATCACCTTGTCGCCGACCGCCACGTTGGTGACCGCGTCGCCGACCGCGTGGACCCAGCCGGCGTTCTCGTGGCCGATCGTGTACGGGAGCCGTACGCCGCTCTTCTCCGCCCACTGCCCTTCGAGGATGTGCAGGTCGGTCCGGCAGACCCCCGCTCCCCCGATCCGGACGACGACGTCGAGCGGCCCGGTGACCTTCGGCTCGGGTACGTCGGACAGCTGCAACTTCTCGTGATAGCCGATGACCTGGACGGCTCTCATTTCGTCCTCCTCGTATTGGTGATCAGGCCGCCCGGCTCGTCGTCGTACCGGGTGGCAAGCAGGCCGCGGCAGAAGTGCGCGTTGCCCTCGACGGAGATCCGGACCGCCTTCGCGAATCGCAGCCGCATCGGTATCGCCTCGGGCGGCACCGGAACGCCGTCGTCGTCGACCAGCACCAGGTCGTCGGGCCGGATGCCGAGTCCGATGTCAGTGCGCCGCCGGAGCAGGGCCTCCTTGTGCGGACCACCGACCAGCTGGCCGAGGGTGAGCCCGGACAACTGGTCGACGGTGGTACCGCTGGACCGGAGCAACGCCATCACGCACCGCTCCATCGCCGCGGTATGCGCCTTGCGCTGGAAGGTCCGGCGCAGCTCGTCCAGGTTCTGCTCGGCCTCGGATCCGAACGTGCCGACATAGCCCGCGTCCGCGGCCAGACCGGCGTTGATCTTGTCCGAGTCGTGGTGATCGTCGAGCAGTACCGTCACCGTGCCCACCTCCGGCACCCGACGCAGGGCGTCGACCGCGTCGGATGCCATCAGGTAGGCGAAGTTGGGCGCGCAGAACGAGGTCGGCAACCGCAGATGGACGGTCACGCCGGCGTCGTCGATCCGGACCGACCGGACGAAGCCCAGCTCCGTGATCGGCTGGTCCAGCTCGGGGTCGACGACCGTCGCGAGCGCCGCCGCGACGCCGGCCTCCAGCGACACCGCGACCGTGATCATGACGCCACGGCTTCTTCCCGCGATCCGGCGTCAGCGGGAAGCCGGAGCTCCTCGGGTACGTCGAGGTCGTACAGGCCGGCCGCATTCAGTCCGAGGATCTTCTTCTTCTGCTCGACGGTCAGCGGCGCGTACTCGGTCAGGTCCGCCGGGATCTGGAAGTCGACGAACTTCTCCACCAGCCACTTCGGCGTCCAGAGCGCGTAGTCCGACGAGAAGAGGATCCGGTCCTCGCCGATCCAGTAGAGCAACTCCCCGATGATCTGCGCGAAGTACTTCGGCCGGGTGTGGATGAACGGCATCGCCACCGCCAGACCGCCGTACACGTTGGGCTCCTGGGTGGCGATCCAGCAGAAGTCCTCCAGCCGGGGCAGGCCGACGTGCTCGACGATGAAGTTCAGGTCGGTGTAGTCGGTCGCCACCTGGTCGATGTCCGCGACGTCGAACGCGTCCCGGTCCAGCGGCCGGATGGTGGGGCCCTTGTGCACGTGGATGTTCTTGATCCCGAGCTTCAGGCACTCCTCGAGATAGCGGCGCGACCACGGGCTGTCCAGCTTGTAGCCGCGGGAGTCTCCGTGCCACTCGGCGGTGTAGAGCTTGACGCCCTTCAGCCCCATCCGGTCGGCGTCCTTGCGGAGCTGTTCGAGACCGGCCTCCTCGTGGCGCGGGTCCCATGCGTGGTTGTAGGTGAGCTTGCCGGGGTTCGCCCGGGTCAGCGCGAGGGCGTCCTCGGTCTGGCCGAAACCCCGCTTGTAGAAGTCGCTCAGGATGGCCGGCTGGAAGATCGCGTGGTCGACGTACCCGTCCTCGAACAGGTCCTTCAGCAGGCGCTGCTCGCCGTAGTACGTGTAGGTGTCGTAGTCCCAGACGACCTCTTCGGGGCTGAGGTTCTTGTGGTAGTCGTAGAAGCAGTCGATGAACTGCTTGCCGTGGATGTTGCGCTGGTTCTCCGCCCGGGCGTCCCACAGCGCGATGTGGGCGTCGACGATGTAGTACTTCTCACCGTTCTTCTCGTACATGCGGCCTCACTTCGTGGTGAGGTCGAAACCGATGTACTCGGCGGCGTCCTCGGGGCTGGCGAACAGGATGGTCTTGTCGTCGAGGTGCACCATCCGGCCGTAGTGGGTGGAGGAGATCTCCTCGAAGACCGAGCCGTCGAACTCCATCCCGAGCGCGTCGGACAGTTCGGCGTAGTCGAAGTCGAGCAACCCGGTGCCGTCGACGCGGATCATCGACGGATACTCGGTCAGCTCGACGCCGTCCTTGGCGCCCATCACCTGGGCGACGACGCGGCCGATCGGCGTGTTCATCAGGGTCACACCGGTCTTGTTGGAGAACTCGGCGGCAGATCCGAACTGCATGCTCACTGGTCCAGCTCCTTCGGAGTGTCGAGCCCGAGATCCTCGAGCAGGGAACGGAACTTCTGCTTGGCCGCGTCCAGGCTGTCCGCGAACGTGACCGACTTGTCGGCCGGCTGCGACCAGATCGGCTGCAGCGCGTGCGCAGCGTCGAGGCAGCGCGGCACCCAGGTCGCGAGCCACTCGCCGAACAGCACCTTGTTGGTCTCGCCGAACTCGGCGTCCCGGGTCAGCAGCCGGAACAGGTTGCGGCTGTAGCCGAGGTCGCGGTCGTAGTCGTGCTCGCCGGTGCCGACGATGGTCGGCGTGATGTAGTCGCCGTTGCGGGCCGCGATCTGCATCACCAGCTCGGTGCGGAAGAGCGACCCGACCAGCTGCTCGAACACGATGTTGGTGGCGAACAACAGCTCGCACCAGTCGCCGACGGCGGTCAGCCGCTCGACCACCTCACGCGTCGGCTGCCACTCCGGCGCGCTCTTCCAGACCTCCTTGTGGGCCGCGCCGTCGAACGGTACGTCTGCCTCGGACAGGTCCAGGTTGAACAGGGCGAGGTCCTGGGCGAACCGCATCTTGTGGGCGGCGTTGACGGCGACCGCGGTGTTGATCATGTTCGTCGGACCGGACCGCTGGATGCTGGTGAACACGTGCAGGGCAAGGCCGTTCTCGGCGTGCATCCAGGCGCCGAGATTGCGCTCGACGAACTTCAGCCAGGCCGGGTTCCAGGCGTCGTACGCCCGGGCCCGCTTGGCGTTCTGCAGGCCGAGGTCGACCTGGCGGACGACCGCGGAGTTGTTCCGGTAGATCGTCTGGTTCCACTCCTCGTTCGGGTCGAGGAAGGCGTGCCAGTTCGAGGACTTCGCGGCGGTCCACTCCTTCGGGTAGCCGCCGGGACCGTCACCGAAGCCGTAGATCCAGCCCTGGCTCAGGTGCCGCTCCGGGTCGGGCTGCACGTCGACCGTGACGTCCTCGTACATCGTCGCGCGCAGCTTGGCCGGCTTGTAGTAGTTGTACGACCGGCTCTGCGAGCTGGGGAACTCCAGCGCGCCGGCCTCAGAGTCGGTGAACTCGATCTTCGGGAAACTGCGGTGCTTGGTTTCTGGCATCTCAGACTCCATCGGTAGTCGCTGGGCTGGTGAACTTGTCGTAGAAGACCTGGTCCTTCGGCACGTTGCTTGCCTCCAGCAACGCCAGGGCGGCGTCGACCATCGGCGGCGGCCCGCACAGGTAGACCTCGCTGCGGTGCAGCTCGGCCTCCCGCCGCTCGACGATGTCGGTGACGTTGCCTTGTTCGACATTCAGCCCGTCCGTGTGCTCAGTCGCCTCGGACAGGGCCGACTCGGACAGGCAGGCGACGAACTCGAAGCCGGTGAGCTCCGCACCGAGTTCCTTGATCGCCTCGAGGTAGAACAGGTCGGCCGCCGTACGAGCGCCGTAGTAGAAGCGGACCGGACGAGTGCTGCCGGTCTCGCGCAGGTGCCGCAGGATGGACAGGATGGGCGCCATCCCGGCCCCGCCGGCCACGCAGACGACCGGCAGCACATGGCCGTCCTTCAGGGTCGACGAGCCGTACGGCCCGGTCAGCGACAGTTCGTCGCCGACCGCGAGCTCGCCGTCGAGCAGGGCCGAGAACCGGCCGCCCGGGTACTTCTTGATCAGGAACTCGAGCTCGTCCGGCGTCGACTGGGTGGTCGCCATCGAGAACGAGCGGTGGTCGTCGGTGCCGGGGATGGTGATGTCGACGTACTGACCCGGCCTGAACTCGAACGCCTGCTCCGTCTTCATCCGGAGCGAGACGATGTCCCGCGTGACGGGTTCGATCACCAGGACCCGGGCGGTCACGGTCTGGATCGGAACGCCGCCGAGCAACTCGTCCTCGTCGTAGTTGAGCAGCTCGATCGTGCAGTCGCTGAAGGCATGCGCCCGGCACAGCAGCACGTACCCCTCGGCCACCTCGGCGTCGTTGCACGCGAACGTGGAGTAGCGCTCCATCTGCAGGTCACCGTCCAGGACGTACGACTTGCAGGCGGAGCACTGCCCCTCCTTGCAGCCGTGCATCAGGTGGATGCCCTGCCGGAACGCCGCGTCGAGGATCTTGTCGTCCTCGGTGACGTCCATCTCGATGTCGACCGGTTCGAAGCGGATCCGGTGGGTGTCGGCCATGTCGGCCTCCTCCTGATGCTCGGTGGATTCAGTGCCAGACGAGACAGCTCATCGCGTCAGGCCGCGGGCTTGGTTCCGTTGGCCTTGTACGCCGCCACATGGGCCTCGCGCTCGGCGTCGGACATCTCGTTCAGCAGCACGTTCGGGCTCATGAACGTGTTGCCGCGGACGTCGTCGAGGGTCCACATCTTCTTCGGGTCGTCCAGGTCCAGGTGCGGTTGGCCGATCAGCGTCTTGCCGTCGTCACGCACGTACCCGAGGTCCTGGACGATGTCGGCCAGGTCCTTGTTGTGGTGCAGGGTCTCCCACTCACGGAAGCCGGTCAGGCGTCCCATGTTGGGTGTCGGGCGGCCGTCGTACTCGCCGCGGAAGGCGACCGCGTCGGTCCAGTAGCAGGTCTCCGAGCAGTACGTGCGCCACTGGTCGTCGACCTTCTCGACCACCATGTCCTCGCGGATCAGCGCCGGCACCATGCAGGTCCAGCAGCGGTGCGGGTACTGATACCCGACCTCCTCGAAGGCGATCGGCTTGTTCTTGCCGGGGTAGGCGAGCCGGTTGTAGTTCTCCCACCACTTGCCGTACTTCGAGTACCAGCCTGGGTACTTCTCCTCGAACCACTCGAAGTCCTTGTCGGTCATCGCGTCGATCCGCCAGTAGTTCACCGGCCAGCCGGTGGCGAAGAACCGCGCGACCTCGTGCACGTAGCCCTTGTCGACGATCCGCTTCCAGGCTTCCTCGACCAGGTCGTGCGGAATCGTGAGGCCGTACTTCTCCAGCGGCAGCAGGTAGCTGCGGTAGTAGTCGTCGTAGATCCACCGGCGCCACATCTCCGCATAGCTCTCCCGGTCCTTGCGGCGGTCCTTCGTGCCGTACTCGATGAAGGTCCCGATCGCCGCGTCCACGACGCAGTGGTTGTTCCACCACGCGTAGCGCAGGTCGCGCTCGAGCAGCGGCCGGTTGCGCTCGTCGGCGAGGGCCATCAGCAGAATCGAGTAGCCGTTGCTGATGTGGCGCGACTCGTCGGACTGCACCGAGTGGAAGACGGTCGGCAGCAGATAGTCGCCGTTGGCCGCGGCCTCGTCCGGCATCGCCACGAACAGCGTGTTGGTGAACGCGGTCTCCGCGACCACAGTCAGGTAGATGTTCGCGGCGGTGATCGCGTCACCGGTGATGAACCCCTCGCCGAACTGCCGGCCGATGGTGCCCGCGTAGTTGTTCGCGAACGCCTTCTCGGTCATGTCGAACCCGGCCGGGTCGATGTAGTTGTTCATGTACAGGCGCTTGAGGTTCATCTGGATCGTCGAGTGCCTGACCTCGTCGATCATCTGCACCGCGAGCCCGTTGTGGATCTCCGGGTTCGGTACGGCGTCGATCGCCATCGGCATCGCCCGGGCGGCGGAGATCTCCGGGAACGGGATGATCGACAGGAACAGCTTCTGCCACTCCAGCCAGCGCTGCTGCACCTGGCGGAACATGTTGCCGCGGATCGCGCCGTCCATGGCGCCGTACACGCGGTTGTCCTTCTCCTCCTCCATCGGGAAGTAGGACCGCATGATCTGCTTCAGCGGGTCCTTCTTCGGCGCCTTCTCGAACGTGTAGTCGGTGCCGAACCGGGTCGCCGGGGTCGCGAAGGTCGGTTCCCACGACAGTTCGGTGATCTTGGCGTGCGCCTTGGTGAGACTCTGCCTACTCAATGTCTGCCTCCATGATCGGGAGCCGGCTCTCGGCCCGGCTCCTGCGGTACGGCGGGCTGCGTTAAGAAGGGATGAAAGCCGTCCGGGGGCGGCGTCCGTGTCTCAATGTGAGATGGCGGTCACACACGGGGCGGCTACCGTGGTGGGAACTCCGCTGGTGACGGACGTGAAGGAGGCGACCCATGAGCGCTGCACTGCCGGTCCGGGATCCGATCCGGGTCTCATGGGAGCGTTCACACGCATCTCAGGTGGACGTTGACCGCCCCGCCCCGAAGTACTTCGACCGGATCGACCGCGAGACCACGCTGATGCGGGCCGCCCGGCCGGTCATCGACGCGCTGTCGTCGGAGCTCACCAACGAGCCGGTCTGCATCATCCTGACCGACGCGAAGGGCGTCGTCCTCGACCGCCGCGGCGGCGACCCGTCCCTGCTGCGGCGGCTGGACTCCGTCGACCTCGCGCCCGGATTCCGGTACGCCGAGTCCGAGGTCGGGACCAACGGGATCGGTACGGCGCTCGAGGTGGGCGGCCCGATCCTGATTCACGGGCCCGAGCACTACAACGACAAGCTGCGGATGTTCTCCTGCGCCGGGGCGCCGATCACCCATCCGGTCACCGGCGGCCTGCTCGGCGTACTGGACATCACCACCCAGGCCCGGAACTCGAACTCGATCCTGCTGTCGTTCGCCAAGCTCGCGGCCCGGCGGATCCACGAACGGGTCGTCGAGGAGGCGAACGCGCTCGACCACGCGCTGCTGAGCGACTACTACGCCGCCTGCCGGCACAGTGGCGGCCCGGTGCTCGCGCTCGGGGACGAAGTGTTCATGATGAACGCCTACGCGCAGGCCCGGTTCGACGCCGTCGACCAAGCGGCGCTGATCGACCGCACCCGGGACGCCCGGGGTGGCACCAAGCCGCTGGTGATCCTGACCGACCTGCCCAGCGGGACGACCGCCCGGCTGGCCTACCGGCCGACCTTCCTCGGCGACACCCTGGCCGGCGGCGTCATCCAGATCAAGGAGCAACGGCCACCGGCCCGCAGTCAGCAACCCGCCCGCGCCCCCTTGGTTCCTGGCACGACCGGGTCCAGCGCGGTCTGGCAGCACGTCACCCAGGAGATGCTGGACGCGTGCCGCCGGTCCGAGTGGCTGATCGCCGACGGCGAACCGGGCGCGGGCAAGCTGTCCCTGCTGCGCGCGGTCCGCCGGCACGTGTCCCCCGACCGGCGGCTGGCCGTTCTCGATCCCGCGGTGACCGGCGACGACCTGCCGGCCGAGGCCCGGGCCGAACTGGAATCCGGTTCCGACCTGATCATCCGGCGGGCCAACCTCTTGACCGGCGAGGTCCTCTACGGCCTGACCGACGTACTGCAGAGCGTCCGCGACGGCGCGATCGCCGGGGACGCCTGGGTCGCGCTCACCCTGCCGGCGGACCGGTCCGAGATCGCCGACCAACTGCTGGCGTTCTTCCCCAGGACCGTCGAAGTACCTCCGCTACGGCACCATCTCGAAGACATTCCGGCACTGGTCCGATCGCTGCTGGCCAAGGCCGGCGTCAGCGGCCTGACCTTCTCCACCACGACGATGAACCAGTTGATGCGGCTGCCGTGGGCGGGCAACATCACCCACCTGCGCGCCGCCCTCACCGCGGTCGCCAAGCGACGCCGGTCCGGCGTGGTCGAGCTGGCAGATCTGCCACCCGAGTGCCGGGCCACGACCCGTCGGCAGTTGACGCCGATCGAGGCGCTGGAGCGGGACGCGATCGTCGACGCGCTCTCGATGTACGACGGCGACAAGCAGGCCGCGGCCGCCGCGCTGGGGATGTCACGGGCGACCATCTACCGCAAGATCCGCGACTACGGAATCGTCACCTGACGGCCCTCGCCTGATCGGTTCACATCGGGTGGTAATACAGATGGACAGCCTGTGAGGCTTCCATCACAGTACGCGCCGGTTATTGCAGATCGTTACCACCGTGGAACCGCCCAGCGCTGCGACCGCACCCTAGGCTCCGCTAGGTTCTGGGCCATGAGCGATTCCGGTACCTTGACGAAAACCGGTCTGGTTGCGCTGACCGGGGTCAACAAACATTTCGGCGAGCTGCACGTCCTGAAGGACATCAACCTGTCCATCGCCAAGGGCGAGGTCGTCGTGGTGATCGGTCCGTCCGGGTCCGGAAAGTCCACGCTCTGCCGCGCGATCAACCGGCTGGAACCGATCGACGAGGGCAGCATCACCCTCGACGGGCAGCCGCTGCCCAGCGAGGGCAAGGCCCTGGCCAAGCTGCGCGCCGACGTCGGCATGGTGTTCCAGTCGTTCAACCTGTTCGCGCACAAGACGATCCTGCAGAACGTCACCCTCGGTCCCACGAAGGTGCGCGGTCTGTCCAAGGCCGAGGCGGACGAGAAGGCTCGCGGTCTGCTCGAGCGGGTCGGCGTCACCGCCCAGGCCGACAAGTATCCGGCGCAGCTGTCCGGTGGTCAGCAACAACGGGTGGCGATCGCTCGCGCCCTGGCGATGGATCCCAAGGTGATGCTGTTCGACGAGCCGACCTCGGCCCTGGACCCGGAGATGATCAAAGAGGTCCTCGACGTGATGGTCGACCTGGCCGGCCAGAGCATGACGATGGTCGTGGTCACCCACGAGATGGGCTTCGCCCGCCGGGCGGCCAACCGGGTCGTCTTCATGGCCGACGGTCAGATCGTCGAGGAAGCCGAGCCGGAGAAGTTCTTCACCGATCCGCAGACCAGGCGGGCGCAGGACTTCCTCTCGAAGATCCTCACCCACTGACCCCTCGCGCCGTTCCCAAGCAGTACCGAACAACGGAGGAAAAAGACAATGCGAATCATCGCTGCCCTCGGCATCGCGGGCCTGGCTGCGACCGGACTGGTCGCTTGCGGCGACGACTCGAGCAACAGCTCGGGCTCCAGCGGTGGTGAGAAGGTCACCATCGGCATCAAGTTCGACCAGCCTGGTATCGGCCTGAAGGAAGGCGCGAACTACACCGGCATGGACGTCGACGTCGCGAAGTACGTCGCCAAGGAGCTCGGCTACAACGAGGACATCACGTTCAAGGAGTCCCCGTCGGCCCAGCGCGAGACGCTGCTGGCCAACGGCCAGGTCAAGATGATCTTCGCGAGCTACTCGATCACCGACAAGCGCAAGGAGAAGGTGTCCTTCGCCGGTCCGTACCTGACCGCCGGTCAAGACCTGCTGGTCAAGGCCGACAACACCGATATCACCGGTCCGGAGACGCTGAACGGCAAGAAGCTGTGCTCGGTGACCGGCTCGACCTCGGCGCAGAAGGTCAAGGACAAGTTCGCCAGCACCGTGCAACTGCAGGAGTACGACACCTACTCCAAGTGCGTGGAGGCCCTCGGCGCCGGCGCGATCGACGCGGTGACCACCGACAACACCATCCTGGCCGGCTACGCCTCGCAGGAGGCGAACAAGGGCAAGTTCAAGGTGGTCGGCAAGACGTTCTCGACCGAGCGGTACGGCGTCGGCCTGAAGAAAGGCGACACCGAGACCTGCACCAAGGTCAACGACGCGCTGAAGAAGATGGTGGACTCCGGCGAGTGGCAGAAGGCCTTCGACAAGAACCTGGGTCCGTCCGGGCTGAAGCTCGACCCGGCGACGAACCCGCCGAAGACCTTCGACGCCTGCGCCTGATCTGACATCGCCGGGGAGAGGCCGCTCGCGCGGTCTCTCCCCGGCGTGCTGATCTCCACCTCGTTCCCAGCTGGAGAAACATGGACGTGATTTCGGAGTTCTTCGTCGAGTACGACGGTCTGCAAGCCTTCTGGACGACCATCTACCTCACGCTGCTGTCGGCGTTCTTCGCGCTGCTGATCGGCACCGGGGTGGCGGTGATGCGGGTCTCCCCCGTCCGGGTGCTGCAAGTGATCGGCTCCGCCTACGTGAACATCGTCCGGAACACCCCGCTGACCCTGGTCATCGTGTTCTGCAACCTCGGGCTGTTCCTGCAGCTCGGCGTCTCGCTGGCGAACAAGGATTCGGACACCTTCATCACCGACAACAACTTCCGGCTCGCCGTCCTCGGCCTGTCGGTCTACCACGCGTCGTTCGTGGCCGAGGCGATCCGCAGCGGTGTCAACACCGTGCCGCTGGGCCAGGCCGAAGCGGCGCGAGCGATCGGCCTGCCGTTCCTGAAGACGCTGCGGTACGTCGTACTCCCGCAGGCGTTCCGCGGTGCGATCGCCCCACTGGGCAACGTGCTGATCGCCCTGACCAAGAACTCGACGGTTGCCTCCGTCATCGGTGTCACCGAGGCCTCCGCGGTGATGAAGGTGATGATGGAGAACCGGCCGGACGTGATCTTCGTGGTGTTCGGCATCTTCGCGGTCGGCTTCGTCATCCTGACGCTGCCGGTCGGCGTGCTGTTCACCTCGATGTCCAAGCGCCTGGCGGTGAAGCGATGAGCAACAGCAGCGTTCTGTTCGACGCGCCCGGCCCGCGGGCCAAGCGCCTGTACGCCGCCGTCGGCGTGGGCAGCATCGTCGTGCTGGTCCTGGTGTTGTGGTTCGTCCTCGCCAAGTTCAACGAGAAGGGGCAGCTCACCGCGGCGAAGTGGAAGCCGTTCCTGACCGGCGAGATCTGGACCCAGTACCTGATCCCCGGCCTGATCGGCACGCTGACCGCGGCCGCCATCTCGGTCGTCCTGGCGCTGGTCTTCGGGACGCTGCTGGGTATCGGGCGGCTGTCGCTCGCGGCGTGGATCCGGTGGCCCTGCAGCGTGATCGTCGAGTTCTTCCGCTCGGTGCCCGTGCTGCTGATGATGCTGTTCACCTACGCCCTGTACGCCAACTACGAGGTGGTCCCGCCGGATCGGCTCGCCCTGGCCGCGGTCGTCACCGGCCTCACGCTGTACAACGGCGCGGTGGTCGCCGAACTCGTCCGCTCCGGCGTCTACTCCCTGCCGAAGGGGCAGGAAGAGGCGGCCAAAGCGATCGGCCTGACCAGCGGGCAGACGATGCGCCTGATCCTGTTGCCCCAGGCAATCACCGCGATGCTGCCGGCCATCGTCGGGCAACTGGTGGTGATCCTGAAGGACACCGCGCTCGGCTACATCATCACGTACGAGGAACTGCTCCGGAAGGCGGAGCAGATCGGCAACTACAAGTCGAACCTGCTTCCGGCGTTGATCGTCGTCGGCGCGATCTTCGTGATCCTGAACTACCTGCTCGGCCGGCTCGCCCAGTGGGTCGAAGGCCTGACGCGCCGCCGCGGCCGCTCCGCCGGGGGCCCCATCGCCCCCGACCAGATCGACCAGACCGCCGTCGCCACCGCGGCAGCCGGCGCCATCCCGCCGATCTGAGCGACGAAGAGAAGAGCCCCTCGATGGAGGGGCTCTTCTCTGGTCAGCGGAGGGTGTTGAAGGAGTCTCGGATGATCTCCAGGGCCTCGGCGGTTTCGTCTTCGGTCAGGGTCATCGGTGGGGCCATCCGCAGGACGTTGCCGTAGAGGCCGCCCTTGCCGACCAGGAGGCCCCGGTTCTTGGTCTCCTGCTGGAGTTTGGCGGTCGTGGCGGCGTCGGGGCTGTTGTCGTCCGGCTTCACGATCTCGGCGGCCAGCATCAGACCCTTGCCGCGGACGTCGCCGAGCTCGGGGAACTCCTCGGAGATGCCGCGCAGTCCGTCGGCCAGCTGGGCGCCGCGCTTGGCCGCGTTCGCCTGCAGGTCGTGGTCGAGCAGGTAGTCGATGGTCGCCTTCGCCGCGCTGGTCGAGATCGGGTTGCCGCCGAAGGTCGACAGCGAGTTCGCCTTGATGCTGTCCATCAGGTCGGGCCGGGCGACCACGCCGCCGATCGCGAACCCGTTGCCGAGCCCCTTCGCGAACGTCATGGCATCCGGTACGACGTCGTGCGCCTGGATCCCCCAGAAGTGGTCACCGGTCCGCCCCCACCCGGTCTGCACCTCGTCGGAGATGAAGAGGATCCCGAACTCGTCGAGCACCTCCTTGAAGGCGCCGTACAAGCCGTCCGGGGGTGACGAGAACCCGCCGACGCCCTGGATCGGCTCCGTGATCAGACAGGCGACGTCGCCGGCGGTGGTGGTCTCGATGACGTTGCGCAGGTCGTCGACGCAGACCTTGATGTAGTCCGCGTCGGGCAGGTCGCGGAACGGGCTGCGGTACCGGTACGCGCCCTGCACGTACTGCACGTTCACCGGGGACAGGCTGCTCGCGGACCAGCCGCGGTTGCCGGTGATCGCGACGGTCCCGAAGGCGCGGCCGTGATAGGAGTTCCGCATCGCCAGCACCTGGTTGGAGCGGCGGTTCTGGGTGGCGAGCAGCAGCGCCGTCTCGTTCGCCTCGGTGCCGGAGTTGGCGAAGAAGACCTTGGCGTTCGGGATGCCGGACAACTCGGCAATCTGCTCGGCCAGCTCGATCTGCTTGCGGATCAGGTACACCGTCGAGGTGTGCGCGATCCCGCTGCCGAGCTGCTCGCGCACCGCGTCGGAGATCTCCGCGATGTCGTAGCCGATCGCGTTGGTCAGGATGCCGGCGAAGAAGTCGAGGTAGGTGGCGCCCTCACCGTCGGTGACCCGGCGACCCGTTCCCTCCACGATCTCGATCGGCTCCTCGTAGTACAACGCGAGCCAGTCCGGCATGACGGCCTTGTGACGCTCCCAGAGCTCCGCATGTGTCATGTCCAACCTTTACCTCAACTCATAGTGCACGTCTATCGCGGTTAGGGTGCTCTCCGTGACAATGCCGAGCATTCCGCATGTGGACATCGAGTCCCTGGAGCATTTCGACCGGATCGTCGCCGCCGGGGCCACCTCGATGGATGGGTGGCGGGTGCAGTCGGTCGATCTGACCGGACGGACGGCGGAGTTGCTCGGCCTGCGCCCGATGGGCGCCCTGTTCCTCGGCTGCCTGCTGGAGGAGAAGGCGGACAGCTGGATTCGCGACGGCGGCGGACTCGTCTTCCCCGCCATCCCGTCCCTCCCCTTCGACGCCTACCGCGGCACGCTGTACGACGCCGAGGAGCTGTACGCCGGCCTCGAGCACGGGTACGACGCCACACCGGACGCCCGGATTTACGCGTGGTCCCGGCAACACGACGAGAAGGGCGACACCAGCCGGACCCTCGCCGCGGCCCTCCACGACCACGCCATCGGCGATGCTCTCGACGATCTGCCCGGCAACGAGCCCTGGGTGGGTGTGATGGGCGGCCACGGCGTACTCCGGAGCGACGACAGCTACCGAGCCGCTGTGCTCCTCGGTCGTACGCTCGCTCGCCGCAAGCGCATGGTGGTCACCGGCGGCGGCCCCGGTGCAATGGAGGCCGCCAACCTCGGTGCGTCACTCTCCGAATACGACGACGCCGCCATCGCCCGTGCACTCGCCGCACTAGCGCGCGTACCGTCGTTCAAACCCTCTGTGGCCGCGTGGGCTGCCGCGGGTCTCGACGTACGGCGTGAGTTCCCGGGCGACGGTGGTGTGTCCGTCCCGACGTGGTTCTACGGCCACGAGCCGCCGAACGTGTTCGCGTCGGCCATCGCGAAGTACTTCTCCAACGCGCAGCGTGAGGACGTCCTGCTCAGCCGGGCACGTGGCGGCATCATCTACCTGCCCGGCGCGGCCGGCACCGTGCAGGAGGTCTTCCAGGCCGTCACCCCCAACTACTACGGCGACCCGGCGACCCAGATCCCGCTCATCCTCGTCGGCATCGACCACTGGACCGTGAAGCTACCCGTCTGGCCTCTCCTGCAGACCCTCGCTTCCGACCGCCCGATGGCCCGCTCCATCCAGCTGGTCGACACCATCGACGAGGCCGCTGCCCTCGTCGGCTGAACTGTCGGTGGCGTGGTTTACGGTCCCCGGCATGATGAACTTCGTGTTGGTGCCTGGGGCGTGGCTCGGTGGGTGGGCGTGGGACGAGGTGGCCGCGGCCCTGCGTGCGGACGGGCATGGGGTCTACCCGGTGACGCTGAGCGGGGTCGCCGAGCGGCGTGGTCCGGACGCCGGTCAGCAGCAACATGTCGACGACATCGTGGCGGTCATCGAGGACAACGACCTGCAGGACGTCGTACTCGCGGGCCACAGCTACTCCGGGATCCCGGTCGGTCAGGCGGCCGGGCGGATCGGTGATCGGCTGCGGCGGGTGGTGTACGTCGACTCGAACATCCCGACGGATGGGAAGTCGTTCGTCGACGGCTGGTCCGACGAAGGCCGCGCCTGGGTTCAGGAGCAGCTGACCGCGTCCGGCGGTTTCTGGCCGCCACTCACCGCCGAGGACTACGCCGACCAGGACCTCTCCGACGAGGTCATCGCCACGATCGTCTCCCGCAGCACCCCACACCCCGGCCGCGCAATCACCGAGCCAGCTGTCGTCACCCGCCCGATCACCGAGCTCCCGACGACCTACATCAAGTGCCTGCTGGACGGCGCCACCCCGTCATCCGACGTGGCCAAGCACCTCGAGTCCCCGACCTGGGACCTGGTCGAGCTCCCCACCGGCCACTGGCCGATGTTCTCCCAACCAACCGCCCTGGCGAAGATCCTCAGCGGCTGCTGATCACTTGTTGGCGGCGGCGAGCTGGCCGCAGGCGCCGTCGATCTCCTGGCCGCGCGTGTCGCGGACGGTGGTGGGGATGCCGCCGGCCTCGAGGCGGCGGACGAACTCGCGCTCGTCGGCCGGGTCGGAGGCGGTCCACTTGGAACCGGGGGTCGGGTTGAGCGGGATCAGGTTGACGTGCACCCAACCCCAGTCGCCGCGGGCCCGCAGCTTCTCCGCCAGCAGGTCGGCCCGCCAGGCGTGGTCGTTGATGTCGCGGATCATCGCGTACTCGATCGACACCCGGCGCTTGGTCTGCCGCGCGTACGCCCAGGCGGCGTCGAGGACCTCGTCGACCTTCCAGCGGTTGTTGATCGGCACGAGCTCGTCCCGCAGCTCGTCGTCCGGCGCGTGCAGCGACAGTGCGAGCGTGACCGGGATCCCCTCGGTCGCGAGCTGGTTGATCCGCGGCACCAGCCCGACCGTCGACACGGTCACACCACGCGCCGAGATCCCGAGGCCCTCCGGCGACGGGTCGGTGAACCGCCGCACCGCGCCGATCACGGCCTTGTAGTTGGCCATCGGCTCGCCCATGCCCATGAACACGATGTTGTTGACCCGTCCCGGCCCGCCGGCGATCTCACCGCGGGACAGCGCCCGCGCACCGTCGACGACCTGCTCGACGATCTCGGCGGTGGTCATGTTGCGCGTCAGTCCGGCCTGGCCGGTCGCACAGAACGGGCACGCCATCCCGCACCCGGCCTGCGAGGACACGCACATGGTGGTGCGACCCGGATACCGCATCAGGACGGACTCGACCAGCGAGCCGTCGAGCAGCTTCCACAGCGTCTTGCGGGTCTCCCCGTTGTCGCACTCCAGGTCGCGCACCCGGGTCAGCAGCGGCGGCATCAGCTCCGCGACCAGTTTGTCGCGGGTCGCGGCCGGCAGGTCGGTCATCTCGGCCGGGTCGGACACCAGCCGGGAGAAGTAGTGGTTCGACAGCTGCTTGGCCCGGAATGCGGGCTCCCCCAGCGCGGCGACCGCCGTACGCCGCTCCTCCCCGGTGAGGTCGGCCAGATGCCGCGGCGGCTTCTTGGCACGGCGCGGCTCATCGAAGACAAGAGGAAGGGAGGTAGTCATAACATCCCCGATTGTCCCTTGCCGCCGACCACATTCACAAATTCACATCCCCCACGTGCCCAGAATCACAGACCCGGTCAGCTCTCGGCGGCCGGCTCCTTGCGATCCGAGTGACCGAGCTTGCGGTCCGGCGCGATCCGGTCACGCACCAACTGCTTCAGCGTGGGGATCTCGGCGAATCCACCCTCCGCCTTGCGCGACCACAACGTCTCCCCGTCCAGCCGCACCTCGAAGACGCCACCGGTGCCCGGAATCAGCGCGACCTCCCCGAGCTCCTTCGGGAAGGTGGTCAGCAACTCCTGCGCGGTCCAGGCCGCCCGCAACAACCACCGGCACTGCGTGCAGTACTCGATCTCCAACCGCGGTTCCCTCGTCACGGCGACAACGGTATCGCCGTGACGAGGGGCGTCTTCAGGCCGAGTGGCCCTTCGGCGGGATCAGGGTGGCGAGCTGGTTGAAGGTGAGCCAGTACGTCGCTGTCGGGGCGAAGCCGGCCGGGTCGGCGATCAGCACGGTCAGGTCACCGGAGTCGTACCCGATCACGGTGAAGTAGTGGTAGATCGTGTAGTTCGGGTAGCCCGGCGGGTGGTTGTTGGCCGGGGCAACGATGTTGGCGACGACTATTCTCCAACCCTTTCCACCCAGCTCGAAAGGTCAGGCGGCAGCTTCCTCCACGGGCTCGATGATCTCCCGGACCAGCCAGCGCACCGCCCGCTCCGGATACGGCCTCGGCAGCGACAGCACGATGTGATCGAACCCCAGTCCGGCGGCGCGGTGCACGATCGCCCGGGTCGACGCCGGATCGTCGTACGAGACGATCTGCTGCAGTGACCGGCTGATCGTGCCCGGGTCGCGGCCGATCCGCGCGCACTCCGCGTCCAGCCGCCGTACGCGATCGGTCAGGACGTCGAAGTCGTTGTGCGGCGGGCCGGCGATGTTCCAGATGTCGGCGTACTCCGCGATGAGCCTCATCATCCGGTTGCCCCAGCCGCCGATCAGCAGCGGCGGACCCGGTCGCTGGATCGGCTTCGGCTCGTTCCGGTTCTCCTCGAGCGTGTAGTACCGGCCGTGGAAGTCGAAGACGTCCTGCGTCCACATCCCGCGCAGGATCTCGATCGTCTCGCGCAGCCGATCCACGCCCTCCCCTGGCGGTACGAGCGTCAGGCCGTACGCCGCGTACTCCGCAACGGCCGGGTTCGGGCCCGGGATGCCGCCCGTACCGGCCGGCTGATGCGTACCGCCGGCACCCAGACCCATGATCAGCCGCCCACCAGAGATCACGTCCAGCGTGCTGGCGATCTTACCGAGCACCGCCGGCGGGCGGATGCGGTTGCTGGTGACTAGCAGCCCGAGCCGGAGCCGGGTCGTCTGTGCGGCCAGCGCGGTGAGCAGCGTCCAGCCTTCGAGCACGTCGCCGTCCTTGGGGCCGACCAGCGGCAGGAAGTGGTCCCAGAGCCAGGCGTCACGGAGCTGCGGAACCTCGTCGGCCTCCAGCCAAACGCGCTGGATGTCGGCGTACGGGACATGCATCGGGGTGGTCTTCAGACCGAAAGACAGTTCCATAATCATCAGGATAACTGATGATCAGCTCTCCTGACGATCAGGTTGCCGGTAGATTTGCTCGTATGGTGTCGGACCGGCTGGGGTATCTGCTCAAACACGTCCTGGCGCGGCTGACCGAGGCGCAGACCAAGGCGCTGGCCCCGCACGGGTTGAACGGCCGCGATCTGGCCGTGCTGTCCGCAGTCGCGTCCGGCGAGCCGCTGTCACAGCTCGAGGTCGCATCCAGGCTCCGCGTCGACCGGACCTCGATCGGCGACCTCATCGACGGCCTGGAGGACCGAGGATTCGTGGAGCGCCGACGGAGCCCCGAGGACCGGCGCCGCAACGTAGTCGCGCTGACCGAGTTGGGCGAATCCACCTACGCCACGGCCGAACGGATCCGGCTCGAGGTCGAGCGCGAATTCCTCGCTCCCCTGCGCGACGGGAAACGCTTCCGGTCGGATCTTCAGGCCCTGCTGGGGGAATGACGGTTCTGCCGCGCCCGTTGGACTCTGCATCATGGCTGCACTCTCCGGCGTTCCCATATCCGTGCTGGACCGCTCGCGGACGCGAGTAGGTGAGACGGAAGCCGAGACACTGCGTGCAAGCGTCAAGCTGGCTCAGCAGGTCGAAGAGCTTGGCTACAAGCGTTTCTGGGTGTCAGAGCACCACAGTGTCCCCGGAGTGGTCGGCTCCGCTCCCACAGTGCTGGCTGCGGCAGTGGCCGCCCGTACTAGTCGCATCCGCGTCGGCACCGGCGGTGTGATGCTGCCGAACCACCGGCCGCTCGTGGTGGCCGAGCAGTTCGGAGTGCTGGAGTCGCTGTACCCGGGCCGCATCGACATGGGCCTCGGCCGATCAGTCGGCTTCACGAACGGCATCCGTCGTGCCCTGGGCGTCGAGAAGGATGCGACCGAAGACTTCGCCGCCCAGGTCCGCGAACTGCTGGCGTATCTCGCCGGCACCCAGCAGAACCAGGTCCACGCCCGCCCAGGCGAAGGTCTGCACATCCCACCGTTCATCCTGGCGGTCGGCGAAGGCGCCGCGATCGCAGCATCTCTGGGCCTGCCGGTGGTCCTCGCCGCTCGCTCCGAGTCTCAGGTGCTCGAGACCCTCGACCAGTACCGCACGAGCTTCCAACCATCAGCCTGGGCGTTGGAGCCCTACGTGATCCTCGCCGTCACCGCCGCGGTCGCGGACACCACCGAAGCTGCCCGGCAGATCCTGTTGCCCGAGGCATGGGCCAGCGCGTACTCACGCACGCGTGGCGTGTTCCCGCCTTTGCAGCCGGACGTTCCACCCGAGATGACCGCTCGCGAGCAAGAGTTCTTCGAGAACGGTCTCCGTGGCCAGATCTACGGCACGCCTGACGAGGTCGACGCAGCACTCGGCGGTCTGGTACGCCGTACCGCCGTCGACGAAGTGTTGATCACGACCAACACCTACGACCGGGCTGACTTGCTGGCGTCGTACGCCGCCCTCGCGGAGCTGGCGCTACCGGTTGATGCGCGCCTCTAGGCCCTTGCGGACCTCAGGCCACTCATCGGCCAGGATCGAGAACACGACAGTGTCGCGGAACGAGCCGTCGGCCAGTCTCTTGTGCCGGCGCAGCACGCCCTCACGCGTCGCACCGAGCTTCGCGATGGCTGCCTGAGACCTGGTGTTCTTCGAGCCGGTCTGGATCTTCACCCGGCCGAATCCGCAGTCCTCGAAGGCATGCTGGAGTAACAGCAGCTTCGTCGCCGGATTGACCGCCGTACCCCAGACCGCCGGCGCGTAGCCGGTCCAGCCGAGGTGGATGCTCTCGTTGACCAGGTCGACGTCCCCGAGGCTCGACGTACCGACAACCGTGCCGTCGGCAACCAACCGCACCGCGTAGGCGAACCGCTTCGCCGCAGCCGGAATCCACGCGGCCCGCATCGCCTCCGCGCTCTCGGGCCCACGACCGCCGCCGAATCCCCCGGCGTACACCTCTTCGTTGCCGATCGCGGCGTACAGCTCCTCGATGTCGCTGTCCCGCAGCCGGTCCAGTCGTACGACGCCGCCCACCAGGGACCGTCCGTCCGGTGCGACCGTCATGGCTTCACCAGGAGATGCAGCACCAGCCAGACCGCGGGCGCCGTCGCCAGCAACGAGTCCAGCCGGTCCATCACGCCGCCGTGCCCGGGCAGCAGGTTCGACATGTCCTTGATGCCCAGGTCGCGCTTGATCATCGACTCGGCGAGGTCGCCGACCGTGGCAGTCAGCACCGCGACCGCACCGACGATCGCACCGGCCCACCAGTCCCCGTCGAGCAGCCAGACGACCGAGGCGATACCGGCTCCGATGCAGGCGAGCACCGAGCCCGCGAAGCCCTCCCAGGACTTCTTCGGGCTGATCGTCGGCGCCATCGGGTGCTTGCCGAACAGAACACCGGCCGCGTAACCGCCGACGTCACTGGCGACCACGACCAGGAAGAACGTGACCACCCGCTCGGGGCCGTCCACCTCTGGTTGGACCAGCAGGATCGCGAACCCGGCCAGCAGCGGCACGTAGCCGATCAGGAAGACCCCGGCGCTCGCGTCCCGCACGAACCCGACCGTCCCGCCCGGCACCCGCCAGAAGATCGTCCCGAGCACGGTCAGCGCGAGCGCGACCAGCAGCGCCATCGGTCCGCCGAAGTACGCCGACAGCAGCATCGCCGTCGTACCGACGAAGAGCGGGACCCGCGGGATGATCGCCCCGCCGGTCCGCAGCGCTTTGATCATCTCGTCGACGGCGATCAGTACGACCGCCAGCACGAGGACGGTGAACAGCACCTTCTGCCAGAACAGCGATCCGAGGATCAGCGCGCCGAGGCCGACACCCACGGCGATCGCCGCAGGCAGGTTCCGCCCGGCGCGGCTCGGGCTGGGACTCGGCGCGGGCGTGCTCTCGACGCCCATCACACCTCGAGCAGTTCGGCTTCCTTGTGCTTGAGCAGCTCGTCGATCGAGTCGACGTACTTCTTCGTCAACCCGTCGAGGCGCTTCTCAGCACTCTTGCCCTCGTCCTCGCCCGCATCGCCGTCCTTGACGGTCTTGTGCACCTGATCCATCGCGTGCCGGCGGATGTTGCGGACCGAGACCTTGGCCTCCTCGGCCTTGGTCTTGGCGACCTTGATGTATTCCTTGCGCCGCTCCTCGGTCAGCTGCGGCATCACCACCCGGATCACCGCGCCGTCGTTGCCCGGGTTCACACCCAGGTCCGAGTCGCGGATCGCCTTCTCGATCGCCGTCATCGCACCCTTGTCGTACGGCGAGATCAGCACGGTCCGGGGCTCCGGCACCTGGAAACCGGCCAGCTGCTGCAGCGGCGTCGGCGTGCCGTAGTAGTCGGCCAGGATGCCCGCGAACATCTGCGGGTGCGCCCGGCCGGTGCGGATCGCGGCGAAGTCGTCCTTCGCGACCTCCACGGCCTTCGCCATCTTCTGCTCGGCTTCGCGGAGAGCTTGGTCGATCACGACATTCCTCGCTTCCTCAGGGCCGCCTCGGCGCGGCCACTCCAACCAACGAACACAGGAACCCTACGAACGCAGGTTTACCAGATAACGGACATCCACCCGTGTCGAACGATCCTAGTCGTACGGGCGCGTACGGCGTACCTGGGGCTACTGGCCCGGGGAAACGACGGTGCCGATCTTCTCGCCGTGGACGACCCGGGCGATGTTGCCCTCCTCGAGCCCGAAGATCACGATCGGCAGCGCGTTGTCGCGGGCCAGGCTGATCGCGGTCGCGTCGGCCACCCGCAGGCCGCGGGCCAGGAAGTCGTCGTACGACAGCTGGTCGAACTTCACCGCGTCCGGGTTCTTCTTCGGGTCGGAGTCGTACACCCCGTCCACGCCCTGCTTGCCCATCAGCAGCGCCTCGGCGCCGATCTCCAGCGCACGCTGGGCGGCGACCGTGTCGGTGGAGAAGTACGGCATGCCGGAGCCGGCGCCGAAGATCACCACGCGGCCCTTCTCCAGGTGCCGCTCGGCCTTGCGCGGGATGTACGGCTCGGCGACCTGGCCCATCGTGATGGCGGTCTGCACCCGGGTCTCGATCCCGAGCTTCTCCAGGAAGTCCTGCAGCGCCAGGCAGTTCATCACCGTGCCCAGCATGCCCATGTAGTCGGCCCGGTTGCGCTCCATCCCGCGCTGCTGCAACTCGGCGCCGCGGAAGAAGTTGCCGCCACCGACCACGACCGCGACCTGGACACCGGACCGGGCCACCTCGGCGATCTGCTTGGCGATCGAGTTCACCACGTCGGGGTCGACGCCGAGCTTGCCGCCGCCGAACACCTCACCCGAGAGCTTCAGCAGCACCCGATGGTAGGCGGGCGCGAACGGCGAAGAGGCCGGACTCGTCTCGGTACCCAGGGTTTCCGTCACGATTCCGGCCTCCTCGTCGATGAAGAACTGTGCTTTTCCTGCGATCAGGCGCCGACCTCGAAGCGGGCGAACCGCTTCACGGTCACACCGGCCTCGTCGAGCACGGCCTTCACGGACTTCTTGCTCTCCTGGACCGACGCCTGCTCGAGCAGCACGACATCCTTGAAGAACCCGTTCACCCGGCCCTCGACGATCTTCGGCAGGGCCTGCTCCGGCTTGCCTTCCTCGCGGGCCGTCGCCTCGGCGATCCGCTTCTCGTTCTCGACCGTCTCGGCCGGGACCTCGTCGCGGGTGGTGTAGAGCGGGCGCATCGCGGCGGCCTGCATGGCGGCACCGCGAGCGGCCTCGACGTTGTCGCCCTCGAACTCGACCAGCACGCCGACCTGGGCCGGCAGGTCCGCGGCGCGCTTGTGCATGTACGCCGTCACCTGGCCGTCGAACACGGCGACCTTGCCGAGCTCGAGCTTCTCGCCGATGACCGCGGCCAGGGCCTCGATGTTCTCGGCGACCGACTTGCCGTCGGCCAGCTTCTCGCTCAGCAGGCCCTCGACGTCGCCGACCTTGCTGGCGGCGGCGTGCGCGACGATGTCGGCGGCGAGCTGCTGGAACTGCTCGTTCTTGGCGACGAAGTCGGTCTCGCAGTTGAGCTGGACCAGCGCGTTCTCCGCCGCGGCCACCAGACCGTTGGTGGCGGAGCGCTCGGCGCCCCGCTTGGCGGCCTTGGCCGCGCCGTGGATGCGCAGCTCCTCGATCGCCTTCTCGAAGTCGCCGTCGGTGGTCTCGAGCGCCTTCTTCGCGTCCATCATGCCCGCGCCGGTGGCGTCGCGGAGCTTCTTCACGTCAGCGGCGGTGTAGTTCGCCATTCCTCGTTCTCTCGTCTTGTCGATGCGGCTGGATGAGCGGGGCAGGCCCGGTTGCGGACCATGCGGCGCAGCGGGGTGCCGCCCGGCGGACCGGGCGGCATCCGTGGCTGTCAGGCCTCGTCGGCCTTCGGGGTCTCCTCGGCCTTGGCCTCGGACTCGGTCCCCTCGACCACGACGGCGTCGGTCGCGATCGGCTCGGTCAGCACCTCGGTGGCCGGGGCCTCCGCGGCGGGGGCCTCGGCAACCGGAGCCTCAGCGGCCGGAGCCTCGGCAGCCGGAGCCTCGGCAGCCGGGACCTCGGCAGCCGGGACCTCGGCAGCCGGGGCCTCGGCAGCGGCCGGGGCGTCAGCGGCCTTGGCCTCGGTGGTGCCGTTCTGGCTCTCCAGCAGCTCCCGCTCCCAGGCGGCCAGCGGCTCCTCGGCGCCCAGCTCCTCGCCGGCCGCGGCAGCGCCCTGGCCACCACGCGACATCAGACCGTCGGCGACGGCGTCGGCGACCACGCGGGTCAGCAGGCCGACCGAACGGATCGCGTCGTCGTTGCCCGGGATCGGGAAGTCGACCTCGTCCGGGTCGCAGTTGGTGTCCAGGATGCCGATGATCGGCAGCTTCAGCTTGCGCGCCTCGTCGACCGCGAGGTGCTCCTTCTTGGTGTCCACGATCCACACGGCGGCCGGAACCCGGGCCATGTCGCGGATACCGCCGAGGGTCTTCAGCAGCTTGTCGTGCTCGCGCCGCTTCTGCAGCAGCTCCTTCTTGGTGACACCGGAGGCCGCGACGTCGTCGAAGTCGATCAGCTCCAGCTCCTTGAGCCGCTGGAGCCGCTTGTTCACGGTCTGGAAGTTGGTGAGCATGCCACCCAGCCAGCGCTGGTTCACGTACGGCATGCCGACCCGGGTCGCCTGCTCGGCGATGGCTTCCTGGGCCTGCTTCTTGGTGCCGACGAACAGGATCGCGCCGCCGGAGGCGACCGTGCTACGAACGAACTCGTAGGCGCGGTCGATGTACGACAGCGACTGCTGCAGGTCGATGATGTAGATGCCGTTGCGCTCGGTGAGGATGTAGCGCTTCATCTTCGGGTTCCAGCGCCGGGTCTGGTGCCCGAAGTGCACGCCGCTCTCAAGGAGCTGCTTCATGGTCACGACGGCCATGAGGGTGTTCCTCCTGTCGCGCCCGGCTGCTCGCGCGGGCGCTGTTCTCGGTTGTCTCGCGCCGAACCGGGTGGCCCGCCGCTCCTGATGCCCGTCGCACGAACCCACCCGGGAGGTCCCGGGACCGAGGGAAACGCGCTGTTGTGCGGGCATGCGTAGTCGTCCCACTCACATGGGACGCCACCGGAAGTGTACGGGACCAGCCCCGCCGAAGGCGAACCGGCCACCGGTTGTCCACAGGCCGCGAACTCACTGTCCGCAACCGCCCATCCCGACGGCATGTTCCAGGGTATGAAGCTCATCCTCCTGACCCTGACCACAGCCGCGCTGACTCTCGGAACCACCCCACCCGCCACGGCGGCCCCGCCGGTGCTACCGGCGTGGCCTCTCCAGCCACGACCACAGGTCGTGCACGGCTTCGAACTCCCGGCCAAACCCTGGCTCCCGGGCCATCGCGGCGTCGACCTGGCCGGCACCCCGGGCCAACCCGTCCTCGCGGCGACCACCGGCACCATCACGTACGCCGGTCCGCTCGCGGGACGCGGCGTGGTCACGGTCTCGACCGGCCCTCGCCGTACGACCTATGAGCCGGTCGTCCCGGCGCTGGCGGTGGGGACCGCCGTGACCCCTGGCACCCTGATCGGCCATCTCTCTGCCGCCGGCTCGCATTGCAGACCCGCGACTTGTCTGCACTGGGGCCTCATCCAGGGCAAGCAGTACCTCAACCCCCTCACCTTGGTCCCCGACCGCCCGGTCCGCCTACTTCCACTCAGCCCAGATCCGCCACCCCGGGCGGCAGCTCCGCCACCTGAACCAAGCCCGCGCGCCGAGCGTGCCGACGCGCCACACGACACGTCCCGAGCCGGCGAGCGGACGGCCGCCGCCATAGTCGGCGCGACGGCAGCCCTGATGCTGGCCGGCGGACTGCTGATCAGGCGCCACTAGTCCGGCCAGACCTAGGCGGGCAGATTGACCTGCCATGAGACCCCGAAGCGGTCGTTGACCCATCCGAACTTCCGGCTGAAGCCGTACTCCCCGAGCGGCATCAGCACCCCGCCCTTCTCGGACAGGGCGGCGTACAGCCGGTCGAGCTCGGCCTCGTCCGCACAGTCGACGAACAGCGACACCGACGGAGTGAAGGTGAACTGGTGCTGCACAAAGCTGTCACTGCACATGAGCCGCTGCCCCGCGAGCGTGAACACCGCGGTCATCACCGACCCCTCGGGGCCTGGACCTTCCGCGCCGTGCCGAGTGATCGAGACGACCTCTGCGTCGTCGAAGAGCGACACGTAGAAGTTCATCGCCTCCTCGGCCCTGCCCTCGAACATCAGGAACGTGGAGATCTGCTCAGCCATCAAACCCCTCCTGTAGTATCGACTTATATAAGTCGTCACTGTAGCAATGGCCGGGCCGGAGCGCGAGCCTCAGCTGCCGGGGACCCGAGCCTGCCAGGCGTCCTCGTCGCGGGAGCGGCGTTCGACGCCGGCCGGAAGCTTGTTCTTGGCGAGGTCGATGAGCGTGGTGTGCTCGAGCACGTCGCGCAGGCTGGCCCGCGCGGCGATCCAGACGCGCTGCAGGACGACGGCCCGCTCGTTGTACGCGACGCTCTCGGGCCGCACCCCGGAGATGCTCACGATCGGTCCGTCCACCGCGCGCATCACGTCGGCGACCGAGATCTCGTTCGGATCGACGGCCAGCCGCCACCCTCCGGACTGGCCGCGCTGACTCACCAGCACGCCGGCGCGGCGCAGGTCGGCGAGGATGCCCTGCAGGAAGCCGTGCGGAATCCCCTGCGCGCGACTGAGTTCCTCGGCCGACACCACCGAGGGATCGTTCGCCACCCATCGCTGAGTGATCTCGATCAACGCCCGCAACGCATAGTCAGACTTCGCCGAAACCCGCATGTCCCGCAGTCTGCCCCATCGCCCTGCCACCGCGCCGCATCCACACCCCGTCCTGGCCGCGGATCAGGCTCGAGGATGGGCCTGCTCGTAGGCCTTGCGGAGCCGGTCGGTCGAGATGTGGGTGTAGATCTGCGTGGTCGCCAGCGAGGCGTGCCCGAGCAGTTCCTGGACACTGCGAAGATCGGCACCACCTTCGAGCAGATGGGTAGCGGCCGTGTGCCGGAGCCCGTGCGGCGACAGGTCCGGCGCGTCGACGACCCCGATCCGCTCGTGGACGAGACGTCGTACCGCTCGCTGGTCGATCCGGCCGCCGCGAGCGCCGAGGAAGACAGCCGGGCCGCTCCCGTGTCGCGCCACCTCCGGTCGCGCCTCGTCCAGCCATCTCTGGAGAGCTTCGGCAGCGGGCACGCCGTACGGGACGGAGCGTTCCTTGCGTCCCTTGCCGAAGACGCGGACGACGCGTCGCGAGGTGTCGACGTCGTCGATGTCGAGGGCACAAAGCTCGCCGACGCGGATGCCGGTCGCATACAGGAGTTCCATGATCGCCAGATCGCGCAGCCCGACCGGGTTGCCGTCATCCGCTGCCACCGCGGCGGCATCCAGGACGGCTCGAGTGTCGGCCTGGCCCAGCACGCCGGGCAGGGTTTTGTGCGGCCGCGGGCTCGCCAGCAACGCCCCCGGATCCGTGCTGATCCGGCCGGTCCGCTGCGCCCACGCGGTGAAGACACGCGCGGCCGTGGCCCGCCGCGACATCGTGCTGCGCGCCTTGCCGAGGCTCTGCTGCTTGGCCAGCCAGGAGCGCAGCCCGCGGATGTCGAGGGACTCGAGATCATCGTGACCAAGCCGAATCAAATGTTCGAGTAAATCCGCGACATCTCCGATGTAGGCTCTCACGGAATGTCTGCTGAGGTCTCTTTCCGCCGTCAGATGCCGTTCGTAGTCAGCCAATAACGCAGCGAAACCCTCCGGCCAGTCGGGGTTCGTGCTGACAGCGTCCGGCGTCATGCCTCGACGATGCGGGAGCCGGCCCGGCATCGCAAGCCACCGCGCGGGGGTCGAGGAGGGGAGGTCTGGTCGATAGCCCGACGGTCGACTACTGTTCGGCCCGATTGCCCTAGTAGCAACGGAGGCACCCCTGACCATGGCCCCCTCAGCGAACGGACAGACCGTAGGCCGGCGCCTGCCGGTCGAGTCGGCGTTCACTCGAGTCGAGGACGCGCGACACCGTCTGCCGCGCTTGTTCGGTCGTCGCGACCTGGTTGTACTTGGCCTGGGCGTGATGATCGGGTCCGGCATCTTCAGCATCAGCGGTAACCAGGCGGCCACGGTCGCCGGCCCGGCCGTGATCATCTCGTTCGTGATCGCGGCGATCGTGTGTGTGCTGGCCGCGGCCTGCTACGCCGAGCTGTCGTCCACCATTCCTGTTTCGGGCAGCGCGTACACCTTCAGCTATGTGACCTTCGGCGAGATGTGGGCCTGGCTGGTCGGCTGGGCGCTCGTGCTCGAGCTCGTCACCGCGGCGGCCATCGTCGCCCGCGTCTGGTCGGCGTACTTCCTGGCCACCTTGGACGGATTCGGCGTGACGCTGCCCGCCGGTGTGGCCAAGTTCTTCGGCCCGAACGCTGAGGTCAACCTCGTCGCCCCGGTGCTGTTGCTGATCCTGACCGCGTTGATCGTGACCGGCACCAAGCTGTCTGCCCGGGTGCTGACGGTCGTGGTGATCGCCAAGGTCGCCGTGATCCTGCTGGTCGTGATCGTCGGCGCCGCGCACATCAACATGGCCAACTACCACCCGTTCGTGCCGATGGCCCGGGCCGCGCCCGCGACCGCCAGTCCGACGTTGCTCGGCTGGATCCTGGATTCGTCGTTCGGCTCCTTCGGGATCATGGGCATCTTCACCGCGGCCAGCTCGATCGTGTTCGCCTACATCGGGTTCGACCTGATCGCGACCGCGTCCGAGGACGCGCGCAGCCCGCGCAAGACGGTTCCGCAGGGCATGCTGCTCGGCGTCGGCGCCGTCACGATCCTCTACATCGCGATGGCCGTCGTACTGGTCGGAATGCGCCCGTACGGCAAGCTGGGCGGCAGCGCACCGGTCTCGGAGGCGATGGCCGCGGTCGGTGTCGGCTGGGCCGCAAAAGTGGTCAACCTAGGCGCCCTGCTGGCGCTGATGACGGTGATCATGGTTGTTCTCATCGCGCAGAGCCGCGTCCTGTTCAACATGGGCCGCGATGGTCTCCTGCCGAAGAGCCTTGGTCGAGTCAGCCGGGTCTACTCCTCCCCCGCCCGCGCGGCGGCCGCTGCCGGCCTCGCCGCCCTGGCGCTGACGCTCTATCCGAAGGTGCTGGACCTGGAGGAGTTGCTGGTCATCGGCGCGTTGTTCTGCTTCGCGTTCTGTGCGATCGGCGTCCTCACCCTGCGCCGCTCCGAGCCGAACCTGGAGCGCGGCTTCCGGGTGCCGATGGTGCCGCTGATCCCGCTGCTGTCGCTGGGCGCAACACTGTGGCTGATGCTCAACATGAAGACGAGCACCTGGACGAAGTTCGGCATCTGGATGGCGATCGGACTGGCGATCTACGGCCTGTACGGGCGCTGGCACAGCCGGCTGGCGAACGAGGACAGCTGGGACTTCGACATCGGCGACACCGATCCCGGGACCGGCGGCCTGCAGGCCATCCGGCCCGATCCGAACGAGTTGCGTGCGGTGCGCACACCGCCGCACGAGCAGCACAAACCGTCCCGCGGCAAGCACATGCGCAACTGACGCCGTCCCGGCGGTTGTCCGCGGCAACGTCGTGCCCGTGATCGTTGTCCCCGGCAACATCATCGGTGACAGAGTTGTCCACAGGCGAAAACTGAGGTCTGAAATCGTGGCCTGATCCCGGCATGTTCTTAGCCGGAGGTGGTCATCGATGCGGACCAAGAACGCAGTCGGGCGGTACGGCGAGGATCTCGCCGCGAGGTATCTCACGTCGCACGGTTTCGCCGTGCTCGAGCGCAACTGGCGCTGCGAGCTCGGCGAGATCGACATCGTCGCGCGCGAAGGCGACACGCTGGTCGTCTGTGAGGTGAAGACGCGCCGCGGGCTGAACTACGGCAGCCCGCTGGAGTCGATCACCTACCGGAAGCTGACCACGCTCCGCAAGCTGGCCGGCCGCTGGCTGCAGACCCACCAGCTCAGACCCGCGGCAATCCGGATCGACATCATCGCGGTCCTCTTCGACCACAACACGCCCCCGAGCGTCGACCACGTGCGGGGGGCGGCCTGATGTCGCTCGCACAGACGTGGTCGGTCGCTCTGGTCGGCCTGGAAGGGCATCTGGTCGAGGTCGAAGCGGACATCGCCCAAGGCCTGCCGAAGACAACGCTGATCGGCCTACCGGACGCCTCGCTGTCCGAGGCCCGCGACCGGGTCCGCGCCGCGGTCGTGAACAGCGGGGAGCGATTCCCCGACCGCAAGGTCACCATCGGCCTCTCGCCGGCCACACTGCCCAAGACCGGTTCTCACTACGATGTCGCGATCGCTCTCGCTCTGCTCACGGCGGCCGGGGTGGTCGAGCCTGGCCCGCTCCGGCAGACGGCGATCATCGGCGAGCTCGGACTCGACGGCCGGATCCGTGAGGTCCGCGGTGCCCTCGCGATGACGCTGGCCGCCGCCAGGGCCAACTTCGAGCGCATCGTCGTCCCCGAGCTCAACTCCGGCGAAGCCCGCCTGGTCCCCGGCATCGAGGTGTACGGCGTGCGGTCATTGCGGCAGGTGCTCGCGCTGCTCCGCGGGACCGAGGTCCCTGACGAGGCCCCACCCCGCGCCGAGCCGCGGCTGTTGTCCGAGTCGCTGACGCGGGTTCCAGAGGTCGACCTCGACGATGTCATCGGCCAACACGAAGGGCGGCGGGCGATCGAGGCCGCTGCCGCGGGTGGGCATCATCTGCTCCTGCATGGGCCGCCAGGGTCCGGCAAGACGATGCTGGCAGAGCGGCTCGCTGGACTGATGCCCGACCTGAGCACGGACGACTCGCTGGAGGTGTCGGCTGTGCACTCGTTGGCCGGGCTGCTGACCAGCGACGCCGAGCTCGTCGTTCGTCCGCCGTTCATCGCGCCACACCACACGGCGTCGCTCTCCAGCCTCGTCGGCGGCGGCTCGGGGATGCCGCGGCCCGGTGCCATCAGTTGCGCACACCGCGGGATCCTCTTCATCGACGAGGCGCCCGAGATGCATCCGCTCACCTTGGACACGCTGCGGCAGCCGCTCGAGTCGGGCTACATCGAGGTGCATCGATCGGCCGCCGTGGCCAAGTTCCCGGCACGCTTCATGCTCGTCCTGGCGGCCAATCCCTGCCCCTGCGGACTGTCCGGGACGAACCAAGGGATCTGCAACTGCACGCCTCAAGTGCTGGCGCGCTACCGGCAACGGATCAGCGGCCCGATCAAGGACCGCCTCGATATCCAGCGCCAGATCTTGCCGGCCGCCCGCGCCATCAACGACGAGAAGCCGGAGTCGACCGCAGTCGTCGCCGCCCGCGTCCAGTCGGCTCGCGAGCGCCAAGGGCACCGCTACCGCGACACCGGCTGGATCCTCAACAGCGAGGTCCCCGGCCCGGTCCTCCGCCGCGACTACCCACTCGATGCCGCCAGCCACAAACTCCTCGAGGACCTCTACTCCGGCGGCCGCATCACCGCCCGCGGCTTCGACCGCGTCGTCCGCCTCGCCTGGACCTTGGCCGACCTGGAAGGCATCGCCCAACCCACCGTCGACCTCACCCACCAAGCCTTCCAGCTCCGCACCGGCGAACCCCTGACCAACCTCGCCGACACCCGCCCCCTCAGCTGAAACACCGCACAACGTCCGCCCGAACAACACCCACCCCTCACCTGACCCGGCGGCGACCGGCCGGCCTCACCCGTCTCCCCGGCTGACTGACCCCACCGACAGCCGTCCCGCACAAGGAGCCCGATATGAACTCGACCTGCGCCACCACGACCAACGGCCTCGCGACGGACGCGAGTCTGCCGCTCAAGACGCCTCCGCCGCCGAACAGACCGGGTCGGGCTGGGGTTGGTGGGGGTGATGACGAGGAGCGGTTGGCTCGGGTCGGGTTGTCTCGGGTGGTGGAGCCCGGGGATCTGGCGGCGCTCAAGGCGTTCGACGGGTTGGACGTGCTGGAGATCTGGGAGCTGCTGCAGCAGAAGGCTCCTGGGGTGGAGCGGTGGTCTACCAGGCTGGCTGAGGCTGAGCCGGAGCGCGACTTGGAGCGAGCGGCTGCGGCGGGGGCACGGTTTGTGATTCCTGGGGATGACGAGTGGCCGGAGCAGGTGGAGATCCTCGCGGAGGCCGGCCAGCTGAGCCGCCGAGCGGGCGTGCCGTTCGGATTGTGGGTCCGCGGCCCGGCGAACCTGCGGCGTGCCCTCACCCAGGCCGTGGCGATGGTGGGTGCGCGCGCGTGTTCGTCGTACGGCGAGCATGTCGCGGCTGAGCTGTCGTCGGGATTGGCGGACAACGGCGTCACGGTGGTGTCCGGCGGGGCTTATGGGATCGACGCAGCGGCTCACCGTGGCGCGCTCGCGGCGTCGGGGCTGACGGTTGCGGTGCTGGCGTGCGGGGTCGACGTCAGTTATCCGAAGAGCAACTCGGCCCTGTTCAGCCGGATCGTCGAGGACGGCCTGGTCGTGAGTGAACTACCGCCGGGATGTTCGCCGACGAAATTGCGGTTCCTGTCCCGCAACCGGCTCATCGCCGCCGGCACGCTGGGGACGGTCGTGATCGAGGCCGCCGTACGCAGCGGTGCCCTCAACAGCGCGGGCTGGGCCGAGCAGTGCGGTCGCGCTGTGCTCGCCGTGCCAGGTCCGATCACGTCGCGGATGTCCGAAGGCAGCCACCTCTTGGTCCGCGAACGAGACGCAGTCCTCGTCACGAACGTTGCCGACATCATCGAAGCGATCTCGCCGCTCGGCACCCACCTCAGCCCGTACCCGCACGCCCCCAAGAATCCGATCGACGACCTGAACCACGACGTCCGCCGCACGCTCGACGCCGTCCCTGTCGTCCGTTCCGCCCCTGCCGACCGGATAGCCACCACCGCGGGCTTGGACCTCCCCACAACCGAGAGCTGCCTCGACACCCTCGCAGACCTGCACCTCATCGAGCACGACGACTCCGGCTGGCACCTGACCCCAACAACTCCACCACCAGACCAAAGCCTGCCGAGCTCATGAGCCCTGGTGCGGCGGTCAGCGGCCGAAGTCGGAGTCTTTGGGGACTTCCAGGTCGGACTTGGCGAGCTCTTCGATGTTGACGTCGCGGAAGGTGACCACCTTGGCGTTCTTGACGAAGCGGGCGGAACGGTAGACGTCCCAGACCCACGCGTCGGCCATCGTCACCTCGAAGTACACGTCGCCGCCCTCGGTGCGGACCTTCAGGTCGACCGCGTTGCACAGGTAGAAACGCCGTTCGGTCTCCACGACGTACTTGAAGATCCCGACGACGTCCTTGTACTCCCGATAGAGCTGTAGCTCCATATCGGTCTCGTACTTCTCGAGGTCGTCAGCGCTCATGCCGCCACCTCGCTACGCTCGGCTCCGGCATGAGCGCTGCGGGGCGCTGAGTTGTTGGTTCGCTCGCTACGCTCACTCACAGGCTCTCCACTCCGGTGGGACTGGTCACATTCTGTCCCATATCGGGCCGCAGACTGCGGCGGACATTCTCGAACCGCCGTCGATGTTGTGGGCACGGGCCGTATTCGTCCAGTGCCGCCTGGTGCTCAGGTGTGCAGTAGCCCTTGTGGATCCCGAAACCGTACTGCGGGTACACCTTGTCCCAGTGCTCCATCACCCGGTCCCGCGTCACTTTGGCGATCACAGATGCGGCGGCGATACAAGCCGCCACGCGGTCACCCTTCCAGATCGCCAGGCCCGGTACGTCGAGACCGTCGACACCGAAGCCGTCGGTCAGCACGTACGCCGGGCGTACGTCGAGACGGAAAAGGGCTCGCCGGAGCGCTTCGACGTTGGCGACATGCATGCCGAGGCGGTCACACTCCGTCGACTCGATCGAGACCACCGACCAGGCGAGGGCGCGGTTGCGGATCTCGTCGTAGCAGCGGTCGCGCGCCTTGGCGGTGAGGAGCTTGGAGTCGGCGAGCTCGGGGATCTGACCGCGCTTGCCCTCCGGCAGGATCACCGCGGCGGCGACCAGCGGGCCGGCGCAGGGTCCACGGCCGGCCTCGTCCACGCCGGCGATCGGGTCCAGGCCGACGCGGCGCAGAGCCCGCTCGTACCCGTACAACCCGGCATCCCGCCGGACCGTGCTCCCGCGCGGCAACGCACTCATGCAGCCCTCCGCATCACACACCCCACCCTAGGCAGCCGCACCGACCAACATTGCAGGAGGTCGGGTGCGGATGGGTGGGTGTGGCGAGTGCGTCGGGTGTGGCCGGGGCCGAAGGGCGAGAGGTTGGGCACCGGGGGTCTCTCACTTGGGTGGTGGGGTGAGGGAGATCGAGGGTTTGTCCGGGGCCGGCCCGGGCGCTGGAACGGCTTTGAAGGTGTCCGGTACGCCGAGTTTGGCCCAGCGGCCGGCGGGCCAGACGATCATGATCGCGCGGCCGGTGATCTTGTCCATCGGGACGAAGGCGGCGTCACCCTGGTTGGCGCCGTCGGAGTCGGTGTCCTGCAGATGGACGCGGGAGTCCCCCGAGGCAGAGCGATGGTCACCCATCACGAACACGCGCCCCGCCGGGACAGTGACCTGGAAAACCATCTGCGACGGCGCGTCGCCCGGATACAGGTAGCTGGTCTCGTCGAGCGGCTGACCGTTGACCAGGAGCCGGCCCTTGGAGTCGCAGCACGCGACCTTGTCGCCCGGCATGCCGATCAGGCGCTTGATCAGGTGACCGTGGCTGGAGTCGGGCAGCAGGCCGACGACCTCGAAGAACCGGCCGATCGAGCCGCGCTTCTGACCGCTCTCCTCCGGGCCGAGCCAGCCGCCCGGATCCTCGAAGACGACCACGTCGCCGCGCTTCACGTCGGTGAGCTTCTCGACCACGACGCGGTCCCCGACCAGCAGGGTGTTCTCCATCGACTCGCTCGGGATGATGAACATCTGCCCGACGAACGCCCGCAGGATCGAGGAGACGATCAGGGCCCCGACCACGATCAGCACGAATTCGCGGGCCGCCGCCCCGAAGCCTGAGCGGTGGCCGGATTTGGCGTCCGTCTTGGTCGGTGTATCGGTCACTTCTTCAGCCCCGGCTTCTTGAAGGTTTCCGGAGGACGCAGCATCGTCATCCGGTCAGACGGCCAGATTACGCAACAGGCCCGGCCAACCACGTTCTCGACCGGCACGAATCCACCGCCGGGGCCGCCCATATGGGCACGGGAGTCGGCCGATTCGGCCCGATTGTCGCCCATCACCCACAGATGGCCGGTCGGCACGACCACGGAGAACGGCACCTCGGACGGCTTGGCGTCCTTGAGCAGGTACTCGCGCTCGTCCAGCGGGATCCCGTTCACGGTGATCTGGCCGGCCTTGTTGCAGCAGACCACCTTGTCACCGCCGATGCCGATGACGCGCTTGACCAGGTGACCCTCGCCGCTGCGCGGCAGGATGCCGACGAACTCACCGACCTTGCGGAACGGGCCGGGCTGCGCCTGCTCCTCGTTCAGCCAGTTGCTCGGGTCCTTGAAGACGATGATGTCGCCGCGGTCGACGTCCCGGTGCAGATAGCTGATCTTCTCGGCCAGGATCCGGTCGTCCTTGGTCAGGGTGTCGTACATCGACTCCGACGGGACGTAGAACGCCTCCGCGACGAACAACCGCAGCACCACCGTGATGACGAGTGCGAGCACCGTCACGGTGGTCATCTCGACAAGCAGACTGAGCAGCGGATTGCGCTGCTTCAGCCTGCGGTGACGTCCCTTGCTGCGACGTGCCCTCGATGCCGGGCGAGGGCGAGCGCGAGTCGCAGTGCTCGGCGCCATAGGTGACCGTCGTCGCTAGAAGACGTTCAGGAGGCCGGGACGTCCCGCTTCTCCTTGATCTTGGCTGCCTTGCCGCGCAGTTCGCGCAGGTAGTAGAGCTTGGCCCGGCGGACGTCGCCGCGAGTCACGACCTCGATCTTCTCGACGATCGGGGTGTGCAGCGGGAAGGTCCGCTCGACGCCGACGCCGAAGCTGACCTTGCGGACCGTGAAGGTCTCCTGCAGGCCACCACCCTGGCGCCGGATCACGACACCCTGGAACACCTGGACGCGGGACCGGTTGCCCTCGACGACCTTGACGTGCACCTTGACGGTGTCGCCGGGGCGGAAGGAGGGGATATCGTCGCGCTTGCTCGCGTTGTCGAGCTCGTTCAGGACGTTGCTCATCAGGTGTCTCTTCCTCGCGCGTGCCACAGGTCACCCACGAAATGTCGGTGGTGATGAAGTCATCAAAAGCTGCCGGTCGGTGGTCACCCCCTGTGGCAGGAGCACCGAAGGGCAGCAACGAGCAATCTTGCCACACCGCGCCAGCGGAACCGAAATCAGCGCCGCTTGCGACGCTTCGTGAGCACAACCAGCTCGACGTTCGCGGTCTGCTGCCGTCGATGTACCTCACGGTAACCGGCCTTCCGATACAGCTCGAGGTTGCGGTCACTCTCCGCACCGGTGTCGAGCTGGTACGACGTGACGCCGGCGGGCGCGAGCTGCTCGGCGACCCGCAGCAACCGGGCGCCCAGACCACGGCCCTGCCAATCCGGCGCGACCATGAGCCGTCCGATGTGGCCGACCTCACCGTCCACGGTCAGGTGCACCGAGCCGACGATCCGCGTGCCCGCGACCGCTTTGAGCACGCCGCCCTGCTTGACCCTGGCGACACACGCGTCCAGCTCCTCGGCCAGCGGCGGGATGGCGAGATCGCCGTAGAGCCGTCCCTCCGAGAGGAAGGCTGCCAGCTGCAGCGTGTAGAGCTCCCCCGCGTCCTCCTCGGTGGCCGGCAGCAGCCGGACCTGAGACGCGGCATCATCCTTCCCGGCGACCGCATCGCCCCACGCCGCGAGCAGATCAGGCCGGCGCTCGGCAGTACGGCGTACCGACTCCTCGTGGTGCCAGTCCGCGATCAGGCCGTGGTTCCCCGAGAGCAGTACGTCGGGTACGTCGTACCCGCGCCAGCTCGGGGGTTTCGTGTAGACCGGGTACTCGAGCAGGCCGTCGCCGGAGTGCGACTCCTCGGCCAGGGATTCCGGGTTGCCGATCACTCCGGGCAGGAGGCGAGCGACTGCCTCGACCATGACGAGTACGGCGACCTCACCGCCGTTGAGCACGTAGTCGCCGATGGACACCTCGTCGACCCGCATGCGCTCACCGGCGTACGACGCGACCCGCGCGTCGATGCCCTCGTAGCGGCCGCACGCGAAAGCGAGCCATGGCTCAGCCGCGAGCTCATAGGCGAGTTCCTGGGTGAAAGGGCGGCCTGCGGGCGTCGGCACGATCAGCCGGGGTTGCGTCGGGCCGTCTGCGGGCGCGATGGCGTCGAGGGCCTGGCCCCACGGCTCCGGCTTCATCACCATGCCGGCGCCACCGCCGTACGGGGTGTCGTCGACGGTCCGGTGCCGGTCGTGGGTCCAGTCGCGCAGGTCGTGCAGGTGGATGTCCAGGAGGCCGCTCTTGGCCGCCTTGCCGACCAGGGAGACGTCGAGCGCGGCCAGGTACTCCGGGAAGATCGTGACGACGTCCAGTCTCATCTGTCCGGGCCTCACTCCGGGCCCGGCTCGGTCGGGGCCACCTCGGCGCCCTCCGGGTCCAGCAGACCGGGCCGGTCGGCCACGACGACGTACCCCTTGTCCACGTTGATCTCCGGGACCAGCTCCTCGACCAGTGGCACAAGTACGGCGTTGCCCGCAGGGCGGCGGATCTCCAGGAGGTCCTGCGAAGGCAGGTGTACGACGTCGATGATCTCGCCGGCCTGGGCGCCGTCGTCGGTGCGGACGGCCAGACCGATCAACTCGCGGTCGTAGTACTCCTCCGGGTCCTCGGGGCGCTCGTCCTCCGAGACCTCGGATCGCACGGTCAGATTCCGCAACTGCTCGGCCGCGGTCCGGTCCGGCACGTCGGCGAACTTCACCAGCAGCCGCCCACTGTGCCAGCGGCTCGCGGCCACGGTCAGCGTCCGCGGCACCTTCGAGTCCGTCACCACGGTCGCGCCCTCCGCGAACCGCCGATCCGGCTCATCCGTGCGGACGTCCACCCCGACCTCGCCCTTGAGACCATGCGCCCGGCCGATCCGTCCGACAGTCACCAACACCCGCACAAACCTCTCTCTGCAGACACGACGATTCACCTGAGGATATGGCGAAGGGCCGCACCCGGTGGGGTGCGGCCCTTCGGGGACTGCTGCGAGTCAGCGGCGCGGACGCCGGTTGAGCTCGTCGACGAAGTCGATGCGCAGGGAGGACTCGGAGCTGAGGGCGCCGACGACGGTACGGATGGCGGTGGCGGTCCGGCCGTTGCGGCCGATCACCTTGCCGATGTCGTCGGGGTGGACGTGCACCTCGAGGGTGCGGCCACGCCGCAGGTTCCGGGCCCGGACGCTGACGTCGTCGGGGTTGTCCACGATGCCTCGGACCAGGTGCTCGAGCGCCTCGGTCTCCATCATCGTCAGGCCTTGGCGTCGTCGGCCGGCGCGGCCTCGGCGGCAGCCTCGGCCGGAGCCTCAGCAGCCTCGGCCTTCGGCTCCTCGGCCTTGGGCTCCTCGGCCTTGGGCGCGTCGTCCTTCTTCTCGGCCGTCTTCTTCGCCGCGGTCTTCTTGGCGGTGACGGCCTCGGTCTTCAGCGTGCCGTGCGCCTCGGCGAGGGCCTCGTTGAAGATCTCCTGCTTGTCCCGCTTCGGCTCCTTGACCCGCAGCGGCGCCGGAGCGGCCTCGCCCTTGAACTTCTGCCAGTCGCCGGAGGCCTTGAAGATCGCCTCGACGGCCTCGGTCGGCTGCGCGCCGACGCTCAGCCAGTACTGCGCCCGGTCCGACTCGACGTGGATGAACGACGGCTCGGTCTTCGGGTTGTACTTGCCGATCTCCTCGATGGCGCGGCCGTCACGCTTGGTGCGGGCATCCATCACGACGATGCGGTAGTGCGGCGCACGCTTCTTGCCGATGCGCTTCAAACGGATCTTGACTGCCACGTTTGTGGGGTCTCCCTTGGATTACATGTCTGGGTGAGCAGCACAGCGTCGTGGGGACAACGGGTGACCACTCGAATGGGCCGCATCAGGCAGTGGAGTTAGAGGGCTGCACGAACCTGGACGGACTCAGCAGGCCATTGTGCCAGATAGTCGGGTACGGCGACGAATCCGGCATTACGCCCGGAAGCGGGCGAGATCCGGCAGTTGGCCGGCGTACGCGTCGAGAAGCTTCCCCGCGGCGGTCACGGAGTCGATCAAAGGATGCCAGGCGAAGGCCCGCAACGCCGCATCCCGGGATCCTGAGTCCGCGGCTTCGATCGTGGACCGCTCGACAGCCTTGACCGAGCAGACCAGACCGGCCTGGTGGTCGGTCAGCTGGGACACCGTGACGGGCAGCGCACCGTTGGCGTCGACCGTGCAGGGGATCTCGACCACGGCGTCGTCGTCCAGCTGACGCAGTACGCCACGGTTCCGGACGTTCAGGATCAGGGAGGCCCGCTCGTTGTGGGCGATCGCCCGCATCAGCGACAGCGCGACCTGCTCGTATCCCCCGGCCGCCATGTCCCGCTCGTCGCGCTCTCCCGCGTCGGCGATCTCGCGGCTCTCCACCATGTACGTCGACTCACGCTCGGCCCGCGTCTTCTGCCACAGCTCCAGCGCATGCTCCGGTTGCCGCTCGGTCTCGGCGTAGAACGCGGACTGCTGCTCCAGCAGGAACGTCCCCCGCGTCTGCCGAACACCCTGTACGGCGGCCAGCGTCTCGCGCGCGAAGTAGTAGTAATGCAAGTACTCGTTCGGGATGCACCCCAACGACCGCAGCCAGTCCGCGCCGAAAAGCCGCCCCTCCTCGAAGGACGCCAGCGCATCGCTCGACTCCAGCAGCTCAGGCAGCCGATCCACTCCACCCGACCGCAGACCGCGCAGCCAGCCCAGGTGATTCAGCCCTGCGTAGTCGTAGAAGGCAGTCGACGGATCGAGTCCGAGCGCCAGCGCCGCCCGACGGCCCAGCCCGGACGGTGAGTCACAGATCCCGATCACCCGGTCCCCCAGGTACGGGATCATCGCCTCGGTCACCATCCCCGCCGGGTTGGTGAAGTTGATGACCCAGGCCTCGGGCGCGACCGCCGCGATCCGCTGGGCGATCCCCACGGCGACCGGCAGCGTCCGTAGGCCGTAAGCGATCCCACCGGCTCCGACCGTCTCCTGCCCGAGTACGCCGAGATCCAGCGCGACCCGCTCGTCGACAGTCCGCCCTTCCAGACCGCCCACCCGGATGGCCGAGAAGACGAAGTCCGCACCACGCAGCGCGTCGTCCAGATTGGTCGTTTCGGTGACTACCGGAGCGTCGGCCACCGCTGCGGCCTGCTGCCGCAGCACCGCGGCGATCGACGCGAGCCGCGTCCGGTCCGCGTCGTACAGCACCACCGACGTGATCCGGCCTGCGCCACGATCACCCAGCAACGCCTGATAGACGAGCGGCACCCGGAATCCACCGCCGCCGAGAATGGTCAGCCTCACGCCAACATCACCTGTACCCCCGCCTCCGCCAGTTGGGCCCGGGTCGCCTCGTCGGCGTCGGGCTCGGTCACCACCATGAAGAGTTCGCCCGGCTCGCAGACCCGCGCAACCCCGTGCCCCGGGAACTTCGTCCGGTCCGCCAGCAGCACCACCCGGTCGGCGGCCTTGATCATCGCGCGCTTCACCGGCACCTCGATCATCGTGCTGTCCATGACGCGCCCGTCCGGCCGGACCCCGCTGGTCCCGAGGAACAGCCAGTCGACGTGGATCTGCCGCAGGCTCTCCTCGGTCAGGTACCCGACCAGAGACCGGTAGCTCCGCCGGACGAACCCGCCGAGCACGATCAGTTCGATCTGCTCGTCGTGCTGCAACTCTTCGAGTACGGCGAGATTGCTCGTCACCACCGTCAACGACCGGCCGTGCAGGTGCTGCGCGACCCGGAGCGCTGTGGTCCCGATGTCGAGCAACACCGACTCGCCGTCACTCACCAACTCCGCGGCCCGCCGCGCGATCCGGTCCTTCTCCTCGGCATGTACGGCGTTCACGTCCGCGAACGGCTCGTCACCGCCGTCAACCGCGAGCGCGCCACCGTAGACCCGGGTGAGCCGGCCCTCGGCGTGCAACTGCTCGAGGTCGCGGCGAATCGTAGCCTCACTGACCCCCAACTGGCCGGCCAGCACCTTGACGCCCCCGGCCCCGTCGGCCCGGAGCGCGCGGACGATCTGATCCTGTCGCTGCTTCGGCAACACAGACAGACCGTACCACGCAAACTCTGTCATTTTCCGTCAAAGTCGTGAGCAGGTATTGCGGATCTTGCGCAGTAGCTCCAAGATTCATGCACGAGTTTGATCGACCCTGCAGGAGTGTGCTGAAACGTGGACGAGCGGAGCGAGTTCACCATCCAACACAGCGTCTTTCGTGCCTCATCCGCGCCCGGAGCGAAGCGAGGACGTGGATGAGTGCGCTGGACGTGGTGGTGTCCGGCTTGGTCTTCCAGGACCTGGTGCTCGGCCTGGCCACGCCACCCCGGCCCGGCACCGAAGTCTGGGCCGCCGATTCGCACGAGAGCCCCGGCGGCATCGCGAACTTCGCGGTCGCGCTCGCCCGGCTCGGCCTGCGGACCGGACTGGCCGCGGCGTTCGGCTCGGACCCCGAAGGCGACCACATCTGGGACAGCCTGACCGCCGAGGGCATCGACCTGACTCTCTCCCGCAAGCTCGCCGGCTGGCGGACCCCGCTCACCGTGGCCCTTGCCTATGACAACGATCGGGCACTCGTCACCCGCGGTACCCGTCCCCCGCTGTCGGCCGACGAGCTGATCACCGCGCCACCGGCCGCCCGAGCCGTCGCCGCCCACATCGGCCCCTGGCCGAACGAGTGGCTGGCGAAGGCGAAGGCGGCCGGTTGCGTGGTGTTCGCCGACGTGGGTTGGGATCCGTCCGAGCAGTGGGATCCCGCCGTCCTCGATCAGCTCGAGCACTGCGACGTGTTCCTTCCGAACGCCGGCGAGGCCATGAGCTACACCCGGACGGACAGTCCGGAGCAGGCGCTCGACCGGCTGGCGGAGCAGGTGCCGCTGGTCGTCGTGTCGAACGGCGCCGCCGGAGCCCTCGCGCTCGACGCGAGTACTGGCGAGAAAGTCGCCGTACCTGCGTATCCGGTCCCGGCGGCGGACACCACCGGGGCGGGTGATGTGTTCGCCGCCGGTTTCATCGCCGCGACGTTGTGGGAGCTGCCACTCGAGCAGCGCGTGCGGTTCGCCGCACTCACCGCGGCGCTGTCGGTCACCCGGCTGGGCGGCGCCGACGCCGCGCCCCGCTGGGCGGACCTGGCGGCCTGGCAGGCCGCGCACCCCGAAGACCACCACCTCCATGCGCTGATCAGCGCCCACTCAGGAAGGTAGAACCCATGGAGCTCTCACGTCGGACGCTGCTCGGGGGCTTCACGGCCGTGCTTGGCGGATCCCTCGTCGGCTGCTCGTCCGGGATGGACACCGGGGCGACGGCGAAGAAGAACACCACCACCGCGCTGGCGATGTGGTGCTGGCCGGGCGGTCTGGGCAAGTCCGTGCTCGACGACACGATCGCGCACTTCCCCGACCCGAAGATCAAGTACTCCGAGATCGGCGGCGACTTCAAGCAGAAGCTGATCACCACCTTCAACGGCGGTACGGGCATCCCGGACATCACCGGCCTCAAGGGCGAGGACATCGCCTCGCTGCTGCCGCAGGCCGAGCGGTTCGTGGACCTGAAGACGGTCGGCGCGGACTCGATCCTCGGCGACTACCTGGACTGGAAGGTCAAGCAGGCCACGACACTGGACGGCAAGGTGATCGGACTGCCGATCGACGTCGGCCCGACCGCGCTGTTCTACCGTGAGGACGTCTTCGCGGCGGGCGGACTGCCGAGCGACCCGGCCAAGGTGGCCGAGCAGCTGAAGACCTGGGACGACTTCTTCGCCGCCGGGGTCGAGCTGAAGAAGGCGAACCCGAAGGCGCCGCTCGTCTGGGACGCCACCGACCTGTACGACATGGTCGTCGGCCAGGGCACCGAGCGGTACATCTCCAAGGACAACACGTTCATCGGCGACCAGGACCACATCCGCAAGGCCTGGGACACCTCGGTCAAGGCGATGACGCTGAAGATCGACGGCAAGACGCCGAGCGGTGGCCCGGACTGGAACGCCGGCCTCGACCAGGGCACGATCCCCGCGCACATCGGCGCCGCCTGGGTGGCGCTGGACATCAAGTCGGCGGTCAAGACCAGCGTCGGCAAGTGGCGGCTGGCCCCGACACCGAGCGGACCGGCGAACTTCGGCGGCTCGTTCCTCGCGATCACCAAGAACGCGGCCGACCCGCAGAAGGCGTTCGAGGTGATCAAGTACATGCTCAGCCCGGACAACGAGGCGAAGGCGTTCGCCGATGCCCAGATCTTCCCCTCCGCACCGGCGGCGTACGACAAGCCGCAACTGAAGGCGGCCGACCCGTTCTTCGGCGGGCAGGTGCCGATCGAGACGTTCGGCCCGGCCGCCAAGGCCATCCCGGTGGCGTACCAGAGCCCGTTCGACGACGCTGTGGCCGCGCCGTTCCACGACGAGCTCAAGACCGTACAGACCGGCTCCAAGACCTCCGACGCCGCCTGGGCCTCCGCCGTCTCGAAGGCGAAGGCGATCGCCAAGCGCCAGGGCGTGCAATGACTGAGTCATGGCCGCGCCTCCGGCGCGGCGGGTCATGGGGCTGGTGCTCCCGGCCTTCCCTCGTCGCTCCAGTCGCTTCGCTCCCTCCGCTCCTCAGTCCAGGCCGGGAGGCCCCATGACCGGAACGGCGACCGCGCCGGCCACGAGTACCGCGCCGCTGACCGGATCCCCTGCTGGTCGGCGGCGCGGGCGCCGGGTCTGGTCGTACTGGCGGTTCTACCTGGCGCTGTCGCCGTTCTACGTGCTGTTCGCGGTCTTCGGGCTCTACCCGCTGGTTTCGACGATCGTGCTGGCGTTCCAGCGCTGGGACGGTCTGAGCGCCCGCCGGTTCACCGGGTTGGACAACTTCAGGTTCCTGGCTGCGGACCCGACGTTCTGGCAGGCGCTGAAGAACACCGTGGTCCTGTTCCTGATGTCCACGGTTCCGACGCTGGCGATTGCCTTGGTGCTCGCGGTGATGCTGCAGTCCGCCGTACGGTTCACGAACGTCTACCGGATCGCGTACTTCATCCCGAACGTCACCTCGCTGGTGGCGATGGCGATCTTCTTCAGTTCGGTGTTCAGCACCAACTTCGGCCTGGTCAACGCGGCCCTGCGCTCGCTGGGCATCCCGCAGCAGGACTGGCTCGGCGAGCCCTGGGGGATCAAGATCGCGATCTCGACGATGATCGTGTGGCAGTGGGTCGGGTACAACACGCTGATCTATCTGGCCGGTCTGCAGGCGATCCCGAGAGAGCAGTACGAAGCGGCCAAGGTCGACGGGGCCGGCGCCGTCCGGACGTTCTTCTCGATCACGCTGCCGCAACTGCGGCCGGTCGTGTTGTTCACCGTGATCATCTCGACCATCGGCGGACTGCAGACCTTCACCGAGCCGCAGGTGATGGTCGGCAACAGCGGCGGCACCGGGCAGAGCGGGATGACCGTCGTCCTGTTCTTCTACCGGGCCGCGTTCCTGGACAACGACTACGGGTACGCCGCCGCGATCGCGCTGAGCATCTTCCTGCTCGTGCTGTTGTTCACGGCCGTCAACTGGCGGATCTTCCGCGGCCGGGGAGAGGACCGATGATGCGCTACCGATGGCGCGGGATCGCGCTGCACGCCGTCCTCGTGCTGGCCCTGCTGGTGTTCATGTTCCCGTTCGCCTGGACCGTCATCATGGCGTCGAACAGTACGGCGGACATCTACCGGTTCCCGCCGAAGTTCACCTTCGGGTCGCAGTTCGACGACAACGTCCGGCACGTGCTGGCGAACGTAGCGTTCTTCCAGTCGATGGCGAACACCGCGGTGGTGGCGATCTCGACCACGCTGCTGGTGCTGTTCTTCGATTCGCTGGCCGCGTTCACCTTCGCCAAGTTCCGGTTCCCCGGACGGCAGGCGCTGTTCGTGCTGTTGCTGGCGACGATGCTGCTGCCCGCGCAGTTGGCCGCCGTACCGCAGTTCCAGACGATGGCGATCCTCGGATGGGTCGGTTCGCTGAAGGCGCTGATCATCCCGGGGGCGGCGAACGCCTTCGGCATCTTCTGGATGCGGCAGTACTTCCAGAACTCGATCCACGACGAACTGGTCGAGGCCGCGACGCTCGACGGCTGCGGGTTCCTCGGCACGTACTGGCACGTCGCACTGCCATCGGCGCGGCCGGCGCTGGCGTTCCTCGGCATCTTCACGTTCGTCGCGTCCTGGAACGACTACATGTGGCCGCTGATCGTGCTGACCAATCCCGACCACCTCACCCTGCAGGTGGCGCTGTCCACGCTCAACCGGTCGCATGGCGTCGACTACAGCATGGTGATGACCGGTGCGTTGATGGCGATGGTGCCGCTGGTGATCGTCTTCGCGATCTTCGCCCGCCAGTTCATCAAGGGTGCGACGGAGGGCGCCGTACGCGGATGAGCACGGCGGCCGCCACCAGCGCGTTGCCGAGCAGTGCGGTGAGGAAGGCGGGCGGTGAGTCGCCCCGAGTCGCGGCGGGGATGCTGCCGATGACGCTGATCACGGCGTACGTCGTCACCGCGGTGGTCAGCCAGATCCGGGTCCTGGTCTCCGTTGCTGCCACGGCCAGCCAGGCCAGTCCAACCGTGACGAGGGGCTCCAGCACGGCCAGCTTGGTGACGGTGAACCACGAAATACCGTCCGGGTGCTTGATCAATGCGCTCGCCAGCAACAAGAGGCCGCCGGCAACGATCAGGACTGCCGTCAGCGCCGCGACCGGCCAGAATCTCCAGCCGGCCGGGCGCAGCACGATCAGCAGTACGGCGGCCATCGCGGCGGCGACCGCGACCGTGGCGACCCAGGTGCCGGTCTCGTTCCAGGAGATGCCGGCGCCGAGGATCACCAGGCCGCCCTCGATCAGCGACGCCGCACATCCGGCGACGATCCCTAGCGCGATGGGTCCCACCCATCGCGCGGCCAGGCCGGCCAGCAAAGCCGCGAACGAGGACAGGATCACGGGGTCGCCCCAGCCGCGGTAGACGTACCACCCGGTGTTGTCGTGGTCGTACCAGGCATACCGGTACGCGCCCGGCCAGTTCAGGCGGACCAGGAGCAGGGCTCCGACGGTCAGTGCGGCGATCGCCCACCACGGCACCTGCTCCGACGTCTTCGGAGGCTTCTCCGATTCCGACGTCTTCGGAGGCTTCTCCGATTCCGACGTCTTCGGAGGCTTCTCCGATTCCGACGTCTTCGGAGGCTTCTCCGATTCCGACGTCTTCGGAGGCTTCTCCGATTCCGACGTCTTCGGAGGCTTCTCGGATTCCGGTGTCTTCCGGGGTTTTTCGGATTGCTGGCTGACAACCGGCGCCGGTTGGGCCTGCTCGGGTGCCGGTGGCTGCGGGACCGGGGTCGGCTTGGACGGGGGTTCGGGTTCGGGCGGTGGGGGTGGTGGTTCGGACTCGGTGTCCGGCATCGTCAGCCGGACCGGCACCGTGCACTGCCCGGTCGGTCCCTCGACGACCACCGAGGCCATGCGGTCACTCGGCGAGGTGGGCACTGCGGTCAACCGCACGGTCGCGCCGTCCTGCTCCACCCTGACCCAGCCGGCCCCGGATGACGCGACGGCGGTCCGGGCGATCGGTGGTCCCTCGACCCGCAGCTCGCCGACCGCCACGCCATCGGCGAGCTCGAGGTCCAGCTCGGCCGGCGTGACTCGCGGGACGCCTTGGGCGATCGCTTCGGTCGCGGCTTCGGAGACCTTGCGGCTGTCGTCGTCGACCATCCGGTGCAGTGCCTGCCAAGCGGCATACGCCTGCCCGAGATCCGCGTCCTCCAGGCGCTCGCGCAGGTAGTCGACGACCCCGAACCTTGCTGCCGGCAACGGACTCTCCATCGCCTCCGACAGTTCCGGTGCGAGCGGGGCCGGGGTGATCCGGCGGATCCGGCTGCGTGCGATCAGCAGCTCGCCCTGCGATCCGAACGTCCACATCTGCGGATTCTGATTCGGCGTAACCCGATGCACCCGGTCGGTCACGTACCCGACCAGCTCGGTGAGTCCGACCCAACCGTCGCCGTCCTTGTCCGCCTCACCGGTGGTCAGGCCGTCCACGACGGCGCTGGTGAACACCGACGGAGCCGGCGTCGACGCATCCGCTGTCAGCTGGCCGCCCTCGAAGGCGTACTCCATCGCGCTGGACGCCGTGACGATCACACGGCCACGCCCGCCGCCGACCTGCTCCTGCCCGGCGAACGCGTCCCGGACCTGCGCCTCGCCGGATGCGCGGACCACCATGCCCCGCGGGAATGCGCCGCCGTAGCAACAGTCCAGGAACAGTGCGATCCGCTGGGCGCGGCTGTCGGCCATCTGCCGGTTGACGAAGTCCGCCGCCACCGCGGTCGACGCAAGCCTCGTCGGCAGAGTGTCCGCGACGGCCAGGAACAGCTCGCCGGCCGCGTTCTTCAAGCCATGGCAGGAGAAGTGCAGCAACAGCAGGTCCTCGGGCGCGCGGTCGGCGAAGAAGTCCTCGACCGCGAACCTGATCTCCTGGGCCGATTCGTTGTGCAGGACGCGGACCTCGAACCCGCCGATCGACGGATCCGTCAGCACCTCCGCCAGCGCGGCCGCGTCCTGGGCCGGGGCGGCCAGGCTGCGCAGCCCAGGATCGGCGTACTCGTCGTTGGCTACGACGAGCGCGACGCGCGAGCCGCCCATCTCATCCGTCCGCGCCGCTGTGACGCCGGATGAAGGCGTCCACGAGTTCCTGCTGCGCCCGATCGCTGGCACCGGTCAGCTCGATCACGTCCCCGTCGATCGTGAGCTTCACCGTCCGCCCGCCGCCGGACCTGCGCAGCCACCCTCGCACGACGGCGACAACCGCGCCGATCGCCTGCAGGCCAGGTGCCAGCGAGACGGACAGAACGCCTGCGAGCGCGGCGAGGCCGCTCCGCGTCCCCTCGGGTGCCGCACCCTCGTAGTAAGGCTCGACCGACTGGACGTCGAGCGTCAGCAACTCCTCCCGCAGCAACAGCGCCAGCTCCTCGAGCCGCGCCTCGTCGGATCCCTCCTCGACCACCCCTACGCGAACATCGGCGCTCATGACCCCTCCCCGCCCCCCAGGCCGCGCGTGGTTCAACCATGCTCCTGTGCCGTCCCGGCGACAAGGCGTGACCTGCGGGTAGGCTGCGGAACCCAGAGTGGCAGCTGTACGTCGGAGGGGCGTCATGGTGGGCAAGCGGGGACGTGTGATCGGCCGGATCGCACCGGGGATCGTCGGCGAGGTGATGCTGCCGGTCCGGGGTGCCACCGAGGCCTTCTACGCTTACCCGGCGACCGACGAGGTGATCGAGGTGGGCACACAGGTGGTCGTGGTCGATTTCGACCCGCCCCGCACCGTGTACGTCGCTCGCGCCATCTGACTCCCTGTTCCTCTGAATCTGTACAGCCCCTGGAGGGGAAATGCTCTGGACGTACGTGATCATCGCCGCGGTGGCGGTGGTCGTCCTCCTCATCGTGTTCCGGATGGTCTGGCGGGTGGCGGAGCCGAACGAGGCTCTGATCATCTCCGGCCTCGGCGCGCACTCGAGCTCCGAGCAGATCAACGAGACGCTCGGCTTCAAGATCGTGGTCGGCCGCGGCACCGCCGTACTGCCGGGCTTCCAGACCGTACGGCGGTTGCCGCTGGACATCCGCGCGACACCGCTGACCGTCACCTGCGTGTCCAGCCAGGGCATCCCGCTGCACATCAAGGGCGTCACGGCGTACAAGGTCGGTGACGACTACGGCTCGATCGCGAACGCGGCCCGGCGGTTCCTGGAGCAGAGCGACGAGCAGGTGATGAGCACGATCCACGAGCTGTTCGCGGGTCACCTGCGGGCGATCGTCGGCTCGACCACGGTCGAGGAGATGCTGCACGACCGGGAGACGCTGACGACGAACATCCGCGGCTCGCTGGCCGGCGACATGGAGAAGCTCGGCCTGGTGGTCGACTCGCTGCAGATCCAGGAGATCGACGACGAGTCCGGCTACATCAAGAACCTGGGCCGCCCGCAGGCCGCCGCGGTCGAGGCCGCGGCCCGGATCGCGCAGGCCGAGCGCGACCGGGAGGCGACCGAGCGCGAGCAGGCCGCCGCGGCGCAGAAGGCCGCGGCCGTCCGGGAGAGCTCGATCGCCCAGGCCGGCTACCAGGCCGAGGTCGACCAGGCCAACTCGAAGGCGTCCCAGTCCGGCCCGCTGGCCGAGGCGCTGGCCCGGCAGGAGGTCGTGGTCGCCGAGACGGAGACCGCGAAGCTGAACGCGTCGCTGGCCGAGAAGCAGCTGGAGTCGACCGTGCTGAAGCCGGCCGACGCCGAGGCGTACCGGCAGCGCACGCTCGCCCAGGCCGCCCGGGACGCGCAGATCGCGGCCGCCGAGGCGCAGGCCCGGGAGGTCCACCTGCGCGGTGAGGCGCAGGCGAAGGCGACCGAGCTGACCGGTAAGGCCGAGGCCGCCGCCGTCCAGGCGAAGGCGATGGCCGAGGCGGCCGGCATCAAGGCCCGGGCCGAGGCGCTGGCCACCAACACCGACGCGGTCGTCGCCCAGCAGCTGGCCGAGGCCTACCCGGAGATCGTCCGGGCCGCGTCGTCGTCGTTCGACAAGGTCGGCAACATGGTCGTGCTGAACGGTGCCCAGGGCATCGAGGACACCCTGGTGAAGACCATCACCATGGGTGGCTCCGGCTTCGCCCTGGCCAAGCAGCTGATCGACTCCCTGGCCACCAAGAAGAACGAGAAGCCCCTCCTAGAGTCCGTCCCCGACGAGACCGCGTAGTAAGCCCCCCGCGTAACGTCCGAAGAACTGTGGCCTATAGCGCTCGGTTCTTCGGACGTTACGGCTTTCAGAGCCCGAGGTGCGCGAGTACGGCGAGCACGCGGCGGTGACCGGAATCGGTCGGGGGCAGCTCGAGCTTGAGGAAGACGTTGCCGACGTGCTTGTGGACGGCGCCTTCGGAGATCACCAGCTTCTCGGCGATCGCTGTGTTGCCGAGTCCCTCCGCCATCAGCGCGAGTACCTCATGTTCCCGTGGCGTCAGCCGGTCCAGCGGGTTGCTCCGCTTGACCATCAGCTGGCTGACCACCTCCGGGTCGAGCACAGTCCCTCCCGCGGCCACCCGCCGTACCGCCTCGATGAACTCGTCGACCCGGGACACCCGGTCCTTCAGCAGATAGCCGACGCCTTCACTGCCGGCCGCGAGCAATTCGGCCGCGTAGACCTCCTCGACGTACTGCGAGAAGACCAGCACCGGGAGGCCGGGCCGGACCCGGCGGGCCTCGATCGCGGCACGGAGGCCCTCGTCGGTGAAGGTCGGCGGGAGGCGTACGTCGACCACCGCGACGTCCACCTCGTGCGTCGCCATCGCCTCCGCGAACTCCTCGACGTCGGTGGCGATCGCGGCGACCTCGAAGCCGGAGTTGTCCAGGAGCAGGCTGAGGCCTTCGGCGAGGATCGGGTTGTCCTCGAGGATCATCACCCGCACGGAAGGATCACCTCGATGGTGGTCGGCCCACCGATCGGGCTCTGCAGCTCCACCTGACCGTCGATCGCCTGCACCCGGTGGAGCATCCCATGCAGCCCACTCCCCCGACCCAGCAGGTCGGACTGCTCGTTGATCCGCGCTCCACCGATCCCGTCGTCGGTGATCACCAGACAGAGCTCAGAACCACGCCGCTCCATCAGTACGTCGACATGCCCGGCGGCACTGTGCTTTGTCACGTTGGTGAGCGACTCGGCGACGACGAAGTACGCAGCCGCTTCCACGGGTGCCGGCACCTGCCCGAGCTCGCCCAGCCGGAGGTCGACGGGCAGTGGGCAGCGAGCGCACAGTGCGGAGACCGCACCGTCCAGACCGCGGTCGGCGAGGATCGGCGGGTACATGGTCCGCAGTACGCCACGCAGCTCGTTCATCGCCTGCTCTGCACCGTCGCGGGCGTCGTCGAGCAGCTTGGCCGCCTTCTCCGGGTCGTCGGCCATGGTCTGCTTGGCGATGCCGATCCGCATGGCCAGTGACACCAGTTGAGCTTGCGTGCCGTCGTGCAGGTCGCGTTCAATGCGCCGTAGCTCTGCACCATGCGAGTCCACGGCGCCGGCCCGGCTCTTGGTCAGCTCCACGACCCGCTGCTGCAACCGTGCGGTGTCCAACTCGGCCTGACTCGGTGCGAGCAGCTGCCGTACCGCTCGAGCGTGTCCGCGGGCCACGGCCGGCGCGACCCAGCCCAGAAAGCCCAGAGTGACTGCCACCTGCAGCGGGCCGAGTGTCAGTGCCTTCAACCAGCTGTCGACGTCGACAGCCATCAGGCTGGACTGGCCTGAGGTGAACGGCCACAGCGCCATGCTGAGGAGTGCCGAGGGGATCCCGCTCACCGAGATCACCCCGATGATCAGTTCGGGGATCATGACCAGGGGCCCGAGCAGAATCCACAGGCTGCGCTTGAAGGACTTGTCCCGGAACAGCGTCACGACGTCGCCCGGCTTGCGCGGGGCGGCCGGCGGCAGCGGCGGGTCCTGCGCCAGACCGAGGTACCCCGTCGCGTTGTACCGCTCATTGTTCGCGAGCCGGACCAGGCTTGCGGTCCCGCCCGGGAAGGCCCAGCCGACCAGCAGGCCGATCGGCAGCGCGGCCAGCAGCACCATCGCCTTCAGAGAGCGGACCACCAGGTATCCACTGGCGCGAAGGCCCCGGAGCCAGATCTTGGTCAACATGCCTCAATCCTCCGGCAACCTACCGCCGCCCGTCGGTACAGCAGGCTCTACTGTTCATACTGGCGTGAGCTGGAGCGGGGGGATCAATCCACCACCCGACCGCGGAGGACGATCAGCCGCGGGTGGGTCAGGGCGGCCGGGTTCGCCCGTGGGTCCTCGTCGTACACGACCAGGTCGGCCGGATCGCCGGGCTTCAGCTCACTGGGCGCGCCGAGCCACTCGCGCGCACCCCATGACCCGGCGGCCAGCGCCTGCTCCCCCGACATCCCGATCTCGGTCAGGGCCTGGATCTCCTGCGCCACCAGGCCATGCCCGAGTACGCCGCCGGCATCGGTCCCGGCGTACACCGGTACGCCGGCCTCGTAAGCGTCCCGCAGCCGGACCAGGCGGCGATCGTAGAGGTCGCGCATGTGGGTCGAGTACACCGGGAACTTGGCGGCGGCCTGGTCGGCGTACTGCGGGAAGTTCTCCAGTTGGATCAGCGTCGGGACCACCGCGACGCCGTACTCGGCCATCCGGTCGAGCATGTCCGGCAGCAGGCCGGTGCCGTGCTCGATGCAGTCGATGCCGGCGGCAAGCAGGTCCGGGAGGGCGTGCTCGCCGAACACGTGCGCGGTGACCCGGGCGCCGAGCTCGTGGGCGCGGGCGATCGCCGCGGTCAGCGCCTCGGCCGGCCAGCACGCGGTGAGGTCGCCGGCGTCCCGGTCGATCCAGTCGCCGACCAGCTTGACCCAGCCATCACCACGGCCGGCCTCCTGCTCGACGTACGCGACCAGCTCGTCCGGCTCGATCTCCCAGCCGTAGTTGCGGATGTAGCGCTTCGACCGGGCGATGTGGCGGCCGGCCCGGATGATCTTCGGCAGATCCTCGCGCTCGTCGATCCAGCGGGTGTCCGCGGCCGAACCGGCATCCCGGACCAGCAGCGCGCCGGCCGCGCGGTCGGCGATCGCCTGCTGCTCCTGGGTTTCCCGGTCGACGGCGCCGTGCTGGTCGAGGCCGATGTGGCAGTGCGCGTCGACCAGCCCGGGCACGATCCAGCCACCGGTGTGCACGGTGCTGACATCGGCAGCGGTGGGCCGGTCGACGACCAGCCCACCGCTCAGGTGGAGCTCCCGCTGCTCGCCGGCCGGCAGCACCGTGCCGACCAGCCTTAGTACGCCGGATTCGGTCATACGGCCGACCGTATCCGGCGTTCCGTCACCCGTGCGAGCCGCCGCCCGGCGTGCAGGTCGGGGTGGTCGGGTCGTTGCTCGCGCACGGCGTACCGGACGGAGTGTCCGTCGGCGTCGGCGTGGGGGTCGGCGTCGGGGTCGGAGTGGGGGTCGGCGTCTGCGTAGGCGTAGGCGTCCTCGTGGGCGTCCTGGTCGGCGTCTGCGTCGGCCGGGTCGGCCGGTGCGTCGGCGTCGTGGTCGGCGTCGTGACCGGGTCCGGCTGCGTCGCCTCGCCGATCGGCGTGGACGGCCGCGTCGTCGGGAGCGGTGTCGCCGTCGTAGAGGTCGCCGTGGTGTCGTCCGGGATGTCCGGCACCGCGCGCGGGTCGACCTTGCGCTCGGCGTTGCCAGACGACTTCGGCACCGAGAGGCTGCCCTTGGCGTTCGCGATCAGGACCGCGTTCTTGCTGTAGACCCGCATCCACTTCAGCACGGTGGCAACGAAGTCCTTGGAGTGCTGGTACCGCAGCAGGGCGGCGACCAGGTCGCGCGGCTGCTTCAGGTCGTCACCCTCGGAGCACAGCACCACCGCGACCGTGGTGACGGCGTCGTACACGTTGTTCGGGTTGCGGAAGCCGTCGCCGTTGCCGTCGGCCCCGAACTCGTCCCACACCTGCGGGATGATCTGCATCGGCCCGACCGCACGGTCCCAGGTCGGATCGCCGTCGTACCGGCCCTTGTCGGAGTCGGTGATCCGGCCGTTGCCGCTCCGGCCGTTCAGCACCGGGCCGAGGATCTTGCCGCGGGTGGTGCCGGCCACGTCGACCCGGCCGCCACTGGCGTGGTCGGACTCGACCTTGCCGACGCCGGCCAGCAACGGCCAGGTCAGCCCACAGTTCGGCCGGACGACGGCGAGGTTCGCGGTGGCGCGGCGGTAGGCGGGGAAGACCCCGCGCGGGATGCCGTTGACGGCACCCGGCCGCCCGGGCCGGACGACGGATCTGCCGTCGGTCGCCCCCTGGACGGGGACGTCGGCGCGGGCGGGCTTGTCGGATCCGAGCCGGCCGTCCACACCGGGACGCTGCGGCACGATCATCGTCAGTTCGTCGAACTCACCGCTGTTCAGCCCGGCTCCAGGCGATGGGGCGACCGGGCTGTCCGCCACGAGCGAGCCGGAGGCACCGGCCCCACCCGAAGCGACTGTCACGATGGCCCCGACCAGGAGGGGGGCTGTGCACAGTGACGCGATGATGATTTTGACCCGACGGTTACCACTACGGGTTAGGCGCATAGTCCCCTCAACGATCCATACGCCAGAAAGTTACATCAAGACGACGCAAAGTTACCTGACCCGCCAACACCTGCGAAAACGGGCTCCCAGGTAATCTGCCTCGTTACCCGGGCCGGCTCAGTTGGCCGGCTGGGCCGGCGTCGACTCGGAGGTCGGGTCGCCCGCCGGCGTCGTGGTGACGCACGGATCCGGGGTCGGAGTGGCCGTCGGGGTCGCGGTCGGTGTCTCCGTCGGCGCCGGCGTGCACGTCGGTGTTGGCGTCGGCGTGGGGGTCGGTGTCGGCGTCGGCGTGGGGGTCGGCGTGGGTGTCGGTGTCGGCGTGGGGGTCGGAGTCGGCGTCGGCGTCGTGGTCGGCGGCGTCGTGGTCGGCGGCGTCGAGGGCGGCTTCGTCGACGTCGGTGTCGAGGACGGCGGGGTGGCCGGGCTGTTGGACGTCGTGGTCGGCACCGGCGTGCTCGGCCGGCCCGTGGTCGGTCGCGTCGTCGTCGGCTGAACCGTCGGTGTCGGGGACGGAGTCGGCGTCGTCGTAGTGCCGGTCCGGGTCGGGTCGTTGCTCCGGTCGACGTTGCCGGTGTCGTCGGTCGGCGGGGTGATCACGCCCTGGGTGTCCGGGATCGTCACCGTCTGCGTGCTGTACGTCTGCATCCACCGCAGCACGGTCGACACGTAGTCCATCGAGTGGTTGTACCGCAGCACTGCCTGCACGAGGCCCTGTGGGTCAGCCAGGTTCGCACCGCCGGCGCACAGGTAGTCCCCCGCCGCCCGGGCCGCGTCGAACACGTTGTGCGGGTCCTTGATCCCGTCGCCGTTGCCGTCCGCGCCGAACGTCGTCCACGTCCCCGGGATGAACTGCATCGGCCCGACCGCACGGTCCCAGCTCGCGTCGCCGTCGTACACACCGTGGTCGGTGTCCGCGATCGCGGCCATCCCCGGGCCGCCGTTGAGCACCGGTCCCAGGATCCTGCCGCGGGTGTTCCCGTTCGGCTCGACCTTGCCGCCGCTGGCGTGCGCGGACTCGACCTTGCCGATGCCGGCCAGCAGTGGCCAGGTCAGATGGCAGCCGGGCATCGCCAGCGCGAGATCGTTGGCAGCCTTCTGGTACGCCGCCAGCACCGTGCCCGGGATGCCCGAGGTGTCGCCGGTGATGCCGGAAATCGGCTGCACCGTGCCAGTCGTCGTACCCGTGATCGGGACCTGGACCGTCGACTTCTCCTGGGTCGGGAGGCTGCCGTCGACACCGGGCCGCTTCGGGACGTTGTTGGCCAGGTCGTTGAAGACTGCGTCCTCGCGCGGAGCGGCCAGCGCGTGGGCGTCGACGATGAACGTGTTCGAGGTGACGCCACCGACGACGAAGACGGCGACCATGGCGGTGGGCGGAGCCAAGCAGACCCAGGTGGCGGTCAGCTTCCCCCGCCACGTGTCCAGGTTCTTGAACTGCTGCCTCATCCGAACCGTCCTTCGACGCATTCCGCAGTGGTGTGTCTCTCGGGCGCAGGCACGATCTTAGTCGTCACAGGGTCGTGGGCAACCGGTAACGGTGCGCCACTTCATACAGTGACCGGGTGCCGAACGGTCGCGTTCATCCCCACGTCGGCCAGAATTCACTCCCGCTCCCCGTCCACCACCATAGGCCGGACCGGGCGCCGCGGCGTCAGCTGATCAGATGACAAATCCGAGATCAGCGACGTAGGAGTCAGTTGCCCCCGAGCATCTTCTTGAGGTCGTCCGGCAGCTCGAAGTCGCCGTCCTGCCCGCCGCCGAACGCGGCCGGCAGCTGACCGGGCTGCGGGGCGGCCGGCTGGGAGGTGCCCTGGTTCGCCCGCTTGGCCGGGTTGCCGGAGCCGCGCTTCTTGCCCTTCTTCGCCTGCTGCTTGGCCTTCCGCGCACCGCCTGCGCCGGCTCCTGGCATCCCCGGCATGCCAGGCATCCCCGGGATCCCCTTGCCGGAGGCCATCGCGGACATCATCTTCCGCGCCTCGAAGAACCGCTCGACCAGACCGCTGACGGTGGCGACCTCGGTGCCCGAACCCTTCGCGATCCGGGCCCGGCGGGAGCCGTTGATGATGTTCGGATCGGTCCGCTCGGCCGGGGTCATCGAGTGGATGACCGCCTCGATCCGGTCGATCTCACGCTCGTCGAAGTTCTCCAGCTGGTCCTTGAACTGGTTCGCGCCGGGCAGCATGCCGAAGATCTTGGTCAGCGGGCCCATCTTGCGGACCGACTGCATCTGGGCCAGGAAGTCGTCCAGCGTGAAGTCCTTGCCGCCACGCTTCTGCAGCTTGGCCGCGGTCTTGGCGGCCTCCTCGGCGTCGAAGGAGCGCTCGGCCTGCTCGATCAGGCTCATCACGTCGCCCATGCCGAGGATGCGGGACGCCATCCGGTCGGGGTGGAAGACGTCGAAGTCCTCGAGCTTCTCGCCGTTGCTGGCGAACATCACCTGGCGACCGGTGACCTGCGCGATCGACAGCGCGGCACCACCGCGGGCGTCACCGTCGAGCTTGGTCAGCACAACACCGTCGAACCCGACCCCGTCTTCGAAGGCCCGGGCCGTCGTCACCGCGTCCTGGCCGATCATCGCGTCGACGACGAACAGCACCTCGTCCGGCTGCACCGCGTCGCGGATGTCCGCGGCCTGTTTCATCATGTCCTCGTCGATACCGAGCCGGCCGGCCGTGTCGACGATCACCACGCTGTGCTGCTTGGTCCGCGCCTCGTCCATCGCCCTGCGGGCGACGTCCACCGGGTCGCCGACGCCATTACCCGGCTCAGGCGCGAACACCGGTACGCCGGCCTGCCCGCCGACCACCTGCAGCTGGGTGACTGCGTTCGGCCGCTGGAGGTCCGCGGCGACCAGCATCGGCGTCTGGTGCTGGGTCTCCTTCAGCCACTTGGCCAGCTTCCCGGCCAACGTGGTCTTACCGGCGCCCTGCAGACCGGCGAGCATGATCACCGTCGGCGGCCGCTTCGCCATCCGCAGCTCACGGGTCTCGCCACCGAGGATGTTGACGAGTTCCTCGTTGACGATCTTGATCACCTGCTGCGCCGGGTTCAGCCCGCCGCGCACCTCGGCCCCGCTGGCCCGCTCCCGGACCGCCGCGATGAACTCCCGCACCACCGGCAGCGCGACATCGGCCTCCAGCAACGCGATCCGGATCTCCCGGGTGGTCGCGTCGATGTCGGCATCAGTCAGCTTGCCCTTGCCCCGCAGAGTCTTGAACGCGGTGGAGAGCCGATCGGAAAGCGTGTCGAACACGAGAAACAGTCCGTTTCCTCGAAGCGATGAACTCCCCGAGTCTACCGGCCCCCCAACCTGTGGATAACTCCCACGCCCCCACCCCGGGAATCGCTAGCGTTGGGCTCGGTGTACGACCAGATCGAGGAGGAGCGCATGCCGTTCGATGTCGAGCGGTTCAACCTGGCTTACCTGCGCGCGCAGGACAAAATCAGGCACGACCCAGAGGCAGCTGTCGCGGATGTGCAGGGCGGCCTCCGCGCGCTCGTGCCCGCGGACACGTCCGAGCACGACCGGACCTGGACCATGGCTCTGATCGAGGAGCTCGCCGATCCACCCGAGCCCGCGCTCCACTGGAGTGCTCTGTACTACGAGGCCGGCCGCATCAGCGCCGACGCCTACCGGTCCGGTGGATCCGCAGCCGAGCAGATCGCAGTCCTCGAGGAAGCCCGTCGGCAGATCTGGGCGATCGCGGACCGCGCTTCCAAGGATGAGGCTCCGCACATCCGCGCGATGACGCGGACCCTCGAGCATCTGGAGAACGATCTGCGCGACCCAGCCTGGCCGCTCGAGGACTCGACCGGCAACGGCGGCTGATCGATGACTGGCGGAGACAGGCTGGTCCCCAGCGACTCCGCCACCTATCTGGAGTTCGCTCGGCTGTACCGGCTGGCGCGAAGCCTTCGTCCGACCAGCGTCGATCGCTGGAACGGCAGCCTGTGGGCAAGCGACTCGGAAACCTCTTTCGGCGGCTTCATTCCGAGAACCGGCGCGATGCGGCTGTCCGGCAGCGCAGTACTGCCCTACCTGACCGGCACCGCCATGCCGGAAGCACTGGCCGGGCAGTCCCAGGCGCTCGCGACCGTCATCCATGAGACGACCCACGCGAGCATCGCGACAGATGACCCGGCTGAACCCAACGCGGTTCGTTCCGAGCATTCCCGTGGCCTGATGGAGGGAGTCGCCGAGCTCCGGGCCATCGAGGACTTCCGGCTTTTCACTCGGCAGGCGGGGTACTTCGGTCTCTCCCTGCCGCAACCGCAGTACGAGGGCGCCTACACAGCGACCGACAGTCTGGTGAACCAGGTCTCCGGCGTACGCCGGGACCGCGTGTCGATCATCAACGACCTGACCCGGGGCCCGGCGGTCGCGCACTTCGACCAACTGGCGAAGGCCGTCGTCCAGAACCGCCTGTGGGAACTAGTTCCACACCGCGAGGATCACCAGCGAGCCGCCCGAGCGGCCCTGATTCCCACCATGACGCACGAGCTGTGGCCACGCCTGCAGGATGAGCGGACGACGACCGGTCACTACGTCGCGGAGAAAGTCCGCCAAGCACTGAACGCGAAGATCGACGAGATCCGGCGGCACTACCTGCGGACACCGTTCCAGCCGTTCCCGGCGACGCCATTGCAAACCGCCGTGACCACCGCTCGGCCGGAGCAGCACCGCTCGCAGCAACACGACGAGCCAAGTGAGCTCAGATTTCTTGCCGGGCTCGCACCGGCGTCCCAGGCCACGTGGAGCAGACCCGTGCCAGGTGACGGATCCCGGCGGCCCGGACCGTCTGCCGGACCAGGCCCGCACGGACGCCCATCGCGTGAGCGAGGTCATTGACAGCAGGGTCCTCCGGCCGAAAGGATCTAACCGATAAATGATGATCTATTGGTTAGGAGACCGTGGTGGCCCGGAGTCGAGTGGTGGTGGACGGGCCGTCCAACCTGGGTTTGCGGGCGCCGGTGGTGGGGGCGGTGCCGGGGTGTTACAAGTTGGCGGGGGCGATCAGGGATCAGGGGTTCTTGCGGCGGATCGGGGCGGAGGATGCGGGGTGTGTGACGCCGCCACGGTATGACCGGGGTGGGTGGAAGCCGGGGGACGGAGTGTTCAACGCACCGCAGATGGCGTCGTACACGGTGAAGCTGGCGGATCGGGTGGGCAAGTTGCTCGACGACGAGAAGTTTGTGGTGTTGCTGGGGGGTGAGTGCAGCAACCTGCTGGGGCCGGCGTTGGCGATGAAGCGGCGTGGGCGGTACGGCGTGGTGTACCTGGACGGCCACTCGGACTTCCGGACGGTCGACAACTCGCCGTACGTCGGGGCCGCGGGCGGCGAGGCGCTCGCACTGGTCACCGGGCGCGGGCAGGCGGATCTCACCAACCTCGAGGAACTCGGCCCCTACACCCTCGACACCGACGCGGCGCTCCTCGGGATCCGGGAAGACGACGAGTACGTCGCGGACGTCGAGAAGGCCGGGATCCCGGTGTGGGCGGCGCTGACGATCGCGGCGGATCCCGCTCGGGCAGCGACTCGGGTCCTCGAGCACTTGGAGCGAGACGAGCTCGACGGGTTCTGGGTGCACCTGGATGTCGACATCCTCGACGCCGAGGTGATGCCCGCCGTGGACAGTCCTGACCCGGGCGGCATCGATCACGCCCAACTCCAGGCCCTGCTCCGACCGTTGCTCGCGTCCCCCCAGTGCAGCGGGATCGACATCGGCATCTACGACCCCGATCTGGATCCCGACGGCAGCTACGCGGCCGAGCTCACCGACACCTTGGTGGCCTCCTTCAGCTGACCCAGACCAGCCCCTGCCCGTGCGGCTCGGCGTGCCCGAGGATCCGCCGTTCCCCGCCCGGCCAGGTCTGCAGCTCGACCACGAACTCGTACGACTGGCCTCGTCGCATCGGTTCGAGTCGGAGCCGCGCCAACGGAGCAGACTCGGACGCCTCGGAGCCGAGCTCCGCCAACCGGTCATCCACAGCTGCCCGATCGTCCGCGGGCAAGTACTGCCACATGATCGAGTGCCACACCACGGTCACGTGCCCCGGAGACAACTCCATCCCCCGCAAGAACGCGACTGCGCCCTCCCGTCGTACGTCGGCCGGCACCTGCCGGGCGATCGCCAGCGCACCACGCAACCGCTCCAGCCGCTCAGCCATGTCGGGCCAGACGTACGACGTGAGCGTACGAGCACCCTCCTCCGTCAGCGGGTTCACCGGCGCGATGTCGCACCCCACTCGCTCCGCGATCCGCAGTGGCGCCGGCTTCAACGTCCGCCCGGTCCACGCCGACCCGAACACCACGGGACTGTCAGCCGGACCGTACGACGTCCCATTCGCCACGTACCGGAACTGGTCCGCCCGCAGATTGAGCCCAGCACTAGCCCCGATCTCGAACAGCCGCACCGGCAGCGGCACCGTCTCGACCAGCTGCAGCAGACCGCCATAGAGCGCGGCCGCGCGGCCCACCTCGTTGGTCTGCGGCGGCTGTGTCAGCAACGACCGCACTTCCCCGGACCGTGACTCCAGGACCTGAGCGAACGCCTCCCACCCCAGCACCGGATCCCACACCCCGCCGACGCTCGGGTAGAACGCGGCGAGCTCGGGCACCTCCCCCGCCAGCACCAGCCCATGGACTGCGCCCAGCAATCGCAGTCCGATCGCCTCACCGAACGATCGGTCCTCATAGCCGGCCAGTACCTCGACCGACGGACCGCCCACCTCGTAGTCGTCCACGATCAGCCGACACAGTTCGGCGTACATGGGCGATCCGAGGTCCTCACAAGCAACGGCCTGGCGCTGAAGCGCCTCTACGACATGCACACAGCCGAGACTAGAAGGTCAGGCGATCCAGTACCGACTTTGCCGTCGTCCGCGCGTCCTCGTCCTCGAGGGGCGAACCATGATCGTCCGTGAGGTAGAAGACATCCACACATTCAGCACCCAGCGTGCTGACATGGGCGGAGCGGATGTCGGCCCCGGTCGAAGCTATGGCCGCCGTGACGTCGTACAGCAGGCCGGGACGGTCGTGAGCCCGCACCTGTAGCACAGTCGCCGTCTCCGAAGCTCCAGGCAACAGATCGACCCGGCTGGCCACCCGCTGCTTCAGAGCCGACGAGTCGCGCGCGGCCAAGCGTCGTACGAGATCGGTGTCGTCCCGCAGCGCCACAGCGAGCCGGTCACGCAACCGCACCGGGTCGGGCGGCGATCCAGCGACGGTCCACTGCGAGATGCCCAGGCCTTCAACGGAGGTGATGACCGCGGATCGCACAGCGAGCCGCTCCACAGCCAGTACGGCGGCAACAGTCGACAGCGTCCCCACTTGGTCAGGTACGGCGACGTTGACGCGCACGTCACCGTGATGCTCGGTCACTGTCAGCCCGAGCCGCCCGACACCGACAACCTGGTGCAGAACCGGTACGGGGATCGGCGGAGCATCGGTCCACATGCCCTCCCCTCCCCCGGACAGCTCACCGCGGACGCGCCGACACAGCTCACCGACCAGACGCATCCGCCACGGTGACGACGCAGCCGGACCCGCCGCCCGGGCATCGGCGTACGTGAGCGCCTCCAGCAGGTCGAGCGTCTCGGTGGTGCGGACGATCCCGGCCACCAGGTCCACCGTCATCGGGTCGTCGAGATCCCGGCGGGTGGCGACCTGGGCGAGCATGAGGTGCTGCCGGACCAGAAGCCCGATCGTGTCCGCATCCGCGTCGATGAAGCCGAGTCGCCGGGCCACTCGCCCCGCGATGACCGCACCGGTGACACTGTGGTCGCCGTCGACCGCCTTCCCGAGGTCATGCAGCAGTGCGGCGACCAGCAACAGGTCGGGCCGCCGTACGTCGCGCACCATCTTGGAAGCCTCGACACATGTCTCCAGCAAATGCCGGTCGACAGTGAACCGGTGGACCGCTGACTGCGGCGGCCGGAACCGCACTGTGTCCCACTCGGGCAGGATCCGCGAGATGTAGCCGGCCTGGTCCAGCGCCTCCCACACCTCGAGCAGTCCGCTGCCCGCACCCAGCAGCGCGCACAGCAGCCGCCGCGCCTCACCCGGCCACGGCTCACCCAGGTCAGCGGCGGACGACGCCAATCGCGCGCACACAGCAGGCGACAGGACGAGTTCACGATCGGCGGCGACCGCGGCAGCCCGCAGCCCGAGCACTGCGTCGCGCTCCGGCCGCGCATCTGGCATCAGCACGACTTCACCCTCGTGCTGCCCGACTCCCTCATCGAGTGCCAGCAGCAATGGCCCACCGGTCCGCTGCCGGCGTCTGGACCGTGGCGGCTTGGTCATCAGGCTCTCGACCCGCCGCCAGGACACGTCACACACATGCGCGAGCGTGCGGCCGGTCGCGTACACGTGGCGCAGCAATTCATCGCGCCCGGACAGACCGAGCCCGGTTGCGACCTCACCGGCGAGGTCGGCGACCAGTCTGTCGGTGGAACGACCGGCGACCGTGTGCAGCTCGTCGCGAATGTTCAGCAGGTCCAGCCGCGCCCGCTCGACGACCGGATGCGGTACGTCGACCAACCACGACGCCACCAACGCACGCAGTACGACGGCATCTCGCAGACCGCCGTACGCCTCCTTCAGGTCGGGCTCGGCGAGATGCGCGAGTTCTCCGACGGTCGAAGCGCGGTCACGGCAGGCCTGGGCCAGCTCAGGCAACCTGGAGCGAGCGGTACGCCGCCAGTCCGCCATCAGCACCGACCTCAGCTCCAGCGTGAGGTGCGAGTCCCCCGCGACGTGGCGCGCGTCCAGCAGGCCGAGCGCGACGCGAACGTCATCGGCTGCTGCCTTCCGCGCTTCCGCGAGGGTCCGGACACTGTGGTCCAGCTTGGTCCGCGAGTCCCACAGCGGATACCAGATCTGTGCGGCCAGCTCGTCCACCCGTGGGTACCCCTCGACGTGCACGAGCATCACGTCGAGATCGCTGTACGGCGACAGCTCCTCCCGGCCGTAGCCGCCGACCGCGACCAGCGCGACGCCCTCGGCAGGTACACCGAGGGCGTCACAGGCCTTGGAGAGGAGCAGGTACAGCAGCGCGTCGGCCTCCTCGGCACGAGCGCGCCGCTGCTCTGCTCGGTTCACCATCTAGAGGGCGTCTCCGTCCAGTTCTCCGGTCCGCACCCGGACGATGGTCTCGACCGGGGTGACCCAGACCTTGCCGTCGCCGATCTTGCCGGTCTGCGCGGCCTTGACGATCACGTCCACCACGTCCCCGCTGTCACCGTCCTCGACGACGACCTCGAGCCGGACCTTCGGGACCAGGTCCACCTCGTACTCGGCGCCGCGGTAGACCTCGGTGTGGCCCTTCTGCCGGCCGTAGCCGCTCGCCTCGGTGACCGTCATGCCGGTGACGCCGAACGTCTCCAGCGCGGCCCGGACGTCCTCCAGCTTGTGCGGCTTGACCACCGCGGTGATCAGCTTCATGCGTTCGCACCTTCCTTCTCGGACGTCTCGGTGGTGCCATTCTCGGTCTCAGCGGTGCTCGGCCTGGCCAGTGGGGTGTGCCCACGCAGACCCGACGCGCCCAGGAAGTCGTACGCCGTCTCCGCGTGCTCGACCTGGTCCACACCGGTGACCTCGTCGTCCTCCGTGACCCGGAAGCCGATGGTCATGTCGATCACCTTGCCCAGGATGAACGCCACCGTGAAGGAGTACACACCGACCACCAGGTTGGCCAGCGCCTGCTTGCCCAGCTGCGAGACGCCGCCGCCGTAGAACAGGCCGTTGACCGCCGACGGGGCCGCCGCCGTACCGAGGAGGCCGATCATCAGCGAGCCGAACAGACCGCCGACCAGGTGTACGCCGACCACGTCAAGCGAATCGTCGAAGCCGAACTTGTACTTCAGCGAGACCGCGAAGCAGCAGACAGCGCCGGCCAGCAGGCCGAGGATGATCGCACCGACCGGGGTGACCGCGCCACAGGACGGGGTGATCGCGACCAGACCGGCGACCGCACCGGACGCCATACCCAGCGTGGTGGCCTTGCCGTGCCGGATCCGCTCGATGATCAGCCAGCCGATCACGGCGGCGGCGGTGGCGGCCTGGGTGTTCACGAAGGTGACCGCGGCGGTGGTGCCGGCGCTCAGCGCGGAGCCCGCGTTGAAGCCGAACCAGCCGAACCACAGCAGGCCACCGCCGAGGATGACCAGCGGCAGGCTGTGCGGCCGCATCGGGTCCTTCTTCCAGCCGATCCGCTTGCCGAGCACGATCGCCAGCGCGAGGGCGGCGGCACCGGCGTTCACGTGCACCGCCGTACCACCGGCGAAGTCGACCGCCTTCAGCTTGTCGCCGATCCAGCCGCCCTCGCCGTCCTGCAGGAACCAGACCGAGTGCGCGACCGGGAAGTACACCAGGAGCGTCCAGCCCACGACGAACGCTATCCAGCCACGGAAGGTGGCCCGGTCCGCGATCGCACCCGAGATCAGCGCCGGCGTGATGATCGCGAACATCAACTGGAACGCGACGAACGCGAGCGTCGGCGTCGAGCCGCTCACCGCGTCCGGGGACATCAGGCCCTTCAGGCCGACTTCGGAGAAGTCACCGACCACATGCCCGGTGTCGCCGGCGAACGTCAAAGAGTAGCCGACCACCACCCACATGATCGTGACGACGGCGATGGTGATGAAACTCATCATCATCATGTTCAGCACGCTCTTCATGCGCACCATGCCGCCGTAGAAGAAGGCCAGGCCTGGTGTCATCAGCATCACCAGGGCGGCGCTTGCCAAGACCCAGGCGGTATCGCCGGCGTTGATCTCCATCAACGTCATCCCTTCCATCGTTCTGGGGGTGGCCGGCGTCCTCAGTCGGGAGACTCCACAACGCCGGGGAGCCCGCGCTCAGCCACACCGCAAACGGTGTCGGCGCGCCGTTTCAGCCGATCGGTCCGTTTGTTTCAGGCATGTGACAAAGCGCCCTCCCAGGTGACATCGAGGTGACATCGGCGAACATGTGGCACTCTGGCCTGGACCACACGGGCCAGCAGCCGCGCCACTGCACCCGTCCGACCTGGGGACGAGAAATGGAGACCAACCACGATGTGAGGCCGCGCCGTGGCCGACCACGAGACCCCGACGCCGAGCCGAGGATCCGCCAGTACGCGCTGAAACTGCTCCTCGAGCGGGGATTCGACGGGATGACCGTGGACGACGTCGCCGAGGCCGCGGGAGTCGGCAAAGCGACGATCTATCGGCGCTGGGCGAGCAAAGAGCTGCTCGCCAGCGACGCGATGGCCCAACTGTTCGACCTGGAGATCCCTGATGCCGACACCGGCTCGATCGCCGGCGATCTGCGCCAGGTCTACAGCTATGCACTGAGCTTCGTGAACAGTGAAAGGGGACTTGCATTGATCCGCCTCGCGGTGTCGGAGGCGAACCGGGACGACCGGTCCGCCGCGATCTACCGCGACTTCCTGGGGCGCCGGATCGAGCAAACCAGGGACGCCCTGGACCGGGCCCGGGACCGGGGCGAGCCGATTCGGGCGACCGCGGACCCGGTGCTGATGGTCCAGTGGCTCGCCGGGGTATTCATCATCCGCGCGCTGACCGGGGAGCCGATGCCGCTGCCCGAAGACGCGGACCGCCTGGTGAATATCACCTTGCGGGCCATCTTGAAGGACGGTTCAGGGTCGGATGCCTGGTCCGACGGCCAGACCGTCCACGCCGAGTTCGGTGACTCGCCGCACTCTGCCTGAGGACAGGTCCCAGGCCAAGACCCAGCCTCGGACCTGCAGCAGTGGAGTGCCGTCGCCGTACCAGCCCAGGACGGAGCAACAGCCGGGCTCGCGCACGTAGGCGCGGTCGGCCCGGGGCGTCCTCGGCGGCCCGGCGACCGGCTCGCCCAGCACCAGCAGGCGACTGGGCTGAGCGCGCAGGGTGGAGATCGCCGCCAGGACCTGGGGTTGCGAGACCTTCGTCGGGACTTGAGGAAGGTCGTTGGAGACGAAGAGCCGGGCGGCGATGCTGCTCGTCGAGAAGGTCTGGCCGACCCAGAACCGGACCGGGAGCGCCAGGGGGCTGTCCTCGATCCACTGTCCGCTGACCGTGTACCGGCCCACTGACCCGCCGTCCAACCGGAACGGCGCTGTGACCGCATCAGCGTCCTTGGCCCCGTTGACCTTGACCAGTGGTCCCTCGCCGAACCCGCCCTCGCCCACCAGGACGCGGTAGGCCACACCAGGTCCGCTGACGAGTACGCGCTGGGCGTCTCCGAGCCAGGACACGCTGCGGAGGTCTTCGGTCGGTACGTCGTAGTGGCTGACCTCCGCCGTCCCGGCGTTGACCGTAACGAGCTCCCCCGGCTGCGGGAACGCGGCGATCCGGCCGTCGGGTGACACGGCGCCCGGGCTCAACGGCGACCCGGTGGCGATCGGCACCAACTGCACGTCGGCACGCGACCAGGACGCATCGGCGCCCAGCAGCAGCGGCCCGTACGTGTCGCCACGCTTCTCCAGCACGACGGCGGCAATCCGATCGATCGGGTGCTCGGACAACGGTTTTGCGTTGCTGGGCAACTGCAGACTGTCGCCCAGCGGGGTTTCGAGCCGGTCGAGGAAGCGCTCGCTCCCGGACGGCGGGGCCACCCAGTAGTCGATCCCGGCGATCTGTCCGGCCGGTGCGACGTAGTCAGGCGGGTTCGTGGGCGGAGTGGTCGGTGGGACGAGTTCAGCGCCCTTGCCGGAGCTGACTCCGAACCCGATCGCGGCGATGACGGCGATCAGGACCACGACCACCAGTCCGACGAGGACACTGCGGCGCCGGCGTTGCCGGATGGCGACGCCCTCCGCCCAGGCCGCGTCGGCCAGGTCCGGCTCCGGAAGCCGGCCGACCGCCCGGGCGAGCAGCGGCTGGACGTCCTCGCGCCTCACCGCGCCTCGCCCCTGTCCGCGTCACGCCAGTCCCCCAGCCCGAGCGCCTTGTTGAACCGGCTGAAGGCCGTCAGCCCGTGCGTGTGCGCCGCCGTGTACGAGATGCCGAGTACGTCGGCCACCTCGTACTCGGTGAGCTCCTCGAGGTGCAGCAGCACAAGCACTGTCCGTTGCACCGGCGTCAGGTCGGCGAGTGCGAGCTTGACCGGGTCGTCCTCGTCCGGGAACGCCTTCACCCGGCTCCAGCGCGCCAGCGCCGGTTGGTAGAGCATCCGCTGGACGAACGCGTCCGGGTCGTCCACCCTGGTCCAGCGCAGCGACAACCGCGTGAAGGCGCGTAGAAGTGCCTCCTCGGCTCGCTCCAGATCGCCGTACACCAGGTACGCCGTCCGGAGCCATCTGCCCTGCCGCGCATCGACATACGAGGCGAAGTCCGGGTCGACCGTCTCGCGCATCCACCCTCCCTCCCCTATTCAACTCCTCAACTACTCCGCGCTGCTACCGCCAGACGTGTCTCTTCGGTGATCAGGTCGAAGTTGATACCGGCGCCGGTCATCAGGCCGGCGGCCGCGGACGACATCACCTGGGCCATCGGATCGGTCACGTTGCCGGCCGCGAAGACTCCGGGCACCTCGGTCGCACCCCTCGCGTCGACCGGGATGGCCGTGCCGATCTCGACGCCGTTGGCCTCGCGGACGGTCGGCTCCAGACCGAGGTCGGCCAGGAAGTTCGCCCGCGCCCGCACTGTGGTCTGGACCGCAAGAGCCTGCCGCGGGATGACGTTGCCCCCCTCCAGCCGGACTCCGGTCAGCTTGCCGTCCTCCACCTCGAGCTGCTCGACCTTCCCTTGTACTACGGCGATTCCGCGCGCAGCGAGCTCCTCCCACTGCTCTTCGGTCAACTCCGGTGCCGTGTGCAGGAACAGCGTGATGTCGTCACTCAGCTGCCGGAACATCTGCACCTGGTGCAGCGCCATCGCACTGGTCGCCAATACGCCGATCGCCTGGTCGCGCACCTCCCAGCCGTGGCAGTACGGGCAGTGCAGCACGTCCTTCCCCCACCGCTCCGCCAGCCCGGGTACGTCGGGCAACACGTCGGCCAGCCCGGTCGTCACCAGCAGTCGCCGGCCCTGGTACGTCGTACCGTCCGCGAGACCGACTGTGAAGTCGCCGTCCCGGCCGGCCGTGGTCACGGTGCCGCTCACGACTTCACCGCCGTACCCGATCACCTCCTGGCGGCCGATCGCGGTCAGCTCGCTCGGCGGGATGCCGTCGCGGGTCAGGTAGTTGTGCACGCCCTCGGCCGGCGCATTGCGAGGCGTGGCGTCGTCGATCACCAGCACCGAGCGGCGGGAGCGTGCCAGCGCCATCGCCCCGCTCAGCCCCGCGGCCCCCCCGCCGATCACGATCACGTCGTACTTCTTCATCTCCGGCTCCTCTCGCTGATGGTCCGAGGATCCGCGATGGTTTTCGTTTTCGACAACTTTGTTTGCCACAATGGCAACATGGACACCCTCGACGACGTTCTCGAAGCGGTCGGGCCGCGGTTGCGCGCGCTGCGGGTCGAGCGCGGCACCACGCTGGCCCAGCTGTCCGAGTCCACCGGGATCTCGGTGAGCACGCTGTCCCGGCTGGAGTCCGGGCAACGGCGGCCGACACTCGAACTGCTGCTGCCACTGGCACGGGCCCACCAGGTGCAGCTGGACGAACTGGTGGACGCACCGCCGACCGGTGACCCGCGGATCCATGCCAAGCCGATCAGGCACAACGGCACCGTGCACATCCCCCTGACCAGGCGCCCGGGCGGGCTGCAGGCGTTCAAGCAGATCCTGCCGGAGGGCTACCCCGGCGGCGACGTGCAGCAGAATATGCACGAGGGGTACGACTGGATCTATGTGCTGTCCGGACAGCTCCGGCTGGTGCTCGGCGACCAGGACTTCGTGCTGAAGGAGGGCGAGGTGGCGGAGTTCGACACACGCGTGCCGCACTGGTTCGGCAACCCTGGTCCGGGGCCGACCGAGGCGCTGTGCCTGTACGGCCCGCAAGGGGAGCGCATGCACGTCCGGGCCCGCACCCGGTAGCCAGTAGGCTGCGGCCGTCTGGCGGGCGGGTCCGTGTGACTGAGGAGGAACTGGTAGTGAGCATCGCATTGTTCACCTTGGGCGGCACCATCGCCATGGCCGGCGGCCACCGGCTGACCGGCGAGGCTCTGGCCGCCGCCGTCCCCGGCCTTTCCGAGCTGGGCCGGCCGGTAGAGATCCAGGACATCGAGGCAGTGCCGAGTGCCAACCTGACCGCTGCGAAGATGCTCGAGGTCGTCGACGCGGCATCGAAGGCCGTGGCCGCCGGCGCCACCGGTGTCGTGGTCACTCAGGGCACAGACACTCTGGAAGAGACCGCATTCCTGGTCGACCAGATCTGGCCGCACCCGCAGCCGTTCGTGCTCACGGGTGCGATGCGCAATCCGACGCTGGCCGGCCCTGACGGCCCCGCGAACCTGCTGGCTGCCCTCCGCGTCGCCTGCTCTCCCGCGGCCCGCGACCTCGGCGCACTGGTCGTGTTCAAGGACGAGATCCACGCGGCCCGATGGGTGCGCAAGACACACAGCACGAGTACGGCGACGTTCGTCTCCCCCAACACCGGTCCGATCGGTCACGTGGTCGAGAACCGCGTCCGCGTCCTCACGCGCCCATTGCGCCTCGACGGCGTACACGGCAGTGCTGAGCCGGCCACGCTCGATGCGACCCGGGTGGCGCTCTACACCGTCACGATGGACGACGACGGGCTGCTGCTGCAGGGATTGCGCGATACGCACCAGGGTCTGGTCGTCGCCGCCTTCGGCGTAGGGCACGTGCCGGCCGCGCTCGCGCCAGTGCTCGGCGAGCTGGCTGCGGCCATGCCGGTCGTCCTGACCTCGCGGACCGGAGCCGGCTCGGTACTACGCAACACCTACCGGTCCGTGGGATCGGAGTCCGACCTGTTGCAGCGCGGCCTGATCGACGCCGGCTTCCTCGACCCGTACAAGGCGCGCGTGCTCCTTCGGCTGCTCCTGGCAATACATGAGGACCCGGACGAGATCACCGCCGCCTTCGCCCAGCACCTCTGATCATTGCCTTAGGCAACCTTTCCGAGGCGGACTGACGGGTATCGAATACCCCGGATCGGAGCGGCCAAACCGGCTGTCACGAAGATCGGACGGATCGTGGCAGTTCCGTAGCCTCAACTTGACCTCGGCGCCAGTTGGTGCTCGGATCGTTACGCTCGGGGACCCATATCGAATGGTTTGGAGATGGTTGCGCCGTGGTCGAGCAGACACAGGCCAGCACGACGGGGAACAGCGATTACCAGGCGGTCGGCGGTGGTCCGGCGATCGCCTCGGTGGTAGATCTCTTCTACCGCAACGTCCTCGCCGATCCGCAGTTGTCCGGCTACTTCGCGGACAGCGATCTGGCCCGGCTGAAGCGGCACCAGGTGCAACTGGTCTCCCAGGTGATGGGCGGCCCGGTCTCGTACGACGGCCCGGCGCTGGCCGACGCGCACAAGGGCCGCGGCATCACCACTGACGACTTCGGCAAGGTGGTCGTGCATCTGGTGGCGGCCTTGGAGGCGCACGACGTACCCGAGGACATCACCGGCCGGGTGGTGACAGCGCTGGGGGCCACCCAGGACGACATCGTCAGCGCGAACTGACCCGGGGATGGACCCGGCCGCTCTGAAGAGCAGCTGGGCATTGGTCGCCAAGGCGGGCGACGAGGTGCCGCTGTTCTTCTACTCTCACCTGTTCTTGTCCCATCCCGAGGTCCGGGAGATGTTCCCGGTCTCGATGGCCGCCCAGCGCGACAAGCTGGTCGGCGCCCTCGGCGCCGTGGTCAGCAACGCAACCCAACTCGACGAGGTGGTGCCGTTCCTGCAACAACTCGGCCGCGATCATCGGCGGTTCTCCGTCGTGGCCGACCACTACTCCGCTGTCGGCGCGTCGCTGCTCGCGACGCTGCAGCACTTCCTGGGCGCGGCCTGGACGTCCGAGCTGGCCGCTGACTGGGCGGAGGCGTACGGCCTGGTCGCGACCGTGATGGTCCAGGCCGCCGAGGACTCGGCGGAGAACTCCCCGGCCTGGTGGCCCGGCGAGGTCCTCGGGGTGGATCGACGCACGATGGACGTGACCATCGTGCAGATCCACCCGGAGCAGCCGCTCGACTATCGGCCCGGTCAGTCGGTGGCGATGGAGATTCCCTACCGGCCACGGCGCTGGCGCTACTACAGCCCGGCCAACGCACCGCGCAGTGACGGGTCCTTCGAACTGCACATCGGCCTGGTCCCCGGCGGCCAGGTCAGCGGCCCGGCGGTCCGGTCGCTGCGGCGCGGTGACGCGGTCCGGATCGGCGCTCCGGTCGGCGACACGCTGAAGCTGCCGGAGGACAACGGCCGGGACCTCGTGATGATCGCCGGCGGCACCGGACTGGCTCCGTTCCGGGCCATGCTCGAGCAACTGGACCGGCGTACGCCACCGAGCCAGGTCCCGCGGGTGCATCTGTTCCACGGGGCCCGGATGCCATGGAACCTCTACGAGCACAAGCAGCTGACCAGTCTCACCCAGCGGCCGTGGTTCAACTACACCCCCGTCGTGTCCGACGACACGTCGTACCCCGGACAGCGGGGGCAGGTCGGCGCGATCGCGGCCGCCCAGGGGCCGTGGCCGAACCGCACCACCCTGGTGTGCGGCTCGCCCGCCATGGTCCGGCACACCGTCGCCGAGCTCACCGAAGCGGGTGTGCCGGAGACCGATATCCACACCGAATCTTTGGGGATCACGACCTCGGCAGGGAGTCAGCAGTGACGCGCCAAGACCCGTTCGCCCGGAGACCGGCCCAGTCGCCGTACGCCATCCGGAACCAGACCTTCGGCACTCGCCGGAAGGGCCTGGACCAGAGCGAAGTAATGGCGTACCTGGGCGAGCTGGCCGACCAGATAGAGTACGCCGATGCGGACCGGGCCGAACTGCGTGCCGAAGTCGAGCGCCTGCGCGCCAGCACGCCGGACGCGGATCAGCGGGCTCACATCACCGCGCACGCGGTCGGACTGCTCAGCCAGGCACAACAGATCTCGGACAACCTGGTGGCCGAGGCCGAGCAGTACGCCAAGGACCTGGTGGAGTCTGCTCGCACCCAGCAGCGGGACGCGCTGGCCCAAGCCAAGGAGTCGGTCGAATCGGCGGTCAAGCACATGCCACCGGGTGATGCCCCGGTGGCCGACCTCGAGTATGTCCAGACCTTCACCCGGGTGGCCCATGTGCAACTCCGGTCCGTCCTCGATGCATTGGCGGAGCAGGTCGATCGGCTAGGCAAGTTGCCGCAGGTGCGGGCCGACGCGAGTACCGACGAAGCGACGCCTCAGGAGGAGGTCCTGTGGTGGACGGACCTGTCCGCCGCGGCCGACAACGCCGTGCTGGACACCCGGTCCGCGGCGGGCCATCGGCGGCCTATTTGATCCGCGGGAGCGCGGCTGCCTTCCTCGTGAGGTAGTCGCGCTCCGGCAGGCTCGTCGTACCGCGGGCGGCAGCGCGGAAGTACTCCGCGGCGGTCGCGTGGTCGCCGCGCAGCTCGTAGAGGTGCGCACGGGTGGCGTCCAGCCGGTAGTGGCCGGCCAGTTCCTCGTCGAGCGGTTCGAGTAGCTTCAGTCCGGTGTCGGGGCCGTCCACCATGGCCGCCGCGATGGCACGGTTGAGCTTCACCACGGGATTGCTGGACAAGTCCTCCAGCAGTCCGTACAGCGCGAGGATCTGCGGCCAATCGGTGTCCTCCGCGCGGTCCACCTCGTCGTGCAGTGCGGCGATCGCGGCCTGGAGCTGGTACTCGCCGAGGGGCGGCGTGCTGAACGCTTCGACCGCGAGTGCCACGCCTTCTGTGATGTAGTCCTGGTTCCAGAGCGTGCGGTCCTGCTCCGCGAGCGGAATGAGCTCTCCGGCGCTGCCGGTGCGTGCGGGGCGGCGGGCGTCGTTCAGGAGCATCAGCGCGAGCAGACCGGTGACCTGACCGTTGTCCGGCAGCAGTGCGTGCACTGTGCGGGTCAGCCGGATCGCCTCGCCGGAAAGGTCGCTGCGCTGCAGCTCTGGACCGCTGCTGGTCGTGTAGCCCTCGTTGAACATCAGATAGAGCACGTGCAGCATGTTGCGCAGCCGTTCCTCGCTCGCGTCGAGCTCGAAGGCCGCCCCCTTGATCTTCTGCTTGGCCCGGCTGATCCGCTGCGCCATCGTTGCCTCAGGCACCAGATAGGCGGTGGCGATCTCTGCCGTCGTGAGCCCGCCGACGGCGCGCAACGTCAGCGCGATCGCCGACGCCGGGGTCAGAGCCGGATGGCTGCACAGGAACAGCAACTGGAGCGTGTCGTCCCGCTCCTCGACGCCCTCCGGCGGGAGGTCCCGCAGCGCGGCCCGCTCTTCCCGGCGCCGCCGCGCCTGCACTTGCCGGACCTCGTCGATCAGCCGCCGGGACGCGGTCTGGATCAGCCATGCCTTCGGGTTGTCCGGCGTACCCTCCTCGGGCCACGTCAGCGCCGCCGCCAGCAGCGCCTCCTGGACGGCGTCCTCGGCCGCGGCGAAGTCGCCGGACCACCGGACGACCGCACCGAGGACCTGCGGCGTCAGTTCACGCAGCAGGTCCTCGAGGCGATGCTCATTCGAAGACGTCGGCATCCGTCTCCATCACCCGGCGGACCTCGATCGGCTGCTCGATCGGGATCCCGCCCGGACCGGGCGCGGCCGACTGCTCGGCCGCGATCTCCAGCGCGCGCTCCTCCGACTCCACATCGACCATCGTGTAGCCGGCCAGGACCTCCTTGGATTCGGCGTACGGACCGTCGGTCAGCACTGGCGCGCTGACGCTGGCCGCGCGGACGACCTTGGCGTGTTGCGGCCAGGTCAGCGCCTGGGCCTGCACCAGTTCGCCACTGTGCCGCAACCGCTCCAGGTGGTCGCTGAGGAACTGCATGTGCGCCTTGATGTCCGCCTCGTCCCACTCGAGCATCGGCGTGTCGACGTTGCCGGGGTCGTAGTTCATCAACAACAGGAACCTGGTCATGTCATCTCCTCCTCGAAGTCCATTCACCCGGAGGACGAAGCCGCCGCAGCCGTCTCTACATGCCTCAGTCGAGCAATGCGTCGACGAACTGCTCAGCGTCGAACGGTGCCAGATCGTCGGGTCCCTCACCGAGGCCGACAAGCTTGACCGGTACGCCGAGCTCGCGCTGCACCGCGATCACGATGCCGCCCTTCGCCGTACCGTCCAGTTTGGTCAGAACGAGGCCGGTGACGTCGATGACCTCGGCGAACACGCGCGCCTGGGTCAGTCCGTTCTGGCCGGTCGTGGCGTCGATCACGAGCAGCACCTCGTCCACCTCGGCGGACTTCTCGATCACCCGCTTCACCTTGCCGAGCTCGTCCATCAGTCCGGTCTTGGTGTGCAGGCGGCCGGCGGTGTCGACCAGTACGACGTCCGCCTCCTCCTCGATGCCCTGCTTGACCGAGTCGAACGCGATGCTGGCCGGGTCGCCGCCCTCAGGCCCACGGACCGTCCGTACACCGACCCGCTCACCCCAGGTCTGCAGCTGATCCGCGGCCGCGGCCCGGAACGTGTCCGCCGCACCCAGTACGACGTGCTTGTCCTCGGCCACCAGTACGCGCGCCAGCTTGCCGATCGTGGTCGTCTTACCGGTCCCGTTCACGCCCACCACCAGGACGACGGCCGGCTGCGAGTCTTTGCGGCTCACCTTGAGCGAGCGGTCCAGCGCCGGGTTGACCAGGTCGATCAACTCCTCGCGGAGGATCTCGCGGACCTGGTCGCCGCTCACTCCTTCCACCCGCATCCGGGTCCGCAGCTTCTCGACCAGCTCCTGCGTGGGCGCCACGCCGACGTCCGCGGTGATCAGCGTGGTCTCGATGTCATCCCACGTCTCTTCGTCCAGCTTGTCCCGCGACAGCAGCGCGAGCAGGCCCTTGCCGAGCGAGCCCTGCGACCGCGCCAGCCGGGCGCGCAGCCGGACCAGGCGGCCCTGTGCGGACTCCGGCTTCTCGATCGTGGGGGCCGCGCGCTCGGGCAGCTCGGCGTCCTCCAGCGTCCGGGTCGGCGTGTCCCGCGGTTCCTCGGCGTCCTCGCCGACCTTCGGCTCCGCGGTATCGAGCGACGCCGGCTGGGCGGCGGACGGCAGCTCGGCCTTCCGCCGCCGGGTGACGACGAGTCCAGTGGTACCGGCGACCACGACGACCGCGATCACCACGATGATGGCGATCAGGGCCTGGTCGGTGAGCAGAGTGACGAGCTGTGGGGTCAACACGGTTCCCCATCTTGACAGACGCCCGGCCCGCCGCCCGCATTCGTTACGTCAGGCACACCAGCTGTCGCGGTACGTGATCCGGCACCAGCTCGGGCCGGTGGGTGAGGAGAACGACCGTACGGCGATCGGCCGCGGCGAACAGGTCCGCCAGGAGCGCGCGACCGGTCTCCTCGTCCAGGTGTTCGGTCGGCTCGTCCAGCACGAGTACGTCGCGGTCGGCCAGGAGCAGCCGGGCGAAGGCGAGCCGCTGCCGCTCGCCCCCCGACAGCCTGGCGCCATGCTCGCCGACCATCGTGTCGAGCCCGTCGGGCAGCTTTTCGACGAACATCCCGAGCCGCGCCCGGTACAGCGCCTTCCAGAGCTGCAGGTCGCTCGCACCCGGCTTCGCGAGCAGCAGGTTCTCCCGGATGCTCGTATCGAACACATGGCTTTCCTGCGTCAGCAGGCCCACCACGGACCGCACCTGATCGCCTTCGAGCCTTGCGAGGTCCACGCCGTCCAGCAGCACCTCACCACCTCGCGGCTCGAGGAACCGCAACAGCACCGCCGCCAGCGTGCTCTTGCCCGAACCACTCGGCCCGGTGATCACCACTCGGCTCCCGGCCGGCATGTCGACGCTCAACCCGTCCAGTACGTCGTTGTCGTCGTACCCGACTCGCAGGAGCCTGACCTCGAGGTCGCGTCCGGCTGGGAGCGGTTGCGGGGCCGTTGGTTCGGTCACCGGCTCCGGGCTGTCCATGAGCTCCTGCACTCGGCCCAATGACGCTCGTACCCGGATGGCGAGCTGTGCGGCCGCCGGGATCCCTCCGAGCACGTCGGCGAGTGCGAGTGGCGTCAGCACCAGTACGGCGAACACTGCGCCGGTGATGTGGGCCGTACTGCCAAGCACCAGGGCCGCCACGCTCGCACCGCCTACGCAGAGGACGAGTAGAGCGCTGCCCAGGCCCGTGCTCCACGCTGAACGGCGCTCAGCTGCGGCCAGTCTGGCGTCGCTCTGACTGAAGGCGTCCAGCACGTTGTCGATCGCGTTGAAGGCGACGACGTCACCTGCGGTCAGCAGAGTCTCGGTGGCCGCGGCGGCGACCTCGCCTCGTGCGCCGGCGATCTTGTGCTCGGCGCGCTCTGCGGTTTTGGCCGTCAGCCACGGCACGAACGTGCAGGCGATGAGGACGGCCAGTGCGACGGCGGCACCGGCCGCGGGGAGCAGGATGGCAAGCAAGGCCACGGTCGCGGCCGCAGTCAACGCGGCGACCGCCACCGGCAGCACGACCCGCAACCACAGGTCGAGCACTGCATCCACGTCCAGCACAAGCCGCGCCAGCAGATCACCCTGACGCCGCGACGTCAGCCCACCCGGCGCCAACCGCTCCAGCCGCCCGGTGATCCTCGCTCGGGTCTCCCCCAGCACCCGGTACGCCGCGTCGTGACCCACCAGCCGCTCGGCGTACCGGAACACCCCACGCCCAACCCCGAACGCCCGCACCGCCACGATCGGCACCATCAACAACAACACCGGCGGCTGAGCCGAAGCAGCCGTAATCAACCAAGCCGAGGTAGCCAGCAGGGCCACAGCCGACCCCGCAGCCGCAACCCCCAAGAGCAGCGCGAGCCCAAGCCGCCTCCACATGCGCCCCTCGGGCCGTACCAACCGCCATGCCCCGCCCACCGGGCCGGCCTGCCGCTGCACATCCAGTGCCTCGTGCGACGTGTCCGCTGCCTTCATGCATTCACCAGCTCTCGGGCTCCGACGGTGACTGTTCGGTCGGCGGCGGCGATCAGAGCGGGGCGGTGGGCGACCATCAGCACTGTCCGGCCGCCAGCACGCAGCCCGGCGATGACCGCGGCCTCCGCGTCCGCGTCCAGTCCTGCAGTCGGCTCGTCCAGCAACAGCACAGGCGCGTCTGTGATCAGCGCACGCGCAAGAGCAACCCGACGCTGCTGACCACCCGACAGCAACCGCCCCTGTTCCCCCACTGCCTTGTCCAGCTCCAGTTCACTCGCCCCGGCCGCGATGAGCGCCAACCGCACCTGGTCGTCCGACGCATCCGGCAACCCGAGCCGCACGTTGTCCGCGACCGTTCCCAACCGCAACCCCGGACGCTGCGGCACCCAGGCAAACTGCCGCCTCCACACCGTCGGCTCGAACTCGTCCGCCGCACTGCCGCCAACCACGACCACACCCCGCTCGGGCTCGACGAAGCCCAGCAACACCGACAGCACAGTCGACTTCCCGGCACCACTCGGACCAGTGAGCGCTACGACCTCGCCCGGCTGGAGCTCCAGGTCGAAGCCGTCCAATGCCGGCTCCTCGCGACCCGGGTACCGCACGGTCACGTCGTACAGAGAGAGCGGGCTCAGCCGCAGATCCGGTACGTCTGTGCGGTCTCCGCGCTCGGGAAGCGGAGTCTCGAGCACGCGGAACACCTCTTCACTCGCGGCCACCCCATCGGCGCTGGCATGGAACTGCATGCCGACCTGACGCAGTGGGAGGTACGCCTCCGGCGCAAGGATCAGCACCATCAGCGCCGTCTCCAGCCCGAGCTTGCCGTCGATGACTCTGAGGCCGACACCGACCGCGACCAACGCCACCGAGATGCTGGCCAGCAACTCCAGCGCCAGCGACGACAGGAACGCCAGCCGCAGACTCCCCATCGACGCGACCCGGTGCTTGTCGGTCACCCGTCGTACGGCAGACTGCTGCGCCTTGGCGCGACCGAACAGCTTCAGTGTGGGCAGTCCACCGACCACGTCGGCGAAGTGATGCGCCAGTACGGCGAGTGCGTGCTGGCGGCGTCGGCTGTGGGACTGCGTCGCCCAGCCGATCAACGCCATGAAGATCGGGATCAACGGGAGAGTCACGAGTACGGTCCCGGCCGCGATCAGGTCACCGGTCGCCATCCACCCGATCACGCCGGCCGGTACGGTCGCCGCGAGTACGAGCTGTGGCAGATAGCGGGCGAAGTACGGGTCCAGGTCGTCGAGTCCCTTGGTGAGCAAGGTTGTCAGCGCACTACTGCGTTCGCCGCTCAGCCACACCGGCCCGAGCTTCAACGAGTGCTCGAGGACCTGCCGCCGCAGCGTCGACTTCACCGCGGCCGCGGCCCGCTGAGCCACCACCTCCTGCGCCCACACCAGCAACGCCCGCCCCACGACCACACACGCCAGCCCCCAGGCCACGCCGGTAACCGCACTGCCCCGTAGCACCACTCCGGCGATGCCGTGCGCCAGCAACACGGCCTGCACCACGATCAGCACCCCACTCGCGATACCGATCAGCACCGACGCGGCCAGGAAGACCCGGGCACCCCGGGCCCTCCGCAGCAACCGCGGATCGAGGGGCTTCACAAGCTCGGCGCCTCTGACGACAGGGGTACCGGATCGACAGTGATGCGCTTGCGGAACACCCAGTAGGTCCAGCTCTGATACAGGATCACCAACGGCAGGAAGATCCCGGCAATGATCGTCAACACCTTCAATGTGTACGGCGTTGACGCGGCATTGACTGTTGTCAATGTTGATTGCGGATCAAGTGTTGACGGCATCACGGCCGGGAACATCGCGGCGAACAACGACACCACCGCCAGCCCGATGGCCACCGCCGTACCCAGGAAGGCCCAGCCCTCGCGCCGCCGCAGGTTCGCCACCAGACCGGCCGCGAACGCTACGACGGCAACGATCGCCACGATGATCGAGGCCGTCTCGCCACGCAGCGCCTGCGCCCACCAGAGGAAGGCGATCGCCAGCACCGCCGCGATCAGGCCGGCCCGCGAGGCCAGCGCGTTCGCGCGCCGCCGGAGGTCGTCCGTGGTGCGAAGAGCCAGGAAGATCGCGCCGTGTGCGACGAAGACCGCGGCGAAGGTGAGCCCACCGAGCAAGGCGAACGGACTCAGCAGATCCCCCAAACTGCCGACGTACTCGAAGGAGTTGTCCAGCGGTACGCCGCGGACCAGGTTGGCGAAGGTGATTCCCCACAACACCGCCGGGACCACCGACCCGATCGTGATCAGCACGTCCATCCGGCCGCGCCACCACAACTCGTCGCGCTTACCGCGGTACTCCAGCGCGACCCCGCGCAGGATCAGCGTCACCAGGATCGCGAACAGCGGCAGGTAGAACCCGCTGAACAACGTCGCGTACCACTCCGGGAACGCCGCGAACGTCGCCCCGCCGGCCACGATCAGCCACACTTCGTTGCCGTCCCAGACCGGCCCGATCGTGGTGATCACCGCCCGCCGCTCGGGCTCGTTCCGGCCGAGCACCCGCAACAGCATCCCGACCCCGAAGTCGAATCCCTCGAGCACGAAGTACCCGGTCCACAACGCCGCGATCGCGATGAACCAAACCGTCGTGAGTTCCATCAGAAAGCTCCTCAGTCCGGATGCTCAGTAGGCGAAGGACAGGGGCTTCTCGGCCTCGTCCGTCGAATCGTCCGGGGAGTCGGGTCCCGCGGCTCCGTCCGTCCCGGCCAGGCCGCCGCGGATGGTCCGGAACATCAGCTTCACCTCGACCACCGCGAGCGCGCCGTACAGGACGGTGAAGCCCACCAGCGACGCGATCACCTCGGCACTCGTCGTCCCCGGTGACACACCCGATGCCGTCGGCAACAATCCGAACACCAGCCAGGGTTGCCGCCCGGTCTCGGTGAAGATCCAGCCGAAGCAGTTCGCCGCCAGCGGCAGCAGCGGCAGCGGGATCGCCAGCCAGACCAGCCACCGGGCCGGCGCCCGGCCCCGGCGCGTTGCCCAGAGCAACCACAGCGCGATCACCGCGGACGCCATCCCGACCCCGATCATCAGCCGGAAGGTCCAGTAGGTCAGTGGGATGTTCGGCTTGTACGACCCCTGGCCGTACAGGTGCTCGTAGGCGTCCTGCAGCGAGTTGATCCCCTTCACCTGGCCGTTGAAGTGGCCGGTGGCCAGGAACGACAGCAGGTACGGCAGCTTGACCGAGAAGATCTCCTTCGACCCGTCCAGCGTGCCGACGGTGAGGATCGAGAACGAGGCCGGCTTCTCGGTCTCGTACAGCGCCTCGGCCGCGGCCATCTTCATCGGCTGCACCTCGGTCATCACCTTGCCCTGGAGATCTCCGCTCACCGCCACCCCGGCGCCGGCGACGAGCACGATCACGGCCCCGATCTTCAGCGCCGTACGGAACACGTCCCGGTCCACCTTCGGCCGCCGTACCAGGTGCCACAGCGCGACGCCGGCCACGAACGCGCCGCCGACCATGAAGGCGGCGAAGATCGTGTGCGGGTAGGTGACGAGGACGACCTTGTTGGTCAGCACCGCGCCCAGGTCCGTCAGTTCCGCGCGGCCACGGGCGGCGTTGTAGCGGAAGCCGACCGGGTTCTGCATCCAGGAGTTGGCCGCGAGGATGAAGTACGCCGACAACTGCGAGCCGAGCACCACCATCCAGATGCACCCCAGATGCACCAGCTTCGGCAACCGCTCCCAGCCGAAGATCCACAACCCGATGAACGTCGACTCGAGGAAGAACGCCAGCAGCCCCTCCAGCGCCAGCGGGGCGCCGAACACGTCCCCGACGAAGCGCGAGTAGTCGCTCCAGTTCATCCCGAACTGGAACTCCTGCACGATGCCGGTGACCACACCCATCGCGATGTTGATCAGGAACAGCTTCCCGTAGAACTTGGTCAGCCGCAGGTACTTCTCCTGGCCGGTCCGGTACCACGCGGTCTGCAGCCCGGCCGTGATCGCGACCAGGGAGATCGTCACCGGGACGAAGAAGAAGTGGTACACGGTGGTGATCGCGAACTGCCAGCGGGCCAGATCCAAGGTGTCCACGGCACGGCCTCCCCATCTACGACATGACGTAGTAGATGCTAGCGCCCATCTACTACATTGCGTAGTTATACTGGTCACGTGGCGAGCGATGACAAGGCCCCGCGCCCCTTGGGCGACCTGGAGCGGCTGGTGATGGAGCAGCTCTGGGCTGCCCCGGCCGCGCTGACCGTGCGGGAGGTGCACGAACAACTGGCGGGCACCCGGGAGCTCGCGTACACCACGGTGATGACGGTGCTCGACCGGCTGGCGAAGAAGAAGCTCACCGAGCGGGAGCGCGACGGCAAGGCCTGGCGGTACCGGGCCGCCGCACCGCGCGAGGAGCTCGCCGCCGACCTGATGCGCGACGCCCTCGACCGCGCCGGCGACCGGCGCGAGGCTCTGGTCCGCTTCGTCGGCCAGGTCAGCGACGAAGAGGCCGCGCTGCTGCGGGAGGCACTGAGCCGGTTGGACAGTCAGGAGAAGGCCGGGTGATCACCCCGATCCTGCTCGCCGCCCTCGCGCTGATCCTGACCGGCCCGGCGCCGGCTCTGCTGGCGCGATCGAACTGGCCCTACAAGGTCCCGCGCGCCGCCGTCATCCTCTGGCAGGCACTAGCGCTTGCAGCAGTGCTGGCCGCACTGGGTGCGGGCATCGCCATGTCCTACTCGGCCGCGGGCGAGCCGGGGGAACCACGCTTCGACCCGTCGTCGCCGAGGGATCTTGTGGCTGCACTGATTCTCGCCATGACCGCACTGGTTCTGGTGCGGCTCGTCTGGGCAGCTGGACATGTGGCGGTCGCGACAAGGGCACGCCGCAAGCGTCACCGCGACCTCGTCGACGTACTGGCCACGCCCGACGGCCTGATCCCCGGCCTGCGCGTCCTGGCCGAGAAGACCCCGCTCGCCTACTGCCTGCCCGCGTTCCGCGGCGCCCGCGTCGTCGTGTCGGTCGGCGCGCTCGACAGACTCGACGACAGCGAGCTCGCGGCAGTACTCGCGCACGAGCAAGCCCACCTGCGCGCCCGCCACGACCTCGTGCTGGAGGCCTTTACCGCCCTGCACCAGGCCTTCCCCCGCAGGGTCCGCAGCGAGGTGGCGCTGAAGCAGGCCCGCACCCTGGTGGAACTCCTGGCCGACGACGACGCCCGCCGACGGAACGGACCACGCCCACTGGCCCACGCGCTGGTCGCACTGGCCGGTGCCCCGGCGCCTCAGGCCGGTCTCGCGGCAGCCGAGTCGGCGACATTGCTGCGAGTCCAGCGCCTGGCCGAACCCGAGCTGGGCAACACGTGGATCGCGGCCGCCACGTACGCCGTGGCGGCCGCTGTCCTCATCCTGCCGACAGTCACTGTCGCGGCCCCGCTGGTCCGGGCCATCGTCAACGCCGTCAGCTGACGTCTCTCGTCAGCCCCAGGATCAGCCCCACTGCTGGTTCGGTGGCCCACCTTGGTGGGGTAGCCGACCGCCAGTGGGTGAAGGCAATCGTCGACGCGGTCAGTCGGCCGGCCGGTAGCGGACGAGGACGCCGCCCTCGGCCCACGGCCTGGCTTCGATCAGCTCGAGATCGACCGGCGAGTTGCCGCTCGGGAACGCGCTCTTGCCCGCGCCGAGCAGCACCGGGCAGATGCGCAGCTGCACCTCGTCGACGAGTCCGGCCTGCAGCAAGGAGTGGAACAGCGAGATGCTGCCCCACAAGATGATGTCCTTGCCGTCCTGCTCGGCCTTCAGGGCGCGCACCGCGTCGATGTCGCGGACCACCAGCCCCGGCTCATAGGGACCCCACGGAGCGCTCTCGAGCGTCGTCGACACGACCACCAGGTGCAATGCGTTCAGCTTCGGCGCGATCACCTCGTCGGCCGACGCCTCGGTCGGCCAGAACGTCACGAACAACCGGTACGTCTCGGCGCCGAGCAGCATGGTGTCGACACTCTCGAGCAACGCCAGATTGTCGTCATCGGCCCGCCCGGCGATCTTGTCGAAGAACTCCAGCCCACCGTCCGGCCCGGCGGCGTACCCGTCGAGCGTGACGTACTCCTGAAAGATCAGCCGCCTCATCCAGCGAGGCTACCCGAAATGTTTCCCCTCACCCCGGGCGACGGCCAGCAGCACGAGCCCCGACAGAACCAGCAGAACCACCATGGTGACGACGAATGTCAGCACATCTCTCCCCGAATCCCAGCCCCAACTCACTGAACATGACGTGCTCAGCGCGTCAGAAGTTCCCCGAACGCCTTGGCGATCTCGTCGACCTGCCATTCCAGCGTGGCCGGCGTCACGACCAGCTCGACCCACGACCAGCCCGGTACGTCGGCCGGCTGCCAGCGACCGCAGATCGACTCGCGGGTCGTCTCCATCCGCTCGACCGCGGACAGCTCGATCGCCTCGGCCGCGCGCGGCGCGTAGACCCGGAACGAGTTGCTGTGCGGCGGCTCCGGGAAGACCCGGAATCCCTCGCTCTGCAAGGCCATCGAGAGCTCCACGGCCCGCTGATGCAGATCGCCCATCACTGGGAGCACCGTCCGCAGTCCCTCCCGCGCGGACACGGCGTACGGGAACAGCGAGAAGAGGTTGCCACCCAGTCGCCGCTGCCACCGGCGTACCTCGGCGATCACGTCCTCGGGGCCGGCCAGCGCGGCGCCGCTGACGCCACCCAGCACCTTGTAGAACGAGACGTACACCGTCGACGCGAGTGCGGCGATCTCAGCCAGGCTGTGCTCGAGGTACGGCGTGCTCTCCCACAGCCGAGCGCCATCCAGATGCAGTGGTACGCCGCGCTCCGCACAGGACTCGGCGAACACCACCAACTCGTCCCAGGACGGCAGGACGAACCCGGCGTCGCGCAGGGGCAGCTCCAGCGTCACCGCGGCCAGCTTGCCGGGAATCGCGGCCAGCTCGTCCGGCCGGGGCTGCCGGGGCTGGGACGTGAGTCGCTCGATCCGGAGGTGGTGCACCTCCTCGAGGGCGTTCAGCTCGTGCACCAGCAGGTGTGAGAGTCCGTGCACGGCGACCCGGCTGGTTCCCGCGCGATCGGCGTACACCCGCAGGACGCTCTGCTGGGCCATGATGCCGGTCGGCAGGAACACTGCCGCCGGCTTGCCCAGCAGCTCCGCCACTTCCTGCTCCAGCGCGGCGACGTCACCACCGCTGCCATAGATGTCGGTCTTGTCGTCCGTGGCGACCTCTGCGAGCTGCTTCAGCCTGTCCGGCACGCTGACCCGGCGAAGGGACAGCCAGCGCTCGCAGTTGTCGGCCGCCGCCTTACGCCGGGCCCTGAGATCGTCGGAGGTAGTAGTCGCCACGGCTCCATCCTCCCGCGCCCCGCAACCGAGTTTGACGACTCAGACGGTCGCGGTGACCACGTGCTCGCCCTGGATGGTCTTGATCTCCACTGAACGCACCTGGTCGAGTGGCACCAGGACTCCGCCGCCGAAGACGCTGCCGTCGCGGGCTGCCTTCGGGGACACCACCCAGCTGCCTGCGACCCAGGACTTGCCGGTTGCGTCGGTGACGAGCATCTGGCACTCGGCCCCGGCCTTCAGGCCCTTGATGTTCACCCGGATCCAGCTCCACCCGGCCCGTGGCTCCACAGTCGTCGCCATCGTCGTACCGGTGTTGGTGTCGGTCGCTGTGACTTCCTTGTAGCCCGCCGCGGGCTCATCGGCCTGCGGCACACTCGAACGGCCGAGGGCTACGCCTCCGCCGAGCGCACCGGCCACCAGGAACAGCGCGGCGGCGACCAGCAGCCAGCGGGACCGCCGCTTGACCGGAGCCGGCGCCTGAACAGGTTCGGGAGTCAGCTCCCGCACTTCCCGCAGCGTGCGCTGCAGCAGGAGGTCGCCACCCTCGGGCGGGCCCTCCAGGAAGGCCTCCGGCGGCACCTCGCCAAGGTAGTCCTTCATCTCCTCGAGCTCGGCCAGCTCGGCCCGGCACTCGGCGCAGGTTGCCAGGTGCTCGTCGACGTCCTGGATCTCGGCCGGCTCCAGCGCACCCAGGGCGTAGGCGCCCAGTTGCGTACGGTCGTGCTCACTCATCGGGCCACCTCCGTTTCCTGTCCTGCCATCACCGCGCGCAGAGCGCGGAGGGCGTAATGCGATCTCGATTTCACGGTACCCGGCGGGACGCCTAGTTCCTTCGCGGCTTCGGCCACCGACCGGCCGCGGTAGTACAACTGCACCAGCACCTCGCGGTGCTCCGGTGACACCTTGTCCAGTGCCTCCAGCACCACCATGGTGTTCACGACCGACTCGGAGTGATCACTTTCCACCGGCGGCCGGTCCTCCACGTCCGCCACCTCGGCCGGCCGCACCGCTCGGGCCCTGGCCCGGTCGGTGACGATGTTCCGCGCCACCGTCAGCAACCAGCCGCGCACCGATCCCTTGCCCTCGGTCAGGTCGCCGGCGTGCTTCCACGCCCGGACCAGAGTCTCCTGGACGACGTCCTCCGCCGCGGCCCTGTCACCGGTGAGACGGGTCGCATACGCCAGCAGGCTGCGCCCGTGTTCGGCGTACAGGGTACGGATCAGCGTCTCGGCAGCGTCCGGCCCCGGGTAGTCACCCACCGTCCGTACGATAGGGGATTCCCCGCCGTTGGCAATGGCGGGGATCCACCCGAGGCTCTCAGTAGCCGTTGCCATTGCCGGAGCTGGACGGCTGGGTGGTGACCTTCTTGCCGTCCGCGCCCACCACCCACCAGATGCCGCCGAACGCTTGGCCCTTGGCGTCACCGGCTTTGGCGTCACTCGCGAACAGATACAGCGGCAGCCCCCCGATCGCTAACTGCTTGCTGCCGTCGGACCTGGTGATCGTGCTGACCATGGACGCGTTGATGCCGTCCAGCTGCGGAGTCCCGTCACCGGCTGTCACGGCCCGCCACATGGCCAGGCAGCCACCCTCGCAGTTCGACTTGCCGGAGGTGTCCTTGTCGAAGACGTACACGGTCCGCCCGTTGCCGTCGACAACGACCTTGCCGAGCCCGCTGACGTCGGCCGTCGCCAGCTTCGCCTCCCCGCCCGCGGCCTGGCTGGCAGCCGGCGCCGAACTCGCACCGGAGCCCGAGCTCGAGTCGTTGCTGCCACCGCAGGCGGTCAGCCCGGCCAGGCTGAGCGCCATCACACCGATCACACTCCCCAGTCGCCTCATCAGATCCTCCTGATTGACTCATCGTCACCCCGCACACGTGCGGAACCGGCGATCGGTTCAACCGGGAGGGATATCGTCTGGAGCTATGAGCCAAGAGATCCCGGCCGCGGTCCGGCGCGCGCTCACCGCGATCGACGAGCAGGACAACGACGCGTTCGTGGCGGCCTTCGCCGCCGACGGCTACGTCGACGACTGGGGCCGCCAGTTCCGCGGTCACGACCGGATCCGCGCCTGGAGCGAGAACGAGCTGATCGGGAAGCGGGCCACCTTCACCGGCACCGAGGTCTCCACCCCGGGCAACCCGCTCACGATCCTCACCCAGGTCGGCGGCGACGGCTTCAACGGCCCGTCCCACTTCGCCTTCGACGTCCAGGCCGACCAGCTCGCCTCGATGACGATCACCGCCTGATACTTGCCCGAGGCAAGCATGGCGCCGACCGGGACGGTGGTCAGGCGCCCGTGGTCAGGACCATCCGGAAGCGTGAGCTCACGCTTGTCCTCGCCCCGCGCGATCGCGACCACGCGCAGCCCGAGCTTGGCGGCGTACTGGATCACGCAAGAGCCCGAGGATCAAATCGCCTGGACGGTCAGCACGCTGTCGAGTCCCTTGAAGTCCGCCGCGTTGCGTGTGTACAGCGGCAGGTTCTGGCTCGAGGCGATGGCTGCGATCATCAAATCCATTCGCCGCGGCCGCGGATCACGGCCGGCCGCGATCACCAGTGCCACCAACGTGCCATAGCGAGCCGCGGCATCGCCGTCGAACGGCAGCGGCTCGAAGTCGGACACAGCAGCGCCCAGCACCTCGGTCCGCGCGGCCCTCGTGGCCGCATCCTTCGCCATCGATACACCCTGATGCAACTCCGCGAGGGTCACCGCGGTGAGCTCGGGATACTCCGGCAGTGCGTCAGGGGCGATCAGGCCGAGATCGATGTACGCGCAGGTGTCCAGCACCCCGGATGCCGACGTCTCAGCCATCGCTGCGCTCCCAAGCGTCGTCGTCGCCCACCCTGTCCTCGGTACCGAAGAACTCGTCCGCCTCCTGGCGCATCAACGCGGCGTCAACCCGAGGCAGCCGACGATGCCGAGCGACCAACTCCTGGGCACTCAACCGCCGCCGCCTGTGCAAGGGGCGCAACTCGGCAACCTCGGCGCCGTTCCGGGTGATGTGATACGTCTCCCCCGCCTCGACAGCGTCCATCACTGCGGCGGAGTGATTGCGGAACTCCCGCTGGGTGATGATCTTCATACCCTCCAGCGTAGCCCCATGGGACACAGCTCGCTACACCTGCTGAAACTACACCGGTTCGGGTTCGCGGATTCGCTGGGAGATGACGGACGAGACGCCGTCGCCGCGCATGGTGACGCCGTAGAGGGCGTCCGCGACCTCCATGGTGCGCTTCTGGTGGGTGATGACCAGGAGCTGGCTGTTCTCTCGGAGCTCCTCGTAGAGCTCCAGCAGGCGGCCGAGGTTGGTGTCGTCGAGCGCCGCCTCGACCTCGTCGAGGATGTAGAACGGCGACGGACGCGCCTTGAACAGGGCGACCAGGAACGCGACCGCGACCAGCGAGCGCTCGCCACCGGACAGCAGCGACAGCCGCTTCACCTTCTTGCCCGGCGGGCGCGCCTCGACGTCGATGCCGGTGCCGAGCATGTCGTCCGGATCGGTCAGCACGAGCCGGCCCTCACCACCCGGGAACAGCCGGCTGAAGACGTGCTCGAAGGCGACCTCGACGTCGCGGTAGGCCTCGGTGAAGACCTGCTCGACCCGCTCGTCGACCTCCTTGACGATGTCCATCAGGTCACGCCGGGACTTGCGCAGGTCCTCCAGCTGCTCGGACAGGAACCGGTGCCGCTCCTCCATCGCCTCGAACTCCTCCAGCGCGAGCGGGTTGATCCGCCCGAGCTGGTTGAGCGCGCGCTCGGCCTGCTTGAGCCGCTTCTCGACCTTGGTCCGGTTGAACGGCTCACCCTCGAGCTCGAGCGTGTCGTCGTCGCCCTCCTTCGGCAGCGGCGGCACCAGCTGATCCGGCCCGTACTCCGCGACCAGGGCGTCGACCTCGATGCCGATCTCGCCGAGCGCCTTCTCGTACAGCTGCTCGAGCCGCATCTTCTGCTCGGCCCGCGCCAGCGCGTCCCGGTGCACGGTGTTGGTCAGCTGCTCCAGGTCGGAGCTCAGGTTCCGCGTCGCGGACCGGGCCTGCGCCAGGGCCTGCTCGCGGTCCGCCCGCTGCGCCTGGATCGCCGACCGCTCGGTCGCAGCCTGCTGCAGCGAGGACTCCAGCCGGGCCAGCACGTGCCCAGCGGCCAGATGGACGGCCTGGGCCGCCTCCGCCTGGCGAGCACGCCGTGCCGCCCGTGCGATCGCCCGGGCTCGCGCCTCACGCTCCTGCCGCGCCGCGCGCTCCAGCGAGTCGGCCCGGCCGGACAGTGCCCGGGCCCGCTCCTCGGTGGTCCGCAGCGCGAGCCGCGCCTCCATCTCGGCCGCCCGGCCCGCCTTGGCCGCCTCGGCCAGCCTGTCGCGCTCCGACGTGTCCGCCTCGTCGCCGTCGTCGTCGAACGCCTCCGCGTCGATCAGCCGCTCTTCCAGCTCGGCCAGGCCGGACAGGTTCCGGTCGCGCTCCTCCTCGGCCGCCGCGATCGCCTCGGCCATCCGCTGCGCCTCGCCGCGGGACGCCTTCGCCAGCGACCCGAAGTGCGCCAACTGCTCGGCCACCGCCGCCATCGCCGCGTCCGACTCGTGCAGCCGGGCCAGCGTGATCTCGACGGACTCCTTCTGCCGGGCCCGCTCGTCCTCCAGCGCCGCCAGCTCGAACCGAAGCCGCTCGCTCCGCGCGGTCGCCTCGGTCAGCTTCTCCGCGGCCTCGTCGACCGCGGACTGCACCTCGATCAGGCTCGGTGCCGCGTCCGAACCGCCGTACGCGAAGTGCGCCCCGAGTACGTCGCCACCGCGGGTGGTGCAGGTGATGTCGGGAAGGTTCCGCAGGAGCGAACGAGCGGCGGGTACGTCGTCCACCACGGCGACCTTGCGCAGCAGCCGCCGCAAGGCGGGCCGCAGGGTCTCAGGGCAGTCCACGACATCCACGGCGTACGACGCGCCGTACGGCAGCGGCGGCCACATCGCGTAGTCGTCGGCCGGGGCGTCACCGAGGAGCATCCCGGCTCGGCCGAGATCGTGCTGCTTCAGGTGCCCGACAGCCTGCAGCGCGGCCTCGGTGTGCGTCACTGCCACCGCGTCGGCGGCCTCGCCGAGAGCGGCCGCGATGGCTGTCTCGTACCCGGACCGCACGCTCAGCAGGGCGGCCACGGAACCCATCAGGCCGTTCACCTGCTCGGAGGCGGCCAGCAGGGCGCCGGCGCCGTCCTTGCGGTTCAGACCGAGCTCCAGCGCTTCCTTGCGCGCGGACAGACCGGTGCGCTCGCGCTCGGCGTCGCGCTCCTCGGCCCGTACCTTGGCCAGGCGCTCGTCCAACTCGTCGAGGACCGCCTGTGCGGCCTCGTACTGGTCGTCGAGCCCCTTCTCACCGGCGTCCAGCCCAGCGACCTGGGTCTCCAGCGCGGTGAAGTCATGCTGCGCCTTGCCCGCGCGGGCCTCGGCCTCGCGCATGTTGCTGGCGAGACGGCCGATCTCGGACTCGGCGGCGGCCGCGCGGCTCTTCAGCGCGTTCACCTGGCCGGTCAGTCGGGCCAGGCCCTCGCGGCGGTCGGCGGCGGCCCGGATCAGCGCGGAGATCCGGCGCTCCTCCTCGGCCTCCTGAGATTCGAGCTGCTGGCGGCGCTCGACGGCCTCGGCAAGCAGCTCGGAGTGGGCCTCGACCTCGGCCTCGATCTGCGCCTCGGTCTCGCGGACCCGGGCGGCCTCCAGCTCGAGCTCCTCCGGGTCGCGTCCCGGGCGCGGCTCCTCGGCCTCGTCGTTCAGCGACCGGATCCGGTCCGCCGCGATCCGCGCCGTGCCCTTGATCCGCTCGCTGAAGCCGGACAGCTGGTACCAAGTGTCCTGCGCGGCCTGGAGTGCCGGAGCGTCCTCGCGCAGGGCGTCCTCGAGCTCGGCCTCCAGCTCGCGGGCCTCGCGCAGCTTCGCCTCGGTCTCGGTCCGGCGCTGGGTCAGCGCAGCCTCATCGCGAAGCTCCGCCTCGAGGGCGGACTGGGCCTGGACGATGTCGTCGGCGAGCAGCCGGGCCCGGCCGTCCCGAACCTCCGCCTGGATCGTCACCGCGCGCCGTGCAACTTCTGCCTGGCGCCCGAGCGGCTTCAACTGACGGCGGATCTCGGTGATCAGGTCGCCGAGGCGGTGCAGGTTGCCCTCGGTGGCCTCCAGCTTCCGGATCGCCTTTTCCTTGCGCTTGCGGTGCTTCAGGACACCGGCGGCCTCCTCGACGAACCCGCGCCGGCCTTCCGGCGTGGCGCGCAGGATCGAGTCGAGCTGGCCCTGGCCGACGATGACGTGCATCTCGCGGCCGATACCGGAGTCGCTGAGCAGTTCCTGGACGTCGAGCAGCCGGCAGTTCTGGCCGTTGATCTGGTAGTCGGACCCGCCGTTGCGGAACATCGTCCGGCTGATCGTCACCTCGGCGTACTCGATCGGCAGCGCGCCGTCGGTGTTGTCGATGGTGAGCACCACCTCGGCGCGGCCCAGCGGGGCGCGGCCGGAGGTGCCGGCGAAGATGACGTCCTCCATCTTGCCGCCGCGCAGCGACTTGGCGCCCTGCTCGCCCATCACCCAGGCGAGGGCGTCGACGACGTTGGACTTACCGGAGCCGTTCGGGCCGACGATGCACGTGATGCCCGGCTCGAAGTTCATCGTCGTGGCCGACGCGAACGACTTGAAGCCTCGGAGCGTCATGCTCTTCAGGTACAAAGCGAAGCTCTCCAACCCGTGAAAGGACAGACGATACCGAAGGAACCGCCATAACTGCACATGACGCCAGTACTGCTCGTGACGCTGCCGCTACCCGGGGAAGTAGTTCCGCTTCGCAGTCTACAAAGACCTGCCTGCGAATCGAGGGAGGCCGACCGTGAACGGCCGACGAAGGGCACAGAAGCTGGACATAGAACCGGCGGGGGCCCGGACGGGGGCCACCGCCGTGGTAGTGCGGACGGTAGAGATGGAACTCTGTTGTCGCGGCTCGGGTCCTCAGACCGAAGCGGGGGCGCGCAGAGCCTCGTCGACGGTGAGCAGCCGGCCCTCATGGACCTGTGCGACGAGGTGGTCGTTCTCTGCCTGCAGACGCATCACGTGCGCCTCCAGATCGGCGACACGCCGGTTGAGCAGACGAACCTGCTCGAGCATGCGCGGGTCAGTGCCTCCAAGGTGCCCTAGAAGAGCCTTGGCCATTGTGCTGTCCTCCGGAAGGTTCTGGCCGGGTGCGCTCCTGAGTCCTGGTCACGAACGGAGCGCCGAAAATGTGTGCCGTCTTTCAGGGTGACACCGGCGGGGCCGACGGTCAACCTGGGCCACGTTTATTAACGATACCCCGCTCACCAGCGAACATGGCGAGGGACCGGCTGACATTTCGGGCACCGGTACGACGAACGGTTCATGAACGGCTCCCGACGAATCGGCCGCCCGTCGCGCGGACACGGCGAACCCTCTTGCCCATAGACGTTCAGGCCGCGCTCGAAGTAGCCGGATTCCCCGTTCACGTTGACATACAGCGCGTCGAAGCTGGTCCCGCCGACGTCCAGCGCCTCGGCCATCACCTCGTGGGCATGCCGGACGATCTCCCTTGTTTGTAAGGGTTTCAGCGTTTCTGTGGCCCGGGCGTAGTGCAGCCTGGCGCGCCACAACGCTTCGTCCGCGTAGATATTGCCCACTCCGCTGATCACCGTCTGGTCCAGCAAGGCCCGCTTCAGGCCGGTCTTGCGGCGCCGGATCGCGGCCCCGACCGCCTCCGGGTCGAACAGAGGATCGAACGGATCGCGGGCGATATGGGCGATCTCCGTCGGCAGTTCCGCGCCGCCTTCGGAGTAGGACAGACCACCGAACATCCGCTGGTCCACAAACCGGACCTCTCCGCCGTCGTCGGCGAACCGGAACCGGACCCGCAGGTGTGGCTCGTCCGGCGCGCCGACCGGCTGGACCCGGAACTGACCGCTCATACCGAGGTGGGTCAGCACCGCGTCGCCGGATTCCAGCGGCAGCCAGAGGTACTTCCCGCGCCGCGCCGGCTCGGTGAACACCTGGCCCTTGAGCCGCGCCACGAAATCGTCCGGCCCGGCGGCGTGACGCCGTACCGGGCGGGGATGCAGGACCTCGACCGCGTCGATGGTCCGGCCGGTGGTGAACTCCGCCAGACCCCGGCGCACGACCTCTACTTCAGGAAGTTCAGGCACTCAGGACTGCGAGGGGTCGGTGCTGTCGGGGTGCGCGGCGCGCAACGCCTTCCAGGCGGTTTCGGCGGCCTGCTGCTCGGCTTCCTTCTTGCTCCGGCCGATGCCGTGACCGTACGTGTCGGAGCCGATCCGGACCCGCGCCTCGAACGTCTTGGCGTGGTCCGGCCCGGACTCGGCGATCACATACTCGGGTACGCCGACGCCGAGCTGGGCGACGAGCTCCTGCAGGGAGGTCTTCCAGTCCAGGCCGGCACCGAGCCGGGCCGAGGACTCCATCAGGTCGTCGAACAGCGTGTGCACGACCTGGCCGGCGGTCTCGAAGCCACGATCCAGGTAGACGGCGCCGATCAGTGCCTCGACGCAGTCGGCCAGGATCGACGACTTGTCCCGGCCGCCGGTGGCCTCCTCGCCGCGGCCGAGCCGCAGATACTTGCCGAGCTTGAGGTCGCGGGCGACCCCGGCGAGCGCGCGCATGTTGACCACGGCGGCGCGCAGCTTGGCCAGCCGGCCCTCGGACAGGTCCGGATGGTTGCGGAACAGCGACTCCGTGACGATGACGCCGAGCACGGAGTCCCCGAGGAACTCCAGCCGCTCGTTGGTCGGCAACCCACCGTTCTCGTACGCGAACGAACGGTGGGTGAAGGCGTGCTCCAGTAGTTCGTCAGCCAGCGATACGCCGAGCCGCTGGTTCAGCTCGGCGTAGAGCCCCGTTTCGTTGACCGAATTCACTGGGTGAGGTGTCGCTTAGCTCTCGACGACCTGGCGACGCTCGCCCTTGGCGCCGTACTGGCCGCAGTTGGGGCAAACGGTGTGCTGCAGGTGCTTCGCGCGGCAGGCGGGGTTCACGCAGGTCACCAGCGACGGGGCAGTGGTCTTCCACTGGGCCCGGCGGCTGCGGGTGTTGCTGCGCGACATCTTCCGCTTCGGAACGGCCACGGTTATGACTCCTCGGTTCGGCCGGGGGCTGGTTGACCCGGCCGGCTAGCTGACGTGTATTCGGTCTTCAGTTGTCCTGCGGTCGTTCGTCCTGCTGGAGCAGGTTACCGAGGGCCGCCCAGCGCGGGTCGACGCCGTCCTCGTGCTTGTGGCCGGGCTCGTCCGCCAGGCGTACCCCGCACTCGGGGCACAGACCCGGACAGTCGTCCGTACACAAGGGCTGGAACGGCAGCGCGAGCACCACCTGGTCCCTCAGCGCCGGCTCGAGGTCGATCAGATCGCCCTCCATCCGGCTGGCCTCGTCCGGTTCGGCTTCGCTTTCCGGGTAGACGTACAGCTCCTGGACGTCAGCGAGGAACTCGTCCTCGATATCGACCAGGCACCGCGCGCACTCCCCGACCAGTCGGCCACGCGCCGTTCCGGTGACGAGAACCCCTTCGACAACCGATTCCAGCCGTAGATCGAACTGGATCGGATCGCCCTCGGGGACGCCGATCACGTCGATTCCGAGATCCGCCGGCGCCGGTGCCGTGAAGGTGACTTCGCGCTGGGACCCGGCGCGGCGTGTCAGCTCGTGCGTATCGATCACGAGGGGGGACCGCGGGTCCAAGACGCTCAGGACATCCCTTTCAGGCGTGGGCAGGCAAGATCTCGGTCTCGTCGAGACCGGTGCTCTACATTACCAACTCCGCAGCCGCTCGCCCAATTCGGGGTGATTTCAGAGCTTTTCCAGTAACCGCGCGTGAACACGCGGCGGCACGAAGGCGGCCACGTCGCCGCCGAGCCGGGCGATCTCCTTCACCCAGCTGGACGAGATGAAAGCGTTCTCCGACCGGGTCGGCAGGAACATCGTGTCCACCCCGGTCATCGCGTGGTTGAGCTGGGCCATCTGCAGCTCGTAGTCGTAATCCGCGGCCGACCGCAGGCCCTTGACGATCACGCCGGCGCCCTCGGCCCGGCAGTAGTCGACCAGCAGGCCGTCGAAGGTGCCGATCCGGACGTTCGGAAACGGCTCGGCGAGCTCGGTCAGCATCGCGACCCGCTCGTCGGGGTCGAACAGCCGCGACTTCGACTGGTTCACCCCGGCCGCGACGATCACCTCGCCGAAGGCGGCCGACGCCCGGGCGATGATGTCGAGATGCCCGTTGGTGGGCGGGTCGAAGGTCCCTGGGAAAACAGCCTTACTCATTCGGTGACCCCGTTGCCCTCGCCTTGGCCATGGCGGTGACCGTACCAAAGGCGGGCCTCGCCGTACTTGCGATCCCGCAGCGCGGCGAACCCCTCCGGCCACTCCCACGGCTCCCGCTTCCCACGCTCGACCACAACCACCGCGTCGTCGGCGAGCCACCCGTTCGCGGCCAGCTCGGTCAGCACGTCCTGCAGCTCGGAGGTCTCCAGCTTGTACGGCGGATCCGCGAAGACCAGATCGAAGACCGCCGGGCTGTCCCCCGACGCGACTTTCTCCACCGGCCGCGTGAGCACCGTCGCTCCCGGCAGCCCCACGACCTTGATGTTGGCCGAGATCACCTCTGCCGCCTTCCGGTCAGACTCGACAAGCACGACGCGAGCGGCTCCTCGCGACAGCGCCTCGAGCCCGATCGCCCCGGATCCGGCGTACAGGTCGAGCACCGCCAACCCGTGGAAGCTGCCGAACTCCGACTCCAGCGACGAGAACAGCGCCTCCCGGACCCGATCCGCGGTCGGGCGTGTCCCACTCCCCGGCGGTACGCCGATCCGCCGCCCGCCCGCGGATCCACCGACGATCCGCATCAGGTCTTCTCCAAGTACTCGGTGGTCTCGGACTCCAGCGCACTCCGCACGAACGCGCGCAGCGTCGGGTACTCCGCCAGCTCCGCGTCCACCGACACGATCGAGTTGGCGACATGCCGGGCCGTGAAGATGATCTCCTCGTCCCGCAGCACGCTGAGCAGCTTCAGACTGCTCCGCCGGCCCGACTGAGCCACACCGAGTACGTCGCCCTCCCGCCGTGTCTCCAGGTCGATCCGCGACAACTCGAACCCGTCCGTGGTCGAGGCCACGGCATCCAACCGCCCGTACGACTTCGAACTGGGCCACAGGTCGGTGACCAGCAGGCACAGCCCCGGCACACGACCCCGGCCGACCCGGCCGCGCAGCTGGTGCAGCTGCGAGATGCCGAACCGGTCCGCGTCCATGATCACCATCGTCGAGGCGTTCGGTACGTCGACCCCGACCTCGATCACCGTGGTCGCGATCAGCACGTCGACCTCGCCGGCCGCGAACCGCGACATCACGGTGTCCTTCTCCTCGGCCGGCAACCGGCCGTGCAGGATCTCGACCCGCAGGTCGTGCAGGATCTCCCCCAGCGCCTCGGCCACCTGCATCACGGAGATCGGCGGGCGGGCCGGCTTCGTCGACCCGGGTCCGGCGGGCGGCTTGTCCTCCTCGCCCAGGACGAACTCGCCTTCCTCGTCCCCCGCGTTCTTCACGTCGTCCCCGATCCGCGGGCAGACGACGTACGCCTGATGGCCCTTGCCGACCTCCTCGCGAACCCGGGTCCAGGCCCGCTGGAGCCAGTCCGGCTTCTGCTGAGCCGGGACGACCGACGACTGGATCGGCGACCGTCCGGCCGGCAACTCGGTCAGCGTCGAGACCGCGAGATCGCCGAAGACCGTCATCGCGACGGTCCGCGGGATCGGCGTCGCCGTCATCACCAGCACGTGTGGGGTGTTCTCCCCCGACTTCTGGCTGAGCGCCGCCCGCTGCTCGACGCCGAACCGGTGCTGCTCGTCGACCACCACGAGCCCGAGATCCGCGAACTGGACCTTGTCCTCGAGCAACGCGTGCGTCCCGACCACGATCCCGGCGGCGCCACTGGCCGCGTCCAGCATCGCCGTACGACGGGCGGCCGCGTTCAGCGAACCAGTGAGCAGACCGACCCTGGTCGCCCGCTCCGCACCACCCAGCATCCCCGCCTCGGCCAGGTCACCAAGCATCTTGGTCAGCGTCTTGTGGTGTTGGGTCGCGAGCACCTCGGTCGGTGCCAGCAAAACCGCCTGGCCGCCGTTGTCGACCACCGACAGCATCGCCCGCAGCGCGACCACGGTCTTGCCGGAGCCGACCTCACCCTGCAGCAGCCGGTGCATCGGGTGCGCACGGGCGAGGTCGGCGAAGATCTCCTCACCGACCTCCGCCTGACCTTCGGTCAGCTTGAACGGCAGCCGCTGGTCGAACTCGTCCAGCAGGCCGCCCTCGGTCCGCGGCCGCGGTACGGCGTTCAGCGCGTCGGTGACCGCCCGTCGCTGGGCCAGGATCGTCTGCATCACCAGCGCTTCCTCGAACCGGAACCGCTGCTGCGCATCGCGGATGTCCTTCTCGGTGTCCGGCAGGTGCACCTTCTGCAGGGCCTCGCGCAGGCCGAGCAGCTTCTCCTTGCGCTGGATGAGCTCCGGGATCGGGTCGTCGAGCTGCTCGTCCAGACTGTCCAGCACGATCTTCACCGACCGCTCGATCGTTGCGGTCGGCAACTTCGCCGTCGCCGGGTAGAGCGGCCGGAACGGCCGGGCCCGGCGCTCGATCTCGGCCTCGGACAGGTCGTCGGTGTCGAGGATCTCGGTGCCCGGGCTCTTCAGCTGCATGATGTCGCGGAACATCGTCACCTCGCCCCAGAACAGGGCGGCGGTCCCGGGCGTCAGCTTGGTCGCCAGCCAGGGCTGGTTGAAGAAGGCCAGCTCCAGGTCGCGCCGGCCATCCGTCACGACGACCTTGGTCAGCGTCTTGCGCCGGGCCCACTTCTGCACGTCGGTGATCGGGATCTCGGCCTTGGTGTCCAGCGAGCGGACGGTGACCTTCTTGACCCGGCCGTTCACGGTCGCCTGGTCGCCGACCTCCAGTTCGTCGAACGGGGTCAGCTCACCCTTCTTCAGATAGCGCCGCGGGTAGTGCCGCAGCAGTTCGCCGACGGTCTCGATCTCGAGCACGTCCGCGAAGGTCTTGGCCGTCTTGGCACCGAGGAAGTCGCGGATCTTCCGGTCCATGTCGGTTCTCATTCCACCCCGATCAGCAACGGGTACCTGTCCTGCCCTCCGTCGTACACCACGACATCGACATCTTTGCGGTTCCGCCGTACGTGCCGCTCCACGGCGTCGACCAGACCGGGTGCGACGCCGCTTCCGGTGACGATCGTGAGCAGCTCGCCACCGCCACCGAGCAGCCGGTCGACCACCCCGAACGCGGCCGCCTCCAGATCCTCGGTGATCAGCGCGAAGTCGCCATCGACCACGCCCAGCGCGTCGCCCACCCGGCACATGCCGGCCATCGTCCAGGCGTCCTTCACCGCGATCGTCACCGCGCCGTGCCGGGTCTGGCCGGCCGCGGCGGACAGCTGGACGACGGCGTCGTCGAAGCTGCGCTCCGGGTCGTGGACGGCGATCGCCGCCAGGCCCTGCACCTGGGCCCGGGTCGGGATCACGGCCACCCGGATCCCGTCCTGCCGGGCCGCGGTCGCGGCGGCCTCGGCGACCGCGATCGAGTCGTTGTCGTTGGGCAGGATCACGATCTCCGGCGCCTTCGACTTCTCGATCGCCTGCAGCAGCTCGCCGGTCGAACACCGCCGGCCCGGACCGCCCCTGATGATGTGCGCCCCCGCCTCGGCGAACAGCTCGGCGAGCCCGTCGCCGGCGACGACCGCGATCACCGCCCGGCCCGGGATCGGCTCGTGGTGGTGCGCGTGGTCGGCGAAGTGCGTGACCCGGATCCGGTGCGGGCGGCCGATGTCGATGCCCTGCTCGATCGCGGCGCCGACGTCGTCGGTGTGGACGTGCACGTTCCACAGCCCGTCGCCGCCGACCACGACGACCGAGTCGCCGAGCCCGGCCAGGTTCTGCCGGAAGTCGCCGATCTTGTCGTCCGTCGCGTCCAGCAGGTACATCACCTCGTACGCCGGTCCGTCCTGGCTCTCGGCGCTTTCGCCCTGAGGCTGGACCCGCGCCGGTACGTCGACCCGTACGAGCCGTCCGGTCAGCACCGACTCCATCGCGCCGAGGATCACGACCAGGCCCGCTCCCCCGGCGTCCACGACGCCCGCACGCCGCAGTACGTCGAGCTGCTCGGTGGTCTTGGTGAGCGCCTGCCGGGCCGAGGCCACGGCGGCCAGGCAGACGTCGGCCAGCGTCTTCCCGTCGTTCGCGGCCGTCATCGCACCGGTCGCGGCGGCCCGGGCGACCGTCAGCATGGTGCCCTCGACCGGCTGCGCGACCGCGCTGTAGGCGGCGTCGGCGGCGTACTTCAACGCGTCGGCGAAGGCGACGGGCTCGCTCATGCGCGGATCCGCGAGGACGCCCTCGCCCTGGTCCCGCGGGAGGTTCTCGGCGAGCCGGAGGCCGCAGGCCCGGACGAGCTGGGAGGTGATCACGCCGGAGTTGCCGCGGGCGCCGAGCAGGGCGCCGCGGCCGAACGCCTGGACCGCCTCGGCGAAGGTCAGCTCACCCCGGGGCAGCGCGTCGCAGGCGGCCTCCCAGGTCAGGTAGAGGTTGGTCCCGGTATCGCCGTCGGGCACCGGGTACACGTTCAGCTCGTCGATCTCGGTCCGCGTCCGGCCCAACTCGGCCAGCGCGGTCCGAGCCCAGGCCCGCAACACCTCGACGGTCAGTTCCTCCACGCCCGGAAGGCTAACCGGTCCCGCGAGGATGCGTACCGAAGGACGGGTAGTAGTCCCTCAGTTGCCGCTCCCGGCACACATCGTCAGGCGTGCGCGGGCGTATACGTACCCGACTACGTCCAGTCGTTCGGTACGCCGACGGCTAGGGTTTGGGGGTGAGCGGCGTCTTGTTCTCGGTCGCGGCCGACAGTTACGACTGGGCCGTGCGGGAGATCCGGGGTGAGTTCGGCCGGGAGGTGCGGATCGAGCGGATCGGCGGGGACATCGGCCGGGTTACCGGGCCCACCGTGCACGAGCTGGCTCAGGCCTGTGATGTGGGACGGATCATGTTCGTCCGGCACCTGACGGTCGAGATCGGGAGCTTCGAGGAGCTGCCGCCCGACTACGAGCTGGCAGAGCTGGTGCTGGGCGAGTTGCCCGAGTACCCGAAGGCGCTCGCCGTCCAGGCCTGGACCGACGGCGAGGGCACTGGTGGTTCCTACTACCACCGGATCGAGCAGGCGCTCACCGATCGCGGCGTGACCGTGACCCGCTCCGATCAGGAGTACGTCGTCTCGTGCTTCGTCGGGCGCCGAGCTGTCGTCCTGGGCCTCAACCGGCTCGCGGACAGCTTGTCGGACTGGCCGGGTGGGCGGATGCGGTTGGCTCGGGCCGACGAGCGGGTCTCGCGGTCGGAGTTCAAGCTGGAGGAGGCGATCGCGACCTTCGGGCTGGAGTTGCCGGCCGGCGGGAAGGCCGTGGATCTCGGCGCCTCGCCGGGTGGGTGGACGCGGATCCTGCGGCAGCACGGGCAGGAGGTGTGGTCCGTCGATCCCGGCGGTCTCGATTCCCGGCTGCTCACCGACCGCCGCATCCACCATGTTCAGACGACGGCGGGTGAGTTCTTCCGCCGGAACCGGGTGGGCTTCGACGTCGTGGTGAACGACATGCGGATGGATCAGGTGATGAGCGCCCGGATGATGCTCGACGCGGCCGCCCACCTGCGCCGCGGCGGCCTGGCGGTCGTGACACTGAAGGGTGGCGGGAGGAACCCGCTCGACGGCGCCCGGCGTGGTCTGGACGTGCTGCGGCAGGGGTACGACGTACTGCACGCGCGGCAACTGCATCACAACCGGAACGAGATCACCGTGGTGGCGCGAAAGCACTGACACGAACGACTGAGAAGACGCGAAATAGGCGCCCGGGTGATCCCGGGCGCCTATTTCAAGGCCCTAAACGGAGTGAAAGCTGGGGTCAGCCGACGACGCGCTGGACCTTGCCGGCCTTGATGCAGGACGTGCACACCTTCAGCTTGGTGGGCGTGCCCTTGATGATCGCCCGGACCGGCTGGATGTTGGGGTTGAACCGCCGGGGCGTGCGAGCCTTCACCCGGCGGATCATCGCGCCCTTACCCAGGCGGGCAACGCTGTTGCCGAACGTCGGCTGCTTGCCGCAAACATCGCACTTCTTAGACATGATTCTCCGTGTTCAGGGTCGTGACACCGACAGACCATGTTACATGGGCGCCGACGCACGACCAATTCGGTCAACAGCCGCTCGATCACGCAGTGAGGTAGGCCACTTCCTCGTCCGTCAGGGTCACTGACAGACCGGGCAGCGACGTCCTGGTCTCGCTGATGTGCCGCGGCCCGATCAGCGGGAACACCGGGTACGGCTGGTGCAGCAGCCAGGCTAGCGCGATCGCGGTCGGCTCGACGCCCTTGGCCGCCGCGAGCTCCCGGGCCCGGTCGAGCCGGCGGAAGTTCTCGTCGGAGTAGAAGCAGCGCACCAGCTCCTCGTCCGACCGGTCCTCCGGCTTGGCCCGCCCGGTGAAGAACCCGCGCGCCTGGCTCGACCATGGGAACAACGCGACCTGCCGCTCCCGCAACCACGCCTGCGACTCATCGTCCGACACGTGCCGACACCCGGCCCACGGTACGTCGTACGCCCGCGCGAGGCTGAGGTGGTTGCTCAGCAGGGTGAACGGCTGCTTGCCGTTCGCCTCGGCGTACGCGTTGGCCTCGTCGAAGCGAGCGGTGGACCAGTTCGAGCCGCCGTACGCCTTGATCCGGCCGGCCTTGAAGTGCTCGTCCATGACGTCGACGAATTCGCCGACCGGGATCTCTTCGTTGTCGCGGTGCATCAGGTAGAGGTCGACGTGGTCGGTCTGCAGCCGCTCGAGGCTCTCCTCCAGCTGCCGGGTGATCGACGCGGGGTCGCAGTACGGCGTGTGCGCACCCTTGCCGATGACAACGATCTCGTCGCGGTTGCCACGGGACGTGATCCACTGGCCGAGCAGCTTCTCGCCGCGGCCACCGCCGTAGATGTACGCGGTGTCGAACGTCGTACCGCCGCGCTCGACGAAGTCGTCGAACATCGCGGCCGCGTGGGTGAGGGTCTGCTGGTTGTCGACGCCCATGACGAGCCGGGAGACCTGCTTGTCCAGCCCGGCGACCTTGCCATAGATCATCGGTGCGTCGTCGCGACGCTTGAGCGGCCGTCCGGTCGCGGTCGGGATGATCGCGTCGTCCCGCTCGCTCGCGTACTGCTGCCCGATCGCCGCCCGCCACGCGTCCTGGACGGTCAGGTTGCCGAGCGTGTCGGCCCAGCTCATCTCCGGTGCCTGCCGCTGCTCGATCGCCGCGGCGACCGCCTCGGCCTCGGCCGCGTAGATGAGCGCGGGGTCGGCGGAGATGTCCCGCGGCTCCTCCCCCACCTTGTGCAGGGTGACGTGGGTCGGTTTGCCGTCGCCGCCGAACCACGGGTCCTCGATGACCAGGTAGCCCTCGCTGCCGAAGATCCGGACCTGGTTCTGATCCGTCAGCCGGACGCCCGTGCTGACCTGGGCCGTGACCCCGCCGTCGAAGAACAGGGTCGCCACCGACCATTCGTCGGCGCCGGTCTCGCCGACGTGACCGACCGCGGTCACCGCAGCCGGATCGGCGTACGGCTGCCCGGTCGCGGCGCCGGCGATCAACCGGGCGTACGAGACCGGGTAGCCGCCGACGTCGAGGATCCCGCCGCCGGCCAGCTCGTCGGCGAAGATCCGGCTCTCCGGCCGGAACCCGGCGGCGAAGGCGAACGTGGCCTGGATCTGGTGGACGGTGCCGAGCTCGCCGTCGCGGACCAGCTGGGCGACCAGCTTGGTCTGCGGCAGGCAGCGGTACATGTACGCCTCCATCAGGAAGACGTCGTTGCGTACGGCGGCCTCGATCATCGCCTCCGCCCACGCCTTGTTGATCGCGAGCGGCTTCTCGCACAGCACGTGCTTGCCGGCCTCGGCGGCCTTGATCGCCCACTCGGGGTGCATCGGGTGTGGCGTCGCGACGTACACCGCGTCCACGTCCGGGTCGGCGAGCAGATCGTCGTACGAACCGTGCCGGTTGGTGATGTCGTACTTGTCCGCGAAGGCGTTGGCCGAGTCGATCGACCGGCTACCGACGGCGACGACCGCGTTGGCCGCCGACGTCGGCACCTGGCTTGCGAACCGGGACGCGATGTTCCCGGTGCCGATGATTCCCCAGCGGAGTGTGGTGTCAGTCAAGAGGAGTCCCGTTCGATTGTGGGGTCAGAACTTCATGGCGCCGGCGGCGATGTCGGCGATGAAGGAGCGGGCGCCGATGATGAAGACGCCGATCAGTGGAATGACACTCATCAGGGCGCCGGCCATCACCATCGAGTAGTCGGTGCCGTAGATGCCGTTCAGCTGCTGCAGTGCGACCTGGAGCGGCAGCTTGTTCGGGTCGGTCATCACGATCAACGGCCACAGGTAATCGTTCCAGACGTTGATGAACGAGAAGATACCCAGGAACGCCAGGCCGGGCCGCAGTACCGGGATGCCGACGGTCAGGTACTGGCGGAAGAAGCCGGCGCCGTCGACCTTGGCCGCCGAGATGAGCTCGTCGGGGATCGCGCCGCGGGCGTACTGGCGCATCCAGAAGATCCCGAACGCGTTCGCCGCGCCCGGGATGATCAGCGCCTTCAGCGATCCGATCCAGCCGAACTCGGCCAGCGTCACGAACTGCGGCACCAGGGACAGCTGGGCCGGGATCATGAAGGTGGCCAGCAGCAGCCCGAAGAGCCATCTGCTGCCGGGGAACTCGTACTTCGCGAACGCGAAGGCGGCCAGCGAGTCGAAGAACAGCACCAGCACGGTCACCGCGAGCGCGACGATCACGGTGATCAGCATCGAGCCGAAGAAGTCGATGTTGTCGAGCACCTTGCCCATGTTCTCGAACAGGTGCGATCCGATCAGCAGCTTCGGTGGGTAGGTGAAGATGTCCGGGGTGGTGTTGGAGGCCATCACCACCATCCAGTAGAAGGGGAAGATCGACAGCACTACGCCGAACATCAGCACCATGTGGCTGACGATGTTCCGGGCCCGGTCAGCGCGCATCGGCCTGCTCCCTTCCAGTGCGGCGGGCGGCACGGCGGGCGATCCGCTCGTCACTACCGCCGATCAGCCGCCAGTTGATGATGCTGAACAACACGATCAGGATGAAGAGGGCCCAGCCGATGGCGGCGCCGTACCCGAACTGGTTGTTCAGGAACGCGCTCTGGTACAGGTACGACACGATCGTCGTCCCCGAGCCGCCCGGGCCGCCGGTGTCGCCGACCAGCACCTGGGACTCGGTGAAGATCTGCAGGCCGCCGATGGTCGACGTGACGGCGGTGAACAGGATCACCGGGCGCAGCAGCGGCACGGTGACCCGCCAGAACGTCTGCCGCGACGACGCGCCGTCGACCTTGGCCGCCTCGTAGACGTCGCCGGGGATCGCCTGCAGGCCGGCCAGGAAGATGATCGCGTTGTACCCGACCCAGCGCCAGGTGACGATGCTGGCGATCGCGACCTTGATCCCCCACGGCTGGGTCAGCCATTCGATCTTGGTCAGCCCGATCGACTGCAGGAACGCGTTCAGCAGGCCGAAGTTGTTGCTGAAGATCGAGCCGAAGACCATCGTGACGGCGACCACCGAGGTGACGTTGGGGATGAAGTAGGCGATCCGGTAGAAGCTGCGGAACCGGGTCGCGTTGTGCAGCGCGTTGGCGATCACCAGGGCCAGCAACAGCATCGGCACGGTCGACAGCACCCAGATGATCAGCGTGTTGCCGATCGACTGCCAGAACTTCGGATCGCTGAGCAGGTAGCTGTACTGCTGCAGCCCGACCCATTTCATCGCGCCGATGCCGTTCCAGGAATGGAACGAGATCCAGATCGAGAACAGCACCGGGAACGCGCCGAACACCGCGAACAGGATGAAGAACGGCGAGACCGCCGCGTACTGCGGCAGCGCTTGGCGGTACTTGTTCGGCCGCTTGGACGGCCCGGGGTCCCTGGTCGTGCCGACGGTCGCCGGGAATGCCTTCGTGGTGACAGCCATCTCAGATCGCCCCCGCTCGGGTGAGTTCACGTTCGATCTGGCGCTGCGCGTCCGCCCAGGCCTGGTCCGGCGATTTCCCGGCCACTTCGACGTTCACCAGCTCGGCGCCGAGCGGCGTATCGATGATGGTGTCGTACGGCGAGAAGTAGGCACCGGGATACTTCTTGGCCGACGCGGCGAACACGTCGACGATCTTCTGGCCACCGAAGAACGGATCCGGTGCGGCCATCGTCTGGTCGGTGTAGCTGGCCGGGGTGGACGGGAACAGCACCGGGTCGAGGAACGCCTGGGCCTGGTTCTTGGCCGACTCCAGCCAGCTGATGAACGCGAAGGCCGCCTTCGGGTTCTTGCAGTACTTCGTGATCGCCAGGAAGGACCCGCCACGGTTGCCGGCGCCACCAGGAGCCGCCGTCACCCGCCAGAGTCCCTTCGTCTTCGGGGCCGCGTTCTTCGGTCCGAGCTGCGCCCACCAGACCGCGGCGTTGTACGCGACCAGCTTGCCGTTGGTGACCACGGCGTTCGCGTCCGTCGTACCGGACTGTGCGTTCGCGGACAGCCCTTCCTTGACCACCCGGATCGAGAGATCGAACGCGGAGCGGATGTGGTCCTGGTCACCGATGTACTGGCCGTCTTCGCTCATGTAGCGCTTGGACTGCTGGGCCAGCGCGTAGCTGAAGACACCGGTGATGTTGTCCGTGATGGCCGAGCCGGGCACGGCGGCCTTGAGCTTCTTCCCGAGCTCGATGTAGCTGTCCCAGTCCGGCGCCAGCTCGGCGACCGCGGCGGGGTCGGTGTCGATACCGGCCTTCTGGAAGATGTCCGTCCGGTAGAACAGCGCGGTCGGTCCGGTGTCCATCGGGTAGGCCATCATCCGGCCCTCGGGGGTGATCCCGAGCTTCCACTTCCAGGGCAGGAAGTCTTGTTCGAGCTCGTTGGCGCCGAGCGTCTTGAGGTCGACGAACTGGTCCTGGTTCGGGAAGTACGTCGCCACGTCGTCGTTGATCGCGACGATGTCGGGCACGAGTGACTTGCCGGCCAGGGAGGTCAGCACCTTGGTCTTGTAGTTGGTCCCGATTCGGGTCATCGCCAGCTTCATGCCGTCGTACCCCGGGATCGCCTTCTCCGCCTGACCGATCAGGCCGTCGTTGACCGAACCGACCCAGGTCCACATGCTGAGCTCGTCGGATCCGCCGAGTGAACTTCGCGAGCCGCACCCGGTGAGACCCGCGGCGGCCGCGGCGGAGCCGAACGCTAGGAACTTTCTTCTGCTCAGGGTCATACGCCTCACCTGGCGCTTTCTGTTGGATTTCGCCGGAAGGTGTCCACATATGTTTACGTTGCCATTAGGTAAGCGCATTCCGACTGAACCGGTCAAGGGCTCGTCCAGGTTGGCGCGGATGACAGGATGGGCGGCATGCTCTCCGCCGTACTCTTCGATGCCGATGGCGTCGTCCAGCGCCCCAGCCAGGACTGGTGGGCCCGCCTGACCTCGCTCGTCCCCTCCGACAGCGACGCTTTCGTCGCCGACCTGATGGCCGCCGAGAAGCCGAGTTTGGTCGGGAAGGGCGACTTCCGGGACGCGGTGGCCGAGGTGCTCCACCGCTGGAACTCGCCTGCCTCGGTCGAGGAGGCCATGGAGCCGTGGCACTGGTTCGCCGCCGAGCCGGCGGTCATCTCGCTGATCGGCTCGCTGCGGACGGCCGGGATCGGGTGTCATCTCGCGACCAACCAGCAGGCCTACCGGCGGGCGATCATGCAGGACGAACGCGGGTACGGCGCCTGGTTCGACCAGACCTTCTACTCGTGTGATCTCGGGCTGGCCAAGCCGGATCCGGCGTACTTCCGGGCGATCCTCGCTGCTCTGCAGGTGTCCGCCTCGGAGGTGCTCTTCATCGACGACAACGAAGCCAACGTGGCGGGTGCTTTGGGCGTCGGACTGCGGGCCGAGGTGTACGACCTGTCGGCCGGGGTGCCGGCGCTGGTCGAGCTGCTTCGCCGTTTTGGGCTGCCGGTTCCGGACTGAGGTCTTGTGGCGTGAGGGTGGTTGTGGCATCGTCGCCGGGCAGATGACAACGTAGGACAGTCACCAGCCGCTCCCTGGAGGCACCACATGTCCGATCGCCGACGTCTCACCCTGACCCGCCGCCGCGCGCTCGGCCTGACTGCTGGGTTGGGACTCGGCTCGCTGGCGCCATCCTTCGCCTTCGGCACGCCCGCCTCTCCTGGCCCGCAGTACCCGAAGGGGCAGCCCCCGCGCTTGTTGAACATCTTGACCGAAGACTCGCTGAGCCCCGCCGAGCGGACACTCGCGACCACGCTGCAGGGTCTGATGGCGCGCCGCGGTGGCGAATCGCTCTATCTGAACATCCCGTCGCTGGGCTACCAGTTCTGGCTCGACGACCTCGTCTCCCGGTACGGCGTCCGGACCCGTACCGGGGACCTGTGGAAAACCGTCAGCCGGTCGGGCGTCGACGGATATCTTCTCTTTCGAACGGGCACTCCGTCGGTCAACGTGGCGACCACGCTCGCCGGCCTGACGGGTGCCGTGGCAATCGAGGAGAGCTTGGAGGCGCTCGCGATCCAGCACGGATTGCGCAAGATCCTGGACGTGCGGGACAAGGACGATCGCTGGGTCGTGGACAACTACTGGCCACGGCTGCGGCACGACGTCGCGGTCGAGCAGAGAACAGACTGGCCGGAGCGACTGCGGGACTACGTGACGATGGCGGGGACGCTCGCCTTCTTCGACGGCAACTCGGACTTCCGCGCCGAGGTGGTCAACGCCCTCGACGACGACGCCACGGTGATCGGCTGGGGCGACGCGTCGAACGGCGAGGACGCCTTCATCGGCGTGAACTCGACGGCCGGCGTCAAGGCCCTGCCGGCCGACCACGCCCGCAATCTGTCAGTCTTGTCAGGCATCCGCGAGGACCGGTTGAGCCAGCGCGGAGGGGGTGGGGGGAGGGCCCCTGAACCGGACCCGAATGCCCACTACGTCACCTTCCTGATCACCGATGGCGACAACATCCAGTGGATGCTCGGCGACTTCCCCACCGACAAACGCTGGTTCGGAAGCCCCCGCCGCGGAGAGATCGACCTGGGTTGGGGCATCTCCCCCTCACTCATCGACCTCGCACCCTCAGTCATGCGGTGGTACTACGACCAGTCCCGCAAGGACCGCTGGGTCGTTGGACCGTCCGGCGGCGGCTACATGTACCCGAGCAGGTATCCGGCGGCCGCGTTGGAGAAGCACACCGCGTCCCTTGCCCGATCGATGGGACGCGCCGACCTCTCCGTCGCCCAGATCATTGACTTCAACTCCTTCGAGAACACCGCCCTGTGGTCGTCGTACCTCAAGCGCCCGGAGATCGACGGCCTGATCTACCTCGAGTACTCCCGCTACGACGGCCTCAAAGGCAAGGTCACCTGGTCCGAAGGCAAGCCAGTCATCTCAGCCCGCACCATGCTCTGGGACGGCCTCGACGGCGCCGACGAAGCCTCCGTTACCGCCGAACTCAACGCCGCCACTCGCAACCCGCACTCCACCGCCGGCTACTCAGTCGTTGTGTGGCACGCCTGGAGCAAGTCCGTCGACAACGTACTGGCTGTGGTCGACGGACTCGCGCCGCACGTCAAGGTCGTCCCGCCGGACGCTCTGGTCAAGATGGTCGGCAAGTACGCCAAGCCGTAGGCGCTAGCGATCCCGAACCTTCGGTTCAACCTGGGTCAGCCGCCTGACGCGGCGCCTGGACTCGGTGGGTGCCGGTGGGGTCGACGTGGAATCGGAAGCCGTGGGGCGTGGTCCATTCCAGAGTCTTGTGGTCGAGGCGGCGGACGGTCCAGCCGTGGGCGTGGGTCTTGACCCGGTGGCCGTACCGGCCCAGCGGCGCGAGATTGGTGGTGCTGGTTTGGCCCGGTGGGCCGAGGGGGTCGTAGGGCTGGAGGTGGTCCAGGTCCATGCCGCGGTGGGTCTCTTGGGTGCCGAACGGGAACAACTCGACCGGGTGGGTGAGTTTGACGCGTTCGCGGATCCGGTCGGGGATCTCGTAGGCGTCCACGCTGACTGCGTCGTTCAGGTCGATGACCGGCTTCACGGTGTACGGGCCGTGGCCGACGAGCTCGCTCAGCTGGTCGGCGAGCAGCGGGCCGATGCCTTCGGCGCGGAGGACGCCGGTGCCGGTGGCCAGGGTGTGGTCGGTGAGGTGAACGTAGATCTGGGTCTGGCCCGGACGCACCCGTCGGCTGGTGGGGTTGGTGTAGGCGTCGTGTTTGATCCGGGCCAGGCGCGCGTGCACCGCGCGGCGGGCGGCCGCATCCATGGGCCGGCCGTCGTCGGGGTCGAGGTGTAGGCCGGGGTCGGCCGGGTCGAAGGGTTCGATCGGCACGGTGTCGGGGGTGTCGAGGGGGTCGGGCAGGTCGCTGCTACTCGGGTGGGGCGCGTCGCGGTCGGCCTCGTCGTCCAGGCCGGGCTCGGCGTGGATGCCGGTCCGGTTGCCGGTCCGGTCCTGATCACCCCTCCGGGATGCCGAGCCCGCGCCGGGCATCCCGCTCGCCCCCGCGGCAGCGATGCCGTGACCCGAGTCGACCTGGTGGCCGGCACGAGCCCGGGCCAGGTCGTCGGTGGTCGCGTGAGGACGATCGTCGTCACCGGCCTCGGGGCACCCGGCGCCCCGCCGGCCTCGACGGAGCGGTCCAGCTGCCCGGTGGCTCGCACCCGGACGGCTCGTGCTCACCGGCCCCGCGGCGTCCGGGGCCGCGGTGTCCGGGGCCGTCGTGTCCGGGGACCCGGTGTCCCGGGCCGTAGTGTCCGGCGCCGCGGTGTCCCGGGCCGTGGTCTCCCGGGCCGCGGTCTCCCGGGCCGCGGTCTCCCGGGCCGTGGTGTCCGGGGCCGTGGTGTCCGGGGACGGGGTGTCCGGGGACGGGGTGTCCGGGGACGGGGTGTCTGGGGCCGGGGTGGTGAGGTGGTGGTGGCGGGCTTGGGTGAGGAGTTCTTGGGTGTAGCGGGGGTCGGCGAGGATGCCGACCGCGTCCGCGCGGCGGTGCTGGACCGGGCGGGTGTCGCCGAAGGTCTTCAGCGCCTCGGCGATCGCGTCGAGGGTCGCCTTGTTCCGGATCACTGCACCGGCGGCGGCCTTGATGTACATGGTCTTGGTGCCGTGCTCATCCGCGCGGCCGACGAACACGCCGCGTTCGCGGGTCTTCTCGGCCGCCTCGGCCCGCGCCAAATCGGCATCGGCGTGCATCTTCGCGGCCTGGACGATCTTGTTCAACCGGTACGGGGTGATCGAGTCGATGAGTCGCGCGATCCGCTGGTCGACATAGGCGGCGGCGTCCGCGGACAGCTTCACGCAGTCGGCCACGATCCGGCACGCCTTCCACGCGGTGGCCTCACCGGCCAGGACCCGCGCCCAGGTGAACGGGAACCGGTGCCGCAACGCCAACGCCTGCCCCAGATAGTCCGCGGCGACCCGCGGCGAGATCCCCAGCACCACCGCGAACTCCGCGACCGCGAACTCCAAGACCTCCGGACACCCGTCACCACCCAAAACCACCGCGCGTTCGCGGCCGTCGCAGGCACGGCGGCCCGGGCGGACCGGGCCCGCGTCAGGGTGAAAGCGATCGGCATAGACCAAGGCGACCTCCAGGACCCGGACATCGGCCCGGACACCCACGGCACGCCACTCGACGGCCGACTCCAGCAGGTCGGCCGTCGACAGCGTCGCCAGATCTCCCTCGAACATGTGTTCGATAGTACGCGCCAGAGACACACCGCCGCAAATCGACGAAACCCCGAAACCCCTTATCCACAAGGGGAAACATCACATCACGCAGTGAGGCGATCGATGGTATGCCCAGACACCCGCGTCGGGGGATCACTTCTCCTGGCACCGGTTGTTCGTCGACGTGGGCGCGAGTCCGTCCACAACGTGCGAGCTGTTGTCGACGGACTCGCGCCGTGCCTGACGCCCGGCTGGATCAGAGCGTGCGGAAGTAGACCGCGAGGGGGAGCTTGATGCAGCCGAGGCTCTCGTAGAAGGCGCGGGCGGGCGCGTGGAAGTCATCGCCACCGGTGCCGATCTCGACCATTTCCGCACCCTGCGCCCGCATCGCATCGAAGGCGTGCTCACACAGGGCGGTGCCGAGGGCCTCTCGGCGGTGCTCGGCCGCGACGGCGAGGATCGTGATCGTGCCGTGGACCGGGCGCGCCGGGTCCACGGTCCATGCGACGTAGCCCGCGAGTACGTCGTCCTCCTCCGCGACCGCGACGTACTTGCAGGAGTCGGGGTCATGGAGTCCGGCGACCTGCTTGCGGTAGTCGTCGCGCCAATTGCCGTGCTGGATGGAGAAGATGAGTTCGCCGACGAGCGGGCGGAAGGAATCCTCGTAGAACGGCCCGAACGTCTCGATGGTCAGTTCGATGAGCCGGGACAGGTCAGAGTGAACGTACGAACGAATGAGCATGAAGTGTGCCTCTCGCACTGAAGGGGTCAGGACATGACGGGACCCGCTCGCAGTTCGCGATGCGGCGGGTCGACCTTCAGCGGCGGGTACGCCAGGCGGCAAAGCACTCCATGCCGACTGATGCTACGTGGCCGTCAATCGACGTGCGGAGCGAGTCCGTCGACAGCGCAAGGGCTGTCGCGCCGGGCGTGGACGTCGTCCCGGCCGAGGCTCTCGACCAGGGAGGTTCTCGGTCGGCGGCTCAACGCGAAGAGGGCTGCGAGAAGAGGGAGGGTGATCAGATACGCCGTACGCAGGTCGACGGCTCGAGCGAGCAGAGCGAGAGCCGCCGGCGCGACCAGGATCGCCACACCGGACGCCATCGCACCGATCGCTGCCAGCCGGGCAGGGCTGAGGCCGGGGGTCGCGACCAGGGCCGCGAGGGTGACGGGGTAGAGCGGAGCGACGCCGATCCCCGCGACAACCAGTCCGATCGCTACGACAGCAGGCACGTCGAAGAGGCTGACGAGCAGCGTGCCGACGACCGCGAAGACCCCTGACGGTACGACGGGCGACCAGCCGCGCCAGTGGATCGGGCCGATCACCCGGCCGACCGCCATGCCGATGGGGAACGCGCTGCCGAGCAACGCGGCTGTTGCCGTCGGCAACCCGGCGGCGACCAGCCGGGCTACTGCCCACACCACGAAGCAGAACTCGACGGCCACGGACAGTACGATGCGCAGCCACCCGAGGCCGACCGCCGTCGCAACCTGCCGCCCCACCCTGGGACGGCTATGAGACCTGCCAACAGCCGCTGCGGGCGCAGAGTCGATCAAGACAGGGGCGCGGGGGGCGACCGGCTTCGAGCGTCGCGTCATGACAGCGAGCACCAGAAGAGGCGGAGCGGCGGCCAGCATGGCCAGACGGCCGGTGGGGCCGAGCGAGTCAAGGGCACCGATGGCGAGAGGTGCGAGGATGCCGGTCGCACTGGCGACCGCATTGACCCGGCTGAGTCGTGCGGCGGCTGTGGGGCCGTCCAGCATCAGCGGGGTGACGAGGACCAGCAGTGCGCCACCCAGTCCGATGCACAGTCCGCCGGCGATCGCGACGGCGTACACCGGAGCGACCGCGAGCAGCACCGTGCCCATCGCGCAGATGACCGCGCCGAGTGAGAGGACAGATGTCATCGACCAGGACCGGAGCAGTCGTGGGCCGACCAGCGCGACGAATAGCAGCCCGGCCGCGAATCCCGATGACAGCAGGGCCAGCCGACTTGTGGGTTCGTCCAGATCTCGCGCCAGGATCGCAACGCAGCCTCCGAGCCCGGCGAGCACGTATCCCATCGACGACAGCCCGAGACCGATCCGGATCTCGTCTCCGCGCGCCGCGGAATCCATCCGGCCTTCCGCGTTGGGGCTCATCTGGCGCTCAGGTCGGTGAACAGTGTCACCAGGCGGTGCAGGTCGGGCAGCTCGATGTCGGCGCGGGTGCCCTTCAGGCCGGCGGTGACCGCACCGGCGGCGCGGCCGGCTGACAGACCGACCTCGGTGTCCTCGACCACCAGGCAGTGCCGAGGCGGTACGCCGAGGAGCTCGGCGGCGCACAGGTAGCCCTCGGGATCAGGCTTGCCGTGGGTGACGTCGTCGACGGTTACCAGGATCGACGGGGAGATGCCGGCGGCGCCCAGGCGGACCTTCGCCAGCCGGTTGGACGCGCTCGTGAAGACAGCCCACGGCAGACCAAGCCGCTCCAGTGTGCCGATCAGCTCGATCGCACCGGGTGCGGGCACGACGTCCGTCAGGTCATCGCACTCGAGATCCAGCAAGCGTGCCGCCGCCGCGGACCACTCCTCGGCGGAGAGATCAGGCCGGAGGCGCGCGATCGTCGTCTCGGACGGGCTGCCGTAGGCGATGGCGAGTGCGTCGGCAGGGGGTACGCCGTACTCCACCGCCCACCGTGTCCACGCTCGGTCGACGGCATCGTCGGAGTCGACCAGTGTGCCGTCCATGTCGAACAGCACGGCGCGGATGTCCCGGACGTTCATGACCCCTCCAATTAAACTCGTCCTACGAGCATAAGGTAAAACGATGCTATGACTCCAGTGCGTCGGGGACAGTGGCAGACGGCTTCGGACGTACTGGCGCAGCTCAGCCGCCGGCCCGGAATCACCCGGGCCGCGGTGGCGCGAGAGCTGCGGCTGAGCACCGGCTCGGCGACCGAGGTCACCGCCCGGCTACGCGACGTACACCTGCTCACCGAGGTCCCTGCACCCAGTCAGGGTCGGGGGCGGCCGACGACACTGCTACGAGCGCATCCGCAAGGGCCGGTAGTGCTCGCGCTCGACCTGAGGCAGAGCAGCTGGCGGAGTGCGGTCGTCACGCTCGACGGGACACTTCTAGACCAGCAAAACAAGCGCCATCGCAGCAGGCGGGCGCAGGTGGTGCTCAGCAACCTGCGGCGCGAGGTGGAGCGGACACAGCAGCGGTACGGCGCTCGTCTGCGCCTGGTGAGCCTGGCTGCACCGGGCACTATCCGTGACAACCACTTGATGCAGGCGCCGACGCTGAACTGGGCCGAGCTGGACCTGGAGACCGTCACCGCGGGTACTGGACTCCCACTGCTCGCCGGCAATGACGCAACCCTCAGTGGTGTGGCCGAGGCCCGCACTGGCGCTGCTGCCGGGGCCGGTACGGCGCTGCACCTCATAGTCGAGGTAGGTCTCGGCGGGACCCTGCTGATCGACGGCGTAGCGGTACAGGGCGCGTCCGGAGCCGGCGGCGAGTACGGCCACATGCCCTTCGGGGACCGCAGCCGGTTGTGTGCCTGCGGCGCCCGTGGCTGCTGGGATCTGGACATCGACGGTCGCGCGCTGGCCAGGCATCTCAAGGAGCCGACCCCGGACGATCCGTACGGCTACACCGAGGCCGTGCTGCGACGTACCGACCGTGCTGCGACTCGTGCGGTCACCAAGGTCGTCGCCGCTCTCGCCACCGGCATCGCCGGGCTCGTGAACGCCCACGACCCTGATGTGGTCACGATCGGTGGCCTGGCGATCCCACTCCGGGCCGCTGCGGCGCCCACCTTCGAGCAGGCCTACCTAGACGGACTCATGACCTTCCACCGCGGCTCTCCCCCACCGATCCTTGCCGCCACGTATCAGCCCGACGGCCCGCTCCGCGGTGCCGCGGCACTGGCCCTCGATCACCTCACCAGCCAGCCCGCCATCGCCGCCTGGGCCGCGCAGCACTAGTCGGCCGCCTTCTCCCCAGACTCCGACTCGGCCTCCAACGACGGCTCGGTTTCCGACGACGACTCGGCCTCCGACGCGGGCTCTGCCTTGGGCCTGGGGACGATCGGTGGTTCGACCTTCGCCAGGATCGTGATGAGGTCGAGCCGGTGGTGCTGGATCTCGTGCGCGGTGTGCCGGATGATCCAGCCCAACGTGCGGGGCGCGCGTACCGGGTAGTTGTAGAGCCCCAACCTCCCGAGCTGCGGCGGCGTGAGCACCCGCGCGGCGGCCCCGAACTCCCGAGCGAACCGCATCAGCGCGGCCGCCACCTCCATCGGGTCCTGCTCCTCGTACTTGAACTGCTTCACCCGGCGAGTCCGGTCCATCGGCGCGTACACCGGCCGGTCCTCCGCCAGGCACTGCGCGATCCGCTGCCGCTGGATCTCCAGTACGTCGCGCACGTGGCAGGCGTACTCGATCGCCGACCACACGTCGGGCTCCGGACGCAGCCGTACGACGTCCGGGTCCGGACCGGCCGCGGCCTTGGTGAGCGCCATGCTGCAGTCCGCCGCTTGCCGGATGAGCAGCGTCACCGTGCCCTGCAGGTCACCCGTGTCGTAGTTGAAGCCGCACTGCTCGCAGTACCCGTCAACCGGGGGCTGCTGGATCGTCAACTGCCACTCCCTCGAAATCTCCACGCGTGATCGACCGGACCGATTCCACCACCGAGTGCGAACCCGGCCGCGATCGCCCCAGTCACGTACTCCTTCGCAGCGCCCACTGCACTCGGTACGTCGTACCCACGGGCCAGGTACGACGCGATCGCGCTGGCCAGCGTGCATCCGGTGCCGTGTGTGTGTCTGTTGTCCAGCCGCACTGCACTGTAAGACCGTCGTACTCCTGGACCGTGCAGCACGTCCACCGACGCCGTACCGACGTCATGACCGCCCTTCACCAGTACCCACGACGCACCAGCGTCCAATAGCAGCTCGGCCGCGCGCTCCCGGTCCTCCACCGTCTCCAGGTCGACTCCGGCGAGCGGTCCGAGCTCAGTGAGGTTGGGCGTGAGGACGGTGGCCATGGGGACGATCTCGGTGCGTACGGCGTCCATCGCGTCGGCCGCGAGTAATGCGTCGCCGTGCTTCGATACCGACACCGGGTCGACCACCACTAGCACCGACGGTGGCAGCGTCCGCAGCAGCGACGCGACCACGCTGACCATCGATGCCGACGCCAGCATGCCGGTCTTCACCGCATCGACACCGATGTCGTCCACCACGCTGCGGAACTGGGCCCGGACCTGTTCCTCCGGCAGTTCCCACGCGCCCTGGACGCCGAGGCTGTTCTGCGCGGTGATCGCGGTCAGCACGCTCATGCCGTGCACACCGTTGGCCAGCATCGCCTTGAGGTCTGCCTGGATCCCGGCTCCGCCACCGGAGTCCGAGCCGGCGATGGTCAGCACTCTGGGCAGCATCTCAACTCCTGAAGTGGGCGTGACCGGACTCGGCAGCATACGGCGCGCCGTCCACCGTGACGTTCCCGCCCGGGCGCTCTTCGTTGCCTTCAGCAACCGAGCCGATGACGGTCCAGCCCTCGGGTACGTCGGCCGGCTCGAAGGTGCCGACCAGCGCATGGTCCTCGCCGCCGGTCAGCACGAACTTCAGCGCGTCCACACCGGTCGCGGCAGCCACGGCCTGGAGAGGCTCGGGCACGGTCAGCGCATGCGTGTGCACATCGATGACAACGTCGCTGGCAACCGCGATGTGCCCGAGGTCAGCGAGCAGTCCGTCGCTCACGTCGCACAGCGAGGACGCTCCGGCTAGAGCGGCCCGCGGACCTTCGGCGTACGGCGGTTGTGGGCGGCGATGCGCCTCGACCACAGCCCGCGGCGAGCGGAACCCACGCGCCAGCACCGCCCAGCCCGCCTCGGCCCAGCCCAGCCGGCCGATATAGGCGACCTCATCGCCCGGCCGCGCACCGGAACGCAGCACCGGGGGCCGTCCGTCGAGCGAACCGAACGCCGTCACCGAAACGACGATCTTGTCCGACTGGACCGTGTCGCCACCGATGATGCTCACCTCGACCAGTTCACACTCGTCGACCAAGCCCTGGTTGAGCTCCAGCGCCCAGGCCGTCGGCAGGTCGGCGGGCGCACCGAAGCCGACCACGAGTGCGGTCGGTCTGGCTCCCATCGCCATGATGTCGGCCAGATTCTGCGCGGCGGCCTTACGGCCCACGTCGTACGCCGAAGACCAGTCCTGGCGGAAATGGCGCCCTTCCACCAGCAGATCGGTCGTGATCACCATCCGCCCGTCGGGCACCGCCATCACGGCAGCGTCGTCACCGGGTCCGACCAGGACGTCCTCACCTGTGGACAGCCCCTTGGTGACGGCCTCGATCAGACCGAACTCACCTGTGCTCCCCAACGTCTCTGTCACGTCAACAGACCTCCCATATCGCCAACCGGAGTCTAGGCGGTACCGTGACCGGGCAACGAAGAGTACGCCCGGCGGTCGCGCAGTACCCCGCATGAGCACAGCCGGAGCCAGCTGAGGACGACTGAGTGGAGAACGACGTGGTGGTCCAGGCCTACATCCTGATCCAGACCGAGGTCGGCAAGGCGGCCGACGTCGCTGCACAGATCGCCGAGGTCCAGGGCGTCACCCTGGCCGAGGACGTCACCGGTCCGTACGACGTGATCGTCCGCGCGGAAGCCCGCAACGTCGACGAACTGGGCAAACTGGTGGTTGCCCGGGTCCAGAACGTGCCCGGCATCACCCGGACCCTGACCTGCCCCGTCGTCCACATCTGAGCTCACTCACGGATCCCGCCCGTCTTTCGCATGCCCAAACTCCTCCTCGCCGCACTCGGCCTGATCGTCCTGGCCGGGTGCAGCCCTGGTCCTACGCCCGTCGCCGTCCCGTCCCCCGCGCCCGAGGTCGCCGCCGCCTGCGCCCAGCTCGTGAAGGCCTTACCCGAGAAGGTCCTGGACGCCAAGCGACGCAAGACCGAGCCGGCCAGCCCGCTCACCACCGCGTACGGCGATCCGCCGATCGAGGTCACGTGTGGCGTCAGTCCGCCGGCCGGGATGGCCGATGCACAGTCGCAGTGCTTCGAGGTGAACGGCGTCGGCTGGTTCGCCAAAGAGGTCACGAACGGCTTCGTCTTCACCACGATCGGGCGCGCCCTCTACCTCGAGGTCGCCGTCCCGTCGAAGTACAAGCCCGAGGCGAACGCGCTGACCGACGTCTCGGACGTTGTCCACAGGTACAACAAACTCGTCACGCCCTGTATCTGACGACGGCATACTCCCTGTCGAGAAGTTCCTCTGCGGCGATGTCCGGTTCGGGCCGGCGGGGGCGACGTCTCGGCTGAGAGGCGCCCGCGGTGGGCGCCCGGGACGACGGGAGAATCCGATGAAGTACATGATCCTGACCTACGCGTCGCAGCAGGACTACGACGGGATGGCGGGAAAGGACACCGGGACGCCGGCCTGGACGGGTGCGGACTTCGCGGCGATGGGCGCGTTCATGACGAAGTTCAACGCCGACCTGGCCGAGTCCGGTGAACTGGTCGAGACCCGTGCGCTCGCGGCGCCGGTGCTGACCAGACGGCTGGGCTCGAAGGATGGCGTGTCGGTGGTGACCGACGGACCGTACGCCGAGACCCAAGAGGTGCTGGCCGGATACTGGATCGTCGAGTGCGAGTCGTTCGACCGCGCGACCGAGATCGCGGCCAGACTCCGCGACACACCAGCGCCGGACTTCGTCCGTGCGACCGCCTACGCCGACATCCGGCCTTTGGTCGACGGCCAGGACGACCTGTTGGAGTGATCGACATGACCATGTTGATGCCACGTCTCCGGCGCGACGGGTCATGGGGCTGGTGCTCATGACCGGCGCTCTCGAGGATCTGCTGCGGGAGCTGGCGCCGCAGGTGCTCGGGGCGCTGGTCCGGCGGTACGGGCATTTCGACATCGCTGAGGACGCGGTGCAGGAGGCGATGCTCGCGGCGGCGCAGCAGTGGCCGGACGAAGGCGTGCCGGACAGTCCACGCGGGTGGCTGATCACGGTTGCTTCGCGCCGGCTGACGGATCTGCTCCGCCGGGAGCAGGCCCGTCAGCGGCGTGAGGATCGGGTGGCTCAGTGGACCCTGCCGGGCGAGCCGGTCGCGGACACCGACGACACGCTGGTGCTGCTGTTCATGTGCTGCCATCCGTCCCTGTCGCCCGCGTCGCAGATCGCGTTGACGTTGCGGGCGGTCGGGGGTCTGACCACCGCGGAGATCGCCCGGGCCTTCCTGGTGCCGGAGGCAACGATGACGCGGCGGATCACCCGGGCGAAGGCGACCGTGAAGGACAGCGGGGCGCGGTTCACGCTGCCGGCTGACCGGGAGGAGCGGCTCGGTGCCGTCTTGCAGGTCGTCTACCTGATTTTCAACGAGGGCTATGCGAGCACGACGGGGCCGAGCCTGCAACGGGTCGAGTTGTCGGCCGAGGGCATCCGGTTGGCGCGGATGCTGCACCGGCTGCTGCCCGACGACAGCGAGGTGACGGGATTGCTGGCGCTGATGTTGCTGACCGATGCCCGTCGGCCGGCGCGGTCGGGTCCGCTCGGGGAGCTGGTCCCGATGGCCGAGCAGGACCGGTCGCTTTGGATCCGGGAGCTCATCGAGGAGGGCGTCGAGTTGATCACCGCGGCACTTCCCCGAGGGCCGGTCGGGCCTTATCAGTTGCAGGCCGCGATCGCGGCGGTGCACGACGAGTCGCCGTCAGCCGAGGAGACCGACTGGGCCCAGATCCTCGCGCTGTACGAGGTGTTGCTCCAGGTGACCGACAACCCGATGGTCGCGCTCAATCACGTCGTGGCGGTCGCGATGGCACGTGGGCCGGACGAAGGGCTCGAGCTCCTCGCCTCGATCGAGGACGACGACCGGATCGCCAAGGATCACCGATTGTCGGCCGTCCGGGCCCATCTGCTCGAGATGTCCGGTGATACGGCGGGTGCCCGGGCGGCCTACGAGGAAGCCGCCAGCAGGACGACCAGCCTCCCCCAGCAGCGCTACCTCCACACCCGAGCGAGCCGGCTATGACCGCGGCGGATTCAGCGGAGGCCGGTCGGGCGGGTTGTGGCCAGGGTCAGGAGGCGTTCGACGAGGGCTGGGTAGTCGATGCCGGAGGCTGCCCAGAGGCGGGGGAACATGCTGGTGGGCGTGAAGCCGGGCATGGTGTTGATCTCGTTGATGATGACGCGGCCGTCGGCGTCCAGGAAGAAGTCGACACGGGCCAGGCCCTCGGCCTCGATGGCGTCGAAGGCGGTGAGGGCCTTCGCGCGGATGTCGGCGGCGATCTCCTCGGGGAGGTCGGCCGGGACCGAGAGCGCGAGGAACTCCTCGCCCTCGGGGAGGTACTTGGTCTCGAAGTCGTAGAAGTCGTGCCCGCCGCCCGAGACCGCGGCCTCGCCGCAGACGCTGACCTCCGGCTTGCCGCCGTTCAGCCCGCCGAGTACGCCGACCTCGATCTCGCGCGGGGCCTTGGCGGACGCCTCGACGAGCACCTTCGGGTCGTGCGAGCGCGCCTCGGCGATCGCGGCGTCGAGCTCGTCCAGGCTGTTCACCTTGCTGATGCCCAGGCTCGAGCCGCCCCGGGCCGGCTTCACGAACACCGGGTAGCCGAGCGCATCGACAGCCGCCCGGCACGCGGCCGGGTCCTGGGTCCAGTCGCGGTCCCGGATGACGATGTACGGCGTCACCTCGAGGCCGGCGGCCTGGAAGACGACCTTCATGTAGTGCTTGTCCATGCCGACGGCGCTGGCCAGTACGCCGGAGCCGACGTACCGGATGTCGGACATCTCGAGCAGGCCCTGGATGGTGCCGTCCTCGCCCCAGGGGCCGTGCAGCAGCGGGAAGACCACGTCGACCTCACCGAGCGTGCTCGGGACCTGGCCGGCTTCGCTCACCACGAGCTCGCGGTTCGCGCCGAAGAGCACCGGCAGCGCGGCCACGTCGACCTCGGGGAGCTTGCCGTCGGTGATCGACAGCCGCTCGGGGTCGCCGCTTTCCAGGACCCAGTGGCCGCTCGTGCTGATGCCGACCGGGACCACGTCGTACTTGTCCCGGTCGATCGCCTGCAGCACGTTGGCCGCGGTCACGCAGGAGATGGCGTGTTCGCTCGACCGGCCACCGAAGACGACGGCGACACGGGGCTTGCGTTGTTCTTCCCTCGAGTACTCACTCACCGGCTCGACTGTAGCGGCCCGGAGATCAGGAACCGATCAGGGTTCGGTTAAGAGCTGTTCAGATCGCGGTCCGTAGCGGTCATGTCCAGGTGACTGGGAGTGACATGACGCCGTACACCAGGGTGTTGTTCTTGTACTGGATCTTCTCGAAGGGTACGGCGAGGCGGAGGGTGGGGATGCGGATGTAGAGGCGGGCGAAGACCTCCTGGACGCCGGCCGGGGTGGAGACCTTCGACGGGCCCGCGGTACGGCGGTAGGCGGCGTACTCGTGGGCGGGGTCGAACGGGCATCCGGACGGGCGGCTGACGGGGACGTTCTCGGTCATCGATGCCCCTCGGTCGAATTCAGTAGTGACTACCATATGACGGTATCTACCGGAGTCGGTGAACCGATACTCTGCCCGCGGAGGTGGAGATGGGACTGCGCGAGGTGAAGCGGGAACGGACCCGCCGGTTGATCGCGGACAAGGCGTTCGAGCTGTTCACCGACCACGGCTTCGGCCGGACCACGGTGGAGCAGATCGCCGCGGCCGCGGAGGTCGGTCCGAGCACGCTGTACCGGTACTTCCCGACCAAGGAAACCCTCGTCCTGGAGTTCGTCGAGGACTGCCTGGTCGACGCGGTGATGTGGTTCCGCGAGCAGCCCGGGCTGGATCTGCCGGACGGCCTGCAGGCGGTGATCGAGCGGGTGCTGGCGCAGCTCGAGCGGAACCCGGATCGGGTTCGCGCCGTGTTCGACCTGGCCGCGCAGACGGCCTCGGTGAGCGCGCATCTGAACGAGCTGATCTGGCGCTTCCGCAACGATCTCGCGGATGAGCTGGTACGCCGGCTGCCCGCGAGCGACCCGCGGGACGCCGAGTTCACTGCCGCCCTGGCCGCCGGGATCGCGATGAACATCATCGAGACAGTCGTCCGGACCTGGGTCGAAAACCCCGACGGCACCGAGGTGAACGAGCTGGCTCGGAGCGCGATGACCCTCCTGCGCGGAGGCGGCATCCCGCTCCCGGCAGCCCCGACGTCCGGCCCCTCCCGGCGGCGCGTCATCGGGGCCCGGGAGAATCCTTCGTATGGCTTCTGATCTCGACCCGTCCACTGTTGTCGTCCATGCCGGCCGGCCCGAACGCGTGCCGAACGCGCCGGTCGGTGAGTCGCCCGTGTTCAGCTCGACGTACGTCGCGGGTGGGGACCGCGGGTACGGGCGGTTCGGCAACGACTCGTGGTCCGCGCTGGAGGAGACGCTCGGGGAGCTCGAAGGCGGCCGTGGGCTGACGTTCGCATCCGGCATGGCGGCCGTCGCTGCGATCGTCGATCTCGTGCCGGTCGGCGGCCGGGTGGTCGCGCCGCAGCACGCGTACTCCGGCGTACTCGCACTGCTCGACCAGCAAGCTGAGGCCGGCCGCCTGCAGGTGGATCGAGTGAACGTCGCGGACACAGAGGCGGTCGTCCAGGCGGTCGACGGCGCGTTCATGCTGTGGATCGAGTCACCCACGAACCCAGCGATGGAAGTCGCGGACATCCCGGTGACCGCCGCCGCCGGTCACGCGGCCGGGGCAATCGTTGTCGTGGACAACACCTTCGCGACACCCCTGCTGCAGCAGCCGCTCCAACTGGGTGCGGACATCGTGATGCACTCGGCCACCAAGTTCATCGCCGGTCATTCCGACGTCATCCTCGGCGCCGTCATCACCGCCGACGACGACCTGTGGGCCGCGATCGAACTCCGCCGCCGCAGCCTCGGCGCGATCCCGGGCCCGATGGAAGCCTGGCTCGCCCTGCGTGGTCTGCGGACACTCGCGCTACGAATGGAGCGGGCACAGTCGAATGCGGCATTCCTGGCCCAGCGTTTGCTCGAACACCCGCTGGTCAGCCGGGTGCGCTACCCGGGTCTGCCCGGAGATCCAGGCCGCAGGCGTGCCGAGGCGCAGATGTCGGGCTTCGGCGCGATCTTGTCGATCGAGCTCGGTGGTGACGCCGAAGCCGCGCAGCGGGTCTGCGAGAGCACGCGGCTCTGGGTGCACGCGACCAGCCTCGGCGGCGTCGAGTCGATGCTGGAACGCCGTCGCCGCTGGCCGATCGAGGTCCCGACGATCCCCGAGGACCTGATCCGTCTGGCCGTCGGGATCGAGCACCCCGCCGACCTGTGGGCCGATCTCGAGCAGGCCCTCAGGAACGGGACTTGAGCACCGGCCCACCGAGGAACGTCAGGACACACAGCACGACCGGCAGGATGAACGCGATGTTCAGCGGCATCCAGTGCGCGAGTCCGCCGATCAACGCCGGCCCGGCGAGCAGACCGACGTACCCGAGTCCGACGACGCGCGCCATCAGCGCCCCGGCCGCACGCGGGTCGAGGTTGCCGGCGGCGGTGAAGAGTTGCGGTACGCCGCCGGCCAGGCCGAGACCGAAGAGCGCCCAACCGAACAGCGCGACGGGGACCCACGGGACCACGATCACGATGGTGAGGCCGACTGCGGCCATCGCGGCGCCCCACCGGACGATCGCGGCCGGTCCGACGACCGCGGCGACCCGGTCGGTGAGGAACCGGCCCACGGTCATCGCCACCGCGAAAGCGCCGTACGCGTAGGCGGCCGTGCTGACCGACGTACCGAGGATGTCGCGGAAGTGCAGCGCGGCCCAGTCGTTGGCGACACCCTCGGACAGCATCAGGCCGAACGCGAGCCCGCCGAGCGCCCAGACCAGCTTCGCGGGTGGCTTGGCACGCTCCTGCTCTGGCTCGTGCTCTTCCCCGATAGTTGCCTCGAGCAAGAAGGGCCGGGCAGCCAGGGCGATGACGATGCACACCACGCCGGACAGGCCCAGTGTCACCTCGGTCGGTACGCCGGCCCGCAGCGTGGCGGCTCCGATCAGTGCGGCGATAGCGCCACCGATCGACCACATCGCGTGAAAGGCAGCCATGATCGGGCGCGGGTAGCCACGCTCGACCACGACGGCCTGAGCGTTCATGCCGACATCGATCGAGCCGTTGCCGAAGCCGATGAGGATGAGGGCGAGGCCGAGCGTCCACCAGTTGTGCGCCAGGCCGGGACCCGCGAGCGCGATGCCGAGCAGTACGCCGGCGGCCGGGACGAGACGGCGTTGACCGAGGCGATCGACCAGCGGACCGGCGACCTGCATGCCGGTGAAGGCGGCGCCGCCGAGCACCAGCAGCAGGAGTCCGAGTGTGCTGTGCGAGATGCCGGTCGCGTGCTCGATGCTGGGGATGTGGACGACCCACATGCCGACCGCGAAGCCGTTCAGGCCGAAGTACAGCCAGGTGGCGACGCGAGCGGCTCGTGGCGGAGCGGTCTGCGAACGCAGCTCAGTGCTGGTCACGGGGCCTCCCGGCCTGGACTGAGGAGCGCAGGGAGCGAAGCGACTGGAGCGACGAGGGAAGGCCGGGAGTCAAGGCCCCGTGACCCGCCGCGCCGGAGGCGTGGCATCAATACAGTCAAGAGGCCACCTCGACCAGGACTCCGCGTTGGGCGAGCATGGTTCGCTGGTCCTCCGGGGCTTCGGGGTCGGTGATGATCACGTCGGGGCGGTCCGCCGGGCAGACGTAGGCGAGGGCGGCGCGATCCCACTTGGCGGCGTCCGCGAGCACGATCGAGCGAGTGGCGACCTTCAGCGCCTCCTGCTTGACCTCCGCGTCGCCGAGGTCGAACGCGGTCAGGCCGGCATCCAGGCTGAACGCGCACGGGCTGAGCACAGCCAGGTCGAAGCGCAGCGCCCGCAGGGACGCGACGGTCAGCGGGCCGACCAGGGCCAACTCGCCCTTGCGCGCCTCGCCGCCGGGCATCAGCAACCGGATCCTCGGCGCGTCGGCCAACTCGTGGGCGACATGCAACGAGAGCGGCATGACCGTCAGCGCGCGATCGTGGAGCAGGCGGGCGACTTCGAGCGCCGTCGTACCGCTGTCCAGGACGATCGTCTCGCCGTCGTGAATGTGCGCGACAGCGGCCTTCGCGATCGCCTGTTTCGCCACGACGGCCGCCTGAGCCCGGAGCGAGTACGGCGGTTCGACACCGGAGGGCATCGCTGACACGGCTCCCCCGTGGACGCGCTTGAGCACGCCCTGCACGGCGAGGAAGTCGAGGTCGCGGCGGACCGTCATGTCCGACGCCTCGGTGGCCTCGACCAGTTCCTGGACCGAAACTCGGTCAACAGCCCGTAGTCGTTCTACGATCACTTGATGCCGTTCCGCGCTTCTCACGCGCAGAAACCTACCATCCGCCTGATCGTTCAAACAGATTGCGTGTTTGCTTGTGACTGATGACACCAGACTGGTCCGGCGGTCGCGGTACGCCGTGGCGGCGGTGTTCTGCGTGCACGGCTCGGTGACCGGTTCGTTCGCGACCCGGGTGCCGTGGATCCAGGAGCATGTGGGCGCATCCCCGGGCCAGCTCGGGCTGGCGCTCGCCTTCCCGGCTCTCGGCGCGGCGCTGATGATGCCGCTCGCCGCCCGGGTGACCCACCGCTTCGGCACCAGGACCGCCCTCCGCGGCCTGCTCGCCCTGTGGACGCTCGCGCTGTTCCTCCCCTCGCTCGCCCCGAACCTGCCGACGCTCTGCGCCGCACTCTTCGTGTACGGCGGGACCTCCGGCATGGCCGATGTCGCGATGAACGCGCTCGGGGTCGAGATCGAGCACCGGCTGAACAAGTCGATCATGTCCGGCCTGCACGGCATGTGGAGTGCGGGAGCGCTGCTCGGTGCCGCGATCGGGACTGTGGCCGCCCATGCCGGGCTGAGTGCCCAGGTCCATCACGCGGTGATGGCCGTCGTACTCACGGTGGTCGGGGCCGTGGTGTGTCAGTTCGTGCTGGACGTGCATCCCGAGGAGGACGAGGAGCCGCCGGCGCGGTTCACGTTGCCGCCGAAGTCGGCGTTGCTGATCGGGGCGGTCGGATTCTGTGCGGTGTTCGCCGAGGGGGCGAGTCTGGACTGGTCGGCGGTCTATCTGCGCGACATCCTCGACAGCTCGGCCGCGGTCGCGGCCGGTGCGACGACCGGGTTCGCGTTGACGATGACGATCGCGCGGCTCAGCGGTGACGCGGTGGTCGACCGCTTCGGCGCCGTACGGACGGTTCGGTGGAGTGGCGTGATCGCCACGGCCGGCGGCGTACTGGTCGTCTTGGCTCCGAGCGCGATCGTGGCGATGGCCGGGTTCGCGCTGATCGGGATCGGGATCGCGGTCGTCGTACCGCTCGCCTTCGCGGCCGCCGCCCGGAGCGGCACGAACGCCAGCCAGGCGATCGCTGGGGTCGCCACCATCACCTACGCCTCCGGGCTGGTCGCACCGTCGATCATCGGCGGCATCGCCCAGGCCAGCAACCTGACCGTCTCCTTTCTGGTCGTCACCGCCCTCGCCTCGGCGCTGGCCGTCTTCGCCCCAGTACTGCGTACGAAGCCGCGCGTGCGCACCTAGAGCAACCGGTCGAGGACCTCCCCCGCCTCGTCGTAACCGGCGTCGCTGATCCGCTGGAGCTCGAGCAGGTCCTTGGCGGCGGCCGCGCGGCGGGTCAGGTGTTCGCCGGCGCGCTCGTTGCCTTCGTCGAGGAGCTCGTTCAGAGCGTCCACGTCGCCGCGCTCGTCGGCCAGGTCGGCGAGGCGGTCCATCGCCTTCTCGTTGCCCTCGTCGGCGAGCGCACGCAGGGTGTCCCAGTCAGTCATGAGTCGATCATGCGACATTGCCCTTAGGGCAAGGTCAAGAATGGATGCGTGCTCACCATCGGACAGCTGGCCCGGTACGTCGGGGTGTCGACGAAGACCGTCCGCGTCTACCACGCGAAGGGCCTGCTGGCCGAGCCGGAACGGGACTCGTCCGGGTATCGCCGCTACCCCGCACAAGCCGTGGTCGACCTGGTGCGGATCCGGACGCTGGCCGAGGCGGGCGTTCCACTGGCGCGGATCCGCGAGCTCGGGTCGGCGCCTGGCGACTTCGGTGCCGCGCTGCAGCAGATCGACGCCGAGCTCACCGACCGCATCCGGCGGCTCCGCGACACCCAGCGCCGGCTCCGCAAGCTCGCCGCCGGCGAGGTCCGCCTGCTGCCGGCCGAGATCGATCACCACCTCGCCGGGCTGACCGACCTGGGCTTCACCGACCGCTGGATCGCGATGGAACGCGACCTCTGGATCGTGGTCTACGCCACCCACCCGGAGGTCGCCGACGCCCTCTTCCACGACCAGGCACAGGCCCTCACCGACGCCGGTCTCCTGGATCTCTACCTCGCCTACGACCGGGCGCACGATCTGGATCCGGCCGATCCGTTCCTGACCGACTTGGCCGACCGTATCGTTGCCGCGAGCATCGACCGCTACGGCACGGACCTCCCGGGCGTGTCCGCCGACTCGGCCATCCCCCAACTCCTCCAGACCACCGTCAACGCCTCGTCGCCGGCCTGGGAGCAACTGGACTCCCTGATCCGCCACCGGCTGGGCGAACTGGGGGTGGCCGGCCTGGACTGAAAGTGGACAGCCCCGGCACTGACGCCTCACCAGTGATACGAATTCAAGGTGCTCAATTCGACAGGGACGGAATCAGGTCTGCGGTTTCGGATGGCCGGGCCGGAGGATGCACTCGCCGTGGCCGGGCTCCATGCCGACAGTTGGCAGCGGCACTACCGCGGCGCCTACGCGGACGCCTTCCTCGACCGGGAACCCGCCGGATTCCTGGCAGGGAGATGGACCGAGCGACTGACGACAGCGTCGCCGCAGGCGCGCACCATCGTCGCGGAGTACGACGGGGAGCTGGTCGGGCTCGCTCACACAGTCCTCGACTCGGACCCGACCTGGGGTGCCCTGGTCGACAACCTCCACGTGCGGTCCCCACTCAAGCGACAAGGCATCGGGAGCCGTCTGCTCGCCCTGACCGCGCAGGCCGTCCTGCAGGCGGCTCCGTCGTCAGGTCTCTACTTGTGGGTCCTGGAGCAGAACAAGTCCGCCCAGCAGTTCTACGAAGCCTGCGGTGGGACCCGTGGCGACCGTAGCCACGTGCCGCCGCCGGGAGGCGATCCGGCCAACCTCAACGGGACGCCGTCGTGCTTCCGGTACGGCTGGCCCGATCTGTCCGCTCTCGCGGAGCGTGCGTGACACCATCAGCCGCGGCTCGAGCGCGGTCGCCGGTCATCACCGCGACCGTCTTCCTCGTCGCTCTGTCGCTGCGCCCGGCGCTCACCGCCGTTGGTCCGGTGCTGCCTCGGATCGGCGTCGACGAGCAACTCGGCGAAGGAGTGCTCGGCCTGCTCGGCACGCTGCCGCTGCTGGCGTTCGCCGCTGCCTCACCCATCGTTCACCGGGTCTCCCGGCGCCATGGCATGGAGCGAGCGATCTTCATCTCGCTCCTGATCCTCGCCGTGAGCAGCGTCGTACGGTCGTACACGGGTCCGGCCGGGCTGTGGATCGGCACAGTCCTGATCGGCGCCTCGATCGCGGTCGGCAACGTGCTGGTCCCGGTCGTCCTCAAACGCGACTACGCCGGACATGTGTCCCGTGCTACGGGGGTCTATACGGCGTTCATCACCGGCGGGGCCGCGCTGGCGTCGATCACCGCGGTGCCGATCGCCGACGCGGTCGACTGGCAGCTCGCTCTCGCGGTCTGGGGCGGACTCGCCGTACTGAGCGCCTTGGCCTGGCTGCCGCGAACGCTGTCACCGGAGCCGCTCCCGCCGCCGGTCGCGGACGACGACGCGCCGCTGGTGAGCGTCTGGCGGCAGCCGATGGCCTGGCTTGTCACCGGCTTCATGGGTCTGCAGTCGACAAGCTTCTATCTGCTCGTCACCTGGCTGCCCAGCATCGAGATCTCGACCGGTGTCTCGGAGCGAGCCACCGGGGTGCACCTGTTCCTCTTCCAGGGCTTCGGCCTCATCGGCGGCCTCTCCATACCCCGGCTGATGAGACAGCCGGACAATCAGCGGGCCGGCACGATCACCGCCAGCCTTCCCATCCTGATCGCCCTGCTCGGCCTGCTGCTGGCGCCGGGCCTGTCTGTGGTCTGGGCAATCGTCGCCGGCCTCGGCCAGGGCGCGGCCCTGGTCGCCGCGCTCACGCTGATCAGCATCCGCGGCCGAAGTCATCACGAGACCACGCAGTTGTCGGGGATGGCGCAGGCCGTCGGTTATCTGCTTGCCGCCACCGGGCCGGTGCTCGCCGGCTATCTGGCCGAGCAGACCGGCGGCTGGGACACCACTCTGATCGTGTTCGCCGGGCTGTCCGTCGTACAGCTCGTCATCGGCGTCGCCGCCGGTCGTGACACCCGCGCGGCGCGGGTGCCACGACCGTAGAACTCACTTGTCGGTGGCGAAGGCGGCGTCGAAGGCGGCCGCCGGCTTGTCGAAGGCGAGGGCCCGGATGACGTTGACGGCCTCGGCGGCGCCGACCTTGCGCTCCATGCCGGCGTCTTCCCACTCGACCGAGATCGGGCCGTCGTAGCCGATGGAGTTCAGCACGCGGAAGCAGTCCTCCCACTGCACGTCGCCGTGGCCGGTGGAGTAGAAGTCCCAGCCGCGCCGCGGGTCACCCCACGGCAGGTGCGAGCCCAGCCGGCCGTTGCGGCCGCCGCCGACCCGCATCCGGGTGTCCTTGCAGTCGACGTGGTAGATCCGGTCCTTGAAGTCCCACAGGAACGCGACCGGGTCGATGTCCTGCCAGACCATGTGGCTCGGGTCCCAGTTCAGCCCGAACGCCTCGCGGTGACCGATCGCCTCCAGCGTCAGCGTGGTGGTCCAGTAGTCGTACGCGATCTCCGACGGGTGCACCTCGTGCGCGAACCGCACGCCCTCCGCGTCGAACACATCGAGGATCGGGTTCCACCGGTCGGCGAAGTCCTGGTAGCCGGCCTCGATCCGCTCCGCCGGCACCGGCGGGAACATCGCGACGTACTGCCAGATCGACGAGCCGGTGAAGCCGATCACCGTGTTCACGCCCAGCTTCGCCGCCGCCCGTGCGGTGTTCTTCAGGTCCTCGGCGGCCCGCTGCCGGACGCCTTCGGCCTCGCCGTCGCCCCAGATCCGGGACGGCACGATCGCCTGGTGCCGGAAGTCGATCGGGTTGTCGCAGACCGCCTGGCCGACGAGGTGGTTGGAGATCGCGAACACCTGCAGGTTGTACTTCTCCAGGATGTCCTTGCGCCCCTGGACGTACGAGTCGTCGTCGACCGCCTGCTGGACGTCGAAATGGTCACCCGAGCAGGCGATCTCGACCCCGTCGTACCCGGCCGAGGAGGCGAACTCGCAGACCTCCTCGAACGGCAGGTCGGCCCACTGACCGGTGAACAGAGTGATCGGACGAGGCATCTCACTGGCTCCTAAGAGTTGTCGACGGTGATCCAGGCGCTGTCGTTCGCGGCCGAGCGCAGTACGGCGTCGACCACGCGGGCGGACCGCGCACCGGCGGCGAAGTCGGGCAGGCCGTCCGGGTGGTCGCCCAGGACGGCGGCATAGCTGTCGGCGACGAACGAGTCGAACGCGTCCTGGTACCCCTGCGCGTGCCCGGCCGGCAGCCGGTTCACCCGCGCCGCGGGCGGGCTCAGCGTCTCGGGGTCGCGCGTCAGCAGCTGCGATGCGGTACGACGGCCGACCCACAGGCGATCCGGGTCCTCCTGGTCGAAGCCGAAGCTCGACTCGGTGCCGGAGACCTCCAGGTACAGCCGGTTCTTCCGGCCGGCCGCGACCTGGCTGACCACGATCGTGCCGACCACGCCGGCCTCGGTGCGGAACTGTGCGGTGGCCAGATCCTCGGTGCGGACCTCGACACCACCGCGCTGACCCCGGACGGTCCGCAGTTGCGCGCTGATCGCGGCGATCCTGTCGCCGGTGACGAACTCGGTCAGGTCGCACCAATGGGACCCGATGTCCGCGAACGTCCGCGACGGCCCGCCGGTCGAGTCGTCGACCCGCCAGTTCTGGTCGTCCGCGCCGGCCAGCCAGTCCTGCAGGTACGACCCGTGCAGGCTGGTGATCACACCAGCGTCACCGGCGGCGATCCGGGTGCGCAGCTCGCGGACCATCGGGTGGTAGCGGTAGACGAACGGCACCGTGCCGACCAGCTCGGCCTCGAACGCGGCGGCGTGCAGTCCGGCCGCGTCCTGCACCGAGGTCGCCAGTGGCTTCTCGCAGATCACGTGCTTGCCGGCCTCGAGCGCCTTCAGCGTCACCTCGAGGTGGGTGTTGTTCGGCGTACAGACGTGGACCACGTCGATGTCGGCGGCAAGCAGTTCGTCGAGGGTCGCGAAACCGCGCTCGGCGCCGGTTGCCTCCGCTGCTGCCTCAGCCCTTGAAGGTGATGATCCAACGGCACCGACCACCGAGGCGCCGGACACCAACGCGGACCTGCCGTGAACGTGGCCCATGAAGCCGCCACCGACGATCCCGACCCGGAGCTTGCGCGCACTGGTGGACACGTCGAAGGACGCTATGTGACACTTTTGAACCCTGTCAAGCAAAAGTCCACCGGCCCAGGGACGGAAGTGCGGCCATGAGCGATCTCGGTACGGCGGAGACCGATGCCGTACTGCGGTTGCTCCTGGACGGGCAACCGCGGACCCGCGCCGAACTCATCGACCTCAGCGGCCTGGCCCGGTCCACCGTGACCGGCCGGATCGAGGCATTGCTCGCGTCGGGTCTCGTCGTACCGTCCGGCGAAGCGGCGTCGACCGGCGGGCGACCGCCGGCGCGGTTCCGGTTCAATCCCACCGCGCGGCTGATCCTGGCCGCGGACGTCGGCGCGACGCACGTGTCGGTCGCGCTCACCGATCTGACCGGGGAGATCCTGGACCGGTCGACAACCCGGCTCAACATCGCCGAAGGACCCGAGGTGGTCCTGAGCGAGGTCGCCCGGATGGGACGTGTCCTGTTGCGGGCAGCACGGCGATCCGTCACGGACCTCGCGGGTACTGGCGTCGGACTGCCGGGACCGGTCGAGCACAGCACCGGCCGCCCGAACCATCCGCCGATCATGCCGGGCTGGGACTCGTACGACGTCGTCGGCCGGCTGAGCCGTGAAGACCTCGGACCAGTCCTGGTCGACAACGACGTGAACATCATGGCGCTCGGCGAGCACGCGACGGAGTACGCCGAGGTCGAGCACCTGCTGTTCGTGAAGGTCGCCACCGGCATCGGCGCCGGCGTCATCAGCGGCGGCCGGCTCCATCGCGGGGCCCAGGGCGCGGCCGGGGACATCGGGCACATCCAGGCGCCAGGACACCGCGAGGTGTGCCGCTGCGGGAACACGGGCTGTCTCGAGGCGGTCGCGTCGGCCGCGGCCGTCGCCGGGCAACTGCGCGCCGCCGGGCTGGAACCGTCGTCGAGTCAGGACGTGGTCGACCTGGTCCGGGCCGGCAACACGATCGCGACCCGTACGATCCGCCAGGCAGGCCGTGAGATCGGCACCGTGCTCGCCGCGGCCGTCAGCCTGCTGAACCCGTCCGTCATCGTGATCGGCGGCTCACTCTCCCAGGCCGGCGACAGCCTGCTGGCCGGCATCCGCGAAGCGATCTATGCCAGATCGTTGCCGCTGGCCACGACCGACCTGCGCGTGGTCACCGCGCGCTCCGGCCAGGACGCCGCCCTCCGCGGCGCGGCGACCCTCGTTCTCCTGCACGCCATCGGTTAGCGGTCCTCGCCGAGGCCGGCGGAGCGGGCCCGGATGATCGCTTCCGCCCGGCTGGCGACCTGGAGCTTGCCGAAGATGCTGGTGATGTGGTTGCCCACGGTCGGCGGCGCAAGGCCCAACCGGGCCGCGATCGCGGCGTTGCCCAGGCCGGCGGCGATGAGATCGAGAACCTCTCGCTCCCGGGGTGTCAACTCCGGGAACGCGGCTTGGTCCGGGCGCGGTCCGGACAGGTAGTCCAGGGCCCGGCGGGCGATCCCGGGGCCGAAGATGGCTTCGCCGGCGGCCACCGCGGCGATGGCGCGGATGACATTGTCCGGCGCGGCCCCCTTGAGTACGTAGCCGCGGGCGCCTGCGCGCATCGCGGCGAACACGGACTCGTCGTCGTCGAACATGGTGAGGATCAGGACGGCGACCTCCGGCGCGACCCGCGTGATCTGCCGCGTCGCCTCGATGCCGGTCAGGTCGGGCATCTGGATGTCCATCACGAGGACATCGGGTCGCAGGGTGACGGCGGAGCGGACCGCCTCTGCGCCGGTGGCGGCCGTGCCCGCGAGTTCGTAACCGTCGTGTGCCGACAGCAGGGCGCCCAGCCCTTCCCGGACGATGCCGTGATCGTCCGCAACCACGATCCGCAGCGTCATGGAACCACCACCGCCGGTGCTGTCAGGGGAAGGACGACGCTGACCGAGCAGCCGTTCGCGTCGTACCGGATCTGGCAGTGACCACCCAGCTCGGCGGTCCGCTCGCTGATCGAGGTGAGCCCGACTCCCGATTGCCACGCGGGACCAGCGTTCACGCCGTTGTCGCGGATCTCCAGTCGCAACGCGGCAGTGTCAACGGCGAGGTAAACGGCGGCGGCGGTGGCAGTGGAGTGCCGAACGACGTTGGTGATGGCCTCGGTGGCGATCCGGTAGGTCGCCACTTCCACGGCGGCGGAGAGCTCGGCCAGCACGGGTGGCGCCTCGACGGTGACGGTCAGCGCCGCGCCGTCGCTTCGACGGGACACCATCAGGGCGTACTCGCGCAGCGCGCCCAGCAGCCCCAGTCCGTCCAGAGCCGGCGGGCGCAGGCCGTACACCAGTCGCCGGATCTCCTCGATCGCACCAATCGTCTGATCACGCAGACCGGCCAGCAGCTCAGAGCTGCGATCCGGATCGGTGCGGAGCAGGCGGCGGGCAGCATCGGCGCTGAGCACCACCCCGGTCAGGACCGGGCCGAGGCCATCGTGCAGGTCGCGGCGGATGCGCCGTCGTTCCTCCTCTCGGCTGCTGACGATCCGTTCCCGGGAGACCCGCAGTTCGCCGGCCAGACGGCTCGCTTGCACCGCGACCGCCAACGGCGCGGCGAGCAGTATCAGCACCTGCTCGTCGGCCTGGTTCAGCCGGGACTCCCCGGAGCGCAGGCCAATGACGAGTTCACCCAGCCTGTCGTCTCCGGAGACCAGTACGACTGCGTGCTGGAGTGCGGGCAGTTCGCCATGCGCAGCGATCCGACTGCCGTCGATGACGAGGGCAGCGGCGGGGAAGCGCATGACTCGGCACAGCGCTTCCAAAACCCCGGTCAAGCCCGCACCGGCGCCGATCCGCGCGCCGACCTCGGCGATCGCGGTGACCGGATCCCTCCGCGCGCCGTAGAACGCCCGATGGATCAAGCGCTGCAGCCAGACCCGGACCGGGTTGAAAGCCAAGGCGATCACCAGCGTGGCGAGCACCGACGAGTTGAGCGAGACCTGCCGTCGCACAGTCTGGTCGAGCAGCAGGACCAGGGCCAGATAGGCGGCGACCACACCGCCGGTCAGCAGCAGGTACAGCACCGAGCGAGAGACCACCAGCCGGATGTCCAGCAGTTGGTGCCGCAGGATCGCGATGGCTATCGACAACGGAAGGAGCAAGATCGGCAGGACGCCGACCAGCAGGAACTCCCACTCGAAGACGGAGTCGATCGCGAAGCAGGTGATCATCACGATCAGCGCCAGCAACAGCCACAGGATCTGCCGGCGGATCCGCTCCGGCCCGCGCCGGTACCGCACGATCAGGGCTGCCAGGGCACCCGCGAAACCGGCCAGCAGACCGATTTGCCCGGCGACCTGGAACCAGACGATCTGCCGGAACCCGGACCAGGCCGGGTAGCCGGGAATACCTACTTCGGCGGTCAGTCCGCCGTACGGATCCAGCACACCGGCGCCACACCAGATCACCGCGGTGACGACCAGTACGACGACCAGCCGGCGCCAACTGCGACCAGGCAACCGGCCGTCCGGGAAAAGCACCAGAGCCAGCGGGATGAACAGTGCCAGCGCCCAGCTCCAGCTGCCGTTGGTCAGCGTGGCAAGAACGCGCCACGCGGCGGTCGGCTCCCCGGCCCATGCGAGCACGCTGAGGCCGGTTCCGGTTGCGGCGTAGCAGCAGCCGCCGACAAGCAGTGACCAGCCGACGAGATTGCGCGGGTGGTAGTACGCGATCGGCCAGCCGGCCAGCGCCAGTGACAACCCGATCAGCGCGTTCGTCACCACGAACAGATCGACCAGGCGCTCCCAGGTAAGCCCGGACGCCGCTGCGGCGACAGCTGTCACGGCCGCCTCGGCGAACGCCAGCACCAGCAGCCCGGTGGCAGCCCGCTTCAGCCGACGGTTCCCGACGATCCGCTCAAGCTTGGCGCTCACCTCCTCATCATCCGGCCGCTACCCCACGATCGCGTAGGGGCCGGCCCCTACCCGAACCAGGAACATTTCTCGAGCGCCCCGGCCGCAGTGGCCCTGCCGGCTGGGGGCACCCGGACCGGACGCTGAGGCCAGGACGGCATTCCGGCTTCTGAAGGAGCAACCATGACAACCACCCCGACCACCCAGAGAGCTACTCAAACGCCCCGCGACGTACGGCGCTTCTGGCGGATTCTGCTCGCGGTCGTCGCACCCGTGCCGATGCTGGCGCAGGGCGCGTACTACCTGCTCAGTCCGGTCGACGGCAACGCGTCGTTCGAGACGAACCTCGCCGCGGTGACCGCGAACCCCGGCCGCTTCGAAGCGCTGCAGTGGATTCAGGTTCCGTTCTTCCTGCTCATCCCCGCAGTGCTTGCCGTGGCTTGGGCGAGTCACCGGGCCGCACCGCGGCTGGCGACGGCCGGCGGTTTGATCGCACTGATCGGCCTGAGTGCCGGGTTCTTCCTGCTGCCCGGTGTGGTGAGCGTCGAGTACCTGACAGTCCATGAACGCCTGGACAGCGCCACCATGGGGAAGCTCGCCGCCGCGGGAGCGGATCAGCCCACCATCCTGCTCGGTGGTCTGCTGTTCATCATCGCCATCACCATCGGCCTGTTGCTGCTCGGCATCGCCCTGTGGCGCAGCCGCGTCGCCCCTGCGTGGATGGGGATCGCGCTCGCCGTCGGCGGCTTCACCCATCCGTTCATGCCCGGGCACGTTGCCGCCGGCATCGGTCTCCTGGTCGCCGCCGTCGGGTTCGCCGGAGCCAGCGTCGCCCTGCTCCGGATGCGCAACGACGACTTCGACCTTCCTCCGGTCGCACCCGTCCGTTCGAAGTGACGCGAGCGCCGGTTGGCGCCGTACCAGCTAGGTGAGCAACGCCGCCAACCGGTCCGCGTAACCAGTGAACAGATCGAGTTCTGGCCCGCTGCGAGCTCTGCGGAAGCCGTGCCGGCGTCCCCAGAACGCGGCCTGGACCGCGTGCAACTGGGCCCACCGCCGGACGCGTTCCCGATCGAGTTCGGCGGCCTCCGCGAAGATGTCCAAGGCCCGGTGGACGGCCTTGGGCAGATCTGCCACGCCGAGGTGTAGGAACGTCCACACCTTCAGCAGGGTCCCGCTGTCGTAGGCAGGGTCTCCGACGTACCCCTTGGGATCGACCGCCAGCCACGGTTCACGATCGGCGCGCAGAATGTTCCGTGGATGAAAGTCACCGTGGACGAGTAGGTCGGGCTGGACCCGCCCGAACTCACGAACGGTCGCCACCGCGGCATCGACCACAGCATCGGACAGCGCGTGCGTCAGCTCCTCCGCGTCCTTGCCGAGCTCCGCTTCCCACTGATCGGCCTGCTCGCTCAAACGCGGCAGTCCAGCCGGTGCGGGAATCGCCAACCGGCGGCTCAGCTCCCCGGCGATGGCCGGAATCTCGTCTCCGTCGTCGACCGCAGCCAGTGTCGACGAACGGGCCCGCTCGAGCAGCATCGCGAACCGGTCGTCGTCGCGCTCGTGCAACAGGACCGCGCCGCGTCCATCCCACGCGGCAAAGGCCTCCGGCTCGTGGACGTTGCCGGGATGCGGGAACGACACCTTCAGTACGGCGGATTGCGCCGCCCGCCGGACTGGGACGATCACGCCGACGCCGCCGTGCATGACGTCGCCGTCCGGCGCACAGCTCCAGCGTTCCAGCAGTTCGTCCACGATCCCGGGCAGCTCGGCGAGCCAGGCCGCGCCTGCTTCGCCTTCACGGTCGATCGTGGATTGTGCGAAGGCGGCCGGGATCATCCCCAGCGCTCCGACTTGGCGGAGCGGGACACCAGGCTGAACAGCATGTCCTTCGGGGTCATCTCACCGGCGACGACCTTCGTGACGTGTTCGGCGATCGGCATCTCGACGTCGTGGTGATGCGCCAGCTCGGAGATGGACGCGCAGGACTTCACGCCTTCGGCGACCTGACGGGTCGCACCGGCGATCTCGGCCACCGTCATGCCCTGCCCGAGCTTCTCGCCGAATGTCCGGTTCCGCGACAGCGGCGACGAACACGTCGCGACCAGATCACCCAAGCCGGCCAGCCCGGAGAACGTGTGCTCGTCCGCACCCAGCGCCGTACCGAGGCGAGCGATCTCCGCCAGCCCGCGGGTGATCACCGATGCCCGCGCGTTGTCGCCGAACCCGAGCCCGACCGCCATCCCGACCGCCAAGGCGATCACGTTCTTGCACGCGCCGCCGAGCTCGCAGCCGATCACGTCGACATTCGTGTACGGGCGGAACGTCGGTGAGTGGCACAGCTTCTGCATCCGGGTCGCGGTCCCCTCGTCGGCACACGCGACCACCGCCGCGGCCGGCTGTCCCTCGGCGATCTCACGCGCGAGGTTGGGACCCGACACCACCGCGATCCGCTCCGGCCCGGCGCCGGTCAGCTCGGCGATCACCTCGCTCATCCGCTTCGTCGTACCGACCTCGACGCCCTTCATCAGGCTGACCAGGGGTACGGCGTTCGGCAGGACGCCGGCCCAGTCCGTCAGGTTCTCCCGCAACGACTGGCTCGGGACCGCGAGTACGACGGCCTCCGCGCCATCGGCCGCCGCGGCCGGGTCGTGGGTCGCGGTGATCGCGTCCGGGAGACGAAGGCCGGGCAGGTAGTCGGCGTTCTCGTGCTGGGTGTTGATCGCCTCGCAGAGCGACTCACGCCGGCCCCAGACGGACACCTGGTTCCCCGCGTTCGCCAGCACGACGGCGAACGCCGTACCCCAGGATCCGGCCCCGAACACCGCGACCTTCGTCATGCCGTCTCCTTACCGTCGTCAGACTTGCGGGTTTTGCGCAGGTCGTAAAGCTCCTTGGGCGGGGTCGCGCCGCGCAGTTCGCCGAGCGTCTCGGCGACCGCCCGCATGATCACGTCGGTTGCCTCGTGCAACAGCTGGTTGGTGATCGGCTCGGCCTGGAACGCGCTCAGATCGACCGGCTGCCCGGCCCGGGCCCTGATCGTCTTGCGCGGCAGCAACCTGATCCGCAGCTTGCCGGTGTACGACTCGATGATCTCCTGCGCACCCCAGTTCGCGATCGGGATCACCGGGCAGCCCGTCATCAACGCGATCCGGGCCGCGCCCGTCTTGCCCGTCATCGGCCACATCGCCGGATCGCGGGTGATCGTGCCCTCCGGATAGACGCCGACACATTCGCCCTTCTCGACCGCGGCCACGGCGTCCCGGAACGCGTCGGCGGCCTGCGCGGACTCCCGGTGCACCGGGATCTGCCCGGCGCTGGTGATGATCCGGCCGAGGATCGGCAGCTTGAACACCGAGGCCTTGCCGAGCAGCCGCGGGATCCGGCGGCACTCCCAGATGAAGAACCCGAGCACCAGCGGGTCGAAATGCGAGATGTGGTTGGTCACGAACACCACGCCACCCGAGCGCGGCATGTTCTCCCGGCCGGTGAACTCATGCTTGGTGAACACCAGCATGAACGGCTTGACGATCGCCACCACCAGGCCGAACCAGAAGCCCCGGCGCGGCCGGGGATCGCTGCCTTGGCCGTCCACTGTTGCCTCCTGGTGCTCGTCACTGCCATCCGTCATGGGAGAATCCTGCCTGATGGCAGACCTACAGGTCGCTCCCTGGATCCTGGCGATCCCGGTGAAGCGTACGGCGATCGCGAAGAGCCGGCTCGCGTCCGCCTACCCTCAGCACCGGCCGGAGCTGGCCCGCGCCTTCGCTGTCGACACTACTGCGGCCGCCCTCGCCTCTCCCCTGGTGCGCGCGGTCCTGGTCGTCACCGACGATCCCGTGGTGGCCGCGGACGTCAGCGCGGTGGGTGCGCGGGTGGTGCCCGACCTCCCGGCCGCGGGCCTGAACGAAGCCTTGCTGCATGGTGCCACTGTCGCGGCTGCGGAGTTCCCGGGCAACGGAGTCGCCGCCCTCTCGGCGGATCTGCCCGCGTTGCGGCCCGCCGAGCTGACCGCCGTACTGGCCGCCTGTGTGGCGCCGCGGTCGTTCGTGATCGACCAGCCCGGCACCGGTACGACGTTGCTCGCCGCAGCTCCCGGGGTCGCGCTGGATCCGCGCTTCGGTGTCGGTTCCGCACTAGCCCACCAGGCCTCCGGCGCGATCCCCATCGAGCTGGCCGGGATCGAGTCGGTACGGCGAGATGTCGACACGGCGGCCGATCTGGCGCACGCCGTACAACTCGGTGTCGGTCCGGCCACCGCGGACGTGATGTCGCTGGTGCTGGGTGCGGCGACGGGCACCGAGGGCATCGCCTGCTGAAGTACGGTTGGGACATGCAAGCGACCGTGAGCCGGTACGACGGCGAAACCTTCTCCGGATCCGTGCTGACCGACACCGGGATCGAGCTCCCCTTCACCGTGCATGCCGTCGCCGACACCCCGGTCCGGCATCTGCGCGTGGGCCAGCGGGTCCGGCTGGTGACCACGGGATCCGGCGCCAGTCTGGCCGTCAGCAAGGTCGAGTTCGCCACCGAGCTCTAAAGGTTGCCGCAGGCATCCTGAGCTTTGCCCCACACGGCGAAGGCCGGTCGCCCCTGGAGTGGGGAGACCGGCCTTCGCTGTAGTGCGGTTACTGCGGTGCTGCAGTGCTTGAAGGTCAGCGAGTAGCTACGCGCTTCGCCGGAGCCTTCTTGGCGGGGGCCTTCTTGGCCGGCGCCTTCTTGGCAACGGTCTTGGCCGGAGCCTTCTTCACCGGCGCCTTCTTGGCAACGGTCTTGGCCGGGGCCTTCTTGGCAGCTGCCTTGACCGGGGCCTTCTTCGCAACCGTCTTGGTCGCCGTCGCCTTCTTGGCGGCGGCGGTCTTGGTCGCCGCGGCCTTGGCCGGAGCGGCCTTCTTCGCCGGGGCGGCCGCCTTGGTGGCGGTCGCGGCCGGCTTCGGCACGACCAGCTTCGGCAGCTTCTTCGCGCCGGAGACAACGGCCTTCAGCTCCGCACCCGCGCGGAACTTCGGAACCACGGTCTTCTTGGCACGCTTGGTCTCGCCGGTCCGCGGGTTGCGCACGATGCGCGCGCCACGCTCGATGGCCTCGAAGGCACCGAACCCGGTGATAGCGACCTTGCCACCCTTCTTGGTCAGCTCGCGCTCTACGGTGTCGATCACCGATTCCAGTGCGTGCTGGGCTTGGCGGCGGTTTCCGTCGAAGTGCACTGCGAGCGCTTCGACCAACTGGCTCTTGTTCACTGCTTCCCTCCGTGAACGTAGGCGTCGAGCACAGCGCTCGATCTCACGTGAACGTTATGGACTCAACACGCCGTTCACAAACACCAACGCGGCAATTCGGCCTTGTTTTGGGCGATTCGTGCCACAATTTGGCCCGATCCGGCCCTTCAGAGTCCCCGAATCCCTTCAGAGCAACGATCCGGTCCCATCCTTCACCGGCGCCGGAGCCCTGTCTAGAGCCAACTGAGGCGTTTGAAGATGAGGTACAGACCACCGCAGACCATGCCCATCAGGCCGATCGCGAACGGGTAGCCGTACTGCCAGTGCAGTTCGGGCATGCTGTCGAAGTTCATCCCGTAGACGGTGCCGATCAAGGTCGGCGCGAACAGGATGGCCGCCCAGGCGGAGATCTTCTTGACCTCTTCGTTCTGCGCGCTGCTGGCGATCGCGAGGCTCTTCATCTCCTCGTTCTGCTGCTGCGCCACCAGGGTCGAGTTCACGGTCAGGATGTCGCGGAGCAGTTCGCGGAAACCGCCGACCTTCTCCACCACCTCGGTCACGTGGTCGGCCACATCGCGCAGTGAACGTTGCAGTTCCTCGTCGACGCCGTACTTCTCGAAACCGCCGCGCAGCGACTCGAGCATGCCGACCAGCGGCCGGGTCGCGCGCTGGAACTCGATCACCTCACGGGACAGTTCGTAGATGCGCCGCGACACCTTGGGGTCACCGCGGAACACCTCGGTCTCGATCTCGTCGATGTCGTTCTCGAGACCGGCGACCACCGGTGCGTAACCGTCGACCACCTTGTCCATGATCGCGTAGAGCACGGCCTCGGTGCCCCGGCCGAGCAGCTCGGGATCGCGTTCGACCCGGCGCCGTACGGCGGCCAGGTTCGGCGCTTCGGCATGCCGGACCGTCACCACGAAGTCCGGGCCGACGAACACGTGGACCTCGCCGAACTCGACCTCCTCGGTCGCGTCCCGGTAGCGAGCGGCCTTCAGGACGACGAACAACGTGTCGCCGTACCGCTCCAGCTTCGGCCGCTGGTGGGCCTGGATGGCGTCCTCGATGGCCAGCTCGTGCAGGTCGAACTCCTGCGCCAGCGACGCGAGCTCACGGCTGTCCGGCCGGTACAGGCCGATCCAGGCCAGGCTCTGCGGGGCCTTGTGCAGGACGCGATAGGTCTCGGCCAGCGATCCCGGGGACGCGACCCGCCGGCCGCCACAGTAGATCGCACTGTCGACGACGCTGTGCCCCTTGGGCTTTGCGGCCTCGCGTGGCTTCTCGACCGGCTCGACAGCGGGAACGGCGTGCTTGCGGGCGGCGGTACGGAGCGACGGGGCGCGGCCGAAGGCGCGCAGTGTGCGCAGGCGCAGGTCGGACATAAGTCCTCCAGGTGCGGTGAAGCGAGTGAGTGATGGGACGCGTCTGCCCGACCCTCACGGCACTCAAGCCGCAACTACCAGAGGATTCAGCCTCTCAAGGTCGAGCGAGATCGGTATGTCTGGAGGGATCGCTGGTCACCAGCGCCTCACCTCCTTGATCTCGCAAGCCTTGTTCTGTCAACGACGCAAGGGTAACACCAGAGTTATCGCCGCCGGGGTGCTGCGCGTTACGGCGGCGATAACTCACGAGTCAAGCCTTCGCGGGAAGAGTGGCCGGCTTGAAGGCCGGCCGGGTCGCTTCGTAGGCGGCGATGTCGGCCTCGTGCGACAAGGTGATGCCGACGTCGTCGAGTCCGTTCAGCAGCCGGTAGCGGGTGTAGTCGTCGATCTCGAACGACGCCGAGACGTCACCAGCAGAGATCGTCTTGTGCTCCAGGTCGACGGTCACCTTGGTGCCCGGGTCGGCCTCGATGGTGGCCCACAGTCGCTCCACGACGTCCTGGGTAACCAGTGCCGCGAGCAGGCCGGCCTTGCCCGAGTTACCGCGGAAAATGTCGCCGAACCGCGACGACACGACCACGCGGAACCCGTAGTCGAGCAGGGCCCAGACCGCGTGCTCCCGGGACGATCCGGTGCCGAAGTCCGGCCCGGCCACGAGCACCGAGACACCGTCGTACTCAGGCTGGTTGAGGACGAAGGAAGGATCGTTGCGCCACGCGGCGAACAGTCCGTCCTCGAAACCGGTCCGGGTGACCCGCTTCAGATACACGGCCGGGATGATCTGGTCGGTGTCGACGTTGCTCCGGCGCAGCGGGGCCGCCGTACCGATGTGCTGGGTGAAGGCTTCCATGATTCTGCTGCTCCTCAGACGTTCTCGGGTACGGCGACGTCGACCGGCGGAAGGTCCGCCGGGGCGGCGAGGGTCCCGGTGACCGCGGTCGCGGCGGCGACCAGCGGCGAGACCAGGTGGGTCCGGCCGCCCTTGCCCTGACGGCCTTCGAAGTTCCGGTTCGAGGTGGAGGCGCTGCGCTCCCCCGGGGCCAGCTGGTCCGGGTTCATGCCCAGGCACATCGAGCACCCGGCGCCACGCCATTCGGCGCCGGCGTCCTTGAAGATCGTGTCCAGGCCCTCGGCCTCGGCCTGCAACCGGACCCGGCCCGAACCCGGGACCACGAGCATCCGGGTGCCCTCGGCAACCTTCCGGCCGGCCAGCACGCCCGCGGCGGCGCGCAGGTCCTCGATCCGGCCGTTGGTGCAGGAGCCCAGGAACACTGTGTCCACGTGGATCTCGCGCATCGGCGTACCGGCGGTGAGGCCCATGTACTCCAGCGCCCGCTCGGCGGCGACCTTGTCGTTCTCGTTGTCGAAGTCGTCCGGCGACGGGACGCTCTCCGACAGCGGGATGCCCTGGCCGGGGTTGGTGCCCCAGGTGACGAACGGCGCGATGTCCTCGGCGCGCAGGACGACCTCGCGGTCGAAGGTCGCGTCCGCGTCGGTGGCCAGGCTCTTCCAGTACTCGACGGCCGCTTCCCAATCCACGCCCTGCGGCGCATGCGGCTTGTCCTGCAGGTACGCGAACGTGGTCTCGTCCGGCGCGATCATGCCGGCCTTCGCGCCCCACTCGATCGACATGTTGCAGATCGTCATCCGGGCTTCCATGCTCAACGCGCGGATCGCCTCGCCGCGGTACTCGACGATGTAGCCCTGGCCGCCGCCGGTGCCGACCTGCGCGATCAGCGCCAGCACCAGGTCCTTCGCGGAGACGCCGTCCGGCAGTACGCCGTCGACGGTCACGGCCATCGTCTTCGGCCGGGCCTGCATCAGGGTCTGGGTGGCCAGCACGTGCTCGACCTCGCTGGTGCCGATGCCGAAGGCAATCGCCCCGAACGCGCCGTGGGTGGAGGTGTGGCTGTCGCCGCAGACCACGGTCATGCCGGGCTGGGTCAGGCCGAGCTGCGGGCCGATCACGTGCACGACGCCCTGGTCCGGGTCGCCGAGGGTGTGGATCCGGATGCCGAACTCCTCGGCGTTCTTCCGCAGGGTGTCGACCTGCGTGCGCGAGACCGGGTCCGCGATCGGCTTGTCCACGTCGTACGTCGGGACGTTGTGGTCCTCGGTGGCGATGGTCAGGTCGGGCCGGCGGACCGGGCGGCCGGCCAGCCGGAGGCCGTCGAACGCCTGCGGGCTGGTCACCTCGTGGACCAGGTGGAGGTCGATGTAGAGGAGGTCGGGTTCTCCGTCGGCATGGCGCACGACGTGCGCATCCCAGACCTTTTCCGACAACGTCCTACCCATCAGACTTCTCCTCCTTGGATACTTTTTCCCGCCCCACCGCCCCGGTCGAGCTATGTGGTGGCGTGCTATCGCTCACAGTGCTCTGCACCAGGGCGGATTAGCGACTTGCGTTCCACGATTCGAGACGGCAATATCGTCCCATGGACAACTCTAGCGGAGTCGGCGTTCTCGACAAAGCAGCCCTCGTTCTGTCCGCGCTCGAGTCCGGGCCGGCGACCCTGGCCGGTCTGGTGGCGGCCACGGGTCTGGCTCGGCCGACCGCGCACCGGCTGGCGGTGGCACTGGAGCACCACCGTCTGGTCGGCCGCGACATGCAGGGGCGGTTCGTGCTCGGCCCGCGACTCAGCGAGTTGGCCTCGGCCGCCGGTGAGGACCGGCTGCTCGCGACGGCCGGCCCGGTGCTGGCCCGGCTGCGCGACATCACCGGTGAGTCGGCACAGCTGTTCCGCCGCCAGGGTGAGTACCGGGTGTGCGTCGCCGCCGCCGAGCGTCCGTCCGGCCTGCGCGACACCGTCCCGGTCGGCAGCCAGCTGACCATGGCCGCTGGTTCGGCAGCGCAAATACTGCTCGCCTGGGAGGACCCGGAGCGGATGCACCGCGGCCTTCACAATGCGACCTTCAACGCCGCCGCACTCGCCGGCGTACGGCGTCGTGGCTGGGCGCACTCGGTCGGCGAACGGGAGCAGGGCGTCGCGTCCGTCTCGGCCCCGGTCCGCTCGCCTTCGGGCAAGGTGATCGCCGCGGTGTCCGTGTCGGGCCCGATCGAACGCCTCTCCCGCCAGCCCGGCCGCATGCACGCTCCCGCCGTGATGGCCGCCGCCGAGCGTCTTTCGGAAGCCCTCCGCCGCGCTTCCGAATAGTTCGACACAATGACGCAGGGCTCCCTGGCCGAACCAGAGAGCCCTGCCGGGACTCATCAACGCTTAACTGATCCCACCGAGACGACGTGGACAGCCACCTGCCTCCGAAATCTCATACAAGATCCGGTGATCACGAAACCGGAGTCTTCTGAGGTCGGTGCAACCCAGTGCGTTGCTGCTGGTAGGGCGCGGGTCTGCCGCCAGCCCCAGGATCGCGCCGATCAGAAGCTTCGCCGTGTCCGGATCGTCCGCTCGGAGCCGGTTGAGTGCTCTGATGGCCTCGCCGCTCCAGACGATGGTGTAGGTCCGGGCTCATCGATCTCCAAGAGCCTGATGGCCTCTTCGTGGGAGATCCACTCGCCTCGCGCCTTGATCGCCTCGGCTTCGGCAATGTCGGCCTGGTCCACCGCGGCTTGCATCTCCTGGTAGTCGGCCAATGAGATGATCACCGCGACCGTGGTGTCGTCATCGGTGAGGTCCACCCGTTCGTGCGCCCCAGCGGCCCGCGCCACCAGAGCTCCGAGTTCGGCCGGTCCCTCGGCCAAGGAGTAGCTTTCGCTCATGAGAAGACCGTAGCGAGCGCCACCCCCGAAAATCGGCGTCCACGTGAATCTGTGGATATGCGGCCAGCTAGGGAATGTTCGGGAGGGGCCAGAAGTGGCCGGTGCTGCTGTCGATCAGGGCAGCGTGGTCCGCGATCGCCTCAAGCGGAAGTACGTCGTACACGGTCGCCGCGAGGATCGGCAAAGCAGCGAGTGGGACACGAGGTGCAAGAGTGCAGTGTGGGACCCAGCGCCCTGGTTCGTAATGCCGGTGGAGGTCCGCGCCGGTTGCCGTGAGCGCTGAGACCATCCGCTCCTGCCACCCCAACACATCGGCGCCGACAGCCGGGACAAGCCAGGCTCGACCACGCCGGAACGTACCGAGGGCGTCGAAGTACAGGCTGATCGGGCCGCCGCGGGGCAGAGCTTCGACCGCCTTGCGCACCTTGTCGCCATCCCACTCCCGCAGCACCGCCAGCGACAGATGCGGCACGTGCCGGCCGTGCGTGTGCGACTTCAGCGTCGGTACGCCGAGATCCTCCAGCCGATCCCACAACGCCCGGAGGATCCGGTCTGTGCGACGGTTGAACAACAGACACACGGCAAGTGCCACATGACCCACAGTAGGCCGTGGTCAGACCCGGCCCCTCCGAGTCCGTCGCCGGCCTCAGAACCAGAACCGCGGTCATGCCCGGATCGCGGGCCTACAGTGAGTGCTGTGGCGTTGCGAGTTGTCTTTGCGGATGACAACTTCCTCGTGCGCGAAGGCATCTCCGCGCTGCTCGCCGAGACCGAGGACGTCGAGCTCGTCGACGTGGTCACCGATCCGGCCGCGCTGCTGGAGTCTGTAGCCCGGCACCGGCCGGACGCCGTCCTGACCGACATCCGGATGCCTCCGACCTTCACGACCGAGGGCATCGACGCGGCCAAGCGGATCCGCGCAGACCACCCGTCGATCGGGGTCGTCGTGCTGTCGCAGTACGTCGAGGAGGACTACGCGTTCGACCTGCTGTCCGACGGCGTCGCGGGCCTCGGGTACCTGCTGAAGGAACGGGTGTCGCAGCGCGACGAGCTGCTGCGAGCCCTGTACGACGTTGCGCGCGGCGGCTCCGTCCTCGATGCCCGGGTGGTCGAGGGTCTGCTGGCGCGTAAGGCGCGAGATGCGCGGTCGCCCTTGCCCGGACTGACCGATCGGGAGCGCGAGGTGCTCCAGGAACTCGCCGCCGGCCGCAGCAACGAGGCGACGGCCAAGGCCCTCTTCATGAGCACCCGGGCCGTCGAGAAACACATCAGCTCGCTGTTCCAGAAGCTCGGCCTGGCCGACGAGTCCGACGTCAATCGGCGCGTGATGGCCGTCCTGGCCTACCTCGAGGCGACCGGTGGACAGTCCGGCCGCTGACGTCTGCGGGGGTCAGCCGCACCAGTCCGGGCGGACAGCACCATGTTGCAGCCACGGCCTTGTCCCCCACGATGGCGGACAGGAGGTGAGCCAGTGGCCGACGTACGCGTCCTGATCGTGGACGACCAGGAGCCGTTTCGCCGGGCGATCGCTGCCGTCGTGTCGGAGACCGACGGTTTCGTCGTCGTCGCGTCCACGTCGTCCGGCGAGGAGGCGCTGCTCGCCGTCACGAGGCTGCGCCCGAGCCTCGTCCTGATGGACGTCAACCTGCCCGGCATCGACGGGATCGAGGCCACCCGGCAGATCACCAAGGACGCCGACGCGCCGGTCGTCGTACTGCTCTCGACCTATGACCGGGAGGAGTTCGACATCTCCGGCTGTGGGGCCACGTCGTACCTGGCCAAGGCCGCGTTCGGTCCGGACCTGCTCACGGCCGCGTGGGCTCGTCGGGATCGACCGGAATGCTGACGGACAGCTGATCCTCCCGATCGAGCGACAGCCGTCCGCCCGCTGCCTCGACCCGGTCGACGATCGCCTGTACGTCGATCTGGCCACGGGCGAGGCCATCGATCTGCACGACCAGCTCCGACTCCACGATCCGGAGGTCGATGCGGGTTGCGCCGGACCCGGCGCGCACGGCCTCGACACAGCAGAAGTAGACCGCCGCCTCAACCCTGGCCGCGAACCGCCGGTCAGCCGCCGGTTCGACGTGCAGAGTGACCGTCGAGCCGCTCCGCGCCAGGTGTGAGCTGAGGGCGCGGGCCAGGCCTGCGCGGGCCAACTGGGTGGGGAACAACCCTCGGGTCAATGCCCGCAACGAGTCGAGTGCCGCGTTCGTCTCGTCCACAAGGTGCTCGAGCTCGTCGGTCGCCGCGCTCCCCGACTTGGCGACGCTGAGGCCGCTCAACCGCCCGGGCATCGGCTGGAGATGGGACAGCACGTCCCGGGAGATCGCTGACTCCAGCCGGCAGCGAGCGGCGTCGTCGGCCGCGATGATCCGTCGTCGGGACTCAGCCAGCGCAGCGGTGGTGCGATCGAGGGCAGCCACGTGCCCCGCCAGCTCGGACTCCATCGCGGCGTTGCGGAAGGCGAGCGCGGTCTGGTCGGCCAGATCCTGCAGGAGTTGCTCGTCCGCAGCCCGGAGCCCGTGCCCCTTCGGCATCGTGACGCCGATGCTGCCGAGGGTGTCGCCACCCTGCCGGACGGGCACCTGGTACTCCGGCGATCCGTCGGACGGGCCGGGCCAGGCGACGGAAAGCCCCACCAGGCCGGGAACTCTGAGGTCTGCGGTGGAGGACTGCGCGGAGACCGCGCGCCCGGCCGCTTCCGCGACAGCGGGCAGCAGCGCGCTTGGTGATGGTGGCTCGGCGAGCCGGCGGCTGAACTCGGAGAGCGCCTCATAAGGCTGCGCCCTGGCTCCGTAAGCGAGCCGGTTCGCGAGCCGGACGGTCCGTTGGCGGAGTGGCTGGAAGGCGAGCGCGACCAGTGCGGTGGCGAGCAGCGACAGCCAGAATCCACTGGTCCGGGTATGGAGCACGGCCGCCACCGCAAGGACCAGGCCCGTGTATCCGATCCCGGCGAAGATGGTGCCCAGGGCGAGGACGACGGCCCGGTTGATGATCAGGTCCAGGTCGAACAGCCGGTAGCGCAGGACCGCGACGGCGAACAGCAGCGGGAGGCAGAAATACGAGAAGAACAGTGGGAGGCTGGAGATCCAGGTCTGCTGACCGCCGTTGAAGATCTGGACGACGATCAGGAAGACGAAGCTCAGGGCAACGAACGCCACCGACAGCGCCATCAACCGCACCTGTTGCCGCTGCACTCCCTGGCTGCGATGCATCCGGAGGACCATGGACACCATCGCGGCGACCAGGCCGATGGCGATGAAGGGAAGTCCGACCAGGGACAACAGGCTGGCCAGCGGCCCGACCACGTCCTGGTGGTCGATGTCGAACGCGGCCGGCGACAGGGTGAGCAGGCTTCCGACGTAACCGGCGTACCCGGCCAACGCCACGACGACCGCCGCGCGCCAGCGGCGGGACAGGAGCCGGCCGTCCGGCGCGACCAGGAAGAGGATGGACAGCGCGGCCAGTGAAAGCTGTCCACCCAACAGGGCGGAGATCCAGCCTGAGATTCCACCGAGACTCCGCGGCCCCGGCCCGCCAGCCTTGATGACCCACACGCTGTAAGCCTCAGTCAGCAACGAGATCGACGACAAGAAGCCGATCAGGCAGAGCAGCCAGCCGATGGGGTGTCGCGCCCACCGGGCCACGATCAGCGCGCCCATCGCGGCGCATCCGATGACCGCGCCGGTGACGAACGGGAACCCGTGCACGGCGACGGCTTCCTCGGACAGCAGCGGCCGGTACGCCGAAGTGACCCAGACGTCCGCGCCGGCGATGAGTACGGTCAACGCCGTCAGGACCCAGGCCACCCGCGCGTGCATCTCAGTCCCCCGGCCGGCGCGCGCCCGGCAGCCTGGCAGCGACCAGCGTGCCGCGCGAGGGTGTGGTCTCGATGGTCAGCGTTCCACCGGCCGACTCGACCCGGTCACGCATGTTGGCCAGCCCCGCACCGGCCCGCGCCGCCGCGAGATCGAACCCGGCGCCATCGTCGTGGACCGTCACCTCCAGGACCGCGGGACCGCCGCGCAGATCCACGCGGATCGCCTTGGCCGACGAGTGTTTGGCCGAGTTCTGCAGCGCCTCCAGCGCGCAGAAGTACGCCGCGGCCTCGACGCCGGCCGGGTACCGGCCGAGGTCACCGGCAACCAGTTCGGCCGGCAGTGGGCTACGGGAGATCGCCGTCCGGAGCGCGGCCGCAAGACCTTCGTCGACAAGCAGGCTCGGGTAGATGCCGCGCGAGAGGCTGGTGATCGTCTCGATCGTCACGGTGGCCGCCTTGCACTGCTCCGCGAGCAGTCGATCAGCCCGCTGCGGCGACCGTCCGGCCAAGGTGTGGGCAAGCCTCAGGTTCACCGCGAGCGCGACCAGATGCTGTTGAGCACCGTCGTGGATATCGCGCTCGAGCCGCTTCCGCTCGGCGTCCTGAGCGTCGACGAGACGTTGCCTCGACCTTCGCAGTTCCTCCGCGAGCCTGGACAACTCCGCGAGCCGATGCATGAGCTCGGCCCGCAATCGAGCGCCGCGCAGTACCAGCCCGGCCTGGTCGGCAAGCCCGGCGAAGAGCCGCTCCTCGACCGGAGTGAGCGGTACGTTCTCGTGTTCTTGCACCACCAGAACGCCCAGCAGTTCGCCCGCCTGGCGCACCGGCAACTCCCGTCGGCCGGGCAGGTCGCCTGCCGCCGCTTCGACCGCCGGCGATCCGTCTGCGGGTGGCCAGGTTGCGGCGAGCCGCAACCGGCCGTCCACCATCAGCCAGACCTGCGTTGCCTTCGCCCCCGTGCCGGCGGCCAGCACTTCGGCCATCCTGGCCGGCAGGTCTTCCTCGGCCGGGCCGCCGATCACTGCCGGCGAGAACTTGCTCAACACCTCGTACGGCGACTGCGACCCACCGTGCACCAACCGCGACATGACGACCTCGAGCCGTGACTGCACCCAGCCGAAGGACAGTGCCACCACCGCGGTCGCCAACACCGACAGTCCTCCGTGCGGCGACGAGGTGTGGCCGATGAGCGCTCCGCCGCCCAGAACGATGAGGACGTACACCAGCACCACGAACACCACGAGCCCACCCAATACCAGCAGACCAGCGAGTTGTTCACGGCCAGTACGCCGTCGCCCCCACAACTTCACCTCTGCAGTCTGCGCCCACCGTCGCCGGGATGGGAGTGCCCGAACCCCCGGGGTGGGGTCAGCCGCACGATCGTCCGCCGATTGCCCGCGGGCAGCGCCCGGGTGCCGTGCGCCCAGCCCGATGGGATCGGCAGGCCGGAACGCCTTTGCTGGAAGCACGCCGCTCGACCGGGGGGTCGAACCAGGCACCACGAATCCAGGCACAGGGGAGAAACACACACATGTCTGCCACCATCCGTACCACCGGCACCACCACTGTCGCGACGGCCGCAGCCCGGGCCGAGGGCGTCAGCAAGTTCTACGGCACCGGCGACGCGACCATCGCCGCGCTGAAAGACGTCAACGTCAGCCTCGAGGCCGGCCATTTCACCGCGATCATGGGACCGTCGGGCTCTGGCAAGTCGACCTTGCTGCACATGCTCGCCGGCCTCGACCGGCCCTCGTCGGGCGAGGTGTTCCTCGGGGACACCCGGATCACCTCGCTCAACGACAAGGCGCTCACGCTACTGCGCCGGGACCAGATCGGCTTCATCTTCCAGTCGTTCAACCTGCTGCCGACGATGACCGCGGCGGAGAACATCGTTCTTCCGATCCGCATCGCCGGCCGCAAACCGGACGAGATCTGGGTCGCGTCGATCGTCGACAAGCTGGGCCTCGAGAACCGGTTGACCCATCGCCCGACCGAGCTGTCCGGTGGGCAGCAGCAACGGGTGGCAGCGGCCCGCGCGCTCGCCTCGCGTCCGCAGATCGTCTTCGCGGACGAGCCCACCGGTGCACTCGACTCCGCGGCCGGAACCGAGTTGCTCGGCTTCCTGCGCAAGGCAGTCAAGGAACTCGGCCAGACCGTCGTCATGGTCACCCACGATCCGACCGCCGCCAGCTATGCCGACCGGGTCCTGTTCCTGGCCGACGGTCACGTCGTCGACGAGATGTTCGAGCCGACGGCCGACGCCGTACTCGACTTCATGAAGCATCTAGGAGCCTGAACCATGTTCACCGCAACGCTGCGCGGCATGCTCGCGCACAAGGTGCGCCTCGTCCTGACCGTGGCCTCGATCGCGCTCGGGGTCGCCTTCCTGGCCGGCACCCTCGTCCTGACCGACACCATGCACCTGGCGTTCAACCAGCTGTTCGGCAAGGTCTCCGGCGGCACCGACGCGGTCGTTCGCGCCGAGGCCGCCTACAGCCAGTCCGAAGGCATCGGCACCAGCCGCGGTCCCATCCCCGCCGCTGTCCTCACCCAGGTCAGCAAGGCCGACGGGGTTCGCACCGCCGAGGGCTCGGTCAGCGGCTACGCGCTGCTGACCGACAACGGGGGCCGGGCCGTGCTGACCAGCGGTGGAGCTCCCACCATGGGCTACAGCATGCCGGCCGATCCCGCCCTGCGCGGTGACGTCAAGATCCTGACCGGCGCAGCACCTTCGGGTGCGCATCAGGTCGCGATCGACGCCACCAGCGCCGAAGAGCACCACATCGCGCTCGGCTCCACGATCAAGGTGCTGTTCAACGGTCCGGCCGAGAACTTCACCGTCGTCGGCACCGTCGGATTCGGCGGCGAGAAGAACCTCGGCGGTACGACGGGGGCCTACTTCGACTCCGCAACCGCGCAGCGGGTGCTGGGAGCGCCCGGCCTCTTCGACTCGATCAACGTCAGCGCCGAACCCGGCGTGGCACCCGCCGACCTGGTGCAACGGATCACCAAGGTGCTGCCCGACGGCGCCGAGGCAGTGACCGGTGCGACCGTGGTGAAGGAGTCCACGGACGCGGTGAACAAGGACCTGAAGGTCGTCACCGTGCTGTTCATGATCTTCGCCGGCATCGCCCTGTTCGTGGGCTCGTTCATCATCTGGAACACGTTCACCATGACGATCACCCAGCGGTCCCGCGAGATCGCCCTGCTGCGGGCCATCGGCGCCACCCGGCGCCAGGTGAACCGGAGCCTGGTGCTCGAGGCGCTGCTGCTCGGCATCCTCGCGTCGGCCGTCGGTATCGGTCTCGGCCTGCTTGTCGCCAAGGGCCTCAACCTGCTGATGGACCTGGTCGGCTTCACCCTGCCCAGTACGTCGATGCAGGTGGAACCGCGCACCATCGTGGTGTCCCTGCTGGTCGGCACCGTGGTCACAGTCGTGGCGGCCCTCGTCCCGGCCTACCGGGCGACGAAGGTGCTGCCGGTCGAGGCGCTGCGTGAAGCGGTGCCAGGCTCCGGCAACCCGACGAAGCAGCGCATCATCAGCGGCGCCGTCGTGACTGTGGTCGGCCTGACCGGACTGTTCCTGACCTTGTACAGCGATCTGAGCATGAAGCTGTTCGGCCCCAGTCTGCTGGCGATCATCGTCGGTGTCCTCATGCTGCTGCCGGCTGCCGCCCGTCCGCTCGCGGCGCTGATCGGCGTCCCGCTGCGGCTGCGTGGCCTGCCCGGCGAGCTGGCCCGGCAGAACGCGATGCGCAACCCACGCCGTACGTCGTCCACGGCCGCCGCCCTGATGGTCGGCCTGACCCTGGTCGTCAGCATGGGCGTGTTCGCCTCGTCGCTGAAGGCATCGTTCACCGACATCATCGGAGACTCGACCAACGCCGCCCTGTTCATCACTCCGTCGAGCAAGCAGGGCCCGGGCTACAGCCCCGAGGCGATCAAGGTGGTCCAGGGCGTGGCCGGGGTCGACAAGGTCTCCGCCAGCGGCTGGGGGCAGGCCCGGTTCGACGGCGCGGATTCGAGCTACTCCTCGGTCGATCCCGCGACCGCGACCGCCGGGCTGAACCTGCGGTTGTCGGCCGGCTCGGTGTCGAACCTCGGCACCAGCGGGATCATCGTGGCGCAGTCCGCCGCGACCACGCACGGGTGGAAGGTCGGCGACACCATCGGGACCGAGTTCGCCGCGACCGGCAAGCACACCATGAAGGTCGTCGGTATCTACGACAGCAAGGGCTGGATCAGCGACGACTTCGTCATCAGCATCGCCGCTCAGACCGCCGCTGCCGGTCCGCAGCTGATCACGTCCGGACTGGTCACGCTCGCACCCGGCGCCGACCGGTCGACGGTCCAGCAGGCCATCACCGCGGCGCTGGCCGCCCACCCCGACGCGAAGGTCCTCGATCGCAAGGGATTCGAGAAGGAGGCCAGCGGTTTCATCGACTCGCTGCTCTCGTTCGTCACCGTGATGTTGATGCTGGCGGTCCTGATCGCCCTGCTGGGCATCGTCAACACCCTGGTGTTGTCGGTCTTCGAGCGGACCCGTGAGCTGGGCCTGCTCCGGGCGGTCGGCATGACGCGTGCCCAGGTCCGGGCGATGGTGCGCTGGGAGTCCGTGGTGATCTCCCTGATCGGTGCGCTGGCTGGGGCCGCCCTCGGCATCGGCTTGGGGCTCGCACTGTCGCAGGCACTCGCCGACGAGGGCATCAAGGCGATCTCGATCCCCGGTCTGCAGGTGGCGCTCTATGTCGTGCTGGCCGCGGTGGCAGGGGTCCTGGCGGCCCTCGGACCGGCCAGGTCGGCCGCCAAGGTCGATGTCCTGAAGGCGGTGGTGGCGGACTGAGCGCACACAGACGAAGGCCCCGGACCATGAGGTCCGGGGCCTTCGTTTCTCTGGTAGCCCCGACGGGATTCGAACCCGCGCTACCGCCTTGAGAGGGCGGCGTGCTAGGCCGCTACACAACGGGGCCAGAGGGTTGTCGTCCGGCCCTTCCGGGCCGGGCAACGAGGTTGAACTCTACCGATTTCCATCGGTGCGGTCCAATCCGCTGGGGTACTAGGACTCGAACCTAGACTAACTGAACCAGAATCAGACGGGCTGCCAATTACCCCATACCCCAAAGGCATTTCACTGCCGTTGTGAGACCGTCTCCGCCCTCACAACCTGGCTCGAAGAGAGTACCCGAGCAAGAGCCCGGACACCAAAACGAGCCCCCCTCCGGCGGGTTGTCACTCCCGTCACACCAGCCTCTTGCGGTCGGTCGGCGCCACGGTCAGCGGCAGCTCGCACACGGTCGCCAGCTTCATCCGCCGGGCCACCCACAACGCGACCGCGCCGAACGCCACGAACTTCGCCACATCAAGCATCACCAGCGCCCATGGCGCGTCCTGCACGCCCAGGCTCGCACCCACGCTGTTCGTCAGAGCCGCGAACACGAACGTCACTACGTTGTTCGCCGCGTGGGCCGCGATCGACGCCTCGAGCCCACCCGTGCGTACGACGAGCAGCGCCGCGACCAGTCCGAATGCGAACCGGTCCAGGAACAGCGCCGGACTCTGCCACGGCCAGACCCCGTGCGCTATCGTGAACACCAGGGTCGTGACGAGGATCGCCACCATCGAACTCCGCACCAGCGCCCCGACCGCCTGCAGCAGGTAACCGCGGAAGAAGTACTCCTCCCCCGCCGCCTGGAACGTCGAGGTCAGCAGTGTGACCGCGATCACCGCGACCGCATCCGGCGCCGCGCCACCGCCATGCCGTTCACCGCCGGCGAGCTCGATGCCACCGAACTGGATGACCGCGAGCATCACCAGCTCGAGCGCCACGGCGACCGCCGCGAACCACGCCAGCGCCCGCCAGCGCAGCCGCCCGACCACCGAGGACAACAGCCCCGGGGTCTGCCGGTTCAGCTTCCGCGCGACCAGCATGCTCAGCGGGATCAGGACGATCAGCGACAGGTTCGTCGCCAGCAGCCCGAACCACGAGACCGTGCCGTCGGGATCCTTCCGGATGCTCTGCTGGAAGCCCAGGATGATCAGGCTGGCGATCATCCAGGCGACCAGGATCGTGAAGGCCCCGATCACCACGAATCCGCGCGGGGCGTCCGGGTTCCGCAGCAGCCGTTGGTACGGCGGCCCTGCGTCGGCCCGCTCCATGGCCGCCATCACGCCGTACGGCGGGCCCGCTCGAGCCGGTGCAGCGACTTCTCCCGGCCCAGCAGTTCCAGCGACTCGAACAATGGCGGCGAGATCCGGCGCCCGGAGATCGCCACCCGGACCGGCCCGAACGCGTTCTTCGGCTTCAGCCCGAGCCCGTCGATGAGCGATGCCCGCAGGGCCGCCTCGATCGCCTCGGTCGTCCACTCGACATCGGCCAGCGCCTTCGCCGACGCCTCCAGTACGGCGCCCGCGTCGCCGGTCAGCACCTTGGCCGCGGCGTCGGGGTCGACCGTGAACGCGTCTTCGTCGACGAACAGGAACCCGAGCATGTCGACCGACTCGGACAGCGTGTTCATCCGCTCCTGCACCAGCGGTACGGCGGCCCGCAGGACGGCGAGCTGCTCGTCCGACGGCTCGGCCGGGAGCAGGCCGGCCGCGGCCAGGAACGGGATCATCCGGGACCCGAACTCGTCCGCCGGCAGCATCCGCATGTGGGCGGCGTTGATCGCCTCGCACTTCTTCGGATCGAACCGGGCCGCGTTCGAGTTCACCTTGCGGATGTCGAACGCCTTGATCATCTCGTCCATGGTGAAGACGTCACGGTCGTCGGCGATCGACCAGCCCAGCAGGGCCAGGTAGTTGAGCAGGCCCTCGGGCAGGAAGCCACGCTCCATGTACTCGCCGAGGCCGGAGCCCTTGTCGCGCTTCGACAGCCGCTTGTTGCCTTCGCCCATCACGAACGGCAGGTGCCCGAACCGGGGGGTCCGGCCGCTGCCGATGCCGACGTCGGCGAGCGCCTCGTACAGCGCGATCTGCCGGGGCGTCGACGGCAGCAGGTCCTCGCCGCGGAGCACGTGGGTGATCCCCATCAGCGCGTCGTCGACCGGGTTCACCAGCGGATAGAGCGGGTAACCGTTCGCCCGGACCAGGACGTAGTCGCCCAGGTTCTCCGGCAGGAAGGTGATCTCGCCGCGGACCAGGTCGTCGAACACGATCGGCCGGTCGGGCATCCGCAGCCGGACCACGGGCCGGCGGCCCTCGTCGACGTACGCCTTGACCTGCTCTTCGGTCAGCGTGCGGCAGTGGCCGTCGTACCCGCTGTGCTCGCCGGCGGTGCGGGCGGCCTCGCGACGCTGGTCGAGCTCCTCCTGCGAGCAGTAGCAGTGGTACGCCTTGTCGGCCGCGAGGAGTTTCGCGACGACGTCGGCGTACACGTCCATCCGCTCGGACTGCAGGTACGGGCCGAAGTCACCGCCGACCTCGGGGCCTTCGTCCCAGGTCAGGCCGAGCCACCGCAGCGAGTCGTAGGTGTACTGGTAGCCCTCTTCGGTGTTGCGCGCGGTGTCGGTGTCCTCGATCCGGAGCACCAGCTTGCCGCCGTAGTGCCGGGCGAAGGCCCAGTTGAACAGCGCGCTACGGATGTTGCCGACCGTCAGCAGGCCGGTCGGGGACGGTGGGAACCGTACCCGGACCTGGTTCGGTTCGAGGCCGCCGAGGACGTCGTCGTCTGGCCGCTCAGTCACGCACGATCACCTTGTTCGTCAGAGTTCCGATTCCTTCGATGCTGACCGCGACCTCGTCGCCGGGCAGCATCGGGCCGACCCCCGCCGGGGTGCCGGTGAGGACCACGTCGCCGGGCAGCAGCGTGGTGAAGGAGGTGATGTAGGCCAGCACCTCCGGGATGTCGAAGATGAACTGCGAGGTCCGCCCGTCCTGCTTCGGCTCGCCGTTCAGCTCTGTCGTGACGCGTACGTCGGACACGTCGAGCTCGGTGGTGATCCACGGGCCGAGCGGGCAGAACGTGTCGAACCCCTTGGCTCGGGCCCACTGCCCGTCGGTCTTCTGCAGATCCCGCGCGGTGACGTCGTTGGCCACCGTGTAGCCGAAGATCACCTCGTTGACCCGCTCCTTGGGCAGGTCGCGGCAGATCCGGCCGATCACGATCGCCAGCTCGCCCTCGAAGTGCAGGTTGTTGGTCTGCTCCGGATAGACGATGCCGTCCCGCGGGCCGATCACCGAGGTGTTGGGCTTCAGGAAGATCATCGGCTCCTTGGGCACCTCGTTGCCGAGCTCCTCGGCGTGCGCGGCGTAGTTGCGGCCGACGCAGACCACCTTGCTGCGCGGGATCACCGGAGCGAGCAGCCGGACATCGGCCAGTTGCAGCTTCTCCCCGGTGAACTGGACCGGCCGGTAGAGCGGGTCCGAGTCGAGTACGGCGACGGTGCCGACGAGGCCTTCAGGGTCGTCGGTCTCGACGACGCCGTACTTCGGTTCGTCGTCGACGGAGAATCTGGCGATACGCACGGCCCGAGCCTACCGTCGCAGTGGAATGAGACAGTTATGCGGTGACTGTTGATATCCGCCCGGCCGTTCCGGCCGAGTACGACGCGGCCGGAGAACTGACCGTGGAGGCGTACACGCACGACGGTTTCGTCCGGGGCGACTACGCGAGGACGCTGCGTGCGGCGGCTGACCGGGCCGCCAAGGCCGAGCTGTGGGTCGCGGCGGACGCCACCGGTCTGCTCGGCACTGTGACCTACTGTCCGCGTGGCTCTGTCTACCGGGAGATCGGGCTGGACGACGAGGGCGAGTTCCGGATGCTCGGCGTCGCCGGCCGGGCCCGCGGGCTCGGCATCGGGACCGCTCTGACCGAGCGGTGCATCGAGCGCACCCGGGAGCTGGGCCTGGCCCGCCTGGTTATGAGCAGTGCGGACTACATGACCACCGCTCACCGCATCTACGAACGTCTCGGCTTCGTTCGGCTCCCGTCGCGCGACTGGTCCCCGATCGCGGGTGTCGACCTGTACGCGTTCGCCCTGGACCTGTGACTGCCACGCTGACTCCGGGCGAGTGGACGTCGTACGCGACGGGCCACCAGCAACGCGTCGACGCGTTGCTGACCGATCACCTCGAGCGCCGGCGTCGCCGCGAACCACACCCGGTCGAGGACTTCCTCTTCACCTACTACCCCACCCGCCCGAACCAGCTCCGCATCTGGCACCCCGGGCCAGGCATCCGTCTGCTCGAGGCTTCTGAGTACGACGGACGCCGCGGCTACACGTACGTCGACGGTGCCGCGACCCTGGATCCGGCGGAGGTCTCGCGTCGCGCCGACAGCATCCGGTGGATCCGCCGCTTGCTCGCCGCGACGCTTGATCGCCAGCCACAGTTCGGGTGCTTCGGGCTGCACGAATGGGCGATGGTCTATCGGACTTCCGCCGTACGCCATGAGAAGTGGCCGCTGCGACTGGGCACCGCCGGCACCGACCAGGTCGTCGAGTCTCACAAGATCGCCTGCTCGCACTTCGACGCGTTCCGTTTCTTCACGTCGCCCGCCCGTCCGCTGAACGTCCTGCAACCGACCCGCGAATCCCAGCCCACGCTGGAACAAGGCGGGTGCCTGCACGCCAACATGGACCTCTACAAGTGGGCCTCGAAACTCATGCCCTTTACCCCCAGTGCGCTGGTCCTGGACTGCTTCGAGTTGGCCCGCGACATCCGCACCCTCGACATGCGCGCCTCGCCGTACGACCTCTCGGGCCTCGGCTATCCGGCTGTTGCGATCGAAACTCCCGCAGGCAAGGCGGAGTACGCGGCCGCCCAACGCACCTTCGCGCACCGAGCCCGCCCGCTGCGCGAGCAACTCGTTGCCCTGTGCGACAACCTCCTCGACTAACCTCGGTCCCATGGGAAAGATCGTCGCCATCGCACTCGGCGCATTGCTGCTCGCCATCGGCGCCGTCTGGACGCTCCAAGGCCTCGGCTACCTCAAAGGCAGCTCGATGACCGGCAGCTCCTTCTGGGCCATCGTCGGCCCCCTCGTCGCCGCCGCCGGCGCCTCCCTCATCTACGTCGCCTTCCGGGGCCCACAGAAACGCTGACCCTCGGCGGTCATCGGGTTGCCCTGAGGGCGAAGAGCGAGGGAATCCGGGGCGCCTCGTCCGGCAGACGCCACCAGCCTTCGGGCGTCTGCTGCATGCTCGGCCAGCGCGGCCAGGGAAGGACTTCGGACTCGCGCAAGGTGGTCAGGTGGAAGCCCGTGCTGGCGAGGGTGGTGACGATTTCGCCGAGGCCGTGGCGCCATTCGTAGCTGCGGTGCCGCCCGGGGACCTCGTCGCCGGTGTAGGTGACGGTGGAGTCGTGGGCGATCGGCCCGCGGCCTTCGAGGTAGTCGGCGCGGAGACTGAGGTCGTCGGACTCGCCGGGCAGGGAGACCTCGCGGAGTGCGTTGAGCAGCGGGTGGAACTCGACGATGTACAGCGTGCCGCCAGGTTTCAGCAGGTCGCGAACGACCTCGGCCCACTGCTGCAGGTCCGGGAGATAGCAGAGCGCGCCCTTGCCGGTGTAGACGACATCGAACTGACGACCCCGCAGCGCGTCGACCGCGTCGTACACGTTGGCGTGCACGTAGTCGACGTCCTGCTCAGCGTCGGCCGCGATCTGGCGCGCTTCCTCGAGGGACTTCCTGGAGAGATCCAGCCCGGTGACCCGCGCGCCGCGCCGCGCGAACGCGATCGTCTCGGTGCCGAGGTGACATTGCAGATGGAGGACGTCGAGTCCGTCCAGTGGGCCCAGATCTGCCCACTCGTAGTCGGCGAACCAGTACTCCGCGGGTTGACTGTAGAACCGGCTCGCCGCGTGCAGCGGCGCCCGCGCGTCCCAGTCGGCCTCATTGGCGGCCACCATCTGCCGAGTCTGCGCGTCCAATGTCACCGGCGCCCCCGTCCGTCTCCGTTCGGCCACGGACCAGTCTGCCCACAGACGGGTCCACACCTCGGCGCTCATGCTCACCTGTTCACCATCCACAGGCTGTGGACTCTTGTTCAAGGTTTGTGGATAAGGTTGAATAAGAGGTATGGCACGGGTCGAGTTGCATCGGTGGCCTGGGCACCCGGACGGGTTCACCCGGGCGGAGCGGTTGGGTGGGTCGTACGAGTTGTACTTCCCCGATCCGCTGGCCGGGCGTGAGTTCGACCTGAGCGACGACGTGCTCGCCGCACTGGAGGATGCGGCCGGCGATCTCGCCCGGCTGGACGCGACCGCTGCCGTCCTGACGAACAGCGAGGCGCTGGCACGGCTCCTGTTGCGGGCCGAGGCCGTCGGGTCGTCGCAGATCGAGGGGCTCGTTGTCGGCGCGCGCCGCCTGCTCAAGGCCGACGTCCTCCGTGATCGGCCCACCAGCGGACCCGGCGACGTCACCGCCGAGGAAGTGCTGGGCGCTGTCGACGCGATGACCTGGGTGACCGAGTCCGTCCAGGCCGGCGACAAGCTCGAGGTCGACCACCTGCTCGAGGCGCACCGTCGACTGATGGCCCAGTCTCCGACGCCGGAGTTCGGCGGGGAGGTCCGCTATCTGCAGAACTGGATCGGCGGCCGCTCCCCCGCCGAGGCGTACTACGTCCCGCCGCCGGCGCAGCTGCTCCCCGACCTGCTCGCGGATCTGATGGCCTTCGTCCGGGAGTCCCGGCTGCCGGTGCTCGCCAAGACCGCGATCGCGCACGCACAGTTCGAGACGATCCATCCCTTTGCCGACGGCAACGGACGGACCGGGCGTGCGCTGATCCACCTGATCCTGCGGGCCGACGGCCTCATCACCCGGACCGTGCCGCCGGTGTCGCTGTCGCTCGCCACGCATGCGACGCAGTACATCGATGCGCTGACAGCCTTCCGGTATGTCGGACGGGCGACCACGATCAAGGCTCGGTCGGCGGCGAACCCCTGGCTGCGGATGTTCGCGATGGCATGCAGCCATGCGACCGCGGAGGCAGCCCGCTTCGAACAGACGGCGACCGACCTGAAGACCGCCTGGCGCGAACGGGCCGCGCCGGTCCGCGCGGGCTCCGCCACCGATCTGTTGATCGACGCCTTGCCCGCGGCTCCGGTCCTCACGCTCGCCGCGGCCGCGCGGCTCATCGACCGGTCTCAGCAGGCCGCCAACCAAGGACTCGCGCGCCTGGTCGAGACACGTGTCCTGCGCGAGGTCACCGACGGCCGCCGGAACCGCGTCTACGAGGCGCCCGAACTGATCGACGCGTTCACGTTGCTCGAACGGCGCTTCGCCAGCCCGGCGGCCGATACCAGGATCGAACCGCCTAGCAGACCCGTGCCGTCGAGGCCAGAACCAACACACCGTCAGCATTGACTTTCTCCTCCCCGTCGAGACACAATTCGAACACATGTTCGATCGCACCTCAAATCGAGGTGCCCGACGGGGAGCGTGAGGAATCGTGATGCCGGAGCCGTTCGACTGGGAGATCCTGCACCGACCATCGGCGATGGCGATGGTGCGAGGCCAGCTCGGCTTCAGCTGGATGGTGCTGTCCGGACGGCTCGCCCAACTGACCGACGAGCAGTACTTCTGGCGTCCGAGCAGCGAGGCCCTGACCGTGGTACGACGTCACCACGCCTCGCACTACCGATCACTCGGCTCCGGGGAGTGGGTGGCGCAGTGGCCGGACGAGCCGGACCATCGCGGCCCACGCACGATCGCCTGGCTGATCGCCCACCTGACCGAGATGTTCTTCGAGCGCTGGGAGTGGACGTTCGGGGAGAGCCGGCAGGGGCGCGCCGACATCACACTGCACGGCAACGCCCGCGATGCGGTCGCCTGGCTGACGCACTGGGTGGACGCCTGGCAGGAGTCGATCGCCGCGCTGGACGAGGAGCAGGTGATGGCGGTCGGCCTGAGCCAGGCGACCGAGCTGGACGCCGGCGAGCCGTTCGGTCACGTCGTGCTCCGGCTCAACCGCGAGCTGATCCACCACGGCTCGGAGATCATGACTTTGCAGGATCTCTATGCCGTCGCAGCGTGAGGACCACAACATGTGCGACACGCGGCGTGGCGCTACCACAAGATCTAGTGCGATCCACCTAGCATCACTACTGCTGGTGGTTCGGAGCGGCTCCACATCTTTGGACAGCTCATCGCGTCCGGCACCACAAGATGTGGGCCACTCCGAGGCAACAGGGGAATCCGGTGCGAATCCGGAACTGCCCCGCAACGGTGAGCGGACACTGTCCGCGAGTCCGGATACCTGCCACCGGCGCGTGCACCGCCGGTGCGCGCGGTCCGAGACCTCGCGGGTGGGTCGCAGGGCGTGGCGGCAGCGTTCCCGGCCGGAGCTGCCTGCCTCGTCATGCGCCCATCCGTGCGGCAACGGTCCTCCGAACTCTTGTGGAGAGCACACCTGTGACTATTGCTTCCTCATCCTCCGCGGTGACGACCGACCAGCCGATCCAGCTGACCGTCGTCCGCCGTGACGGCAGCAGCACCGCGTTCGATCCGACCAAGATCTCTGTTGCCATGAGCAAGGCGTTCCTCGCGGTCGAGGGCGCCGACGCCGGCGCCACCCACCGGGTCCGCGACCTGGTGGCCGAGCTGACCGGCCGGGTCGTGGGCGCCTTGACCAGCCGCCGCGACACCCGCCGCAGCGTCCAGGTCGAAGACATCCAGGACCAGGTCGAGCTGGCGCTGATGCGCGCCGGTGAGCACCAGGTCGCTCGGGCCTATGTGTTGTACCGCGAGGAGCGGACCAAGGCCAGGACACCATCTGACCCGGCCGGGATCGCCGAGCGGCCCGCGGTCTCGGTGCGCGCCGCGGACGGCAGCACCGCGCCATTGGATGTCGACCGGCTGCGGGTGATCGTCGCGGAAGCGGCCGATGGGCTCGACTCGGTCGACCCCGAGCTGATCCTCGACGAGACCCTCGGCTCCTGCTACGACGGCATCGCGCAGCACGAGGTCGAGCTCGCGCTGGTGATGGCCGCCCGGTCCTACGTCGAGACCGAGCCGCAGTACAGCTTCGCCGCGTCCCGCCTGCTGCTGGACCAGATCCGCCGCGAGGCCCTCGGCCGCGTGCACGGCGAGCCCCGGCAGGCCAGCCAGGCCGACATGACCGAGGCCTACGCGGACTACTTCCCGCGCTACATCCAGGTCGGTATCGACGCCGGTCACCTCGATGCCGAGCTGGCCACCTTCGACCTCGACCGGCTCGCCGCTGCGATCCGTCCCGAGCGCGATCTCGACTTCACCTTCCTCGCTCTCCAGACCCTGTACGACCGGTACCTGCTGCACATCGACAAGGTCCGGTTCGAGCTGCCGCAGGCGTTCTTCCTCCGGGTCGCGATGGGGATGGCGCTGCGCGAGGACGACCGGGAGGCGCGCGCGATCCAGTTCTACGAACTGCTCAGCTCGTTCCGGTTCATGTCGTCGACGCCGACGCTGTTCAACTCCGGCACCACTCGGCCGCAGCTGTCGTCGTGCTTCCTGACCACGGTCGACGACGACCTGGCCGGCATCTTCCACGGCATCCGCAACAACGCCCTGCTCGCCAAGTACTCCGGCGGCCTCGGCAACGACTGGACCCCGGTCCGCGGCATCGGCGCCAAGATCCGCGGCACCAACGGTGAGTCGCAGGGCGTCGTACCGTTCCTGAAGATCGCCAACGACACCGCCGTGGCGGTCAACCAGGGCGGCAAGCGCAAGGGCGCGGTCTGCGCGTACCTGGAGACCTGGCACATCGACGTCGAGGAGTTCCTCGACCTGCGCAAGAACACCGGCGACGAGCGGCGTCGTACTCATGACATGAACACGGCCAACTGGGTGCCGGACCTGTTCCTCCAGCGCGTCGAGGCGGGCGGCGACTGGACCCTGTTCTCGCCGAACGAGGTCCCGGACCTGCACGACTTGTACGGCGCAGCGTTCGCCGAGGCGTACACCGGCTACGAGGCGGCGGCGGACCGTGGTGAGATCCGCGTGTTCAAGCGGGTCAAGGCCGTCGACCTGTGGCGCCGGATGCTGACCGTGCTGTTCGAGACCGGGCACCCATGGATCACCTTCAAGGACGCCTGCAACCTGCGCTCGCCGCAGCAGCATGACGGCGTGGTCCACTCGTCGAACCTGTGCACCGAGATCACTCTCAACACGACGGTCGAGGAGACCGCGGTCTGCAACCTCGGCTCGGTCAACCTGGTCGCGCACCTGACCGAGGGGGGTCTCGACGCCGATCTGCTCCGCGACACCGTGAAGACGGCGGTCCGGATGCTCGACAACGTCATCGACGTGAACTTCTACACCACGCCCGAGTCCGAGCGCGCGAACCAGCGCCACCGCCCGGTCGGCCTCGGCCTGATGGGCTTCGCCGACGCGCTGTTCTCGCTGCGGATCCCGTACTCCTCCGACGCCGCGGTCGAGTTCGCGGACAGCGCGATGGAGCAGATCAGCTACCACGCGATCGAGGCGTCCAGCGACCTCGCCGCCGAGCGTGGCCGCTACTCGACGTACGACGGTTCGCTGTGGAGCAAGGGGATCCTGCCGATCGACTCGCTCGAGCTGCTCCGGGCCGCTCGGGACGGCGACGTGATCGTCGACGACAGCACGCAGCTCGACTGGGATGTGCTCCGGCAGAAGGTGCTGCACGACGGCATGCGGAACTCGAACGTGATGGCGATCGCGCCGACCGCGACGATCTCCAACATCTGCGGCGTGAGCCAGTCGATCGAGCCGGCGTACAGCAACCTGTTCGTGAAGTCGAACATGTCCGGTGAGTTCACCGTCGCGAACCCGTACCTCGTCGCCGACCTGAAGGCGCGCGGGCTGTGGGACCAGGTGATGGTGTCCGACCTGAAGTACCACGACGGCGTCCTGGCCGGGATCGAGCGGGTGCCGGCCGACCTGCGCGATCTGTACGCGACCGCCTTCGAGATCGACCCGATGTGGCTCGTGAAGGCGGCGTCGCGGCGGCAGAAGTGGATCGACCAGGCGCAGTCGCTGAACCTTTACATGGCCGCGCCGTCCGGCCGGGCGCTGGACGAGCTGTACCGATCGGCGTGGCGATATGGCCTCAAGACGACTTATTACCTGCGTTCCCAGTCAGCAACCCACGTCGAGAAGTCCACGCTGACGGGCACGGATGGACGACTGAACGCGGTACCTGTCGCACTTCCTGAACCCACTGGAGCCGTGTGCTCCATCGACGACCCCGACTGCGAGGCCTGCCAGTGACGACCGGATTGAGTGAGATCGCCGTCGGGGCGTCGCGTGTCGAGGTCGCCGACAAGGCGATGATCAACGCGCGGGCCGACGTCAACCAGTTGCTGCCGTTGAAGTACCGGTGGGCCTGGGACAAATACCTTGCCGCATGCAACAACCACTGGATGCCGACCGAGGTGGCCATGCAGGCCGACATCTCGCTGTGGCGGCGTCAACCAGGGGCACGCGACGGGCTGACCGACGACGAGCGGCTGATGCTCAAGCGCAACCTCGGGTTCTTCGCCACTGCGGAGTCCCTGGTCGCGAACAACATCGTCCTGGCCGTCTACCGGCAGCTGACCAACCCCGAATGCCGGCAGTACCTGCTCCGCCAGGCGTTCGAGGAGGCCGTGCACACGCACACCTTCCAGTACATCTGTACGTCGCTCGGCCTGGACGAGGGCGAGTTGTTCAACATGTACCGCGAGGTGCCATCGATCTCGGACAAGGACGCCTGGGCGCTGAAGTACACGCAGCACCTGGAGGACCCGGACTTCCGCACCGGGACGCCGGCCACCGACACCGCGTTCCTGCGCGATCTGATCGCGTTCTACGTGGTGTTCGAGGGGATGTGGTTCTACACGGGGTTCGCGCAGATCCTCTCGCTGGGCCGGCGGAACAAGATGGTCGGCATCGCCGAGCAGTACCAGTACATCCTGCGGGACGAGTCGATCCACCTGAACTTCGGCATCGACTGCATCAACCAGATCAAGCAGGAGAACCCGCACCTGTGGACCGAGGCGTTCCAGGCCGAGGTCCGGCAGATGCTGACCGAGGCGTGCGAACTGGAGGTCGCCTATGGGCGGGCCACGATGCCGAATGGCATGCTCGGCCTGACCGCGGAGCTGTGCGAGCAGTACATGCACTTCATCACCGACCGCCGCGCCGAGCAGATCGGCCTTGCCCCGATCTTCGGCGAGACCCGCAACCCGTTCGGGTGGATGTCGGAGGTGATGGACCTGAAGAAGGAGAAGAACTTCTTCGAGACCCGCGTCATCGAGTACCAGTCATCAAGCGGCCTGAGCTGGGACTGAGGTAGCCGGCGCGCGCCTGCCAGGACCTGCCCTGGCGGGCGCGCGCCGATCAGGGTGACGAGGAGTCAGCCGAGCAGCGCGATGATCTCGGCTGTGGTGCCGGTTTCGCCGAGGCGGGGGAAGATCCGGGTGAGGGCGTGGTCGTGGGAGTCGGCGGACAGGTCGGTCATCGCATCGGTGGCGAGGGTGACGTTGTAGCTGTGTTCGTAGGCGGCGCGGGCGGTCGACTCGACGCCGATGCTGGTCGCGATTCCGGTCAGGACGATCTGCGTGATACCGCGGCGGCGCAGGTGGACGTCGAGGTCGGTGCCGTAGAACGCGCCCCAGTTCCGCTTGGTGACGATGATGTCCTCCGGATGCCCGGCCAGTTGGTCGACGATCTCGGCGGCGTTGGCGGTCGGCGTACCGGTCCGGCGCTGGAGCTCGGTGCGCCCGGGCAGGCGGTCGGAACCGTCGGCGGCGAAGCTGACCCGGACCAGGACGACCGGAAGGTCGTGCTTGCGGAACGCATCGGCGAGCTCCGCCGTCCGGTTGATCACGTCCGCGGTGGAATACGGCTCGCCGGGAAGGACGGCGACGCCGTTCTGCAGGTCGATGACCACGAGGGCGGTCTTCGGGTCGAGGGTGGTGACGGGCACGATGAGCCTCTCAGTTGGGTTGTGGACGACCGATCCCAGCGGGCGGGGGCCGGTCGAATCTGGCCGGGGCAGGGGTCACCGCGAGGCCGCCGCCTCGAGGGCGGTGTCGAGGAGAGCCAGAGCCTTCACGATGGTTTGCCGCTCGGCTTCCGTGCAGTTGTCCTGCAGGGCCTGGGCCAGCCACTCCTGCCGAACCCTCCGGTCACCCTGGATCCGGTGCCGGCCGGTCGTGGTCAGCGAGACGACCTGGCGACGGCCGTCCTGGGGATCCGGATGGCGCTCGATCAGGTCTGCCGCGCGGAGGGCGGACAGGATCGCGGCCATCGACTGCGGGCGAACCCGCTCGGCCGCCGCCAGTTCGCTGGCCGACGCCGGACCGTCCTTGTCCAGCCGGCTGAGCACGGACGACTGCGACGGGGTCAGGTCGTCCTTGTCCGCGAGCTCCTTCAACCGGCGTTTGACGCGGCCGAAGACCACCCGTACCTCGCCGGCAGCCTGTACCGCCGACGCCGAGATCGTTGCACTCATCTGAACAGCATAAACTGATCAGTCCGAACTGACTAAACAGGGAGGTTGCCGACCGGCTCCGGGTGTGATCACGTAGACCGTGTGAGCCTGGTGGAGCTTCGGGACGCCGCGACGAGGGTCCTGGACAAGAACTGGACCGGCCGTTCGACCGTGCCGTCGCGGTCGCTGTACCCGCATCAGTGGAGCTGGGACTCCGCGTTCATCGCGATCGGACTGCGACATGCCGCACCACAGCGCGCTCAGATCGAACTGGAGTCGCTGTTCGCCTCGCAGTGGCAGGACGGACGGATCCCGCACATCAACTTCTCCCCCAGCGTGCCGCGGGACGCCTACTTCCCAGGACCCGACTTCTGGCAGGCATCGACCCCCGGCGGCGTCGAGACCTCGGGGATCGTCCAGCCCCCGGTTCACGCACTCGCCGTCTGGTTGACCCACCAGGCCGACGAGGGGGAGTCGGTACGACGCGACTTCCTGGCCAGGCTGTATCCGAAGATCGTTGCCTGGCACGCCTATCTGCGGGAACGCCGGGATCTCGGTGGCCGTGGCCTGGTCTCCGTGGTGCATCCCTGGGAGTCGGGAATGGACAACAGCCCGGCCTGGGACGAAGCGCTGGCGCGGGTCGAACCGGCGCCGCCGGACACCTTCACCCGCAGGGACACCGAGCATGCCAGCGGCACCGATCGGCCGACGGACCTCGACTACGGACGGTATGTCCGGCTCGCCGCGACGTACCGGGACCATCGCTACGACGACACTCGGACGCCCTTCGACTTTGCGCTCGAAGATCCGTGCTTCAACGCCCTGCTGATCGTCTCGGAGCACGCGCTCGCCTCGATCGCCGAGGAGCTGTCACTCGATCCGGCGCCACATCTGAGCGCGGCGGCCGAACTGACGACGGCACTCGAACGGCTGTTTGCCAATGGCAACTTTCACGCGCGCGACCTGCACGACGACCGGCTGGTCGGAGCAGACACGATCTCGGGGCTCGTTCCGCTGCTCGTCCCCGAGTTGCGCCAGGTCGACGAGCTGCTGGCGACCGCGCGCGGGCCGAAGTTCCAGCTCGGCCAGGTCAGGCTGGTGCCGAGCTACGACCTGACCGGGCCCGCCTTCGACCGATCCCGGTACTGGCGGGGGCCGAGCTGGTTCAACACCGCGTGGGTGATCCACCGCGGCCTGGCCCAGCTCGGATACGACGAGGCGGCCGGCGTCCTGCGGGACGGCGTACTCGCGCTGGCCGCGGAGACGACTTTCGCCGAGTACGTCGATCCGTTCACCGGAGCTGCCCGCGGAGCGCGGGACTTCTCGTGGACAGCTGCGCTGACGCTCGACCTGCTCAGGAGTACGTGATGTCCAGGACGCCGATCACCTTCGCCAGCCGGGCAGCGACCCGGCCGGCGTCGAAACCGTCGCCCTCGACGACGACCCGCAACTCGCCCTGATCGAGCGACAGTGCGAGTTCGCGGACGTCGTACGGATTCAGCAGTACGGCGATGCGCGCGAGCATCCCCTCGACCTCGACCACCTGCGCGGTGAAGACCGTGGTGATGCGTTCGACCGCGAGCAGACTCATCGGACGACCTCCTTGTGACGCAGCAGACCAAAGGTGAAGCCGTCGACGAGCGCCTCCCAGGACGCCTCGACGATGTTGTGCCCGACCCCGACCGTCACCCACGAACCTTCGCCGTCCGCCGTCTCGATCAGCACTCTGATCACCGCGTCCGTCCCATGCCCCTGGTCGAGGATGCGGACCTTGTAGTCGACCAGCTCGAACTTGTTCACCGCCGGGTACGCGCGTTCGATCGCGGTGCGGAGCGCGTGGTCGAGAGCGTTCACCGGGCCGTTGCCCTCACCGGTGACGATCTCCCGCTCGCCGCCCGCGACCAGTTTCACCGTCGACTCCGAGACCGCCTCGCCGTCGGCCCGGGACTCGGTGATCACTCGCCACGACTCGACGTCGAAGTAGCTGGGCCGCTTCCCCGTGACCTCCTCGGTCAGCAGCAGCGAGAACGAGGCGTCCGCCGCCTCGAACGTGTACCCGCGGGTTTCCATCTCCTTGACCCGGTCGGTCACCCGGCCGACCAGGTCGCGGTCGTTGCCGAGGTCGAAGCCGAGCTCGCGGCCCTTCAGCTCGACGCTCGCCCGGCCGGCCATCTCGGAGACGAGCATCCGCATGTCGTTACCCACCCGGGCCGGATCCGTGTGCTGGTAGAGATCGGGATCCACCTTGATGGCACTGGCGTGCAGGCCCGCCTTGTGGGTGAACGCGGACACACCGACGTACGGCTGCCGGGTCGACGGCGGCACGTTCGTCACTTCGGCGATCGCGTGCGCGATCCGGAACGACTCGGCCAGCTTGCCGGCCGGGAGCAGGTCCATCTCGCGCTTGAGCTCGAGGTTGGCCACGATCGCGAGCAGGTCGGCGTTGCCGGTGCGTTCGCCGTACCCGTTGATCGTGCCCTGGACGTGCGTGACGCCGGCCTCGACGGCGGCGATCGAGTTCGCCACCGCGCAGCCGGCGTCGTTGTGACAGTGGATGCCGAGGCGTGCGCCGGTGGAATCGAGGACGTCGCGGACGATGTCCTGCAACTCCCGGGGCAGCGTCCCGCCGTTGGTGTCGCACAGTGCGACCACGTCGGCACCGGCCTCGGTGGCTACTCGTACCACTTCCAGCGCGTATGCGCGGTTGGCGCGGTAGCCGTCGAAGAAGTGCTCGGTGTCGAGGAAGACCCGCTGACCGTGCTCGCGCAGGTGACGGACGGTGTCGGCGATCATCCGGAGGTTCTCGTCGAGCGTGGTACGCAGCGCCCGTTCGACATGCGCATCGTGGCTCTTGGCAACGAGTGTGACGACGCCCGCGCCGGAGTCGCGGAGCGCGGCGACCAGCGGGTCCTCGGCCGCGGTCGTCCCCGGCTTCCGGGTCGCGCCGAAGGCCGCGAAGGTCGCATTCTTCAGGTGCAGCTCGGTCCGCGCGCGCTCGAAGAACTCCGTGTCCTTCGGCACCGCGCCGGGCCAGCCGCCCTCGATGAAGCCCACGCCCAGGTCGTCCAGGTGCTGTGCAATGGCGATCTTGTCGGCTACGGACAGCGCCAGCCCCTCTTGCTGCGCCCCGTCGCGCAGAGTCGTGTCATAGACGTGGAACTCGTCCGAGATGCTCATGATCGGCCTTCCGAGGGGGCTGGCGGTGTTCGAACTGTGACGTCGGGGGCAAACAAAAAAACCTCCCGCAAGGTGCGAGAGGTCTGCGCGCTCAGGTACTGCTGGCTGAGCGCGCCTAGGTAATAATGACCTGGTAGTTCTTCATGACATTTGGCAGTCTGCCACAGAATGTCCACGCGATGGCGGGAGCGTCTCGCATCACGGTCATTCAGTACGCGAACCAGTACTACCGCGTACGGCGGAGTTCAGGCCGTCAGCATGGTCAGGGACCAGCCCGGGTCGTCCCAGGCAGTGTAGAAGTCCTCGCGGGACAGGGGCCGCAGGCCCCATTCGTCGCGGTCCAGGGCCTGGTCGGTGAGCATGCCCTGGTCGTCCTCGAGCCGCTGCCACCAGTACCGCGTGACGTCGCCGTCCTCCCCCACGCCGAGCTGGCGGACCACGACCCACTCCCGCTCGTGCCAGACCGCCTCGTACAGCCAGTCGGTGCCGTGGTCGTCGGCGATCGCGCCGTACGTCCGCGGGGCGGTGCCGCGGTCGAGATCCCGGATCAGCTCGACGGTGGCGCGGATCGCGGTGACCGTCTCCGGCGACCATGAGCGCCGCTCGGCGAGCTCCGCGTAGTAGGCGTCGACGTCGTCGGGGAAGCTGCTCATGATCCCCGACCCTATCGAACCCGGCCTGTGGACAGCGACCGTCCGTCTGCACCCCAGACCTGAGAAGATGCTGTGAAACAGTCGCTTGAGAGAGGACCGTCAGTGCCCGAGCAGGACGATCGCGATGCCATCGAGATCCTCAAGGCACCGCTGTCTCGCGCCGCAGACACAGACCAACTCAAAGAACTGCAGTTCCGGCTGATGGGGTTCGCGACCGGGCTGGCGCTGCTTGTCGTGCTCGCGCCGACGTGGTTCGTCCTGGATCGCGGGACCAGCATGTCCATCGACGTGTACGGCGGGACCAGTCTGTTCGGGTTGGCACCGGGGAAGGACGCACCGCTGGGCCCGCTCGGGGTCGTTCTGTTGCTGGGTTACCTGCTGCTCGCGTTGTCGTTGTTGCTGGCACCGGCAGAGTCGACGTACGCGCTGGTGGCCGGGACTGCCGGGCTGGTGATCACCGTGGTCATCATCGTCACCGGGAAGGCGTTGTCGGACTTCACCGACCTGCACTGGACCGGAGCGCCGTTCGTTGCCCTGGGCATCTGGCTGGTGGCGGTCTTCGTCAGCGTGGCCGCCCGCTCGGCCACCCGCTTCTGACCACAGCACAACGTCCGAAGAACTGTGGGTCATAGGCCACAGTTCTTCGGACGTAAGCGGAATCAGCAGACGCGGGTCATCCAGCCGTGCGGGTCGGCCGCGCGACCGTACTGGACGTCGAGGAGGGCGCTGCGGACGGCCGCGGTGACCGGGCCGCCGTTGCCGTCGCCGACCTGGACGTCGCCGTCCTTCCACTTCAGCGAGGCGACCGGGGTGACCACCGCGGCCGTGCCACAGGCGAACACCTCGCGGACCGTGCCGGAGGCCGCGCCATCGCGCCACTCGTCGATCGAGATCTTCCGCTCGGTCACGGTGTAGCCGAGGTCGGTGACCAGCTTGAGGATCGAGTCCCGGGTGACACCCTCGAGGATGGTGCCGGACAGCTCCGGCGTGACCACGGAGTTGTCGTCGAGGACGAAGTACAGGTTCATCCCGCCGAGCTCCTCGACCCACTTCTTCTCGACCGCGTCGAGGAAGGCGACCTGGTCGCAGCCCTCCTCGATCGCCTCGGCCTGGGCCAGGAGCGAGGAGGCGTAGTTACCGCCGGTCTTCGCCGCGCCGGTGCCACCAGGGGCGGCCCGGGTGTACTCCTCGCTCAGCCAGATCCGGACCGGCTTGACGCCGCCGGAGAAGTACGAGCCGGCCGGCGACGCGATCACGCAGTACGTGACCTGCGCGGACGGGCGGACACCGAGGAACGGGTCGGACCCGAACATGAACGGCCGCAGGTAGAGCGACGTCTCGCCACCGGCGGGCACCCACGCCTTGTCCAGCTCGACCAGCGTGCGCAGCGACTCCAGGAAGGCTGCCTCCGGCAGCTCCGGCAGCGCGAGCCGGTGCGCGGACCGCGCGAACCGGGCCGCGTTGGCCTCGGGGCGGAACATGTGGATCGAGTCGTCGGGATGCCGGTAGGCCTTCATCCCTTCGAAGATGGTCTGGGCGTAGTGGAACACCGCGGTGGCCGGAGACAGCTCCAGCGGTCCGAAGGCGGTGATCCTCGCGTCGTGCCAGCCGCTCTCCTTGGACCAGGTGGCGATCGCCATGTGGTCGGAGAAATACTGCCCGAATCCCGGGTTCGCCAGGATCGTGGCGCGCTGGTCGTCGCTGGCCGCTTGGGTGGTTGGCTCAACGGTGAACTGCAGATCGGCGCTCATAGCCGCACCGTACCTCTTGGCCAAGTGGTCATGCGAGTGTCGCCCCTCAGCCCGCAGCGCGCTTGGCGATCGCGTCACCGATCTCGGCGGTGGTCCGGATCGCACCGGTGCGCTCCTCGATATCGGCGGTGACGGCCGCCTCGATCGCGGTCGCGGCCTCGGTCAGACCGAGGTGCTCACACAGCAGCGCGGCGGACAGGATCGCCGCGGTCGGGTCGGCCTTCTGCTGGCCGGCGATGTCCGGCGCGGAGCCGTGCACCGGCTCGAACATGCTCGGCGCGGTCCGGTCCGGGTTGATGTTGCCGCTCGCGGCCAGCCCGATGCCGCCGCTGATCGCGGCCGCCAGGTCGGTGATGATGTCGCCGAACAGGTTGTCGGTGACGATCACGTCGAACCGGGCCGGGTCGGTGACCAGGAAGATCGTCGCCGCGTCCACGTGCAGGTAGTCGACGGCGATCTCCGGGAACTCCTCGGCGACCTTGTCGAAGGTCCGCTTCCACAGGTGGCCGGCGTGCACGAGCACGTTGTTCTTGTGGACGAGGGTGAGCTTCTTGCGCGGCCGCGCCTGGGCCCGGGCGAACGCGTCCCGCACCACCCGCTCCACGCCGTACGCCGTGTTGACCGACACCTCGGTGGCGATCTCGGCCGGAGTCCCGACCCGCAGTGCGCCGCCGTTGCCGACGTACGGACCCTCGGTGCCCTCGCGGACGACGACGAAGTCGACGGCGCCCGGGTTCGCCAGCGGGGAGCCGACGGACGGATAGACCTTCGAGGGGCGCAGGTTCACGTAGTGGTCGAGGGTGAACCGGAGCTTGAGCAGCAGGCCGCGCTCGAGCACCCCGGACGGCACGCTCGGGTCGCCGACCGCGCCGAGCAGGATCGCGTCGTGCTTGCGGATCTCCTCGAGCTCGGCGTCCGGCAGCGTCTCACCGGTGGCGTGCCAGCGCTTCGCGCCGAGGTCGCACTCGGTCCGGTCGAACGTCACGCCATGCTGTACGGCGACCGCGTCGAGCACCTTGAGCGCCTCGGTGGTCACCTCGGGTCCGATCCCGTCCCCGGGAACGACGGCCAGCGTGAAGTTCTTCTTGTCGCTCACTTCTTGGGTTCTCCCCCATTGTCACGGCGGTTCATGGCCTCTTGGACAGCCTTGACCTCATCGCTCGCCAGGCGGGACGGCCGGCGACGGCGGGTCGCCTTCCGTTCCCGGGCGTCGATCGCGGGCCAATTGGCTGGATACATCTCGTACATGCTGCTCCTCCCGAGACAGGATGCGGGCGGCAGGGTGCGACCGAATTTACTCTGGCGTCCGACTATTTCACCACTATGCGGGCAGCTTGTCCCGCTATGTGAGATCCCGGTGCTGGTACTGGACCAGAGCTGTGCAACTCTCAACCGGTGAGTGCTCCTCCAGAACTGCCGCCGCTGGTTTCAGCGGCCCTCAGCCTGTCCGGCCGGCGGGGATTCGTCAGCTCCACCCGCAACGAGACCGGTCGCCTGCTCGCGTCGCTCGCGGCGTCGAAGACGGGCCTGCTCGGTGAGCTCGGGACCGGCTGCGGCGTCGGTTCGGCCTGGCTGCGCAGCGGCGCCGGCGAGGGCACCCGGATCGTCACCGCGGAGAGCGACCCGCAACTGGCGCAGGTGGTGGCGGAGCTGTTCGCCGCGGACGAGCGGATCGAGGTCGTCTCGGCGGACTGGACCGCGCTGATCGAGCGCGGCCCGTTCGCCCTGCTGTTCGTCGACGCGCGCGAGGCGAAGCTCTCGGCCCGCGACATCATCGCGGACGTGGTCGAGCCCGGCGGCTTCGTCGTCCTCGACGACTTCACGCCGTCGGCGGTCTGGCCGCCGATGTACGAGGGCCGGGTCGACACGCTCCGGCAGGAATGGCTGATGGACAAGCGCTTCACCACCGTCGAGGTGATGGTCGCGCCGGACGCCGCCGTACTCCTCGCCACCCGGCACTGAACATGAAGCGGGCCCGGGCTATGGAGCCCGGGCCCTTGCCAGCCGCCATGCGCCTGCGGGCGGCTGACCGCTTCCAGTAAATCAGTCGTTCGTCTGAATCAGGCTTCCAGGTCCACGGTACGAGCCGTGTCGGCCTGGACCGCGGTCGCGATGTCGTCCAGCACGGCCGGCGCGATGGCCGAGTCGACCGACAGCGCGACCAGCGCCTTGCCGCCCTTGCGGTCGCGGCTGACCTGCATGCCGGCGATGTTCACGTCCGCCTCGCCGAGGATGCGGCCGATCTGCCCGACGATGCCCGGCCGGTCCTCGTAGGTGAGGAAGGCGAGGTGGGCGGACAGCTCGACCTCGAGGTCGAAGCCGTCGATCTCGACGAGCCGCTCCGACTGCCGGACGCCGACCAGCGTGCCGGACACCGAAACCTGGGCGCCGTCGGCGAGTGTGCCGCGCAGGGTGATCAGATTGCGGTGCTCGGGGCTGTCGTGGTCGGTGACGAGCCGGACCTCGAGACCCCGCTCGGCCGCGAGCAGCGGCGCGTTCACGTACGAGACGTTGTCCTCGACGACATCCGCGAAGACACCCTTGAGTGCGGCCAGTTCCAGGACCTTGACGTCGTACTGCGTGATCTCGCCGCGGACCTCGACATCGAGCTGCTGCGCGACGCCGCCGGCCAGCGCGGTGAAGATGCGGCCGAGCTTCTCGGTCAGCGCGATCCCCGGCCGGACGTCCTCGGCGATCACGCCGCCCTGGACGTTCACCGCGTCCGGCACCAGTTCGCCGGACAGCGCGAGCCGGACCGACTTGGCGACCGCGATACCGGCCTTCTCCTGCGCCTCGTCGGTGGACGCGCCGAGGTGCGGGGTGGCGACCACGTTCTCGAACTCGAACAGCGGCGAGTCGGTGCACGGCTCGGACGCGAACACGTCCAGGCCGGCGGCGGCCACGCGGCCTTCCTTCAGAGCACTGTGGAGCGCCTGCTCGTCGACGATGCCGCCGCGGGCCGCGTTCACGATGATGACCTCGGGCTTGACCTTGTGCAGTTCCTCGTCGCCGATCAGACCGATCGTCTCCGGGGTCTTCGGCAGGTGCACCGAGATGAAGTCGCTGACGCTCAGCAGCTCGTCGAGAGAGGCGAGCCGGACCCCCATCTGCGCGGCCCGGCCGGCCTGCACGTACGGGTCGTAGGCGATCACGTTCATGCCGAAGGCAGCCAGCCGCTGCGCGACCAGGACGCCGATCTTGCCGAGGCCGACGATCCCGACGGTCTTCTCGAACAGCTCGACGCCGGAGTACTTGCTCCGCTTCCACTCGCCGTTCTTCAGCGACTGGTCGGCGGCCGGGACGCGGCGCGCGGCGGCCAGCAGCAGGGCGACCGCGAGCTCGGCGGCGCTGACGATGTTGGAGGTCGGTGCGTTCACGACCATCACACCGGCCTGGGTGGCGGCCTTCACGTCCACGTTGTCCAGGCCGACACCGGCCCGGGCGACGACCTTCAGGCGCTTGGCCGCGGCCAGCGCCTCGGCGTCCACCTTGGTGGCGCTGCGGATCAGGATGGCGTCGACGTCAGCGATGGCCGGGAGCAGCTGGGCGCGGTCGGCGCCGTTGATCTGCCGGATCTCGAAGTCGGGGCCGAGCGCCTCGACGGTGGCCGGGCTGAGCTCTTCGGCGATCAGGACGACGGGCCGGGTTACGTCAGTCATGGAGGAATCTCCTGCAGAAGCGGTTGGGCTCGGAAAACTATCTGAGCACCGCGCTGTGCCCGCTGGTCCGATGGTACCGCGTCCCCGGCCCGGCCCCGTGCGGGGACCCGGATGCCGGTCACTCCGCGTCGCAGCCCCGCATCGGAGACATCGGGTCCACGTCGTCGATCACCAGCTTGCCGCCCTCCCGGACCAGGTCGTACTTGTAGTCCAGCCGGCGACAGGCCTCGCCTTCGGCGCCCTTGGCGCGCGGCGAGAACAGAACGTTGAGCGAGACCCGCGCGGCGGCTCCATCCGTCTCGGTCGGGGTCACATCCGTGACCTTGGGGATGAAGAAGTACGACGTCTGGTGGCCTTTGCTATCCCGTTCCACGTCCAGCGACCTGGCAAGCTTCTCGGAGTACAGCGACTGCACAGCCTGGAAATCGTGCCGGTTCTGGAGCGTGAAGTAGCCGGCGAGCAGCCGCTGCGCCTCGGCCGCCAACGGCGTGCTCGCGACCTGCAGCTCCGGCACGACCGGACTCTGCGGGCCGCGGGAGCGGCGACAGGAGCCGAGTTCTGCGGTGATCGCGGTCGAGCCGCGCGCTACGTAGCCGCGGAGCTTGTCGACGCCGACGATCCTGCTGTTCTTGACGTTGTCGCCGACGACCACACCGATCACCTGGCCGGACTTGTCGAGCACCGGGCCGCCGAGTTCGGCCGTGTTCATGACCGTGCTGAGCACTACCGGCTTGGCGATCGAGCCGATCGACTGCATCGTTTCCTTGGCGGACGCCGTGTAGCCGACCAGCACGCGATCGGCTTTCGGATCGGGGCCTGTACCCGCGAGCGGCAGGGTGTTGCCGAGCCGCCCGACCATACGCAGTACTGCGACCCCGTCCGCGCTGGTGCCGAGCAGATTGGCTCGCCGGATCCGATAGTCGGGCGTGACGATCACGATCGACAGCGGCTGCCTGATCGCGGACGCCGCGGTCAGGATCGTTTCCCCGTCGATCAGCGCACCGGACCCCTCGCCGGTGCCTGCGCAGGTCGTGCCGAGCACCCGGACCACAGCCGGACCGGCCGTCTTCAGGACGTGCCGGCCGACGACGTCCGTGATTTCCGGGCTGGTCGTTCCAATGACCTCTGGTGTTGCGACGCGCGCGCTTTGTGACCGGATCCACCATCCGGCCGCCACACCGCCGGCGACGATGATCAGCAGCACGATGAAACCGGCCAGGATCCGGCCGAAGATCCACGGCGGTCGCGGTGGCGGCTGGGGGTCACTCGGCGTACTGGTCTCCAGTTGGGTGTGCGCCTCGGTGCCCGTGGGGATCCGCCGAGGCGGCCGTGGCAACTCGCGCCCCTCCATTCGTTCCCCCCATCACCTGCACAACGACAAGCATCATCGATTGTGCCAAAAAGTACAGGTCCGGGGACCCGGATGGCGGTCACTCCGCTTCGCAGCTCCGCGGAGGTTTCTCCATCGAAACGGCCGTATCGATGACGAGCCTGCCGCCCTCCCGGACCAAGCGGTAGCGGTTGTCCAGCCGGTTGCACCGCCGGCCGTCGGCGCCGGTGGTGACTGGTGAGAAGAGCGCGTTGAACGTGATCCGGGCGTAGGCGCCGTCCTTGGCGTACCGGGAGACCTCGGTGATCTTGGGGCCGAAGAAGTACGTCGTGCGGTGACTGCGCCGATCACTCACCGGAGTGATCGACCGGGCCAGCTGCTCGGAGTACAACGCCTGCAACGCAGGGAAGTTGCGCCTGTTCTCCAGCGTCAGATAGTTGCCGAACAGCTTCTGGACCTCCGCCGCCAGCGCTGTGTTCGCGACCAGCAACTCCGGGGCGATCGCGGTCTGCGGTCCACGCGACTCCTCGCAGGAACCGCCTGGTACGGCGGTGATCCCGGTCGACCTCGGCACGGCGTACCCGCGCAGCTTCTCGAGCGGGACGATCGTGCTCGCCTGGACCGTCCGTCCGGCGACCACGCCGACCACCCGGCCGTCCTTGTCGACGACGGGGCCGCCGAGCTTGGTCGCGTTCATGACCTCGCTCAGAGCCGTGGGATCGGCCGCCGAACCGATGGGGTTGATCACCTGCTGACCGGCCGCGGTGTAGCCGATCAGCGCACGCTCGGCCTTCGGATCGGGATCCTCGGGGGCGAGCGACGCCCGCTCGCCGTCCAGGCTCCCGATCATCTGCAGTACGGCGACCCCGTCCGGGCTGGTGCCGAGCAGGTTGGCCGGGCGGATCCGATCGTCCGGGGTCATGATCACGATCGACAGCGGCTGCTCGACGGCGGAGGCCGCGGTGAGGATCAGCCCGCCCTCGAGCAGTACGCCGGACGCCTCGCCGGACCCCGCGCACGTCGTGGCCAGCACCCTGACGACACTGGAGCCGACGGACTCGAGGACCTGGGCGGTGTCGATCCGCAGGCTCTGCGCGCGGACGAACCAGCCGGCGGTCGCACCGCCGGCGACGATGACCAGGACGACGAGGAAGCCGACAAGGAACCGGCCGAAGATCCACGGCTGCCGAGGTGGCGGCTCCGGGCCGCGCGGCGTGCCGGCCTGCAGTTGGGTGAGCGTGCCGGCGCCCGCGGGGACACGCCTAGGCGGCCGCGGTAGCTCGCGCCCGTCCATCGGCACCTCCCCCATCACCAGCACAGACCGTAACCGTCACCGATTGTGCCAAAAATACAGGTCCGGGCCACCCACCTGGGTGCCCCGGACCTGTGCTGTTTCGGGTCAGCGGGCCGCGCTGCCCTCGACGTAGTCGTCGTCGTGCGACTTGACCCACGCCATCAGGCCGCGCAGATCCTTACCCACGGCCTCGATCGGGTGCTCCTGGCTCTTCTTGCGGAACTCGGCGAACTCCGGCGCACCGGCGTCCTGGTCGGCGATGAAGCGGGCCGCGAAGGTGCCGTCGGTGATGTCACCGAGGACCTCCTTCATCCGCTGCTTCACCGACGCGTCGATGATCCGCGGGCCGGACACGTAGTCGCCGTACTCGGCGGTGTCGGAGACCGACCAGCGCTGCTTCGCGATGCCGCCTTCGTAGATCAGGTCGACGATCAGCTTCAGCTCGTGCAGGCACTCGAAGTACGCGACCTCGGGCTGGTAGCCGGCCTCGGTGAGCACCTCGAAGCCGGACTGGATCAGCGCCGACACGCCACCGCAGAGGACGGCCTGCTCACCGAACAGGTCGGTCTCGGTCTCCTCGGTGAAGGTGGTCTTGATCCCGCCGGCCCGCAGACCGCCGATGCCCTTGGCGTACGAGAGCGCCAGGTCCCAGGCCTTGCCGGTGGCGTCCTGCTCGACCGCAACCAGCACCGGTACGCCGCGACCCTCGGTGTACTCGCGGCGGACCAGGTGGCCCGGGCCCTTCGGGGCGACCATGAACACGTCCACGCCGGCCGGCGGCTTGATGTAGCCGAACCGGATGTTGAAGCCGTGACCGAAGACGAGCGCGTCGCCGTCGACCAGGTTCGGCTCGATGGCCTCCGCGTAGAGCTTGCGCTGGGCCGGGTCCGGCGCGAGTACGACGATGACGTCGGCCTCCTCGACCGCCTCGGCCGGGGTGAGCACCCGCAGGCCCTGTGCCTCGGCCTTGGCCCGGCTCTTCGAGCCCTCGGGCAGGCCGACCCGGACGTCGACGCCGGAGTCGCGCAGCGACAGCGCGTGGGCGTGGCCCTGGGAGCCGTAGCCGAGCACGGCCACGTGGCGGCCCTGGATCACCGACAGGTCGGCGTTGTCGTCGTAGAACATTTCAGCTGCCACTTCGGGCTCTTCTCCTCTGTAGTGAATGGGGTACGGCGTTCAGGCCTGACGGGCCGGGGCCACTGGCCGGCCCGGCGGGGGTGCCGGGACCGGGTGGTGCGCTCGGTCGACGGGTTGCGCCTGCACGGTCGGGGTGCCGGAGGCGACGTACGGCGGTGGCAGCGGGACCGGCCGCAGCGTGCGGTCGGAGATGGAGCGACTGCCCCGGCCGATCGCCACCATGCCGGACTGCACCAGCTCGCGGACGCCGAAGGGTTCCAGCACCCGGAGCATGGCCTCGAGTTTCTCGGGATTGCCGGTCGCCTCGATCGTGATCGCGTCCGGAGCCACGTCCACCACCTTCGCACGGAACAACTGGACGGTCTCCAGTACCTGTCCCCTGGTCAGGGTGTCCGCCTTGACCTTCACCAGCAGCAGTTCGCGCTGAACCGTCTGGCTGGGCTCGAGTTCGACGATCTTGATCACATTCACCAGCTTGTTCAGCTGCTTGGTGATCTGCTCCAGCGGCTGCTCGTCCACGCTGACCGCGATGGTCATCCGGGACACCTCGGGGTGCTCGGTCGGACCGACCGCGAGGGAATCGATGTTGAACCCCCGTCGCGAGATCAGCGCCGCGACACGGGCCAGCACACCGTGCTTGTTCTCGACCAGGATGCTCAAGGTGTGTTTGGACATTAGAGCTCCTCGGTGTCCCACTTGGGCGCCATGTCGCGGGCGATCTGGATGTCGTCGTTGCTGGTGCCGGCCGCGACCATCGGCCAGACCATTGCGTCGCGGTGCACGACGAAGTCGACCACGACCGGCTGGTCGGTGACCGACATCGCCTTGTCGATCGTGGCGTCGACCGAGTCCTTGTCCGAGCAACGCAGCCCGACGCCGCCCATCGCCTCGGCCAGCTTGGCGAAGTCCGGGATCCGGGCCGAGTGCAGGTCGGTGTTGGAGTACCGCTTGTCGTAGAACAGCGTCTGCCACTGCCGGACCATGCCCAGCGACTGGTTGTTGATCACGGCAACCTTGATCGGGATGCCCTCGAGCGCGCAGGTGACCAGCTCCTGGTTGGTCATCTGGAAGCAGCCGTCGCCGTCGATCGCCCACACGGTCTTGTCCGGCCGGGCGACCTTCGCGCCCATCGCGGCCGGAACGGCGTACCCCATGGTGCCGAGGCCGCCGGAGTTCAGCCAGTGCCGCGGCTTCTCGAACGGGAGGTAGTGCGCGGCCCACATCTGGTGCTGGCCGACGCCCGCGGTGTAGACGGCGTCCGGGCCGGCGATCTTGCCGATCCGCTCGATCACGTACTGCGGGGACAGGCTGCCGTCGTCGGGTTCGTCGTACGCGACCGGGTACTTGCTGCGGACCGCCTCCAGCTGGTGGCGCCAGGCGTCGTACGACGGGGTGCGGCCGGCGTTCGCGATCTCGGTGCGGAGCGCGGCGAGCAGGTCGGTGATGACCTCCTTGCAGTCCCCCACGATCGGCACGTCGGCGGCACGGTTCTTGCCGATCTCGGCCGGGTCGATGTCGGCGTGGATGACCTTCGCCTCGGGGGCGAACGAGTCGAGCCGGCCGGTCACCCGGTCGTCGAAGCGGGCGCCCAGGCAGATGAGCAGATCGGACCGCTGGAGCGCGCCGACCGCGGACACCGAGCCGTGCATCCCGGGCATGCCGAAGTGCAGCTCGTGGGTGTCGGGCAGCGCGCCGCGGGCCATCAGCGTGGTCACCACGGGAATGCCGAGCAGCTCCGCGAGCTCCTTCAGCTCGGCGTCGGCCTGGGCCCGGATCACGCCACCGCCGACGTACAGGACCGGCTTCTCGGCCGCGGCGATCAGACGGGCCGCCTCGCGCACCTGCTTCGGGTGCGGGCGGGTCACCGGCCGGTAGCCGGGCAGCGACAGCTCGGTCGGCCACTGGAAGTCGACCCGCGCCTGCATCGCGTCCTTGGTCACGTCGACCAGCACCGGGCCGGGCCGGCCGGTGGAGGCGATGTAGAACGCCTCGGCCACCGTGGTGGCGATGTCGTTCGGGTCGTTGACCAGGAAGTTGTGCTTGGTGATCGGCATCGTGATGCCGCGGATGTCGGCCTCCTGGAAGGCGTCCGTGCCGATCGCGGCGCTGGCCACCTGACCGGTGATCGCGACCATCGGGACCGAGTCCATGTACGCGTCGGCGATCGGCGTGACCAGGTTGGTCGCCCCGGGACCCGAGGTCGCCATGCACACACCGGTCTTGCCGGACGCGGCGGCGTACCCCTGCGCGGCGTGGCCGGCGCCCTGCTCGTGACGTACCAGGATGTGGCGGATCTGGGTCGAGTCGAGCATCGGGTCGTACGCCGGGAGGATCGCGCCACCCGGGATGCCGAAGACGGTGTCCACTCCGGCATGTTCCAGTGCGCGGATCAGAGCCTGTGCCCCGGTCAGCTGCTCACTCATGAGTGCCTTCCCTAAGTCCTGTCACGATTGGCTTGTCGCGACCGATCCATCCTCGCTCTTGGTTGTCGTCTCTGCCCATCTGGGTCGCAGATAGTCGCATCGGCAACAAAAAACCCCCTCCGCCGGGTGGGCTGAAGGGGGCGCGCTCGACTCTGTGGTCGCGTCAGTCGGCGCGCCGCACAAGTACGAGGAGAATCGATCGCATGTAGGCAACACTCGCCGACACACCGCGATCGGGTCAAGTTCGGCGCTCATGTGTCTCATTTACTGAGATGACCGTCTTAGATACAGACGGCTCCTTGGGAGGCCGAGCCGACCAGGCGGGTGTACTTGCCGAGCACGCCCTTGGTGATGGCCGGGGTCTTCGGGGTCCAGCCCTGCCGGCGGAGTTCGATGTTCTCGGGGGTGACGTGGAGGTCGAGGGTGCGGTTCTTCACGTCGAGGGTGATCCGGTCGCCGTCCTGGACGAACGCGATCGGGCCACCGTCGGCCGCTTCCGGGGCCACGTGCCCGACGCAGAGTCCCGTCGTACCGCCGGAGAAGCGGCCGTCGGTGAGGAGCAGGACGTCCTTGCCGAGGCCGGCGCCCTTGATCGCGCCGGTGACCGCGAGCATCTCGCGCATACCGGGGCCGCCCTTCGGGCCCTCGTACCGGATCACGACGACGTCGCCGGGGTTCAGTTCGGCGACTGCATCCATGGCAGCCCGTTCACCGTCGAAGACTCGCGCCGTCCCTTCGAAGACGTCGGAGTCGAAGCCGGCGCTCTTCACCACCGCGCCCTCCGGGGCGAGCGAGCCGTGCAGGATCGTGATGCCGCCGGTGCGGTGGATCGGCTTGTCGAGCGCGCGGATGATCGTGCCGTCGACGTCGGGCGGCGCGATGTCGGCGAGGTTCTCGGCCATGGTCTTACCGGTGACCGTGAGGCAGTCGCCGTGCAGGAGGCCGGCGTCGAGCAGCGCGCGCATCACCACCGGGATGCCGCCGACGCGATCGACGTCGGTCATCACGTAGCGACCGAACGGCTTCAGGTCTCCCAGATGTGGAACTCGGCTACCGACTCTGGCGAAGTCCTCCAGCGTCAGATCCACCTCTGCCTCACGCGCGATCGCCAGCAGATGCAGGACTGCGTTCGTCGACCCGCCCAGTGCCATCACTACCGCGATCGCGTTCTCGAACGCTTCCCTGGTCAGGATCTGCCGTGCCGTGATCCCCTTCCGCAGCAGGCCTACCACCGCCTCGCCGGACTTGCGGGCGTAGCCGTCGCGGCGGCGATCGACGGCCGGCGGCGCGGCCGAACCGGGCAGCGACATACCGAGGGCCTCGGCGGACGCGGCCATCGTGTTGGCGGTGTACATGCCGCCGCAGGCGCCTTCACCGGGGCAGATCGCCCGCTCGACCGCGTCGACCTCGTCCTGGGTGATCAGGCCGCGCAGGCACGCGCCGACCGCCTCGAACGCGTCGATGATCGTGACGTCCTTGTCGCCGAGCCTGCCCGGCATGATCGAACCCGCGTACAGGAAGACCGCGGCCAGGTCGAGCCGGGCCGCGGCCATCAGCATGCCGGGCAGCGATTTGTCGCAGCCGGCCAGCAGGACCGAGCCGTCCAGCCGCTCGGCCTCCATCACGGTCTCGACCGAGTCGGCGATGATCTCGCGGCTGACGAGTGAGTAGTGCATGCCGACGTGGCCCATCGAGATGCCGTCGGACACGCTGATCGTGCCGAACTCGAGCGGGTACCCACCTGCCGCATGGACCCCTTCCTTGACCGCCTTCGCGAGCCGGTCCAGGGACAGATTGCAGGGGGTGATCTCGTTCCAGCTCGACGCGACGCCGACCTGGGGCTTGGCCCAGTCGTCGTCACCCATGCCGACGGCCCGGAGCATCCCGCGGGAGGCGGTTGCTTCCAGGCCGTCGGTCACTGTGCGGCTGCGTGGTTTCAGATCGACCATGCAGCTCACTCTATGGGCTCAGCGCACGGGCACCAGGTCCAGCACAGTCTGGTCCACGGAGTTGCCGGACCGGTCCGTCACCGCGGTCCGGACCGACAGCGACTTGCCCGGCTGGAGCATCCACGGCGCGACGACGGTCTTGTAACCGTCCCCGGTCCGCGCCAGCGGCGCCTGGGTCCAGTGCTTGCCGCGGTCGGAGGACACCCACAGCTTCGCGGACTTCACCGGTACGCCGGCGCCGTCCGGGTAGCTGAGGTCCAGATCGAACTGCATCGGCCGCCCGGCCGGTGTGCTGCCGTCGAGAGCTACGTAGGGGTCGTAGGCCGGACGGATCATCGGCGGCTCCACCGGATTCTCATCCCTCCCGGCAGGTGCGGTGGCGGTGAATTCCCAGGCGGTCTCCGCCTCCCCGGACGTCGGGACCGCCTTGGTCCGCCAGCTGTGCTCCACCCGCCAGCGGGCCGGCCCTGCGGGCACGTCGAAGACGTAGCCCACATCCGGAGCATCACCGATCAACTCGCCGTTGCGGTACAGCGCCAGCCGCTGCCCACCGACGATGGAGCCGTCCACAATGCCGACGTGGTTGGCGTCCCCCATCCCGACCTGCAGGGCGAACGTGCTGTTCCACATGCTGTGGCTGCGGATCTGTGGATGCACCGCGGTACCGAGAGCTGAGCGGACCTTCTCACCGCGCTGGTACGTCCGGACCGGGTCGTCACACAGTCCGGCATCGCCGCTTGCGGGCGCCTTCTCGCACTGCCACCACGCGACGTCCGGACCGGCGGACAACAACTCGACCTCGCGCGAGGGAGCCTCCACGGTTCGTTCGCTCGTCCAGGACATCCCGCTGTACCTGCTCTGCACGCCACGGACGACGCGACGTTCGCCACCACCCCACGCGGTGCCGAAACTGGTCTCGACCGAGGCCATGTCGCGCACGGCCTTGCGGTCGACCGGCTTGACCAGCGGCGCGCTGAAACGGTTCGCGCTCTGGTAAACCTGGTACAGGTCCGGGGTGTCGTGGTCGGTCTTCTCGGTCGACCTCAGCTGCCACCGGGTGACAGCTTCGGCGAAGCCGCCCTGGGGAGCGGCCGTGGGCGTCACGTACAACCGGCCGGCAGCAAGATCGGCCGCTGTCACCGGCAGCTCGTCGGCCTGCCAGTTCTGCGCGTCCTTGCCTCGCGTGAAGCCGATCGTGCCCTCGACGACCCCGGTCGGTTGGCCCTCTACGACAAGACCCTTCACCTGGACCGCCTGACGGGCGTCCAGTGTGAACGACGTGTTCCGGGTCACGGTGACGTTCGACTCGACGGCAAACGTCATCGTGTCGCCTGTCGGTACGAAGCCGTACGCCATGTGCACCCCAGGCGTAATTCGGGCGGTTCCGCGACCTTGGTCGTCCAGGAGGATCTGGTTGTAGTGACCGTCGGTGCTGTTGAAGACGTTGACGTAGCCACCGGAGACCGGCTTGCCGTTGCGGTCGAGCACCAGGACCGAGGCGTCGTACATCGGCGGCTCGTCGTAGGCGTTCAGGGCCAGCCGGAGGCGCCGTTTCCCGGCGCTGTCGATGACGTCGAGCGCACCCTCCCAGATGTTGTCGACAATCGAGTTCCACTGCCCGACGACGTCGCTCAGGCCGGTCGGGTCGAAGGTCACCGTGGCGTCGGCGGTCCCACCGGCGGGCACGGTCAGGGTGGCCGGTGACACGGTCACCGCAGACCCCGGGGCCTGCTTGTTCCAGATGGTCACCTCCTGATCGGCGAATGTGAGCGTGACCGGCTCGGCACTGGGATTCGTCAGCGTCAGAGTGCGCTTCTGCGGCGAGTCGTCAGGGTGGCGGATCGCCGCGTAGTCGATCACGCCGACGTTCGGCACCAGGCCGGTCGGGGACGTCGCGACGTCCAGGTTCACCCTGCCGCTGCCGAACCACCCCGTGAAGACGCCGGTGCTGTCGACAGCACTGCTGCTCAACCGCGCCTTCAGCTGCTGCCAGGTCAGCTCCGGGTGCTGCTGGAGCAGCAGCGCGGCCGAGCCGGTCACCAGCGGCGTGGACCGGGACGTACCCAAGCCCATGGCGTACAGGTCGCCGTCGCGCGCACCAGCCCGGGCGCCCATGATGCCGGTGCCGGGCGCGGCGATCTCCGGCTTCTGCCGCCAGGAGTACGTCGGGCCCATGCTGGTGAACCGGGCCCGGTTGCCGGCCGGATCGAGCGCACCCACTGTCAACGCGGAGTCAGCCGTACCCGGCGTCTCGACCGAGAACGGTGTGGCGTAGAAGTCCCCGTCGTCGCCGGCCGCGACCACGAACAGCGCACCGCTTTGCGCCGTCAGCCGGTCGACCGCATCGGCCAGCAGGTCGTCACCCTGCATCGGGGCGCGGGCGCCGAGGCTGACGTTGACCAGGTTGGCGTGCTGCCCGACGGCCCACTCCATCGCCGCGATCAGCTCGGACACGGTGCCCTCGCCGGCCGCGTTGAGGATCTTGCCGGAGATCAGTTCGGCTCCGGGTGCGATGCCCTTCCGGGCGCCGTCGGACCCGGCACCGTTGCCGGCCACCAGCGACGCGATCTGGGTGCCGCGACCGAAGTCGTCCTGCGGGCCCTCGCCGGTGAAGTCCTCGGTGGCCGTCACCTTGCCCTCGAGTGCCGGGTGGCCGGTGTCGATGCCGGAGTCGAGGATCGCGACCTTCACGCCGTGACCGTCGAGGCCGCGGCGCCACGCGGTCGGCGCCTGCACCTGCTCCAGGTATGGGTCCAGCGGTGCCGCTGCGGCCTTGGAACCGCTACTCGGCGGCGTCTTGCTCGTCGATCTGCCGGTCCCGGGCGCCGACTCAGGCACACGATCACCATGCAGGGGTGTGTCCAGCCAGATCTTGGCCGGCAGGGCGGACCGGGCGGCCGTCAGGGCCGAACCGAACGCAGTCGCCCGGGACTTCTCGATCCGGCCCGCAGTCGCACCGATGCTGGCCAGCGTGCGGCTCGGGGTGAATCCGGCGTTTGCCATCGTCCGCGCGCCGGAACTCTCCCGCACGATCACGGGCAGGTCCGCGCGGTGCGCGTCGTCGTACCCCATCTCGACGAGGCCGGTCACGTCGAACAGCGCAGGGTCGAGTACGCCGGGAACCAGGCTCGCGACGTCGTGCGGGATCACGCTGATCCGGCCGTGGTCGTTACGTACGGCGTACCCGACCGCGGACCCACCGTCGCGGGACCGGACGTCGACCTGCGGCTTCCCGTCCGGGCCGGGCCGCAGCGTGACGTGTTCGCCGGTCAGCAACGTGACTGTGGCGGGGCTCCTGAGTACGGGGGCCGGCTGGACGACCGGCGCGCCAGCTGTCGGTGCCGCGGTAGCGGTGACTGGAGCAGTCAGCCCGGACAGCGCCAGGGCGCCGCTGGCCAGCAGCGCCGGTATCGGTAAAGATCGTGGAAACCCCACCGGGTACACCATCCTTGCTGTAGGCACCGATCAGGTGCGGACGTCTTGCCATAGGCACCGATCAGGTGCGTCGTGACCTTTGGTATCCGATCCCACCCGGCGCGGTCACGAGACTGCCGTGACAGGAGGCCGACATGACCGGAATCAGTCACCCGCCGACCGACAGCGGTCGCACCCGACTCGAGGCGTACGTCGACGGGTGGCGGCGGCACGACATCGCGGCGGTTCTGGACACGTTGACCGACGACTGCGTGGTGATCGAGTCGTATGGGCCGGTCTATCGGGGCAAGGCGCGGGTCGAGCAGTGGATGAACGCCTGGTTCGGCGCCGGCGGCACCGTCGACGCCTGGGAGATCACGTCATCGGCGGCGGCCGGCGACACGCTGATCGTCGAGTGGCGCTTCGAGTGCACGTGGAAGGGCGAACCCGGCGCCTTCGACGGCGCCACGATCGCACGACTCGACCAGGGCCGCATTGCGTACCTCCGCGAGTACGCGACCACCGCTGCGCTCTACGACTGGACCGGAGTCTGGCGCGACTGAGTTTGGATCCGTGGATGCTGACCGGTCCGATCCGCCGCGATGGCGTCCATTTCATGGGTTGTCCGCTGCTGTTGTGGGTTCTCCCCTCGTGCACCAAGGGAGAACCCACAACGGGATGGGAGATCCGGCGCTTCGGTTGGTTCGGTGGGTGTTGCCCGTGCCGTCGACCGGATCGCCAGGCCATCACAACGAGGCGAGGACGAAGACCTCCCACGGACGATCGCATCGTCTCGGTGATTGTGATGGCCTGGAAGTCCACCCGCACCCGCCCGGCGGTGGTGGCGGGTTGGGCGATGCCGCGCCGCTGACCGGACCTGCAGCACTCACCAAGCAGCGCGATGCCAGACGGGCCCCGCTCGGCCGCGAGCAGTCGGCGGCTGACGGACCGGGTTAGTGAGTGCCCCACGTCCGCCCAGGCCAAGACCCGCGGGCGGCCGGGGCAGGCTGGGGAGGATCCCCCACCCGATCCGGGACGAGATCCTCCCCACCCGCGGCGGCAACCGACAGAACAAGGCCGACCGCCGGGGACGCGAAGGACGCGAACGAGCCACCCACGGATACGTCAGAAGAGCCGGTTATCCCCTGCCGTTGTGGGTTCTCCCCGCGTGCACCGAGGGAGAACCCACAACAGGACGGGATATCCCCCGAAGTTGCGCGGTGGGCTGCGGCGGAGCGAGATCAAGTGACGAGCGCCGGAACGGTCCACGGATCCGGGCTAAGGTGTCGGTACACCGCGACTGGCGAGGGTGGAGTACCACCGGGGAGCGGGTTGTGGACAAGGCGTCGTCCGCCTGGGCGCCTCCGGCTCTCGGTTTCGGAGGCTCCTGATGCGCTACGGCATGAATCCCCACCAGCACGCCACGATGACGGCTCTCGGCGGCTCCCCGTTCACAGTCGTCTCGGGCGTTCCGTCGTACATCAACGTCCTGGATGCGCTGACCGGTTGGCAGCTCGTCCGCGAGGCGTCCGGTGCCTTCGGCGTTCCGGCGGCGGCGTCCTACAAGCATGTGTCTCCCGCCGGGGCGGCGCTGGGGGACAGCGTGGCCGGCGCCTACCTGCGTGCTCGCGATGCCGATCCCAAGTCGTCGTACGGCGACTTCGTTGCCGTCTCGCATCCCGTCGACGCGGAGCTCGCCGGGGTGCTCAAGCGTGTCGTGTCGGACGGGATCATCGCGCCCGGGTACGACGAGGGCGTGGTCGGGACGTTGGCGGCGAAGAAGCGTGGGAGCTTTCTGGTGTTGGAGGCGGATCCGGCGTTCGAACCACCGGCGGAGGAGGTTCGCGAGCTCTACGGACTGCGGTTGACTCAGCGGCGGGACGACGTACCGCTGACTCGTGAGCTGCTGGATCCCAGGGTGCCCGACGCGGCGGCCCGGGATCTCCTGCTCGGGCTGATCGTGGTCCGCTACACGCAGTCGAACACGGTCGCGATGGTCAAGGACAGCATGACGATCGGCGTCGGCGCCGGGCAGCAGTCGCGGGTGGACTGCACCCGGCTCGCCGGCGAGAAGGCTGCCGCGTGGTGGGGCCGCCGCTCGACTGAAGCGCTCGCGGATGTGGCGATGGTGTCAGACGGTGCGCTCCCCTTCGTCGACAACGTCGAGGAAGCGCACCGGTACGGCGTCGCGCATATCGCCGAGCCGGGCGGGTCCATCCGGTCGGACGAGGTCGCACAGGCGTGCGCCGTGCGCGGCATCAGCTGGTCGCCGACCGGCGTCCGGCTGTTCCGGCACTGATCAGGCGACGTCGACCTTGGGTGGCTCGCGCTCGGCCGGGGCCGGCTGCGGACCGCCTTCCAGCTGGATGTCGGGAATGATGCGGTCGAGCCAGCCCGGCAGCCACCAGGCCCGGTCGCCGAGCAGCGTCATGACGGACGGGACCAGGACCATCCGGACGATGCTGGCGTCGATCAGGACGGCGACGGCCATGCCGACCGCCAGCATCTTCACCGTCGGGTCGTCGTCGAGGACGAAGCTCAGGAAGACCACGATCATGATCGCCGCCGCGGTCGTGATCACCCGAGCGGTCGCGCCGATCCCGATCGCCACGGCGCGATGGCTGTCGTTCGTCGCGATCCAGGCCTCGTGCACGCGGGACAGCAGGAACACCTCGTAGTCCATCGACAGCCCGAACACGATCGCGAACATCAGCATCGGCACGAACGACGGGATCGGCACCTTCTCGTCGATCCCGACCAGGGAGGATCCCCAGCCCCACTGGAAGACCGCGACGATGACGCCGTACGCGGCGCCGACCGACAACAGGTTGAGGATCGCGGCCTTGACTCCGATCAGAAGCGAGCGGAACGCCACGGTGAGCAGCAGGAACGCGAGCAGCACCACCGCGCCGATCAGCCACAGCATCCGACCGGCCACCTTCTCGGTGAAGTCGACATACCCGGCGGTCGTGCCGACCACGAAGGTCGGCTCCTGCTGCCCTGCGAGTACGTCGTCGCGGATCCGGTTGACCAGATCCTCGGTCTCCGCCGACGACGGTGACGTGGTCGGGATGACGGTGATGATCGCCGTCGTACCGGCGCTGTTCATGGTCGCCGGTTGGACGGCGGCCACTCCGGCGGTTTTCTGCAGCGTGGACGTGAGGCCGGTCAGCAAGGTCTGCTTGTCGGTCGAGCTCTCGGACGGGAGCTGTACGACGACCGTCAGCGGACCGTTGGCACCCGGGCCGAACCCTTGGGCGATCAGGTCGTACGCCTTCCGGCTCGAGTCCGCCGCCGGATCGGTGCCGGCGTCGAGCTGGCCAAGGTTCATCGACAACAGTGGTATGGCCAGGACGAGCAGCACGAGGGTGGCGGCGATGCCGTACGGCCACGGCCGGTCGCTCACCTTGCGTCCCCAGCGGGCGAACGGGCTCTGCTCGTGCTTGAGGTCGCGTTGCTCGCGCTCCTCCGCCCGGTGCTTCGCCACGGCCTGCTCGTCCGGGAGCCCGGCCTCGAGCTCCCGCTCCTCCACCAGATGGTGCCGGTCCTTGCGGTTGAGGACGAGGAACTTCGCCAGGCCGAGCATCGCGGGGATGAGGGTCAGCGCCGCCAGCACGGTGACCGCGACGACGATGGCCGAGGACAGACCGAGCGCGCCGACGAACGGTACGCCGGAGACGTAGAGGCCGAGAATCGCGATGACGACCGTCCCGCCGGCGACCAGGATGGCCGCACCGGACGTCGACTCCGTGCGACCGGCCGATTCCTCGACTCCTATCCCGTCCTCGAGCTGCTCGCGATGGCGCGACACCATGAAGAGCCCGTAGTCGATCGCGACGCCGAGCCCGAGCAGGGTGGCGACCGTCGGCGCCGAGACCGGGAAGTCCTTCACCGCTGCGAGCAGACCGAGGATGGCCAGCCCGCCGCCGACGCTGAAGATCGCGGCGATCAGCGGCAGTCCGGCCGCGACGATCGACCGGAACATCAGGAACAGCAACAACAGCGCCAGCGCGAGGCCGATGGTCTCGGACAGGGTGTCGTCCGCCTGTTTCCCGATCTGGCCGGCGCCTCCGCCGTACTCGACCTGCAGCCCGGCGGCCCTGGCCGGCTGGACGGCGGCATCCAGTTTGTCGAGATAGCTGCTGTCGAGCGACGCCGGCACGACCGAGAACGAGACCGGAGCGTTGACGATGCTGCCGTCCTTGGAGATGTACGCCGTCTGTGACGTCGCCAGCGGGTCGACGGCCGAGACCACGTCGGGCAGCTTGGCGACGGCAGCCATCGACGTCTTCACCGCGTCGGCCTGCTCGGAGACCGTGCCGGTCTTCGCGTGGAAGACGATCGAACCGGAGTAGCCGCCGGCGGTGGCGAAGTCCTTGTTCAGGATGTTCAGTCCGGCCGACGACTCACTGCCCGGGACCGTGTAGTTGTTCACGTACGTGCCGCCGAACGCGGAACGTAGTACGAACAATCCGACGACCAGCACCAGCCAGCCTGCGATCACGAACCAGTGGAACCGCGCGGCCCCCCGGCCGAGACGATCCAGAAACGCGTGCACAGGGCCCCCTCCCCCAGGCGCCCCCCAGGCGACGGCCCCGCCGTCGACCCCTCCGCCGACAGTAAGCCGGGCCCGACGCCCGTCACAACCCCTCGCCCCCCGGGCACACCCCTACGCCACCAACCGCTCGCTGCCCGTCACCCGGACTGCAGTCTTCCTTTGGCGCGGTGTCAACCGCCCGCGACGCTAGGCAGGATCAGCAACTCATCTCCGTCGCTCAACTTCGTCCCCGGGCCGTCCAGGTCGCGGATGTTGTCGTTGTGGAGGTAGACGTTGACGTGCCGGCGGACGGCGCCCTGCTCGTCGGTCAACCTCCGTCGCAGCACTGGGTCGAGGGCGGCGAAGGCCTCGGCGACGGTGGAGCCGTCGACCTCGACACACTCGGCTCCGCCCGCGAACGGCCGGAGGACGGTCGGCAGGCGGACGGAGATCATCAGATCACCGCGGCGCGCACGGTGAGCACATCCGGCAGGTGACGTGCCACCTCGACCCAGGTGTCACCGGCGTCGGCGCTGGCGTAGACGCAGCCGTCGCGGGTGCCGACGTACACACCGGCCGGGTCGGCGGTGTCGGTGGTGAGCGCGTCACGCAGGACCGGGACATACGACACGTCGGGAAGGCCCGTCGTCAGCGGCTCCCAGGTCGCTCCGGCGTCGCGGGAGCGGTAGACGCGGCACTTGGCCTCGGTCGGGATCCGGTTGGCGTCCGCGATCAGCGGGAAGACGTACACCGTCGCCGGCTCGTGCGGATGCACCGCGATCGGGAATCCGAAGTCCGACGGCAGCCCGTCCGCGATCGACTTCCAGATCGCCCCACCGTCGTCGGACCGGTAGACGCCGTGATGGTTCTGCGCGAACATCCGCTCCGGTACGGCGGGATGCGCGGCCAGCTTGTGCACACACTGACCGAACTCCGGGTAGGGGTCGGGGAAGAACTTCGCCTGGATCCCGTGGTTCGCCGGCTCCCACGACGCGCCGCCGTCGGCGGTCCGATAGACCCCGCCGGTCGACATCGCGACGCTGACCTGCTCGGGATCGGTGGGATGCGGCAGCACGGTGTGCACCGCCTGACCACCGAAGCCGGCGCCCCACTCCTTGCGGTGCGGATGGTCCCACAGCCCGCGGACCAGCTCGAACGTCACTCCCCCGTCGGTCGACTTCCACAGCGCCGACGGCTGCGTCCCGGCGTACACGACACCCGGCTGACCGGCCGGTCCAGGCTGGATCTGCCAGACCCGCTCGAGTGCGGCGTCGGCGTCGGCCGGGAATCCGATCGATCCCTCCGGCGGCTCGTCCCAGGTCGCGCCGAGGTCGTCGGAGTGGAAGACGGCCGGTCCCCAATGCTCGCTGGTCCCGCCGGCGAACATCCGCGGCCGCTCACCCCGGGTGTCGATGCCCACGGCGTACACGCCCTGCATCTCGAAGTGCGGCCCGTCGAGGGTCCAGTTCTTGCGGGCGGCATCGCTCCGGCCGATCCAGAGCCCCTTCTTGGTCCCGATCAGCAGTACGGCCTCGGACATCCTTGTCCTCCTCGTTTCAGCGCGGTGGACCTGCCACCACATTGATCAGCGGTTCGCCGGAGACGTAGCGCTCCAGCTGTGCGCGCACCAGGCGCGCCACCCGCGGCGCGAACGCCGTCGAGGCACCGCCGCGGTGCGGATTGATCAGCACGTTCGGAGCCGACCAGAGCGGATGACCGGCGGGCAGTGGCTCGGGGTCGGTCACGTCCAGAGCGGCGCTGATCCGCCGCGTGCCGAGCTCGGCCAGCAACGCGTCGGTGTCGACGACGACACCGCGAGCAACGTTCACCAACAGCGCGCCGTCCTTCAAGCTCGCCAGGAACTTCGCGTCGACCATCCCGCGCGTCTCCGCGGTCGCCGGGGTCAGCAGGACGACGGCATCCGCCCGCGGCAGCAACTCCGGCAGCTCGGTGATCGGATGTACGCCGTCCCGGGCCCGCCGCGCGACCCGGATCACCTCACACTCGAACCCGCTCAGCCGCCGCTCCAGCGCCTCCCCGATCGACCCGTAGCCCAGGATCAGCACCGTGCGATCCGCGAGTGAGTCGTCGACCTCGTCGTACGAGTGGGGCCAGAGCTGCTGCTCCTGGTCGCGGACGGCCCGCGGCAGGCGCCGGTACGACGCCAGGATCAGGGCGACCGCGAGCTCCGCGGTGGACGCGTCGTGGACGCCGCGCGCGTTGCACAAGGTCACGCCCTCGGCCAGATGCGGCAGCACATGCTCGAAGCCGGCGGTCTGCAGCTGCACGACCTTCAGGCTCGGCATCTCGCTGACGATGTCGATCACCCGGGAGCCACCCATGTATCCCGGCACGTAGACCTCGACCTCGGCGAGCGACTCCGGCCGCTCCCCGCCGTCGTAGAAGTCGACGTCGAATCCCGCGGGCAGCCCGCCGAGGAAGGTGTCCGGGTCCTCCCACGGCAGCCATGCCTTCACCACATCAGCCATGCCCAAGAACCTACTCGGGTGCCAGGACACTTTTGAACACCCGTGCCAGACACCGGACGTCGTCGTACTCTGGATCGGTGCCTTCGACATCGGATCTGGCGGCGACGCTCGAGCATGATCAGGCCGTAGGGCGATTGCGGGAGTCGTATCAGCGGATCCCTCCGGGCGACCCCGTCCGGCTGGCGAAGCGCAGTTCGAACCTGTTCCGCCCACGGACGGACGTCGAGCGCCCCGGCCTGGACGTGTCGAAGCTGACCGGCGTGATCAGCGTCGACCCGGCCGCGCGGACCGCGGACGTCCAGGGCATGTGCACGTACGAGGACCTGGTCGCGGCCACGCTCCCGCACGGGCTGACCCCGATGGTCGTGCCGCAACTGAAGACGATCACGCTCGGCGGCGCGGTGACCGGGCTCGGCATCGAGTCGTCGTCGTTCCGGGCCGGACTGCCGCACGAGTCCGTGCTGGAACTCGACATCCTCACCGGCGCCGGCGACCTGGTCACCGCACGCCCGGAGGGTGAGCACGCGGACCTGTTCCGGATGTTCCCGAACTCCTACGGCACCCTCGGCTACGCCACCCGGCTGACGATCGAGCTCGACCGGATCTCGCCGTACATCGCCCTCCGGCACGTCCGCCTCGGCCTCGACGAGCTGGCCCCGGCGATCGACGAGATCGTTGCCTCAAGCACGTACGACGGGGAGCCGGTGCAGTTCGTCGACGGGGTCGCGTTCAGCCCGTCGGAGGCGTATCTGACCCTCGGGCGGAACAGCGACGCCGCTGTGCGGACCAGCGACTACACCGGCCAGCAGATCTACTACCGCTCGATCCAGCAGCGGCCGACGGACTTCCTCACCGCGCACGACTACCTGTGGCGCTGGGACACCGACTGGTTCTGGTGCTCGGCCGCGTTCGGCGCACAGCATCCGGTGGTACGGCGCCTGTGGCCGCGACGCTGGCGGCGGAGCGATGTGTTCCACAAGATCGTCGGCTTCGAGAACCGGCATCATGTCGCCGCACGTCTCGACCGCCGGCGCGGGCGGCCGGATCGCGAACGGGTCGTCCAGGATGTGGAGATCCCGGTCGACCGGCTGGCCGGCTTCCTGCGCTGGTTCGACGCCGAGGTCGGGATGCGGCCGGTCTGGCTGTGCCCGCTCCGGCTGCGCGGGTCGGCGGACTGGCCGCTGTATCCGCTCAAGCCCGGCGAGACCTACGTGAACGTCGGCTTCTGGGGCACCGTGGCGATCGCCCCCGGCGCCTCCGACGGTGACGTGAACCGGCGGATCGAGGCCGCGGTGGCCGAGTTCGGCGGGCACAAATCGCTGTACTCCGACGCGTACTACGACCGAGACACCTTCGACCGGCTCTACAACGTTCCGGCCTTGACCGAGGTGAAGCAACGCTACGACCCGAACGCCCGGCTCACCGGGCTCTACGAGAAGGCGGTGACGCGCCGATGACGACGCTCGCGACCCAGGTTTCGATCGCTGACGCACTGACCACGGTGACTCCGGCCGGCCTGCCGTTCCGGTTCACGGCGTACGACGGGAGCGCGACCGGCCCGGAGGACTCGCCGATCCACATGCATCTGGCCTCCGAGCGCGGCCTGTCCTACGTACTCACGGCACCCGGGGACCTCGGCCTGGTCCGCGCGTACGTGATGGGCGATCTGGAGATCACCGGCATCCACGAGGGCAATCCGTACGACCTGATGCGGATGATGCTCAACCAGGTGCACTTCGAGCGTCCGACGACGGCGGAGGCGCTGCGGATCGTCCGCGGGCTCGGCTGGAGTCACCTGAAGCCGCCGCCGCCCCCGCCGCAGGAGCACCTGCCGAAGTGGCGTCGCACCTTCGAGGGACTGCGGCACTCGAAGGCCCGGGACAAGGCCGCGATCCACCACCACTACGACGTGTCGAACACGTTCTACGAGTGGATCCTCGGCCCGTCGATGACCTACACATGTGCCGTCTATCCGACCGCGGAGGCTTCGCTGGAGGAGGCGCAGTACGAGAAGTACGACCTGGTCGCGCGGAAGCTCGGCCTTCAGGCCGGGCAACGACTCCTCGACGTCGGGTGCGGCTGGGGCGGCATGGTCCGGCACGCGGCCCGCGAGTACGGCGTTCGTGCGCTGGGCGTCACGTTGTCGTCCGCCCAGGCCGAGTGGGCCAACGAAACGATCAAGCGGGAAGGACTCGAGCACCTGGCCGAGGTCCGCTTCCTGGACTACCGGGACGTCGCCGAGCGCGACTTCGACGCGATCAGCTCGATCGGCCTGACCGAACACATCGGCGTGCGCAACTACCCGTCGTACTTCGGGTTCCTGCTCGACCGGCTGAAGCCCGGCGGCCGACTGCTGAACCACAGCATCACCCGCCCGGACAACCGCTTCCGCTCCACGGGCGCGTTCATCGACCGCTACATCTTCCCCGACGGCGAGCTGATCGGCTCCGGCCGGATCATCGCCGAGGCCCAGGACGCCGGCTTCGAGGTCCGCCACGAGGAGAACCTGCGCGAGCACTACGCCCTCACCCTGGCGGCCTGGTCCGACAACCTGGTCGCCCACTGGGACGAGGCCGTCGCCGAGGTCGGCCACCCCACCGCCAAGATCTGGGGCCTCTACCTGGCCGCCTGCCGCGTCGGCTTCGAACGCAACAACACCCAACTCCACCAGATCCTAGCCGTGAAACTCGACGACGACGCCAACGCCCACTTCCCCCTCCGCCCCACCTGGCTCAGCTGAACCCTCGTCTTGACTCCATGCCCGTCATGCATGGAGTCAAGGCGGAGTCGGCATTGGACCGTCTCCCCCGCGCCGGGAGACGGTGGGTGCGTGGATGTCGAGTTCGGGGTGTTGGTGGATGTTCGGGCGGCAGGGGCGGGCTACTCGGGGGAACGGGTCGAGGAGGTCGTGGTTGCCGATCGGCTCGGGTTCGACGGCGCCTGGCTGTCGGAGCACCACTTGGCGGCGGATGGGGCGTTGCCTTCGCCGTTGGTGATGGCGGGAGTGCTGGCCGGGCGGACGGAGCGGATCCGGATCGGAACCAACGTGCTCGTGTTGCCGTTGCATCACCCGCTGCGGGTGGCCGAGGATGCCGCCGTACTCGATCTGGTGTCGGGTGGGCGGTTCGTGCTCGGGGTCGGGCAGGGGTATGCCGAGCGGGAGTTCGCTGCCCTCGGAGCGGACCGACGGCGGCGTGGCGCGCTGCTAGAGGAGGGTGTGCGGCTGGTCAGGCAGGCTTGGGCGGGTCAGCTGGGAGTCACGCCGCGGCCGCGGGGTGAGATCCCGATCTATGCCGCCGGAGTGACTGCGGCGGGGCTGCGCCGGGCCGCTCGGGTGGGCGACGGGGTGATCATCTACTGTGCGACCCCGGCCGATCTGATCGAGCGGCGACAGCTGCTCGACGAGGTCGTCGACAACCCGCCGCCGTTGATCTGCACCGGGATCATGCACGTGGACGATGACGCGGACCGGGCCTGGGCCGATGCCGCGCCGGGGATCGCTTACCTCGAGGGGGAAATCGCGTCGTACGGCGGGACCGAACCGCCGGCGTTGCGGCGTGACGACTACCTGGTGGGTACGCCGGACGACATCGCCGAACGGTTGATCGCTATGCACGAGGCGACGCGGTTCGTCCACTTCGCGCACTGGCTGAGACTGCCGACGCTGTCCCACCAGGCCGCGATGCGGTCTCTCGAATTGATTGCAGGTCGGGTCGTTCCCGCCGTACGGCCTGGTGTCAGCCGCTAACTTGGGAGGCAATCGACCTGAGGAGACGGCGTGGGCGGGACCAGGGTCAGGCAGCGGGGCGGGGCTGCGGTGTTCTTGACTGCGTTGGCGTTGGTGGCCGGGTGTTCCGACGATGCGCCGGCTTCTCCGAGTACGACGTCTGCGCCGACCGGCTCGGCTGCAGGCCAGCAGGCGTCCGTGCGGCTGACTGTGGCGTCGACCGTGGCGACGGGGATCCAGGTGCCGTGGGGGTTGGCGTTTCTGCCGGACAAGAGTGCGTTGGTGGCGGAGCGGGACTCGGGGAAGATCAAGCGGATCGCCGGCGGGCAGGTGAGTGACGTCGGCACGGTGGAGGACGTGAACGCGTCGGCGGAGGGTGGGTTGCTGGGGCTGGCGGTGGACCCCGGGTATCCGGGGAAGCCGTACATCTACGCGTACTACTCCGGCGGAGACGACAACCGGATCGCCCGGATCACGTACCAGGACAACCAGCTGTCCGACCAGCAGGTGATCCTGGAAGGGATCCCCTCCTCCGCCATCCACAACGGCGGGCGATTGCGATTCGGGCCGGACGGATTCCTGTACGCCGGGACCGGCGACGGCTCGGATCGGCCGAACTCGCAGGACGACGGATCGCTGGGCGGGAAGATCCTGCGGATCACGACCGACGGCAAGGCGGCGCCGGGCAACCCGGACGGTCGCCTGTGGATCACCAAGGGCCACCGGAACGTGCAGGGGCTCGCGTTCGACGGCACCCAGTTGTACGCCGCCGAGTTCGGCCAGAACACGTGGGACGAGCTGAACGCGATCACGCCCGGCGCGAACTACGGCTGGCCGGCCGCCGAGGGGATCAGCCACCTCGACGGGATGACCGACCCGATCGCCCAGTGGCACACCTCCGACGCGTCGCCGTCCGGGATCGCGTTTGCCCAGGGGTACATCTTCATGGCGTCGCTGCGCGGGCAGCGCCTCTGGGCCATACCTGTTGCCAACGGCAAGCGAATCGGCGAGCCGCAGGCGTTCTTCACCAACCAGTACGGCCGGTTGCGCACCGTGGAGGCGGCTCCGGACGGATCGCTGTGGCTGACCACGTCGAACACCGACGGGCGCGGCGACCCTCGGGGTGGCGACGACCGGATCCTCCGGATCACGATCAGCCGCTGATTGCCAACCGTTTCAAACCTTTGGCCGTCTGGTACTTGTGGAGGAAAGCCAGCGTTCGGAGGAGGAGATCGGTATGCGGACCGGCCAGGTGTCCGTCGTTCCCAGCAGTGTGATCGCTTCGGTGAGCAGCTACGAGGATGCTCACCGAACGGTCGGGTACCTGCGAAGTTACGGGATGGACGCGGCCAGCCTGGAGGTGGTCGGCGCCGGGCTCCGGCGGGCCGAGAGACAGCGAGCGATCCCGGTCGCCCGGCTCACCGGTGCCGGGGCGCTGCAGGGTGCGCTGCTCGGCGTACTCGCCGCGATCTTCGTCACGCTCGTGGCCCAGACGACGCTGACCGGCCTGGCCGTCGTGGTGTGGGGTTTCGTGTACGGCGCTCTGATCGGTGGGCTGTGGGGGTTGTTCAAGGGGCTCGTCCGCAACCGCCCTGACGCTGTCTCCATCGAGATCGTGCCCACCCGCTACGAGGTGCGCTGCCCGCCCGAGGAGCTCTCCATCGCTCGGACCCTACTCGCCGACGCCGCCGACATCGACGACGGCCGGGTCGAGCGCGAAGTGATCGCGGACGCACCGCAGCACGAGCCGAAGCCGCGAACGGAAAAGGACGCGGCCTGAGCTGAGTCGCCGGACCCCGGGTGAGCCCCGGGGTCCGGCGACTACCTCAGATCCCCAGTTTCGCGTTCAGGAGTTCGCGGACCTTGGCCGCGTCGGCCTGGCCGCGCATGTCCTTCATGACCGCGCCGATGAGTGCACCGGCCGCGGCGGGCTTGCCGGAGTTGACCTTCTCGACCACATCCGGGTTCGCCGCGATCGCCCGCTCGATGGCCTCGATCAGCGCCGAGTCGTCCGAGACCAGGGCGAGCCCGCGCTTCTCGATGATCTCGGCCGGCGTGCCCTCGCCCTTGATCAGGCCGTCGAACACCTGCCGGGCGAGCTTGTCGTTGAGTGAGCCCTCGTCGACCAGCTTCTGCACCTCGGCGACCTCGGCCGGGCCGACGCCGAGCGCGTCCAGGTCCTGGCCGGACTCGTTCGCCGCGCGGGCGAGCTCACCCAGCCACCACTTCTTCGCGGCGGCCGGCGTCACGCCGAGCCCGACCGTCGCCACGATCGGCTCGAGCGCGTTCCCGTTGATGACGTCGCGCATCTCCAGGTCGGTGAAACCCCACTCCTCCTGCAGCCGGACCCGGCGCAGAGAAGGTGCCTCGGGCAACGAAGAACGGATCTCCTCGACCCACTCGCGCGACGGCGCGATCGGGACCAGGTCGGGCTCCGGGAAGTACCGGTAGTCGTCGGCGTCGGACTTCTCCCGGCCGGACGTGGTGATGCCGGTGTCCTCGTGCCAGTGCCGGGTCTCCTGCAGGACCTTGCCGCCGGAGTTCAGCACCGCTGCCTGCCGGGTGATCTCGTACGTCACCGCGCGCTCGACCGAGCGGAACGAGTTCACGTTCTTGGTCTCGGTCCGCGTGCCCAGCACAGTCGAGCCGTGCGGCTTCAGCGACACGTTCGCGTCACACCGCAGCGATCCCTGATCCATCCGGACGTCCGAGACGCCCAACGCGAGCAGCAGGTCGCGCAGCATGCTCACGTACGCGCGGGCCACCGCGGCGGCCTTGTCCCCCGGCACCTCGATCGTCTTGGTGACGATCTCGATCAGCGGGATGCCGGCCCGGTTGTAGTCGACCAGCGAGTGCGAGGCGCCGTGGATCCGGCCGGTCGCGCCACCGACGTGGGTGGACTTGCCGGTGTCCTCCTCCATGTGGGCGCGCTCGATCTCGATCCGGTACGTGTCGCCGTCGACGACCACCTCGGTCCAGCCGTTGTACGCGATCGGCTCGTCGTACTGCGAGGTCTGGAAGTTCTTCGGCATGTCCGGGTAGAAGTAGTTCTTCCGGGCGAACCGGCACCACTCGGCGATCTCGCAGTTCAGCGCCAGGCCGATCTTGATCGCGGACTCGACGCCGACCCTGTTCACCACCGGCAGTGCGCCCGGCAGGCCGAGGCAGACCGGACAGGTCTGCGTGTTCGGCGGCGCACCGAACTCGGTCGGGCAGCCGCAGAACATCTTCGACTTCGTGTTCAGCTCGACGTGGACCTCGAGGCCCATCACCGGGTCGTACTGCGCCAGCGCGTCGTCGATCTCGAGGACGGTCGCGGTCATCGGGTCACCTCCAGCTCCGGAGCCTTGGTCATCAGCACGCCGCCCCACTGATCGGCCAGCGCCGACTCCAGCGCGGCGCCGACGGTGTAGCACAGGTCGTCGCGCATCACCGGCGCCATCACGTGGAAGCCGACCGGCATGCCGTCCTCGTCGGCCAGGCCGCACGGGAACGAGCCGGCCGCGTTGCCGGCCAGGTTGGACGGGATCGTGCACAGGTCGTTCTTGTACATGGCGATCGGGTCGTCGATCCGGTCCCCGATCGCGAACGCCGTCGTCGGCGTCGCGGGCGAGACCAGCACGTCGACCTGCTCGTAGGCGTTGGCGAAGTCGCGGGCGATCAGCGTCCGCACCTTCTGCGCCTGCCCGTAGTAGGCGTCGTAGTACCCGCTCGACAGCGCGTGCGTGCCGAGCATGATCCGGCGCTTCACCTCGGCGCCGAAGCCGGCCTCGCGGGTCAGGCTCATCACCTTCTCCGCGCTGTTCGTGCCGTCGTCGCCGACGCGCAGCCCGTACCGCATCGCGTCGAACTTGGCCAGGTTGGACGAGGCCTCGCTCGGCAGGATCAGGTAGTACGCCGGCAACGCGTACTGGAAGTGCGGACACGAGACCTCGACCACTTCGGCGCCGAGCTTGGTGAGCAGCTCGACCGCTTCGTGGAAGCGCGCCTCGACGCCGGGCTGGTATCCCTCGCCGCCGAGCTCCTTGACCACACCGATGCGCAGACCGGTCACGTCACCGTTGCGCGCCGCCGCGACGACGGCGGGGACCGGCTGGTTGATCGAGGTCGAGTCCATCGGGTCGTACCCGGCGATCGCCTCGTGCAGCAGCGCCGCGTCCAGGGTCGTCCGCGCACACGGGCCGGGCGTGTCCAGGCTCGAAGCCAGCGCGATCAGTCCGTAGCGTGACGTCCCGCCGTACGTCGGCTTGACGCCGACCGTGCCGGTGAACGCACCGGGCTGCCGGATCGAGCCACCGGTGTCCGTGCCGATCGCGAGCGGCGCCTCGTACGCCGAGATGGCCGCCGACGAACCGCCGCCGGAACCACCGGGGATCCGGCCCAGGTCCCACGGGTTGTGGGTGGTGCCGTACGCCGAGTTCTCCGTCGAGGAGCCCATCGCGAACTCGTCCATGTTGGTCTTGCCGAGGATGACGATGCCGGCCGCCTTCAGCCGCTTCACGACCGTCGAGTCGTACGGCGGCTTCCAGCCCTCGAGGATCTTCGAACCGGCCGTGGTCGGCACGCCCTCCTGGGTCAGCACGTCCTTCAGCGCCAGCGGGACACCGGCCAGCGGGGAGAGCTGCCCGCCCGCCGCGCGCTTCGCGTCGACAGCGGCAGCCTGCGCCAGCGCGCCGTCGGTGTCGACATGCAGGAACGCATGCACGTCGCCGTCGACCGCCGCGATCCGGTCCAGGTGCGCCTGGGTGATCTCCACCGAGCTGGCCTGGCCGGACGTCATCAGTTCCGCGAGCTCGGCCGCGGTCTTACGGATCAGGTCGGTCATCAGTCCTCCTCCAGGATCCGCGGCACCCGGAATCGCTGCTCCTCCGCGGCCGGCGCGCCGGACAGCGCCTGCTCCGGGGTGAGGCACGGCACGTTCTCGTCCGCGCGCATCACATTGGTCAGCGGCAGGGCATGGGAGGTCGGCGGGATGTCGTCCGCGGCCACCTGGCTGACCTGCCCGACCAGGGTGATGATCTGGTCGAGCTGTGGCGCGAGGTGGTCGAGCTCGTCATCGGTGAGCTCGATCCGCGCCAGTCGCGCCAGGTGCGCGACCTCTTCGCGGGTAATCGATGGCATGAACTGATCCAATGCTTGCAAGTTGCTGATGGAGTCACAGAGAGGTTCTGAGTGACACCCGAGCCATCCTAGTGGGCGGCTGTGACGCTCGCGTTTCCTTGTCGCCAGGGGGCTGCGGACGACGGTTCGTGATCGTCTGCCGAGAGGGCCGGGCGTGTCTTCGGGCTCCGCTCTGTAACATTGGCCGCGACGGGGCGTTACGCGCATGGTGATCGACTGGGAGATGATCGTTCGGTGTTCCTGCTGCGATTGATCATCCCGGACCGGCCCGGTTCGCTGGGCACTGTGGCGACGGCGCTCGGTGAGGTGAACGCCGACATCCACGCGATCGAGATCGTCGAGCACCGGCGGGAGAACGGCAGCGCCGTCGACGACATCGTGGTCGACCTGCCGCCCGGCGTGCTGCCGGACCGCCTGGTCTCCGCGTGCAACGGCGTACCCGATGTCGAAGTGATCTGGTTCTCCCGGTACGGCGCCGGCGGTGGACTGCACATGGACCTCGAGGCCGTCGAGCAGATGACGTCGGCTCCGGCGGACGCGATCGACATCCTGGTCGAGCAGTCGCCGGCCGTGCTGCATGCCGACTGGGCCGCGTTGCTGGACGGCACCGGCAGTGAGGTGAAGGTCGCGCTGGAGACGAGCGCCACGCCGGAGTTCGGCGACATGGCCGGCCAGTGGCTGCCGATGCAGAAGGCAACGACGCTCGAAGCCCCGGATCACAAGGGCCTCTCGGAGTCCGTGCTGGTCGCGGCGCCGCTGGAGTCCGAGCGCCGGATCCTGGTGATCGGCCGCCGCGGCGGCCCCGAGTTCCTCGGCTCCGAGGTCGCCCGCCTCTCCTACCTCGCCTCCCTAGCCGTCACCATCCGCGCCACCGCCTGACACAGTCCGCCGTACGCCACCGCCGTACGCCGTAGAAGTGGAAGCCTTCGCCCGCCCCCGGTCGGCGCACCTATTCGCGCTCGCCGCGCCTCTGACACCCCTCGACCACTCCAGCGGATATCCCCTGAAGCGGTGCCTTCTCCCCTGGTATGCGAGGGGAGAACGCTCAGTTGGAGGGGTTATCCGGCTGTTCTGCTGGATGTGTGGGCGAGGTGAGCCAGGCTGGCCGGTGTGCAGCTCGACAGGTGGTGTCGGTCCAGGGTGCCGGTCGGACGAGGCATTCACGCCTGAGATCGGCTGGCCCGGCCGGGGCTGGGGCCGACACCTCCTAATGAGAGTTACCGGGTCGCCGTCGGGCAGACTCGGGGCTGGTGAGCCGCCGGTGGGTGAGCACTTGTACCTCCTGGACCGTTTGAGTCCTGTCGACAGATCGTGCCCCTGCCGGTGACCGGGAGATTTGATCGCTGATGGGATGTCGTGCCCGGCCCTTGGTGTGGTTGGGGGGCGTGAGCACTGCTTCATTAGGTCGCTGATGGTTCTCCCGACCGGCTTGCTGGTGGTGTGGATGGCGTCGAGAGTGTGGGAGATCGGTGTTGAAGTTCTTTGTGGGAGATGACTGGGCCGAGGCGCATCACGATGTGGAGGTGATGGACCCGGCGGGGCGGGTGCTGGCCAAGGCGCGGTTGCCCGAGGGGGTGGCGGGGATGGCGCGGTTGCATGCGCTGGTGGCCGAGCAGTTCGGTGCGGCTGATCCTGACGAGGTCGAGGTGGTGGTCGGGATCGAGACCGATCGGGGCCCGTGGGTGGCCGCGCTGGTGGCCGCGGGGTACCTGGTGTTCGCGGTGAACCCGTTGCAGGCCTCGCAGTACCGCAAACGGCACGCGGTGTCGGGTGCCAAGAGCGACGCGGCCGACGCGCATGTGCTGGCCGACATGGTCCGCACCGACTCCCACCAGCTGCGCCCGGTGGCCGGTGACAGCGCCGAGGCCGAGGCGATCAAGGTCGTCACCCGGATGCACAAGACCCTGATCTGGGAACGGACCCGGACCACGCAGCGGTTGCGGCACGCGCTGCGCGAGTACTTCCCGGCCGCGCTGGAAGCCTTCGAGGACCTGGACGCCGCCGACACCCTCGAGCTGCTGACCAAGGCCCCCGACCCGGCCGCGGCGGCCCGGCTGACCACCGCCCAGATCACCGCGGCGCTGAAACGGGCCCGTCGCCGCAGCATCGCCGACAAGGCCGCGGCGATCCAGGCGGCGCTGCGCGCCGAGCACCTCGGCCAGCCCGCCGTGGTCACCGCCGCCTACGCCGCCTCGACCCGCGCACTGGTCGCGGTCCTGGCCGTCCTCAACGAGCAGGTCACCGGCCTGCAAGGGCAGGTGGAGGCCCATTTTGGCCGGCACCCGGCCGCTGAGATCATCTTGTCCCAGCCCGGGCTGGGACCGATCCTCGGCGCCCGGGTGCTCGCAGAATTCGGCGACGACCCCGACCGCTACGCATCGGCCAAAGCCCGCAAGAACTACGCCGCGACCAGCCCGATCACCCGCGCCTCGGGCAAGAAGAAAGTCGCCCTGGCCCGCTACGTCCACAACGACCGGCTCATCGACGCCCTCATGAGCCAAGCCTTCGCCGCACTCAACGCCTCGCCCGGAGCCCGCGCCTACTACGACAAACAACGAGCCCGCGGAGCCGACCACAACCCCGCCCTACGCCAACTCGCCAACCGACTCGTCGGCATCCTCCACGGCTGCCTCAAAACCAACACCCACTACAACGAAACAACCGCCTGGACCCACCCCACCCAAACCCTCGCAGCTTGACACCCAAACTCCTGGGATGTCTGTCGACCTTGCACGTCCCAGCCTCCAATTGCCCCCCATCAGCCTGCGACCGCACCCAACCGACCGCACCGCGAGGCACGGCGGAACGGGAACCGGGCGGGACACGGCGGAACGGGAGCCGGGCAGGGCACGGCGGAACGGGAGCCGGGCAGGGCACGGCGGAACGGGAGCCGGGCAGGGCACGGCGGAACGGGAGCCGGGCAGGGCACGGCGGAACGGGAGCCGGGCAGGGCACGGCGGAACGGGAGCCGGGCAGGGCACGGCGCAGCGGGAGCCGGGCAGGGCACGGCGCAGCGGGAGCCGGGCGGGTTCGTGGGGTTGACGGCGGGATCGGTGCGTATCTGCGGGACCTGGGACACCAGCTGGGGTCGCCCGGACAGGTTGTGCCGTGTCCGCGGTCCCTGGCCCCTGTCCGAGGTCGCAGCGATCCCGCCGTCGCCCCGGGGGCCTCACACAGGACGTGGTGGGCGGGGACCTGATATTGCAGATCCCCGCCCACCACAAGCTGTCTCAGGTCAACGGATCCGGCCCCGACGAGGACATGACACGTCGGCCACCACCCACACATTGAGCAGGAGACCCGGATATCCCCTCGGATGGTCCGAGGGTCGAGGAGCGCTGGCTGGCATGGGCAGGGGCGCGCAGAAGGACCGCTCCCAAGCTGTCGAGACCCGGGACAGCTCGCGAGGTGTCCCAGCCTCCGACATAGTGTCCGCGCCCCCGACCGCAGCACGCCGTACGCCGAAGCCCGCGCCCGACCCGGTCGGCGCTGCGGCTCGCGGCCGACCACCGGCTGGCCGCCCCATCGACCACTCCAGCGGATATCCCCTGAAGTGGTGCCTTCTCCCCTGGTATGCGAGGGGAGAACGCTCAGTTCGAGGGGTTATCCGCCCAAATTGCCCCGACAGCGCGACGCCGGGGTCAGCGGTTCAGCGGGGGGAGGGTGGGGTGACAGGCAAAAGCCCCCGGCTCCGAGGGAGGGGCCGAGGGCTCTGGCTGTGTCTATGTGAACTGGAAGTAGGCGAGGACCCAAAGGCCGGCCAGGATCAGGAGGACGACGACGCCGACGAGGGCGACGATCAGGATCGCCTGGCTGTTGCTGCCATTGCGGTCCGGGAGATCGAACTGGGTGGGGCCCCAGGCCCCACCGCCGTCGACGCGCTGGACGGCCTCGGGCGGTGGTGCCGCCACCGTCCGCGCATCCCGCTTCTCCCGGGGGAACTTCATCCGGCCTCCCTGTCCTCGGCCGACAGCCGTGACATCCACCGTAGCGCTCAGACGAAGAACGTCTCGTACGAGATGTTGATCCGCTGCGAGGCGTAGTCGTCCTCGGCGTTGCCGGTGATCTCGACCCGCCATCCGGCCACGTAGGAAGCGTACGACTTCCCGTCACTGTGCGACTGGATGTATGACTTCAGCGCCGCGACGTCCCCGCCCTTCAGCACTCCGAACGCGTCGTTGACCGCGGCCGGCAGCGCCTTCTTCACCTCGCCGGGGTCACCCGAAGCGCTCATCTCGATCTGCTTGATGCCCTCGCCCTCGCTGGCGTAGAAGTACACCCGCTGCGAGCCGTACTTGCCGACCTGCTTGCTGCAGGAGCTCGTGCAGACATACTGCTTCGCCTTCAGCGCCGCGGCCAGCTGCGGCTCGGTCGTGTCGAAGGTCTTCTTCGGCAGGTCGAGCGAGTCCGAACCGGACTTGCCGCCGGACAGCTCCACGGTGTCGCCGTCGTTGCGCAGCTCGAACTCACCCCAGGTGCTGCCGACCTTCTGCGACTTCTGGCCGGTCTTGATCGCGTCCTGGACCTTCTTGACCTCGCTGCCGCCGAACGTGTCGTTGCCGAGCGCCTGCAGTGCCGCGTCGAAGGTGACCGCGGCGTTGTTGACGTTGTCCTCGTTCTGCGACGTCAGGTCCACGCCGATGATCGTGCCGTCCGACTGGAACTGGAAGATCGCCTGGGCCTCGGTGGCGCCTTCGTACTTGAAGCAGCCGCGGTGCGCGCCCTGCGCGGTGTTGAACAGGTCGCTGCAGCCGTAGCCGAGGCCCTGCAGCTTCTCGGTCGCCGTCTTCGCCTGACCGGTCGCATTGCCGAGCTCGCCGTTCTTGTCGCCGCCGCCGCTGGTCGGGTTGCCGGTCGGTTGCTCGGACGTGGTCGGCCCGGACTCGGGCTTGTCGTCACCACCGAACGCGTGGATGCCGAGGAAGACGAGCAGGCCGATCAGCACGATGCCGACGACACCGCCGCCGATCACCAACGGCAGCTTGTCCTTGCTGATGCCACCGGGGCCCTTGGAGCCGCCGGGGCCGCCCGGCTGCCACTGGGGCTGTCCACCCTGCTGCTGTTGCCAGCCGCCGCCCGGCTGCTGGCCCTGGGGACCCCACGCCTGCTGCTGGTAGGGACCGCCTTGCTGCTGCGCGGTGCGCTGACCCCAACCGCCCTGCGCGGGCTGTCCCTGAGGCCGCCCCGGACCCGGCCGGCCCTGCTGGCCGGGCTGGGCCGGCTGCTGACCCCAGCCGCCCTGCTGCGGAGGCTGACCCTGCTGCGGAGGCTGTCCGTGCGGGGGCTGGCCCTGCGGGGGCTGACCTTGCTGGGGCGGCCGACTCTGCTGCGGGGGCTGACCTTGGTGGGGAGGCTGCTGCGGGCGCTGACCCCAGCCGCCACCACCCTGACCGGGAGGCTGCTGTCCCCAGCCGCCTTGCGCACCCTGTCCCCCTTGCTGCCCGCCTGGCTGGCCCCCCGGCTGCCCAGGACCCCACGGTCCCTGCGGCGGCGTCGTCATATTCGCTCCTTTTGACCCACGTGTGGACGTGCAAAGTTAACAGTCGGACGGCTCAGTCCGGCCGTTGGATCCACGCCGTACGACGACGTGGCGCTGATCACCCGTCGCAGGGAGCTACGCGTCGCCGGGGTCCGGTGTGGTGGCCACCTCGGCTGCGGCGTCGGCACCTTGGTCGAGCAGCACCTGGAAGCCGGCCGCGTCCAGGATCGGGACGCCGAGCTGGACCGCCTTGTCGTACTTCGATCCCGGCGAGTCGCCGACCACGACGAACGAGGTCTTCTTCGAGACCGAGGACGCCGCCTTGCCGCCGCGCGACACGATCGCCTCGGTGGCCTCGTCCCGGCTGAAGCCTTCGACGGTGCCGGTCACGACGATCGAGAGGCCCGTGAGGGTCTGAGCCACAGTCGGGCCGGTGCGCTCCTCGCGGAGCTGGACGCCGGCCGCCTTCCACTTGTCGACGATCGCCTGGTGCCAGTCGACCTCGAACCACTCGATCACCGCATGCGCGATGGTCGGGCCGACACCCTCGATCTCCGAGAGCTCCTCCTCGCTCGCCGCGCGGATACCCTCGATGTCGTCGTACACGGCCGCGAGGGCCTGCGCCGCGGTCGGGCCGACGTGCCGGATGGACAGCGCGACCAGGCCGCGGGACAGCGGCTGGGTCTTGGCCTGCTCCAGGTTCGCCAGCAGGCGCAGGGCGTTCGCCGACAGGGATCCGGCCTTGACGGTGAAGAACGAACTCCGGGCCAGGTCCTCCTCGGTGAGCGCGAACAGGTCGCCCTCGTCCACGATCAGCCCGTCACCGATCAGTGCGTCGGCACCCTTGAACCCGAGCGCCTCGATGTCGAACGCCGACCGCCCGGCCAGGTGGAACAACCGCTCCCGCAACTGCGCCGGGCACGACTTCGTGTTCGGGCAGCGGATGTCGACATCACCCTCCTTCATCGGGCGCAGCGTCGTACCGCAGGAGGGGCACTCGGTCGGCATCACGAACTCGTGGGCGTCGTCCGGCCGCAGGTCGATCACCGGGCCGAGGATCTCCGGGATCACGTCGCCGGCCTTGCGCAGGACGACGGTGTCACCGATCCAGACGCCCTTGCGCTTGACCTCCGACGCGTTGTGCAGGGTCGCGAACTCGACCGTCGACCCGGCCACCCGGACCGGCTCCATCCGCCCGTACGGCGTGACGCGGCCGGTGCGGCCCACGTTCACCTCGATGTCGAGGAGCTTGGTGGTGACCTCCTCCGGCGGGTACTTGTACGCGATCGCCCAGCGCGGGGCGCTCGAGGTCGAGCCGAGCGCGCGCTGCAGGTCGACCTCGTCCACCTTCACCACGACCCCGTCGATCTCGTGGTCGACGGAGTGCCGGTTCTCGCCGTAGTACGCGATGAACTCGTTGACCTGGTCGAGCGTCTCGACCTTGCGGGCGCGGTCGCTGACCGGCAGGCCCCAGGCCTCGAGCTGCTCGTACGCCGAGGACAGCCGGCGGACGTGATAGCCGTCGACGCGGCCGAGGCCATGGACGACGAAACGCAGCGGGCGGCTCGCGGACACCCGGGGATCCTTCTGCCGCAGCGATCCGGCGGCGCTGTTGCGCGGGTTGGAGAACGGGTCCTTGCCCGCCTCGACCAGCTGTGCGTTCAGCTGCTCGAAGTCCTCGACGCGGAAGTAGACCTCGCCGCGGACCTCCAGGAAGGACGGCAGGTCCTTGCCGTCCAGCTCGTTCGGGATGCTCTTGATCGTGCGGACGTTGAGCGTGACGTCCTCGCCGGTCCGGCCGTCGCCGCGGGTGGCGCCGCTGACCAGCGTGCCGTTCTCGTAGACCAGGTCGAGGGCGAGCCCGTCGACCTTCAACTCGCACAGGAAGCCGCTGTCGTCGATCTGGCTGACGGTCACCTCCCGCTCCAGCCGCTTGGCCCACGCCTCCATCTGCTCGGCGGAGAACGCGTTCGCCAGGCTCTCCATCCGCATCGGATGCTGGACCGGAGTGAACAGCGTGGAGATCGGGATGCCGACCTTCTGCGTCGGCGAGTCCGGCGTGCGGAGCTCGTTGTACTGCTCCTCGATCGCCTGCAGCTCGTGCATCAGCTCGTCGAAGTCTGCGTCCGAGATGATCGAGCTGCCCAGGTAGTACTTCACCCGGTGGTCCTCGATCTCCTTGCTCAGAGCGGCATGCCGCTCCCGCACCTCGGGCGGCGCAGCAGGCTGTTCACCAGCAGTACTCTCGGGAATCTCCGTGCTCATGAGGAGAACTTACAGGCGAGCGCCGACGATTTGGATCAGGCGTCTGCGGCTTCGCCCACTGCGTCGACGACTCGGCGGAGCAGGTCCAATCGTGCCCGCGCGTCGGCTGGTGACGGAGAGGCCGCGAGGCCGCATGCAGGCGTGATGACGACCTTCTTCAGGAGTTCCGGGTCCAGGCCGAGCTCGCGCCAGCGGCGGATCAGCGGATTCGCGGCCTGCTCGGGGTTCGGCAGGGTGCCCGTGGTGGGGACCAGGCCCGCGTAGAGCGTCGTGCCGGCCTCGGCGGCGAGGGCGATCTGATCCCACCCGGGATTGCCGAGCAAAGAGATGTCGACGGAGACGCCGGTGGCGCCGGACTTGGTGAAGACCTCGATCGGCGGTCGTGCGGCACAGCAGTGGATCACGGTGGGTGCTGCGGTCGTCACCAGGCTCAGGAGCTCCACAGCGCCTGGACCGTCGACCGAACGGTGTTTGCTCCAGCCGGACGCCGTCGGGATGGCTCCGGCGAGTACGGCGGGCAGGGCCGGCTCGTCGATCTGTACGACGAGCTCCGCCCCCGGCACACGACGTCGTACCTCGGCGACGTGATCCGTCAGCCCCAACGCCAGCACCTCGGCCAGGTCACGCCGGGCTCCGTGGTCCGCGAGCACCTTGTCACCACGCGGCCGCTCGATCGTGGCCGCCAGAGTCCACGGCCCAGTGAGCTGCAACTTCAACGGCCCGGTGTAGCCGTCCGCCAGTTCCTCGAGCACATCCAGATCCTCAGCGAGCAACGACCGCGCCCGGCGCTGATCCAGACTCGCCCGCGGATCACTCCCCCCGGTCAGCCGCCATCCGGCCGGCTGCAGGTCTACGGCCAGCTCGGTCAGTACGGCGACAGCCCGGCTGAGCATGTCGCCGTACGGACGCGCCGGCAGCTCGGCCAGGAACGGGATGTCGACCGCTTCGAGCAGCACCTTAGTCCACTCGCGGATGTCGTCACCCGGCAGCGACCCCAGGCCAGTGGTCGTCATGCGTGTTGCGCCGCTACCCGGGAGACTGTGTCGATTGTGGCTGATCCGATCACCCGGGTGTCGTCGTACAGCACGACGGCCTGACCGGGTGCGACCGCTGAGGTCGGCTCGTCGAAGTCGACGACGACGAGATCGCCTTCGAGTCGGGCGGTGACGGCGACCTCTTCGCCGTGCGCGCGCAGCTGAGCCTTCACGTGCAGCTCGGAGTCCGGCACGGGACCGCACCAGCGCGGCTTCGACGCCGTCAGCTGCGCGACCGCCAGCTCCTCGCGCGATCCGACCGTCACCGTGCGGTCGACCGGGCTGATGTCCAGCACGAACCGCGGCTTGCCGTCGGCGGCCGGCGTACCGATCCGCAGGCCCTTGCGCTGACCGACGGTGAAGCCGTGAGTGCCCTTGTGCTCACCCAGCTTGTTGCCCTGCGCATCGACGATGTCACCGGGCGCCTCACCGAGCTGCTTGCTGAGGAAGCCCGGAGTGTTGCCGTCGGCAATGAAACAGATGTCGTGACTGTCCGGCTTGGCCGCCACCGACAACCCGCGCCGCTCGGCCTCGGCCCGGACCTCGGTCTTGGACGTGTCCCCGAGCGGGAAGAACGCGTGCTTGAGCTGCTCCTGCGTCAGTACCCCGAGCACGTACGACTGGTCCTTGGCCGGATCCACAGCCCGATGCAGCTCACGACCGGAATCAGTCTCCACGATCCGCGCGTAGTGCCCGGTTGCGACCGCGTCGAAGTCGAGTGCGAGCGCCCGCTCGAGTACGGCGCTGAACTTCACCTTCTCGTTGCACCGCAGGCACGGGTTCGGCGTACGACCGGCCGCGTACTCCGCGACGAAGTCCTCGACCACGTCGGCGTGGAACCGCTCGGCCAGGTCCCAGATGTAGAACGGGATGCCAATCACGTCCGCGGCCCGGCGGGCGTCGCGGGAGTCCTCGATCGTGCAGCAGCCGCGCGCGCCGCTGCGGTACGACTGCGGGTTCCGGCTCAGGGCCAGGTGCACTCCGACCACGTCGTGCCCGGCCTCGGCCATCCGCGCCGCCGCGACGGCGGAGTCGACCCCGCCGGACATGGCTGCGAGTACCCGCATCAGGTGTTCCTTCCCACGTTCTGCAATCCTGCGGACTTCGCCCGCTCCACCACCGGTCCGATGTTCTCCAGTACGGCGTCGACGTCGGCGCGGGTGCTGGTGTGCCCGAGGGTGAACCGGAGTGACCCGCGCGCCCGCTGGTCGTCGTACCCCATGGCCAGCAGCACGTGGCTCGGCTCGGCGACCCCGGCGTTGCACGCGGACCCGGTCGACACCTCGATGCCACGCGCGTCGAGCAGCAGCAACAGCGAGTCGCCCTCGCAGCCGCTGAAGGACAAGTGTGCGTTACCGGGCAAGCGGTCCGCCGGGTCACCCGACAACTTGGCACCCTCGACCGTGCTCACCACGCCGTCGATCAGCGCGTCCCGCAGCTCGGTCAACCGCCGCGCCTCGTCCGCCTGGTGCTTGATCGCGTGCTCCATCGCGACCGCGAACCCCGCGGTCGCAGGCGCGTCCAGCGTGCCGGAGCGGACGTCGCGCTCCTGCCCACCGCCGTGCAGAATCGGCGTCAGCTTCGTCTCCTTGTGGACGACCAGCGCGCCGATCCCGTACGGACCGCCGAGCTTGTGCGCGGACACGGTCATCGCATCCACCCCCAGCTCCGCGAAGTCCACCGGCACCTGCCCGATCGCCTGGACGGCGTCGGTGTGCACGGGAACGCCGTACTCCTGCGCGATCGCCGCGATCTCGCCCACCGGCTGCAGCGTGCCGACCTCGTTGTTCGCCATCATCAACGTGACGAACGACACGCTCTCCGGATCGCTCTCGATCGCACGTCGTACGTCGTCCGGCCGCACCCGCCCGAGCTCGTCGACCGGCAGCCACTCGATCTCGGCCTGCTCGTGCTGACCCAGCCAGATGGCCGGATCGAGTACGGCGTGATGCTCGATCCCGCTGAGCAGGATCCGGCGCCGCCGCGGGTCCTCGGCCAGCCGGGCCCACCACAGCCCCTTCAGGGCGAGGTTGTCCGCTTCGGTGCCGCCGGAGGTGAAAACCACCTCACTCGGCTGCGCTCCGAGCGCCTCGGCGATCGTCTCGCGCGACTCCTCGACCGTCCGCCGGGCCGCTCGGCCGGAACCGTGCAGGGACGACGCATTGCCGGTCCGCGCGAGGTGATAGGTCATCGCCTCGATCGCGGCCGGGAGCATCGGAGTGGTCGCCGCGTGGTCCAGGTACACCGTGCGGCGCTCGGGAGAGGTCATAACGGTTTCAAGAGTATGTCCGCCACGGTTGTTCCCGCTCCTCGGGCCTCAGCGGTGGGACAGGAGCCGGAGCGTACGGGCGTGCTCGAAGTGTGCTCCGATCCGCTCGAACCGGTCGGCCGCCTCCGCGAGCGTGACCCGGTCCCGGGTCAGGCGGCCGCTGGCGCGTAGCAGCACGGCGTCCGACCAGGCGTTCTCCATGACTGCGCGTTCGACGTACTGCGCGGCGTCGTGGAAGCCGGCCACGACCGCCAGCTCGGCACCGGCGGCACGTGCGTACGGGACCCACCATGGCTCGGGAAACTCCGCGAAGTCCCGCTGGACCGCGTTTGCGACGTTGGCCGTCAGCAAGCCGGCTTCGAGGCTGTGCATAGTCAGGCGGGCGTCGACGAAGGCAGCGTTTGCCGCCAGCGCCGGAGCGTCGTCCGGGTCCTGCACGCGGGCGATCTCCAGGGCGCGGCCCTGCCAGACCGACGCCAGGCCGGTGCCGAGCAGTCCGTGGGCCAGCGCGGCTAAGGATGCGGCCGATGCCATCCAGGCGTGCGGCTGGTGCCTGGACCGGTCGGTGTGGTGAAGCCCTGGTCCACGGTGGCCAGTCCGGCCAGCTCATGGCGGTCCGAGACGCCGTACTTGCGTAGCAGTGCGGAGACGTGGCTCTCCACCGTGCGGATGCTGATCTGCAGCTGCCGAGCGATCTGAGCGTTGGACCGGCCACCGGCCAGCGCGGCCAGGACCTCGGCCTCCCGCGCGGACACCTCCTTCGGACCAGCCATCCGCCCATCATGCCGTGGCCAGTGGTGCTTCCGTGGTGGTTCCGTGGTCGGCACGGACGACTTTCCGTGCCGCCGGCTCGGAGGCTGGTGCCCACAACCTCGTTGATGGGAGAACACCATGGGACGCGTATTTCTGGACATCACGATGTCGCTGGACGGCTTCGTCACGGCCCCCGGCGCCGACCTCGCGCACGGTCTCGGGATCGGAGGCGAACCGTTGCACGAATGGGTCGCCGATCCGGCAGAGCCCGACCGGAAGGTGCTCGACCAGTTGTTCGCCGAGGTCGGCGCGGTGCTGATGGGACGCCGTACGTTCGACGTCATCGACGGGCCGCAGGGCTGGGAGCGTGACGACGCGGCGCCGCCGGTCTTCGTGGTCACGCCACATCGGCCGGCGCGGGTGCGGCTCGGTGACCGGTCGCTTCGAGACCGACGGGATCGTGCCGGCGCTGAAGTCGGCGCAGGCCGCTGCGGGCGCGAAGGAGGTGGTGGTGATGGGTGGCGGTCACCTCTGCCGGCAGTACCTGTACGCCGGCCTGGTGGACGAGGTGCGCATCCACCTGGCGCCTATCGTGCTCGGAGACGGCACTCCACTGTTCGAGCGGACGACGGTCCCGCCCATCCGCCTGGTCCAGCGCGACACCGTGAGTACGCCGAACGCCACCCACCTCACGTACGACGTAGTCCGTCAGGAGAAGTGATGTCGCAAGAGACTCTCGACCGGCGCGCGGCGGCGGTCATCGAAGCCAACAAGTACATGACGCTGGGAACTGTCGACGCCGACGGTCTTCCGTGGGTGACCCCGGTCTACTTCACGCCCGACGGCCGCGACGACTTTTACTGGGCGTCGTCACCGGATGCCTTGCATTCACTGAACATCGCGGCCGCCCCGGACGTCACGATCGCGATCTTCGACTCGAGCGTCCGCATCGGCGGCGCCTCGGCCGTGTACTTCCGCGCCCGCGCCGAACTTGTCCCGGACGACGAACTCGATCACTGCGCCGCCTTGTACACCTCCCGCTATCCAGAACTCCGCGCCTACGGTGTGGAGGAACTCCGCCCTCCCGCCGACCTGCGCCTCTACCGCGCTCGAGCCACCACTCATTGGCTCCTTGTCCGCGGCGGAGACCCCGACTACGGCACCGGCATAGACTCCCGCCGCCCAGTTTGGCTCTGAAGCGCGTGTCGCACCCGCCTGCCGATCAGTTGGGTGCCCTCATCTGAGTCAGGTGGCGGATGTTGCACGGATGCGGGGTAGCCAGGGATGGTTGGGGTGGAGGTGGTCGATCATGTCGGCCAGCCAGGTGCGGCGGTCTGGGGTGAGGAGAGGGAGCGTTGCGTCCAGGTCGCGCTCGTCTTTCGGCCGGCCGACGCGGGCCTTGTAGGCGATCGCTAGTTCGGGGTTGATGTAGCGGATGCCGTCGGGTGCTCGCCAGGTGATCTCGTCGAGGGCGTAGTCGAGGGTGGGATCACGGCGGAAGACCCAGCGGCCGTCGCGGTCCGGGTTGGGCTGGAGGTCGAACTCCCACGGCGCCAGCGCGTGCCGCCGCAACCAGATCTGGTCGGCATCGTCGGGCTGCTCCGGCCGCTGATCGGTCAGTGGCTGCAGCCGTCCACCCGCGTTGGACCACAGGTCGTAGCGGTCGTTGAGATGAAGGCGGAGCTTGTCGATGTCGCGGCGCCAGAGTGATACGTCGACGTCCTCGTGCTCCCGCCGTACGCCGGTGAAGGCCTCGATCGCCCATCCACCATTGATCCACCAGTCACCGTCGTACCCGTGCATCAACTCCTGGGCATCCGCCGGCGTCGACACCTTCCACGGCCCGTACAAGCGCTGGAACGCCAACTCCTCCGGATCCAGCCCGTCCGCATACCAAGGCCGCTCCTCCATCTGACCTCCTGAGCTAGTTTCGCCAACGGCTGTGGTGGGTCCAGCCGATCACCTCGGCGGCGCGACGGCATTCGAAGAGCGACCGGGTGCCGGAGAGGTCCCCGGTGACCACGGTGTCGGGTGAGTAGCGCGCGAGCAAGTCGGCGGTGGGCTGTTCCATGCCCGTGTCCTCAGCGGCGATCACCAAGGTCTCGTAGCGTTCGGCGGCCGTGCGTGGCTGCAGGGACAGCACGCAGGCCCGAGCTGCCTCGGCGAGATCGACGTACCCCCAGAGGTTGCGGCGGTTGTCCTCAGGCGGTGCGTCGGCGATGTAGCGGCGCACTTCGTCGGGGGTGAGGATCCAGTGGAAACGGAGGGCGGTGACCTGCATGCCGCGGCGCGCGTACATCTCCCCCATACGCTCGAGCACGTCTTTGGTGAGCGCATACGGATCGACGTATCGGAGGGCGGTCTCCTCATCGATCGGCACCGACGCAGTGCCGATCTCCTCCGGTGACCAGGCGGTGCCGTAGATCGACCCGCTCGACGCGAGCACGGCCGTCCGGATGCCTTGCGCCCACGCCTCTTCCAGCGCGTTGAACGTCGTGAGCGCGTTGGCCTCGAGCAGGCGCACCGGCGTGATGTTCTCCGGACTCGCGATCCCGGCACAATGCACGATCGCCTCCACCCCACGCAGCGACCGCGCCACCGCTGCCCGGTCACTCAGGTCGACCGCCCCCGGCCCCACCAGGTCGGCCTCGACCACCTCATAGCCCTCGGCAACCAACTGCCGACAGACCTCACTCCCCAGCTTCCCCCGAGCCCCACTCACCCAAATCCGCACCCACCGCATGCTAGTGCCTCGCCAAGAAACGTCGAGGTCGTTACCGCACGTGCCTTGCGCCCGGGGCAATTTCGGGGGAGAACCTCGCAGCTGCACCCTTCTACCCACCGCATTCGCAGGGTGAAGGGACCAGATCAGGGGTGAACCCCGCACCTGGCCGCCGGGACGGGCTTCGGGGTAGTGGTCACTCCGGATTACCTCCCCAACTTGCTCGACGCGGCACTAGCCACCGAGCCTCAATGTCCTCGCGGCACGTGCGGTTGTCGCGCACCGTGTAACTTGCGAACGGACTAGATGAGTATTGGTGGCTTCTCGTCGACAGGGCTGGCTCGGGTGCGAGAGCTGATCGAGCGTCGCGTCGACTCCGGCGTCGTCCCGGGTGTGCTGGCCATCCTCGCCCCGGATGTCCCGGCTTCTACGGCACCGCTTGGTACAAAGATGCCGCCGAGGACCTGACGGCGATCGTCGTCTGCAGCGGGCACACGCCGGCGACCAGAGGCTGCGGATGTGGCACGACCTATCGGCCACTGTCTACCAGGCGATCGACAACTAACCGCCAAGGATCAAGCCGGCGGTCCACGGCTTCAAGTTCCGAACAACTCGTGGGCGGCGAGTCGTGGAGGACGGTTGGCGGATGCCGGTATCGCCGACCGAAATCCACGACTCGGAGGAGAGCCACCGGCGACATGACGATGCCCGGCTCGGGAGGGGTGCCGAGCCGGGCCGCCGGGACCGGGGTGAGCAGGTCGGCCGGAGCCTGAGGGGTGGCTCGGGAGGTTGGGGTGGGGTTCTGGGAACCCACCCCCGGTTCTGGTTTGCGCGAACCAGGGTGCCCGGGGCCGACCCGGGTGCGGTGCCTGGGGAGCCGGGCGCCCACTCGGTTCGGTGGGCTACCCGGCTGTACCGGGCGGGGTCAGGACTTGCGCTTGGTTACTTCTTCGGTGGCGGTGGGGAGGACCTTGTGGAGGTCGCCTACTACGCCGAAGTCGACCAGTTCGAAGATAGGGGCTTCGGGGTCCTTGTTGATGGCGACGATGGTTTTCGAGGTTTGCATGCCGGCTCGGTGCTGGATGGCGCCCGAGATACCTGCCGCCACGTAGAGCTGCGGGGAGACGGTCTTGCCGGTTTGGCCCACCTGGTAGGCGTGCGGGTACCAACCCGAGTCCACGGCGGCGCGGGAGGCGCCGACGGCGGCGCCCAGGGAGTCGGCGAAGGCTTCGACGGGGCCGAAGTCACCGCCGGTGCCGCGGCCGCCGGAGACGATGATCGCGGCCTCGGTGAGCTCGGGGCGACCCGTCGCCTCGCGGGGCTTGGACTCGGTGATGCGGGCGGTCTTCGCGCCGTCGGAGATCGTCACGTCGAACTCCTCCACCTCCGGCGAGGTCTGTGCGGCCTCCGGGGTGGCGGCGTTCGGCTTGACCGTGATGATCGGCGTACCGTGGGTGACCTTCGCCTGGACGGTGAAGTTACCCGCGAACACCGACTGCGTGGTGACCGCGCCACCATCGCCGGCGACGACATCTACCGCGTCGGTGATCAGGCCGGAGTCGAGCTTGACCGCCAGCCGGGCCGCGATCTCCTTGCCCTCGGCGTTCGACGAGATCAGGATCGCGGCCGGCTCGATCTTCGCCGCGACCTGCTGCAGCGCCTCCGCCTTCGGAGCCACCAGGAACTGCGTGAGCGACGGGTCGGACAGCGAGATCACCTTGGTCGCGCCGTACTGACCGAGCGAGGGCAACGCGTCCTGCACGCCGTCGCCGATGTAGACGGCGACCGGCTCGCCGAGCCGGCGCGCGATGGTGAGGAGCTCCGCGGTGGTCTTGCGGACCTGGCCGCCGGTGTGGTCAACGAGAACCAGAACGTTCGACATGAACTGATCGCTCCTCAGAGGAACTTGTTGGTGGACAGGAACTCGACAAGCTCGGCGGCACCGCTGCCGTCCTCGTCGGTGACGATCGTGCCGGCGCTGCGCGGCGGACGGGCGGTCACCTCGACCACCTCGGTCCACGCGCTCGCGCCACCCACCTGGTCGGCGGAGATCTCCAGGTCGGCCAGCGACCAGGTCTGGACCGGCTTCTTCTTCGCCGCCATGATCCCCTTGAACGACGGGTACCGCGGCTCGTTGGCCTGGTCGGACACCGACAGCACCAACGGCAGCGTGCCCTCGACCGTGTCGCTCGCGGTGTCGCCGTCACGGCGGATCCGCACGGTCTGCCCGTCGACGGTCACCTCCGAGCCCAGCGTCACGGCCGGCAGCCCGAGCCGCTCCGACACCATCGCCGGCACGACACCCATGCCGCCGTCGGTCGAGCCCATCCCGAACACGACCAGATCGGCCTCGAGCTTGGCCAGCGCCTTCGACAGGATCAGCGAGGTCGCGACCGCGTCCGAGCCGTGGATCGCGTCGTCGATCACGTGGACACCGGCGTCGGCGCCCATCTGCAGGCCTTTCTTCACCGCGTCAGCGGCCTGCTCCGGCCCGACGGTCAACACCGTCACCTCGGCGTCACTGGCCTCCTTCACAGTCAGAGCGGTCTCGACGGCGTACTCGTCCAGCTCGGACAGCAGCCCGTCGACACCCGCACGGTCCACCGTGTTGTCCTCCGAGCGGAAGCGGCGGTCCGCGGTGGCATCCGGCACGAACTTCGCGCAGACGACGATCTTCATAGCGTGTGGGACCCCTTCTGGTTAACGGTCTCTCCCAAGCCTGCCACGGATGTTACTCGCGAGAAACATAAGGCGCGTGCGAGTCCCATCACAGTCCGGCGCAGCACCGGTCCGGCCGGCGCAGCCCTAGTCTGACTCAGGTGACCGAGACGTTACCGCTCACCGGCGAGAGAACCGCGCCCGGGATCTGGCACGAGAACTACTGGTTCGCGCGCCACGACGCCGCCTATCGCTGGATCACGGCCAATCTGCCGATCGATCCGACCGGCCGCGTCCTCGACGCCGGCTGCGGCGAGGGCTACGGCGCGGAGCAACTCCGCCTGGCCGGGGCGGACTCCGTGACCGGTCTCGACTATGAACATACGACGTTGCTGCACGTCCGCAGGGTTTATCCACAGCTCAATGTCGTCCGGGGCAATCTCGTCCAGACCGCCTTCACGACCGGCACGTTCGATCTCGTCACGTCCTTGCAGACGATCGAGCACCTCTGGGAGCAGCCGCGGTTCGTCACCGAATGCGCGCGCATCCTCAAGCCGACCGGCACCCTCGTCCTGAGTACGCCGAACCGCCTGACCTTCCCGAGTGGGAACTGGTACCACACCCGGGAGCTCACGGCCGCCGAGTTCGCCGAATTGCTCGAGCCGCGCTTCGACATCACGCAAGCCCTCGGACTCCGCCACGGACGACGACTCACCGCGTGGGAAGCGCAGTACGGGTCGTGCGTCGACGGTCAGCTGACCGCCGCGCATGACGCGTGGGATGCGAATCTCGCCGAGCTCGTCACGAGCACCACGCACGAGGACTTCGAGATCCGCCCAGGCGACCTGGACGAATCCCTCGATCTCATCCTCGTGGCGCGCCCTAAGGACGCACGAAGCGTTCGATGATCTTGCCGGCGATCAGGTAGACCAGCGCCGCGATCCCCCAGTTCACCAGCAGGGTGTTCTTCGCGGTCTCGAGCCGGAACAAGTCCTTGAACGGCCCGACCAGGTCGTGCCCGCGCTCCAGGATCCAGCGCACGATCTCGTTGCTCTGGTTGGTCTGGTCGAGCGCGGTGAACAGCGCACCGAGCGCCAGTACGGCGGCCGCCAGCACCGCGGCCAGCCAGATCAGCGACGCGATCAGGTTGCGCAGCTTCCGCACCCCGGAGCCCACCGACGTCAGCGCCTGCTTGCCCTTGCCCGAGCCGGCCGAGCCCTTCGGACCGGCAGACTTATTGCTCGAGGCAACAGCCCCTGCCGGCACCTTACCGACCGGCTTGGTCACCGACGTCGTCGCCGGATCGCTGCCCGCGGTGGCTTTGCCGGCCTCGGGTGCGGCTGCCTCCGAGCCGGCCGCACCGGTGCCCACGGCCGGACTGCCGGCCGGGGTCTCCGCGGCAGCCTTCTCCCGCGCTCGCACCTCCGCGACGATCTCCGCCGCGGTCTTCGGCCGGGCGGTCTTCGTCGTGGTGGCCGTCGTCCCCGCACCGCTCGCCGCGGCCGCCGGCGTCGTGGTGCCGGTGTCCGTGGCCTTGTCGGCTTCGGCGGCCGTCGCCTTCTCGTCGTGCGTACCCACGTCGTCCATCTCCTCAGCCGGGGTCGGTTCCTCGTCCGTCGCCGGTCCGGTGGTCGCGGCCGGCGGTCTCCTGCGCCGGCTGACCGGGACCGGCCGCGGTGACAACCTGCGCCGGGCGCCCGCGAACGGGGCCCCCGCGGCGGTCGTGCCGTCCACTGCCTGTACCTCTGGGTCCAACCTACGATTCACGCCCACATCCGGATCATTCGTTTCAAACACTGGTTCCAACGTAGCGCCAGCGGGTTCCGTCATGATCGGAACCGCGTCGACCGAGCGGATCCGGGCCTGCGTGATCGAGCCGTCGGCCGCGGCCTGGTCCAGCGGCGAGCGGTCGCCCGCGGACGGCTCCGCACCGACGGGATCAGGCACGGTGGGTCTCCTCTCCGACGCTCAACCGATCGTGTGGGGCCACTGACTCTTCGTGCGGGACATAGTGCCCGACCGGTGAGTAACTTGAGAACCCCTCGCCGCCAACCTCTTCGTCACCGGTCGCCGCCACATCGTCGGCCGCGGCCTCCTCCGGTACGACGCTCGCCTCGACGGGGACTCCGGTCTGGAGCCGCGCCTTGGTGCGGGCATTGGCCTCAGCCAGGCCGGCCAGGTAGGCACGGCGGGCGGCGTTGGCCGCGTAACGGGTGGTGCGGTCGGCGACGACGACGGCCGGGACCCCGGCGGCGACGGCGTACGCAGGAATGTTGCCACGGGCAACGCTGTTCGCACCGATCACCACGCCGCGACCGATGTCGGTTCCGCGCGTGACGGTCACCTTCGTGGCCAGCCAGCAGTCCGGGCCGATCCGGACCGGTGACTTCACCAGGCCCTGATCCTTGATCGGCAGGTCCAGGTCGTCGGTCTTGTGGTCGAAGTCGCAGATGTAGGTCCAGTCCGCGATCAGGGTGGACGCACCGATCTCGATGTCCAGGTAGCAGTTCACCGTGACGTCGCGGGCGAACACCACCTTGTCGCCGATCCGCAGCGTGCCCTCGTGCGCGCGCAGCCGGGTCTCGTCACCCAGGTGCACCCACTTGCCGAGGATGATCCGGCCGTGGCCGGGCCGCGCCACGACCTCCAGCTTCTTGCCCAGGAAGACGAAACCCTCGGTGATCACCTGCGGGTGGCGCAGCTTGAACCAGGCGAACCGCCAGTAGCGCTTCAGGTAGTACGGCGTCCAGGCCCGATGGCGCACCACCCAGCTCAGATTCGCCGCGGTGAACAACCGCATCAGAACACCCTACTGCGCAGAGGGAGCGCTCATCTTTCCCCGCCCCACCGCTCCGGTCATTTCTTGGCTGTGATGGAGACGTTGTAGTAAAGCTCGTCTGGAACGAAGGCCGACAGCACCTTGTCCACCTTCGACAACTGCAGCCACGACTTGTACGCGAACATCCGCCAGCCGAACCCGAGCTTCTGCTCCGGTACGGCGGCCTCGAACGTCCGGATCGGCCACCCGACCCACGCCGCCAACAGCTCCTCGGTGACAGTCCGTACGTCGACAGCCCCGGCGCGACCGGCCATCCGGGCCAGCTTGTCCGGGTCGAACGTGTGCAGATCGACGACCGCCTCCAGCGCAGCGGCCCGGGACGACTCGTCGAGCTCCTCCTGCGGACGACGCCAGTGCGAGAGCGCGGGCAGCCTCGTCACGTTCGTGGTCGCCCACCATGTGAACCGGGACAGCCGGCGCGCGACGTAATCGCCGTACCGGGTGGGTTCGCCGCAGATGACGAAGCGGCCGCCCGGCTTGAGCACGCGCAGCATCTCGCGGAAGGCGAGCTCCACGTCCGGGATGTGGTGGATGACGGCGTGGCCGATGACGAGGTCGAAGGTGTCGTCGTCGTACGGGAGCTTCTCCGCGTCCGCGACCCGGCCTTCGACCGCGAAGCCGAGGGTGGCCGCGTTCTTCTTGGCCGCCTCGACCATGCCCGGCGAGAGATCGGTGACGTGCGCTTCGGCGAGCACTCCGGCCAGCTTGAGGTTCAGGGTGAAGAAGCCTGTGCCGGCGCCGATCTCCAGCGACTTGCCGTACGGCCAGCCGTCCGAGCCGGCGATCGCGATGAAGCGGTCACGGGCGTAGGTGACGCAGCGTTCGTCGTACGAGATCGACCACTTCTCGTCGTACGTCGACGCCTCCCAGTCGTGGTAGAGCACCTGGGCGAGCTTGTTGTCGTTCCAGGCGGCCTCGACCTCTTCGGCGGTCGCGGCCGGCTTCTCAGCAGAGGTGGTCATTCAGTTTCCCTTGAACTCGGCCTTGCCGGGGCCGTTCTCGACGAAGGACTTCATCCCGATGCCGCGGTCCTCCGTGGCGAACAGCGCGGCGAACTGCTGCCGCTCGATCTCGAGCCCGGTCTGCAGGTCCACGCCGAGCCCGGCGTCGATCGCCTCCTTGGCGGCCCGCAGCGCCAGCGCCGCACCGCCGGAGAACTGCGACGCCCAGGCCACAGCCGCGGTGTACACCTCAGCCGCCGGCACGACCTTGTCGACCAGGCCGATCGCGAGCGACTCGGCGGCGTCGACGAAGCGTCCGGTGTAGATGATGTCCTTGGCCTTGGACGCGCCGATCAGGCGGGACAGCCGCTGGGTGCCGCCGGCGCCGGGGATGACGCCGAGCAGGATCTCCGGCTGGCCCAGCTTGGCGTCCTCGGCGGCGATCCGGTAGTCGGCGCACAGCGCCAGCTCGCAGCCACCACCGAGCGCGTACCCGGTGATGGCCGCGACGGTCGGCTTCGGGATCGCGGCGACCGCCGACAGCGCGGTCTGCAGCGGACCGGAGTGCTTGACCATGTCGGCGTACGACATGTCGGCCATCTCCTTGATGTCCGCGCCGGCCGCGAACACCCGCTCGCCGCCGTAGACCACCACGGCGCGGACCGCGTCGTCCTCAGCCGCAGCGACCGCTGCCGCCCGGATCTCTTCCTGGACCTGGACGTTCAGCGCGTTCATCTTCGGCCGGTCCAGCCGGATCGTGCCCACACCATCACTCACGGTGAGGTTGACGAACTCGCCCATCGCCTCGCTCCTTCACAGTCCAGGGGCCGCTACCCGCGGGTCACATCCCCGGCACCGTACCGGAACAGGCCAAGCGGGTGTACCGCGGGCTCACGTGGAGGAGACGCTGAGGGTGCTGGTCGCCACCGGCCCGTAGGTGGTGGCGACCAGCGGAGATCAGAGCTCGACCGCTTGACCGGAGGCGGCGGAGCGGCGGGCGGCGTCCACGATGCGCAGCGTGCGCAGTCCGACCGCACCGTCCGGCTGCGGTACGACCGCAGGCGTCGTACCGGGCTTCGCGGGGCCGGACTCGCGCACCGCGTCCAGGAACGTCGCCAGCAGGGACGCGTCGAGGTTGCCCCCGATCGCCAGGAAGACCTCACCGGACGCATCCGTGCCACCCACATGCGGGAGGAACGGCTCGATCTCCACGGACCCGTTGGTCCCGGTCACCTGCAGCGAGACGCCACCCCAGGTCGGACCGTTGTCCGGAACGCTCCACGAGCAGTCGATGGTTGCCAGCAGCCCGTTGTCGTAGTTGACCGTCACCAGCCCACCGGTCTCCACGGCCACGCCCTTGTCCTGGTGCAGCACGTGGTTGGCCGCGGCGTACACCCGCGTCGCCGACGCACCGCCGGTCAGACCGTCGATCAGGTCGGCACAGTGCACGGTGTGGTCGACGAGCGCTCCCCCACCGGCCTGCTTCGGGTCGGTGAACCACTGCCGCTGGTCGTACGGGATCTTCCCGTTGTTCGTCCCCAGTACGGCGAACACGTCGCCGAGCCGGCCGGCTTCGACCATGGCCCGCAGCCGCAGGTACGACGGCGAGAAGCGGACCGGATACGCGATCATCAGGATCGATCCGGCGGCCTCGCAGGCAGCCAGCATCGCCTCGCCGTCGTCGACCTCGGTGGCCAGCGGCTTCTCGCACAGCACGTGCGCACCGACCGCGGCCGCACGCTCGACCAGTGCACGGTGGCCGGCGTTCTCCGAGGTCACCACCACGGCGTCCGGGCCCCAGGCGAACAGTTCGTCGTACGAGTCGACGTACGGGATGCCGATCTGCTCGGCAAAGGCAGCACCCCGCGGACCGGAGTCCGGCGCGGACGCACCGTCGGGATCGGCGGACAGCACCTCGACGTCCGGCATCGAGCCGAGCAGGTGGGCGTAGCCCGCCGCGTGAGTGTGAGCGAACGAAGCGATCGCGATCTTCAGGCTCATGCCACGGCTCCCGTCTGGACGAAGGTCTTCATGTCGACAGCGCGGCCGGTCTCCATGGACGCTCGGGCCGCTTCGGCCAGATAGACCGCGGTGGCGCCATCCGGTGCGAGCACTCGGGGCTCCGGTCCACCGCGCAGACCGATCGCCAACTCACGAAGCTGTGTGAGATACGGGCTCTCCCCCAGCGTCGACGCCGGGATCAGCAGATCGCCGCCGGCCCCACCGTCCTGCAACTCCTCAGCGAAGCCGGTGTCGCCGTTGGACGTGTACTTCAGGACGCCATTCGACCCCGCGACCTGATAGCCGGACTGGAACGTCGTACCCGTCGCGCCCCACGTAGCGCGGCAGTGGCTGATTGCCCCGGTGTCATGGGTGAGCGTCACGTGCGCGGCCACGTTGACCGGACTGATGCCGTCCACGGTCGGCGGGTTCTGTACGGCGTACACGCTGGTGACCTCGCCACACAGCCAACGGGCCTGGTCGAGGTCGTGGACCATCAGGTCCATGATTACGCCGCCGGAGTGGGCGACGTCGCGGTACCACCCGGCACCGGCCGGCGACGATGCCTGGCGGAAGAACCGCGCCACCGCGACCTCGCCGATACGGCCCGCCTGGATCGCGTCGTACGCCGCCTTGTACGCCGGGAAGTACCGGACCACGTGGGCCGGGTACAGCCGGACGCCGGCGGCCTGCGCGGCGTCGATGACCTCGTGCGAGTCGGCCGCGGTGAGCGTCAGCGGCTTCTCGCAGATCACGTTCTTGCCCGCCTTGATCGCGGCCAGCGCGATCTCCTTGTGCGTCGGCGAGGGGGTGACGATGTCGACGAACTCGACCTCCGCGAGGAGACCGTCCAGCGTCGGCGCCACCTCCAGCCCGTACTGCTCGGCGAGCTCCGGGGCGCCCTCGAGCGAGTGCACCAGAACCCGGGCGCCGAGTGCTTTCCACGCGGCGACGTGGACGTGGGCGATGTTGCCCGCGCCGATCAGACCGACGGTCAGACCGGCCAACTCTTCCGACATGTGATCCCCTACTCGGCCCTGCTGGACTTCGGCTAATTAGTAACGGTCCTTGCGTATCATTGCGCACAGACGTTCGCAACTACCGTCTCATGAACACATCCACCTTCGTTATCGATAAGCCACCCCAGACTGTGCAGAATGTGCCGGTGACCGACGTGACCGCCGCCCCGACCACTCTCGGGCTCGGAGCAGTGGTCCAGACCGATGGGACGACGTTCACGCTCTGGGCTCCTGCAGCCGAGCGCGTCGAGCTGGCGCTGATCGCCGACGACGGCAGCCAGCGGAACCTGGATCTGGCCCATACCGGCGAATACTGGACCGGGTTCGTCCCGGGTGTCGGCGCCGGCCAGCGGTACGGGTACCGCGTGCACGGTCCGTTCGACCCGTCGCACGGGCTCCGCTTCGACCCGTCCAAGCTCCTGCTCGACCCGTACGCGCGGGCCGTCGACGGCTCGCTGGACTTCGCCAGCCCACTCATCTACGACTCGTCCGACGGCGACTCGGCCGGGCATGTCCCGGTCAGCGTGGTCGTCGCCGCCTCGGAGCCGCCACCGCCGATCAGCAAGCCCGTGCACTGGGGCGAGACGGTTATCTACGAGCTGCACACCAAGGGCTTCACCAAACTCCATCCCGACGTACCCGAGCACCAGCGCGGGACGTACGCCGGTCTCGCGCACCCGTCCGTGATCAGCTATCTGACCGACCTCGGGGTGACGTCGGTCGAGTTGCTGCCGATCCACCACTTCCTGACCGAACCCTCGATCGCGGCCCGCGGCCTGCCGAACTACTGGGGTTACAACACCCTCGGCTTCTTCGCGCCCCACGCGCCGTACTCGTCCGCGGGCTCGCGCGGCGAACAGGTCGCCGAGTTCAAGGCGATGGTCGCCGCGTTCCATGCCGCCGGCATCGAAGTGATCCTCGACGTGGTCTACAACCACACCGCCGAGGGCGGGTTCGACGGGCCGACGCTGAGCTTCCGCGGCATCGACAACCGCGCGTACTACCGGCTCGCACACGGCGCCGCGATGTACGACGTCACCGGCACCGGCAACTCGGTCGACACCTCGCACCCGCAGGTCCGTCGCCTGGTGATGGACTCGCTGCGGTACTGGGTCGAGGAGATGGGCGTCGACGGGTTCCGGTTCGACCTGGCCGTGACGCTGATCCGCAACGAGCGGCACGAGGTCGACACGATCGACCATCCGTTCCTCGCCGAAGTCGCCGCCGATCCTGTGCTCGGCCGAGTCAAGCTGATCGCCGAGCCGTGGGACGTCGGACCGTTCGGCTACCAGGTCGGCAACTTCGGCACGCCGTGGTCGGAGTGGAACGGCAAGTTCCGCGACAGCGTCCGCGATGTCTGGCGGAACACCTCCGACGGCGTGAAGGACCTCGCCTACCGGCTGTCCGGCTCCAGCGACCTGTACGGCGACGACGGGCGGTACCCGTACGCGTCGATCAACTTCGTCACCGCGCACGACGGGTTCACCCTGCGCGATCTGGTCAGCTACGACCACAAGCACAACGAGGCGAACCACGAGGACAACCGGGACGGCACCGACGACAACCGGTCGTGGAACTGCGGGTTCGAGGGCGAGACCGCTGACCGGCGTGTGGTTGCGTTGCGCAAACGCCAGATGGCCAATCTGATGTCCACGCTGATCCTGTCCACCGGCGTACCGATGATCACCGCCGGGGACGAGTGCGGGCGGACCCAGCACGGCAACAACAACGCCTACTGCCAGGACAACGAGCTCTCCTGGTTCGACTGGTCGCTGCCGGCCGAGTGGTCCGACCACCTCGAGCTGACGAAGAAGCTGATCGCACTGCGGGCGGCCCACCCGGTCCTGCGGCAATGGCACTACTTCTCCGGCGGCCCCGTCGTACCAGGCGGTCGCAAGGACCTGTCCTGGATCGCACCGCACGGCAGCGAGATGACCGACGCCGACTGGTACGACGGCAACCTCCGAACCATCGGCATGTTCCTGGCCGGCGACGCCCTCCGCGCCACCGACGCCGAAGGCAACGCCCTCACCGACAGCTCCTTCCTCCTAGCCCTCAACGCCACCCCCGAGACCCGCCAGGTAGTCGTCCCCGACCCTTCATGGGCCCCGGCGTACGAAGTAGTCCTCGACACCAGCAACAGCATGGTCACCGAAGTAGAAGCCGGCGCCACCGTCCCCCTCGCCCCCCGCTGCCTGGTCCTACTCCGCGCGCTCTGATCGGTCGTTAACCTTCCTGCAGTACATTCACTGGTCACCGTCTGTCCATGTCTGGGGGGACCGATGTTTTTGCTGCGTCGTGGGGTGCGTGAGCGCACGACGCCGATCGGTGCGCTGCACCACGCGATCATGCGATGGGGTGAAGCCGAGCGGACGAGTTCGCGGCTGGCTGTGCAGCGCTGGGTGGATGGTGTCGCGTACGTCGACGTACAGGCCCGGACGTTCGCCGACTTCTGGACGCGGCAGAACGAGAACGCGCTGGCAGCTGACGGACCGCTGTGGGTGGTGCTCGGCGACTCGACTGCTCAAGGGCTTGGTGCGTCGTCGCCGCTGCACGGGTACGTCGGCCAAGTGCTCAACGCATTGCGTCGGACCGGCAGTCCGTGGCGGGTGCTCAACCTGTCGTGGTCCGGCGCGCAGACCCGGCACGTACTGGAGGATCAGCTACCACTGGTCGATGCGCTGACGCCTACGTTGGTGACGTGCGGCATCGGCAGCAACGACATCCTCGCGACCCCGCCCAAGCGGTTCCGCGACCATCTGCGCCAGGTGATCGAGCGACTGCCGTCCTCCTCGGTGATGATGGACCTCACCGTCCCTGACCGCCTGTGGCGCATCGGCGGCGCGGTCAGCCCGTACGTCACCGGCATCAACCAGCTGATCAGCACCACCGCTTCATCCCGCGGTCTCCCAGTGGCGGAGGTCTCCCGGCATGCCCGGCCGCCGTGGCACGGCATGCTCGCGCCGGACAGCTTCCACCCGAACAACCTCGGCTACCGCCGCCACGCCGACGCCCTGCTCGCCGTCCTGCCGGCGTCCCTCCTCAAGCCCGCATAAGGCGCTCGAGGCGATCCATCGTCTTGATGCTCTCCTGCCTGACCCGTACCGGAACGATCGCAGCCCGGCCCGGCACTCGGATCCCACCGGTCAACGCGACCCGCGTGCCGCCACCCGGCTCGGCCGCCACAGCCATGCCGATGATCACGAACCTGCTCTGCAACCAGCACCATCCCGGCCGGAGCTGACCCTCCAACCGCGCCCGCTGCCCGCGTCTGCCCCGCGCCAGCACCACGACCCGATCGCCGTTCCGCTCGAGCAACGTCGCCGACACCAGATCCGCCTGGATCGTGGCGAACGCATCCAGGTCGGTCAGCAGTTCCTTCACCCGCTCGACCGGTGCCGCAAGCACCCGCTCCGTGACCGCCGCACCCGGCACTCCCGCGGCCAGTGCACGGAACCGCTCGACGTCGGTCAGCTCGACATTCGGCCAGTTCATGATCCCCACGCCTTCCGAAAACTTGCTCGGGCCCGATGCAGCCGGGACTTCGCCGTACCTGTCGGCACTTCGAGCACGGCGGCCGCCGCCTGTTCATCCATGCCTTCGAGATCCCGCAGTACCAGCACCGCGCGATGCTCCGGCGACAACCGCGCGAGCACGTCCTGCACCTGCACCGCGAGCTGCGGATCGTCCGGGGCCGGCACCTCCGACAGGTCGGCGGGCACCTGCCGCTGCCGCCGCCGCGCCACCCGGACCGCCTCGCGTACGGCGATCGCCCGGACCCAGCCGAACAGCGCGGCCGGGTTCTCGAGCCGGCGCACACCACGAAAGACCGCGATCAATGCCTCCTGTGTCGCATCCGGTCCGTCCGCCAAGGCGATCGGCCCACAGATCCGGCCGACGTACGGCGCCAGTCCGTCGAGCAGCTCGTTCATCGCCAGGGTGTCGCCGCGCTGCGCGGCCCGAACGAGTCCCTCGGGATCGTCGATCACCGGAGGAACGCCGACAGCAGCGCAGTGACCCGCTCCGCACAGTCGACGGTGAGCGCGTGCCCACAGCCGGGCAGTACGTGCACGGTTGCATTGGGCAACAACTTCGCGAAGCGGGCGGCCTGGGCGACCGGCAGCACCGTGTCCTGGTCACCCCAGATCACCAGCGTCGATTGCCGCGTGGTCGGTAGCGCCCGCTCGGTGATGCTCCAGTCGAGACCCCGCTCGAGCGCGTACATGGATCGCACGTTGTCACGATACGTTCCAGGCACCCACATCGTGTCGACCAGCTTCGGCGTGACCAGATCCTTGTGCACGAACAAGCCACGCACGGCGGGCGCGACCAGGCTGCGGTTCGCCGCCAGCTTGGCGAGCGCCTCGCCGATCAGCGGTTGCTTGAGGATCTCCCAGCTCCACACGTCGCGCTCGTCCAGGCCGCTCGGGGCCAGCAGCAGGAGCTTGCTGACACGGTCCGGGTTCCGCTGGGCGTAGGCGAGACCCCAGCCGCCACTCCATGAGTTTCCCCCGAGGGCGACCTGTCGCAGCTTCAACGCGTCGAGGAACTGGCCGAGCGACGTGGTCATGCCGTCGAGATCGAAGGTGAACCGCTTGTCGTGCAGCCGGGTCTCACCTTGTCCCGGCAGCTCCACGACGTACACGCTGTGGTTCTTGGCCAAGGCTTCGAGCTCCGTGGACCACGCCGACGCGGGTGACGCTCCGGGCGACAGCAGGACCACGGGTGAGCCAGAGCCACGTTGCAGGTAGTGGATCCTGGCCAGTGGCGTCTCGACGTAGTGAGAGTCGGCAGACGGTGCGGCACTCGGTTGCTCGGTGGGCTGGTAGGCATAGGCGAGCAATGACAGCAGTACGACGCCGACCACCGGCACTGCGAGCACGGTCGCCTTGATCCAGCGTGCTCGGAGCATGCTGAGGTCTGCGATGCAGAGAGCGACGCACAGCGGCGTGTAGAGGAGCAGGTTGAGCCAGTAGAACGTCGTACCTGTAGCCGTGCCCACACCGCAGGCCCAGACGATGCCCGCGGTCGCTCGCGCGGCTAGCCCCGCTGCGACCCCGGCAACCACCAGCCTGCTCGCCTTGAAGCGATCACTCGCGAGCACAGCGACCGCGAGCGCCACATGGAGAGCGGCCAGCGGTAGCACGACCGCGGGGCTGAACGACGCCGGCCCACCCAGGACTGCGATCGATAAGGTCCGCTCATCCCCTGCCGGCCACGTCGCGCCGGTAGCCCAGTAGATATGGACCAGCGCGAGCACCACATGCACTCCCGCGACCGCTCGTCGTACTCCCATAGCGCCTCCCTGTTCAATCCGACGCCCGGAAGAGGAGTGGTCCGGCCCGGACGTTCCCTCAGGTGAGGCAGCTCACAAACCCGGTGGCCAGATACTACGGATCCGGATAATCTTGATTCGTGGAAAATGAATTGGTGTTGGTGCTCTTGCAGCGAGCGACGCATGTGACGTTGCAGGTGCTGGGGACGGAGCTGGGTGAGCTGGGGCTGACCGCTTCCGAGGTCAACGTGCTGGCGAATCTGGCCGACGGGCAGGCACGGACCGTGTCCGACCTGGGTGCGGCAGCGGGAGTCAGACCGACGACGCTGACCGGCGTACTGGATCGGCTGGAGCAGAAGGGGCAGATCACCCGGGCCGCGCGACCGGGTGATCGGCGGGCCGTGGAGATCGCGCTGACGGAGGTTGGGGTGAAGAGCGCTGGTCAGGTGCAGCGAGCTTTCGCTGCCGTGGAGAAGCAGGCGCTCGCCGGGGTGGCGCCGACCGCTGTGAATCAGGCTCGCAAGGTGCTCACCGCATTGGCGGCGATATGAGCACCTTCGACGAACTGATGCGCGAGGTGATGGCGACCGCCGACCGGTTCGGGCACCGGGAGCACGTGCGCTTGACGTGGCTCGCCGTACGGCGGTGTGGGACGGCCGGCGCGGTCGAGTTGATCAGCGACGGGATCCAGCGGACCGCGCGCTACGCTGGAGTGCCGCAGAAGTACAACGCGACCGTGAGCCGGGCCTGGGTGGAGTTGACGGCATACCACATGGACGAGGAGCCGGAAGCGTCCTTCGAGGAGCTGGTCACGCACAATCCGGGGCTGTTGGACAAGCGGCTGCTGACGCACTTCTACCAGTCGCGCACGCTGGCGTCGCCCGCCGCTCGGACGGGGTGGGTGCAGCCCGATGTGAGGGCGTTCCCAGGACGACGCTTTACCTTGCCCCAGGGGCAGGGGGTTTGATGGTCGCGTGTTGACGATCAGCGAGTTCGGACGGCGGACCGGGCTTTCGCACAAGGCGTTGCGGTTGTACGACGTGTCCGGGTTGTTGCCGCCGGCCCAGGTGGACCCGGCCAACGGGTACCGCCTGTACGACGAGGAGCAACTCGAGCGGGCCCGCCGGATCAGTGTGCTGCGGCAGCTGGACATGCCGTTGACCAAGATCGCCGAGATACTCGCGGGGTCCGACGAGGAGGCGCTGATCCGGCTGGATCGGTGGTGGATCGCCCAGGAGGCGACCACCGCGGCCCGGCGGGCGACGCTGCAGTACCTGCGGGACCGGTTGAGCCGGACGGGGACGTCCGGGTTGCCACCCCGGCCGGTGCTGACCCGCGACGTACCGGCGACGAAGATCGCGACCATCCGCACCGATACGGATCAGCAGACGCTGATCGGGGTGATCGTGTCCTCGACGTACGAGATCCGTGCGCACCTGGCCGCCGCGGGGGCGGCGCTGACCGGAGAGTCGTGGGTGATCTTCCACGGCGCGGTGACGCCGGAGGCCGAGGCGCCCGTCGAGGTGTGCATGCCGTTCGACGGGCTGGTGGATCCGGCCGGGCCGATCGCGATCCGGGTCGAACCGGCCCATCGCGAGGCGTACTGCAGCATCACGATGGACGAGTGCGCGTTTCCGCGGATCATGCTGGCGTACGACCTCGTCTACGACTGGGCGCGCGCGGCCGGTTTGCCCGAGGCAGGTCCGCCGCGGGAGGTCTATCGGCCCGACTGTCAGCTGCTTCCGCGCGACCAGCCGGCCGTCGACATCGCTCTGCCCATTCTCGAAAGGAAAGCCTGATGGACTACGCGGTTCAGACCGAGTTCAGTGACCCCGGCGTACATGCCGGTTTGTTCGATGCGTTGCCGGACGACGTTGCCGGGATCGGCGCGGTGGTCCGCAACCTGCTCATCCACTACCGCGGCGGCGGGATCGAGTTCACCGGCGACCGGCTGGCCGAGATCGACCACCGCTGGGTGTCGGCGATGCTGACGACCGATCAGAAGCGCAACGGTACGGCGCTCGCCGTACCGCGGGAGCCGGTCGACCGGTTGGTCGGCTGCTGCCGGGACTACACGCTGATGTTCGTCTCGGCCCTGCGACACAAGGGGATTCCAGCCCGCAGCCGAATCGGGTTCGCGGTGTACTTCGCGTCCGGGTTCAACCACGACCACGTCGTCGCGGAGTACTGGAACGGCGACCGCTGGGTGATGATCGACCCCGAGCTCGACCCCGCCGGCGACCACCCGTTCAACACGCTGGACATGCCGAAGGGCCCGTTCCTGTCCGCCGCCGAGGTCTGGCTGGGCGTCCGCGCCGGCGACCTCGACCCGGATCTCTTCGGTGTCGACCCCAGCCTGCCGATCCGCGGCGGCTGGTTCATCCGGAACTACGTCCACCTTCAGCACGCCCACCTGCAAGGCGACGAACTCCTGCTCTGGGACAACTGGGGCACCATGTCCGGCAGCCTCGACGGCGCGGACGTGGACCTGACCGACCAGGTCGCCCGCCTATTGGTTGCCTCCGACAACGGAGACGAGATCGCCGGCAAGGAATTGACCGATCTCTACCGGACCAACCCGACCCTCACCTTCACCGGCCGTGCTTTCGTCACGTCCCCCGCCGGCACCGAACACGCCTGGATGAATCTCACCCGCCCGACCGAGTAGCCCACGACTGATCCGGCGCACGGTCGGCGGCGGCAGGTCGACGTACCTGCTGAACAGCCCCCGGCCTGGTGGTCAGGTGAGGTGGGCGACCAGGTCGGCGACGACGCGATCGATCCCGTTCAGCAGGGAGAGGTGGCCCTCGTCCGCTTCGAAGTGGAAGGTGGCGCCGGAGACGTGGGCGGCCAGCCAGTGGCCGTGGGCCTCGGGGACCATCCGGTCCTGGTCGCCCTGCCAGATCGCGACCGGCGTGGTGATCCGATCGAGGCGGAAGCCCCAGTCCTTGACGAAGGCCAGGTCGTCGTCGCGCCAGCCCGCGATGCTCTCGGCGACGGAGCGCCGGGCCGAGGCGGCGAGCCAGTCCAGAATCGGACCGGTCATCGCCGCCTTGTCCACCTCGGAGACCAGATCACCGAAGGCGGCCGCCAAGTCCTGCGGTGCGGCGCCGGCGAGCTCGCTCGACTGCTCTTCGATCAGCGGCTCGAGCGCCGCGCGGCCCTTGAACGCGGCGCCGAACTCGGCGATGTTCTCCTCCCCCATGCCGGCCACGAAGTCCAGCCCGTCCGCGTTGGCCGGCCCGACGCCGGCGAGCGTCGCCGCCGCGATGCAGCGGTCGGCGAGCAGCGCCGCAGAGGCCAGCGAGTGCGGGCCGCCACCAGAGAGGCCGATGCTGAGGAAGCGGTCCGCACCGATCGCGTCCAGGAGACTGCTGACATCGGCGGCCACGTCGCTGATCGAGCGACCAGGCTGCGGCGTCGACGCGCCGTACCCGGGCCGTCCGGGGCTGACCAGTCGTAGCCCGTGCCACTCCGCAGCCTCGGCCAGTGGGGCAAAGCGGACGGCAGCACCCGGTGTGCCGTGATGAAACACGAGCGGTATCCCGTCCGCGGGCCCCTCGATCAGGTACTCCAGCTTGCGGCCATCGGCGAGTTGCACGAACTCCATGCGCGAAAGCCTAGCGTCGGGGCCGCGCCCGCCGACAAACGAACGACCCCGCCTGGTGAGGCAGGCGGGGTCGTGTGTTTGTGGTGAAGGGGCTCAGAATTCGGAGCCGACGGGGAGGTCCGGGGCGGACGGGTCGTCGGGGTCCGAAGGACCGGCGGCCAGGCCCATTTCGGCTGGGGTGGCGAGACCGGTGTGGTTCGGGACAACCCGGACGGTGTAGCCGAAGGGGCCGGTGCGGTCCAGCTTCAGCTCGCCCTCGTAGCGATGGCGGTTGCCTTCGTACGTTTCCGCCAGCGACAGCGACGCGCGCACCGGGTCGGTGATCTCGTCGTTGGTGTCGACGCGGCCGTGCAGCACCTCGACGCAGATGTCCGCCGGGGCCAGGTCGCCGAGCGCCGCGAAGGCGCGGATGCCGACCGTGGTCCCGAGCTGCGGTACGTCGCCCAGGCCCTGCAGCTCCACGTGGTCGACCCGGATCTGCGGCCAGGCCGCCCGGACCTTCTGCTTCCATGCGGCGAGCTCGCGCGCGCCGTCGTACGTCGCGTTCAGCGAACGGGACGACTTCGCGGCCGGCACGTACAGCTGCTCGACATAGTCGCGGACCATCCGGGTGGCGAGCACCTTCGGGCCGAGCTCCTTGATCGTGTGCCGCAGCATCTCGATCCATCGAGAAGGCGTCAGTCCCGGCTCCGCGTCATAGAACCGCGGCGCGACCTGCTTCTCGATCAGGTCGTACAGCGCGTGCGCCTCGAGGTCGTCACGCCGGTCGGTGTCCTCGATCCCTTCGGCGGACGGGATCGCCCAGCCGAACTCGTCGTCGTACCACTCGTCCCACCACCCGTCGCGGATGGACAGGTTCAAAGCGCCGTTGAGCGCCGCCTTCATGCCGGACGTGCCGCACGCCTCGTACGGGCGGAGCGGGTTGTTCAGCCAGACGTCGCAGCCCGGGTACATCGGCTGGGCCAGCGCGATGTCGTAGTCCGGCACGAACACGATCCGGTGCCGCACCTCCGGGTCGTCGGCGAACCGGACCATCTCCTGGATCAGCTTCTTGCCGCCCTCGTCGTGCGGGTGCGCCTTGCCCGCGATGACGATCTGCACCGGCCGCTGCGGGTGCAGCAGCAGCGCCTTCAGCCGGGCCGGGTCGCGCAGCATCAGCGTCAGCCGCTTGTACGACGGAACCCGCCGGGCGAAGCCCATCGTCAGCACGTCGGGGTCGAGGATCGAGTCGACCCAGCCGAGCTCGGCCTCACTGGCCCCGCGGTTGATCCAGGACTGCCGGACCCGGGCCCGGGTGTCGTCGATGAACCGCTGCCGCAGGATCCGCTTGGTCTCCCAGATCTGCTGGTCGGTGGTCTTGTCCAGGCCCTCGAAGACGGTGTCGCCCTCGGCGGTGTAGTTGGCGTAGGTCAGCTGATGGATCTCCCGGGGCACCCAGGTCGGCGCGTGCACGCCGTTGGTGATCGAGGTGATCGGCACGTCGATCGGGTCGAAGCTCGGCCAGAGCCCGGAGAACATGCCGCGGCTGACCAAACCGTGCAGCTTGGACACGCCGTTGGCCCGCTGGGCCAGTCGCAGCCCCATGATCGCCATGTTGAACACGCCCGGGTCGCCGCCGTCGAAGTCTTCGGCGCCGAGCTCGAGGATGCGGTCGATCGGGACCCCGTGGCCGAACGCGTCCGGCGAGAAGTGCTGCTGGATCAGCTCGACCGGGAACCGGTCGATGCCGGCCGGGACCGGGGTGTGGGTGGTGAACACGGTGCCGCCGCGGGCCACCTCGAGCGCGGTGTCGAAGTCCAGGCCCTGGTCGGCGGCGAGCTCGCGGATCCGCTCGACGCCGAGGAAACCGGCGTGGCCCTCGTTGGTGTGGAACACCTCGGGCGCCGGGTGGCCGGTGATCCGGCAGTACGTGCGGACCGCGCGGACACCGCCGACGCCGAGCAGCAGCTCCTGGAGCAGCCGGTGCTCCGTCGTACCGCCGTACAGCCGGTCGGTCACCTCGCGCTCTCCCGCGTCGTTCTCCTCCATGTCGGAGTCGAGCATCAGCAGCGGCACGCGGCCGACCTGGGCGACCCAGATCTGCGCGTGCAGCTCGCGGTTGCCGGGCAGCTTCAGCGTCACGGTCGCGGGGGCGTCACCATCCCGGAGCAGGCTGATCGGCAGCCCGTCCGGATCCACCAGGGGGTAACGCTCCTGCTGCCAGCCCTCGGCGTTCAGCGACTGCGCGAAGTAGCCGTGCCGGTACAGCAGACCGACACCGATCAGCGGTACGGCGAGGTCGCTGGCCGCCTTCAGGTGGTCACCGGCCAGGATGCCCAGGCCGCCCGAGTACTGCGGCAGCACGTGGGTGATCCCGAACTCCGGGGAGAAGTAAGCCACCGAGCTCACCGGCGAACCGGCCTCGGTCTGGAACCAGCGGTCGTCGGTCACGTAGCCGTTCAAGTCGGCTACGGCCAGCTCCAGCCGGCGGAGAAAGGCATTGTCATTGGCCAGCTCGTCGAGCCGGGCCGCCGGGACCTCACCGAGAAGCTTGACCGGGTCACCGCCGGTGCTCCGCCACAGCTGCGGGTCGACGGCCTCGAAGACGTCCTGCGTCTCCGGGTGCCAGGCCCAGCGGAGGTTGTTCACCAGGGTGCCCAGGCCGGTCAGCGGCTCGGGGAGGACAGGGCGGACGGAAAATCGTCGTATCGCTCGCACCGGGACACCGTACCGGCCTGAGGTGCGCAAGACACCCTCGGCCTGCATCGATCTTGCAACGCGAGCAAGATTTTGCAGAGGTGCATGTCACAGGCAAGCACTGGGAACCCATAACATCAGTCCTGTAGTTCTCGACGTAGTTACCCACCCCGCCGGATCCGCAACCGGGCGGATCCACACTCAGACAGGGAAGGTTCGTCTACGCCATGACTGGGCGCATCCCGATCACCGAGGTCACCCCGACCGTCGACGCCGGAGCGTATCCGGCCAAGGCGTCGGTCGGCGAGACGTTCACCATCGCTGCCACGGTCTTCCGGGAGGGCCACGACGCGGTGAACGCGAACGTCGTGCTGACCTCGCCGTCGGGACAGACCAGACGGATGCTGATGACCCCGGTGGGCCAGGGCAGCGACCGGTGGACGGTCGACGTCACCCTGCAGGAGCAGGGCGCGTGGACGTTCGCGGTCGAGGGCTGGAGCGACCCGTACGGGACCTGGCGGCACAACGCCGAGATCAAGATCCCGGCCGGGATCGACATCGATCTGATGTTCGCCGAGGGCGCAGCGTTCTTCGACCGGGCGGCCGCTGGTGTGCCCCCCGCCGTACGCGCGGATCGCGCCACGCTCGGCGATGCCGCGCACGCGCTGGCGAACGGCGCGCTGCCGCCGGAGGCCCGGCTGGCCGCGGGGATCTCGCCGCAGGTGCGGTCCGCCCTCGGGCGGTATCCGGTCCGCGAGCTGATCACCTCCTCGGAGACCTATCCGGTGTGGGTCGACCGGACCCGCGCGCTGTACGGCAGCTGGTACGAGTTCTTCCCGCGGTCGGAGGGAGCGTCGTACGACGAGGAGACCGGGCAGTGGACGTCCGGGACCTTCCGGACCGCGGCCAAGCGGCTCGAGGCGGTCGCGGGGATGGGCTTCGACATCATCTACGTGCCGCCGATCCACCCGATCGGTCACTCGTTCCGCAAGGGCCCGAACAACACGCTCGACCCGAAGCCGGGCGACCCGGGTTCGCCATGGGCGATCGGGTCGGAGGAGGGCGGCCACGACGCGATCCACCCGGAGCTCGGCACCTTCGAGGACTTCGAGTACTTCGTCAGCCAGGCCCGCGCGCTCGGTCTGGAGGTCTCGATCGACCTGGCCCTGCAGGCGTCGCCGGACCATCCCTGGGTCAAGGAGCACCCGAAGTGGTTCTCGGTCCGCGCCGACGGCTCGATCGCGTACGCCGAGAACCCGCCGAAGAAGTACCAGGACATCTACCCGATCAACTTCGACAACGATCCCGAGGGCATCTACGCCGAGGTGCTGCGGATCGTGAAGCTCTGGATCTCGTACGGCGTGACCGTGTTCC